>OY969693.1:0-2115296 GCA_963701995.1 Methanobacteriota archaeon | reverse complement strand
AGTATTGCTAAAGTAACAGCTCGTCAGTTGACAGCTTTTTTTGACGGTCGCTCGCTACCCCTCGGCTGCGTGGTTCCTGCGCTAACTGGAGCGGAGTGCGGGTAGAGACGTTGACAATAGTTTTTCCCTAAAAACTCACAAGAGGAAAGTCGCTCGACGTTGCGATCGGAGCCCAGAGGTCCCGAGTGAGGTAATCAGGGTCGGTCCCTGCCAAGGCTGTAGCTTCATGGCGGTCAAGTGATTGGACGCCCAGCTTCGGCTTCCAGTGACACTTCACATAGCGGGCTTCACCCGCTGCGTTAGTCCACTTATAGGTGTTGACGCCAAATCCTTCATCGTCCGGTAGCTCTTAGGTGTCCCGCGGTCCGAAAAAAGCCAGGTGATCATGTGTGTTGACTCGGGCGTCAGGGAGATGAAATCCCAAAAGCGACTGTTTGCTGAGGAGCTCGTCGGGATGTTCGAGTCTCGTGCTTTTTTCGCCTCACTTAATGACTCTATTTTGCATTTCAAAAGCCAAACTACACTTATGTTAATCCTTGATCACAGGTCACCGCATGCTCCGGACAAAGGAGCTTGTAGTGCGCCCACTTGACTTAATCTAGAGCTGCTGTCGGAGCCTGTATTAGGCTCCGGTCGCTGTGTCGAATTGATACTTTGAAGCGTTTCGGATGTTACTAAGTGGGTCGGAGCCGTTATAGGGTTCTTTAAATCTACATTGATTTGGCCACAAATTCAGTCGATGTTGAAGCAACTTAGCAGATTAAACTAGAATTTTCGCCGCCTTATTAGAAGCCCTCGAAAGACGTTTATCCTACGATCAGGCAAGGTCGAATCGGTCAAGGTTCATGACTTTGTTCCACACCGCTACAAAGTCGTGCAGGAATTTCTCCTGGGAGTCCTCACATCCGTAGACTTCCGCCAAGGCTCGGAGTTGGGAGTTCGAACCGAAGATTAGGTCGACACGGGTGCCGCTCCACTTGAGTGCGCCTGTTGCGCGATCACGGCCCTCGAACACATCATCGTCTTCCGCGGTTGCCTTCCACGTCGTGCTCATGTCGAGCAGATTCACGAAGAAGTCATTGGTGAGCGTCTCTGGCCGCTTGGTGAAGACGCCGTGCTGGGACTTTCCGAAGTTGGCATTCAGGACTCGCATACCGCCAACGAGAACCGTCATCTCAGGAGCGGTCAGCGTCAGCAGTTGCGCACGATCAACCAGCAGTTCCTCTGCCGTTACTGCATATGTGGCTTTTTGGTAGTTACGGAACCCGTCTGCAGCCGGTTCGAGTACGACGAATGACTCCACGTCGGTTTGCTCCTGCGACGCATCCGTACGTCCCGGCGTGAAGGGAACGGTCACATCGTGACCGGCATTCTTCGCGGCTTGCTCGACACCTGCGCATCCACCCAGGACGATCAAGTCGGCGAGCGAAACCCTCTTCCCTCCTGACTGCGCGCTGTTGAATTTCTCTTGGATTTCCTCAAGGGTCTGCAGCACAGTCTTCAGTAGGGTCGGCTGGTTGACTTCCCAATCCTTTTGCGGCGCGAGGCGGATGCGCGCCCCGTTCGCCCCGCCGCGTTTGTCGGAGCCGCGGAAGGTCGAGGCCGACGCCCAGGCGGTCGAGACGAGTTCGGGGATCGACAGCCCCGAGGCAAGGATTTTGGCCTTGAGCTCCGCGATGTCGGCCGTGTCGATCAGGTCGTGATCGACTGCCGGGACGGGATCCTGCCAGATCAGCTCTTCCGCCGGGACCTCCGCGCCGAGATAGCGCGAGCGGGGACCCATGTCGCGGTGCGTCAGCTTGAACCACGCGCGCGCGAAGGCATCCGCGAACTCTTCCGGGTTCTCGTGGAAGCGCCGCGAGATCGGCTCGTAGATTGGGTCCATCCGCATCGCCATGTCCGCGGTGGACATCATGGTCGGGACCCGTTTCGACGGATCGTGGGCGGATGGCACGAGGTCCTTGGCAGCCACATCCTTTGGCCTCCACTGCCAGGCGCCTGCGAGGCTCTTTGTCAGTTCCCACTCGTAGCCGAACAGCATGTCGAAATAGCCCATGTCCCACTGGATCGGGTTCGGCGTCCAGGCACCTTCCAGGCCGCTGGTGATCGTGTCATCGCCCTTGCCGCTGCCGAAGCTGCTGATCCAGCCAAGGCCCTGCTCTACGATGCTGGTGCCTTCCGGCTCGGGACCGACAAGGGCGGCATCGCCGGCACCATGGCATTTGCCGAAAGTGTGCCCGCCCGCGACGAGTGCGACGGTCTCTTCGTCGTTCATCGCCATACGCGCGAAGGTTTCGCAGATGTCGCGGCCTAACCCGACCGGATCCGGCTTGCCGTTCGGCCCTTCTGGGTTCACGTAAATCAGGCCCATCTGCACGGCGGCAAGGGGATTCTCGAGTTCTCGGTCACCAGAGTAGCGCTTGTCGCCAAGCCACTCGCTCTCGGCCCCCCAGTAGATGTCTTCTTCAGGCTCCCAGATGTCTTCGCGCCCGCCGCCGAAGCCGAATGTCTTGAAGCCCATTGACTCCAGAGCGCAGTTGCCGGCGAGGATCATCAGGTCGGCCCAGGAGATTTTCTTGCCGTACTTCTGCTTGATCGGCCAAAGCAAACGGCGCGCCTTGTCGAGGTTCGCATTGTCCGGCCAGCTGTTGAGGGGCGCAAAGCGTTGAGTGCCGGACCCCGCGCCCCCGCGGCCGTCCCCGGTGCGGTAGGTGCCCGCGCTGTGCCACGCCATCCGGATGAAGAGCCCCCCGTAGTGACCGTAGTCGGCCGGCCACCAGTCCTGTGAGTCCGTCATCAGCGCGTAGAGGCCCTTCTTTAGGGCCTCGAGGTCGAGCTTCTTGAATTCCTCAGCGTAGTTGAACGCCTCGCCCATGGGAGTGGACAAGGAAGAGTTCTGGTGGAGAATCCTGAGGTTCAACTGGTTCGGCCACCAGTCCCTGTTCGACGTGCCTCTGCCGGCCGTGTGTTTGTGAGCACTGCCCGTTACCGGGCTCTTGCTATCTTCATTCATAATGTTTACTCCTTTCGTGGTGTGAATTGTTTAACAGCGCTACTATGAATAATAGTGTTTCGCTGCTCATCTAGCTAACATCTCCGTCTGCTTGCCGACTTCGGAGAAGAGCTTGGCCTTGGTGTAGCGGGTGATGTCATTCGTAACGGTGAAGGCGCCGATAGCGCCGGAGCCCTTGGCGTGCATGCGCCGCTCCGGGATGACCTCCCGGTCGAAGTGCGCGAGCTTTTCGATAAGATGCACGTCTTGCAGCAAGACTGGTCCACGCTCACCGACTGTCAGCGAACTCTGTTGTCGGCAACGGGAACGCCTTGATTCGTAGTGAGGTGCTCGTCACTTATAATAGTAAGTTCACGTCAGGAGTCAAAAAGCCTTCGACAGAACCGCGTAGCGGTCAGCCCTTTGCGGCTAGCTTGATTCTGAACGCTTCTCAATTACGCACGCGGAGGAGTCTTTATTGGCGTAAAAGCCTTGCTGAGCGTCCCGGTCGCGTTTATCTACGGCCCTCAGCATCCATTCTTTACAGCAGTTTTTCACGTTATTCCCTCCGAGCAGGGAATGCATACCGCTTCGCCGTTCTCCAGTCGCACTCTGTGTTCTGAAACCGGCTCTCCGCACTTGTGACACATTACCGACCGAAATATCCGTGCCTTTCTCGGAACATCGGCGATTTCGACATGCGTGACGTCAAACAAATCTTCCTCTGGCATCTTCATGAGCGTTTCAGCGATCCTGTCTGCGCGTTTCCTGAATTCCTGCTCTTGTTGCTGCGAGGCGGATCCGGAACTCACCTTTTCCCGCAGCGGGCTCCACGCTGGATCCATGTGCTCTAGATCCACTGAACTCTTCAACGCGATTCGTACTGCGTCACCGGTGTCCCTGTTTATGAACGTGTACACGTGCTTTCCGTAATCTCTAAACATAAGATTGCCTTTTCCGAATGTGCAACCAGTTACAACCTGCACGGCGTCGACGCTACAGCTGTCGTTTTCAACTATAGCTACCAATTCCTCGTCGACTGATGTATCAGAGGAAAGCTCCCGCGTTGCTATCTTTGCAGCGCGGTATCCGATTGCTGTTCCAGGACAAACGTGCCCGTGGAACGTCGTGACGTCCGGAAAAGAGGTCTGCTCTGCGGTTCCCTCTTAATATCACCTGTCCGTTGTAAAACCCACGATTGACATGATCGTATCTGCCATCAGTACTCATAAATTCGTGCTAATGTTTTTGTTTCGAAATGTTTCGAGAACGCTGATATCCGCTTCGCGCTAACTAATCTTCGTGACAATAAGCGAGCCTGCTTGCGCGTCAGAGACCGATCAAAAGCTGGTTAGGATTAGTGAGCAGCGAGCATTCGGGCTGTAATGCTCGATATGACCTATGCTAGGCGTTTACCGCCGAAGCGCAACACAAGGAAACAATCTTATAGAATCGGCAGCGGACAGAGAAGGTGGAACTGTGAGCATGAATGAAACCGACGTAAGCTTGATAGCATACTGTGGTCTTCACTGCGGCGACTGTCCCAATCACTCGGGAGAGATTGCTGATTTAGCGCGCGATTTGCGTAAGAAGCTGCGCGAGTATCATTTCGAGCGAGTGGCTCCAGGGCTTGCCACGTTCTTCAAGCCATTTGCCAACTATGAGCCGTGTTACGAGACCCTCGGGGCAATGGTGAAGCTTCGGAGTAAACGCGGGTGCCGCGACAATGGCGGGCCACCGCAATGCAAGATTAGGAATTGTTGCAGGAAGCACGACTTTCAGGGGTGCTGGCAATGCACTAATTTTGAGACCTGCGAGAAGCTCAGTTTCCTCACGGCGACGCACGCAGACGCTCACACGAAGAACCTCAGAACGATCAATAAGCGGGGGGTTGATGCGTTCCTCACGGGGAAGAGATATTGGTGAACGTTGATGCGCTCGGCGATCATGGTGTCTCAGGCAATCACGACGGAGTACTTTATGCGCTTTCGCGCGCATACAATTCCATTGAAGCGTTCCTTTTTTGCGTTCATAGCCTACACTTTGGAGGCGGGAACCGAGTCGTTTAGAAGAGGAGATGTCGTTGTTCGGTAGTTGTCCTGGGACGTCGCATTTACGAACGCCCACCCTGACAATCAAGAAGTGCCCGCGGTGCGGCGAAGATGTCGAAATCTTTTCTTCAGACGTTAAGGTCAAATGCGGCAAGTGTGGGCTCACGGTGTTTAACGAAATGAACCTGTGCATTCACTGGTGCGCCTACGCAAAAGAGTGCGTAGGCCCTGAACTCTACGAGCAGTTGACAAAGGGCGATAAGGAGCAAACTAAGTCGCCGTAGCGTTTTAAGCTCGAAGCGGCAGCCCACGGCGATTTTTCAGGGGTGAAACCTTATATCTACGAACGCTAACGTGTGTTGACGACTAGACCTTCGACCACTAACCCTATGGTTTGCTGGGGATCAAGAAGTGAACGAACGCAGCGATGCACTACCTGAGCTTTTCGAAATAGTGTCTGGCTTTCTCCGCGCTTTTTCTGATGCCGCGGTGCTAACGGATGCTGAAGGCATCATCCTCGCCGTCAACGACGCAGCTGTCGAGCGGTTCAGCACTAGCGCTCCCACACTCGTCGGCGCCTACGCATACGATGTTCTTCCTGCCGAGGCAGCACAGACGCGCCGGAGATGGATGGCAGAGGTCATCGCCTCAGGTGCCCCGATGCACGTCGAAGAATGGTGCGAAGGGCGACGTTTTCGAATATCCCTTTATCCTCTTGCCAAAACGAACGGCTCGGTTACACGCGTGCTCATGCTTGACCAGGCCTTGACGGAAGAGCGGGACGTCATCGATGAACAACAGCGTCTTGCTGTGCTTGACTCGGCCACTGAAGCGATCGTCATTTTTGATCTCGAGGGGCACATAAAGTACTGGAATAAGGGTGCCGAACAGCAGTATGGATGGAAGCAAGACGACGTGCGCGGGGTGATAATCCATACGTTGCTTCACACTGTCTTTCCATCCCCCCTTGAGCACATCACGGGTCAGCTCTTACGTGCGGGAAGGTGGGAAGGGGAGCTGCAACATGCCACTCGCGCCGGCATCGCCATTACGGTCATGAGCCACTGGACGTTGCAGTACGGTGCACGGAATGTGCCGGTGGCAATCCTCGAGACGGCGCGGGACATCACCGAGCGGAAGCAGGCTGAAGAGAAGCTCCGTGCCACCTCGCTCTACGCAAGAAGCCTTATCGAAGCAAGTCTCGATCCCCTCGTCACCATCAATGCTGACGGAAAAATCACGGATGTCAACAAGGCCACTGAGGAGGTGACTGGCCTTTCCCGCGAAGAACTGATTGAAAGCGACTTCAGCAACTATTTCACTGAGCCGGAAAAAGCAAATGTGGGCTACCGACAGGTCTTCACTGACGGTTTTGTCAGAGACTACCCCCTCGCCATTCGGCACAAATCGGGCAGAATCACCGATGTGTTATACAACGCGACACTGTTCAAGAATGAACGGAACGAGATTCAAGGAGTTTTTGCAGCTGCGCGGGACATCACCGAGCGGAAGCAGGCTGAAGAGAAGCTCCGTGCCACCTCGCTCTACGCAAGAAGCCTTATCGAAGCAAGTCTCGATCCCCTCGTCACCATCAATGCTGACGGAAAAATCACGGATGTCAACAAGGCCACTGAGGAGGTGACTGGCCTTTCCCGCGAAGAACTGATTGAAAGCGACTTCAGCAACTATTTCACTGAGCCGGAAAAAGCAAATGTGGGCTACCGACAGGTCTTCACTGACGGTTTTGTCAGAGACTACCCCCTCGCCATTCGGCACAAATCGGGCAGAATCACCGATGTGTTATACAACGCGACACTGTTCAAGAATGAACGGAACGAGATTCAAGGAGTTTTTGCAGCTGCGCGGGACATCACCGAGCGGAAGCAGGCTGAAGAGAAGCTCCGTGCCACCTCGCTCTACGCAAGAAGCCTTATCGAAGCAAGTCTCGATCCCCTCGTCACCATCAATGCTGACGGAAAAATCACGGATGTCAACAAGGCCACTGAGGAGGTGACTGGCCTTTCCCGCGAAGAACTGATTGAAAGCGACTTCAGCAACTATTTCACTGAGCCGGAAAAAGCAAATGTGGGCTACCGACAGGTCTTCACTGACGGTTTTGTCAGAGACTACCCCCTCGCCATTCGGCACAAATCGGGCAGAATCACCGATGTGTTATACAACGCGACACTGTTCAAGAATGAACGGAACGAGATTCAAGGAGTTTTTGCAGCTGCGCGGGACGTCACCGAGCGGAAGCAGGCCCAGCACCAGCTGCAAGAGCACGCGCAGCGCACTTCGTTGCTCAACGAGGTTATCCACGTCATCAACGAAGCTAGCGACCTTCCTACATTGTTTGGAGAGGCCCTAGCTACGACGATTGAGCGGCTGGGGTTTGCTGCAGGATTCATTGCCACAGAAAACGAAGCTGGGCGGCTGCAGGTGCGCTACGCCCATAACTTACCTTCTGCCTTCGTCGAAGCCCTCGATCAGATCGATGTCGAGTCTCACCCCTCTATGCGAGATTCGCATCAGAAAGGGGAACCCGTTATCGTTGAGGAAATCCCTGCTGGCACGGTTGCTGCCGGCCACGGAATGCACGGAGCGGCTGTTTCGCTTCCCGTCTTGGCCGAAGGTGCCCTTGTGGGGGAATTCACGATATACGCGATGCGCCCTCACTTGTTCATGCCAGAGGAGCAAAATCTCCTTCTTGCAATCGCAACTGAATTCGGTACGGCGCTGTTGAAGCTTGAAGCGAAGGCAGCCGCTCGCCACTACGCCGAAGAACTCGCGCAATATTCCGCACACCTGGAGGAGCTCGTAGAGGAACGCACTGTGCAGCTTAGGGATGTCGAACGCCTCGCCGGCATTGGCGAGACCGCCGCTATGATCGGTCACGACCTTCGCAACCCCTTGCAAGGCCTTCAGTACATTGTCGATCTGCAGCGGCTCCGCTTTGAACGCATGTCTCCTGCCGAGCGCGGTCGCGACGTGTGGCAAAACGAACAAGCGCTCTTTGAGAAGATCAGTGAGCAAATCTTCTATATGGATAAGATCGTGGGCGATCTCCAGGATTACGCCCGCCCCATCGTGCCTGAGCGCGAGGAAATCGTTGTCGAGAAGCTGATCGAAGACGTCGTTCAATCGCTGCCGCACACGGACGGGGTGCGCATTGCGACAGAGGTTCCAGCTCTGCAATTGACGGCGGACCCTCACCTTATGCGTCGTGTATTTGCCAATCTCATCCTTAACGCCGTGCAAGCGATGCCGGACGGCGGGACGGTCACGGTTAGCGCATCCGCAGACAATAGCTCGGTAGGGATAAGCGTGCACGACACCGGTATCGGCATCTCGAACGATGTTAAAGACAAGCTCTTTAAACCGCTTTTTACCGGCAAGGCGAAAGGCACGGGGCTTGGTTTAGCAGTGGTGAAGCGGATCGTTGAAGCTCACGGTGGTCAAATAACCGTTGAGAGTGAGGTTGGAAAAGGATCGACATTTACGGTGAAGTTGCCTAGCGCCGAGGAATTGAACAGCGAGCGTGATTCGTCATACTGAGATTCCGCACTTCTAGAGCAGCCGCAGCCTGCACGCCTCTTTTTCCTCGGTTTTTGCCGTGTAAAACGAAGTTTCACCGTGCAAGATTCTTATTCATACAGAAACTTTTTTTTGCGCGGGTAGGGAATTCTAGCCAGTTCTTGACCTGACACGATAACGGCTTGACGGCGCTGAGTATTGGCGAACGATCGTAGAGTTACAGCTGTTGTGCCGAGAATACTTTACAGCAAGGGCAGAAATGGACACACACTCCGCCGGCACCGACCAAAAAGAGCGTCGAGACAAGTTTTTTTGTCGACTTGCCGTGCTGTGCTTTGAAGGAGGGCTAGGCGATAAGGATGGTTGGGTGCTCATTCCCAAGGCAGCGAGCATTACAGGTTGTAGTGAAGGCGAAATCGAATACTTTCTCGAACGCCTTACCGAGGACGGGTGGATCGAAGTGGACGGTCCGGGCCGGGCCGGCGGAAAGCACGCCCGATTGACGTCAGTAGGCAGAGCACGTGCGCAAGTGATCTGCAAGGACGCGCCGTTTGCTCGATAACGGTTGGAATGCAATTTCTTGGTCGAAGAATAGCGCACGTGGTTGGGAGAACAGAAAGAAAGCTCTTGCCTAGCGGTATAACGCGACCCACATCCAACATCGTGCGTCGCTTGCTCACTAGATTTCGGGTTTTCGCTCGGGCGATTTTTTCAGTTCTCACGCGCCGTGTCTAACGTGTGTCATACCTGGCTTAAGGTAACGTAAACGATGGGATCTATGATGTGATCGACAACGGTTATTAAGCTTAACGGACGATCTTCCAGTCAGGAGGTGCCCTTCTTGCCAGAAGTAATAGTTGTTTATGAGTCGCGGTACGGCAACACCAAGCGTGTAGCAGAAATAATCGTGGAAGGGATCCGCGACGTAGGAGGAATTGAAACGACGCTCAGCAACGTGAACGACGTTGACCTTGACACGATTCCTAATTATGACGCGATTTTGATCGGCAGCCCAAACCACGCGCGCGGGCCAACGAGAAGCGTCAAAAGGTTCATCGACAAGCTTGCGAAGCTGCCGTTGCAAGGGAAGCGTTCGCCGTGTTTGACACCTACACGGCCAAAGACTTTGAGACAGCGATGAAGAAAATGGAGCAGCGAATCCACGACAGGGTTCCGGCGTTGCAGACGATCGTTCCGGGGCTATCGATACAGGTGCAAGGGATGAAAGGTCCGATAGTAGACGCAGAGCTCCCAAAGTGCAAAGGATTTGGCACTAACGTGGCTAATACCCTGCTTGCTTCGTCGTGACCGAACTTCGTTGCGGTGTGACTCGCGTTCAACTGCAGCCACAGGCGGCACGCTTTCCACTAGCTAATTAAGCAATGAATGCACACGAACGAGCGGTGATGGGGCGATAGACTTCGTCGAATGCCACCGGTCTCAGAGATTGACTGGAGAGTGATATGAAACCTCAGAATCTTACCACAAAAGACGCGATCGAACAAAGGCACAGCATTCGGAAATTTAGAAGCGACCGCATTCCCGAAGAGCATATTTTGGCGCTTATAGAAGCTGCAAGATTGGCACCCTCAGCCTCCAATACGCAACCGTGGCGGTTCAAGATTGTTTCCGACGACGAGACCAAGGCCAAACTGGCAGAAGCAGCGTATCACCAGTCATTTGTGGGGCAGGCTCCGGTGGTGCTGGTATGCTGCGCCGACCTCCACGGGTACTTCGAAGGCATCGCCGCGAGAAGTCAGGATTTTGGGAAGGAAGGCGCGCTTGAGGAGAGCATGGTGCGCGTTCTTCGTGAGAGGGCCGAACAACTGAAGACGATGAACGTCCAAGATCTGGCTCCTGGCATCGCGTTTAACGTTGCTATCGCGATTGAACATATCGTGTTGCGGGCCTTGGATTTTGGCTTGGGGAGTTGCTGGGTGAGGATGATCGATGAACAAAAGATCAAGGACATTTTTGGCTGGAGTAACGCAATGCATGTCGTTGCGCTGCTGCCCCTCGGCTACCCTGATGAGGTCCCTGCTCCACGAAAGCGGCGCACTATCGAGGAGATCCTGCTAGACTGAAATAGTGGCTAGGGCATACGCAAGTCTGGCTAAAACACAAATCAGCGCAAGCTGAGGCTTTCAAGGTCTCTTCGGTCGTTTTCAAATCGTATTTGGTCGAGAAGACTTTTGAGCTCGGCTTTTGATTCGTTTAAGCTCTTTTCTAGCTTCGTCACGCGTTCCTTTAAGTCATTTATTTCGTTTTCGTAGTCCATTTTTGCAAGCCGCCATTTCTTCGTAATGATTCTGTGTGAAACGTAGTAGCATTAATGCATTACGATGGTTCGCACGCCCCCCCGTACTCGCGCTGCTGATGCGATCGCACCCCTATCTTCCTTACAATCTGTCGTAGTTGCTGCCGGGCGCTGTCAGGAAGCCACGCATCGTGCACACGGTCCTGTAGGTACTGATACGCTTTCCAATTACACGAACACTTTCGTAACAGTTTTTCGGCCGCCATATCGGCATAGTCGTTCTTGTAGTCCGCGAGTTCGAGTATGAGCTCGTCGACTTCCACGCACTCGTTGTTCACATTTGAAAATGCGTGTGAACCCGGATAGTCATTGGCAGAGAGCGGCGCGGAAGTGGTCTTGTGGTCATCGCATATGGCCCCCGGTCTACGCACGCCGGTGTGACACAAACGTCATGTCACGCTTTCCCACACAAACGTCCTGTCACGCTTTCCCACACAATCGCTGCCTCACGCGGCCTTATGAAACTACTCTGTGCAGTTTGGATCGGAGATGAACGTTATGGCAACGAACGTAACGAGCATAAAAAACGGCGCCTGTCTGTACGGACTTCGCTTCGGCTGCGTGAACACCACAAACGATCCGAACTGCAACAAATGTGCAGAGCGCCTCGCTAACGCCGTGAACAGCGTGCTTCGACCGACCGCACAAAGGAGCTAGACGAAAAACGTGCTGCGAAGCTCGCTACAGCGACTTTTTTAATTAACTGGTGCGGCACGTTGTGATTACGCTCTTTGTAGGCCGACGCAGTCACAGCGTTTCGATGCGGTTTTAGGGCGCTTTTGCCCATATACTTTCAATTGCTGATTTATGGCACCACCAAAAACTGGGCTACGAACTGTGAGGGCGCGTAAGTGCCGTCTCCTAGGTAGTCGATCTTCAGTGTGTGCCATCCGACCGCCAACTTTGCCGTGTCGTTGGGGTAGAGGTAGAGTCCTCCCGCCCCGCCCGGCAGTCCTCCGGGGCAACCTTGCCAATATAAGGGCTGTGGCTTTGTGATATCCCATGTGCCGCCTGCCGCCTGGTTATCGATGTAGTAGTTCGCCAAGCCACACGGGTGTTTGCCATCCGCGCCGTTGATCACGTAGCGGACTTGCTCAGAGCCTCCCTGCTTGAGCGCCACGTGATACGTCGGATAGTCTAGCCAAAACGCGCGCTGGCCCATATATCCCTCCCAAACGCTGAGGGTTGTGGCGACCCGAGCGCCGGCCGGGGTGGAAGAGGGTGAGGGCGTCACAATCGGAGATGGTGTGATCGGAATTATTGTCGGTTGGCTGTTAGTGGGCGATGGCGTGGCGCTGGCTGTAGCCGTTCCCGTTTGCGTCGACGGGGTTGGGCTTGCAGGGTTTGCGAAAGTGCAGCCGGCGACGACGACGACGACGCTCACGAGCGCCAGCACGACGCACATTGTCGCGACTTTTTTTATCATGCGCTTGACCTCTTAGCTCGTTCGTTTCGAAACCAACAAAAACAGAGACATAAAAGGAAGTACTGCCGTTTAAGCATTTTCTTTTGACCGTGACCACGCTTAAGCGCACCGTTTGAAGACGGCCGTGTGTGGCGCAAGAGACCTTCTCGTTCACACTGAGCTGAGCTTCAACAGTGGGCAAGAACGCGGATGCCAGACCGTCGTCAGCCGGTCACGGGGGCGATGGCAAGTATTGAAAGTATTGATAGTCGCCAATCCAAACGTATTGATCGGTCTGGACAATCAGCTTGGCGACAGTCCCTAGTGAGGAACCTGTATCGTAAATGGCATAAACTGTCGTTCCGTTTCCTTTCGCCCGCTGATTCGCTTCGGGACTGAGCTTATTCGGATACGAGGTCGCTACTAGTCGATAGCCCGCACTCTGGTTGTTAACGAATGTAGTCGCCTCCTCAGGAGAATTGAACCTAATTAGCGTGACGTTTTCACTGTAAGTGACGCTTACTGCACTGTTTGTAGACGACTGGTACGTCCAAGCATCCTGTATCTTCGCAGACGTCGCATTTATGGGGGTGACACGCCACGCCGTCACATTGTTCGGGTGCTCACTATTTAACGTGGCGTTATATCGCTCGATGTATTGCGCAAGCTGCGGGTCCGGGGGTGACGCCGGTGCCGTCGTCGTCGTCTTCGTGCAACCGGCCACTGAGAGCGACGCAATAACGAGCAGCGCAATGACCGCTACCACTTTTTTTTGCCGTACCATCGTTAACGTCCGGGTTCTAAAGAACTAACCAAATAAGTTTCATGAGCAAGAAGAAGCTTAAGCCTTTCTGACCGGTATCCAAGCATAGCTAACGAAGCAGGCGGCTTTCGTCACGAGTGGAGATCGAATACGATTGAGGTGGTCTGAGCGAACCATTACGCGCCAAGATCCTCCGTATTCGTGTGATAGCTGTTAGGGCACAAAAAAACGCGCTGTAGTCGGATGCATACAGTCTACTGCGGCGAAGTATACTGCGTCTTATCGAAATGGGCGACGTCGGTCCGCCCTGAGGCTTTTTGCCTCAGCTTATAGAGGTTACCGTAAAGCTTGCCCCCTCCTCAACACTTACGTTGCTCATCAAAGGGTTCGAGGAAAGGAGCGCAATTGTTTTTTGAAGGCAGACTTTTTTTGTAAGTCGTCCGGTTGTCCGTGTAGTCCCTTTTGAGGCGGTTGGTGTGTAAAGACCACTGGCCGTGGCATTTGTCGCGCTTGCTCAGCGACGCGATCGAGATCACAAAAAAAATAAAAGAGCAGAACTAAAGCCAGAATGGGAACGAACCGAGGTTGGAAACTAGTTTCGCACACGTGAAAGATAAGCTAGATAATCGATTTGTTTGCAGGGCTGTGGCGGCACCTACTCGTCCACGAAAGGCCGATTGATCGGCTACTAAACTTTTTAAACTAGGCTAACGGAAGGCAGGACAGCATGACCGATGCCATCGTAACAGAGAATCTGCGCAAACAGTTTGGCCAGTTCGAGGCACTGAAGGATCTGAACTTGACAATAGAGCCGGGGGTCTGTGTGGGATATCTCGGTCCCAACGGCGCCGGCAAGACCACCACAATCAAGATTTTGACGAGCCTTCTTCGACCGACTGGTGGCAAAGCGTTCCTCAACGGAATCGACGTGGTGCGCAACCCTAAAGAAGCGCTTGCAAGCGTTGGTGCTGTTGTTGAGACGCCACAGCTTTATCCGCAGCTCACCCCTCTAGAGATTCTATCGTACATGGGGCAGTTACGCGGCTTGGACAGCGATGTGATTCGAGAGCGCTCGGTCGCAGTGCTCGACGAGGTAAAAATGTCGGACTCAGCCCACAAGAGAACGGGGGACTTCTCGACCGGCATGAAGCAACGAGTTGCGATTGCCCAGGCGCTCCTGCACGATCCCTCCATTCTGATATTCGATGAGCCAACTATCGGACTTGACCCGCGCGGCATGATAGAAGTCAGGGAGCTCATCATGCAGCTTAAAGAGAGAGATTTTACTATTTTCATGAGCTCTCACCTCCTTAACGAGGTGCAGGAAGTGTGCGATAAGGTCGCGATCGTTGACAAGGGGACGCTCCTCGTCTATGATACCGTCGCCAACCTATCGAGCGTAGGCGAGGGCGGCGTCTCGCTCACCGCTGTTGAGCCCATAACCGCGGAACAGTGCAGCTCCGTGCAAGCGCTGCCTAACGTGAGATCGGTAAAGCGAGTCGCCACGTCAGAGCTCCTCTTAACTGTCGACGGCGGACTGCGCGAGCAGTCGGATCTGCTTGACCAGGTAAAGAGTGTCGGCATACGCGTAGCGTTCTACAGACCGGCACGGTCTGCTATTGAAGATGTGTATTTGAGGCTTGTGCCCGAGGAGGAATCATAGTGCCGCCAAGTGATCTTAGACAGATGGCGGTTGTGACAAAATACGAGCTGCTCAAGTATCTACGCGGCAAGAGGCTGCTCATCATAATTGCACTGATTGTCATAATAGGTATCCTAAACCTAGTAGTGCCTCCCATCATAGGCTCCGGATATGACCCTGATCCGACGACATTTACGTCGGGTATGCTTACCGAAATCGGAATCCTTATAGTGCTCTGTGCGACGTTCTTCGGGGCAGACGCAATCGTGTCTGAATTTGAACAAAAGACAGGCCTTCTGCTTTTCCCGAACGCGGTGAAGAGGCACGTGCTCGTGCTTGGCAAGTTCATCGCAAGCGCCACGATATCGGTCGGGGCCGTCGTGCTTTACTACGCCATTACCGTAATCGCGGTGGTTGCGATTGACGGGAGCATTGCGGCGAACACTAGCCTCTCATTCTTGTATGCCTTAGCCTATCTGTTTGGGATATTAGCGATCGCTTACCTCTTCAGTGCGATTTTCAGAAGCTCAGTGTATTCGGTCGTGCTCACGTTTTTTACGTTTTTTTTGATACTGCCCATAATTGACCGTGTGGGAGCTAGCATTGCACACTTTAAGCCGTGGTTTACAATTACCTTTGCATCGGGCATTGTTCTCGACATCTTCCAGCAGCCCTACCCTGTGGATGTAGTGCGCACCGTAGAGCGGACGTTTCGTAACACTACGAGAACTCTTACTGTCGCGCAGTACTACCCTTCGGTGGCGCAGGCGCTTGCGGTGATTTTCGTGTACTTCATAATTGGTCTCATATTAGCCTTGTACATAACGAAGCGACGGGAGATGTGAACACGAGAACACCTGAGACGCAGCTAAACTGGTCGCTTCCCAGACGTCTGGGTAGCCACTGACCCCCACCGCATCGCCTGTCGTCGCGGGTCGGGCCGTCCCCGCCCTGTTCCTAGTTGTTGGCACAATGGTTTTTTTGTGAGCGAACGCCTTGCCAGCCCTTGGTCATGTGATTAATGATCTTCTTAAGACGCCGTGTCCACAAACGTGTCGCGATTCGCAATTTCACGTCTCTCATCAAGGAAAGAATAAAAGGAACACTGACCAGAGCGAAGTTAGCATCAGTGGGGATAGAGTCAGCGTCGGGGTGTTACCAGTCGCAACAAATATCCCAGAAAGACCCGCTGCGTCCGCGCAACTCGCGCAAGTACAGCCTCCGTGGAATAAAAAGTCGCTTTAACGACTGCTACCTCGCTCCGTGGTGAATAGAACGCGTAAATAGGGATCCCGATTGCAATCGTTATGAGTCCATAAATGACCGTTGTTATGCCGCTTTCGAAGATCAAAAGCGCCGACAAGAGTATGCCGGCGACAGGGAGAATCGGCCCGGTCATCTTTTCAATGACCGTGCGGCCCGCTCTAATCCGTCCACGCTCTCGTAGTGCGAGAACCACTGAACTGGTGACGAGATACACGAACGCAAGGTTGAAGGTCGAAAAGAGGATGAGCTGAGTTAAGCCCCCGAACAGCGAGAGGCCCAACGCAAGAATGCTTTGGGCGATGAGACTTTTATGCGGCGTGCCGTATCGCGCGTGAATGTCGCTAAAGAAACGTGGAAAGAGTCCGTCGAGTGAGATGGCATAGGACAGTCGGGACGTCGACAACGTGCCCGACTCATCGGACCCAGAAACGGATATCAGCGCGCCAACGCCGAGTATGAGGCCGCCGACCAGTGCCAGCGTGGGCGTTAGCGAAAACGCCACGCTGCCGGCGGTGGCAAGGGGCGCGGGATCGAACTGGAGCGACGTCCAGTTAACGACGCCGATGATGACGAAGTTCGTCAACAGGTAGAACAGCGTGACTATCGCCATTCCGACGATGATGGCCTTGGGTATCGTCCGGGTCGGATTTTCAATCTCGTTCGACGGAATAGCTGCGAGTTCAAACCCGGCGTACGCCCAGAAGATCAAAACGAGCGCCTGTCCAAAGTGGTCGAAGCCGAGCGGGGCAAAGGGCACGAAGTTCGCATAGGTTGCCGCGGGATTAAATCCCATGTAGATCACCCCCGCGACGATCAACAGCAGAAGAGGGCTTAGCTTCGCAATCGTGAGAACGTCATTGGCTCTTCCGGCCATCTTCGTCCCGCGTATGTTGACGTAGGTGATCGACGCGATGAAGAGCACCTTGATGACCACACCCTCCACGGTGGTGAGGGTAGGGAAGAAAAACGTCAAGTACCGCACGAAGGCGACGGGAAAAACGGCGAGCGCCGCCACTTCGGCGACCCAGAGCGGCCAGCCGACGATAAACCCCGCGAAATCTCCCCACACCTCTCGGGCGTACGCGTAAGCGCCGCCGACCCGTGGCACGAGCGTTGCGCATTCGGCAAAGTTAAGCGCGATGATAATGGCGATGAGTCCGGCCGCCACCCACGCGACGAGGCTTGCTGGCCCGAGATATTGGCTACCTAAGGAGGCGACGACGTAGATGTCGGCGCCGACGATAGCCCCGACGAGTAAATTGGTGACGTCAAAGAAACTAAGCTTCTTCAACGTTGCGCTGGGCTGCATGCGATTAGTCTAACAAACGGGCGCTACCAGTGGTCCGAACCATCAAGCACCGGCATCGCGCAACCAGCGCGAGCAGATGCATCATAGATCCTGCTAGTGATTACTGTCGTCTATTGCCCGTGCCACTGGCGTCGCAGTCGTCACTTTTCAGCTCTTCAATAAGTCCGCTTACGGTCTCCATTTGCGAAACCTCCTCTGCTGTCCGTATGTGTGATCGCATATATGCCTCTTCTCCTTATTCAGGTTCAACAGCTGTAGCCGATGGCTGCGTTGGTAACGGTCTGGCCGCCTTGCGTTTCTCCACACCTCGTGGCAATCGGGTGCACCTCATCACAAGTGCATCCCGCTGCTAAAAGCCCCAATTAGCGGACGGCGATCCGCCGTCGCCGTTCAAGTGATCGTGTCGTCATAGGAGCGTGAGTAGGTCGCTAAGCGACTCTATGGCGGGCTCGTAGGTTGGCGGATCGCGATCGTCTCGGATGCGACACACCGTGTGCATCCCTAATTGCGCCGCGGTCTCCAGGTTTCGCGGCTGGTCGTCCACGAAAACGCACCGGCGTGGTGCAACACTGAGTGATCGCAGAAGGACTTGATACAGCCGACGGTCAGGCTTCCTGAAGCCGTAATCACCACTGATAACGACTGACGTGAAGAGTCGGTCGAGGGCGAAGCGCCTTCTAAGATAGGCGGACCACTCGCTTACGTCGTTCGACAGCATAGCAAGCACATAACGCTTCTTCAGCTGTTCAGCGACGGCGATAAAGTCAGGATCGAGCTTCAGTTGCGTGTTGAGGTACTTTCGTTCGCCGGCGGGTGCACACCCAACCCGCGCCCAGAACTCCTGAGACGATATCCGTCCAAGACTCGCCGGCAGATACAGCTGTCGAATCGCCTCTCGGTTCGTGCAGCCGCACTCGCGAGCGGCAAAAGGAATAAGCAGATTGGTGACGTCGTCGCCCTCCACGAAGGTGACGCCCATCGCATCGAAAACCACGGCGTCGATGTTCCTGAAGTGCATTGCGTGCTCGGTGATATACAGGGAGCGCATCGTACTTGTGTTTCACGACGTTAGCGTCCGGCCAGCAACTGATGCTTGGTTCATCATTGGAGAGCGCGCTGAGCTAACGGGGCACATTGGCTAATTGTTCCTTTGTATCGCGCGGGCCCGTGTCTGCCGGTCATTTGAAGCGCCTCTGGCTCGTCCGATTTTTGCCCTGCGAGATCGTCCTAAAGCAAGGATTTGCGCAGATGAAATGACACAGCACAGGGCTGCTGCGACAAAAAGCACCGTGTTGAGGGGCGCGGGACTGAGGATTCCTACAACGAGGAGCGCCAGCCGCTCAGGCCTCCCAAACATAGTGAACACGGGGCCCCTTCCGTGCGCCCGACCGTAGACCCGCGCGAACAAGAGCGTGAAAGCGCCTCCAATCACGAAAAAAGCAGAGGGGGGCACGCCTGCTCCAAACACGGCACCGACGACGAAGAAGAGCTCTGAGAACCGATCAGATATGCCGTCAAAGTACAATCCGAATTCCGTTGAACGGTTTGCACCTCTCGCAACAGAGCCGTCGAGCACGTCGAAAAAGGCAGCGATGGCGAAAAGGATGATGCCAGTGTAGAGGTGACCACGGAGCGCCGCGAGCCCTGAGGAGAACGCAAAGCACAATCCGAGCGCCGTGATCTGGTTGGGGGTAACGCCCGCGCCGTCTAGCCGCGTTGCGACCGATAGGAGAACTGTGTCTTTGTGTGGCTTATAGCGGTACAAAAGGCTCATGCTGTCGTGCTTGTCCGTTCGCTTGCCGATCCACCAGGCCGCCCTCTTAAGGACATATCACTGAGTTGATTCGTGCGTCTATACTGTCAGCACATATACATACCACATATAAATATCTAAACCGGGCGTGGACTCTTTTGAATTATCCATTCGAATCCTGAGACGTTCTGAGCACCTTCCTGGGTTTGTTCGATGTACACGCTGCGATATGTTGTCCGCTTACTCACTGAGTGTTCTCAGAGGCTCGCGACACACGAACTAACGTGCAACGGGGACTTTGCCAAAGCAGGACAGGTGTCCTGTACGCTAGCTTGTCGTGATCGTCGCTCGCTTGAAGACGGACAGACGCGAAGCTATATGTCAGGGCGCGACATTCGTACCCCAGTGGGGGTTCCAAGATGCGAAAACACTTTTTTGTGATAATCGTGGCCCTGCTGCTGACGGCCACGGTCTGCGCCGCGGGATGCGCCAGCAATAACACTTCACCCACCCCGAGCGCTTCGCCGACGCGAAGCCCGACGTTCGTCCCTAAAAACATCTCCGGATACCTCAACTACACGAACCGCTCCGCCGGCGTTGCGATCCAGTATCCCCCGTCATGGCAACGCACAGAACCGGGGGGGATCTACGCAAATGCCTATTTCAACGTGAGCGGCGTGGACATGTCATTTACCATCGCAGCGCCTGAGAATTTTTCAAGACAGAGCGTGACGCTCGATGGATATTCGCAGGATCTCATATCGGCACTACAGCAAAACGCGACTAGCTTCAAGTTCAATTCGAGCAATACCACGCTCGCAGGTTACCCTGCGCACAAACTCGTTTTTACTCTCGTTAGCGGAGGCACTACAAGGCAAGGCATCATCGAGCTAACGCTGGTCAACAACACCGGTTACGCATTGACTTACGTGGCGACACAAGACGTGTACCCCAATTACGTCGGGATAGCACAGAACATGATGCAGTCGTTTAATATTACCAGGTGAAAGACAACGGACGTCGGTCCTGCGCATTCGCACCGCCTGATATTAGCGTGGCACCGATGGCGCCATGCGTCGGCCGCCGAGAGGATGCGATACGGGCTCAGTTCGACCAAGTCGCGGCTAAGCTGCCTGAGACGGTGGGTTGCACGTCCTTTCGCTCGCGCTTGCCCTCGCTGTTTTGAAGCAGTGCATAGGCGGCGATTCCCTACGCTTTTTCAGTCATTACAACCGATCCTCCTCGAGCGTCGTGTGCGACGATAACAGGTTTAAACTTAAGGTTATAGGGCGCCTCTGCCTTAAACGTGTTGCTTGTGCACCAAAGAACAAGCGTCGCAGCCAGCGCGAGCCAGACGGCTAGTATTGGAGCGCGTACCAACACGCAAGCGCTGCCGCGAGCACCAGGTCATCGTATTCGCCATCGCGCCACGCTTCCTCCCACGGGCCGCCGGAACTGATGCTGACCCTGGTAGCGAAATCCCGCAGTTCATCTTTCAACAGGTCCCATAGCGGCAGGTCTTTTGTGGCGCGGAGCCAACTTTTGTTGAGCAGCAGCTTTACTGAGCGTGCGAGGTCACGCTTCGGGACGCGGTAAAAGCCGCCCCCGTACGAAACGTCGTCACCGCCGATCACCACGGGCATCGGCAGGAGGCGTGCTGCCCGGAACGCGTCGATGGCGGAGAGGCCTACGCCCGTAGCGTCCACGATGAGGTAGTGTGGCACCAACCGCCGTGCCCCGGCCGACCGTTTTGGGGTGAGCGCGCGGACCCGACCTATGATCGTGAGCCGGGGCGTGCCTGGGGGTAACCGCTCTATGTGGCGAACCCGCAGCTTGACCGGTTGATCGAGCGCCTCGCCGCGGCCCGCGCGCAGTCCTCCGAGTGTTGCCCACGGGGCGTCGGGCGCTCCGCCGGTGAACAGGCTCTCGCCGATCTTCTCGATCGCGACGACAGCGGAAAAGTCATCGGCGCGGCCGAGATCACAGCCGATGAACACGCCGGCCAAACTGCGCGGTGAGCGCTGCCGCGGTTCGTAGCGCGCATACCGCTTAGAGAGATCACGGGCGTCCGAGTCGCTTATCACGATGATCGGTCGCGTGTATATCCCTCTTTGCCCTTAGTTCCTTCCCCGTTTTTCCCATTCCGCTCTGGCCCTCGCGTATCATTGTCGCTTCGAGGTGCGCTGAGCGCGTTGATGGAACTGCTCGTGCGGCGCGTTATCCACTAGTGGAATCAGCTGCGCGTGTGTTTCGTTTGGTTTTCGCCGCTGGTACGCTTGACGGGCGTACGGTGCAACGACTAGGACGCGTGAAAGGGAAGCGAGCATCCGAGCTTCAGAAAACGCGATCAAATCACAAGGCTTAAGCTGATTGACGAACCAGCGGTTTCGTGGTGTTGGTAGTGCGAGCAAGCGCGTCGAACCAAGCGTATGCGGAAACGATTGACTTTGGTGCTGCGGCTGAACAGGAGCGCCTCCGTGAGCTGCTGCAGCTGGCGGTCGATGAAGTCGCCCGAAGATATGAACACCGGTACCTAGAGCCGAGTCTCGTTTCGTTTGTGCTCGCGCGCAGGGTGCACGAGGCCGATCCCACGTTCTCTGAAGCGTTCGTGCGAGCCGAGTTTCTCAAGTTGGCCCTTGAATTCACTGAACAACTAGACCGAGCGACCCGTGGCAGGTTTTCGCTGAGCCACGTGTGGAAGACGTGACCGGCTCTGCGGTAGCAGTCACCACCACGCCCGATGAGCACGCAACGGCACACTTCTTTTTGTCAGGTCGCAGACCGAACGCGACGTCACGCTGCGGAACGGACGGATGTGAGCATTCGGAGGCTAGCCTTGAGTTTGCGCGCAGTGGCTGCTCGCGACGGGGCGTGAAAACCACCACAACTCCCGCGTGACGGCGATTAGCGCGCCGTTTGTTACCACTCGTCATTTGCAGGCGCCGCTCCAAGTCGCGCTAAGTTGTTCTCGCTATGCGAGAGCTAAAAAAGTAAGCGAACAAGTCACTGACCTAGGGTGCCTTTTTCGCCTCTTCTATCGCCTTCGCAGCAATTCCAGGCGTCGCCGCTCCAGGAATTACGGGCGTAAACTCTGGGTACGTGCCGAACTTTTTCAACACAATGAGCATGAGCTCCGTCATTTGTGCCTCAACTAGGTCGGCCACCATGAAAACAGCGCGCATGCCGGCCTGTGTATACGACGCTTCTGGCGCGAACCTTTCCATGATATGGCCGAAGATTGGCCCCGGTCCTCCTCCTTCGAAATCTATGCGATTGCCGACTTCGACAGGAACCTCAAAATATACCATGTAACGCACGATTGATCACCTGTCGCGTAATCCAACCTTCAAGCATAAGTGCTTTCACCCGGATTTGAGCGCTTCCTGGGCGCCAAAATGGCCCAAATCGTTCGGTAGGTCACTCCGTTGGCAGCGCTGGCGGAGCGTTGACGATACGTAGGCTAAGGATGGTGGCTGCGAGCTGAAAATCGTTGCTAGTTGTCACGGTGGCAGGGCGACACCCCTAAAATCGTTCGGCGGCAAAAGCTTGTTTCGAGCATAGGTCTACTCTTTCACTAGTGCTGGTCTTGGTCGCTCGCTTGTACAGTCGTCGATACGCAGCTTCACGACAAAACAAGAGATGATTACGATAGTTTATGCAAGAGGGCAAGCGGGCCATTTCTGTCAGACAATTCACGATTGACCCAAAGAACGCACGCATGGGCATGGTACTCTGACGACGATTGAACGACGCAGCAAAATGCAGAAACTGGTCATAGAAGGCCGGGATTTAGAAAAGTATATTGATGTACTAAAAAGATTTTTATAGTACGTTGATGTATACTTTTTAGCATAACTTGGAGAGCGATTATGGGTGAATGTTTTTAGCGACGCCGACAATCTGACCGCACGAACCCCCGTTCGTGAAGTGTGTTTTCATCGAATTCCTTACGTTTCGCCCGCGTCAATTTTCTTTAAGCTGAGCGCAGGGCACGATTACGCGTTCCTGCTCGAATCGCGAACCGGCCTGGGAAACACCGCTCAATATTCTTACGTCGGAGTTGATCCGACCAAGGTCGTGAGCGTCAAGGATGGCGTCACCACCGTTAATCAGCATCAGAAACACGTGCAGGACCCCTTAGAAGCTGTTCAGAGCCACATCAGCCTAAAGCAGCACGGACACCATCGATACGGATTCCTCGGCGGAGCTGTCGGCTATCTCTCCTACGACGCCGTCCGCTATTGGGAGCGTTTGCCACAAACGGCCGTCGACGATCTTGACTTTCCTGACCTCGAAATGGGTATCTACGACGACGGGATAGTTCTCGACCACTTGCGCCGTGAGGCGTTCTACTTCCACCTCGAGGAGAACCGTTACGAAGAGCTCTCTGCCCTCTTGCGCAGGCCCTGTGAGCCGGGCGACTTTGTCATTGCGCATCCGCGCCTAAACGTCGGCAAGGCGAAGTACGCGTCGATGGTGGAGAAGGCGAAAGCGTACATCGCCGCTGGCGACATTTTTCAGGCGGTCCTATCGAAACGCTACAGCTTCGCGTTTTCCGGCGATTTGGCACCCGTGTATCTCACGCTTAGAGCGATGAACCCCTCGCCGTACATGTTCTACCTGAAGATGCAGGACCGCGCTATAATAGGGACGAGTCCTGAAACCCTCGTGAAACTCACCGATGACAGGATCGAGAGCTTTCCCATAGCCGGCAGTCGCCCGATTACGGGAGACCCCATAAGAGATGCTGAGCTTACGGACGACCTTCTTAGCGACCCGAAAGAGCTAGCGGAGCACGTTATGCTCGTCGATCTGGCGCGCAACGATGTAGGCCGAGTTGCCGAGGCCGGAAGCGTGCACGTTCCTGCGTTCATGGACGTGCAGCGTTACAGCCACGTGCAGCACATCGTCTCGCTGGTTGCTGGGAAATTACGCGATGGCGCGGACTGCTTTGACGTCTTGCGAGCGGCGTTTCCGGCAGGCACGGTGTCGGGCGCACCTAAAGTTCGCGCAATGGAAATCATCGAAGAGCTTGAGCCCGTCCGGCGCGGACCGTACGCAGGTGCGGTCGGCTACTTTTCGTACAACGGCGATATGGATTTTGCGATCACCATACGGGCGCTGTTTGCGAAAGGGGGCACGTGTCACCTGCAGACGGGAGGCGGCATCGTTGCTGACTCCGTTCCTGAGAACGAATGGACGGAGACGGAGCTCAAGGCTCGGGCGTTGATGAAGGCGCTCGAGAACATAGGAGGCACTGTGCGATGAAGGTTCTTGTTATTGATAATTACGACTCATTTGTGTACAACCTCGTTCAACACGTAGGCGAATTAGGCGGAACACCGCTCGTTTACCGAAACGACCAGTTGACCCTCGAGGAGGCGACGGCACTTGATCCGGATCGGATCATCCTTTCGCCAGGTCCAGGCACACCGACAGAGGAGCGCTTCTTCGGCGTGTGTTCTGCTATCCTAGAGCATCTGAGCCCGACGACGCCGACTCTCGGGGTGTGCCTCGGTCATCAAGGAATCGTCGCAGCCTTTGGCGGTCACATCACAGCTGCGCAGCACGTGATGCACGGCAAGGCAAGCCGCATCCGGCACTGCGGTTCAGGGCTCTATGATGGTATTGAGAATCCTTTCTCCGCCACCCGCTACCACTCCCTCGTCGCGGACCGCGCATCGCTCCCGCCGTGCCTCGAGGTAACGGCCGAGGCGTGTGACGACGGGGAAATCATGGGGGTCCGCCACGACACGTACCCGATAGAGGGGGTGCAGTTCCACCCCGAATCTATCTTGACCGCAGCAGGCAAGCGCGTCATCACCAATTTTCTAAAGGGGGGGAGAGCGTGATCAGGGACAGCATAGCGAAGGTCGTGAGCGGAGCGAACTTGACGCCTCGTGAAGCGCGCGCCGCCATGCTAGAGATGCTGTCGGGCGCGGCGACAGAGGCACAGATCGGCGCGTTCCTCACCGCTCTTTCGATGAAAAGGGAAACGGTGGAGGAGCTCGCTGCCTTTGCGTCGGTTATGAAGGAGTTCTGTCACATCATCCGTCCGAACGTCAAGGGGCGGATGGTCGATACGTGCGGCACAGGAGGCGACGGCTTAAAAACCTTCAATGTCAGCACCGTCGCGGCATTGGTCGCGGCCGGTGCGGGCGTCACCGTTGCAAAGCACGGAAATCGTTCCGTTACGAGCAATAGCGGCAGTGCGGATGTGCTGGAACAGCTCGGCCTGAACTTGTCTCAAGGGCCATCAGAGGTCCAAAAGGCCATCGAATCAATCGGCATCGGGTTCATGTTCGCCCCCCGGTTCCATCCGGCAATGCGCGCCGTGCTTAAGACGCGACAAGAGATCGGCGTGCGGACAGTTTTTAACCTTCTCGGACCACTCGTCAATCCGGCGAACGCCCAGGCGCACCTCCTCGGCGTCGCTGAGCGGGCATGGGTGATGCCACTCGCCACGACGTTAATGGCGCTTGGCTGCGATGAGGCCATGGTTGTCCACGGGATCGGCGGACTTGATGAGATTTCGCTCTTTGGAAAGACGGTCGTGGCACGCGTGACGGGCACGAGCCTTACCCAACACGAGCTGAGTCCAAAAGACTTTGCTCTTGAGTCGGTCAAACCGAGCCAACTTCTCGTGACTGATCCGCGACAGAGCGCTCGTCTAACGATCACTTTGCTCAATTCGAATCCCCGCGTCCAGGAACCAAGAATGGGCGTCACCCTCGCCAATGCGGCGGCTGCGATCCTCGTTGGCGGTCTAGGCGATGATCTCGAGTATTGTGTCGAACTGGCAGCTGAATCGATCGCAAGCGGCGCAGCCTATGGAAAACTCAGAGCGCTCATCGAGCTCTCCGGCGGGAACGTTTCAGTGCTCAACGAGCTGGAGAGGTCGCATGCCTGATTTCTTTGATATCCTCTGTCGCACCGCTCACAAAACCGTCGCGGGAGGGTATTACGCCGGGTTCGCGGAGCGCGATAAGCCGGTTGATGCTGCCCCCACGCTTCGTTTGAGTGAGTGCATACGCAGGAGTGCGCATCTTCCGCTCATTGCCGAGGTTAAGGTGGCGTCCCCGACGATGGGAGCGGTCCACGTGGACGCGGGCGCAATTGCGAGGCACATGCAAGCAGGAGGCGCTGTCGGAATTTCCGTGGTGACCGAACCCCGTTTTTTCAAGGGATCATCTCAGTTGCTGGGCACCGTCCGACGCCGCGTATCGGTCCCGCTCATTATGAAAGACTTCATTGTCAGCGCCTGTCAGATCGAAGCCGCGAGAGACGCCGGCGCGAGTGCTATCCTGCTGATACAAGCGCTGTTTGACCGGGGCCACGCCACACGCGGAGCTGAGGACATGATTGAGTTCGCGCATGCGGTTGGGCTTGAAGTGCTCTTGGAGGCGCACACCGATTCCGAATTTGAGCGGGCATTGTCCACTGACGCAGACCTTATCGGCATCAACAACCGGGATCTAAGGACGCTAACCGTCGATCTTATGACCACCAGGGATATCCTGGAAAAAGTCCCCGTCGATGGGAGGGTCGTCGTGAGTGAGAGCGGCGTTGAGACCCCTGAAGAAGCCCTATTTCTCAAGCGATGTGGCGCAGACGCCTTGTTGGTCGGCTCTGCCCTCATGCGGGCTGTGGACGTGCGTAGAGCGGTCAACAGGATGGTGAGTGCAGCATGAGGCGAGTACGCGTCAAGGTGTGTGGCATAACGAACAGGGAGGACCTCGAAGTAGCCGTCGATGCGGGCGCGGACGCGCTCGGCTTCGTTGTGGATGTGCCTGAGTCACCGAGAAGCATATCAGTGGATCGTGCACGGGACCTTGTCGAAGCGACGCCGCCCTTCGTCCAGGGCGTCCTCGTTTCGGTGTTCGACACCATCGATCAGCTCGAGACGCTGTGCTCGTGTCTTGCCCCCGATGCGGTGCAGGTGGCAGGCACGCTGTCTCGCGATGCCATTTGTGAGCAGCTCCGCGGCATTCGGGTGATCCAGGCCGTGACGGTGAGAGACCAGGCGTCGGACGTCGCGCTCCCCTCTGCGCCATGCGATGCGGTTCTCACCGACTCGTGCGTTCCCGGCGCACACGGGGGCACAGGGAAACCGCATAACTGGGGCGTTAGCCGGGCAATTAGGGAACTGATCGCGCCCACCCCCCTTATCTTGGCGGGAGGCCTGACGCCGGGCAACGTTCGGGCAGCCATCGAAACGGTGCGCCCGTATGCCGTTGACGTTTCAAGCGGAGTTGAGGTCCGCGCAGGCATCAAAGATCCCGCGAAGATTCGCGCGTTTATCGACGCAGTGACGGAGGCATCAGATGGACTATAGCGATTATCCCGTCAACGGTAAGTACGGGCGCTTTGGGGGCAGTTTCGTCCCTGAAACGTTGGTAGCGGCACTTTCAGAGCTTGCAGAGGCCTATGCGCGTTTTCGCGGAGATTACGATTTTCAACAGCGGCTCAGCGGATATCTGTCGACGTTTGCGGGACGGCCAACCCCCCTGTACTACGCCGAAAACCTCTCCGAGAAACTCGGCGGTGCCAGGATCTACCTCAAGCGTGAGGACCTTGCTCACGGCGGCGCCCATAAGATCAACAATACGCTCGGTCAGGCACTGCTTGCAAAGCGCATGGGGAAAACACGCGTTATCGCCGAAACGGGAGCAGGGCAGCACGGGGTAGCCACCGCTATCGCGTGTGCGGCACTGGGGCTCAAGTCTGAAGTCTACATGGGAACTGAAGATATGGAGCGTCAGAAGCTTAACGTGTTCCGGATGGAGCTGCTTAACGCAATGGTGCGCCCGGTGGAGCTCGGATCGCGGACGCTCAAGGACGCGATCAACGAAGCCTTGCGCGATTGGACAGCCAACGTGCTCACGACGCATTACTTGATCGGTTCCGTCGTGGGACCACACCCGTACCCGATGATCGTCAGGGACTTCCAAAGCGTTATCGGGCGTGAAATACGCGAGCAAATCACGCGACAGGTCGGGAGCCTCCCGAATGCGCTCGTCGCGTGCGTCGGAGGCGGCAGCAACGCGATCGGCACGTTCCATCCGTTTCTCGACGATGACGTCGCGATGCACGGAGTCGAAGCCGGAGGAGCGGGGCTAGCGACTGCAAAGCACGCGGCGTCGTTGTGCGCAGGATCAGAGGGCGTGTTCCACGGCATGTTGACGTACCTGCTTCAAGACGCCGACGGGCAGGTTCAGCCGACGCACAGCATTTCAGCAGGCCTCGACTATCCCGGCGTTGGCCCCGAGCACGCGTTTTTGAAACACGAGAACAGAGTCATCTTTAGCGCCGTGAGCGACACAGAGGCGCTTGAGGCCTTCCTCGAACTGTCGAGGACTGAGGGCATCCTGCCTGCTTTGGAGTCGGCACACGCCGTTGCTCACGCCGTGAGGCTTGCGCCTACGTTAGATACGGACGACGTCATCGTGGTTACGCTTTCAGGCAGGGGCG
The DNA here is from genome assembly GCA_963701995.1 of Methanobacteriota archaeon. GTDB lineage: Archaea > Halobacteriota > Bog-38 > Methanoflorentales > Methanoflorentaceae > Methanoflorens. The sequence goes on along the minus strand of OY969693.1, from coordinate 2,086,793 downwards.
ACAAGGACGTTGACGTGGTAGCACGCCACGTGGGGGCAGACATATGAGCGCCATCACGGCGACGTTTCGCGAATTGAAACAACGGGGCGAGGGCGGCCTCATCGCGTACGTGATGGCAGGTGACCCTACACCGGAGCACACCCCGAAAATCGCCGATGCGTTAGTCGCCGGCGGGGCCGACATCGTTGAGCTCGGAATCCCGTTCTCTGATCCGATAGCTGACGGTCCAACGCTGCAACGCGCAGCTGGGCGGGCGCTGGAATCAGGAACAACCCCGAGGGAGGTTTTTGACCTTGCCCGCGCGATAACGAGGTCGCACGAGGTGCCGGTGGTGGTTATGACGTACTACAACATCGTGCACCAGATGGGCGTTGAAGCGTTCTGCAGCGCGGCTGAACAAAGCGGCGTGAACGGCGTCATCGCTCCGGACCTCCCTGTGGAAGAAGCGTCGCCGTATAAGGAGGCGGCGATGGAGCGCGGCATTGATACCATCTTTCTCGCTGCCCCGTCGACCTCAGCGGCGCGACTCGAAAAGCTTTTAACAGCATCGTCGGGTTTCGTGTACCTCGTTTCAGCGAACGGAATCACCGGGGCGCGGAAGATCTTGCAGGACGAGAGCATCGCGAGTATACAACGAACCGCCTCACTCATTCGAGGGAGAGCACCATTAGCGGTCGGATTCGGCCTTTCGTTGCCTTCGCACGTCCGGCAAGTGATCGACAACGGAGCGAGCGCGGCCATAGTGGGGAGCAAATTCGCGCAGATCGTAGAGCAGAATCTGGACGACCGACGCAGGATGCTGAAAGGGCTCCGTGAGTGCGCACATACGCTAAAGCTCAGTACGTTGCCGAGCGGAGCGACGGACGTTAGGCGTTAAGCTGCGTCACATGCGGAATGGGGACCTGTCAGAGTTTAGACACGAAAGGGAACGTTTCAAAGCACCTCAAACTGGTGACCAGTCGGCTTTCGCGCAAAAGCATGGGCTTTGGAGCCGTTTTTCCGGCGGCGGTAGAAAGAGAGGCAAAGAAAAGTGGCCTAGGGATTGGTGAGGTCAAGAGTGGTAGTGCTATCTTCCGCGTTTGTCCCTTTAGCGCAAAAAAATGAGTTTGGATCAGAAACAAGCGCGCGCTCTGCCGCTTAATGGCAGTAGCGGACCTGGCTGTTTTCGTCTCCTACGGTGATGACATGGTCTTTATCAAAGCTGCTCCGAGCTTTTCAATCCCCCGGCGTTCGGGAGTGGCCTCCTGGTCTGGCTCCTCAACGGCGTACTTGTCGAGGATGAAGTCCCACTTGTACGATTCGTTCGGTAGGATAAACCACTTGAGGGGTTTCTCCGTTTTCTTTTTTGCGTGCATCTTTTTCTATCACCTCCATAGCCGAGAGAGGCGGACGACCTAGTCAACGCATCCCTCATACACTATAGAGAACTCCGGAGTGGCGTCCTTCGAAACGACGCTTATCTTTACAACGCGCCACGCCGCAATGCCGGCGTGTGACGCCGCCGTTCGAACTACCGTGCTCTCCATACTCTCCTTATGACACGCTTAAGCGTTGGCACGCACAGTGAATAGTGACTACTCGGTTGTGACAGCGCGTCCAAGTATTCGGGCCAGCCTCGATCGGCAAAAAAAGTTTTCGGCCTGTCGTCTTTTCTGGGCAAACGCACGGCTTGGCTGCGCGATCCGGCCGCTTTTCAACCCGTTTCTGTTTTCGGGTCTTTCTCGGCCACTGCAGCTGCTTACGTTTGCATAAGAGGCCTCTTCCTGCTGGATGCCCCTCATCTTGTCACAGCCTTCAGAAGCCACGCCATATTTCTGGCAGCATTCTTTGCCCTCGCGATGCTTTCATCGTCCTTCTCGACGTCACCGATATCTCTCCCGACACCGATCGCCGGCAGACCCGGAACGATCATGCCCGCGATGAGCAGGAAGTGGAGCAGCGTATCGAGAGAATGGATCGCGCCAGTCCGCCTCTGAACGACGACGGCGGATCCCACTTTGCGCTTGAAGAGCCCGTCGTTCGCCATCGAAACGAAACCGGCCCGGTCGACCAATGCTTTCATCTCCGCAGTCACGTCGGTGAAATAGACTGGAGAACCCAGAATGATCCCGTCAGCTCCGGCCATCTTCTCGATGCAGTCGTTGACGATGTCGTCGTCGAGCACGCACCGCTGGTCCCTGTTTTCAAAGCATTTCGTGCAGGCGGTGCACCCTCGAATCTTCCTGCCGGCAAGCTGGACCAGTTCGGTCTCAATGCTTTCGTTTTCGAGTTCCTCGAGCATGTGTCGGATTAGGATGGCGGTGTTGCCGTCCTTTCGTGCGCTTCCGTTGATAGCGATAACCTTTGTCATAGTACTACTCCTAATAGTGGCGAAAGAAACTGAGCCTTAACTCACTTCATTTCGTGCCCCGTGCTATAAATATGCTGATGTCAGCGCAATCGTCAGTGGAGTCCGATGACACGCTCGCTCTCTCTCCAGTGTCGCCCACCGTGATGTCTTTCAGCCCTGCCTCAACAAACCACGTGCGCATATCCTCCCTTCTAAATCCCATCCATCGATCGGTGCGCTCCTCTGTGAGAAACGCGAAGGTGTGCTCATCGAGGTCGGTAATGGTCAGCGTGCCCCCTTTCTTGAGAATCCGCGCCATCTCACCTATCGCTGCTGCTGGGCGCACGACGTGGTGGAGGCACATGTTGGCAAAAACGTAGTCCACGGCGCCGGTGCGAACGGGGAGACGTTCGGCGCTCCCGATGCAACAGTGCAGGCTCGCGGCACCGAACGCCTTGCGCCTGAGTACCTGTAGCATAGGAAGCGACTCGTCGATCGCGAGCACCTCCAAGCCGTGCCCGATGAGCCCTTCGGTGATAAACCCGGTTCCCACCCCGACGTCAGCGGCTAGCTTTCCCCGCTGCACCCGTGCCTCAGAGAGCGCCCGTTCCCGCACCCTCTCAGAGAAATAGGTTCGGCGCATATCGTCCCATCGTGGGGCAATCTCGTCGAAGTAACCGCTCTCGTGCATGCCCTCCCCGACGCTCCTTCAGGTACTAGTGTGCAGCGCTGGCTAGCTCTGCCAGGCGCTTATTGGCGCTGTCCCTGCAGACGCCTCCGTGATAACAGATCACCGTTTCGATGTCGTATTGCGTGAGTTTGTTCAACGATTTCAAGGCGGTGTCCATATCGTATGCTGCCTGCGGGTTCGGCCCCCGCAACTCGCCGTCTGCGGCGACTAAGGCATCGCCGCTAACGAGGATCTTGCTCTGATTGAGGAACAGGCAGATGTGACCGGGGGTGTGACCCGGGGTGAAGATCACCGTGATTCCTCCACAGTATGGCAAGACCTCACCATCCGCGACCGCCGTAGTGACGCTCGCTTTGGGCGGGTTCGCTAACAGCGTTTCCATCCGCTGCTGTTGTTCCTCGGGCAGAGACGCCAACCTCTTCGACAGACGCTTCCGGTTCATCTTAATCAACGGCCTTCGGCCTTCTATGTACGGCCTCTCCTCTTCGTGGGACAGCACTTCGACTTTATGAGAAGACTCCCGGACAATATCCGGCAGGCTTCCGATATGGTCGATGTCCTGATGGGTGACGATCACCTTGTCGAGCCTGTCGAACGAGACATCTGCCCTATCCATCGCTTCACGGATCTGTTGCAGCTGGCCGGGGAAGCCTGCATCCACCAGCACCACCGTATCTTCATCCCAGGTGAGTGTTGGATGAATGATGCTCTGTCCCAGCTCCTCATCGGTAATTCCAGCACCTCCACGCAATCGGCTAATCTCATCACACTCCAAGGCTTGTATGAGCCTTGGTTCACCTCCTTAGTGTTTGCAGTATGCCTTCGTTTTCTATAACTATCTATTATCCTGCTCAAATCTTGCTTATGAAATACGCGTATTGATTGGGTTGGTGGATCCCCTCGGTTTTAGCAAAATGGCTTAAGGCTGCTGGAACCTTACCTTTCCTGCCCCGTGCAAGCCCCTAAATAGCGCCTGAACGGCTTACAAAGGTTCGTCGGGAGAAGAGTCGGCAAACAGAATTTTGTCACTTTTGACACACATGTTACCATGTTTCATAGCAAGGTACGCCGGGTCATGATCCTCTCAAGCGATTCATTTGTTACACCCCTAATTTCGTTCGAGCAAAACCCCCATTTGCGGGCCACGTGGAGCCCTCGTTGCTTTTGGCACGAGAGTATGTCAGATGTCCGCCCGCGTAATCACTATCCACGTAGTGGAAACTCATCGCTGTATGCCTCGCAGGTCGACATACCTGACGTGCTTCTCGTAATATTCCTCCCACGCTGGCGCTGTGACGCAAATTTGCTTCAACGTGCCAGTAAAATAGAACCTCCGGCGCGGAGGAACAATGACAACGTCGCCCGCCTCGATAGGGTACTCGATATCTTCAATGACCCACGTGCCCCGTCCCTCAATAATGTAATTGATGAATGCGCTCTTCTCGTGATAAAACTCTTCAGCATGGGCCCGTAGCCGTCTCTTGATACGCGACAGCCGCCTGCGGGCAGTCATCCGCGCTATAGTAAATGTGCATTGTAACCCCGTGCTTTTCGATCACGGCGGCAGTATTCTTCTTATAGATCATTAACGAATCACCGTCCACATGCGTTTCCCCTGTTCCCTCTCTCTGAATGCGACACCGTTCTTGGAAGCACTGCTGGAATGCTTCAGCATCAGCCCAATTTTTTTTGTCACCTCCGCGTCGCAATAAGTCTCGACCGACACTGCAAACGCAAGCGCATCAAGGTCTTTTTCAATTCGCCGCTTTTTTTAAGCTGCCTCAAACGCAATCGGAGGGGTGAAGGTCTCAGCGCGCCATCTCTCGCAATATGTTGAGCAAGCAATATGAAGCGATGACACGGCTTCTCTTTTGTGCGGCAGTACAAAACATCTTCTTGCCGGCTTTCGCGTTTGCCAAAATCCGTAGCAGCTCTGCCTGTGTCGCCGGGCTAGCGGCGATTTCACGCCGATACAGCGCTTCATAGCCAATTTGCCGCCATGCGTACTCGCGAGCTTGTACGACGTCGGCATCGGTCGGGTTTTCACGCTCACGCAGGTACTTCCGCTCCCAACGCGCTGCTTGGGCGAGCAGAGCGTCACTCGGGGCGAGAGGGTGTGGTGGCGCTACCCAGATGGCCTCGTCGGCCGGAATGGCATCCTTGTTGGCGAGATAGGTCTCTTGTACGTTGCGTAGGTAGTACGGATTCTTGGACATCAGGTTGTCTTCCGATAGTGTCGTCGTTGCGCACACATATTAAAGTAGGTCAGTTGGGGCAACGGTCAGCTACATCTCAGAGCAACAGATTCGCGCGTCCAACTCTGACCTTCGCCTGATTATCGTCAGAAAATGCGGTAAGGATAACTTACAAAGCAACCCGACCGATCAAATTTAAGAGCAGACTTCGGTTCATGATCATCTCATTATTACTGGAGAGGCGTACGACGAGAAGAAATGACAAGAAGGCAATCAAAGACCACGGGAACAGATCGCAGGCGAACGAAAAACACTTATGTCGCTTTGCGTGTCCTTACATGCGCAACACCACGAACACTTCTCCTTACGGGCTGTGGTGTGGCAAACTGCCGGGGTCAAGTCTGTGGCTCCGGCTCCCCTTCTAACCACGTGACGAGCGCGGAACGCATAGCTTCAAGATACAGGTTTCGGAAAAACGTCCATCCACATACCTTCCGACACTCATATGCGATTCATTGTGTGCGAAATGGTGGGACATCAGGTGGCTTCAGCAGGTGCTCGGGCATTCGAGTTTGAAGGTGACACGGTGTATCTGCAGTTCAACGACCAGGATATTCACGACGAAGGATACGTCGCCGCCCATGCCTTCCAGCACGCCACATGCACGCAGTACGGCTCCTTGTCCCACTTCCCGATTCCCGTGATGTACGGCTCGGTCTTCAGGTTGATAAGTCTGCCACACTGGCTGCAGACTTCAGTGGTCATTTTTCTACCTCTGATTCTCTAACCAGTAACCAGATCTCTTCGTCTGGCCTTACGTGATAATGATATTTCCTATCTTTTTATCGCATTCGGCGCATGGCTTATGTTGCCACCCATCCTTGGGGTTATTGCTCGAAAAAAGAATAGGTCTAATTACCTCTGAAAGGGCCGCTTTATCCGGTCACTTGCTGCGTTTGAATCGCGCCCAAAAAGAGCGCTTCGTCTCGGTTACTTCCAGAAGCTAGAAGAACATTAAAGAAAACGCGAAAGGAGCACTGCACGGGCCCCAATTGCAGAAATTGGAGATCCAAAATGCCGCTAGAATCTTCATCCGTTGACTAGTAGCGCACATACTGAACACCCCTACTCTCAAGCTCGCGCAGATATAATCGGTGCCTTTGCGCGCTCTGATTCAGGGATTATCATTCAGCGTAGAAGGCTTACGCTTTTAAGCTCCTTAACGATTCGATCGACCGCATTAGCCGCATCTTCGGGCTTTCGGCAGCCGGTTATAACCAGTTTGCCGGAACCAAACAAAAGAATCACCACTTTAGGATCCGATACCCGGTAGACGAGGCCGGGAAACTGTTCGGGCTCGTACTCAATGTTCTCAAGCCCGAGACCGATGGCAATTGCGTTCAAATTCAAAACTGCATGAAGATCCGCTGACGCGACGATGTTTTGCACCTTAATCTCCGGCGTTCCCTTCACGTCGATTCCGATATTTCGTAGACTTTGAAATACGTTTTCCAGGCCCTTGTACACGTCATCTATGCTCTTTGCGCCTGTGCAAACGATTTTTCCCGATCGAAAGATTAGTGCAGCGGTCTTCGGTTCCTTGGTGCGATAGACAAGGCCCGGAAACCGTTTAGGATCGTAATCTGCGCCCTCTAAAGCAAGCGCTGCTTGCTTGAGGTTTATCTCTATTCCGATGCCGGTTGAGGCTACCACATTTTCAATTTTAATAGTGTCCCGCGGTTCAACCATACGCTTCCCCTGTTGGTTTATAAAGGCTTAAGCTAGAGAGCATGGAGAGCAAAAAGGACGGAGATCAACGGACGGGCCTGTGTCAGGCGTCATTTCCCAATAGATCTATTTTGGGAATTATCAGACTAGCGAATAACGCCCGGCTCGACGCTTGCTCTTGAGGAAATGCGCTTGCGTGCTTACGTCGCTATCTCCTCATTGAAAAAGGAACGGCATCAATCACGATGCTGTCGCGGACATTGGCGAGAGATGCACAAACCCGCCCGTATCGTTGAGGACACGGAGAGAGATGCAAGGCACGCACGCACGACGCGCTTAAATGGTACATATTATTCTCTCGTGCGCTGCTCCATCACGTCGAGGTCCTGGAGCATTGCCAGCAATACCTCTTTAATGTCGCTCAGGTCGGCGCGTATGTGCTTCACATCGGCGGCGATTTCTTCTTGTATTTCCATAGTCATCTTTTCGTCTCAGTCTCAGCGAAACGAGTCCATTTATTGCCTTTAATAGGTCGGCCTGGCACGTCCTCGCGTCGCTTCTTGATGTTCTTTTTAGATTTAGCTTTCATTTTCTTATCAATCGCTAGGGCACCCACAGCTCAAGCGTTAACTGTCTGGTCCGCAGTGTGAGCAAGGAACCTTGCTTAAGTCGTTCTTCTTTCATGATTCATTTCTTACGCTTGCGGTACGCCTTCTGGCGGCACGCGTTTGAACAATAAAGATTGCTAGTCCGCGCTTCTACCAAGTAGGTGCGGCGCTCCCATTTGTCATAGTACGGCACCTTTGGCATGCATTTACCGCACTCAATGCACGCGTTATGTTCGCGGCGGTGGCACTTCGTGCAATGCTTCACGTAAACCTTGTCACCACATACCGGACATACGCCAAAACTCGCAGGCGCAGATAAGGCTCTCGCGGCTGTCAAACCACAACAGACAACGTAGCTGCTACTAATTCGGCTATAAAGATTTAAGGCTTTACTCGCAGTTTGCCAGGTGCGTGCCACAGTTGAGAGTTGCAACAACGCCGTCCTGTTGATGTTCTTGTGGCCAGGCACCTGCTGTAATCTTCTCGTGTTGGCTCATTACTGCGATGAGTACCTCTTTTTTTAGCCGCATGCGGCAGAGAGATTGCCGCTTTGTCGACTGATTTGTCGTGGCCTGCGCGTCCTGCGGAATTTGGAAAACGATAGTCCCGTTCACCATGTCCCCCGGCGAGGTGACTTCGTGGTGAATCGGGTTCATTTAGACGCAGAGACGATCACAATGCTCTCCGAATACGTTTCAGCACAAAATCCCCCCGATGATCAACCAATTTTTACCCTAAAACAACGATAGGTGCGAAACCTAATCAAGCGATACGGCGCGACGGTCGCAAAAGACGTGCACCCTCACACGTTTCGTCACTCATTTGCGATGCATTGTGTGCGGAACGGTTGGGACATCAGGCGATTGCAGCAGGTCTTGCGATACTCGTCACTGAACACGACCGCAATCTATCTGAAGTTTAACGATCGAGATATCAAGGAATTGTACGACAGCACGCCGTTTTAGCTGCTTGACATAAACACGTTTAAGATGCATGATTGAGAGATTTGGGGGACAGGGGCCCCGCTCACGGCTTCTGACCCTTTAAGGACGATTGGTTCAATCTTACACTGAATCATGGAACGCAAGGAACTAGAAGAAGCGTTTTATAAGGACATTAAGAAGACTGTTAGCCGCCTTACAAGAGTAAAGCACGAAGCCGATAACGGAAAAACGCTATCCGTTGCTGATCTTTGTCCAGAATTGCGAAGCACACTCAAGAATAAAGCTTACACTAACTGGTTCTCCGTTGCTTCATCCGAAATCCACCCTCCGACGATACAGCTGCCGTTTTATGACACAGTCTTGTTCTCCGTGTCGCCTGTGAAAACATCAGAGCTGTTCGAGAGAACCCACGGAATCTCGGTTGATGAAATAACAGCTCTCGCGAAAGATGACAAGATTATACCGGTCTTGTCAATGCCATATACTGACTACTCTGATTTGCAGGATGACTACCTAGATCCGGTGCTAGCGTTAAACCCTCCAACCACACACAGGATGAAAAGCTTCTACGTCCTTATTAAGGCAATGAGTGAGGACTACGTGTCGGAAAGCAATGCAAGACGTTTAAATGCTCCCTTGAAAGAGTGGGCGAGGCGGTACGATGCTACTTCTCAACTGGTTGACCGCGAACCGTTTGATTTCTGCACGCCGGAGGAAAAAGAATTCTATAAGAGAGGCCTTAGCACCAGCTATGCTAATCTGTGCTCCTATGGTTATTGCGACCTAGCTCAGCAGCTAATCGCATTAATGACGACTCACGCAAGAGAAGCGGTACTAGCATTCCTATTCTACGAAAAGTTTCTCGTTGACATACCGCTACGGGCTCTCGGTGGCATACCATCAGCTAATCAGGCTGATTTGGATATTTTTGAGGAGATGACTGCTAAGAGCGATAGAACTCGCCATCGCGCGGGCAATGTAGAAGGCATACACAAAGACGTTTTTCCTGTTGACGTCGCGAAGCAATTGCTCAAGATTAGATCAGTTTATCCGGGCAACTTGAGTTATGAAGAACAACTAGATCTGCTATACGATACAGCTCCTATGAGGAGGGCCCTTTTTGCGCTGAACTAAGAGGTCGTAACAAGGCAAGAAGATAGAATACTCGAACGTGCAGCAGCTCTTCGTGAGGCGTGCCAAGAGGCCATCAAAGGGAGCACGCTTATAGAACGAAAAAGAAGAGAGGCGAACTCATCATTTTTGCATCAATACAATTAGCATTAGGTGGTGGGATCGCTGCATTTCAAAAAGACTCTGCGCTTGGATGGCCGCTCTTGGCAGGACTGCCCGGCGTTCTATCATACTTATTATGGAATAATCTGAAGGAACTCCCAGTTGTTGAACGACCCATCGATTACTTGGCAAAGCTTAGGCAACCAAGCTACGTTACTGCAATTTATGACCTGTCAAAAATACCGCCAAGATTTGATTCTTAGATAGCGCGTGCGTCGAACTAAATTCGTGCCCATGATCATTTTTTATGCGGGCGAAAGGGGGGACGTCGCGGCGGGCATGTTGTACGGCCTCATCATCAACGTCTTCATCCTGGCCGCGGGAACGGCGGCGTTCGGCTACGCCGTGAGCCTCGCAGGGGTTCTCCTGATGGCTATAAGTCTGCTGCTCGGCGCGTTCTGTTTCTCAGCTCTCGGCGTGCTCCTCGCGTCCCCAGCAAGCACCAACCCCTCCAATGTCACGATGCTCTCAAACCTCGTCCGCTTTCCCCTGATCTTTGTCAGCGGCATTCTTGTGCCGATTGCGAGCTTGCAAGGGATCGCGAGGGTGGCCGTGTACTGCTCGCCGATCACGTACCTCGTTGCCGGGTTCGATCTTAGCTTACTCGGCAGCGCTGCCATCCCTCTGGCACTCGATTGGACAGCCCTGATCGGTTTTAGCGTTGTCTTTGTGCTGTTCGCTCGCACGTTTCACCGGCGCAATCTGATGAAAGGCCTGTGATCGAACCTTGCTGTGCGGGGCGATCCTCTCTTGGCACGAACGTGCCGAACGTGAAAGAAAAAAGAAAGAAGTGAAGAGGGTAAGAAAGACCCCTTCACGTCCCCTGCAACGCCTGTATGATATGCTGCACCTGCGGATAGAGCTGCCCTTGAGCAGTACACGTCCGCACCCAGTCATTGCTGTCTGGCTTTCCGCTCTTGGCAAAGCCGTCCATTCGTGGAAGCAAGGCGCTCTTAAGCTCGGTCGTTGCGCCACCATAGCGGCCTGCCCTGACGTTGACCTCAGCGGCGCCGATTACTGCAAGCGCGGCCACTTTGGTGTCGGGGGCAATCACGAGATACTGTATGAAAAGTGCTATGGAAAGCAAGTAGAAGGGGTTATCCCGAGCTCTTGGCCGAACTCGAAGTCTTCAAATCAGCTTTCACTTTTAATGGACAGCTCGATTACGGCTTGCAGGAAGCGCAGCAATCGGCTACCCACGCCTTATGCTTGTGACATTTAACCTCGTTCCAAAGGCGCTTAGAAAGCCGTTTAGCATCTATTATAGCTATGATCGGGATTTGATATGAGCGTGGAAATCCTTCGGTAAGCTCCTCGCGGGGGACTTCTTTTTTGGATTTCCTTTGGTAGGAAAGGAAAAATGGATGGACGAACAACACGATCGTCAACAGCAAGGAATGCTTAAACCATAATGCGGTCAGTCCATATATTCAATTTTAAGCGGCAAAAAAACAAGCGAAGTTAATCCGCCACTACTATCTCAGCGATGGCAAAATTTTGTTTCACAGCTTTGATTTCAATTTTGACTTCGTCGTTGATCTTCGTGTTGGGAACGAAGATTACGAAACCGCTAACTCGGGCGATGCCATCCCCCTTTTTTGAAATATCTTCAATTTTAACGTCGTATTCCTTTCCAACATCCACTGGAGCATCTTTAGATGATCCGCTATCATATCGGTTAGGATTGCCACCAAAACTGCTTCTCGTGCTCGGTTTAATGTAGTTCACCTCCTTCGAACATAGCTTGCGCTGTCATTCTATATGGTCTTATGCGGGTTTGCTTAGCGGCTACTCGCTATCAAGCGCTAAAAAAAGAGCAATCATCTTTGTACGGGTTTATTGGCCGATCGAGCTGCTGTGCGGCTTTTTCGCCAATGGATTAACAGAATCGGGCGATGCGAGCAGTCGCCCCCTCGAAGCGTCCGTATTTCGTGGTGTCCTACATTATTGCGTGCGATCGTACGGTCCCATATTCGATGCTCACGCTACGGGTGCCTTTTTTTTTAAAGTCGCGCGCCGAATCGCACCAGCACGCTGCACGACGGCGGCTACAGGGGTGCCAGAACGGCCGTAGCACGCAACCCCTTAAAAACAACTATTTATTGCTTTAAGACCCCATTGAAGTTCGTGACACGTGCCGTATCGAGCGCCGGTTAACCTTATATACCTACGGATTCTATATAACAGAGGCCTGATCTTCCGAGATGAGGTCCATCGCGGCCAACATACGGTCCTTATGTGGAATTTACTTCCAACCGTGAGGGATCGATCTCCGGTCGCGAAAAACATACAGTGGAGTTGTAAGTGAGCTGGCGTAATCTGTCAGAAACCTTGCAACTGACGTGGGTTGATTGATTCGGCTGAAACCATTTGATATGGAATCGGTCGAAGCGGACATGCATAAAAATGCGAATCCGCACAATTCCTTGTAGTGTGCATACAATTCTGGTTGATCCTGCCAGAGGCCACTGCTATCGGGGTCCGATTAAGCCATGCGAGTCGAGAGGGGTTATGCCCTCGGCGAACGGCTCAGTAACACGTGGACAACCTACCCTCAGATCTGGGATAACTCCGGGAAACTGGAGATAATACCGGATAATCCGTGAATGCTGGAATGCCTTACGGTTCAAAGCTTTAGCGTCTGAGGATGGGTCTGCGGCCGATTAGGTAGTTGCTGGGGTAACGTCCCAACAAGCCGATAATCGGTACGGGTTGTGAGAGCAAGAGCCCGGAGATGGATTCTGAGACACGAATCCAGGTCCTACGGGGCGCAGCAGGCGCGAAAACTTTACACTGCGCGAAAGCGCGATAAGGGGACCTCGAGTGCGTGCGCAATGCGTACGCTTTTCATATGCCTAAAAAGCATGTGGAATAAGGGCCGGGCAAGACCGGTGCCAGCCGCCGCGGTAACACCGGCGGCTCGAGTGGTGGCCGCTATTATTGGGCTTAAAGGGTCCGTAGCCGGACCAGTTAGTCCCTTGGGAAATCTTACGGCTTAACCGTAAGGCTGCCAATGGATACTGCTGGTCTTGGGACCGGGAGAGGCAAGAGGTACCTCAGGGGTAGGAGTGAAATCCTGTAATCCTTGAGGGACCGCCAGTGGCGAAGGCGTCTTGCTAGAACGGGTCCGACGGTGAGGGACGAAAGCTAGGGGCACGAACCGGATTAGATACCCGGGTAGTCCTAGCCGTAAACGATGCGAGCTAGGTGTCACGTGGATTGCGAATCCATGTGGTGCCGTAGGGAAACCGTGAAGCTCGCCGCCTGGGAAGTACGGCCGCAAGGCTGAAACTTAAAGGAATTGGCGGGGGAGCACCACAACGGGTGGAGCCTGCGGTTTAATTGGACTCAACGCCGGAAAGCTCACCGGAGACGACAGCGGGATGAGGGCCAGGCTGATGACCTTGCTAGACTAGCTGAGAGGAGGTGCATGGCCGCCGTCAGTTCGTACCGTGAGGCGTCCTGTTAAGTCAGGCAACGAGCGAGACCCGTACCCACAGTTGCCAGCGGCTGCTCCGGCAGGCTGGGTACACTATGGGGACCGCCTCTGCTAAAGAGGAGGAAGGAGCGGGCGACGGTAGGTCAGTATGCCCCGAATTCTCCGGGCTACACGCGGGCTACAATGGATGGGACAATGGGTTCCGACACCGAAAGGTGAAGGCAATCTCTTAAACCCATTCTTAGTTCGGATTGAGGGCTGAAACTCGCCCTCATGAAGCTGGAATCCGTAGTAATCGCGTTTCAACATAGCGCGGTGAATACGTCCCTGCTCCTTGCACACACCGCCCGTCAAACCACCCGAGTGGGGTTTATGTGAGGGCGTGGTTTTTGCCACGTTCGAACATGGGTTCCGCAAGGGGGGTTAAGTCGTAACAAGGTAGCCGTAGGGGAATCTGCGGCTGGATCACCTCCTACGCAATATAGGTGGAAGCCGAATCAGGAGACCTTCCTAGGGCTCGTAGCTCAGCTGGAAGAGCGCTGCCTTTGCAAGGCAGAGGCCCTGGGTTCAAATCCCAGCGAGTCCATCGAACGACCCGCTTGGGAAAAATCGTTCCAGCGTTAATGCACACAGGGGCTGGCGCCGCTGTGGAAGGGTGCACCTTTTTAAAAGTGTACCGTGCATAAGTTCCATAATTCCGGACGCTAACTAGTTAATGTGAAGTGGCTGCTATACCATCCAGTGGATGGCTCGGCTCAAGCACTGATGAAGGACGTGCCAAGCTGCGATATGCCCCGGGTAGGCGCAAGGAGCCTTTGAACCGGGGATCTCCGAATGGGAACTCCTAACCGATTGGTTGATCCCGTCAGGGATCGGGAACGCCCCGGATTGAAACATCTTAGTAGGGGCAGGAAGAGAAATCGTAAGAGATACCGTGAGTAAAGGCGATTGAAAGCGGCACAGTTCAAACCGAATCCCCGCAAGGGGAGATGTAGTGTTATAAGCCGAGTCCGTAACGCAGAGCCTGAGAAGCTGAAGTTGTCTGGAAAGACACGCCATAGAGGGTGATAGCCCCGTGAGCGCAATCAGTCTGCCGGGATTCGAGTCTTGAGTACCGTGGGTTGGAAATCTCGCGGGAATTTGGGAGTCACTAACTTCCAAGACTAAATATGACTTGAGACCGATAGTGTACTAGTAGGGTGACCGAAAGCTGAAAAGCACCCCATATAGGGAGGTGCAAAGGGCCTGAAATTGGGTGGTGACGGTGCGGCAGGGCATGAAAGGATCCTCGATGCGAAGGAAGACGCCGCGAGGCGTTTGTACGAGCATCGTCGCCAGTGTTCTGTCTTACGTTTTGAAGAACGGGCCAGGGAGTGTATTCGGATGGCAAGGTTAAGGTCTACACGGCCGGAGCCGAAGGGAAACCGACAGGTCCGTAGCTCGCAAGAGTGTGGGACGGCGTACAAAAAGTGCGCGGAGTCATCAGGATACGACCCGAAACCGAGTGATCTAGGCGTGGGCAGGTTGAAGCGTGACGAAAGTTGCGTGGAGGACCGTTAGCGGTGCTGATTTGCAAATCGCTCGCGTGACCTGTGTCTAGGGGTGAAAGTCCAATCGAACTCGGAAACAGCTGGTTCCTTCCGAGACATGTCGTAGCATGACCTCGACGGAGACCGTCGGCGGAGTAGAGCACTGATTGAGGGAGCTGTGGGAGAAATCCCTCACCCCTTTGTCAAACTCCAAAACCGCCGTCGTCGTAGATGTCGGGAGTCCGGGCTGGGGGGTAAGCTTCTAGTCCGAGAGGGAAACAACCCAGACCGTGGTTAAGGCCCTAAAATGTCGGCTAAGTGTAATTAAAAGGGTGTCCCAGGCCCTAGACAGCTGGGAGGTGAGCTTAGAAGCAGCTAACCTTTAAAAAGTGCGTAACAGCTTACCAGTCGAGGTTTGGGGCCCCGAAAATGGACGGGGCTCAAGCCGACTGCCGATACCACGGAGCACGGAGACGTGATCTGGTAGGAAGGCGTCCTGCGTGGGCAGAAGTAGGGCTGTAAAGTCCTGTGGACCGCGCAGGAACGAAGATCCTGGCAATAGTAGCAGCATAGTCGGGTGAGAATCCCGACCGCCGAAAGGGCTAGGTTTCCTCGACAATGTTCGTCAGTCGAGGGTTAGTCGGTCCTAAGATGCACCGTAATTCGAGTGCGTCAAAAGGGAAACAGGTTAATATTCCTGTACCACGCGACATTAAAACCTGACGCCTCCGGGTAGTTCGAGCAGTGATGCCAAACTGTCCAAGCGTATTAAGTTCGCGGAGAACCGTAATGGTGAGAAACGAACCAAAGCGTGATGGGGAAACTCGGATAATCCCAGGGGCCCGTGAAAAAGGGAGTCGATGGCCGTACCAAGATCTGACACAGGTGCCCCTAGTTGAAAAGACTAAGGCGTGTCGGCATAACCCACCCAAGGGAAATCGGCAAATTAGCCCCGTAACTTCGGGAGAAGGGGTGCCTGCTCTGAGAAGAGCAGGTCGCAGTGACTAGGGGGCTCTAACTGTCTAATAACAACACAGGTGATTGCTAACCCGAAAGGGCAAGTACAATCACTGAATCCTGCCCAGTGCAGGTACCTGAACATCCGGTTCAACGGAAAGAAGGGCCTGTCAACGGCGGGGGTAACTATGACCCTCTTAAGGTAGCGTAGTACCTTGCCGCTTAATTGGCGGCTTGCATGAATGGACCAATGAGAGCCCTACTGTCCCTGGGTGGAACCCGGTGAACTTTACATTCCAGTGCAGAGTCTGGAGACCCCTGATGGGAAGTGAAGACCCCGTGGAGCTTTACTGCAGCCTGTCGTTGGGATGCGGTTGTGCATGCGCAGCGTAGGTAGGAGGCGTCGATCCACCACTTCTGGGTGGTGGGGAGCCTATCCTGAGACACTACCCTTGTACGGTTGCGTCCCTTACCGTGAGAACGGGACCCCGATAGGTGGGCAGTTTGGCTGGGGCGGCACGCCCTTGAAAAGATATCAAGGGTGCCCAAAGGTTGACTCAGGTGGGTCAGAAACCCACCGAAGAGCGTAAGGGCAAAAGTCAGCCTGATGTGATTCAGCAAAGTAGTGGATCACAAGACGAAAGTCGGGCCTAACGAACCTTTATGCCCTATTAGTGAGGGCTAAAGATGACAGAAAAGCTACCCCGGGGATAACAGAGTCGTCACCGGCAAGAGCACATATCGACCTGGTGGCTTGCTACCTCGATGTCGGTTCTTTCCATCCTGGCCGTGCAGAAGCGGCCAAGGGTGAGGTTGTTCGCCTATTAAAGGAGATCGTGAGCTGGGTTTAGACCGTCGTGAGACAGGTCGGTTACTATCTGTCAGGGGTGTGTTGAGGTCTGAGGGGAAGTTGGCTATAGTACGAGAGGAACTAGCCAACGTGGCCTCTGGTCTATCGGTTGTCTGGCAAGGCAGTGCCGAGCAGCTACGCCATAATGGATAAGAGCTGAATGCATCTAAGCTCGAAACCACCCCCGAAAAGAGACATCTTAAGGACATCGGTAAAAGACCGGTTTGATAGAGTCGGGATGTACGCACCAAGGCAACGAGGTGTTCAGTCCGCGGCCACTAACGTCCGAGCCACACCTTCGCATTAGCTAGGCGTATACCGGATCCTCGCAAAGCACCGCTTTCGGGGAGTTATTATGGAACTTGCACTCTTATACGCGCGCTAGAGTAGCTAGCAGTCAAGCGCCAAGGTGGCGGAGCGGTTACGCGGCTGCCTGCAGAGCAGCTACACTCCGGTTCAAATCCGGACCTTGGCTTGACGTAGCGGCCATAGCGGCGGGGAAACTCCCGTACCCATCCCGAACACGGAAGATAAGCCCGTCAACGTTCCATGCTGTACTGAAGTGCGAGAGCCTTCGGGAACCATGGCGCGCTGCTACGTCTCTCATTCATTTTTTTGAAATCGATCGAACCACGAAGAGCGCTGTACGATATCCACTCAATATGCTAGCGCCCTTTCAGACTGGGCTCGTAGAGCAGCTTAGTTCAGCTCAAAACCTCTTCTAACTGATTCGATCGCACGGCGTTTCGTAGTTCGAGCGCGATGCGTCTGCCGCATGACATGGTGTCGTAAATATAATCAGAATACGGAGACCCCCTCGGGTACAGATTAGTTCCGGCCACAAGCCTGGCCGAGACTTCAAAGACTTTGAACTCGAGCGCATCCGTAACCATCGTCTCGAGACAAAACGGGCCGATCATACCGCCGAACAGCTCGATCGATTTTTCAACGACGCGACGCCCCATGTCAAACACGGGTTCGAGCAGCTTTTCTCTAAGAACGACAGGGATGTTTCCGGTGACGACGAACGTGGGCTCAACGGCGACGTGGCCCGCCCTATAGATCTCGTCGACGTTTGCCTCCAATCGGCGATCAATGCCGAGCATCTCAAGAGTCCCTTTGCTCAATCTGTAACCGTTTTGTGCGATTGGTGAGTAGAAGTAGTGGAAGTAAAATCGCGTGCCGAGAACGAACTCCTGTATCGTGTACTGTGCGTCCGGCTCTATGCCTTTTACGAAGTCTGCGTAGTCGCTGGCGATGAAGAAGCCCCGCCCGCCTTTTGCTCCGTGGTACTTCACGATGACGGGGGACTCGATGTCTCGCGGATCGCAGTACCTCGCGCGGCATTGACACGCCGGCGCCTTCGAGCCATTCCCGGCTTTTCTGTCGATCTGACTCCCATTGAAGCACGCGGCGATTTCCGTAGGTAGGCACGTCCAGGTCCAAGAAGTTGTCGGCGCCGAGGTACTCGACGAGGGACCCGTGAGGGATCAGTATCGCGTTTCTGTCGCGTAATTCGGCGGCGTGCTTGAGCACGTCGAGGTGGGAGTCAACGACCAAGAAGTCGTCGGGCTTGGCCTTGGGGTAAGCGTCATAGTATTTCGGTATCGTTCCGATTGCGAGGCCGAGCGTCTTGAATCCCTCCTCGCGCGCACCGTGGAAAATCTGTAAACTCGTGTGGGAGCACAACGTCGCGAGGGTGATTTCCTCCAAATCGTAAGACCTGATAGCGTCGCACACCATGTCCACACGCATTCCTCACGGGGTTGACAGGACAGTATTGCGTTCACCAATATAAAACAGCGCGTGTGCGGACGCGAAACAAGCACACGCTTAGCGGGTGGCGAGACGTGGAGGCTCTCCTTTCTGAGGCGTTTGCCGTCGTTCAGGAACCCTTTTCGAGCTGCTGGAGAATCCCTCGGCCGGCTATAACACCAGTCGCAGCGGCATTGATGATGTCTCGTGAAAGCCCTGTGCCGTCTCCTGCGGCGTAGAGCCCCCTGGTGCTCGTGGCCAGCTCTTGCGAGACCTGCAGCTCCATTGCATAGAATTTTACTTCGGGAGCGTAGAGCAGCGTTGAGTCAGAGGCAACACCGGGTATGACTTCGTTCAGCTTCTCGAGCCCTTCAATGATGTCCATCACGATCCGGTGTGGCATTGCCATTGAAATGTCGCCGGGCGTGACATCCTCGAGGGTGTTTTTGACGGGATTTCGTCGTATCCGACTCCAGGTCGAGCGCTGTCCGCGACGCAAATCCCCCATTCTTTGTAGAATGGGATTGCCCCCGCCGATGGTCGTCGCCAGTTTGGAGACTGACTTACCGTATCGTGTCGTGTCTTCGAGTGGTTCGGTAAGTTCGGTTCGTACCAGGAACGCGAAGTTCGTGTTGTCCGATCGCCGGCTCTTGAGGGAATGGCCGTTCGTGCCTATGAACCCCTCGTAGCGCTCCTTGACGACGAACCCATGCTCGTTCGTGCAGAAGGTTCTCACGAAATCGTCGTACCGCTTCGTGCGAATGTGGAACTTTGGATCGTGGTTTATCTTGGTTATGTGGTCCATGATGATCGAGGGAACCTCGACGCGAACGCCGATGTCTATCGCGCCGTGCTTCGCGTCGATGCCGTGGCGTTTGACGAGGGTGTTCACCCATTCCCCGCCAATACGGCCTGGACAGAGCAGCGTGAATCGCGAAAAGAGCTTCTCACCGTGTTCGAGCAGCACCCCGGCACACGTGTTGTCCTCGATGAGCAAGTCGCGGACTTGGGCATTCAGCCGAAACACGGTGCCTCGGGACTTCAAGTCGTTTTCGAAGTTCTCGATGATACGGGGGGCGTTGTCAGAGCCCATGTGACGTTGTGGAATCTCGATGAAGTGCACGCCCACTGAGGCAGCGCCGCGCTTGAGCTTCTCGACTTGGGCGCCATCGGCGGTGTAAAGCCGTTCAGGGGCGCCGTACTTGAGGAACAAGCCGTCGACGTAGTCAACCAGTGCCCACGCTGACGGGTTGTCTCCCGTAATTGCGGCAAGGTCGCCTCCGATATCTGGGCGCAGATTAAGGGTGCCGTCGGAGAACGTGCCGGCGCCGCCGACGCCGCACATGATGTCGCACTGCTTGCACTCAGCACACTTGCCGATCTCTTCCATCGGGCAGTGCCGTTCTTTGATGTCGCGCCCGCGATCGACGACGAGCACGCCGATGCCTCGGTCTGCCAGCTCGTTTGCAGCGCACATGCCGGCAGGACCAGCCCCTATGATGATGACGTCCCAGTCCGTTTTTCGTTTCGTTCCGGTGCGGCTCATGTTATGTCACTATCTTGTCGACTTGGTCGAGAGCGATCGCGCGCTTGATCTCAAGCGCGAGACGTCGTCCCGAGCTCATACGCGTTCTTAGCAGCGAGTTTCCGTACGGGGCGCCCACGTTCGTGTGCACGTTTGTGCCGCCGCCGATGCGCGTTGCGATGTCGTAAACGTAGAAGTCCATGTTTTGATCAACGATCGTCTGTAGGCAAAACGGTCCGATTATTGGGGTGCTGTAGTGTCGCTTCGAGAAGGCGACAAATCGTTCGGCCATCAGGTAGACTCGCTCAAGCAACGACTCTCTAAGCGACGCGTTCGCGTGGCCGACGATGGTCATCAGCGGGTCGCGGTATTTTACAGGTAGCTCCAGCTGCTGCTCGGCGGGAATTCGCACCAATCCGTCAAGGTTGCTTTCGAATCTGAAATCAATCCCGAGGAGCTCGACCTCGTCGTCGATCGGCGAATAGAAGAAGTTGAAGTTGAACACCGGGCCAATGATGTACTGTTCGATCCGCGCGTCGTTGAGGGCTTCGGTTGTAATGACCTCTCTGTCGAGGAGCCGCCCAACCTTCGCGTCGTACTCCTCGGGAGAGGCGGCGGTGAAGAACCCGCGCTCGAACGTCATATACTTGTGGTGAAGCTTCACCATCACGAGCGTGTCGATGTCATCTTTGCTCACATAGTGTTTTGGGATCGGAATGCCCGCTTGCTGACTGACCCAATAGTAGTTCTCTTTTTCCGTCTCCCTGTCCTCTATCTTTAGCATCTCACGTGTACCCACGAGCGGCAACCGAAACTCGTTTTCGACTCGACGTATGCCGCTGTAGACTACGAAAGAACGGTTAGGAATGAATAGCGTGTTCTTTTTGACGAGCTGCTCCTGTACGGGTTCGGCGAGAATCTCATCGAACTTATTGAGGACAATGGTCTCATCTACGAGGCCCTTCTCAAGTCCGTTCATTGTGCGGCCCTTGAAATAGTTCGTGTAAAGCCCGTCCCGTCCTTTTTGGCAGACAACCAGGTTGGGCAGCCCCTCGTCGCGGGCGCCGTCGCAGACGTCCAAAGCGGAGTGCGAGCCTAACACGCCGACTGTGATGCTTCTTTTGTCATATTTGCTTAACACATCCAGGACGTCCTGCTTGAGTATCATGAGAATTCTCCGCCAATATGTTCATCAAGCGCATATAAAGGTTTTCGGACGCCCTTTTGTTTCGGGGTCACGCCCTGTATTTAATAGACACAGCAAACGGCAAGAACCCCAAGCAGGACCTCTTCTGGCCGTGAAAAGAGCAAAAAAAGCGTCAGACCAGGCGCCGCCGTCTAATCGGGCGGTTCTGTTTTCAGCAAAACGAGTCTGTCGCCAATGGTCTTGATGTAGCCGCTGGCCTCTTCCAAAAGGGTATCCAGTCCGGAGACGTCAGTCTGATTGCGCTTGAGCAGCCTAACCATGTAGTCGAGATCAGCGAACTCCGCCGATAGCTCTCCGAGCCTATCTAATAGGTCATCGTATGTAATGACCACTGAGAGCTCTGTTTTCCCATTACCATCAAATCGGGGTATAATGGAAGCGCGTATGTCCATCCGTGTGACCCGTTTGGTTAGGCGGCTGCATCCAAAAAGGAAGCTTGCACATCGGCTTGCAAGCGTGCGGGAGTTATGTTTTTACGAACAGTTTTCCCCTTCCCCTTTCGCCGTGATCGCCGTCGAGAATCTGGAAGGTGGCTTTCACTCCGTCTATTTCGATCTCTTCAGTGCCGTCCGGAGAGAAACCGGGCATCATTGCTTCAATCGTTCCCAGCACGTAGATATTCCCGAGCATCATGAATGCACCGACGCGCCCTGGCGAGTCTCCGTGGATGATGATGGTGGGAACAGGGTCTTTGGCTCCGATGCCCTTTCCCATATGGATCCCGGCGTTGATGTTGACGTTGCCTTTGACGGTGATCGTGCCGCCCATCATGTACTCGCCCACGCTCCGACCGGCGTTGCCGTTGACCACGATCTTGCCGCCCTTCAAGCCGCGCCAGTCGCCGCGGTACGAAGCGCCGAGGTAGTCACCGGCGTTCCCTTCGATAAGGATGTCTCCCCCTTCCATCTGAATGGCCGCGAATGCATCGACGTCGCCTTTGACGCGTATTCTGCCGCCCTTCATCCAGGCGCCGCAGTACATGTCGACGTTCCCCTTGCAAAGGACGGCTCCTGCCGTCATCTGTGAGCCGATGTACTTGACGCGCGGGACGTCACCGTTTATGATGATGCCTTGCTCGTCAGGCGAGCTCGCGACCTTCCCTGTGATTTGGAAAAATCGCCCAAGGGGCCACTCGGTGTTCCCCTCCCTCACTGGTAGCTGGGCAATTTCCTCGAGCGTTTTGCTGTAGACAGCGTCGGGCGTAATAACCGGAGCTTCGAGCACGAGAAATTCGACTTCTCGCGGCGTCAGCGTTAAGCGTTCCATTTATGTGCCTCCTTCCGCCTGCGTGCCCGTGCGTTTGGAGTAATATTTTTTCATGAGCGCCACAGGATCGAGCACGGGGCCGTCACCCTTCTCAATTTGAACCTTCAAGTTTTTGTAAGCGGGGCTCCCCGTTGATTCAGTTTCCGTAGTAACGACAATGTTCGCCCACACGCCGCGGGGGATGAAGATCTCCCCTTTTTGTTGCCTGTCGGTTTTTTTCGCTTTGAGGATGACGCTATCGCCGTACTCGTTCGTGATTTTTACAAACCACGGCTTGCCTAATGCGACAAAGTCTTCAGGATTGATATCGCAGTATGCAGCTTCTTTGGTGTATTCGTCTGTGAATTTGCGGCCCCCTTTGATGACCGCGCCCTCTAACGCGGTGCTGCCCGTGTTGAGTATGATTTCCAATTGGCTCACCTCGGTGCTTTTAGGATTGGTGCTGCGAAAGCAGCGTATCCAGACGTCGCACGAACTCTTCTTCGGAGAGCGTCGTTGCTTTCGGTCCGGTCTCTACCGTTCCTTCTGCCGTCGCCGTTGTTTTCTGGCGTGCGGCGAGTTTTCGCTGGATCGCGTCACGCAGCTGTATTAGCGTGTCTTCGTTAGACTTCGTGAAGTCAAAGGGCGGATCACAGAAGCTTCGTGCGTGGCACGGAACGTTGTCCATGCGATAGAACGTTCCCTCGCACTCCATGCCGTCCAAAACGCCGGGGAGCACGACGTCGCTCACGAAAGCTTGTGGCCCCTCTGCCGTTTCTATGGAGACGACGGGGATCTCACACATCCTTTCAACGGCCCTTTTCGGTAGATGGGCTCCAAGATCGGCACACATGCAGAACAACGCATCAACTTCGGCCCGCCGCAGTGCGTCAACGCACGAATACTCGCCTGGTTGGTAGCGTGGTTCACCAGTCGAGAAGTCGACGGCGTACGGGAAACCGCACTGCCACGATAGGACTTGATTGAACCCCGCGACGTTACAGTGTCCTCTGTTTGCCAAGATGACGAACTTTCCGTACTTGTTGCCGAGCTGCGTCAACCTCATCGCCATCGATGCGTTGTAGTGCTTGCCACGGGTGCTGGCGATACCTAGACCGACCCAGATCACCCCAAAGCGCGCGTCCTTGACCATGTCGGCCGCTTTGTATATATCCTCCCTGCTGATGCCCGTCACTTCTGTGAATGATTCGTGCGGTTCAAACCCGTTGAGGATCGTCATAATAGCGCTCAACACTTCGAAGTCGGTTCCGGGCTTGAGCTGGAGGTGGAGGTCAGCGTGTTCAGCAGTAGTCGAACGTCTCGGATCGACGACGATTATCTGTCGCCCGAAGCGTCCTTGACCCGTGAAAAAGCCGCGCACGAACACCGAATGGCGGCTCAGGTGTCTCGGATGTGAATCTTCGGGATTGGCACCCCAGTAGATGTCAAGATCCGCTCTGTTGCGGGTCTCGCCGAGTGTGCAGCCGACCTGGCCGACGTCTTGAACGGCCATGACCGTTGGTCCGTGGCAAATCGTCGCGTTGCCGTCGACCAGCCCGCCAAGCATCTCTGCGATCTCGATGCCGACAGACATAGCCTCAGTGGCCGTTTCGCTGCCGATAAAAAAGAACGGTCGTTTCGCATTTACGAGAAACTCAGCCGCTTTGTCGATTGCCTCGCTCCACGGTACTCCCTTTCCGTCGATCAGCGGAGCGGTAATTCGATGGCTACTTCGAAGCTCCTTGAACTTTGCATCGCCCATGATGCAGGCATTGCGCGTGAGGACTGAGACATCATCGAGTTCGACTTCTATGTCATCGCACGTTATACCGCATACAGGGCACGTTACGTCAGTACAGGTAATTTTGTTGCTAGTTTGGCCTTCTTGTGCTTCAGAGCTCATATTTGCACCTCAATTCGCAATTCTACCATGAAGTCGTATTCTTCTTTTTATGAGCGAAAGACGAGAAACCAACTTTTTTTCGACTCGTGACTTTGGTAGACACAGCGAATCCTTGCGCCCCTAGCGATATTACTTTATTGTAATACCGCTTTGGTTCATATGTTGGCAAGCGCAAAATATAAAAGTATCGTTATAATCAACTGAAACCATCGTATTTGCGTGTAATCAGGCGAGGATCAACCATGAGTATCCCAGTTGACAAACTTGAAACGTTGATGGACAACTACAGCACAGAAGAAAGAATCAGAGAATATATAAGACGGTGCGTGTCATTTCACGGTTTTGCTCCCCCTGGATTGCTTATTGGCGTGTTCATGGTCGATTTGGCTTTGGAGAAACTCGGTGTGGATCGAGCCCGGACGCTATACGCGGTGGCCGAGACGCCAAAATGCGCTCCTGATGCATTGCAAGTCATCACGCACGCTACAGTCGGCAACAATCGACTCCGAATAATAGAAACCGGCAAGTTCTCGATTACGTTAAACAGGCTTTCTTTAGAAGGTCCTGCTGACGGGATAAGAGTCTACGTCGACGCGACGAAGATCCGACGTTATCGAACGCTTGATCTCTGGTATACAAACGATCCAAGTTACAAGCAGATCCATAAAAAAGATCGGATTTATGACGAGATTCTGCAAGCAGGGCGAAACATTCTATCGTGGGAGCGGGTCAAAGTCTCGGTTCCTCAAAAGTCCGTGTGGCGAGCCGTACAATGTCCAACGTGCAAAGAAATGGTGCCTGATTACTTGGTTCAAAACGGCGTATGCAGATCGTGTTTGAACGCCCCGTATTACGAAAAAAAATCTGCCGATGCGACGCTGTGAAGCCGACAGCGGTGAGAGTTGCTGCAGGTGAGGATTTCAGGTTGACTGTGCCCGAACGTAAACGTCGCAGTTCTGGCGGCGACGCGTATTGTTATTCAGAAGCAGTTACACCTGCGTGCGGGCCACGGCCCCTCTCCAGCCAAGCCATCTAACTGCAACGATGACCGCGAAGGAGATCAACACAAGAATAACTGCGATATAGATTGCGGCTTCTAAGTCACCTTGCATTGCGGAATAAATCGCGAGGGGCATCGTCTGAGTTTTGCCTTCTAAATTTCCCGCAAACAGCACAGTTGCCCCAAATTCACCGAGAGCGCGTGCCCACGTCATAATCGCGCCCGAGATTAGGCCGTTCAACGCGATCGGGATCGTCACCCGGAAAAAGGTATGCGCGCTCGAAGCCCCCAGCGTGTGGGCAGCGCGTTCGTAAATTGGGTCAACGTCTTCGAAACTCGTTGTTGCTTGTCGAATGTAGAAGGGCGAGGAAACGAATATCTGAGCGAGAATAACGGCAACTGTGGTAAAAGCGATATCGACTCCCCAGATGCTAAAGTACTGGCCAACTAAACCACGCCGCCCGAATGCCATCAAGAGAGCTAGGCCTGCAACAGCTGGAGGCAGTACGATCGGGAGGGTGATGAGTCCTTCAATCACGCTCTTACCGCCGTAGCGGTGGCGCGCGTTTACATAGGCCAGAGGCGTCCCAACCACGATGACAACAAGAAGCGAGATTCCGGAAGTGATAAAACTCAACTTTAGCGCTTCTACTACCATATCAGTCGATAGTGCGCTAACAAAGCCCAGGAGAGTCACGTGGGCAAAGAGAGCCGCCAGAGGCAACGCTATAAACGTTACTGCTAGACCGAACAGCAAGAAGATGATCAGGGAACGGACGCTTCGCTTGAGTGATTTGCTAGTCTCTGCTGTGTCTGCTGACGAGATTGAATCGGTCAGGTTCTTTCGCAATGTTTGCATTCCTCTCCGTGATTTCGGGTGCCGTCCGCCTGGTTTCGGGTGGCGCACCTTGCCGACCGTCTCGCGCTCGTGCCTTCAGAAGGTGGATTTGAGGTCGGGATGACACGAACGCGCTGGGGCCGGCATCTCTGACAGACAAAACTTTCTGATTCTATAAAACAATATGCACATTTGGTAATATCGATATCTCTAGAAGCCGGTGCACTGTTTTTCGATATTACTTTTGTTGCACAAAGCGCTATTTATGCCGAAGTTCAGTTTGGGATGCTTCCCACCGAGCAGCATAGGCTCCTAGAGCGCGAAAGCTCAAGCGCGAGGCGCTGAATCAAATTCCAAGGGCTATCAGCTTAGTTTCAAGGAAGGCTGCCAGTCCTTCGCGCCCTCCCTCTCGGCCTATCCCACTTAGCTTCACGCCTCCGAATGGGCCTTCAACGGCTGTAATCCGCGTATCGTTCACTCCAACCATCCCATATTCAAGCTGTTCTGCAATCCGCACCGCTTTGCTAATATTACGCGTATACAGGTAAGCTGCGAGCCCATAAAGGGTGTCATTTGCTCGATCGATCACTTCATCTTCATTGTCGAACGCGATCACCGCGGCAACAGGCCCGAAGGTCTCCTCTCGGGTAATGCGCATATCGGGAGTGACATCGGCCAGCACCGTCGGTGCGAAGAATGAGCCAGACGCGTGCGTGCTGTCAGTGAGCCTGCTGCCTCCAACGACGAGGCGTGCTCCTTTGCTTATTGCGTCATTGACGTGGGTTTCAACCTTTTCCATCGCAGCATTATTTATTAGAGGTCCTACGTCGGTATCATCATCGAGGCCGTTGCCGACGTTCAGCTGCTTGACCTCGGAAGATAGTCGCTTCATGAACGTTTCGAGCAAGCTTGAATGGACATAGATACGATTAGGTGCTATACACATCTGGCCGGCGTTCCCGAATTTCGCTGACATCACGCCGCGGATCGCTTTTTCCAGATCGGCGTCGCTCAGTATGATAAAGGGCGCATGCCCCCCTAACTCTAGTGTCACGCGCTTGATCTGATCTGCCGCACCGCGCATCAACTTCTTGCCAATATCGACCGAACCCGTGAAAGAGATCTTCCTAACGCGAAGGTCGTCGAGAAAAGCTTGTCCAATCGCCTTTGCATCGCCCGTAACAACATTGAGAACTCCGCGGGGCACGCCAGCGTCGACAAATGCCCGCGCAATTGCTAACCCAGTGAGCGGGGTTTCCTTGGAAGGTTTAATGACGACGGTGCACCCTGCTGCCAAAGCAGGGGCCACAGTGCGGCCGATCATGTACGCCGGAAAATTCCAAGGGATGATGATCGCCACGACGCCGAGAGGTTGTCGGATCGTTAGCAGTCGTCGATCTGGATGCGGGTCTGGTATCCACTCGCCGTACGAGCGTCGTCCCTCTTCCGCATACCAATAGACGAAATCGGCAGCGGCACGAACTTCGTTGCGCGAGGCGCGCAATGGCTTTCCTGCCTCTTGAGTGACGAGTTGCGAAATGTCTTCTTCGCGCGAGATAAGCAGATCCCCTGCTCGGCGAAGTACTACCGCGCGCTTTGCGGCGGGTGTCTGAGACCAGGCTCGAAAGGCCCCTTGCGCCGCGTTAATTGCAGACACTGCATCTTCAGCTGAGCCAGCTGGTGCCTGAGCAATTTCTTCGCCCGTGGCAGGATTGTGGACGCTGAATGAGTGACCAGAGCCAGCTGGTAGCCATTCGCCATTGATGAGCATATTCTGCATAGTCATCCGTGTCTCCTCCGGGTTTCTCGCTGTTTAATGGCACGATGAAGCCTTGTGATAGTACTCTTTAAGCTTCGTCAGCGAATTGAACCAACAAGAGTGCTGTATGTTTGATCTGACGTAGTAAATAACTTCTAGTGTGCGTTTTCTCGTGATTCTTGTTAAGACTACCTAACCCCATACGCGTTCACCGACTGTGTCACATAGTGAGAGTCCCGCTACAGCGGTCATTAGCTCACTCTTTGAGCACGCTGATTGAGCCTCTACCACCTCTTTGTTTTGGCTGTGAAGCGGGATTGGTAGGCTACAAAAAATTCGAGCAGCGAGGTGTTGTAGTCGGCTACAAGAACAAAGCTCAAAGCAAGGGAGTTAATGAAAGATATAGGTGAAACGCTCTTATTTTGCAGCCGATGGGAGATAAG
Organism: Methanobacteriota archaeon; assembly: GCA_963701995.1. Taxonomy (GTDB): domain Archaea; phylum Halobacteriota; class Bog-38; order Methanoflorentales; family Methanoflorentaceae; genus Methanoflorens. Next base: position 2,058,555 of record OY969693.1, on the reverse strand, counting down.
GTTGTGGACGCGAAGAAGGCGACCACACCTTAAAGAAGTCATTTACCGCTGAGTATAAAAGCGTTATTATCAGTCAGTAATAACGGTTATATAACATCAAGCTTTAACTGAGCACTGTCCACGACTGGTCAGCGACGGTTTTTTTATTAGACGGGCGTCGCCTTTCTGGTGAAGATGCTTTCGCGAGTCGATGGGTAAACCTAGCTCTAGCCGCCGGACGAGTATGCTCATCCGTACGCTGGCCAAATCAACGGAGATCCATTATGAATGGCAATAAACTTGCGCCGATTTTGCTCTGCGCTGTGATATGCGCAGTCATGATCGTCGGGAGCGGCTGCACGTCCCCCACGCCAAACACACAGAGCAGCAAGCTGACCGTTTTCGCTGCTGCTTCACTCACTGATGCATTCAACGAGATTGGACGAAGCTATCAGGCGAATCACACCGACGCCAATATCACCTTTAACTTTGATGGGACTCAGATCCTTCGCACCCAAATAGAGCAAGGAGCCAACGCAGACGTCTTTGCTTCTGCTAACCTGAAGCAAATGAATGCATTGAAGGACCAAGGCCTCATGAACAACTCGAGCGTAACTGTTTTTGCAAAGAACAAACTGGCCATCATCGTCCCTGCTGCAAACCCTGCAAACATTACTAATCTTTCGGACCTCGCGCGACCGGGCCTGAAACTTGTTATCGGGACAAAAGACGTGCCGTGTGGTGACTACACGATTCAGATGCTCAACAAAACGGCCAACTTGACAGCTTTTGGCGTTAATTTCAAGAATCGCACGCTTGCTAACGTGGTATCGCAGGAACCGAACGTGAACGGTATAGTGACCAAAGTCGCTTTGGGCGAGGCTGATGCCGGAATCGTGTACGTATCTGACGTGCCGATGCAGTACAAAGGTAGGGTGCAAACCATTCCCATCCCTGGCTCGGCCAACGTGTTGGCTCAATATCCGATAGGCATTCTAAGTAGCTCAAAGAACGCGCAACAAGCACAGAGTTTCATAGACTTCGTAACCTCATCCACCGCTAAAGCAATCTTGCAGAAGTATGGGTTCATGGTCGTCCAAGCCCCGGCGTCGCGAACGGCGAGTACGCAAGTTGCTGCATCTGCGCGAACGGCTTGACGGGCGGGAAATGCTTTGGTATTACAAGAAGGGCTATTGCCGCTGTGGCTGTCCTATTGACGAGATAGAGCTCTCTGACTGGCCGGCCGTGCACCACTAATAACGTTAACGCCTGTTGCTTTAAAAGCGACGCAGACCTGCGTGCCTTTATCGAGGCTCAGAGTTTCAGTAGAAATATTTGTGACGTACGCAGCTAGTGTGAAACCGCAGTCGACAATAACCTTGTTTATGGGTCCAAGATGGAGCATCTGTCTGACTGTGCCGTGGAAAGTGTTTCGCGCACTCGTGACAGCCGGTTCCAGCATTATAGTAATGTTCTCAGGTCTAATTCCAACAACGACTGTATCGCCTTTTTCGCTCTTCGCGACAGCTTCAATCGTAGCACTGCCAATGTCCGCGACAATAATCCCGCCTTCTTGAGAAACTACGACGCCTTCGAAAAGGTTCTCCATCCCGACAAATGCGGCAACTTTTTCGTCTTGAGGCTTGTCGAAGATCTGGTGCACCGATCCGGTCTGAAGCAGCTTGCCGTCATACATGATGCCAAGCCTGTCTGCGAGCAGCCTTGCGTCAGTCTGATCGTGGGTCACAAACAGCGTGGTAATTTCAAACTGTCTGATTACGTCGTGAAGTTCTTCGCGAATCACATCCCGCGAACGCGCGTCGAGCGCGCTCAAGGGTTCGTCCAGAAGAAGAACGCGAGGCTCGAGAATTAAAGATCGGGCAAGAGCTACACGTTGCCGTTCCCCGCCACTTAGCGTGGTAGGGGTCCTATCTCTAAGGCTGCTAATTTCAATCAGATCCATCATCTCTTCAACTCTCTGCGCACGGTTTGGAAACTTTGTGTACGCAAGGCCGAACTCAACGTTCTTGTATACACTCATATTTGGAAAGAGCGCATAGTTTTGAAACATATAACCAATGCGGCGTTTCTCGGTCGGAAGGTACGTAACGTCTGCGTCGTCGAGCAGAACACTCCCTTGGCGTGGAGATACGAACCCTGCAATGAGATCGAGCAAGATCGTTTTTCCAGCACCACTTGGGCCTAAGATGACGAACAACTCGCCGCTTGCAACGCGGAGGTTAATATCGCTCAGCTTGAAATCGCCCAAAGTTGCGTGAGCACCTTCTACAGAAACTGTTGTCATTTTCCTTAGAGAAAGGTGTTCGATATCGGACCTACTAGAGGGTGAGGGTATCGCGCGAGCGAGAAAAAAGAGGATAAGTCTTCTCAGTTTTGCGATCGAACCCTTATGTTGTTCATAGCTAAAAAAGGGTAAGAGCAAAAACACTCTTACCCACAAGCTGCTCTCTGGCGTTGGAGGCGAATCTAACGCCCTTTACTGGTCAAATATTATCTCTCGTATCTCTCGTCTTGGCTAGATGTACCCTATCGGTTCGGTCTCGAGTGGTTACGCGGCCGCCTTAGTCGTCGCGCTCACAGTGGCGGTCGATGTGGCGGTCTTTAGCGTGGGCGGCACGAGATCAATCGCAAGGCCGGTGCAGGTGCAGTTAAACTGGCTGCACGTTCCGTTCATCGGGGTAAACAGGGGCTGTCCGTACTTTTCTACACCGTATGCACCGATCAATTGCTGGGTGGAATTGGAGATCATAAAGTTCACGAAGTTGTTGGCCAATTGGATCTCTTGGGTGGTGAACTGCGTGTTGTATACGGTGATAACGCTGTACACATTCAGCAGGGAGCTGTCATTCGTGACCCCCAGCGGAACGAGTGTTAAGTTACCCTGATACGCGAGGTAGGTCCCTATATCAGAAAGGGTATACGCTTGTTTCTGATCGGCAACCTGCAGCGTCGCGCCCATTCCTTGTCCAGTCTCGGCATACCAGGCCCCGGATCCCTCGATTTGTTTAGTATAGTTATACCCAGCCGACGCCCAGATACCCTGCTCCTTTACGTGGGTGCCCGATTGGTCACCGCGGGAAACAAACGTTACCCCCGTGGTGTTATTCGTGCCGAGTTGGTAGATCTTCTGGAACGCCGCCACCGCGCTCGTCCCATTGATCGCGGCCGGATCGCTCTTCGGACCGACGATAACGAAGTAATTGTAGGCAAAGCAACGGCGGTTCATCCCCGTACCATTAGCAACGAACGCCTTCTCCGCGGCCGGCGAATGGACGGCCAGCACATCGGCATCGCCGCGGCTCGCGATCTCTAGCGCCTTACCGCTTCCCTGTGAGGTGACCAGGAGAGTAGCGTTGTATTGGTTTTCAAAATAGGGCTTGAGGTAGTCCAGAAGCCCGGTATCATACAGGCTGGTGGTGGTTGCCAGCGTGAGTTGCGGCTTGGTAGTGGTAGAGGTGGTGCAGCCTGAAGCTGCCACCGCCATTGTGGTCACTAAAATGCAGACTATGAGTATTTTACCTAATGGTCTCATTTTTCCCTCCTTAGCTCGCAATCGATATGTTGCGCAGGAAATATCGTTTTCATGCTTAATGAGTTTTGCTCTTTCGAAATCACTTGCAAAAAAACGTAATTCTTTGTTTTATAACTGTCTGTTAACTGATTTCAAGAGTGGATAATTTAGGCTCTTGCAATTAGACATTATCCCTCATTTTGCTTCGTAAATTGCGTTTATCTGCGTTCTCTAATATATCCGCTTCGTCGCATTAGTGATATTGAGTAATATCGACTTATGCGGAGCTGAAGCACATGCTGATTATCACAAGCGGAGTTTTCTGCGGTTCTCCAGCCGCACGACCGTCATTCAAGTAATTAGATACTGAAAGATGGGTGAAAGAAAGAGAGAATTAAATGAATCAATCCGCGTCTTTCCGTTCCGCAGCGTGAACGGCACTGGCCTTGAAGGTTAGGGTGGTTTTCTTCCCCAGCACAAGACCGAGCTCCTCGAATGATCGCGCGGTGATGACAGCGGTCAGTTTCACTCCGGCATCGACCTTTAGTCGCACCATAGGCCCGATGGGAACGACTTCGATGATCCGCCCAGTGAACATGTTCCGGGCACTGCTCCGGATGTGGTCTTTTTCGTAGAAGGTGATATCTTCGGGTCGCAGGTAGAGTGTGACCGGCGTGCCAGGGGAGGCGTCTAAGCCGGCGATGATCCGGACTCCGTTTACATCAATGGTTGCAAGACCGGCTTCATTTTCGGTGACGACACCGTCAAAGATATTTTCGACTCCGACCATGTGGGCAACCGCACGGTTCATCGGCCGGTAAAAGATCTCTTTCGAGGTACCTAGCTGGCCGATTCGCCCGTCGATGAGCACAGCGATGCGGTCAGCCAATCTCTGACCTTGGACCATATCGTGGGTGGACATGATAACCGTGATACCGAACCGATTCTTTAGGTCCGTGATCATGCTCTCGATCTCTTCAGCTGAAACTGGATCGAGGTTGGCGGTCGGTTCATCGAGAAGGAGGACATTAGGCTTGGTCGTGATGGCCCGGGCGATGGCCACCCGCTGCATCTCACCTCCTGAAAGAGTGATGGCCCGTCTTTCTTCATACCCCTCCAGCCCGGCGAGCTCCAGGGATTCCGAGACGCGCCTAGAAATTTCATCAGCATTGACTTTCCTGAACTGGAGTCCGATAGCAATATTGGCGTGCACCGACCCACGGAGCGGAGAGGGTTTCTGGAAGACCATGCTCATCTTCCGCCGCACCTTGACCTTCTCTCGGTCACGGATCTTCGAAACATTGGTCCCGCCAATAAGGATCTTGCCCGATGTCGGCCGTTCCAGCATGTCGATGAGGCGCAAGACTGTAGTCTTCCCGGAGCCGCTCGGCCCGATAAAGGTGAAGATCTCTCCGTCATTGATGCAGAACGACACATCTTTCAGCACCTCTTTCTCCCCGAAGTTCATAACCACGTGGTCGAACTCGATCACGCTATCAGCGCTCCTGGACCAGGAAGAGGAGCCCGGTTACGATCAAAGCTATGAGCAGGAGGATGATGCCCAGCGCAATGGAGAGCGAGAGGTTACCTATCGAGGTCTCAAGTGCAATTGCAGTAGTCAGTACCCGCGTGTAACCACGGATATTCCCACCAATCATCATTGCCGCTCCGACTTCTGCGATCGCCCGGCCGAACCCGAGGATGACACCGCCTAGAATGGCGAAACGGGCTTCCTTGACAATGGTGATAACCGTCTGAAGCCCGGTTGCTCCGAGGGAAATCACAGTATCCTGTTTAGTCTGGCTCACTCCTGACAGAGCTATCAGGGTCATCCCGATCATGAGTGGGACGATAAGAACAATCTGCCCGATAATCATGCCGGTAGGAGTGAAGAGGAGGTGTAAAAAGCCGAACGGGCCGGAGCGCGAGAGTAGGAGCCAGACGAGGAGCCCGACTAGCACCGTGGGAAGGGCATAAAGGGCCTGGATGATGGTGATCAGCCCCCTCTTTCCCCCGAACTCCTTGAAGTGGATGAATCCTCCGATAGGAATTGCGATCAGGGATGCCACCAAAGTTGCCGAAAGCGAGATAAATAGAGACCGAGCGGTTATGTCGAGAACCTCTGGGTTCAGGGACACGATCAGCTGAATCGCTTGGAGTATCCCGTCAAGGACTTCATTCATCAATGAACTCCCCATGCAGACAGCTGCTTACACGGAACGATGATCGATACCGTTCAACAGCTGTGATCAGATTCCTTAAGATAATAAATGCCATCTGTGAACCTGGTGGTGTACCAATTGATTATCAGTCTGCACAACCCTGCCGATCAGCGCGATATGTGGGACGTTACGAGGGATTGTCGCGCCCTTGGTCTGGTACTGGTCCTTGATCAAGGCGCCACGAAGAAGGGAAATACGAAAAACATCACCTCGATCACTGATCTTACCCGGGACGGATTGAAGATCGCGCTCGAGCACGTAGATGCCACCGCAATCGGGAAGGCCACCGCGAAACTATTCGAATGGTTAAGTGCCCCTCCTTAGCTTGTCAACGATATGCTTCTCAGATTATATCGTCTTTATCCTTAAGTGCTTTGTCTTTCAGCATAGCTAAGCAAGTCAAAAACACATTAACATAACTTAGAAAGGGGCTAACAGCCTGGGACATTACGAAATCGTATCGAGTTTTGTTTGCTTTTCGTCTTCCGCTTTTTTTTGTGTGTCTACGTCTCTGAAGTATTCCAAGGCGTCAGGGCATTGACTCGCGAGACCTTCAAAGAATCGACGGACGATTGCGCTGCTAGCCGATTGAAGAGTTTCTTTATAAGCTTCTACGAGCACAGGCGGCAACTTCGTAGTGCGCTCTTTTATTTGCTTGATAGCTGCGACGGCGCGATCTACTTCTGCCATCGAGCTCAAAGTGTCTGCCATGCTTCCTGTTGTAGTGAGAGCGTAATCATATTTAAAAACGTTGCAGGTCGTTAGCGCGCGTTGATCTCGCACTGTGACTCGGCTGCAGCACGTAAACCCGACTACGATCGATCGTGTCACTGCTTGATTCTTTCGAGCGCTTCTTCCGCAGTCTTCCGAACGTCCTCGTCGCTGTCCTTGAGCGCGGCTTGCAAAGCACCCACCGCGCGCATGTCTCGGATTCTGCCGAGCGCGTCTGCGGCACGCTCTCGCACAAATTCATCAGGGTCATGCAACGTGTGAATAAGAGGATCAATAGCGTGCGGGGCCCGTAGTTTTCCGAGCGCTTCAGCCGCGTTCCATCTGACGTCGACGTCTGGATCCTGTAGCGACTCAATGAGCCAGCCAGTCGCGCTCGTGTTTCTGATGTTTCCAAGAGCTTCGGCGGCGTTTCGACGCACGTACCTGTTCACGTCGTGCAAAGCTTCGATGAGAGGATCCACAGCTCGTGGATCACCGATCAGTCCTAGGGCCAGCGCAGCATTCCATCGGACAAATCAGTCGCTATCGTTCAGAGCCGTGCACAAGGGCGTCACAGCTTCATCGGTCCACACTTGCCCAAGGCCTGCAGACGCGGCTCGGCGAACGTGCCTATTCTCGTCGACAAGTGCTCCTGCAAGAAACGAAACTGCGCTTTTTTCGCCGCTATTTCCAAGGGTTGCGGCTGCTTTCGTCCGGACTGCCGGATCGTTGCTTTTCAGTTGCCGAACCAGCGACTCAATCATGATCCTCCCTCCCTCTTTGGCTCAGCGCGCTGACAGCCCTGTACGCGCTGTCGCGCTGCACCAAACAGTATAGTACACCACCACTTTAATCGATCGGCTGCTTTCGAACATATTTGCTTTTTCGTAGAAAGCTGGTGTCAGTACCTGATTAGATGTCGATAGCCTGCACATTATTTGCGCCAATTTTCGCCGAATAGGGGATTTCTTAGGAAACGGCTAAAAACTGGCAGGTTGTAGGAGCTATAGGTGATATCAAATGAAAATGAGTGTACGCAACCAACTCGCTGGAACGGTTAAGGACGTAAAGCTCGGTGCCGTGATGGCAGAGGTCATCGTGCAGGTCGGAGACAATCAAATCGTTGCAGCTATTACCAAAGATGCTGCTGAGGACCTTGCGCTCCGAGCCGGCGACAAGGTCACCGTCTTGGTGAAATCAACGTCCGTGATGATTCAAAAGTGAGACACAACGGTGGCGAGAAGAGCCGCCGTCTCTTTTTTTGAATCGAACCGTATTAGTCACACGAGCATTAGCTCAGATTCCAAGGCGTTAAGTGCTCCCGCTTCAGGGCCAAGAAAGCGAGGAACGAGCGCGCAGTGCCCACTGCCTTGATGCAAAAGTATTTGTTTGATTTTTGCTTTCCGTTAGATGTGAAACTGATCATTATCGTCGGAGATGGGATGGCAGACGAGCCGCTTGAGGTGCTCCAAGGCCAGACTCCGCTCGAGTATGCACAGACGCCACACATGGATGACGTGGTGCGTTCGGGTTCGATAGGTCAGTTTTACGCGATAGAACCCGGCGTCAAGGTTGACAGTGACGCGGCCCATTTGGCGATGCTCGGCCAAGACGTGAACCTCTCTTCTTCAAATCGTGGGGCGTATGAGGCCCTTGGGGCGGGCTTGGCCCTCGGCCCCGCAGACGTGGGCTTCCGGGTGAACTTTGCCACCATAGATAACCAATTCGTGCTTCTCGACGGCAGGGCAGGGCGGATCAGAGATGAAGCAAAGGAACTCGAGCGCGCCGTTAACGACACGGTTGAACTGGACGCTGTCTCCTTTGATTTTAGGCAAACTCTGGGCTTCAAGGGCGCTCTCGTGCTACGCGACGCCGATTTTAGCGTTGACGTGAGCCTGCCAACCCAGTATGCCGTTGGCAGACAGATATGGGCGAGGGCAGCGAATGAAACTTCCCAAGCGCTCCACACAGCAGAAACGATCAACGAGTTTATGGTGAAAACCAACGAGGTCTTGAAGCGGCACCCGATCAATTTGCGGCGTCTCACTGACCAGAAGCCACCGGCCAACGTCGTGATGCCTTGGGCCGCGGGACAAATAAGCCGGCTCAATCCAACCATGAGAAAGTATGGCAAGGGCCTATGCGTCGCAGCAGCGCCGGTCATAAAGGGCGTGTGCAAGTACTCCGGCATGGACCTTGTCGACGTACCGGGCGCGACGGGGGAATACGACACAGATACGGCAGCAAAAGCTAAAATAGCGCTCGAAAACCTGGCTAACTACGATATTGTGCTGATCCACGTCGAAGGGACTGATGAAGCCAGTCACGATGGCAAAGTCGAAGGAAAACTCATCATAATTGAGAAGATTGATGCGATGGTTGGCCATTTGCTTGACCACACGGACATCGCACAAACCCGCTTTGCCCTCCTTTCAGATCACGGATCTTCGTGTGTGACACACGATCACATGACCACTCAGGTGCCCATAGCGGTCTGTGGGGTGGGGGTGAAGGCAGACCACGTGCAGCACTATGACGAGAAATCGGCTTCACAGGGACGGCTGAATACGCTCTTCGGAAAGCAGCTCATGGCGTTCCTCACTCGATCACAGGTGTAACTGCTTTTGATCATGCGAGTTACCGTGCGCGACGATCTGAGGGATTTGGCGCCCTGTGAACACGGCGGCAGAGTCGCAGAAGCCTCAGAAACAATGCCGAACGTGCTCGACTTTAGTGCAAGCTTTAATCCGTACTTGCACCCGCGCATCAAGTCTGCGGTCAAGGAGGCCCTGAAGGGAGCCTATCACTACCCCGATCACAGGTACAGGCATTTCCGAGAGGCCGTCGGCGAATACCTCGCGGTGCCTTCTGACGCGATCGTGCCAGGCAACGGTTCCGTCGAACTGATACGGTTCTGTGCGTGGGCGCTTCTTCAAAAAGGCGACAAAGTGATAGTTCCCGCTCCAACTTTTGGCGAGTACGAGCTCGCGTGCCGTTTGAGCGGCGCTGAGCCCTTGATCGTGCCTGCGTGGGATGAGCAGGCATTCAAACGTGACCTTTTCGGCGCCTTGGCTGAGGAAGACGTACGAATGGTCTTCTTGTGCAATCCGAATAACCCCACCGGTAAAGTGCTAGCGAAGGAAACGGTAACCGATATCGCGCTTAAGTGTCACGCGGCTAACGCATTCCTGCTCGTTGATGAAGTCTTCATCGAACTTTCCGACCCGCGGCAAAGCGTCGCGGCCGCGAATCTCGACGAAGCGCTTGTCCTCAGATCCCTCACTAAGTCGTTCGCGATCCCTGGCATCCGGGCCAGCTACGGCATAACGAACCCCGAGCTTGCGAACGCATTAAACAGCATACGAGTTCCGTGGAACCTCAACTCCATCGCGGAAGCGGTCGCGGTCGCGCTGCTTAAGGATTGCAAGCCCTATCTTGATGCCTCGCGCAAGAAAATAGCTGCACAGCGGCGCTGGCTCGCTCGTGAACTCAGAGAAATACCAGGGCTGCGGCCGCTCGAAAGCGACGCGAACTTCGTTATGGTGAATGTCGCGGGAACGTCTCTTTCATCGACGGACTTTGCCCGTGAGATGAGACAGAACGGATTCTTGGTACGGGATTGTCAGTCGTTTCGATTGACCGGAGACGACTATATACGGATAGCGGTTCGGACAAAGGCGGAAAACATGCGCTTGCTGGAAGCCATCAAGCGAGTTGTCAGCCAAAAACTCTGACTTGTTCCGAGCTCGAGCCGGTCTTACGACCGCGAGTGCACATCTTCCGGTGAAAGTTTCATATCCAAGTAATCGCGTAGTAGAGGGTGGAGGAAATGACAGAAGTAATACTGCTTACTCACAAAGGTTGCCCCGTCTGTCCGATGGCGAGAAGCTTCTGGGAGGAACTGCACCAGAGCTGTGAATTTGATTACAAGGACATTGAGGTCTATACGCCGGAGGGCCTTCAACTAATTCGCCAGTACAGCATCCGAAGCGTTCCAACTACACTTATCGATAAGAAAGTGGAGTTTGTCGGCGTGCCGGACCGCGACGCGGCGCTTTCTAAGGTCAACTGCGCCGATTCGAAGCACTAGCTGGTTGTAGACACCGCGGCGATGTCATAGATGAGCGCCTCGAGCTGAATTCTCTCGTTTAGCGCATCGAGGAGAGCATACTCCGCGTAGCCTAGAACTACGAGGAGCTCAGCAAGCGCTTTTTCAGTTAGTGACATGCTTCGGGCTTGAATTCGCATTTGAGCGATAATTTCGCCACCGCTTAGACCGGTCTCGAGCAACAGACGATCGAGCACGTGCCTAGCCTTGGGCGCATCGTTTTGTAAGGCGAGCTGCAACAGCTCTGAAACCCCTTGAGGGTGCACGCGTTCAGCAAGCACGCTCAAGTCGAGCGGGTGAGCCTCAGAAGAATCGTCTTCTGCCACGAGCTGGAGCAGCGTCAGCGCTGTTCGAAGACTGCCCTCACTGAGACGCACAATCGAGCGGCCGCACTCATCTGACAACGCGTGGCCCTCTTCTGTCGCGATCCGTCGCAGAAAGTTGAGCATCGTGTCAGCGGGGAGCTGTCTGAAGTGCAGCGGCAAGCACCGCGATCTGACGGGTATAATAATTTGAGATGGACGCGCGGTAGCCACGATGAACTTGCATGTCCGATTGTACCGTTCGATTATTCTTCGCAGAGCCTGCTGAGCGTCCCGCGTCAAGGCCTCGGCCTCGTTTATAAACAGAATTCGGTACGGTGCAGCTAGCGGAGCGATTCCTGCAAGCCGGTTCATTATCAGCTTGAAATTGTCAAGCACACCCTTACGTTCGTCGTAAAAACGCGCCAAGCTCCGTGACGCTTCGAGGTACTTCCGGCCCTGTTCAAAGATGTCTGAGGCGTTGAGCTCGGTGAAGTTGCCCTCCCATGCGTCGCCGAAAAGCTCTCTGGCGACAACTTCGGCCGCTGAACTCTTGCCAGTCCCCGGAGGGCCAAAAAAGAGCAGGTTCGGCAAGTTCTTGGTTTCGACAACTTGCTGCAGCTGAACCTTGACAACCGGTTGGCCGAGAATCTCCTCGAACGATTGCGGCCGGTATTTCTCCACCCAAAAGAAGCCTAAGTTCCCGTTAGCCCCACACATTCGTGTCGCCTCTCTCCTAATCCATAACTTTCTGCAAAAGCCAGATGGGGAATGTTGTCAATGGTCTTGCCTGCCAGCCTTCCGTCGACTGTTCTCAAAAGCTCTAAACCCGCGCAGTCGATTGCAACAGGGTCCGTTCCCGCAAGCATGTAGCCAAGATGCGCTGACCTGCCGCCGTGACGCAGCTCTTGAGCATTGACAAGTGTCTCTACTGCATCGACTATGAAGATGTCGAACGGTTCGAGCACCGCGGCTTCAGCGATACATTTGTGCAGATTCACGCCGCTAGCGTGCAAGCGGACGCGTTCTGTCGGTTTAACCAATCCAAACTGGTTCTTCACGGCTCCTGTCAGTGTGCAAATGAAGTGCGTTTTCAGCACAGGCAGTGAGATTTTCAAATCGAACGACCCCGGAACCGTCGACAGAGAGACGCCAAACCCACGGTCGCTCCGCCTTTTCGCAAACGGACCCTTGTTTAGATTGACGAAGTCAACGCCGTGCTCATCGCAAACACGCTTCAGCGGATGATGCGCAGTCACGCCTCGCGTCTTTCGATCGAAAAACGCGTTTAGGGGGGCATCAAATGCAGGCCCGTCTCCTACCGTTACGGCGTGGTCTGAGAGGTAATCTAGGACCGTATCGAGAAGCTGCGGATCGGTGGTGGTCGGGTACGCCTCTTTCGAAACAAGATTTGGCTTGATGAAAATTGACGACGCTGAGGCGATTTTATCGCTGAATTGATCGAGTGCCCGTGCTGCAAAATCGTACTTTGTGGCGCCATCTGCCTTTTCTTTGAAGACTCTCGACATCTTCCCAAACTAATATTTGTCACTAGCAATAAACTACTTTTTGATGACCGCGTCAGAAAAAACGTGGGAAGCGTGTCGCAGCGAAATACTGTCTCTTCTAGACGAAATCGATGCAACCGCATCTGAAATTCACGGCACAGAACGGCTTCTGCAGATACTCTACGGACATGGGGGGTACAATAAGCACGCAGTGAAACGGGCGCTAAGAAGCTTAAGTCCCCGGTTGTTGCTTAAGCTAGACGCGGCTGAACGTTCCGTGTTCTGTGGCAACAAGTAACCCCCTTTTGCTCGAGGCACCAGCACTTTCTCCCTTGTCGCGGCATCGAGGTGCGATATCGCTCACGCACATCGGACGGCCTAGAACTGATCTAGTATTGGTGACGCACGCGGATTTGACCGATCGATGGGGCTCCTATTCCGACAAGTCCGGGTATCGCCCTGACTCTGTTTCGATCTCAGGTCGCGTGTCACTGTGATTTTTCTTCCGGCTCTCGCGGTTCGTCAGGTGTGTCTATAGGTATCCTGGTGACCTTCTGATCTTTCGCACCGGTGCCTGAATTGTCTCTCAGTCCGGCCTCAGTTTCTGCCCCTTCTATCGGAATTTGCCGCGGCTGCGCTTTGCCGGCTTCTGACGGATATTGAGTTGCGGCAGGGCGCCGCGGGTCGCCAGCCGGCGGTTCGCCGTTGCCCTCGCGAACGAGTCGAAGCAAGAGAAAAACAAGAATGATCGCTAGAATGAGAATCGGCCCCCAGATCCATAACCAGGCCGGAACCGCGAATCCGTTGTTACTCTGAGCGCCTGCAGTGGAAGCGTTTTTGGCTGTTGAAATTGGAACGATGATGCGGGTCACATTGTTCGCCGTCAGAACGTTACTCGCTTGAGTAGTGTTATTAGGCGCAGTGGACTGCAATGCCAACACGCGTAGCCCTGAAGTCGTGCTTAAGCGAGGCGTCGTTTCTAGGCTTTTGTCCGTTTGGCCGACGACGCTCATTTTCGCGACGTGACTCGACTGCGAGTTGACCATCGTATGCACGGTTGCCTCGCAGGTCGGCGCCGTTTCGGCCCAAAAAGCCGCTGTCACACAGGACGCTACCAGAAACGCCGCACACAGGATTGCGACAAGAAGCGGGGCTAGTTTTGGCATGAATTGTCGCTTCCGACAAGGGTGCTGAGCATACAAGTACCCTTCGATGTGGTCCCTCTGCTTTTCGTCGCTAGCAACGACCTCTAGCGCCCACGAGTTGCTCCACACGATGCGCGCGGTTCGGCCCGGCCCCCAAATAGTGCGTACTAAGATTACTTGCCCTTTTTGCCAGTGATTCGGGACCTGTTGCCACGGGTCCCGCTTAGACCTTAGGAGTTTGAGATCACGTTGTATCTGCTTGAGCGCCGCCAGGTCAGTTGAAACGACAGGCAGGGCTGCTAGAGTGAAATCGCAGGGCGGGAATGGCAGCAAAAATAGGGTCTTTCTCGTGCAGTTCCCGCCCTCTCTTTTTGTGCCCCTCCCTCGCGAAGGTGTTCCGAGCGTGGGTCAAGTCTGCAGATTTCGACCTCGATATGAGGCAGCATCTCCGAGGAATTCTTGAATCCTCAAGAGTTGATTGTACTTTGCATTGCGTTCGCTCCGCGCCGGCGCACCGGTTTTGATGAACTCTGAGCCCAAGGCAACTGCAACGTCAGCAATCGTTGTATCTTCGGTCTCTCCTGATCTATGGCTAACGACTACGGAATAGCCGTTCCGAAATGCCAAGGTCGCGGCATCGAAGGCTTCCGACATCGTCCCAATCTGGTTCAGCTTGAGGAGCAGAGCGTTTGCCGCTCCTAACTTTATCCCTTCGGAAAGCCGGTCGACGTTCGTCACGAATAAATCGTCGCCGACGATGGTCGTGCCGGCCAGTCGTGAGGTTATCTGGGCGAAGTCTTTAAACGCATCCTCGTCGAAGGGATCCTCAATGAGCATTACCGGATAGCGGTCCACCAAGTCCTCGTAGTACTCGCTCAGCTCTGTAGGCGAGAGTCTTTTTCCATCCATCAGATAGGTCTGTGTCGTCTTGTCGTAGAACCCTGACGCAGCGCAGTCGACGCCGAGGCGCATCTCTTGATCGTACCCTGCGTTGCCGACGGCCGTCATGATGGCATCAAGTGCCTCAGAAGAGGAGGACAGTGCCGGTGCGAAACCGCCCTCGTCTCCCACGTTCGAGGCTCCCTGTCCGTACTGTGCTTGTAACACGTGCTTGAGCTCGTGATAAGTCTCGACGCCCATTCTGAGGGCGTCAGAAAATGTCTCGGCTCTCGTCGGTATGATAAAAAACTCTTGGATAGATAGTGCGTTGCCCGCGTGCGCCCCTCCGTTAATCACGTTCATTAACGGCACGGGCAACGTGCACGCATTTGGGCCGCCTAGGTACTGGTACAGGTGCATATTGGCGGAATTCGCCGCTGCGCGAGCAACTGCCATTGACACCCCGAGAATGGCATTTGCCCCGAGATTTGACTTATTCAGGGTCCCGTCGAGATCGTTCAACGCTTTGTCGACGTTGCGCTGGGCCCTCACGTCCATGCCGATAACTTCTTCTGCAATCACCGTGTTGACGTTATTCACTGCTCGCAACACGGTTTTTCCGCCGAAATCCGATTCGTTGTCTCGAAGTTCAAGCGCTTCGTTGGATCCCGTGGATGCGCCCGACGGCACCATCGCTCGGCCAAAGCCGCAACCTGTGAAGACTTCGACCTCCACCGTTGGATTTCCGCGCGAATCAAGGACTTGTCTCCCTAAAACTCCTTCGATTTCGAACATGATTCCAGTATGCTTTATGCTGCACAATCTTAATCTTATCGCTAACGCACGCCTTCTCATCCTTAGACAATTCTTAAATCCTAAAAGCTGAAACCCTGTGCAGATGTTCGGGAGGAGATTCTCTAAGGATGGCCTCGTTCTTGGCGTCAGTTTGAACGTCCTAATCCTTGGGATTGTGAGTCTGTTCGCCGACATGAGCACGGAGATGATCTATCCGCTTATTCCTCTTTTTCTCGTTAACGTCCTGGGAGCGACATTCATTGACGTGGGTCTCATAGAAGGCGTCGCGGAAAGCACCGCAAGCATACTGAAGATAGTTTCTGGGTACCTGTCAGACAGGTTCGGGAAACGCAAACCCCTAGTCTACTCCGGCTATGCAATCGCAGCGATCGCGAAGCCCTTGCTTGCATTTGCAACCGCGTGGCAGCAAGTCTTGGCTATACGGTTCCTTGATCGCTTTGGCAAGGGCATTAGAGACTCAGCGCGTGACGCTATTGTTTCCGAGTCAAAGAGCCTCGGGGTTGGAAGGTCATTCGGTTTCACACGCTCTCTCGATACGCTTGGAGCCGTCATCGGTCCACTTATCGCGGTGGCCCTGTTTGGCATCCTAAGCTTTCGGGGGCTGTTCCTCCTCGCGTTCATACCGGGGATACTTGCCACTGCTCTTGTGGTTTTTTTTGTGAAGGAGACAGCGGTCAGCTCGCGAAGCAACCAGCGGTATAAGGTCTCATTCCGGTCATTCGACGCAAATTTTCGCATCTTTCTCGTGGGTCTCGGTCTCTTCTTTGTCGGAAATTCAAGTGACGCCTTCCTGTTCTTGCGTGCCCAAAATCTAGGCATCCCAACGCTCCTGGTTCCGGTGCTGTATCTTGCAATGAACGTCATCTATGCGGTATCTTCATTTCCGTTTGGCATCATCTCTGACAGAATAGGACGCAAGGCGGTGCTCATAGCGGGCTTCGGCATCTTCTTCATCGTCTATTTGGGATTTGCATTCGCCCAATCCGCGCTCATCATTTGGGTTCTGTTCCCAGTGTATGGGCTCTACTACGGTCTTACCGACGGGGTGTCAAAGGCGCTCGTGTCTGATCTGGCCCCTCCCCACCTCAAAGCGACCGCATTTGGCACGTATTATTTCGTCATCGGCGTCGTCGCCTTGCCGGCCAGCCTGATCGCCGGCACCCTCTGGCAGACCGTCGGTCCTACGTTTGCCTTCCTCTACGGTGCGGTTATGGCGGTGATTGCGGTGCTGATAATTGGTCTCTTCGTGCGGAGCGATCGGCTAACCCCGACGGCTACGTAACCCGGTCGACGAGGGCGTGTAGCTGCGTAGCTGGGTGCATTCCACGGTCAAGCAAGCGCGATTGAAGGTCAATGAAATCAAACCGCAAGCTCTCGAGACCGCGTGCTGATGGGTCGTCGTCGTCTGCGCTTTTTGAGGACGCCGTTTATCCGGTCTTTCCACCGACGGCGGTGCGCGCGCAGAGAAATTTTATATAGAACAACAACTCTAGTAATTTCGGAGGTTAGCACAGTGATAGGTGGTCAACCTATTCTCATTCTACGCGAAGGAACACAAAGGACGAAGGGCAGAGAAGCCCAGTCCATGAATTTTACCGCAAGCAGGGCCGTAGCTGAAGCAGTGCGAACTACGCTTGGACCGAAAGGCATGGACAAGATGCTCGTTGATTCGATGGGCGATGTGGTTATAACGAACGACGGTGCGACGATATTGAAGGAGATGGATATTGAGCATCCCGCAGCTAAGATGATGGTTGAAGTCGCTAAAACGCAGGATGATGAAGTGGGCGACGGGACAACAACGGCGGTTATCTTGGCTGGCGAACTGCTAAAAAACGCAGAAGAATTGCTCGAGCAAGACATCCACCCGACGGTCATAGAGAAAGGCTACGGTCTCGCCGCAGCCAAAGCGATTGAGATCGTCGAACTGCTGTCGCGCAACGTTTCGATTCGCGATGACGATCTGCTGGAGAAGATTGCAGAGACGGCGCTCACGGGCAAAGGGACTGACGTGGGCAAAGAGATACTTCCGCAGCTCGTTGTTAAAGCGGTGAAAAAGGTCGCGCAAAAGGTCAACAACAAGTACAAAGTCGACGAGGAAGACATCAAAATTGAAAAGAAAGTCTCCGGTTCTGTTTCCGATTCAGAACTCGTGGAAGGCGTCGTCGTCGACAAAGAACGCGCCGCCGAGGGAATGCCGCGAAAAGTATGCGATGCGCGCGTCCTCGTGTATGACCAACCACTCGAGCTTACCAAAACAAAGACCGATGCCAAAATCAAAATAAAAGATCCAACGCAAATGAAACTCTTCATGGAACGCGATCACGAAGCGCTGATCGAGAAGGCTGACAAGATCTTAGCAAGCGGCGCGAACGTCGTTTTTTGTCAGAAGGGTATCGACGATCTGCTTCAGTGGCACTTTTCGCGAAATAGCGTGATGGCAGTGGAGAACGTGAAACGTGAGGACATTGAAACGATTTCCAAGGTGACCGGCGCCCAAGTGGTGTCGAGCCTGAATGATCTCAGCGCAGCAGACCTGGGCAATGCGGGCGAAGTCGAAGAAACAACTGACATCGAATCTGGCTGCGACACCTGCGGCATTGACTAGACGGAGGTCATAGGAATGATAACAATCAAAGACTGTAAAAACCCCCGCGTCGTCAGTATCGTCGTTCACGGAGGAGCCGATCATATCGTCGAAGAGACTCACCGAGCTGTGTACGATGCGGTTCGAGTCGTTCAAGCATCGATCGAAGATGGCAAAGTCGTCGCAGGAGGAAGCGCTCCGGAGGTTGAGATCGCGATGCAACTCCGCGACTACGCGTCGACGCTTAGTGGCAGGGAACAACTGGCAGTCATCGCCTTTGCTGACGCGATCGAAATAATTCCAAAAACGCTTGCTGAAAACTCCGGTTTGGATCCGATGGACTCGCTCGTTGGTTTGCGGACTGCTCACGAATCAGGAAATAAAACGATGGGGCTCCAGATTTCGACGGGGAAAGCAACAGACATGTGGCCTGACGTGATCGAACCTCTTAGAACGAAGAAGCAGGCCATCTTGTCGGCCACCGAAGCCGCGAACATGATCCTTCGAATAGATGACGTGATTCAAGCCGCTACGTTTGAGAAGGGGCCTTCAGCAGAACAGATGGAAGGCATGTCAGATCAAATGCTCGATCAAGTGTGAACGCGTGCTGCCGCAGACGTTTTGGCTCTGCGGCCCTCCTCTTTTTTAGTTTCAGCAGATCTTCAGCGCAGCGTGGCGCCTAGCACAGTGCTTATTTTGGAACAAAGACCAAGCGTAACGCAACGTCCCGAACAGTTTGAGCCTGCCGTGTTTTTTGCTACAAGAAGTACTCCTCAGCTTCATCTTTTGTGACCTCTACGTACGAACCCATGGTTTCGCAGGTGGGGCGAATCTCGGGAGGGTTTTCCCCGTAGTGCAAGTCATCACAAACTGTGCAGCAGAAGTAGCGCTTCATGGTCCACCGAAAAAGCCCTGCGTATTTAGTTCTTGTGCTATGCCGCCAGCCAAGCTGCGCATTCGTTTGATTCACTCACCTGTAGCAATATGTATAACGCGGCCGCTATAAGCGGCTACTTCGTTACAAGGAAAGACGTTTTTCTCGCAAAGTGAAGACGACGTGAAAGCGCCCAGGCGTGCTCGGCAGGTTCGCTGGCGAGAGTCTGTAAGCGGTTAGTTATCCGCCCAGCGTGATATCCTGCTTACTATACCAATCAAGCGCTGCGTAGAAGTGCTCCGGCTTAAAATCCGGCCAATATGCATCGACGACGTAGATATCGGAATACACCGATTGCACTGGCAAAAATCCGCTTAGTCGACGTCTACCACCCCAGCGAACGATCAAATCGATGCGGGAAACGTCATGCGATCGTATCATCTTGGTGACGGTTTCGCCCTCGAGTGTGGCGCGGGGTTGGGTAAAGAGCGGATTCAAGTCCCACTGCCAACCGTAATTGACCAAAAAGTTGACCTTAATTTTTCCTGAGCCAAATGTAGTTCTTTTTGTGTAGGGGAGAAGCTTTTTTGGGAACATCGGAGAGTCTGTATCTCCGACGACGAGCAGGCTAGCATCTTCGTGTTTGAGAACCTCGACGCCGTCGATGCACGCTTTTTGGAAGGCCTTTCTCTGCACTTGGGTTCTTTTCGTGTTATCTTGGGTGAAGCCGTAGCTCGTGACTTCCTTGACGCCGACGCTACTGCATAGCCTGAGTACTTCTAATCCGGGGGGCAAGCCAGCTTCATACCCCGCCTCTTTGGGCAAACCTCGAGCTAGTGCCCACCGACGGTTCCCGTCAGGAATGATGCCTACGTGGCGTGGTATTCGGTTCATTTATTAGAAGGGGGGGATCCTACAGGTTTCGAGTTTATCTAGCTCAAGGTTCATAATCTTTGTCCAGCTCTTTCGCCCTTCGCGGCGGTCTTGCGGGTTGCTACAGTGATTCTCGCCTGCGGGCCAATGGTTAAAGTTGAGAGAGCACTAACAACTAATGATACGGAGTAGCGGAACAATGGCCATGGACCCCAAAAAAAGCGCGAAAGAAACCCCCAACGTTACTGTGTGGGGTGTTCACTTAAAGGACGCCACTACTCTCACAAGGAAGGAGCGAGAAGAGCTCTTGTTTAAGCTAAACCGAATCTTCACCTTCGTTGGCACGGAAATTCCAGAAGAGATCGAACTCGACGGAGAGGTCGTTGCGCTCCACGAGGTCATGTGGCGTATGATCAATCACAAGAAGGAGATCACTCCTGAGGAATTTGCAGCCGTGCAAAAGCTTTGCGGGGCTATCGAGAGAAAAATACGACAAATCGAATCGACAATTAGGAGTCAGGACATCGATGAGCGCGAAGCGCTTGTGTTGTACGCGGAAGCTCAAGGTCTGATTCGCGCCGCCGTTGAACTGAGAGACTTTGAAAAAGGCAAGCTCCTCGATTCCGCTCAAGCCCCGTCGATAGACAGAAACGAAGCCCAAAAAAGGTGGCTCAGTTATCTAAAAAAGATCAGTTGACCCGCGTTGGCGCGTAATTCGCTTGCACAGTCCCGTCGTTGCGAACGGTAGGGTAGACGCGCGCGTCGAGAGCTTCTACGTGTCACTCACTCTTAGAAGCCGCTAAGCATCTCTTGAGCTATTTGGAGATTCGAAAGCAGATCGTCGCAGGAAGCTACTAAGGTTCGCAGTTTCTTCGTTTGCACTGTTATCTCCACTCTGTTTCCTGTCGCTTTCATTTTTATCTCTGGCGTATTATCAGGCTGAAGAGCTTCGACAATTGAGAGCGCCTGTGGATGTTCGTAGACGAGGATTGCGGTAATCATGCGTAGCGGAGTAGGAAGGAGCGGCTCCGTCCACTTCAGCCGCGAGTGTTAGCTTTGTAAAAATGTTGCGCAGCAACGCGCACTTTTTCGAGCGGCTAAAGAACCGTCGTGCTATCGTGAGATCAGCATCTCGACGGTGTCGAGGCGGTACGACCACTCCTCAGGCAGCACGTCCCTGCTCTTGTAATAATTGACTAGCCTTCGAATCTTCGACTCTGTGAGGTGAAGGGCGCGTTTGTTGTGGAGGTCTTTCTTGTTCTCTTCAAGATGATCTCTGAGCTTCAGTGCTTTGGTGATGAGATTGAACAAGTCTTCAGGGAGGTCAGGGGCGACTCCATTGTCGCTAAGGACTTCGGTCAGGCTCTTCTTGGTGACTGACTTGACGCTCGGTATGCCGTACGTGTCCCTCAGGACGATCCCGATTTGACTTGAGGACAGCCCGCTGTTCCGTAGCTCCACGATCAGCGTCTGAACCTCCTCAGACGTCATGGTAACGGGAACCGTACTCTCCAGTGGCCTAGTAGATCCCGATACTCCTTTCCTTCGTGCGTACATTCGCGCCATTTAAGCTCCTCTGTCCCGTCAGAGACGGTCTGACCGCCCGTGAGGTGTGCTATTCTGTGATCCCCTCTTATATAATTGTTGATGCCCATTCCAAGAATAGTTCTGCGGCCTTGCTTCGGTGCGATAGTGCGTTCTTCTCGTCAACCGTCATCTCTGCGAACGTCCGGCCTTCATGCTCGAAAATGGGATCGAATCCGAAGCCTCGATGGCCGCGTGAGCTCACTATACGCCCCTCTACCCGTCCGTGGAACAGCTTGAAATCACGGTAATAGCTTCCGATTGCAGACTCGAACCGTGCTGGCCGCCCCTCTCCGATGAGCTTGACTACGCCGCTATTCCCGATCGTTTTATGCACGTACGAGGAGTACGGCCCTGGGAACCCGTGGACGTCGTCAATGAACAGACCGGAATCCTCTATAATCAATGGGGGCGGAAACTTCTCTTTGCAGTAGCTGAGTCCGTGCCGGACAACTTCCTCGAGCGTATCAGCTTGGAGCTCTGGGTAGGATGCGTTGATCTGGACGATCTCCAGCCCAAACTCGTGAGCCTTGGCTTGCAGCTCCGCCACCTTCCCGGGGTTTTGCGTTATGAAATTGAACGTTTTCACAAGTATCGACCTCGCTCTTTGATCTCGTTCACTTTTTCGTGGATCAGCGCGGCATCTGAGCAGTTTCTCGCGTAACCGGCAAGAAATGCGTCCTTGAGTGCAGGGAACCTGTCATCCGTTGCCTCGAGCGTTTGGAAAAAGACGTGGACGTCTACACCCCGAGCCTCTAGGCTCCGGTCGTAGGAGGAGAGGCCAAAATCTATCAGGTAGACCCTTCCGGCGGAAAAAATCATGTTGCGCGTCGTTGGATCTCCGTGGACGATGCCCGCCGAGTGAAGCGCGCAGAGCACCGCCCCAACGTCTTCAGCGACCGCCTCGTTCATTACACTGCGCACAGGCGGCCCCTCTATCCGCTCCATGGTGATGGAAAAGCCGTCCACTGCCTCTATTATGGGTGTGGGTACCCCCGCTCGTCGCGCATCGGATTGTATCTTCGCCTCAAGTCGCGTGCGCTCTCTTCGTAGCTTCGTGTCAAGCTCAACTATGCGATAGTCCTTAGGAACGCGCTGCTTCACTACGGAATGGCCGCGAAGAGCGACGACCGCTTCCGCTCCCGTAACCACCTCTAGTGTGTCTCGATCCACAGCACCTCAACCTCGTCTGGCCTGAAGCTCGGGTTGGCGCCGGAGGATCCGATCGGGGTTTGGATACCGTGCCTCAACATGAGCAGGCCTGTATACGCGATCATAGCGCCGTTGTCTTGCAAACACTCCGACCTGGGCGCGAAGAATCGCGCACCGCGCTGAGCGCACATTACCGAAAGCATCTCTTGGAGTCGCTTGTTTGCGCCGACGCCACCGGCTAAAAGCAGATCTGATTTGTCCATTTGTGATAGCGCTCGCTCGCTCACTTCAACGAGCATCGAGAAGGCAGTCTCTTGAAAGCTATAGCATATTTCCTCAAGTGAGGCTGATTTTAACGCTTCTGTAGCTGCGGTAACGATCCCCGAAAACGAGAAGTCCATTCCCTTCACCACGTACGGCATAGGCAAGTAGTTTCGCGATTCTTGCGCGAGTCTCTCCACCTTAGGGCCGCCTGGATGAGGCAAGCCGGCTGATCGAGCGAACTTGTCGAGACAGTTCCCTATGCCGATGTCTAGTGTCTCTCCGAGAATGCGGTACCTTTGTTGCCGGTACGACAACACCTGTGAGTTTGCTCCGCTCACGTACAGAACGATCGGATCCACGAGATCAGTTTTCCAGCGCCCCACTTCGATGTGTGCGACGCAGTGATTAACCCCAACCAAAGGCACGCCAAGCCGCAGAGATAATGCCCTGGCAGCTGTGCCCACAATGCGCAAGCACGGTCCCAAACCGGGGCCTTGCGAAAAAGCGACGCCTTCGATTAAACGGGGGTCTGTCGAACTGAGGACTTGGCGAATGACGCCGGCAATGTTGTTTGCGACGTGTTGCGCCGCTTCTCTTGGATGTATGCCGCCCATAGCAGGGATATACGCTGAACTCGCTTCATACAAGACCTCATCGTCGTCCACCAGGCTTGCGCTCAGGTTCCAAGCGGTCCCCTCGATGCCTAAGACTATCATTCACAAACGGGCGGTTACTTTTTAAATTGCGTGTACCCGCACTTGCCACACGAGAGCCTGTCTTTGTGCTCGGCCAAAAAGACCCCTTCGCCGCAGCGTGGACAGTTCTGGCGCTTCCTGTGCGCCTTGTCGTCGCTTACGTCATACAGCTCGCTTGCCTTAACTTTCTTCACCCCCTTGTGGCGGTTTGGGGCTCGGTTCCGGGGTCGGCTCAGGGCTCGGCTCAGCGGTCGGCTCAGGGCTCGGCTCAGCGGTCGGCTCAGGGCTCGGCTCAGGGCTCGGCTCAGCGGTCGGCTCAGGGCTCGGCTCAGGGCTCGGCTCAGCGGTCGGCTCAGGGCTCGGCTCAGGGCTCGGCTCAGCGGTCGGCTCAGGGCTCGGTTCGGGAGTCGGCGGCGCGTTCCGTTTCAGGATGTGCTCTTGTTCTATTTGTCGGACGACTTCAGCGGATTCGTATATCTTGACATATGCCGTAGTCTCTTTTTTGCCAAAAGCGGTTTGCATGTTGTCGATTATCACTCGCTCAGGCTCAATTTTAAAGTCGGCCGCAACCTTATCTCTAACTTCTATCCGTGCCGGAGTAGCCGCCTCGTGTTGAATCTTGAGATGCAGCTGCTTTCGGTTAAGTAACTCGTTATTCTCTTCTTTGATAACTTCTATCTGCATAGTAGCTCCGTCTGTTGTTTATCGCTGATGTTGTCTCAATATTTCGCGCAAGAGACATTTCGCTTTCTCTTTTTTTTCTCGCGTTGTAACAATGATAACCATGCCCTCGCTTGGCTGGCCGTAAACGACCGCTGTTCCCAAAGGAGCCTCAATAACTGCTGGGATTACCGCCAGGTCCTCTTCGCCGTTGACGACGATTCTCGTGCGTAGAGAGCGCCCGATGTTCTTCATCGATCCGCTCACGGCGTTTTGAAGCTGCTGAGAGATGGAGCCTGGGGGGTTATCTACTTCATAAACGGTGCGCGGTTCGGTGCTGATCGCATGGTAGATCTCGTCTGGGACCGTCGCCCTCATCGTGATGCCGTCAATGATGCACACGTCAGGCACAATGCCGGCTTGTACCACATTGTAGGTCGTTATGTCTCCAACCGTGACAATTTTTTTAAAAGCTCTTAACTTTTCTGCACAACCTGTGTGCGAACAAAGATCACCGAACGGTTTCTGGAGCTCAGCTTTGAGCTTGTCGTTCAGCATGAGCTTCTTATCGAACTTTGAGCGCGTACTTTCCGGGCAAGTCGATGTTCATCCGCTTGGCGACTTCAGAGCGTTTCGGATCGATGATAATCAAGTATCCGCTCCAGTCTTTTCCAAGTGAGCTCGATCCGCACACGGGGCACACGAGTCCTTCGACAAATCGATGGCAAGTCTTACACACTTGTTCCGGCATTTTGCTCCTCCTCCTCTTTCTTGGCTTTTTCTCGCTCTTCAGCAAGCCATTCGACCTTGCCCAGAGCTGCTTGTCGCATCGTGAGGCCAATCTTGCTCTCTCGTGGCTCGCGTTCGTTCAAGCTTACTGCGACTACTCGAGCCCGCAGCATATCTCCTTCCGTAATGGCCCTTCCGGTCTCTTTTCCGACCAGTCTCGCGTTTTTTTCGTCGTACGAAATGTAGTCGTCAGCTATTTGGCTCACGTGTAGCAAACCATCGAGCGGTCCTAGTCCCACGAAGGCACCAAATTCCACAATTTCGACGACTTTGCCTTCCAGTATCTCCTGAAGCTGTGGTTTGAAGGTGATCGCATTAAAAGTGACATCGTAATAGATCGCTCCGTCTCCCGCGAGTATGCGCCCCTCGCCTATATCCAAAACGTCGGTAATGGCGATTATAGATCCGAGCATCTTGTCTATGCGACCTTCAAGCTTATCTCGCAAGAGATCTTTCACGACTGCTATCGTCTCTTCTCCTAGCCGTTCAGGCGGCAGCCTTACCGTGTCGATCAACTTCGCTTTTTTATACATCTATCACTCTCTTGAACAGGTCCATCGAGTACCGTATCCGCTCTTTGGCGGCGTCTGCTCCTTCCCAACCAATTACCGTTGTTTCCTTGCCTTCGAGCCGCTTGTACACTTCAAAAAAGTGTGCGACCTCCTTAAGGAAGTGACTTTGGACGTCGTTAATGTCAGTATATTCCGCGTACTTCGGATCGTTGAGCGGCACACAAAGCACCTTGTCGTCTGCTTCCCCTGAATCGAGCATCTTAAGCAATGCTATTGGCCTTGCGTCAATGATGCAGCCAGGGTAGGTTGGCTCATCCATAATGACGATTGCATCGAACGGATCGTCGTCATCATAATAGGTTCTCGGAATGAGGCCGTATTCGCCCGGATAGTGTAACGGAGAATACAACACGCGGTCGAGATGAATTGCGTTCCACTCTTTACTGTACCTGGTACTTATTGCGGCTCCCTTTTGGAATCTCTACCACCACGAATATTTCTTCCGGTGGCTGGGGTCCGGTTTCGATGTCTTTCCACAGGTTCATCACATATCCACCTCTAAGTGCTTCTTGCTTCTCAGCTGCACGACGTGGATGCTGTGTTCACGAAGCTCTCGCTTGAGAAGCTTGTCGTTCGTTACAACCGCCGCTTTGTATTTAAGCGCAGTGTTAAGGATTTGGTCATCGACGGTCGATCCATCCGCGGTTTCGATGATTTGGCATCTCTCTGAAAGGCGCAATGCAACACCTGCTCCTGCGGAGCCTTTCCTCATCAAAACACTCAGTTCTCGACGCACCGGTTCGATCGTGGCAGGCACAAATCCGAGCCCGCGCAGTTCTTCAAGCACGTCGATCCTGAAATGCCAGGGAATCAGAAGCGCATTGGTATCCAATATGGCGATCATTTGGCGAGCGTTCCTGCTCCAATAAGCCGCCATCGCGAGCCGATCCGTCTCGAAATAGCGATTCGAGACCCGATTTCCGCGCAGACGGGCCTCTTGAGGGCTACCTCAACGGCCGAATTCCGCGCGCTGGTGGCGACGCCAACGGTTGTGGCGGTGCCGACGCTTAACATGAGCGGCTCGCTCGTGTGTATCGAATCGACGTTGAGTTCATCGGAGCTCCCGACAACACGATCGAGGAGCTTGACATCCATCGTGAAGGCCTGCCACACGGGTGGCAGCGTTCCCGGCGTCCCGGCAATCTGCCCGACAAGGGAATCGCTCTTGACTAGGGAGGGGTCCAGTTTCGTTCCTACGCCGAGCAGCCCACCTGGCGTCGCAACCTTCAGTTTTTCTTTCTCAGAAACGATGCTCGATACAGTCGTGGTAATGGGCACCCACTCTGTCTTGCCACCGACTTCGACGCTTCTTCCCGGTCGTATTTCCAGTTCGTCCTTAAGCTTGAGCTCCCCCTGATTCAGCGTGCCGCCGATGACACCGCCGAGCAGCTTGGTGATATCAGCTCCGGGCTTATTGACGTCGAAAGAGCGCGCGATAAACATTTGCGCGGGCTTAGTCGCGTCGTGCGCCGTACACGGTATCTCCTTCTCGATAAGCTCGATAAGCAAGTCAATATTCACCGCTTGCTGGGCCGATATAGGCACAATTGGGGCGTGCTCTGCTACCGTCCCTTTCACAAACTCCTTTATCTGTTCATAATTCGCGAGCAGATCGTCGTGTGAGACAAGGTCAATCTTGTTTTGAACGATTATTACCTTTTTAATGCCGATTATGTCGAGCGCCATGAGGTGCTCTTTGGTCTGGGGTTGGGGGCACGGTTCGTTCGCCGCGATGACTAGTATAGCGCCGTCCATGATCGCCGCACCCGACAACATAGTTGCCATCAACGTCTCGTGTCCAGGCGCGTCCACGAACGACACCGTGCGCAGCGTTTCTGCCTTCGAGCCGCACACTCCGCACACTTCTGAGACTGTGTACGCATCGGGCCCGGGACACTGCGGGCATTTTCTGAAGGTGACGTTGGCATATCCGAGTCTGATGGAAATGCCGCGCTTGATTTCTTCGCTGTGCTGATCGGTCCATACGCCTGAAAGGGCGGATACCAAGGTCGTTTTGCCGTGGTCGACGTGTCCTACCATTCCTATGTTTACGCAAGCTTCCAAGTTTGCTACCTCCGCCTGACGTGCGGTTGGGCTCTTAGTGGCGCAGTCAGGTTGTTCGTGCTCTCGTCTTCGTCGCGACTCTGCCCAACTAGATGTTCTCGTATTCCTCCATCTTGAGCTCAAATCGCTTGCTGAAGTTGCTGACAGCCTCCTCAAGATCATTTTGCGAGAGGTCCGTCCGTTCTTCAAACAGTGCCTGGAGCACGGCTTCTCTTAATATCAGCCTCAGATCTGAGCCAGTGCATTGATCGGTCATTTCCGCCAGCTTCTGCGTGTCAAACGTACCCTTGATATGGGCCATGATCTTGTCGAATATCTCTTTTCTCATTGCGGCGTCTGGAAGTGGAAACATCACGATCTTGTCAAATCGCCTCCACGCGGCCGAATCGAGGAGGCTTGGATGATTAGTCGCACCGATCATCAGCACTCCGTCATCGACTAGGCTGATGTCGTCAATACTCTTGAGCAGCATGTTTACGGCCCTTTTTATCGCGCCGTGCTCATCTGAGAGCCGCGTTTTGGCCACATAATCAAACTCATCGATGAACAAGATGCAGGGGTTTAATCGCTTGGCGAGACTGAATACTTTTCCGATGTTCTTGGACGTCTCGCCAAGATATTGTGAGGTAATCATCGATAATCGCACCTCCAGAAACGGAAACCCCAGCTCTTTTGAAAGGGCTCGAGCGACTGACGTCTTCCCGGTTCCGGGTGGGCCAACAAACAAGAGCTTCCCTATCTCGAAGAGTTCTATCTCCCTCAAATAGTCTCTGTACTGAATTGCCTTGACGATCTTCGCGACTTCCTCAATTTGTTCTTGCGTCAGGACGAGTTTATCGAGACTCTCGCGAACGTCTTCGGGCGCAGAGATTGCGACAAGCTTGAGCATGTCTTCTGCTTCTTCTCCCTCGCCGGCGATCTCGTCTATTAAGGAAAATATCCACTCTCTGTCCATTTCTTTAGGCTTGTTCAGCCGACGCACCCGTTCGTAATCGACGTCGAGCGAGTCGTTTCTTGAATAGTAGAAAGCCAAGGCAGGATTTTGGTTGATGCGGGATAGCGAGTCTTGCGTGGCAAACCACTTGGCAGCCAGGTCGAGCACCGTAAGGTTGATCCGGGCACCAAACTCCTCGAACGCTACAAATGGCAGCGTTTTGATCACACTCCATCCGTGCGGGATCTCGTAGATTCTGTCAACCGCGTTTTCTGAGACGATGATAGGTCTGTCCACTCTTCGCTCTTTGGAATTCCAATAGTTCTTTCTGATATGGGGGGGTAGGTCATTTTCATCGAGCTGATCATAGTCATTGTAGATATGCGCCGTAAGCAGCAGCTCGATGACGTCAAGGACCTGATTTTCGGGGTCTTCCATCTAGCATCATCCTGATATATAACCGAACTTTATGTGCGTGAAAAGCATATAAAGATTAGGTCGAGGGCAACGGCCAAAACGGTCCTAAAGGCCTATCAGATCCTAGTTATGACCTCGCTTCCGTTGTTCGTTACGATAAGGCTATCCTCAGCCTGCGAAACGAGTCCTCGGTCTTTGAGTATCGGATAAGCGCGGATTATTCCCGCCGTTTCAAGTTGTTTCAAGCCCAAATCGACACGGCCTTGTAGCCATCTCTTGGCGAATGGTAGTGACTTGTAAGCGTCGATATCTTTCAAAATGGCTCGAGCTTCAGGCGATCGTACAGGCTTTGCCTTCACGAGGCTGAAGATTTCCGCTTTGCCTGTTTCGTACACGCGACCATTGCCGGCGGAAGAAAAAGGTTCAATGGCTACAACCTGACCTTCTTTGAGCTTCGATCCGCTTTGAGTTCGTCGGTTGTGAATCGCGGGCGGGGCGTGTTGTGTGTAGCGCTCAAGGCCGTGGCCCGTAAGATTGGCGACCGGGAGGTACCCGTAACCCATGATTGCGTCTTCGATAACTTCACTGATTGCTGCCAAATCAACGCCCGCTCGCACGACTTCAATTGCTCGCTCGAGGGCACTGTTCGAGGCGTCGACCAGTTCCTTATTGTTGCCGAGGTCAATGGTGACCGCGGTGTCGGCAATATACCCATCTATGTGTACGCCAATATCAAGCTTGACGAGATCAGTCCCAAACGTTGACGCATCTGCCTTAGAAGGAGTGGCGTGCGCCGCCTCCTCGTTCACGGATATGTTCGTCGGGAAAGCGATAGCACCGCCTTTTTTCTGAATTGCGTTTTCAATGCTTTCGGCTACGTCAAGCAATTTTTTTCCGACTTTAATCTTTTTAACGGCCTCTGCGCGAACCTCTGCCAATATACGGCCGGCTTCGCGGTATTTCTCTAAGATATCGGCTTCTGGCACTTAAATCACAAACTCCTTTTTGACGTGCGTGATGTTTCTATTCCCGTTATGAGTAATAACAACTGCGTCTTCGATGCGCACCCCTCCGATGCTTGGATAGTAGAGGCCAGGTTCGACGGTGACTACGTTGCCTTTTGCTAGGACCCCTCCTCGTTTGCTGAGAAACGGAAGTTCGTGAACCTCCAACCCCAGTCCGTGGCCTGTTGCGTGAATGAACCCGCTACCCTTTTCGAGGTCAGTGTGAAAGCCGCTCTCTTCGAAGTGATCTGCGACCGCCAAATGGACTTCGGCTCCGCTGATCCCCGGTCGGATCCTCTGAACGGCGAGTTCTTGCGCTTCCTGAACTGCGGTGAACATCTCGGCGAGTTCGCGAGGAGCGTCACCTCGTAACACTGTCCGCGACATATCGGCGTGGTATCGCGATTCTATCGATTGAGGGAAAATATCGAGGACTATCGCAGAATGCGCTTTGATGGGCCCTGAACCGGCAAGATGAGGCAACGCAGAGTCATAGCCGCTCGAAGCGATCACGTCCTTCGACGTGCACGCGTCGTTTATGAGAGAACAGCCGATTATGGCCTTTAGCCGTTCTGACGTGAGCACCTGCCCGTCATACCGCAGCGTATCACCGATGATTTCGCTGCGCCGCAAGATGGCCAGGGCGGAAGCGAATGCTTTTTCGTTAGCACGCTGTACGGTCGTCATGTATCCGAGCTCGCGCGCTGTTTTGATGGAGCGCAAGCGTTCAATCGAACCAGATATGGGGTGCAATTCGTAACCGTCGCTCCGAAGAGCGTCAGCCAAAATGATCGGAAAAGTAGCGTCAACGCCTAAGCGCTTAAGGTGGTACTCTTTTAGCACTGAGACAAACAGATCAACTGTCGCACGGTCGCCTTCCAGTTCGTGCGAATCTCGTTGGAACTCTTCGCGTGAGCGTACCCGATCGGCGGTCGAGGATCGAGTCGCTCTCGCACTCTCCATACTCGATACGACGAGCAACGACTGCCCGCCGGCGCGCAAAAATAAGAAAGGGTCTTCTGCCAGGAAATCAGTCAAGTAGTAGAGATTCGCATCCTGGGACGAGGCCGCATATAGCAAATAGCCGTCGAGTTGCAGCTCGGTTATTTTTCGATCGAGCGTTCTGATGTTCATCGGGTTCGGTTTTGTTTTAGCTGGAAAAAAGCCTTTGCCACTTCGCGGGTTTTTTTTCCACGAGGTTGCGAAACTGCTTTCGCTGGAATCTCAAATCGTCGCGCAGCGTGGCGACAATCTCGAGAGAAAAGTGAGGATATGGGCTTGACCCGGAGACTGCGTTAGTATGGCCGAGCTAAAAAGGCTCTTACATTCGTTGGCGTTTTGCATACGGCGCACCGTCCCTCCATTGGCTCGGCCTCTCCCAATACATCAGCCTCACTCAGCTCTTGAAGCCGTAGGCCACATGACTCGGACCCGCACCACGAGATCTGAAAGAAGCCTTTCTTGCCTTTTGCTTGCTCGGGAGTTTCAATGGCGACAATGTGTGAATGCAGAACCACTTGTGCTCTCTCAGCGATGGTGTTGAGTACTTCAGTCATCACTTCAGCGACTCGCGCTTGTAGTTTAGAACGCTCGACGAGCTCCTTCTTTCCCGTATCCCGCCGTACGAGCGTTACGGCGCGTTTTGAAATGTCTTTCGGGCCGACCTCTATGCGCACGGGAACCCCCTGTTTTTCCCACTTATAGAACTTGGCGCCCGGTCGGGCATCATCCGTGTCGAGAACGACGCGGTAGCGCGACAACTCGTGTTTGAGTTCGTTGCACGCTTTCAACACCGCTTCGGAGTTGGCTTGGGCAGTGAAAATCGGGATGATGACAATTTGAGTGGGCGCTACCTCGGGGGGTAGCACCAGACCTTTGTCGTCGCCGTGAACTGAAATGACGGCAGCAATGCAGCGTTCCGAAATTCCGTAGCACGTCTGATTGACGTACTGCTGGTTGCCGGAGCGATCTTCGTACGTTATATCGAACGTCTTTGCGAAGTTTGTGCTCAGATGATGAATTGTTCCGATTTGTAAGCTCTTCCCATCGGGCATAAGCGTGTCGAACGCGATCGTGTAGTCGGCTCCAGGGAATCTGTCCCACTGCGGTCGACGCAAGACGACGTACGGGATACCCAACCGGTCGTAGAACTCCTTGTAAAGCGCCACGGCAGCTTCGGTTTGCTTCTCGGCATCCTCCCAAGAGGTGTGGGCGGTGTGGGCCTCTTTGAAGCTTGTTATTTCTCGCAGGCGGATTAGCGGTCGGGTGTGTTTCGTTTCGTACCTGAAAGTGTTGACGATCTGGTAGATCTTTATCGGAAGATCTGCGTGCGAGCGTATCCAAATGCTAAACATCGGATAAATTGCGGTCTCTGAAGTCGGTCGAAGAGCAAGTGGCACATCGAGCTCTGTAAAGCCGCCTCGGGTCACCCAGAAGACTTCCTCCTCAAATCCTTTGATATGTTCCGATTCTTTTAGCAGCTCGTTTTCGGGTATGAGGAGGGGAAAATATGTTTCCTCGTGTTCTCGATCGAGAAGCGACCGGAGCATATCGTACGTCAGTTTTCGCAAGGTGAAGCCAAAGGGAAACCACACATACAACCCTTTGATCGGGTATCGCACGTCCATGATTTCCGCATCGACCAGCAACTCGTTGAACCACTCGCTGAAATTGTCTCTCTTCACTCTACCACTCCGATGCAGTTACGCGCGAATCTGAACGTGGCCTCGTCACAAAAGATGTCATATGCCGAGGGTCATCCGTAACGTGTCCCTGATGGCAGGCGCTAGGCCAACCGTGAGAATAGCAAGCTTCACTAGACCAGTCAGATTTCTTGATTCGCCCTTTAAATATTCATCTATTATGAACAGCACCGGAATTGTCACGATGAGCTTGAGCGGGTACATAACGAACGCCGTGCCGGTGGCTTCAATAAGGAAGTTTGGAAGCACGTGCTTCTCTGCGTACGGGAGGAAGGTGAGGCCGAACGACGTGGCCGTGGCGTCGAGCAGCTGTCCGTCGAGCACGTACGCATTGACGCGATCCTTTAGAAGCGCGAAGTTCAACAGGCGAGCAATCACGAAGACCAAGAAACTCAGGGCCGCGCCGACTGACAATATGAGTACCAATATGGTCCCGTCAAACGACTTGGCCGTCGTGTAGAGGAGCCAGACGTTCAGAATGCTCCAGGCCACGCCACCGAGCGCGAAGGGCCAGTAGTAATTGATGCGCGAAACGCGCTCTAGTCCTTCCGATAATATCAGGATCGCGACGCACACAAGAAAGATGAAGAAGTAGATTAGGGGGGTAATCAAGAGATACTTCAGTGGCGCAGCAACGATGCCGGCATCTTCAACCACGCGTAGGGAACCCCCCACAAAGATATAAGGAGATACCGCGAATATGAAAACCTCATCAACGGTTATATCTAACTTGTCCAGAAGCTTAACGACCCCAAATAGGCTTAGCCCGAGAATGATCGCCCACGTAATCGTGTTGACTGGATTATATCCAGTATCGTGTATGATGGGGTTTATATAGTACAGGTTGATAAAATTCCCTAAATCGACCGCCAAGTGATCACCGATGAAACAATGGATGCTGCTCCCTAGAATTGTAGTGATGGAACAAGACGCTATACGCGATACTGCCAAGGTCCTTACAGAACTTAAACTTGATGGGAACGGGTTAATAGTCTGCGGACAGCACACGTGCTCATTCGGACGGCAAATAGCGGGCATCCTGGGGAACGAATATCCCGCCGAGGTGCTCATCGTCGGTTCGGCCTCGATGGAAGAAGTTGAGCGTGTCGCAAGTCGCGCTTCGGACAAAAACTTCGTGGTCGCAGTCGGCGGCGGCAGAACCATTGACATCGCCAAGATCGCGTCGGTCAGCGCGAATTTGCCGTTCATTAGTGTGCCTACAGCAGCAAGTCATGACGGAATCGCATCGATGCGCGCTTCTATACGTTTTAAAGAGGGAACCCAATCCATCGAAGCTCAAACCCCTCTTGCAATTATCGCAGATACGAAAATCATAGCTCAGGCGCCACATCGGCTGCTCGCCGCCGGTTGCGGCGACATAATATCGAACTATACGGCGGTGAAGGACTGGGAACTAGCGAGGAAGCTGCGAGGTGAGGAGTTTAGTGAATATGCCGCAGCGCTGTCGCTTATGTCGACTGAGATCATACTCAACTCGGCAACGCAAATTAAGCCGAATTTGGAGGACTCTGTCAGGCTCGTAGTGAAAGCCTTGGTCTCGAGCAGCGTGGCCATGAGTATTGCGGGGTCGTCCCGTCCGGCTTCAGGCAGCGAGCATAAGTTCAGTCACGCACTTGACGTCAAAGCCCCCAAACCGGCTTTGCACGGCGAGCAGTGCGGGGTTGGAACGATCATGATGGCATATCTGCACGGTGGTGACTGGCAACGAATTCGACAATCGCTGCAGAGCATTGGCGCACCAGTCGATGCTCAGGGTTTGGGCATCGAGGACCAGTACATCGTTGAAGCGTTGCTTCACGCAAAGAACGTGCGACCTGAGCGTTACACCATCCTTGGGGAGGGACTCACGAGAAAAGCCGCAGAAGAGTTGGCGAGGGTCACATTGGTGACCGAGTAGGCCGCATTGATATCTTTATAATAAAACAGCGCAACCTACTTGCGTCAGACTGCAGCATCAGTAGATTACGGGTTCAGGATTGATAGCATGGCAAAAGGAAACGCTCGCATAACGCTAATCGGCGTTGGCTTGGCCAAGGTCGGCGTAGAGTTCGTATTCAACGGACCGACAAACGAATGCGAGACGTGCAAACTTAAGAACACGTGCCTGAATTTAGACATTGGGCGTCGTTACAGAATAGTCGGCGTGCGCGGCAATATGAAGCACGACTGCGCACTGCACGACATCGCGGTTAAAGCGGTCGAAGTGGTCGAAAGTCCCAGTGTAGCGGTAATCGACTCTAAGAGCGCGTTTGTGGGCTCGAGAATCTTGTACAAGCAGAACGACTGCGAGGTCCTTGACTGCAAGATCTACGAACTGTGCCATCCGAACGGCCTCAGGCGGGATGATAAGTACGTGATTTCTTCCGTTCTTGGCGACACACCAGAAGCGTGCCCTGAGGGAAAATCATTGAAACTGGTTGAGCTCAAGCGCTAAAGACGGATGGCTTTTTGAGTGACATAATCCTGCTGAGACTCAGAGTGAGCCTTCTTGACCCAGTCACTCGCGTGCAACAGGCAACGTTTCCGTGATGCTACCCGAGACTCATAAAAAAAGGCGCCGATTCTTGTTTCGAAGCTACTTCTGTGGGGCCGCCTCCGCTTTGGGCCGGCGGGTGCGCTTCCTTGGTTCCGGCGCTTTAGACTCCGGTTCGGCACCTGCAGCGGCTTCTTCACTCGCTGGGGCCGCCTCCGCTTTGGGCCGGCGGGTGCGCTTCCTTGGTTCCGGCGCTTTAGACTCCGGTTCGGCACCTGCAGCGGCTTCTTCACTCGCTGGGGCCGCCTCCGCTTTGGGCCGGCGGGTGCGCTTCCTTGGTTCCGGCGCTTTAGACTCCGGTTCGGCACCTGCAGCGGCTTCTTCACTCGCTGGGGCCGCCTCCGCTTTGGGCCGGCGGGTGCGCTTCCTTGGTTCCGGCGCTTTAGACTCCGGTTCGGCACCTGCAGCGGCTTCTTCACTGACCGGTTCGGGTCGCTTATGAACTTCCACGTAATCGACTTCTTCCGCGCCAGCAAATTGAATGATTTTTTCAGCCAGAAGCTTCTTGTAATACTGCACCTGTTGGTTGAATCCTAATTCGTAGGGCATTTCGACAATCACTCGATGGTCAGCGATCGATACCTCAAAGTCCTTATTCAGGTAGTACTTGAACAACCCCTTGGCTTTCTCTACAGTATCGACAATGGTGGCCTCAATCTTATATCCGTAGATGACGGTCTTGCCTGCGTACGGTGAATTGAAATCCACGCGCACGCGTCCTCCAATTACGCTCTCGACGGTTCCTGTCTTGTTATCGAGTGTAACACGCATTCCAGGCGCCGGTCTCTTCTCGAATCTACGCGTTGGGACGACCTCAATTAGTTCAGGAATTCGCTGTCCAAAAGCATCTTGTGGTGCAATTTTGATCTGCCCTTCGTAGCCAGCCTTTTTTCCGATCAAATCTTCGTCAAGCCCCTTGACTACCATGTTTTCTCCGACCACGATAGTTATAGGTGCGTAACTAACGCCCTCTGCCAATAGCCCATTTTCCTTGGCGACATCTTCGTCTGTGGTATCAAAAACATCGCCGTTGTCTAATCGCCCGGTATAGGACAAGCTGATGAAATCGCCCCGTTCAACGCTCATAGGGGATACTTGCGTCTCATATTTAAAACCCTTATCTCTGGCAGGACAGAGTTCCGCGATGAAGCTGCTCTCTCCGCCGAAGTCTTTAAGGCCGTTTTCAAGCTGAATTTATCTGTGCTAGCGAGTCGATAACAACATATCCTGTCACATCTGCAAAGACCCCCCATCAGCTCATTGTGCTTTGTCGATTCGCTGCTACGGGAAAATGCTCAAGTTGACACCAGGGCAGATACAACGTGAGGTAAGCCTGGCGGTAGCATAAGCGTCAAAATGCGAATCGTCTTCGGCTGCTGTCTGATAAGTGGAACCAGCCGCGTCCTTAATGTGAACAGCTTAAGACTGAATCAGCGTGACGTTTGCGCTCTCTCCCGGACGAATTTCGATAACGGCACCAAAGCCTCGTGCAGCCATTCCAGGATTCACGATCGTGGTTTTGCCCGAGACAAGCGCGCCTCGCTGCTCGTGTATGTGTCCGCAGGCTAGCACATCGACGATCCCCACCGCGTGGAGAATTGCCTCACTTCCGACGTGCCTCGAGTCAACCGCGTCTAAGAATCCCTTAGGGGGGGTGTGTGAAAGCAAAACCGTGGTAGCCCCGACGTCATTCAAAAGTCTAGCAGCGTAACTCTGTAATTCCGCCTCGCTGAGTTCAAAGGGAGTGTTAAATGGCGTTGGATTCGATCCGCCGATGCCGAGGAATCTGATATCATCGTAGTCAAAGCTCTTTAGATGTAGGTTTACCGCGGGAGATTCCTCAATCGTTTCAACGATCGTAGGGAGGTCGCAGTTCCCCGGTATCATGAGTGTAGGCACGTCTTCCCCGATGAGCGAAAGCAGCTCTTGGACGAGGGCATTGGGTCCGAAATCTGTAATATCTCCTATTACGCAAACGGCGTCGACGTCTCCCGCCTTAAACAACAGTTGGGCGATATGAGAATAGACCCCGTGTGCATCCGAAAGGGCTAAAAACTTCATAAGCTCTCACAAATCTTGCCAGTACGTATTACGGTCTCTGTTTTAAATCGTTTGTCTTTTTGTGTGGCAGACGTGGGGGCTCCCACCGTCCGGAAACCTTGCCGTCGCGCGCGAGTTTGCCAAGTCTTTTTCCCACTTTATTCGACACTGGCGCGGGCTTCTCGTCTTTGTACGGCGTCCCTGGTAGAGGCGTGAAGTAGTGAGCACGTGCTCGTCCGCCCGTTGCGACGATCGAGTCAACAAGCTCGAGGCTCTCCAGCTGATCTGCCGCGACCTCGGTCGGAAGTCCGAAGATAAAATCCACAACTGGAGTGACGCTATGGGCACGGCATATTTCGAGCGCTGCTTCAACATCACGACGGGAGTGTCCTCGGTGTACTTCGCTTAATACGGCATCGCTTCCCGACTGTGCTCCAATGTGGACTGAAGTATTTGCGCAGTGCTCCTTAAGGATCTCAAGAAGCTCATCTGTAACAAATTCTGGCCGCACTTCGGAGGGGAAGGTGCCGAAATACACCCGACCACGCAGCGACGTGAGGAGCTCAGTGACGCGGTCGAGTGCGGCGTGATGCCCATCTGATCCGTACCCAAACGCGTTAGGTGAGATAAATCTGATGTCTGAAAGATAACTGCTGTAGAAAGCAATAGCCGCCGCGCTGCGATGCCGCATTTTTGTGCCGAATAAGCGCGGTGTTTGACAGTACTTGCAGTTGTATGGACAGCCACGGCTGATCTCGATAGGGGCCCGCAAGTTCTCGAAGAAGGGCGGATAAGCGTCGAGATTCACGTGAGGCCTTGGGTCGGTTTTGCGGATTCCATCGGGGCTTCTGAACGCAATGCCCCGCACCTCGTCCACATCGCCGTCGCCTCTCAGTGCAAAGATCAGCTCAGGGAGCGTTTCCTCGCCCTCACCGATCACGACGAAGTCAAAGTGCTCTAGTGCCTCGGTCGCTCTCGCTGAAGGATGAGGGCCGCCGGCGATGAATATGGACCGAGTGCGTGCGTTTGCTACCTCTCGATAGACTTCGGGTGCCTGCAGCGTTGCGAGGCTGTAAATCACTATGCCATCGCGCGGACTTGATGAAAAGTTTACCTCAATGCCCCGCGAGACGAGTATTGCTTGGATGGCTGCCAAGCTAAACATATTCTTCTTGTCAAAGCGTATAGTCACGCTTGAAACGGGATTGGGGTGAAACAAGCTATGCATAGGCCGAAAGCTATGATTCCTAAGACCACGCGCTTAGTATCGAGCTTCTTCATATCGTTGATCGGCTGTGGATGTCCCCCGGCTGCGAACAACAACGTGAAGAGCCCCCAAAATAGGAGCATTTCTCCGTTTAAACCGTTCAAAGAGTAGTAAATGCCGCCGGTCATAAGGATGAGCGGAACCGCCGCCGAGATGTACGTCGTCTTCTCTCCGGACAGGGCCCTGGCGATGTGCCCGCCGTCGAGCTGTCCTACGGGGAGGAGGTTCAAACTGGTGATGAGCATGCCCACCCATCCAGCAAACGCGATTGGATGCAAGCTTGTTGATGCGACGGGAACAACTTTTTCGATCAACGCAAAGAGAATCGGGACGCCCAGCGCCGCTGTAGGCATTAGCGCGGTACCGGGGGTGATGGGGGGGAGCAGCAATCCGACTATTGTGACGACGACAGCTGCCGTAAGGCCTACGAGTGGACCGGCTACTCCCACGTCAAAAAGTGACTTTCGATCTGGAATAGCCCCCTTGAGCTGTATGAGTGCGCCGAGAGTTCCGACCGGCGAAATAAACGGTAGCGGTATGAAGAATGGTAAGCTTGCCCTCATTCCACGCCGCTTTGCGACCAAATAGTGAGCCAGCTCGTGCGAGCCTAGCACAAACATGACCGCAGCCGCGAAGGGCAAGCCCTTGTAGATGAGCAAGGGCTGCGCAAAAGGGTTGACGCCGTAAAATAGGACAGCGCCGGTGAGCATTATGGCAAAAACGGTGGCGATTGCAAGAACAACGTTGACGTGCTTTTTTTCGCCGGCGCTCATAGGCGTAGCTAGGAGCACGTACTCGCCGCGTTCGCGCCGAAGTTCGATATCGTAACCTCTCTGGGCGAAGTCGTTCCAAAGATGCGTGAAAAGCGTCTTACTGTCAACCTTAGGTTCGCCGTAATACTTGATGACAGACCCACTGGTTCGTACCTTGTACACCTGGAACACCGCGTTGATTCGGTCTAAATCGCTTTGTTCGGTCACTTTTCCACCTCAACAAAACCTTCGACGCAGTTTACGAGAACGTGTGATCCGGGCTTGATTGCGGCGATCGGGTCTACCTCAAGCTTGTCGATGAGGGGGATGTTTGATATGATCGCCCCGACAGCAACAATTGTTTCGCTTACGGCGTTAATAATTGCGGCCGGAGCCTTCTCGTTCCTTTTGAGCTGGTAAAGCACATAAGATCCGACGGTCGAACCTTTGCCCTGCGGAAAAGCGAGAACCGTTCCTGCAATTGACGTGCCGCACAGCTCGTGATGTGGATCCATTATGACTCCTTGTTTGGGATCCACGCCTCCTAAGAACGAGAGTGGTTGACGCGTAACCACGGCAGGCCCTTCGCCAATTCCTTTTGCTATTATTCGTCCTTTTATGCGCTTGAGCATGGCTAACCCCCGTTGCGATGCAGGTTCACGCGGTACACGCGGCCTTGATGCAGTTCGCCGTCGTTCCGATGCATGTATGCGAATTGCACAAGCTTGGCCCGTACTCAAGAGCTTTTCCGGAATTAACCATCATGCGTCGTTTTTCAAACGCTGGAGAGACGATCATGCAAGTATCACAGATCACGCGGGCCCCGCTCGCTTGAATGCGCGCTATCATCGAGCTGGAGCGATTGGCCACGAACCGCGAAGTGCAAATCCAGAGAGGCCGCGCGACCGTGCGTCCTTCTAAAAGGCGTGCGATCTCTGCGAGTTCTGAGCGTGAGCAGTGTGGGCACCCCAGCACAACGACGTCGGGTTCG
Source organism: Methanobacteriota archaeon (assembly GCA_963701995.1). Lineage (GTDB taxonomy): Archaea > Halobacteriota > Bog-38 > Methanoflorentales > Methanoflorentaceae > Methanoflorens. The sequence continues at coordinate 2,018,578 of OY969693.1, read as the reverse complement.
CTCGATGAATAAATGTCAACGTCTGAGCGGTCTACTTCGAGGATTTCACGTGGCATCGCTCGCTCGTTGGTAAAGAAAAGAGCCACAGAGCCTGAGGCGGCCATTGCAGCGCCCAGAGCTTTCAGCTCATCAGCGTTCGGTGGAGCAACAAAGGAAAACTGTGGCACCTGTGATTTGACCATTTTGCCAACTACGTATCCAAGTGCGCCAAAATCACTTCCGGCCAAGGGAAAATCTATTCTCACAGAGATATCTGGAACTCTGTTCTCGTCGCGGTGGTAGCCGTAGTCAGGTGTCTTCCCGACGAGGGCAGCAGCAAGTGCGCTGGGCCCTCCTTCTCGATTTGTGCGCGCCCCAAGAACGGAGTTCGCATAAGATACCGCGGAGGACTCAGCCCAGCTCAAATGGGCCCCAGCTCGTGGAGCATTAACATAATAAGGCGTGCAAGTGCACTGGGCATCGATTCCGAGCAGTTCATATCGCCTGATGATGGCCAGTTGCCTTTCTACGAAGGTTTCGTCGATTCCCATCTGTCTCCATTTATATCGGTCCATGCCCATGGGATTGAGCATTGTCGGAACGACGACTTTTCCGCTCAGGTCTGTAAGATACTCTAGCCCGGCTTCGCCAATTGTTTTGTAGGAAACACCAGCGATTTGCGCACTCTCGATTGGGATAAGTCTTTCAGCGTTGTAGATATCGCCGAGTGCGACTAAGATCTCCATCGCTTTTTGTTTGACGGCGCCTGATTCGCCCGCGAGGATATCTTCTTCATCTCTCGTAAGGTGCATTGTAACTATATATCTTCACATTACTATAAAAACTAGCTGCAAGTATTTAGAGCCCGAATATGAGGCATATACGGAAAATCCGATCGACTGCGTGCTGCGATGCCGGCCAGCCAGCGCGGGCAAGACGCACGAATTTCTTAAAGTCTGATGTCAACGGTGCTTACCGTCTACTGTCGCACTGATGCAAGAGAGTTAGCAGGAGCCGGCTCTAAGATTTCCCACAACCGTTATCTTGCAAAAGCTACCATTTACTCGTGGAGATCGAGAAAGAACCTCCCCCGCAGTTGCTCACGCTGAAGACTCTAACGACGTGTGATTACCAGCACTGCGTGGTGATTCAATGACGCCTTTTCGCATGGCGAAACTTATTGACGATCCGCGAGCGCTTCCAAAATGGAGGTTTGTATTCGTTTGCAAATCACAGCGCTGCTTGGACCAACGACTCATCGAGCTGAAGGAACTCGAAAACAAGTTCCCGCAGTACGAATACAATTACAAATGGGAGCAAATTGGCAACAATTATGTCGTTCGCTTAGTTAACATAACGCAACGCTGACCCCAGCGAGGCGCTTGGATCAGGGGTGAGCAGCGTTCCTGCGTGAGCGAAGAACGCGCTTTTCAGCATCTTGTTGCTGTGTTGTTGCCTTGTCGGAACCTTGCCAAAAGCATCACAACTCCTTTGTTCGTTGGCGGAAAATGAGAACGTAGCCAATTGCGTTCTCTCTAGTATCTTGCGGCACGCGAATATTTTGCGCTTTGTGATGCTATAAACCTCCGACAAAATCACCTAAAGGCGAGAGACGAATTTCGTCTGGCGAACCCACCAGTCTGAAATCTAGGCTATCAACGATTCTACTCTGCGCGGGCGCGCTTTTGATGGTGGTCGCACTTGCTCATTTGCTGGAATACCTCTGAGCGTGTGCTAGCGCGATACTTCGTGAAAAGCATGAAAGACGCGATTACAGAGTGCCAAGATCAGACGTTTTATCCTCTCTAGAAACTTCTTTTAGTCTATTCACGCCGTCGATTTGTTCAATGACCTCGACCGCAGCTTGGGGGACGAGATGCTGCCAGGGTTCGTTACGCAGCATCCTTTTTCGAATCTCTGAGCCCGAGCAGACTTCACGTTGATAGAGCGGAGACAACTTGACCTCAAATCGCGCCTCGTTGAAGAGGCGGATAACGTACGGATTGTTAGTGTACACGACGTCAAAAAGAGGCGTCATGGTTATCACGTGCGATACCCATACCGCATTTCTACGGATATCTTCGATTGGTATCACGTACAGTAACGCATCAAGATCTCTTAGCGAGCGTGTGATCATTAGTATTCGTTCGCCGGCCGTAAACGGATCCGAAAATGTGTGACTCAGCTGAGCACTACCGACACCGATGATGATCTCCTCGCATTCGCGGGCTATTTCTTCGAGGACTTCTTGATGTCCGAAGTGATACGGCTGAAAACGGCCTATGTAAAACGCGCGCATAACGTTGAGGACTCTCCCTGAGGAATAGCCCTTGTAGCATTATAACGCTTTTGTTCACCTTATTCGATATCCGCTAGCAAGATGCAATCCAGCAGTGTTTAAGCGCAGTTTTGCAGTTTTTGAGAGGATAGGTTTGAACGCGAGATCCGAAATTAGCGAACTTGTGGGCAACCGATTGAAATATGTTTAGTATAGGTAATGCAATGCTGTCATGATGACAGATCGTGGGGGCTTGGCTAACGCGTTGGGGGATACAATTGGCCCCGGTAGAGAGATCGCCAGTGTGAGGCGTTTGCTGCACCAGAGTAGCGAACTTATTGATAATATTGCCGCGCTAACCGACAAGCGCGCTGCGCTGAATCCGCTTCCCGGCTCACTGCGAAAGCGGCACATGCGATGTGGCAAGCGGAGTTGCCGCTGCAGGACCGGCGCACTGCACGGCCCCTACTACTATTTTGAGCCCTCGCGGCAGCACGGAAAGTGGCGCTACGTACCCAAGGAACGGCTCAGCGAAGTGCGGCAGGGCATCGCAGATTGGAAAAAGCAACGCGAAATCGATGAAATGCTCCAAGCGTGTGCAGCACAGCTTGACGCAGCTCTCAAAGCGCTACGGCAGGAAGTCGAATTGCTTGTGCAACCGGCGGAGTGAGTTCCTCGCAAAGACGGCGCCATGGCACTATTTTGAGCAGGAGAATTCCTACTCTAGCAAGCAGCAACCTATTTATATGTATAGAGTAGGAGAGTAGGATACCACGCATAGTGGGGTCGCGCTGTGCACCGCGCAGCGACGCTCCGCGCAGGAATTGTCGATGGCGCATATTCATTTGCCAGACGGGGTCTTTTCGATCCAATGGATACTCGTTTGGTGGCTGCTAGCGGCCGCCTTCATTACGATAACCCTCATCACCGCTCGCCGGCAGACCATCACGGCGCAGCGGCTCACTGCTGCGGCGATGGTGGCAGCAGCATCGTTCGCGATTTTTCAGATAAACCTGCCGTTCGCCGGCGGAGTGCACATGAACCTTACTCCGCTCATCGGTATTCTGGCCGGCCCCGTCATCGGGCCGATGGTTGTGCTCGTAGTCAACCTGCTCAGCGCCTCCATAGGTCACGGCGGGTGGGGGCTGATCGGCGCAAACACCCTCGTGAACTCGAGCGAAGTCATCAGTGGGTTTTATCTCTTTTACTTTGCTACCCGGCGATATGAGCTCTTCACCCGCGGCGCAGTCGCCGCGTTCGGCGGATTGATGGTCGGTAACGTGCTCGCGGTATGCATTATAGTGATTTCGGGGATACAGGGGAGCACGCTTGCGGGTGCTACGTTGGCCATTTACACGTTGCAGGTTCCCATTCTGAATATGTTCGTGGCCGTGATTGAGGCGATCTTGACGGGGTTTGTGGTGCAGTACTTAGGTAGGGTGCGGCACGACTTGATCGCACCAAAGACGTTACTCGGGGAGGTACGAGACGACCTGCTCCTACCTCAGGTGCCTGGTGAGTGACATGAAGTGGCAGTACCTCATCCTTGCACTGATCTTCCTAGGCGCCGCCGTGATCGCGCTCTGGACGGCCACCCACGTCAACGTGGTCGACATTGAAGAGACCTTATCTTCGCCAACAAACTCCTCGCGAGCCAACGCCTCGCCGGAGCCCATCTTCTTCTTGAACGAGAGCATCGTCGAGGGGGGCCACATCCTGCTATATCTCGGGATTGTTGTGACCTTGTTTGTTATCGCAATCGGTAGCACCGTTTACGTGTCGAGGCGCCGATGATCGCACGCTTGCAGTCTTGCACGCCATTACGGCCTCGTCGAAGTTGGCTGGTCGATATGGCCGCGGGAGTTTGTTCGACAATTTACCGCGTGATTTTATGGGTTGTGCGAACGATAGTACCGTGCCTAAGATGGCGAGGTCATCTTGCAGGCTTTGAAAAACAATAATGACGAGACTAGGCTTTAGCAAGCACATACCCGATTTAGGCTTGATCACGCACTATTCAGAATTCGGGGACAGTCCCGTACATCGTATCAACCCGTGGATCAAGTTCGCGCTGCTTCCACTGATAATCTTTGATCTTACGGTCGTCTCTAACGGAACTCTGCTCCTCTTCATGTACCTGGCTGTATTCATTTTTTGGGTGGCATCGGAGTCGCCGGTTATGTTGCTCATATACTGGTACACGACGCCTCTCTTCTTCGTCGTAAGCATTGCATTCTTTCTTATGTTCGCGGTTCCAGGCGCACCTTTGATCAGTTATGGTCCGTTACAGCTGACGGTCCAAGGGCTGGGGTTCCTCGCAACACTTGTTCTAAGGTCACTAATAGGAGTGACGTACGGTTTGACGTTGCTCATGACCACAAAATACAACTACCTCACACATATAATTTCCAAAGTTATGCCAAGCCCATTGGACCAAATTGGCTTGCTCACGTATCGGTTCCTTTTTCTGATGCTAGACGGATTGGAGTCGACGATCGTGGCAATGAAAAGTCGAGGTGGTATGAACTTCTCTGGCTTCAAGGAAGGCGCCACGTTCTATGGTTCTGTGCTTGCCCTCGCGTTCATCAGATCATTCGACCGAGCCGAACGCGTGGCAAAGGCGATGGAATCGAGAGCGTACGATGGGAGACTTGCCTCCTCTTATAGCCCGCCGAGAGTCTCGTACGGCGGGTATGCTCTCATACTTTCAGCTGCTTTCATTTCGGTAATCCTTTATTCATACGGGAGGTTCTCGCTTATTTAGCGACTGTTGAAGATGTCCAGCAATACACAGGCTAGCGCGTGCGATTACCGCGAAGTTGAACAAGACGAGTTGATTCACGTCGATTGCATTGAACACACTTACCCTGACGGCACTAGTTCTTTGCACAATGTTTGTTTCTCATTGTTCAAGGGTGAAATTGTAGCAATCTGCGGCTCAAACGGGGCGGGGAAAAGCACACTGATAGAACATCTGAATGGGCTTTTGAAGCCTAGCGTAGGTCGGCTTGTTGTACTGCAGCGCGAGGTCACTCAGAAAACGGGCATCATTAGCGAGGTTGGAGTGGTGTTTCAAGACGCGGATAGCCAAGTCTTCGCACCGACTGTAATCGATGATGTGATGTTTGGGCCGCTCAACAAAGGGCTCTCCAAGGATGAAGCACGCAAGGCTGCACTTGATGCACTGGAAAGTATTCAAGCCGCTCACCTAATGAAAAGGATACCGTACTTTTTGAGCAAGGGAGAAAAACGACTTGTCGCGATTGCTGGGGTTCTGGCGATGGATCCTAAGGTGATTGTAGCAGATGAGCCTACTAGCGACTTAGACCCAGTCCATTCGCGTCGGATTGAATCAGTTCTGACTGACCTGAAAACCAACTACGGCATGAGCGTTGTCATTACGACCCACGATATGGATCTGGCCGCCAGGCTGGCCGATCGTATTTATGTGCTAGCTGAAGGCCACGTTATCTCGGAAGGAAAGCCAAGCGACATCTTCTACGACAAAGCTATCTTGAAAAAGGCCGGTCTGGAACAGCCCGCAGCAGTGCGGATTTATGAAAGCATTAACCAAGATCATTTATTGGTCGGCGCGAAACCAGTTAAAGAGCACGATCTGATCGAGATACTCTCGCGCAAGCTCGAAGACGCCAGATTGTGAGAAAAGAATTTGATCGCCACGACGGCAAGCGGAGGTCACATGGAATGGAAAGAACTGTGGGGTGTTGAGATTGAGAGCTCAAAAAGCGTCGCGCTGAGGATCAGCATATCCCAGAGGGAAGACACTGCGACCAAGGTACTCAGCATTCGCAAATGGATCCGGCGCGGCACTGAAAGTTATCCGACAAAAGACGGTTTCGCAATACAGGTCACGCCTGCCGCACTCGATCAGCTCATAAGAGCTTTGGAAGCCGCCAAAGACTACGTGAGCGAAAGCGAGTGACTACCGGCAACATCAACTTTCTGTCGCAAGCGGGAGTTAAAAGCGCTGGCCGTCGCTTAAGACGATTTTTGACACCGTAATGCTTCTATACTCATACGGCGTAATGGGTGTGAATGTCGGACGCTGAGCTCGAAAAATTCATCCGAGAGAAAATTCGGCAGCTGGGGGTGGACGGATTATATGATAATCCAAAATTGACACTCGTAGCTGAGCTCATTTATGGGACCCTTGAAAGAGCTCTCGAAGCAGCCCTGAACTACGACATCGTTGACGACATTATTGCGCTGTACCGAAATCGGTCCGATATGACGGCAATCAGTGCCGAAGCAGAACACCGGGACGTGTACAATAAAGCGGTTAAAGACTACGGCTCGTGGCGCGGCGCTTTAAAGGCTGCAAAAGCAAAGTGCGAACAAATGCGCGCAATCGAAAAGGACGAATGGACGTTTCCCAACTACAAAACGCCAGAGTCGTCTGAAGAACTGACCGCGAATGCTGACGCAGACAATCCAACCAATTCGAGCCAAGACTCACTTTAGGTGCCTTTTTTTGCTTAAAATGTGCGACAATACGACTGCGTTGGGGGGCGACGGTTTTCAACGGTTTTCAATATCGCGTCCTAGGCTGTTAGGAAGGCCTGTGAGCGTGTCCCGCGCATAGTTTAGGTAAATATTTATATTTTGCTCCCGTACATATTAAGATAAGAGACGAATCGCTGGTGATAGAGATGGGTGAATATGACTTCGATCGGCTGACCCGTTACAAGAGAGTTGACGTGCTTTCCAAGGCACTAGATGATGAAAATGAGCACCAGCGATTTAAAGCCGTCGATGCACTCGAAGCGGTTGCGCTCGCCTCTGGCAACGCGGATTCGGCGGCGCGCGACATCTTGACTCAAGCGGCAACGCAGAGCGCGCACGAAGACGTCAAGCTGCACGCGAGGATCGCTCTAAAAACTCTTGACACCTCTCAAGAAGATCGAATCGGGAAGACCGAAGAACAGCGAAAAAACGGCCCGCAGCATCAGGATCTAAAAAGAAACTCGGTGCACAAGCCGCTGCGGGAACACCACCCAGAGAGTAGGCTTCTGTGCGAACTTGATGAAGATTGCACGACCTTGATTGTCCGCGGAAGCACTCTAAGCGCACGTAACAGGCCAAGCGGTACAAAAGGGGGGTCCTGGGACAAAGAGGAAAGGGTATGGCGATTTCCGATCAATCGAGCATCGATTGAGAGTCTGAAGAACGGAGGCGTCGTATTGCACCCGACCGTGCACTGCTTGTGCACGTCTTCGCAAAATACGTGGGCCGTGGGAACACGCAACAAGAAGTGGGTCAAGGTGCTAGGGGATACGCGCGAGATTGAGGACGCGCTGAAGCAAGTGCCGGGGTCTCAATGGGACAGCGCGCAACGCGCCTGGATAATCCCGTTTAAAGCTGATTCTTTAAAACGTCTGATACAGATCGACGGACTCTACGTGAGCCCGTTCATACTCGACTAGCGGACTATCTGGCAACGCCTTCGATCAAAACTAGATCGCAAAAAAAGAGAAGGTAGCCCATCCGACGCGGTTAAAAAAGAAAAAAATGAGTAATAGAGAGGGCTATTACTCAGGTTTTGATATCAGCTTGGTCTTACTAAGAATAGCACCGTCTCTCGAGTGAGGTGCTCTCTTTACGGTGTCGCCAGCCTTTTCCATTTCACGAGCTTCGTCTACGAGCTTAGCGGCAGTGCGCATCATGTCGTGAGATGCAGCCGTAAGCGGGACGTACTTTTCCCACTCTTTCGTCATGAAGCAGGCTTTAACGTTCACATCGGCAACTTTGGCGGCCATTTCGTAAGCCGCTATCGCCTTTGCTCGGGCGTACGGGTTACTGAACTCATTGATCGTCGCTTTTTCCGCCGTCATCACAATCTTGGGTAGCTCGCATTCTTTGCCTTCTTTGATAGCAGTAAGGCACGTGTCGAGCGCAGTTTGGAGCACCCTAAAAGTACCGGTCGCGGCCAGAACCTTCATCAGGTCGGCATTGTAAATGGCCATTTCTATGGGGTCAAGCCACTCTCTCCGAGCACCAATCATTGCGTCGGCGTTTATAAGGACGTATCCGAACCCTCCCTCTTCTTCAAGCTTTTCCTTAAGCTTGCCTGAGTCTGTGATGACAACAACTTTCTTCCCGGCATTTTTCAGCAATGTTCGTGCCTTTGTCGGGCCTGGCTGAGCCGCATTGGGAGACACCACGACGCACAAGTCTGGCTCAAATTTCAGCAGCGCTTCGACAACCTTCTCTGCATCTTCCTCTTTCATCTTCGTGCCGCTCGTTACGGTCACCGCTTCGAAGTCGTCGCGGTCCGCGCGCTCGTCGAGCAGCAAATCAGTCATCAAACCGCTGACGATATTACCTATTTTCGCGATTCCTAATTTCACCATTTTCTTCACCTGTCACCTTAGAACTAATCAGTGGTTCCCATGAACCATTATCTTTCGTAAGTTAAGGGAGACTGTATTTATCTCTTTTGGTTACTGCGCGGACTGAGGCTTTTGCAGGCCGCTATCGACAAACGGACCCCGCAGCGATTATTTTGGATCAGCGTAATCGGTAAGTATCTCGTGAAGGTTGAACTTGAACGGTCCAAGCTCTCCCCCATAGTTGCCTGCTGAGATCTCCAATATTCCTTTTGCGTGCGCCGCGGCAAGCATCCCCCGCTTCATCGCTTCTGCGATGACCTCTTCGCTTAGGCCGCATATTACTATCTCGTAAATCGACTTTACGCCGTCTGGGACAAACGAATCTGGTACCCTGTCTTTGAGGGTCGGGGCAAGTCGGTGGTGCGTGGAGGCTTTCATAAAAGTCGAATACGTTGGACAACCCACCTTAGATCCTGACGCAACAATTCCACCCGGAAACGGGGTTATAGTTCCATCAACGGATTTAATTGCCCCAACAGCTGCCTGGGCAGCCAGCAGGGCTGAACCTTGCGTCTCGCCGTAGATGAAGAAATTGCCCCCTGCAACGCCTTTTTGCACGCCATAGGTCTCTTCACAGATGAACTCTCCTTCGAGTATGGGGATTGCCCACACGTCTCGTCCGCCGACCGTGGTCTGATACTCGTAGCCGTCGCCGAAGAAGTGGAGTTTGACGGGCACGGTTTCCTCAGATTCCAGCGCGTTGAAAACAGCAGTTGTTGCTGCGGTGAGAACGCATTCTCCTATCCTTTCGATAAGGTTGCTCTTTATCTGTTTCTTCGACGGGTGAACAACCATAATGATAATCCCTGGTCTGCCGTCGGGAGTCTCACCCGGCAGCACATAGCGATCAATTCCTGCTTCGGCGCTGCAGCCGATGACTGAAGTGGCAAATCCGGTAGCAACCGTTGCGGCAGTCTCGGCAAGCGCTGTCGTCGCGGCTGTGATTAAAACACGTGCGGCATAGACAGGGAATGCCTCTGCGTAGGTATCGTCAATCTTTACGCCGTTTACATTCATTTGAAACCTTCCAACATTCTTTAGCAGTCCTTAGCGTCGTCCGCTATTATATCTTTCTGTTTCACAAAAGGGCCGCAAAATCGTTGATTCTGTCGACGCGGCCTCTCAGCAAACGTTACAGAACACTGCGCGGTGTCGAGGCTCATTGGGGCGTTACAGGGGCGCACGCAGTTGCAAGCAGCTGCCAGACAACATTTATTGCCTACTGCGTCAATAAACTTTTACTGCAAAGTGTTTATTTCACATTGTTCTAACACGTATACTGATGCGATATCCGCGCAATCGTTTTGTCGTTCAGGAACATTTCTCGTCGCACCATCATTATGACTTCCGCTTGGAAATGGACGGAACATTGAAGAGCTGGGCGATTCCCAAAGAAGTCCCTCGCGAGAAGAAAGTTAGGCGTCTCGCGGTGCAGGTTGAGGATCACAATGTCAACTACATAGGGTTCGAGGGAGAGATCGCAGAAGGTGACTATGGCGCCGGGACAGTTCGCATATACGATTCCGGGGATTATTACCTGCTTGAAAAGAAAGAAGAAAAGATCAAGGTCGTGCTGCTCGGCAAGAAGCTTGAAGGCGTGTACGAGCTCATTCGTTTGAAAGATCCGAAAAACTGGCTCATATTTAAGGTAGGGGATCGCGCGCACGTGATTAGTTGATCAGAGGCAACATATGGCACGTTCAAGAAAGGTGCGTTGCGTGGACGGGTGCAAAGGTTGCAATGTAATGAATGCCGCACTAATCGTACCTGTTCACAAGATGACGGAAAAGGACTTTAAGAAAATGGGCATCGATTATTGGAGCTCAGATTTTAGCGACGTATTTTCGAACGGAACGTAACCGGGCGTCTCTATTTGTGGCTTTCAAGTCGGTCGCGCCTTCATAGGAAAGCGAAAAGCAATAGCTCAACGCTTGCTTGTTTGTGAACAATATGCAAACGACGCCTCAAGAGGACTTTCAAGGCATCGGAAATCTCAAACGGCACTTCGGTGTCGATTTCAGAATGATTGCCGGTGACACGTGTTTTCTTGCATCTAGTGTTGCTACTGTGAGGAAGCATCAGCCGGCGCCCCACGTCTACGCGAGCAAAAAACTGTCAGACAGGCGAGTCGGTTGGATCTACCGCGAGGCTTATGCATTGGCGCTGTCAGGTAAATATCTCGAAAGCCTTGCGCGATTTGATGAAGTCATCAGGCTTGAGCCCGCGTACGTGCACGCGTGGAATCAGAAGGGGCTGTGCAACTACTTCCTAGGGCGCTACGCAAGTGCTGTCCACTGCTTTGACAAAGCCAGCGCACTCGATTCGCGCTACGTCGAGTCGCATAACAACAAAGGCTGCACGTTGCAGAGGCTGGATGAGTTCGACGTCGCGATCGAGTGCTTTGATGCAGCAGAATCGATACAAGCCGGTTTGTTTGAGATCTCAAACAACAAGGCCATCTCGCTGATCGCACTGGGCGACTTTACGGCGGCTCTGACGTGTACTGATCGTTGTATTTCCGCGCACGGTATGAACTGGTCAGTATACGCTTTGCGCAGTCTCTGCTTTCTAGCGCTTGGCGAAATCAGCGAGGGCCTTTTCGACCTCAGGCTTGCCGAAAAGTTAGATCGGGGGAACAAGCACGTTCTGGCACTCCTTGACGTTTTCAGTCGAGCTGCTATGACGTGAAAGTAGACCAGCTTGAGCGCTGTCAGGTATGAGGCTCGAGCGTAGCTTGGCAGTCGTTTGGCGCCCTTCACAAAGCTTTTCAACAATAATTGCTATGTAGAACTCGTATGCCCTTAGATGATCGAGAGTTGGAGCAAATATCAAAGATGCTCGAACGTGGTGGCAAGATGCTTGCCGATCACTGCGTCGCCTGTAAGTCTCCCCTATTCAAGTTTGAAGGCAAGACGACGTGTCCTGTTTGTACGTACAGACAGATGCAAAACGCTATTCAGACATCAGAAAGCCCCGCGGAGGTTTCGACACAAGCGGTCCAATCGACGCAATCAGTGAGCACGCGTCAACGTGTGCCCTTAGACGACGTAATAACCGAACTAATATCAAACTTGGCGATCGAGATGAGAACGGAAACGGACTTAGCGCGAATCCACACGCAGCTCGAATGCATAGAGCGCGGGCTCCGAATCATTCAGCTTGTCCGTGGAATCGATTCAGTCGCCAGCGATGCGCGCCACGAGTAGGCTGAGCCTGCACGAATCCCGCCGGCAAGGCGGCCATTACGAAGTGAGAATTCTCAAAGCGCGTGGTTTCCAGCGCAGCAAATGGAGGCAAAGAGGAACTCGTCATGCAGCTTGACAAACATCAGGATACTTCTATCGATGGCGTGAAGGAACGGGTCTTGGAATTGGCAAAGAGACGCGGATTTCTCTGGCCCTCGTATGAGATCTACGGAGGAGTTGCAGGACTGTGGGATTACGGCCCTTTTGGTGCGATGCTGAAACACAGAGTCGAAAGCGCGTGGCGAGACATCTTTGTTGTGGGCGAGAGCGCGCTCCCGATTGAAACGCCCACTATCGGGGTCGAAGAGCTTTTCCTCGCCTCCGGGCACTTATCAAACTTCGTGGATCTCATCGTTGAATGTGTGAACTGTCACACGGCTTTGAGGGCAGATCACGTCGTTACTGAGTACCTCAAAACCAGGGGAATCGCTGCCGATCTCTGCGACCCCGGCATTGCCGGCGCGTGTGTGCCGTCGAGCGAAAAGACCCAGCAACTGATAGATTCTCACGGTATTACGTGCCCGGATTGCGGAGGGCCTTTGGGGAAAGTGCACGATTTCAATTTGATGTTTACCACTCATGTAGGGCCAGGCACCCAGCGAAAGGGTTACCTTCGGCCTGAAACAGCACAAGGGATTTTTGCTGACTTTCCGAGGCTTTTGAGATTCTATAGAGACCGACTGCCTTTTGGCGTCGCGCAAATTGGAAAGTCATACAGAAACGAAATATCGCCACGCCAAGGCGTAATTAGATTGCGAGAATTCACCCAAGCCGAAGTCGAAGTGTTCGTTGATCCACGCGAAAAGAACCATCATCCCCGGTTCGATGAAGTAGCTAACGTCGAAATCAATATTCTGTCAAAGGATTTCATTGGCACGGTCTCAGTCAAATCTGCGTGCGAACGAAACATCATCGCGCATGAGTATTTGGCCTACCACATCGCCCGTTGCCAGGAGTTTTTTATCCGAGTGGGCGTTCGCGAATCGCGACTCAGGTTCAGGCAACACTTGCCCGATGAGATGGCACATTATGCGATCGACTGCTGGGATGCGGAGGGACTTACGCAACACGGGTGGATTGAGCTTGCAGGAATCGCAGACCGAACGGATTTCGATCTTAGACAACATGAGCGGCAAAGTGGCCTCCAAATGGCGGTTTTTGTGCCCTATGAGGAACCTGAAGAAGTGGAGCGGATCGTCGCTCGTCCCAACATGGGGTATCTGGGTCCAAAATACAAGGGCAAAGCCAAACAAGTGGCAGCCTTCCTCGCAGGGATCCGTGACCCGAAAGGGGCTATCGTCTTCGACGGACAGGTCGTAGACCCCGAGGGCTATGCGATAGAAACTGTCAGAGAGTCTGTCTCAGGGGACTTCGTGACCCCGCATGTTATCGAACCATCCTTTGGCATCGACCGATCTATCTACACTGTTCTTGAACACGCGTACGATGAAGACACAATCGACGGCGAAAGGCGAGTCGTGCTGCGATTGTGCCCTGACATAGCCCCTGTCGAAGTAGCGGTATTTCCCTTGGTGAAAGCACTGAACGAAAAAGCTTTGGAGGTCTTTCGCCTCCTACGACGTGCGGGTCTTTTAGTCGAGTACGACGATTCAGGCACGATTGGGCGACGGTATCGAAGACAAGACGAGATCGGAACACCGTTCGCAGTTACTATCGATCACGAAACTATCGAAAATTCGACGGTAACCATCAGGGATAGAGACACGACGAAACAGGTCCGGAGCTCCATTGAATCCTTAGCGGACGTCTTGCGTGAGATGCTTGTCCACGGATTTGATAAGAAATCCTCCTGAACGCCCGTTTCGCCGGCGCGGTCAAAGAAGTTGGCTGGAACATTGCGTGACGGCCCAGTTCTTACGGGATTTGTATCGGTCCCTCTTCCTTGACCGAATTCATAATGATATTGATCGTTAGGTCGTTAATCCCTAACGGAGATACGTGTTCTTTTAGTATGCTCCGCAAATGGTCGTAATCCGTTGCAGCGATTGAGAATTCTAGGTTGTGGTCGCCCGAAATCTGGTTGATTTGATACACCGATTCTATCTTTTGAAGCTCTTTAATGCAGGCGTCTATTTTTTTCGGATCGATCTTTGCGAACGCCCGGGCATTGCAGTTGAGTCCAACTTTCTCTTTGTTTATCACAGCAGAGTAACCCTTGATCACGCCCTCGTCTTCCATGATGGAAATACGATCACGTATCGTCGATTCTGATCTGTTTAGCGCTCTGGCAATGTCCTTATACGTCATGCGAGCGTCTTTTTGGAGCAAGTACAAGATCTTCTTGTTGATGTCATCGATACGCATCCCATCACCTTTTGCCTATTTTAGCCAAGATTTGCGGCCTTGTCTTATATACGTATTGTCCGCCGTTCGCTGTGACGGCATATGTGGGAGAGCCATGCAAAAGGATTTATCAGCCTATCGGCGTTCATGCAATACAAAGAGGCCTATTGTCACAGTGTAACGATGACGCGCGATATCTTGAGGAAGCTTGAGCGCTGCGCCGCGCAATCGCGGAGCCGAGTTGGCATCGGAGTCGGAAATGCAAATTCGCGGCTCATGCGCGGAGTCGCAAGGGCCGGGCGCTTCGCCGATGTTGTGCTCGTCGGCGATGTTGAAAGAGCGGGACGAGACGACGTAAAAACGCCTGAGCCAGAGCAAAAACTCGTCGAAATGCTTGTCGACGGCGCGATTGACGCAGCCGTAAGGGGTACGATAAGTGCCCGAAAAACGCTGCAGCACCTCAAACTGCAGATTGGAGCCCGTCACATGTGTCGGTCAGCGCTGCTCTCGACCGCGGAAGGCAAGCAATTCTTTTTGCTTCCGGTAGGTATCGATGAGGGCACATCGACAATCGCACGCGCTCATCTGGTCACAGAGACAGCACATCTCCTAACCGCGCTCAACGTGCGTCCGAAAGTAGGTGTTTTGTCGGGCGGAAGATCTGAGGATAAAGGCAGGACGGAGGCCGTAGATCGGACACTTGCAAGCGCAGAGGTGTTAACCGAGCAGCTCCGCGGCGCTGGCCTTGATGCCTCGAATTACAACATTCTTATTGAAGACGCGACAGAATCATCGAACATACTCGTTGCGCCAGACGGGGTTAGCGGCAACCTAATTTTTCGCACGCTCGTGTTTCTAGGAGGCGGCAAGGGACACGGCGCGCCTTTTTTTGGCATCCCCTACACGTTCGTTGATACCTCCCGGTCTGGAGCTTCATTCGGCGATGCCATCATCATGGCTGGTGCACTCAGTAATCTCGCGCAAGCATAATCAAAGCTGGTTGCCTCGATTTGGAAAAGTTCACGGAGAAAAAGTGCGGCGCGCGGGATCTCTAAGCTGAGCTTAAAGCACACTAAACGGAGCGTGTAGCGGGTTGTCGCAGCGCCTAAGTGATCGGCGCTGCTGTCGGCGCCGCGTGCCAACGGACAGCCACTGAGTTTTCATGACCAAGGACGTCACGCTCGGCAAGATACTTTCAATAGACTTCAAATCATACCGGTAAGGCAGAAAACGGCTGGAAGAACATGCGCGAGACCACTGTTACCTTGAGGATACTTGGCATGACGTGCACGATGTGTGCACTGACGATTGAGAGACAGCTCCTCGGTCAACGCGGGGTTGCAAGCGCCACCGTCAACTTTGCACTGGGGCAAGCTACGATAACGTATGATGCTGACACGGTTGCCCCTAAACAGCTCGTGCAGGCTATACGAGATGTAGGCTATGACGTCGACACGGAGCGGGCAGAACTTGAAGTCGTGGGTATCGTGTGCGCCTCGTGCGTTATGGCGATCGAGACAGCCTTGAAAGAAATTCCAGGCGTCATTGATGAGAGCGTGAACCCGGTGACTGCGAAGGCGGTCATCGACTATGATCCCTCGATCGTGACCGTCGACAAGCTCATACAAACAATACGAAACACAGGCTACGACGTCACAGAAGTCCCGCAAACAGCGGAAACGGCACGGCTTGACAGGGAACGGGCGTCTCGAGAACGTGAGATCGCACAGTATCGAAATCGCTTCATTTTCACGATAGCCTTCGGCATACCTCTCCTGTTGGGGATGCTCGCTCCGTACGTTGCTTCCATCCCGGTGTTCTTTATGAACCCCGTGTTCCAGTTTTTGGTCACGACCCCCGTCATGATTATCGTTGGCTATGGGTTCTACCGGAGGGCACTCATCTCGGTCGCGCACAGGGGCGCGAATATGGACGTTCTTATTTCGTTAGGGACGATCGCCGCATATACGTACAGTACGGCGACCACCTTTTTCATTTCTGGGTACACGTATTTCGACACCTCAGTGTTCATATTCGCGTTCGTGCTCCTCGGCCGCTATCTTGAAGCTCGCGCAAAAGGCAGCACGTCTGAGGCAATACGGACGCTTTTGCAGCTGAAGCCGGAATTTGCCATCGTCATCACGGAGGAGGGGGAGCAGTCGGTCCCGGCTGACGAAGTCCGGGTCGGCGATATTGTGCTTGTTCGCTCAGGCACAAAGATTCCGGTTGATGGTGTCGTCGCCGAGGGGCAGTCTGCCGTTGATGAGTCCTTACTTACCGGCGAAGCTGTGCCCGTCGATAAACAGCCCGGGGATGAAGTGATCGGTGCGACAATCAATCGTGAAGGACTGCTGAAAATAAAGGCGACGAAGGTCGGGGCAGACACCACGTTAGCGCAGATTATCCGGCTTGTGGATATGGCACAAACGTCAAAAGCGCCCATACAGCGGTTTGCAGATCGAGCGGCAAGCTATTTCGTTCCGGGCGTAGTAGCAGCAGCTCTTCTCACATTTGCGGCATGGACGTTTTTGGGGCTTCCGTCGAATGATGTCCTCTTGCGGACGATCGCTGTACTCGTTATCGCCTGCCCGTGCGCGTTGGGGCTGGCGACGCCAACTGCAGTGATGGTCGGAACAGGTCTCGGTGCCGAAAACGGCATTCTGATCAAAGGGGGTGAATACCTTGAGCGTGCCGAGGACATCGATACAATCGTGTTTGATAAGACCGGAACGCTAACCGAGGGCGTTCTCACAGTGACAAACGTCTTTAGTGACACGTCATTGTCGGAAGCAGAGATCCTGCGGCTCGCCGCCAGCGCTGAGCGGGGCTCCGAACATCCGCTCGCTCAAGCAGTATTACGCCGTGCCGCGGAAATGGGCGTAGACTCGAGCCCCCCGCAGGATTTCAAAGCCGTGGGGGGGCAAGGGGTTATCGCGTCAGTAAATGGCGCCGAGGTCGCCCTTGGCAACAAGGCGCTCATGGACGCACGCGGTATAGAAGTCAAACAGGGTGCCACGATCCGCGAATTCGAGGCGCAAGGGAAGACCGTCATGCTGCTTGCGGTCAACGGTACGCTAGCAGGAGGCATTGCGCTGGCGGACAGAGTTCGAGCCGAAGCTGCGGGCGTTGTCACGGAACTGCAGGACATGGGAATTCAATCAGGCATGCTTACGGGCGACAATCAGGCGGCCGCGCGTGCAATCGCAACGCAGATCGGAATCCGGAGCGTGCGCGCTGAAGTACTGCCGCAGGGCAAAACCATTGAAATTGCACGTTTTATGGAGGGTGGCAACGTCGTGGCGATGGTGGGTGACGGCATCAACGACGCAGCCGCGCTTGCCGAGGCCGATGTCGGCATTGCAATTGGCACAGGCACCGACGTTGCCATTGAAGCATCCGATATCACACTGCTGCAAGCTGACTTGCGCGGCGTCGTGGCTAGCATTAAGCTCTCAAAAAGGACGATGACGACGATTCGCCAGAACTTCGGCTGGGCGCTTGTTTACAATTCAATCGGTATCCCGATAGCGGCGCTGGGGTTTCTACGCCCTGAGTTCGCAGCAGCGGCTATGGCGATGAGTTCGGTATCGGTCGTCGCAAACTCACTGCGCCTCAAACGATACAAGCTCCACTGAACCTCTTCGAGCTTTGCGTCGACTACTCGCTCGTATAAACGTGATGCGATCAAGCCCCCGGCCGCCATTTAGGGCCACACAATCATTCCATAAGTTTTTTCTGCCTTTGCAAGCGCTATGCGGGCCGAGACGCTAGGTTTATGAGAGCGTCTCTTCATAGGACTGTTGATTGGATGGCACAGGCACAGATGGGGACGCGCTCTAGAGCGGGCTCAGCGCACCGCTCACAGCTTTTGTATCACGGGGCGATAATAGACGCACATAATCACATCGGCATGGACTTAGAGGGAGTCATGCAGCAGCCCCAATCCCTTCTGCGTAAGATGGAACAATCGCACGTTCAAAAGTGCATAATCTTTCCGTTTAACGAGATTAAGCCTGGCAAAGCGTTTTCAACTGCAAATGATTACATCGCTAAAGTCGTCGCAGCTCACCCCGAAAAATTCATCGGATTTGCCCGCACCGATCCTCAGCATCCGCTCGCTGTAGACGAGGTCCGGCGAGCGGTCAAGCAGCTCGGGTTGAAAGGGTTGAAACTCCACCCGCGCAGCCAGCTGTTCAATCCATCTGATGAGCAAACGCTGCCGATACTTGAGGCGTGTGTCGGGCTCCGTGTGCCGATACTGTTTCATTCCGGTTACGCGTACGATCCGATTCCACCAATGATTGCTCGAGTGGCGCAAAGCTTTCCCGAGCTCTCGATTATCATGGGCCACATGGGTTGCTCAGAAGTCTGTACACCAACCGGCGTCGAAGAAGCCATTCACGTCGCGCGCGGCAACGACAACGTTTACTTAGAGACCTCTCGCGTCATGCTTGCCTCTTGCATTGCCAAAGCCGTTCAGGTTGTTGGGGATACTCGGGTGTTGTTTGGCTCTGATACGCCGTACGGTTCACAACTGGATGAAATAACGACGATTCTGCGAACGGGATTATCGGAAACGTCTCTGAGCCGGGTATTCTCGGAAAACATTAAGGAACTGCTCCGCTAGGTCGCTGCGAGGGGGCCGACGCAACCCACGCATTCGAAAGTGCTTTATAAGTCAGAAGAGCACTTCTCGCTCATGGGTTCAGTCGACGACTACATCGCGCAAGCGATCGACCGCTTGAACAGCGACGACATAGGCGCAGCGATTCAGATGTATCGTGAAGCGCTCAAACTAGATCCGAGCGATCCTACGGCATTGACCGGACTTGGGGCTGCACTCGACGAGTCAGGAGAACTGGAAAGCGCGATAGATTGCTACCGAAAAGCGCTAAAAGCGGCCCCTGATGATGTTATTGCACGCAGCGGCTTAGGCGTCGTGTATGAGCAACAGGGCAATATTGATCTTGCCACGCGGGAGTATCGCGCTGCATTGTCACTTGACCAACAAACTGCCTTTTTGCACATCGCCTACGCTCGAGATCGGCACAAAAAAAGCCTTTTAAGGGAAAAAGAAGGATACGAGTCAAAAGTCAAAGAGCTCGCAGAACTCATCGACCGCTACGTTAGCACAATTGAAACGGTCGATCGAGACGTCGCGGAGGACTTTCCAAAGTAACCGACCAGAACTGCCTTAACAAAGTGAGAGAGGGTGGTTATGTACGACCTAACGCCCATCGGCACAGTGCAGTCGACAGTGACGCAATCACGTGATATGCCGCTGCAGGGTGTTCCGGCAGTCATCAACGTTTTTGACGAGTTTCTGGAGGGGCTGACAGGCATAGAGAGCGACACCCACATAAATGTCATCGGCTGGTTTGACAAGGCTGACAGAGCGCCGCTGATGGTACGGCCACGAAAAATAAGCCCTCAGCTCGAAAAGCGGGGCGTCTTCTCTCTGCGCTCGCCTACACGGCCAAATCCACTGTCTCTCACAGCCACACGGCTAGTGAAGGTGGATGGCCCACTCCTTTACGTCGAACCGCTTGACCTTATTGACGGATCACCGGTCGTGGACATAAAGCCGTATTCAGCCGGATGGGACACAATCTTTTGGGCAAGAGACGTGCACTCTGCGTTGATCACTCAACATATGGCCAAGGAGCAAGTGCTTGCGGAGCTTTTCCGAGAAGCGTTCAATTTTCACGGGGAGAAATGCGCGGCGATAGCAGTTTCGGCGAAAATCGCGTACGATGCTGCACAGGCGCTTGAAGCAAGCGTGCGGGATATCCGTCTCCAGCTTCCGCGAAACGTGAACCCTCACTTGGCTGATGGTCTCATAGGCGTGTCAAGGGCTACAATGGGCAATGCCAGGCTTACATTTTCCGAAGATCCGGACATTCGTATTTGGACCGCTACACGGTCAGTTAGCTATCGTGTGTTCGACGTGTTTGGCTCAGATGCGCAACGCGTTCTTCGAATGAGCTCCGACCAACTGTTCTCGAAGCGGTAATTTGCGTTGGGCGTTCCGTGTTGCACTGGTTTAAGCACGTTGAGGTGCTTGCCCTCGCCACAGGGAGAAGGCGGAGAGGCTCCGCTGCAAGCTCTGGCTTGGGGGCGCCCCACTTGTGATACCAAAGTATTATATTTTCTCTGCGTGACGTACTTGTATGGAAGAAGATCTCTCTGTACGCGTGACGTACCTGAGCCACTCATGTTTTGAGGTGCAAGACGTCGATCACACGCTCCTGATTGATCCATTTTTTAGCAAAGAAAACCCAAACGCGCCCAGTTACGCCGGAAAACCCGATGTCGTGCTTATCACCCACGAGCACTTCGACCACACGACCGCCGAGAAGTTTAGCGCGACGGTGGTCGTTCCGCCAACTATGGTAGGAAGATTCCGCAAGACGGTGGTTATGGAACGCGGGCAAACTAGGCTTGTTGAAGGGGTTCGCGTGACCATGGTCGGTGCGAGCCATCATCAGAGCAAGTACCCAACCGGCTACGTCTTCGAACTCGGCGGCGTTCGATTCGCACATCTCGGCGACACATATTTGGATGGGGTTCAACCTTTGGAAAACATCGACGTGCTGTTCATTCCAATAGGCGGCTTTTTCACGATGGACGTAAAAGAGGCGCTCGAAGCACTCGATATCATTAAACCTGATACTGCCATTCCGATGCACTTCAACACATTCAGTCAGATCAAAGCAGATCCGCAGAGATTCAAGCAACTAGCCGAAAATGCAGGCCACCGGGTCACTGTGCTTTCGATAGAGGGGACGGTGGCCTTCTAGACCGATCTTGTCGTGCGATTCCCCGGACCGCAACGTCTGAGGTCGACTGAGCTGGCTGCGGTGGAAGGGATAGGGCAATCGATGGCGCAGTGCCGCGTTCGCCTAGCACCGGACACGCTTTGCTTAGCGGCCTGACCCGAAGCGTTTCATGAAACGATCGAGCGGATTTTATGCGCGCGCATATGCGCATGCGCTCATTTTGTGCCAAGCTTTTGCTGTTGATCGATTGCGCGGGCTACGCACCCCGTCCTTGAGTTGAGAGGACTGAGATGGATCGTTCACCAGACGAGAGAAACCTCCGCACGGCATTTTTGTTTCTTTTGGGCGGCCACCGCAAAAGAAAATGCGCTATTGGACGCTGTGATCCGAGCTCCGAAAAAGGACCTAGTTGGTCTCGTAATATGCCGATGCGAGTTTGCGAATCGTCTGTGCGGTCTGTTTGCCGACGCCTCGCACCTTCGTGAGCTCTTGAGTCTGCGCGCGAAAAATGGTTTCAACGGAGCCGAAATGTTCTAACAGGGCGCGAGCAGTAGCGGGCCCTATCGAGGGAATTGCAGCGATGACGTATTCTTGCTGCTCTTGAAACGTCTTTAGGATCTTCTTTCCATGCACTCTAGGAGTTCGCTTTTTGTCCAGTTGTTCTCGTTCCGCTATCGCAAAAAGTAGCATGGCCGTTTCGGCAGCGTCGCGCGAGCCTATTATAGGCACCCCCAAATCTACAGTAATAGCAGCTAGCATGCCACGGATCGCATTAGGGTGCACGTCTGTCTGCGTGAAGAGGTCAGGTCCTTCGATGACGATGAGAGGGCGTTCGTAGTTTGTGGCGAGCTCTTGGATTTGAGCTAGAAGATTACGCCCCGTCATCGAGGCAGTGAAGTCACGGTCAGTTTTCCGCTCTACAGCGACTCGGTCACTCACGATGTAGTCGGCGACAGGAAGCGTACGACATTCAATGGTTGCCCCAAGCGCTTGAAGCTCTTCTATGACGCCTGATCGAGCTTCTCGCTGGTCGGCGACAATCCGTATCGCGCTTGTGCCTATCTTTTTTTCGTGGGAATCAAAGTCCAATAGCGTCTTTTGTTGCTCTTCAGAGATAGCGCCCGCCGTTCCGTTTGCAGTGTCAGGATCTCGATCTTGATTTTGAGTGCCTCGAACGTCATTTTCCGCGTGGAAGCTGCATTGGGTTTCCAGTCGTGCATCTGTTGATGCGAGATCGTCTGCGTCACTCAGCGACGTTCGACGAGCTAATCGTCCGCCCCGGCTTTCCGCATCAGTTTGAACGAGCTCCGCGACGGGAGCGTGCTTTGCGCTCATACGCTTCATTTCGGCACTCATCACGCGCTTTTTTCGGGTGCTCGAAAAGCTGTACGTCTCGTCTCGTGTACCTTTTGTCACCAGAACTACTACACGACCGGCTCGTCTTCTCCCCGTGCGGCCCTCGCGCTGGATGCTGCGGATTGCAGAAGGAATAGGTTCGTAAAATACCACCATGTCGGTAGCAGGGATGTCCAAGCCTTCCTCTGCAACGCTTGTAGCGACGATGACGTTGTATGTCCCATTTACGAACTCTGCAACGAGCTGCACCTGTTCCCTCTGCGAGAGGCCTTTTTGCCCGTTCTTCTTTGCTTGGCCGACGAATTTCTCTGCCCGGATGTCCGGCATCGCGTTGAGCGTATTTTTGACGACTTCGGCGGTATCTCGGTAGTTCGTGAATACGATGATTCGTGAATCGGGTTTGCGCGTCAGTTGGTGCGCGACGACGTCTTTCAAGGCTTCGAGTTTTGGATGCATTTCGTCCAGACGGTTTGTAAGCGTCATGGCCGCCTTCACGTGATCATCGGCGACGAGGCTTCGCGCTGCTTTGCTGCCTTTTTTTGACTGCGCTTCTCTGTTCAGCCGCTCAAAGTACTTGCGCGTCGGCACGATGCCCTGTGTCTCAATCAATCCTATAGCGTGCCGTAACTTGATCACCTCAGCAACCAGAGACATCGCTGTGTAGTTCCTATCGGTGGCAACTTTGTGCTGTATCTTGATCAATTCGGACGTAGAGACCCATTCGCTGAACACAACTTTCAACTTCATAAGCTGGCGCAGCCGCTGCGCCGCGGCTTGCTTGAGATCCCGCTGAATGGTCTCCATCTGGGCCGGCAGTGAAAGTCTGTGCGTCTCTACGTTCTTTTCGTGCGTGTACGGATACACATCAGGATCAGACTCGGTGCGGATCTCGATATTATCAATGAACAGGCTCTCGCTTACTTCGTGGATTTTCTCAATGGTGCCGCCAGGAGAGGCGGTCATCCCAAGGATAAGGGGATCGGGTACCTGCTCGACGTACGTGCTGGCGATGAAGCGATATGCATAGTTGCCCACCGCGCGGTGCGCCTCGTCAAAGATGATGAGTTTCACGTCAGAAAGAGCGATCCTTGCCTTCTTGAGATCGTTTTCAATGACTTGAGGTGTCGAAACGATCGCTTGCTGCTTCTGCTTCCATAGTTCTCTTCGCTTATCGGGAGGAATCTCTCCCGTGAAGATGGTCGTCTCTGCGAGTAGGTGTGAACGCAAAAACGCAGCGTGCTGCTCGACAAGGGGCTTTGTTGGCGCAAGAAATAGAACCCGCCCGTCGTTTTCGAGGCGTTTAGCGATGACGAGCAGCGCTACGATGGTTTTGCCAAGCCCTGTCGGCAGCACAATCATCGTAGAGGCGCGTGCGGCAGATTCGGCAAGCGCGAGTTGATATGCCCGGGCCTCCACTGAATCCTTGACGATTAATCTATGGTCAACGTAGTCTCGCATTCCCACCTCTAGTTTGACTCAAGCGCTATTATAAGTATCCGTGGTTGTGGCGTGCTGCTTTTTTTGACTCCTCTGTGAAGGCGCGGACCTATATGCTTATGAGCTAAAAAGCCAAATCTACGGCTTGCAGGGCTTTCGGCAGCGACGCCTGACAGGAGGTAATCGTGCAAAAAGCGTACGACGACTTGAAGGATCTAGTTAAGAAATACGCCTTGTTCTCTGACGGCCCGTACCGATTGTCGGCAGGGGAGCTGAGCGATTTTTACTTCGACTTGCGCCGCGTCACGATGCACCCTCGTGGCGCGTCCCTGGTTTCCGAACTCATGTTAGAACGCTTGGGCAGCGTAGATGCTGTAGGGGGAATGGAGAGCGGTGCGATACCCATCGCTACGGCAATCGCCCTTAAGTCAGGCACGGTGCGTGCTTTTTTTGTGAGAAAGGCGGAGAAGAAACACGGAAGGATGCGCCGCACAGAGGGATGCATAAGGCACGGGGATGTCGTTGCGTTCGTTGAGGACGTTACGACAAGCGGAGAATCAGTCCTCTCAGGAATAGCTGCCGTTGAGCAGCTTGGTTGCACGATTGCAAAAGTGATGTGCATTTTGGATCGCGAGAGCGGCGCCAAAGAACGGATAGAGTCGAACGGGTATCCGTTTGAAGCGTTGTTTGCGGCGAGTGACTTTGTCGGATGACGAACCCTTCGCGTACATCGTAAGGCCGTGACTTACAGGACGGCCGAACTGGTAAGTCTTGATCGCGCGCAGCCAAAGTCACACGTCGCGGCGTCCGAGCGGGTCTTGACAACATATGGTCGTTCATGCGAGTTCTCAATGGTCATTGCACCTGAGCAATCGAGTTGACAAGGCTTATCCGTGCCGACAGCATATACGGTGTTCGAGAATCGCGACAACCGAGACTAATGGCGTGGTTTATGAACACAAACAAAAGCGACGATATTGAACTGTCTTGTGAGAAGTGCGGCACTGCACTAAGCGCGGACGCAGCGAGCAGAACTATACTTACTGACGGGCACGTACACGTTTTCTGTCAAAGCTGCATGCAGCACGTGCTTATCGTCAAAGATGGTTCAATACAGTTTTAAGGCAGCCAGTCACCTCGCACGTTGAAATCCGTGCGGTCGATGATTAGTAGACTTCAGGGAGAAGAAGGAATCTAGAGCGAACTAACATGCTCGCTTTTTTTTTCCTTGTGCAGCCTAAAACAAGGTCCGTTCCCCAAATATCGAAGATCACAGTTCAGTTGATTTTGGCTTCTTCCCTGCGGTTGTGATTGATCCGAACCCACCCGCGACGCCTAAAAGTAGTCCGACGATAAGTCCTATTGTGGTGTCTGTTGAGGACGTCACGTGCGGGTGAACGCGGATGCTTGAGTTGAGGCGCAGTTCACGCGACTCCATGATCGGCTTCATTCATTTTTTGAGAAGCCGAAAACGCGGCGAGCGCGGTGTAGAGGCGTTGATTGTGTTGCTCTCAGGTTCTGCTTGACAGACGACTCTGCTTTGCGTTCTGCAGCCGGTAACGCGGTAGCTTCGCTAAAAACTGTTTGGAAGCCATTGAGTTCGGCCGTAAGTTGCGCATACTCTTTGCGCAACTCCCTGAGCGCCTTGGAGACGCGTTGATCGCTTCCTGCGGCCATCGCCTCAAAACGCTTGACTACGATAGTTTCAAAATCAGAAAGAGTGAGCTGGTGCACGGTAGGAACGAAGCTCATTATCTCTAAGTTCAGTGTCCGCTGCGATATAACAAGTTCAAGCCCGTGTCGACCGATACGCTCCTCGGTGACAAGTTCTTTGCTCTTGATCCGACGCTTTACGGTAGTAGTCGAAACGCCTAGGAGTTTGGCAGCCTCCTTAACCGTAAAGCAGCGTTCTTTGTCAATCATTGATGCACGTCCCCATCGCCAAGCCAAAACGCGTCCTTATGCACCTTTCTCGCGTTTACGCCATTTAACTGCACTGCGGTCGTCTTAGTCTTTGGACGAGCGTGAACTCTTTCATTTGGTCGGTCACCCAGAAACCAGCAGTCAGTCATTTCGCGCGTCGCTGCAGTGCGATTTGCTGCGTTCTTCGTGACATTTTGCTTCACTTTCTCTACGAGAACACGATCTTGCGCCATTTTGGACAGTTTAGTCGCGTAGTTCGCTCGACGCGCCGGATCTCATGTGTGACGATGTTTTTTTTTAAGTTTTCAGCTTCTTGTGCTATATTGATTGCTGGGGTGGGTGATTCGCGGCTACAGCCGCCAAGTGGGGGGCAATGCTCGTGCGCCGTGGATTAATGGCGTAGCTGTCGATGAAACAACAGAAGTATCGTACGAATCCTTCTTGCACCAGAGGAGCGACTGCGGCTTCGAATTCGCGCCGCCCGTCTTTCTTGCGTTGAGCCTTGAGGAAAGGAGCTAAGGCGTCAAGCAAGACCTCTGAATGTATCGCGCAGGGGCTGACCGGCATCAGCTCCGTTAGTATCGCCAGCTGAAGCTTGCTCATCTCTTGAAGCTTCTTGAGGTCGTCCTGGTCTCGTTCAAGCTGAGCTCCCTTCGTTGCCTCCTCCTCGTGCGCGGTGTCCGCCTGCGACCGGCAGTTGTCGGCGATTGGGCAAGAGTTGATGCGGGTCTCTTTTTTGGCTCGAAGCATCTGTCTCGACACAGTAGGTCGACGTCTTTGAATAAAACGTTTTACTTGACGGGCACGGTGCGCCGGAGAGAAGCTATTTGAGTGGCAACACAGAAACAGATGAGCCAACCATGCCATCCGAAGTATCGATCAACAGATTCGACTCTTATGATGATCCGAAGGTCAGCAAAGCGGTCGAAGCCAGCCTCGCACCTCTCGGGGGGCTCGAGTCGGTCATCAAGGCGACCGATCGCGTACTGATCAAGCTGAATCTGTTGTCGGCGAAGCCGCCTGAAGCTGCTGTGACCACGCACCCCGCAATAGTAAGGGCGACGATCAAGCTAGTCCAAGAGCTGGGAGCGACGCCGGTGCTTGGGGATTCTCCAGGCGGTGGAAGCACCCGCGCGTCGTATAAGAAGCTGCTCGAGAAGACGGGAATTCGACAGGTGGTTGAAGACACCCGGCTGCGAATGGGTCCGCTTTGACGAGGCCACACTGGAGGTTGCCTCAGACAAAGCCAAGACGTTTAAGAAACTCACGCTGGCTAAAGCGGTTACTGAAGCAGACGTGATCATCGGCCTCCCGAAGCTTAAGACGCACAGCCTCACGTACTACACTGGGGCCGTGAAGCTCCTGTATGGCTACATACCCTGAATGTTCAAGACCGAGTTTCATCTGCACACCGCCCGGGACATAAACCTGTTTGCTGATCTGCTGCTGGACTTGCACGAAACGTACCCGCCCGCTCTCACGATTATGGATGCGATTGTGGGCATGGAGGGCGATGGCCCCTCTAACGGGAACCCGCGCAAAATCGGGCTGGTGCTCGCAAGCAAAAGCTGCGCGGCGCTGGACTATGTGGCCGTAACAATCGCAGGCTTCGATCCCATGTCGGTCCCGACGGTGAAATTGGCGCAGGAGCGAGGCGTCGGCCCAGCACGCTTAGAAGACATTGAATTGCTTGGAGAGCATGTTGAGCCCCTCATTATGGGTGATTTTGAAAAAACGTCAACCACGTCACTCTCGAGAGCACCGCCATTTCTCGTGAACAGCTTGAAGAGGTTCATAGCTGTAAAACCCGTCGTCAACGCCTCAAAATGTATTCGGTGCGGAGAATGCTTCAAGGACTGCCCGCCGAAAGCAATAACGTTGGCAAAAACGGGGCCGACGATAGATTATAGCAAATGCATACGCTGCTATTGTTGCCAGGAACTATGTCCGGAGGGTGCTATTACCGTATCGACTCCGGTCGTGAGAAGGTTCCTCAAACGTTGAGTTGTGGGTGCCCGAGCCGACCTTTGCTGGTCTTGGTCGGTGCATACTGTTTGACGTGGTGAATATGCGGGCGATTATGCGTCTCGCGGCACAAGCCACGCGGCATAAGACCTTATATGATTGAAACATATATTCTCTCACAACAAAAACGGAGGTGAAACATGTATAGATCAAATCAAAGCTCTTTCGGCAGTAGCAGTTTTAACAAGTACGGCAGCGGATCGTTTAACGATGCTCCTGTGGACGTCGGCAAACAATACGATGTGAAGATTGAAGACACTGCCAGACAAGGTGATGGCATTGCGCGCATTAGCGGTCTTGTGATTTTTGTTCCAAACACAAAGGTCAATGACTCAGTTAAGATTGAAATCAAAGCCATAAAGCGCAACTGTGCGGTCGCTGAGGTCGTCGAAGTTCCTGAGGAAGTAGAAGCCTTAGGGGAAGTCGAGTAACCTCGGTTATCTATCTACGTTGTTTTTTGACGATGGATCGACTGCATTGTTGTTGTGGGGTTTGGCCCCTGGTATTTTGACGAGGATGTTGTTTTTCCATCAGTTTTTCCTTTAACGATACCTTTTTTTTGAACGATTTCTAATTGTACTCAAATTCTTGGGCTTTTCTGAGCATAGTCGTCGACCTGCATCCATATCGAGAACGTTTGCTTGAGGCGTGCCGCTACCCGCGAAACGCCCGTAAAAACGGATCGTGTGGTCTTGCGATAATAGCGCGTGGGGGCGGTGTGCACGAGAGCTCGCGGTGACAAAAAAGCCTTAGAACCACTCATTCGGGCATTAGGTGACACAGACAGCACGGTTCGGGGCAACGCCGCCTATGCGCTCGGGGAGATCGGTGATACGAGAGCCGTGCAGCCGATTATCAAAGCCTTGCTCAGCGAAAAAAGTGAAACCCCACATCAGACAGTGGAGGAGGCGCTGCAAAAGTCAGTCTTTTAGCAGGCGTGGAATCGGTCTCCATTTCAAGGACATCAGGACTTCAACCGGCAGAGCGCGAAAAAAGGTGCCCGACTTGACGCGCGACAAGGCTTTTTATTCTTGTTCTGTCTGGACAAGTTCAAAAATCGACGAGTTCTCCGGATAGAAGACGGCTTGAACGTCGGTCTTTAATTCGCTAATTTTTCCTTGCATAGTATCGGTCAGCTTGGACGTGTCGTCGTAGTGGAGGCTTTGCTTGCACACAGGGCACACAAATTCGTATCCACACATGTAGCCACTCGCCATGTCAAACGTGTAGCGGCCGCAGTTGTTGTCACACGTGTAATAGGCGGTGTTCAGCTCTCCATCCAGCCACGTCTCGAGCTTTGAGATAAGCTTGTTAGCATCATCAGCGAGGCGACGCTCAATATCGTCAAAGTTTACGAGCCATCGATACAACATCCATCCAGTTTCTTTGTCGCGCTGAAGCGTATAGAAGGCGAGGCGATGCTCGTACAAAGTGAATAGCGTCCGCCTCACAGTGTTCAGGTCAGAACCAGTTTCTTCTGCTATCTGCTGGTCCGTCAACTCATTTTTTGAAAGTCGCTTGATCATTTCAAGGCCCTGTTGACCAACCAACTTCTCGAGATACGCCAGCGTTGCTTTGTCTTCTTTGTTTTTCTTCACTAGTTATATATGGACTCGCATAAGCTTATAGTTGCTGCCACCCACTTGCAACGTTCGCAGACTGTGTTCGTAGATTCCAAAGCCCGCAGAAATGGTGGGGCAACCATATTGCTGGATAGGCGTAATCTGCTTTTGCACGATCGACAGAGATTCTGCTGCGGTGATGAATCTCGTGCAGCACAGATTCTGGTAAATTAAAAAAAGCATCTGGTATTGATCGACAGCATAGTAATAAGCACCTCGTCAGCGCTCTCGCTTAATCGCTGCGATCGGAAGAAGAGAAACTCTCTGCGAAAGAGAGCCCCGTTAAGCGGCTGTAAACCCACGCAAATTGATCACTGCGCATACTCAACATTCTGAAGTGTTTAGGGAAAAGGAGCCGTCTACGGTTGTTCCACGTGAAGGCTCCACGCCATTCAAACTCTTAAAAAAAGAACACTGGAAAATAAGAGGAGGGTTAACTCTCAGTTGTACAAAAAAACGCGCCCTTGTTCATGTCTCCTCAAGCTCCGCAATCTTCTCCTCAAGCTCCGCAATCTTCTCCTCAAGCTCCGCAATCTTCTCCTCAAGCTCCGCAATCTTCTCCTCAAGCTCCGCAATCTTCTCCACCGGCCTCTTCGAGTGCGTGATATTTTTCTCTGATTGCTCGCTATCGGCCTCTGTTACCCGCTCCTTCGTTATAGTAAGCATTTTATTCATTGCATCCTCGACCCGTGCCTCGCGCTTCAGTCCTTCATCCAAATAATGCGCGTAGACTTCCTTAAGCACGTCGATCTCGCCCTGGAGCCGCTTAAGCTCGTTCAAGATAAACTTCTCTTTATTGGTCATTGTGTTTATCCTCCCTCAAACAAGTGTTGCTTTAGTATAAAAAAGATAAAAAAAGCCTATAATGATAAGCGCGAGACCAATAAACCACATAGAAGCGCGGTCATAATTTATGCACTTAACGTCTTGGCTTGGATAAAAGCGCGGTTCCAGGCTAGTCATCGGCAACCTCTATGACGGCTTCTTGCTATGTCGTGTACATGATACGGTGCGGACGTCGGTACTGATCGCAATATGGGACGCGATCCCCCTTACCGCGCAGTTTGCAACCGTTAAACTTTTCGCACCGTCGACAATCCATCATCGTTGTTAAGTGAGTTATTCCGCTGGCCAGTTAAGATTTTCTCACCGTCGTTTTCGGTCCTGATAAGATGACATTACCAATATATGTTGATAATAGGCCGTACGAGGCGTGTCATTTAAGAACAGGGATAGAAAAAGCTCGCATATTTCGGAAGTGGCATCGAGAACGAATAAATAGCGCCATTCATTATAGTCGTTGCCGCACGTCGAGGCCGTTCTCGTAGGTAGCGTAGAACCGTCAATATGCCACGAGGCGCGGACGGCGATAATATTCGCAAAAAGGGACGCGCTCGGCATCGCCGCGAAGCTTACAGCTAGCGAATTTAATGAACCTTTGACGGTCTATGATTAACGGGTAAATTAATTCACTCTCTTACATTCGTTACCTATGTCTGAAAAACTAATGATAGCCACGATTGCTGATACCAAGATAACGCTCGCAGACATACGGGGGCAATTGCGTTATTCAATCAGCTTGCGCAAGACTGCGATTTCAAAGACGTTTTTTCTGAGCGTTGAATTTGCCGAGGAGCAGGGGATTTAAAAAAAGAGGCGCGGTTGATTAGGACGTGCGACCGGGAGAAAAAGACCACTTAAAGCGCATTGCAGACGCATCTGAACATCTCGTGAAAAGGGGTTCGCTCATAGCAGTTTTGTTTATCGCCCTGTTGCTGCTACTACTGTAGGACTGATACGAGTTTATTGATGCCGCATGCTGCATTATGCGAATCGAACCTTTGAACCTTTGGGAGGTCCAGAAAGATGATTAGCGACGTGTTGTATGACGCTGTGACGAGATTGACCTCTATTTAGAGGATTTTCCAGAGCTTTATACTCAGTATCGAGCCGAGATTCTACGGGTGCGGGCGGCTATGGATGATTTGAGGCGTAAGTTAGACACCCAAACAGCAGCCGAGGACTCGAGAGAGAAAGCAAAGGAGCGAGAGGAGACTGATAAAATTCTTGAATGAAAAAGCCTCTACGGTTCGCACGTGGACACTTGGTGAGCTGGTCTATAGCCTACACGTGCCACCAAGCCCGGATCCGGGCCTTAGCGTGGCTGCTTATCGCGCGGCTTGTTTTCAGCGTGCTTATTACCTTTTTTTCCTTTTTTTCTTGATAGTTTGAAATGCCCTCGAAGGCACTTTTTTGCTGTAAAATGAGAAGGTTGCAGCGTTGCTGCTGAAGGGGGCCATAAATCAAAGGGAATCGAAAAAAGAAATAACGAGTCAGGAGCTACGGAGAGGGCGAATGGAACACGCAAGCGCAGCTGAAAAGACACACACGCCTTTTAGTGGATGTTGCTCTGCAACTGATCTTTCCAGCGCTTATTGCATCTAAGTGCGGTTTCGATCCTTGTTTTAGTGGATGTTGCTCTGCAGCCTTACAGCGATGGATCTAGACATCTTGGTGCACCTTTTCTTTTATAAACTCATACAGCCCGTCAAGGTGAATAATCGCTTTGCTCCGGTCGGTAGGAGCTTCTTCGAAGTCCTGGAGGAATACCACATCGTCTTTCTCTGTGATTGCAACCACTGGATTGAGGTTATTCTGGAACTTCGCTGCTCCTTTCATCTTGAGCCATTCAGTTAGGTCAGCGATAACTTCACCCCCGAACTCATCGTATATGGTATTGTAATCGGAACCACGCAGCAGCTTCTTTAACTCCCACATTCTCACTTTAAACCAATCTCCTTCGGTCATAACTGTAGAACCACCCTTATGTTTTGAATCCTCGATTTCAATCCTTATTTTAGTGGATGTTGCTCTGCAACCCTTCCCAAAAATACTTCTTTATCGTAATAATCCTTGTCATGTTGCTTCTCCACAACAGACGCAGCACCGATGTCGTTTCTACTCGACCCTCACGATTCTGCTGCCGATGCGCTAGACGAAAGCATATAACGGAGCGTAATCGTGAGGGCGTTTTTGTTCACAAATCGCTTGAGAAATGACTAAAGCCGCCACGAGCACGTTAAGGTATTTTGATAATCCCGATTTTTGATGTATCTTTTTTTGGGGTTTCGGTTGAGTGAAAACAAGCGCAAGGGCTCCCTCTTGCCTAGCAAGGTAGCTAAAGGATTCCCCAGCATAGCAAGTGAGCTACCTGTGTTCCCAATTTAAAGAAGAATTATAAATATGCCCGCGTGCTTGTACTGGGGGATCAACGTGGGACTATTTGACAGGTTCAAGTCGAGCAATGCACTAACGCAGAAAGGTGAAAGAATGGAACGAGGATGGTGAAGAAGCTGGTCAAACTCGACCGGCAGCTTGAAGCCTATGCTGGACAAAACTCATATCTGCAAACCGGTACTGTGATGCGACCGGGATTGGTCGGCCGGTCGTGGAGATCGTGCAAAAGGCATTGCCGACCGAGCAATATCGACTTTGACGACAAGTCTCAAAACAGCAGCTCGCCTCGCTCATCATCACGGCACTTGAGAGCGGGAGCGTGCATCTTTTCGGATAAGAGCGGAGAGGCCGATAACCTGATTCAAGAGCCCTCAAACTACGAGCAGAAAATTTCGGAGAG
Organism: Methanobacteriota archaeon; assembly: GCA_963701995.1. Taxonomy (GTDB): domain Archaea; phylum Halobacteriota; class Bog-38; order Methanoflorentales; family Methanoflorentaceae; genus Methanoflorens. The sequence goes on along the minus strand of OY969693.1, from coordinate 1,985,583 downwards.
CGGGGAAGCGTTCTACGGGGCCACAAAGGCTTCGCTGACCCTATATGTGCGCTCGAGCTTTTGCTGTTCTCAGCGGTTACGTGGGGCCTTACGAGCCCTATACTCATTTGGTAAAAAGGAGGTGAGCGCAAGGTGAAAGTTCCTAAAAGCATAAGGTTTGTCAGAAGCTGTGGCAGATACAGAGCCGGCGACGGTTTGCAGCTCGACAGCGGAGATGCGGCTACACTCGTTGACGCAGGGTTCGCCGTATATAGCGAAGATCATCACGGAGGTGAATAATTAAAAGCAGATAACAGCGTCTTTTGAGAAATTGGAGGACGCTCAAAGCTTCTTTTTCAAGCCGGTGCAAAACTTCGTGAAGTTACGGCTTGTAAAGCGCCGGCAAGCTGCCAATTGGTGGGCTCTCTGGATGATCTTGCCAAAAGATGATGCGGCTGATACTTTTGGAGCAGATATACCGCAGCTTTCGGATAATTCACGGCCAACCGTAGCATAAATAGATCCAAAGTCGCGATAGGCAGAAGGATACAAGTCCGAATACATCAATCCCGCGAACTTGGATGGGCTGTTGAGGGCTGGTTGCGAGCCGCCTCGCTGCTACAGAGAGGTTAGTTAATTTTGACGTTTTTCCGACCTGCACGCTTTTTGAGAAACATGTAACGTGGTACGATTTGTCTTTCGGATAAGTGTATGATATGAACGTGACAGATGAAATAAGAAACTGGAAAGGTAAGCCGAAGGAACTGGTTGCATTCTTAACTGAAAGCATTGAAAAAGATCAAAAAGTGTTTTCTCAAGTAATTGAGATTTTGAAGTCTGGTTCTGACGTTGAAAAAGGAACAGCTGCAGACGTAATGAAACACGTTTCGAAGGATAAGCCTCAGATCGTGGCGCCTTACATCGACGATTTAGTTGACTACATTAACTACAAGGCGCCGAGAGTGAAGTGGGGAGTGCCTGAAACAATAGGGAATCTGGCACAGAAATACCCAACTGAAGTAAAAAAGGCAATTCCCAAACTTTTAGTGAATACCAAAGACAAGAGCACAGTGGTTCGCTGGTGTGCTGCCTTTGCCTTGACACAAATCGTAAAAAGTAATCCTGCGATCAGAAAAGAACTTGGGTCAAAAATTGAAGAGATAGTTCAAGATAAGAAGAACAATGGAGTTAAGAACGTTTATTTGAAAGTTCTAAGAAGCTGAACAAACAATGCTTGGATTACGTGTGGAATATATTAGTATTATAGAAAAACATTTACGATAAAAGAATTATATGCTGAAAATACACAATAATAATTACTAAAATCATAATTAAACGCTTGTTTTATTTTATTCTTGTAGTAAGATTAATTCACAAAATGATATTTTAGGAGGCAAGACAAATGATTTCCGCAAAATTGAATCAAGCTATTAACGAGCAAATGACTTTCGAATTTTATTCAGCCCACATTTATTTATCGATGGCTGCCTATTGTGCCGCTATTGATCTGCCAGGCTTTTCACATTTTTTAAGAGTGCAATATCGTGAAGAGGTAGATCATGCGATGAAGTTTTTTAATTTTGTAGCTGAAATGGAAGGCAACGTTAAGATTACTGGTTTCCAAGATCCACAAGCAGATTTCAGCTCTGTCCTAAATGCTTTTGAGATAGCATTAAACCATGAAAAAATTGTCACAGGTAGAATTTACGACTTAAAGACTATTGCTGTAGAAGAAAAAAACTATGCAGCTTCAGGCTTCCTTGAGTGGTATGTAAATGAGCAGATAGAGGAGGAATCTAATTTTACGGCTATCGTTAGGCGCTTAAAAATGGTAGCTCAAGATTCTGCTGCGTTGTTTATGTTAGATAACGAGTTGGCAGCAAGGGTTTATGTTCCACTCCCAGAAGCAAATGTCTAAAAATTATCACAGTGCATCACCTTAAAGCGCTATGCCTTCGGTGAAATTAGCACACACGTCTCTTTAGCATCAAACTCGCAGGTGAACGATCTTCAGTCTGGCGCTCGTGTCGGTCGCAGCCATGAATTGCCGGATAGATGTGCTCAGTGAGGAGCCTCCCAACGGTTCTGCTATAGTCCGAACCTACGAAGGGCTGTCGCAGCGCTCTTGCGCACACCACTGTCAGCATCGTTAAGCGCCCTTTCTAAGGGCTCAACAGCCCTGCTATCACCGATCCTGCCGAGGGCTTCCGCAGCGTTCACGCGAACACGCGTAATATCCGAGTCATTGAGCGCCTTTATTAACGGCTCCACCGCCGGCTCACCGATCGTGCCGAGGGCTTCCGCAGCACCCGAGCGAACATCCCAATCAGAGTCGTTGAGCGCTCTTATCAACGTCCGCACCGCCCTAAAACCACCAATCTTGCCAAGGGCTTCCGCAGCGCTCTTGCGCACACGCGAATCCGCGTCGTTAAGCGCCCGTATCAACGGCGGAACAGCCGGTTCACCGATTGTATCGCACTTATCCCATTGTCCTTTCGATATCCAGTAGGCGGCCGCTGCCTCATCCCTTCCCGGGGTCCACCTCAGCGCATCGAGGGCTTCCGCAACGTTTTCGCGCACACGCGAATCCGCGTCGTTAAGCGCCCTTTCTAAGGGCTCAACGGCTCTGCTATCACCGATCCTGCCGAGGGCTTCCGCAGCGTTACTGCGAACATCACTGTCCGCGTCGTTAAGCGCCTTTATTAACGGCCTAACGGCCGGTTCGCCGATCCTGCCGAGGGCTTCCGCAGCGTTACTGCGAACATCACTGTCCGCGTCGTTAAGCGCCTTTATTAACGGCCTAACGGCCGGTTCGCCGATCCTGCCGAGGGCTTCCGCAGCGTTACTGCGAACATCACTGTCCGCGTCGTTAAGCGCCTTTATTAACGGCCTAACGGCCGGTTCGCCGATCCTGCCGAGGGCTTCCGCAGCGTTACTGCGAACATCACTGTCCGCGTCGTTAAGCGCCCGTATCAACGGCGGAACAGCCGGTTCACCGATTGTATCGCACTTATCCCATTGTCCTTTCGATATCCAGTAGGCGGCCGCTGCCTCATCCCTTCCCGGGGTCCACCTCAGCGCATCGAGGGCTTCCGCAACGTTTTCGCGCACACGCGAATCCGCGTCGTTAAGCGCCCTTTCTAAGGGCTCAACGGCTCTGCTATCACCGATCCTGCCGAGGGCTTCCGCAGCGGCAGCGCTCTCGCGCACATGCGAATCTGAGTCGTTGAGCACCCTTATTAACGGCTCCACTGCTCTGCTATCACCGATCCTGCCGAGGGCTTCCGCAGCGGCAGCGCTCTCGCGCACACCCCAATTCGAGTCGTTGAGCACCCTTATTAACGGCTTAACGGCCGGTTCACCGATCCTGCCGAGGGCATCCGCTGCAGCCCTGCGAACATGCTCGCTCGTGTCTCCGAGCGCCCGTATCGACGGCGCAACGGCCGGTTCACCGATCCTGCCGAGGGCTTCCGCGGCGCTACTTCGAACGTCACTGTCAGCGTCGTTGAGCGCCCTTATTAACGGCTCCACTGCTCTGCTATCACCGATCCTGCCGAGGGCTTCCGCAGCGCCGCTGCGCACATGATAACGCGAGTCGTTTCGCGCCCTTATTGACGGCTCAACGCCAGATTCACCGATATTGACTAAGGCTTCTGCAGCAGCTCTGCGAACATGCTCGCCCGTGTCTCCGAGCGCCCGTATTAACGGCTTAACGGCCGGTTCACCGATCCTGCCGAGGGCTTCTGCAGCGTTACTGCGAACATCACTGTCCGCGTCGTTAAGCGCCTTTATTAACGGCCTAACGGCCCGGGGATCGCAGATCTCGCCAAGGACGCTCGCAGCGTTTATGCGAACATCACTTTCCTTTTTATACCCTAATGCCTTGATGAGCCCTTTGACGTCCCGCTTCTCTCTCATCGTTTCTACGTTTGGCGTGCCGAACCCGAAGACCATAAATATCACACTTCAAAGATCATCTCTTGGCGCGACGATATATCAGGATGACGCTATCTTGCTCATCATCTCGAACTCCTCGGATCTGCTACACGAGGTCCTCCGTTCATACCGGCGGCTCAACTCAGGAAAATTCAAGATCGTTCACGAAGTTGAGAAGCGGCTTCCCTGTGCGTTTTTCGAAATTGGGTGCTATCTCTGGCAGAGCGCTGACACCAAGGTTTATAAATGCTCCCGCCGCGAAGGTCGCGAAGAGCCAGTGCCACCTGGATCATCGTCTTGACGCCGACTGTGCTTCCGAGGCACCGAACGGTCTATGTCCCGGTGCTCTGGTGGCCGCTGGTTCCGAGCTCCTCAGCTTCAGTGGCCGCGAATGTCGTACTTGAGATGCCCTGTCAGCGGGTCCTGGCCGTAGTTCTCGCAGAGCGCGATGAGCACGTCCTCGTGGGTCACGCCCACGTTCATGACCGTATCATTGCCGCCGTAGTAGATGAGGATGCTGCCATCGTCGCGGCGCACGACCCCGCAAGTGAACACGACCTGCGGCACATGGGTGTAGGCGGCCTCCCCGACGCTGCAGTCAGCCCGGGACGGGAGCAGGATGGGGATGCTCGACATCTTGACCCGCGCCGGGTCCGCCAGATCGTGTAGCGCCACCCCGAGCACGTACGGGTTGCCGCCCATGGTGGTGCGCACCCCGTGGAACACGCTGAGCCAGCCCTTGGTGGTTCTGAACGGCGGCGCTCCAGGGCCGATCTTGTCCGAGAAGGCGCTTGGGCCCGCGCCGGTCCTCATGATGGGCTCCGGCTGGATCTCCCACCGATTGGACTCGATCGAACTCGTCCAGCCGAGCGTGATCTGCGTGTAGATGCCCCCGACCTCTCCCGCCGTGGCGTCATTGGGTCGGAACAGACCCGCGTAGCCGCCGCCTATGGGCTCGGGGAAAATCACCACGTTCCGCATATCTCGCTCGAGCACCGGGCCGTGGCGCATGAAGTGGGAGAAATCGCGGGTCGTTGCCAGCGAGACGCGCACGCGGTTCTTCACCGTCGCGTGATAGGCACTGTAGGTGATGTAGTAGGTATCGCCGATCTGGGTGATCCGCGGATCCTCGACGCCGCCCGACTCGTTCTCGATGAGGGCCCTGGCATCGGTGCCGGGGGCGAAGGCGTCCCCCTCGGCGGCCGGCGCCATAGCCGGTCGCGGCTCGACACGCCAGCCGTCGACGCCGTTGCTGCTGCGGGCGACTCCGAGCACGCTCACGCCGCAACGAAGATGAGACCGGAACAGCATGACCGTGTCGCCACCGTGCAGCGCGATGCCGGCGTTGTGGACGGTCGTGACCTGGAGGCCAGGGTCCTGCCACACCTGGTTCACTTCCTTGGCCGTAAGCACGGGGTTATCCGGGAACCGCGCCACTGGACAGTTCAGATCGACGATCACCCGGTGGTTCTTGAGCATCACTTCCTTACTGATCATCGGCCATCCTCTTTGCACGACCCTCGGAGCATCACGATCACGCGGCACAGCGATTGTTGGAATCAATTTCGTTGCCCGCGATAAAAAGCTATGCTCGATGGTCGTGGAAATCGTCGCAGCACCTTAACGCGGAGTTTAGCTGCAGCCTCGTTTTGACGTAATTCGGGTGCGCACTTTAACTGGCTACTTTGATTCTGAAGCCTTAAGCAACGCCATTTGCGCAGCTTCATAACTCGGATCAGTTTTGAGAGGAGCTTGATATGCTGCTATAGCCTTGTCACGCGCGCCTAACTGCATATAAGCGTCACACAAGTAACGACGCGTCGGGGCATCCGCGTAGCGAGTAGCCTGCTGGCGGTAACGGCTATCGCACTTCCAGCCTAGACGCTAAATCCAAACAATTCTTAGGCCCAGATGCATCGTGGTTCCAGTAGCCGAAAACGTCAGCTTCGGTTGAAATCTCTCGGATTCGACGCGCCCAGTAGTCTAGTTCTCCTGACGAGTAAAGGTCTAGATCCCTACCACGCGCGTGCCATCTGATGTAAGCAAAATCCTTAAAACAGTCGATGTTCTTGTCGAATTGTGCACCGAGCACTACCAAAGCGAGATTGCTTTGTTCTCTGAAACGGTCAAAAACGTCATCGCTAAACCACGAATCGTGACGAAATTCAAAAGCAAAACGATGGTCAGGTAATAGTGAAAGAAACTCGTCTAAGCGGTCTAAATCTTTTTTAAAGCTCGGGGCGAGCCCTACGAGAAACGGGCCAAGCTTGTGTCCCAATAGCTCACAGATCTCAAACAAGTCGCTGAGAGCTTGATGTACGTTGTGCAGCCTCTTAGTGTGTGTGATGTACCTGTTCATCTTTACAGAAAACACAAAATCGTCAGGGGTAGCGTCGTACCATTTTTTTAGCTGGCCTTCCTTCGGAAAGTGATAAAACGTCGAATTAACTTCGACTGAGTGGAAAAATCGCGCATATTGCTCTAGGTAGAGACGACGTGAGCTATAGAGAACGCCTAGCCAATGATCATAATGCCACCCGCTGCAACCCAGATAAATGCTTGCCGTTTACTCACCCCCGCTATCGCGGATTTTGTGGCGGGAACGCCCACTCAAGGGCACCCTTCTTCCGTAATTGGACTGGTTTGCGCAGTGCGGCAGCAACGCGCTGTTCACATAGAGGGAGCAGGTACATTTCCCCTTTCACGCACGCACCGCTGCGGTGCTCGTACTCGGCCCTTGGATGACCGTTGCGCCTGAGAGGGGATCGGTTCGGAAGTGCGCAGTTTTCACCTTGACGTAGGTGCCGTTTTCACTCCTGATCGTCCAGAAGTCGTAGTTCGCGTACGCGCGATCGCCTGCAGCGTTGAGCGTGGTGTTGCCGGTGATGCCGCTGTAATAGCTGGCGATGCGCGGAATTGCGTCCCGCAGCGCGGTGGAGTTCTGCGCGCCCGTTTCGGCCGGCGCGCGAGAGACGATCCACATAGCGTCGTACGCAAAGGAGCCATAGGGTGTTTGGACCGTGCGCTGCACGCTCGCATTTTGCGTAAGGCGATCATAGCTGGCGCCTTGCCCTTCGATTTGCTGCACGGCGGTGTAGTTAAGGTGAGCGGCAGACTGCGCGGCCGTTTCATTGGCGAGAATGTCGTTGATCGGCGTTGCGGCAACGCCGTACCACGGGACCGTAGACCATTGAGGATCGCTGCCAGCCGCTATGAGCATCGGCACGGTGTTGTTTTCGAAGCCGATGAAAAGCACGCCGACCGAGCCCGCTTTGTAGGTGGCAACCACTTGCGACAGCTGCGGTCGCACCGCATCAAGCGCGCTGCTGAAGTTTGTAGTATTCGGTGAAAATGGCGCCGCCTCGGTCACGACTCCGCCCTGCTGTTCGAATGCCGTTCTCGTTACGTTGATGAGGCCATTACCGTAGACGTCGTCGCGGACGAAGGCTATGAGCAGCCTCACCCCTCGTTCTTGCATCGCGGTAGCTAGCGCGGGTCCTTGATGGCTGTCATCGGGCACGAGACGAAACACGTTCTCTCGTGCGACGCCGAGCGAGGAAACGGAGCTTCCGTAGCTCACAAGCACCATGCCGTTCTCGCCGGCGTATGGGGCGACTGCTTTGAGTTCGGCGCTTGAATAGGGCCCCACGACTGCTGTCACTCCGTCCGCGTGCAGCGCTTGCATTGCAGCGAGTGCCCCTTCGGGGGTGGTTCCCGTGTCCTTGACGTCGAGCTGTACGCGAATACGAGCGTTGTTTGCGGCAAGGTAGCTGTTGATATCGGCCTCCGCCGCGCTTATGGTTGCGTTCACGTTCGCGCCTACGCTCGCGGCGTCACCTGTGAGCGGCAGCAGCGCGCCTACCGTTACGCTTCTTGCTTGAGTCTGCTGCACGTTTGACGTGCATCCGGCGGTCAAAATGGTTCCAATCACGACGAGCGCAACGATCGCCGTGCTCCAAGAGCTCGTAAACGGCATATGCACGAGCGTCTTAAATGAGGTGAAATCATATAAAGGTGCCTTGGCGCGCGGTCCGCAAACACGACACGCTGGCGAGCATCACGAGCAACGCGGTAGGGGTGAACGTTTCGTAGATGCTCTGGCAGTGTGATGAAATCAGTGCACAAGCCGACCAGGGAGGCCTTTTGTGGCTTCGCGTATGAAACGGCTATCCAGCGGTCAACAGCCTTTTACAAAAACGGAGCCCAATTTGGCTTTTATTTCGGCGTTTTTCGATAGATGAGCACCGTTTTCTGAAGCCGTACCCTTAGAGACGATAACGAGGAAGGCTAATGCCCCATGATGAACCGTCTGATAGACACGAGTTGGTAGTCCTGCAAGTTTTGAGAACTTATGGGGCAACCGAATCGTTGGATAGCTGTAGCCTGCTTTTGCGCGATGGAGCGAGATTTTGCTGCCAGGAATCTCCGGCAGCTCGGTCTGTGGCTGCATACCATAAGTAAAAAGGTTTGGGTAGGGTTCAGTGGCTAACATAATGGTGGAAGTGATCGAGCTGAACACTTAATCGTTGTTATTATCCACCGGCGACTAACCGCCAAACGGTGTTGTGCGGACGCGTACACAGCAATAATAGCAAGCGTCACCACCACAATAACCGCGCTCCATGCCCACGGTACTTGTTGGCAAAAGCGAACACGCCCCTGCAAGAAGACTCTCAATCCGTTCACGAGTTGTAGGGGTCATTGCTTCGTTTATGGTGGCGGACAAAAGGAGAGAAAAGAGAAGGGGAGCGTGAACGTTCCAATTATTGTTTATCCTCGTGCCGTTTGCGGCACGCTCTTACTTCCTCCGCCTGATGTCTTTGACAAAAATCCCTACGACGATCAGCACGATAGCAGCAAAGATAGTAATAAGGTTCACGATGTCCAGCTGCCACCCATTCGAGAATCCATTAGCGATACCGAACGCTAGAGCTAAGAGACCTGCCACAACTAAGACGATTCTCAGAGCGAAATCTTGCACCACTTCTGCCTACACCTCCTTTTGTCATTCTCAGAGCGCCTCCTATGAAACGTAGTAGCGTTGATCAAGCCGGACGCATCAGTTGAGATGCTATCTTAGCTCCAAACTCCTCGCATTTTGAGAGCTCTCCTTCAGCAATTGGACCCTTCATCCCTTCAACCTTTATCGACAGCCCTGGAGCCGCCATCTTCATCGCGGGGGCCTTTTCGCCTGCTATTTGCTCCATTTTCTTCGTCCCTTTTTCGAAGTCTTCCCCCAATTAGGTGTCAAACACGGCGAATTGCTTGCCTTCTAATGAAAAGGAGCTTAGTTTGTTAATAAACTTCTTGATGCCTCTCGTTGGTCCTCCAAAATGGGTAGGGCCGCCGATCACAATTGCGTCGTAACTGGGGATCGCGTTGGAGTCAACGTTTTTGACCTCATTTAGCGCTATTTCTATTCCTTGAACGCGTTGCATGCCTTCGACGATCGTTTCTGCCACGCGCTTCGTGTTACCATACTTTGATTCGTAAACAACCAGGATCTTTGACAAGCTGCTAACCTCCTCGAGACTAGAAGAGCGTTTGATAGCCTTATAAGCGTTTTTCGCTTTTTCAGTTTCTGGATAGTAATGGATGTTGTTAGTATACAACCAACTAACTTTACTCACCAAGCGACCAGTATTCGACCTTGTTTTTCGATATTCTATCGTCCTTCCATTGAAACGTCGTTTTACGCTCAGTTGTCAAACGGCTTTCAATTAAAAGCGAGCCCTCTCTATGGTCGATTCACGCGTGTTGTTCTCCCAGGTCCAAAACCACGTTTCACCGTCTTTGACGTGCACTATTGCCACGTTGTCGGCAATCGGACGCAGAAACGGCCTGTCGGTTAAGAGGCGGTCTTTCATCGCGAGGTCATTTAAAAATTCAGCTGTGCCGGTAACGCGCATCTCCGTTCCAATGTCCACCGCGGAACCCTGTCCTGCCGGGGTTTCAGGTGGCGCGTAGAAGGACAGTTCTACTTTCGGGTTCATCGGGAGTTGTCGGTAGACTTCTTTCATCTTACCGGTAGAGAAGTAAAAGCCGTTCGTATCGGCAAACCACATGCCAAACCTCCGCACATGCGGCTGATCGCTGTCGACGGTTGCGACAGAGCAGAGGGGGGTGTTCATTTGCAAACTTAATGTATTCTCCAAAGTCCATAATCTCTGTTCATTGTGTATTGATGTCAAATAGCTTGCCCGATGAGCCTGCTTAGCAAGCAGCTGCTCCTGTGTTCAAGTAGTATGAGAATTCCGAGTATGATGGAGGCTCCGACGTGTGAACCGGTATAGCAACCTTCCGACGTTAGCTGATGAGCCTGCTCACTTTACTGCCGTATGATCTGTTAAGCAAGCAAGGCACGCGGCAGCAGCACCAGTCAGCCAGCCTAGTGTCGACGACGAATTAACCAAACTAGCTAAGCTCAAAGAGCAAGGCTTAGTGACAGAGGCTGAGTTTGCTGCAAAAAAGAAGCAGCTTCTGGGTTTGTAAGCCAATGAAATCGTTGGCATGGCTTAGCTTTCCGACAAGTTAAGTAAATGCTGCAATTGCCACTCACGCTCTTTGTCTGTGGCTATCTCGGCGTTAGCAGGTTCAACGGCGTCGCGGACAGCGGTTGCTGCGTAAATGGCAGCAGCGACAGCGTGGGTGGGAACATGTGCAGTAGACAACGCTTGACCTGCTGCACGGGCAGCTGCGCGAGCTGCATTTTCATCTTTTACTTCACGAGCTGCCGCATGAGCTGCAAGTGCAATCTTGCGTATATCCATCTTAAACACGCCAGTTTTCACCCACGCTCGACCTGCTTCAATAGCTAGCCTCGGACGGTTATCCTGCGGGTATTTATTTTCAAAATAGGGCAGTGCACGTTCAGCACAATCACAAGCCCAGACTGCTAGCGTTTTGTGGTCGGTTTTACCGACACGCTCCGCGATCATATTGTCTTTGTCCGTAACTGCTAACTTTGGTATCTTCATGCCTTTATAATATCAGTAATTCTTCTCTACTCCGAATAAAACTGCCGCTGGAGCCTGGTGGGGGCTCCGACCGGCAGATGCTAAACACGAACCAAAAATGTGAGCGCAGCAAGCATCAATTCAGTTTAGTTGTTAGAGAAGAAAGCTTGCGCTGACAAAGTACTTTTTTTGCTTCAGTAACCCTGCTTGAACGAATAGTACACGGTTAAAGCTACGTTCTAGAGACGGTGACTGAAGCCAGCGTTATGCATCCTGAAGGAAGGGCAGGCAACCCCGGATAATCACCACTCGACTCACTGGCCGCTTGGTATAGTAAGAGAATCTCGTTGGCGTCTTTGTCTGCAGCGAGCGCAGTAATATCATACCTTCCGCTGCTCCCAAAAGAAGCAGTCATCTCCCATTGACCGTCTGAGGAGACAACAACGGGACCATCTTGTGGGTAATGGCGGTTCGCGTTGTAACCATATAATGCAAGCCATAGCCAATATTGTCCTCCCTCAATGTTATGGGCTGTGCCTTTAACAAATTCTGAGTTTTCCACCCGCGTATTATTAGTGGGGGTTGTAATGGTGGCTGCTGGAATTCCAGGTATATACTCAGGTTGATGAACGAACGGCATAGGAAAAGGTTGCGGAGGGCGCTGACTTAAGTTTTTGCTTTTAGTACCATGCATGAAAAACAAACATTTTGTTGCCTCAGATCTGCGAAAGTTCTCTGAGCATCGTGCCGATGTGAGTGTAGACAGCTAGAAACGAGCAGCTTCGGCCTAAGCGGCATCCTCGCAGTTTGAAACAAAACTCAACAAAGCAAGCGGAGCCTAATACACGTTATCACCGCAATTGCTAGTTTCCTTGAGCCAGATCGTTGCGCACGGGACGTCGATAGCTACCCGCAGAACTTCAGTTGGATAATGCATCAACCGGAAGTCTGCTGACAGCTTGGTATCGAACACTTCAGCTCACCACAAACTTGATTCCGTGCTTTCCGCGGCATAAAAGCATCTCGCACACGGTTCCCGGCCAACGTGCGTAAGTATCAGCGTCACAAAGACTTGCAAAAAACCTTAGGGAGGATAATAATGCCAAGAGGAAGAGTAATGTATTTCGAGCTGCCTGCCGACGACCCAAAGCGGGCGATAGCGTTTTACGAGAAGGTGTTTGGGTGGACCATCACAAAGTGGGAAGCGCCTATGGACTACTGGCTAGTCACGACAGGACCCGATGACGAACCGGGAATTAACGGTGCGATAATGCCGCGCAGGATGCCTGAGCAGGTTACGGTCAACACCATCAGCGTCGCATCTGTCGATGACTTCACGAAAAAGATCGTGGACGCCGGCGGAAACGTTATGATGCCAAAAATGGCCGTAGCGGGCCAGGGGTATCTCGCCTACTGCACGGACACAGAAGGGAACGTTTTTGGCGTCATGGAGATGGACCCGTCTGCGAAATAAGGCCGGCTGGCCGGGCATCACCTGAAAGAAGATGCACCTCATAGAGGTGAACTACAGGGACAGAATTGCAGCTAGCGAGTAGGAGAGGCTTAAAAAAGGGAGATACTGAGATTTATTCAGCTATCTATGTGGATATCATCGCGCTGAACGCAGTCATAATTCTGCGTACATGTCGAAGCACGTAGAGGCCTAAGCGCCGGCTTGGTAGCAGGTGGTCAAAATCTCCGCAAAAAAAGAGACGTCGGTCCCGTCGTCGGAGATATCCTACCATGAGCGCAAAGCCTTAGATCGCCTCATTTTCTTCAGCGACGGGGTCTTTGCGATAGCGATTACGCTGCTCGTGCTTAATGTCGCGCTCCCGGTCATTCAACCGGGCGCTGTCTCGACCGAATTGCCCTCAGCACTGCTCGCCACCGTGCCGAGACTCTTTAGCTATGCGCTCAGCTTTTTGGTGATAGGGCGTACTGGATGGCGCATCAGCGCACGTTCCACTATATCGAACGCTACGACCGAAGGCTCGCTTGGATCAATCTTTTCTTTCTGCTTTTCGTCGCACTAATTCCATTTCCGACGGGGGTGCTCAGCGCATACGGCGACCAGCTGATTGCCGTTATACTCTATGCGGCGACGCTCGCGATCACAGGTCTGCTTTTGAGTGCGCTCTGGCTCTACGCATCGCACAATCATCGGCTTGTGGCAACGATGCTGAGCACGCAGCATATTCACGCAACTACACTCAGGAATGCAGTCGCCCCTCTTGTCTTCCTCGCTTCGATGGGCATCGCGTTTGTAAGTATTCCTGCTGCCGAGGCCACGTGGCTGCTCGTCTTTGCACTTAACGCTGTGCGTCGACTGCACCCCGGCTAGACAACGCACTGAGGAGATCAGCATACGGTTTGAGTTGAGGGAGAGCGCATGACGTCAACCCCGGATCAAAACGGATATCGCCCTAGTGTAGTCATCGAGGTGCGCGACCTCGTCCGAATGGATATGGCCCTTAACGGAGCCCGCTTTATTATCCTCGAATTCGCCCTCGCCACCGCACTCGCTGTTATGATCGGATCATTTGTGCTTCTCGCCGGTACGCCGCAAGGCTCATTGTCCGTGGTCCTTGCCGGGTTATTTTTCTTATCGTGCGGGCTTAACTCACTGACCTTCTTGCTTCTAGCGCTGAGTATCGTTCGGCGCGGCGACCGCGCCCGCAAAGCAGACTATAGTCGGCGAGTCATAACAGTATACAGTTTGTGGGCGATCGGTCTGATTCTGGTTCCGTTCGTCTTTCCCTTGCTCTCTGTGCATCAGCGCGTGTGATGCATAACTCTTCGAGTATGGACAGCCTCGCGGTATGCGCGTCGGTGGAGCAACTAGCGGCATCCGCTCCCGGAACACGTGTATGACGCATATGTGAAGTTTTGGACAGGTGTGGGGCTCTACGCTAGATCTGGTGAGTGACTTCTTAACGGCGGACAGTGCATAGAAACAGAGACCGAGGATGTATTACATAGGACCGGAGCTAGTATGCAGAGCAAAATCTATAAGGAATAATAATGACGTTTTGAGGGGGAATATGAATGAACGCTGTCGAAGCGCTCGACGTTTCTAAAGTATATCGACTAAAAGGTTTAGAAGTAGACGCTCTTCACCAAATCACGCTCACCATTGCTGCGGGAGAGATGGTCTCCATAATGGGCCCAAGCGGAAGCGGGAAAACGACACTGCTCAACTGCCTCTCCGGACTCGATGAGCCAACGACCGGGACGATCCGCATTGACGGTACACCGCTCGAGCATATGTCGGACAAGGCGCGCGCCCGCTATCGGGCAGAACGTATGGGTTTTGTCTTTCAATCATTCAACCTGTTACCCGTACTTACCGCACACGAGAACGTGGAGCTACCCCTCCTTATCGCCGGAGTTGACTCACATGAAGCGCACCGACGTGCCTCAGACATGCTGTCGCTTGTAGACATGGAGCGCTGGAGCACGCACAAACCGTCAGAGCTCTCGGGCGGGCAGCAACAGCGCGTGGCGATCGCGCGAGCGCTCGTCAACAAGCCCGCGATCGTGTGGGCCGACGAACCGACCGGCAATCTCGACTCTGAGAATGCGCATAATATTATGGAGCTATTGAAGAAATTTAACATAAAAAATGACCAGACACTCGTCATCGTAACGCACGACCCGACCGTCGGCGCGCAAGCAGATCGGATCATCGGAATGAAAGATGGCACGATCTCGTCTGACGAGAACGCTCGGCCGGGGGGCAACGCCTCGGAATTACCCCCCTAATTGCCTGAACCGTGCGCGCACAAACGAGGAACCCAGATGGATTTGACGACAACTCTCCTGGCGGTGATTGTCGGACTGATACTCCTTTTTACCGCTCTGCTCGCAGTCAGGCACAGAATCCTCTTTACGATGGGCGTGCGAAATTTTTCACGGCGCCCGAAAAACACCGCCGTCGTCATCGTTGGGCTGCTCATCAGCACGGCAGTAATCTCAGGATCGCTCGTGGCGGGTGACTCATTCAATTACACGATCCAAAAAATCGCCTACGATTCGTTGGGAGCGGTCGACGAAGTGGTGACTGTCGGGAGCCAGTACGGAAACTACCAGTTCTTCAACTCTTCAGTGTACGATAAGCTCGCCGCGAACCCGACCGTGACGGGGCTTGTCGCTGGCATCGCGCCGGAAGTGTCTATCAACGTGCCGTCGGTTCTTGACGCGAGCAATGGCGTCACCGCAACCGGTGCACGGGTTTTTGGCACGAACCTTACCATCGATAAGAGCTTCGGCTCGTTTACTCTCCTTGACGGGACACGCACGGATGCGACGGACCTTCGCGCTGACGAGGTGCTCATTCAAAACAAGCTCGCCCACGAGCTCAACGCGCACGTCGGTGATACGCTAACGGTGTATGGGGGGAGCACAGGTGCGGCGCCGAGAGCACATAATTTTACGATTAAGTACATCGCGCAAGATGAGGGGAAGGCGCAGTATGGCCTGAATCTCAACATATACACCGCGCTCGAGACCGCCCAGGCATTCGCGCAAATGCCGGGACAAATTACCGGGATTCGTATCACCAATACGGGAACTGTCGAAAACGGCGCCGCAGCCTCTCCTGCCGTTGTCGATGCGGTGACGCACGCGCTTGCGGGCCTCCCTCTCAGCTTTACGGTGAGCCCTATCAAACAGAACCTGCTGACCCAGGCGCAAAATACTGGTGCCCAGATATCGAGCCTCTTCGTGTTGCTCGGTGCTTTTTCGGTCGCCGCAGGCGTGGCGCTTATCATCAACATCTTTGTCATGCTTGCGGAGGAACGAAAAGGCGAGCTCGGGATCGTGCGCGCCATAGGACTGCCGCGCGGTCACCTGATGGAGCTCGTCCTGTTTGAGGGCGTCATTTATGCAGTGATCGCGGCAGCGCTCGGGTCCGTGGTCGGCATCGGTGTGGGCGCGGCCCTCACGTACGGATTTAATTCGATCTTTGTGAACCTCGGCACCTCTTTGTCCGTCCATTACAGCGCTTCCATGGTGCTCGAGGCGTTTCTGATTGGCATGATCGTGACGCTCGCGACAATAGGCCTGACGTCCTTCCGGATTAGCAGGATCAACATCATCCAGGCTATACGAAACACTGAGGAAGAGGGCGATACGCGGCGCAGCACCCGAGTCGTCGCGGCGAGCGCGCTGCTCGTGGTGCTCGGCGTTGCGCTCTACGTTGTGGCAGGGTCAAACGTGCTCATCAAGGTGATCGCGCCTTCGCTCGCCATCTTGGGCGCCGGCGTGGTTGGGTCACGCTTCACGAGCAGTCGATGGACATTTTCGGTGGCAGGCATCGCGCTCGTCGCCTACATTCTGTATCTGAGCATCTACACACTAGCAGATCTGAGCGGCACAGACGCAAATACGTTGATCGTGGCTGGGGGCATCCTGCTGGTCATCGGGGTGGTGCTCATCGCCGTCGTGAATGTGACCACGCTCATTCGAGCGGTGAACGGCACGTTCGGCCGCACACGAGCACTCGGGGCGATCATCAAACCGTCGCTCGCGTATCCCTTCAATAAGATGTTCCGGACGGGCTTGACCGTCACTATGTTCTCGCTCGTCACCTTTATCATAGTGTTTTTCGCGATCCAGGGCGCGACGTACCAAGTTAATGTCGCGCAACAAGCTGGCGGGTATGATGTGCGTGCGACTTCGGCCGTCCCGCTCTCAAACCTCACGAACGCGCCGCGGGCAGTGCCAGCGGGAGGAGCGGTCACTGCACAAACGTCTGGTGCGGTCTCTCCGTCAGTTGTCCCCTTCGACACCTCGAAGATAACCTACAGCGACGGGCTCTTCACCACGTCGGTATACGGGCTGACCATTAACAATCAAACGGTGCGGTACCAAGGGCCACCGTTCGACACCGTGTACGGCATAGATGCATCGTTCGTCAGGCACGCGACGTACAGTTTTCAAAACACCGCTAAAAGTATGACTTCCCAGGCGGTTTGGCAGTCGCTTGCCAATCCCAAGAACGTTATCCTTGATGCAGGGTACACCTTCGGAAGCAGCACCACTCCCGTGAAGGCCGGCGATACGGTGCGCCTCGCCACTGCCAACGGAACGACCGCGTTTACGGTGACGGGCGTGCTTGACGAATCGTACCTCCACGGCGTGTTCATGGGCAAACCGGCGATGCGGCAGGTCTTTCCTACCATCGCGGGCAACAGCCTCTTTCTCATCAAAACGGCACCAGGGGTCGATCCTCTGAACGTGACCTACAACCTCAAGAGAGACTTCCAGCAGTACGGCGTTGATGCTGGAGTCATTCGCGATGAGGTGCTCCAGCTGAACCAACAGAACAATGTGGTCTACGGCGTCATACAGATATTCCTCGGTCTCGGCCTCATCATTGGCGTCGCATCGCTTGGGATTATCGCGGTGCGATCTGTCCTCGAGCGCCGCCGAGACATCGGCATTATGCTGGCGATAGGGTTGGAGAAACGCAAAGTCTTCCTGTCGATGCTCATCGAAGTGCTCTTTATTACCATACTCGGATCGCTGATCGGGCTGATTACAGGAGTCGCGAGTTCATACGCCGCTTATCTCAGCATCAGCCAGCCAACGAACCCCTTCACCATCCCCGTTACGCTCCTCGTTGCGATCTACGTTATCATTTACATTGCTGCCATCGTGTGTACGCTCGGACCAGCGCGCGCCGCCGCCGCGCTGCCGCCCGCTGATGCGGTACGGTACAGCGAATAATCGCTTCGGTGAGGCTCTAGGTCATTCCACGTATGCCGCACGCATTCTGGGACTAGGTATCGGGAGAGCACTGTAGTTTTTTTAGCCGCCTGAGAGAGAAGGACTATATGGCTTCGATCGACTTAGCAACTTTTCAACACCTTGAGGTAAGATCAACACAGCAACCGGAGCCTAATACAGGCTCCGACAGCAGCCCCAGATCAAGTCGAGTGGGCGCATTACAAGCCCGCTGCCTGGGCACCCGTCTATGATGTATATAACGATATTGGAACGATACTAGCTTCTCGCGGGAGGTCGCTGAGTCGGAATGGTTCCTAAGCAATGCTAAGGCCTCGTTATTATTGCATTCACGATCAAAACTAGACGTGTGTGACTACTTTCTCCCTTTCACTTCCTTGCCCTTGTAGTACTCGGCCTTCTTTTGCTCCGCTCCGCCTGGCGGGATACCCCCCCACGCTTTTGGAGTCTGGGACGCTTCTCGGGCTTTCTGTATTGTTATGGAAAGATTTGTGGCCTCATTTAGAGTTATGGTGATAACGGAAATTAACAATCCGCTCACGCTCGCATTATGCCAATCCTTCGATGTCTAGTTTCTCCTCTATGCTCCAAGACGATCAGTCTGAGCTGGGTTATTGCATCTGCGGTGTAACTAGGAAAATAAAACCCTTCGAACTTCTTTGCGATTTTCATAGCATCAATATAAAGCAGGAGGGAGACCAGATCTCCTTCGATATCAACATCAGTGAATGCGGGGAGTAATTTTAGAACCCTTCCTTCATTTTTACAAAGTTTTATGAATTGAGAGATTTCCACGCCCCCGGAAAACAGCTGGTTTTTTGAAAAATATTCCGGATCGAAATGCCGTGTAATTCCCACGAGATAAATGCCTCCCTCGCCAGCGGGACCGAGAACTACGGAATCATTGCTCCTATCTTCCATGAGAAATGAGAATGCGCGGTTTATAATATCCGGGGGTAAATAAGGGAGGTCGTCGCCCAAAATTACTAAATTTTCCGAGCCCATGGCAAAAGCTGCGGAGACCACGGATCCAAATCGCTCATCAAAATTCGTGCCGCTTTGGGTGAGAAATGTAATAGGTCTTTCCACATGTCTCTCCTTCACGACTTCCTTTACAATCCGCTCCATGGATTCCCGTTCGTCTGCAGGGGTAAATCCAATCACGATTTCGCTCGCGTTACTTTCGGCGGAAAGCACTATTGTATCCTTCAACATTGCCTCGGCGAGTAAGGCAGCATGCTCTGCGTCTAAACTGGAGTCTTGGATAAGGCGAGTTTTTACGGTCCCGGCCACCGGAACCTTAGAAAATATGATAACGACGTTCCTTATTGCTCCATGTTCTGTTCCGTGCGACTTAGGTTCGACAGATTCACATTTTAGTTGCAATCCAGAGTCCTCGTCCAACTTTTCTTTCGTGGGCGGCCTTATTCCAAGCCATTATGCCCTTTTCCGCTTCATTATACAGATCATTGCCAAAGCCTGGAATGATGTTCCCCTTGTTCTTCTTTAGGGTAACCAAGTATTGACCCATATTCTGCGCGAAATCAACACTCAGGTCTTCTTGTTCTTTTAATTTCAATCCTGCTGCCCGAATCAAATTTGCATATCCATCCAAGGTCTGCAAATCGGGAAATACCATAAACGCCATTAGGAAATCCGCCTCATTTAGGGGGGCTTGTACCGAACCCCAAATCCAATCCGTAAACGCCAAAGTCCCACCGGACTTGAGTACTCGTGCCGTTTCGTCGATGAGCCGTTTCTTGTCCCTGACATAGCACCAGGAGTCTTGACCCCACACGACATCAAAAGACTTCGCATGAGCGGGCAAGTCTAGGGCGGAACCAAAGCGATATTCGATCTTGTCCTTGAAGGGTTTACCTATGGTGCGCTTTTGGGCTTCTGCGATCATTTCCGGCGTGATATCCACTCCGATGACGCTGATGCCATATTTTTCGACCAGGTGCCGGGCAGGACCGCCGAGGGCAGAACATATGTCTAAGAGGATGAGATCCTTGCCCCTCCTATCAATGCCGACTTTCTTTGCTAAATAATCTGTCTGTTCGGCCCCACCGACGTGGATCTCTTCACCCATTAAAAGTTCCCACAGTTTTCCGCCTGGTCCAGCGTAAACGGCACTCACGTCGTTAACGCTAAAGTCATATTGTCTATTCATGCTTTCTTTAACATCCATGTGAATCAGATCCCTTCTTTTTTCGTGGAACACTGGTTATATTGAAAACACTTGGGGTCTGCGGCCATTAAGTCGCCAGCATAATAATAGGCGCTACTCCGACACCCGAAACAAAAGGAATTATTGCAGCAACTGCTGCAATTGCCAGGGAGTTTGGCAAGATCCCGGAAATCTAAAAATAAGAGTCTCCGCCGTCCGCGCTCCAGAATGGTTAAAAATTCTTCTTTATTCACGTTTCCAAACTCCTCTGTCCGGATCACGGAACAAGGGACCACCCATCCCCCAGCAGTGACACATACGAGCGTTCCACAATAGAATTTCGAAACATCCATAGGCCCGCATGAGGGGTCGTTCGGGTAATTTACTCGGTCACGGAAGTTAAAGATGTCCTTTATCTGGGCGTGGGTCGGTTCCCAAGAACTATTTCCCATGCGCTGGATCGCGGGGTTGAATAATGTGACGCAAGTCTTGATGCCGAACTTTTCCTGAAAATAGGCGATTGTCGCCCGCGCGTCTCCAGCGGCCAATGGGGTCGTATAGGTGATGCAATTGACCATCCCCCCCGGGTCCTTCCCCGCTGCCAAGCAGTTGTTAACGCCTTTCAGGATTAATCCGATATTACGTGAATCTCCGCGACGTTTTTCCTCGCCATGCAAAATCCCGTAAAGTTCCGGATCGAGCGAATCTAAATGCGTCGAGATAAAACCCCCTTGGGTCGCTTTTACCGCGCTTGCCGCGACCCCCGGTTTGGCGAGCGGGATGCCCGATGTCCAGATGTTGTTAATTAGACCTAAGCTGGTGGCGTAGGTACAGAGGGATTCCCAGTCCCTCCGCATAAGGGGATCTCCTCCCAACCAATCTATCACCTGCACCTTCAAAGCGGCCGCAGCGTCTAATAGCTGCCGAATAGTTGCGGAGGATAACCCTTGAGGGCTCTCGGGGGTGCTTCCAGCGTAGCAATAGTTACATAATTGGGGACATTGGAGGGTTGATTCGATTTGGAGGATGAAGACTTTTCCTTCTGCATAATATTGTTTTTGGAGGTCAAATTGCGCCGCCATTCCCGCGTGGGCCAAGGGTACATCTTCTTTCATATTCGTGAAGCAGATCTAGTCACGTATCAAGGTAGCGCAAATATTCTCCATATTTCCTTTGAAGCTGTTTGAGTTTTATCTTGTTTATTATGTTAAGTGGAAAAATGAACCGTAACCACCGTTCTATCCAAATGACCAAAAAAAAGGCTGGCTCACTTGATTCTTTCAGTTTTAATCGGCCAACAAGAAGAAGGGCCGTCGCTTTTTTATTGCAGAAACGCTTCAGTATTTCCGCAATAGCAGAGACATTGTCAAACTCTCCCTTCAGGCTTGCTCGCTCTGCTAGCGCGATAAGCATGTTAGCTAGCCACGCATTAAGTCTATTCTTGATTTGAATCCTGGTATCTAATGAGAGAGATTCATCTGACATCATTCTATTAACAATAAGTTTGAACCCAGGCAAAAATAGTCTAATATCAGACGAACGGGCATAGAAAGATTGTGTGTGCAGCATGTAAATTGCACTTAGTTCATTTGAGATAATAACTGGATGATGCGCTGCAACGCGGAACTCAAAGTCTATGTCTGCTGGTCCACCCACGTCAATGTCTAATAAGCCAACGCAATCCACAACCTTTGATCTGAAAACAATCGAATTCCACATTAATTGATGATCCAATATGTCTAGTAGACTATCAGGAGGGGAAATATATCCAAAGCGACCACCGTTTTTCGATATACCGATGATCTTGTTATCTTCAACTTGGATGGTCAACCCTGCATAAAACATGACATCGGGATTAGAGCTGAGAGACTGCATGGCCACTTCAAAAAAATGTGGCAAAAGTAGGTCATCATCACTGAGAAATGAAAAAAAAAGGGTATTCACCTCTTTTAGTCCATAATTGAAATTTGCCACAGCGCCTATGTTTTGTTCGTGACAGTAATACTTGATTCTTGAATCAGTTTCCGCTAGTTCAGTCACAACTTTTTGCGTATTATCATTTGAGGCGTCATCGTATACGCATACCTGAAATGAGGAAAACGTCTGGTTTAGTACACTTAAGATCGCTCTTCGTAACAACTTCGGCCTGCGAAACGTTGGGATAATGACGGTAATTAGAGGTTCTGCATCTATCACAGTAAGAAATTAGGTGACAGAGTATAAAAATTTCTTTTTCCATAGTTTATCTTACTTCATAGACATAAGCCGAAAGACATTGCATCGCTCTGGTGACTTCTCGCCTAATTTGTGTGACTTCTGAACGCTTTGACTATGCATTCGACACAGCAACCGGAGCCTAATACAGGCTACGACTCCATTGTCCACAAGCAATGAGTTGGAGCCCTATTGAGGCTCCGACTGATATAGTAACATCTGAACGCTTTGTCGCAACTAAAACTATAGCTTCTAAGCTGAGTCAACTTGTTCTTACGTGTTTAGGTTATTTTGATGACCGGAAGACCGTAAAGAGGGTAGATTATGGGAAATAACAAAACAAGAGAGAGTTCAACAGGTGACAGTATTCAAAAAGGTCGGAGGCTGTTATAGTGTAAGATATAATCGAAAACATAGGTAGATTTAGCAATCGGAGGATTATTAGTATGCAAGGAGAGACCACGTCGGATTCTGTCAAAACAGAGATTGTACCACAAACACAGGCGCACCCGCATCGCCATACCAGCGCGTTGTTTAATCACGAACATCATCCTTACCAGCCACGCAATGTTAATTTGCTTCATGAAGCTGAGCAAAAGGCGGCTGGCGTCAATACGCGCGTTGCGGTTGGGCTTACTAAAAGGGTGGGTACGATGTGGATGGCATATGCGTTTGCAGCGCTTGCTGTCGTTGGATTGATGGCCATCGTTGGCTTACTTAGCCCCATCGTCGCCTTACTCGTTGTATGGATTTCGCAAACATTCCTTCAGCTGACCTTACTACCGATTATTATGGTTGGGCAGAACGTCTTAGGACGAAAGTCTGAACTTCAGGCGGACGAACAGTTCAATACGACTATGACCAGCTATAAGGATATTGAACTGGTTATGCAACATCTCTCCGCTCAAGACGCGGAACTGTTGCGCCATACTCGTATGCTGATCCACCTGCTGGAGAAAAACGGCATCTCGCTGCAACAACTGGATGCAGAAGTCAGTTCTAGCAGTCATTTGGCAGATGGTTTTGACCAGCCACAGTCGGCAACTGATGTTCCCGCTGCTTCCGCTCCTGATGAAGGCGAGAAGTAGAATGCATAAGCTAAAACAGCGGAACATTTCATAGCTGTTCTCTTGCTTCACAGGAGAGCGGCATTTTTCTTTGCTCACAAAGCATTGACAGCAAATATTTGTGAGGCAGTTCCGGCACGCTGCCGTCAAAGGTTTGACAATACCCTTTTTGATAAGCATATAGGCTTCCAATTCGTCTACGAGATTGAATTTAAGGACGGTTGAAGGGAAGGCGAACCAATGGATACGCACAGACGCGAGAATAGATTGCGGCCGGAAAAGTTGCACGTCAAATACGTGGCTGGAATTGGACCCACGGATCCGATCTCCCCGCGCCGTTATACGCTAACCCACTCCGATATCACAGCTGAGCTCTTTTTGACAATTGGCCCAGATTGCAATGAATCACAGATATGTGGTCGGTATACAAGGCTCGTGAGAGATGAAGTGCTAGCTGAGTGGGAAGGAAACTAATGAAAGGCCGGCGTTACGCGTCTATTGTCACGTGAGTGGCGGGTTTGTTTTTGGATCTGCTCCATTACGATATACAATCTTTCAAGATGAATTGCCCTTAGTTCTTAAAGCCCTACGCCACGGCGACAGTTCTTTTTTTGCAGCACATCCTCAGTTAGATAATGCTCCCATCTGGGTTCACTTCGAGTCAACAGTGCCTCGGTATAATGTAACAGAAAGATGGGGGGTGCCTGCTGATTACCGCCAACGGTAGCTGGATTTAAAACACTACTTTTATACTCCGCATACGCTTTAATTAGTAGTCAACAAGAGGTGGAACAATGGCAGAGGATGACGAGCAAAATGAAATCATTAAGTGCACTGTCACGTGCCCTGAGTGTGGTGGCGAGATTGTCTGCTCGCATGAAGACGCAAAGCACGAAGGGAAGCACAGGTGTGAAAAAGGCCACGAGTGGACCTGAATAAAGATGTACTGAAAGGGCAGGCCTTCCTCCTTTTTTTCGCGAACAAGTTTTAGGTAGGTCATAGTCCTCCTGTTGAGGCTGGGACCGACCTATTAACACTGAACGCTTTGAAGGATCAATTCGACACAGCGACCGAAGCTTAATGCAGGCTTCAACATGAGTACCGGGACGGGAACCGACAAGGCGGTAAAGATCTCGTGAAAGAAGCAGATATGTCGTGAATGCAGGCTGGGGTTTCCTCCGTCCCTGAACACGTTTTGATGTCGACAGAGTGGAACCAGTTTATTGTACATAGGCCATGCAGAGTCCGAGTTCTTTTATTCTCTCACACGCCCGTAAGTTGGCTGAGCAGCACGGCGATGTAGTCGGAGGGAATGAATCCAATTGTGCCTATATTCTCACGCATGGAGTGCGAGGCATTGAATGGAGCAACTATCGGCATCCGCTGCCTGAGCACGTGTATGACGTGTATATGGAATAATGGAAAGGCGTAGCCCTGTAAAACATGTTGACAGAACCTTTCATGTCTTGTAAAAGAAAATCTCGTTTTGGCTTTTGATAAGCTTCATATTTTCTATTGGGTGCAAATAGCTTATGATCCTTGTTTCGCTTCGTGTTTCAGCCTTTATTTTCATCACGATTCTGTTGTTTATCCTTCCTTCGTATTGGAATATGAATATAACATCAGCGTCAGAAATGTCTTGCTTGAAAAGGTTTCCTAGAATGACTTGGGCTTTTCTTGCTCTGAGCTTGGCTATAAACCATCGAATAGGCTCTATCTCAACTCCCTTCACATGATCGCATAACTTTGAGGCTTCTAAAAGGGCTTCTCCTGTTCCACATCCAAGGTCGTAGAAGACTTCATCTTTCTTAAGGTCTGCCAGTTTAAGAGCCTCAGCTACAATCTGCCTCGGAGTAGGACTATATGCTGCGCCTCCTGCCAGCATAGGATAGTAAAGAGAAGCTATGATGTATGCTACTGCCAGAACATTTATGCTTATTATTACGTTCACAAGAATACTCATCTCATTTTTCCTCAGCTTCCGATACCTGTTTCTAACAGTGCATCTCGAGTATAAATATCGTTAAAGATAGCCTTATAAGTCAAACAATAATGGCAGCGAGCTGCAACTTAGGCGTGTAGCTTAATACGTCACAGCATTATTGACTTTACTTATTTTGAAGGGTTGGCCAAAGCTAGAAATCCTCAACCAGCCGAACGCGTAAGTAGTCCAAGCTAATCTGCGCTCGATCTTTTTTCGATTTCAAGCACTTAATGGGCTCTGTTCACGACCTGACCCAAGAAGGCAAGAGTGACAGGATAGGAATTGTTAAGCTACCTCTCGCCTCTTGTATAAACGTATGTAATTTAAAACCAATAACTGCTCAAACGGAAGTCGGAGGCGAATATGGTGACGAAAGGGTGGTGCGAAAATTGTCAATTCCAAAACCGCGACGGTGTGCTGTATTGCTCTCAATGTGGTGAGGAACTGCAAAATAAGTCACAAAGAGGACGCCAAATTATAGCCGTTGTGTTAATCTTGATTATTGTAACTGGTTTGATTCTAACAGTATGGCGTCCTTTTTAATCTCGCTTCAATCAATGGAGAGTAGCGTTATATAAATCAAGGGCTTACAGTCACTGCTACTTCACTCGAAAGTGGTTAACATATTTGCTCAGCATCTGCAACGTTTGTATTGAGCATCCTCCTTGTCCACCGGAGAGAGATGTAGATGTTTACGCAAACGCACCAGAGGTAAGTACCGAGAGTTTGTCAGAAGAGAAAGAGGTAAGATTATGAGTGCAGATTATGTGAAGGTTGGTGAAACGTCAGCGGTTCCAGTCGGCACCATGAAAGAGGTTGAGGTTGAGGGCACACAGATTCTGATAGCAAACGTGAACGGCAACTACTATGCCATCAGCAATAAGTGCAGCCACATGGGGAACGCCCTTTCGCAAGGCGTTTTAGACGGCAATATTATGACATGTACGGGGCACAATGCACAGTTCGACGTCACTACTGGCAAGGTGGTTACTCGTCCGAAAGTGGTATTTTTACATCCAAAGATAAAGGATGTACCGTCCTACCAACTAAAGGTTGAAGACGAAAACATCATGGTCAAACTCTAATGCAAGCAACACGATTGAGTTAGTCCGCATATCAGGGAGAGATATAGCGCGCTCAGTTTTATCTCTCCTTAACTCCTAGCTCGTTATTTCTTTTTTCGATTTAAAGCCAGTAGCGTGCTTCTTTTTTCGAGTGCTGCAGCAGCTAGGAGCAATCGCCTCGCCTGGGGAGATGGCAAAAAAGGCAGCGTACTACAAGGGTAAGGAAGTGAGGGGCGAAGAGTCTGGCACAAACTCTTTTTTTAAGCTTCATAACGGAAAAAGAAACTATTGAACCGGAGCCGAAAGATTGGTAGAAATCACTCGAGAACAAATCAGGGAATTTGACTATGTTAAGCGCAAACTGGCAACATACTCATAATTATTGAGATTATTATCCTCCGGGTTATCAAATATAATTTCAGTTTCTTTGCCAAAATGTTCTGCACCCAGTTTCAAGTGATAAAGACTAATTCCCACATCTATAGGGGGATATTTTTTGATTAAAAGTCCCGGGATGAAGCTTGGTTTACGGTAATATGCATGAATTAAATGTTCATCACCTGTAAAAAACCACTCCTGTGCATTGCGTGCAGAAGGAGCAAGACGAGCTGTTTCCAGTAAATCATCTGCACCTTTAATGTCACTTATTTCCTGGAGTGATTTTCTTTTGAATTGGGACGTTTTTGTTCGGTGTAACGTTTCCTGGGGCTTTCCAAAGGGCATTAAAATGATGAATTTCAGATGTGAACTTGCCAAACCTTCTTTTTTGAGAGCAGGGATCCCCTGCCAGCAACTACCCAATCCATTAGCAGAAAAAAATAGATCCATCTGCTGTAGCATGAACCCTACATTGCTTAGATAACCCTCTTTTGGCTCTGAAAAAACAGCTATATAGTGCGGTGCTTTTCTCATCGTCCTTCTTATAACAGTATCGGGAGATAAAATCTTAAATTCAATTTTAATGTCCTTATGCAACCGCTTTAAAGTTTGAAGATGATCTCTGAAATCCTTTAATGTATCTTCATCGAGGGGGTCTAAATCGTACTTTCTAATGGACTTCCGTTGGAATATGGTAGGATATAGGTCTCTTTCTTGCATTTTACCAAGATTTAATGTATTTTCTTTCATTTTTTTGTTATCAGAATAATCTCATGATTTAATTTACATTATGTTTTTTCTTTCGACTATTTGCAAAATTCCACGTCAGTGGAGCCCCTGAGGCTCCCTTACTTAGCAATATCTGAACGCATTGTTGACGAATTTGACACAGTGACCGGAGCCTAATACAGGCTCCCCACCCCCACGCCTCAGAAAACTCTATTTTAGCCTCCGCTGGTCAAATAGATGCAAAAAAGGAGCGCCCGAGTCGGGATTTGAACCCGAGTCGGAGCCTCGACAGGGCTCCATGATAGGCCGCTACACTACCCGGGCTTACACTAGCGTAGTGACTGCTTGACGCAGCACAGCTTACTAGCTGTGTATAGATATTAAAGCTTTCTGCAGTGCGTTGGAGGCTTTCCTCAGCTTCTGACTGTTGCGCAGAATGCGATGTAACGGCGTGAGTTTTCGTAGAAGTCTGTGCTACACCTTCACACTGTTTTAAAATATCAGCATCTTGTTTTAAAACAGTGTCACTATTTGACAAGGCTTGGTTGGTAACAATCAAAAATGCACGTTTTCCTCCACGTTCAGTTTCAAAAATGTCGTTTCCCCGATAACTTCGGCAAACTGTTGAGGTAAGCGCAGTTGCGGATAGCTTATGCCCTTTCTAGCAGATAGAGAACCGATCTTTGATTTTCCAATGTGCTGCATAACGACACCTTCTTTTAATCAACGATGACTGGGTATTATTCGCCCTAGCAGAATAATAACCTACTTGAAAGGCTATTGTATGTTGAGTAAGGTTGAAGTGCGTCGCCCTGCCTCGCAACTTCTAATGTGTCCAGCGACTAATCGGCAGGTGGGCGGGGAACCGATCTTACTATTAAGTCGTCTGCTACGTTTGAAGGAAAATCTGTCAGTCTTAAAGCTGCTTATATTGTGAACGGAATAAATGCTACGATCAACGGTGGAACCTATAAAAGCACTTAATCAGATGAAGCTGTATTTTTGGTTGTTAATGGCGCTCGTTTAACAATAAAAGAGGCAACTGTTGATAAAACAGGAGAAGTAAGTCAGGCCAATCAAAATGCTCCAAATGATGACAGTGGCAGGTATATCTAAATAATAAGGTAAATAATAAGGAGGATATTTTATGTTAGAAACGAATCAATATTTTAAGGGTGAAAAGGGCTTGGAGTTAACCAATGTAGAATGGCTTCTCGACCATCATAAAACAAAATTGCAGGAACGGCGTAAAACGGTTGATGAGTTAAATCTTAAACCAGGAGATGTAGTACTGGATTTAGGATGTGGACCAGGTTTATGGACACACCTACTAGCAGAGAAGGTGAAGCCCAATGGGCGAGTTGTTGGGCTTGATTTCTCACCAGATTTAATAAATTATGCTGTGGAAAATCTGGAAAAAGATCCTCTTAGTAACATCATTGAGTTTCGAAAAGATGATTTCCACGATGCCTCCTTCGACAATGATACCTTTGATTTAGTCTTTTTCAGCAACTGTTTTGCTTATGTCACAGATTATTTCAAGATTATCGAAGAGATGAAAAGAGTGACTAAGAACGGTGGAAGAATTGCCGGTAAGGATTTTGATGGTGGCCTTTTTATTGTCCATCCCATCGAGCCTCAGTTGTCTTTAAAAATCTTAACAGCAACGGCCCAGGCTCTTAAAGAAAATCCCCTAGAACCTCCATTTGATAACTTTACCGGGCGAAAATTGCATGGGCTGTTTTTACAGGCAGGCCTAAAAGATGTATCTACTAAAAGCTATGCCATACAAAAACTCTCACCTCTCATTCCAGAAGCAAAACGCTATATTGCAGGTAATGCAGAATGGCACGCTAAAATAGGAACTCCATATTTATCAGAAGAAGATCTTAAGCAGTGGCGAACACACTTTGATCCCAACTCCGACAATTATATCCTTGATTTGGAAGAGTTCTATTTCTGTATGCTGGAAGTGCTAACGATAGGTACGACGTAAAAGGTTACCCAAAGGCAAGATCAGAATATCAAGAAAAATATGTTTTATGGCCCGGAGGACAAGATCAGGATAGACGCAAGAAAAATGATAACCTTGAAAGACAGCTAGCCTTAGCCTTCCACCCAAAGCTCCTGCGGCCACAGCCCCTCCTCTTCGCTACAGGCTTCTAGGGAGGGGACTTTCTCAAAGCGGCTGGATGCGCTGCGATGTGAAAAGAGGGATTGAGTAGCCGAACTGTGCACAAGCTGGCTAACAGAGCACAGCAGCTCTAAATACGGCCGCTTTAAGCAGATAAAGCACACGGTCGCTGTTTGCTATTAGCATTTTGCACATCATTCCCTATTTTAGATGAGCTCATTTAAACTTAGTTTGTATCTGTTTTGGCAGACAAGGAAGCGATTGCTGCTGGATTGAATCCTTTCACTATAAGCCATACCGCAAATACCATTTCCTGCACGGCGATTGGAACAGCCAATATGGTCAAGATCGAGAAAAGCATGTCAGGTGTAAGACTGAACAAACTTAACAGGCCATACAATAAAACTAATGCGGCTCCAATGAGACCCCAGACTGATAAAAATCGAGGAACGAGTTTTGATTGATACAATAAATAATTCAGAGTCAGACTTCCTAAACCAAAAAAGATCAAAGTCCCCATCCAAATAGACCAGTCATGTAATGCCAGCAGTAACGTGCCTAACGGTTGATAATACGAAGCGTTAGACGCTCCTGCTACATATCCCTGGCCCACTGTTAATATTATTAGCAAACTGAGCGCACCAGCAATGTAGAAAATGTTCTCAATAAGTCTGAGAGCGACATACCCAAGCGCTAGACTTTCAATAGTCTTTTTGAGGACGGGAAACAGCATAACTGCGGTGCCTAAAGCTGAAACGGCAGCAATCAACTCAAATATCATTGCTATTATCACTTGGTTTTCATTTGCAGAAACAGAAGTAAGATAATTTGAAGCAGCTAGAGTAGAACCTAAAAAAACAGCTACTAGTAAAGACGCAGCTGTCGCGGTTATAAATAATACTCCGACAATTATTGCGGTCTTTCGATATGAATTCATATTTTCCCGCCTTCGTTTTGTTTCAGCCGTAACTCTACGCCAATAGGCGTGTCGCAAAACGTTAGGTCGTAGAAGCGGTGCACGAAGGCTTAAGCTTTGTCGTTTAGCTGCGGCTAGTTCCCCACTGCACCGGTAGATCTCTTTACTCAGCCGTCCATGAAATGCAAATATGATGAACTGCCAAAGGTTCGAGAAGTACGCCCGTTGTAGCCTACGGGGCGACAGAGAGCGCGTTCCGCATTGTGAAGAGTACCGTCGACCGCGTATTATCCGGGACTAGTGCAGTGACTATCTACCTATTGAAGCTTTGCTAACGCTCGCCGCTAGGAATAACGGCCATTTTGACGCTAATATTGCCATCAGAAAAAAGCGATCATGCATTTTGTGATGTGGTGCATGTAAAAAATACCGACCAGTCGGGAGTTGGGTGTTTCATAACGGGCTCAAGTCCAATCTAATGAAACCTATCCATATGGTTCAAAAAAGGAGAAGAACATGACTTCTGATGCATCATCCCGTAGAACGGCAATATTGGTGGCCTCTCTGTTCCTGGTCAAAGCCATGGGCGCTACAGCCGGTACTGCCCTTATGAATCCCGTTCTAAATGCGCCAGATTATCTGACCACGGTTTTTCCCAAATAGCGTAATTGCTCTGTAATTGCTAATAAAATAGTGTGACGAAGTCAATGCGAACGAGATAACAACAATTATGCCCACGAGCCGCGTTTGAAAAAAAAAGAAGGGAAAAATAGCCCTTCACGCCGTCACTACGACGGTGTGCGCTGCGCGGTCTCCAATCCGCTGTCTCTTATCCGACGTCCATATAAGAATTGCACCGAGCAAGAACGGAATAATGTACGGTATTGCGTCGATGATCAGCAGTAAGGAACGCACGAGTGCATCGACATAGCCAATCTTTGAGCCATCCTCTTTGACCACTTTGATCTTAAGGGCCATCATGCCTACCGTCTGTCCATACGCTCCCAAGAGGAGCGTGAAATAGAAGAGCACGACGAGTGCTGATATGATGCTGCCAAGTCCTGCGAGCGAATTCGCTGTGGTGGAAACGTGAAAGGTTCCATTAGTAAAATCCGCGCTATTGAAGACGGGCGTTTGCAACGGACTGGCGAAAACTGACGCAATAATGCCAGCAATAATGACATCGATAAGAAGAGCTACGAATCTGACACCGACGCTACGGTACTGCGGCGGGGCTGGGGTTATTTCAGGCGCTGGGGTTATTTCAGGCGCTGGGGTCATTTCATTTGCCATTCGTTCACCTCCTTGTGGCTTTGTTGCCTAATTGTGTGTTTGGCAGATAAAAGCTTATTGATCGTATTCAACATAGATAACACTTTTCTAAAAGACTTTTTAGACCATTTAAACCGTGCTCTGACGATTTTTAACGCTACTAGGCGAACCCATTAGTCGTTTTGATCTTTTCAGATCTTACTCGTTATTGGGTTTCAGCTTGAGACACTAACTATGAATCCTGAAAACAGAATGACGTATGAAGAGGTTATTGGACAGATGCGCTGGCCGGATTATAAAATGAAAGGCGACTAGGCCCTGCTGGACGGTTGCTGGACGGTATGAAATACCTACTGTTTACTAACGTACTTTTGATATGGCCTTACACGTTTTATTTTAAGAAAAGAAGGCCGCAGGTTAAATGCCTATTTCACTGATGATGAAATGACGGATGCACGGTATTTTTGCTACCCTTGCAGGCTGATAAATCGTAGGCAGCCTAACATAGAAATTCGACAGCTTTGCAAGACTGCATATACGGAACATCGTGCGTTTTGGCACGGTCAAGCAAGTTTAAAGCACGGTTTATGAATCAAAGCTTACAGGTGCCCAGTACCTGTATGTAGATATCATATACAGGTTCTGGTCTTGGACTCTTGTAAAATCGCCAATCAACTCCCCTAACACCGTGGGTTAATATGTAGTTCTTGTTTGATTCATCCCACTGCAGCACGTCGGATTGCAGCTCACAGAATTTTCTCAGATCTCCGTTGACGATACGAGCACCGCCGTGCAACAATCGGACGTCGGTGTACTTAAGCCACTCTTGAAAGGACAGTTGCTCAAAAGCAACGTCCTCATCTCTTCTACCTTCGATTACAGGCAGCAGCGCTTCGACGACTTGTGGATGCAGCGGGCAATAGTGCTGCATACGAATTTTGTCTTGCCACGGAAGAACATCAATAACGGGTTTCCTCATTTTCATAGCTTCCTTGAACTGTTCCACTGTCAACCTTGCTATAGTCGCTAAAGGCCGCTGACCTGTAAACGCACCAAAAAGCACGATTGCTTTGTAGTTAAGGTAGTGATCGTTATCAATGCGCCCTCTACTAAACGCCTGTTCAATCGCTTTTAGCACGTTTTCCACATCTTCCTTAGTCACAATGCGGTTTGTAACGTGCTTGCGCGTTTTGAGCACTTTAGGCATCTCCAAGAAGAGTTCAAATGCCTGAAAACGAGTGTCGAATGTTGTTTTAGTAAGATACTTGAGAAGACCTTTGGTAAAATATAGCACCTTGCGTTTTGAATAAACACACTTGTATTTGGTTAAAGCGACGTCACGCACCGCGTCCATTGTTATCTTACTAATAATGCCCTGCGTGCAGTTCCAAACGATCTCAGTCGTCTTGTTCATCCAGTTACTACTTTTCCGATCAAGGCCTTCTACACGCCAGTTTTTGTAATCGAAAAGTTGGTTTCGCGAGAACGTCAACTGAAGCGAACCAAGACTCTGACCATTGCCTGAATAGGAAGGGGGCATCATCCATGTTTTATCACTCATTAAATCTGAGTGAATTGGGCTAAGAGTAGAATATATGCCTAGTTTTACTAAAAGGGGGTCAAAAAAAGGAGTATCGCTCGACAGGGCTCCATGATAGGCCGCTACACTACCCGGGCTTGCGCACGCAAAGCCACTGCCTGACGCAGCACAGCTTACTAGCCAACTATTGATAATGAAGCTTTCTGCGGTGCTTTCCGAGCTTGTCTCTGCCTCTGACGGTTCCGTGGAGCCTGGCGCACTTTTGGCAAGGGCTTCCACCACATACTGCGCTTCACCTGGACACTGTTTTAAAACAGAATGCAGATGTTTTAAAACACTGTCATCTTTCGGCTTGGCTTGATCGGTTACGATCAAAAAGCACATTTTCCCTCACTTTCAGTTTCAAGAATGTTAGCTGTGTGCCCGATTACATCGGCACACTGTTGGGGTAAGCGGAATTGCGGATACCTTAAGCCCTTTCTAGCAGAAAAAGAACCGATCTTTGATTTTCCGATGAGCTGCGTGACGGACACCTCTTAATTATAAGAGTTGGCGTCCGCAACGTGACGTTGAACTACCGAACACTAGTCCCTCCTTTGACCGGTCTCTAGGATTGGTGC
Source organism: Methanobacteriota archaeon (assembly GCA_963701995.1). GTDB lineage: Archaea > Halobacteriota > Bog-38 > Methanoflorentales > Methanoflorentaceae > Methanoflorens. The sequence continues at coordinate 1,951,877 of OY969693.1, read as the reverse complement.
ATATGCGTTTCTGAAAGAGAACGCAAAAGAGAGCATTCTGTGTACGCTTGCGAACGAACACGAAGTACTCAATTGTGTTGTCGCTGTAAACTAAGATGCTTCAAAACTTTTATCAAATATATGGGTAATGATACGAAGGAGATGTTTGGAAGCAGGTCAGAAAAGGAGATTAAACACTATCATTGCACGCGGAGGTCCTGATAAGAGAACAGTTTAAACTTGCTGAAGAGAACGATGAACTTATAGAATCCTGCCGAAAATTTTCGTCTCAATGTGACTTAGATGGCAAAAATGCTTCCATTGTTATTTTGGAAGAACTCTGGAAAACACGTAGGCATTCAATACGTTAAAGGATATTCACAAGTACCCTTTTCAGGGCAACGCAAATTCATCATTACATATACGGAGGTCAGGAATGATTAAGGAGATCACCGCACGGGAACTTAATATCGATGGCTTCATCAACGAGAAGATCAAGGAGATCAAGGAGATTGTCGGGGACGGAATGGCGATCAACGCCCTCTCCGGAGGAGCTGATTCGTCCACAGTCACGATGCTCGGACATCGTGCCCTGGGGAACCGTCTTAAGACCGCATTCATTGACAATGGCATCATGCGCGAGGGGGAGGCGGGACAGGTTGCGGCTCTTTTCAGAAATCTCGGTGTCAAGGTTGAGGTAATCGATGCGCAAGGAGTTCTTCTCGGCATTCAAAGGAATCACCGACCCGGAAGAGAAGCGCGAGGCCGTGACCCAGACCTTCTACCGGGACGTCTTCGGACGTATGGTCAAGGAAAGCGGTGCGAAACACCTCCTTCAGGGGACTATCTTAACTGATGTCGATGAGACAATCGCGGGGATAAAGCGGCAACACAATGTCTTCGAGCAACTGGGAATAGACCCGCAAGAGGCCTTCGGCTACCGCATTATCGAACCGCTTATTCAGCTTCGTAAGGACGGTGTCAGGATAGTAGGCAATGCCCTCGGCCTTCCCGCTGAGCTTTTCGAACGTATACCGTTCCCAGGGCCGGCACTCGCGCACGCGTGATAGGAGAGGTAACCCGGAACGCATCGAAACGGTTCGAAAGGCGACTGCCGTCGTGGAGGAATTGTTAAAAGACACCGGCGCGTTCCAGTATATGGCGATTCTTTACGAAGACCGTGTTACCGGCATACACGAAGGCAAGCGTGACTTCGGCCAGCAGATCGAGGTTCGCTGCTGGGACAGCATCGATGCTCGAACCGCGACACCAACCCGACTCCCCTTTGAAATCCTCGAAAAGGTCGCCGGGGAGATTATCCGCAAAGTGCCCGGCATTGTCAGCGTCACTTATAATATTGCCTCCAAACCTCCCTCAACGATCGAGGTCGTCTAATAAAGCACCAACCGAAAACGCAGTTCACCCTTCGATCCATTTCCTTAATAGATTCGATAATGCCAAGCAGACTTATCTATAATAGATCAGTATGAGCTTGTATGACAGAAAACACCCGACCACCGGTACCGCCATTCACCGAAGAAACAGCAGTGCAGAAGGTTCGTATGGCCGAGGATGGATGGAACTCACGGGATCCCGAGAAGGTGTCACTGGCGTATACCATTGACAGCACATGGCGCAACAGGGCCGAGTTCATAAGCGGTCGCAAGGAGATCTTCGAATTTCTGAAACGGAAGTGGGCAAAGGAACTTGATTATCGCCTGATCAAAGAGATATGGGCATTTCGTGAGAATCGTATTGCGGTGCGTTTCGCGTATGAGTGGCACGATGATGCCGGTAATTGGTTCCGCTCGTATGGCAATGAGAACTGGGAGTTCGATGAGAATGGATTGATGAAGCGTCGCATTGCCAGTATCAACGATTTGCCGATCAAAGAGGGGGACCGCAAATATCATTGGCCACTGGGGCGACGCCCCGACGATCATCCGGGGTTGTCTGACATGGGTTTGTGACTCCCGTCTCCTCCAGTGGTGATTCGGTTGACGATTCATTCAGACATGACTGCTCAGTGAGCGCATTTCGATTGGATTAGTACCTTGACAATGATGTTGGGGCAAACGATCCTAAAATTCAATAAATCAACCGGATATGGGCGAATAGCTATGAAAAGAGACGTCATCCGAATTATTGAAGAAAAATGTACTGGATGTGGCAGTTGCGCTACTGGATGTCCTGAAGATGCCTTGCAGGTAATTGATGAGAAGGCCAGACTCATAAGTGATTTCTTCTGTGATGGTTTAGGGGCCTGCATTGGGCATTGCCCGGAGGGCGCCATAGAAATTGAAACAAGAGAAGCCGAACCTTATGATGAGTACAAGGTTATGGGAAATATCACAAAAGCAGGACCTAATGTCATAAAGCCCACTTGCAGCACCTTCAGGAACATGGCCAGGAGGATCTTGTAAATGAGGCTATTGACTTTTTAAAGGAAAATAACATTGAAATTCCGGATTACGAAGAAAAACCGTTGGCCTGCGGTTGTCCCGGTTCAATGACGCGGGATTTACGTAGATCTGGCAATCTGACTCACGAGCCGGTGATGTTAACTTCAGAACTCGGAAGTTGGCCCATACAGTTACAGCTCTTAAACCCGTACGTACCTTACCTGAAAAATGCTGAACTTTTGTTGGCGGCCGATTGCGCCCCATTTGCCTATGCTAATTTCCATCAAAGATTCTTAAAGAATAAGGTATTGATAATTCGCTATCCCAAACTGGATAGAACCATAGACGAATACGTGGATAAATTATCTGAAATCTTCCAGAAACAGGATATACAATCGATTTCCATTGTGCATATGGAAGTTCCCTGCTGCTCAGGTATTGAGATTGTAGTCCAAAGGGCACTAGAAAAAGCCCAAAAAAACATAATAATTAAAGATTACACGATTTCTGTAAATGGGGAACTAATATAGCGCTATAAACAAAAGTTTGGATGGAACCCTATGCTAAAAGGTTCTACGCAGGGACTGGATTTTAGCCAAGGACGAGCAGACGCTCAACAGGATTTCGAAGCCCTGCGACCTCATTGAGGCTACGAAGCAGCAGTCAACAATCTATAACCTAGCACACGCGGGGGACGGGGTCGCCTAGTGGAGCATCGACAAAGCGAGTTCCGCCAATCTGTGTCGTCATTAGCACTTTTTGTCCCTCCTTTACCTCGCCAATTATCGCAGCATTTTTCCCGTACTTGGTTGCCTTGATCGCATCGAGCACCGCTTGCGCGCTGTCCGCTTCGACACCGATAAGCGCCTTCCCCTCGTTGGCAACTTCTAGCACATCAATACCGAGCATCTCGGCCGCAGCTCGTATCGAGGGATTAATCGGCAGAAGCTCCTCTCCAATGATGATCTCCACACCGCTCTTGTGTGCCATGTCGTTGAGGGCGCTCGCGACGCCTCCTCTCGTGGGATCCTTCATCGCCGTGATAGTCCCCGAGTCAGCAACATCGAGTGCGGCCTTGACAGTGGGCCAGATGGGGGCGACATCCGAGCGCAGCTCTGTGCGAAAGTGGAAGTCCTCGCGCTTGGCAAGTACTGCGATGCCGTGATCGCCGATCGTGCCTGTGATGATAAGCTTATTCCCGGGCTCAAGACCGCAGTCACGTACCGGCTTGTCAACAAAACCGACGCCCGCCGTGTTGATGATGATCTGATCGAGTGCACCCTTCTCCATAACCTTGGTGTCGCCGGTCACGATCGCCGCGTCAACCTCCTGGGTCGCGTCGTCCATAGATGCCACAATCCGGCGCAAATCACTGATCGCGAAGCCGTCCTCCATGACGATCGCACTCGTCAGGGCGAGCGGCGCCGCGCCCATCATCGCAAGATCGTTGACCGTCCCGGATATCGACAGCCGTCCGATGTCCCCTCCGGGAAAGAAGATCGGCTTGACCACGTGGGTGTCGGTTGTAAGCACGAGATAGCCACCTTGCGCCAGCGGAATGGCCGCGCCGTCGTCCAACGATTCCAAGCCAATGCCGCCGACGTTCTTGTTCTTAATCTTTGTCAGAACGTCGGCAATGAGGGCGTTCATCATCTCGCCGCCCGCCCCATGAAGCAAGCTTACGTGTTCGTCGCCCTGTGCTCCTTGTGTTTGCATAATTCAATCGCCTCGCCGTCTAGCTCTCGTCTTCGAGCTCGACCTCAAGATTCTTAATACAGATGCCCCGTCCTGAGAGCAGCTCGTACATGCCACCGCACTTAGGACACACGTAGTCTTCGTCGCCCAAGGCTCCCTCAAAGCCGCACTTGCACTTAGCGACGGCTGGAAGCGTTTCTACTCTCATCTCGACGCCCTCAAAGGGGCCGCCTTCAGTAATCATCTCAAAGGAGAATTTGAGCTGCTCGGGGTTCACCATCGCGAGCTGCCCGACCTCGACGGTCACCGAGATCAGCCGTTTCACCGGACGGCTCTCGACCGTTTCTTTCACGACGTTGACGATTTCGGTCGCGATGCCAAACTCATGCATTTTCCTGCTCGAGCTCTTCCAACTCCTTAAAAATCGCAAGCGTTTCGAGCGCAGCTTCCTTGCTGAGCTTCTCGATGGCGAAGCCTACGTGGATCAGCACGTAGTCCCCTGGACGGACGTCCTCGACGAGATCCAGGCTTATCTCCTGTTCTAAACCGCCGTAGTCGACGACGCCTTTATTCCCTTCGACCTTAATAACCTCTGCAGGAATTGCAAGACACATGTAGATTGACTCCTATAACGAGCAAGGATGCGAAGCTCATCGCAGCACCTGGTCACAAGAAGAACCGCGTGAGCCTCGTGTTCTGTACGTAATTTTGTCCCGCGGCCATATATAGCTTCCCTCGCCCCGCTTGGCTGTATGCGCGCTAAAAGGTTTTTAAATAAAGCGCTCACTATATCCTCTATCGAGCGACCGGCTGCAAAACGCGTGGTCCTTTTTGACTTTTTGTCCGTGTACAAGGCGGAGATCTACCGATATGAGCGACCCAATCGAATCAATAAAGCGCTACGAATTCAAGCGCGTTATCGAGAACCTCGAGGGCAAGAAGGGCCAAGCGACGGAGCTCATCACCATCTACATCCCGCCCGACAAGCAGATCTCAGATGTGACGAGCCAGCTACGCGACGAGTACGGCCAAGCGGCGAACATCAAGTCCAAGAGCACGCGAACCAACGTACAGAGCGCGCTCTCGTCGATCATGTCGCGCCTCAAGTACTATCGCTTTCCGCCGTCAAAAGGCCTTGTTATCTTCACCGGGACGATATCGCTCGGCGGCGACAAGACGACCATGGAAACGCTTGTCGTTGAGCCGATCGAACCCATCAAATCTTATCAGTACCGCTGCGATTCGACCTTCAACCTAGAGCCCCTCAAGGAAATGCTCAAGGAAAAGGACGTTTTTGGACTCGTCGTGCTCGACCGAAACGAGGCGACAGTCGGCATTCTCGACGGCAAGCGCATCGAGCCGGCGAAGCACCTCACTTCAGGGGTCCCAGGCAAACACACGAAGGGCGGACAGTCGCAGCGCCGTTTTGAGCGGCTACGGCTCATCGCCATTCACGAGTTCTACAAGCGCATCGGGGAGGCGGCGAACAACGAGTTTCTCCAACACCCTGAACTCAAAGGCGTGCTCATCGGGGGGCCCAGCCCGACCAAGGAAGAATTCGTCGACGGGGAGTACCTCCATCACGAACTGCAACAGCGGATTCTTGGGGCGTTCGACGCCTCCTACACGGACGAGTTCGGCCTCTCCGAACTCGTCGAAAACGGCGCCGAAGTGCTGCAAGAGCTCGACTTGATGCGCGAGAAGAATGCAGTAGAGCGCTTCCTCAAGGAGCTCGTGCACGATTCCAACAAGGCGACCTACGGAGAGAAACAGGTGCGAAAGGCGCTGCAGCTGGGCGCCGTCGACACCCTCCTTCTCTCAGAGGCGCTTCGCATTCAACGCGTGACCAACAGCTGTCCTCTGTGCGGGTTCACGCTCGAAGAGACGATTCGCGGGATAAAAGGGACGGGCGTGTGCCCCAAGTGTGAGGGCTCCATGGAACGCGTGCACGAGGAAGACGTCGTTGATGAGCTCATCCGCCGAGCAGGAGACACAGGCACAGCGGTGGAATTCATCTCGACTGACTTCAACGAGGGAGAGCAGCTGATGCGAGCATTCGGTGGCATCGCAGCAATTCTGCGCTTTGCGATCGACGAGCACTAAGGAGGGCCTCGTGTTTCTGACCTTCCGCAGGCACGTCGAGCAGGTGTTAGCTGAGGCGTTGCAAAAGTGCCAGTATCCATGCGACGACCTCGCACTTACCGTCAAGCCTGGCTATGCCGATCTGACCAGCCTCATAGCCTTTAAGCTCGCGCCCGTTCTCAGACTGAAGCCTCATGAGATTGCGCAAAACGTCACCAAGTACCTCGGCGCTGACGAGCTCGTAGCGCGGGCCGAGACAGCGGGACCGTACATCAACTTCTTCGTAAGCACTGACTACCTACGTCATACGCTCAGCACCGTGCTTCAGGCGGATCGTGACTACGGCGGCATCGACGCGAAGGGGGTGGTGATTCTCGAACACACCTCAGCGAACCCTAACGGACCCCTGCACATCGGTCACATTCGTAACTCGGTGATCGGCGACACACTGAAGCGCTGTCTGCAGCAGGCAGGGTACCACGTAGAGACCCAATACTACGTCAACGATATGGGCAGACAGATCGCGCTCGTCGTCTGGGGCATTATGAACTTCGCGCTCACCGAGGGGAAGAAGTCAGATCACGCCACCGCTGATATCTATGTCAAGGCGAACGCCGATGTGGAGCTCCACCCCACGAAGCTCGTTGAAGTCCGGCAGCTTATGCAGCGCTTCGAAAGCGGCGATCAAGACGTAGAGTGGCTTTTCAAGGACGCGGTCGAATTTTGCTTGCGCGGCATTAACGAGACCCTCAAAAACCTTCACGTCGCCCACGATCGGTTTGTGTGGGAGAGCGAGTTCCTCGACGACATCGACGGCATCATCGCCGAGCTGCGAAACCATGGAGTCACCGAACGTGATGGGTCAACGCACGTCGATTTATCGCCGTTCGGTATCAGCAAGAACCTCGTGGTGCGGCGCTCTGACGGCACGTCGGTGTACGCGACGCGCGATATCGCCTACCACGTCTGGAAGGCGGGACGATGCAACCGCATGATCAACGTACTCGGCGCCGACCACAGGCTGACCGCCCTTCAGGTCGGCAAAGTGCTCGAGCTGCTGACCATCAACGCCCCCGAGGTCGTGTTTTTTGAGTTCGTCTCGCTACCCGAGGGCTCAATGAGTACGCGTCGGGGCCATTTCATCAGCGCAGACGAGGTATTAGAAAAGGTGACCGAAAAAGCTTACGAAGAGGTCGACAAGCGGCGCCCGACGCTGTCAGAAGACGAAAAGCGCGCGATAGCACAAGCGGTGGGCATCGGCGCGACGCGTTATGATATGCTCCGGGTGTCGACGGACAAGTCGATGGTCTTTGACTGGAACGAAGCCCTCGATTTCGAACGTCAGGGAGGACCGTTTTTGCAGTACGCGCACGCGCGCGCGACCAGCATACTAACAAAAACCACATTCGACAATCAGTACGAGCCAGACTTGCTGACCGATGAATACGAGGTAAAGCTCATTAAGCTGTGTGCACTGTTTCCCGCAGTGATCGAGGACGTCACGGCGAACTTCAGCGTAAGCGCGCTGGCCGCCTACGCGCGCGAGCTTGCTGAGGCGTTCAATCAGTTCTATCGGTTCATGCCCGTGCTCTCAGCAGAACCCGCGATGTCTCGCGCGCGGCTGGCGTTAGTGACGTGTGCGCGCATCGTGTTACGAAACGTACTGAATTGTCTCGGAATCGAACCCGTAGATTCGATGTGAGTGTACGGAGTGCCCGTTTATGCGACGAAAGAAGGCTAGCGAGTCAGCCCCCCTGTCCTACCGCCAGACGCTGGCAAAACAGGGTTATCACGCCGTCGGCTGCGGCGGGGCCGTCAAACCCTGTCTTTGGCTGAAAAAGTCACTCCGCGACGAAGGCGTGTGCTACAAAGAGCAGTTCTACGGTATTCACGCCCACCGGTGCATTCAAATGACGCCGACACTGCGCTGCAATCAGCAGTGCCTTCACTGCTGGAGGGCCACTGATCTCGACGCGGCAGAGAAGGTCACCTTCGACGAGCCGCAGACCCTCGTCGAAGGGTCGATAGCGGCACAGAGGAGGCTTATCTCAGGCTATAAAGGCTCCTCGACAACGGACGTGCACAAGCTGGAAGAAGCTTATAATCCGAGCCAAGTGGCCATCTCACTTAGCGGCGAACCAACGCTCTACCCGTATCTCGACGAGCTTATCAAACGCTACCACGGCGAACACATGACAACCTTCGTCGTGTCAAACGGCAGTCACCCGGAGGTGCTCGAAGACATACGCCCGACCCAACTCTATGTCTCACTGAATAGCCCGGACGAAGAGCATTTCTATGCGGTCTGCAGGCCGCAAACGCGTCGATTTGAGCACCTGCTCGAGTCGCTGCGCGTTCTCGTTGATCATCCCTCGCGCACGGCGATTCGCATCACGCTTGCAAACGAGGTCAACGCTTTCGGAGAGCCGGGCTACGCGAAGCTCATCGAATTGGCCGAACCCGACTACGTCGAGGTGAAATCGTATATGCACCTCGGCTTCTCGCGAAAACGACTGCCGCGCACGGCGATGATGTCGTACGAAGGCGTTATGTCGTTTGCGTACGATATCGCAGAACGAGTAGGCTACGCTGTCGCCGCGGGATCTCCCGTTAGTCGCGTCGTCGTGCTCTCAAAAAGTGGGTCGACTGCGAGAATTACTGACTAGCTGTTTGTTGACAACGCGCAGAATTCGCTCGCCGACAATCAAGGGTACGCGCATATGGGACCAGTCGATATCGCGAAGCTCAAGGAGAAAAAAAACCTCTATGGACTGATTAATGCGCTGAAAGACCCCGACGCAGACATTCGATCGCAGGTCGCCGAGGGGCTCGGAGGGCTGAAGGACGAAGCCGCCACCGACGCCTTGATAGAGGCGCTAAACGACGATCACTGGCCAGTACGCCGGAATGCCGCATGGGCGTTGGGAGAGATCGGCTCTGCACGGGCTGTTCTGTACCTCATCGGCGCCTTCAAAAAAACGTGGGGCGGCATCGACGCGTATTGTGCCGAGGCGCTGGCGAAAATCGGCCGGCCAGCCGTCAAGCCATTACTGCGGGTCATTCATGGCCCAGACCTAAACACGCGTTACTGGTCGATCGAAGCCCTTGGGCAGATCGGCGATGCGCGTGCCATAGAGCCTCTGATAGCGCTGCTTTCCGACCGAGACGCGATCATCCGATACAGTGCAACCAAGGCCCTCGGGGCGATCGCCGATAGCAAGGCGTTCGATGCATTGACCAAATCGCTGCAAGATCCGAGTGACATGGTGAAGCGGCGGGCTCAAGAGTCACTACGCAAATTGGTATCGCAGGAATCCGCGCAGAAGATCGACCTGCAGGCAGGAAAGCTGATCAAATTGATTGCCGTAGTAGAAACTGATGACGGGACGGTCAAAAACATAGAAATCGACGTGAAGTCGCCCGAAGAAAACACGACGCACGAGTAAAGGGGCGACCCCCAGCTTTTTCCCTCTCCCCGCGATTTTTAGCCTGAAACAGCGACGTGACGACGATCCTGGCGCCGCCGGGCCGGAGGTAAGCATTTATACCAGGATGACGTGGTAGGAATTTGAACCAGCCGGGCTATCCTAAAACGAGCGCTGCGTCATTTTGGCGAGCGGTCAGCAAGCGACACACCGTTCAGAGTTGGCATTGTTATGGCTCACGTGCCCCTTTTTATCGACCTGCGAGACAAGTGCATCGTCATATTCGGCGGTGGACACGTCGGAGAGAGGAAGGCTAAGATGTTTTGCGCCTACGGGCTAACCAAAGTGGTGAGCACCAGCTTCACCCCTGAATTGATGAAAATGGCAGACAGTGGGCTTGTCGACGCGATCGTCGACGATCTAAAAGACGTCAAAAAGTACCTCGACGGCGCGTTCATCGTCGTTCCTGCGACCAACAACCGCGCGCTCAACGGGTTGATAGCCGATCAGGCAAAGGCTTTGAACATCCTCGTAAACCAGGTTGACGATATCGGCGAGGTTATCGTGCCGTCGGTCATCCACAAGGACGACATCCACATTGGGATCTCGACGATGGGCAAAAGTCCCGCGGCAGCCCGATTTCTGAGGCTGCGCATCGAGGAGCTCATCGAGAACGTCGCCCTCATGGTTACGCTCCAAAACGAGCTGCGAAGCATTCTAAAAAAGGAGATTGACAGCCAGCTTGAGCGAAGGCGCATCCTTGAGTCAATCATCAATGACCACGGCGTGTGGACGGCACTGGCGCGCAGCTACGACGCAGGGCTCCACACGGCGCTTGAAATCGTGGAACACGAGCGAACGAAGCCGCGCGCCACGACATAAGGGGTTCTAACGTGAACGGGATCACCAACGTCTCAATCTCGCACAAATGGGCAAGCCTGAACGATCTCGAGTGCGCCCGCATCGACAACCCAGAGGACGCGTTGCGGGCTATGCGTTCAGCAGACGGTGTCCGTGAGTGTGCCATCGTCCAGACGTGCAACCGGGTTGAGCTCTACCTTGACGTCAACAGCGAGTTCGACGTCGCCGCTTTCACCGCACGTTTCTTCCCGTCCGTGCCCCACGAGCTCATCGCCCATAATGAGTCACGCGAGTCACTCCGACACCTGATGCGCCTGGCATCGGGCCTCGATTCGATGATCATCGGTGAGGACCAAATACTCGGTCAGCTTAAGGATGCAGTGGAAACCGCGAGCAAAGAGCGAACGCTGGGACCAGAGCTGAGTTTGGCGTTTTCCAAGGCCATCAAGGTCGGAAAGCGCGTGCGTACCGAGACGCAGATCAACCGCGGTTCAGTCTCCGTCGGCTCTGCCGCCGTCGACCTGGCCGAACGTCTCATGGGCACCCTCGACGACAAGTCAATTCTGAGCATCGGGGCCGGTGAGCTGGGAACACTCGTGGCGGTCGCCCTCGCCGAGCGAAAACTGAAAGCGATGTTCGTGTCCAACCGAACCTTTCGACGGGCCCAAACCCTCGCCAAGCAGCTTGGCGGAACGGCGATACGATTTGACACAATAGACGATTACCTGTGCGAAGCGGACCTCGTCATAAGCGCGACGGCCGCGCCGCACTACATATTGACGCGTGATCAGGTGAGGCGCGCGATGCAGCGGCGAGACGGCCACTCGCTCGTCATTATCGACATCGCCAACCCGCGCGACGTCGAAGAGGCCGCGGCGACGATCGACAACGTTGAGCTGCACAACATAGACGACCTCCGAAAAATCACCGAGGAAAACCTCAAAAAGCGGCGTTCTGAGATCGGAAAGGTGGTCGCGATCATCAATCAGGAGTTAAACCTTCTCGAAGAGCAGTATAAGAAAGCCCGCGCGAATGAGCTGATCGCAGGCTTGTATCAGAGCGCAGAGGAGCTCAGGATTCGCGAATTGGAAAAAGCGCGCAAACGCATGCAAAGCGCGGACGACTTGCGCAACTATCAACAGATCCTAGACGATCTCACCGCTTCGATCGTCAACAAGCTGCTGTTCGAGCTGACCGCTTCGCTGCGAGAGGCGGCGGCTAACGACGATGATGACCTGATGCGCTCGGCGCACAAGCTCTTCAAACGCGAGGCTGATTAACGTGGCCGGTCGACCCGCACGGCTCCGAAAAAAGGGCATCAGCACGCTGATTCGAGAGACGTCACTGCACCCGCACGACTTGATATGCCCGCTGTTTGTCGACGAGAACCTGCGAGCGCCGGTCTCGATTCCCTCCCTGCTGGGGTTTTCTCGTCATACCGTTGAAACCGCCATACTCGAAGCCGAGGAGGTCACGAAGCTGGGCATTCCCGCCGTGATCGTGTTCGGGGTGCCACGCCACAAAGACGAGACGGGGAGCTCCGCGCTCAGCGGCATCGTGCAAGATACCATAAGTGCGATAAAGGCGAACGTGCCAAAAGCCACGGTTATCGCCGACACGTGCCTGTGCGAGTACACGAGCCACGGACACTGCGGCATCGTCGATGCAGCGGGCACCATCCGCCGCGATCCGACCCTGGAGATGCTCCAACGGGTCGCGGCATCGTACGCGCGCGCCGGGGTCGACATTGTCGCGCCATCGGGCATGATCGACGGGACGGTCGGCGCGATACGAACGAAGCTCGACGAAGAAGGGTTTGACGCGGTCGCCCTCATGCCGTACGCCGCAAAATACTGTTCGAGCTTCTATGCGCCGTTCCGGGACGCCGTGGACTCGGGGTGCGCGTTCGGCGATCGCTCAGCACATCAAATGGACCCTGCCAACACCAACGAAGCGGTACGTGAGGTGCGTTTGGACTTGGAGGAGGGTGCCGATATCATTATGATCAAACCGGCACTGCCCTATCTGGATATCATCTACCGGATCAAGCACACCTTCGGCGTCCCGGTCGCAGCGTACAGCGTCAGCGGGGAATACGCAATGTTGCGATCAGCGATCGACAACGGCCATTTGACGGATGAAGCTATCTACGAGACGCTCCTTTCAATAAAGCGCGCCGGAGCCGATATGATCGTAACGTATTTTGCCAAAGAGGCCGCAAAGAGACTGGCTTCACAGTGAAGGAGTGTACCGATGCGAACAGACGAGTCTGCGAAGCTGTATGAAAAAGCCCGAAAGCTGATGCCTGGCGGCGTTTCAAGCCCGGTCCGGGCGATTGACCCGTATCCGTTTTACGTCCAGAAGGCGAGCGATTCTCGCATATGGGACGCCGACGGCAACCTGTACATTGATTATTGCATGGGATACGGCCCGCTCATCCTTGGCCACGCTCACCCGGCGGTCTACGCGGCGGTGGCCGCACAGCTGAAGTCGGGGTGGGACTATGGCACCCCGGTCAAGGCTGAGATTGACCTCGCGGAGCGCATTCAAGCGGACTTCCCGTCAATGGAGATGCTTCGGTTCGTATCGACGGGTACCGAGGCCACGATGAGCGCGATTCGCGCCGCCCGAGGGTTTACCGGAAAAGACACCATCGTGAAGGTCGAGGGGGGCTACCACGGCGCGCATGACGCGGTACTTGTAAAGCCAGGCTCAGCCGCCATCTCGGCTGCGAGCTCGTTGGGGGTTCCCGCAGCGGCGGTGAAACACACAGTGCAAGTGCCGTTCAACGACGTTGAAGCCCTTTCAGGCGCTTTAGAAAGAAATGACGCAGCATGTCTTATCATTGAACCGGTGATGGGCAACATCGGGCCAGTAGTGCCCGAAGAGACTTACCTGTCGGACGTACGAAAAGTTACCGAAGAGAACGAGACGCTGCTGATATTTGACGAAGTGATTACCGGCTTCCGACTGTGTATCGGCGGGGCACAGTGCCTTTACGGGGTCACTCCTGACCTGACCACCCTCGGAAAAATCGTCGGCGGAGGATTTCCGATGGGGGTTTTTGGCGGCACAAGGGAGATTATGGAATGTGTTGCCCCGTCGGGAGGCGTGTTTAACGCGGGGACGTTCAGCGGACATCCCGTTTCACTCGCCGCGGGCCTGGCGACGCTTAGCGTGTTAAACGAGGAGGGTTATCGACGCGTCAACGGCTTGGGGGACCTCCTTAGACGGATGCTTGTCGACCTCCTCGAAGAGCTCGACGTCCATATCTCGGTGCAGGGGATAGGGACACTGTTCCAGGTCTTTTTCACCGAAAAACCGGTCAGGAACTATCGGGACGCGCTGACCTGCGACGCCGACCTGTACAAGAAATTCAGCGCGTATATGCGCGACGAAGGAATCTTCTTGGCTCCGTCGCAATATGAGACCAACTTTATCTCACTGGCACACTCAAACGAAGATCTGGAGTACACCATCCGTGCGTGCGCAAACGCGTTCGAACAGCTTTACAGCCTTGACGTCGACACCCCGGGTTACTAGCACGCAGTGGCGACTGCGAACAACGAATAGAGAGTGATCAACATACTGCGTATCGGCACCCGAGGCAGCAAACTCGCATTGATTCAGGCAGAGACCGTTAAGCGCGTGCTAGCAAAAAACGGTGTAGAGGGCGAGCTTGTCATCGTAAAAACGAGCGGCGACAGCTTCACCGACAAGCCCTTCCGCGAGGCCGGCATCGGGGCGTTTGTGCGCGAGATCGACGACCGAATGCTCGCTGGCGACATCGACGTGGCGGTGCACAGTATGAAGGACGTGCCCACGAAACGGCCGCAGGAGACAGGCGTGTGTGCCGTGCTGCCGCGTGCTTCACCGTATGACGTTCTTATATTTGAACGTCCGCTGCGTGACGGAGCCGTCGTAGGCACCTCGAGCTTGAGACGGCACGCGCAATTGGCGCGCTACTTTCCGCAGGACGTTCGCAGACAAATTCGAGGCAACGTGGACACGCGAATGCGAAAACTGAGAGCGAGCGAGTTTAGCGCGATCGTTCTCGCGGAAGCAGGGCTCGAGCGTTTGGGCGTGCGCATCAAGCAGAAGCGCTTGCCGTTCGTGCCCTCTCCGAATCAAGGAATAATCGGCATAATGGCGAGCGAGGAGATCCGAGAGTATGAGGCCATCTCTGCACTCAATGACAAAGCCACGCTCGTCGAAGCGATGGTCGAGCGCATCATCATGGAGACTCTGGGCGGCGGATGTTTGGTTCCCCTCGGCGTCTTCGCGCAACTCCAAGGCGACTCGGTCAGCGTCACCGCCGAGGTGCTCTCCCTTGATGGGCAGCGGGCGGTCCGCCTCGCCGATCACATGTCCATCGAGAACTACGACCACGATTCTCGAGCATTCGCACTCCGACTAAAAGAAAACGGAGGTGAAGCGTTGATTGCAGAAGCCATCGCAACCGGCTTCAGCGCTTAGTCGACCTATGACCCCGACACGCCGCAGCAAAGGAAAGGTCTTTCTGGTAGGCGCGGGCCCGGGTGATCCGGACCTGCTGACACGAAAAGCAGAGCGCGTGATCAAAGACGCCAACGTGGTGTTATACGACAAACTCGTCGACGACCGCATCGTCGCGCTCGTTCCCCACGGGACGGAGCTCTTGGATGTCGGAAAGGATCCGGACCGCCACAAGGTGCCGCAGCACAAGATAAACGAGCTGCTTGTCAGCTACGCTCGTCAAGGCAAGACCGTCGTGCGGCTCAAAGGAGGTGATCCCTTCGTGTTTGGTCGGGGAGGAGAAGAGGCAGAGGAACTCATGCGCCACGGCGTCGACGTGGAGGTCGTGCCCGGCATTTCATCGGCGGTCGCCGTTCCTGCGTATGCCGGCATACCGGTCACGCACCGAGACTACGCCTCAAGCGTCACCATCATTACGGGTCATGAGGCGGCGGGCAATCGGCTGCAGTGGGAAGTCCTCGCACAGCTTGATGGCACCCTCGTCGTACTGATGGGCGTGGGCACGCTCGCAGAAAACGTCTCGAACCTGGTCGCGTGTGGAAAGAACGCACAAACGCCTGCTGCAATCATAGCACAGGGAACGACGCCACGCCAGAAAGTTGTCGTCGGGACTCTTAGCGACATCGCACGCAAGGCCAAAGATGCCGACCTGAAAGCCCCAGCGGTGCTGATCATCGGCGACGTGGTCAAACTCAAACACATCCTACAGCCAAGCGATGAAGACCCTAGCAATCATTCGACCTGACAACCAACTCGAGGATTCGAAGAAAGTTGTCGAATCCTTTGGGTACGGCGTGCTCGCGACCACAATGGTTGACATCGTACCGATACGAGACTTACTCTGGCCTACGTTCTTGGACGAACTCAAAACGGGCCGCGTCGACTACGTTGTGATTACGAGCGCAAACGGCGCGCGCAGCTGCGCGGAACTCAGATTGAACGCGGCAAGCTTTCCGTCTTCAACGCAAGTGGTTGCCATAGGTCCCAAGACGAGAAGCGCGTTGCTCAAAGCACATTTCCGCGTCGACCTGATGCCGTCAGAGTATAGCTCAAGCGGCATCGTTCAAATGCTGAGCGATGCTGCGCGCAAGAACATATGGGTGTTGCGCAGCGCTTTTGGCAGCTCCGAACTAACGGAAGGGCTCCAGAACAGCGGTGCCACCGTAAACGAGATCGTGCTGTACACCCTGAAAAAGCTCTGCGGCCAGCAGCAACGTAACTTCATACGCGAGCTGGTAGAAAGCGACGTCGCCGGCGTTCTCTTTACGAGTGCCATGACGGTGCGCGCCCTGTTCGACTGCGCCGACCGAATAGGGATGAAAAAACACCTCATCGAGAGATTTGCGAATCGGGTCGTCGGCGCCATCGGAAGGCCGACAGCAGAAGCGCTCGGCAGTTACGAGGTGCGCGCAGACGTCATACCGAGCAACGCGACATTCCGAAAGCTCGTTTCAACGGTTCATGCGACCCTGACTGATAGCGCGCCACAATGAATCCTAGGAGGCTCTGTGGACATACTCTTGGCCGAATACGCAAGCGCGATGCTTCCCGATCTCGCTGAAGCAGGGCGAGCCTTGCTCGAAACGCTGAAAGGAGGCTTTCAACGCAGCGGGCACGTCGTGCACGTGCCGCGACTTTGCACAGGCGACGCTGACATTTTTTGCAGCCAGGTAAAGCAACTAGCACGATCCTGTGACGCAGGGATGATCATAGCACCCGACAACGTCCTGTACGATTTCACCGCGCTCGTGGAACAGCACACCACGAATCTCGGGTGTCCGGCAGAGGCAGTGAGGAGAGCGGCGGACAAACTCAGCGCGTCTCTCGCGCTTTCGGAAGGATCACTGACCGTTCCTGAAATAAGCCCTCTGACAGGCCCGTACGTTTTGAAGCCACGCTACGGCTGCGGCGCGGAAAGGATCAGGATCGTCGAAACGTTCGAGGCCAACGGCGTGGACGAGAACACGCTTGTTTCGAGGTTCGTGACGGGAGACCACATAAGCGTAAGCCTCATCATTGGCAGGACAGCGCTTCCGTTATCGATCAACAAGCAGCACCTTCGCATAGATGATGCGATCCATTACGTCGGGAACACGACGCCGTACGCAGTCCCTAACGCCAACAACGTTATTACTCAAGCGGTGAGAGCCGCACAGCTGCTAGGTTGCGAAGGGTACGTCGGCGTCGACATCGTGCTTCAGCCCGACGGCGTCGTTAACATCGTCGACGTGAATCCACGTCCGACGACAGCCATCGTTAGTGTCGATAAAGTGATAGGCAACGTTGCCGATTTGATTCTCAAAGCGCGATTCGGGCAAGAATTACCGACGCTTCTGACACCACATGGCACACACACCTTCCGAACCAACTGCGGAACCATCTAGCCCCGTTTGAGCACCCAAATGGCCCTAAGCGATACGATTGGAATCGACATCGGGGGAGCAAATACAAAAGTAGCGTCCGCCAGCGGGGAGGCGAGAAGCCTTTACCTGCCACTGTGGCGGGACAACGACCTCGCCGGCGAGTTGCGACGCATAAGGGAGGAGTTTCAGCCGACACGCGTGGGCGTCGTGATCACAGGCGAGCTCGCCGACGCGTTCAAGAGTAAGAAGGAAGGGATCTGCTCGATCGCGTCTTTAGTCGACTCAGTTTTTGCGAGGCCGTGCTATCTGAACGTTCGCGGCCAGTTTACGCGGCAGATCGCTGAGAGCGAGGCCTCCTTGTACGCCGCATCAAACTGGACGGCTTCAGCCGCTTTTGTTTCACGGTGTGTCACGGACTGCATATTCGTGGATCTGGGGAGCACGACGTGCGACGTGATTCCCATACGGGACGGAAAACCAGCCGCCATGACAACGGATTTTGAGCGGTTGCGAGAACGTGAGCTCATCTACACTGGAGCGCTTAGAACCAATATCGCGACCATTTTGCGGCTCGTAACCCTCAATGGGGAGAAGTATTGGCTGGCTTCCGAACTGTTCGCGATTGCCGCCGACGCCCATCGCGTTCTCGGTAACATTAACGCCGAGGATTACGCGTGCGACACGCCGGATGCCCGACCGCGCGATCTTGAGGCCTGTTATCGAAGAATCGCTAGAGTCCTGCTTTGTGACGTGGATGAGCTTGGCCGAAAGAACGCTCGCGACGTTGCCCGACAGGTAGAGCGCGCCCAGACCGATGAGCTTGCTCAAGCCCTCGCTTTTCAAGCACGCAAACACGACTTAAACGCGGTCGTGGGCGCGGGCCTCGGAGAGTTTCTCATAGCTAAAGCCGCTTCAAAAGTGAGACTTGAGTGCCACTTGCTCTCACAGCAGTACGGCAAAGAGCTTTCAAAAGTGTTCCCGGCATTTGCGGTAGCCAACTTGGCGCGCGACGCGTTTCAGCGGTAATCGACTTATTACCTCTGAACACCCGCGCGACGAGGAAAGGCGTGCACAAACGTTACAGGTTCGTGCATCGGTAATCTGAGATTTTTTTTGTGTGTGTGGCTACAGCGAGAGCGCCGGCTAGTGCTCGAAGCGTTGGTCGCCTCCACCAAGCTGTGACACACAAATGTGTTCACGCGGCCTTATACCGCTTTTTCGCGCAGGATCAGCAGGAGGCAACGGACATGGTCACGAAGAATTCGGGGTGCTATTACGGGGTCCACTTTGGCTGCCTTAACGCCGCGCTCGACCCCCACTGCCGCAGGTGCGCACAACGCTTGACAAACGCGGTAAATTACGAGCTGCACTGTGGCGTGAACTACACCAACGCGTCGCGCACATGGGCAGCGCTTTACGCTGGCGGCGCTGCAGAGGCGCGCGAAGAAAAAATGGCGAACACACATTTTGCGGGGGATCACGATGTTTGGTGAGATGCCGAGTTACCGCACGAATAACGGGGCCTATGGCATCAATGCAGAACCCTGCACAAAACTGCTGACTGAGTTCGGGCTCGGTGAAAAGGAGGCTCAGCTCTACGTGCACTTGCTCAAGTACGGACCGAAGCGCGCTGGCGACCTCGCGCGATCTCTCAAAACGTATCGCCTGCAGGTTTATCGAAAACTTGCAAGCCTCGCCGATAAGACCATGGTGACCGCAAAGAGGGAGAGCCCGTCTGTCTATACCGCGATGCACTTAGACGATGCGCTCGACGCCGTGCTGCTCCCCCGCCAACGCGAACTTCGCCGGATGGAGGAGATAAAGAGGGAGCTCAGTGTGCTCGTGAATGACACGCAATTCCTTGCCTCAGACGAAACCCCCCCATCTAAGGCTCTCGCACTCGACAACGAGCAAGCGCTTACAAAACTGCTTAGTGAGTTCGGGCTCGGTGAAAAGGAGGCTCAGCTCTACGTGCACTTGCTCAAGTACGGACCGAAGCGCGCTGGCGACCTCGCGCGATCTCTCAAAACGTACCGTGAGGACGCTTATCGCCGATGCGCAAGATTGATTGACGCAGGTATGATCGTGAAAAGCGTGAGAGATTCGTCACGCTACGCGCCTGTAGACCTTGACGAAGCGCTCGATGCCGCGCTCATGTTCCGCCAGCACGAGCTGCGTCGGTTGCAGAGGGTCAAGAATGAGCTTGTGGGGGAAACAAACGGCGCGCTCAGCCGCGGAGCAGACAACGCTCACGCGTTCAAGATGTTGAAAATCGTCGGCGAACTTGTTGCTGCCATCTCGCAGCTCATCAACTCGGCAGAGACGTCTGTTGTCTTCGTCGCCCATCCTCAATTCAACCTCATCACGATGGGAGGCTTGCTGGATCATCTCAAATGTGCCGTGGGCCGCGACGTGCATGTTCGCGGCGTGCTTGAAATCTCACTCCAGAACCTTTCTGCGGGACGCGAGTACCTGGAAGGTGGCATTGAACTGCGACATATAAACCCATACCGCGGCATGACGCTGCTAGTGGCCGATGGCAAGCGAAGCATCAGCCTCATTCACGCCACTCTGAAGGCTGCCCTTTCTCTAGACGAAAATGTTGCGGCGCTATGGAGCGATAGCGTTGCGCAAGCGGAATTTCTTGTGAGCGCGTTTGAGATGGCTTGGGAGCAGGCGTCATGCGCAAAAGAGCGCATAGACGAGCTGCTGAAGCAAGGACACCCGTCATTAGAGTCCATCGCTCCATCGAATTAAGACGTTTCAGTTTTGTATAGATAGCGCAGCTGAGCAACGGCCTTCGTTTACGCCTAGAATGAATCCTGAAGCGCTAGCCGGGCCCGCGTCAACCGTTGTGGCAAGTGCTCAGTCTAAAACCAACCGGCGACTGCCGCTTGTCCCAATAAAGCTATAATGAAGCGCCGCAACAGAGTGTAAATTGAGTGAGAGCAAAACAACGATCGATGGCGCCGACGACCGGTGCTAGTGAGCTTCATCGTTCTTTTTTTTGCCGTTTGGGATTCACTTTGAAGAAAACATACCGCCGTGTGGCCGGCATTACAGATCTAACAGGTTCTTGCCCCCCAAAGGGCGCATCCGAGCGACGATAAGCCTTGCGACGCGTTCGGAGGTACAGTTTTATAAGCTCGACGACGTTATCTGATGATAATGGCCGAGCGAATCATTATTGAAAGTGTCAAAGACGCCTTAGCCGTAGGTTCAAATATCATAGAATCTGCGGAGAAGGAAGTCGTGTGGCTTCTCGAACCTGCTATATTGGCCTTCTCCTTTCAATTCGGTTTACCAAAGAAGTCCAAAATGTTGATAGAAAAAGGCGGACGCGTACGGGGGATCACCAAGATTTCAGGAACCTCCCTTGATATCGTCCGCAAGCTCTTGGACAACGGCGAAGAAGTGCGCCACATCGACCAGTACCAGGGAGCATTCATGCTTATCGGAGACAAAAAAGAAAGCATTAGTTCGATCAACGTGAATACCGAGTTCTCGCTTGACGATCCGATAGTGGCGTTCTGGACCGATGACCAAGCCTACGCTGATTTTCTGACCGCCACGTTTGAGACTGCATGGAACGAAGCAGTCGATGCAGAAAAGCGGGTACGAGAGCTATAGATCGCACGCCTTTCGTTTTTTAACCGGCGGTTGCCGCTAAGGAGCCTCTTAATCTGAGCTATTAGTAGTAACGTTTATCTACAGTCTGCCGCGGAATGGTTGTGGCTATGGATAACGAGGCAACATTCATCACCAGTCTCACTGGCTTCGAGCTTAACGAAAAGGAAGCCCATCTTTATCTCCATGCCAACAACCTACGCCGCGTGGACCTCGACACCGCACTTGAGTCCGCACTCAAGAAACCGAGAGCGAATTGCGCGAGATGGAAGCGCGAAAGCGGGAGCTGCAGGAGCTCTCCAAGCAACAGCGGTTCCGACCCTCGGACGAAGTTACGACGTTCAAGATCATCAAGAGCGTCAAGGAACTCGTCGCTGCTGCTTTACCCCTGTTGGACTCGATGAAGGAGGAATGGCTTGTAGCCGTACCTGGCCTGGCGTCGGTCGTTACCTCATTGTTTGGCATCAACGATGCCGCCGGAGAGTTCATTCAGCGCGGAGGAAAGCAAGAACGATAATCGACGTCTCATATCCCGTTATCGACAACGTACGCGAGCTATTGAACATCGGCGAAGAAGTGCGCCATATCGATCAGCACAGCGTCACGTTTGTCGTGTTCGACCGAAAAACTAGTGTGACGGCAATTAGTATCCCCGCTCGCGTCTCGCTGAGCTCACCGATGGCAGCCTTGTGGACCGACGATCCTACGTATGCCCAGCATCTCGCGTCTACGTTCGAAATGTTGTGGAAACAGTCAGTTCCAGCGGCAGAGCGGATTCAAGAGCTTTTAAAACGAGGTCCGCCGCAGACGTGAAGAGCGGACGCTCGGCAATGAGAACGCTCAATGTTGCATACAGCTCACTGAGACTCAGCTCCTCGGCGTAATAGCACGTGAAGAAATGATGTCACGCAACTTTATAAACCCTAAGACACTTCGTTCTATTAATGGTTAGGGAGACAATCGTTGAAAGTGTGAAAGACGCCATAGCGGTGGGCTCAACGATCATAGAATCTGCAGAGAGAGAGATTGCGTGGATTATCCCTGCACCTATGTTGGTGATGGCTGCGAAATACAACGTGAAAGCGAAAAGCCTGATACAAAAGGGTGGACGAGTGCGCGGAATCACTACGATCTCATCTCCATACGTCGAAACTGTAAGCGAACTCATCGACAATGGGGAAGCCGTGCGCCATATTGAAATCTACACGGGCTCGTTTATGCTCGTCGGAGACAAAAGTCAAAGCATTAGTTCCATTCACCTCAACGTCGAAGATCTCTCACTTGATGACAAGATCGTGGCATTCTGGACTGATGATCCTGACTACGCCGAGTACCTGCTGTCAAGCTTCGATATAGCTTGGGCAGAAGCTACGGATGCGCAAAAGCGGATCCGCGAGTTTTGAAGAAGATCCGCGCATATTCAGAGCGCATTCGAAGCGAGTAGCTACACGCTGATAGATTTGCTAAGACTTTGGGCAATCAATTCCGGCTACCGAACGGATCGACGAGCTATTGAAACAAGGTTCTCCACGTGCTTGATTGACGACTGCAGCTCAAAACGCTTCCACTTGTGCTTTTTTCTGCCTGCCTAGTTTTGATGAGCCGCTATCAATGCGAGAGAGGATCTCCAGCTTATTACGCTTCCCGCGTGCGTGTCTCTGGATTTGTGCACGAACTAGCTCAGTACGCCAAACCGCTGCCCTTGATAGCTAGCATCGCAACTACGTTGTTCAGAAGCGCTGAACCACGGCTAGGATTCTATTGCCGCCGCTTTAAGATATTGCTATCGCCAAACGACTCTGTCGCTGCAAAACGCTTATTTACTCGCTACTGCGCATCGGTTGTGATGGACGACGACGCGGCATTTACCTCGCGGCTGATCGGATTCGGGCTTAGTGAAAAAGAGGCTCGTCTCTATCTGCACCTTCTCAAGTACGGCCCCAAGACCCCCTCGCCGCTCGCAAAGTCGCTGAAGACGTACCGTGAAGACGTACACCGGGGGCTCAGCAGTCTTATTGAAAAGGGCATGGTGCGCCCCTCGCTGGATTCGCCAACAATATACGCAGCAGTGGACCTCGACGCCGCTCTCGACTCTGCGGTAAAAAAGCAGGAGAGCGAATTGCGCGAGATGGAAGCGCGAAAGCGGGAGCTGCAGGAGCTCTCCAAGCAACAGCGGTTCCGACCCTCGGACGAAGTTACGACGTTCAAGATCATCAAGAGCGTCAAGGAACTCGTCGCCGCTACTGCGACTCTCGTATCCTATGCAAAGAACACATTCTTGTATGTGGTTCCTGCAGAAATGTTGGTCAAGCCTCCTTGTTCGGCATAAACGCGGAAGCCAAAAAATGTTAGAGCAAGGCGGGCACATTAGGGGAATCACTGAAGTGAGGTACGCAGATATTGCGCCGGCTCAAGAGCTGTTAGACATTGGCGAAGATTTGCGGCACTGTGACAATTACAGAGGGTCGTACTTCGCAGTGGTGGACAAAAAACATTGTGTTAGTGCGATCAACGTCGAGATCCACCGTGTTTCGCTGAATGAGCCGATTTCATTGCTCTGGACCGATGATCCGACCTATGCCAACTATCTTGCCCTTACCTTTGACACGTTGTGGGAACAGTCTGTGCCAGCAAGCGAGCAGATCGAGAAGCTTCAGCACCAAGGGCCTCCAAAAGCCTAAGGGAGCCGCACGCGCCGCATCGGTTGCCTCGGCTGCACCGGGTCGTCAGAAACGAGGTCGAGCGACGCACGGACGCTAGCCACACAAAGCTCCGGTAGAACCGTAGAGCGGGGGTGTAAACGTGAGAGATGAGTACGATGTAATTGTAGTGGGAGCAGGTCCAGGAGGATCTGTAGCAGCGCGCATCGCTGCTGAAGATTGCGATGTGCTGCTGATTGAGAAACGTCAGGAAATAGGTGCACCTGTCCGCTGCGCAGAAGGAGTTCTTAAGAGCGCTTTCATAAAACTCGCACAGCCCGACAGAAAGTGGATTTCAAGCTATATTCGTGGATATCGGATCTTCGCCCCTGACGGCACTACGCTCGAAGTATCGGCTGAGGCGATGGGAATTGAGGGTGAACTTGCTTACATCCTTGAACGCAAGATCTTCGACCGCGAGCTCGCAAAAGAAGCGGCGCGGGCCGGTGCGGACGTCCTTGTGCGCACACGTGCTACGGGGCTTATAGTAGAAGACGGGGTGGTGAACGGCGTCAAAATTAAAAGACTAGGAGAGAGTCTCGAGGTACGCTCAAAAGTTGTGATAGGTGCAGATGGCGTGGAGTCACAGGTCGGTCGATGGGCTGGGATAAATACTGCGCTTAAGCTTAAAGACGTTGGGAGCGGCGCACAGTACCTAATGGCCAATATCGATGTGGCAGAAGACTCGTGCGACATCTACCTCGGTTCGCGAGCAGCAGGAGGCTATGCATGGGTTTTTCCCAAGGGTGAAAAGCTCGCAAACGTAGGGCTTGGCATGCAAGCGAGCATGCTGAACGGAAGCAGGCCCATAGATTACTTGGACAAGTTTATCTCGAAACAATTTCCCGAGGGACAACAGCTTGGGCTTATCATGGGAAGCGGCCCTGGCAGCGATGAGCTCAAAACCGTAATATGTAACGGACTGATGCTGGTAGGTGACGCTGCACACCATTGCGATCCTCTTAGCGGTGCTGGTATTACCAATGCAATGGAAGGGGGAAAAATAGCAGGGAACGTTGCGCGTAAGGCGGTGCGGCAACGAGACTCTTCAGTTCGCGTTCTTAAGGAATATGAGGATACGCGGCGTCGCTCACTTTTCGGCAAACTGCAGAAGCACAACTACCGAATCAAGGAGTTGGTAGCAACCTTGTCTGATAACGAGCTAAACAAGCTCATACGGTCATTGAAGGGCGTAAGACCACAAGAGATGAGCTTTGCAAGTGTCGCACTGCGGTTAGTTGCAGCGAATCCGAAGGTTCTGCTTGTTATGCGCAATTTGGCGCGTTTACAAGAGCTAGCAGACACGCTTATGGAGAGACGTTGAACGCTCTAAGGCAACAGCCTGGTGCGACTGCCGAAAGCACGTTGCGTATCATTTTTAAGTAGAGTCGTGCTCAACTTAGGAATAGAGCCCCTGGATAAATTAAAGCTCGAAGCGTTCTCAAGCGCAACGCCGCCTACGCCGAGTATCTGCTCTCTTCCTTTGAGATAACGAAAAACAGTCAACCAAACCGAACGTGGACAAAAAGCGCTAGAGTGCAGCTTTGGACGTGGGCTACCGTAAGAATGATAGGCCCCGAGGCTAACGAGCGGTGTCTGTATATGGGCCTGTGCTCTTATTTTCGTACGCACGTAGGCTTTACTTCAAGGAAAGTAAGCCAACCGCGCAAGAGATCGGTGATGTGGCAGTTATTCTCGCCGTAGGCGCGCTACCTGAAACGTTTAGACATATAATTAGCAAAAAAAGGCAATATTGACACAATCGAACAAGGTAACTTTTATCTACGGCCTACCATATCTCGTTATGATGGACGACGAAGCGGAGTTTACTACTCGGCTCATAGGCTTCGGGCTCAGCGAAAAGGAGGCACAGCTCTACCATCACTTGCTCAAGTACGGACCCAAGACTCCTTCTCCCCTCGCAAAGTCGCTGAAGACGTACCGTGAGGACGTGCACCGCACGCTTACTAGTCTCATCGAAAAGGGTATGGTACGTCCGTCACTCGACTCTCCAACAATATACGCAGCAGTGGACCTCGACGCCGCTCTCGACTCTGCGGTAAAAAAGCAGGAGAGCGAATTGCGCGAGATGGAAGCGCGAAAGCGGGAGCTGCAGGAGCTCTCCAAGCAACAGCGGTTCCGACCCTCGGACGAAGTTACGACGTTCAAGATCATCAAGAGCGTCAAGGAACTCGTCGCCGTCTCTATGCCTCTCGCGACTGCAGCCAAGAATGAAGTCATTATAGTAACTCCTGAAGAACTAATCAGTATCGCTTCGTTGTTCCTGCTAGACGAAGTCAAGAAGATCATAGAGCGCGGAGCGAGCTTCAGAACGCTGACCGATGTATCGTATGCCGGAATTGAATCCGCTAAAGAAGCATTAGATATTGGCGAGGAGGTACGCCACTTAGATGCGTATCAAGGGGTGTATTTCTGTGTAATGGACAGAAAACTCTGTTTGCACGGTATTAACATGGATATCAAGCGCATCTCGCTTAATCAACCCATTGCTATACTCTATACCGACGACCCCACCTACGCTCAATACCTGACAGCCACTTTTGAAATGCTGTGGCAACAGTCAGTTCCTGCCGAACAGCGAATTGAAGAACTGAAAAAACAAGGCCCACCGCAGGTTTGACTGGCTGACTCTGAGGCACCTCGTAAGATCAAGTCACCTATCGTTTTTTAGCGCGTGCAAGTAATAGCACCCAATCTGCCTTCGCATGCTTGTGGCAAACAGCAAAACCATCGGGAGATGTTTTACGACTTCAAACGGAAGGATCTTGTTGATAGCAGTCGCAACAGCAGGATGATTAAAGTAGTGGCGCGCCTTGGATTCCTGCACCTCTAAAGACGGAATAACACACGTCGATAGATCCTGAGCTAGAACGATTGAGAACTCCTTTCGCATCGCGTCCTCGACGTCTTCCAGGCGCTCGAACGTTTCAAGCGCACAACCTCTGAAAATAAGTTGCCACGTCAATGTCTCTGAAGGACTCAGCGGCCTGTCGCGATTCTTCGTGTAGCCGTCGATAACAATGAAAACCCCACCATTTTTAAGCTTTCTTTTCACCTCGCGCAGGACGTGCCGCTTATTAGTTGAATAGCACAAAGCCTCAATGACGAAAATAATATCGAACGAATTGTCCTCAAATTGGCTTAGGTCGTGATAATCGCCAAAGCAGAAGTGCAGGTTTGGTATCTTCGTATAACGTCTCAAGGGCTTGTTTGATATGTCAACTGCTTCAAATGTGACGTCGGGGTTGCGCGTTGCTAGGAACGCGCTGTTGGGGCCCAGCCCGTACGCCAGCTCTAAAACGTTCCGAGCTTTCATATCGAGAACATGTTTCTCAATTATTCGTGCTTGTTGCCTAAAATCCTCTCTCTTGCTTTTCCCGTCGTAGCTAATCCCGCAGTGAAAGAATCCTTCCCAGTTTAAACCGAGTCGGTACGAGAGCTTGTTCAGCAGAAAATAGTTGATCACTTGCTGCTTGTCACGTGGCGCGTCAATAATCCGAGATATGTCGAATATCTTGCGAATCTGCCTAAGATATAACTCAAGATCGTCATTTTGTTCGACGGCGTGTTCATCCACGATGGAATCAGTGACGTATTCAGTGGGCTCTTGTGCCATTTCAGTGCAACCCCCACGCGGCGATCAAAAGCGCGTAAACGACGCTGGCGGCCCCTACTATATAAGGAAAAGATGAATTGAACGTCGTCAACCGCTTTCTCACATTTGCAGGATCTGGCGCCCTGAACAGTGACAGTGCTGTAAAAAGCCCGATGCCACTCCACACTGCAATAGCAATCAGGTAAGCGACTCCGACGACCCCTACAAGATAAGGAAGAGGCGATGTCGCGACCGAGAGGAGCAGAAAAAGAGCGCCAACAATCGCCGCTGTACGTATGCCGCGCTTGATGGCTAAGGTCGGGTATCTAGCTTTCAAATCGCCGTCCACGGTCAGCACATCCTTCAGTACATTTAGGCCGACGGCGGCTGCAGCAATCATCCCAGCAAACGAGAGAGAGGCAATATTAATAGTTTTAAAAACGACTGCACCCGCGAAAAGAGCTATGGTCGCCCCCAAGTATCCCATGACGAGGTTGCTAAGAAACCCCGAAAGTCGCTTGACTACGCGCGGATACAACACGAAGAGGACAACGTTAAGTGCGACAATTCCAAAGGCCAGGACATTGATCACCGAGGAAACGGCTAACCCTGCAAAAAAGGTCAGCGCAGCAAACTGCGCGGCTCTTATGAGTGGGATCTCGTTTGACGGAATCGCTCTTTCAGGATGGGTGAGCCGATCTGACTCGCAATCAAAGTAATCATTAATGGCGGCACTCCCGGCAATTACTAGAGACACGGCAAGAACGGCTAAACCCATTGTACCTAAGCCGTAGAATCCCTTTTGGAACGTCAGTATTAAAAGCACGCAGAGAAGGTCCACCATGAGAATGTAAGGAACTCTGATTAGACTGAGATACGCTCTCAGTGTGGCATCGAGCTGCATATTTTTCTTAGATGCATCTTTGATTTGGCGTATAAGTACGTTTTCGTTGAGAATTGGCCACTTAGACTTAAATTGCTGCTAGGGCTTCTTAGAATCACGCAAACTTAATGCGGTTTGAAACTCGTTAGTTCTGCCACTGGCCAAGTTAGAAAAACCGTGCGTATCAGCTTGATATTCGAATCTTTCGATTTCGCGCAGGTGTGACGTTACGTTATATGTGTGTCACGGTTTCACACTAGTTTATTGTCTCACGCGGCGTAAAGAAAATTTCTCGCGCAGCTTGAATTGGAGGTGAATGTGATGGCGACGAAACAAAATGTCTGCTACTATGGCCTTCACATTGGCTGCCTGAACGCAACCAGTCCGATTGCAGGACTTGCGCCGAGCACTTGACCTACGCTGTGAACTACATGGCTCACGAAGCGACGACCCGTAGCGTTGGAACACACAACGAGGAGCACCCGCGCATTGACGTTGCGACGCGCGGTCGTCGCGTGAGTGTTTTCTCGCGGGGCTCATAGCTAAAAAAAGACGTTTCGACGGAGGCGCAAGAGAGCGACAAGCCTCGATGCTAGGTGAATCTGTCGGGGACGACTTTGTCGTTTTGATCTGGCAAGCTGCGCTTCGCCTATAAGCTGAACAGCTGTAACTCGCAAAAGTTGGGACCTCTGTAAACATGACTTCTAATCTGTAGCGCAACTTGTGTTCTGACATTTGGCGAGCAGCCAGGATCGTCCCAACACGGTTAAAGTGTGCCTAATGATCAGCCGCGTTCACGTGGGGATGCTTGTTGCATACTCGTCTCAGACTGACGGACGTTTTGGATCGTAGGGACCCATGTGAAGATGACGCGGTTGGGTGCATAGAGTAGTTCAACCTTCGTTGAATCACAGGACTGCAGTGAAAAGTTGAAATGCGAAAGCTTATGCGTTGGCTGGTCCCTTCGCTTATGCGCACTTTGTGGCTGGCTCAGCAGTGCGCTTCTTAGGGCTATACCGAGGTTGTGTCAACTGCTGAGGCAAATGGCCCTATACATATGTCTGCAAACCGATCCTCGAAAGCTTACTGCCGGGGGCAAGACGATGAGAGACGAATATGACGTTGTAGTGGTGGGGGCGGGCCCAGCAGGTTCCATCGCCGCCCAAAATGCGGCCTCCGAGTGTGATGTGCTGCTTCTCGAGAAACGGCAGGAGATCGGGGAGCCTGTAAGATGCGCAGAAGTTGTCCCTCTCTGGCAATCGACCGTTTTTCCAAAGTCTTTTAGCCAATACGTAAAACCCGATGAAAAGTGGATTGCAAGTGAAGTACGACGAATTCGAGCGATAGGTCCTGACGGCACGACCGTTGAAGTATCTGAAGACACGTTCGGAATCGAAGGACCGCTTAGCTTTGTCGTTGAACGAAAGCTTTTCGATCGACAGCTTGCCAAAGATGCAGCACGAGCAGGAGCTGACGTAATGGTGCGTACTCGTGCGACAGGGCTCATTATCGAGCAGGAGCGGGTAAGAGGCGTCAAGGTAAACAGGCTTGGTGACGACTTCGAGCTCAGCGCAAAGATCGTGATTGCGGCAGATGGCATAGAGTCACAGGTCGGCCGGTGGGGTGGCATCAACACTACCCTTAAGCCCAAGGATATTGCGAGCTGCGCGCAATATTATGCAGAAAACGTCGATGTAGCTGATGATACTATTGACGTTTACTATGGCTCACAGATTGGGGGTGGCTATGTAGGAATATTCCCCAAAGGCGGTAAGGCAGCGAATGTGGGGCTCGCTGTTCCCGGAAGCAGATTAACTGCCAAGCGGCCAATAGACTATCTGGACGAGTTTATGGCTAAACGCTTCCCAGATGCTCAGCCTATCGGACTTGTGCTGGGGGGCACCCCCATAAGCGATGTGCTTCACCCGATCGTGCGAAACGGACTCATGCTTGTCGGTGACGCAGCGCACCACACTGATCCATTGACGGGCGGAGGCATTGTCCCAGCGCTCGAGAGCGGAACTATTGCAGGCGAAGTCGCGAGCAAAGCCGTAAATAAGAGCGACCCCTCGGAGAGAGTGCTTCACGAATACGAAGTCGAATGGAACTCTCTATTCGGCGCCACGCGCAAGCTCAGATATAGTATCAAAGAGTTAGCCGTAAGCCTGTCCGATGGAGAAATAAACAGGGTGATGCGGGTATTTGATGGCATCCAACCCGAAGAACTGAATCTAAAGGGCATAACGATGCGCTTCCTAAAAAAGGATCCTAGGCTCCTGTTGAAGGTGAGACAAATTTTCTAGCCGGGCAAGCGTTTAAAGGATTTTAGACCCCACTAAACCGACACCAGTAATTGGCTAACAAAACTCAGCATAGTTTGCACTTGGTGGCATTATCAGTTCCAGAAGTGGTAGCCCGTTCCGTTAGCCCGCGTAACGCGAGGCATCCCGCGTTATGCTTACTCCAAGCTTGTCGTTGCACGAGAAAGAGAAATGCTGAGCTAGCGACAACAACCTATCTGACATTGACGGCACACTCATTCAAGTCGCAGCGCCGATCCTCGCGCAGGCTCCGATCTTGTTGGTCACGCCGCCTTAATACAGACGAACATTATGCGAGGTCGCCAGACGTACTTGTGGAGACTGTCAATTCGCGGCCGCGGACCTCTAGTGCGCATAACGACGAAATTGCACATGATGAAAAATTTGGCGCGTCTTTTCTGACCGTTACCGCGGTCTCTGCACGCTCTGCGACAGGCCAAATGCGTAGTGGAGTGAAGCGTAATAACGCGAGCGGAACTCTCCAGTGCGAAAATAAGGGAGTTATCGCGATGCATTCCACTTAGTTGCTCGTGCTAGAAAGCACCGCATTCGACATTGAAGATCCGGATGCTAAGTCGGGGGTGCCGGTGTTGCCTAAATCAGCGTCGCAGAAAGCGGCTTCGCCTTCTACCTATTGCGTCCACGGGAGTGGCATAAACTTGTTGTCACACTTTCGTACACAAAGCCTGCCTCACGCGGCCTTAAGAAACTTTCTTGCGCAGTCTTGATCGGAGGTGACTGTGATGGCAAGCGAGGATCTAACGACACTCGAGCGCGAAATCGCCCTTATTGAACAGACGCTTCACGCCATGATCCAGATTGATCCTACCGCGGTACAAGTGCCTGTTGACAACTCTCAGCAACGCACAACCACCCTGGTACGATGACCCTAAAAAACAGCGTGTGCTACTATGGACTCCGTGTAGGCTGCCCCAGCGCAAAAGATCCCGACTGTCGACGGTGCGCGGAGCGCTTAGCCCACGCCGTCAATCAAGTGCTACGCCAGATGGCAACGACTGGCGCCGGAACAAGTAACAACACAAGCGAATCATTTGGCGATGACGCCTCGAAGCGTTTTTCAGATTTGGGTGGTAAGGCGGTCAGTTACTCGAGAGAGCACAGCTGAGCTTGGCGCTTGACGCCGGCCGAGCGTGACTAGTTACTGTACGCCGGGAGTGTTGCTTTAAGCCCGAGGAGCCTGATGAAGCCCTTAAGGTGCTTCTAATCATCTCCTGGTGATCACGACCCACTTCTATAGTTGTCGAGTTGTTGATAAGGTTGTATGATCGCTGTTTAGGGACGCACTGCGTCGCATGTTGCTATATACCGCTTGTGCTACTTCTGTTCGTGACTAAAATAGCAATCTGCTCGAGTCGTGAGCAACAACGCACATTGTCGACAACTCTTTCACTAGAAAGTGCATCCTTACTCTAAACCCGCGAGAAGTAGAGCTTTCTCACGCACGGACTCACAGCTCTTCGGCTCATCAACCATGCGGCAAAGCAGCTTCGGACGCCGCAGTGCCCGCCCCAATGAAGCATGTGCAACGAGTGACGTTGAATATGTCAGTGGCATGACGGTTCAACCATTAGACACCTTACATACCAAGAAAAGCGTGAGCAGGATTTCAAATCGCGGATCAAGAACTGCAAGAAATTGGATATACAGGTGAAATAACTATGCCAACAGGAATTGTGCTCGGCGGCGGAGGAACGCTCGGTGATTTCCAAGTAGGAGCTTTAATATTTCTGTACAAAAAGGGCATTCTGCCTAACATCAAGTGCGTCTTTGGTACGTCAATTGGCGCGATCAACGCAGTGATCGTCTCAACAGGCGTGGGCTGCGACCACATGTTGGAAAGGTACTGGTCTGAAGACGTGATTGGCCGCGAAGACCTGATTCCCCAACACAAGTGGTCCGAGAACATAGCTCCAATACTAAAAGCCTTTATGGAATCGGAGAAATCTTCAAAAATTCCTTTGGGAGGACAAATTCGTGTCATAGGGCGCATTCGAGCGATATCAGCCCTCATCCAAGAGTCAAAAGAGGAAGCACTTCGAGATATCGTCTGCGGAATCGACGACTTGGAAGACATGATCGGAACCGCTGTAAGAGAAAGCGCTCTCTATACAGCTGACAAGCTCAAGCAACGGATGTTAGATAAGATCGACGATATTGAAAAAGCACTGGACCCAGCAATTGTATTCGGTCTTTTCGCAACAAACATAGAAACGGGACAAAAAACGTGCTTCACGAACAACAAGGAGCTGTGTGGCACTGTCGACGATACGCTTTACGTGCCCTGTCTATCGTCGGGCCTGCTCGTCCAAGCAGCTCTTGCGTCAGCAGCAGTGCCACTGATATTTCCGCCGGTCGAGGCGTGCGGAAGCTACTATATCGACGGGGGTGCCCGAGAGGTTGTTCCCGTCAAGGGAGCGATCAAGAGCGGCGCTGACACTATCTATGCCATTCTTTGCCTTCCACGCTTAGCTCGCAGACGAAAGTATGCATTTTTGGATGTAAAGGGCGAAGGCGGAGAGAAAAAGATGACGGATTGGAGCACGAGTAATCTCTTTGATGTTCGGCCCGAAGATTGGGTCGTAAACAACAGGAATTGGGATCCGAAAAGCGACGAATGCGATGTGCTCGACATCGCAAATCGGACGGCCGCGATCCTATTGGATGAGCTCACTGAAGGCGATATAGCTTCAACTGACGATACTGGCAAAAAAATCGAATCGAAAGTGATTGATCCGCTGATCCCGGTTCACGGCTGGACACAGCTCAACATAGGTCTCCTCAAAATTAATGCAGATCAGGGCTATATGCGGGCGTTCGATGTAATTTGTGCGTGTGCGCCGAACTCGCTCTACGAGCAGTGTGAGCAACTCACGGCGGAGATCACGTCAAAACGAATAAAAATCTGGACGTTGGAACATCAACTTATCGAAGAATGGTCAAAAGTGAGAGACAAATCGACGAGTGCCGTAAAATATCTGTGGGATGTGCCATACGCGTGGCGAGTCGCACATCATTTGTGCGCAAATGTGGTTGACACAACTACCTTATGCAATATCCGGCAGAAGAAAAAAGAGCTAAAGGCGTATATTGATAAGCGATTAGCTGTCGTCGAGTCGAGCTCACTTTCCGACGACGACAAGAAGCGTTCGCTTCCCGACGATTATGTCAAGATGTACTTATGTTGGGAACCACACGACTGGCACCGTGAAGGGGGCAGCAACAAACCACTGATACCAACTCCGTGGGATGAGCTTGACCTCGGTGAGTGGGGCTCCGACGTCATTGAGGAGGATTGGTCCCTCGGGCGTCCACCAGATCATTGCGAAGACCGTTCCTTGTTGAGATACCTAGGGGCAAAGTTACACTAAAGGGGCGGTATGTTGAACCCCCAAAATAGCACCGTGAGAAAGAGTCGGAATTTGTCCGCCCATCCTATAGTATCGGCCGCAGACAGCGCTAAGGCGCAGGAAACAAAACCGCAGATATAAAGAAGCTCCTTGTAGCAATCGCGGCATCGCCGAACACGCTTCTCGCGCTCAACTACTTAGATAACGATCCGCTGCAAAAAGGAGATATTACCTGAAGCCTACAACTATCGGTCAGATGAACGGACAGGATACCAAGACGCACACCGTGCTCAAGGTCGGAGGTAGCCTCATAGAGGTGGCTGCGGATTTGATTGCCTACCTGGTTGCTGCTCACGTTGACGCGCTTGTGGTGCCGGGGGGTGGACCATTTGCACAGACTGTCAGACACTACGCGCGGCGCATAGATGAAACAACCGCTCACTGGATGGCCGTCCTGGCGACGAATCAATATGGCTTCTACCTAGCCTCATCGGGAGCGGAATTGGTTGAGGATCTCCGCGCAGCTGAGTGCGGAATTCGCATACTGTTGCCGTTCAGAGTGCTGTACGAGCGTGACCCCTTACCACACTCTTGGAACGCTACTGCAGACTCCATCGCGGGCTGGGTTGCCCATCAACTCAATGCCGATCTCGTCATAGCGACCGACGTCGACGGGATCTTGTCAGCAAACGAAGTGATTTCAACCGTCGCAGCGAGCGACCTCACGTCAGAGACGTGTGTGGACGCGTTGCTCCCCGAGCTCTTGAAGAAGTACGAGTTGAACTGCACAATTGTCAACGGCCGGCACTTTCAACGCGTCGTCGACGCTGCCAGGGGATGCAGTACGATCGGCACGACGATCATTGGACGAAAGTAGTTTATAAAAGTCGTCGCTCTATAGACTAGAAGCAACTGATACGGCGATGTTCACTCACTGACAGACGCGACCCGAGAAGTGAAAGAATGGAGACGACGTGCATATCGTGCGGTGCGCGAATGGCCAGGGGTAGCGCCATAGCGTACCCGTGCCCCTCGTGCGGAGAGATAATCACGCGATGCAAGAAGTGCAAGAAGCTGAGTAATCCGTACCGATGTGCGTGTGGTTTCGGAGGCCCTTAGATGGGAGAAGTAGCGGCACAGATAAAGATAATGCCCAACGGCCCGGACGTTGATCTTAAGGGCCTAAGTGCTCGAATTGAAGCTCATGTCGCCCAGTACGGACGGATCCATAGCTGCGAAGTGCAACCCATCGCGTTTGGGCTTAAAGCGCTACTGATCACCGTCATCGTTGAGGACAAAGAGGGCGGAACTGAAGCTTTAGAAGCTTCTCTATCGGTAATCGAAGAGGTAGAAAGCATTCAAGTCGTGGCCGTAACCCGAATGCTGTGATGCCGTCGGTACTGCGGGCGCGAGAGTGCACCGACCGGGATTCGAACCCGGGTTGTGGGCTTTCTTCACGCGTTGGAAGGCCCAAGTCATAGCCACTAGACCATCGGTGCGCGACGCAAAACTACTTTAACAGAACGTATATTAAGCTTTGCACGGCGTGTGTAGAAGATGTCCCAACGAAGAAAGAAGAAAGAGTTTATTAACGACATCGTGTTGCAGCGCATCGACCGTTTGTTCGATGCGGCCGCCGCAGAGTTTCCGGCACACGCGCAGCGAAGTGATCGCTATGTCGAGCTTGTTCGGCGGCTGGCGACGAAGCACCGGGTGCCACTCGAAAAAAAGAAGATGCGTTTTTGCCGAAGCTGCGGGACTTATTTCGTCTACGGAGCGAACGCACGCGTGCGCATAAAAGACAAACGTACCGTTATCACGTGCTTAAAGTGCGGTAGCCTGAGGCGTTATTGAATCGCAATCCACACAGATGACCAAAAGTGACATGCAAAAACTTAAGACGCTCTCAGCAGAGCTTATCCCGACCCTCTGGATCGGCAAGTACGGCGCAAACGATGCGATCATGCTCGAACTGCGACGTCAACTCAAGCTAAGGAAGATGGTCAAAGTGAAGATCCTGAAGACCGCCTTGTTCGAATCAAGTCGCGAGGAGATCGCGCACGAGCTCGAGCACGCTTCGGGCGCGCGGTTGGTCGATTTGAAGGGTGCCACCGCTGTGTATCTTTCGCCGTATCGCGTCAAAAAAACGGCTCAAGACGGCTACGCGTATCAGAGAAAATGATATAAGTAAAAAAGACGTAAAGACGCTTGATTCCAGTAGAGAAGTCCAATTAGGAGATTAAATGACCACGCTGTACGATGTTCCTGCCAATAAACTGATCGAACTTACCGCAACGAAGCTGAAGAGCGACGAACGATTCACCCCCCCGGAATGGGCGTCGTGGGTAAAGACGGGGATGCACAGGGAACACCCACCGCAAAACGATGACTGGTGGTATGTCCGCTGCGCCGCGCTGCTGCGCCGCATCGCGATGGACGGCCCCGTTGGCACGCAGCGACTCCGCTCGGTCTACGGGGGCAAAACCGACAACTTGTCAAAACCTGAGCGATTTGTCAAAGCGAGCGGCTCAATAATTCGAAAAGCGATGCAACAGCTCGAGAGCGCGGGGTTCGTTAAGACGACCCCAAAAGGTCGCGAGATCTCGTCACAAGGCAGATCGCTCCTCGACAATAGCGCGTACGAGCTCGCACAAAGCGCATAGACGACCCGGAGTGTGAGGATTATGGATGATGACCTCGAACAAATACGGAGGCGACGCCTCGAACAACTCCAAGCGCAGCAGAGCGGAATGCAAGGGGCGTCCACCGAAGAGGTAGAACAGGCACAAGCGCGAAGAAGCGCCCTGCTGCGACAGGTACTCACCCCCGAAGCTCGGGAACGGCTGAACAGCATCAGATTGACGCGGCCCGACTTTGCCGACTCAGTGGAGTCGCAGCTGCTCGCCCTGTACCAAAGTGGCAGGCTTACGGGAACGATAACTGACGAACAGCTTAAGCAACTCCTCAAACAAATCGCCCCCAAGAAGCAGAATATACGCATCACGCGCAGATGAAGGTCGGCGTTTTGTTCAGCGGGGGCAAGGATAGCGCACTCGCAGCCCTTCTTCTCAGCCCTTTTGCGCAAATTGAGCTCGTTACGATGTCGTTCGGGATTGTGCCGAATGACGCGGCTTCAGTGGCGCGCGTACTCGGTTTTCCCCACGTGACCATCGGCCTTGACGAGGGCCTCGCAACGGCCACCGTCGACGCAATGATCAAGGACGGATACCCCAACAGAGGCATAAACCACCTGCACAAAACGGCGCTTGAACGCGCCGCCGCACGCTATCAGGTCGTGGCCGATGGGACGCGCCGGGACGATAAAGCGCCGCTCTTGAACGCGCGTGAGGCGCGAAGTCTGGAAGATCGCTCGGGGATCGACTACGTGCGGCCGCTCCTCGGCTATGGACGAAGGACGATCGACGTGCTTGCTGCCGCGCTTCTCGAGGTTACGTACGGGGAGTGCATCTCGTTTGACTACGAGGTCGAACTGCGCAGGGTTATGGAGAGGTCATACGGCTACGAGGCTGTGAAGGCCGTTTTCCCACAGGAGCACATCCAGTCAAAGGTCACAGGCCGAAAAAGCGCGGTTTTCTGAGCCATATTGGCGTAAACAATTATTAACGATGAAATGAAATAGGCTATTCTGATCGTGAGGATGTTGGAAATGCCGAGCAATCCACCGAGATCTGCTACAGAGGGACTGCAATGAGCAAAGTAAGCAAAGGGAAAAAGAAACGACTCGCAAAAGCCACAAGTCAAAACAGGCGCGTGCCGGCGTGGGTGACCGTACGCACAAACCGCAACGTGACGACCCATCCAAAAAGGCGGCACTGGCGACGCGGTCGCCTCAAGGTGTGATAGTTCATGGCGAAAGACACGAAGGTGGAGGAAGAGCGGGTGTACACCATACCACTGCGAGCGGTGAAACACACGCCTAGATGGAGACGCAGCAAGAAGGCGATATCGGAAATTCGTCAGTACCTCGCCCACCATTTGAGCGCGG
Source organism: Methanobacteriota archaeon (assembly GCA_963701995.1). Taxonomy (GTDB): domain Archaea; phylum Halobacteriota; class Bog-38; order Methanoflorentales; family Methanoflorentaceae; genus Methanoflorens. The sequence goes on along the minus strand of OY969693.1, from coordinate 1,914,035 downwards.
AAGAAGATAAAGTCAAACTTGATCCCTCGATCAACCAAAAAGTCTGGGAGAGAGGCTCGAGCAATCCGCCGAATAAGATCACCGTCCGGGCGATGAAGTTCGACGATGGCGTCGTCGAAGCAGAACTCGCGACCGAATCGTGATGCACGCGTTTGTAGAAAGAAAACCACTCGCAGAGGATCCAACGTGGTCAAGCGCATCTCGATAGACGGAAGCGCCGTGCTCGGCGTCTTTGCTGAGTGTACCGAAGATTTCTTGCTTACTGCACCAGCGCCGAGCGAGGAGGAGCAACTCAACTTCCTACAGGAGCTGGACGTGACCCCCGTCCCACTCCTCGTAGGCTCAAGCACAGTCGTCGGATCGCTCGTCGTCGGAAACTCGAACGGATTTGTCATTTCAAATAACGCGCTCAGGCACGAGATGGCACAGCTCAAGGCGAGTTGCGGAGGTTTGACCGTGCGAAAGCTCCCTGGGAGGATCAATGCCGCTGGAAACGTCATCCTCGCAAACGATACCGCGGCGCTGATCCACCCCAACCTAATCGCTCGAGCCGACAGAGTCATTTCTGAGGCCTTAGGAGTGGACGTACAGCGCGGAACGGTCGCCGGTCTGAAGACGGTTGGGATGGCAGCGTGCGCAACGAATAAAGGCGTTTTGGCGCATCCAAAAGCGACAGAAGGAGAGCTTTCGAAGCTGGACGACACCTTCGGCGTTCCCGTCAACATCGGCACCGTGAACTATGGATCACCGCTCGTGGGATCTTCACTTCTTGCAAACACGAAGGGCTACGTCGTAGGCCTAGAGACGACAGGAATAGAGCTCGGGCGGATAGAGGAGTCGCTAGGGTTTCTGTAGCCTTTAGAAGCGCCCCACAACGGCCGTTCTCGTTAGTTTGGATAGCTATTTAATAGATAACCTCGCGAATAACTCAATGATCAAGTGATCTTCGGCAGCGAGGACATTGGCCTCATACGCGCACGCCCCAGGCGCCTATCACACGCTGATTGACTAATGGTGTAAGTATGGAAAGCAAAACCTTTCAAATAACGGGTTCCTTCAAAGCAGGACGTTCGTGGGAACGATTTACAAAAAAAGTCTCGAGCAACAACGAGAAAAATGCCGCCGAAAAGCTCTACTCACTTATCGGCAGTGAGCATGGCTTAAAGCGGAAGATGATTCGAATCGAGTCCGTCGAAGCGGAAGAGGTGTGATAGCATGGCAAGCGAGCAAGAAGTGCGCGTGTTGGTCGCCCAACTCCAACAAACTGAGGCAGAAGCGCGTGCGTACGAGCAACAAATGGAGGTCATCAGCTTCACCATCAACGAGATAGAAAACGCGGTCACGGCTGTTGAAGCGCTTTCCAAGCCCAAGATCGGCAAAGAAACGCTTATACCGATCGGGGCAAGCTCGTTCGTCTATGGCAGCATTCCTCAAACGAAAAGGGTTATCATTGGACTCGGCGCGAACGTCTCCGCTGAGGTGGATGTCACCGACGCGGTTTCGTACCTCAACGACCGAAAGAAAAAACTAACGGACATGCAAGGACAATTCGCGGCTCGGCTGAATCAGATCGGCTCTCAAATCTACGCACTCCAATCGAAATTACAGGCGTACCAATCGCAGTCACAGGCGGCACGCTAGATGTTTGAAAGCTTGAGGCAAAAACTCAATCAATTTAAGCAGACCGTCAATAACAAAGAACGCGCGCTTGATGATGCAGAGGTCGAGACAGCTGCAAATGATGCCACTCCCCTAGCCGAAGGTCCAGAAGAAGCCACAAACGAGGCATACACGCCTCACGCTGTTCACGTTGACGAGGCAGTCGAGGCCCCTCAATCGGCTGAAGCGCCGACGCGGGGGGTAATGCAAGGCGAGACTACAAGACCGACAAGGGGCAAGTCCCTTTTTGAAAGAGAAATAAAGGAAAAAGACCTGGAAGAGCCGCTATGGGATCTTGAGATTGCACTCCTTGAAAGCGATGTGGCGATGTCAGTCTCTGAAGAGATCGTTGATACGGTAAAAAAGGAGCTGATTGGCACCAAGCGCAAGTGGCGCCAAGACATCGGCGCACTGGTCGAGCAAGCGTTGCGCGACGGAATCTTGAAAGTGCTCGATGTAAACGGCCTTGATTTCGACGAACTTGTCAAAGAGGCACCAAAACCTGTGACCATCGTGTTTACCGGCATCAATGGAACAGGAAAGACCACGACTATTGCAAAAGTGGCATACCGCCTCAAGAACCAGGGGTATGCTGTCGTGCTTGCAGCAGGGGACACGTACCGGGCCGGCGCCCTTGAACAAATTGAGCGACACGCTGACAACCTAGGAGTGAAGCTCATCAAGCACCAGCAGGGCGCGGACCCCGCTGCCGTCATCTATGACGCAGTGCAGTACGCGCGCGCAAAACACAAAGACGTCGTGCTTGCAGATACCGCCGGTCGAATCCACACCAATGTTAACCTCATGAATCAACTCAAAAAAATTGAGCGAGTAATCGATGCGGATCTTGTGGTTTTTGTCGACGAAGCCCTCGCGGGCAATGACGCGGTTGAACGCGCGCTGCAGTTCAATACCGCAATGGCTATCGATGGATCAATTCTCACCAAAGTGGATGCTGATTCAAGAGGGGGGACAGCCATCTCAATAGCGCACGCTACGAACAAGCCAATCCTCTTTTTAGGACTAGGACAAAAGTACGACGACATCGTCAAGTTCAACCCCCAGTGGCTGGTGAGCAGACTGTTCGGCGAGGCAGAGACGTAAATGGTAATGGAAAACCTCGGCAGCTCACTTCGCGACACGCTAAAGAAGATAGCGCGAGCGAATCGCATTGACGAAAAAACGCTCAACGAAGTCGTCAAAGACATTCAGCGCGCGCTCCTCAGCGCTGACGTCAACGTCGCTCTAGTGCAACAGCTGTCGAAACGCATCAAAGACCGGGCGCTGAAAGAAGAGCTCTCCGGGAAGCTGAACCCGCGTCAACACGTCATCAACATAGTGTACCAAGAGCTTGTCGCGCTCCTCGGCGAACCGATCTCGGTACCGCTCACCCGTCATACGGTAATTATGGTCGGTCTCCAGGGCAGCGGCAAAACCACGACCACAGCGAAGCTCGCGCGATTTTTTCAGAAAAAAGGCCTAAAAGCCGCGGTTATCTGCGCAGACACCTACCGCCCCGGGGCTTATGATCAGCTTAAACAGCTCTGCGAGCGAATCGGTGTCGCTTTCTACGGCGAACCGGATCACAGCAATGCAGTCGACATCACGACCCGGGGCTTGATCGAGCTGAAACGCTATGACGTCATACTCGTCGACACCGCGGGGCGCCACGCACTCGAAACAGACTTGGTTCTCGAGATGAAGGCAATCAACGAAACGTCGAAAGCGGACCAGCGCTTTCTGGTGCTCGACTCTGGCATCGGGCAACAGGCGAGCGAACAAGCGAAAGCGTTCAACGAAGCAATCGGCTTAACGGGCGTCGTTGTGACGAAGCTCGACGGAACTGCGAAAGGTGGAGGGGCGCTCTCTGCGGTTGCCGAGGTTGGAACGGGCATCGCGTTTATCGGCACAGGCGAAACCATAGACGACCTCGAGAAGTTCGAACCAGACCGATTCATCTCTCGACTGCTCGGCATGGGTGACATCAAAACCCTCGTCGAGATGATCGAAGAAGAACCCCCCATAGAGATGGAAGAGGCGGAGGCGATGCTCAAAGGCGAGTTTACGCTCAAAGACATGTACAAACAAATGGACGCGATACGCAAGATGGGGCCCCTGACCAAAATCGTCCAAATGCTTCCGCTCGGATCGCTCGGCGTCGACATTCCCGACGGGGCGCTTCAATCAACGAAAGAAACCCTAGAACGTTTCAAAGTCGTAATGGACTCAATGACGGACGAAGAGCTCGAGCACCCACGAATAATTCGAAGTTCGCGAATAAAGCGGATCGCGCGCGGCTCGGGAGTTACTTCGGACTACGTGCGCGAGCTCCTAAAATATCACAAAACGATGCAGCGAGCGATGAAAGGCGTTCGCTCTCAAAAAGAGATGCAAAAGTTCTTGAGAAAACAAGGCCTCAAGTGAAGGCTGCACAGACTGCACGCGATCTTAGAGGAGTTCGAGTAATTCAGTTTTTCGTTTTTCGTACGCTTCGCTGGTGATGAACCCTTTCTCCCGCAACACATCGAGCTTCTCTATTTGCTCGATTATGTCCTCCTTCATACTCTGACGCTTCCCTTCCTCGACCATCGTTTTTCGGATTGCCTTTATGGATGATAAACCTTATGTATTGTCAGACCTAATTATATAGATTCTGAATCGCATGCTTCTCGAATAAGACTGCCACCTAAAACGACGTGCAGAAATATCTGCAGAAGGCAGGAACTTGGGCAAGCCGCCGGAGGGATTTGAACCCTCGATCTGCTGATAATTCTTTGAGCGGTGCTCAAATACGAATCAGCCGCTATGCCGAGCTTAGCCACGGCGGCCAAGCTTACTATGTTTAGACGTATATAAATGCTTTACATCAGCGTCGCAGAGGCTCCATGATAGCTTCAGCTCGGAATATCGGCGTGGTTGCCGGAATAGAGAATCCTCAATGCACAGTTAGCCTGTTGTCACCTTTTATCACAAATAAGCATCATAGAGATTCCCACGGCACAGTTGGAAAAACGAAAAAAAAAAACAGAAAAGACCTCAGCGTTACCGGACAGATCATGACGAATGAAGGAGACCAGATGCAGAAAATCGACGCGATCCTCGTCCGCTACGGCGAGATTGGAATCAAAAGCGACAGAGTCAGGAGCCGATATGAGCGCACGCTCGTAAACAACATAAAAAGAATGCTCGGCTTTTGCGCAATCCCATATGAGGACGTTGTCAGGGATTTCGGCCGCATCTTCGTCAAGACGCGTGATTCGGCAGCAGCTCCGGCGGTAGCAAGCGTTTTTGGAGTCGTTTCAGCCAGCCCTGTCCAAACAAGCGCAGCAACTCTGGATGCTATGCAGTCAGCCGCCGTGCGAATCGTTTCACCGTTGCTTACCGAGGGAAAATCCTTTGGCATTCGAGCACGTCGAACGGGAACGCACGACTACTCAAGCAAAGACATCGGCGTAGTTGTCGGAGGTGCAATTGAAAAAGCAACTGGTGCGCCCGTGCGATTATCAAAACCAGACGTCCAGTTGTTTATTGAAGTTCGGGCGAGCAGCGCGTATCTCTATACCGAGGTCGTTCCCGGGGTCGGAGGCCTGCCTCTGGGAACCCAAGGAAAAGTGATCGCTCTCGTCTCAGGAGGAATCGACTCCCCGGTCGCGGCGTGGCTTATGATGAAGCGCGGCTGCACGATCGTTCCACTGTTTTTTGACTGTGAGCCATACCTTAGTGACACCGGAAGGCAGCGGGCCGAGGCCGTCGTCAGAGCGCTCGCCGTTTGGGCGGGGCGTCCGCTGGATTTCGCAGTGGTGCATCACGGGGCCAGTTTGAGTGAGTTCAAAAAGCTGGTCCCGCGAATGACCTGTGTACTCTGCAAGCGCATGATGTACCGGATCGCCGCATCGATCGCAAAAGCAGAGAACACGCACGGAATCGTGACTGGAGAGAGCATCGGCCAGGTCGCAAGCCAGACCACTCAGAATCTGTTTGCAATCGACGAGGCCTCAGATGTTCCCGTCTACCGCCCACTAATAGGTCTCGACAAGACAGAAACCATCAAGCTAGCGCGACGCATAGGGACGTACCGTCTGTCAACGGCCGGCGATTCTTCGGGTTGCACCGCCGCGCACCGACACCCGACGACAAACGCAGACCAAGAGGAATTAAAAAGATATGAAGCTGACTTGCTGATACGCGAACTGAGCGCCGAGGAAGCAACAAGCCTTACGTGGCAACGCGTATTCCCTGATAAATCACTTCGATGGGTGCTGAACCCCGAGCCGAACCCGCCGTGGTGAGCCGTGTCGCTTCAAATGCGCGCTGCGCACAATCGCTGACTATTGCTCGAGTTTCGGCAGGGCGCGTGCACAAGATTGAGCCCGCCTGTTTCACGTCTGAAGGTCGGTCCAGCTTCGCGTGACCTCGTCAAATTCTCTCCGCAGATACTTTTCCTGCAGCAAGTGGTCGACGTCGGCCTCGAGTAGATTCGCGATTGAGAGGGCACAAAACACCACGTCTGCGACCTCTTCCGCCGCGGTTGCTTTCTCGCGTCGAATCGCGGTCGCAAGCTCGCCGCATTCCTCCAAGAGAACCGAAAGAAGGAAAAATGAGCCAGACGCCTTGTCGGTCTCGCCGTACCTCTCGTGTATAGCCTTCTGAAAGTCCGAAAGATCCATCTTAACTTCGCGATGCAGCCAAGCGGACGTCATCGACACGAATGGTCTTCCTCCCCGCGTGCTGTGCCATTATTAAAGCCCTCTCGGTGAGATCAATTACATAGTTTTCCATAACATTAGCGAGGGCTTCCGCTGCCTCCTGGCTTACACGTTCAGCGCCCGCTTTTCTTATAATCCTATCAACAGGAGCAATAGGCAATTCAGTCATTCAAACCTCCTAACCTCTTTTTTTACCTTTCTTGCTTCGCGTCCAGAGCACCACTGCATTGTTTACACTATTTGAAGCTGGTGTGCATCCAGTCCCACGGTTTTCCGCAACGGACGTCCTGCATCTCGCCATTTATAGCCGACGGGCAGATCGTGGGATCATTCCACGGACGCCGTTCTTCGTCAGGCGTTGCGTACTCGTAGAGCTTGTTGACGAAGTAAACCAAATATGTTCGCTGGTCACCAAGAACGCTAAATCCGTGCCAGTAATGCCCGGGAATCCGTACTGACTGCAAGACGTCGCTAGTCAGAATGATCTCGTTAAGTTCTGCGGTCGCATCATCATACGCACATAGTTTAATCGCCCCCCGCAAAACGACGAAGTAGTCAGTCTGTCCCCTAGTATGCCTGTGCCAAGCTCTGACGACGCCGGGGTACGTGATGGAAAAATTGCATTGCTGAAGGGAATCATCAACGACCCAATCTTGCCGGACTAATTCCGTAAAAAATCCTCGCTCATCTGCGTGTTTGGTTAGTGCTCGCGTCTCTATTCCTTGAAGCATTCCAGGACACAACTGTGCGCTCTTAGTTTAACTTGTTTGCGTTATTGAGCCGGGTATGTCTCAAATCGCCGGGAATCACGTCAAGGCTCTTCCGTACAGCAACAAGACTGCGAGTGAGACGGTAAACATCGACGTAATCAGCATAACGCTAAGGGCACGGTTGACAGTGGCCTTGGTTATGTTATCTGCACCGTCACCGATTTCGTAGCTTGAAGGCTTCGTCAGCCTCACGCCTAACCCCCCTGCGAATAGGGCGACGGGGATCCCTGAGTTAACGGCTGGTTTCTTGTGCCGGTCCGTTTTCAAAACGTTCCATGCGCTGTCGCAGGCCGATTTGCCAGATACCATTCGAAATCCTAGCAGCATTGGAACGATTGCCAAGCGGGTCGGAAGGTAGTTGAAAACATCATCCAGTCGGGCTGAAAACAATCCCACGTGTCTTCTGTGATCCCTGTAGCCAAGCATCGAATCAAGGGTGTTCACGACGCGATAACAGAGCGCGCCCGCTACTCCAAAAACGGCAAAGAACAGAAGGGGAGAGACTACGCTGTCAACGGTATTCTCACCGACTGACTCACACACGCTCGACAAGACGCTTTCGCGGTCGAGATGCAACCTTTCCCTGCTGACGAGCGCGCGTAGGTGCAACCGGGCCGCGTCGATGTCTGTGTAGGCGAGATCTGTCACCTGGACGGCCTCTTTTTGCAGCGTGAATATCGTGAATGATGCCTTGAGCAAGTAAGCACTGAGCCCGACATAGCACAACAGCAACGCGACATTTCCGCTTGCGATCTGATAGCCTAGCCACTGGAACAGCACGACCGGTACGGTAAAGGTTACGATCAGACCTACCGCGAGAGCGGCCCCCTTGAGGCGCTGTGCACTATCAGTCCCCCCGTACAAGCCTCGTTCCAGGATTGTCACGATCCTCCCCATCCACACAACCGGATGCGCCGCGGCTGGAGGTTCGCCGAGAAACATGTCGAGTGCCAACGCAACGAAAAGAATCGAGATCTGGACGAGAAGCCAAGAAAACATTGTTTATAATCCGATAATTGAGTATAGCGCTTGCATGTCCACGTGTTCGAGCACGACACAAGCCAGCTCATCAAAGGGATCCACATCTTGATCGGATGGTAGCTGACTCTCTAACCAAGTAGATCGCTGGGGAGCAGTGCGGTGTGCACCGTGTGGCTTCTGCATACGTCTAGAGTGCAGGTGCTCCAACAAAGCATCGCGAAAGTTGTCGTTGTGGAACAAGCCGTGCAAGTAAGTACCAAAGACAAGGCCCGTGGCATCCTGCCCCCCATCATCGCCAAATATCGGAAGCCCACACGTTGTGCTGCCCATGTGAATCTCGTACCCCTGCACTGTTTGGTTCCTCAAGCGGTCGAGCACCGGTCCCGTTCCGGTGACGCTTTTTTCTACCTGCTTCGTTCTCTTTTTAGAGGAATTGAAAACGGTCCAGGCTTGCAGCAGCCGCAGCCCATCTACGACATTACTTTGGTTTTGCGTTCCCTCGAAGCCTTCGTCAGTTATTGTCTCCCCAAGCATCTGAAATCCCCCACAGATTCCGATGATGGGGATTGCTCTAGCACTCGCCTCGATCCGCTTATCCATGCCGGAGCGACGCATTGCTCTCAAATCGTCAACCGTGTTCTTCGTGCCGGGAATAATTATGGCATCGGGCTCACCGAGATTATCAGTTAACGAAACGTATCGAACTCGGGCAACGGCTTCAAGCGGTTCAAAATCGGTGAAATTAGAGATATGGGGAAGCCTGATCACTGCGATGTCGAGGACGCTGTGTGCGGCCGGCAGTGTGTCACCAAGCGAAACGGAATCTTCAGACGGCAATCGCACGTTCACGTATGGAATGACACCCAGAACAGGGATCCCGGTGAGCTCCTCGAGCTGCGTTAGGCCTGGCTCAAGCAGCTTCTCATCGCCTCGGAACTTGTTGATGATGAAGCCTTTGATGCATTTCTGATCATCCGCTGCCAGCAATTGCACGGTTCCATAAAGACTGGCAAAAACGCCGCCTCGCTCGATATCGCCCACTAGGACTACAGGAGCATCGGCACTGCGTGCGACGCGTAGGTTTGCGATGTCCTGCTTGTAGAGGTTGATTTCTGCAGGACTGCCGGCGCCCTCCATTATGATGACCTCATATGCCCGAGCAAGCGCTTTTAATGAATCGCAGACATGCTGAAAAATAGCTTCTATTGAGTCATAATACTCGCCCACTTTTCGATCACCTATGGGCTTTCCGTGCAGGATCACTTGCGACATCATGCCCCCCTTAGGCTTCAACAAAACCGGATTCATGTCTACTGACGGTTGAATCCTAGCAGCCCACGCTTGCACGGCTTGCGCGATTCCGATTTCATCGCCATCCTGCGTCACCCATGAGTTCAAGCTCATGTTTTGGGACTTGAACGGCGCAACCTTGTGACCCCTATCCACCAAAAGCCTGCAGAGCGCAGCAACTAGGACGCTCTTGCCGACGTGCGACGCCGTTCCACTGATCATTAAAAAGCGTGCCATGCTTGATCAACACCTAACGCTGCTTCCTACAAGTTCGTTTCTCGAGATACTCGAACGGCCGAGTTCAAGCACTTTTTATCACAGGCCGCGATAAATACTTGTGGGAAATCGTGCACAAGAAGTTTTGAAGCCATTCGGACCTCTTCAGCGCGCTCCGGCCCTCGTTGAGAGACCGCAACGGAAAGAGACCTTATAGCTACACGATGATCACGAAAGACGCGCCGGGTGGATAAAGCCGCCCCTCAGCATTAAGTCCGCAAGCACGATAGCGACCATGGCTTCGGCCACCGGGACTATTCTGGGCAGGATACAGGGATCGTGTCTGCCCGATACCGACAGATCGACTTCCTCTAGCGTTTCCAAATCGACTGAGGTTTGTCGCATTCCGATTGAAGGAGTCGGCTTCACCGCAATTCTGCCGATAATCGGCGCCCCTGTCGAAATGCCGCCGAGAATTCCGCCAGCTCTGTTCGTTTTGGATTCTATTCGGCCATCCGTCGTCGTGAATTGATCATTCATTTCGCTCCCTTTTAGTTTTGCTGCGAGGAAGCCTACGCCAATTTCAACGCCCTTCACGGCGCCGATACTCATAAGGGCCTTACCCAATTCTGCATCGAGTTTGCCAAAAACCGGTTCGCCGACACCCGGAGGAACATTGAAAGCAACGATTTCAGCAATTCCACCGACGCTGTTGCCAGCTTCTTTCATACGTTCGATGCACGCCACCATCTCGTCCGACGCAGAGGCGTCACAGCATCGTACAATGCTCTTCTCAGCGAGGAGCAGGTCTTCGGGACTCTCAAAGACGAACTTGGATTGTATCCCGTGGATATCGATAACGTGCCCGAGCACGCGGATCTCTCGATGCTCGAGCAGTTTCTTTGCCACTGCCCCCGCAGCAACGCGGGCGGCGGTTTCTCGGGCTGATGCTCTCCCTCCGCCGCGGTGATCTCGCCATCCGTATTTCGCGTGGAACGTGTAGTCCGCGTGGCCGGGACGCGGCACGTTGCGTAGCTCATCGTACCCGCGCGAGTCGACGTCTTCATTACGGATGATGATTGAAATCGGGGTGCCGAGCGTCTTGTCTTGGTAGATGCCCGAGAGTATGTGCGCGGTATCCTTTTCGGAACGTGGTGTCGTTATACTGCTTTGACCTGGACGTCTTCTGTCGAGCTCTTTTTGAATGTCCTCGTGGGTTATCCGCAATCCCGCCGGGCACCCGTCGATAACTGCCCCTACTGCTTGACCGTGACTCTCACCCCACGTCGTTACCCGAAAAATGTGTCCCCAAGTGTTCATGAGGCAAGTCCCCTGCGATGAGCTTCAGAGGCCCTCAATGCTCGTCTGCTCGAGATTTGCTCCGAGGGCGAAGATGTCGTCAAAGAAGTCCGGGTATGACACTTTTACCGATTCTGCAGTGTCGATCTGGGTCTCTCCCTCGGCTCCCAGCGCTGCGACCGCAAGCGCCATAACGATACGATGGTCCCCGTATCCGTTCAAACTAGCTCCCTTGGGTTTTCCACCCTGGATTCGCAACGTGTCGTCCACCTTCTTGATATCCACCTGCATTTTTCTCAGCTCCGTTATTATGGCGACCAGTCGATCCGTCTCTTTGTAGCGTAGGTGAGCGACGTTTGAAATGTCAGTAGTGCCTTGAGCGTATGCGCCTAGAACCGCGAGTATAGGAACCAGATCTGGCACGTCACCTGCGTCAATCGCGATGCCCTGGAGCTCGGCACTGTCTGCGGTGACGACATTACCCTCCCAAGAGATATGTACCCCCATGTCTTTGAGGATCGAGACAATTTTCTCATCACCTTGTTTCGACTCAGAGAGGTTGTGCACGCTTACGCGAGAATTTGTTATTGCTGCGGCACTTAAATGAAAGGCTGCCGACGAGAAGTCGCCGGGAATCTGAAAATCTGTATCTGCGTATTGCTGACAGCAGGGGATCATAAATTCGTGATAATCGGTGCTTACGTTGACTTGTGCTCGGTTCAACAGCTCGAGTGTCATGTCAACGTACGGGCGCGAGCTAAGGTTGTGGACGGCCAGCATACTGTCAGCTTGACACAACGGACAGGCTATCAGAAGCGATGATAAAAACTGAGAGCTCATCGGATTCGTAAGCGTTGATTCTCCGCCCAAAAGCACGCCTTGGACGATCACAGGCGCTGTACCATCCGACTTTGTCGAGAGAACCTTTGCACCGAGTTCGTTGAGAGCGTCAATCAGCTGAGAGCTCGGTCGAGTCCTCAGCGACGCATCCCCGGTCAAAACTGTCGTGCCGTCAATCAAGGAGCAAACGCCCATCAGAAAGCGCAACGTTGTCCCGGAGTTTTGGCAATCTATAACATTATCAGGCCTTTGCGGCTCTCCTTGGACGCCTTCGATGAAAAACGCATCGCCGACAGGATTTATCGTCGCACCGATCGCCTCACATGCGCTTACCGTTGCGCACGTGTCCGCAGAGACCAAGGGTTTGATGATGCGTGAAGTCTTCGCTAAACTAGCCATGACTATAGCGCGATGGGTGTAGCTTTTCGACGGAGGTGCGTCGAGTTTGCCGCGAATGGTGGATTGCGAGACCTTCACGTTCATAGTATATGAATGATTAGAATCAATTTATTTAAACGTGTGGTAGAAATGTTGGATCGACTGGAAAACGAGATAGAAATGCTTGAAAGGCACTTAGAGGTTTTAAACGCAGTCGTTGTCGGTGAGCCTATTGGGATCTCGAAATTGTCAGAAGTGACTGGACATTCCAAGTACAAAGTCCGCTACTCGCTCCGAATATTAGAGCAGGAGGGCTTGATCAAGCCATCACCGTATGGAGCAATTACGAGCGCGAGGATTTCAGAGTTTGTTCAGAACTACGAGCAACTTCTCGACCAGTTTCTAAAGAAGCTAAGTGAAGTGAAAGCCAACTACAGGGTTAAACGAGATTGAAGCCCAAAGACGCCCACAATGAGCATCACTTGTCGCGCGAACTGTTCTACGACCTTAAAGCTTAAGTAAAAAAACACACTAGAGAGATGTGTCAAGCCGCCATAACTCAGTTGGTAGAGTGCGTGGCTGTTAACCACGATGTCACAGGTTCGAGCCCTGTTGGCGGCGTCAGCGGGCCTGTAGCTTAGCCAGGTCAGAGCGCCCGGCTCATAACCGGGCGGTCACCGGTTCAAATCCGGTCAGGCCCACCTCCTAGGTTCTGAGATTGCGAGCGGCGGTTCGCCCAATTCAACTCACGGCGGAAACTTTTTTCCAAAAAGGTTGCTTCCCGCATTAACTGACCTAGTCGACCTGTCGCTCATTACGCGCGGCAATTTGCTTTCGGGACGCACAGAGCAAATGGCACCGAGCTAAATAAATACGAGGTCAGCCATTAGGCGTAGTACAAGCAGGACCAGCGTCATAGGTCCATAGCGTCTGTAAACGCGCATCTAATTCGACTAGCGTGATCAACGTGAAGTTCGAAAAAGTCATGAGCAACGTGGAAGAGGCCGTAACCGAAGACGAGCTAGCTGCCCTTCTCGACAATGAGACAAACATTACCGCCTATGCCGGCTACGAACCTAGCGGAGAACTCCATCTTGGACATCTTCTAACGGCGTATAAGCTCCTGGATCTTCAGTCAGTCGGCGTCGACGTCATCGTGCTGCTCGCGGACTTGCACGCATACCTGAACGAAAAGGGCACGATGGATCAAATCCGCGACTGGGCGGACCACTACCAGAAGTGTTTTTCCGCTTTAGGCCTTGCTGAAGGCACGAGATTTGTGCGCGGGAGCGATTATCAGCTTGAACCAGAATACACCAAGCTGATTTTGAAACTAGCGAGGCATACCACGCTAAACCGCGCTCGGCGAAGCATGGATGAGGTTTCAAGAAACGCGGAGGACCCCGTCGTGTCTCAAATGATCTATCCGCTTATGCAAACAGCGGACATAGGATACTTAAACATCGACATCGCCGTTGGCGGTATCGATCAACGTAAGATTCACATGTTGGCGCGAGAAGAACTCCATTCAATGGGATTTAAATCCCCTGTCTGCGTCCACACGCCAATCCTGCTCGGCCTTGACGCGAATAAAATGTCGTCGTCAAGGGACAACCTTGTAGCCATCGAAGATTCAGCTGAGTCCATCAAAAAGAAGATTCAATCCGCTTATTGTCCGCCGCGAACGGCGGAGGATAACCCCCTCCTTCAGTTGTACCGGTACTACGTCTTTCCCCAGTTCAAGCAAGTCGAGCTCGAGCGACCCCAACAATACGGCGGCCCGATTTGTTACGAGGACTTCTCCACGCTTGAGCGGGACTACGCCACCGGCAAGCTTCACCCGCTGGATCTCAAAAACGGTGCAGCGACGTATATCGAGCGAATCATAGGGCCTATTCGCAGCGCCTTACGCAGCGACTAAACTATTTCGACGGAAAGAAGGGCCGTATTGCGAACGAGGTGTTTCTTTGAGTCAAGAACCACAGACTAAGGTGAGACTGCCGCGAAAGGAGGAGGGGGAGGTCCTCGGGATTGTAGAAAACATGCTGGGCGCGAACAGAGTGAAAATCCAGTCTATGGACGGCAAAACTCGCAAGGGGAGAATTCGCGGCAAGATGAAAAAGCGCGTCTGGTTGCGTGTCGGCGACGTCTTAGTTATGGTGCCCTGGAGTTTTCAAGACGACAAAGCGGACATCATGTGGCGATACCGAGGAACGCAAGTTGAGTGGCTCAAGAAGAACGGGTACCTGTAGTTGCCGCGAAACAGCGGCCTTCTCAGCCCACCAAACAGCCAATGACCGACGTGACTGATTTGATCGACGATAAGATAAAACGCATCGAGAGAGACATTGACGAGCTGCGGGTACGCGACAAAGAAGCAGACGATTTCAAGGTCCGCGCCGAAGTATTCGACGAGCTAACCCTAAAGGCTCTGTATCGCCTCGCGAGCAGCGGGCTTATACAAGCGCTTGGTGGCCCTATTTCGACCGGAAAAGAAGCTAACGTTTTCCATGCTATAGGGCCGGGCGGACGAGAACTCGCGATCAAGATCTATCGAATAAAAACGAGCGACTTTAAGGCTATGCACGACTACATACTGGGCGATTACAGATTCGCGCACGTCCGAAGAACCAAAAAAGACGTGGTATTCGCGTGGACAAAAAAAGAATTCCGGAACTTAACGCGCGCGCGTAAAGCACGCGTCCGCGTCCCCGAGGCGCTCAAATATAGGGAGAATGTCCTCGTCATGCAGTTTATAGGGCGAGACGGCGTCGCTTGCCCGCCTTTGAAGCAGGCAGTAGAGAGCTTAGAAAACGTCAAAGAGGTTTACGACGCGACGGTCGAATTCATGAAGAGACTCTATCAAGATGCGCACTTGGTCCATGCCGACCTCAGTGAATACAACATACTTGTCGACGACCAAGGCGATCCGGTATTCATCGATATGGGGCAGTCCGTGCTTGTAGAGCACCCCCGTGCGCAGGAGTTTCTGCAGCGGGACGTCAGCAACGTGGTGAAGTTCTTCAACGAAGCTGGAGTGCAGGCTTCAGCGATCACGGTTTTGAGAGAGATCACTAAATGAGGGAGTACCCTGAGGGTTCCTAGAGACCGCATAGGGGTCATCATTGGCGTCGGTGGCAGCACGAAAGCCCAGATCGAGGAAAAAGGCAATGTGAAACTTGACATCGATAGCGCCGAGGGGACGGTGACTATCGAGAGTGATTCTCTCGGCATTTTAAAGGCAACAGAAGTCATTAATGCGGTCGCTCGCGGTTTTAGCCCAGAAAAGGCCTTCCGAATTTTCGACGATGAACAGATAACCATCGACATCATAGACATTTCAAAGGTCGCCGACACGCCGAAGGAGCTCAAACGGATTATGGGACGCGTAATTGGAAAAGAGGGCAAGACGCGGGAGGCTCTTGAGAGTCTCACGGGCGCGAACGTGTCTGTTTACGGAAAGACTGTGAGCACGATTGGGTACATCGATCAGATTCAGACCGTCAGAACAGCCATCGAAATGCTCGCAGACGGAGCCAAACACGCTGCGGTCTACAGTTTCCTTGAGAGAAAACGGCAGGAACTGAAGCGTTCCCAAATGGATTATCTTGAATGACTAATGCCGTCGAATAGAGAAGCGTTCATCCGTCACGCGGCACAGGCGCTGCGAGAAGCTGAGATACATCTGCCGCACGATGTTACACGGGCACTCGCCAACGCAGCAAAGGCTGAGTCGGACGAACGGGCCAAAGAACAGATACACGCGATTCTTGAAAACGTCAGGCTAGCGGGTGCTGCGGGTCTTCCGATGTGCCAGGACACAGGCGTTCCTATTTTTTTTGTCGAGATCGGACGAGAAGCAAACATCGATTTCGGCCTTAAAGAGGCGCTTGCAACTGCCGTACAGCGCGCGACCGACGCGGTGCCTCTTAGGAAACACGCGGTTGACCCGCTCACAAGAACGAGCTGCGATGAACCGCTCTTTGATATGATTTGTGACGTCAGCGACGGGAACAGGCTATCGGTCGCCGTACTGGTCAAAGGCGCGGGTTCAGAAAACGTAAGCGCCTTAGCTATGCTGGAGCCGCTTCAAGACGTTACGCCGTTCGTGCTCGACACGATATGGAAAAGTGGCGGCAAGCCGTGTCCGCCTATTATCGTGGGGCTCGGCATCGGAAGCACGTTTGACGGCTGCGCGCGTCTGGCGAAAAAAACGCTGGTCAGATCTTTGGATGAAGAGGAGAGCCCCTTTGAAGCGGAGATCTTAGGACAGATCAACGAACTAGGCATCGGACCGATGGGCCTTGGCGGCGACACAACTGCGTTGCGCGTTTTCGTCGAAGAGGCCCCCTGTCACACCGCCATGCTTCCTGTAGCGGTGGCAGTCCAGTGCTGGGCCGATCGAAAGGCTAGATTCAGCATCAAGTTATGACGAGGGATCGTAGCTTAGATCGATCAAACGCTATGTCAAACGTGCTGCACGCCCCGATATCGCCAGCAGACGTGGCCCCATTTAGGGCTGGCGACGTCGTCTTTATCAGCGGGGTTCTCTACACAGCTCGGGATAAAGCACACGATAGAATGCTTGCAGACCCGCACCGCCCGTTCAGTTTGCAGGACGCGTGCATTTACCACAGCGGGCCGCTCATTGTGAAAGAGGAGGACACGTATCGCGTCATTTCGGCAGGGCCAACGACCAGTGCGCGAATGAACGCGCAGACGCCCGCCATTGTGAAGCAGGGCGTCACGGCGATAATCGGCAAAGGAGGCATGTCTCCAGACGTTGCCCGCTCGTTTGCTGGCCGTTGCTTCTACCTCGCGTTCACGGGTGGCTGCGGGACACTGGCGCAAGAAAAAATCGTGGAGGTCTTAGATGTGTACTACGCGGACCTCGGCGTCACGGAAGCGGTGTGGAACCTTAAAGTGCTCAACTTCGGGCCACTTTTGGTAGCAATAGACTCTCGAGGCGACAGCATCTACGAAACGGTCCGTGTGCGCTCGCGCGAACGTCTCCTACACTTGATCGCTGAGCGAAAACGCAGCCTATGACCTACCGGCCGCATCAATCTTTTTTCTGGGTGTCTATGATCCGCTCGTGTTTGTACGCTTCAACAAGCGACTCAAGCCGGCGAAGCTGTTCGTGTTGTTTTGCGTTGGCGATTTCTGTTTGACCCTTTTCGATCATAAGCTCCAATGCATTCTTGTCGATCGTCATCAAATTGCTAGAAAGATCCAATGCGAGCTCTCGCATCGAAAAAATAGGAATATCGGCTTCAAATAACGTTTTTCGAGCTACGTGCGACATTTCGTTTTTAACGACGACGGCGCGTATTCGCTTGTTGACCAACAATTCGGCAGCAGCGATGCCGCCACCGCTTGCGTCCTCGAACAAAACGATGCCTTTGCTCAGCCCAAATTGGTCATCCGCAGCCTGAATCGCTTCTCGGTTGAAGGATTTGACGATTTTGACTGCCTTAACCGCTTTGTTGCGTTCAGTTAGCCCGATTTGCTTCAGCTTGCGCATGCGTTTCTGCAAGCCCTTGTTGACCCTTTTGCTGCGCACAAGCTCAGTTGAAAGACGGTTGATTTCCTTTTGCCTGAACGTAACTTCCCGGTCCCTTCTGACGTTTTTTGCGTCTTGAGACCGGATGACACTAATCTTGTTTTGCAGCTTTACCACCTTTTCTTGGTCTAACTGCAACGATTCCTTCAGATCAACCACATAGCTCAAAAGCCGACTAATTTGCTCGTCTTGTCGTTTGATGATTGCCTTGAGGTAGAGAATGTCGGGACCCAAGAGATCCTTCTCCGGGGCTGAAACTAGGCGCTGTACGTGATTCTCAGTCGGCGCTAGGGGCTTTTTGAGCAAATTGATCGCAGAATCAACCGTATGTCCGCGCAAAACGAGCATCTGAAGTTCATCGAGTTCAACGTCGGCAGGGGCTCTCTTCTGCACACTTTCAAGCTTATTTCTGAGGCTTCTGGCAGCGTCGATTGCCGCGGCGAGCGCATCACGCTCGTGCTCGTTTGAATAATCGAAGAGCTTCGTATCACGCTGTTTCTGTTCAACCGAAAGTGATGAAGCAGGTGTGTGCAGAATCGCGCTAAAAGCTCGCTTTATTCGTTCGACAGTTCCAGGAGCCGGATTCTTGTCCGTTGCGATGATAAGCGGGTGTCCCGATTCAATTAGCAGCCCGACGAGCTCAGAAAAACCCCAAGATCTTGAGCTTCCAGTTCTAAGGACTCGACCTTTCAAATCCAAAACGGCAAAAGCGGTGGTTGTTCCGGGGTCTACACCGACGATAGTGTACGTCCTCTTTGGCGCAACTAAATTTCCGCCGTTTTCCTTTGTGGTCGAAATTGTGTCGCACCTCCAGCACGCTTCCAAATAGGTCTCCGCTAACCTGCAAAACGCTCTGCGGGACCGTGATCGCGTTGTTTTACGTATGCTAAAACATCTTCTGTTCGTTTTGCTATTTGATATTTTCTAGCAAAATACGATAAGACGGTGCTCACGTCTCTATAGAGCAATTCATCAGCATTAGGATGCGCCACTGAGACCCACTGCGGCCAGTCGATCAGCGCGATTTCTCCGTCAGCACACACAACTACGTTGTATTCGCTCAAGTCGGCATGAACGATGCCAAGCTCGTACGTTAACTTAATCTGCGCAATGATCTTGTCAAGAATGGCGACAGGGTCTCCCAGCGTAGTGCTGCTCATCTCTCGACCGTCTACTAGTCCCATGACGATAACGTGTCGGTTGTGCGCAATCGGCGTCGGAACGGCGACGTTCCCAGAGAGAGTGGTAATGGCTTCATACTCTCTTTCTGCTGCGAGCCTTGAAGCAAGCATCCACGAGCATCGTTCGGCCTTACCGAAATAGCCCCTAGATCGTTTCACGTGCCGGAACGTCGTGCCTTCACGATGGAATTTTACGATCACGATTCCCCCGCCTTCGCGCTCGGCGTCGTATATATCGGACTCTTTCCCAACACCCACTTTCGATCCAAGGGACTCTATGGCCGCGCGCCGAACGAGTGTGTTAATGGCAAGGGCGTCATAACCGCCGAAGGTTAGCTTGTAGCCGACGTAATGGGCCGTTTTCCGCTCAACGAGCTTGTATTTGGAAAGCCGTGTGATTCGGTAATCCACCTCGTCTCGCGGCAACCGAGCGTAGTTAGGCAGATCATCGACGGGAACCCAGTCAAAAAAACGCATGCCGGTTTCGACCGCTTGCAGCACTCGGAAATCATAGCGCTCTAACTTCTTAAATTCGCGTGCGATATCTTGAAGCATCTTCACAGCCTCTTAGATAGTCTCCGTTACTCCCCGCACTGCAGAACAGTTTATTAGTATTCATCCGGAGATATACACGAGATGAAGTGCGATAAATGTAGCGCGCCTGCCGTTCTATTTCAGAGATATTCAGGACTCCACCTTTGCAAGGCACATTTCTTCGCCGACGTCGAAAAGAAGATCAAGAAAGAGGTCAGAAAGGAACGAATCGAAGGCACTCTCGCCGTTGCGTTCAGCGGCGGAAAGGACTCTGCCGTGGCTTTAGCCGTATTAAGTGACCTTTTATCAGGCCGTGGCGTTGAAATTGTGGCCATCACTATCGATGAAGGTATTGCCGGATACCGTGACAAGGCTCTTGAATCAGCGGCAATGCTCGTCGCGGAGCTCGGCGTTCGATGGCAGGTAGCTTCGTTTGAGGAGTACTTTGACGTCAGAGTCGATCGCTTGGACGAGCGACCGTGTACGGTTTGCGGGATCCTCCGACGCTCACTGCTGAATCGCCTGGCAAAAACGGTCAGCGCCTCGGCACTCGCCACGGGCCACAATCTCGATGACGAAGCGCAGACAGTCCTGATGAACTATTTGCGCGGAGATATCGACCGGCTGCTGCGGCTTGACCATCCCGCTAAAGAAGGACTGGTCCGGCGCGTCAAACCGCTCAAATATGTGCCGGAAAAAGAAGTCGCGCTCTACGCCGTTCTCAAAGGAATCCCCATCAGCCTTGACGAGTGCCGCTACTCTGCTGGGGTGTTTCGAGCCGAGGTGCGCAGCGTTTTGAATAATCTAGAGCATAAGCATGCAGGCACCAAGTACGCGCTTGTCAAGGGCCTTGAAAGGATCTTGGGATTAACGCGACGCGAGCCGTTTCAGCTCGGGCACTGTGTACAGTGCGGAGAACCCGCGGTCAAGGCCCTGTGTCAGAGCTGCGAAATCCTGCGAGGGCTGCAACCGAGAGAAAACGAAGCGGCCAAATGAGGCGCGAGCCGAGGCGTATTACATGTGAGCGAGCACGTTAGAGGATGTTGTCGATCTCGCCGGATTCGAACTCGCGGGCGAAGTCTCTCACGCGTGGTCCTTTTCTGGAGCTGGCGCCTTGTTTTGCGCTTTGAAACTTGAATAGCTCGCCATACATCGGCCCTAACACCTGAGCAGATTGCACGCCAGTGACGATCGACATCACCCGCACGCGGCCCTCGTAACCTCTCTGAACGCGTGCGCCCCAAATGACGTTAGCGCTTGGATCCAACTGGGAGGTCAAACCCTTTGCGATCTCTTCGGCCTCTTTCAGCGTCAAGTCTGGTCCGCCTGTGATATGGATCAACGCGCCTTTTGCCCCGCGGAAGTCAACTTCGAGGAGCGGATGGTTGAATGCCTCACGCACGACGTCGCGTGCTTTGTCTTGGCTTCGCGATTCACCGACTAGCATAGCGGCAACGCCGCCGCTATTCATGATGGTTCTGACGTCTGCGTAGTCAAGGTTTATCAGTGAAGGTTGCGTGATCGTTTCAGCGATGCCTTTTACGGTTTCTGCAATGATCTGATCCATCACCGAGAACGCATGGTCAATCGGCAAGTTTGGCACGTATTCAAGCAGACGATTATTATCAAGAACAATGACCGTATCAGCATCTCTCCGCAAGTCTTCAAGTCCTTCTTCAGCCTTAATCAGCCGCGCGCGTTCCACGTTGAATGGAGTTGACACCATTGCAACGACGATTGCGCCGTGAGCTTTCGCGATCTGCGCGACGATCGGAGCAGCGCCTGTGCCGGTTCCGCCCCCCATCCCTGCGGTAACAAACACAAGATCGGTGTCCTTAAGAAGCGTTTCCAGCGTCCTGCGACCTAACTCGGTCGCACACCGTCCAACTTCAGGATCGCCACCTGCACCCAACCCTTTCGTAATCGATTTGCCGACTAACACCTTAATATCGGCGTCGATCATGTCCAAATGCTGCTTGTCAGTGTTGAGCGCGATGGTCTCAGCGCCATCGACTCCTATATTGTAGAGTCGGTTGACCGTGTTGTTGCCAGCTCCTCCGCAGCCCACAATGAGTATCCGAGGGGCTCCAAATTCCTCTTCTTCCTCATCTTGAAGCAGCTGAGGTCGCTGCTTTTCCATTTCGCATCGTCGCAAAGCTTCCTCGACAATACTTTGCATTTAAACCGCCACCTGTACTAAATCAAAACCGCACTTCGTTCCTTTCTGCTGAGGAGCTTCTCATAATGGGTGTCAACCAGGTCTCGAACAGCTGCACGGATTGCTTCGCTCTTCGAGGGGAATTCACCCGCTACCACTAGTTTATCTATGAGTTCTAGCTGTTGTTTCGGCAATCTCAGGGTGATTCGCTCCATAGCAACCATTTGGAAGTTTTGTAGTGTCAGACGAAGAGCTGACTTCTGTCTGCTTCAGAGACTACAAAAAGCTGCCTAGTGTCAGACGCATGTCTGTTACTCGTCTGACTCTCAATCACCCTGCTACAATATTAAGCTTTTGCTATCTCTTTTTTATAAAAAAACCTGTATTTAATCCACCAAATTTAACCGTGCACTATAAAGAAGCTCTCAAACGCCCCGAAACCAGAATCAGAATCACTCTGGCAGTATAAAGTCGCTCACCGAACACAGTAAAGAATAAGTAATAACGGTCGCAATACTGTCGTCACCCGCCTTAACTCAGTCTGGCAGAGTGGTCGGCTGTAGACCGACATGTCCCCCGTTCAAATCGGGGAGGCGGGATTCACCCGCAAGTGACGCTCCAGTAGCTCAGCCTGGGAGAGCGCCAGACTGAAGATCTGGTTGTCCCCGGTTCAAATCCGGGCTGGGGCATTCCCACTACACGCACGAGCTTCTACTTTTTCTCCTGCTCCGGCAGCAGCGGCGTTAACCAGTCAACGAACATCTTTTCGCTCCGGCTTTGTATGTAGACCGTCCCTTCTCCACTAAATTCTGTAACCAGTACCTCTCCGCCAAGAACAGTCGATTTAACGCCTCCAAAAGTCCCAATTTTCCAGTCGAGGCCTTCAGTGAATCCAACAATGTGCCCGGTATCGACGCGAAACCGTCCGTCGATTCTTCGTTCTTGAATGGCCCCAAAACTTGAAATAAACACGTACCCGGACTGAGAGACTTTCACGAAGAAAAGCCCCGTCTCCGACAGGAACCCTTTGACGCCTCCCCACTTCGTATCTAAATCTAAGCTTTGCGAGCCCGCCAAGAAACTGTCTCCTTGGACAAGAAGCGTCTCATCCTTTATCTCCCTGTACGCAATATCGCCGACGTAGGGGGGAGCGAGGCCAACGATCGCGTCGCCCTGCGCTACAAACGTGTTCAGGAAAATGTCAGCACCACCGAGCACGGTTCTCTTGAGTCCACGGAGGACTCCTCCCTTGATTCCGGTGCTCACGCTGAAATTCGGACTCATATAGGCCATAGATCGCCGGTCAGCTTGAATGCTTTCGCCATCTGAGAGTCTTACTTCTGCGAGACTGTAGGTGGGTTTATAGTAAATTTCATATTCCATAAGCTATTCTCGACGAATTTCCAGCTTATACTTTGCGATCGCGACGTGCTACGCGACGACGCGCGGAGCAGACCAAGAGCAAACAAAAACGAAATGAGCAGAGGTCGGCAGCAGCGTCGGTGCGCGTTTTATAAAGGATGAATAAGTCATAAATAGCGTGGTTCTTTGACTCGCATCGAACATCTCAAAATAATACGGCTCAAAATCGCAGAACTCAGCGAGCAAACGAATGCCGACGCGCTGAGCAACGCATTTTCGAATAAGCACGGGGTCGCTAGCGTAGAGATCAACATCAACAACGCGACTGTCGTCATCGCCTATGATGACACGCTCACGTCCATCTTCGACATTGAAGCCCTCGTTTCCAAGCTGAAGTTCAAGCTCGAAGGCGTAGGTTACCTAAGCTGACCTCGCAGTTCGTGAGCTCTCCTTCGCTAAACTAGCGCGAAATGCCCTACTGTCGCGCTGATAACTTTTATATAGATACGAGCGCATAATCGCATGCTCGATTTTTGCGCTGGTAGTGTAGTGGTTATCACTGAGGCTTGCCAAGCCTCAAACCCGGGTTCGAATCCCGGCTGGCGCATCTAACGTGCCGAGGTAGCCAAGTGGACTACGGCGCCAGCCTGGAGGTCTCGTTATCAGACAGCTGGTGAGGCTCTCGCCTCGCAGGGGTTCAAATCCCTTCCTCGGCGTCTGCATCATCCCTCTTTTTTTGAGCGATGACGTAAAGTTCGTCTTTTTGCGCGCTAAGCACCTTAACGATTCTGAAGCCTGCATCCTCGATACGCGTCATGAGATCCCCTGCAGCTTGTTCTGCTACTTTTCCTTTAAAAACTTGCAAGACTAGCCCCCCCGTTTTCAGAACCGCTGACACCTTTGCGAGAAGCTTAAGTGCATCGGGTGGCTCTGCCGTTATGTCGTTTAGCAGAACGTCAAAACGCACTCCAAGATGGCCAAAATCAAAAGAAAATGCGTCAGCGTAAATGATAGTTACCTGGCCGGGATACCGGTCTGCGACCGCCTCAAGAAATGGCTTGCACGACGAACTGAACTCGACCGCGTAAACCTCTCGCGCTAGTTCCGCCGCGTACGACAAGAAGCCGCCGGCGCTCGCGCCAATGTCGAGTACTGCGTCACCAGTTTTTATTAGCTCAAACACCTCTTGGATTCCTCTTAGTTTCCAATACCCAGCCGGCCTGTCGGCGGCAGCACCAACGGTTACTACTTGGTGACGCGCGATGCCAAACGAAGCCTTCACGACAGTTCTGCCGTCAACTGTAACAAACCCACTTTTGATCGCCCTTTGTGCGCGTGAGCGCGATGCGATAAGCTTTTCCCGAACGAGATACGTATCCAGCCGCATGGTGTGCGCAAACTTCTTGTATATACCATCCATTAGAGTACAAACTAAAAAGCTTTACAAAGTCGCTGCTTATGTGGAGTGAAGTGCTCGCAAGGTTTGCCAAGTTTCCCGCCCAAGAGCGGGTTGCAGAAGTTTTGCTTGAGCACGGATTCCAGGTGAATAGCGCGGGAGAGGTTGTCTCGGGCACTATTAGGATCCCTGACACCGAGATCTCGCGCGCGGCCAAAGTCGATCGGAGAGCGGTCGACGAGGCAACTACCACTATTCTAGGCGACGAAATGCTCAGGCGCTTTTTTTCAAACCTGAAAACGTTGATATTTCTCCGCGACGTTGCCCCTCTTCTGGGACTTGGCGTAATCGTCATAACGCCTCAAGATGCTGCGCAGATCGGCATCATCGAAGAAGTTGCAGAAACCGTTGCAGCGTTTGGTGTGCGCGTCAGGCAGGCGGTGACTGATGATCCTTACTTTATTGACGAACCCAAACTGACGATTATCTGCGACACACGCGTTCCAGGTTCGCTTGTTGATAAGCTTCTAGAACTTGCCAGCGTCAAAGGCGTTTCGGTCTTCTGAAAGAGGCGCTCTTTCGAGTAGCTGAGCAAGTCTCGGAGGCGGCTAGCGAGCATTTAGAGCACCTCTGACGCATGCCAGCTCCGATTCCAAGTAAGGACCGATTTGCGGGACCAAGCCCGGCGCGTCAGTCCCTTTTTTACAGACGATAGAGTGCTCCAAAATGCCGAGCCTTTCGATCGCGTAGACATCTCGTGAGTGGCGACTCCGTTTCAGGGCCGCGTGGATCTGCGCGCGGGTAGCGTTGTTGACATTTATCCGGTCGGTCCCTTTTTTCCACCGCCACAACGCGTCGATTTGGTTTTTCGTAAGCTCTGCATCAAAGTCTCCGACTAGTTGGATCTCCAGGGGTAAGCAATGGATCAGGCCGAATCTAGAGGCGATCTGTTCAACAGTGCCACGCCCGAACGGTTCGAGTCGGACGCAGGGCACTGAAACACGTTTACAGCCCGTGTCGAGGGCAATGCCATCTTCGCTGATCCCCACCAGCCAGGCGCGTACGATATCGCCCGGTCGGGCGTCGTGCAACTCGCCATATTGCCTCACCAGTAAGTCTGCGGCAAGCTGTTCTTCACTCCCGGTCACCGTCACCGAGATCCACGAGGTAAGCTTGAGCGAATATGTGACGCGCAATCCACTTAGGTCGTTGCGCAGCATCGCCTCGAACGATCGAGCTACCTTACCTGGGTTGCCGCAGACGAGCTGCATAAGATGGATCGTTCTCATGATCGCTGCTTTGCAGGCGTCACGGGGCAGACCGTTTGGGGGTGCTAAAAACTTCGTCGTGAAGACTTCTTATGCGAATTGCAGCTGAATTTCCGTTAAGCTTAGCGTGGAAATCAGTTTCTGCCTTATCAATGGTGACTCTTCGGGTGCCTTCTATGAGGTTGTCGACGGCGGCGACGATTTTCTCCTCGAGGGTCTCCGGCATATAGTTTCCCGGCGGGAGACGCAAGCGTACAGCTTCTTTCTCCGTTATTCCAGCACCGACGTGTTTTTCAGCGATCTTCGCGACGCGTTCGTCGACTCCGAAGCTTCGCAAAAATTTTCCGCCTACCGCGCCGTGCGCAATGCCGTTGGTCTTGCACCTGCCGATGTCGTGGAGAAGCCCGCCAATTTGGACAAGGGCCACGTCAGCATCCGCTAGTGATTCGGCAACCTCGACCGCGTATTTGGAGACAGCCTCCATGTGTCCTATCAGTCCGTCGCTGCAGCCGCTTTCCTTGAGAAGCTCAAGCGCTCTGTGCGACGAAGGGAGGTTACTCGAAGCCACGTCTCAGCTCTTCCAGCTTTCTTCTTACGGCGTCGATCAAAACAGAGCTATCTTGATAATCAAGTCCCGCCTGGCAAACGGGGCAGACAAAATCATAGTCGCTTGCTGTCTCAAATAAAAAACGACCGCAGCTGTTTTCGCACGTGTAGCAAACGCTCTGTCCTTCAAAGTCTAAACGCGTATCAAGTCTCCTAATAAGCTTCTGTGCCTCTTCGTCCATGTTACGCGAAATGTCACTCAAATCAACTTTCCAAAGGTACGTAAGCCATCCACTGTCCTTATCCCGCTCACGTCGGTAGTTTGCTAATCGGTTTTCATAAAGGATATACAGGGTCCGCCTTACCGTGTTAAGGTTCGAACCCGTCTCTTCAGCTATTTTTTCGTCGGTCAACTCGTTGATGGACGCACGCTCAATCATTTCCAAGCCGTCATCTCCGACAAGATTCTTCAAATAGCCTCGAACCGCAACATCGCTAACCATCATATTATTTTTGTGTGCTAAAGTGTCTTATACCTACTTATGGCGCGTATTCGTGTACGAGGGGGCCACAACGGCGCCACTCAGCTCTGGTAGGCCTTTTTTGCAGCTTCCATGTAATGCGTGGCGTTGTTGAACGCGGAATCCCTCGACTTGCCATATCCGATAGCCGAGATGATCGGCTTCGCGCGCTCGATATAAGCTCCTTTTTGGGGTATATCCATGTAATGCGCGCGGTTGCACGTTTTCGTGACTTGAAAATCTTGCTCCGCGAAACAGATCATGCGGCAGGCGAATCTCCGATACTTTGCAAAGGGGATCAGTTCGCCCTGGCAGCTTTTAATGTGGGCCTCGACGAGGTTGACGCCAAGTGATCCCTCGATCGTATCGAGAGTTCCTTGAAACCTCGGATTGATCTCAATGACGACCGGGCCGCTTGGGCCAATGATGAAGTCAATGCCGTTCGTACCAACCAAACCAAGATCGACTGCTAGCGAGTTTGAAATTCTTTCGATTTCCTTCGCATAAGTCGTTTTAAGCGGAGTCAAACTACCGCAGAAGCTGAAGCGCCGCATCGGGCCAAGACTCCTCATACCAATGAGCTGTTCGTTTATTGCGACGGTGACCGCCTCATTGCCGGTAGACAGCACCGAAGCGCTAGCATCAATACCGCGAACGTATTCCTCAATGAGGAAGTCATCCCCCCACCCATTCTCATTATACTGTTCAATACTCCTCTGGAGATGCTCCTCATCTTTGACCAGAACGTTCTTAAATCCCCCAGCACCTCGCTTTGGTTTCAGAATGACGGGAAATGGCAGATTGTCTTCTAACCTATAATGCTCGGGGACTGAATAGCCTAAGGATTGGAGCTTGTCTCTCATACGACCTTTGTCATTAACGAAGCTCGAAAGCGACGGAGGGTTTCCAGCCGTGCGCGGGATTTCAAGTGTCTCAAAACCTGCGGCTAGTATTGCGTGGTCGTAGTCCAAGCCCCTCGCGAGCGCTTTTACGCCGGCATGGTCGGAGTCGGAGATTATTCCAGGGAACCCGTCTCTTATGAAACGCGTTACGTCACCGCATTGGATCAAGTCACGATCTTCGTAATGGCTTACGGACTCGACGTAGTATCCTGCTCGCTTCGCAGAGCATATTATATGCCTTGTGTTGTATCCTACGACAAGGATCCGCTGGTCTCCACCGCTTCGGCCGGCGGTGCTAGTTGATCTGCTCAGAACGCTTAACACCTACCTTGTCACTCATGTTGCCGATGATCTTCATTTTGCCTTCGAAATCCGCCTTGAGCTCCTGCCCCCTCTGGAAGTGATCGAGAAAGACGCTTAAGGCTGCTATCTCTGAGTGGGGTTGATTCGTGACCGCTACGTTGTAATCCGCGAGTCGGTAGAGATCTGGAGGCACCTTTTCCGCTCCTACCACGACCATAAGCTTCTCGCTTTCGAGTCGGCCGATCGCATTTGGAAGGTTCTCTCCGTACATGGTCAGGTGCACGACCGTGCCCATTTCTCGCTTCCATTTCACGATCTCTCGCCTCCAGTTGGCGTTATCGCGAATCCAGAAGTTGCCCCCCCAACGTTGCACTACGTCGCGTATTGTAGACACGACAGAGCGGTCGGAAGCGGCGAGAAGCATTCCTTGGGCTCCTAACGCTCTGGCACACAGACCCACGTGCGTGGTGACGCGTCGATCGCGCTCGATTCGATGACCCACCCTCAAAACCACAATTTCCATAGCTTGTTTGCGCACCCCGTGCTTATCGGAGGCCACAGTCTTAAATAATTGGTATATCGTACATAAAGATAGCAGTGCTGAGTTTGAAGACGAACCTGAACCAGATTTTGCATCACAAGAAAGCGATTGCTGCCGTCTGGATAGTGCTGATTCTTTTTCCAAACCCGATGGTCCTGGCCGTAGACGTCTACCGCTTCTTTAAGATGCCGACCAAGCCTACAGACGACGTGAACCTTGTTGCAGCGTCGCTCCCGGCAAATGGGAGTGCAATCGAGCAATATGTCGACGCTCACGTTCATTACACTTATGATTTTCAAGCTTACGGGGCCGTATGGTACCTTCCCACGCCGAGCGACGTGCTCAAATCGCAGCAAGGAGACTGTAAGTCGAAAGCGGTCCTCACCGCAAGCTTATTTGAAGCGAAAGGTATCCCGTTCACGTTAAGGGTCTCTCCTGTCCATTTCTGGGTCGACTACAGCGGCAGGCCGCAAACTAACTTTAGTGAACACTACGAAACCCCTCAAGTTGCCTTCGTTGACAACGGCCAATTCAAGCTGCCAGACAAAACGAATGCGTTCCTCTATCTAAATACGTATAAAGACATAGTGTGGACTTCAATGCCGTTGTTGAGAAAGATTGCGCTGATAGGTGGACTAGCCATCGTCATTCAGTTTAACTACTGTGAGGGGCCAAAGAAACGCTTGCGGGAATATCTCAGTGAAGCGTTATCCAAGCTACCCTTGAACACCTAATTGAAACGTCTTTCTATTCTCAGCGATGGCAGCAACACGTATATATCACGGCGTAAATCACACAATTGGACGCCTTAAGCGCGGGGGTTGCCAAGCCAGGTCAAAGGCGATAGGTTCAGGGCCTATTCTCGCAGGAGTTCGTGCGTTCGAATCGCACCCCCCGCATATTGCCTCGTTACGGTCATCCCCGATCGGCCCGATTGCCAGATGATCGTTCAATTGAACGGTTAGAGGTCGGCCGAATCTCCATGACGATCGCCAAGGGCTACCTCATCTATAAGGTGATCGTCTTTCAGACAGGCTCAATCGTCAGTCGTCGCGCGATCTCGTCAACCACCTCTACGTCATCATCCGCGACGCGAAACTGTACGGGGTCATCATCTGGGTGCTCGAAGCGCACGCCTTTTTCGAGCAGCGCTGCTTCAAATTCAGCGACTTAGCAGCTTAAAACACCCTCATAGGTACCTCCCAGCAGTTTGCACTTAACTTGTTTCGTTAGTGCTCCTCGAGCCTCTGCTCTGCTAGCGGCCCTTGTATACAAGACTATTTCACAAGACATCGCGCTTGCGAGAGAGCTCTAGTCAAAAACCCGTAGCCTTAAACGCCACTCTGACGCTTTTCCACGTCTGAGCGAGGCAGCAGAAGCTGACCCGCGCGCCAATAGAGCTAGCGCGATGATGCATGCCCAACAAAGCTGTTTTTCAGCACTTTCATGCAAGGAGTGACTACAAAAATTCTCGTCCCCAAGTGACGTCACGTGCTCCTGCAACCAAGTGTTGTGCTGCAGTTTCCAATAACCTTAAACGATACGACGACGCAAGACTGAAAAGGTGCTAAGATGAGCAACGAAGGGACTACGGACGCTTCGCGTCTCACGGAGAAACACTGCGTTCCGTGCGAAGTCGGCACGCAACCTTTTGACCTAGAAACCATCAATGGACTGCTACCGATGGTGCCCAAGTGGAAGCTAGAAGACACAACAAAGATCCTGCGAAGTTTCAGGTTCAATGACTTCATGGAGTCGATGCGCTTCATCAATGAAGTGGCGCAACTGGCAGAAGCTGAAGGGCACCATCCAGACATTTTCGTATCCTACAGCTACGTGCGAATCAGTCTTACGACCCACAACATAGGTGGGTTGTCTGAAAACGATTTCATAATGGCAGCCAAGATAGATGAAATATTTGCGAAAACCGCGCCTTAACCAGAGTAAGCCCGTACCGTAGATGCTAAATCCTTCAAAACCAAAAATACACGTACACTAGAGCCTAGCGGTTTCGGCGCATAGACCAACCCAACAAATTGCTGCAAGCAGATAGACAGAGCCCGCGCAGCTGAACGCCAGAGCGACAAGAAAGGCTTATAGTAGTTGATTCGTGATGAGTCCTAAAAGAAAGGCTCGAAACAACGAGCTCGGTAGCGTCTTGGCAAAGCTGAAAAGCGACCGTTATGCGAGCTTTCTCGGAATTCAGATTACAAAGATCGAACGAGGGTACGCTCAAGCAACTCTGACCGTGGCTGAACGAATGCTCAATTTCAATGGCTTTGCCCACGGAGGCCTGATTTTTTCGCTCGCGGATGCGGCATTTGCTGCCGCTTGCAACTCGTTTAATCAGACTGCAGTAGCGTTGTCGTTCCACATCGCGTACCGACGACCCGTCCAAGTCAACACGCGGCTGGTAGCAGAGGCTGTGGAAGAGAACTCAGGAAAAAGCACCGCGCTTTATAAGATCGTCGTGAAGACCGACGATCAACGCATCGTCGCCATATGTGATGGTTTGGCGTATAAGCTGCCGTCCCGGGTAGTCGAAAATGATGGGCCCGAGGCGATTTGAACGCCTGACCTCACGGTTATCAGCCGTGTGCATATTCTCCGTCCTGAAACGACACAGGATGGAATCAAACCTGGCTAAGCTACGG
Organism: Methanobacteriota archaeon; assembly: GCA_963701995.1. Taxonomy (GTDB): domain Archaea; phylum Halobacteriota; class Bog-38; order Methanoflorentales; family Methanoflorentaceae; genus Methanoflorens. The sequence continues at coordinate 1,882,967 of OY969693.1, read as the reverse complement.
GCCCATTCGCTGGTAGCTCAATGCCTATAGGTTAATGCAATATATAACAATTCTTGTCTGCTCCCTAAGCAGACGGCGACGCGTCGAACCTTTCTTCGCGCAAAGCAATGCTTATATGTATTGAACTAATTACGCTGTTGAAGGGTTCGAGTAGCCTAATGAAGACAAGTCGAGCGCAGAGAAGGGCCGGTAGATCAGGGGTAGATCGCTACCTTGGCATGGTAGAGGCCTCGGGTTCAATTCCCGACCGGTCCACTTTTTTTCAACAAGCGTTTGTCCTTGGACGCTTTGTTTGCTCCGTAAATTTAACTCGCTGTGTTTGGACACTCGGCTGCCCGGGCTTCCCGAGATCTGTAGATTTGCGCAGACGCTGTTCTCGAGTCGCGCTTTCACAAATGTGGTTCGGCGCATGAGCTGTCCACGCTGAGCATTATATAACGCAGAGAACAATACAAATGCGATGAGATTTCGTTGCCCGAACTGCGGTAGCCTTTCTTGTGTGACTTCCGCCGAGCACGTCCTCAAAATTGCCCCCACGATGTACGTCAAGTGCCAGGCGTGTCACGATTTGGTTCTTCAAAAAACAGACGAAATCAATTTGTCGGATATCAGTTTTGGCGATTTGACATGCACTAACTGTGGAAGAAGACCCCTAGATGCCGTGATGGCGCACATACTCGCCACGTCGGTTCGGCGCAAAGATCGACCAAAGCTGTCGCTTCGAGAAGTAGGCACCCCACTATTGTCGCCCGGCGTCCCTACATACGCTCCGCCACATATCGGATACCATAACCTGCTTCTCATGACCAATCAACGACTTATCGCAGATGCGAGCGACAGAATTTTCCAAGAGGTTCCAGAAGTCGCAGGAGTGATCTTTGGAGATACAAAGCGAGTAATTGGTCTAGCTTACAGCCAAGCCCAGCCGCACACGTGCCACGTCTTGGCAGGTTGCGACATCCGAGCCGACCTAGTCGCCTCAGCTTACGGGCAGATCCTAATATACAAGAGTCAATCAAAGATTCATATAGAGCACGACAGCGCGGTCAAGATAGCAAAACTCGGAGCGCTCCCAGTATCGGGCCGCGTCGTGTTTGACGCACTTGCCGGGCCTGGTACTCTCGGTCTTATGAGTGTGCTCATGGGCGCTCAAAGAGTCATTCTAAACGACGCCTGGCTGCCGGCCGTGGAGAATGCGTATCTCAACTTGCGAGTGAACAAAAGAATACTCGGCATACGGACGATAAAGCGCGCGTCAGCGACCAAAAGAGAGTCCGACGCGGCCCCTAAACTATTCTGCACAGCCACTACTGATAACGGCGTCATAGAGCTCTATCACGGTGATTTTCAGGAGTTCAATATTCAAGATTCCCCAGTTGATATAATCTTGGTAGACCCGTTCCCCGGTACCGAGCGTCAGTTCAGCGCGCTATCCGAAGAGCTTCGCAAAAAACACCCAAGAGTTCAGGTGGTCTACATTTAAGGAAAAGCGATCCAAATGGGCCACGCTTAAGCGGACGCCCTGCGCAGCCTCAACAAACCTTAGTGTCAAGTTTCGCCAGCGGCCTTTCACACAGAAAAACACGTAAGCGGTGACGTAGGCTGCAAAAAGAGCTAGAAACTCGCTTTTTAACCTATTTTTTACCCCGAGCGATGCTGTTTAGGAGTGGCGCCTTTATCTGGCTAGCCTACAACGTCACTGGTCCAACTTGCATTGTTGCGATATTTTTCGGGTATGCAGCCCCAGTATCTCCTCCACGTTGCGAGCGAGGTTCGTGCTAAGCCGCCGGACTGCAACTGAAGGTCGCAGCACCCGTATCTAGTTCTTAAAAAACATTATCTAGCAGTCCGTTCCATAGCTGGACTAATCACTACTAATCACTTCGTACCACAAATAGACAGAACGGGCGAACTCAGGCAACTGTCAGACGAAGTAGGTGCGTTAGAAGTGTCCATGTTAGCATTTGTAATCGGAACTCGGCCTGAAATAATCAAGATGGCCCCAGTGATACGCGAATGTGAAAAACAGTCAATAGATGACTTGATTATACACACCGGGCAGCACTATTCGTACGACATGGATAAAATCTTTTTTGAGGAGCTGGAGCTTCGTGACGCAGATTACGCGCTTCACGTGGGATCAGGCACAGACGCAGAACAAACCGGCAGGATCCTGGTTGGCGTCGAAAGGGCTTTGATCAAAGAGCAGCCAGACGTGGTTTTAGTGGAAGGAGACACGAATTCCGTTTTTGCAAGCGCATTTGCAGCGACGAAGCTTCACGTCGAAGTGGGGCACGTGGAAGCAGGCTTGAGAAGCTACGATAGGTTCATGCCAGAAGAAATAAACCGCGTGCTTACTGATCATATCTCCGATTTCCTTTTTGCCCCAACCGAGAAAGCAGAAGCAAATCTCTTGTCCGAAGGAATTCCTTCAAACAAGATATCGGTGACAGGTAACACTATCGTGGACGCAGTCCGCCAGAACCTCAAACTTGCACAAAAAAGAGCCAGTATTCTCGAAGAACTGAATATTGACGAAAGAAACTACTTTCTGGCAACCGCTCATAGACGAGAGAACGTCGACAGCAAAGCACGCCTTAGCGGAATTTTGAAAGGATTAAAAGCGCTGCACGATGAATTCGACGCGCCAATAATATTCCCGATGCATCCAAGAACTAAGAACCGCGTGGCAGAGTTCGATCTAGCCTTAGACGGGGTCATATCGACTCCTCCTATCGGCTTTCTCGAGTTCTTGCTGTTGGAAGCAAATGCGAAGCTTATTATCACCGATTCTGGAGGTGTGCAAGAAGAGGCGTGCACTCTCGAAGTCCCGTGCATAACGATTAGAGATAACACCGAAAGGCCTGAGACGGTAGCAGTCCATAGCAACTTAGTGGTTGGCACCGACGCTGATCAGATCGTAACGGGGGCAAGAGCGATGCTAAACAAGCCACGCAATTGGGATAACCCGTTCGGTGACGGTTACTCAGGGCAGCGCATCGTGGCTGTACTTAAGAGCGCTTTCGAAGCTTGTGGCGTCGACCTGTGACGCGAAAAAAGATTTTCTGCTCCTGGCGAAGGCGCCTTCCCGCTTATCGTACATACGACTCAGAGGCGCACTATTTCGCTTTTAAGACGTGGCTCGACCCGCTTTTTTTGCCACTTCACGGCAGACAGCCAACAATTCCTCACCGGCCTTTTCCCACGAAAACTTCCGCGCTTGTGCTACGCCTTTTCTACTCATCTCTCTTTTTAAGTCGTCGTCTTCGAGCACGGTGAGCATTGCGTGCGCAAGCGCTTCGACGTCATACGGATCAACGAGGAGAGCTGCTTCTCCGACCACTTCTGGCAGCGAAGAGGCGTTCGATGCAATAACCGGGCACCCGCACGCCATCGCTTCGAGTACAGGAAGTCCAAATCCTTCGTAAAGCGAAGGGTAAACGAAGACGTCAGCCTGCTCATAGAGGGCCAGTATGTCGGCGTCTGGCAAGTAGCCCGCAAATGTGATTTGGCTGTTTTCATTTCGCACTTTGATATCCTGAAGGATGACCTCTAATTCGGGAATGGCGGTTCTCATATATCCTGCGATGACCAATTGCAAAGGATTTTGAGATCGTTTTTGTGCGAGCTCAAACGCCTTTATCAGCCGGAGATGATTTTTCCGTGGGGAGATATCAGACACGATCAGGATCTTGTTGCTTCCGAAATCATCTCGAGGAGTTTTTGGAGCGATGAACGGACCGTGGTGAATCACCACAACTCTGTCCGCTTGCAGACCCCAAAAACGCATTGCGTCCTTCTTCGTCGACTGTGAGACCGCAATGTATTTTTCAGGTACGTCGCTGAAGTGTTTTTGAAACGTATTGAGGAGCTTTATGGTACGCCTGCCTTGGATTCCATCCTCAGAAAAAACGTACGGTATAAAATCGTGAACTACTTGGATCCATCTAGACCTGGGCAGAAAGCCGTACTTGATGAGCAGAAGAAAAAAATACAAAGCCTCCAAGGGGTCGAGCACATCCCACGGTGGAGCCAGGAACAGTACCACATCACTTTCCTTATACAACCGTATTAGTTTCACCATAGTCTGAGGTGTCAGAAAACGCGCGATTGTTAAAAGTGAGACTTTTTGGTTAACGAGGAGAGAAGGAGTAATGAAGTCTATGCCTTGACGAGCTAGGACTGAAACCGCGTCCACTTCATTTGACTCGGATATTCTTTTGAGAAGCTCCTCGGCGACCCGTGGTATCCCATCTTTTTGTTGGGGAAAAGGTGCGATGACAGTAACTTTCATGAGCCTATAATGCCGTTCCGAGCTCCGACTAATAAGCACTTCTGGACCGTAGGCAGCGAAGGTATGTACCTCTGATTTCCGGTTGATCCTTCATTCGAGTTGGCTCTCATTTCGGAAGTAAGTCAAGCTGCTTCACCCAGTTTATCTGGACGGTGCACGGTGAGCACTTTGAGCAACCATCTGTTCGTCATATTACAAATAAATACAGCTTGGTAGTGTTGTACTACTAGGTACAAAAAGTTCTTTTTCTCCGTTTCAGTCGCTAAAAGAATGGGTGATGACATTGAAAATAGCGCAAGTTTGCATCAGGTATCTCGCTCCCGGCGGCGTGGAAACGCACATACAAAAGATTTCAGAGCGGTTGGTGCAACGAGGCCACGACGTGACGGTCTATACAACAAACCTGAAAACACAGGTGCCTTGGCAATGCTTTGAAGATTACGCGGCAGAAAGTTACGTCAACGGTGTGCGGGTAGTCCGGCTGCCAGTTAAACGATACCCGTTCCCTTACGCAGCATACCCGGCCATTCCTGGCTTGATTAAGACTGTTTTCGATGCTGAAGATGATGTCGTCCACGCCCATTCGCACCGCTATTACCAGATTCTTGCGTGCGCTGCAGCGAAATTGAAACGCGGCCGTCGACAAGGACGATACCAGATGCCACTAGTGGTCACCCCTCACTTTCATCCGCCGTCTAACGTGGAATCACCCGCCGCACGATTCCTGATGGGACTAGACGACGTCCTCGTTTCGCGTCGCGTTTACAAAATGGTCGACAAGGTACTGGTTGTAACCGACAGTGAAAAGCCTTTCATCGGAAGATTCGCGCCCTTAACGAAGTGCGTTACCGTCCCAAACGGATTGGACATAGAAGACTGGACCCCTATTCCCGACGGTCGGCTTTTCCGCAGGCGTTATAAGATGGACGACGATGAGAAGATGATCCTTTATACTGGAAGATTAGCAGATAACAAGGGACTGGAACACCTGATAGACGCCTCATATGACGTCGTTGCGAGGTATCCTGAAGCAAAATTCGTCATAGTAGGGGAAGATTGGGGCGTGCTGAAAAGGCTCAAAAAGAAAATATGGGCAAACAATTTGGATGATTACTTCGAGTTCACAGGCCATATAGACAGTTATGAACTTTTTAAGTCAGGATATGCGGCTGCCAACGTATTCGTACTGCCGAGTGAGTGGGAAGCTTTTGGCATCGTTTTGCTCGAGGCGATGGCGTGTGGTACCCCAATTGTTGCTTCAGACGTTGGAGGGATCCCCGACGTCGTCGGAGATATCGGCAGAATATTTAAGTATGGAGATACACGAGCTCTTGCCGAAAACATCATTGATATTCTTGACAACGAGGAGCAGGAACGAGAGAAGAGCATTCAAGGCAGGGCGAAGGTAATTGAACAATTCACTTGGAGCGCCGTGGTCGATAGGCTTGAAGCAATCTATGGAAGCCTCGTCGACGCCAAGTAATTTGCACGCTGCCAAACTCTTCGAGTTTTGTGGGCTGTTGTTTTGATAGGCCGGAAGACGTGAGCACATAAGAGATGGCATCAACTAATGACGAAAGAACAGCAAAGCTGAAGCGCGGGTCATTGGTGCGCGGCATAAAAAACAGCGTGCTTTTGTTTGGTGGAAATGCGATCTCTGCAGTAATCTCGTTTGTCATCACCATTTACATCGCGCGATTTCTGCCTGTCTCAGACTTTGGCTCCTATATTACGGTGATCTCGTTTGTCACCTTGTTCGGCATCTTCACGGATTTCGGGATTAACACAGTCATAATCCGCGAAGGAGCAAAAAACCCTGAAGATACGCACAACCTCATTTTTAGCGCGATGGGGCTCAAGTATCTCATGTCCCTCGCATCCATGCTTGCTGTGATCGTATTCGCTCTTTTCACGCCTTACTCATTCGAGGTGAAGGCGCTGATCGCGTTAATGTCTATCACGCTCTTGATGGGCGGCATCGGGAGCATGTTCAGCGCTGTTTTCAACATTTACCAGGACATGAAGTACATCTCGATCATTCAGATCGCTGAACGAACCACTTTTGCCTCTTTCGCGTTCATCTTTCTGATCGCAGGACTTGGCGTACCCGGCGTCATACTTGCGATCATCATAGCCGCTTTTGTCAGCCTGATGTTGAGTTTCGTACTCAGCCGACGAATTCACTACTACAAGCTGAACTTCAAACCCATATTAGATTATGCCATACTAATGCCGGCGTTTTGGTTTGGCATTGCAGGGCTGCTTGGGACAGTCTGGCAACGGGTGGACACCATTATGCTCTCACTGTTGACCAATATGACGCAGGTCGGACTGTACACCCCAGCGGTTAACTACGTGGGAATAGGGGACATGGCTGTCCTCGCGCTCACTGGCGCATTCTTTCCCATTGTCTCGAGAACGGTGCACGAGAGGAGGGTATCCAAAAAGGAACTCTCTAAATATCTCGGCTACTTCGCTGTAGCAGGACTTGTCATTGTGGCGGTAACGTATGCTTTCGGGGGAGAACTCATGATCTTGGCGTTCGGGCCGAAATACGCCGAGTCTATCGTGTTCATCAACATCCTTATCATCGGATTTGCCGTGAATTTGGTAACCATCCCAACCAGCCTCTTGCTGGACGCAACGAACAATCAGAAGGTACACGTGCTAAATGCGACCTATTTGACGGGGGTGAACGTTGGGCTGAACTTGATTCTGATACCGGCTCTGGGCGCTTTAGGTGCCGCATATGCGACAACTATATCGCAGAGTCTTGGTGCGGCCCTCGGCATACCTATTGCACTCTACGTATTGAGGCGTTCACATTATCTATGACAAGCGCGTTATAATGATAGCCAGAGCGTTCCTTTGGCGACTCCCTCACAAATTCCGCTCTTTTTTCCTTTTTCAACGCAGACACAGGTAACTAAGAAGAGTAACGCGGAAAAATGCAGAGGCAACGGACAAATCGAAAAGCTCTTTTACTCCTTTGACATTGCGGCTGGTCCAAGGCATCAGTTTTACTTCGCTTTCTGAAGCAAAATCGAAATGCTATTTCATCTAGAATCAGCTGTTCGCTTTCTATGTTGTTGGATAGAGAGATGTTCAAGCAGACACATTGCTTGAAACCGAAACTAAGCACGTGATTGAAAATCCATGTTGTGTTGCGTGCACGCGATACAACCATTCGTTGCGCAGTCGTAAATCGATGAGCTGTATAGCTTTCTTGCGCAAGTCCCTTCCTTCGTGCTTAGCGCGATTGACGCGTACGGATATTACGGCATGTACCTCGGAATAACGCACCGAGAGCGCGCGTTACAAATGAGTGGTTTGACCAGTATAGAGAAATCTCCGTTTTTGTCAGCCGAATGGTTCCAGGAGTGCGGGCGTACTCGTCCATACCAGCGGGAATCTATCGAATAGACCTTAAGAGTTTGTCGCATATACTTTCTTAAGCTCACTTCCGTGGAACGCTGTGCTGGCTTTCGCTGGACTCTATTTGGGGGCCAATTGGAAGACAATAACATCAACGAACGACAGCATCACTGCGGCGGTGTTGCTCATCTTGGCACCCGCGATCCTTGTGTTAGTCCGAAGATTCAGACGAACTAATCGCGCGGCTCAAACGAAAGAAGAGGGGCGATGAACACCGGAAAAGATAATAGCTAACTCTGCGTAACACTATTAGAGCGCAACGTTATTCATTGACTCTGTGCGACTGGGACGACCGCTTTTTGAAGGATGGGGCTAGCCCGACGAGGTAGTTCACTTGAAAACAATATCAGAGAAGATTCTATCAAAGCGCAGCGGGGTTGATGCCGCGAGTGGCGATATCGTCACCGTCCCAGTTGATTTGGTCTTCGCCCACGATGGTACACTGCCGCTTGCGATCCAGGAACTGGGCGGACACTCAGTGAAGTTTCCAGAAAGCGTCGTAGCTTTTTGCGATCACGCATCACCCTCTCCTTCGGAGAAAGTGTCCAACGTCCAAACGCTCATGCGGCAGTTTGCCCACCGGTACGGGTTGGATTTTTTTGAAAATGGTGATGGGATTTGCCATCAAATTGTCCTCGAACGGTACGCGTCGCCCTATAAGATAATAGTAGGCGGGGACAGTCATACGTGCACCCACGGCGCACTCGGCGCTTTCGCCACTGGGATGGGTTCGACTGACGTGGCTTCGATCATGGCCTACGGAAAAACGTGGTTAAAAGTGCCAGAAACCGTACACGTAGAGGTTTCCGGAAAGCTGCCGAAAAGCGTTCACTCGAAGGACGTGTTCTTAGAACTGCTTTCACGAATAACAGCAGACGGAGCCACTTATAAGGCTCTTGAATTCTACGGCGACACTGTTGAAGCGATGAGCGTCGAGTCCCGCGCTACGTTGTCAAACATGGCGATTGAAGCCGGCGCAAAGGTAGGAATGTGCGCAGCAGATGAAAAGGTTGAAGCGTATCTAGCGCACTACGGGCGCAGCAATGAGTTTACGCCTTTGTACGCCGACAAGGATGCCTTGTATGTTCATGAGGTCCGCATTCGCGCCGAGACTATCGTTCCGATGATCGCTAAACCCCACAAAGTCGATAACGTCGTTCCGGTTACGGAGCTTGAAGGTCAGGAGGTAGACCAAGTATGCATCGGCTCGTGCACAAACGGACGGATTGAAGATCTCCGCGCTGCAGCACGCATTCTGGACGGCCATAGGAGCAAAGCGCGACTCGTGATTTACCCTGCAAGCCGCGATGTCCTTCTAGAAGCCCTTAAAGAGGGGGTCCTAGAAACGCTTTTAAAAGCAGGAGCCTCGATAGGCCCCCCTGGATGCGGATTTTGCATAGGAAGGCTGGTCGCCTTGGGAGATGGAGAGGTTGCTCTTTCCACGCAAAACAGAAACTTCAAAGGCAGGATGGGCAACGACACTTCGTTCATTTACCTGTCGAGTCCGTCAACAGCGGCAGCAAGTGCGATCGGAGGGAAGATCACAGATCCGCGAGGTTTAGAGCGTTGAACGCTGTTCTCGGTAGAGGAAAACATGAAAATTGAAGGGAAAGTTGTCCGAGTATTTCCTAGTGATACTAACACAGACGAGATCATTGCTGGCAAATACAAATATGATGAGCTGGACTTGAACAAGCTCGCTCGGCACACCTTTGAATCGCTCGATACACACTTTTATGATGATTGCACGCGCTTGAAAGATCCGATTCTGGTTGCTGGGGCGAACTTCGGGTGCGGCTCGTCACGAGAGCAAGCCCCACAGGTGCTCAAAGCTTGCGGTATCTCCTGCGTCATCGCCGACTCTTTCGCACGCATATTCTACCGAAATGGCTTCAATATCGGCCTTCCATTGGTGGAGTGCGAAAGCATCTCAAACAACGTGACCCGAGGCGAGACGCTTAACGTGGATTTCGGTAGGGGGATAATTCGAAGCGAGAATCGAAATGCCGAGTATCGCTTCAAGCCCATTCCACAGTTCATGCAAGAATTGTTAGAAAGAGGCGGATTAATGCAATACTTGGACGCCCGTGGCGGATTCACGGACTAACGAATGCAGCGTTTTTGACAACTGAAGTTCTGGTGAGGAAATGCGAGAAGTAGCCGTCATATTGGGAGATGGAGTTGGACCTGAACTGGTCAAAGCAATGATGCGAATCGTTACTGCTACCGGGGCACCCCTAAACATGGTCCCTTGTGAAGCGGGAAGCGATTGGTACGAGTCTCACGCAGGAAACTCGTTAATTCCCGATGAGACCTGGGACGTAATCAACTCAACTCAAGCGTGTTTCAAAGGGCCGACAACAACACCTGGGGGGCCTGGTTCCCCACGCAGCGTCGCCGTTACCATTAGACAGGAAAAGGACCTATTTGCAAACGTTCGTCCGATACGGACGTTTCCAAATACCCCCCGTCCTCTTGGAGATGTCGACTTTGTGTGCGTGCGCGAAGCGACTGAAGGCATGTACTCGGGCAGTGAAGTGCAGCTCTCGAGCGATATGTACGTCGCCCTACGGAAAATCACGAAATCGGCGAGTCGAAGAATAGCTCACTTCGCTTTTGCAGAGGCGGACAAACGAAGCTGGAAAACGGTTGTCGCTATCCACAAAAGCAACATACTAAAGCAGACGGACGGCGCTTTTCTCCAAGCAGTTCGCGAGGTTAAAAGCGAGTACTCGAGCATAGAACTCTGGGAGTACCACGTGGACAACGTCGCACAACAACTCGTGAAGAATCCGCAGGTATTCAACAAATCGATATTGCTGTCTACTAACCTCTTCATGGACATCCTAAGTGAAGAGTGTGCGGCGTTGGTTGGGAGCATTGGAATGAGCTACTCGGCGAATTTTGGCGACACTTATGCCATGTTTGAACCCGCTCACGGTTCAGCCCCCAAGTATCAAAACCTTGATAAGGTGAATCCCACGGCGACCGTACTCGCCGGAGCGTGGATGCTCGATTACCTGGGCTTGAAACACGAATCCGCGATGATATTCAATGCCCTCCAAGAGACCGTTGCCGAAGGCAACACGACGTACGACCTCGGAGGCGCTCTTAAAACAAGCCAAGTGACCGACTGCATCATAGAAAAAGTTGAAGGGGGCCCGAACTCAGCTCCGTGACGCGACCGACCAGAAGCCTCATTCTTTTTCTGAACAGGCCGCGCACGCGCTGCGGCTTTGGTCTAACACGAGACCCTTCTTGCTGCAGCTCACGCACTCTTGAGAATGCCCCCCGCTCACGAAGCGCTTTTTCGGAGACATGTGTCGACAGTCGAAGCTTTCACGAAGCGTTTCGATCGAGCACTCATCGCACTGTACTTCGTGAACCATGATGCCTTCGCCGGCCAAGACACAAGAGTAAAAATCTAGGCCTTCCGATCCGAGCAGGACACGCTCACGCCTGCGATAGCGGCACTCCTTCGTATTGCTTCCCCCCCTAGCTTTTATTCGTAGCGAGTATGGGCAATCCAGGGCGGGAACGCTTCCTCGCTCGTTAGGAAGTATTTAATCGCGTACTCCTTGAGTTCATCATCTGAAACGCTGGAGGTGCGCGCCTCTTCATCGTAAAGTTTATGAATGTCGTTGCAGATCATCTTAATCCTGCGGTCGTTTTTCCTCAAGTTCACCTCGACGCCTAGAAGCTCGTTCAAGACTTCTTGCATCTTGTGGCGCACTACTTCCCTCCCAGAAGAGTCTCCGATAAGAAGTACGCGCTGTCCGCCCACAACCTCCGGCGGAAACGGCTCGTATGTAAAAGGGTTCTTCAATACGCCGTCAGTATGGATGCCGCTTTCGTGGGCGAAAATGTTTTCGCCGACAATGGCCTTGTTTCGTGGGAGTCTAAAAGCGAGCTCGTGTTCCAGATAGCGGGTGAGCTCGGTAACTGGTGCGGGATTGTACTTTTCGAATCCCTTCACGCGACAAAAAAGAAAGGTGAGAATCTTTTCAAGCTCGGTATTTCCTGCACGCTCACCTATGCCCATAAAAGTCAAACTCGACCAGTTCGCTCCGTGCCAGTACCCAGCCAAAGTGTTGGCAACGCCGAGTCCAAAGTCGTCGTGAACGTGCATTTCAAGGTTCTCCGCGCCGATCTCTTTGAAGGCGCGCACGATCTTAGGTATACTGAACGGCAGCGGAGTCTCTTCGAACGGAACGCCGTAGTTCAAAGTATCACAGATTCGAAAAATCGCGTCAGGGGCAATGCTTAGCAATTCCTTGACAAAAGGGATCACGAAGTTTGGGATATCCGCGCGCGTAATATCCTCGAGATGACATCGTACCTTCAACCCGTGATCGACGGCGTATTGGAGAGCTTCAGTGTACTTGTCGCGCGCCTGTTCTCGATCTTTCAAGCCAAGTTTGTCGAAAATGTGCGTGTCCGAAATGGACATCAGAATGCCTACCTCATTTATGCCGTCCATACTAAGGTTCATATCGATATCGGCGACGTTGGCGCGCGCCCACCCTGTGATTTCAGGATGATTATAATTGCAATCGAGCATATCGCGGACCAAGCTGCGGTCTCTTTCATTGAAAACAAAACACTCGAGCTTTTCTATGCCCATTTCGTGCAAGAACTCGAATATCTTAAGTTTCTGTGTTTTCTTCAATACGATGCCCGGCATTTGGGATCCGTCTCTCAGGGTGCTGTCACTGATCTTGACCTCCAAATTGCCCGGAAGCTCGATTTTCGGCATTTCAGCGTATGATCTGTACAACTTTAGGCTCCTCCACTTCCTCGCAGTATATAACGTAACTGCGTTCTTTTTTATGGCAATAATTCTATATGAAACTACTTCTGCTTGTTTTGAGCGGCATCTGCGGGGCGTTGCATATTGATATACTAAAAAATACGTATCAGTCCCTGTATGGGTAAATCTCGGCTGACTCTCAAATACGGAGACCGACACACCGCCGTCACGGTAAGCGAAAGAAACCTCATTCAGGTAATCCAACCAAACGAAATCGAAGCTGGAGATGAAGAAGGTGAGATTATCCGCGCGATGCAACATCCTATCGAGACCCCCATGCTCCACGAAATCGTGTCAACGCACAAGGCCTCCAAAAAAGACTTGACAGCCGTCATCATTGTGAGTGACGTAACGAGGCCGACGCCGACCAAGAAGATGCTCCCTTACGTCTTACGAGATCTGCACAAAGGCGGGATTCCTGAAGACTTGGTGACGATTTTGTTTGCTCTCGGAATTCACAGGCCGTTAGCCGAACGAGAGATGAGAACGCTCGTAGGCGATGACGTCTTTGACGATTACCACTGCGTCAACCACGACGCCAATAAGTGCGCTTTTGTAGGAACAACGTCGCGAGGCACGCGCGTTCGCGCCAACACGGTAGCACTCGACGCCGATGTGAGAATTTGCCTGGGCGCGGTTGAACTCCACTACTTCGCAGGATACAGCGGCGGATACAAGTCGCTGCTCCCTGGCATCTGCGCGCGAGAGACTATTGAAGCAAATCACAAACTCATGCTACAGCCAAACGCGGCTGCCGGAAGGCTAGACAGCCCTGTAAGAAAAGATCTAGAGGAGGCTGGCCGGTTGATCGGATGCGACTTCCTTGTAAATGTCGTGCTTAACTCAAAAAAGCAGATCGTGAAAGCTGTCGCAGGTGATCCCATTGCAGCGCACCGCGAAGGGGTCAAAGTCGTTGATTCGATGTACATAATTCCGATTACCGAACTTGCTGATGTCGTGCTCGTTTCAGCTGGAGGCACGCCCAAGGATATAAACCTCTTCCAAGCACAGAAAGCGCTTGACAATGCAAAATACGCAATGAAGGAGGATGGCGCTATCGTGCTGGCGGCCGAGTGTCCAGAAGGATTGGGTGAAAAAGTGTTTGAACGGTGGATCAACGAAGCTCATAACAAACAGGAGCTTATTGACAGGCTCGACTATGCATTCGAAATCGGCGGACATAAGGCCGGAATTCTGGCTAAGCTCACTCAAAAAGCCGATGTTTATCTCGTGTCTGAGCTTCAAAAAGAAATTGTGGAGCGCGCATTTCTGCTCTGCGCTAGAGATTTGGACGATGCTCTGCGCGCAACTGCGCGGAAGTATGGGCCAGACGCCAGGATTACGGTCATGCCGTTTGGAGCGTTAACTCTCCCGCGGTTTCAATAGAAAAACGGCCGCACGGGTGTAAAACCGAAGAAGAGGGCACACAGGATTCGTTGTCATGTGGGTGACGAACTGCTACAACGGTTCAGGGCGACCTTTAGACGTTAGGAAAAGGTACAGCGGCGTTGAGCGCCCGCTTTTCGTTTTGATTCTCTCCAATTCGGATACAGCGACTATTCCCGGCATATCAGGTGCTGGAAGCACTGCAGCATACATTCAACACACGCCAGCTGCTGACGCTGAAATTGTCTCCAACGGAAAACTGAAAACCATTGGAGTAATGCCTGATGCGCCGTCTGGAGCCGTCACCCCTGCCGTTCTCACACGTGCCGGCCTTAATCTGTCGCAAAGCGCGCACCTGTTGATAAACTCAGGCTTGAAGATTGTTCCGGGAGTCCCCTACTACGACTTGCGAACGAAACACGGCAGCGACATCCGATTTGCGCCGGCAGTGCCCGACGCTAACGCAATCGAAAATGCTGCCAAAAAGCTCGCTGCGTGCTGTGACTGCGACTTAGCAATAATAGGGGAGACTATTCCTGGAGGCACAACCACCGCGCTGTGCGTGCTGCGAGCGCTCGGCTTAACCGCTAACGTGAGCAGCAGCCTCGCGACGAATCCGATGGCTTTGAAAGAAAAAGTGGCAAGAGAGGCGATGCGAAGGGCTTCTATTAGTACGGGAAACTTGCGAAACGATCCTATGCGAGCTATTGAACTACTTGGTGATCCAATGATGCCCTGTGCGGTCGGACTCACCGAAGGTTTCCTCCGCTCCGGAAAAGAAGTTATTTTAGCAGGCGGAACGCAAATGGGTGCAGTTGCAGCCGCGTTGCGTGCACTCAACGTTTCCGCCAACCTTGCACTAGCTACGACAAAGTACGTCTTTGACGATCGTTCAGCGCGGTTTATGAAGCTAGTTAAGGCGTTGGACATTGATGCGTTTAGCGCCGATCCAGGCTTCTCAAAAAGCTCGGTTGCTGCGCTTCAGAAATATGAGCGGGGAGAGGTGAAAGAAGGTGTGGGGGCAGGGGGGGCCATGACCCTAGCTTATATATGTGGTTACGATCAAGACGCCTACAGACGGGAGGTAGAGGCTGTCATCAAGCGCCTGTGACGCATATGTGCCAACCGCAACACCTACGTGGGCACTTGTGACCAGAAAAGACGACACTCAACAAACTATAAAAGCCTCAGTTAACAATACTCATAAGATGTTCAAGCAAAAACACATCGTTTCAATGCGAGATTTAACGCGCGATGATGTGGACTTTGTGCTGCACTATGCTGAAAAAATGATACCGTGCGCAAAAGCAGGCGTGCGGCTGCTCCAAAGACGGATATTGGCGCTGCTTTTTTTCGAACCTAGTACGAGAACGCAACTTTCGTTTGACTCAGCGATGAAGCGGCTCGGCGGCTCTACTTTAAGCTTAACATCGCAAGAGAGCTCTGTGCTAAAAGGTGAAACCCTTGCTGACACGATAAAAGTCGCGGGTGGATACGCAGATGCGATCGTTCTGCGACATCCGAGGGAGGGAGCAGCGCGCATGGCTAGCGAAATATCAAGCGTTCCCATCATTAACGGAGGCGATGGAGCGGGTCATCACCCCACTCAAACTCTTCTCGATCTCTATACAATAAAAAAGGAGAGTCATTTACACGACCTCGACATCGCTTTGCTAGGAGATCTCAAATACGGACGGACTGCCCATTCCCTGGCCTATGCCTTGAATATGTACGATGCGAACATCACACTTGTAGCCCCTGAGGGGCTCCAAATGCCCAAGCACATCGTTAGTACGCTAGATTCCGTCACATTAACTGAAGACATCGACGAGGTCATTCGCGACGTAGATGTGCTCTATGTCACGCGAATACAAAAAGAACGATTTCCTGATCCAAACGAATATTTGCGCATCGCCAAAAGCTACAGGATAACGCTGCCAGTTTTGGAGGGAGTGCGCGATAATCTGATTATCATGCATCCTCTGCCGCGCGTAGACGAAATAGCTCAAGAAGTTGATCAAACGAAATACGCGAAGTACTTCAAACAAGCGTTCTATGGGATCCCTGTCAGAATGGCGTTGCTTGCGATTCTCTTGAATGGTGCGACATGATTCCAGACAAAGACAAGGAGGAACTGAGAGTCCGATCGATTCGAAACGGTTCTGTCATAGACCATATCACCGCCGGAAACGCCCTTAACGTGCTAAGAATACTCGGCATAACTGGAACCACGACCGCTATCGTTAGTGTGGTCATGAATGTGCCAAGCAAGAGGCTGGCATTCGGGCGAAAAGATATCGTCAAGATTGAAGACCGCGAGCTAGTCCCGGCAGAAGTAGACAAAATTGCTCTGATAGCCCCACAGGCGACGATCAACATCATAAGAGACTACGAAGTGGCACAAAAGAAGTCAGTCGTCTTGCCGGATTTGATAACCCACGTCGTTCGATGCCCGAATCTAAATTGCATCTCAAATAGCGCAGAGCCGATCTATTCTAAGTTTAGAGTTCTCGATTCGTTTGTCCTACGCTGTGGCTACTGCGAAAGCATCATCGATAGCGATATCGCGACATACTTGATTTGAAACTCTTCCCACGAATCGCAAGCGCATTCAACTCGATTGCGCGCAGATTGTATACTACCTCACGCAAACCTAAGCTCGAGCGTAAGCGGATTTGCTCCGCGATCAAGAGCGTAGGGCCCTACCAAACACTTTTAGCCTTGAAGACGTCCTCATTGGGTTTGTGCGCCTAAGAAAACGTTGCTTGCCGATTGAACGGAGTTACTGCATTACATCGGTCAACCGATTTTCCGCGCGGCGAGTCTGATCGCTTCGATCAGGCTATTCTGCGGCATAATGGATGCGACGGGGATCCGCAAGATTTTTTCAACTGTAGGACTGACGATGGGGGCGCAAACCAATGCGAGCGCTCCGTCGCGTTCAGCGTGGATAGCTGCAATCAAAGCTTCCTCAATTGACGTAGCTGGATACTCTCTGATTACAATTTCTTTTCCTTCTATCATCATGGTCCTTTCCGTTATCTTGTCAAGCACAGGCCTTGCAGCGACGACGGCAATAAGATCGCCCTTCTTTGAGGCTCCTTCGAGTCGTCTTACTGCTCGGACGATCTCTCTGAGTGTTTTGAGATTTGGTTCGCGTTCTCCTGAAATAATTTTGTAAAGCGTGCTAGATGACACGCCTGATATGTCAGCAAACTTGGTAACTGTATATCCGAGTTCTTTTATCGCTTGCAAAAGAGTACTCTTGAGTTCCTCGTCGGATGAAAACGTTGCCCGAATAAGATCATCTGCAAGCATTGCGATTTCTGCAGACAGTTAACTACACCTATTACTTAATGGTTGTTATAGGATAATGAATTGCACAAAACTTGAAAATGACTCCTTTTTTGCACCAGATTCCGACACTAGGCTTAGATTAGAGGCTTTCGTTCTGTTTTGGAGAAGTAAAGAACCATTCGTTCGAACGGTGAGGCGTTGACACGAGCTCCGGAGTAATAGCACCGTTAAGCTTGTAAACTTGAATTCCTAGTAAAGAATATGGACCGGGAGTTTACCGAGAAACTAACGATTTTCTGGCACGACGGCGCCATTATGTTAGTCGACCAAACGAAACTTCCAATCGCCTATAAGCTCATCAAAATTACAACAATCAATCAGCTCATCATTGCAATAAACAAATTAAAAATACGCGGAGCGCCGGCTCTCGGAGCGGCCGGCGCCTACGGCATTGCTCTTGCGGCGCACAACTCGACGGCTCGTACTGTATCTAACTTAAAGACCCACGTGCATGCGGCAGCTAGGTCAATTCTAGAAACACGACCAACTGCCGCCAATCTGTTTTATGGAGTTGATCGCGTTCTGAAAGCGATAGATCTCTGCATCACGTCTGACGAAGTCCGAGAAACGGCGCTCGACGAAGCGATACGCATAGCAGAAGAAGATGTGATCACCAATAAAGCTTTAAGCGTCGTGGGCGCGTCTTTGCTTAAAGATGGTGACGTCGTCATGACCTACTGCAACGCAGGAAGGCTCGCCACCGTAGGCTGGGGGACTGCCTTGGGAATCATTCGCTCGGCAATACAGGAAGGAAAGCGGATCGCCGTATATGCGTGTGAGACAAGACCACTCAACCAGGGCAGCCGCATCACAGCGTTTGAGTTGCTCGAAGACAACATTCCAACCACCTTGGTCGCCGACAACATGGCGGCTTGGATGATGAGGCAAGGAAAAATCGACCACGTAATAGTCGGGGCAGACCGGATTACCCGATCGGAAGTTTACAACAAGGTCGGAACGTATATGCTCGCTATCTGTGCCAAGAGTCATGGCATACCGTTTTACGTTGCCGCGCCGTTGTCAACCTTCGATTATGAAAGCTCCGTCGTCGAGATTGAGGAGCGCGACGCCAATGAACTCAGATTCTGGGGTGGGCAACAAATTGCCCCGAGCTCTGTGCAGGTTGAAAACCCTGCGTTTGATGCGACACCCGTCGAATTCATCACTGGAATAATAACCGAAGAAGGCATCATAGACCCGCAACACATCTTTCACAGATCTGATACCCGGAACTGACCGCGATGGAGAACTCAACAGCGATAAATGTTATATGCCAAGACAAGCCCGGCGTTTTGAGAGA
The DNA here is from genome assembly GCA_963701995.1 of Methanobacteriota archaeon. Classification (GTDB taxonomy): domain Archaea; phylum Halobacteriota; class Bog-38; order Methanoflorentales; family Methanoflorentaceae; genus Methanoflorens. The sequence goes on along the minus strand of OY969693.1, from coordinate 1,864,385 downwards.
TGTTGCCGCGGCAGTAGCCCGTTTTGAAGGTAATATACGGTATACCCAACAGTTTATTCTCACGAAGGGGAAGCACAAGGGCTTGGCTGAAATCTATATGGAGATCGCGAACGTCTCAAGCGTGCCAGACTTGGCTAAAAAGCTTGAGGCCATCTCTGATGTCGACAGCATTTCTTTTCATGAGCCTTTCGAGAAGATTTGGGGCTCCAGAATCATTATAATCGGCGGTGGCGCTCAGGTCGCGCAAGTAGCCCTCGGAGCCATTACGGAAGCTGATAGACATAACATACGCGGAGAACGAATTAGCATTGACACATTGCCAATAGTAGACGAAGACAATATAGCGAAAGCAGTAAATGCAGTATCTAGGACGCATCGCGCAAGCATATTGGTGCTCGCAGGCTCGCTTATGGGGGGAAAAATCGCTGAGGAGGTCAAGAAGCTACAAAAAGAGGGTTTTAAGGTAATTGCTCTGAACATGGCGGGGTCCGTGCCGGAAATCGCAGACCTAGTAGTCACTGATCCTGTACAGGCGGGAACATTTGCTGTGATGGCAATCGCGAAAACAGCGCGCTTTGACTTAGATCGAGTTTCAGGCAGACGCTTCTAGCCTTTCAAAATCGAAACGCAGGTTTTCACAATGTGGCAGCTACTAAGATCGGCAGGGTGATAGTAGCGTCTGAGTACACTGTTACCGTATCAGCATACTCACCTATCTTCCCCCATGATTTCGCCTCATCCAAAGTGGCACCGGAGAGCCCCCCAGTCTCAGGGGTATCCATTGTGAGTTGAATGGCGAAATCAAACCCTTTGGGAATAAGAAGCATGGACTGCATAATGAAGTTCTTTGGAACGCCTCCGCCAACAAAAAGCGCTCCTGCTCGTCGTGCTTTGTAGCAGATGTCCATTATTTGCCGAATATCCTTGAACGTGTCGACTTGAAGATCGCGCTTATACCCAAACACCCAACTCTGAAGCCCGATCGATGAGTCAGCGATGGCCGGACAAAACACAGGCACGTCGTTATCTACAGCGGCCCGTAGAATAGAGTTTTTGTCCTCTATGCGTGACCCTATCTCCTGCAAAAAATCGCAAATCGTAAACAGCTTTTGTGGGTGGGAATCGAGAATATCAGCAACTATCGCGTCAAACCTGTCTTCAAACGTTGTGAAATGTTGGTCAGCCAAATAAACGTCATATATCCTATCAATCTTGCAGTTTTTTAGTTCGATATCGTTCGCAGTGCATTGTCCTTGACAATGCTCGCCTCCGAAAGCTTCGATCATGTCGTGCACAAGATTGGCGCCTGTGGTAACCAGCACATCAATATCGCGGCGCCTAATCATGTCAGCCACAACTTGCCGCATTCCTGCTGGAATCATGGCGCCAGCGAGGCCAAAAAAGCTCGTGACGTCTTCAGCTTGCATTTCTTTGTATATTTTAGCAGCCTTCGCTAGGCGACCGGCTCCAAAAGCGCAGTTTTCGGTACTGTTTCATTAAGTCCGCTACAGTGATGCCTTTTCCCAGCTTTGCGTGTTTGACAGAGTTCACCGGATAGTCTCCGCTTCCCGTGGCTTTTCGTAGTCCGCCATTAAGCGGGCAAATAAGAAATCTCGAACAAGTTTCGCGCCGACAAGAGCCGAGATTCCCATATCGTAATCGGGAGTGATTTCAACCATATCGAAACCGACCACGCGAGATGAAATCTCTCTGATCGCCGTTCGCAGTTCCAAAGGTGTCAACCCATAGGGCTCAGGATTTCCGACTCCAGGCGCATATGCAGGGTCTAGAACGTCCACGTCAATGGAAAGATACACAGCCCTGTTTTCGACTGACGGCGCAATATCATTCAAAATTTTTTTGATCCCCACACGTCTAATCCGGTCCATCGTATAAATAGCGCTGGTGTCTAGCGCCCTCTCATACTCATCGCGCGCCCCACTGCGAATTCCGATTTGAATCAGCGGCACGGGAAGACCGAATACGTTCCGCGAGACGCACGCGTGCCCGCATTCGTTTCCGAGATAATTTTCTTTGAAATCTAGATGCGCATCAAAAATGACCGCGATGAGCTCCATCTTGTTCGCAAGGGCCCTGACGCAGGGATAAGTGAGTGAGTGCTCGCCGCCTAACGCTATCGGAACTTTTCCGTCTTCCACTATGCGAGACGTTGTTGCCTCCAGATCGGCAATCATGTCGCCCAGGTTGCCATACTCCGTATCGCCTATATCACACACTAGCGACTCTGAAAGCTCACAATCACACTCAAAGTCGTACGGCTCAAAATTGTGAGAAGCTTTGCGTAGAGCTTCAGGCGCCCATCGGGAACCCGATCTAAAAGAGGACGTGCCGTCGAACAAGACGCCGTGAATAACGTATTTACTGCTTGCGTAATCAGAACCTGAATCGGCAAATATCATGCGTCAAAAGTCAGCTGTCTGGTTGGATTTATTATTTGATATCTAATTTGCGCTTTCCCATCGATTCCAGGTACGTGACGTCTTTGCCTGCCTCCAGTTTATCCATATATTCTGGCGGAATCTCAATCTCAAAAGTCGAATAGTCGTTGAGATCCATGAGCTGCGCAACACTTCCCATAACAGAAAGAACTTGAGCCCCTTTTCTTTCGACAATGGGGACGTAAATCTTGGCGCTAACGGGCTGCACGATCGATCGCTTTTGGCCATCGAAAACTCCGATCGCGTCTATCCTCGCTTTGGCTGATCCGTGCTTACCAGGCTTTGATGTTGCCAAACTAACTATAGTAGAGGGTTCATCGTCAATTATGATATAACGGCCGACTTTCAGCGTTCTTATTTCCGTTTGCTCCTTCATACGGGGTAATAGACAAGCATTAAATATAAATGTATACGCACTAACCTAAAAGGCTTAGCGCCCAGCAACGCACGCTATTCAAAAAAACGACGAGATTTGGGTCAGTAGAAATGCGCATAGGAATCGTCTCTAGATGTGATATTAAAGAAGCAACCGACTTAGCTACCAAAATCGGCCGTTCTATCAAAGGCCGTGCTGATGCAATCTATGACGATCAAACCGCTCGCGCACTTGGGCAAGAAGGGGTGGAACTCGAACGTTTCGATGTCGACGTAATAGTGACCGTAGGCGGCGATGGGACGATCCTGCGAGTTCTCCAAAACATTCCACACCCGATTCCAGTGGTCGGCATAAACGTCGGAAAAGTCGGCTTCCTGGCGGAAGTCAGCCCGGAACGGGCGCTCAGCGTCGTTGAAAGCCTGCTCGACGGCTTCAGTGTCTCGGCACACTCGAGACTAGCAGTGTCAGTCAACGGCCGACGCCTGCCGTCCGCTACCAACGAGGCGGTAATCGTCACTTCACGACCGGCAAAAATACTTGAGTGCAGCATCAAGGTAGACGACCATGTTCTTGATGTGCTGCGTGCAGATGGCGTTATCGTCGCTACGCCTACCGGGTCAACCGCGTACGCAATGAGCGCTGGTGGTCCTATCGTGGATCCACGAGTAGATGCATTCCTTATTGTCCCTCTTGCGCCCTATAGGCTTTCGGCCCGTCCTTGGGTCGTGTACGGTGAGAGCACCGTAGTCATCAAAATAGAGGAAAAGGACGCTGCTATCGTCATTGACGGGCAATATAATGAAACCGTTCACAAAGACGATGAGATCCGCTTTGACAAAGATGAAAAGAAATCGCTGTTTGTTCTTATCGAAAAGAGTTTTTTTGAAAAAGTCTTAACGAAGCTGAGATAAGGCGTCGCGACAAGGGCCTTCTTGTTGGCGTTAGGAAGGGCTGCTTTCGTGCTTCTCGGAGGTAGAACTCAACAAGTTCTGAGCCGTTTTCCAAGAACGTCTCGTTCCAGGTGGCAGGTCGCCTCGCGCATCCAACCAATTTTTCAAAAAAGCAATCGTGGTAACGTCTGACGGATAACCACTGCCAATAGTGGCACCGAGAGAGCGTTCGAGGGCTCTTATGCTGCTATCTCTGCTCACTTTGGCGATGATTGACGCAGCCGACACAATAGCATAATTTGTATCTGCATTGTGTTCAGCGATTACCTTGTTTATCCCGCTCGCTTCCTTGACGCGCTCAGAGAACCTCGATGCATTTACGTCAGCAGCATCAACAAATGCTACATCGGGCCTTAAATATCGCAAGGCTTGAGCATGACCTTTCACGAGGATTTCGTTAACAGTAAGCACCGTTCTAAGTTCATCTATTTGTTGAGCGGTAATCTCTTGTAATTGCACGGCGCATACCTTTTCGATCCGTTTCGACAGAAATTCGCGCCGCTTCGGGCTCAGCGCTTTTGAGTCTTTAAGCCCCATCCTCTCCAAGTACTTTAGTCCTGAAGAGTCAATACAAACTCCTGCAACGAAAAGAGATCCCAGGACAGCTCCTTTGCCTGCTTCATCCACACCAGCAAGCTTCATGTCGCTCAAATTGCCTCAAAACAAATGACGCACTCCAGCTAGCAGTCGCGGATTGCGCGAGATAATGCGCCTCACTATGCCTGCAACGCTCATCTCCTCGAGCGGCAGCCCTTCCAGTGAGCGGACGAGCTTGTTCAACTCGTCGTCGGACAGATTAACAAAGATGTCCTTTATTTTGTAATTTCGTTCGAGCTTCTTCCCGAAAGACGCGCGCCAAGCCGCTTCATATCGGTTCAAAACCTTGGCAGACGGGTCTTCCGCTCGAATGGCTTCCTTGGCAACCTCGCCCGCTAGTCTGCCTCCCTCTAAGGCGTTAATTATGCCGCCGCCAGTTATAGGATCAGTGTGATGCGCAGCGTCACCAACTAGCATAATGCCGTCTCCTGCGGTTTTACGGACAGCGTTGCTGACTGGAACTCCTCCAACGTTCAATTCAACTGGCTGGCCATTCGGGTAATTCTTGTCCACAAACGCGTCTAGATAGTCGATTGGATGCTTGCCGTCTAGTTTGTTCGCTAGGACACCAAGCCCGATATTTGCTGCTTGTGGTCCCTTCGGGAATGCCCAAGCGTAGCCCCCGGGAGCTGCTGAACCGAGATAAAAATCGCAGCAGTCGTCCAGCAAATCGACGTTTGCCATAAGGTACTGGGCGCAGCTTTCGAGGTCTTTGGGCCGAAGAGTAGTGTTAATGCCAGCCCAGCGGCCGACTTGTGACTCGATGCCATCAGCCGCGATGACAACAGATGCACGGATTTCAAGGGATTCGCCTAAATGCCGAGCCTCGATGCCACGTATGAACCCATTTTCTGCGATGACCCCGGTCGCGCGCGTCCTGACTACCACATCTGCTCCTGCGCGAGCTGCACGCTTCGCAAGGTCTCGATCAAAAATCTTACGCTCGAGCACATAGCCTACCTCGGGACCCGCAAGTTCTTCTGAAACGTCCAATCTCGTCCCATCAGGCGCAAATATGCGGGCGCTGGCTACTTTGTTCGCGATCCACCTTTTCTGGGGTCGTAGAAACTTCGAGAGCCCCACTTTTGATATGCCTTCAGCGCAACGAACGGGATCGCCGATTTCTTGGCGCTTTTCAATTAAAAGAACGTCACATTCGGGTGCGGCTGTCGCCGCAGCGAAGGCTCCCGCAGGTCCCGCGCCCACTACTATAATATCGTATTCGCTTTTCACACTCACGCCTCCCTGTTCAGGAAACGAAGAGCGCGCCGACGGGGCATATTGTGATACACGTTTCGCACGCCGTACAACTCTCGGCAATTTCGAGGCATGACTCGATGAGCGTTATCGAATTAGTCGGGCAAACTGATACACAGGCGCCACAGTGTCCACATTTCTCAATATTGACTTGAATCACGGTTAACCTCCTTCTGGCTGCATTGGCGAGCAAAGAGTGCGCAGCAAGAAGCGCAAAACGTTTCGACGCTCGACAGGCGAAATTATTTAGCGTATGTAACGGAGATCCTCCTCGCTCGCCACTTCGTGCATCCCCGTTTGCTCCATTTCCCTGAGTCGAGCAACAATTTTTTCCATGTCTTTTGCGCGGTCTTCCAGCGCTCGCATGTTAATGTCAGTTTTCAACGCCTTACATAGGACTCTCGGTACAGCCTGGGCGCTCTTTGGATCGACCAAGTAACCAGATGTTTCGCCCATCAAACAAATCCCGTCAATGCCCATAAGGCCGCCAAGCCCCAGCAACAATCCAGAAGCGCCTACGATGCCCCCTCCTGGCTCGTTCTCTTTGAAAACCACGCCGTATTGTTTCATTTCTTCGACCAGCGCCAAGTTGTTCACAGCCCCCAAGACCGCAGGTTTCTCCACAAGCTGTCCGAGACCGTAGCCGCCAAGTGTGTAGATCCTTTGCACGCCGTTTTCTTTGGCTAGTTCCAGATACGCACTAGTCAGCTCGTAGTGCCCTTCGTTTGTCGCGCTTTGATGATCACCGACGAGGATCAGCAGATCCTGCTTGCCGCTGTTGACCGCATATAATTCGCTTCTAACCATTCTGACTGAGCCATCAGCAAGCACGATCACCTGTGGGGGAAAATGCGAAGAGTACACTTCGGCGATTTTTTTCGCGCCAAGTTCGTCAATCATGTGCTCAGCTACAAGCTTTCCCACATGTCCAATTCCTGGCAATCCCTCTATAAGAATCGGTTTTTTCAATTTCACGTCTGTGATTCGCTTGACTTCTATTCGCTCCATCTAGATCCCACTTCTTAAAAAATTTTTCAAGCTTTAAGCTCTCACTTTGATCGTGCAGTTGTCTCGCGCTTGAGCATTCTCCGATACCTGCCGTATCGATCCTCCGGTGAGAATCTCGCTGGGCGTGCCGCCACAGTCGGTTGTCCGCACGTCCGGCATTTTTCCTCTAATGTGTAGCCGTGACATTTTCGAAGCTTCATCTTCGGCTTGATGAGATGGTTAGACCATACTATGATGATTGAAGTTCTCTATGAAACTTTCCCGTGCCGCCAGCCTTCACTACCACGTCTATGGATGCGTTAGCCGCCTTTTTCATCGCGTTTTCTGCGATCTTATAATCGAGGGCGACTATCCTTATGCGGTAACGAGGCGCCCCGATGTAACTCACGTCAAAGCGAATGTCATCATCTTCGGACTTCATGGCGGCTTTCAGCGCACGTTTGATAACGTCTATCCCGTTCGGCTGAGGACATGTCAAATCTACGTAACCTGTGATGTACACGTAAGGTATTTTTACGTTCTCCTTAGCGACGAGTGCAATTTGAGCGGCAACCTCGGGCTGAAGTCCCTTGAGAGCTTCTGGGCCCCGCATAGCTGCGTCCTCAAAGACATAGTAAAGACCGTCGAATTTGTCAGCGAGTTGATCATAGAGCGCATCTTTGTCCGCCCCGGTAGCGTCGGCTACAAATTCTAGCCACTTTTCAGCTTTTTGTTCGCTCTTCCATTCCTGAATTTTGGAGCGTCTCTGATGCTCATTAACGTCCTTGAACGAGAGATCTATGTGGCTTCGACTCGGATCAACGCTCAGGACCTTGCACACGATCTTTTGACCTTCCCTTACGTGATCTCTTATGTACTTTACCCACCCAGACGCAACTTCGGAGATATGAATTAGCCCCTCCTTCTTGTCGTACTCGTCGAGTTGGACAAATGCTCCAAAGTCGACTACGTTAACCACTGTACAAACGACCAAGTCTCCGATCTCTGGCCAAGCTTTTCTCATAAGACCTCAAGTATTTGTGTCCTTATCTCTGCCCTCCCGCCGCGCGGCTCAACAAGAGTTCTCCCACAGACTATGCAGTTTACTACCGAAGACGCATTGCCGAAAACAATCTGGATATTCTCACAATCCGCACATCTTACGCGCAAGAATTTGCTCACTACTTACACCTCCACTAACTCGAACTTCGATACTCTAAATCCTTTCCTTGTATGCGCTTTGTTACATTCGGTACAGCGGTAGCGAACGTTGATGCGCTTAGTTGGTTTATCTCCGCCCGGAACCTTGGAAAACTTGCCGAGATTACCAATGCCGGTGCGCCGTTTTTTTTGGCGCGCAATCCACGTTAACGATGATGCGCGCCCTTTTCGCACCTTCTCAACTTCATGAGTTGTGTGCTTTCGACACACCGGGCATATTGACCTAATCTTCTTTGGCATCTTCAAGTTTATCACCGACCATGATACCCATATGGCGATCGCACAACGCCCGAGCATTCCCCTCGGGCAACAGAACCGAGTCGCCTTCTCCAAGTTTGTAGTTTTCGCCGTCCAGTCCTATAAACGTCGGAATGTCTGACAACACTCGCACTCGGAGGTATCTCATATTCCCGCGTTCTCGTATTAAAGTGCTTTCGTCGCCGCGCGGCCCCTCGTTTTCGTCTGCACTGTCGTCCGCTTCTTCATTGGACGCAATCAAGGGCTGAAGTGCCAATCCTTTCTTCAAAGACTGTTTGATACTCGTAGCGTCAAGCGCAACGCGATCCGATTCCTGTTTGGGCAGTGCAAAAGTGGTCCGACGGTTTTCATTTAATAGCACGGGCTCGATTGACGGAGCGGCCGCGCCGTCTGATTCCTTTTGTCCGAGTACGCGGTCCCGGTAATACGTAAATACCTTGTAAACCGAATCGTAGACCTCGGCTTCGGCGTCAGTCAGCGATGCTTCCTCCATGTGCCCTTTTGCCGCGAGCGCCGCCAACTTGATTATTTTCGCAGCGCGTTTATCATAAATTGCGTCTGCGACCTGCAGAGCGTTCTCGAGTTCATCTTTTTTCTGCGGATCATCGCTTTTTTTGAGTGAATCCATATATTCTTTGAACTCGGAGTAGAAGCTATTCTTTAATTGCGTCAATCGTCGCGAGCGACGCTCCTCATTTCTGATCACTTTTAAGTCGTCGAGATTCATATTCGGCAAGCCCTCGCGCCATGACATAAACGGCCGTGTGTTCCGGTAGCTCTGTTGTACTTTGATCAACCTTAATAGTTTCACCCATAATCTCAGTCGTAGCCGACGTGAGAATCCTGACCGAAACCGAATTGTCGCCGAAGACGACCGCGTCATTCAGCGGAGCAAAGCGACGGAAGTGATCTAGAGTCAAAGGTGTGACCCTAAGGCCAGAGCCACCGTGCAACGACGTGGGCAGCCGAATCAGTCTCTTTATGTCCGCGGTGACCGGCACATCGATGCGAACCTTCAAGTGCGAGATAGCTTCTCTGATTAAGCTTTTCCATGCGTTTAGTGGAATTAGCTTTGACTCTACCAAAGGTTGGATCGATGCGTCTTGCGACAGCGTGCCAACAATTTCTTTGGCGCGCCGCTTGCCGATAGCCTTGACGGATGCAAGCTCACTTATCGCAATTTTTGCGTCAAGTCCGCTTATCCGCTTGAAATACTCGTCAATCCACGTCTTTATTCTAATCTCCCAACAACTGGTGTCTCCTGGCATTGCAGTCTTGCTCGACCGTTTCAGTAGATACTCTGCCTCAAGGCCCGTTCCGGTCAAATAATTCACAACCTCTCGCCGTTCATGACTACCGAGAGTAGCTAGTTTCTTTTCCCGCAAATGGACATGGTAACCACGACCACCCGAAAACACGATACTGAAGTCCTTCTCATCCAAACCGAAATCGTTCATCAGGAAATCCAACAGTTTAGTGGTTTCATCTTTTACTTCTTGAAGCATGTCCGCATACGAAGGCGCAGACTTCATCAAGAGCTTGTCCGCATCAAGATCGAAGATTAAGTCTGCGCCTTCCCACTTCTTGTCTTGCATGCGTGTTGCGCTCGGATAAGCATAACACGCCGTTGAATGGTACACATGAGCCGGTGCAACTGCGCCCAAATATGCGCGCACTTCCTTCTGCGAGCCAAAAGCTTTGTGGCGTCGCATTACAAGCTTCGGATAACTTGAGTCAAACAGAACAAACGCCCATTCTCGTTTCTTGAACTGCGGCGGGAGCCCAACTGGAGCCTTACGATAGTAATCGCCAAATTTTCTCTGGAGGAATGCTTTCGTTTCCGGGTTCACGCGCTTGCACCTGACCGCGAGGCGTGGCGGGTTATGGCCACCTCTCTTTTCAGTAACTCATGAACGGCCGCAGCTCATTGCTCTTCTTGGTTCTATTGTCATCGGTTGTCTCACTGATGCTTAAGTCGCGCTCGGTAATACGAGAGCGGATGAGAGATGCGTTTGCACAGGCCAGTAGTCTCCGTGCAATTACCGTAGGTCTCCATCGTTGAACATCCGGGAGGGATGTAGTCTTTCCCTGAAGATCCCTTTATGTGATCGACCTGATAACGCGTAAGTTCATAGTCGAAATCTGGAGACGTTTGATAGATATGCACGATCTCCTCAGCTTTCATACCTATATTAGCTAAAAAGGAGGTCAACGCGAATCGGGCAGGATGTGAGAGGTTCTGTCCAGCTTTTACTTGCGAAAGCAACGCTTTCATGCAGGGGGGGCACGCTTCCAAAATCACAGGACCAGAATCGGCAGGGCGTGACGAGGCTACAGACATCGCTTTTTTCAAGGGTGAGGTGTAAGGCGCAAGTTCTTCGCACATTTTGCTGCTGAGTTTTAGTGGCAGCCCGCGTAGCACCTTCAGCCTCACAGCCTCGGCTAAAACCTGGATCATCTCGTTTTTTGCAAGACTTACTTGGCCTCTGTTCAATAGATTAACGAGGCGCCACTGTGGCCCTCTTAACCTGCCCGTATACTTGATCAAGTCCGTGAAATGCAGCTCAAAAATATTGTTATCTACCAATATTGGTATTCCAAAGTCCTCCAGCAGCCTCGCAATGTACTCATCCTGAAGTCGTTCGCCGGCGTTCCGCAACTTGCTAAATGCGTCGTGGGCTTCCGCATTTGCATATCTCTGAACCAGAACAGCTTCGCGAATGCACGAGACCAACGCTCTTCCCATAACGTAAGAGAAGAGCTCAATTTCATAATCGTCACGCTCGACCGACTTTGAATGGACGTCGCTGTCGATCGCTCGTGCCACTCGCTGAACGCTTTTGTTGAGGACACTATCAGAAAACTCCCCCGCGGTCATGAGAGAGTCAAAAGTCCTTCCGGATGCTTCTACGTAACGTGCGGCTGCAGCCGTATGTGGAAAAAGAGCTAGATATTCGTCCATGCTTCTAGCGTCGGCCCTGTGCGACCGCGTTTGAGTTTCATTCTTGTTCGATGCGCGGCGCCAAGAGATACGAGACAGAACCGTTGCCGTCGGCAAAATCAAATCCAACCTTGAGTGGTATGTTCTTGCCCATGTCGAGGGAGACTTCAGAAGCCTTTCCGACTGCTTTGGACATTTCAAGCAAGAATTCAAGACTAAAAAGTGATCTTACCTCATCTGCTTTGCCATCTGTGCGCGATACGTCGATAAGCTGATCTTTTGACAGCTCAAGACGCATAGTATCAGCGTCACCAAGAGCCTCCATAAAAAAGTCAGTGTCAGTGCATCCAAGGGCGATATTGTCGCTGACTTTGCCTGCTGCTTTCACCGCCCACCGAAACTCTTTTCCCGTGATAACGACGTGTGCGGCAGATTCAATCTTTGGCACTTTGGGCTCCTTCTTTATCGAGTAGGGACTTAAGAGTGCGATAGTATACTTAAGATCTCCGAATGACAGGGCCATTCGGTTCTCGTCAACGGCGATTCGGATGACATCTGTACGATTAGCCAGCTCAAGAATGCCCTGCATTTTCTTGAGATCCAGTGTGACAACCTCGTCGTCAGTTTCATAATTCTCAAAAGCTTTAGCCGACAATTCAAACTGCACCATCGCCACATACGATGGATCCGCATTTCTCGCGTACAAGCCGTCTTTGCTTAAATGTACCCGCGCTTCATCAACGATGATAGTCAATGCTTCAATGCCGTCCTTCAGAGTCTCTCCGAGAATATCAGCTTTAAACATGATCCGCTCCCTTGTAACCGTCTAAACACCGTATATGTCTGCTCATAAGTTTATATCTTTGCTGTTCAGAATTGGGTCGCAAAACGATCTGCCCTCGGCAGAGCAAAAAACGGAAAGCGGAGTTCAACTAAGCCCTGAGTCGCTTCTCTTGGGGGGAAAGTACCGAACGCTGCCTGCGCCTTGCCCCAAACCCTCATCTAAACGGACGCTGACTTCTGTTATAGTGCTGAGGTCAAGCTTGTTACACAGCTCATCGAGGAGAAAGGAACAAAGATCTTCAGCGCTCGCCGAATTGATGGGGAGCATAGCTACATCCTCTCTCGGGAAGCAGTATCGTTTCCCACATTTGCCAACCGTGACGGCGACATCTCCAGCGCGCGTGGTCTGTATCTTGACATCTGCATCTCGAGATGCGAGCAGGATCTTATGATCGAGAGCTTCACAGATCTCTGCAACATCTTTTTTGAGGTCTTCAAAGTCCATTACAAAATCGTGAATCTGCGCGCCGACGATCGTCGCACTCATTGCATACGTATGCCCGTGCAAGCGCCCGCATTTCGGGTGATCTGGTATGAAATGGCACGCTGAAAATCGGAGCTTTGCCTGCCACCCGTCAAGCTCTATCCACATAGATCGGTCCGTGCAGGGTGCGACGTTTCTTAAGTGCTTCATCTTTCTTGTTGCTGCACTTGTCTATTAGTAGAACAGTATATAAAAGCCGTCTGGCTGCCCATAATGCTTTTTATTCTGTGCGCGCCCTATCAACTAGAATGAAAAGCCTCGAAAAACGGCGAAAGGACTATTACTACCGGCGGGCGAAGTCGGAAGGATATCGATCGCGAGCTTCTTTCAAACTGCTGGAAATTCAAGAACGGTACCACATCATACGACGAGGAGATGTGGTCGTTGATTTGGGCGCTGCCCCTGGCGGATGGCTGCAAGTGATCCGCCATTTAGAAGCGTCTGCCATAGCCGTTGATCGGCAGCGGATCGCTCCGCTGGAGGGGGTGACGCCTATTCGAGGCGACCTAACTTCCCCAGAAATTGTGAATAAAATACAAGAGATTGTAGATGCTGTAGATGTGGTCCTATCGGATGCTGCCCCGAATCTAAGTGGTGCGTGGAGCCTGGACCACGCGCGATCAATCGACCTTTCCGCCTGCGCCTTAGAAATCACCAAATGCGTGCTAAAACCCGGTGGCAATTTCGTGGTAAAAGTTTTCCAAGGGGACCTCTTTGACACGTTCACACGCGAGGTAAGCGCGTATTTTAGATTTGTCAAAGCGTTCAACCCGCGAGCATCACGAAAGCAAAGCGCCGAAACATACATAGTAGCTAAGCGTTATGCCCCCTTAGAAAACCGCTTGACCAAGCTGAGTCGTTGAGGCTTAGGTAACCCGCGCTAAATTCACGTGGAGGTTCGAGCACAAGTTGCTGACGTAAAACTATTTATTCACGTATCGGAAACTACTCGTTGTATTGCAGCTACGGACCCAACAAAAGATTCTTTTCCGAACGACGCACTGACGTCTGCGAGTAATGGCACAAAAAAGCACAACTGGCGTGATGACGAGGCTCTTGCTCATTTATTTGGTGATGACAGTAGCGTATGCTTTTTTGCGAATTCCGGTTGGTCAAGCCATGAACTATGTCCTTGGGGGCTTGGTTACCACCCTCTACGTTCCCCTTTTCATCACGATCCTTTTGCTTTCGGTCATCACCGGCTCTTACTCGTCTTTGCTGCTAAACCGCTTCGTCGATCAAAAGCAGTTAAAACAGTCTCAAGCAAAGATGAAGGAATTTCAGAAGGTCTACCGTGAGGCCCAACTGGCCGGAGACAAAGGCAAACTGAAGAAGCTCGAGAAAGAACGTGCCGAAGTGATGGAGCTTAGCATGGACGTTCAAGCACAGACCATGAGACCTATGCCATACATACTGATCATCTCGCTACCGCTGTTTGGCTGGCTAAGTTACACAATGTCGCAAGCAGGCTCTTGGCCGACCAACGTGTCAACTACGATCAGTTTACCCTATTTTGGAACACTGCCGTACACTCAAGGTGTCATCTTCGGTTTTCCGGTTTGGCTTATTTGGTACCTAGTTTGCTCACTCGTCTTTACTCAAGTCATTCGCAAGACTTTGGGAATGTGACTGCTAGCAAAGCGGTCAGAGGCTCAACAAGGCTCTCTTCAGTTCTCCCGTGCATTGTCGCGGCTATCTTCAAATAGACCGTTACGATTCGATGCTCAACCGTGATTAAGTCGAGCCTTCTTGCTCTCGCAGCTCAAATCGAGCAGCACTCGCTTCAACGTGTCTGCGTCAGCGTCCGTCTTAATCGACGTGCCTGAAAAGTGAGTTCTCGATGCGCGACAGCCGACGGTGCGCAGTCCGCTTACGAGCGTTTCAATAGGAACCGGTGGACACTTGAGTTCTCTCAGGAGCTTGTGGTAATCAAAAAACGTTACCGTGTCAAGCTCATTTAGGCACAGTGTTATGATTTTCGCGGCCCGCCTCTTGGTGCCAAAAACACCGTTCTCAATGTTTTCAAGAACTTGCTGGCAGAATTTTTGATCGCGTAGAGTCCCAAGCCAGAGAGGTCCAGCCACGGCAAGTTTTGCACCGCAAAACGCACAGTCGGGGCGCAGCATAGGAAACAGCCCCGGGAGCACATAGCGATGTCCGCAAGTAAAACAGTGGGCTATGAATCCCATCGACCTAACACACGCATTGGCGAGCTCAGCGCCGCGATCGAGAAGCAAATAAGCCCGATAGTAGTGCTCGGTTGCGTGTGCGAGGACTGGAGTGGCAGATTTATCATATTTGACAAGCTCTCGAATGATTGTACCAATGAGTATCCTTATCCCTGTCTCAGCGTGATACTCTGTGTTCATCGGCAGTGCGGAATACCTCCTCACGCCGGCACTAAAATGGGCGCCACTTAGAGGGGCCGTGTCCGTCGCGGTCACACAAAGCATCTTGCTAGCTGACCTGCACGCTGCGTCAACAAAAGGGGCTGGAGATCCGAACGGATCTACGTCTATCACGTTGAACCTAGCTTCTGACATCAAAGCGTTCGCATCACGGTGCTCCACGTGGACGTTCTGCTGGAATCTTTTCGCGTTTCTCTTGATCAGCTCATAAGCTGCGACGTTATAATCGTTGACCGTGACCTCGACCTGCGCCTCGTTCGCAACTCTGAGACCTCGTATGCCACACCCCGCGAGCGCATCTAGATACGTGAGCCCGCTGTTGTCGCGTTGCTTATCGTTAAAAGCCTGTATGCAAGCAACGCTTATGTCTCGGCTTAACTCCATTCGTGGGTTGTAGAAGACCGGTGCCGATGATGGAGGGTACGACGCGTTTGGATCCAACCGCGGCACTAAAACAGAAGTTTGGCCTTCAAGAGCGAGCCTCGTTCGCACACCTAGGACTAAGTTTTGTAAATCATAAGGTTTTTCATACGCTGCGCGATTGGCTCGTGCTTTCGTGCGCTGCGTCCAGAAACACCGAGCGCAAACCGAACAAACGCGTGTTAACGGACCCTCTCAAACTTCCAGTGATCGACCAGCGGTGCGGTGGCATCGACGCCGACCTTCGTTGTCGTGCCGTCGCTTGCAGTGCGCGGGTCGAGGGACGATCCGCGAACGTTTGGGATGACCATAACATCTAAATCGCCTTTGACGCGGGTGGCAACTGCAAATTCTATATCATCAACGTCATAGATATCAATGTCCTCATCGACCACCACAACGTGTTTCAAACTCGTGTGAGCCGCAAACGCTGCCATGATCACATTTTTTGCGTCCCCCTCGGTCTGTTTCTCTATCTGTATAACAGCGTGCAGATAGTGTCGTCCTCCTGCAGTTAATACTACATTCTTCACTTTTGTTACGTTTTTGCACGCGTTGTAGATCTGCGGTTCATACGGAATGCCCATCAAAAGCGAGTGTTCGACGCCCGCTGGCAATATGGAGTGATAGATGGGGTCTCTAGCCGACACCATTCTCGTTACTTCGATAACGGGTTCAGGTCGAACGACGTCATAAGTCCCCGTAAGATCCACAAAAGGACCTTCATTTGTAGTTCTCGTTGGGCTTATTTGTCCCTCCAAGACTATTTCGCTTGGCGGCACAGGGATTCCATTCTCACATTCAATAAGAGTCTGAGCCTTTCCCTTCAGGGCGGCCGCATAGTTGAATTCGAGACCACACGGGAGTCTCGTTGTGGTTGCAAATAGCGTGACAGGATCAACGCCTATGGCGACGGCGATGTTCAGAGGCTCGTCTTTTTTTGCAGATGCTTTATGCATCAGATACGTGTGGCGCGGCGGCACGAGCCTCACAGCTAACGAAGTTTTGTCGACGACCATCATGCGATGAACTGACGCGTTTACTCTGTTACCATATTTTGCCACTACGACGCCTGCGGTGATGTACGGTCCGCCATCTCGCTCGAAAAACTTCATTACAGGTAACTTGCTCAGGTCCGGAGTGCGTTCTAAGTCCCACGCAAGGTCTTGCATTACCGTTTTTCCCGTTGCCGCCGTGCTCAAAAGCTTATGCATGAGCCCTCGTTCGTCGACATTGAGCGCTTGGGCGAGTAGCGCGCGCGAAGCCAGGAGGTTTACGATGGCTTGAGAGCCGCCAACACGTTCGAACAGTACCGGTCCTCGTCCTCGGGCTAGGCGCGGCGCTTCCAATATCGGCGAAACGGGCTTAGTTATGACTTCCAGTTGTCCCGAGTCCTTTAGATGCTGAATGAAGCGTCTCATTTAGTCACCCCAGCGTCGCGACACCGAATGGTCAACCTGCAACAGGTCGAGCACCCGGGCAACCAAAGCGTCAATGAGCTCTTCGATCGTAGTCGGACGTGTGTAAAACCCCGGACTGGCGGGGACTATGACAGCTCCACATTGCGACAATTTCAGCATGTTGCCCAAATGAATCCCGCTCAACGGCGTTTCGCGCACAACCAATATGAGCCTCCTATGTTCCTTCAAACATACATCTGCCGCGCGCGCTACAAGGTTGGAAGAAACGCCGTGTGCGATGCTTCCAAGCGTCTTCACGCTGCACGGAATTATCACCATGCCGTTGCTAATGTGGGAACCACTTGCAATGGGCGCGGTGAGGTCCATTTCGTCGTACGTGCGGTTGACTAGCGACGTGACGTAGTTCAAGCTGTAGTCAGTCTCAATGCCTATAAGCTGCTGGCCACTTTTGGTCACAACGAGCTGCGTGTCAACGCCGAGTTGATTCAGAACCTCCAGCAACCGAACGCCGTACTGCACTCCGCTCGCGCCGGTAATGGCAACTATTATCGTCATTTGAGAGCCTCGATAAGTTCATTAACAAGCGAAAATGATGCATCAACAATCTCTGCGACTTGCTCTTCAGATGCGTCGTGGACGTGAATCCCGACAACCACGACGCAGCTCTGCCGCAATTCCTTCGAAATTCGCAAAGCAGCTTCTTTAGCGATGATATCATCGCGATGATTGGGCACAGCTAACACCGAAGCATACGACCTCCTGTGAAATCCGCCTAGCGCAACGGCGCCCACGTGCGCTTTTCCCCCCACCAACGTGACGAGTAAGTCTTTTCCCACGCGAGTTGCGTCGACCCTCAAATCTGCTGAGCCCGCGTTCCTCGTCAAAACAAAGTGACCACGAGACAAATATCTACTCCCGCTCAAGTTTCTGGCAAATCAAAGGCTTAAACGAGGCGACCGTCAGCTGGCTACGGCCACACCACCTCTAATTCTACCGTGCTCTCATTCTTAAGGCTTTTGGGTTTGTCGCCTGCGCGGCGCAACTGTTGAGACTGCTATTAACGCCCACGTCTAGCATCGAAAGAGTTTCGCGGCCGATCAGGCCGCAGCACAACACGGGTCATCCATGCCTTGCTCACCTCTCGAGTCCCCAAACAAACACAATTCTAGATGCGCATGACATACCCATTTATTCTAGAAAAGCTCACTGGAACGTCAGGGAAGAACATTGCTACTCTTATCGGGCGGAACAGGTAGCCCTAAGCTGCTTCGCGGGCTGCTTTTCTATTGTCCTGGCGCTCAAGTGACCGTCATAGCTAATACTGGAGATGACATCTGGATCTCGGGCAATCTTGTTTGTCCGGACCTTGACACAGTTATCTACACCGCAGCGGGAATTGTGAGCGAACGGTGGTGGGGCATCGACGGGGATACGTTCTGTACCAACGAAAGACTAGCCAGCTTAGGACACAAAGAAGCGCTCATCATAGGCGAGCTTGATAGAGCTATTCATATTTTCCGCAGCGACCTTCTGCGACGAGGGGCAACCCTAACTGATGCAACCCTTGCGATATGCGCTTCGTTCGAATTATCTGCTAGGGTCCTCCCGATGACGGACGACTTCGTGCCTACCACGATCCTAACCGACAACGGCGAGATGCATATCCAAGATTTTCTGGTAAAATATCAGCAAGCCCCGAGCGTTTCGCAGGTGAGGTCCCGGGCCGGCAAAATGACCAAAGAAGTAGAAACAGCGCTAGGAGAACATCGTTCTGTTGTGATTGGGCCTTCAAATCCGATATCAAGCATAGGGCCTATTCTTAACGTAAACGGAATGCGACAAATCCTTAAAGACCGATTTGTCATTGCCGTTAGTCCAATAGTACGCGGCGAGCCGATAAGCGGACCTGCGCGAAAGTTCATGGAATCGCATGGACTTCCGGTCAGCTCTTTAGGGGTTGCGGAGTTCTATAGCGACTTCTTGGACGTCTTGATCGTTGACCATCGCGACGACATTTCTCAAAGCGACTTGCCGGGCGATATTGAACTGCTCCGCGCGGATACGATTATGTATGGCATGGAGCAAAGCAAAAAGCTGGCGACAGAGATCGTGCGAATACTTGCACCCCAAAGTTAAGGTCATCTGTTAAGAGCGGAGTCGGCGTCTGCAAAGTAAAATTAAATAGCAGCAAAATACAATATTGAACGTCCGTATTACTACTTGCCCATTTCAGGGCAGCGAGTGAGTCTTGATACGCATAGAGGTTTCATCGTGTCTCAAGTAGCCTTTCAACTGGCGATCGGCGATGTCCAAATCCCGAATCCTTTAGTTCTCGCTTCTATGGCTGGACTAACTAACAGCTCGTTTGCTATCTCGCGGAGCGTGGGACTAGCAATTCTCGGTGGATACAACCTTGACGCGCCAACCACCGAAGCGGCAAAAGAGCTTGTCAAAAAGGGGCGAAGCGAATTTGCTTACGACGAACCGACCCCTGTTATCGAAAACGAGCTCGGAGTCATGAGCACGATCAACATGAAAGCCGGAATCAATGCTCGGTCAACTACGCTGGAGCCCCTGATCGCGATCGCCGAGTTGATTCATCAAAAAGGGGCAATTCTCGAACTAAACGCCCACTGCAGGCAGCCTGAAATGGAAGCTGTTGGCGCCGGCCAATGTCTCACGCGCGATCTCAACAAGCTCAGCGAATGGATACGGGAGATCAAACAAACAGACGTGCCTCTGTCGGTGAAGGTACGCGCAGGCGTTGTAGCAGATATAGAGCTCGCAAAGGTTATAGATAAGGCCGGCGCCGACGCGATTCATGTCGACACGATGGATTCCGGACCCGCGTTGGTCAAGAAAATTCGGGATGCCACGGCGCTCAAAATAATCGCAAACAATTCGATCGTGGACTATGGCAGCGCCCACAAGATGTTCTCGATGGGGGCGGATTACGTCTCAGTCGCCCGTGCTGCTGTGGCCGATAACACCGCTGTTGAAGAAATCCTGGCTGAAGTTCAGTCATATCAAGAAGCGGTTGGCTGGTACAATGCCCCAAAACACATTTGCGCTGGAGGGGACTTGCGGGGGTTAGCGTACTGTTGCATGCCCGTAAAAGAGTGTCCACTGCGCTATGTTCTGAAAAGAGCGGGGATCTCCAAGGAAGAGTACGTCCAAATCAAGGAGAGCTTCAACAACACAAAGCTAGGGGCGGGACCAGGCACGTGCTTCGGCAGCATGGTGTGGTGCTGCAAAATTACAAGGCCGTGCCCGTGGAGAGATAGCACTCTGTACGACCTAGGTTTTTCCGACGTTGAGTACATGCAACTCAAAAAGCAACTTGCAGAGAGATTTCTCAGCTGCCGAGACGTCGACTAAGCTTTTCAACATGTACGAGCCAGACTTCATAGCCGGTTGTGCCGAGCTAGCAATGTTGCTCGAGGTGTCCGCGACACCAAAGCCGGGCAATGTAGACCGAACGCATGACTTTGAAGATGTAACTTACGAACATTTTCTTGCATCCGCAGTCGGCACTTTTCCTGTGTTTAAAAAAGCAGCGTCAGCCCGGCATCGGATAGGCGGTCTGATTCTCGATGCGGTTCAAGCAAGTACCACCTGGCAGAGTGCGGGGAATTGTCACTTTGGCGCGATCCTGCTGCTGATCCCCTTATGTGCCGCAGCACGGAAAAGCAGCACGATATCTCAACTCAAGACTAACCTCGTCCGCGTCGTCAAGCAGACTTCGAGCGCTGATGCGATCCAGTTCTATGAGTCTTTTCGGAGCGTCCACGTCCGCGTCGGAGAGCATCACTATCTTGACGTGAATGACGCGTCCTCATTGCAAGCGATTCAGCAACAAAATCTGACCCTGTGGGACGTTATGCAAATATCGAGCCCAAACGACACTATAGCAAAGGAGTGGGCTGAAGGATTTCCTCGCACTTTTTACGGCGCCGAATTGATGACACACTACATTGAATCGGGGTTCAGTGTCAAGAATTCAATTGTGCAGTTGTTTCTTCAACTCCTCAGCGAGTTCCCCGATACACTCATAGCGAAAAAATTCAGCACTGATGTCGCCCTTGAGGTTTCGGCAAAGGCGGCCCAAGTGCTGAAACAGGACGCCGCCGATGAGTTCGACAAAGAGCTCCTCGCGCGGCACATCAACCCCGGGACGACAGCAGATCTCGTGATTGGATCATTATTTGTCGTGCTCTTAGGAGGTTTCCGGGTACTGATGGAAGTGCAATTTCACGAAGGCATCTCAGAAGTTATAGCAACGACGCGTAATAGCCAGCCCAACGCCGCTCCCATGGGCGTCATAAATCGCGGCTCCCTTTACATTTCCGTTTACAAAGACAGCCACACTTTTTTGAACGTTAAAAAAAACCGTCAGTTGGTTGCTAACTTTGTTGCGGATCCGCTGATTTACGTGAAAACCGCCTTTGAGGACCTCGGACCTGACTTTTTTTCCCCCGATGAGACGGCGCCTGTCCTAAAGGCAGCGTACGCATGGGTGGAATTTACGTGCGTGATTCTGGAAAAACCGACTCAAAAAAGCGCCGTAGTTGAGCTCCAGCCTGTGAGATCTGTTGTCCTGCAGCGACCAATCATACCTGTGAACAGGGCTTTTTGCGCTGTGCTTGAAGCAACAATTCACGCAACACGTTATCAGACTCTTGAAGACCCAGCCTACCTCGAGCGAATGACTCACTGCGAGAGCATCGTTACTAAGTGCGGTGGAAGGCGCGAATTTGAAGCATTCAAGCTCCTAAAGAAATATCTTGGACAAGCGATCACATCTAGACAACAGGATTAAGATCAGAAGGTTGGGGGGGCTATGGCAAGAATCGCGTGGGGTATTACGGGGGCTGGTCATCATTTACGCGAAACGTTTGATTTATTCGTCGAGGCAAAGGAAGCCTACGGCGACCGCGTGGCTGTGACTTCATTTGTCTCGAGGGCTGCAGAGGAGGTGGCACGGGTCTACGGCCTTTTTCAATACTTGGATCGAGTTTCACCGGGAGGGTACATGGAGGAGGTCATACTCGAACGCGAACAGGGATGGAGCTACCCAAAGACAGGCCGCTTCTCGCGCGGCATCTATGACGCATTGTTTGTGTCCCCGGCTACGTCCAATACGGTAGCCAAAATAGCTCACGGCATTGCTGATTCATTGATTACTAATGCGGTCGCGCACGCCGTGAAAGGCGGGGTTCTGGTTTTCATCGTTCCTGTCGACATTGAAGGTAGCGTTAAAAGTCCTGTACCTTACTTCATAAACAGAGATCTTTGCACTGAGTGCCGCGACTGCGCTCAAGCTTGCCCAAACGATGCGATTGACGAGCAAATCGACTACCTCAAATGCAACGGCTGCGGCTTGTGCAAAGACGTGTGCGATTATGACGCGATCCAAGAGGGGACGGTGAACCTTATAGTCCGCGACATTGACAAGAACAACGTCCGAACCCTCAGAGATTCGGAAGGAATCACGATTCTCGACAGTCCTCATCAACTTGGGGAGGCGCTTTGGGCAACTATGTGAGCTGCACGTGCTAAAACGCCCGGTTCGATGTTTTTATTTGGGGGTAATTTAACGGCTATTCCTATTATTCAAGACCCGCGCCTTAAATGAATAACTCGCTGACCGGAGACGTGGCGATACGCGGCCGCTCGCTGTAGATCTGCCAGCCTGTATGGCGCGTAGTATGTCCTGTACAGTGACGCCGCTCGCAGCATCTACTTCAGTATACCCAAAACCGACCGTCTCCACGTTGTGAGAATCACTTCCGCCAGTGACCCCAAGGTTCAGTTTCGCAGCTGAACGAGTCGCGAGATAATTAGAGACGCCAAGAAGGCGCCTTGAATTGAACGCTTCAACAGCGTCTATCCTCTTGTTGCGCAAACTACGGATGCCCTTTCTGAATAATTCGAATGGATGAGCCGCCACGACGATCCCATGGCCGTCGTGAGCGCGTTTGCTGGTTTCAGAAGCAGATAAACCGGGGGGCACAAGAGTGTGATTTCCGAGCGTGATCAAATGACCCTCCGCTGTTGAGATCTCAGCGCCCGGTATTATGATGAGATTCAGTCCCAGATCCTCCGTAAGCCTCACTGCATCAAAGAAAGATTGCACAGAATTATGATCAGTAATCGCGAGTCCGTTGAGACCGGCTTCTTGTGCCTGCCTAAGTATCGCTTCGACTGAGCTGTTTGAGTCAGGAGAAAAATGTGAATGAATGTGCAGATCAAACCTCATACCATCAGTAATTGTGATATAGCATATTAAGAGTATGTTGTTACAGGTGGGAACCTATAGAACGAGTGCTTGTAGCGACCGGTCGCTGCGCCGAACAAGTCGTTAGAGAGGCTGTAGGCGCAGCCGCAGATGTGTTGGTTCTGGACGTAGACATTGCGGCGCTGATGACCCCTCCCCTCTTAAGGGAGGCGTACGTCGAGTTCTCAAGGCGGCACGGTCACAAGCACGATGTGATCTTGATTCCCGGCTCTGCTAATCCCGCTGACTTTGGGGCGCTTGGTGACGAGCTGAGCGTGAAAATTGCTCTAGGCCCAAAACAGGCCTATGATCTCGGCTTGGTGCTTGCGTCACTCGATCAATCTATGCTGTCGCTTAACGAGCCAGCTGACCGTATCATTCGCGAAAAGCGTAGAAGTGACGCCCTGAACCTATTGACGCAGCTAGAGACATCTGCAGCTTATGATTTCAAAATTCGAGACCTAAAAATTGGAGGAAACTCTCGAATGAAGGTGCTCGGAGAGATAATCGACGCTCCAGTTGCAGATGCTAAGCGAATTGCATTGCAGCATATACGCAACGGGGCCGATGTCATCGACGTCGGCATACCTCTCGGAACCGCGAAGCGCGAGGTGAGCCGCACCTTCGCTGAGGTTAGCGCGGTAACCGACGAGTACAACGTCCCCCTCAGCATAGATAGTCTCGATCCAGAGCTTATCTGCGCTGGAATAGAGTCAGGCGCTGAACTCGTTCTCTCACTTACGGCAGAAAACGCCGCCGAGATAGGACCCACCGTCGCAAGAAAAGACCTTGCAGTTGTGGTGTTGCCCGAAAACGGCGATGTTTGCTCTACCGTAGCTCTCGCGCGGACTTTTGGCATCAGCAAAATCATCGCCGATCCTGTCCTATACCCGATAGGCAGTGGCGCCTCCAACTCGCTCGCCGAGTACCACCGCGTCAGATCGGTCAGCAACGTGCCGCTGTTTCTCGGCGTCGGCAACATCGTTGAGCTTATGGAAGCCGACTCGATAGGCGCTAACGCTCTGCTTGCCGGTCTGGCAATGGAGCTAGGGGTTGGCGTGCTTTTTACTCCTGAGCACAGTGACAAGGCAAAGGGCAGCGTTAATGAGCTGAAAACAGCGGCTCAGATGATGCAGCTCGCTCAGTATCGAAAAAGCCCACCCAAAGATCTAGGCCTTGATCTTCTCGTATTGAAAGAGCGCAGGCGGCGACCGGAGTATCGAATCACCAGCATCAACGTCCTCGACGCTAAGGACTTCGACACAGCGAAGTGGGCGCCTGACCCAGCCGGCAACTTCGTGATCGGTGTTAGAGGGGGAATGATCGTTGCGAGGCACGACACGGGAATCACCGTACAAGGCAATTTCGCAAAAGGTTTGCTTGATGCTATTTTTGAGCTTGAGCTCGTATCGACGGCATCCCACGCAGCGTATCTTGGACGTGAGTTGAAAAAGGCAGAAATCGCGCTGAAGCTGGGAAGGAGCTACGCACAGGATGATGCGTTCTAAGGTCTAGCTCTGTCAAATGCAAAGACGAAAGACTTCATCCAACCGTTGAAAAGGGTGGACGAATCTCGCATTCATTCAGACAAATTTTGGTCGCTGCGAGAGCATTTCGGGTAATGTTAGTGGCCGATATGGCATTTGCTCGATTTCTTGGCGCACGTGAGCGATCAGCTCATTGACAGACATCGGCTCTTTTTGCCCCGAAAAGCGTGCGGTCACAGCGAGACTTTTCCTCTGCTCCTCTTTTTCCCCGATAACAGCGACGTAGGGCACCCATTCTCTCCCGGCAGAGGCGACTTTCTTGCTTACTGACTCATCGCGGTCGTCGATGTCAACGCGTATTTTCGCATTTCTGACTTCGGTTGCGATCTCTCGCGCGTATTGAAGATGCTTTTCCGAGACAGGAATGATCCTCACCTGCGTCGGGGCGAGCCACACCGGAAGGGCCGGCACTTTCTCGAGCGCCTGCGCCTCGAGGATCGCGCAGAGTACGCGCTCTATCCCGCCCGTCGGGGACGTGTGCAGGATAATGGGCCAGTGTTCTCCCGTTTCGGTATAGTACTTGATATCAAACCGCTCCGCGCTCTCCACGTCAATTTGGACGGTCGGGCATTCGATTGGTTTCCGCGAAGTATCCAAGGCCGCGAGATCGCACTTACAAACCCAGTAATGAACGCGCTCTGACAAGAGTTCTACCAAGAAGGGGCGCTTAAACTCGCGAGCGATCTGCTCTACCCATTTTTTGTTGTCCTTATAAAACGCCTTCGTGCTCCGAAATATAGCCTGATATTTCACGTCGAGATCCACACCCGATTTGAACCCAAGTCTCAACTGCTCCATGAAGAAACTCTTGGCTTCGCTCATGTCACGGCAAGCGGTGTGCATGTCAGGCATCGTAAAAGCCCGTTGGCGCTTGAGACCAGTCAATTCGCCCCGCTGCTCATACCTGAAAGAATAAGTCGAAAGCTCGTACAGTTTCAGCGGCACGTCTTTTTCGGTCAAATGCATCTGGTGCATCATGCTAAACATACCAAAGCAGGCAGCGAATCTGAGCATCATATCGCGGGCGCCCGCTTTCAGCCGATATTGTCGCTCACCAAACTTACTCGCGTGCTCACTGACTGCTCTGCTGGACAGGTCATACATAACCGGCGTCTCGACCGGCATCGCGCCGTAGTTCACCGCGAGGAGATAAGAATAGTCGATGAGGAGATCACGTACTAGCTTTCCTTTCGGCAGCCACTTGAGGTGTCCCGCGTCTGACAGCGGCTCGTACTCGACGAGCTCCTTCTCTTTCATTAGCTTAATATGCGGCAACTCCGCTTCCGTGCTGTAGAGAGCGTGTTGCCCCAGTTCATAACTAACGATGTCCTTGAATTCAGCGTCCGTCGAATGAAACGCAGTCGCTGGAGTTATCGTACCGCTAGGCTCGAGCACGTAGAATTCGCTTTCGACTGTCTTCTTCTCCAGTTTTGCCTCTGGGTGAATAGATCTGGATAGCTCAGCAAGAGGATGCCCCTTACACTTCAGACTGAACGATTTGTACCATCCGAATGGCGCCCTCAGCACTTCAAAGCCCACGAGCAGAGATTCAATCTCCTGCAAGATGTTCAAAGCGGTCTCGGGTGACGCCAACTCGGAACTCAAATGAGCGTACGGATAGATCACGACCCGCTTCGTGGCGACCTTAGTCGCAACGTCGACTATTGCATTCGCTGCGTCGGCTGCCACGTCGTCAATACTCGTCTCGTCACCGCGTTCTGCGGCGACAAAGGCGACCAAAGCCTCCTCCATTCGCGCCTGTTTGCGAGAATCTTCCGTATCTTCAGCGTACTTGCTTGCCTTCGTGACCTGGTACTCAATATAGTCAACGTGCATTAGCAGAAGTCGCATGTTTAGCAGTCCTCTATTCTCAAATCACGGTCGCATGGTGGTTTTACAAGGGTGACAGGTGCTGCCTTCACGGCTCACGCGGTCTTTAAAGCTAAAAAAAACCCGTAATACAAGTGTGTTCGCCTCAAAGAAGGCCTTTGACTAGTATAGACTTTTGACGAACGTGTACAAGATGACAGTTATAGCTGCTATGATCAGGAGATCGTGAAGGTACGGGATATAGAACAAAATCAACGAGATGACGAATACTAAGGCAAGCGTAATCCAATCAATTCTAAGTTGGTATCGCGGCCGTTGCATATCACACGATACATTACCTTATGGTATAAAATCCTATTGCTTTCTTTGCGAAAAATAACTTGGAAGCGAGCTTATTTTTCAAAACGGATCAATTAAGGCTGCCTATTAAATACGTCGAGGTGACTCCAGTAATGCGCACCCTATAAAAGAGGCCAAGAGGCAGTTCGCGCAGCACAACTATCGGCCTATAGTTGTCGTTGTATAAGACGGTGCCCCCCTTCTTGCCTCTTTCCACTGCTAGCGCCCTGTAGCTCTCTCCTATGCACTCACAGTTTCGCTGGCGGGCAACGCGGTGGTGCTCCGCTGTCAGCGTTCGCGACCGGTCTTTTTGTACCCTACCGGTCACAGGTCTCAAAAAGAATGCCTTAGTCCCCTGTCGTTGCGAAAAACGTGTGATGTTCACTTTGAGCGGCGCAACTTCTCGCAGTAGGTCCACCGTGGCCCGAAAATCCTCAGCCGTTTCACTCGGGAAGCCTACAATGAAGTCGGTCGAGACAGTGACTTCTCTCAGTTCGTGACGGAAGCTCGAGACAATGTGCTTGAAGTCGGACACCGTATGCCCCCTCTCCATAAGCTCCAAAATCCGATCGGAACCCGACTGCACCGGCAAGTGCACGAATCTGTATACCCGAGGATGCTGATATGCTTTCAACAGATCCTCTGCGATATCAAGAATTGAGGAAACGTTCATCATCCCGACGCGGAGCTTGTAGTCGTGTTCAATTTCGCATAGCGCTTCGATAAGGTCGGGTAATCGGTGGCCCTGATCTAACCCGTACGCTCCCCCGTCCTGCGCAGTCAGGAAGATTTGCTTGGCACCATTTTGAACCCTCTGCTGCACATCCCTGGTGATGGCCTCGATGCTACGACTCTTCACAGGACCTCGGATGAGCTTCACGATGCAGTAGCTGCAGCTTCCCCCACATCCCTGAGCGATCTTTACTTTCGCTGTGATATTGGGTCTCGGCGCAGATGCGGCGCCACGCGAGAAATGGGCGTCTATGTAAGACGCCACGCCGCTGATCCGCATAGTTGTCAACGCTGGATACAAAGCGCGGAGCCGATCCGCAAATGGCCCAGCCATACAGCCCGTGATAATGAGCGTTCGCTCGCCTAACTGCTGATACAGAGTGTCTATCCGCCGTAGAATCTTTTTTTCAGTCGTCGCGATAACCATACACGTATTTAGAACGAGTACATGGGCGTCCTCGATCGATTCGACCACCCTGTGGCCAGTTAGCTGAAGCGTGAGCTCTTCGCTTTCGCTTTGGTTTAGCGTGCAGCCGTACGTTTCTACATAAACCGAGGTCATCGCTGTTGCTCTAGGATTATGTCTCTTACGCGAGGCGTATTCACCTGAGTCGTTTCGGTTGTTTGCCACCGTCAGTTGAGTGCAGTGTGATCGGTGAAACGTCGTTTAAATCAATAAGAATTAACTATATGCGGATAGATAATTATACCTTTTCGCGCTAAGATTATAGAATAAAATCAAGCGTAGCGCGCCTACGTTATGTAGTAACCTATGAAGATAGCCGTAATTATCCCGACGATGAACGAGCCAGCCATTGCTGACGTTCTTCACGATGTGTTTGACGCGCTGCAACAGCACAGCGTGGAAGTGGTCGTGGTCGACAAGTCAGAAGACGAGACAGCCGTGCGTGCGGCAGAGCTCGGAGCTAAGGTAATCCATCAGACTGGAACCGGGTATGGAGATGCGTACATTACAGGATTTAAACATATATCCGAAGATGCTGAGACAGTCGTCATTCTGGATGGCGATTATACCTACGATCCGTACGACATTCCGAAGTTGCTTCAGCCCATTAACGACGGCGCTGACGTTGTCATAGGCACTCGATTCGCTCTTATGGATAAAGGAGCGATGAGCCGGAGAAACGCGCTCGGCAACAGAATGCTAACCGCTCTCCTACGATCTCTGTATCACGTACGCGTGACTGATTCTCAATCAGGAATGCGTGCCATAAGACGCTCTGCACTCGATCGTCTAAGACTTCAATCGCCTAACATGCCGTTCGCGAGCGAAATGATCATCGAGGCACAAAAAGAAAACCTCGCCATTACCGAGGTCCCCATTAGGTACAGGACCAGAGTCGGCCATGCGAAGCTGGACCCGTTCAGGGACGCATTTAGCATCTTGTCTATCACGGTTCGCCTCGTCCGGGATTACAATCCACTCGTTATTTTCTTGCCCATTGGTCTCGCCCTTATACTCATAGGACTCGGCTATGGCACAACAATACTCATCGAATACATCCACACTGGCATCGTAACGCGCATAGCAGCTGCGATTCTCTCCGTCTTGCTCATTTTGACCGGCTTGCAGATAACGCTTTTCGGTTTGCTAGCGGATATCATACTGACGAACCTGCGACGACGTTAAATACCAAAATGAACATTGGCTATGTTTCAGATGTCGTCTATCCTTTCGTGAAGGGCGGAGCTGAGAAGCGTATCTACGAAATGGCAAAGCGCCTTGCCACAAATGACGAAGTGCACATCTTTGGCGTGAAGTGGTGGAAAGGAAAGAACGATATCGAGCTGCGGGGGATTCATCTCCACGGTATGTGCAAACCGCTCAGCCTTTATGCAGGAGGGCGCCGGTCTTTTCGAGAAGCAGCGAGATTTGCAGGCAGTTTGGGCCCCATTTTTAAGCAAGACCTCGATATCATTGACTGCAACCAATTTCCGTATTTACACTGCTTTCCGTCGAGGCTAATTTCGCACCTGAAACGTATCCCATTGATCATTACGTGGCACGAGTTTTGGGGAGATTACTGGTACGAGTACTTGGGCAAGCTCGGATTCTTTGGCAAGCTGACGGAGAGAGCAACCTTCACGATAGCTGACGAAGTGATCGCTGTCTCTACGACCACGAAAGAACTTCTCGAGCATTTCAGAAAAAGTGTGTCACTCGTGCCGAATGGGGTCGATATCTCCTTGATCGATTCGATCGCACCGGCTGAAATCTCAGTCGACGCGCTATTTGTGGGAAGGCTCATCCCTGAAAAAAACGTCGAATTGCTGGTTCGAGCGATGCCTACAAACAAAACGCTTTGCGTAGTCGGCGATGGTCCCGAAAAAGCAAAACTCGTTCAACTCTCAAAAGAACTTAGCACCAACGTGCGTTTCCGCTCAGAATTGCCTTACGAAGATCTCATAGGTGTGATGAAAGCCGCAAATTCGTTAGTTTTGCCTTCCAGCCGTGAAGGCTTTGGCATCGTTGCCCTCGAGGCGCTAGCTTGTGGTACGCCTGTAATTACGAGCAATGTTCAAAAAAATGCAGCAAGAGAGCTCATCACTCATGGAAAGAACGGATTTGTAATTGATCTGACGGAGGATCAGCTTCGATCAGCGCTGCTTGAAGTTGACAAAAAGCGTATGCAGCGCGCGGCAAAAGCCGGCGCAGCGTTATTTGACTGGAATCTCTTAAGCGCAGAACTTCGTAAGTTATATGAGTCGCTCACGTAAGCGGAAAGTGAGGTGCCACAATTCCGGAACATCAGCGACTTCAAAAACATTATTACAGCGGGCACCATTGTATGAGCAGCCGCGTACAGCGGAGCTGGAATTAAGCAAAAACAGAGGCCATACAGTGAACATATTGTTGGTAAGTGAACTTTTTCCTTTTTGCGATGCCACCGGCGAATTGCAAATGCTGGGGGGCGGGGAAAACCACATGTATGCCTTAGGCCGCGAACTTTCTGGTAGGAATCACGTCGCTGTGCTGACGTCACACGTGCCGACAGCTACGTATCCAGAAGACCGATTTCCGTTCCGCGTATACACCATATACAACCGCAAAACCGCGGGTCGAGGCTCAGCGGATCTGCGATACGCATTCCGCTTGTCGCGAGAGTTAAAGCGTATCAGCAACAAGTTCGACGTCATCGTTCCTCAAACATTCATACCTGTCTTCTCAGCCTCGCTAAGCCGCACAAAGGTGCCGGTCGTGCCGATCGTGCACGACGTGTACCAGCCTTTGCCATTGGCCAACGGCATCTCTGCGTGGCGTGATCTGCAAGGAGGCAACACTTTAAAGGGGCTGCAAGCTTGTTTGCTGGAACGCGCCTGTCTTCGCTACGCCTCCACCTGCCCGATCGCAATAACCGTCTCAGACCCTACTTTTGAGATATTAAAATATTGGATCCCCCGGCACAAGATTAGAGTCACTGGCAACGGCATTTACCTAAAAGAATTCACGCAGAACACGAAGGAGATTGATGTCATTTGTATAGCACGCTTCGACGCGCCTTACAAGAACATTGACATCGTGTGTGAGGCGCTATTCGACACGGAGGTTCAAACAGTCATCGTCGGCGACGGAAAGCTCCGACCCACTCTTGAACGTCGCTGGGCGAGCGAGAACATTCAGTTCGCCGGTCACGTTAGCGAAGGAAGAAAAAAAGAGCTGCTTTCAAAATCCAAAATTCTTTTATCTGCATCTTCCGTCGAAGGATTTGGAATAACACTTCTGGAAGGCCTCGCATCAGGTTGCTTGGTAGCAGCCAGCGACATAGCCCCACATCGATTCATTGACCACGGTTCTGACATCATAAAATTCTTTCCCGTGGGGGATAGCGAGGCGGTAAAAAGCGCCGTGATTGAACTTCTACAACTTTCTGGTGAAGAACGCGCTTCCCTTCGAAAACGCGCTAACTCCCTACTCTCTCATTACTGGGACTGGCAGGTAATCGCTCACAAAACCGAAGTCTTTCTCGATGCCGTGGTGCAGACGCGCCGTCCACAGCAGGCGTGTTGAACATCGTATTTGAAGCTTCTAAGTCGCTTCCTCACCGCTGTCGAATTCTATGGAACTTGAGATGGCTGCAGATATCGAGTCAACTCCATCAAGCCACTCTGCCACGTAGCTGTCTTCCAATTCGGCAATAGTTTCTTGACGCAGCGCCTCGCCTGCTATGACTCGCGCACCGACCTTTCCTACTATCGCTAAGGCCAGATCGAAGTGCCCTTTTTTTTCTTGGTCCAGCGCGTCTTTTATTAGTTCGTCCATAGAGGCCTTGTCTGCGAAAGACGCTTTCACGTAGCTCTCAAACGATGCGAAGGCGCCAACTAGAGACGATTGGATGAGTCCGACTAAATCGTCAAGCTCCACGTCACCTGTGTCAGTTTTTTCCTCGGTTATCGCCTCAATGTTATGTAAGCCATCTAAAGACTCTTCACGCGTGAGCTTGCCGATTTCGAAACCTCTAACAACCTTACAGCACGCAATTATTACGTCTTCTTCCATTTCAACGAATACTGTCGTGGCTGTCTCGTCCATGTTTTTGTAGTCACTTTGCCTTGCGCAGTCTATCCAGTTGCGCCAGCGCTCCTCAGTAAACGGCACGTAGAGCTTCTTTGCGTTTTTCATCTTGTAACCTTGTGTAGTTTCTAGCCGACACGTACTTCGGGTATAATTCGATTATATTTATACGTTTCAGCCGCTTGCCGGTAGCTCTAAATAAAGCGTTCGTTCAATTAAGTACGAATTGGATCGCGCAAGCGCGTTGAGCGCACACGACGCGGTAGGGCGCGTTCGTGTCCAAACCTCGGCTGCACCATTCAAAACGTGGCCAGTGAACATAACAGAGCGTAACATGTTGATGGTAGAAGCGCACCGCGTGCACAAGATATACGAGTTGAATGGCGTGAAAGTCCACGCGCTCAGAGATGTGAACCTGCAAATCGAAAAAGGGGATATGGTGGTAATTATGGGCCCAAGCGGCTGCGGCAAGACCACTCTCCTTAACTGTCTCTCAGGGCTCGACGCACCAACGTCGGGAATAGTCAAAATCGAAGGGATCCCGCTCTCGCAAATGAACGACAACGAACTGTCGGAATATCGCGCAACCAGGATGGGATTTGTCTTTCAATCGTTCAATCTGCTTCCCGTCTTGACTGCTCTAGAGAATGTTGAGCTGCCGCTGCTTGTAGCTGGCATTAATGAGAAAGATGCGCGTTTGCGGGCCTTAAGCATGCTATCGCGCGTCGATCTCGAAGAGTGGGCACATCACAAGCCGTTGGAGCTCAGCGGAGGACAACAACAGCGAGTGGCGATCGCCCGGGCGCTCATAAGCAGGCCAGCAATCATCTGGGCAGATGAGCCGACAGGAAACTTAGACTCAGCAGGTGCAGACCAGATCACAGCGCTTCTAAAAACGCTGAATAAGGCTAACCGGCAAACATTTGTTATCGTCACACACGATCCGTCTGTTGCAAAGACCGCGGATCGACTGATCAGCATGAAAGACGGGGCTATACTCTCAGAATCAGCTGCGCCCATTGTCTGACGCCGAGTGCGCAGATTGAGGAATGTAAATGTACTCAGCGATGTACTCAGCACTTCTCGGCTGCGCCGTTATCGTAATTTTGCTTTTTGCTGCGCTTGCAGTTACAAACAAGTCAATTTTCACAATGGGCGTACGAAACATTGTGCGACGCCCGAAAAGCGCCGCCATTATCGTCGGAGCGCTCCTGGTGAGCACAGCAATTATCTCAGGGTCGCTCGTCGCAAGTAGCTCCCTTAGTTATTCTGTCGTCAAGGCAACGTACGATTCACTTGGCAACATTGATGAAACCATTGCTGCGAATGGCCAACCATTCAACTATTCAGTATATCAGCACGTTGCAGCTGATTCAGCGATAACCAACAACACAGACGGCATCTCCCCCAGCCTCTACGGAGGGGTCCCGTCTGTGGACGATGTTACAAGTGGCATCACATCAACCGGAGTCACGCTCGTCGGTCTAAACTTCACGCTAGACGCCCCCTTTGGCGATTTTGTTCTACTGAACGACACACACACCAATGCGAGCGATTTGACGGGCAGTCAAGTCCTAATCAACGACAAGCTCGCCCGAGATTTAGATGCACATATCGGCGATAGGCTTGCTGTTTATTACGGCGAGAACACGTCTTCGGTAAAGGCTTACACGTTCACGATCAAGTACATCGCAAAAAACGAAGGCAAGGCGCAATACGAGTTGAATGAAAATATCTTTATGCAACTCAGTGCTGCGCAAGCTGTTTTTCAACACGGCGGCCAAATCAATGAGATTAGGGTCTCGAACCTGGGCGATGCTGAAGCAGGAGCGGCTAAATCTGGTAATGTATCAGCGCTTCTCACGCAAGCTCTGCCAGGTGCGTCGCAACGATTCGACATCAATCCCATCAAACAAAACATGCTGGCCGCTGCAGAGGCGCGCGGCGCCCAGTTTTTAGACTTGCTCGTCGCGCTAGGAACGTTTTCAATCATAACAAGCGCGATGCTGATTGTCAACGTTTTTGTGACGCTTTCTGAACAGCGTAAAAGTGAGCTCGGATTGGCCCGCGCTTTTGGAATGAAACGCAGGCACGTCATACTCCTCTTTCTTTTTGAAGGAGTAACCTGTGCCCTACTGGCTGCAACCATCGGGTCAATACTGGGGATCGGAATCGGCGCTGGCCTTATAAATACGCTCAATGCGGCCACTACAGCGGCAAGCCCCGCAGGAGCGTCCCTTGTTCTGCATTATGATCTCGCGGACCTCTTGACAGCATTTCTCATAGGTCTACTTGTTACGGTCGCAACGATCGCGTTCGCTTCTTACAGAATCAGCAGGTTGAATATCGTCCGCGCGATACGAAATGCCGAAAATTCAGAAAGGGCGCCGCGCCTACCCCGGGGGGCGCCTACTCTCGGCGTTGGTCTACTAGTTTTCGGGCTTGCCGCGTACGGCGTTTCACCTCGAAGTCTAGCAGCGCATCTCCTTGCACCCACACTCATCATCTTTGGCTTTGCCCTCGTCGCCCTAAGAGTGGTGAAACGACAGCAAATACTCACGTTAGCGGGAGCAGCCCTAGTGCTCTACAACGCAGGCGTGATCCTCAGCACCTCCGGCTTCAGCAATCTCGTCGCAACTGTTAGTTTCACCGTGAGCTGCCTTCTCTTAGTGCTAGGCGCAGTTCTCGTAGTTCTCGTCAACGCGACCTCATTGCTAAAGCTATTCTCTGTGCCGCTGACAAGGCTTAAAGCCAGTCCAGCTCTGATTAAACCATCGTCGGCGTACTGCCTCCAAAAAAGGGAGACGTTGGGAACGACGGTTACGATATTAACTCTCGTTATTTTTCTAATGATCGTTGCGCTCGTTACTGCAGCCGTCTATCAACCAGATATCAGCAAGCAATCCGGCGGATACGACATTCGTGCGACATCAAGCACGCCGTTGTCAAACTTGACAACCCTCGAGGTCCAGTCGCCTGCGTCCGAACCACCCGCAAAACCTGTGGCGCTCTTGAACGCATCGGATGTAGACTTCTACGATGGCCTCTTTGTTGCAAATGCAACAGGAGCGAGCATAAATGGTCAAGCGCTTTATCAGCAAGGACCTGATACAAACGTTTATGGCGTAGACACAAATTTTTCTGACCATGCGCAGTACAACTTCGCGGACTCTCTTGCGGGCGCGAACTCGTCGGAAACCTGGAATCTGCTAAACAACCCTAACTACGTTATCGTAGACTCAAGCTATTTGTATGGCCGCAACGGCACCCAAGTCACAGCAGGCGACGTCATCTCTTTTAACGCGGGTAACGGCACTGCCCGCTTTTTGGTTGCCGGCGTCCTCGATGAATTCTATCTGCACGGCATTTTTATGAGCAAGCAACAAATGCAGCACTATTTTCCGGAGATAAAAGGCGATACGCTGTTTCTCATAAAATCAGCGAGCGGGATGAAACCTATCGATCTTAGCTACGACCTCAAAAAAGGTTACAAAACTGCTGGCATCAACGCATTTCTCATTAGCGACGAGGTTTCGCAGATGATGACGCAGAGCCAACAACTCTTTCAGCTCACCGCGACCTACCTCGGCCTCGGGCTTATCGTTGGCATCGCTAGCGTAGGGGTCGTGACTGTGCGATCAACTATGGAGCGGCGTCAAGAGATAGGCATTATGCGCGCGATAGGTTTCAACCGCAGCCTCATCGTAAAGTCGCTCCTGTTCGAAGCGACCTTTGCGACCACGTTGGCAGCAGCATTAGGCCTCTCGACCGGATTGGTCGTTTCTTACGCCATATACACTAACTTGAACCAAACCGTGAAGGTGCCGTTCACGATTCCCATCGTGCAGGTCATCCTAGTGCTTCTAATCGTCTATCTGGCCATCGCCATCTGCACTGCAATCCCTGCAAGAAATGTGTCGCGAACACTGCCCGCAGAGGCCATTCGCTATGTTGAGTAAGCTCCAGTCGAATTATTGCTAACAGGAACGGGCCAAGTCCACCCCAAACGTGTGGATCCTGCGCCTACGAACTGCTTCTGGAGACGGCTCGGCACCGAATTTGATCGCTCTAAAAACTGAGATTAAGCTCAGTCCCGTTTTGAACATCGCTCTCACTCACCGCGATTTCCTTCGTGACGTTGCCGACCGTCACCTTGTAAGCAGGGTCAGTTTTGATTCTATACGGCATCCCGGTCGTCGCATACGGTACCACAAACACGTGGGTGCCGTTCAGTCGAGCACTCTGCGTGTAGTTGAACGTCCGGTTTTGATTTGTGGTGACGTTAAGAGAGAGCGTAGCGTTTCCATTGCCGTGAACAGCAATTCTTGCACCTTTAACGTATTCAAAGGTCTTAACAGCCTTTATATCAGTTGCGCCGAGCGTGCCCACAGTTCTTGGCGATTCGTGAATCAAGCGATAGTGGCTGTATCCATTGCCATCCTGGTACTGCAATCTGACGACCGTCGTGTTATAATACGCGGAGGTTGGCACGGTCTGCTGAGTCAACGTACCATTTTGGTTATACTGAGCCTGCGTCGTGAGGAACGTATCGACTCCTTGTCCTGATAGAAGGGCAATTGCTGGGAACTTGTCTTGGTAGCCCGCCATTTCGTAATCGGTCATCACATACTTGACATTGTCTTTCTGGATGATGCCTAAGGTGTCTGATTCATTCTGGCTTACGAAAAAAGTCGCGGAGTCGTTGACGCCTGTTTGGAAGTTGTTCGCGACCGCCGGCCTATGGCCCAGGAAGATGATCCAGTTCCCGTAATCCCACCAACTAAGCACCCCGTATTGCGGTATCTGGTCCGAGGTAACATTATAGTTTGAAGTTGCTGGCGTGTTAGCACTCATCCACTGAACTGATTCTGCCCAGTCGGGTGAGATAACGCCAGAGCCGGTCCTCGCGTACGACGTGGTCACGCTAATGCTTGGCAAGAGCAAAACGGCCACGACAATAAGGACTCCGAGAAGTTGCGTGTATTTTACTTCACGCCCAAAGAGTTGGGGCACCGCCCCAGCGTCGCGTACGCCCGACAACTTGCCATAGGATTTGCCAATAAGCGTGTCCATAATCCACACTATCGCGAACCCGGAAAGGATCGCGACGTTGGCAGACAACAGAAACGTAAAACGTGTTTGCTCGACGGCAAGTGCAAAGGCAAAAACG
Source organism: Methanobacteriota archaeon (assembly GCA_963701995.1). Lineage (GTDB taxonomy): Archaea > Halobacteriota > Bog-38 > Methanoflorentales > Methanoflorentaceae > Methanoflorens. Next base: position 1,827,334 of record OY969693.1, on the reverse strand, counting down.
CTCCATACAGCCAGCAATAGGGCAGCCTCGTCCTGTTTCTTCCACAACCGATATGCGAGCACGGCGAGACCGGCGAGACCAACGAACAGCAGAGCCTGGAAGTACTCAGCGGCCGTGCCGAGCTGGAATCCTCCAGCGCCGCCGAACAGCGGTTGCGCCTCGGCTACGGTCTGTAAGACGCCGCTTTGCGTGAAGAACCCATACCCGCCGAACACAGTTACAGCGAGGTTCGGGTTCCATAGATAGAAGCCAACACTCGCGGCGACCACGAGGGCGCAGATCGTCAGCGGGTAAGCTGCCCGGCGCATGCCTCGCATGTAATACGCGAGGAATCCGAAGACCGCAAAAATGACTATTAGCACCACTAAAAATAGCGGTTGGAACAGAGAAAGGTGTAGGGTGTCTATTGTCAGTCCAAAATGGCTTGTGAGACTCACGGGAAGCAGCGTAATCAGCGATACGAAAAGCATCGTTGATAAGATAATCGTGAGATTATCGGACGACAGCCGTTTCACGTGGTATACGCTATACTGCACAATGGCAAACGCCCCGATAATGCCGAGGAACAAGAACGCGCCGAGCCACGTCAGCAAAAGGGCGGTTACAAAAACGCCGGCGAGTGCTGCGTAAAGCAAGGTCCGCTTGTCTCCAGTGAACGCGAAGCGCCGAACCTGGCCAAACGTCAGTTCACCCTTCAGCGCGAGCATCAAGAACAGGAATAAGAGCGCCGGAAAAAGCACTTCCGCTGCGACGTGGTGATTGATATTACCTACCATCGAACGCAAGATATTCGCCGGGATGACCGTAAGAAGTGCGGCTGCGACGATGCCCGCCTTCCAGTCAAAGACAAGCTTTGTTATGTAATATATAGGCAAGATCGCGAGAGCTCCCAAGAGCGCAGGGAACGTCGCGACGCCAACTTGGAAGTCGACGTGAAACAGCGCCATCGCCGCCAGTGTATACGCTGAAGCGAGAAAATCGTAGAGTGGTGGCCAGCCGATCCAAAATCCGGTTGGATAGTTGACATACGGATCGTAGGCAAGCACGTACGGAAAATGCTGTATCGTGTTCTCGATTATCCGAAGGTGATAGTACGGATCAAAATCGTTGATGATAATGCTGCCACCTTGGATGGAACTCGTCCACGGAAGTATAATTCGCAAATAGAGAGCAACGATGAAGATAACAAGAAGCATCACGGCCCTTTCCGCGTGCTTTTCTCTAAACCATCCAAAGTTCGTGTGAATCTCCCCTCGCAGGTCGCTTAATGCAGTGACTAGATCTTTTCAGGCACGTTCGCTTGATGGGGCCTCGAGGTGCCAACTGACAGCGCGAACACATATTTTAGAGCATCGTGAAGTATTTAAAGGGTGCGCCTACGGGCGTCCCTTATATATTGCCTGCCGCAGAAGATGATGTTGGGTGACGCCGCTGCGTCCGACGACCGCGGGGTTCGATGTTCAGAAGTCAGACAAAAAAAGGCAGACTGCTGCGTAATGAAGATGTCACTTACCTCACTGACCAGGCAGATGATAAGTTCAAGCACGGCCAGTTCGGCGACGCTGTCCGTCACTATGACGCGGTGCTTAAGCGAGCGCCCAACAATTTCAGAGCGCTGCACAACAAAGGCTTGGCATTGTTCGCCCTTGGCAAGTTCGAGAAATCAATCGAGTGCTATGACAAAGCGCTTGAGATCCAGCCAAATGCGTCTCGCGTGAAGCTCAATAAAGCGATATCGTTAAACAGCAACAGAAACTTCCAAGAGGCCAAAAGTCTGTTGGATGAGCTTGTACGACTTGCCCCGACGAACAAGGAAGCGCTTAACGCGCGGGCTTTATCAGAATTCAACCTCGGTTTTGATACCGAAGGGATGCAAGACCTCAAAAAAGCCATAGAAATTGATCCCACCTACACTATGGCCTGGAATAACCTTGGATGTTTTTACCTCGGCTTAGGCGATCTTGATTTAGCCATTGAATGTTTTGACCAAACTCTCGCCCTCGACACAAGAAATTACGACGCTTTTTTGCTCAAAGATATGGCGGTCGAAAGACGCGAAAAGCGTCCCTAGTGGATCAGTTAACGACTAGCCTATAGCCATCTTTGATTGCTTTGCTCTTAAAAGACCCTTTTCTGGTGGCGGCCTCTGCAACCACATTGTCGTAAGCTGGAAATACAAAAAAAATGTGTGAGTAATTTATAAGTAAGACACTGAACAAGACCATCCACAAAAACTGGCCCGCCGACTAGGATATGCGGGGTTTAACCGACAACGGCGTTTATGTCAAATGAATCAGCTCTTGGAACCGGGAAAACGGACTGCCAGGACATGCTCAAGCGGATAATCAATGATAACATTGTTATCTTCCACTGGCAGGAAAAACGTGTAAGCGAGCACATTGCGCAAATAAGCATTGTTGGCTGCGAAGACAGCTCCTTGCCTGTCTTGACCTTTAGGGCAACAGGATTTGCTAAAACGTTCGAAACCCCCCAACTCGCTGAAGCCTTTGTTGTTAGCAAAACCGTTGGATTCATTCATGTTGGAAATGTGCGAGGAGACGCCTATATCCAAGACCGTTCGATTGCCGAACAGTTTAGATTGCATCTCGTGCTAAAACCAAGCAGCGAACGAACGATACTGAGCTGCGAACTCACATTTGCGAGCTTCGGTGTATTCGAGACCTTGAATTAACAAAGTGAGATCTCCGTTACTTTTTCTCTTCATACGCATCTCTCTTGACAATCCCCCAGACCCAGCACATATTTACGTCAGTGTCTCGAGAAACTACTTTGGCCTGCCGAGACCGCCACGAGTGCCGAATTGAACCCGTGAGAAGGATACAAAAAGGACAAACTGAATGGTGTTAGAACACGTTAGTTAATCGCCGAGCAAGCAAAGGACGCCGCGATAGCCACGTGCAAACTTTCGAGGGCTATAAATGAACGAACACGACTTTGGCTTTCTGGATATACCCGCGCCTGATCGAGATCTGATCAGTAATTTTGTGAGCGCAGTGCAAGCGTGGGCGCCAACAAATCTCAAATCGATCGTTCTCTACGGTTCAGTTGCAAAAGGTATTTTTCCTGAAGTCTATGACATCGATATAGTGATGCTCTTTTCCAGTGATTTCGATCATCCGCAGTTTTACGCTGAGGTTTATCGAATAATAACAGAACTTGAGCCTCAGCGCGAACTGCACGTCGTGCTAAAGTGGGAAGGAGAGATAGAGCCAGCGTATCAAGAGTTAATTGAAGAGGAGGGTATCACGCTGTTTCCGTAAAAGTGCTGCTGTTTCCTACATCAGGGGGTGCACAATGGTGTCCTTCTTGGATAATAGCTCGTTTATCGTCGGCAAATCCTTCATTGCGTTGCTGATTGCGCTTTTTGTCGCCTGGTAGTTATATTCATATAGTTTTTTCTTGTCTTTGGCGCTGCCGTGAATATAGACTGATGCGATTATCATCAGTTCATGTACCATAGAGGCGGGAATTACGTTTTCTTGAACACTGTCGAGGACTGCTTTTGCTATCGCGGCTTGGACAGGCCCGAACATAAGCTCAGCTTGCGCTTCGCCCTTAATCGAAACCTTGTTTACCATAAGCGTGGTCGGCTTGACGGCATAGTTTGGGGCCAATATTGCTAACAGCGCAGTATGGCCCATTCGCGGCGTCGCGAGACCTGTGAGGAAAGCCGTCTCAAAAGCGCCTCCTTTTTGACCGATTGCGATGTCAATATGTGCAAGTTCCGGCATCTCGCCAACCAAGGCCTCGCCAGTTCGTGTACCTAGTTCCTTTCTCGAGACTTCGCTCTCCATTTTTTGTGCCTCGTACTGACCTAGTTTCGGTGCCCGTATATATCGTTTGCCGCGTGAGACTACGTCGCCTTCGGAGAAAAACTCAGAAAAGAAGCTAGAAAATCGATTTCGTCCGATGCTGAAAGGTTTATGTTGATAGAAGGATAGTAAAAACCATGAAAATTGTCATAGGATACGAGAGTTACCATGGCAACACGCGAACAATGGCGTATGCATTGGAGCGCGGTGCACGAGAAGCAGGAGCCGAGACACTGATCAGAAACATACGACAAATAAAGCCTTTCGATGTCAAGAGCGCAGACGTGGTCGTTGTCGCCACACCTACGTACCATCAAAAACCGCCCTCGAACGTGCGTTACTTTATGAAAAATTATGATAGTTTCGATTTTGGCGACAAGACAGCTTACGTGTTAGGTTCCTACGAGGAACTCGGTGAAGCGATAGACCAAACCATAGACTTCTTCCGCTCCAGAGGCGCGACTGTCCTCCTCCCGCCGATTAGGGTGAAAGGCAAACCGACCAAAGCCGATCTCGAATCGTGCCAGCAACAAGGATCAGAAATGGCGACCAAATAGCGCTCTTGCTAAGGGCCTCAAAGCCTCTTAGCGCTACAATACGCGTTCAACGGTCAAATGCTGCGCATCACGCCTATTTTGTTGAAAAAAGGATCGAAACTGTCTTGCTTCAGATGAGGCAGCGAACCTTGTGTGCGCTCTTGATCCTTCCATAAGGAATTGCTGAGTTACACCAGGTCAATCTCGTGCCCGTCGGCAAAAACTCGCGGTTTGCGAATTATCGCATCGAGGTGCACGCCGGCAACGACGTTTCCTCCAATCGTGCTGTTGTCGCCCAACGCGATGTGCGCGGTGCCTCGCACCTTCTCATCTTCCAAAACAACGCCGATTATGCGCGCGCGCGGATTTGTTCCGATTCCGAGTTCTGCGATATTTCGTGCTTCGTCTCCGAGTGGGTTAATGATCTTGAGCACTTCCTTCGCACGGTCGCCTTGGACGTCGACGGCGACTCCTTCTTCGACTCGAATCTTTAGCGGATTTTTCAAAAGTTCGAGCCCGGCCATGGAGCCATCGATCACGACGGTGCCTTTGCAGTTTTCAGGAGCCGTATAGACCTCCCCTGCGGGCAGATTTGTGCTGCAACCTTTCTGTCGACAGCACCCCACATCGAGGTTCCATTTCGACGTATCGACTTCAAACGAGATGTCAGTTCCGAGCTCTGACGTAAGTCGGATCTCCGACGCGCCCTTGAATGTTTCGGCGAGGCGGCGGGTGTGTTCCATCACCTCTCGGGGATTCGCGGTCAAACCGCCTTCAATCATCATTTGCTCAGTGACGCCAGGCATGCTCGCAGTTCGCACACCGGCATCGTTTGCCTGCTTTCGCGCGCTCGTGTGCGTCAATGACATCGTCGTCGGGGCGATGACAACGTCAACGCTTCGCATCGCTTCTGCCACTGCTCGGGGGGGCTCTTCTCCGTGACGGGAGCGAGGCGGCATCGTCATCATTATAGCGTCGCAGTCCATTTCACGCGCTGTATCATACAACGATTTGGCAATTCTAAGCCTCAGCGTGTCGGTGACTATAAGCACAGTCTCTGTTTGTTTTAAGCCGAGGTACGTATGCAAAATGGTCCACGAGCTTTTGTATCCGCTGATGGGCTCACTTCCTTCGAAGTCCTTGAGTGCTCTACCCTTATATAACTATTTTATGTTATTCGGTGAAACGACAGCCAGCAATCGTTGCCCGTCCGCAAGAGTTCCGCAGTTCATTTCGTTTACAAAAACATTAAACTAGCAGCACTGCTATTAATATCTGTTTCAATGAGACAAAGTGAAGCAGAAGCAGCGAACATCGTGCAGATCGAACGGATAAACGATCTATGGGCCTACGTGCTTCCAGATGACAAACTGGTGACCGGAAGCAGCTACGGAAACAAGAAATGCTTCGCGAATTCAAAGGCGACGGGAGCAATCGAAAGCTTGTTTTCACTAGACCTGGGGAGGAACGTCATTGGCTCAACGCTCGTCCGCTACTACGACGCGGAATCCGGCGTGTTGCTTGAACAGACGGGCACAGGAGATTTTACAATTCATCCGGCCTATCAAAAACGCAAGTTCAAACTTGCCCACGGACTCCGCGTTTCAGAGATCTTTTATGTGCCAAATGCGCCGCAAGACAAGCTTGACGAGTGTGCGGCCGCTTATTTAGGACTAAAGATTACGAACAAGACCGCAGACGTCCAGCGGATCTCTGTAGTAGCCTACTCGGACCTGCGCCCCAGGTTCCTCGCAACCGCTCCCGATGTGGAGGTCCGTTACAGCTACAAAAACGCAGCCATCATAGCGAGCAATCAAAGTAATGAGCGCTGGACGAGATTCTTTGGCACGACGGCGAAGAATCCAATCTGCTCGTACACAACCGACATTTCAGCGGTCACCGACAATTTCAACATCACCCCCAGTCTGCGCCCCTCGTGCGAGCAGTATGTTGGTGGCAGTTTCTCGGCAGAGCGCTGTTCCGTACAATACGTTCCGCTAGCAAACGAATCTGCGGAGCTGAATTCACCAAAAAGCAGCACGGACGAGCGCGCAATCATAGGCAGGATCCAAGTAGACATTGACCTGTCACCCGACGAAGAGGAAGAGTTCACTTTTGTGATCGGCTTCTCGATGGCCGGCGATGCAGACGCCATTAGCAAATTTGAGCTGCTTGAAGACTACGAAAAGGTATACGAACAGACAATACGCCATTTCGTGAATGAATCCAGCTATTCTGTTGTCACGACGCCGGACCAGGTCATCAACAGAGGGGTGCAGTGGGCCAAGGCTAATATGGCTCGCGTGAAAGCCCTGTATCCGCAAGGTTGGGGATTCACGAATGATCCAAGCCTCTCAAGCAATATCGTCGCCCGAGACACCGCGTGGTTCGCGTTTGGGTGCGATTACGTAGCTCCGGAGTTTTCCAAGCAGGCTCTGAGCGTCTTCAAGCGGCTGCAATCGGCCGATGGGCTCATCCCCGAATACTATAACGGTGTGACCGGAGAAGTTGATGACTACCAGCTCAACATTAACGACGATACGCCGCTCTACATCCTCGCCGTCGAGCACACGTTCCAGATCACCGATGACCGTTCATTTCTCGACGAGATGTATCCTTCCGTAGAAAAAGCCGCTGATTACATTATTTCTCAGAAGGACGAGCGCGGCCTCGTATATTGCAGATCAAACGGCGTGGGTGTCTATGGCATCTGCGGCTGGCGGAACATAATCCCGAACTACGCCATAAACGGCGCGGTTACCGAGGTTAATGCGGAATGCTTCGCGGCGCTGCGAGCGACTGCGCTGTTGGCCGATTTTATGGGACACGACGATCGAGCGGCCTATTTTCGGACAGAAGCCAGGAAGCTCAAGAGCGCGATCAACACGCACTTAATCGACCTCAAGAGCGGTTTTTACTACTTAAACATCGACATTTCCGGCAATGAACACCCGGACGTCACGTGCGATCTGATATTTCCGGTGATTTTCAACGTAGCCACTCCCGCGACATCGCACCTCATCATCGACCGGCTCAACCGCCCCGACTTCTTGACGACCGCAGGCTTGCGGACCGTGCCGCGGACGGCTCTCAACTATCATCCCGAACGAGGATGGGGCTTGACGGGCGGGGTGTGGCCTGACGTTGCCTTCATGTTTGCCTATTCGTGCTCGACGCATCAGCCAGATGTGATGGTAAACATCATGCGAGGCACGTTTCGCCAGTACGAGCTCGACCCAACAAACCAGAACACCGTCCCCGGACAGTTCTCCGAGTGGTATCACGGGGAATCCCTCGTCAATAACGGCATGAAGCTTTCACCGTGGTTCCCGCCGAAATACTTGTGGACCGCCGTGGAAGGTGTATGTGGCGTTGGCCTCTACCGCGGGTTGCACATCAACCCCAACATTCCTCTTAGATGGAAATGGGTAAGCCTCTCAAACATGCCGTATCACGACAGCGCGGTGACCTATTTTGCGTGCTGGGTGAAAGGGAGCCTCAATATTTTCGCAAACTATCCGTTCGGGACGAGTTTGAAAAACGCCCGCATCGAACTCGATGACGACATTACGGCCATGATTCACGAACGGCTCGAAGAGATTCACCTCGTAGCGCTGGCGTCGCCGTCTCACGTCGTTATCTGTGTCGGCAACATGGCGGCGAGTTCGACGTCGTTCACCTTCAGTGTGAGTGAGATCGTCGAAACCTACATGACGCCCGGCCGGTATCGGATACGGGTGTTTCACAGCGAGATCGACGACTGGTACGATCAAGGAGTGCGCGAAAGCAGCAACATCCGTGGCTTCACCGTCGGACTCGAAGTGGGCGGGTTCAAGCTCATTGAACTGACCGCTCAGGTCGCTTAGCGCGGCCCGTCGTCAACCGCCTTGAGCCACTCTTGAAGCGAGCGTTTGTCCGTAGCCGCGGTGTTGTCCAGCGTGAGGGGAGTAACAGAGACAAACCCGTTGTTCAGGGCGTAGACATCAGTATCGGGCTTCTGACTATTCTTAAAGTCGCTTCCGATCCAAAAGTACGCGTTTCCGCGCGGATCCAAGCGTTCTATGATCCTAATGTCAAAAACGTTTCGCTGGAGCCGTGTTGTTTTATATCGCGCGACGGTAGCGCGCATCGGAACGTTAACGTTCAATACATCTACCTTCGCCGGCAGCCCGCGTGCAAGGGTGTGCGCGGCTAATGTTCTGCCAGCGTCCGCTGCCAAGCTAAAATCTACTTCGGATCGTGCCTCAAAGACGTGTGCCCGATGCGCCTGCAGTGAGATGGCAATCGCGGGAATGTCCTGACTTGCGCCAGTTAACGCGGCGCCTAAGGTGCCCGAGGTCATGACGGACTCTGTGCTGAGGTTCTCGCCGACGTTGATGCCTGCCACCAACAAATCTGGTTTTCGTTTCAAGATCGCGTATTCAGCAATGAGCACTGCGTCCGTAGGGGTTCCGGCGACCGCATATGCCTCGTGTCCCTCAACTTTCGCGCTGGATACCCGAATTGGCTCAAAAAGCGAGAGTGACCTTCCCACGCCGCTTTTTTGGACCGAAGGCGCGACGATGATGAGCCTGCCAAGATCGCTTAGCGCGTTTGCTGCTGCGACGAGCCCCAAGGACCGTATGCCATCGTCGTTCGTTATCAGAATTGTTTTTTCCTGCGACATGAAACTCCTTGCAGCAGCTATCAGCGCCTATGCAAACCAGGTGGCGCTCAACACGAAGGCCGCTCTCATCACGCCAGCAATGTGAGTTGAGACGCTTCGTTTGATCCAACGCGGGGGCGTAAGAGTAGCGCTAGGTGCAGGTGACGCGATGGTCTTTGCGCAATACGGTTGTTGGAGCACCCGTGCCTATTTAAGGGTATTGCGGGACAGCCCTCAGCGATTCTTGTACCACACGTTACACGCACCCTCACCGGAAACCATGCACGGTCCCACCGCTTTGTGCGGCACGCAGACCTTTGCGAAGAGTTTGCAGTCGGTCGGCACTCTGAGCCCCTGCAAGACGAGGTTGCACATGCACCCGGTTTTGACTTCTTTGCTCGTGAAATCGAGATTGTGCCTAAGCCGAGCATCATAGGACTCAAACTCACGCTTTATCGCGTAGCCTGACTGACTGATGATGGGAAAACCGCGCCATTCAACGTTAACGACGTCGAATGTCCGTTGCATAAGTTCTTGCGCTTTGACGTTTCCTTCGTAGTGCACGACGCGCGGATAAGCATTTTCCACCTTGTGCTCGCCATTCACAATTTGCTTAGCGATAAGATACAACCCGTAGAGCACGTCATTGGGCTCAAATCCTGCGACTACCTGTGGGACCGGAAATTCTTCGAACGGCCGCAAGCCAATAATAGTGCAGACGTGTCCCGGCAGCAAAAAGCCGTCGATTTGTGCCCCGGACTCGCTTACTTGCTCCAAAAGCCACCGTAGCGCCGGAGGAATGAGTCGATGGGAGCACAGTATCGAGAAATTACGAGGTAGCGTCTGCAATAGCGCTACCGACGTCGTTGGCGCCGTCGTTTCGAACCCCACGGCGATAAACACCACTTCATCGTCGGTCTTCTTTGCGAGCTCCACAGCGTGCGTGATGCTGCCGACGATGTGCACGTCCCCTCCTGAGTCGGCAAGAGACCCATCGGTCCCGGGCACGCGCATCAGATCTCCGTAGGTGGCAACCGTAATGCCATCCTTTGCCATCTTTATGGCCGCATCGATTTCGCCTTGGGGGGTGATGCACACCGGGCAGCCGGGACCCATTACCACGCGCAAGTTTTCAGGCAAAAGGGATCTCACGCCAAAACGAGTTATCGATGCCTCGTGGGTCCCGCAGACGTGCATTATTTTGATCTCTTCACCGTGTTTGCGCACGAGCTGGCCTATTTTTTCGGACAGCCTGAGTGCCGTTTGGTGGTCGCGATAGTCTACGTTCAAAGTCCTTCTCCTGTTGGTAAGCGCCGAGACATCGCCAAGGCGGCTTCACGGCCCGACTTCATATGGAATACAGAGTTGAGCCATACTAAAAATATTTAGCTATGCTGGAAACAAGTGCGGCATTTTACGAAGAACGATGAGATCGCTCTCTTGCCACCCAATAAGCTTCGAAAAACAGCGCGGTCCCAGCATGCCTAACCGATGTGTCATGGTGCCCGACGACACCTCTGTCTTAAAAAGGCAACTATGGTTCGAGTTTGTGACCGACGTCTCGGCCGAGTTAACTTTGGCACAAAACAGCGAGGCCGCATAAGCAGCAAAGAGATGCCCCCGACGCGGAGCATCGATAGGCATCTGTAAAACCAGCCTTTACCAACAAATCGTTACGAGAGAATGGGCGTAAGCCGCCATTTTTCGCTTACATAAAACCGGGTTCCGTACCAGTGCTTAATCGAACGCAGCCGAATCTAAGCTTTGATCTGCGCGGCAGAGAATCCTTTTCCCGCAAGGATGTCTTTGACTCTGTCCTTGTGATTCCCTTGCAATTCAATGAGACCGTCTTTCACAGTTCCTCCGCATGCAAGTCGTGCCTTGAGGTAGCTCGTAAGCTCTGCGAGGTCGATTTCGTGAGGGTCCATTCCCTCTATTACGGTGACCTCCTTTCCGTAGCGCCTTTTATTTACCTTCACCGTTATTCGCTGCTGTTCCTTGGCTACTTCTTCACAAATGCATAACTCGCTAGGGAGTCCGCAAACGGTACACATTCCAGAGCTCATGCCTTTTTCGAAACCTCCGATTTCTCGCTATGTATCTAGTTATGTCGCCTCAGATTATATAAACATTAGAGTTGTGTCAGGGGCTTTTTCGGCTTCTTGCCGCCAGATTGAGCCGCTTCCGAGAAGACCCCCACAGAAAAGTCCGGCTTTGAAAAATAGAAAAGATCCGCCGGCGGAACAAAAACTATAGGTTGCTAAGGCCATCGACAGTCAGGTGGTTTCACTTCTACCTATAAATACATTTTTTACTGATCGTGTTTTATGTGACTAGCATGCAAGAACTTGCCAACGACGAAGCTGTTACGTTTATCAAAACGAAAAAGTACGGAAATTTAGCGCTATGCAAAAGTAATCAGCCGTACAGCATTCCGATCGCCTACACGCATACCGACACCGCAATTCTCCTCTATCAGCACTCCCGCGGACGGACGCTCGAATATCTTGAAGCAAACCAACGGGCCTGCTTTGAAATTCACGATATTAAGGGCTTCCGAGACTGGAAGTCGGTCATCATTGAGGGCTGGATCAGCCGCGTCACAGATCCTGCGGAACTCAGAGACTCGCTCAAGACGATTGAAAAGAACATCAATTTGATGGAGGGGTCGTATGAGGAGACCGCACGAGCCATATCGAGTGGCCGAGTCGGAGGCGTCTACAAGATCTTGATCGAGAAGCTCAGTGCCGTTCAATCGTCGGAGTAAGCGCATCCGCCCAGCCGAAAGGACAATCCCACCTTTTCCAAACTCGCCACGCAACCTGCGGAACTGCCTTCGGAGTGTAGATTTCGCTTAAATAGGTGGGCACGACCTCGTTCGCGCTTCTTCCAGCCCCGAACAGCTTCTTTTCACCCGCTAGACATCCGCATTTGTTAATCTCAAACAGAACCATGCGTTTGGTCGGCTTTTCCGCACCTATCACGGGAATTACGCCCCATCAAAACTGCTAAAGATATATCACTCGCGACGAGTCTTATAGAGTCGTGCTCTCGTTCGGCACGGTGTTGGACCGGACGGCGACTCAACAGCTGACGAACGACGTCGGCGCGGGCGCGAGCGATATTGGAGGCGTGATGAGCAATAGTGAACTGAATTGGAAGATTGGAGGCGAAGCCGGATACGGCATCATGACGGTCGGGGAGATCTTCTCAAAAGCGTTTATCAAAGGCGGTTACCACGTCGTTGCACACACCGAATACCCTTCACTAATCCGCGGTGGCCATAACACCTTTCAGGTCAGGATAGCCGCGCAGCAGATACGGGCTCCTACCCGGCCCGTCGACGTCCTTGTGGCGCTGAATGCCGAGACGATCACACTGGATCTGGACGATTTAGTCCCGGGAGGTTTGCTTCTTTACGACGCGGCAAATTCCGACGTTGCGCCAGCGCGCGAAGACGTTACCCTGTGTGACGTGCCGCTCGCGCAGCTCATGGCGGACCTGCACCTTCCGAAGGTGGCCATAAACATGGCCGCGATGGGCGCCTCTGTCGGCCTGATCGGTTATGAGCTTAGCCTATTAAACACGGCCATCGAAGACGCGTTTGGAAGCAAAGGCGAAAAAATCGTCGAACAAAACGTGGGCGCGGCACGGGCGGGATACGACTACGTCGCCCGTACGTACTCGGAGCCGTATAAGGGCGGGCTGACCCCAGTCGGAGGGCCGCCACGGATGACTCTGACCGGGAATGACGCGATCTGCATGGGCGCCCTCAAAGCCGGGATGAAGTTCATCGCCATCTACCCGATGACGCCGACGCACACCATTATGACGTACATGGCCACACAAGCGCGCGAGTACGGCGTGGTGATGATACAGCCGGAGGATGAAATCGCGGGGATCAACCTCGCCGTTGGGGCCAGTTTTGCGGGCGCTCGTTCGATGGTGGCGACCTCGGGGGGTGGCTTTTCGCTCATGGTTGAGGGGCTCGGCCTCGCGGGGGCGACCGAGAACCCGCTGGTCGTTGTCGAAGGTCAGCGCCCCGGCCCTTCCACCGGGCTCGCGACGCGAACGGCCCAAGGCGACCTGCGGTTCTGCCTCCACGCGTCTCAGGGAGACTTCTTCAGGGTCGTGCTCGCGCCGGGCGACCCCGCAGAGTGTTTCTACGAAACGTTCAGGGCGTTCAATCTCGCTGACACGCTGCAAACGCCCGTGCTCGTTCTCACCGACAAGCACCTGGCGACGTCGTTTTTCGCGGAAGAGCCGTTCGCAACCGAAGGGCTGCGCGTTGACCGCGGCTTGCTGCTCACAGCAGGCGAGGTACCACCCGATTTCAAGCGCTATGAGGCGACACCTAGCGGCGTGTCGACGCGAACCGTTCCGGGACTGCCGGGTGGCATATTCAACTCAAACAGTGATGAGCACGACGAGCGTGGCTATTTCTCGGAAGACGCCCCTGTGGTCGCAACGCTCGTCGACAAACGGTGCCGGAAGTACTTCACGGCCGCCACACTCGTCCACGGGATCAAGTTCCACGGCAACCCCGGAACGAAGACGGTGCTCGTTGGCTGGGGCTCGACGAAGGGAGCGATCCTCGACGCGATGGACCTTCTGCGAGCGAATGACCGCGTTGATCTCGGGTTCCTCCAGGTCGTGTTTATGAGCCCCTTCCCCTCGCAACTGGTGAAAGAGCGCCTTGAGGGGACTCGCGTTATCTTGATCGAAAACAACCGGGGAGCGCAGCTCGGCAGCCTCCTCAAAGAGCACGCGCAGATCAGGCCTGATCACACCATCTTGCGGTACGACGGACGGGCGTTCTTTGCGGACGAACTCTACACTCGCATCAAGGAGGTGCTCTGAAATGGCAGACGTGCATCGCTACGACGTGCCCGGCACGTGGCCCACCTGGTGTCCGGGGTGCGGAAACTTCGGGATCTGGAACGCGATGAAAGCCGCGTACGCGAGCATGGACCTCGCCCCCCATACGACGGCGATCGTGTGCGGCATCGGGTGCTCCGGAAACCTCAGCTACTGGATTAACACGTACGTGCTCCACAGCCTGCACGGCAGATCAATCCCGGTGGCTCAGGGGGTGAAACTCGCGAACGGCGACCTTACGGTCATCGTGCACGCGGGTGACGGTGACACGTATGGCGAGGGGCTCGGCCACCTGTTGCACGCGGCGCGGCGCAACATCGACATCACGGTGTTCGTGCACGACAACCAGGTCTACGGCCTCACGACCGGCCAGCCGTCGCCGACGAGCTTCAAGGGCACCAAGTGGAAGGTGGCCCCTGAGGGCGTCGTCGCGTCGCCTGTCACGCCACTGCCACTCACGCTGCTCGCAGGGGCGACCTTTGTCGGACGCGGCTTTAGCGGCGAGAACAAGCACCTCAGCGAGCTTATGGTTAAGGCGATCCAGCACAAGGGATTCTCGCTCGTTGACATCGGACAGCCGTGCGTCACATTCAACCACGTCAACACCTGGAAGTGGTGGAACGACCACGTGTACAAGCTCGAGGAGACCGAGTATGACTACACCGATTACGAGCTCGCGCTGACAAAAGCGCAGGAAGCCGGAGACAAGATACCTATCGGGGTCCTGTATGAGACCGACAAGCCGACGTTTGACGACGAATACCGTTCCTTGAACGCCGAGCCCCTCGCACGTGTGCCGATCGATGATATCGACGTCGACAAGCTTATGGCGCGGCATCTTTAGGCTTTAGGCTTTCGGCTTTAGGTGCGCGCCTGCTCGCCGCGGGCTTACGAAAGATCATCACGTACTCGTGCTTGAACAGATAAAAGCCGCCCACGAGCGCGCGGTACTTCCATAGGTTACCGTTCTTTCCCTTGCCGCGTTCGTTGTTGATGATCTCCTTGACGTTGATGGCTTTGAGCACAAAGCCTGCATCCACGCAGCGCTGCATGCACATAAATCCGAGCGGGACGAGCCGCGAGTCCACGTACTTGTCACCGATCACGAGCGCCATGAACCCGGCCGGTTTGAGCAGGTCATACGCGTGTCGCGCGACCAGACCGATCTTATCCAAGAAAGCTGCTTCCGTTGGCACGCGCGACAGATCGCCCTCGAGCTCACTGAAGCGGATTATATCGTGATAGGGCGGATGCAAGATGACGCAGTCAGCCGCATTGACGTTCCATTCCCTAAGCGTAGCGCGCACACGCTTCGCCGCAAGCGCTGTCGTTGAGTCACCCACAAGCACGGCGACCGGAACGTTGTACAGGTTTTCTGCGCTGTTTATTCGTTCCAGCGAGCGTTCTGCCACGCCCGGATCGATCTCAACGCCGAGTCCGGCTCTACCGAGCCGTTTGCACTCGATAAGCGTCGTGCCCATGCCGCTAAAGAGGTCGACGACGGCCTCACCGCGCTTCGTGAAACGGGTCAAGACCTGATACGGAATCTGGGGGATGAAGTTGCCCCAGTAGTCCCCGACGTGCGGCCCGGTCTTGCCTCGCGGGCCGAGCAGCCATAAAGAGTCGAGAATGACGTCGTCGTAGTCCTTCCAGCGGCTGAGATCAATGTCAGAAAACTCAGTCGATTTATAGTTGTTGTGCATGATGCGCCGTCGGAGGAGCCCGAAAACGGCTTTCCTCGCGGTTTCTGTAACAAAATGAGTATGAGCCGAACGATAAACTTATCTGTTTTGCAAAGGACGTGAGAAGCAGGGCTCGTGGTCTAGGCGGTTATGACGTCGCCTTCACACGGCGGAGGTCGCCGGTTCAAATCCGGCCGAGCCCATCGTTCTTTTTCTGATTTAGAGGCTAAAATGGTGGCGGATGATGACGAAGAAAAGTTGCCAACTTCTCATGAGTTGCCAACTTCTGCTGAAAATGACGAAAACGAAAAAGAACCGCCAGAAACTGTCATCGTCGACTACGGTGGCGGAATTATCGTCCACACCAGACTCCCTGACGGGTCGCTCGACGAAGGCCTCGAATTTAGCACAGAAGAGCTGATAGCAGACGAGGACGAGGACTATGCTCATTTGGACGAGAGTGTGCGAAGCGCGTGGCACAAAGCTCAAAAAATAAGGACGGTTGACGTTGAAACAATAGAAGCCGTTAAAGATATTCTAGAGACTTACGAAAAACCTATTTACAACCCCGCTGAAACGCAAGAAATTCGCGAACAGGCCACATCTGACGAGCTACAACTCAGTTTTTCAAAATCTGACCTTAATGGCTTTACAGCTCACAGGAAAGAACGGCTCGCTAAAAAATCGCAGGATTGGATAGAGCGAGCTTCAATAGAGTTATGGAAGTCTACAAAGGGAGAGGTTTCGCCGCATAGCCTGAAGGAATTCAGACAAAACGTGCTTAACAAGTACGAGTCAGCCGATTCACACTCTAAAGTACTCGGCTTCGCAACGTCGTTCCTAAAGTTTCTCGCCACGACACATTCTAAACCACGATACCAGAGTTTCTCTCCCTACTTAGAGCGTCCGAAAACGGTCAAAGAACGCAAAAACGTAACTGAGCGAATTGTCACCAAGGATGATATCGAAAACGTTCTCCGTTACATCAAGCACGCCGAAGAACGTGGAGACATTGGCGCCGAAAGGGCAGCTCAGTATAACGCATTCGTTATTTTCGGTGCGCTCACAGGGCAGCGAAGTGTATCGACGATTGCGAAGCTGACTGTCGGACAGTTTCGGGAAGCGTTGCAGTCCGAAAAACCTGTACTCACCGTCGACCCGTCGCAAGATAAGATTCGGATGCAACACTACGTGCCCCTTCATTCGCAGGTAGTCGAAGCTATGCAAGCAGTGCTTTGCGACTGTAAGAACGAGGAAAGCGCGTTTGGATATCATAGCTTCCAAATGTGGATGAAGCGTCAGAAAATCCCGATGTCGCACTTTGAAGGGCATTTTGTGCTTGGAGATTTGCGAAAATTTGCGGAGCAGCATGGCGACGTTATCCAATGGGATCAGTCAAACCGAGCGTATGTTTTAACACACGGAGTTAGCGGAGTTGATTGGAAGCACTACAAGCATCCGCTGCCCGAGCATGTGTATGACATCTACATGAAATACTGGGGAAATGTCGACTTGACAATCTAACTGCGTCACTAGAATAGATCTTGATGTCGGGTCATTTTCCAGATCTCAAAACACTTTGTGAGCAGCAGACCCATTTACGGAAGTGGATCAGTCAAACAAGAACTACATTATGACTCACGGAGTTTCTGGCATTGATTGGCTGTTTTACAAGCATCCGCTGCCTGAGTACGCTTATGATATTTATCTGAGTGCCTGGGGGCACGTTCTCATCTGTGCTGTCCTCCTGAAAAAGTTTATCCGACATCAAAACAAACAGTCTAGTTCAGTTATTTGTATGCGAGAGTAAAATGAGCCCTGAAGACCCCAAACTTCCATTCTCCCAAAGGCAAGGGCAAACACCGGTAAAAACGTTTGTTCAGATCGACGATATTGATGATGATTTGCGAAATCGCATTTGGAACGCTCTAGACAAGTATTTTTGGCAAGATGCCGCGCAGGAAGACAATAAAGACTCTACGAAATCGTTTTCACGAAGATTGCAGGATGAATTCTTCAAGCAACCTATGTGGAGCCTCATCGTCGACGTTTGGCCTGTGTATTGTCTCCAGCTGAGGGGTTTATTCTCTAAATTCAAATGGTTCCAGGTCTACGATTTCATAGAATTCATCGCAAACGAGTACCCAAACGCAGACATTAGTGCTCGTTTCATGGAAGAGTCCAACAAGCTCCTAGAAGAAGAGCGTTCAGGCTACCGTTTCGTCTCAGGAGTCATTGCACCTATTGCATCTACTGAAGAACGTGGCGCAGTCGAAGAGGCTTTGAACACTACTACGACCCTTCCGGCGCTTAGAGGGGCTCACATACATTTGCGAGACGCCTTAAAACTATTGTCCGACCGAGAGAGACTCGGCGATCTCGTCTATCGAAATTCAATCAAAGAGTCAATTAGTGCTGTCGAGTCAATCTGTGTAAAAATTGCAGGAGAAAAAGCAACTCTAGGGGACGCATTGAACAAAATAGAACGAGCTGGCAAAATAAAACTACATGGCGCCCTGCGTCAGGCCTTCAGCAGCTTGTATGGGTACACCAGTGACGCAAATGGCATACGCCATGCATTGCTCGATGAACCAAACTTAAACCTAGAAGATGCACAGTTTATGTTGGTCTCTTGCTCCGCTTTTGTGAATTACCTGTTCCCAAAAGCAGTCAAGGCCGGCGTGCTAGCCAATGGCGCTGAAAAATGAATTAAATCCATAGGAAGGCTACCAAGATATCGCTCCCGAGATCAAACGTTGATGACTCGTATTTTCATTTGATAATTCTCTGTGGCTACATCTTGCATCTATTGGACTAATCACTGCCCTTCTCAAAGGTCAACTCGCAGAACAAAGGAACGAAAATGAAGGATCCAACACACGAAAACGAGCGTTTGACCTACTGGCTTGGACGTTATACGGATCTAACGCAGCGCAAATCTTACAACGTAGAAAAAGAACTCACGAGAATGGTGAATGAAGCAGCAAGCTTCATAAATCTGCAAGTGAACGCAGATACTTCAGAAGAAGAAGCTGCAGACATAATTAATCGCGCTTTGGACGACGCAGCAGATGCTATCCGACAAGCCAAACAACGTTTAGCGGAATTTGACCGAGAATGCACTGAGGTTGAAGAAGAGATAAAGCAATTAGCCGGAGAATCACGCCGCGTCTTTGTCAATTCACTCGTTAAGCAAAGGAAGGCGAAAATGGTTACTATCTCTAGATCTCTCGCCAATGTTACTTCAGAAATCGAACGTTTGGAAGGGCAATTGAGGGAATTGGAAGCTGATCAGACAGCTATAGATGAGAAGTGTAATGGCTAATTTTGAGACATTAAGCTGTCGAGCGCACGCCGCTTTGTAAGCTGCTGTCGGACAAGGATCTTCGCGCTCTAAAGATTCGCGAGTTTTACGTGAAGCGAACAACGACCCTCAAAACCACTTGGGGTGGGACACAGCTCCAAGTTCAAGACACAAGCATTAGACGCATAACTTCATTACTCGCGGTTCAGGGGCCTGCCCAAAAATTGCTACGCGCCCCCCCACATACATAATGAAAAACTGTTTTCTACGAAATATATGCCTATCCCCGTCACGTCCCAGTGCGGCCTGCCTAATCATCAAAACGAAGCTGCAACGAAAAAACGGATTTTTTGACGGTTGATGTCCAAAAATTCGTCAATTTTTTGCTAACTGTCGTTACTTGCTTGTTTTTGCGAATCAAATTTACGTTCAATCGTTGCTTATTTGCTTTTAGCTCGTTTATTTGCTCAAAAAGGCTGATCTAGGGTAAGTCTTCTATTTAGCAAATGGATTAAGTCGGGCTGAACTTTTCAGCGATGCCGCATGAGCTTCGATCTCGCAGTATCGCAATATCTTCGTCGCTAAAACGTGCTAGATACTAACAAAGAAACATTTACTTCATTTGCTAAAGCGGTAGCTTTCTTTTCCAAAATTGCCACCATTTTTTGTTGCAAATGACTGAAAGACCTGCTTCGGGAATCTTTAGTATGATAGTGACGCTCTGCATAAATCCAGCAAATGCTTCTTCGACCGTGAACTTCAAGACCACAGCCTCTTCAACCCACCAAAATTTTCGTTTCTTAAGCTTCAATATTGCCTCATAATCGCCAGAGGCTACGTTACCAAGTGACAAATCCCGTTCCTCAATGGGGACAAAGAATAACCAAATTTGCTCATCTGTTCGAGGCTTAAGCAAAAGTTCTCTAAAAGGTGCGGTTGCCACTAGTCTTGTTTCTCGATTGGTTTTCTCAGTCGGCATATCAGCTTTGGAAGTCATTCGGGGACTCAGCTGATATTTATTGCCAGTTGCAAGGTGTTTGATTTGCAGAGAAGCATCTCCGAGTATTTCTGGAAAAATGTCGGCGTTTAGCAAAGAATATTGTATAAGGACTAAGACGGGCAAAATCGGTTGCTCAATGTTGGCAACGTCCGGTGTGGCGGCAGCGGGATCTCTGTGTCCGAATGTGATTAACGGAGACGAAACGCTAGGAGGGGAAATCGCTAGTGCGAGAACCCCCTTGCTGCTTCGTATGTTGAGTAATCTCCATAACAAGAACGTAACCACGCTAATAAAAGCTACTAGAAGTATGGCCAGATCGGCGGCCACTGATATTTCCTCAGGCGTAATGCAGCCTAAAATCAGCATTGCCGAATTCATTTTCTAGTTTGCAATGTAGCGTTAAGAAGAGGCTATTTTTGCGCTGTCAAAAAGAAATAGCCGTGCGAGCTATACTTATTACAAAGAATAGAAAAGCATGTCGATTCCAACGGTTTCCTTTATAACGCGTCAAGCGTTTCTTATTATTAGACTTCGTTCTCACATATTCCCGCATAGCCAGATACATCATCTGGCCGTGAGATCTTGCAGCATACGAGAAAAAGAGAAGAAACCCTAGAGGAAAGCAACACTTTTTTAAAGAAAACCGAAGAAGCGATCCACTCAGTTGAACTTGGCGACAATGGTTACAAAGCTCATGCGTCGCCGGCGAGGGGCCGTAGACATTTTGTAGCAAGCCACACTTGGTCCTGCGCTTTCTTTATGGCAAGTCAAGGATTCAAGGTTTTTCCTCTCAAGCAAAAGAGCAAAGAGCCCCTCTTTACAGGATGGCAAGCTAAAGCTTCGACTGACGAGGACGTAATCCTCGAATGGGCTCGGAGATATCCTGAATCTAATTACGGGATTGTCACCGGAAAACATTTCTTCGTTATTGACTTAGACGGAATAAACCCTGACGAAATAGCTGCGAAGATCAAAGAGGTGCAGGATAAACTAGGCACATTTGAAGTCGGAACGTTGGTGAAAACTGGAGGAGGATATCAACTATACTGCGATCCTTGCGGTTTTGATATCCGAAACAGTTACAACCGTCTCGCCGATCATATTGACGTGAAAGGCGCCGGAGGCTATGTCGTTGGCCCTGGATCGATTCATCCCGACGGAGCACGCTATGAGTTTTGTGATGCTGACACACCAAGCGACGCAATTAAGTTAACGAAGCTATCTGAAGCTGCGTTGCAGTATATCGTATCATTACACGGAGTACAGAAGGCGATAGGCGCCGATGATGCCGCGTGCTTGGTAGACACGCATACCCTAGATAACCAAGTTACCAAGGGTGCTCTTGATTACACGAAGCCAATACCAGTAGGAAGCCGAAACGTCACACTCTTTAGGGTTGGTTCTTACTATCGTGAAGTTCACGCACTTCAAGCCGACGGCCTCTTTCTAGTTCTTAGGGGAATCAACGAGTACGATTGCGAGACTCCTCTCGACGATTCAGAGCTGACGATGATTGCGAAGAGCTGTTGCACGTATCCTGCGGGAACACCGCGACCCGCCGTTGAGCCTTTGCTGAATGAAGAGTGCAGCGAGGAGGTTCAAAGCCTCTTCCAGGGCAACAAGCTCATCGAACTGTTCAGGCGAAACGTGCAAAAATTCCACGTTGGCGATGAACCAGTGGCTGAATTGCTGATGCTATCAGTGGCGAGCCTGTCCGTTATAAACACGAACGGCTTGCAGCCAAAGTTGAGCGGGGAGAGCGGAATGGGAAAGACGCACAGCACGAAAACCGTGCTCCATCTGATGCCCACAACAATGTACTTGGCTGCGTCGTTTAGCTCAAAAGCCCTGTTCTACGATGACAAGTTGCGGCCTAAAATGGTGATATTTAGTGATGACGTGAATTTGGCTCCCGATGTCGAACAGACCGTCCGTGCAGCAATGACCAACTGGGATTCACCCACTGAACATCTCACGCTAGACGGGAAGCGCAACCCTCTAACGCTGTCATTGCCACCGCGAGTTGCTTTTTGGCTCACCAGTGTGAGTACCAAATCGACGATTCAGCTCCTTAATCGGCAGGTCGAGATGAACGTCGATGAGTCGCCTGACCAGGACAAGAGGGTCGAGCAGCACCAGCGGAAGCTTGCTGAATCAGGCCTTTCAGAATTCTATGCGGATGATGAAGTCGAACTGTTGAGGGGGGCTTTCTTGCACCTCAATCAAACTAGTCATGCGGTCACAATTCCATTTATTAACAACATAAAATTCACGAACGTGCGAAATAGGCGCAACTTTCCCATATTCCTCGACTTCATCAAGGCGTATTGCGTCCTGAATTACTCTGCGCGGTGCACTGATAAAGATGGCGCACTCATAGCCATTAAGCAGGATTTCGATAACGCACTCGGCTTGTTTAAGACCGTCGCCGTTCAGCAGGTAACGAAGTTGAATGAGAAAGAGAGACTAGTTGCATCGGTTATACGAGACAACTCACCGTGTGATCTATGGAGGATCATGGATGAGACCAGGCTGAGCAACAGTTACATCTATGAACTCATTCACGGCCAGTATAAGTCCGATAACAGGGGCATGCTTGAAAAGATACCCGAATTGAAGTTCTATTCAAAGAGCGATGTTGACCCCGAAACAGGTGATCGGTGGGGGCGCAATCATTACGCATTGCCAGCCGAGTGGACGCTGGTCAAAAGTTATGAATCGATTGTATATTGGGAAGAAGACCAGCAACTTCGGACTGTTTCGGATTGTTTCGGAGATGACTTCCGAAATAGCGAGAAGGGCGGCGAGGGGTTAGATTCCAGGTTAGGGGGGGTTAACGGGCATATTGTACATAACACTAACACTACTTTCGGTACTTCGGAGGAATACGAGATACCCACCATTGGATCTCCTTCCATCGCACCCGACCGAAGTTCCGAAACAGCCGCGACCGACAAATGGAACAGACCCACAGCTCCTTCCCAACCTGAAACAGATGCCCAAAACGCGCTTCATTCTATTTCGGAAACACGATCCGAAGCGGAGCGAAGCGCCTCCGAAGTTGCTAACAACGGAAGCTCTTCAGAGGCCGCCGATCAACCTGAAGACTTGTCGGAGACCCACGACTCATCCACGACTGTCTCAATGATGTGAAACAGCAACAGCAAGGCAAAAAGCTCCGCCAAGACTTGTTACGCTCAATGGTCGCCAACAAAGTGAATGATTTGACCGACAACCGATACTCTTTGAAGACAATCCTAGATTATTACGATGCGCTAAATTCTAACGATGCTCGAATTAGCGCTCTTGTCAACTCCATCTGTGGGGGCGAGCCTTTCGTGCGCGGCGACGGTTGAGTCGCTACGGCATCTCTGGTTAAGGTCACTAAAGATTGGCTCCTTCGTGCTTGATCGATCAGAAATCAGTGCATTACAGCACCTCGTGAAGCAGCAGTGCATAGCAGTCGGGAAGATTACGTCGCAATATCCTTTGTTTTTAGAGATACAGCCGCAAACTGGAGCAGTCATAGGCAGAGAGGCGAGGAGGCTGCTATGAAGGACATTGACCACCTTCTTTGATGAATAGCAAAAGATCGGTTAATGCTGACAAGGCGGGGAAACAGAATAATCACTAGTTCTCCCCCTCATTTCCTTGTGCTCTTACATTACGCTATCAGGGCTTATCAGGTCTGATGTGTCTAAATCCGCTGATGCGCTGGTGCAAACTTGATTAAGCTCTTGTTGCCGCTCCTTAAAGTCCGGACACATAGACGCTAACTTTGTCCAAAACCTCCTCGAATGATTGAACTCAGATAGATGAGCTAACTCATGGAGCATCACGTATTCCGCTAGACGATCAGGCAACGCGATCAGCTGCCACGTGAAAACAAGGGCGCCCGTTTTCGAGCAGTACCCCCAGCGCTTAATATTTCTCACTACTACAGCTCCAAGGGTGATTTTGAAACGGTGTGCGTAACGCGGCAGTTCGCGGGTTAACAGCTCCGTAGTTGCTGCTGTCATCCATTCTTTCAGCGACGATAATGGATCCCCCACGTCTTTCGTGGAGATGATGATCTTATCCTTCTGAACCTCAACGTTCGTGCCATTTTCTGGGGGCACCACATGGAGGTCGTAGTAACGTCCTTTGTACATAACTGACGTGCCATCAAAAACGCATTTCCTGTTTGAAAGCTCCGCGTATTTACGTGCAATCCACGCCCGTTTTTTCTCAAGGAGCGCTTCAACGTTTATATCAGATTCGTGAGGAAGTACGACATCGAGCTCAAGATCAGGCGTGAACTTAAGATAAGTGTATTTCGCACTCTTTCCCGCTTTTACGCGATAGTTGATTTGACGACCATCGATTTGAATAGAGCCCATGCTGTTGCGCCTACTGATTGTACTTCACGACAAAGTCCATCAGCTCTTCACAGAACGATGTGAGGTCTTTCATGCTCAGCTGTCCTCTAAACTCCTCGAAGCACGCATCAAACAACGTCTTTTCTATCTCTGTTGCAACCTTCACCTTCCGCCACCAACCAGGGAAAAGCCGCGGTTTTATAGTGTCAGTAACGCGCTTAGTGAAGGCGATGAGCACGGCATCGCTTTCGTTATGCACGTACTTCTTGGCCACGTTTAAAAGGGCGTACTCCTCTTTTGACAGGCCGAGTTCCTTGGCACGTCGTTCTGTCTCAACGATGTTTCCCACAAGAAGTTCCATCGCCTCAAGCAGTTTTGGTATATCCTCGATCTTCAAAATTCGTTCCAGCCGGTGACTCAGCGTTTCATAGATGGGGTTCGTTTCGACGTTGATGCTGATGTGACGGCGTACTGCTTCGGTTATTTCCATCACTTTCTGCCGCTTGGTGAAATGATGTCCATCAAGTTTCTTGAGATACTCACTGTCTATTTCAAATAAGGGGAGTTGCGTTTCCAGCGCATTGACTAGAAGCTTCTCCCTGATGAGCTGCTTCGTTTTTTCTTGATATTCCGCGAGGTCGGGATCCTCGCGGTGGCGAAACTTGTTATGAGCTTCGTTCACTTCTATGAGCCACGTATAGTCATCGTCATATTGCAAAAGAAACGGGTCGGGCGCAATGGTCTCGTATCGCCGCTTAAGCTGTTGAAGGCCCTTTTTGAATTCTTTGTATCGCTTTTCATTATCAAGGACGGAGAACGCCTTAAAAAGTGATTCCCGCGACCCATCTCGCACGATCTCGCTGAATGGCTTGATAGCAGAGGCAATAATGGCACTGAACTCTTCTTTTAACACTTCATAGTCGAAGGCAACCCCTTCTATATCCTCCTCTTGAAAGTTGAGAGCCTTTACGAGATTATCGAAGATGCCGACATAATCCACGATGATCCCTGCTGCCTTGCCAGGATATGGTCGGTTTGTTCGTGCAATCGCTTGGAGGAGCTTATGGTCGCGCATCGGTTTGTCTAAGTACATCACCTGCTCGATTGGTGCATCAAAGCCGGTGAGCAGCATGTCGGTGACAATCAGTATCTTGGGATTCTCACCTTGCTTCTGGAAGCTGCCTCCTGTGATCGTCATTTGTTCGTCTTTATCGAGGTGATAGCGTCGCAAAAGTTCGCTGTCGTTTTGGTTTGCGGTGTAGATCACGACAGATTCTTCGACCGGCAAATGTCGGTCGAGCGCTTCCTTGTACATCGCGCACGCTTCTCGGTCGACCGCGACAAGCTGTGCTTTGAATCCGTTGGGAGCAATGTGAGTAGTATAATGTTCGGCGACGTCTTGTGCAATGGCTTCAATTCGATGCTGTGCCTTTAAAGCCGTCCGGATGGTAGCGCTCTTATCGAGCACCTCTTCCTGCCTCTTCTCAGAGAGGCCCAGTGTGATCGAAAGGAACTCCCTGTCGAGCTCCTCGCGTGGGATGTGGTAATTCACTAACCGTGATTGATAGAGGAGACGAATTGTCGCGCCATCTTCAATCGATTGGCGTATACCATACTTGTCGAGGTACGTCTCGCCTTGGGGGCAGAACGTCCGAAAAGTGCTCCTCCCCGCCGCTCCTTTCTCGATGGGCGTGCCGGTAAACCCAAACACAAAGGCGTTTGGGAAAGCCTGTCGCACCCGCATCGCAAACTTTCCGTATTGTGATCGATGCGCCTCGTCAACGAAGATTATAATGTTTTCACGTTCGCTTAGCGCCTCTTTTAGCTCTCTCCTAAACTTCTGTACAGTGGTGATGATGACTTCTCGACTATCTTTTGAGAGTTTCTCGATAAGATCCTGGGAGCTCTTTGCTTTTGTAGTATAGGGAAAGTCGACGTTTGCAAACGCCCCAGACAGTTGCCGCTCTAAGTCTATCCGATCGACGAGGAGCAAAATCGTGGGATTTAACAGTTGTGGGGCCTTTTTGAGCTTCCACGCAGCAAAGAGCATAGTGAGCGACTTACCGGATCCTTGTGTGTGCCATATAAGACCGCTCTTTATTTTCCCCTCAATGATGCGCGAGACAATTTTATTAGCAGCACTTACTTGCTGGTACATTGCGATCTTCTTGCGTACCTGCTCGCGCTCAGTTTCAAAAACGACGAAGTTGTTAATGAAGTCTAAAAAGAAACCACGCTCGAAAAAGGCATTGACGGATGCTTCAAGGGGGTCTGTGAATCGTTTATCCCGATCCTTCCACTCAAAAAACTTGTCGGGGGCTATCCAGTCATAGCGGAAATTAACCCCGTCAGTCGCACAAGCAAGGGCTAAATGTTTGAAAAACTGGGGGGCATCCCTGTGGTATCGTAATATTTGTGTTATGGCTTCGTGATAGTCTAAAGTTTCGCGGGTTGGCTTTTTGGCTTCTATTAGTGTGAGTGGAATGCCGTTTATCATCAGCACGATATCGAACCGAACGTGCTCGTACCCGAAGAACGTGAACTGATTTGTCGCAGTGAAGATGTTCTCCTCAATACTAGGGTTAACTAAACGGATAACCTGGGCCTTCTCGCCTCGGCGCAGTACGATGCTTCGGTCTCCCTTAACCCATTCTGAAAAGTGCCGGTTGCCGTTGATATCATTAGAGATCTGTCTGAGATGATTGATGACCGTATCGACGTCTTCAGCTGTGAGAATGGTCGCTGGATTGAGTCGCTGGATCGTTTCACGCAGGACGGCTAGGTCAAAGGGCTCTTCAGTATTTCGATTCAGTTTATCGGCGGGGACATACGTCCAACCCAACTGCTGAAGCCAGTCGATGATTGGCTTTTCAACGACGTCGACTTCAGTGTAAGGCACTTATGTCACCTTAACTCTCACTTTTCCAGTTAGAAGATCACTTACGAGGCCTTTCTTGAGATGTTCGACTTCTTCTTTCCTTTGCATTTCTGTTTCAATTTTTTCATCCAGAGTCGATAGAATAGAGGCGATTTCTTGCTGTTCTGATAAGGGGGGCATACAGATCTGGATTTGGTCTAAATCATCTTGATTGATTGTTGCCTGAGAGACTGCCGGTTTGATTCTCGACCGGATCTGCTTAAGATACAGAGACGTACACAAAAAATATGCGAGATAATGCGGATCGCATCTATCAGGGCTCACTCTAACCCTGATGTTTTTGCTTTCAAAGATAGCATCTCCAAGGTCATCTTGCACGATTCCTGCTTTGCCGACCTGATCTATGCTATTAACTCTGTTTATCAGAATATCGCCTGGAAGGAGTCCATAACTTTTCGCTTCTGGTTTTGTTACATCAAGCAAAGGAGCTTTAGCTTTGTTGACTTTTCCATCGTCAATGTTGTACATTCTGACACTCGGAATGCCTCTGCCATAGAAACTAGATGGTTTATAAATACCATTTCTGTACGAAGTGATAATTTGTCTGAAATAAACTACCTCCCATTCTTCTGGAATCTCTCCGAGTTCCGTTTGCTTAAACCTCGTATGTCCGATCCCCTTGGTCAACAGCTGCTGCATGAGACCTGTTCGGAGCTGCTGCGTCTTTGTGATAATCTCGTCGGATTTTTCAATAGAATTATCAACTTCGGAGAGAATCGCCGCGATCTTCCGTTGCTCATCCATAACCTGGTGATAAGTTATTCGATGAGCTCTCAGCTTTCCAAGACTGAGAAATGGTTGCGCTGAACCTGTTTTGGTCCGTTTGGCTAGCTCTTGGAAGGCGGGACTTGTTATCAAATAAAAAAGATAGCGTTGATTTATTATTGCTGGGTTTGGTTTAAACAAAGCGATGTTTTTGATGCTAAAAGAACGGTTTGTATTTACGAAGGCAGCTTCCCCAAGAGAAGCGCCTATGTGTGCAAATAGAGTATCTCCATATTCAGGTTTCGACCTTGCTATAACCCGCAGGTGTTCCTTTTCCGAAATTCGATCGCAAGTCTCAAAATCGATTTTTCGGCCGACGATTTCCTTAGCCTTAATTAACGGAAAGCCGTCTTTTACTCGCTTAGGCGTATCATGAGTACCATCAGTGACCAACAAACAGACATCATCGAGTGAAGCTTCTTTCAACCTACTTCTCATAGCCCAATTCCTCCAAGAAATTCTTCACTCTCCCATCAATTAGTTGTCTTTCACTCTCCAGCCTCCTCAGCTCTTGCCAGATTTTCGCCACGTCCACCAGCTCTTCATCATCTAACACTCCTGCATATCGATTCACGGCCAAGTTGTAGTCGTTAGCTCTAACAGTGTCCAAGTCGGCCAATTTGCAGTAACCTTCAACGTCTTTGAAATGCTTGTAAGCATCTGTAATCCCCTGAACGTCTTCATCTCTCAGTTGGTTCATGCTCTTGCGCTTCTCGAACCCTTTGGCAGCATAGATGAAAAGGATTTTCGATCTTCTGTCCTTTTTTCTCTCTTTGTTTAGGAAAAGCAAACATCCTGGAGCTCCGGTATTGTAAAACAACTTCTCAGGCAAAGCTACCACGCACTCCACTAAGTCCTTCTCAATGATCTGTTTTCTTATCTTCCCTTCAGCGCCGCCTCGAAACAGCGCTCCTTGGTCAAGAACGATGCCCATTCTTCCTGTAGTCTTTAAGCTGGCGAGCATATGCTGTATCCAACCCCAATCGGCAGAACTATTCGATGCTATGCCATACGTGAAACGACCAAACTGATCGCTTTCCATAATCGATCGGTAGCCATCCTGGTTCCACATTGGATTGGCGATCACTAGATCAAACTGCTTCAAGGAAGATCCATCCAGGAACCTTGGATCAGCAAAACTATCACCTTGATCCAGCTCTGCCTCAAGATCGTGGAGCATGACGTTCATCATCGCAATAGTCCACGTTTCGCCATTGATCTCCTGGCCATATAAGAAAAGTTTCTTCGGATCTTTACCCTCTCGCGCAAGGTGATAGTGCGACTCAATGAGCATCCCCCCACTTCCGCAACACGGATCGTAAATCTCATATCCCTCTTGAGGATCAAGGATCTCCACCATCGTCCGGACAACCTCTCTCGGCGTATAAAACTCTCCAGCCCGTTGCGGAGCCACCTCATTAAACTTCTTGAGGAGATACTCGTAGACCGTACCAAGTATGTCGGGTGAGACATCGTTGTTGCCAAGATGAAGAGGGCTGAAGTGCTCGATAAGCCTTATGAGCCGATCTTGCGGGAGCTCGTCCTGCTTGTTGAAATCTGCGCGGTTGATCACACCTTCAAGCGATGAATTAATTTTTGCGATTTGGGCAAGCGTATCATTGAGTTTCTGACCCACGTTTTGAGCCACCACACGGATATCCTCCCACAAACACCCCCCAGGGATTGTAAAGCGGTGAAACTTGCTCTTGGCGATTTCCTCGTCCTTGAACCTTTCAAGGAGCGCCTGATACTCCTCCTCGTAGACATCAGATAGTCGTTTGAAGAAGAGTAGCGGAAGCATATAGCTGCCGTATCTCTCAGGTCTGACTGCGCCTCGGAGGATGTCAGCGGCTTTCCAGAGCGCTTGCTCCATCTCGTCAAGCGTTAATTCTTCCGTGGCGATCTTTTCCTGTCTCATTGTCTGGTTATTTATTCCAAAGACGTCCGCTGTCGATCTCGCTCTTCCATAACCCAAGCAGGACGCGCTTATGGCTGATCTCTTTTTTGACCCCGCCTTCTGGTCGCTTCTTGTTCAATATGTTGCTTAAGCTGCGTGAATACACCAAAATGCTTTTGGTTTTTTCACTGTGCTGACGAGACTATGTGACTTCACTAACATTCTACGGTAGGTCAAACAGACTTTCGTCGCCATTCGCTAAACTGCCTTTGTAGATTTCGAGTACAGAAATCGCCAGCTTTTCAGCGTCATGTGTGCACATCACCTACTGCAACGCATCAATGATTTGACGAAGCGGTGGCTCCGCAGCACTTTCCGTATCTAGGCGCCTACGTGGCTGAGTCAAAATCGACATAACAAACGCAGTAAGCGTCTGGGCGAGCTGCTCTTTTAACTCAAGGGCAAACGTCCGCAAATACGATCCGTCAAGCCGTTCTGCTCTAGCGAGGCAGTAGCTACAAGCCGCCCCGTAACAATCACTAAGATAGTAGTAGCGGCGGCTAGCATAACCGCTGCGAAATCCGAGACTATGTCTGTCCAATCATCGCTGCGACTCGGCTTATCCCTCGTCAACTGTTATAGCATTTCTTACCAGTTCCCTCATTTCATCTTCGCATTTTTTACAAAGGTCAAACGAGTTTTTAAATCGAGTAGTCTCAACGGTTAGAAAACCTCGGTAGTCTGTAATCTCTTTGCACCTGTCACATTTTATGAGTTGCATATTTCTCACCTCGCACTTATCTAACGCAAACCAGTTCTTTGATTCTAGAGGAAATAAGTCGTTGACAAGGAAAAGTCTGCAATATTGATAGCAGTCAAATGACTAAGCTCAGTTGCATCAATTGTTACTAATACATTTGGTTTAGAAATGGGTTCGCGCTGCGAAGAGCTAAGCTTTTTCTATTTCTTGCCTTTTGGCGGCTTCTGCCTTGAAGCTGCTCCCGATCAATCCTATGAGGTTCACACGATCGTTGTCGAGATACTCAATATGCACGCCTTGATTTTTGAGGAAGTGCCCGCATTCGGTCGACGTCTTTAAGTTATACGAGTAGAAGATTCCAAGCGATTTCCCTTGGTCGAGTTCCATATCTATCGGCCTAGCACGCAATTCGAATCTAGTGTAAGTTCCCGTTTTTCCCTTGAGCTTTACATCGGTCTCTATTGTACGACCTGTTATTCTGAACCGGTGCGTTCCTTCCGTTAGCTCGTTTCCAATTACTGCCTTTGATTCAGGCATCGGGAGGGATTCGTCATTCGCTTCTCGTTCTATTGGTTTTAAATTTTCAATCATGTGTTTATACTCCTTCACTTTTGCTAAAGCGGAGCTTAGACGTCAATTTATGCATAGCCACTCGCTATGGCTAAAAATCATGACGCTGTTATCCTTTAAGTCATTTTCTAATGGTTTTATTTTTCGCATTTTAAGCGTTATATTTGGCATTTTTTTATAATATATTGAAACTAATAGGTAACCGTAGAAATCTTATATTAAAACTAATAGAGTAAGTACATATAGCAAGACGACGGTAAGATGAACAAATGAACCTTGACGAAGTTCAAGCCCGGCTTCATAAACTAGGTGTGGATATTGCACTAGACACGCTCAAAGGGTGGGCATATACTCTCCATATCATCCCTGAACCGGAACGCTACAAACACGGGAAGGGGAGTGGAAAAAAAGGACGCGCCGCATCATGGAGCGAGGAGGCGGTGTATACGGCAGCGGCAGTCTGGGCAGTACGGCATAGCCCTCGCATCGCTCATCACCCATCGTTGCGACTGATACCGTACATCGGGCAGGCGGCAGATCGGGCATACAAAGAACATTCGTCCTTTATATATGGCCCATATACAGGACGTGTCCCTGTAGAGGAGTTGACATACAAGTCATTCAACGTGAACTTTATGTATCGACCGGGGATCCAGAAGCTCAATGCTGAATGGCAAGCGATAATGCAGACGTGGATCGCTGCTTATGAGAAGGCAAAGCGTGGCATACCCCTGGACGTGCCTAAACAAGTTCGCTTTTATTGGCACAGCGTGGAAACGGAGGGCGGCATCGACCATAAGTTCGACAAAGTAACGCTCGAACCGTCAGAATCAGGTGAAGATGACATCATCACCTTGATGGACGGAGTCGATTATAGAAAGCATGTGTTAGCAGTGCTGAAATCTTCGACTTTGCGACCGACTAAATAGAGAGTGTCATCAATTCTTAGAAAATGACTTCTGCCCTGACCCTTTGACGGGTAGTTGTCTTCGCCTACATCAGGCGGAGGTAAAAGGTGTTGCAATCTGAATGATGCGCGTCGGAGCTGGTCGAGCACTTCCGAAAAAGTTTTTCGGCGGCCACCTGCGGAGTCGTACAAAAGTGCCAAATCTGTCGCTACTGTCCGCAAAGCTTGTTGAAAAAGTGGACAAGACTTATCCGCCCTGTACCCCGTTTTTTTTAGCGATAAAACAACGTGAATCGTCTTGAAACAGTTAAGAGGCAACTCATGAAAAACACAAAGAAAGAAACAACGATCAATCAACAAAAGCCCGACCAGCGCGCGGACAAGGCGGACGGGGAAAGCGCCGTGCTCGCGGCGATCGCCGCGATGCCGGGACCGGATCGCGCCATGGGCGAGCGGCTCCATGCAGTCATCAAAGCCAGCGCGCCAGCCCTCTCGCCGAAACTCTGGTACGGGATGCCCGCGTATGCCAAGGACGGCAAGGTCGTCTTCTTCTTCCGCAGCGGGCAGAAGTTTAAAGAGAGGTACATGACGCTTGGCTTCAACTCCGAGGCGAACCTCGACGAAGGCCACATGTGGCCGATCGCCTTCGCGCTAAAGGAGTTGACTGCCGCCGAAGAGGCAAGGATCGGCGCGCTCGTGAAGAAAGCGGTAAGCTGAGGACTGGGCTCGCCACTGGGCAAGTTCTTGAGCATAACGCTCTGCGTTTGGCTGCTGAGCGCGCGAGATCTCAACCGCATGCATCTTCGATAACGCAACCACTTTAAATGTGGCGTAAAAACAACGAACACACTATGTCGCTTGAAGACAACAAAGCGGTCATTCGGCGCCTTTACGACGCCTTCAACACTGTCGATTTGAAGGCGATAGACGAAGCGCTCGCTGCCGACGTTGTTGACCTCCTCCCCCTTCAGGGGCAAGCCTCCGGCGTTGAGGGATTTAAGGAACGCCTTATCAGGCTTCGCAAGAGCTTTCCGGACCTCAGCTTCACGATCGAGACTATGATTGCCGAAGGAGACATGGTCGCAGAGCGATCGACGTTGCGTGGCACACACTCTGGCACGTTTATGGGCGTCCCAGCGACAGGCAAACAGGTCAGAGGCACTATGATGGCCTTCAACAAGTTCGCCAATGGCAAGGTCGTGGAGAGAGGGCGCATCATTAATGTGTTTGGTCTGGTGCGACAAATCCAGAGCTAACAAAAAAAGTTTGTGCAGCGCGATGGAAGACGGGTCGAATTTTGTTTGGACAATCCCGACAGCGTGCCCAACTTGACATGCGGTTCAATTAAGGGCAACTCTAGCAGCATTAGAGGATTTAGGTGAGCAACCGAAAATACGAGATGGGTTCAGTCGTCTCTAAGGACGGGACTGCGATAGGGTATCGCCAGATGGGCGATGGCCCGGGCGTTATTCTTTTTCACGGAGGCGCCAATGCCTCACAGAGTTATTCGAAGCTCGGCGCTGCTCTATCGGATGCGTTCACCGTGTATATTCCTGATAGGCGCGGCCGCGGTCTGAGTGGGCCATTTGGTGACAATTATAGCATGCGCAGAGAAGTTGAAGACGTGGATACGCTTCTAACCGAGACTGAGGCGCACAACGTCTTCGGGCTGAGCTCTGGCGGCCTCATCGCATTGCAAGCCGCGCTCGAGCTGCCGTCTGTCCACAAAGCCGTCGTAAACGAACCACCCCTTGACGTCGACAACTCAATAATAACGATGCTGCAGTCCTTTATGCCGCGGTTTGACCGAGAGATAGCCGATGGCAAGGTAGCAGAGGCGATGGTCACCCTCCTGAAAGATTTTGGGGCCCTGTTTTTACCCGGGTCACTACAACCTGTGGTCGAAATCGCCCCGCGCTCTGTGCTAGTGTGGCTTTTCAGGCAAATCCTGCGGCGCGATGCAGAGAGCGTCAAGGGCGACGATGTGCCGCTCCAAGAGCTCATCCCGACATTCCACTTTGATTATCAGCTCGTCGTCGAAATGCAGGGAACTCTTGAGTCCTTCAAGGCAGTGCCCGCGGACGTGCTGTTGCTCGGCGCCAGCAAAAGCCCAGCCTTTTTAAGGAACACGCTGGACGCATTGGAGAATGTCATTCCAAACGTTCGTCGCGTTGAATTGCAAGGCCTTGGCCATGCAGCAGCACTCGACGGCGGCAAGCCAGAACGTGTCGCGCAGGAGCTACTAACGTTTTTCCGGGATCAAGAGTGAAAAAAGACCCTACAAGATACGTCCACACGTGAACGACGAGAGACTAAGAACAGCATCGGGCAGTTAAGCAATGGCTGCGAGCCAAACCTAAGCACAATGGTGTTGACAACCGCTGCGGACCTGTGCGGCGTCTCGTCAACGCTGAACTGCCTTGTGGTCTAAACGTGAAGGCGCACACCCCGCTTTGAACGCTTGACCATATGCTCGCTGAACCAACCAATTCGTGATCACAGCAATGACTTCTGGATCGAGAACGCGGCCTTCAGCGTTGTACTGCGCGCCGACTTCAACGGCGGTCAGCTCTTCTCGGAGTCGAGGCTCATACTTGAGCACGTGGTCCGCGTTCTCTGGATAAGCAAAAGTCATGCTGCCGCTCCCTATGGTCGCCGTTTCCAGCGCACCTCCATCTTTGCGCCAATCGACCTGGATATCCTTCTTGCCGATCACAACGAGGATCGGGCCGGACACGCGTGAGACAAGGTCGGCAGGATCTTCCACCCACAGCTCACGGGCGAAAGGCAAATTTACGGGAGTTTCTAGGCTCCGCAAGAGATCTTTCACGCCGTCTGGCAGCAATGGGTCGGGCACTATGGGCTTGCCAGCAACGAACGCTTCGATGCACCCATCATAGCGCTTCATCAGTTCATCCGCGTTGGGGAGCGCAGCAGTTTGCGCCAACAGTTGATCACGCGCTACGAGACCAACAGGACGGCCTGGAGCACCAGTCAACACAAGTCCCTTGAATCGATACTGAGGCGTATGTAGCTGATAGTGAAGCGCGTGAATGGCCCCCTCGCTGTTCGTCAACGCAAACAGCCGCGAGGGGTCGACGTTGGGAGTTAACGCCAGCGTGGCGATAGCACCGGCCAGCTCGTCAACGTGTCCCTGCATACTCATTTTGCCGACAAGTCGCGGGAGGTTGTCGCGCACGTGCGGCCCTGCGGCGCGTTTGTCGTAACGCAGTGTTACAAATCCCTTTTCGGTAAGGGCCTGAGCAAGGAGCCGACCACTGCAATTAGTGCCGGGAAGGAGCGGTGAGCACCAATCTCGATCGGTAGGCCCGCTGCCTGCGACAAAGACGATTGCGGGTTGTTCCTCATTCCCGGCTGGACGTGTCAGGGTTCCGTAGACCGCGATTCCGTCAACATCCCACGTCACCTCCGCACTCTTGCGCGCTTGTGTCTCAGCCAAGTTGTCGCGACCTCCACCTACTGCAATTGCGGCGTGGATAAGCTTTCTCCCTCTTTTGCTCGCAATATGCTCTCCCTTGCTCTTTTGCCGCAGATACCCCTTTTTTCCTTATTCGCTAAGCTTGACGGCTGCCCGCCATAATTTACATCCGCTGACTTCGCGAGTCTTGCGCGGCTAATCTAGGGTTTAAGTCACTTGCCTAATAAGTCGACGATGTCTCCTTCTATCTCAGCGGGTTTTGTTGTTGGCGAATAGCGCTTAAAAGGCACACCTTCTTTGGAAACCAAGAATTTTGTAAAATTCCATTTTATCGTGCTTCCAAGAATACCTCCGGGTAACTCTTTTTTCAGATAAACAAAGAGAGGATGGGTATCTTTACCGTTCACCATTATTTTCTCGGAAATGAGGAAGGTTACGCCAAAATTTATCAGGCAAGCTTTGACCATGGTCTCATTTGTCTCTGGCTCCTGTTTAAACTGGTCAGAGGGAAAGCCAATCACCACGAGTCCCTTGTCTTTGTACTTCTGGTGAAGTTCTTCGAGTTCTTTGAACTGACCCGCCAGACCGCATTTGGTCGCTGTGTTAACAATGAGAACAACCTTTCCACGAAACTCGGACATACTAACGGTTGATCCGAACGAATCACGAAACGTGATGTCATAAAATGCCATATTTTTAAAAACACCTATCCGCGCTTATCTTGACACGCTCTAAATAATAGGGGTCGTTCTCGTCGCGCGGTATGAGGGTTATCTCATCATCCCAGGCGTCTTTTATCACGTAGGATTTGGCGACCGCATCGCAAAAATAGGCATGTCCATTTAGCGCCCCCCGGAGCGTATTATACTTAGCGACGACGTAACTCGTATTTTTATCAATAAGCGCGGTTTCGGGCGCGCCGTTAACCTCTATTGTCGATATGATTATTCCCTTAACGCCATCGCGCGCTATCTGTGTTTGACTTGGACGGCAGCATGTCATTTTTAACCCTCTATGCCCTCGATGTCTATAACGCTCTTAACAATTCCTATGACGGATAGTCCTGCCGCGATCATGCCTTGCGACTTTTCTTTGAGTTGGAATAGGCAATGTCAAAGCGTTAAGGAGAGGCTCCGTTTCTGCATACCCCTTTTTTCGCCCTTAAATAACTCTTTTGAATCACGCTAGTATTGCCTCTGAATAACACGAGATGGAGGCTGAAGGACTTCTGTCGTATCCGTTGTTTGTGGCTTTAACATGGCCAGATCGACGACTTTAGTAAAGACCACGCTAAATTTGTGCCTTCTTCACCGCTTCTATCGCCTTTCCAGCCATTTCGGGAATAGCCGCTGCGGGAATGAGAGCCGTGAACTCCGGATACGTGCCGAAATTCTTCGACACAATAAGCATAAGCTCCGTCATCTGTGTCTCATTCAGATCGGCCACCATGAAACTAGCACGCGTGCCGGCCTTTATATACACCGCCTCGGGCGCGAACCGATTCATCATATACCCGATGATTTGCCCCGGGCCCTGTTCTTCGAAATCTACGCGAGTGCCTACTTCTGCGGGAACCTCAATATATACCAAGTAAAGCATGGTTTATCACCTCTCACGTCATTTAACGTGCAAGAATAAGTCCTTTCGCCCAGATTTGCGCGCTATGTGGCCTGAGTGCTGCAATCTACTTGTGTCAGTTGCTCGTTTGCGAGGTCAACTCTACCGCGACCCGCCCGCTGTGTCTGTACCGCCTTCTCTACCGATGAAGTGCCCTAAAAAGAGGCGCTTGCTCACTAGGTTAGCGGATATTTGATGTGCTTCCTTATCCGGTTCTACTTTTTCAGCTTCCCTGAAATGTGAGACAGAGCGTTGAGAGCACCTAAATCATCTAGGCTAATCTGGGATTCCTCAAAGGTTTTGGTCTTCACTTCTTCAAGCGCACGACTCAGCAAGTCAGCTTCGTCGTCCGTCAAAACTAACGCCTTAGTGAGCATTTTTCCCCTCCTAATCGGTGCTAATCACATGGGCTGCATGGCATATTGCATGTTTGCTTTGTTCTGATGGCCTTTCTGTCGACAAAGCGGCATCTATCTTAGCCTCGAGAAGCTTGACGCTTTCAAATTTAAATGAATCAAGATAGGAAGCTCTGAATAGGTCGAGAACGTCTGTAATGTACGCAATACGGAACACGCTTTCTATCGCCGCGCAATCCGCAGTGAGAGTAGTTTCCGCATCTCTTGCAGTTCACCGTAGGTGCATTCCTCGACGAACGACGCCCCCTTGTCCAGTTCATGATAGACGTGTCTGCAGAGCACAGCCGCAAAAAGACCATGCTGCGCGCGGTGTGAAACTGAACTTGTGAAAAAAAGAAGAGACTCGCAAGCGATTACGGGCGATTCCCTTCAAGAATTTGAGAAAACTTCTTAAATGTACGAGTCTTAGAAGCAAATCCAGCACAGCTGGTCAGTAAAGCAGGTGATTAAGATGAAATTCAACTTAGATGTCGTTGAGATTGTGTCGCACATCGATGAACTATCGAGACTCCACAGTACGATTGTGGCAGCGGGATTAGCCGATACCCTTAAAAATGCCCAAGCGATTACGCTTTTTGCTCCTGAGAACGAAGCATTCGATAAGCTTCAAGGAAGCACGATAATGAGTGCGCTCGAAGACGCTGACAAAGCGAAGAACATCTTGACCTATCACGTCGTTCCAGAGAAGCTTGTGGCCTCGAACTTGCGCAAGGAAAAAAGCGTTACCACCATGCAAGGCGCAACGCTCAAGATTGAGGAGCACCGCTGGTTGCGCCACGGCATGAAGGTCAATGACGCGGTGGTAAAAGAGGCCGATATTGAAGGCACCAACGGTGTCATCCACATTATTGATACTGTCTTAGTGCCGTAGTATCGTGGCTTTACTCTCTCCTGCCGGAGCTACCGGTCCCGAAGGTATTGGTAAGCTTCCCAACTGGTCGAGCACTTCCTAAAAAGTTTTTCGGCGGCTACATCAGCATAGTCGTTTTTGTAGTCCGCGATTTGAAGGATGAGCTCATCGACCTCTGCCCGATCGTCGTTCATGGGGCAAGATGGGAGGTCACTCTGGGTGGGGTGCTAAACTCCTCATCGTCACTTAACTGGCTGGGAACGTGAGTACGATGCTGCTCAGAAGATTGCGGCAGAGGCATATCTGGCTCCTTCAGGCTCTGCGCGCGGTCAGATAGTTATGAAGCGCCTTCTATTACCTTGTCGAAAAAAAAGGTGATTTTTTCAAACCTTTCTTTGTTGCGTCTCGCAAAATCGAGAAGGGCGGCCTCCCCAGCAGGTGTAATTTCAATGAGGATTTTCCTTCTGCGGCTTCCTGGCTCTGTACCGGCAGCCTTGGACTTTTTTGCTTTTACGAATCCACTTTGCTCTAGGCTCCCCAGCACGGGGTAGATGTTTCCTGGTGTCGGGGAAAAGTAACCCTCGGTTATCTCGGTGATGATCTTGGCGATCCTATATCCGCTGAGTTCCCCCTGCTCGTTTAGAACGTATAGCACAAAGAACGCATACAGCTTTTCCGCCATGAGGAGCACTATACAGAAAGATATTTAAATATATATCTCTGACATATATATCGGTGACCGATTTATGGACAAGAGAATAATTAACTGGCTATGCTGTCGATAATCCGATTGCCGAACTTCCGCAACAATAATTCTCAAACGGCAACTGAGGGACGTAACAGTCAATGAAGGCAATCGTCAACGAACAGAAGATTCAGGCGCCGAGGGCCTCGAGCGGGTTCGCTGCGTTCCGTGGGCCGGGGAGACGTTAGCGATGCCAAACGCAAGAACGAGCTTCCTAACTGACGTCTATTCGATTTGGCTCAGAGAGATGACCCGGTACTTCAGAGCCAGGTCGCGGGTCGTTATCTCGTTCGTCCAACCGATGGCGTGGCTCATCATATTCGGAGTAGGATTCAGCGCATCACTCGGCTCATCACTGCAATTCGCCGGGTCGACAGGCACGACGAATTACCTCGACTTCCTGGTCCCGGGGCTCCTCGGCTTTATGGCAATTCTTAACAGTCTTACCTCGTCCTCAGGGATGAGCTTCATGTTCGACAAGCAGTTCGGCTTTCTCAAAGAGATCCTCGTTGCTCCGGTCGCACGATCCTCGATACTCCTCGGCAAGGCGCTTGGAGGAACGACTACGGCAATGATCCAAGGAATTGTCGTCGTTGTCGTTGCAGCATTGCTCGGAGTAAGACTATCAGGCCCTCTGGGACTTCCAGCTGCGTTAGCCCTCGTCGTGGTGACTATGTTCTTTATCACCATGGGTTTTAGCGAGCTGGGGATGAGCTTCGCGTCCCAGGTCGAGAGCATCGAGGGTTTTCAGGTGGTGGTGGTCTTCTTGGCCTTGCCGCTCTCTTTCCTGAGCGGCGCGCTTTTCCCCGTCACTTCGCTGCCCGGCTGGATGAAAGCGCTGGTTGATATTAATCCGCTCACGTACGCCGTTGACGCATTGCGGTACGCCTTTACAGGACTGCACGCGTACCCTCTCACGCTCGACTTCGGCGTCGTTGTTGGATTCTTCATTCTGATGACCATCATCAGCACCCTCCTGTTTAGGGACGTGCATTGAGGTTGGTACGCACTCGCGCGTGAGAGGCAAGCTCTCGCGAAGATGTAAACCTCGGTGCATGCGCCTATATACGTATTCTTAGACATATGAGGGATTTAGAAAGCTGCAAGAGCCTTGCGGTTATGTGTCAGACTGTTGGGTCGCATAACGACTCCGGGCCTTAGCCGCATGCGGTTAGCAGATTGCCGGTTTGTCCACTGATCACTTCACACTGTAGTAAGTTCAGGAATCCTGTCCAAAATCACAACCGTTATTGCCGATAACTTACCTTTTCGGCTGCTCGTCATCCGCCATATTGATCGCGTCCGATTGCAAAAAGAACGATAGGCTCGGCCGGATTCGAACCGGCGACCTCCGCCGTGTGAAGACGGAGGATTCAGCGCTTGAACAGGCGTTTTCGTGTTTATCAGGACTGCTTTCTGACCGCTTAATAGTCGATGAAATAACCACGAGAAACGCGAGTGCCCCGTGGTGCACGGTTTGGTAGATTTGCGTTGACAGGCCTACAAGCGCTGAGAACTCAAAGGGAATGCGAATTGTGGGATAGTCGTATCCAGCCTTGGCGTGATGAGCCGAGATCTTGCTGCTACCAAGTTCTAATAATGAAGAATCACTGTCACCAGTAATGGGCAAACTACTCCAGTGTCTGTCAAGAGATATCATAGCAGGCAGATTCGCTCGTCCATAATTTAGGTATTTCTGTTTGCCGCAGTTTTTCGGTAGCCCGCTTGATGTTATTGCGCAACTGCAGTCGCCTTGATTTCTAGAGCGGGAGCGTCGGCGGCGCTAGAAAGAAGGAAGAGTAAAGGTGGTAAGGTAATTAGGAGCTACACCCAAGAAGTCATTTTTGAGATCTGATCAGAGGTTGTAAACCTGATTCGATCGCCCCCCTATGGTGCTTTTTTCGCCTCTTCTATTGCCTTCGCAGCAACCTCCATGGTTGCCTCTGCGGACATGATTGGCGTGAACTCCGGGTACGTGCCTAACTTCTTCGACACAATGAGCATGAGTTCTGTCATTTGTGCCTCATTCAGGTCGGCCACCATGAAGACAATGCGCGAGCCGGCCTGTGAATACACCGCCTCTGGCGCGAACCTTTCCATGATATGGCCGAAGATTGGCCCCGGTCCTCCTTCTTCGAAATCTATGCGATTGCCGACTTCGACAGGAACCTCAAAATATACCATGTAACGCACGATTGATCACCTGCTACATCATTCGACGTTCACGAATAAGACCTTTGCCCCGGTTTGAGCGCTTGCTGGGCTCCAAAAAGGCTGCGAATCGAGCCGTAGCGTCCGCGAACAAAGTCGCTTAACAAGCCCCCTAAAAAACGCTTTACGGGTGAAAGCCTTAACTTCGCCTTTGTGTATATAGTGCGAGGTTAATCGCATGTTATCTACCATTCCTATAGATCTAAGCGTGATTGATAAGGAAAACCTAGACAAAGAAATCTTGCGAGCAAGCATTATTGCTGAGCTTGATGCAATCAATCTTTACGAACAGATGGCTTCGCTCACGATTGACGGAACGCTCAAAGCTACCCTCTTGGAAGTTGCAAAGGAAGAAAAAACCCACATTGGTGAGTTCCAAGCTCTTCTCTTACAGCATGATCAAGAACAAGCCGATGAGCTTGAGCACGGTAGACAAGAAGTTTTCGAGTTGGAGGCAAAACAGCCGGGCTGATGATAGGTTGCTGCGCCAGTTAGACGAGGCATAAGCTGTAATAGCGGCGGCTTTACTTTCGCACTTCTCGTCGGTTTGATATCAGAGCGGTCGCCGCTGCGGGTTGCCAATCACTTCTTCTGTCTCACAATAGCCGGAGCCTAATACAAGCTTCGACCAACGCCTCTACGCTCTCGAATCTAAAATCACAGAGCTTAGATCACTGCTTTTTCGAGGCGCAATTAGCAACCAGTAAACACCAAACTAAGCGCTTTGCTCGTTAAAAAGTTCAGATACATTCTGTCATCAGAGAAGATAATAATTATCCTTACGTGGTGAATAAGCGCTACGGTACGGCTACGTTATTCGCGGGATCGGTCAAACATGAACTACGTACTTACGCTCGGTGATTCTGGAGTCGGTTGGGCTAAGCGAAAGCTACACTCATCTCATATCTCATCTCACTTCTTCAGCTGAACCAGGAGTCAGCACGGCTTGGCCTCTAAACGACACGCTCATATTGGAGCGAATCATAATTCAGCTCTAATGAGCTGAGATCGCGAAACGACGCGAA
Source organism: Methanobacteriota archaeon (assembly GCA_963701995.1). Taxonomy (GTDB): domain Archaea; phylum Halobacteriota; class Bog-38; order Methanoflorentales; family Methanoflorentaceae; genus Methanoflorens. The sequence continues at coordinate 1,784,958 of OY969693.1, read as the reverse complement.
GAGAAGTCGGCTGCGAAACGGTGAATAATAATGAGCGAAAGGCGTCTTGGACTCAGTCCTGAAGAGATACAGAGCTTCGAAGAGCACGGCGTAGGGATAGGTGATATACTCGCTGAAGCGCGACTCTTCACAACGGTTTCTGGGATTCTCTTCGGTTTCTTGCTTACTGGATCAGTCGCGGAAACAAGTCAGATTCCGGGAATCATCCAGCGCACCCTTTTGCTTCTGGCACTTGTCTGCACGGCGTCTGCTACGCTTATGTTCATTTTGCCCCCTTTATACCATCACCTCCGGTTTCCAATGGACCAAAAATAGAGGGCGCAATTTTTCTGGCGGAGTCACAAGTTTATCGTGTGGGGTATAGTTCCTCTGTACGCGGGTGTGTATTTCTCGGTGTTTCTCGCCTTATATTCACTCATCGGTGTTTATGCGGTTATATTAGCGACAGGAATACTGATAGTCCCTTTTATTGCGTGCGAGTTGAGGAAGATCGGCGACCCAAAGGAACTTGGGTAAACGCTTAAGAACAAAGCACCGAGCATTTAACGCATCATCCCCGCTGTGGACACAACAGTAGTAACGCCTACTCAGCCGCTGCGATCACCCCGACGCCAAGTGCAGTACCGAGGTAAAAAAAAGAGGGATAGACATGCGACCGTTCAGATGGCGTTTGTCTCAAGAGTGTGCCGATGTAATCGGCTGCACAGGTGACATTCTCAAAACTGAAAGTGAGCGAAAACGTGCTAGAAGGTCGGCGAGACGACGCGTGGCCCTTTTGCGCAACAATTTAAGCTTAGAATTGACTCAAAAAGGCGTTGTTCTTTTATGGCGAAACACGAAGTCAGCTTTGTACAGCATTAATTGCCGCATCAACTATGACATCTTCTACCATGGTAAGCGATGGATCAAAGCATCGCTCTCTCATCCAAATGTCGTTGGCAGTAATCCCAGCCTTAATTCCAAGGGTGAGCTCATTTATGCGTTCGGCCACGGATTCCTGAGAGATTATCTGCGCCCCTATTAGCTTGTCACTAGATGCTTCGAAGATTAGTTTAGCCGTAATGGCCTTTCCACCCGGAAAGAACCTGGCCTTCGTTTGTTTGACAGACTTGCCAACCTTGATTGGTATCCCGTATTTACCCGCTATCTCGCTTGTCGCTCCTACCGATCCCACCTGCAGGCCCGATATATTGGCCACCGATGGACTCAAACAGGGTTCGTAGTATGAAGGTTCACCCAGTATGTTATAGGCTACCACTCTGGCCTGGATCAGCGCTGTTGATGCCAGCAAGCTGAGGCGGGGGCGATGCGTCACTGCATCTATCACTTCAACACAATCCCCAAGCGCATATACGTTTTCCAAATGGGCGCTTCCTTTTTTGACTCTGAGCGACAGATCGGTAACAATTCCGCCGCTCTGTCCTATTTCTATACCTGCTTTCCTGGATATATCAACGTTGGGAAGCATCCCAGCAGATATAAGAACAATATCTGCAGGAAATTCATCTACGCCTGCCTTCACCGACTCTACACGCTGCCTTCCTTTTATAGCATCGACAGTCGTTCCCAGGAGAAATATTAAGTCGCTATCCAGATATTTTTTAATAATCGATGCCATGTCTCCGTCAAGAAGGGAGGGGAGAAGGTGGGGGAGCTTCTCTGCGACTCTAGTGGTGATCCCCTTTTTCGAAAAAGCAACCGCAGTTTGCAGCCCGATCCAGCCGCCACCAATGACTAGGGCGTTTTCCAATTCTTCTTCATTTATGGCCTTCTCTAGGAGTTTGCCATCCGTGCTACTGCCAATTGTATAGACGCCTTCTATATTTGGCCCCTTAATTGGCGGGATGAAGGGCAAACTTCCCGTGGCTATCACCAAAAAATCATAAGATATCCGCTCGCCAGAGCTAAGAAGCACATGATTTTCTTTAAGATCGATGTCAGTGACTTCAACCGAAGTCCTAAAGTCGATTCCCGTATCTCTATAAAAATCTGGTTCAAATAAGTTGAGCAAGCTTGTGCTATACATACCCTGCAATGCAAAAGGCAAACCGCACATGGAAAAGAAGCCTTCGTCCTCCTTCTTGAGCAGCGTTATCTCCATCTTCCCGGGATCTTTGCATCCTCTGAGCAAAAGCTCTAAAACATCAATTCCAGCAGCGCCTCCTCCTATAATTACCATTTTCTCTACCATGTGCCCAATTCTCCCTATGCTGTTCTGATTCATCTTTGCCTATTTATGCTCAGCACGTCCTATGATAATCCTCCTAATTGAAGTGTCTCTTTTGGCCAGTGTCTCAATTATTATTCATGTCACGACCGCACTTGCGGAAAAAAATCTGGCTTAAGAATTCTGCCCAGAACATTAGGAGATAAAGGCCAATTTCGATGTTTGTTTCAATTCTAGCGCTAAAGGGCATACATTTGTCGTCTTCATCCTTCAATTGATCGCCAATTAGTCTTACAATAACGCTAGATTATTCCTTTGTCTAATTTCTGGCCATTATGAATCGATGAATAATCGCGCAAGGCGAAGAATCGTCGAGGCAAAATCATATCCAATTTGATGTGGTACATCCTGATTGCGCGGAGGCTTATCCAGCTAGGAGAACGCCACGAAAAAGAGGCCCCGCCGCAACAGATGCCTGAGAGTAAAAGTCAATCGAACTCTTTCCTGACGACTGTCACCGTTTCTAAGGTCTCCGTGTGCCGCGCTTACGGCATTTCCGAGTGGGATTTGATAAAGCCCTCAACTCGTTAACATCCATTCGACGCACCAGTCCTGCTTTTGTTGTCGAGGTGATTAACGTTTTGCAACGAAGGGGAATGAGAGTTTTAATCATGGATTTGTGCCACGATTTGGAAACCTTTTAAACTAAGGACAACTTGTAGCGGACGGTGGTGTGAAATCCTTAAGCATAAAGCATAGCAGCTTGAGAAACTCACATACCTGTGGAAGATGGAGGTTACGGGATGGTTTTGATAGATGATATAAAGGGCATTGCCGCTTCGATCGGCGCTGAACTCAAAGAGAAGAAGGGGACTTACACGCTCACGCTCGTTGTCGCGGAGCGCAAGGCGTTCCTCTCAAAGAAGAAACTCGAGTACATCGCACGGTTGCGGGTTGATGACGCCGCAACGGAGTTGACGTTCACCGAGATGCTGAAAGAGACGGGCGCCGGAATCTCTGGTGGTATTGACGATATCTCTCCGGGATTCGGCTTCAAGGCCGAAACGTACAAGACCGGAGCAGGCCCGCGAGGGGGAAGCATCACTGAGCAGTCGAACTACTTTGGCAAGCAGTATTCTTATAGCTTCGACTGGAGCGCTATTAGGACACGGGTTGAACAAGCGGCCCAGGCCGCAGGGTACACCTTCGCGTACTCCATCACAGGGTGGAAGATGTAGCCAGATAGTTTAGGCAAGAACACACGAGATCCCTGTCAGTCGCTCTTTAGCCAGTTTTACAGACGTAAAGAGCGCGCTCTTTATCACCACGAAGCGGACAATGAGCGAGCTGATCGCACCTTTGGTGGCTCATCATTTGGGCTTGGAACCGTGATTCTGTGTCTGTTCTTCTCTCTCACTTTCAGCACTTTCTCGCCTCGGGGTTATTACCTGGAATATTTCAGTGCAATTGTGCAAGTAACCCAACCCAAAATGAGTGTAAGGGAGGTCAATCGGGCTCTCTACAAACTTTTTGCCGCCTACCTTCACGCGGTGTCGCTGTCAGAACTAATCGAGAGCGGGAACGAGCACGGCGGGATGCTCAGCTTAGGTACGTCGTGATATACTGGGCAGCCTGCAGCTACTGCCTTGCCAGAGCCGAACGGCTTGACGGATCGTATTTGCGAACGTTTGCACTTGAGTTAAAAGAACAGCTTGCCCAGAGGCTTGCTGCGTTTGTCACATCGATTCTGACTCAGCCGCGCAGGCGCCTACACACGGAAAGTGCTGCGGAGCCACCTCTCCGCCAGATCAATGAAGTGTTGCAGCAGGTGATGTACACTCATGACGCAGAGAAGCTTGGGATTGCTGTGCTCGAAATCTACGAAGGCGGACATCGCGAAGAGCGCAGTTCAAAGCGATAAGATTCTCTATTCCCTGCGACGCATCCTTCAATACCGCATATCGATGTTTACACCTGCTCAGGCAGCCGATGTCGATAGTTGCTCTACTCGACTCCCAGAACACCGTGAGTCAGCATATAAGCACGATTTGACTCTTAACGCGACTATGTCGCCCACTGCTCAGCGAACTTCCGCATTTTTTTAGAGCAGGCCCTTTGGACAACCTGCAACTAAATACAAATAGACAGTATCACAAGTACTAGCGTTACCCTATAGCCAAAGCAGCACAGGAAGAATGACAAATGACAAGTACGCAAGATAAAACGACCATAACCATCTCGAAGGATACGAGGGAGTGGCTTACTCTGCTCAAACGCAAGATAGAAGCGGCCAAGAAGCAGGACCTATCCCACGATGACATAGTCCGGCTGGCACTTGCCTGCTTGGACGACCATAAGGACGAGGCTGACATGGCATGCCTGCTTAGAGAGGCATAAGAAGCCGCCGCTGGCCACACCTACGATTCAGCGCGTGCTAACGGCCTATGTTGGGGGTCTACGCACAACACCAAGCGCTGGCTCAACGCGATGCGGTGATCGTCACGTGTGCGGTGGATCAGGATCCAAGCGGCACGTCGTAGCGCCGGAGCGGTGGCATCTGAGGCCGGGGTGATAAGATAAGGGAGTCTTTTGTACAAGGGCTATTTCTAGGGCTATTTTTAGTCATGGGCTTCTGGCTGCTTGTGGTGGCCGTGCTTATCATTGCCGCTATGTTTGCAGTGCTAGGGCTTGTTGGAGGAGCCGTAGTCGCTATCGTGCTTCTTGGCCTGTGTTTCGTGACGCTGCACAGGATTCTTAGAAGGGTCCGAGCAGCCTGGAAAGCTGCGAAGAGGGCGAGCGAACTATCGTCTCCGTAGCGCTTAACTTCTTGTTTCTGCTTTGCATAGATGCGATTAGAAGAGAACCAAACCGGCGACCTCCGCCGTTCGAAGGCTCCTTTTCGAAATCGGAGCCCTTGCTGAGCTTCTTTACTACTGATTGCCCGCTAGTGAAAAAAATCCAAACAGGCAACGACAAAGAATCTAACGGGGGTCTTTGCCCGTCTAGTGAGGAGGATATAGGCGCGTCGGATAGACAAACAGACAGCAAAAATGGCCTATTTCTGCGATCTACCACCGAACACCCACAAGGTAGAGTACAACTGGTGCCTGAAGGGGGTCTCGCAAGTCTCGAACTCCAGTTCGGTCGTGATGAACTTGTGAGCTACACAGAATATAGAAAAACAGAGCTTACGCGCAAATCTGCTGACTGGATTAACAGGGCTTCAAGTGCATTCTGGCTCTCGACTTTTGGAACTATCAGCGCCAAAACACTCACCGACTTGCGTAAGAAAACGCTTGCGAAGTACAGGTGTGAAGACTCCAAGAGCAAGGTCTTGACATTTGCAGTGGCGTTTCTGAAGCACTTGGCCAAAACGCATCTTGATATACGATATCATTCGTTTGAGCTGTTTTTAGAGAGGCCACGGCGCGTTAAGGTGCGTAAGAATGTTACAAACCGCATCGTGACGAAAGAAGATATAGAGCACGTTCTTGGCTATATACAAGAGCTATATACTCACGCACGGGGTTACAGGGGTCGATTGGCGGTTTTACAAGCATCTGCTTCCCACTTCGGTTTATGATATTTACCTGAAATACTGAGCAGACATCTCGTTCAAGTCAGCTAAGGCAAAAGTCCACTATCAACAGTCTGAGGAGGCAGCACCTTTATCATCATCAGCCGCAATCGTCGACTATGACCAAAGCAGACGAGGCGGTTGCCCTGTATAATCAGGGCTTTAACTGTGCACAGGCGTTGCTGTCCGTCTTTGCACCAGACTATGGACTCGACCGAGATACGGCGCTGCGCCTCGCGCAGGGGTTTGGCGCGGGCATTTCCCGTACGGACAATCTCTGCGGGCAAGTCTCGAGTCCGGTAATGATTCTCGGTCTTCGATACGGCGGTACACAGGCACAGGACACTGCTGCGCGAGAGAAAACCTTTCAGGTCGTCGGTGAGTTCATCAGGGAATTTACAAAGCGAAATGGCGCGATTGATTGCACGGGACTGCTCGGATATAACCTTTCAGACCCGCATCAGGCTGCCGAAGCGAAGGAGCGCAAGGTTATGCCGGCACGCTGTCCGGGGTTTATCCGGGATGCCGTGGAGATTCTTGAAGGGCTGTTGTAGCGTTCTCGCTTCCTTTCTTTGTTCTTTTTCGGTAACCATACGCGGCTGATGCTATAGTATCGTAGCGAAGCAATAACGCATCTAAACATCAACTTCGCGGCGTGTTATTCATGTTCACGTGCCGTTCTAGAATTCGTGGGACGTAACGCGCACGTATATCGCACAGCAGCTGGAGCCTGTAGGTGGCTCCGACTGACTCTGAGGTTTGCAATGTAAGCGCCGCGTAATGTGCGACATCGATGGAATGAATCAGGTTCCGCTTATGTCCTGATTGACAACCATGCGGGGTTGAATGGAGTAATTATCGCCACCCGCTGCCTGAGCATTTGTATGATGTTTATATGAAGTATTGGAAAGACGTCGACTTCGTTACCTGAGAAGGTATTCGATATACGGCTGAGCTGGCTTAATTTCTGCCGTTACTCACGAAATCAAGGAAGCGCACCGCTACGAAGGCACGCACGGTCAGACCAGTCACAATGCAAAACTTTAAGAGGCTAAAGCGGAAAGCTGTTTCTGGCATAAACTGATCTTGAGAGAATGATAATGGACACAAAAACAGCAGTCGGAATCGCGCTTGAGAAAAAACGTCAGAAAAACCTGACGTTTGACGATCTGTCCGAAAAGACAGGAAGAGATCCCATGTTCATTGCTGCTGCGCTTAACGGCACGCAGCGATTGAACAACACAGATTTAGACACTATAGTGCAAGTGCTCGAGCTTGATGCTGAAACGAAGGCGGCTTTTGCGCAGATGCCCGTGCGGGTTGAACCGCCTATGGCCGCTGATCCCTTCAAGTATCGCCTGATGGAGATGGTAGGAGTCTATAGCGATGCGCTTCGACAGCGAATGCAAGAACTCTTTGCGGATGAAACGGGACGAGGCGGGGACGCCATTCCAAGTGCTATCGACTTTACAATCGACCTGAAGCGCGGCACCGGCAAAGCTGGAGAGCCAAGGATTATCATTACGCTCGATGCGAAATACCTTGAGTACCGGGAGTTCTAGGCGCGAACCAAATTTCCCATTTAACTGATGGGGTTAGAGTGCGCGTCTTCGCTATTCAAAATGATTATCGGCATCCGCTGCCTGAGCACGTGCGTGCTGTATATTTACAATACTGGAAAGGTTGAACTCAAATCGGCTTAAAGAACAGCGCGCTGGGGGAAACTAACCGGTCGCCGTCTCCACAACAAAGCGTTTTGCCAACACAGCTGACACAAACTCAGTGACGACGACAAGCTCCTCCGGCCGTTCTCATCAATCGGCCTGCCTCATGGCCCACGGGACCCACAATAGCGTGAATATCACGCCAGCTACCACGAGAGAGAGCAAGACAACCGCTATGTTTTGGACAATGCCAAAGCTGGTCGCATAGTAGAATAACCATAATGCTATGAAGAGAAGCCATCCGAAGGCCACGACGATAGAGGCATATACCCTTTTGAGGCTTGGTGGTTGTGCCGGTGGTTTTTTCGGTCGCTCGTCTGATGTTGGTGGCGTTTCTGCCATTTGTTTTCACCCCCTATGGAATAAGACGCTTGGTAGGCGGCACGCGTCAACTTAAAGCTAGCGTTTTGAGTTGAGCAGCTAACTGTATGGAGATAACCGCGCCAGCGTAAGCGTTCCCTTGCACTTATCGTTGCCGGACCCCAACCTTATTGATCCATGAAAGGAGAAAATAGCGGGGCTATTGCGCGAGCCTAGGCCACCTGACGAGGGGGTTTTCGTGAAGGTTCCGATTACATCAGAAAACGTGGTGAGATGTCTCTGCTGCACAACTTGCCCGACGTTCCAGCTTACCCATTGCAGCGGGTGGGTTCATTGCGCAACCGGCAAGAGCAAAAAGCCTCCTGAAATGCTGGGATGCGGCTGCCGTAAGTGCCCCGTCTACATACAGTACGGGCTGACTAGAGACTACTATTGCATTCACGGCGCCGCCGAGTCGTGACCCAGAGGTCGCGTTCTCTTTATAAATTGGCCACGACCTACAGATAAAAAAAGAAGGCAGTGTCACGCCTCTATCTGCCTAGGTGCAACAAACTGTGCTAAGGCGTGCCATAGCTGAAATATGCCGCGCATAGGCAATTTGGGAGGACGCAGAATTCAGCCCTGCGCGGTGCCGTTTTTAGTCAAGACCAGACTGCGTACAAAGCCGCTCATCCACTCTTGGTAGGCAAAGTAACGGTGAACGTCGTCCCTTTTCCCTCTCCACTTTCAAACGTTATCGTCCCGCCGTGGGCGTCGACAACGCGCTTCACAACCGCCAATCCGAGTCCGGTACCCTTCGCCTTGCCTGTAGACAAGGGCAAGAACAGTTTATCCTTCATCTCTTCAGGAATACCGACGCCGGTATCCCGAACGTTAATAGCGACAGAGTTGTCGAAGCGAGCGGCGCTGATGGTCAGCGTTCCGCCTTCAGGCATCGCCTGTATCGCGTTCAGAGCAAGGTTGGCGAAGACGCGGTGCATAAGGTGCGGATCAGCCATTACCGTGAGATCGCTCACGTCGGATCTGATCTCGACGTGGTCAGTGTGCGGGAGTGACGCAAGGACGTCGTCGATAAGCGTGCTGACTGCCACCACTTCAGGCTCGGGGGCGATGGGCCTAGCGTAGTCCTGCAAATCCGCGACGATCTTGTCCATATAGAAGACCTGCTCGCTGATGTGATCAAAGAGTCCCTCTTCGTTCTTCCAGTCCTCAACTCCTCGCTTTTCAGGAGGAATCCGCTCGAAGCGCAGCTTCTGGAGGTCGACAATATACTGGAGACCTTGCAGCGGGTTGCGGAGGTCATGACCGATCATTGCTGCCGTTTCGCCGATGCCAGCGAGGCGCTCGGCGTCTCTCAGCTGGGACGTTCGCTCCGCAATGAGCTCCTCGAGCTGCTGTGAATAGCGCCTTAGCTCTTCGTTTGTCGACTGCAACGCTTCATTGAGCGAGCGCACCTCCTCGTGCGCCTCCTTCAGAGCGTCCTGTGCCTGCTTCTGTTCTGTGATGTCCCGCGCAGCTGCAAAAACGCCCTGAATCTCACCGCTGTCATTCCTGAAGACAGTCGCGTTGTACATTACATCTCTTATGCTTCCTGACTGGTGCCGAATGGCGAGAGGGTAGTCTCTAACATAGCCGTACGTGAAGACCCGTTTATAACCCGCCTTTGCTGCGGCCGGCTCGGTGAAGTAGTCGCCGAAGTCGCTTCCGATCAGCTCTTCCCGAGAGAAGCCGGTCGCGCCCTCCGTGGCCTCATTGACGTCGGTGATTTTACCGTCGGCACTGATGGTGACGAGGGGGTCAAGGCTTGCTTCGATGAGGCTTCGCGCATAGCGGGAGGACGTACGCAGTTGCTCCTCAGCCTGCATCCGCGCAATCACCGTGCCTGCCTCGCGCCCGATCGCCTCAAGGAGCGCTTGCTCCTGCGGCGCGAAGTTGTGTTGCCGCGCGCTCCAAACGCCGTAGTGACCGACGATATGATCCCCGGCGGTCAGCGGCACTACCGCGGTTGCCCTGACGCCCTTCATGACCCCTCGATATTCTGATGAGCCCACGTCGGGGTAGGCGTCGGTGAACCACGACTCGCCGCGGTAAACAGGAGCGAGGTTCGGAATGGTAATGGGGACGCTACATCCCTGCTTGACGAGCTCCTCAGGGGCGCGGCGCCACGCGCGAAGCTCAGCAACGTTGTCGGGATCAGTGTGAAGATAGAGCAGACCTCCGTCAAATCCCAGCAGGTCGACCGCTGCATCGAGCATTGCTTGCATAGCGGTCTGGAGGGTATCGGCTTGGTTGCCTGCGGTGATGACGTCGTTAAGCAGCTTGATGTGACTGGCGTTCGCGCGTGCCTCTAGCTCTGCACTGACGCGATGTCTGATCTCGTTGATGAGTTCCTCGTTAGCGACCATAAGGTTCTCGTTTGCGCTTGTGAGTTCCTCGTTCAGTGAGGCGAGCTTTCGGGTGCGCTCCTGCACGCGCTGCTCGAGGGCCTCATTAACGATGCTGAGTTCTTGGTTCGCTGACGTAAGCTCCTCGTTGAGTGACTGCACCTCTTCGCGGGACTGGTGCAGCGCGTTTTCTACTTCCTTGCGGCGGGTGATGTCCGTGGCGTAAACGTCCATATAGCCCTCGTCGGGCACCGGCACAAAGCGCATCAGGAACACACGCGATGCGGCCGTGATGTCCTCGGTGAGCAGCTTCCCGCGCCTATATGCTTCGTCCAGCGATGTCATCCACTGAGTGGGAACTGCGTCACCCTTACGGTGATCAACCGCCTGCAGCAGGGCTTCGGCTGCCGCGTTTGCATAGAGGACTTGCCCGGTAGAGCCGATGCGAAGCACAGGATCGGGATTTTCTTCAGGGAATCGAGCAATGCTATCGCGCTCTTCCGCTGCGTGCTTACTGTCGGTGATGTCGACAATCTGCGCAAGGTATCCTCCGACGCTGCCTTCCGCAGTGAAAAGAGGGCTGGTATGGATATCGGCATATCGCACACTTGAGTGGGTCGTCGGGAAATACTTGCTCTCTCGGAGGGCGGCAAAGTCGTACAACAGTTCGTATCGTACAGGATGTCCTGCTCGTAATTGCGCTTTGCTGTGGTCTGAGACGCGCGGACTAGTGAAAATCGTCAAGTGCTCGAGGTCGGCTATACCCTTAATGCCGAGGAATGTGTGAGCTGCCTTATTTGCCTCAACGGGACGCCCATTGGCATCGTAGCGCACCTGCGCGACCGGTGAGTCGTCGAAGAGGGTTCTAAATTGCTCCTCGCTAGCTTTGAGTACCGCCTCAGCCCGCTTCTGCTCAATGGCATATCGTATCATGCGGGTGAATATTCCGGCATACGACTCGCTGTCCGTCAGTGCGTCCTTTGTGAGAACGCGCTGCGCCCCTTCCTGCACCGCTTTCGACCCAAGTTCTTCGTCGTCGGATCCCGTCAATACGAGGATGGGCAGGGGTGGCGCGTGCTCATGGACAGCACGCAACGTTACAAGCCCTTGGCTATCGGGCAGACTGAGGTCTAAAATGATGACGTCGACTAGATCCCGAGAGAGCCGGTCAAGCCCTTCAGATAGCGTGGAAGCAGTGACAACGTTAAAATGCTCGTGCTTTACATTGCGTAATAGGTCTTGAACAAGCCGCGCGTCGGGGGGGCTATCTTCAATTAGAAGGACGTTAATCTGCTTTTTCTTTGCCATTACGGAACCAGCAGAGGGCTGCTAAGTGATTCTCCTTGTCCGACGGGTGCTTCGTACATAAAGAAAAGAGGTGCACGAAACAGCACGCCGTTCGCCCAGCTTCCTTCTGTTACTTCGAGTGGGCGTATATAAGCGTGTCCCGCTCAAACGTGATTGCGGGCGGTGCGGTGCACTTATGCGTGTTCTAGTCGGGCAACAGTGCAGAAACGGAGGCAGATGATATCGGGCCACTCGACCTATCTAAGACTGGAGGGCTGCTCGACTACTTCTGCCCTTTGACCTCTTTGCCCTTCTAGGAGTATTCAGCCTTCTTTGCCATCGCCCCGGCTGAGGGGACTGCCCCCACCTGCTGCAGCAGGCCGAGAGCGTCAAAGTTGAGCCACATCTCCATGATCGTTCCGTTGACAACCGTGTGGCTTTGCCATTATGCCCCGAGCGCGAGCGATTAACGGGGTCGTAAGCACGTCTTACGAATGGGCTCGGGTAAGAGCGGCACTCGGTCAATGTCAATGTGCCGGATCGGCAACGACCTACAACATCATCGCCGACGTCACGCCACGCGCGACAAGGAAGATGCCGACGAGGAAGAACACGGCGGCAATCAGCTGACTGCCGTGTTTCTTCAAGAAACCGATGACGGGATCGAAGATGCGGTCGAAATTTCGGGGCGTCACGGCACAAACGGCGAGTGGCCCCCAAGACCAGCATAGGGCTATCGCCATTGCGAGGAAAAAGGCGATCGCTTTGTCGTAAACGGATAACACAGCCACGCCGATATCCTTGCTTGCAGCGAGAACCGGAAGCGATGAGGAGATGTTGCCGAAGCCGATGCCGATTCCCATAGAAACCAATGCCCCAGTGCCCATTGCGGTCACGTCAAAAGTTCTTGATCCCTGTTTCGTCATGAGCTGACGAGCGCTGGCGTAGAGGAGGAGGAGACCGAGGACGAAGTCGATAGTCACCGTCGTCAGCGATGGCTTGCCACCGGACGTCGTCAGACTTCCGAGGGCTAGAAAAACTAGACATATCAGCGAAAACGCGATACAGTACGTTGCGACAAAGATCGCGCCTTTTTTGAGTCGGTGTTCAGTTGAGCTCAGCACTGTCATGACTGTAATGATCGCCAAAGGGCTTATCATGGAGGCGATGGCAAGCGGTATCACAACCGCGAGAAGTTGAGGCAGGGTGGTCATTGCGCTCACTTTAGTGCTTCAGAACCCATCAGCAGCCTCGTAAATGCGCCACGAACTTAATGGTTCCGATTTAGCTCCTAACTCTAAGGCGCGAAAACAGAAAATTACCTTGGCTCGGTGAGAGCCATTTTGTCTCTTTAGACCTGAGGAAGTTCGCTGAGCAGTGGGGCGACGCTATCGGCTGGGATCAATTAAATCGTGCCTATATTATGACTCACGGAGTGAGCGGCATCGATTGGAAGCACTACAAGCACCCGTTGCCGGAGAACGTTTATGATGCGTCTATGCAGTGCTGGGCGGATGTGCGTTTCGCCCTGACTGAATGCTAAAAAAGAAGGAAAAGGAGCGCGAACGCTCCACGTTTGGAACCCTTACCGTGCTTGCAGTGCAGCGCAGGCGTGGGACTTACGGGAGTCCCTGAATTATTGCTATTCCTTCTGCTTCCGGAAACGCCTTCAATGTCCTTAAACGTGCCATTCCGAGGCTCATTATCGTGAGAACCGCTTTCGCCATTGCCTCGTCGCTCGGAGCCTCAACAAGTACCACCATATCGTATTCCCCGAAGACAAAGTGGATTTGTTTAATCTCTCCGCCGACGGACTTGAATATTTCCTTGGCGCGTTCTATTCGTTGCGGCGTGTCCTTCACTTTCTCAATTCCTGCTTGCGTAAATTTTTGAAGCATGATGTAGCTTGGCATTTTGGTGTCACCTCCTAATTTTCTAGCATTTAGCGTTCTGCAAGACCGAGCAATTAGACGTTTGCTCTGTAATCCTCGAGAACTTAAGGAATACGCTCAATTATCTCGTATGCTTCTGCTTCTGTGAACACTCTTATCGTCTCTACCTCTACAGGGCCGAGGCTGGCGAGCTTGAGCGCCGCGGCCGCCATAACCTCGTCATTGGGTGCTTCATTAATGGTAATCATATCTTGCTTTCCAAAGGTGAAATAGAGGGCTTTTACCTCTACACCCATAGACTTGAAAAGCTCTTTACCGAATCCTGATCGCACCGGTTGGTCCTTCACCGTCTCGATCCCTGCTCGAGTCCATTTATAAAACTGAATATATGTGGGCATATTATGGTCACCTCAATTTTTTAGTAGTGAGCGCTTCCGGTGTGGAGCATTAAGTTTTTGCCCTTTTATCGTGGGTTCATAGGCGAAGACGCGCCTTTTAAGGGCTCCAACGACAAATCCGTCGCAGCGACAGTATGCATATAGCTGCTATAAAGCAACTTAGCGGCGGCTGCCCATAGTCAGGCCCAAAGCTTGACTTAAAAGGTTACGATTTTTTCGCTCTCCTTTACGAGTGTGTGCAAATCGCCCAGTGTTGATACGGGGCACAATTCCGAGCCTCCCAAGTGATGGATTTTTAGGCACGTCTCACAAGCCGCTATCGTGCCGCCTTTCTCAACAAACGAGCGCATGAGCTCCATTATTTTGAACGCTTTAGTATCAAGGGATTCGCTCTGAACGCCCTTCCCTAAGAGAAACACGTGCACTGTCTCACCTTCTTTTAGGACATAGTTGCTGAACCGAAACGCGTTCCACACTGTTTCGGGATCATTCGAATAGATGACAATACCTATCTTCACGCCTTCACCTCCTTTGTGCTTAATTATAACACATTCATACTCCCTTTTTAGTATGGAGTATCCGTGGAAATAGACATAAACATCATTGCGCACGATCTTCTATGGTGGCGTATGGATATTAGGAGGAAACAGGATTACGTCAAGAGTTGGGGCGCTCTCAGAGATAAGATCGTGGAGGAAGAGATGGCACGTCTCATCGATGACGGGTATGCCGTTCTGCACGACAACGATCTCGAGTTAACGTCAGAGGGCAACGCCCTCTACAAGAGAATGACAAGCCGGTGCCCCAAGACGGAATAATGCTATGAAAGCATACGACGTGAAGACGTTGCGACCGTGCCGAAGTGGAGGGATAATCGTAGAGGGACATTTCAGACGGAAGTTTTCCATGTACGAGTTGTGTTCATTATTACAAGGCGTAGCAAAGTGCTCGGAAAAATTGGGGGTTGCACGGTTTTCCCACGAAGGGTGTGACATCACTATTTATAGAAATGGACGAATTGACGTGCAGGGGGTTACTTCTGAAGAAGAGGCAATTGAATTTATTAACGATATAAAAATCATTGTCGAAGATGCTTTTGTCGATTAGTTCATTTAGATCAGCTTTTCAACGAGTTCAACTGCTTCCCGGACAAACGCCGGACATCGTGCCATGACGACTTTGTTCTTTTTTGCCTCAGCAACCTGTTGCGGGTCTGACAGGTTATATCCGAGCAGTCTTGTGCATTCTACTGAGCCATTGCGTTGTTTGAATTGCTTGAGAAATTCGCCGACTACCGCATAAGTTTTTTCTTTAGCAGTTTTGTCTTCCGCCGTTATCCTGCCGTATCGCAGCCCGATGACCATAATCGCACCTGAGAGAGCCCCGCAGATGTCATCTGTGTAGGCTATTCCAGCACCAAATCCCTGCGAGATCCGACGCGCCATATCTTGGTCGAGTCCGAAGTCCGGCGCAAAGACCGAAAGCACAGTCTGTGAGCAGCTGAAACCTTGCTGAAAAAAAGCGACTGCATCATCAGCTTTTGACATAACCAACAATCATACCGGGACTGTAATAATCATAGTGCTCAAGTGTAAAAGTCTTCAACGTCAACTTGGCATTACGGCGATATTATTCAGTGGGATCAGTCAAACCGAGCGTATATAATGACGCATGGAGTCAGCGGAGTCGATTGGAAGCATTACAAGCACCCATTGCCGGAAAATGTGTATGACGTTTATATGAAATATTGGACGCAGACTGAGTTCAGAACGCAGGTATTATGACCTGCGTGGATTTATTTCCACTTTGTGAGTATTTCTTCCCTTCGGAACGTGGCCCTGCTCACGTAAAACAAAATCGCGTCAAGAGCGAGAATAATCGCAGAAATGATCAGCAAGTTAGCAGGAGTGAGTGATACGAAAGCTATCTCAGTCGCAATATATATCGCCACCAAGGGGAGCACGATCAGCGCGCCGAACTGCTGGGCCGCGCGTACGTCACTGACTCGTGCAGAGATGATGACGTTGAACTCGGTGCTCAAGATGCTGATGAGTGGCACGGTTATCAAGAGGATTACTGCCACGATCCAATTCGGGAAATAGACGTAGCCGAGTTTGGTACTCGTCACTGCGTCCATAAGCACCATAAAAATCACCGCACCGGCATACGTTGCGATAACGGACGGCAGAAATGCGGCAATAACTTTTCCCAGCAGAATCTCACCGTCAGTCGTAGGCGTTGCTAACAGGGGTTCGAGGGTTTTCTCAAGCTTCTCGCCGACGATGCTGTAGGTACCGATACTTATCGGGAGGATGCCTGCTATGAGGACAAAGAGAAAGGAGAAGGCGTTGAACGCGTCATTAAGCCCGCTTATGATAGCTGGCAATTGTGAGGGAGGAATGGGGGCGCTTCCAATGCCAAGCCAAATGAGACTCGGCAGTCCGATCGATATGAGCAGCGGCGTAACGACCAACGAGTAGATGACGTATCGTTTCGTCCTAAACGTGGAGAAGTCCTTCCGCGCGATCACCCACGACTTCCACAGCTTCATTGTTCATCCCTCACGAGTTTCAGGTAGACCTCCTCGAGCGTTGCGTGCTTCTCAGTAATAAACTGGATGTGGCCGCCCGCTGCGACAATGGCTTCCATGATACCGGGATTCTCCTTCTCAGGATCGCGCACATCGATCACCAATCTGTTGCCACCAGCCACGACGTAGCGCAACCCCAGCCGCTCTACCGCTCCTGTGACCGCAGGAGTAACCTGCTGAAGCTGAACTTCCGTCTTCCTTCCCTCGAGCGACTCCATCAGTTGTTCCGGTGTCCCTTCAGCCACGAGTTTTGTATTCAGTATCCCGATTCTATCACAGATACGCTGTGCCTCATCGAGATTGTGCGTGTTGAGAAAGATCGTCCGCTTCTCGTGTTTGAGTTCGAGGATGAAGTCGCGCACAGTTTTTTGAAACTCCGGGTCCAAGTTTGCTGTCGGCTCGTCCAAAAAGAGAACCTGAGGCTCGTGGATCAGGGCACGGACGATGGCAAGTTTTTGTTTCATGCCTTTGGAAAACGTTCTAACCGCTCGATCCCTCACATTCCAAAGCCCCAACATCTTGAGGAAATGCTCGATCCTATCCTCCCGCTGTGCCACCGTGCACTCGTAAAGCCGTCCATAGAAGTCGAGGTTCCTGTAAGCGCTCAGGTCTTCATAGAGACCAACGTTGTCAGGCACTAACCCGATGATCTTCCTGATCTTCAGGGCATCGGCATCGTTCCCAATCTCGTAATTGCCTATTCGTGCTTCTCCGCTGGTCTTTGATATCAGACACGCTAGCACCCGAACAGTAGTGGTTTTCCCCGCGCCGTTCGGTCCAAGAAAGCCAAAGACTTCTCCCTCGTCTACACGAAGGGTCAGGTCCTCAACCGCCGTCACGTCACTAAACGTTTTCGTGAGGTTATTCGTTTCAATCAAATGCCAACACCTTGCCAGCCCGCAGATTCACAGCAATCAACTCGTGAATTAATCTGATCTCTTAAAGCTTGTAGTCATCGACATTGATTGGAAGCACTATAAGCATCCGCTGCCTGAGCACGTGATATGAGGTGTCCGCAAAGCATTGGGCGGGTAGTGTTCTTCAAATGTGACAAATAGGCAACGGTCAAACTTCGAGTTTGCAAATCTCCGTCCCGTATCACGACGATTGATTCCATACTCTCATTCTGTCGCAGCGCTCCGCTGATTTTGCGTGCAACGCAATCGGGATGCACAACAATCCGATTTCGAGACAATACGTCGTACGTTCACTCTTCAGCGTAGGGAATAGGATCTGCACTATTCAGACAGTAATGTTTTATAACTAATACACAGGGGAATTGTCATGGTAGAACCTGTAGATGCAATACTGGCCATTCACAATGCGTTCAGGAATGACATGGAGCATATCGATGCTGCAGCGTTGGACTCAGCACGGGGAAAGGAGGGTCTTGACGCCACAGTCGAGCGTTTCCGGTTGTTCAACGAAGTATTGGTCTGGCACGCCCACGGCGAAGAGTTGGCCGTCTTCCCGGCACTCGAGAAAGTCGCGCCCTTAGTTGCTGAAGCCTATGTGAAAGACCACCGTGGTTTGGACGCGGCATTTGATGAGTTGAATACGTCGTATTCTGCGCGTGACCCATTAAGAACCGCCAGGGCCACCGCCGCGTTCCGTTTTCATCTCAACATCCACCTCGACAAGGAAGATACGCACCTCTATCGGATTGTCAGGGAACGAGTCCCTATGCCCGAGCAAGAGAAGGCGGTTGGTATCATGGCCGGCGAGATTCCCCAGGAGCGGTTCCCGGAAGTGGTGGCGTGGATGTTCCCACTGATGGGGCACGACGATCGTGAGAACATGACCCGTATCTGGCAGATGGTGATGCCGGCACCTGCCTTCGCCGGCGCAAAGGAACTCATTAAAGAGGCCGTCGGCGGCGACTGGGCCGAACTCGCGCGCCGCATCCCGACGTTGTAGGACGTACTTTGAGCAAGTGAAGGAAACGGTATCTCATTAGTGTTGGTCTTGACCGGCCAGTTTAGAACCGGAGCCTAATACAGCTCCGACGTTTGACGCCTTTGCATCTATGCCTGAGCACGTTTACAACATTTATGTAAGGCATTGCAACGGGTTGTTTGGGCGCTCATTACGGTCGCGCAGGCTTGGCGCTTCAATCCTATAGATCAGATCGCTGACGGCGCGTCTGATAAATTGTGAGAAGCCAAGTCATTGCTCGACTGCTAAAAAGAGGTAAGATTCCCCAATATAATAACGCAAATTTCTTATACGCGCACGGTGTGCTTCGAACGTTGAAAAGAATAGCCGGGCGTTTGGTATGAAAAAGCAGCTTCTCGTGCCTCCTATCGTGATCTTCCTTCTCACGGCTTCCATCGCAACGGTGGCGCTCGGTGCCACGCAACCCAGCAGCGGCACGCACGTGCTTTCCTGCGGTTCAGGCACCGCCGTGTCGGCAAAACTTGACGAGTATATGAATGCTCTCACCGACGCTGGGCAGTTCTCTGGGGCCGTGCTCGTGGCACAGAACGGTACCGTCCTCCTCTCAAAAGGGTACGGGATGGCAAATTACGATTGTTCCGTCCCAAACACGCCACAGACTGTTTTCCGGATCGCCTCGAACACGAAGCCGTTCACCGCTGCTGCCATAATGAAGCTGCAGGAAGAAGGACGGCTAAATGTCACTGATCCAATCACGCAGTACATCCCCGACGCCCCGCCGCAGTGGAAGGATATAAAGATCTACGAACTGCTGAATCAGACCTCCGGGATGCCGCGCGAAGGGGGGTATGACGTCACCGATCCGACCAACATCGCGCTGTCAGACCTCGTGCATCGGTTCTATGCCTTGCCCCTCGACTTTGCGCCCGGAACGAACTACAGCTACTCCAATAACGGCTATATCGTTTTGAGCTACATCATCGAGCAGGCATCGGGCCAGTCGTATGACGAGTACTTGTATCAGAATATCTTCAAGCCGCTCGGGATGAACAGCACGGGAGGACAAGAAGCGAGCGATTTTGTCCCAAATTTGGCGTGCGGGTATACTACTGAGGCTAGTACCCTCATCAACTACGATGTGCAAAACGTCCACAACGTTTACGGTGCCGGATCGCTTCACTCCACGACCGAAGATCTTTACAGGTGGGGGCAGGTATTTCAAACGGGGGGAGGGATCCTTTCTCCTGCGTCCGTCGGTGCGATGCTTGAACATAGCTACGGGGTTTCTAAAGCGAGCGTTGAAAACCACACCGTCGTCAGCTTCGCTGGGCGCAACTTCGGTTACATTTCGGAGACCTTGTATTTCCCCGACGATAACGTGACCATTGTGTGGCTGTCAAACTACGACAGAACCTACGTGCTAAACGTTACAAAAGACCTCAAAGCAATCACCTTTGGAGAGCCTTATAGTCTGCCCCAAAGGATCGACAGGCAGCAAACGCCCTTGAACGCAACGGCGTTACAGGACTACATCGGAACTTACCAGGCTGTAGGGGTGCCGTGGAACTACACAGTATTTCAGGACGGCAACCAGCTCTTTTACACCTCGAGCGTGCCTAACGAGACCGTCAAGCTTTTTCACGAGAACAACGACACGTTTTTTGTGACGAGCGAGTCTCCGGACTCGTTCATATTCACGCGGGATAACGGCGGGAAGGTTGACGGGTTCAATATGACTACGGGGCAGGGAACTGACAGGGCAGTGGGGATCTCCTAAAAAGATGGCCGATAGCAGCGGGGGCCTAATATAGGTCCGACTCTATTGTCCGCAAGTAATAAGTTGGAGCCCTATTGAGGCTCCGACAGGGCGGCACTCGAATAAGCGATTGCCCGCGTAAAGCAAGATGAATGAAGCGAGATCCGCAGTTGCTTCGCTCCTTTTGTTTGTTTGGTTGCGCAGGGCCGCTTCTAGGCTGAATGATAGGGATTACCTGATGATTGGATGAAAGGCGACGATGAGGAGGGCGCACGCGTTTGGAGCGTTTATCCGAACCAGCGAAGGAGTGGAAGAAAAACCCACTCCCACCCGGGAGCCACGTACCTGCGCTTGGGCCACCGGGATTCTACAGCTTTCACCACTTGTCTTGCGATGCTCCAAGTGCCTGGTAACGCGAGCTTCATGACCCACTCTCCTTTGCGACGCACATATGCCATGTGATCTTTGTACAGGCTCTGTGCGCCCATCCACTCGTATTTCTGCGACATGAAATTCTCATTGAAGCCCGTTTTGTACACCCCTGGGTTGACGATGATGACTTTGGTGCCAAAGGGTTTCAATTCCGTTCGTAACGAGGACGCAACGCTTTCGAGTGCAGATTTGGTTATCCCATAGGGCGCGTAAAAGGGCGTGGGAGTAAGCCCTGCCATTGAGCCCATAAATATTATCCTCCCCTGGCCCTTTGCGATGAGCTCCGGCACGACTCTTTGCGTTAGCCGTAACGCTGAAAACACGTTGGTCTCACATACGGCCTTAACTCTTTTAAGATCTATCTCTGCTAAGGCTCCGGAATCGCCGATCGCTGCATTGTTGATTAGAACATCAATGTCCCAGTTGTCCACTTTGTTGATGTCGCTGGAGTCCGTTGTGTCAAGCGTGTCCACGACGAAGTTCTCGCCACACGACTGCAAGGCAGTTCGGACGTCATTGACTGAGCTCTCACGGTGAACGGTTGCATACACCGTGTGCCCTCTTTTTAGGAGCCGGCAGGCAACATCGAGCCCTATGCCGCCCCTGCAACCTGTTATGAGAATGCTTGCCATGCGACACGGATCGCCTCCTGGTACTACTCGACGGCATGTATAAAACTACGTTACATCCGGTACGCGAAATACAAATCGTATCAGTGCCCTCTAACATTCAATTGTCGAAACACACGTCGGCTATGGCTTCGCTACCTCTTGCCTAAACACGTCCTCAGGAACGCATTCAAAATAGTAACCGGAGCCTAATACAGGCTCCGACCCCGCAAGACGCAATGGGCGCTAGAGACCGGACAGCGCCGAGCGTAGGATACCCTGCAGAGGCCACGGTAGCTTTCTGCTGCGCGTGCTGAGGCATCAATCAATAATGCTTGATTAATACGGTGCATAAAATTACGTCGGTCAGCGAATGCGTTTTGTGGGAAAATCTAAAATTGGTCGGCTTTCGGCGAAAAAAGGCAAGATTTACCCTCAAATTCGGCTACCTCCGCATCTTGCTGATACTATCGGTGAGATAGCTGATGTGTTTGAAACTGAACGAAATGGTAAAAGGGCCTTTCTACTTGTCACCGCGAAAAGCGTGCTAGAATGGTAAGGTTTTACAACCCGACGACAAAGTTGTAAAACTGGATAATGAAATAGACGACGATCAACGCTTTGATGCTCTTGAATCACAGATCAATAAGTTAAAATCACTTCTTCTTTCAAACGAAAGCTTCGGCCCCCACAAAAACGAAAACCAATGGGCTCGGCCAGATTCGAACCGGCGACCTCCACCGTGTGAAGACGGAGGATTTAGCGCTTGAGTGGGCGTTTTCGCGTTTATCTGGACTGGTTGAAGTTGACGAAACGACAATGAGAAACGCAAGAGCCCCGGCATGAACCGTTTGATAGATGCGCGTTCGCAGTCCTGCAAGCTTTGAGAACCTATAAGGCAGCCGTATCGTTGGGTAGCGGTAGTCCCCTTGTGCGCGATGGAGCGAGATTTTGCTGCGATGGATTTCGAACAGCTCGTTATTTGGCATTGCAACCTGCTCTGGATAATAATCGTTGGCTGACATAGAGGTCCATAGCGACGCTGTCCACTTAATCATTATGATCCGACTTCCTCGACTCAGCTGCCGATAACTTGAGCAAGGCTAAGGTAAGAGCAGTCTCTTCCCGGATTTCCCGAAGCAGCACTTTTGTTAAGTGAAACTGGCTAAAAGGTAAGTTATCGGCAATAACGGTTGTCATTTTGAACGGCAATCGTCGTCGTGCATTAGTGTGAAGAAATGAGTCGACAAAGCGGCAATCTCTCTGCCGCATGCGGCTAAAAAAAGAGGTACTCATCGCAGTAATGAGCCAACACGAGAAGATTACAGCAGGTGCCTGGCCACAAGAACATCAACAGGACGGCGTTGTTGCAACTCTCAACTGTGGCACGCACCTGGCAAACTGCGAGTAAAGCCTTAAATCTTTATAGCCGAATTAGTAGCAGCTACGTTGTCTGTTGTGGTTTGACAGCCGCGAGAGCCTTATCTGCGCCTGCGAGTTTTGGCGTATGTCCGGTATGTGGTGACAAGGTTTACGTGAAGCATTGCACGAAGTGCCACCGCCGCGAACATAACGCGTGCATTGAGTGCGGTAAATGCATGCCAAAGGTGCCGTACTATGACAAATGGGAGCGCCGCACCTACTTGGTAGAAGCGCGGACTAGCAATCTTTATTGTTCAAACGCGTGCCGCCAGAAGGCGTACCGCAAGCGTAAGAAATGAATCATGAAAGAAGAACGACTTAAGCAAGGTTCCTTGCTCACACTGCGGACCAGACAGTTAACGCTTGAGCTGTGGGTGCCCTAGCGATTGATAAGAAAATGAAAGCTAAATCTAAAAAGAACATCAAGAAGCGACGCGAGGACGTGCCAGGCCGACCTATTAAAGGCAATAAATGGACTCGTTTCGCTGAGACTGAGACGAAAAGATGACTATGGAAATACAAGAAGAAATCGCCGCCGATGTGAAGCACATACGCGCCTTCAGTTAGCCATCGAGGGCGGCAAATTCTAACGAGAGCGGCCTATCGGGCGAGCGTGCGTGATAGGTTACGGTGGTTGCTGCGGCCGGTTGTCTTTGCGAAGGCTCGTGCCTCAGCAATAGCTTTCTTTCTATAGCGAAGACCGATATAGCAGTGCAAACAGGTCACTAGTGAGGATGTGATAAAAATGGGAGACTCAGAGAAACACGAAGTGAATCCACCTGACCAATGCAATGGCTGTGGTACTGGAAAGATAACCGCTGTTAGGGCAAAGCGTGACCGCCCTGAGTGTGAACCGTGCTCAACGGTGCAGATTAGCAATCCACGGTTTAATTACTGCTACGATCGGTGGTGCGAAAAAAACCCCTATAAAGCGGCTTTCGTAAAAGCGGATATTGCTGGCTATTGGCGATCACGGAGTAATTAAAGACAATCGCTAGTAAGTGTCGCTGATCTGCCACTTTCTCTCTTCATCAATGACGTCTTGCCGCAGCCGCTGGAAAGTCTGCTCGCGCATGCCCTTTGGCCCGTCTGCCACCAAATGAAACCGCAGCACCTTAAGGCATGCGATTTGTTTGTCGGAGCGCGTTGTTCGTTTGGCGACGATTTTTTGCTCGTATTACAGATACTAATCGTGGCACGCGGCAGGTTCCGTCACTTTACAAAATTAGTAGTTTTATCAAGTTTTGTAACATCTTCACTTCCCAAAATAGAGATAGAAGGGTGTTGCTCAGCAAACAGTTAAGGCGCAACGGTCATGAAAAAGTGCACGTCGATAAGGAGGCGATTACCTGGCCAAAAACGAGCGCGTGGATAAAAGGATCCAGAAAAAGACGCTTCGGGCCCAACAAATGGAGATTACCGAGTACGCGCTCTACCAGAAGCTCGGCCAGACGGTAAAAGAGCCGCCGAATCGCGAGGTGCTGAACCATATCGCGCAAGACGAGCTCAGATACTACGCGCTTTTGAAAGAGGCGACCGGCCGAGACGTCGCCCCGAACGCCGTGGAGCTTCGCGTATACTACTGGATCGCACGGGCCTTTGGCATCATCTTTATGATGAAGCTGCGCGACTTTTTCATCCGACGGCAATACGCCTCCTTATCGAACGCCGTCCCACAAGCAGCGCGCGTCGCCAAGCAAGAGATGAATCACATCGCGGCGCTCAGAAATGCGATGGATGAAGAGCGGCTGCTCTATGTAGGAGCGCTCGTCTTAGGGCTCAATGACGCGATTATCCAAGTTACCGGCGCCATCGCGGGATTTACGTTCGCACTGCAGAGCACTACCCTCATCGCGCTTGCCGCGATTGTCGTCGGCGTAACGGGCGCGCTTTCAATGGCATCATCTGAGTATTTGGAAAAGCAATCGGAGTCGGCGGCGCTCAGCGCAGCAAAAGCGGCGGGATACACGGGCGGCTCATACCTGCTCACCGCGGCAATCCTCGTTACGCCGTATTTCCTTTTCGCCTCTTATATAGTCGCGCTCGCATGTATGCTCCTGCTTGCCTTGATCATTATCGCGCTCTTCAGCGTCTACAACGCGTTTCTGTTTAATCAGCGGTTCTGGTCCCGCTTCCCTCAGATGCTCGTCTTGAGTTTTGGCATCGCGTTCGTGTCCTTCCTAATCGGCTCTGCGCTCCGCGTCGTGCTGCACGTTAGTGTGTGAACGCCTGTAGTAAGTAGCCCAGATCTTAAACGGGCCCCAGAAATCAAAGGAAATCGAAAAAAAATAACCGTCCCGTAGCGTGTCTTTACGCTTTCTTAAGTCGCACGCATTCACAACCACTACTTGGCAAAGCGGGCAAATTCCAGCACTGCTATGCCAAAAGCCCATTGCTCGCGCTCAAAAGCATCAATGACGTCTCGCCGCAGCCGCTGAAAAGTTTTCTCGTGCCTGTCTTTTGGCCGTGCCATCGTGTAAACGTCCTCAGGGGCGAATCATAATCATTAACTGCCAGCGCCGACCATTCAAATACTATGCTAGCCGCTGAACACTCCCTATATACTTACGGTGCGCCGCCAAAACACAAGCTGCTGGAGATTCATGGCAGCAAAATCTCGCTCCACCACGCAAAAGCAGGCTACAGCTATCCAACGATTCGGTTGCCCCATACGTTCGCATCATTAGTGGGTCTTCCAACGCAGATCTACCAAACGGTCTACGACGGAATGCTCGCGTTTCTTGTAGTAGTGTCGCCCAAAGGCACGTCAAGAAACGCTTCCGAGCAACGTAAAAATGACACTGCAGGCGCAAAAACCCCCGTCTTCACACGGCGGAAGTCGCCGTTGTCGGTTTGAATTGCATACGCTCTTGCAAGTGGCGAACTTTGGCATAATAATTCCTATTTAGAGAGGTTAAGAGGGCTTCTAGCGGAAGAACAAAGTATAGCGCCAAGTTGCCTGTGTTCAAGCAACCGTTTCTTTTCTGCTGAAAATTCCTCATCAGTTAAAATGCCATATTTTTAAAAACACCTATCCGCGCTTATCTTGACACGCTCTAAATAATAGGGGTCGTTCTCGTCGCGCGGTATGAGGGTTATCTCATCATCCCAGGCGTCTTTTATCACGTAGGATTTGGCGACCGCATCGCAAAAATAGGCATGTCCATTTAGCGCCCCCCGGAGCGTATTATACTTAGCGACGACGTAACTCGTATTTTTATCAATAAGCGCGGTTTCGGGCGCGCCGTTAACCTCTATTGTCGATATGATTATTCCCTTAACGCCATCGCGCGCTATCTGTGTTTGACTTGGACGGCAGCATGTCATTTTTAACCCTCTATGCCCTCGATGTCTATAACGCTCTTAACAATTCCTATGACGGATAGTCCTGCCGCGATCATGCCTTGCGACTTTCCGCACCGACTTGTCTATCGATAATCGTACATAACACCAAGCGCTTTCGTAAGGGGCTAAAATACGAGTAACGTTTTTCTTTTTCATGTCCGTCATTCTCGGTACTCCTGAAGGACGAAACGAGCGCATCGAGTGCCTCAGTATCATCTAATTGAGCCTTAGCCGCTAATTCTGTCAAAATCGCTCTTGATGCTCCTAGCAGCCAGCATTCCCGTAGAAAATGCCGCTTGCAGATTATAGCCCCCCGTATCCCCGTCCACATCCAAAACCTCGCCCACCAGATAAAGTCCTTTGACCAGTCTGGACTGCATGGTTTTGGGATCGACCTCAGCGGTTTCCACTCCACCTCTGGTGCACATGGCCAGGTCAAAGCCACAAACATCGGATACGACTAGAGGTAGACCTGTCAAATTATCAATCAATCGATTTCGCATCTTTCGGGTCAATTGAGCCATTTGCAGGTCAGAGGCAATCCCCGAGATCTCCAGCAACCTCTTTGTCAAACGGGGAGAGAGCGGCACACCAGGAGGCACAAAGTTAGGCAGACTTGCCAGCACAGACCGTAAGCTCCTTCCACCATTGCGCCGTGCCCTTTCCACGAGCCATTCCTCCAGTGCCTCTCGTCTGTCCTTCGGCACAAAAGAGAGCTTAATTACGTCTTCTGCTCTGATATATCTGGATAAGTCCAAAATTCCTGGGCCCGAGAGTCCATTATGGGTGAATAGAATATCCCCCCGATGTTCTTTGATTTTTGCATGGCGATAGAGCGAGATCTTCATATCCGAAAACGAGAGACCAGCTAGCTCAGAGAAAGGATAGTCCTTTATGAGAATAGGGGTTAGAGCCGGACCGATCTCAGATATGCTGTGGCCAAGGATGCCGGCAAACCTGTAGCCGTCTCCGCTCGATCCGGTGGCTGGGTATGAGCATCCCCCTGTGGCTATCACCAGCAGCTTGGAGCGATAGCTGCCACCAACACAGCCCACAAAAAAACCATCCTCCCTCCTGGTTATGGACTTGACAGCCTGACTGCACTTGATGACTACCCCCAATTCCTGGCATTGTAGGGTCAAGATATCCAGCACATCTCTTGCCTGCATAGTGTCCGGGAATATCTTACCTACCCTTTCTTGGACCATGCCCAGGCCCAGGTCTTCGAAGAAAGAAATGAGATTGCGGTTCGTGAAGCCGAGAAGAGCCGGGCGCAGGAACCTGCCATGATTTCCATAGTGGTCAAGAAAGTCCTGAATATTACCATTGTGAGTTATATTGCAGCGGCCAAAGCCTGATATCAGGAGCTTATGCCCTGGGGAATTCTTTCTTTCTAGAACCAATATCTTTTTACCATTCTGCATGGAGTTTATGGCGCAAAAAAGCCCAGAAGGCCCGGCTCCAACAATAATCAGATCGTAGTCTTCGGGTCCAGGCAAATGCTCACCCCTCTCGCCGGTTTCAAGTACATCTTCGCTTAGCTCGGATTTTTTTATGAAATTTTGCCAAAGGAACCACTACATCTATTATTGCCAAACTGATCGGTAAAAAGCTTTAGGAGTCGCATATATAGCTTTGTGAGTGTATGGAAATATCAGATCTGAGGTGCAATATGCTAAAGATTGCCCTTTATCTTGGAATCACAGTTCATTAAAAAAATACACCATATCCAGTCTCCTAGCACTAGGATTCTTCATTTACACTTAGGCGTCCATAACCATTCTTAAGGAGAATTTTCATGAACATTTCGATTATTCTGGCGCACCCGAACCCACAGAGTTTCAACCATGCCATTGCACACACTGCCATGACTATCCTGCTACAGCATGGACATCAAGTCACATTCCACGATCTGTATGCGGAACATTTTGATCCGCTCTTGTTTCACGCCGAGTTTCCGAAAGGTGCGCCGCTCCCGTCTGAAATTGCGGCGCATTGCCAGGAAATCGCAACAGCCGATGGTATCATTATCGTACATCCAAACTGGTGGGGACAGCCGCCCGCGATTTTGAGAGGCTGGATTGATCGCGTTCTGCGGCCAGATGTGGCATATCGGTTTCTGGAAGGCGATCAAGGCGAAGGCGTGCCAATCGGATTACTAAAAGCCAAAGCCGCGCTCGTGTTTAATACCTCCAACACCCGGCCGGAACGGGAACGGGATGTCTTTGGCGATCCGTTGGAACTCCTGTGGAAGAATTGCATTTTCGACCTGTGCGGCGTTAGCACCTTCTACCGCGAAATGTTCTGTGTGGTGGTGACAAGTACTGAAGATCAACGCTGCCAATGGCTTCAACATGTGCGAGCGGTCGTTGCCCGCTATTTTCCCTAATCCTCTCTCGGTTAACTTTGGAGTGCCACTTCGAAGCATCACGTTAAGGCGACTTTTCTACTTGCTCGTTGTCGGCCTTTTTAAACTGCTCGTAGAGTTCAGAACCCCAACACTCTTTTGCACGGGCGCACCAACGAATACACAAGTTCATGTCGTTAAATATCGTTACCCCGCACGTGCTGCATTGCACCTTAGCATCCGAAGAGAAAATCTCAACGTCCTCTCCGCATTGCGGACACTTCTTGATAGTAAGCGTTGGCGTTCCTGCTGGCATAGACCTTCATATTCCTACCACATCTTGATAGGTTCTCTTGATTGTTCAGCCGTCCACGCTGCTAAGCTAAAGCTAACTCACCTTCACCGTACTGTTAACATGAACCGCGCGGCTTTTTATCGCGGATTGAATGTGATCTCTTAAGCGCTTCTGATATGAGTCGTACGTAGGCATCGTGTAGATCTGGGTCTGTCTCTATTATCTCGTCGAACGCCTCATCAAACGCCGTCTTCTCGACGGTCTTCGTGCCCTGATCGAGTAAGACCTGCTTTCGTGCAGAGGCGTTTCGCACCGCCATTTCGTAGCCCCTTGCTAAGAGCTTGAGTTTTTGTGTGACGCTAAACGCCTCGTTGGGTGTGTATTTCTCTTTTAAGCCGGTATCAGGATTGACCCACTCACCAAGCCACGATAGTTTGAGATCGTCCGCGACGTGAGTAAGAAAGAAATTGCCTATCATGAAGCTGGTTGCAAAGACCTGCAGACGGGTCTGCTCTGCTTCTTCCCGCTCTCTTTCGAGCTGTGCGGCATCAAAGGCCTGGCAGCGAGCACGCCACTGATACTTGCTGGCCCACTGACGCAGAGCTGCCTCGTAATTTCGGTGTTTTCCGAGTTTTTTCGCAGCCGCAACATACGTTCTATGGCCCATCCCCAGGTTTAAGTACGTCTGAAAGGCACCATAGGCTTTGTCGGATTCGCGGTCGCTGCTCCCAAAGCTCTCGCTCCCCCGGCTCTTTCTCAAGATTCATTGGCTTTACGGTATCTTTGGACTTTTTCATGCGTTTACCTCGTAAAATTCGTGGGCCCTGTCATTATCCTTGTATGGCATATTGATCTTCACCTCTGAATTCTGTTGGTGCAAGCGGGGTTTGCGTTCTGCGGCATCCTGCTGGGACGGCAGAGGCTTCTTTGGCCATATAAAGCGTCCCGGGAATTGTTATATAAACCTAACCTCGCAATATCGTCAAAACAGCCTTCGTTTGCCTTTTTACAAAATTATAAAACTGCAAAAACTCATAGCTGGCAGTCATGCTTTTGATTTAGAACGTCACCGGTGGATCACGTCAAGCAATCTCAGCGCCTATCTTGTCCGATTTCGAGAGGGGTAAACCGCTGTCAGGACGAACGAATCTCTCCAACAAAGCGGACTTACAGGGCATATTTAATGGGCGCGCTTAAAACACTGGGCCGCTTCTGTGAACTGCCGAAGAACTGCGCCGCACCGATTGGAATCCTCATCCGTGCAACCAGCAGTTCCGTTGTCAGTTTGTCGACAACGCGCCATGGTTGATCATCACAAAATCGTAACACTTTGACCTCTTGTGACCAGCAAAGATCGGCCTTTAAATGTTACTTAACGCAGCACACGTAGCGACTTCCCAAAATGATGATTAGCAGCACAATCTTAACGACATCGAAAGCGCCAAATGTATAAAGTCCAGCGCATACAATAACGGTTTTGGTATACGCCTAGCTAGGTGGTTAAAGAGACGCTCGGATTATGACGGCTATGATACCGCAATGTTATTTCTGTAAGCTCCACAAGCTAGGTATGAAATGCGCCAAACATGACCAAATCACCCCCGAAATATTGGTTAACCTAAGGAAGTGCACGTTTAAAGAAGATACCGACCCGGAGGAGGGCAAACGATGACGATAATAGAGAGCGTAGCAAGATATGGATTTATCTTCTTTATTGGCTCCGCCTTAACAGTTGGGGGCGTTTGCGGCCTTATGGCCATATTCCGTTTTATATTCAGCACGCTCTGAATTATGGCAATGAAATCTCTATTGGTTTTATATTCTTATCATCACAATAATACTGAGAAAATCGCTAAAGCCTTCGCAAAAGTACTTGATGCACAAATAAAAACGCCACAGCAAGTAAACCTTGAAGAGCTTCAAGCGTATAGCCTAATTGGCTTTGGCTCAGGGATATATGGTGGCAAACACCATGAATATCTGCTTGGCCTTGCCGATAGACTACCACAGGTCACCAACAAGAAAGCATTCATTTTCTCAACCAGTGGAATTACAGGAGAAGCCAAAGTCGCCAAAGATCATTCGCTGCTCAGGGAAAAACTGCAATCTAAAGGTTACATAATCGTTGATGAATTCAGTTGTAAAGGTTTTAACACCAATAGCTTCCTTAAACTATTTGGGGGAATGAACAAGGGTAGACCTAGTGCTGAAGACCTCAAAAATGCGGAAGAGTTTGCATCGAACCTGAAGCAGAACATATAAGAGGGTTACGTTTTTCACTCTGTTCTGGAATATCTATAACGGGAGGCTGTTGATGCGGTGTTGCTCTGCAACATCGATACATTTATTCACTCACCGTCAATACCCTCAAGAACTTCTTCTAAGATCTCTCTCACCCGTCTATTGGTCATCGCAGCAGAACGGGCCAGTCTCGTTTCAGGGAACGACACGTCTTTACACAGTTGATCTAGGTCTTCTTTCTCATGGTTGAGCAAGTCAATAACCTCTAATAACCTCTCTTTCATTTATTCACCTTTCATAATTGGTAGGAGCTCACAACATTCAGCTATTAATTCTTTGATTGTGTCAAGGTCTTCTTGCGTTGCCTCTTGAGCCAGGGCTCATTGCCCACAACTTTTGTAATGATCATCAGCATTTAATCCTTCGGTGACAAAATACAGGTACCGGTGATCATCACATGCCACTAAAAAGAAGGATAGTACGCGGCCGTTGCGGCTTTTATCTCAAAGCGTGAGCGCGCAGCTTGCACGCTAAGGCAGTTTTGATAACTTCCTTCTTTTTCGACGTATCAAACGCGCGCAGCTCTCGAGCTCTCCAGCTTAAGCCTTTATAAACCTACAGGGAAGAAGGAAGCGTATGGCTGAACCGCGGGACACTGTTGAAATTGTAAATGTGGTTGCATCCACCGACATTGGACAAGAAATAAACCTCAAGCAAGCAACGCTTGCTTTAGAGGGCGCAGATTACGATCCTAAACGGTTTCCGGGCCTTGTCTATCGCACCAAGGAACCGAAGACCGCTGCACTAATCTTTCGATCGGGAAAAATCGTTTGCACAGGCGCAAAGAGCATAGATGACGTGTACAAGGGCCTGGAAAACGTATTTCAAAGTCTACGAAATATCGGAATCGACGTGAAGGGAACGCCGGAGATTAAGGTGCAAAACATCGTCGCGTCAGCGGATCTTCATGCAGTTTTGAATTTGAACGCAATTGCCATCGGTCTCGGGCTTGAGAACATTGAGTACGAGCCCGAACAGTTTCCCGGCCTCGTCTACCGGGTATCGGATCCTAAAGTGGTGATTCTTTTGTTTGGTTCCGGCAAACTGGTTGTAACCGGCGGGAAAAAGCCCGAAGATATGGTCAATGCGGTCGATCGAATCGTTGAGGAGCTTAATAGCTTAAGCCTTCTACGCTGAATGATAATACGCTGAATCAGAGCGCTCAAAAGCACCGATTGTATCTGCGCGAGCTGAGAGTAGGGGTGTTCGGAGTGTGCGCTCCTAGTCGACGGATGACGATTCTAGCGGCATTTTGGATCCCCAATTTCAGCGATTGGAGCCCTTGCAATGCTCCTTCTGCTGGCCGCTTAAAGGTACGTTGTGCGTTGGCTTGTACATGCAACGGAATCTCATAACTTTGAACTTCGTACTTCGCGATAACCGTCTCCGTAGATTTCGAGCACAGAAATCGCAAGCTTTCTGCGTCATGAGTGCGCATCACCTGCTGCAACACTTCAATGATCTGGCGGAGAGGTAGCTCCGCAGCACTTTCCGCGTCTAGGGGCCTACGCGGCTCCGTCAGAATCGACATGACAAAAGCAGCGAGGGTCTGGGCAAGCTGCTCTCTTAACTCAAGCGCAAACGTCCGCAAATACGACCCGTCAAGCCGTTCTGCTCTAGCGAGGCAGTACCTGCAGGTCGCCCCGTAAATGACCACATACCTTAGTTTAGCGTCTAGCCTGGCCCGTTCAACGCTTTCTATTAGCTCTTCCAGCGGTATTGTGTGAATGTAGGCAGCAAAGAGCTTGTAGAGGGCCTGCTTCATCTCGCCTATACTGGTTCTGGGCTGGGTTGCTTGCACAACTCTACTATTGCGCTACGGGTGATAATCCTGCGGCGAGAACGTGTTGAAAGTGAAGAAACGGTAGGAAGAAGGGGGACAGATTGATCCCCACCCTATTAGACGTTCAGCGCATTACAGCAAGAGACAGCTGGTGGTCAAATGCCCAAAGACTTGATACAGGATCGCAAGAAAATAAACCCGGGATGCGACCGGCTGAATCACTGCAAACGGTATAAGCTGCCTCAGGGCTTTGACCAAACACTAAGCTATCTTGTCAATACTATTTTAACCCTTTGAAAATGATCAGTTTTTTGATAAAGAAAGCCCCTCACGAACCCTGCAACGCCTGTGCCTCTTGTATCAGGTTCTGCACCTGTGGATAGAGCTGACCTTTCGCCGCGCACGTCCTGATCCACATATTAGGGAGAGGCATCGAAGCAAGTGCTTTTTTCTTGTCCTCAGTTCTTAGCGGTTTTACGATTTCTCTCGAGTACCTGCTGCTTACTTATCTCTGCCATAACATCGCTCGGGTTGAGCTCGAGCGACTTATCGAAGCACGAGATCGCCTCTTGGTCGCAGCCTAGGCGTGCGAGCGCATTTCCTTTGCCCGTCCACGTTTTATTCTTGTTCGGGTTGAGTTCGAGCGACTTATCGAAGCACGAGATCGCCTCTTGGTCGCAGCCTAGGCGTGCGAGCGTGTGTCCTTTGAACTCCCACGTATAATAATCGGATTTCTTCGTGAGCTCGAGCGACTTATCGAAGCACGGGAGCGCCTCCTGGAAGCGGTCTAATTTGAAAAGCGCATATGCTTTCCTCGTCCACGCATCTTCGTAGTTTGGATCGATCTCGAGCGACTTATCGAAGTACGGAATCGCATCCTCGTTGTGACCTGTCATGTAAAGGGGAAGTCCTTTCTCATACCATTCATAACTCCTTTGCCTCGCTGTCTGCCCTTCCTGCGTTGTTGCAGTTTTTGATTTGAACCTATCAAATAGTCCCATGGTGATTCCCCTCTAACATATTTGTTAAGTTGTTAGGTTAAAAAGGGGGACGATAAAGCTTCCTGATGCTTCTTTCTCCCTCCGTCGGATAAGCGTGCCCAGAAGCCGACTTCAGGCGCTGGCAACCGCAGAGTCACAAGTTCGAGTTCCTTTTGAATAGCTTCCTTATCGTGCCTGAGCTATAGGAGGTCAATAACGTGCTGTAAGTGAGAGAAAAGAAAAAAAAGAAGCAGAGGGGGATTAACCCCTTAGGAAGCCCGCGGCACCTTCAACTCCTGAACGATGCCTACTTAATCTGGAATGAATCGATCATCTGCTGCGCCGTGGTTAGGTACTTGTCGAAGATGTTGTTGGGGTCGGTTGCAGTCCCGGTGCCGTAGCCAGCCTTGTATGTGATGACGTACGCCTTTCCACCTTTTAGTGTCCATGTTTTAAGCACATTGAGTGGATTTCCATCAATTGTCGCCTGATACATGTACGTTGTAGCGGGGAGTCCGGCAAGTGTTGTGTTTTCTTCAGCACTCAGCAACACCCCGTCGTGGTAGCGGTCTACGGTGAACGTGCCGTTTTCCGTTGCAGTTGCAAGCGTTGCGTTCGAAGGAAGGTTGATCACTTGCACGTTGAGGTTTTCAGCTGCATTATTGGTTGGCAGAGAAATGACGACTGTGCTGTTTGATCGCTCCTCAGGTTTTCCCCAGTCCGACGCGTACTTAATTGTGAAGCCCTGCGGGCTTGTATACGTATTCGTCGGTGAAGGTGAAGGACTTGTGGTCCCCACGTTCGATGTGCAGCCTGCCGTCAGCACTGAAGCCATCAGTGCAGCAGCGATCAGTAGCAATACACCTTTTTTTATCATAGAATCTCCGACGCTGTGACTGTAGACACGCGTATTATTCTTGGGATCTGAACCGACAGCGTTGCGACGTGCGAGCGTCGATACTATACGATGTGGGATCCTGTATTAGGCTCCGGTTGCTGTTTCGAAGGCATCCGTCAAAGCGTTGAGATGTTACTAAGTCGGTCGGAGCCTCTATAGGGCCTGTTACCCTAATAGGCATTTTTAGATCGCAATTTCGCTTTCAATCAAGCAAGCGGAGCCTCCGTCGCAATTTCTGGCTAGGCTCGAATAATGCAAGCGGAGCGGCAGCAAAACGATCGGTATTTATATGAAAGGCGAAATGAGGGGCGATAGGCTTCCGCCTTCCGACTCGTGAGCCAAGCGCTCTCGATCGCTAGAGACTGGGGGAAATTATGGTAATAGCAGTCTTGAATTCTGGTGATACGGCCTGGATGCTCATCTCGACGGCACTTGTGGTCCTGATGACCATCCCGGGGCTTGCCCGTTCTTTCAGGGTTGGTAAAAAAAGAAAACGTGCTAAACACGCTATTTTTGTCGTTTGCGGCGTATGCCGTGGTGAGCGTGATTTGGTTTATCTACGGTTATGAGACCGTCTTTGGTATTGACATCCACGGAATTATCGAGATACCGTCAAACCCGTTCTTCCACGGCGTTCTCGAGTCACAGGCATTGCACGGCACGATTCCGCTCGGACTCTTCGCAATATTTCAAATGACGTTTGCAGCGATCACCGTTGCTCTTATCTCTGGCTCGCTTGTCGAGCGCATCAAGTTCGGCGCGTGGATGCTTTTCATCCCGCTATGGCTCACGCTCGTTTACCTACCGGTCGCACACTGGGTCTGGGGAGGTGGCTGGCTCGCACAACTAGGTGTACTGGATTTTGCCGGCGGCATCGTCGTTCACATAAACAGCGGCGTCGCGGCTCTCGCCCTCGTGCTCCTGCTCAGGCCACGACAGGACAGACGATTGCTCCCGCAGCAGCTAACCTATTCCATCATTGGAGCCGGACTCCTCTGGTTCGGCTGGTTTGGCTTTAACGCCGGATCGGCTCTCGCTGCCGGGCAGCTCGCCACCTCAGCATTTATTGTAACAAACACCTCCGCCGCTACCGCCTTGCTTATGTGGATGCTCATCGAGTACCTTCGCTTCGGCAAGGTGACGTTGCTCGGCGCGGCGTCTGGCGCCATCGCCGGGCTCGCTGCCATCACGCCTGCGGCCGGTTTCGTCAATGTCGTTAGCGCTATGGTTATCGGATTGGGTGCGGCGCTCGTGTCGTATGCTGCAATCTCGTTCATCAAGCCGCGGCTCGGCTACGACGACGCCCTTGACGTATTCGGCATTCACGGTTTCTCGGGGATCTGGGGAGTGCTCGCCGTCGGGCTCTTCGCAAGTCCGTTCATCAACGCGGCAGGAACCGGTGTGCTCTACGGCAACCCGCACCAGCTCGCTGTACAGGCCTTAGGTATCACGGTGACGTTCATATACTCATTGATCGTGACCCTGCTCATCGCTAAAGCGATAGATTTAACAATTGGCTTGCGTGTAAGTTCTGACGAGGAAACGCAAGGGCTCGACTTGGCGGCCCACGACGAGGTCGCTTATAACATCTAGATGCCAAGAACCCACATGGGGCGGCAGATGTCACACAAATCGAGCCGCGCGAAGCGCCGAGGCACACATGAAGAAAGTAGTCGCAATCATACGACGCACCAAGCTTGACGTGGTGAAACACGCGCTCGATGAGATCGGACATTATAGCATGACGATCACAGAGGTGAAAGGTCGGGGCAGACAAAAAGGAATTGTAGAGATATACCGGGGACGAGAGTACCAGATAGACATGCTCCCAAAAGTTGAGCTAATGATGATCGTAGCGGACAGCGACGTTGAGAAGGTTGTTGATACGATAATGGACGGCGCTCGCACGGGGGAGATCGGAGACGGAAAGATCTTCGTTCTACCCGTAGACGATGTGATCAGGATTCGCACAGGCGAGCGAGGAGATGATGCGCTTTATTAAAGCCGTGCACTGAAGTCTGCTCATAGCCTTGCCGGGTAGTTTTGATATGGTTTCGGCTCAGCAAAATATAATTGAGCAGCGCGTTCCGTTTACCTCTTCCGTAGCTCTCTGCTCGTTGCACGCACAAGCATGATCATTCGCGCGGGAGCGTTATTTCGTTTGTTGCTTGCGACAGCATCGTAAAGCGAACCGCCACCCCTGTCCAGGGCATTTTGCGAGCAAACATTCTTCAAGCAGTTCGGGATCGTAAAAACCCTGATCGATCTTTTCTTCCGTATCGCGTCGGATGCCGAAGAGGAGCTGCAACGCTACTCGGGTCATCTCGAAACCATCGTCGAAGAGCGCACCGCGCAGCTCAAAGACGCCGAACGCTTGGCGGGCATCGGCGAGACTGCTGCGATGATCGGTCACGACCTCCGCAACTCCTTACAAGGCCTCCAATACATCGTCGATCTACTGAGGCTGCGATTCGAGCGGGTCCCTCCCGAACCAGCGCGGTGCTGATGACTGGAAGGTAGTACAGGCGCTCTCTGATCGCGTTGGCGAACAGGTCTTCTACATGGACAAGATCGTCGGCGATGGCAGGACTATGCCCGGCCCCTCAGACCCAAACACGAGGTGGTGGCAGTGAGCGCTCTCATTAATGACGTTCTCCACTCGCTCCCGCACGCCGACGACGTGAAGATCGTCACCGACACAAGCGATTTCACTGTTAACGCTGATTCTCACCTCATGCATCGCGTATTCGCCAACCTTATTTTGAATGCTACGCAGGCGATGCCTAAAGGCTGAACGCTCACTGTCAGCGCTACAACTGCCGATGTTCCATTGGCGTCAGTGTCCACGATACAGGCGTCGGCATCCCCGCTGATATGCGCGATAAGCTCTTTTCACCGCTCACCACGGGCAAGGCCAAAGGGACGGGGTTGGGATTAGCTGTCGTAAAACGGATCGTAGACGCGCACGGTAGCAAGATCACCTTCAACGGCGAGGCATCGGTCGACGAAGTCTGATTCAGGCGTATCCCCCTTTGCTTTCCGGGCGACCAAGTTGGATGAGCTGCTGGCCAACAAGGACGAACCAAATGATTAAAAGAACGTATCCAATTCCGACGAAAACTGCAATAATACTTGACAGAGCGATAGAAGCGCTAAGATCTCCGACCAATAGAAGCACACTTGCTGGGATTCCTGCAGATGCGACGGCATTGCTGAACGTAGTGCTCCGAAGAAGCATGACAAAAGAGATGACCAGTACCGCGCCCATTACTGCGGAGCGACCAGCAGAAAGCGTCGCGATGAAGATCACTACACCGAGGAAGGGCTGAACTAAAGCGATTATAGACCAGATTTTACTGTCACTCCTGACCGCAGCGTACAGACCGAGAAACGTTATGGCGACAAGGAGCATGATACCAATGTCTAAGAGATTCAGCATGTATAGCTGGTTCAGTTGAACTCCGTTGATCCCAGCATGCAGTTGAAAAAGCACAACAAGCCAATTGTTTCCGACTAACGATAACCAGCTATTTATTGTGCTCGATTGAAGGCCTGTTGTAATGAGGTAAATTCCTCCGATAAAGGTTAATACGCCTGCAAGTAGAGCAGCCGCGCCGCTAACTACGTAGAGACCTCTCCAGCCGGTCTTTCCGGCGTCGACATCAGTCACCTGATTCGTCAATTCTTTTCACCCCTGTTTACCAATTGTTGTTCTGCACTTCCATCGCCAGTCACACGTGTCCGTTCTATATCGTACGCGAACCCCACAACGATAGTCAAAAAAAAGGAGCCCGAAGATGAATGGAGGAAGAATATTTATGAGATCTTGATTGTTTCCGAAGACTGCAATTTCAAGGTCGATGAGAGACAGCACGAAGAATCCAACGAGCGACCATGGCCACAAGTGCGCGAGCAAGCGCCGCGGAGTAACAGGAAGGTGTGCGTGCCACCACGTTAACGGCTTGTTTATTCTGGTGGCGACAAGGCCAGCTATGATTCCTAGAAAAATAGGCGCAAGACCTCCGCCAACAAGGAGTTGCACGATTGAGAGGAGAATAAGAATTAGCCCAGCGTATCTCCTCTGTAGAAATGCGGCCGCCCATATAATGACGATGATGCTGACGATGATGGCGATGACGCCTGTGGCAAAAAAGGTGGGGATGATAGTCAAGGCAGGTTCGGATCCTCCCACACCCGCCTGAGGGCCGATAGCATTTATCACTGTGCCGTTTGTTACAACATTGCCTTGAAGCGTTTCGAAGAACCCGTGTTCGATGCCGAGCAATCCAGCGTACACCCCGACTGTTGAGGCCACTATTCTTGTCGCGCTGATCGACAATTTCGGCACACGAGTGGGTGTTGACATACGACAACACCTTTGATGGCGCTGCACCGGGCAGCACCCATTAACCCGAGACGATTTTGCATACGCGCACGATTGCCTCGAAAACGTTCCTAGAACTTACGCACGTGTCAGACGATAAAGGCAAGGCTGCTCAGCGTAGTCAAAGCAGGACGAGGCAGTCACATCCAGCCCTTCTCCATCCAAAAGTCGTACTGATGTCTCCAGGCCTCTTTGTTCGCTTTCACTAACTGCCTGAAAAACGCACCTCTCTCGGCAATCGTGCTTTCCTGATCAGCGTAGTGGCGCTTTGTCTGTATTGCGTCAGCAAGCGTTTGGCCGAGACTAAACGCTTCGGTGACCGCCGCATCAAGGGCTGCAGGATCCCTTCCAATGGCTGCACCGGCCTCGCCGACCGATACCGCGCCTAGCTGGTTGAGGACGTAATTCATGTAGCCAAGCACTTCACTGATGCCGGAACTCCCTGCTGTGGTCACAGCGCAACCATACTTCCCCACGAGCATCTGGCAATGGATTGCGTCAGACAGGCGGTCGATCACCGTCTTGAGTTGAGCGGTGACGCCTTGGACGTACACCGGTGAGCCGAGCACGATCCCGTCGGCGCGCATCATTTTTTCCCACAAGTCATAGAGATCGTCCTCCTGAACGCACTCGCCTTCGGCGTAACAAACCTGACACCCGAGACAATACCGTATGTCCAGTGCGCCGATATCAACTAGTTCCGTTTCTGCTCCGCTCTGCCTCGCGCCATCTAGGACAGCATCTACTAGCTTAAGCGTCCGACTGTTCTTCCCACGCGGACTGCTGTTTATTCCGAGTATTTTCATCGTTGCACCTCGATTACGTACGACATGCGCCGTAGCTTTAATAATTGTTTCAGACTTGCAGCGCCCAGCGTACATATACCGACAAACAGCAACTTTTAAGCCGTTCGTAAGTGCCATACCATTAGACTTTCGAACAAACGACCTTTGCTCACTTTTTTGAGCAGCACGTAAAGGGGCAGGTCATCGAATCGATTGATCTGCGAAATGCCATGGGATTTGCAGAGATTACGATCCTAGAGGTTGATTGTGCTCAAGCCGAGGAGTCGTTGCGCTCAAGGAATGACGTAATAGTCCCCTATATTTTGTCTAACACGCCACCCGAAGATTGGAAGGGTTACTTCGAAGAACAAGCCCCTGTAAGTGCCAACGCAAAGATTGTCGGCAATACAATCCGCTATAAATGCCCCAAAGACAAAGCGGCAATACAAAGGGACGGAGTGTGCTGGAAGATAGTGGCTAGCTTGGTCGAGGATGCAAACCGATACTATCTCGAGAGCGAATTGAGGCGAGAGCAAGAGCTAGATCGACAAAAAAAGAAACGTCAAGAGCAACAACAACCAAGTGAATTTGAGATAGAATGGGATCGTTATATGGGCCGAGACTGAATTCTCTACGTTCTATCTCACTATACGGAAGTGCGGCGCTTCTACCATTACTTGAATAACAGAAACCTCTGTCTCGCGAGCGGAGGTCATCTCATGGTGACTGCAGAAGCTCTCCTAAGATCTAGCCGACTTCTCCTCTTCGCCGACTGGTTCTGTGCTTGATGTAAAGATCTCTGGAGGTTTCGTGTCGCTGATTGCAAACCATACAGGCCCCTCGTTGCGAAGCATATCAACTATTAAGGGGTAATCTTTTTCTTTGAAATACACAGTTGCTCCACTCAGATTTAGCCAAAGCTCAGGAGGTGGCACTGTTGAATCATCAGGCACAAAGAAGAAGCGGC
The DNA here is from genome assembly GCA_963701995.1 of Methanobacteriota archaeon. GTDB lineage: Archaea > Halobacteriota > Bog-38 > Methanoflorentales > Methanoflorentaceae > Methanoflorens. The sequence continues at coordinate 1,744,419 of OY969693.1, read as the reverse complement.
CGATTGGGATATTATCTCTTATTAGATGGAGCTCTTTACTTCCACCTACAACAAATTTAATACCATACGTGTCGATACGCCATCCCATATCCATATATTCCACCAAAATCCACACATCGTTTGGACAGTATAAAGCCCTAATGGTTCTACGGCTAGGTCTTTTGCACACTTTCAGCATGCTCAGCTGGGTAGTTATCAGTATTAAAAAAATAAGGTAAAAAATCGTTTACGGGCGCCGATTTGCGCCTTTCTAGCAGGTCAAGGATTGGCGTTCCGCTGCAGAACAATGAAGGCCGCCCAATGCTTGGTATATAACGTGATTAGGCGGATGCTAGGAAAATTCCACCTAGTGCTTTCAATCGATCCCTTGTAGTCCAAGCATTGGATATTCTAATTTGAGCAAACAAAGTGATCGTCTATATCAGGCGGAGGTCATCTCTAACATCACAACCACGCGAGGTACACGACAATACTCACTAACAGTGGCACGAATCCGACCACTAAGAGCAGATGCTTTTTCCGCAGCTGTGGCAAAACTCAGCGTCTCCGGGGTAAGCGGCGCCGCAGGCGGAACAGAACTTTTTTCTCTCGTTGAGGGGGGACGATCTCGAGTTTGTTGCCGCAGTTATGACAGAACTTCGCCTCTTTGAGATAAGCAACACCACACGCTGGACAGATGTTCCTGTCTTGATCCAAAGCTATTTCAGCGTCGCGCAAGCTGTCGTCTAGTGCCGCACCGCACCTCGCACAGAATTTAGCATCATTGCTGACTTGTTCATTACAGGAAGGACAGATGTTGGAAGTCATCCGATATCAATCCGAGTTTGTGTCCTGAGAACTAGTATGATGGTATTGACAAGATAAAAAGTTCTCTTCTTGTCTCTTGTTGCACGATTTTCTTGGTATCATATCTACAACGTGTACCGCTGAATTATACCGCGGCTACGGCTTCGAACAAACGGTAAACTTAAGATGAAACTCCCCCCTTCTAACGCCCCCCCTCGTAATGTATCTCGCGAAGCGTTTCCGGCTTGTCAGCAAGACACTGAGGCGCGCGAAACGAGCCGGTCACCCCCATCGCTTCATCGGTCTTCCGGATTGATTTCCACGGATCTGTCTCGAGTTCGGCCACCGCGCGAATGCAGTCAACGTTCTCTAGCACGATGTCCGCCTCTTGGTGAACGCCTTGCATATAGAACACCTCGTTACCCACGGCGTTGATGCTCTCCTCCCAGATCGCTATCTCCCACAGGTCATAGCGCGGACGCCCCATATCTCTCGCAAGCTCGATAATTTCTGCCGTCGATCCTAGGCCGTCGCTTGCCCGTACGAGCATGATGCGACGCAAGCGGTAGAACTCGGTCAACAGCTCTTCCGTGGTGACCGGGTGCTGAACTTCGATCATGACGTTGTGCTGATGCATAAGCGTGGTCGGCACCAACACCGCCATCGTCGTAATGTCCCATCCAGGCATCACGGTATTCACGTCAGGCCCGTGATGTGACGGGACCGTTGGCGGATTTGGAACAACGGCGTTGATCGGCCCCTTCTTCACTTGCGCGGGGTCTTCTGCCCCTCGTACGAGGACCACCCTGACTTTTTTGATGCCAGCCAGTTTGTCCACCGCGTATAACGTTCGACAGAGCCCCGTGGTGTTGCACGATACCACCCGCACGTAATCTTTGCCGATCGCGCTTTCATAGTTACAATACGCATTGAATGAAGCGTCGATGGCCGCGTGCTTTTCACCGCCTTCAAGAATGGCCTTGATGCCAGTCTTCTTATACAGGTTCTCGAGATTCTTCGCGCCCATTCCCGCGGGAGTGGCATCGACGACTACGTCGGCCTCGCGGAGCATGTCTATCGTCGTACCCGCGACGTCTAATCCTGCAGTCTTGAAAGACTCGGGGCTGACGCCCTCGGCGACGTAAAGGGGGTACCCTTTCATTGCTGCGACGTAGGCCTCAAAATTCGGGCGAGTTTTCGACACGCCGACGAGTTTCATATCGTCCTGTTTCGTAACCGCGTCAGCGACGCGCTTACCGAGGTTTCCGTACCCATTTATCGCAACGTTAACCACCATACGCCCACCTTCCTAGCTATGCTAGCCTCACAGTCAGCTTCGATAAAGCCTTCCCACACAAAAGCAGGTACAGCTATCCAACGATACGGTTGCCCTATCCGTTATCAGCGCCGCAGCGCAGGCCCTACCCTGACGTGCGGATACCGCAAACGCGTTCGCCTTCGCGACGACGCTGTCCCTGTTGAGGCCTTTTCTTAATTTTTTCTACCGTTCCGGATTTTCGTATAGAACGAAGAACGGACAAATCAAACAAAGAAAGGGGCAAAAGCAAGAGGAACGCTTTTATTCGAACCGGAAAACCGTCTGATTAAGCATTTGAGATGATCGCTCATTTCGGCCGATAGAGGTCTGCTGATGCGAGCGTCAAATCAGGTCTTGAGACTTTGAATGCTTAAAAGAATAAGGTAAGTGAGAGAGATGGACAAAGCATATTCCAAGAACGCCGGCGTGGAATTCATTGAGAGAGCGGGGATTGACCTCAACCAGTTAATCGATAAGTTGAAGAAGGCCGCTGCCGCGGAGTTCACGACGTACTACTACTACACGCTCCTGAGGATGCACTGCTCAGGACTTGAGGGCGAACAGGTAAAAGAGATCACGGAAGACGCGCGGCTCGAGGATCGCCTTCACTTCGAGACAATCGTCCCACGCATTTATGAGCTCGGCGGCGAACTATACGCCGATCTGCGGGAGCTCCACGACGATGCGGCGTGTTCGGCGGCATATCTGCCGCAGGACCCGAGCGACGTACGGGCCGTTCTCAAGGTGCTGCTCGACGCTGAGCGGTGCGCTGTCGCGATCTACACAGATATCTGCAACTTAACGTTCGGCAAGGATCATCGAACGTACGCTCTGTCGCTCGCGATACTCCACGAAGAGATAGAGCACGAGGCGTGGTTCCAGGAGCTGCTTGAGGGAAGGGCGTCTGGGCACTTCAGAAGAAGGAGACCGGGAGAGGGGCCTTACACGCAGAAGTTCCGACACGTTGAGTGACACAAAGAGCGCACGAGAGTTGCAATCCGCGCATTAGAGCGTTTGCCGCCGCGGCAACGCAGTGACACGACGTCAGCGCGTTCAGAATTGCGCGACGTACCGGATGGTTTGGTACAACGCTGCTCACCTTCTCGATACCTGATAGAAGGCGTAACCGCCTGCACGCGCTCGCCGTTTCTACACCGATGAGACCCGATCCACCGCAGCCCCCTTCTTCACCGACACCCGAAGCCGTGACACACACACGCGCTCCTGAAGAGGCAGGCACCCGTGCCGCCGCCCGCGCGGTGCTCGAGGGTCGCAGGAAAGGGCCGCTGGCACTGCTGCCGTTTTTGGGTCCGGCGTTCATAGCGAGCGTGGCCTACATAGATCCCGGCAACTACGCGACTAACATCGCCAGCGGGAGTGCGTTTGGGTACAATCTGCTCTGGGTCGTTGCGCTGGCCAGCCTGATGGCGATGCTGTTGCAGACCTTGTCGGCCAAGCTTGGTCTGGCGACGGGCAATAACCTCGCCGAAATGTGCCGTCTCCATTTCAGCACACGCGTTACGTACGGGATGTGGATCACCGCGGAGATCGGAGCGATCGCGACCGACATCGCCGAGTTTTTAGGGGCCAGCATTGCTCTCAACCTCTTGTTCGGAATCCCGTTGTTATATGCTGCCCTCATCACCGGCGTGATGACGTATCTCATTCTGGTGCTCGAGCGCCACGGCTTCCGTCTGCTTGAAGCGGTCATTACCGCACTGGTCGCCGTCATCGCGGGGTGCTATGTGATTGAAACGGTGTTCTCGCGTCCCGACTGGGGACAAGTCGCGTACCACACGGTCGTGCCTTGGATAGGCGGCACCCAGAGTTTGTTCCTCGCCGTAGGGATTATCGGCGCAACGGTCATGCCGCACGTCATCTACTTGCACTCGTCGCTCACCCAACGCCGCATCGTTCCGCGCAGCCAAACAGAAGCGCGGCGCATCTTTCGCTGGAGCATCCCGGACGTCGTGATCGCGATGGGCCTCGCCGGACTGGTCAACATGGCGATGCTCTACATGGCTGCTGCAACCTTCCACGCGCACGGATACAGCAATGTCGCCGACCTTACGACTGCGTACCTTACCCTCGCACCCCTCCTTGGCGGGGTGGCCAGCTTGGTCTTTGCCGTTTCGCTCTTAGCCGCCGGGCTCTCTAGTGCAACGGTCGGAACGCTCGCCGGCCAGGTGATTATGCAAGGCTTCGTCGGCTTTAGTATCCCTATCTGGCTACGGCGGCTGGTAACGATGATTCCTGCGATCGTCGTAGTCGTTTTGGCCTTCAACCCTACCGAGACACTCATCGTCAGCCAGGTGGTGCTTAGCTTCGTGCTCCCGCTGCCGGTGATCACGCTCGTGATGTTCACCCGTCGTCGCGATATCATGGGCACGTTGGTGAACAGGTCGTCGACGACGGTGGTTGCCATCGCTTGCAGCGCGGCGATTCTCGGTCTCAACCTCTGGTTGCTCGGCTCCGCATTCGTATCGCTCTTCGGCTAGCGGCCACCCGCTAGAGGGTCAATCACCACCAGGCACGAGTCGGCGTTCGGCCATGCCGAGGCAGTAGCTGCAGGCCGCCCCGTATAGCACGACATACCGTAGTTGGGCGTCTCGCCGGGCCCGTTTCCACGCTCTCTATCAGCTCTTCTAGGGCACTGTGTGGAGGTAGGCAGCAAGAGGTTGTAGAGAGACTGTTCCTTGTCGCCCGTAATGGTCTCGGGATGGATTGCTTGCACAAAGGGTGCACGTGTGCCGATGATGATAACCCAACTGCAGAACGTGCTCAAAGTGAACGTGAAGAAAAAAGAAAGAAATGACGAGGATAACGAAAAACCCTTCACGATATTTACTTATCCCCAATCTTGGAGAGAACCGTGCACTGTCATTCACTCGCCGCTATTGTCAGATCATTCTTGCACAGGGTAACGCCTATTTAAAACCCAAGATATTGCTAAGGGGATTGCTATGAGTACTGCCCCGCTCTTCTTTTTAGTCAAGGCGAAACGTAGCGCTCAAATCCGGGTGAAAGCACTTATTCGTGAACGTCGAATGAGGCGGTAGGTGATCAAACGTGCGTTACTTGGTATATTTTGAAGTTTCGACAGAAGTCGGCAATCACATAGATTTCGAAGAAGGAGGGCCCGGGAAAATCTTCGGCTATATCATGAATCGGTTCGCGCCAGAGGCCGTGTATACGGAGGCCGGCACGCGCAATGTCTTCATGGTGGCCGATCTGGATGAGGCACAAATGACGGAGATCATGCTCATCGTGTCAAAGAAGTTGGGCACGTACCCTGAATTCACGCCGTTGATTCTCGGAGAGGCGACGCCCGGCATCGCTGCGAAGGCAATAGAAGAGGCGAAAAAAGCACCATAGGTCGGCGATCGAACCAGGTTCACAACCTATGATCGGATCCCAAAATGACTTCTTGGGTGTAGACTCCTAATCGTCGCCTTACCGCCCTTACTCTTCCTTCTTTCTAGCGCCGCCGACTAAGCGTGCCCAAAAACCAACTCCAGGCGCAGGCAACCGCTGAGTCACAAGTTCGAGTTCCTTTTGAATAGCTTCCTTATCGTGCCTGAGCTATAGGAGGTCAATAACGTGCTGTAAGTGAGAGAAAAGAAAAAAAAGAAGGGGCCTCAAAGGACCTCTCACCGTCTTATCAGTAGATAGACTAATCCAGCCAAAAGTGCCGGTATCCCAAGTCCGAGCAACGAAAACTCTAAAACGGGTTGGGCAGGTAAGCTCGCGACGCCGCTCGTTTGAGCTGATGGAACTGAAATTCCAGGCACCGAGCCATTCTCAGCAGCAGTTACGCTTGAGCTGGAGTTAGAGTAACTTGACCTGACCGTTGCCTTCACTGTTGGCGTTGCTGTAGGCTTCAAGGGTGTTTTGACTACTGCCTTCACCGTTGGCGTTGCTGTAGGCTTCAAGGGTGTTTTGACTACTGCCTTCACCGTTGGCGTTGCTGTTGCCTTTACCGTTGGCGTTGCTGTAGGCTTCAAGGGTGTTTTGACTACTGCCTTCACCGTTGGCGTTGCTGTTGCCTTTACCGTTGGCGTTGCGGTTGGCGTGGGCGTCACCTTAGATACCGGTGTTGCAGTCGGCTTGATGATCGGCGTAGCTGTTGTCCACGCCTGCTTATCAGTGTTCCAGCTTCCACCATTACTAAAATCAACGATTGAATTGTATTGCCGGTATACATAGAAGCCGCCGTTGAGCCAGGCGATCTTGGCTGATGCGCTGACGCCATTTCCTGAAGCTGTATTCCCTAAGTTCGCAGGACCTGCAGCGTCATTGTACCATGATCCGGTACCTTCAAGAGCACCGCCGGTCTCGTCCCAATGCGTTTGTCGCACTGGTGCGTTTCCGTCCTCACCAATCCAGATCGTTGGATATGGCTCATTTCCCGGGACTGCACGCGAGTCCCACGCAATTTGAACGTAATAATTATGGCCCGCGCGAAGAACGGTGTCAGTTGGTATGTACCACCGCGCGCCGCTGCCGCCGGTCGTAGCACGGTAGATGGTAAGGTAGCCCTCGTTAGGGCCCTTGTAGGTGTCGATTTCAATCATATAAGCGCCATACGCTTTATCCCAAATTTTTTGGAAGCGCTGGCCTGTCATTCCGGTGTAATGAAACCCTATCTCCCACGACGCTGTGTTTTGGTTATTTGTTGCACTGCCGGCCGGGATGGAGATAAAATCATTTTGCCCCATATCACCCCAATACGGGTGTGCATTTGCTTGAGTTCGAAATAAGCCAGGGGTGCTGACGTAAGCGTTATAGCTGGTTCCTGCAGCTCCGTTGTTGACCCACGTTGATCCCGCTTGGGGGAAATAATAAATGGTGGGGGTCGGCTGTGCACCAGCCGGGGTGATTACCAACCCTGCAACAAGCGACGAGGCCGCCAACAAAAGAATCACTCTAAGGGCTTTTCTTTTTGCATATTTCAACTAAACACCTCGGTCTGGTAGTTCAGTGTACCTAAAGGCGACGACGAGCATCTATTTAAAAGTTCCTGCAGTCTATTTTTATAAAAAAGCTGAATAATTAATATTATCGCTTATTTTTTAATTTAAAGCGTTTTAGATGAATATACGTATCTTCTACATAGTTTAGGGCTACCTATACAGTTTTAACGCGCAAAAATAGAATTGCCATCAGGAGCTCGTTCTGAGGCCGTAAACTGGGTACAATATTCGCTCGACGACACGGCGCTTAGGATGAACCTCTTCAGCCTGTACGTCTTTATTGAAATCGGGGGCACGGGTGAGGGTGTTTTCGCTATTTGTACGCACGATTCCTCAACGAAGCAACAGCCGTGACAGGAAGCAGTGAGCGTTTCAGAAACGTGCGCGAACAAATCAGAGAGTGGATCGAGGCGACATTTTCTCTAGATCCGTAAGCCTCTAACAATATTAATCGAAAAAAATTTTACGTTTAAAGAACGATGAACGGCTCCTAATCCTAAAAGGTTTGGGTGGCAGCAAGCAGTTTCAGCACTATCGCCGTATCGCTTTCTGAGAGTGTGCCCATGCCGCAGGACGGCGTGAAAAGAAATTGTTCACGTAGCAGATTTTCAGCAATCCCTTTGCCGACAAATTCCTGGATAAGGCTTTCGTGTTTCAGCTTGAGGCTATCGGGCGTTTCGGCGCGCAGTTTCTCGACGTCACCGGTCGGCACCAGGCCGGAAGCCAAGATCCCGCCGCGTTCCAAAAAGGCCTGAATTTTGTCAGGATAGAGCGCCACTTTAGCGCCATAAAAATACGCGTCAAAGGCAATGATGTTGATCTTGGTACTGGCAAGCAGGCCCCAATCCATGTTGCCGCAGCAATGAACGCCCACCAACGCGCCGGCATTGTGAGAAATTTCAAAGACTTCATTCAGTCCATTAATCACATCTTCATCCTGAATCATCATGTATGCGGCCGTGCCTAACGCGGAAAGCACCGGCTCATCGAAGAAGATCACCACTTGCTCAGTGTAGGGCTGCAATTGCTGAATTTGCCAGAGCGCCTTCATGCCCAGACCTTTCAGCACAATGTCGCGATATTGTTCGTCGAACCAGACCGAGCGGCGTTCCTGATCCGCCAGCCCTAAACCGAACGTAAAGGGGCCTGTAACCTGCCCTTTCAGAAATGGAAGTTTCATATTGGCAGCGGCCAACTGTCGCAACATACCGTGCAGGCCGGCGGCGTACTCTTCGGAAATCGCAAAGGCGTCCACATGCTCCGCGACAAGGTGTTCATAAAACTCAACCATGGCGTTGGGCAGGTCGTCACCAACCTGCACCCAGATGCGCTTCGCGACCTCATCAACTCGAATACCCGGAAACGCTTCGGTGTACTGAGGAATTATGGCTTCCTTAAATGACCGTCTCGGCAACTGCGGCCAGGCTGGAATAGTGAGTGGAACTTGTTCAAGCGCTTGAAGAGCCTCCTTGGGGGTCAAATGGGGCATGCTGCCCATCATGGTCGTCTGGTGTGCTGGAAGTACAGACATCGTAATAAATTTGTTATAAACGGTCAAATAGCTTTCAGCTGTTCTATATTTTGCCTCGGTCTACAATTGTTAAGGTTGTGTAACCGCTCCGGTTCAAAAAGGTTCGATGCTTGGGCTAAATTTGCACCTCTCCAAGCGTGTTGAGGTGTGAAAGAGGGCTCAAGTATGCAAAAGGAGCTTGTATCGTCCATTTTGGTTTGAGCTTGCAATCACTTTTTTCGAATGTCGCCCTGTGGGGGGCCTCTATAGGGCTCCTTCGCTCAGCGATAAGCTTTTGCAGTAAATGACCAGCGGCAGACTGTATTGCTTGGCGTTTTAATGGAGAATAAGACTGCAGTGATCTTAATAAAAGCAAATACTTAAGTCAGCGCCCTCCGCAACCTTTTCCTATGCCAATCGATCATCGAACTGAGTATATACCTGGAATTCCAGCAGCCACCATTACAACCCCCACTAATAATACGCGGGTAGAAAACTCAGAATTTGTTAAAGGCAGAGCCCATAACATTGAGGGAGAACAATATTGGCTATGGCTTGCATTATATGATTACAACGCGAACCGCCACTACCCACAAGATGGACCCGTCGCTGTCTCCTCAAACGGTCAATGGGAGATGACTGCATTTTTTGAGAGCATCGGAAGGTATGATATTACTGCGCTCGCTGCAGACAAAGACGCCAACGAGATTCTCTTACTATACCAAGCGGCCAGTGAGTCGAGTGGTGATTATCCGGGGTTGCCTGCCCTTCCTTCAGGATGCATAACGCTGGCTTCAGTCACCGTCTCTAGAACGTAGCTTTAACTGTGTACTATTCGTTCAAGCAGGGTTACTAGAGTAAGTGACGAAAAACACTTACAGATCGAGAAGGCGACATTCATCCAAAAGATGAGATTTGAGAACGCAGAGGCGTTGGTAGGCGCCTGTATTAGGCTCCGGTCACCATGTGCGGGCCAAGCAGTAAACGAATAATGTATTTATGAAGAGTACGCGGCTGCACGGCGCTTTGTTGCTCTAGGTGCCTGAGCCGTGCAAAACAGCAAGGCCGGATTCTCTGTTTTTAGTCCTTATTCCCATAAGTCGACAGGGAGCCTGGCCCGCAGGATAAAACGCAAAACAGTCTAGCTATATGTCTGACTCTCTCTTCTCTTTTTTTCTATTTGTTTGTAGAGTATGAGAAATGCTTATTGTAGAGTATGAAGCATAAGGTAAGCCAATGGTAGTTTGTCCTACGTGCCACCACGAGCACGTCGGCCCACTCAAAACGTGCCCTACTTGCCGAGACCGTATAGCAGCTTGGAAGCAGAAGCACCAGGGCAAAGACCGTTTGTATAAGCGTAAGTATGCTGCCAAGAAGCGTGGGCCCGAGAGTTACGATGATCTTTTTTACAGCACGAGAGGACAGCAAGATATGTGGGATAAATGGGTAGGACTTGACCCAGATGAAGTTATACTTTGGACTGGGCAGACACGTGCAGAACTCTTGGAGGAAGTTGCTCAAGTAGGTTATGAGGAAAATGTAAGAGATAGATGCTTGGGCGTTTTGAGTGATACTTTGGCCGGTGTCCGAACTGACCACTTACAAGCAATGACAGACAAGGGAAAGCAGACGGAGTGCCTTATTCTGCTCAAAAAGAAACAGCTACACTTAATAAACGTGCTACGAGAGAATGGTGTTATTTGGCAGGAGGACTAGCAGTATGCCAAGCAAAGTAAGTTGGATGCACGTTAGTGATGACAGGATGCTAGCACGCTACCAACACCTTTACAAGAAAGCGCTCAAGGTCAAAGCCTTCCAACTGCAGAAAATACAAAGGGCAGAAACACGTGAAGTGTGCATCTCCGCGCTACTAAAAGCGGTGGTAATATGCAATAATACCCTTAAAGAGATGGACTTTGAAGAGTATGAAGTCCCGGGCACCAACATGGTCATTGAGCCTGATGAAAACGATCTACGATCGAGTTGATGGGGGCATACTCCCCATGCCTTTTGGCTCCTCGTCGAACATCATCAATCAAAATCTATCAGACGCCCGACAAGCAGTTGCTTTCCAGGCTAGCATCAGAGCCGCAGAGGATTTCCGGGAAAAGAGATCCTTCAGACATCATATCCTGTGGCCGAATTGTACTGCTCCCTTATGCTCCTCGCAGTATCTCCGGGCACTCTCTCCTCCAGCAGGTCTAGAAACATCCCGGCAGCCTCTGGGGAGATGCACAGCAAGCACTCCGAGCCGTCCAGGATGCGGTCAGCCAGATACTTGAGGTCCTCTGTTGAGAGCCTCTTCAGCCGGTCCTGTAAATCCTCATCGTCGGCCGCAAAATGCATGGAGACCGGTGGCAGGATGGAGCGGTAATGGGTGGGCAAACTCGCCTCCGGGGCAAGCTTCCTTAAGATCTCTATATCCTTCTCATTGAGCTTTCTCATGTTCGTCCTCTAGAAAGGGGTTACCATGCTCGTAGTAATATCTTGCGACGCGCTATGGGCCGATCGCAGTTCCTTTGCCGCCAACGCCAAGATTTCGATGCTTAAAGACTGGAATTCTTATTGACGCGAATCACCTACCTAATCAATGGTTTATCGCCTATATCAGGCGAAGGCACCTGGCTCAACCGTATCATCGGTCAGCGCGAGCAAACCCGGACTAGCGCGAGAACGAGAAGGAGTGCAGCGGCGCGACGCATTTTTCGAGCTGTCAATTGCAGCTGTGCGCGGCCCCGTTTGCGATCCCAAAGACATGTATTATTAAAGCGTGCCGAATAGAGGAGCCAACAGGAAGATAAGACCGCAAATGCCCCCCACCGTTACGATAGAGCCAACAATAAAGATAAATCCGTATTTGGCTATGACATTCATCTTCAGACTCTAGTGCGGGCGAATGCTACTTAAAGAAGCGTAACAAAGAAGTGGTGGCGCCAGGGCTGCTCTATAAATCTTGTGGCTGTTTTGTATCCAAGTGAGCCCTTAGACACACTAGGCTTGCTGGAGAAAAAAGAAATTACGAACTATGAGATAAGCAGAGGATTAACGAACCACGCTTTCGCTACGTTCTTTTCAGCTGCTGTGGGGGCTGTCTCATGGCCCATGGCATCAAGACCACAGTCTCTAATATCAGCATAACAGCAAAAGAAAAGAAGCTGATCCCTATGTTTTGCAGGACGCTGAAACCGCTGGCATAAAAAAACAGCCACGCTCCGACGAAGAGGAGCCACGCAAATACGACACCGAAGGCGAGAACCATGACCAGTGGGGGCGGTTGTTGCTTATTTTGAAGTTCCTCACCATTTTGAAGTTCCTCACCATTTTGAAGTTCCTCACCACATTGAGAGCAATACAGTGCACCGTCACGGTTTTGGAACTGACAGTTTTCGCACCATCCTTTCGTCACCATATTCACCTCCGATAGTTTTCCGCAGCAGATAACGAGGCAACGGCCAGCGAAAGAACAACTATCGCAGTTATCGGTTTCAGTTGCATTAAGCTTATGCAAGTGGTGATTTGTGGCTCAACTATTCCCATTCTTTTTTGAGCCAAATATTGGTTTTGTAGTCTAGCAGTTCAAGCGCGATGCCGGGGGGTCCATCTTGTCCAATTTAGTAAATTATTGGGGTGCTACGCGTAGCTAATCGCAGGAGGCATAAATTGCTCGATAGAGGGCGTTGCGATATTGTGCTTTGATGTCCTGCTCGTATGGGGTTTTATCGCGGTTATCTTTGCGGTTATGTACGCCACCTTAAACACCTCCGTCTATTTTTTACAGATGACGGTACTCTATCCGTTAACACTTGCTGGGGCGGCTAACAGGGTCTCTTTTCTTCTCTTTAGCCCGTCACCGTCGTTCACATATGGTCTTGATGCCCTCGGCTACAGTTTAATGAGCCTCGCGATGCTGTTTGCATCCCCCGTCTTTGTAGGTGCAGGGCTTGCACGACGGGTTAGGTGGGCATTGATCGCCAACGGAGTGCTTTTCCCAGCAGGGCTCTTACATCAGAATTTCCCTGTCGCATTGGACGTAGGGGCGCTCTGGGTTATTACGTTCCCAGTTGCCACCGCTCTTCTGGTTCTATTTTTCAAACGAGCGTATGCGGAATCCGATGCGGCGTAGGAAGCATGCGCCTCACCACAAGCTTTACCCATTGAGCAAGTACATTAGTTCGTTTTAACCAAACATACGCGGAGCAAGTCCGCGAGGAGCTGTTATGGCTAGTCCAAAACACCTTGAGATACTGAAGCAAGGCGTTAAAGCATGGAACACGTGGCGAGAAGAGCATCGTTTTTCGGCTGACTTTGCTAACGCTGACCTTTCTAGGACTGACCTTCAAGGAGCTAATCTTTGGGGGGCTAATCTCAAAAACGCAAATCTTTCCAAGGCTAACCTTTCCGAAGCTAACTTATCCAAGGCTAACCTGTCGAAAGCTAACTTTCGAGGGGGTAATCTTTCTCAAGCTGACCTTTCGATGTCTGACCTTCGTGAGGCTGACCTTGCTGGCGCTGACCTTCGTGGAGCTGAGCTTCACCGGGCTAATCTGTCTAAGGCTATCCTTTCTCAAGCTGACCTTTCTAAGGCTAACCTTTTGGTGCGAACCTTTCGAACGCTAACGTTTCTAATGCCAACTTTTCTGAAGCTGACCTTGCTAGGGCTAATCTTCGGGGGACTGACCTCCAGAAAGCCACGTAAGTACTATCGGCACTCTGCCCCAGCCCTTGAGCACGCGCCATGGAAGGAACCTTTTAAGGACGTAACCTCGAAACGCCATGACAAAAAACAGAAACTAGAGCTAATGCGGGGGTGATGGTTGCCCTTTCTTGGCTCGCCATGCTTCAACATACATGCCGATAGCTAATCCGCCTAGAAGACCGAGAACGGTGCAAATCATTATTATTTCGAAGATCACAAGTGGCCCGTCTGGAGTTAACTGGAGGTGGCCCTGAAAGTAGTAATAGGAGTACACACTCGATAAGATTGCCATAAAGACCAAAATGATTCCAACAACTAGGAAAATTACTCTTGCTGCACGCATTTTTACCTCCTTACAGACTGGTTGCAGATCAGGAGTTTGATTGGAAGTAGTTCCACCTGATCCATCTGCGTCATTTCTACACCAATCTTAGTAAGGACTTGTGCCACATGACATAAAACGGTTAACCAAGCACGACGCCTTCGACGCTGGCTCTATCAATCCATCGCTGCCCCCAAACCTATAATGAGCGGCAGTAGTGGATAAATATCAAGTCAAGAAAGTACACGCCTATTTCCAGCCCAAAAAAATTAATCTGCGATCTTTGCGCCTATTATCTACCTCTTTCGCCGGCCGGTCCATAGCGCCAGTCTTCACTTTGCCCATCTTCTTCACCACATCCATTCCCTCAACAACCTTGCCGAAGACCGGATGAGCTTTGTCCAGGTAGTTGTTGCTTACCAGGTTGATGAAGAACTGGCTGCCGCCCGTGTTCGGACCGGCGTTGGCCATGGCAATGGTCCCCCGATCGTTGCGATTGTGATCTGTGAACTCATCCTTGATAGCGTAACCCGGTCCACCCTGGCCAGCGCCCGTGGGGTCCCCGCCCTGGATCATGAAGCCGTCGATGATCCGGTGGAAGATGGTGCCGTCGTAGAATCCCTTCTCTAGAGCTTTCGGAAGTTGCCCGCGGTAACGGGCATATCATCATAAAGCTCCAGGGTGATGTCCCCCATGCTGGTGTTCAATAATACCTTGGTCCTGCCTGCCTGCGAAGTGCCTTCTGCCATGTCCTCATCCCTCAATCAAGTATCTTGAATTCTCCATTTCTGGTTGATGAATTGTCATTCGGATTATCGATATAAAGAACTAAGGGACGCCGCAGCGACCATAACCACTTCTCAAAATGATGATGGCAGCACAATCTTAACGGCATCTAAAACGCTAAATGTATAAAGTCCAGCGCATACAATAACGATTTTGGTAAACCTTAGCTAGGCGGTTAAGGAGGCGCTCGGTTTATGACGACTATGATACCGCAATGTTATTTCTGTAAGCTCCACGAGCAAGGTATAAAATGCGCCAAATACGACCAAATCGCCCCCGAAATATTGGTTAACGAAAGGAAGTGCACGTTTAAAGAAGATACCGACCCTGATGGGTAAACGATGACGATAATAGAGAGCGTAGTGAAATATGGATTTATCTTCTTTATTGGCTCCGTCTTAACAGTGGGGGGCGTTTGCGGCCTTATGGCCATATTCGGTTTTATATTCGGCACGCTCTGAATTCTAGACACGCCAGCCAAACGCGCTGAAAAGCGAAGGTTTGAGCTGGCAATACTTGTATCTCAAGCCTTATCCTGGCGTTGTAGAAACCCTTCTTTATAAGGTTTCGATGGTGTTACACGCTTGCTAGCACCACGAATCTAAAGCCGATGAGCGCAGCCCACGTGAGCTCCTAAACAGATTTTTCGCTCTTTCTTGCAAAGAGCTTCAGATACTCCCCATAGCCTTCCTTCTCCAGGTCCTCCATCGGGATGAACCGAAGCGCCGCCGAGTTCATGCAGTAACGCTGCCCTGTCGGCGCGGGCCCGTCGGGAAAAACGTGACCCAGGTGGGAATCCCCGTGCTTGCTTCTCACTTCGGTCCTCACCGCGAAGAGCTTCCGGTCCTTTCTCGTCGTGACGTTCTCCGGCTCCAGGGGTCTTGTAAAGCTTGGCCATCCCGTCCCGGAGTCGTACTTGTCGAGCGAGCTGAAGAGAGGCTCTCCGGATACGATGTCAACGTAAATCCCCTCCCTCTTGTTGTCATCGTATTCATTTTGGAAGGGCGGCTCCGTGCCTTCGTGCTGCGTTACCTCGTATTGAAGCGGTGTGAGCATCTTTTTCAGGGTAGCGTCATCGGGTTTGGAATAGGTCTTCATTCCCCCGGGGTTGCCACTGGGGTTGGCGCCCGACTTCTTCTCCTTTCCCCAGGTCTTGTCGAGGAACTGGTCCCGGCCGGAGCCCGACCGGTAGATCCTATACCTTACGGGGCTCTTCCTATGGTAGTCCTGGTGGTAGAACTCCGCCTCGTAGAACCTTGAGAATTTCACAATCGGCGTGACGATAGGCTTCTTGAACTGCCCGGATTTTTCAAGATCCTCCTTCGATTTCTCTGCGATGCGGTTCTGTTCCTCATCGTGGTAGAAAATCGCCGTCCGGTACTGAGAGCCCCGGTCAGCAAACTGCCCACCCGGATCCGTCGGATCGACATGCCGCCAGAAGACATCCAGAATCTGCTCATAACTCACTTTTGAAGGATCGTAGTATACCTGGACGGCTTCATAGTGGCCCGTCTTTCCCGTTGTGACCTCCTCGTAGGTGGGGTTTTCCTTCTGACCACCGGTATAACCCGATATGATTCTTGCTACGCCGGATACCTTTTCGAAATCGGCCGCTAAGCACCAGAAACAGCCACCCGCGAGGGTTGCGACCTTCAAATTCGTCTGCTCTTCTTTCATAGGATTGTTCCCTCTTGTTTTTTGCCTCTGTCCTAACACCCGCTTAGCGCGAATATCAGCTAAAACATGATGATAAGGATTTTCATGGGAGTTCCCATATCTCGTTTCACATAAAGCCCTGACAGGGTCAGGGGAAGCGGATGCCTGCAGTTTCAGGAGATAAAATTGCTTCCTGAAACTATTGACGGTTAGTTCTTCTCGCACTTTGTGGCGATCAGAAGGGATTTGGGGCCGTTTATCGATTTCCTCAGAGAGGATATTCCACTTGATGCAGCAATCATCTTTCTTCTCGTCTTTGACGTGCTTTTCTCGCGATCTCTCTCACTCGCTTCATTTGGTCGAGGCCGTCGTTGTAGCGATTATAAGCCGACCCGTAAGCCCGTTTAGTTTATCGTTTCACTAAGTAATAGATAACGAGGAGATCTCCAGTTTCGCCATTCCTCGTCTTACATTGCCGCCGTTGTCGTGGTCGCGTTCCTTGCGACGACGGTGATCGTTCCTGTCATGTATGTATGAATCGCGCAATGATACGGGAACGTCCCGGTTTGATTGAACTGAACCGTGTATTTGTCTCCGGTGTTGAGAGGCGCCGATTGTGCAAACGCCGAACTATTTGAGCTTATTTGATGCTGAATCGAAGTTGATCCGCCGTATGCACCGCTCGACGAATCCTGATTGATCCACGTCACGTTTGCTCCTTGCGGAATCGTCAAGAACTGAGGATCAAATTGATAATTCTTGACGGTGACGTTGTTTTGATTCGCTGAGCTGACGACGTGATTTCCCAATCCCGCCGTCTGTCCACTTTGCGTACTTTGCGTACATCCGGCCATCAAGACCGCCGCGATCACGCAGATTCCTAAGATTGCGTATTTTTTCATTTTTCCTGCTCCAAGAGAAATATTTGCTTAACTTGCAGCGTCTAGTAATGATTAGTCGTTTTTATCAAATTTGCCCGCAGAATTATCGTTATTCGGCATTTCTGCTTCTAATTTCGGTTCACCGCGAGCGGGTGTGGCTCCAGAATCGCATGTAGCTATTATACACGTGCTCAGGCAACGGATGACGGTAACTGCTACGTAGGCTCTTGGGTCGGAGCCCCTATAGGGCTCCTACGCTCAGCTCTGTCCGTCTCTAGCACTCTACGTCTTGCGGCGTGAGCCTCACAAAGGCTTGGGTTGTCAACGCAATTTAGCTGCATATCCCCCCAAGGCTCTCATTCTGCTAAAGCCAGATCACAACCATAATGAACCAAGCTCACTGATACGTATCCAAGCATATGAAGGTACCCGATGAAATAGCAGTGGCGTTGGTGACAGCAGCATGCGTCATCGGGCTTGCCATAGGGTTCAAGAACGTCCTTAATGTAAACACCCCCTTCCTATTCTCGACAGCCGCGCCAATCTATCCTTTTATTGTTTATCTGATCACGCGACCGACGGCACAAAGACTGAAGCACGACGCACTGCTGTGGAGCGTGGTGATCGTTCTCGTGTCCGTGTTCACGCTCCTTCTTTACGTTGCGTGACCGCCCGTTGTCAACCGCCAGTACTTCTCTTGCAACAGCCGCGCCAATCTATCCTTTTATTGTTTATCTGATCACGCGACCGACTGCACAAAGACTGAAGCACGACGCACTGCTGTGGAGCGCGGTCAAAGCTTATAAGTCGACGGCACTAATAAACTGCGACTAAGAGAGGATTACCGCGGCGCAAGCATCCCTCTTCCCGACTGCACTGTTCCCCTCAAGCGCCGCTGCTCTCGTATTCAGCATCGTATTTCTTGTCTGGATTCTCAGCGAAATCGTTGGCGCAGGGATTGTGCCACGCCTGCGCCGCGGCAGAGCCAGAACGGGGGGGGAGGCCGGGGCTCAACCCTCTTGATATATGTCGGCGTTATCGCATCCTTAGGCATTGCCTTCTCCTTTGCTGGTGCTGACATTGCCAAGTTACCGAGCTGGGTATTCTACCCTGGCGTCATTTTGATGGCAGTGGGCATTGTGGTCAGGCAATGGTCTATCGCCGTGTTGGGCCGATTTTTTTCTAGTGCATTGAGAGCTCAAAAAGACCAAACGCTTGTGGAAACGGGGCCTTATCGATATGTGCGCCATCCCTCGTACACCGGGGCTCTTATCTTCTTTGTAGGATTAGGCCTAGCGCTTCAATCGTGGGGGGCGGTCCTTGTGCTCGCGCTGATATTCGCGGTAGTCTATGGATACCGATGCACGTGGAGGAGAAGGTCTTAATCTCGGAGCTTGGCGACGCTTACATTTGGTACTCGCGGAGAACGAAAAGGCTCATTCCCTACGTTCTCTGAACGGCTCATCAACGCCCCCGGTTCCTCTTCCATCGCAGGCGCATTCCTTATCGGGACGTTTTTGATAGAAGCTCGCGTAGCTCAACCAAACTATCTGTGTGTTGGAAGGTGAGGGTGAAGCAGATCTCACCAAGCCTGGAATCAACGTATTTTGCGAGTGGAGTTAGAAATTAATATCCTTCCAATTCCTCATCTCAACGTCATACACATGATCAGGCAGCGGATGCCGATAATTGCTCCACTCAACTCCCACAGTCGTGGGTGCAAACACACGATAGATTCGACTCATTCTTCTGATCACGTCGCTCCACTCCAGGGTAACTTTGATTGCAACGGAGGAGCTTTGCCCTCCCTCAATGTGGCAAATCTATTCTGCAAGAAGTTCTAGGCGCAAAATACCACTTATTTGGCATTGTGCTGCGCTAGATAGCTAAATATGGGTTATTATCTAAAAATAGCGAGCCTAGTGGGCGCTTAAGATCTGCGGTGCTCACATGTGAATTTTGGCTTTGCGCCTTGCAACCGTCGGTTGATTGCCAGACAATCGGAGCCTCTATAGGGCTCCCTTGTTGTTGATAGGCTGGTGTTACACGCTCAAGGGTCTACCTTCACGAAGATGTTTGTGTATGTCGGAGCAAAACGGCCATTTTACTCCATCCTTATCATTTCTGCTTTTTGGCCTTTTTCTGGACTCTTGAGGCTCTGGCGCCACCGCCTAGGGCGATTGATAATCCGAGAATATAGCCGAGATTGTACCAGAAACCGTCGTTTCCAGCCTGATAGATTGTGATATTAGTGTCAAACCAGCTGACAATGAACGCTAGGATTACGATAATTCCTTGCCAGAGGCCCAGAAAAAAGCCAGCTGACTGAGGAGATACTGTTGCCATTCCAAGGCGATTAATTACGATATATGCACCGAAAGCGATTAGGGCAACTCCTATAAGAACAAATAAGGGTAAAAACTTCTTCATTTTTTCTTCCATCATGTCTCCATTCTATTCTTTATTACTATTATAGCAACTGTAGGCGCCATTGTTTGCTCCAAGGGACGACAAAATGTGCAGCAAAAGAAAAAGAAAAGGGGGCAAAGCCCCTACTACGCCGTCACTACGACGGTGTGCGCTGCGCGGTCTCCAATCCGCTGTCTCTTATCCGAGGTCCATATAAGAATTGCACCGAGCAAGAACGGAATAATGTACGGTATTGCGTCGATGATCAGCAGTAAGGAACGCACGAGTGCATCGACATAGCCAATCTTTGAACCATCCTCTTTGACCACTTTGATCTTAAGGGCCATCATGCCCACCGTCTGTCCATACGCTCCCAAGAGGAGCGTGAAATAGAAGAGCACGACGAGTGCTGATATGATGCTGCCAAGTCCTGCGAGCGAATTCGCTGTGGTGGAAACGTGAAAGGTTCCATTAGTAAAATCCGCGCTATTGAAGACGGGCGTTTGCAACGGACTGGCGAAAACTGACGCAATAATGCCAGCAATAATGACATCGATAAGAAGAGCTACGAATCTGACACCGACGCTACGGTACTGCAGCGGGGCGGGGATCATTTCAGGCGCTGGGGTTATTTCAGGCGCTGAGGTCATTTCATTTGCCATTCGTTCACCTCCTTGTGGCTTTGTTGCCTAATTGCGCGTTTGGTAGGTAAAAACCTTTGGATCGGAACAAGCACCCGTCGCTACTTGTTGCACATATGCAATATTTTGGCTAAACAGGTAATCATCATCATGGCTTGTTTTTCATGCATCGTACTAAAAACAAAAACTTAAGTCAGCGCCCTCCGCAACCTTTTCCTATGCCAATCGATCATCGAACTGAGTATATACCTGGAATTCCAGCAGCCACCATTACAACCCCCACTAATAATACGCGGGTAGAAAACTCAGAATTTGTTAAAGGCAGAGCCCATAACATTGAGGGAGAACAATATTGGCTATGGCTTGCATTATATGATTACAACGCGAACCGCCACTACCCACAAGATGGACCCGTCGCTGTCTCCTCAAACGGTCAATGGGAGATGACTGCATTTTTTGAGAGCATCGGAAGGTATGATATTACTGCGCTCGCTGCAGACAAAGACGCCAACGAGATTCTCTTACTATACCAAGCGGCCAGTGAGTCGAGTGGTGATTATCCGGGGTTGCCTGCCCTTCCTTCAGGATGCATAACGCTGGCTTCAGTCACCGTCTCTAGAACGTAGCTTTAACTGTGTACTATTCGTTCAAGCAGGGTTACTAGAGTAAGTGACGAAAAACACTTACAGATCGAGAAGGCCAAACCGTCTGATTACCAGCAATAAGGGGATCGGTTTGCAGCAACACTTGTGTAAACGGTTAGCAATCAGCTTTCTTTCTTGCTTGTTCGAAAGAGATACTCACCCAGTATTGCATTTACGCATCATACACGTGCTCAGGCAGTACGCCTGCGTCGTCACATAGGTTCTCAAGTCGGGGCCTCCATCAGGCTCCAACAGTGGATAACGATAATCACTTAACGTAACGCCTGTCCTACTCTTGAAGCACGTGCCGCTGCCAGCCGCCAGACCTTGTTGAAGTTGGAGTTTCTATGGCTGCAACTCTTCGAGCTGGGCTGTTCACATTAAAAAAGAAGGAAAGGGAGCGCGAACGCTCCCATGATCTATTTATGTCCGGTTTGCCCGATCCTGTTGCGGCACTGGCATCACGGCGCACTCCATGATTCTGCGTATTCTCTATGTCCGGCAAAGTGGGCTTTCGCCGGGACACTAGAGACGAATGCAGCCCCCACGCCGGTGATGCAATCATCACCAGTAGCATAATGTCCGTCGGCGTCTGTCGTCGCAGTCACCGGTTGCCCGTCATAAATCACGGGGTTGCCGATCGCATCGGTGATCGTGACGACTTTACCAGGTATCCCGCTGCCGTCTGGCGCCTTCAAGTCTCCTGAGAAAACGATTAGTTGGTTCCACGGGAACGGTAGACCTGAACATTCCGGAGACTCTATTGGATACGTTGTTCTCATAGAGTACGTGAGCGTCGTCGGAATAATGCTGTGTACGGTCAGGACTTATGCCGCAGCTCGTCGACTTCGCGTGCGTATTGTCGCCCGCGAATTCAGCATGGTAGGTCTGCGGGCCCGTAACGCTCGGTGATGTCCAGCTCTTCGTGCACATGATGGTGCCGGTGTTTGTCTGCTGGTTACACACCTCTATCCGCTTCCAACGGACGATCGGCCGGTGGGTAATTGGATCACGTTCAAGCACCATCCCGTACGTGTAGATCGTTAGCGTCGGCGCAGGTGTAGTAAGTGGCTTCCAGATGCACGTGTGCAACGCAGCATCGTATACTATTTCGTCTACGCTCGCCGTGAATGTTACTTCTTCGCTGATTTCAGGATCGGTCTTTGAGACCTTAAGTGTAGTCCTCGTCTCCGTCAAGGTTAGAATCTCCCGTTATTGGCGGCGATGCACGCGAATGTCTGGTGTATGCGTCGCGGGCGATAATGACCCCGTTACTCGGTTTACCAATGCCACTTGGAAAGCGTCATTCTTTAGCATGTAACTTCACTTCACCCCAATAACGCATATACACATCATATACGTGCTCAGGCAACAGATGCCGATAGTGGCCACGTGGGTGTTAAGTCGGAGCCTGTATTAGGCTCCGCCTATTGTTCTTTAGTCACGTTTTTTCGAGGATTTGCTCTCTTAAATGGACTTAAGTTTACGATACGACGTCGGAAAGTAGAGAAAAGCAAAGTTTATAGCGTATACAAAAAATCATGCGCCTATGCTAGCAACTCTATTTTGGAGGTGAAAAATGATTAGCAAAAAACTCTTTTCCGCTGTTTTGGCAACGTTAGTGATTCTCTCCGTCGTCGCAGGATCGACCGTTGCCTTCGCGCAGACGCAAACGACAACGACGGTACCTATGGGACAGACCATCATTCAGACCGTATCTAGCGACACGAACTTTTCCACGCTGGTGGGCTTACTCAAGTTTGCTAACCTCACAGACACGTTGAACGGAACTACTAATTACACATTGTTTGCGCCGTCAAACGCGGCTTTTGACAAAATCCCAAGCTCAACTCTTGCCGATCTAGCGAATAACACGACCGCCCTTAAGAGAGTGCTGCTTTACCACGTCGTACCGGGGACGCTTTTATCGAAAGATATCAAGGGCAATGGAACGCTTACGACGGCAAACGGACTGTCGTTGCCTTACTCCGTCACTAGCACTGCAGTCACAGTTGACAACGCCAACATAACCAAGACAGATATCAACGCGACAAATGGCGTGATTCACGTCATCGACAGCGTTATGATACCGTCGGCAAACGCGACCGCAGCAGCGACGGCGTCAGCCACGGCGGCCGGAGGATTCCTCGGCTTGCCAGGCTTTGAGGCGGTGTACGCAGTAGTGGGACTGTTGGCCGTTGCGTACTTAGTGATGCGACGTCGGAAGTAACACGTTAAGTCAATATGTGAGTCCAGCTGTAGCTGGGCTCGCGCTTTTTTTTTCTTTGCGAATTACTGTAATTGCAGTAAGCTGCGCAGCCACAGCCGCACTGCGCCGCGTTCCGCCTATTTTGAGTCTGGCGTTTTTCGAGCAGCGAGGCTAGTCACTTAGTCGTGTTATGCTGACTGACTCATCAATCTGATAGCGCGACTCAACAAGTGCTCATAAAGGAGGATACAACTATAAACGTGAAGACCGACGTACAGGGCGATTATCATGTCTGCAGAAGAGAATAAAGCCGCCGTTCGCCACTTTTGGGAGGACCACTTGAATACGGGTAACGCGACGCTGTGCGAGAAGGACTTCGCTCCCAACGCCGTCAACCACGACCCAAGTAGCCCCCCGGTTCCCCCTGGCCCCGAGGGCATCGCACAGCTCATCACGCTGTACCGCACCGCGTTTCCCGATCTCACCGCGACCATTGAGGACACGATCGCCGAAGGCGACAAGGTCGCCTACCGACTCACGTTTCGAGGCACGCACCAAGGAGAGCTTATGGGTATGCCGGCGACGGGAAAGCAGGTAACCTACACGGGGATCGGCATCGACACGGTCGTCAACGGGACGATCATGGAGATGTGGCTCAATTTTGACGCCCTCGGCCTGCTGCAGCAGGTGGGGGCAGTCCCCTCACCGGGGGCAATGGCAAAGAAGGCAGAGTACTACTACAAGGGCAAAGAGGTTAAAGGACAGAAGTAGGATCAGCCAGTAAGGTTCAGTACCTCCTCCTTCAATGCGCGCGGCAGTCCTCCAGCTTTATGAGGTCTCTGTCTGGCTGAAAGGGTGTTGTAGCAAGATATTTAGGCTTTAGAGCGCAGGAGCGGCGAACGAAAGGTCGTAGCCTGGCAGCTTATTTTCGTGCTCGCTTCTGAAGGCCCTCCCCCATCTGCTTGGCCTCTTTGGCGAAGGTGTCCCAGTCGTAGTTCTGAGCGTGAAGCATCGCACTCCATCGTGCGGTGAGGCTTGCAAGGAAGTACTCCTCAGCCAGCTCTTCGTGCGTCGCGCCGTGGAGCTGGGCCATTGCCGTGTGCATCAGCGAGACGATGTCAGCCTAGCTAACCCCCTTGGCCCTGCCGTGCGTGGATGGAAGAAGGTTGTTGAAACCGCGGAGCGTGCTGCGTCAAATTACCGGGACGGCGAGCCCATTCATTTCGAGAACTTGGTGAAGGTGGTGACTCCTGACCTTGCCTTTATTGTCGAGACAGAGCGGTCCAAGGTTAAGGTTGGCGGAAGGCCGGATCTCTCGACAGTAGTTCTGCGGGTGACAGCCATCTTTCGGCCAGAAGAGGGTGTCTGGAAGATTGTGCATCGTCACGCGGATACAATCGTCTCGAATCAGCCGGTGGTATCCCTCATACAGAAGTAGATGAAGGTTGCAATAGAAGCACGGCTGCAAGATCATCTTTGAGAGCAAGGAAGAAGAAGGGACGACATTTGTCGTTACGCTCCCTCAAACGGCTGGTTGACCTTCTCCTCTCTCACAAGAGAGAATCATTTCTCCCCCGCACTTCACGGACACGTCATTAAACGTGCTCAAGCAGCGGGTGGCGATAATTACTCTACTGGATGCTACGAACCCCATGAGTGAGGATATAAGCGCGGTTCGACTCGTTCCATCCGATTATGTCACCCTCCTGCTCGGCAACCTTCCGCAGTTCAGTAAGCTTCTGTGTTTGCCCGGGGAATATCTGCTTGAGGAGTTTGCTGTGTTGGTTGCGCAGCTGCGAGCGTTGATCACAGCGTTGAGCGTGTCGTTGAGTGGGGTCTGTGAATTCTTGTTCTTGAAATCAGACTTATCAAGTTGATTGATCGTCGTCTGTTAATACTGTACAAGTCTTGTACTACGCTGGCGCCAATTCAAATTCTATAAATCCATTGAAGTCAGTAACGTCGGTAGTGCCACCACCCTGTTGCACTTCATGAGATGACCACTGAACGTTCATCGTATGTCCATCAAACGTGCCGTGTAACGGTCCCGTTACGGTTGTCTTGGTGCCCGAAATCGTAATGACGGCAGAAAAAGTGCCGTCAACTGATTTTCCAGTCCTCGTGCACGTAAGTGATGCTTGAAGCGTTGCCGTATATGGTCCCGTCTGTGCTCCGAAAAATCGGCCCTTGCCTGTTCCAGAAGCCTCACCGGTTATCGTCTTTCCATTAAAGTGTAATATAGCGGAGCCTGAGTACTTCCCGCGGGTGGTGGTGACTGCAACACTATTCGCCGTGCTCACGACCTCTTTTCCAGCGTAACGTCCGTGAAAACTTGCTTGTCTGTCAATAGTCGGACATGCCGCGCTGTGAGCGGTAGCACTGACAGTCCCAAATACTGCGATCATCATTATGGCCGCCAGTAATAATGCCAAAAATTCCTTTTTCATTCTACTCTCCTCTCTTCATATCGGTCTCCTGCATCGTCGCCGTACCATCGACAATGACAAGGAGTTCGTGAGGTGATACTAAAGCGTTTTCTTATAAGGTTTGCCATATGTGTGCGTTACGTCCGACGAGTCCCAGCCAGCATGCGCTTTCATCCATTGTCGGTCGATGGACGTATCGCTAAATACTAACCGCACCTCTCTCCAGTACTTCATATACGCATCATACACGTGCTCAGGGAGGGGGTGCCGATAATTACTCCATTCGATACCTCGCACACCGTGCGTAAGAATATAGGCACGATTGGATTCGTTCCACCCCCTACATCGCCATGCTGCTCAGCAAACTTCCGTAGGTCTGACGTGACAAAGTGGCTATTGCATCTTGCTAAGGGGATACGCTGCTTCTGCAGCCACTTGCGAGCTTTCCAAGATAAACATACACGCGCTCCTGTCTCTGTAATCACACAGAATCTCCATCACGCCAGCAAGCTGTGGATGTAAGGGCACGCAGTGTTCCATTCTTATTTTGTCTTAGGCTGATTCAACATGTACAACTGGCTTTTCAAACTGCCGTGCTTCCCTGAATAGTTCAACCCCCGGAACTGAGCGATCGTGCTGTACGGACGCTGACCCGAAAAGGCGCCAAATAACACGATTCCCATAAACTGCCCGTCGTGTTCTTCATCGATCCATCTGCTCAGCATCTCCTCCTTAATAACTGCCTGAACGTGTTCAATGTCTTCCTTCGTCACCACCCGCCCTGTCATCTTCTTCCTTATTTTACGCACTTTTAGCTTTTTCTAAAAACATGTCAAAGGCAAGATAGCGTTGATCAAGCGTGAGCTACGATTCATACTTTGAGAACCCCTTCGTAGAGTTCAGCACCTTGCTCTCGGCATAGTGGTCGTCGTACTTCCTAAAGATGAAGGCGCGAAGCTGTTCCAAGCTATCTTTACTGATCGTTCCCTTGGTGTGTGACCAGAATACCTGCGCTGCCTTCTTGATCCAGACGTTCTATTTGTGGGTTAATCCGGCTGTACGCCACGTAAGATAGCTGTTAAGCTCGTTCCTCGTGTATTTGAATTCTAATGTCGCCAGTGGTCCCGCTGTGGAGACTGTAATTCTGCAACCGAAATATTATTTTCAACAGCTTGAAAATGTAAACAGCCGTCCCTAAGCTGTCGAGGCTCCGACTCGGGTTCAAATCCCGACTCGGGCGTTCCTTTTTTGCGTCTATTTGACCAGCGGAGGCGATTATGGGGTTTTTTAGTAGTGTAGGGATAGGGAGCTCTCACGAAAGCTCTTCCTTCTGAGCCAGAAGGAGGAAGCGCGGCAACAACAACGAGGGTATCTCGAAGGGCCTATAATGTTGGGATGCGGTGCGTGAGTTCGGCCCAGTCGCTGCCGACGGCCTTTTTAATGAGTTCCTTTGCTCCGGCGAAGGCAGGTGCCGGCATCACCATCTGCCAGATACGGGTCATGTTCTCACGATCGTCCTGCCCGATCAGCGGGAACATCCACGCCACCAGTTCCGGGAACCGTTCCTGGGGAACCGTGTTGGCCATGATACCAACCGCCTTCCCTTGCTCGGGCAAGGCGACTCGTTCCTTGAAAATCCGGTAGAGGTGGGTATCCTCCTTGTCCAGGTGGATATTGAGATGAAAACGGAACGCAGCGGTGGCCCGGGCAGTTTGTAAAGGGTCGCGCGAAGAATACGATCTACTCAATTCGTCAAATGCTGAGTCCAAACCACGGTGGTCTTTCACATAGGCTTCAGCAACCAAGGGGGCGACACTCTCGAGTACAGGGAAGATAGCTAACTCCTCTCCATGGGCGTGCCAGACCAATACTTCGTTGAAGAACCGGAAACGCTCAACGGTGGCGGCAAGACCCTTCTTTCCCCTTGCCGAGTCCAACGCTGCAGCATCGATATGCTCCATGTCATTCCTGAACGCATTGTGTATCGCCCGTATTGCATCTATAGGTTCTGCCATGGTAATTCACCCTGTGTTTGAGTTATAAAACATTGCCTGCTTGAATAATGCGGCTCCTGTTCCACACACCGAAGAGGTGAACGCGCAATATGTTGTCTCGAGATCGGATTGCTGTGCATCCCGAGATTGAGTTGTGCAGAGAATCAGCAGAGCGCAGCAACAGAGTTGAGCTAATATGGGAATTGATTGCATCGAGATAGAGGTAAAGGCACGTGTCGTCAAGTGTGCCGCTGCCTCTTCGTCACATTTCAAAAATAGTAGCCGACCAATACTCTAGGTACGCATCATACAAGCATTCTGGGTAACGGATGTCGGTAATTACTCCACTCAACGCCTCTGAGGCCGTGCTTGAGAATGCTTGCTGCTTGCTTAATGCTGCTAACGCACCAAACTACGTGCAGTAACGTTCGTCACAGCGTGTTTGACCCCCGCTCTTTTTTTAAGCCAGCCTATATCTATCCCGGATCTACAACGCCGCCAGCTCTCGCACGCCCTTCCCGACCATCCCATTGAAGAAGAAGCGATCCACCTGGGTCGATGTAAATAAATATGTCAAATTGCCTGTCCGGATATTCAATCCACGAACCGCTGTTGACAAACGACTTATGCGTTCCGTTATCCTCAGCGCGGCTTATTTCCGGCATGTGTGTATGGCCAAAGACGATGACGTCGGCGTCAATGGTGTCTTTTTTCCCCTTCTAGTAGCGCTTCTTTATGAGTTGTTGGACGTTTGTCTGCTGTGTGCTTTTTTTTACGATATCGAATTTGTCCCGAATGGTGCGTATATTCGTAATAGAGGAACGTTAAAGCACCAAAGACCCACAGAACTCCTAAAAACACAAAGAAGCCCCAGAGCAACAGTGCGACCGTTATGGGGGATGACAGCAACGACGCGCTTTGGAGCAAGGCGGCCAACCATATGAATAGCGTAGGAAGCCAATTTGTAAACAGCGCGACGAACACGGAAACCGCAAGCAGAGCCGCTCCAAGCCGTGGAAACCACTTGAAATTGCGAGACATCGTGAAGTTCCGTGCCATAAAATCTCCGAATTTTAGCACAGCTGGAAATCTGAAAAAGTCGAACTGGTGGCCGTGAAGGAAGAAGTACGTTTTGCCGCCAATTTGCTCTCCTCGGTATCTCTTCCCGGGCTTCTCGCTTAAGTCGTCTGGATAGTGGTCAGAACGTACCAGAATCCGGGAGCCTTTCTCGAGCGCGGCGTAGTCTTTCTCGTAACTCGCGATCACGTGGTCGTGATTGCCCGAGACGTAGACGATCTCAGGAGCAAAAGCGAACAGTGAGTTGAAGGTATCGAAGCTGTCTTTAAATCCGAGGGAAGCGTGACCGTTGCGTGGCGCCTAGTATTCGAGAATATCGCCGAGAAGGACGATTTTCAACGGCGCCTTGAGCGTTCTCTCTCCATTAAAGGTCAGAATCTTCCGATCTGACGTAGTGAGCCAGTGCAGAAAATTCCCAAACCTTACCTTAGACTCGAGTTCAAAGCCAAAATGGGTGTCGGAAACGACGATAACGAGGCCGTCGCCCAATGCCATCAACTCCGGTAAACACGATAGCATAGTAGCCCTTTAAAGCCCTATCGAATTGAAGCTGCACGTGCGACAAACAGCACGTGTTATGATCGTGAGGCGGTTCTTAGCTCATATAGCCACGATCAGTCTTTGCAGTACCGCGGATAAAGAAGTTGTTAGAGGAAAGCCCTCGCACCATTGGCTGATAAGCTGCAACTGTTCACAGAACAAAGCGCACGTCCTCCTTCCAATACTCCATATACACATCATGAACGTGCTCAGACATCGGACGCCGATAATTGCTCTATTCGACTCCACGAACGCCGTGAGTCAGGATTAAGCGCGATTTGAGTCGTTCCAATGACTTTGCCCCACAGCTCGGCGAACTTCCGCAGATCTGACGTGACGAAATGAATGTTGCACTTCGCTAACGGAATTCTCCGCTTCTGTGTCTATTTGCGGAAGCTTTCTAAGGTAAACGTACGTTCTTTGTTTTTCTCTGCCGTCACAAAGAGTTTCCATGATCCCCGCGAATCCCGTGCAGAATCCCCCTAATTCACTCTGCAGGCCTGAGCACTTTTCATCCTGCGATTCTATGAAACTCCCTTCTTCTTCCGACAATCCAGTTTACTCTGAGGAGCTTATCTACGTTGAGCGCGCCAAAACCAACAACGTCAAAACGGTTCATGGAAACAGCTCACGCAGATTGATTTTGAATTCGCCCAGTTTTCCACCGTAGTTACCCGCGGAAATTCTGACCACACCATCGATCTCCAAGGTGGCTTCAATTCCTTTTTTCATGGCTTCTCTAACTGCGTCAAGCGAGGTTCCGTTAATCACTATTTCGGGGATATATCGGACGCCCTCTGGAACCTTGTGGACCTTTCCCAATCTGTGCTTAAGCGAAGGACAGAAGGGATCATTTGTGGTAGGACCAAGCAACGGAAAATGGGTTTCAGGCTTTGAACCTGCGGAACACACATCGAAAGGCGTCACTACACCCTTTACGCGGTGTATGGCATGCAGGGCTTTTTCTCCGGCATTTCTCAGAGCTCCTTTTGTTGTGCACATGACCCAGAAGTTCGCGCCCATCACGCCGTGAGCGTACCCTAAACGCCTTTCAATGATGAAATCTGGGACCATAAGTGGCACAACAACAACGTTTCTACCAAAGCGTTTCTCCACCCATTCATATCCGTCCCCGCAATGCCCAATCCGCTCCATCATGTCCATTTTACCCTCTGCATCCGGTAACGCATCGAAGACCGCCGTGAAGGGTTTAACAAGTATGTCTTGGCGTATCCTGTAAGAAAGTTCAGCCTCAAACTTCTTTAAGGAAGCAGTGAAGGCTTTATTCTTGTCCAAACCCGCCCAGAACTGCAGGACAGCGCCCTCGCGCTTATCCGGAGTCTCGTTTTCGTCAAGCCACTTCTCAACGCCGCCTTCGACTCTACCAATCACAACTGAAGGTGTTGCTGTTGAGTCTTCAGCTGCACTGTGCAGAGTTGCCTCGTCGTCGGCTGTGAGTATCACTCGGCAAAAAATACCTGCAAATGCCTCGGCATACGTGTCGTCAATTTCAACTTTGAACCCATTTCTCATCCGAGCCTCCCGACGGACTCTCCTCTGACCTTCTTCCTGAATTCGCTGCTCTCTTTTACTAGTGATTCCTTATTCTCAGCGGCAACTATTAAACCTTGGGTAACTCTTGAAGGCGCTCATTTTTTGCGTCTATTTGACAGGCGGAGGCTAGGATAGGGTTTTCCGATTGAAGGTAAAGGGGGGCCTTACAAAGGCTCCTCAGTTTTCCACGCCGGCTGCTTACGCGTGCAGTTCGACGATTGAGCGCCAACGGGTGCAGTTCCTGTAGCACTTACATCACTGCCGCCAGGGCTATCTATGTGCTGCGCACGCGCATCGCACACCGACGAGCGTTATGAGTGCTTCGATCTGGCGTGAAACGATGCCATTCCCATGATCACAGCGACGAGCCCGTATGCAATGTTGCTGAGCTGGGGGAGACAAAAGCGAGGGCTATCGCAAGTGCTGACGCAACGGGCAGGCTTGCGTTTCTGTACGCAATGACCCTAAGCGTCCGCGCAGTAATGCTTTTTTTGAGAAGGTAGGTATGCCGTTTCACGTACGACCAGTTCGCGTAGAGAATGAGCCCCGTGATGAACATGACGCAGTCGAAGAACAGCACGCCGGCGGTGGTGTCGGGGTAGTTAGTCCATATCGTCGTCGCGAATGGGACGAGCACGACGAAGGACAGGAAGAGGATGTTGATAAGGTATAGCACGCAGTCGGCATAGGCAATGTTCTGAAACTGCCTCCAGTTGTTATTGAGCAGGATGCCCAACAACGCGAATGCCAGGAAATAGCCGATGAATTTGGGCACGATGCCCACGAACGATGCCAAGAGTGCCTCATTCGAATGCTGCGCGAGCGGTACGACAAACGCCAGCCCGAGGAGGGTTATGGCGATGGCGAAGACGCCGTCGATGAACGTCTCCAGGCGGCGCTTATCTCGTGCTTCAAGCTCCATCTGCGACTGTGTGAATTCGGGTTTCACCAGTTTTTCGGGCATGCTGGGCCGCTTCTGCACTATTGTTTAGATTTGCGGTTTTCGGTGGTTTTTTCGCTATCTTCCGTTCCTGCATCGTCTTTCTTGCTTGTTTGGCCTATCCGAAATACGCGCCAGAGATAGCTCACGATGGCGGCGATCGCGGCCACTGCGGCAACTGCTAGGGCTACCCTGATTCTTTGTCTCATTAGTTTGTTTCCTTTTCTGAACTTGTCTTCCCTGCTAATCTGGAAATCACTCGACTTCGAAATCCACTCAAACACTGCTGCTGGCCAGCCATACGTTCCCTCACCTTTCGATGCGTTTCGAACCTGCGCGACGTTGACAGACGCATCGGCGCGATGTTGGCTTCTTACAGCGAATGCGAGTTTTTTTTTGATGTGAGGCGCAGCGGCGTCGCGCATACTATAAAGGCGTCCGCTAGCCTGCGTTTAGCGAGTGAACCGGTACGCTTGTTAACTAGAGTGATTGCCAAAATCGCGAGCCAATTTTGCGATGAGGCTGCTAAGGTGCAGGTTTGACTGTCTAGATGAGCTTATCAGCGAAAAACGTTGCCATATCGATCGCGACGATGGCCCAATCGAGGACGTGACGCAGCACCCGATCCTGCCAAACATGGGCGCAGTCAAATAGGAAAATTCATAAGAGCCCTACCTCATAGGTCGCTGCATTCTTTGATGAAAAAGCTAGTTATTCTATTGGTAGGCGTTTTGCTGCTTACTTCGGCACTTGCCGCAGGTTGCCTTGCCAACCTTAGTCTCGCTTCAAGTCCGTCATCATCTCCATCGACATCTCCTTCTTCCAAGCTAGAAGAAACGCCATGGGTTCTAATCTCGCTCACTGATGGAAACACACATGCGACCGTCCTTCCTAACACAAACATCACCGCCACCTTTAGCGGCGGAAATGTCAGTGGTTCAGGCGGGTGCAACCGGTACTCAGCACCGTACAAGCTTCGGGAAATACAATCAAAGTCTCGTCTGTGATCTCAACGCTTACGTACTGCACTGAGCCGGCTGGCGTGATGAAACAGGAGACTACCTATTTGGGGCTCCTCCTCAATGCAACCGCTTATTCGGTCTCGGCAAACGCTCTGAAGCTGTCAAATGAAGGGGGAACCCAGCTACTTCTATTCCGGGCCTCAGACTCTTCAAATACCTATTGATACCGAACTTCGCGCTCGCATCGAAGTCGCTTCTGGAAACAGCGTCTCTCTCCCTCATCTGACGGTCAAAAAAGTCAATAGTTAGCTATAAGTGCACGCTCACATGGCCCACGATCTACAAACATCGAAAGTGACGGCGGCACGATTTCGCTGAGGAGGACATCGCGCTTCATTGCAAATACGCGCCTGCGTGTCTGGCGGCAGGGACGGATTGACGGCCGTTGGCGCGGTTAGGATCCACGCAGGCGACCTGTGTTAGAGATGGCGCCTCACGGTGCCAACCACTGCTAGTCAAGAAATCCCGCCGGAGCCGCAGCGAACTCTAGCAAGTTTAACTGGCGTTTGCGGTATCCGTCTGCCCGTTGACTACGCCACTGATCAACCTCGTGGCTATAGCCGTATGCCAGCAAGACCGTTGACCCACTTGTTGCGCTGTTAGCGCTGTGTCCATACCACACCGCACTCGTCGCCTGGATTATGGTCTCGTTAGCGAGGTAGCGACTCGCATTTGCCGGGGTGCTGTTCACAAAGCCATAGTTCGTCTTCTGAACCACTACCTGTAAAGCGTCTTCGCTGCGGTTTCGTTTGCTGCTGCTGTTATAGTCCAAGACCACGACTGTCCGTTCGGATCGTTGTACGCCCCCCCACATTGATTATCGGCTATCTCAGTCACTGCCCGAGTCGGAGTCCACCCGTTTGCTGCAAACGTGCGGTTGAGATATCCGGCGTAATCCGGTGGAGGCGCCACCGTCGGCGCCGTGCTGTTAGGCGTTGATGTACAACCCCCGACAGCGGCGAAGAATTGCGACGGCGCCCACGAGCGCAAGTGTCTTGGTGTCGCTCATTTTCCATTCATGCAAAGTTTTGTCCCTTGGGGGGCGTAATGCCAAGAACATATCCCTTGTCGGCATAAAAAGCATGACTTGTTTTGTTTTGCCTGTGCAAGCGATTCGCACGCAGCATCCTCGCTGCGCTGACCTCCAATTTGCTGCTCAAACCGGATCTGCGGTGCGCGCGCAGGTTGTCGAACCTACAGTGCTGGTGGAGCCCATGATATGGCATCGCTAAGTAGCCGGAGAGACGACGAGCGATCATAGCAAGCCTTAAGTGAACCAGAAACGACAGGATTAAAGGCGGGTAAATTGAAAACGGACCAACCAGACTACGGCAATTGGGTCTCGGCGAGAATACTCTACACTTTGGGCGCGCTCGCGATTCTCCTGATGGGCCTCTCATTTGTATTTCCTCTTGTTATCGTTGGTGCAATCGCGTCCCTCGTGGCATTTGGGTACTTCACTTGCGCGCGATATCGGTTCTCCCCACGAGGTGGAGACCTGCAGGCGCAAATTCGCGAACTTGTGCTGCGTCACGTACAATGGGACGGAGAAGGACGCGCCCTCGATATTGGGTGTGGAAATGCCGCCCTCACAATTGGCATGGCCAAACGCTTTCCCACCGCGCGCGTGACGGGAATTGATTATTGGGGTGGAAGGTGGGAGTATTCACGAGCCGTTTGTGAACTCAACGCAAAGATTGAGGGGGTGGCGGACCGCGTGAACTTCCAAAAAGCAAGCGCTTCGGCCTTGCCTTTCGAGGCCGCCTCCTTCGATGCTGCGGTAAGCAATCTGGTCTTTCACGAAGTGAGCGATACACAGGACAAGCGAAACGTGATCGAGGAGGCATTGCGGGTCGTTAGGAAGGGTGGCGCGTTCGCCTTTCAAGATCTTTTCTTAGTGAAGCGACTGTACGGCGACGTCGAGGATTTGCTCGAAGTAATTAGGGGTTAGGGTATCGAAAGCGTCGAGCTTCTCGATACCACTCATTCAGGCATTGTTCCGAAGGCGCTAAGGCTTCCCTTTATGCTGCGTGCGATTGGCATTCTCTACGGGACGAAATAGCAGGCGCACAAGGGTCGTGCAGCGCCGCCTCTGCTAGGTTCCTGCTTTCTTCGAAGGTGCGTCGGGCGAAGCTGCGCGGCACGCGTCTGGCCACTTTCCAATCCTATCACTGAAGCCTTTAGAGATTGAATCCAAGTGTGCGCTAGCTTCTCCAAATTTTGAAAGCATTTGTGCCAGTCGTTCGGCTGGCACGCGATCAGTACACGCACTGTCGTTACGTATCCGAGAGTTCAGCGCCAACGATGGTGTGGGTGGTCATGACCCCCTCCACATCCCGAATCACGTCTACCGTCTTGCTGAGGAGGGGCAGCCCATCGACTTCGATGATCACCAAAAAATCGTACTCTCCGAACACGTGATGCAGTTCTCTAATCCCAGGGATCTCGCCGAGTTTGTAAAAAACGCTTCGCTCCTGGCCAGGAACAACGTTTACTAAGGTGACGCCGACCACCATGAGTATCCCTTGATCTAAGTATGGGGCGCGTGTATTTAGAGCTAATCGCAAAAAAAGGCGGGTTTAGTTCGATTATTGCGACGGCGAAGTGCGTTGTATCCTCTGACCTCAGTGCGGAAGCTGCGTTTTGACTCGCACTGGCTAAGCTGATACCCTTTTTTGCCGTGCAGAATTCCCTGCGCGCGCGACGATGGCTCGATTGAATTAGCGGCGTTTAAGGCAAGTTGCCCTTCACCTTATTGCGCCCAAATGCGCACTGATATGTGCAAGGCTGCCACCTTTTTTGCTGCGTCATCTATATCTTTGGTCGTTTGTCCAGGTTCAGGTTAATCTTGACAGATTGTAAATCGCCGCAAGCTTCGGCAGATCGTTCACCACATACACAAAAGCCATCCACGCCCACTTGCCCCAGCGGTCGTTCACCGCTTGCGTCACCGCGTTGATTTCCTGTCTGGGGCGTTTCGGCTCACGTCCGAGCAAAAGCTCACTCATGATGACCACGCTCCACACGTCTAGCGGGACAGAGCTCTGGCCAATGATCAGGCCGGCCGAGTACGTCCCAATGCCTGGGATTTCCATCACATTTTTTGCAGCCTCTGCCTCGGGCTGGCGGTGCAGCTCGTTTAGAGACATCGGATGTTCAATTAGATAGTGCGCCGCCTTGACGAGCCGCTCCGCTCGGTAGCCGAGCTTCGTTTCTCGCCTCAGCTCGATGGGGTCCCGCTTAGCGATATCGGAAGGTTTTGGCCACAGAACGACCTCGCGACCATCGAAGGCAATCTTGGTTCCATATCGCTCGAGTAGTCTTGCCATCATGTCTTGGCTTCGTTTAAGCGGTGCCATCTGGAGCGTTGTAGCAAGAATCACCCGACCGAACAAGTCATCTAGCCGCCCAACGCGCATGCCGTAGAGGTCTTGCACTGCGATGGATAGCACCTCGTCGTTGCGGGCGAATCCATAAAAAGCGTTGAGGTCTTCGTCCTCGCCTAGCCCGAGTTTGATGCGCGTCTGCAGCGTGGTTTCTTCATTGTTTGTCAGATGCGATTTGACGTAAACGCGTACGGTCACATTCTCGTTGACTGCGGACAGTTTCAATCCGACCGGCTTGCTATTTAGATAGGTACCGCTCCACAGCGTGCCGTTTCTAAAAACTTCTCTCGGAGTTGACCAATGCCAGCCAGCCGGTTTAGCGACGGTGAGCGAGAGATCAAACGGCTCAGGCATGACGATTTCAAACTGGTCGGACGCGCGGTAACTACGGGGCTTGTTCATGGTCCCTACTAGGCAGTTTACTAAAGGCCTGCTAATTATGCAGAATATTTTTTTTCTTGCTTCGCTAAGCCCATTACTTCGATGCGTCCAAGATCGGCGCGCGACTCGTTGCGACACGGTGCGCACTCAACCCGTAACAGGGGTGAGTTGTTATCACATCACCACACGCAAATTGTCCAGTTGTCGCAACGCGGAGTCCAACCCAGCATCGTGCCAGTGTATCCGAAGCCAAGCGCCATCTTTGAGCTAACAGCGTGCAAATTGGACTGACGCGTGCTTGACGAGTGCCCGGCAATCTATACTGCTTTGCTTCTGTCAGCGCCCCGCTTCCACGAGCACTTCCGCGCTCTGTTTTGAGTGCGCAGTCATCGCAGCTGATGGTGCAGCTAGGTCAGCTTAAACGTTGTTCGAGCTATCTTTCGAATTATTGCACGGTGATCGTTCCTGTCATGAAGGGATGGATCCCGCAGTGATACGGGTATGTTCCAGGCTGGCTGAATTGATGCGTATAGCTGTCGCCCGGATTCAGAACCGATGAACTAAACGCGCCCGTGTTCGAGACTATTTGATGAGCTACGCTGGCGTCGTTTCGCCAAGTGACGCTCGCCCCCCTTTGGATCGTCAGTGCCGACGGCTGGAAAGAAAAGCCGGGTATGGTGACTGTCTGCGCGCCAGGGCTTGCGCTGGGACTCGTAGTCGAGGTTCTAGCAGTGGGACTGGCGCTCGATGTAGCCGAGGTCGTAGTTACGTTCATGGTTGCCGGACTTGGGCTAGGACTCGGATTCGAAGTTGAGGTGCACCCGGCAACCAGCAACGGTGCAACCACAAGCGCGACTGTCATTAGAAACAAGTATCTTTTCACGTTTAATCCCTTCCTACACTCGTTAGAAGTCAAGAACCTAGAGCGTTGCATGAAAATAATCTTTTGCCACTTTTTGCGTGAAACGCTGCACTCGCGGAGCTGAACGAGATCGTACTGCAAATGGGCCTGATCGCTTAGGAGGGTGCGATGGCGGCCATGGCTTCCCACCGAGTTTTCCGAGAGATCGGGCTCGCACGCCTGAATTCGTAGCCATTTGATCAACACGCGCCGTTAAAAGAGCTGAGTGGGAGAGCGTGTTATCGGTGATAAAGACGCGGCAGTTTCGGCTGCACTTGTGGCAACCCTCGTTCTAAGCGAGCTACCTCCTAAACTGAAATTAACGCCGGCTGTACTGAGCGACGATTCAGCGGGTAAACTTCATTAAACGAACAATGCACAACAAGCTTTAAAAGTCGGCACGCAGACCGTCTGCGGGAGAAAAAGAAAATGAAAAAACACCTCATTTTAGTGCTCGTTGTGATAGCGGGTGCAACAGTTATGATTGCAGGGTGCACATCATCTTCAAAGCCGAGTCCGGGTCCGGTCACCAGCACCGCGAGCCAAAATTCAGTCGCTGTCCAGAATTTAGCCTTCAGCCCGTCGATGCTCACGATTCAAAAAGGGGCGAACGTGACGTGGAAAAATGATGATTCGGTCCAACACACGATTGTTTCGGATTCACCGGCATTTTCATCGCCAGTCCTCAACACTGGCGACAATTATACGTTTCAGTTTAACAGCTCAGGCTCATTTCCGTACCATTGCAGCCTGCATCCATATATGAAAGGAACGATCGTAGTCGGGTGATGGAGCAAGAGCGCTTATGATTCACCCTCGCGCCACCTTCAAATGAAATCGATCGGTTGCGGTCACTTGTTCAAAACTACTGATCCGCGAGACGGACAAATTTCACGGGTGAAGTGTGCGCCTTTCGGTTGGACGGCTACTCACGACTTATGTTTCTGGCGGTGACGCGATTTAGCGGAATAGACATAAATTGGAATAACGCTATTCAGCGGTTTGCATGAAGGTAAGAGATGCCGCACTAATTATCGCGGTTATTTCCGTGATTGCCTTAATCATCGGGGTTTCAGCCTTGCAGAGTGCTTTGAACGCGCCGAATGAGCAGGTAAAGCGCCCGTATGGGGTTGAAGCTGCCTTTCCTTATCTCCATTTCAGTAACCCGGTCGGCATCTATAGTGCGGGAGACGGCAGCAATAGGCTTTTCGTGGTCGAACAGGGCGGCGTGATCAAGGTTTTTGAGAACAGTCGGAACGCAACAACGGCCAGCGTGTTTTTGAATCTTAGTGACAAAGTGCTTGCCGGCGGCGAGTTAGGGTTATTGGGCTTGGCGTTTGACCCGCATTTCAGCGAGAACGGTTACTTCTACGTATATTACACGGCTGACAACTCACTGCGCTCCGTCATCTCGCGCTTTTCCGTTTCGCCATTTAACGGAAGCCGCGCGGAAGCAAACAGCGAAAAAATTGTCCTGCAGGTTCCGCAGCCCTACCCGAACCACAAGGGTGGACAGATAGCCTTCGGGCGCGACGGCTACCTATACATCGGGCTCGGCGATGGGGGCGGAGAGGGCGATCCTCTGGGCAACGGGCAAAACCTCTCAACATTGCTTGGCAAGATTTTGCGCATCGATGTCAATTCTGGATCGCCGGGCTTAAACTACAGCATTCCCCGTGACAATCCCTTTGTTGGAAACACGAAAGGGTACCGCGCCGAGATTTACGCGTACGGCTTGCGCAATCCGTGGCGGTTCAGTTTCGACCCCGTGACTGGTCGCCTGTGGGCTGGAGATGTGGGTCAAGACAGGATAGAAGAGATCGACGTCGTTCAGAACGGAAGAAACTACGGCTGGAACACTATGGAAGGGCGCCTCTGCTATTCTCCTCTGTCAGGGTGCAATCAGACTGGTCTCGAACTGCCAGTCTGGGAGTACAACCATAGCGTGGGATATGCTGTTATCGGGGGTTTCGTGTACAGAGGAGCGGCGTACCCCGATCTCGAGGGCGCCTACATCTACGGAGATTATGGGTCAGGTCGGATCTGGGCTCTGTGGTACAACGGCACGGGCGCCCCTATAAACACTGAGCTCGCATTCACCGGTCTCAACATTTCTTCCTTTGGCATAGATTCGCACAACGAACTCTTCATCTGTGCTCTTGACGGCAACATATACAAGCTGCATGCGTCCGACGCGTGACGAGTTCGCGCAAAGAACCTGTGCTGTTATCGAGGTAAGCCACAGCGACGCCATAAGTAGTACCGCCCTATGGCGGGAACACGAATAGAGGAAAAAAGCCGGTATGACACAGGATATAATACCGCGCTAATTGGAGCGATAATTGCGCCCGTTCTGTGGCCTGTAGACTTATAGGCAGGTGACATCCCACTCTTTAACACCATCCCACGGAGCGCTACAGCGCTGATCGAGGCAAGAGGGCTCGTCGTAATCCATGAATTCTTCTGATCAGGGAAAAAGAGGGAATGAAACTACTAGGAGAAGGTGAAGCGATGCGCTGAGTACCTCCGAAGCTAATCTAAATTCACAGTGGTCGCCTAGAAATCGTGTGACGACATGTGAGCGCTGAGAAAAAGCTTTGTGAGTTCACAGCAATTGCGTAGTGCACGTCAAAAGAAATGTGATACATCGTGTCAAAGAGGCGAAATTCCCTGTCGAATGACCAAGCTTCAGATTCGTTGTTAACCAGTCTTATCCGGGGACTGTACGACTACTTCAATCCGCTCCTTCATGTGATCGAAGAACTTCAGAGCGACGCAAAGAAGAACCGCAAAAAGTGAGCAGTGTCAGCGGAGTTTCACGAATGCTACAATTCTTCAACGCGACCGAGCCACTCGTTAACTAAGCAGTTAAACACGATCTCTTGCTCGACTTCCAGGCCGTGTCCGGCCTTATCTAATATCCCAACAGTCCCACGGGAGTAATTCGCTGCGATTTTCAGTGCGTCGCGATACCCCACCGACGCGTCTTGGCGGCCCACAAGGATGAGCGAAGGCCGGTCGAAGGGATGCGGAAGCTGGTCTACCTCAAAGGAAAAGCTATACCCACTGTTTTCAAACCGCTTGAGAAACGCCTCATCTTTTGCGTTCATCCCTGGAACAATATCCTGCGTGAAGCGATCCCATCGCGGTTTGTCCTGCACCACAAGCACCCGCTCAAACAATTGCTTCTGGTCGCTCGGTGCGATGCTCGCTAAGAGCGATTCATCCTTGACGAATACCCGTCGGGAGGGAAGCTCGCGCCGGTTTCGATCGGCTATGACAACAGGACAGATGAGAAGGACTCCTCTGAGGCGTTCGGGTATAGAACGGACCAGGCCGCGGGCCAGATACCCTCCATACGATTCGCCAGCCACCAGGAACTGGTCGTCGGGCATAATGTTTTCACAAAACTCTATAATAACATCCAGCATCTGATCTGCATCGTTCAACCAGCGAGGGGCGCGCGTGCGACCCATGCCTGGCAGGTCTACGTAGATCCGTTTCCATCCCGCGCGATTTGTGAAGATCGGTTCCATGCAGCCGGTCATCACGTGGTGATCGATGCCAAACCCGTGGATCGCGAGCACGGGGTTGCCCTCGCCACGCGTCTCGTAATAAAGCCGCAGATCGCCCATTTCGCATATCATAGATAGTGAGGTGGGGGGCCCGAGGTAAAAAAGATGGTGCCGTCTGGTAAACAATCGGCCAGGTTTTGGGAAACGTCCAACGTTCGGCGGACTCAGGCATCATCGAGCAAACGCCAGGTACCAGCTCTTTCGAACAGATGCTCACCACGCCACTCTGCTAGCATTTTGCTGCCTGAAGCGGTGCGCCCGTCTCAGAAACGTCCACGAGGAGAAGCTCCGATGGGTCTCTCTAAATAGGATGAGGAACATGTAAATTAGCAGCGACAAAAACGGTCTCCCAGCGTTAGCATTTACGCTTGCTGTCTTGAATTGCCGTTGGGGGGCGACGCCGCATGTCTCCAGAATGAGGTAGTCACGCTCTGTGCGAGACACGCGGCTTTCAGTGCCTTTTCCCAACTGCTTTTCCTCAAGAACGAGGTACGATTTTAACTTGTTGGATTAGGAGTAGTAGTTCTACTGCACCTCACTGCTTGCCCCGTTTCAAGAAGCTTAGCCAAAATATGCCGCTAGGTTGTCCCAATACCATTCGACCCACCCAGCTTTGAGATCTGCATAAAGATCTTCAGGGATATCGGCCTGGGTGAAATCTAATCTTGTTGCCTGACCTTGCGCTTGCAGCTCGAACGTCACCGTGGAATAATGACCCTGGGGCCAGTCGGCCCCTCGCCATTTTTGCACGATTTTTTTATCTGGGATCAGTTCGACGGTCTTTCCGGAGGCCCAGCCGTCGAAGGCACTAAACTCTCCCCCGACTTCCCTACGTATGACCGCCGGTGAATGCGTAAACTCTGCGTGCTTATCGGAATCCATGAGGGCCTCATAGAGGTCGTGAGGAGTTGCCTTAAGCAATACCGATTGATGAAGGGTTTTGGTTTTCATTTGCATCACCATTTCACGAGGGCATGCTTATCTTCTTTGCTTAGCACGCAAAGGTTTTCCGTAGGAACCTATTGGCGTGACTCCGGTCTTCGTGTTTGGCGTTCAAGAGATGAAAAGTTTGCGCACGGAACGAGCCATAAATCGATGCTGTCGCGTAGAGAGCCCCGTTTGGTCTTAGCTGGCGCTTGTTCTCTCTAATGCGCGAAGCTATATATGACATAGGCATACAGATACGTGTTCATGCAAAAAGGAGGTGACGGCGTGTATAGAGCAAACACAAGAAACAATTTCGGCGGCGGCTACAAGAGCTACGATAGCAAACCAAAGAGCGCTCCCGTAGATGTCGGAAAGCAATACGACGTGAAAATCGAAGATATTGCAAAACAGGGCGACGGGATAGCTCGCATTAGCGGTTTCGTGATTTTCGTTCCACACACCAAGATCGGTGACGAAGTTAAGATTGAAATCAAGGCTGTGAAGCGCAACTTCGCTTTTGCGGAAGTAGTCGAAGAGTAACCAAGCTAGTTTGAGTTACGGATTGAATTGAATTGATGGATTAACTGCATTATTGTGGGAAGTTGCGCTGCGCACCTTGACTAATATGTTGTTCTTCCATCTACCTTTTTGATTAACTGGTGCATTTGGCGCACGTTTGCGCCCAATGCGTTGCATGCTTTTTCGAAAAGCGCACGCTTTTTTCTGTGAAGCCATTTCTCTAGCGTTCACGGGACAAGGTGGGCTCCGCAATTGTATATTGCAGTTTTGCGGACGGTCCCGAATTCACTGAGCGCATCAGACGGATCTGTGCCGTAAACCGCGTCCCCGAGCATCGCCATCGAAACGCATCCCCCGGTAGCCTCTACGGCCTCGACCGCGTCTCGCGCTTTCTGACTCAGCATTTCGGTATCGTACGCAAATTGTCGAGACAGATGCATGAATTCGTCAAATGTGGGTTTCCGGATTAGCTTCTTGAGCGCGGCCGATCCAAACGTCTCTATTGCAGTGAGCGCGCCTCGATCTGCCAAGATTTCAGGCGTCGAGAGTGGCCCGAACACAAGATAAGAGATTTCGAGCGGTGGGGCGGGAATTCGATCGACCGAATCTTGTCGCCTAATGACGACACCTCCAACAGCCTGAGCGATGACGTCGCCGACTCCGGTCTTGTTGA
This sequence comes from Methanobacteriota archaeon, assembly GCA_963701995.1. Classification (GTDB taxonomy): domain Archaea; phylum Halobacteriota; class Bog-38; order Methanoflorentales; family Methanoflorentaceae; genus Methanoflorens. Next base: position 1,701,673 of record OY969693.1, on the reverse strand, counting down.
CAATTTCTGCGCGCTGCGCCGTCTCGCAAAGAGCATTGAAACTGAAATTGAGCTTCCATAGCTGGTTGAGGGAAAGAGCGGTGCTTAAAGCGCCTGCACCACTCGTGCCGAGGCCGCAGCTGATCGGCCCGGCGAGCTCCGTGCTTACGTCAGCTTGCTTCTCGGATAGAGAAGCGAGGACCGTCCTTGTGGTAGGTGCGGGAGAAGCCTCTCTGTTGATATACACGCTGCCTTCGCCTACCGCGGCTTCAGTCGTTGCGCCATCGGCGATAACGATGCCGCACCCGACTGAAGAGATCCCTGCCCGGTCGGGCTTCAGCGCGAAAAACCCTGTTATGTGAAACGGGCAAAACGCTTTCATGAGCCGTTCGAGCGAAGAACGATAGCGTCCACAATCTTCTCAGCGAGGAATGCCTTGTCGCCCTGGTGCCGTTCGACGTGTGAGTTGACGATGTATATTTCGTTGTCTTCTGTGCCCATGCCTCGGAACGTTACGTCGTTTGCGACTACCAGATCAACGGGGATGGATCTGGCGCATTCAATAAGAGCGTCCGGAGTTGTGTGTGTTTCCGCTTTGAAACAAACGATAAAGAGGTGTGGGTACTTCGCTCTGACGATGTCGGTGAGTTTCGGCACATTTGTCAGCGCGAGATGTAGCTCCTGACCCGATCTTATCTTCTCACTGTGTTTATCTACCGTATAATCCGAGATGGCCGCCGCGTTGATGAAAATGTCGCATCCTTTCTCGAGCTCAGACAGCACCGCTTGAATCATCTCGTCCGCGCTTTCCACGTGTACCTGGTTGATGAGCCGCGCGTCACCGTTGTGCACGATAGTGACGCTCGCGCCTCTTCTAAAGGCTTCATATGCAAGCTCTCTGCCCGTTCGTCCGGAGCTCCTCGTAGTAAGAATGCGAATGGGATCCAATGATTCTGTCGTCGCTCCGCTGGTTATTACGACTCTCTTTTGTCTAAGCTCACCTTCCGAAACGAGCCGTTCGACCACGAGCACGATTTCGTCGAGTTCAGCAAGCTTTGCTTTGCCTTCTTCCAGGCGCGGTGATACGAAATGCACTAGGTCTTTCAAGCGATCAATGTTCTCAGCGATCAACGGATAAGAGTACATGGACTCGTGCATCGCCGGGACGATGACTACGGGCTTTCCCGATCCCAGCGCGGTGACGGCGCACGTCGTGACGGGGGTGTCGTCGATGCCGTGTGCCACCTTGCCTATCGTGTTTGCCGTGCACGGGGCAATTAGCAGCAAATCTGCCGATCCGCCTTTACCAAGAAAGGTAACGTGTTCCACGTTTCCGGTAAGTTGCGTGATCACAGGCTTCTGTGTTGCATATTCCAGCGCGTTCGGATGGATTATCTTGCAGGCCGCGTCTGTCATCACGCAATGTATCGTTGCGCCTTTGCGCTTGAGCTCGTGGATGAGCTTGACTGTTTCTACTGCTGCGATGCTGCCAGTAACGCCGACGACGATGATCTTGCCTTCCAAACTTCTCATGTGCGTGCAACCATTGCGTTTTAAGCTAATTTCCTCTCGTTTGACTGATTAAGTTTTGCATCACGGCCTACCCAAATAGCGGTACGCTCCTGAGCACGCGGGCGGTGGCTGTTGCGTTCTAGTTAGAACAAACGGCAATCACAACACGTTCATTTCGACTACTCGCACCGTTATGCGTCTAACAAGGATCAAGCGAAATAGCTAATACCCGTCGCCTCGTCAGAGGGTATGATGAAGCAAAACATCATACGAAAGGGACGATTGGAGGAGTTCGATGAGCAGGCGCTGCGGTTCACCTCCTCGATCACCGCGGACGCGTGGTTCTTTCGCTATGATATTCTCATTGATCTCGCCCACGTGGCGATGCTGAATAAGCAAAGCATCATCGAGCAAACGACGTTCGAAGCGCTAACAAAGGCACTCCTCAAAATCAAGGAGGAGGGGTATGCCAAGCTGCCGCGGGACGTTGATGACGTCCACGTCGCGATCGAGACTGCCTTGACGGAACGCGCCGGAAGCGCGCAAGCAGGGTGGCTCCACGTCGGCAGGTCAAGAAACGATGAGGTTGCAACCTGCATTCGCATGGCCTCACGCCATGACTTACTGGTGCTCATGGACGCTGTTCTCGCCTTACAACTTACGCTTCTAGAACGGGCCGCAAGCAACGCCACGACCATTATGCCGGGATTCACGCACTTGCAACACGCGCAGCCAACCTCGCTCGGGCATCATCTGCTTGCGCACTATGACGCTTTAGAGCGAGACTTTGCGAGGCTGGCCAACTCGTACGAGCGGACAAACCAATCTCCTTTAGGAGCAGCCGCCTTTGCTTCAACAGGATGGCCGCTTGACCGGGATTTTGTTGCGTTTGCACTTGGCTTTGATGGCATCGTAGAAAATTCTATGGACGCCGTGAGCACCCGTGATTTCGCGATAGAAGCGCTAGCCGCTGCGTCAAATGTGATGATCACGCTTGGTCGTTTGGCCGAAGAGCTGATATTATGGAGCACATCTGAGTTTGGCTACGTGGAAATTGACGACAAGTTCGCTTCGACAAGTTCCATCATGCCGCAAAAGAAAAACCCAGATACGCTCGAGCTGATTAGGGCTAAGACGGGTTCGGTTATTGGAGATTTTACGGCTAGCGTAGTGATTTGTAAGGCGCTGCCGTTCAGCTACAATCTCGACTTACAGGAGATTACACCGCACTTGCGGCAGGCGATTGCGACGACGATCGATTGTGCTCGCATCGCGAATGCAGTGCTGCAAACCATTTCGATCAACAAACAACGGCTTGCTGAAATGAGCGCTGTGGGTTTCACCACTGCAACTGAGCTAGCTGACACGATCGCGCGCACCGCACACGTTCCTTTTCGAACGGCGCACACGATTGTCGGAGACCTCGCGCGCGTCGGCGCGCGCGACTTGGACGCGATCGACCAGGTTGGATTGCGGCACCTCGGAAAGCAGCTCTCGCTGCTTGGGCTGACGGCAGACGATGTCGCAGAAGCTCTTGACGTTAATCGTAACGTTGCAAAGCGAGACATTGCGGGCGGGCCTGCCGCCAGCCAGCTCAAACGGATGTTGAAAGCGCGACGCAGGCGGCATAAGATGCGACAGCAACGCCTCTTGGTGCGACAGAAAGCACTGCAGAGGGCGGAGAAAGGTCTGCTGACGGCGTCCGGAGCTTAGAATGGGCGACATAGGACACGGTGATCGCGTCAAAGTGGTTAAGGATAAAAAAGAGTTTTTCGGCGCGCTGATGCCGAGTGTGACTGACTTTGTCGTGATTAAACTCGACAGCGGGTATAACGTAGGCTTCGCACCCCAGGGGATAACGATGACGCTTGTCGAAAAGGCAGCGCCGCTTGCCGAAAAGCGATTACCGCGGCCTGTACGACCTGAACTACCCCGACTGAGCATCATTTCCACCGGGGGCACCATTGCTAGCAAAATCGACTACCGAACGGGTGCGGTGACGAGTCAATTTGACGCAGATGATATTATCGACGCGATTCCGAGCTTAGCCGATATCGCTAACATTGAAGGCACACTGCTCTACAACATACTGAGCGAGAATATGCGGCCAGAATCGTGGTCAGAGCTCGCTCAATGCGTTTATAACGAAGTTCGCGCGGGAGCCGATGGGGTCCTCGTAACCCACGGGACGGACACCTTGGGATACAGCGCCGCTGCCTTGTCATTTATGCTCCAGGTACCCGTGCCGGTCGTACTCGTCGGTTCGCAAAGATCTGCTGATCGACCGAGCAGCGACAACGTCGTTAATGCGATCTGTGCCGCAGTGGCAGCTACAAGTGACCTTGCTGGGGTTTTTGTGGTAATGCACGAAGACGCCTCGGATGACACCTGCCTTGTCCACCAAGGAACCCGCACCAAAAAAATGCACACATCACGACGCGACGCGTTTCGATCAGTCAACGCGTCGCCGATTGCACGCGTCAGCTATCAGGAACGGTCCTTGCAATTCTTAGGCGATCGCGCGGGTCGAGGCGGTTGTGAACTCTCCGTCCGTCCGCAGATCGAGCCGAAGTGCGCTTTGGTTAAGTTCTTCCCGGGGGCGAGTCCCACTGTTGTGGACTACTATGTGGAACAAGGGTACAAGGGCTTGGTCATTGAAGGAACCGGTCTGGGGCACGTCGCAAGCGACTGGGTTCCGCACGTAAAAAAGGCTGCAGATGTTATGCCGATCGTAGTGACCTCTCAATGTGTTTACGGGAGGGTGTGCGACAGAGTCTACGATACTGGGCGCGATCTGCTGAGCGCAGGCGCGATCGAAGGTGACGACATGCTGAGCGAAACAGCGCTCGTCAAACTGATGTGGGTGCTTGGCCAGACGTCCGATCGTTTTGAGATTGCTAGGCTTCTGAAAACTGACGTCGCCCGAGAGATAAGCGCGGATGCGACTAGGACGCGAAGCACGTTCGAGGAGTTGCCGTGAAGGAGCACGATTACAAAAAAGTCGGCCTGAAAGCAGGCTTGGAGATTCATCAACAGCTGAACACCACGTCAAAACTATTTTGCAGCAGCCCGACCGAATTGCGAGACACAAAAGACGCGTCTTACGAGTTCTATCGCTACCTGCGACCTTCAAAGAGCGAGATGGGTGAGATCGACCGCGCCGCGATCGAAGAGGGGATCGGCACCCGGCGATTTACGTACAAGGCGTATGTGAGCACGTGCCTTGTGGAAAATGATGATGAACCGCCGCTGGAAATGAACCTTGAAGCCCTGAAAATTGCGCTTCAAATAGCCCTCCTTCTGCAGATGCAACCTTTCGAGCAAGCCCACACAATGAGGAAACTGGTAATAGATGGGTCGAACACGAGCGGGTTCCAGCGAACGGCACTCCTCGCAGCAGGCGGATACATATCGCTTAGCAGCGGTTCCGTTCGAATCGATACGCTGTCCATCGAAGAGGAAGCAGCGCAGATAGTCGACAAAGACGTTTACTCCCTCGACCGGCTCGGCATCCCCCTCGTCGAGATCGGCACCGCCCCAGACGTGACCACACCTAAGATGGCACGAGAGCTTGCGCTTGCGATTGGGACGACCTTGCGCGCGTGTAAAGTCAAGCGAGGGATTGGAACGATCAGGCAGGATATCAACATCTCCATCGCGGGCGGCGCACGCGTCGAAATTAAGGGCGTGCAGGCACTTGACCTCATTGAGAATATTGTGCGCCTTGAAGTTACGCGGCAGCTGAACTTGCTAAAGATCCTAGACGAGCTACAAGAGCGCGGAGCGGGCGTAGGAAAACCAGTCGAAGTCAGTTCGATATTTGCCCATACTGCGTCAAACGTGCTTAGGAAAAAACACGTGTGGGGCCTGTTGCTTCATCGCTTTGCCGGCCTCGTGGGCAAGGACATCCAGCCCGGCCGTCGGCTAGGTTCAGAATTCGCGGATCACGCAAAGAAGAGGGGGGTTGCTGGGATCTTTCACACTGACGAGTTGCCGCGACACGGAATAACGTCTCGTGAAACCGAGGCTCTTTTAGGGTTTTTGAATGCAGAGGAAAGCGATGCGGTTGTTATACTCGCAGACGAGAACGTTAAGACGTGCGTCGAGGCGATTTATGCTGTGATGGAACGCGCCAAAGCAGCCACGGAAGGCGTGCCCGAAGAAACTCGACGCGCGCTGAGCAATGGATGCTCTGAATACATGCGGCCCCTTCCTGGAGCGGCCCGCATGTACCCGGAGACGGACGTGTCTCCCATCGCGGTTCCGACGGCGCTCATTGATCGCATCAAAGCGCGGTTGCCTGAGAGGCTCGATGATCGGATGGGTCGCTATAGGCAGGAGTTCCTCCTGAACGAAGAGTTGGCGAGGCAAATAGCGTGGTCTGAAAACAGTCAACTTTTTGAGCAAGTTATGCGCCTCTGGGGGGGTCTAGATGGTAGCCACGGTCGAGACGAAGTCAAAGATGTCGCTACGTTTGTAGTGCGAACGCTTGAAGGAACGATCGCAGAGTTGAAAAGGGACAACGTGCCTGTCGACCGTCTAACCCGTGAAAGCACACTTGATGTTTTCAGGCTTGTGAACTCTAAGACCATATCAAAGGAAGGCGTGCCCGAAATCCTCCGTTGTCTCGCCGAATGTCCGACGAAAGCGGCAAACGATGCAGCAGCAGAGCTTGGATTTGTCATGTTGAGCGAGCGCGAGCTTCAAGCGATCGTAGCCGACGTCGTGCAATCGCGACTAGAGTTCGTTAAAGCAAAAGGAGTGCGTGCTGTAGGACCCCTGATGGGCGTCGTTATGAAGCAAGTTAGAGGTAAGGCAGACGGAAAACTCGTAAACGAAGTGCTCCGCGCAAAGATTGCGTCCGTTCTTCAGTAGAGGTGATTTCCTGCAGAGCACGGACCTGCTGTATGACTTGGTGAACATCCCGAGCACTAGCACGCACGAGCACGATATCAGTCTTTTTGTAGAAGAAAGGCTGAGTGACCTCGGAATGGAAATCATACGCTCTGGCAACAATCTTATCGGAAAGCTGGGCCGCAAGGGACCTGTGCTCGCGCTGTGCGGCCACCTCGATACCGTGCCTCCATTTTTCCCGCCCAGAATTCAAGGGCGAAAGCTTTACGGGAGGGGCGCAGCCGATGACAAGGGTGGGCTGGCTGCTGTCATCAACGCGGTAGCGAACACTGACCAGGAACGGCTCAGGGGCACGCTGCTTACGGTATTCGTCGTCGACGAAGAGCTCAAAAGCCGCGGCGCTCAGGAAGTGTTGCCTCAGCTACGCGCTGACTTTGGCATCGTCTGCGAGCCGACGAATCTGAAGATTGTAAACGGGCAGAAAGGGCGCTTGACGTTTCGCATTCAATCCGTCGGCAAAAGAGCACATGCGAGTAAGCCTGAGCTTGGGAAGAATGCCATTGTTGAGATGGCAAAGCTTGTGTTGCGACTCGAAGAGCTTCCGCTGATCCGGCATCCCAAGCTTGGCCACGAAACGATCACGGTTAGTACTATCGCTGCTGGAGATGCGGTTAACATCGTTCCCGATCGTTGTTCGATTGAGGTTGACTATCGCTACGTGCCTCCCGACGATGCATCTAGCGTTTTAGCCACACTCAGGGCGAAATTTCCCGAAGCGCGAATAGAATTCGCGGACGACCCCAAAAATTTCACGCGCCCATTCTACCTGCCCGCTCATCAGATCATCACTTTGTTGAGCGAGTCCATAAGCAGCACTGGCCTCGAGCCACAGACGGCTACAATGGACGCGGGCACTGATGCTTCGCGCTTCAATGAGGTCGGAATACCCACTGTTGTCTTCGGGCCGGGAGGCATCGCGCAGGCTCACACGTCCGATGAATGGATAGAGCTTCACGAAGTGGAGATGGCAAGCGTAGTCTTCCAAGAGTTGATTAAGAAAGTTTTGACTACACAACGCTGATTTGGCTCGGGTGTCACCCTGCCCTCGCTCTCGCGTCGCTAAGCGAGGGCGGTTTGCGCCGGGACAGAGAGTTCTTATTACAGAAGGGCTTAGAGCTATGACGGTAGCGGGCACGATGCGACCTGTTGATGACGTGAGACGTCCCACCATTCGGCTTTTGAAACCAGATCCTGACTGAACAACCATGCTTGTCGAATCTATCTCTTTTTTGTTGCTCGCTCTTCTCATCCTCTTGCTACTCGTAGTGGGATTCGAGACCGTCGGTTTCAGACTGTCAGAAGCTGTGCTGATCTTCGTAGGATCGACTTTGTTATTCCTGATTTCTTTTCCTTCGATATTGCTGTATTTTCGTGGTTCCTTGGGGATCGGCATTATTGATGTGCCGCTTGGTATCCTGGCATTTCAAGGCTTTTTTGTCGTTGGCCCAAGAAGCGATCTTGCCATCGGGTTCGATGTCGCGGGTTTTCTGATACCATTCTTCATTTCGCTAAAGATGATGTTCGACCGACGAAGCCCTATCAGAGCAAGTCTCATCGGAATCGCGTTTATTGCCGCCGTTTCGTATTTAACTTCAGCGTACGTGGCAGGAGAAGGCGTCATTATCTGGAATATTTACGTTATCGCAATTGCCGCAAGTATCATAGGCATAGTGCTTGCAAAGAGGCAATGGGGAAGCGTAGGTCCGATTGCCTACGTGTCTGGTTCACTGGGCGTGTTGCTTGGTGCGGATCTCGTTCGCATCGGTGACATTCTCACCTATCAGCCGAGAGGCTTCGCGTTTGCTTCGATAGGGGGCGCAGGCGTTTTTGATGCAATCTTTTTGGTCGGAGTTTTGGCGGTGACCATCGACGTGATCTTTGTAGAAAACGTGCGGTTGATCAATTGGATTCAGAGACGTTTGGCTTAGTTCGGAATGTCTTTCCTGCATGACCTTCGCGTATCAACACACGGGAGGCAACCTGGCGAATTCTCGCACAAACCGGACCCAAAGAAAGCGTTTTATAGGTAGCTCTACAATAGTGGCTGTGGGAATACGTATGTACTCGAGGGATCGCCTTCTTTGTCAATTCGAGAATGAATAATGAAGTAGTTACTTTTTTTGATACGACGCTCCGAGATGGAGAGCAAACGCCTAACGTTTCGCTCACCGACGAACAGAAGCTTACCATCGCAAAAGCTCTCGACAAGCTAGGCGTCGACGTGATCGAAGCTGGGTTTCCTATTTCCTCGAAAGGGGAATATAACGCGGTAAGAAGCATTGTCAATGCGGATCTAGGAACAACTATCTGCGGTCTCGCTCGCGTCGTGAAACCAGATATCGATGCGTGCCTAGATGTGGGCGTAGGGCTAATTCATGTTTTTGCCTCAACATCAGATGTGCAGCTGAAGCATTCAATGAAAAAGACGAGACAGGAAGTGTATGATCTGTCGGTCGACGCAGTCGAATACGTTAAGGAGCACGGGACACAATGTCTATTCTCTGCGATGGACGCCACTCGAACGGAACCGGAGTTTCTTCATCGCGTGTGTCGCGGCATAGAATCGGCCGGGGCCGACATCATCAACATCCCGGATACCGTGGGCATTATGGCCCCCTCAAAGATGTTCAACTTCATCAAGCGCATCAAAGGTGTTGTCAAAGTTCCTATCGACGTGCACTGTCACAACGACTTTGGTCTCGCTGTTGCCAATAGCCTGTCAGCGATCGAAGCCGGAGCCAACCAAGTACAAGTGACCGTAAATGGAATAGGTGAGAGGGCTGGGAACGCTGACCTCGCCCAAACGGCGATGGGCTTGTCGAGCATCTTTGGAGCAAAGCTGAATATCAATACTCAGTTCCTTCTCGAAACCTCACGGTTAGTGGAACGATTCACGAAGATCAACATGCCCCCCACGATGCCAATTGTCGGCGAAAACGCGTTCTCGCACGAATCCGGAATTCATTCTCGCGGAGTGATCGAACGCGCTGACACGTTTGAGCCAGGGATTATGACGCCCGAAATGGTCGGTCAGCGTCGCCGCCTCGTTGCTGGCAAACACGCTGGCAAGCACGCCGTGCGCGAAATGCTCAAGGACGCCCTTTTTGACGTCACCGAAGAGGAGCTCGTGCGCATACTGGATCGCGTAAAGGAAATAGGCGACCAAGGCCGGCGAGTCACCGACGTCGACTTATACTCTATAGCTGAAGCGATCACAAATGAGGTGCTGAAGCCGACAATTCTGCTTGAGGAGCTGTCTGTGATGACGGGCAATCGCATCACTCCAACTGCAACGGTGAAAGCAGTTGTTGGGGGGAAGACGAAAATCGGGGCCCGTGTGGGCATTGGTCCAGTCGATGCCGCGATCAATGCAGTACATGACATTCTCGGGGGCACTGACGTGCAATTAAGGACATTCAGAATCGACGCGATCAGCGGTGGGACCGACGCACTTGCTGATGTCGTCATCGGTGTCGAAGATTCACGTGGAAACATGGTGACTGCTCGCGCTGCGCGAGGCGATATTGTAATTGCGTCCGTTGAGGCCATGATCAGCGCGATAAATCGTCTCAAAGCTAGAGACGGTGCGTAGTGCCGCGATGGCATCTCGTCGACACGCACTGTCACATCGACACGCCTGCGTTTGACGACGATCGACAATCGGTGATTGAGAGGGCGTTCAATGCGCGAATAGCGCTCATCAACTCGGGCATTAGCCTCACATCGAATTGGGCGACGAGAGAATTGCTTAAGCATGAGAACGTGTACGCGGCTTACGGCCTAAGCCCGCTTCACGTTGCCGAAAAAGAAAGCGTCGAGGAATACATTCGGCAAAACGCAGATTCAGCAACCGCAGTTGGCGAAGTTGGGCTGGATTTTTACCATGTCAAGTCGGGACATCAACGTGAGAAACAAGAAAACGCGTTTAAGCTATTCATTCAGCTGAGTCAAGAGCTCGGCCTACCCCTTGTCATTCACAGCCGCGATGCCGAGAAGCGCGTTTTTGAGCTCGTGCACGGTGTAGATCAGGCAGTCTATCACTGCTACGGGGGCAGTGTGGAGTTGCTCGAAAAGATCGTGGACTGTGGGCACTTTGTCTCAATTTCAACCAGGGTATGCCGGTCCGGGCACCACCAGAAGCTCGTGGAGAAGGCCCCCCGAGATATGGTAGTGATCGAGACTGATAGTCCCTATCTAGCCGCGCGCAAGGGTCGAAACGAACCGTCGTTTGTAGGAGACGCGATTGTCGCCATATCGCGGATCTGGGACACAGAAGTTGAAGATGCGGCGTCGATTATCGCGGAGAACACTTATAGGGCTTTTAATCTTGGATAAAGAGGCTTATTTCGGACGAATAAAAGAAAAACATATATAGCACGCTGCAGTACATTATTTTGTCATTTTTGTTATAGCAGGAGTCTTAACATTTATGCGTTATATCCCCCATATTAAAGACCGATTCAAGATTAGGACGATAATTCGAGGGCGGGAAGGATCCCGCAAGGGCATTGGGCTGCTCGTTGATGGGCCTAACATGCTTCGGAAGGAATTTCAAATCGACCTAGAAGAAATACGCAATACGCTAAAGGAATTCGGCGACATCAAGGTGGGTAGGGTCTACCTGAACCAGTATGCCTCTGAGAAGCTCGTCGAGGCAATCGAGAACCAAGGATTTGAGCCGGTGGTCAGCTCGAGTGACGTTGATGTTCGACTTGCCGTTGAAGCTACGGAGCTCATTTTCAATCCTAATATAGATATTATCGCAATAGTTACCCGAGATGCTGATTTTAAGCCTGTGCTTTCAAAAGCGATGGAGCATGGCAAAGAGACCATCATCTTCGGAGCAGAGCCTGGGTTTTCGACCGCGCTTAAAAATCTCGCTGACGTCGTTGTAACATTGAGCGAGACACCAGCTACCAATGTCGCTGCGAGAGAAAAGCTCACCGCTAAAGACGAGGAAGAAGTTTACCCAAAACCCGCGTAACACCTCGAGTCTTGCCCGAACCCGGAAGTTGAGCTACGCGCCCTGCGGCGCAGTCCCCCCTCCGAGGGCTTTTTGCAGCTGCTGCTGGAGTTGTTGAAAACGCGTTTGAACGCGTTCTTCCTGCCTTTCAAGGCTCTTCAAACGTACATCATACGTCTCTTTTTTTTCCGTTAGCTCAGCCTTCACCTCGTCTTTGTTCGAGCGTACGAGGATCATTCCAACGGTCTTGAAGATAACAGCTTTTTCGTCCAGCTTGTCGAGCTCAACGAGGGTTTGGTTAGCTTCGTTCAAGGCGAGTTCGAGTTGACTTCGCTGAACAGCGAGCGCTTGCGCCTGCTGTTGAAGTTGTTGCAATTGAGCGACTTGATTTTGAATTTGGGGTGGTAGTTCGGTACTCATTCAAGATTCTCCTTGGGGAGCGTTTTTCAAGCGGTTACAGTTTCGCTTAATTCTTTAACGTATATGCGACAAGTTCGTCCACTTCTGTAGCAATCAGCGCCAATCTCAGCCACGAATTTGTCGCCGACCGGCATGAGGCTACGTCCGAAGCTGTGATGTCGATGATTAGCTTCTCTGCCGTCTCTCGTACAGTCACAGAAGAGCGTGTCCCGGCGATAGCGATGGTCTCCAGTTCGGGAGTGATCGATCGGTACAAATAGTCTGCGTTTTGCGTTTCTATGATGTACGTTAAATGGAGCATTTACGTAGTGTGGTCATTCATCGTGAGCGGCTTCGCGATTTCTTGTGCAGCGAGGGTAGACTCCGAGGTCGCATTTGCCTAAAGGACCTTCACTTTCTTGATGATAGTAGGCCGCTCCTTGATCAATATTCTATGGCCGCAGTAAGGACACCTGATTCCGCCGTACTCGGACTCTACCTCAACTTCGCGCTTGCACCGAATGCATTTGTAAACCGTGAAATCACCTCGCAGCTTCAAATCTGTTCTTTTTCCTCATTTGCGCGGCGAATCGAGCGCGCGACGGTTTTGCCGACCGAGGTCTCCGGGAGGTATGCACCTCCGGCAAACGTTGTTTGACACTTTGCGCACACCCATATCCCCGTGCCCTTTCGAGACACAGCCTTTCGCCCACACGCGGGACATTTGTGCGCTTGGTGCATCGCCTCTTCGACGTCGGCAATTCTTTTGCGGATCTTGCGGCCGTATCGCGGGCCGAACCGGCCTGCGGAACGGGTCTTTCTTCCCTTCTTGCGCGCGCCTTTCTTAACCATCCGTTGAACCACCAAAAAGATCATCTCTGATCTGCATGGCTTTGCTGCTCGCGAGCTTAACGATACGCGCGATCTCTTCCACGGAGAGCGTTCCAGTTCCGCTTTTCTGCATTCCTGCAAGCGCTCCTTGCAAGCCGGAGATGACCGTTATTCTCGAAGACGCGATAGTCTCTTCATCTAGCGAGGGGTCCAGCATGATCTCGCCGTCGAGGTCAACCGCGGTCACCGCGATCGGAGATTCCTTGATTGGCAGCGGGGCGTCAGGTCCGTAGCCGTATCGCTCACAGGGTTTCTTTGCGTTTACGAGCGCAGCGAGCGCTCCCAGAGCGGACGCGTCCATGAGATTTCCATCGTGGTCTAGGACGTGCACGTCAATGAAAATGAGCCACACTTTGCCGTCCGGCAATGTTAGTTGAGACAAGTCAATGGCTCCAGATTCTCGAACGCCGCGGTCCACTACACGTGCGAGCTCAATCGCGTTTTCATCGGGTGGACCCGGTTCAAAGGACGGAGATGCCAGTGGCACCAGCTCCACGTTGGTTATTATCACACCCGTGTCAGGCGCATCTGGAAAAGGCTCTCCGGGTTGAACCTTTACACCAACGAGAACCTGTGTGTTGCCTATCTTCACTCTCGCGGAGCCTTCGGCTTTACCTATCAACCCTACTTCGACCTGTATCGGCCGATACTCATCAAGGGCCCGTCCATCTGCCCTTTCGCTTCGCTTGGCAAGCTCGTAAATATAATCTCTTCTTATCTCAGCAATGACGTCATTCATCTTCTTCCCCTCGATACTTCTGAATTAGGGCTTCCCTTTGCATTTCTGCAATGCTGGCACAACCGATCTTACCGAGTTCTAGCGCCTGTTCAAACTCGTCCAGCGTCAAATGGCCGTCCATCTGGAGCAGCGTAACTTCTCCAGTCCGCACATCCATGGCGACTGGCATGTCTGCTTGCCCATAGTTGTCCTCCTCCTTCACGAGATCCAAGACAACCGTGTCATCCACCTTGCCGACTGCACATGACGAGATGAGACCGCGCATGGGCACTCCCGCATCGGCCAGTGCAACAGAAGCTGCATTTATCCCTGCTGATCGAGTGCCAGCATCTGCTTGAAGAATCTCCACGAAGATGTCGATTGTCGACCTGGGATAAAACTCCTTGATGATGACGGGATCGATCGCCTGCCTGCTCACCTTTGAGATCTCTATGCTCCTCCGGTCAGGGCCTGGCCGCCGCCGCTCCTCCACTGAAAAAGACGCCATATTATAGCGGTACCGGATGATCGCACGGTTTGCTTCCTGCAGGTGACGCGGATGTACTGCCCGTGGCCCGTAAACGGCGGCAATGACCTTGTTTCCACCGTGCTCGACATAACACGAGCCATCGGCCCGTTCAAGTGCGCCAACCTCAAACTTGATTGGACGTAGCTCATTCGGGAGCCGATTGTCTATTCTCTTACCGTTTTTCATGAACTCCATGCTTTTCTTCCTCTAACAACTTGGTTATCCTATCCGTGAGTCCCGACGTATGCGCCTCTTGCTCGATTCGTTTGATTACTTTGACGGCGAGATCCTCGTCTTCTACTTTCCCGTTGATCCAAATGCGGCCATTTTTCCCGACGAAAATGTTTAGGTCGAGTTTACTCTTGAGCAGGCTTATCATCGACCCGGCCCGGCCGATAACCCGCGGGACTTTTGTATACGACACCTCGACGACTCTGCCACTTCGCAGCACACGCAGTTGGCCTTCTCGGGGCGCGAGCTCAATCTTCATGGATGGATCCACGTCTACAACCTTGAATATCGCGAGGTCGCCCACACCCATGATTTTGGCCATTTCGCTCGATTCGATGCGGCGAGGATATTCTGATATATGCATGAGCGCTTCGTATGGTGAGTTAATGTCGACCTTCCAATTCGAGAAACTGATGTCTGATACCATTCCGACGACCACGTCACCAATCGCGGGAAGATATTTTCCCGAAAGCGGGATTACCCGCACTTTTTCCCTTTCGTCAGCAAGCCCATATATGAGTGAGTAGACTTTCCCGTTTTCAACGTAGGTTCCTTCTGCAGCTTTTGCTGCGTCTTCAGATAGTAGATCTCCCGGCACGACGATCGTCTTATCGACTTTTTCTTTCTTCATTTTTGCCCTTCCCGGGTAACGATTCGCGTCTCGGCTTCCCCTCTTGATAGTCGATTTACGAGCTCATAGAAATCATTTTGCAGTCCTGCAGGAAACCGGACCACGCCGATCCAAGAGCCGTCCTTTTGCCACTCGTGTCTCACTATCTTACCAAAGCGCTGGAGGGGGCCCTGCGATTTTGCGGCATAATGGGCCGGCACCTTAACGGCGACGTTGACCTCCTCGAATCTGATGGGTATTAGCGGTCGGATTGCCTTCAAAGTGACGTTCACTTGCTCGTCGACGCTTCTAAGGGGGTCTATGTTCACCTTTGCCTCTTCAAGTGCTTTTTCTATTCTCTGTGGCGGATGAGGCAGGCCCGTTTGGGGATTTATGGCATTAGCAGCTATGGTTGCGATCACTTGCTTTCGCTTGTGTTCTTGGATCTTGCGCCTTTGCTGAGCGGTAAGATGCAGGTCACCTTCTGTGATGATCCGTTTTGCTATGGCTGCTGGATCGGTGGTACTAAACGTGTGCTTGAGGCTCTCGTCAGACGCTTTTTCCCCTTTGGATGCATCTTTGAATATCTCTTCAATCGCAAGAACCGCATCCAGATCAATATCCCCGCCTTCGCGCAATAGTAATGCATTTTCGGGGTCAGCGAGCACTTCAAAGTGTTCCCCACCTCTCGCAAATCGAGCTACAACCGCGTTATCGAGAGACACCATCTGGACCTACTCCTCCGTGCGCTGTTCGTTTATGGCGGCGCAAAAGGATGCAAAACCACTACTCTTTAGGCATCGACTCGAGCACACTTTTCACGTACGCTTCGAGGTCATCCATGCTTAGCTTCTTAAATCGGTGATCTTCCGCGTATATGGCAGCGATTTCGATGGTATCAATTGTAATTTTGCCTTCCGTCGCCTTGTACAGCGCTTCAAGCCCGAGTTTTATGGCGCTATCAATGTCGGCGTTTTCGTCATACTTCTCTTCGAGAAACTCCATAACGGCATTTCGTCCTGAACCAATCCCCGTAGCCTTTACCATCAAAAGGGCGCCGCTCGGATCTGTTTCAAAAAGCCGTGGCCCCGAGTCATCAATCCCGCCGATGAGAAGTGCTGTCCCGTAAGGCCTAACCCCTCCGTACTGCGTGAACGTCTGCTTATGGTCCGCGATCTTTTTTGCTAGCGTTTCAATGGCAATAGGTTCGTTATACACGACGCGGTTGATTTGGGCGTCGACACGGGCACGGTCGACTAATGCCCTAGCGTCAGCGACGAGGCCGGAAGTCACAGCGCCTATGTGATCATCTACTTGGAAGATCTTCTCGGTAGATTGGGGCTCCAGAAGCCGACTTGAGATGCGCTTATCGACGAGCAGAGCTACGCCGTCCTTTGCTTTTATGCCGACCGATGTAGTGCCTCGTTTTACAGCTTCGCGCGCGTATTCGACTTGAAAGAGTCTACCGTCCGGTGAAAACACGGTGATAGCTCTGTCGTAACCCATTTGTGGTGCCATCTGCATTATATTAGCCTCTCATTGTCATCGATCGTGATGCCGATGAATTGGACGTCAGCACGATCAATAATTTCCCTATCTTCTGGAATTATATCAATTTCCTTGCCACGCATCCTCACTGCTTTCCCGGACACGGGCACTGTCACATAAGAAGATATAATGCGTCGTATTTTCTCGTCAATTTGTAAATACTTTTCTATGGCAGCCTTTATTGTTCCGGAAGTGCCTACGACCGTCACGCGAACCCGATTGTTCTCGATTTTGCCGATGCTTGCAAATGTCGCTTGTACATCGGGCACGTGTCGGTAGTGACAACGCACAAGCCCTTTTGTGCCATCAAACATAACGACTTTAATTCCCAACTTACTCACTCCGATGTCCCCAAACAGGCTTTTCGCAGCTTTGAAGATTTCTGTTTGTAAATCCCGCGTTCTTACGGGTTCTTCATAGCTGAGCGTGAAGGCGACGTACCGAAAGCTTTCTCGCAAAGTAGGTCGAAGTGGTTTCATACGCGCGCCTTTTCTTTCTGTGTACTGCGTTTGATGATATCTTGCGGCGCACTCGATAAAGCAGCCGTCGCTTCCTTGTCTTCTAGAGGTAAAAGCCGTGCGAGAGCTTTTAATTGGCGAGGAGCCCGCATGTCGAAATGCGAATAGGCATCGCTCGTAATAACGATTGGCACTCCAAACTTCTGGCATAATGCGACGTTTTGATGCTGGAGCGCGAGCGCACGAGACCTTTCAATTTCTCTTGTTTTCCAGAAGTAGCCAAAGCTCAAGCCTAGCGCGACGCCGTTTTTCTCGGCGATTTTAGCTGTCACCTGGTTTAGACCGCCTCGTTTACCTGTTTCCGGGTGCATTAGAAGATCCACGCGGTCGTCGCTGCAAGCAGCCCTGTTGATTCGTTCATCCCCACCGTGCACGCTTATGATGGTAGCTGTTTTGCTGAAGAACGCAATTTTCTTACGCAGATCGCGAACGTTATGCGCGACAATTTCTATTCCTGAGATGACACTCGAATCGGAAAACTGAGACCAATAAGGCGAATGCGCTGTTAGACCAATGGCGGCGAAGCCAAGGCTCCGAGCAACGAGGTTAAGCCTTTTCGGCGTGTCTGCTCCTTCGGGAAACGCGTGAACGCTTATATCGACGTAGTCAGGCATCATCAAAGAGGTCGCGAGTAATCCGCGTTGCGGTCTCAACACGAGCTGGATATGCTGCTATCTTTGCGCGCAGCACTATTGGGTCTTCTTTCCCTTGCCGGAGGAACCCGCGTGCAGCAGCCTGTTTGTCAAATTTCATAACGAGTATGCACCGTTGGCTGAGGTGCTGCGGGACTTCTTCTCGCAGTTCCATTAACTCATCTTTTGGGAGCTTCTTCTTGATCGCGCCAATGATGTGGCGAGTCTCGGATGCTTTTTCGGTTCGTGCGGTGAGAATAATCATGGGATTTCCAAAGTGTCCCGCAACCGGCAGGCGATCGACGCTAACGTGTTCGGGTACGATTAAGCGCAGCGCCGCTAGAACTTTGCTTTCATTCTCAGTAGCGTGGGCGAAAACACTGACGGAGATGCTGTGAATTGCTTTTTTAGGCCTGCGGGATCTGTCACTGCCATTCACGACAAGAAGCAAATTCAATCCTCAGGAAAGAGCTCACGCCCCCTTTCGACCATAAGCACTCCGCGAGGGCAGAGTTTTCTCGGCACCTCGCCCTTTGTTCCTTAAACCGCGACCTTTCTTACCAGCGCTTGTCGTCCCTCGCATGGCACGCCCGCGTGAAGACGCGATCCAGTTGAGATTGCGGTCGCTTAGGATCCTAGGGTGGCTCGGATCAACGAGTATGATTTCGTACCACTTCGATTTCCCGTCTTGTCCTACCCAGTACCAGTTCAACACCTCTAAGTTGGGAAATCTTCGTGCAGCTCGTTCTTCTGCAATGCGCTGTGAACTTTTTCGAGCGGTCAGCCTGTCAACTCCGAGGTGCTTCGTCCGACGGCCCCCGCGCGGGCGTTGTTTTCTCCGACCACCGCGCCACGTTCTCACACGAGCTGTGATGATACCTTGTTTGGCCTTATATCCCAAGCTTCTTGCTCTGTCGAGTCGCGTGGGTCTCGCGATGCGAATGACCGCCGGCTCACGCCGCCACGTTTGTAGGCGCTGCCACGCGAGGCTTTTCACGTAGCTGCGTTCGGGGGTTTTCCAGGCATCCCGTATATATCCATACATCGATTTCATTTTGATCTTCTCTCAAGCGGTTCAGCATTTAAGCTACATTCCTTAGGATGCGCAATTAGCGTTCATTGAACGCTGCTTACAAAAGATAATCATGGAACATATATGTTTCCTACTTAGCGCGCGAACTCGCGACTATTTTGATTATATCCCCGTTTTGAAGTATGTGGTGCTCACCGAGCCGCTTTTTCGTGCGCGCGTCGACAGCGTAGATGAACCCACGTCCGATATCAGAATGAACCTTGAAGGCGAGATCCTTGGCATTTTCTCCTTCCTTAATCAAAAAGGCATCGGGTAAGACTCTCCCTTCCTTGTCCGACCATTGGTGCTCGTCTTCTACGGGATATACGACGATGTATCTGAGAACATCGAACACTGCCTTGTTTAGGCATGTCTGCACTCCCGTCCCATCAGCGTCAATGAACTTCTGCAGTCGCTCAAGAGCCTTCTGCTGCTGCTGATTTGACCGCGCTGCTACGACAAAATGAGTGTTTCCAGGGACGTAGTTCACGAGCCCCTTCTGGTGAGCAAGTCGGAGCGCAAGCTCAGCCGCGCCACTCGTTGCCACCACGTCATGGCAGACATCTTCGATCCGCTCTAAATTTTGCGGTGAAGCGACGTCTCTTTTGTTTGCCGCTATGATGATTGGCTTCGCGATCCTCCTTAGTTGCTGTGATAAGTTGACTATGTCTTCGCTTTCCCAATTATCCGCCGGTCGCTCGAACAGCCCAAGCTTTAACGCAGCAGTTTTTACTTGGCTCTCGCCTATGTTGAGACCTGCCAACTGAGTCGCAATGACGTGCGCCACGTTGCGTTCTAGCTGCGCTTTCTTTGCGAGTCTGTGCCAATTCTTTTCAATGATGCCCGCAATCCACAGAGCGATCTCACTTTCAAGTAGTGTTACGTCCTCCACCGGGTCGTGCGACGCGGTGCCGAGCACATTGCCCTCTATATCAGTGCCACCAGATGCGTCAATCACGTTTATAATCGCTTCTGACTGCCGTAAATTATCTAGAAAAGCGTTGCCGAGCCCTCGTCCCTTGTGAGCCTCCGGAACCAGGCCTGCTACGTCAACCAGCTCAATAGGGACAAATCGGATTCCATCAACACAATGACCGCACCGGGCGCTGCGCTGAGCGCAAGGGCACGGAACGCGCACATGCGACACCCCGCGGTTAGCGCTGATAGTCGTGAACGGGTAATTTGCAATTTCCACATCCACAAGTGTGGCAGCTTTGAAGAAAGTTGACTTGCCCGTATTAGGCTTGCCGGCGAGAGCGATCGATAAGCTCATTTGAAGTTCACTTCAGCCTGTTCGAGTAAGCGCTTAGCCCATTGCAACTTTTGCATCTTTCTCGGTGTAACGCTGATGTCAGAAAAATCAAATCCAATCGCGCTGATCGTGCGGGCGCCGTACTCTTTCGCCAAGAAGACCGCCCGGTCTCCGTCAGTAAAACCACCGACGTTGAGTAAGAGCGGCTCAGGCTGTGTTTGGGCTGTACCAGGTACCGCGCTCAGCGATGGTACGTGCGCTTCGATTGCATTGATGTTGTCACCGTGTGCGTGAACGACCATTATGGCGCACATCGCATTTGCCCGCTTGAGATCACTAATGCTCCCGTCGAGATCAGAAACGACTATGTGGGGGATGACCCCCTGAGACAATAACACCGAGGTTGCACCATCGGCGGCAATGATCGTCTCTTGACCCTCAATTTTGCCGCTCTTAATGTCACGAATCAGTATCGGCGCTTTGCCGCAGACGAGGACGTCACATCCTTTGACGAGGCGGCTCAGTTTTACCAGTGTTGCGTTATAGCCTGTTTTTATAGCCAATAAGTGTGATAGAAGCTGGGCGGAGCGCTCGTCTTGGGCGCGGTCAAATCCGAACTCGCGCACTATTTCCAAGTAGAAAGGCCGCCATTCTTTCAGGTTCATGCGCTATTCCGCTATTGAGATCACCACTCGATGGCCGTCGATCATCCACTCTTTTCGTAGTCTCGCGTTTTTAAGATCTCCTTTTACGACAGACGTCGACAGCGTCTCATCTTTGAGATAAGAATCAAACGTTCGAATCGCCTGGGAGACTTCTGCAGGGCCACGGTACCCCACCCTAATTTGGGCGGCATACGGTAGATCCAATTCCTTTCGCATGACCTGTATTCTCCTGACGACTTCTCGAGCCAGTGATTCTTTCCGCAGTTCGGCTGTTATTTCGGTGTCCAAAAAAACGATTAGGCCGCTTTCTTCGCTTTTAATAAAGCTACCCCTTACTTTTTCTGAAACCGTCAGATCTTCCTTCGATAGGCTAATAGGCGTTTGCCCGATTTCTAATTCGATGCCATCATCCATTTTCTCAAGCACAGACTGAGGCGTTAACGTGCTGAGAACTCGTTTTATTTTGGGGGCTAGATCCTTGTATTTCGGTCCGACGCTGGCGAAGTTTAAGCCAATTTCGTACGCGATAAACTTGTCGTCGTCTTTTTCAAAATCAATTGCCTTCACGTTCAGCTCATTTTTGATAATAGTCTGGAGTTCGTGACTCTCGAGTTCTGGTCCTACGCAAATAATTCTCCTGAGCGGTTGCCGCGTTTTGATGTGTGCTGACGACCGCGCGGCTCTTCCTGCCTCAACGATCCGCTTAGCATAATCCATATCGCGTTCAGCCTCCGGAAGCACACGATCGGGTCGTGGGGCAGGATACGCTTCGAGGTGAACGCTCTCTCTGGCCTCGGGAGCATATCGAGCGAGGGTTTTGTACATGTACTCAGAAATAAATGGCGCGAAGGGGGCGATCAGTGTACTTAACGCCCATAGAGTCTCAAAAAGAGAGACGTAAGCAGATGTTTTGTCCAAGTCCTGTTCGTTCTTCCAGAAACGTCTCCTAGACGTTCTGACAAACCAGTTGCTTAGCTCGTCGATGAATGAGTCGATCGCTAGGGTCGCTAAATAGTAGTCGTAACGGTCCATGTACTCGACCACGTTCGACACCAAACCATTTAGCCGGGAGAGCAACCACCTGTCGATGACGTTTCTGTGCTCGTCCGCGAGCTGCCATGTCACGTCGTATTGGTCTATCTCAGCATACGTCGTAAAAAAGGAAAGTATGTGCCAAAGCGTAGATATCGTCTTACGCTGAGACTCAACGATTGCGTCTTCATAGAACCGCTTAGGGGTTCCTGGATTGCCGGAGCTGAAAAGGTACCATCGGAGGCTATCAGCCCCTTCATTGTTCAGGATTTGCCAAGGATCAACCGTATTACCCTTGCTTTTTGACATCTTTCTACCCTGTTCGTCCACGATGTGGCCCAGGCTTATTACGGTGCTATACGCATTCGATCCGAACACGGCGCTCGCTATTGCGTGCAGGCTATAAAACCAGCCGCGCGTCTGATCAACACCTTCGGCTATGAAATCTACGGGCAGCTTGAAGTCGTCACTTCGCCCGAACGGATAGTGCAATGATGCGAACGGGGCGCAGCCAGAATCGTACCAGCAGTCAATTACGTCGGGAATGCGGCGCATTATCTCAGCGCATTCGTCGCAAGGAAAGACAATGCGGTCGATATACGGCTTATGGATATCACCTAGGGTGGCATCATCACCGATTCGCTGCTTCAGCTCATCGATGCTACCGATAAACACTACGTGATTGTTGCAGCATTTCCATATGGGCAGCGGGGTGCCCCAGTAGCGTTCCCTACTCAACGCCCAATCGCGTGCATTTTTGATGAAGTTTCCGAAGCGTCCGTGTTTCACCGTTTTCGGATGCCACTGGACCATTTCATTGTTGCGCACGAGTGCCTCGCGCAAAGAGCTCATGCGAATAAACCACGCCCTTCGCGCATAGTACATGAGCGGCGCCTCGCAACGCCAACAGAACGGATAGCTGTGTTCGTACATCTCGCGTTTGTACAGCAAGCCCCGATTTGCAAGGGTCTTCACTATTACGGCATTCGCATCGGTGAAGAACAATCCACCGACTGACGGCACGTGATCATCAAAGCGACCATCGGGTTTGACGAGCTGCACGAGAGGCAGGCCTTCGGCCTTTGCTACGTTAAAGTCATCTTCTCCGAATGCTGGAGCGATATGCACAATGCCTGTGCCCTCGGCGGTGCTAACAAACTCAGCGAGCACGACGGTTGGCTGCCCGTCACCAAATAAGGGCACATATCGTGTGCCCTTGAGCTCATTTCCTTGAAACTCAGCCACGACGGTGAAACGCAGCTCATCGCTTAGTACCGTTTCTAACAACTCTTTTGCGAAAATGAGAAACTGATTCTTCACCTTCACCTTAACATACAAAATGTTAGGGTTGACGGCAAGCGCGACGTTTGAAAGTAAAGTCCACGGCGTTGTTGTCCAAGCCAAAAAATAGGTTTCGCGTTGGTCCGACAAAGGAAACTTCACAAAAGCTGCTTCCTCAGTTATGGTTTCGTACCCTTGGGCCACTTCGTGCGTGCTAAGGGCAGTACCACAGCGGGGACAGTAGGGAATGACATAATGTCCTTCATAGATAAGATCTCGCTCCCAAAGCCGTTTAAGCGACCACCATACTGATTCGATGTAGTGGGGATCCATGGTCGTATACGGCTTGGTAAGATCAATGAAGAAGCCCACTCGCTTGGTCACTTCTGCCCACTCATCGATGTGACTAAATACTGAACTCCGACAGACGTTGTTGAATCGTTCAATTCCATACCTTTCGATGCCCGCTTTATCCTCAAATTGAAGTTCTTTTTCCACGGAAATCTCGACTGGGAGTCCGTGACAATCCCATCCGCTCACGCGGGGGACGTAGTAGCCTTGCATGCTCTTGTAGCGGAGAAACAGGTCTTTTATAACGCGCGCGTACACATGGTGAACCCCCGGTGAACCGTTTGCGGTCGGCGGCCCTTCGATAAATCGGAACAGCTCCGCTCCTTTGTTTGCGTTTATGCTTTTGCTGATGATGTCCCTGTCATCCCATTCTTTGAGAATGGTTTTCTCCATAGCAACAAAGTTGAAATCGAGTTGCGAATTTGCCCTTGCCGCCTGTGTATCATTCTCGTTCACGAGTGATCTTACCTCGGAGTTAGGTGTGTGCTGAAGTGTCTGTTTTTCACTCTAGGAGACGAACGTTTCTAAGATAAGGTTCTATCCCACGCTCGGTAATAAAGATTGTCGAGTCTTTCATTTGCTCAGATCGGCCGACACATCTTTAATTAGTCAGATCAGCGGGGTTTGGTACTCACTCGTCCCCCGGAGTGCCAAGACTCAGCGCCGGCATGAAAAACATCCGAACTTGAAAAACTCCGCTCCGCACCAATCATTTTTTCTGCAAAGCTCCGCAGGTCCTGTGCGCTTCCACGAACGACGTCAATCTTGAGGCATTTTTTGGCGTCTAAATGAATGTGAATGGTCGAGGTAATGATTTTCGCGTTTTCGTGTTGGACGTCAGTCAACACCAGATAAGGCCGCTCTGCTCGTGATTGTAGACAAGCATGATTACGCGGATCTGTTCTCCTTCTGTTTGACTGAACGATTCATAATCAAGGAGATAACCTCTTATGGCGTCTCTGATCGCTTCGGATCGCGAAGAGTAGCCCCGTTTGCCTATCACTTGGTCAAATGCAGCGAGAAGTTATGCGGGTATGGACACCCCTATCTTCATGAGTTCATCTTGCATACATATCCTCACTTTTGCGCTAAGCGAGATTTTGCGAGTATTTATTGATCAGCTAGAGATAGCCTTGTTTATATAGAATTGTGTACGCACTGATGTTAGGCTGTGGCAAGTCTTGTGTCGGAGTTCCGGACTCCTATTCAAGAACTACACAACGTGATCTTGCCACCCCAAAGTCTGAACCCCGCCGTCGAGTTTTGGCACATGAGCCGGTCGCGGCCTTTGGATCTCTAAAAAATATAAATTCCTCGGTGTCCCATTACTTATTAATACCATAGATTTGAACATCTCCAGCGCGAAACGGAGTTTTTAACTTGAGCACCACGTCCAATCCGATGCAAGGCACCGAGTTAATGCAAGCGCGAAAAATTATTATGCATATCATCAATTCACTGAGCCCGTCAAGCAGACTGAAAGGTGTACATATAGATGACATCGTAAGCTACAGCGAATCTCTTGGAATCTATCCTGAAAGCGTTATCGGGGTGATTCAGCAATTAGCAAAAGAAGGCCTAGTCGTCGAACCGTCAAAGAACCGCTTTTTGAACCGATTTCCTCCGATCACCATCCCTAAAAAAAATCTACAAGCGGAACCGCGTAGGTCAATAGAGCAAGCAGACGATTCTCCGCGCGACACTCACGATGATCTGGAAAAGAAAGCCTTGCTTCTTGAGAAGAGTCATATCCTATTGACCCCAAAACAACTGCTTCAGATTGAGCTGGAGTATAAAGATATAATGGCATCTGGTGACCTCGATTTTTTTTACGAGGGTTATCCGAGCGACGCTGAAATTGGAAAACGTGTCGGAATAGACAAGAGAAAGATTCAAGGAGCGCGCGTCTTGCTAGGTCTTTTGACCGAGCGTGACGTGAAAATCAATTTCGATCGCGAAAATTTTTTGCAGTGGCTTTCGGCGCCCAAGTCTGCGAGAAAGAGTTCAAAGGATTTTGCCGACGAGCTTGGCGTAAGCTACTCAACCTTCAAGCGAAAAAGAGCTCTTTGGGAGGCATATCTATCTAAAAACTCCGTCAGCGATAAATCATTCAAGTAGTGATGTGGAGTACATGAAGTTCTTAGCTGATCGAATGCTAGGGCGTCTCTCTTCTTGGCTCAGAATTCTGGGTTACGATACTCTAAGCGCGAATTCCTTCGCTGGTTTGTCAAATGCCGCGGAGGACACTTTAATGCTGGAGCTGTCAGGATCCGAGAAGCGGGCGTTGCTGACTAGGGATACACAACTTCATACCCGCGCAGGGAAAAAGTGCGGCATCCCGTCACTTCTCGTGCAAGATGGAGACGTGCTCCGCCAATTGAACCAAGTGCGACAGCACTATGGCTTGGTCTTCCCCGAAGAACCCGAAGCTGTTCGATGCAGCGTTTGTAACGGCACGCTTGAACTGGTGTCAATTGAGGACATTTTGCGGTCTCATGAGATCAATACGCTTCGTACGAAGGGCGTCGATATTGAGAAATTCATTCAGAGGCACGCTCATTTTTATAAGTGTAGTCGATGCGGCAAAATATTTTGGAAAGGGCAACATTGGCGAAACATGGTCAATAAAACACGGCTCCTTAGTGAGGGGCACTAAGTGCCTTTTTTGGAAGTTCTTGTGCGGCTCTGCGTCGGCACAATGCGTTTTTCTGCCACTTTTACCTCCCAGGGTCGCCGTTCGGTGCTCTAGGTATCTCGAGCCAGATAGTCGCGACTTGCCTTTACAGCTATGTAGTCGTTAACTTCAATTATCGCTTTGTTTATCCCTTTAACCTGAGTCCAGTCGATGGTTCCTTCACCGATTGGAAGATGCAGATCACGTTCGCCGTCGTTATCACTCACGTGATAGTAAGCTACGGGAAAACCCGCCCGTAAAAAGTCTGTTACGGCGTTGTTCGTGTGTGCGTGTCCAACGTCGATTGTTGCAGACGTGCCGCACGTTTCGATAAAAAGCTTATGTTGCATAACCTCGGTGCAGAAGTATTTCGCGTTACGGGGCATATTCTCAATGGCAGGCGCTATTCCAACATCGGCGGCGTAGTTTGCCCACTTTTCAAGGCTATGCAGAGCTAAATCGAGCGATCGCCTCGTCAGTCTGTCATTTATTCTCTTTACGTAACCTGGGTGGGTCGTGATCGTCGAAGCGTTTATAGCTGCAGCAAGATCCACCGTCTCGGTGAGTTGTTTCGTAGTTTCCTCACGTATTCCGACGTTGACACTGGCGGGATTGAGATCTACTGTAGGCGAATGAATTGTTAGTTCAATATCGTACTGCGACGCAATTTCAAATTGAGAGACATTTCTTAATGCGTGCCGTGGCAGGTAAGGCCCCTCGCACAGCACCTCGATCACATCGAACCTGTCTTCAAAGGCTCTTTGCATGATCCTGTCAAAAGGCGCGTCAAATAGAGCAAGCGCCGTGAATCCCACTTTCATGAAAAAATGTGTCGACTACCGAATATAAACGTGTTCGCTACGGGTAATATGGGGTGCTGGCCTCTTATTACATGAAGTTCCTGGAAGTCGAGGAAGGCTCGAGCAAACAAAGGTGCGAGTTGCTAACTTTGCAGTAGCAAAAAACAACGGCACGTTAATTAGCGAGCAGGATAGTAATCTTCCACTCGTACGATATCGTCGACAAATGGTGTTGAGACACTGTGCATGAGAGAGTTTTCTGTGGCCACGATTTTGTGCAAAGCCCCACGCGGAATATCCATTGTATCGTTTCTTCCGAAGTACTCCTTTTTGTGCTCAAACTGTACGTAGCAAGAGCCGTCGAGCATGTAGATTGACTCTTCTTTTTCTTTGTGATAGTGATACGACGTCGTATAGCCCTCTTTCATGTATATCTCTTTTGTGAGATAATTCTCCGTGCTCATGAGGACCTTTTCATAGCCCCACGGTTTGTCAGTCCTGTTTGCATACTCCTTTTTTATCTCTTCGAGGTCCTTGGTCGTATCTATCGACATCCAAAACGTGTTTTCCTTGTAATATCCGAGTTGATTGGTGTCTGCGAGGACAGGGAAAACAGTCTTTTCTATTTCGCCCTTTTCAAAATCGCTAAATGGAATCTCAGAGTCGAGGAGATATATCCCTCCGTTTATGTAATACTCGAGGAGTGGCTTCTCCTTGAAAGAGCGGATGTGGTCCTCGCCCAGTTCCACGATGCCATAGGGGCTGCGCATTTTCGTGACAAACATCATGGCTTTGAAATCGCTCGCGCTGTACTTTTTCAGCATCTTTTTTAGATTGATGTCAGAAACGACGTCGCCGTTGCGGATCAACACTGTTTCTTTATCTTTCAGCAGATCAATTCCAAGTTTGATCGCATTGAGGGTGCCTAACGGCTTGTCTTCAACAGAATACTGAATTTCCATGCCACGATAGCTGTTCCCATATCTCTGTTCTATCAGCTCACTCAAGTACCCCGTTAGCAGTATCACGCTCTCAATATCGCTATTGGCCATATCGTAGAGCTGTCGGTCGAGAATTGTGTAGTCATCCGTGATGTCTATGAGTGGCTTGGGTATGTCCTCAGTATACGGTTTGAGTCGCTTGCCATACCCTCCGCAGAGGATCATGCCTATCATATAGATTTCCGTTAGTCCTGCTGTGACTTTACTTTTTCTGTAGCAAAAAGTGAGCTAGAGCTCTTGCTGAAGTCTATGGACCTCGGAAAAAACGAGGGGAAGGGATCAACCGGTCGCTTGCACGGGCTTCTAGATGAAAAAAGGTTTTGGCGGCTCAATTAAGCTAGCCGCACCCTCCGCCGCACGACCCACATCCGGTGAGGCTCGGGTGCTTGATAGTAAATCCTTTCCCAAACATTGGGTCATCGACAAAATCAATCTCTGCACCATCGAGTGCCATCTCTACGTTCTTTTCCAAGAACACTTTTACGCCGTTTGATTCTTGCACGTCTTCCGCTTTGGTGGGGTTTTCGTCAAGGGACATCGTATACTGCGGGCCGCCGCAGCCCATGCCGCCATATGATATCCTCAAACCATATTCGGACTTGCCCTCTTTTACGAGAAGGTCTTTCAACTCTCTTGCTGCTGTTTCTGTTACTTGAATCATTTCGAACTCCTATATATTTCTCTCTCGTCGCACCTATTTAAAGCTACGCAACACGCTCAGCGCAGTCAAAATCCGGCCTCGTACAAAAAAAAGGGACGGATGGCCGCTTCACATTGGCGGCATGCCACCCATGCCACCCATGCCACCCATGCCACCCATGCCGCCCTCAGGCATCGGCGGAGCTGAAAGCTTGCTGGCCGCTATAACATCATCAATTCTGAGAATCATTATCGCAGATTCTGACGCAGAGCCGATTGCTTGAGTTTTTGTCCTAAGTGGCTCCACAACGCCTGCATCGACCATATCGATTGCATCACCCGTAAAGACGTTTAATCCAGCAGTCGTCATACCTTGTTCGTGTTTTGACCTTAGTTCAACAAGCGTGTCGATGGTATCAAGACCAGCATTTTCCGCTAGGGTCTTTGGAATGACTTCCAAAGCGTCAGCGAATGCATTGATGGCGAGTTGTTCCCGGCCGCCTACTGTAGAGGCGTAGTCTCTGAGCTTTAGTGCCAGTTCGACTTCAGTTGCGCCGCCCCCGGCGACCAGTTTCTCATCTTCTATCGCGACGCCGACTACTCGCAGCGCGTCGTTTACTGCCCTCTCTATGTCGTCCACGACGTGCTCGGTCCCTCCGTGAAGCATGATGGACACTGCTTTCGGGTTCTCGCACTTTTCTACAAAGATCATCTCGTCGCCGCCAACTTTCCGCTCTTCAACAAGCCCAGCATGACCGAGGTCGCCTTTTTCTAGTTCGTCTACGCTCGAGGCGATCTTTGCGTTGGTAGCTCTCGCGAGTTTTTCCATATCGCTCTTTTTAACGCGTCGTGCCGCGAGAATCCCGGCTTTCGACAGGTAGTGTTGGGCGAGGTCATCAATCCCCTTCTGACAGAATACTACGGTAACACCTTTGCTCTTGATCTTGTCAACCATGCCCTTGATCATTTCCTCTTCTTGACTGAGGAACGCCTGGAGCTGATCCGGCGACGTGATCGAGATTTCGGCGTCAACCTCTGTATCCTTAAGCTCGATTGCGCCGTTTATCAGAGCAATCTTTGCTTTGTCGACGCTTTTCGGCATACCAGTCGAGACACGCTCTTTATCTATGATCATGCCCTCGACGAGTTCGGATGAGTCGATGCTTCCCCCAACCTTTTTCTCAATCTTGATGTTGTCGATGTCGAAGGTGTTCTTCCCGTTTTCAGTTTCAACTACAGCTTTTACCGCTTTAACAGACATGCCAGCGAGTTTCTCTTTGGACGCTTCTGCGCCTTTGCCAGTCATCGCCGTAATCGCCACTTTTTTCAGAAGTTCTACATCATCAGGCGATACAGGGATCGCCACTGTGTCGAGCGTTTCTCGCGCTTTTACTGCAGCTAGCCTGAATCCCGATGCTATGATGGTGGGGTGCACGTCTTGTTCGAGAAGGTTCTCTGCTTTTCTGAGCAGTTCGCCAGTAATGATCACTGCTGTGGTCGTTCCGTCTCCGACTTCGTCGTCTTGGGTCCGGGCGACTTCAACGATCATTTTCGCTGCGGGGTGCTCAATATCCATCTCCTTCAGGATCGTAACCCCATCATTTGTGATGACTACATCGCCCAGCGTGTCCACGAGCATCTTATCCATGCCTTTAGGGCCTAACGTCGTCCTCACAGCCGCAGCAACCGCCTTCGCGGCGGTTATGTTCATGCCTTGGGCCTCTTTGCCTCGAGTCCTCTGGCTGCCTTCTTTAAGAATCAATATGGGCTGTCCACCCAGTTGTCCGACTTGTCCACCAAGTTGTCCTGCCATTTTTTCTCTCCGTGTAGCGTGATCAATCTTAATGCGTGTAGGTTCGGGCTTAACTATGCAGAAAGTTCTATAAAAGCGTTTTGTCCGAAACTAGCCTCAGCAAAAGCGTAGCTATTCTTCCGATCGCTCTCGCACGAGATGCATCAATTCAGTCGAGCTATCCAAGTCTTCGAGCTCTTGCAGACGCACGACAACCGTGTGTAAGATCCTGAAACACTTGGGCTCATCGTCAGTGATGTACAGTGAGTGCGCGGATACGACTCGCGCTATGCTGCTCATCAGTTCAGCTCTTTTTGCCATCAGGCTCGAGTTCTTGCTGATTCCGGTCAGTAAGGTCTCTTCCTTGGTCTGCGACAGCATGTCAAACGGTGCCTGAAACATAGGGAGCACCGTGAATCCTAAGTCAACGAGCAACGATATCGCCTGTCTCTCTATGGGCGGAAGTGAATCAGCTTTCGCTGTTTTCTTGTGAAAACTGTGTCGCGTAAGCAGGCCTATTGGCACGGCAAGCGGTTCGTCGAGAATCGCCTCTAGCCTGACGGCTATTTCGACTTTAGCATCCATTCCTTCTTCGTACTTGCGAATACTTCTTCGCGAAACGCCTAGCTGCGATGCTATTGCACCTAAAGATAGGTTCTTGCTAGTGCGAGCCGCATAGAGTGCATCCTCGTCTAATTTCACGTATAGTCCGCCGGGAGCCGCATAAATGAGCGGCGGAAGTTCATCTATAAAGAAATCTGACAGCGTGTCGACGTTAACAGCGGGGACCCCATAACGCACGTACACTGCACCCTCTTGGAGTTTGTGATTTCGAGCTTTCTCGCCGACAAGCAAAGGCGAGGCATAGAAGCACTCGGCAAGTTTCTTCAGTTCAAAGGCTGTTTCTTCACTTAGGCCGTCGATATTTGAAAGCATCTTCAAGAAAAGTAGAATTGAGCCCCTCCTAGCAGTGATGTCGAAGCATCTAGAGCGAACATCACATCTCTTCGACGTTACGAAGCCTGCCGTATGTAGCACCTTAGCAGTTTGATCCGCTAACAGATCCTGCCGCATTATCGGGGTTCTCCTAGGTGATTGCAAGCCCCTAGAGCTTGCGGATCTACCTACCTCAAATAACATGTTCAAAAGATACTTATATACTTCTATCGACAAAAAAATGAGGCGCTCGTTGGCATGCTTATCGGAATCGACGATACTGATTCAAAGCGCGGGATGTGCACCACTTACTTAGGCACTTTGTTAAAAAAAGCGCTCGAGCAAGAGCTGAACGAGACTATTCAGCTTCGTTTAGTGCGGCTCAATCCGACAATACGATTTAAGACCAGAGGAAACGCCTCAATTTGTATCTCCATTAGGCATTCGTATGACGTTCAAGATATCGTGCGAAAGCACATCGAACGAATGGCGCACCTTGATGACGACAATACACATCCTGGGGCTGTTTTTTTTGATGAAGACGAAATTCCAGCAGATATCCAGGGCTTCGCGCGCGACGCTGTGCACGCCGAGCTTCGCTTGGAAAGGGCAACCCAACTCATCGAAAGGCACAGTCTAGATTTCTTATCATTTAAGAGCGGCAGAGGCTTAATAGGGGCGCTTGCTGCGATAGGCGCGACTGTTGAAAACTGCTCTTCGTACGAACTTATTGCGTATCGTTTTGAGAAGAATTTTGCAAAAAAACGTTACATAAATGTGCAATCAGTTTGGTATGCCGATGCGGCTACTTACCCCTACACGTGGGATACACTCGATCGAAACGATGAAGCGGTTATATGTGCCCCGCACTCTTCAGATCCTATACTTTACGGAATCAGGGGAGATGACCCCCACCAAATACTCGCGGCGCACAGCAAAATTATCTCAGAACCATTTGAGTATCTAACGCTTTACAGGACCAATCAGGGGACAGATGCACACGTTCGACCCGCTCAAATTCGAGAGTTGGAAGAAGGCCGCTCCTACAAAGTGACTGCAGTGATAACCAGCGCACCGTGGACCATAACAGGGGGGCATACTTTTGTCGTAGTAGGAGACAACGGTGGCAAGCTGCTATGCGTCGCATTCGAACCCACTAAGCAATTCCGAACCACGGTCCGCGAGTTGCGTGTCGGCGACAAGGTGGTGGTCCAAGGCAGCTACGTTAAAAACTGCCTGCACTTAGAGAAATTGCGAGTTGTAGAACTCTGCGATCAATATAAAATCGGGAATCCTATCTGCTGCGACAAAAGCATGAAGTCGCTCGGGCGCGATAAGGGATATAAATGCTCAAAATGCAAGGCGGTCAAGCAAGTCAGACTTAGAGATCAAATATCGATAAAAAGAGAAGTTGCGCCTGGCGCGTATGAAGTCACCCCGTCTGCGAGACGCCATCTCGCAGAACCACTCGTCAGGAGCCACAATCTTGGTTACGCTGTATTCCCAAGCAGATGAAGCAACGTAAGCTGTCAGGTTCGTCCGACCTTGCCCCGATGCGTAAGGGGTCCCTGACTTTCGTGAAAAGCGCCGAGTCCTAGATTCATGTGCGCAAGAGTTAACAGACGGGTTCTCAGAGGCTTGAGCCGATTTGACGGGCACATAGTTCACTTGACGCACACCGATCTAGACGCGGTATGCTGTGACGCACTCTTTAGGCGAAAATATGGAAATATGTTTACGATCTTTTCGTCAGTTCAAGATTACAGCTCCTACTTGGAGCTTCTCGCTCAGGCCGAAAAAACGGCGAACCTGACCTTGTGTCTTTCCGATCTTGGGGGCAGAACAAGCGCTCTTGAAGTTGTTGTACGGTTGAAAAGTAGAGGATGGCGCGTTGAGTGGCGCGACCATCACGTGTGGGATAAGCGTTTTTTCGAAGATATCAAGAGCGTTATCGACTACTTGCGCGTCGATCGCGAACTATGTGCGTGCGAAATCGTATATGCAGACCTACTAGATGGCGATTTGATCGCCAAGGAAATCGCAGCGATAGGGAGAGACAGAGATTTCTGGATCAACAACGACCCACGTTCTGAAGTGCTCTCTACTGCGATAAGTGATGACAAGTCCCGAGAGGAGATAGCACTAAAACTGTCGCGCGGGGCTTTTGAAGACGCCCAGATCGAAGCAATGTATGCGCTCCAAATCGGTCGGAAGAGCGAAGCCATCAGCAAAGCGATCCAAAAGTCGGTTCTGCTCGGTCGTACAGCGGTCACGACCAGCAACGGTTACACAAGCGATGTGGCTGCAAGGCTTAGGGACAAATATCACTCATCAACGGAGATCATTTTGCGAGGGAATGGTGTATTTTCAGTCAGAACGGTTGCTCCGGTGAGTAACCAAATCGCAGCGCTTTTTAACGGAGGTGGGCATCCACACGCTGCTGGCGGCAATCTCTCTTTCACGAGACGAGACCAGATAGGATTTAGGTTGTTCGGGTATCGACTTACGAAAGTGCGCAAGCTTATCGAAGCGGCATCGAGGTTCGATCATTCTTGACCGACTGGGTGCCCCCACGCAACTCCGCGATTAGAGCAGCCACCTCTTCTGGATCATAGATCTCCTTAAACACCATAATATGACCACTACTGGTCTTAATAATAAGATTTCCCGTCCTCAACAGCCTTTCTAAGAAGCCCTGTTGCTTTGCATGCTTCGCAACCCGATTGAGCGGGATAACTGCTGTCTTCTTCAAAAAAAAGCCTCTTTCAATGGATATATCACGCGAGGTGATTCCGTATCTTTCCGAATAAACGGTGAGGGCGGTTCGAGCGGCGACGAAGAGAAAAAGCAGCAATGCGGCCCCCCTAAGCGCGGTTGCGATCAAGCTGACGTTTATGAGGCTCTGGACAAAAAAAGACCCGAAAAGGAGGACCACTAGTAGCAGCACGAGTCCCTTGTGTTTCAGCGTGCAACCCAAAATACTGGGACGGGCCAAATACAAGAGCTCTTTATCATCTATATCCAATCCGCCTTTAACGACCGGATAGGCGGGGCGGGGGGCGCTAATCCGCTCGATGTCAGAGCGGGCGTCATAAAAGGAGCGGTCGCGAGTGGCTTGTGTAGGATATGATGCAGCCGCGGTGCGGCCGTTGACATAAGTCGCGACATAATTACGCATCTCCTCTGACACCGTCAAGGCAATTCTTGCGATTTCGGGGGTGATCTTAATCTTCTGAAAAGCGATGACGCCTGATTCCCACCAGTAATCTAGCGAGTCCGCGTTTTTCTCTATCTGAGTTCGCAAGGCTGGGTTGAAAGCAAAGCGTCCTCGACTCCTATACTCATCTTGAAGGCACTCCTGGTACAATTCTTTGATCCTGTGAGCGTTTAGAATGACTTCTTCATAATCGCCCGATTGATAGAAACGTCGCGCTTTTTCTATTAATCGATCTAGTGCCCGTGCGGCCGCCGCAAATTCAGTTGTTGAGGAGGAGCTGTAGCTGTCTCTATCTTCTGCACGTGGATGTTCCCAGTGGTCCGTGCTGTATCCTAGCATACGCTTCACGCCAGCCCCAGTAGCTTGTGCACCTGCGGTATGATCCTTACCTGACTTAAATGCCTAGCAGCGACATCCATCAGCCGAAAGAGCTGCCCGCCATCCGGCGGAACAGCGCGAAGTGTATGAGTAACTGGCTGCAGCACCAGAAGTAGATCGGTGCTGATACCCGCGAGGCGCTGTGCAACGAAGTCAATCATCTCGCTGGAAGTTTGCTTCAGTACAACGATTTTGACAAAAACGTCAGTTTTCGAAAGGTAGAATGTTTCGATGGTGCGTAGCTCTTCCCGAAGCAATAAATGATAGGTGGGGCTAGCACCGTGTTCGGGCAGTTTTACATCGCACGCGGCAACATCCACTGCGTGTTTGAGGCGGTTGGCGCCTCGTGAATCCATTCCGTTCGTCTCAAGATACAGAGGTTTGGGCAGCTCTTGCGCGAGCTCTAAGATGAACTCTGTATATAGCAAGGGTTCGCCGCCAGTCAAGCTAAGATGCGTTGTCGCTGGGGTCCACAAGCTTTCCACAATTTTGGCGAGATTGTTCGCTGAAATTGGATTCTGAAGTTGATGCGAGGTGTTGCACCTCACTCGACTTCCGCTCTCGACAGGTCTCGCAGATGCTGAATCACAATAAACGCACGCAAGCGGACAGCCCTGGAATCTGACGAAAACTTGGCGCGTTCCGATATAGGGCCCCTCTCCTTGCATCGAGTTGAACACTTCAAAAACGCTTGCTGTCGCTACCATTTTTGCCAGCACAAATTAGATATCACCTAGCCGTGTTAGCAGCGGGTCTTCTTTGTTCAAATCCTGAAAGGCGCGGCGTCTGCGGAGACAGGATTCGCAAACACGACAAGGAACGTCTTCGGCGGCGTAGCACGACCATGACCAGTCGAGAGGCGCTCCGATGCGCATGCCTAGTGCCGCGATCTCTGTCTTGTCGTATTCAATAAGGGGAGCAACAACCTCTACTTGGTTTAGAGCAGCATATTGCAGCACGCGGTTGAAAGAAGTCACGAAATCGGCCGAGTTATCCGGGAACGTTTCACCCTCCTCTTTGTTGAATCCGACGACAACGGTTTCATAGCGATAATTTTCGCAAAATGCGGTCGCTATTGAGAGAAAAACCGCATTTCGCGCAGGCACCCATACGGCTTTTGCAGTTTCACGTACTACCGAATAGTCTTCTAGCGTCTCCTTGGTGAGCTGTGGCAGTTCGCTGTTATCGGTGAGTGCTCCCTCAAAACTAGCATACCACGGCAATTCGATGATGTGATGGCTCACGCGGTACGTCGCGCATATTTTGGAAGCAAATTCGATTTCTTTGCTACGCGCCTTCTGACCGTAATCGAACGTGAGGCACTTAATACTGTCATAGGCGTCATAAGCGAGTTTGAAGGATACTACCGAGTCCAACCCTGCTGACAGCAAAACAACGGCTCGTGACATCTTGACGCCTCGCACAGCAGATTTCTATTAGGCAAAGCATTAATTAAAATTGCCTATTCAATTATTCATATGCACAAAACTGTAGAGATTCTTGTGTCTGGCTACGTACAAGCGGTTGGCTACCGCCTGTATACTAAGCGATATGCTGATCATTTGGGCCTCGCTGGTTTTGTACAAAACTTGCCTGACGGAAATGTGAGGGTGGTAGCATCAG
This sequence comes from Methanobacteriota archaeon, assembly GCA_963701995.1. GTDB lineage: Archaea > Halobacteriota > Bog-38 > Methanoflorentales > Methanoflorentaceae > Methanoflorens. The sequence goes on along the minus strand of OY969693.1, from coordinate 1,665,516 downwards.
GCGCTGAAGAGGATCTCGCACGTTTTATTGAGACGTTGCGGGAGGGCCCACGAGCGGCAATAGTTAAAGGCGTGAAAGTGACGTGGCAGAATGGAGAAAAAACCTATGGAGGATTCGTCATGAAGTGAGCCGCGCTGCACCACTAGCAGCAGCTGCTGTGGCTCGGACTATTTTCGGTGGCCTCGCCCATCTGTAGTTTCGCTCTGTTTCACGCCGAGGTCTTCCACTTATACAGTTGCAGTCTCGTTCACTGGTTGTTAAAGCTAGGCGTAATGCAAATTTCGAAACTCCCGCCACGCTTTGGGGCCTACATCGTTCAGATGAGGTTTGTCTCGCTATCGTCGTCGCCGTGTTTTGGGCACGTCAGCACGTTGGTCAGGCAAGCGTCCTAACAAGAGACGAATGCAAGGATTCTACCAATTCTCAACTGCTTTTCTAGGACGGCAGTGGTGTGCGCAACACCCCACGGATTACACCCATCGTCGCCGGGGATCAGTCATTATGTCGACAAGCGTGGCTTTTTTCGCGGAGAGGGCATTTTTCAACGCCTCTTTCAGATCTTGAGGGTCGCCAACCGTAAATCCTTCCCCTCCGCAGGAGTCTGCATAGCGCGCAAAATCGATCCTGTGCAAGTCAGTTGCAAAATGCGGTACGCCGGCTTCATCCTGCTCGTGTTCAATCATGGCGAGCTTGGCGTTGTCAAGCAATACAACGGTTAGGGGCAGCTCGTTAGCTACAGCAGTGGCGAAATCGCCCATTACCATCGTGAAGCCCCCGTCGCCGGTCGTACAGACCACTTGGCGGTCAGGGCACACGAGTTGCGCAGCCAGCGCTGCGGGCAGGCCAAACCCCATAGAGGCGACATATCCGGATATTAAGATTTCTTGATCTGTTGCCATGAAGTTGCGCGCAAACCAGAGCGTATTATCTCCGACGTCGTTTGCAATGATGGCATCGCGATCGATAACCTCTTGCAGAGCGTCCATTATTTGTGGCCCCCGCACAGGGGACGCGTCTGAAGCGATTTCTTGCTGTTTTTTTTGCTCCCAGCGTTTCTTGATGCGGGCCACCTGATCCAAGTAGCCATTCGCGTGCTTATCAGTCACTTTCTCGTACAGCGCAGGCAGTACCATCGCCGCGTCTCCGACGAGTCCGACGCTCACGGGGAACTTCCGCCCAATCATGATTGGCTCGAGGTCAATTTGAACTTGCGGTATGTACGATGGCACGGCAGTTTTATCTGAATAGGAGCATCCAACAGTGACCAGCAAATCCGCACCAAACACCACCCTCTTCGCGGGATCGGTGCCGATGTCCCCCATTACGCCTAGGGCGAGAGCGTGATCCTCTGGAATGATGCCTTTGGCTTTGTAGGTCGTGGCAACTGGAGCATCGATCTTTTCCGCTAGTCGTAAGACGGAGTCTCTTTGTCTTCGAGCGCCGTATCCAACGATCAGGACCGGCCGTTCCGCCGCATCAATCGCTTTCGCTGCGGCGGCAATCAGCTGAGGATGAGGCATCAGTCGCAAATCGGGCAATCGTCCTTCTTTCGGCTTAGTTTTCACGTTGGGAAGCACGGAGAGCGTCTGCACGTTCGTTGGTATGCCCAAATGAGAGACGCCGTGCCCGACAATCGCTCGCTTCATGGCTGCCGTGAGAAGCTCGGTTACTTGCTCTGGTGCGTCAATAACCTCATTAAAGTCGGCGACTGCCTCAAAGAGGGCGTGCTGATCGATCTCTTGGAATGATCCCAAGCCCAAGAACTGCAGCCCAACTTGTCCGGTGAGGGCCAGCACCGGTGCGTGGTCCATTTTTGCATCATAAAGCCCGGTGACCAAGTTCGTCGCTCCTGGTCCGGCTATCGAGAGACAGACGCCTAGGTCACCGGTGAGCTTAGCATAAGCAGACGCCATGAAGGCGGCGACTTCTTCGTGCCGCACGAGCACAAAGCGTATCTGGTCGCTTCTCCTTCTGATTGCATCAACGATTTGAAGCGATGTCTCGCCGGGGATTCCGTAAACCTGTTTTACGCCCCATTCAACGAGCTGCTCAACGATTACGTCGGCCACCAGCCGCTGGGGCTCGCCTTCTGCCGTCTCATCACTCACGTCTCCAGTGCCTCCTTTCGGGTCGGCTACACGCCGATGGCTCGCTGTCTCCGTGCTGAACAGCAACAAGCTGATCGCGCGGAGCCCGATGCCCAGTTTCTCCAAGCAGCTGTGACTACTTAAAGATTGCACGTTGAAGAAGCCCGATAAGCAGCAGCTTTGGCGCCAGACAACAATTGCCGCACTACGGGCTCGCTAAATTCTGTGTTCCGACCCTGCGGCCGCAGCTCACTCTGAATTGCACGCTTGCGCGTGGCGCGATTTTGGCATCAGTGACGACGGCTCTGAGGCCTGAGCAGAATCACGTCATTGCCGGGTAAGCCACACCTGACAGTTCGCTCGTGTCGGGCGTTAGGGCAACCAAATCGTGCACGTCCAGCCTGTGCACGTCTCCCTTGCCTACCGCTCTCGAAATGTCGGCAAGCTCCGACGTCGAAACGCGAATGAAATTAGCAAGCTTCCGGGCGCCGCGATCGATGTTGAATCGCTTGACGAGGTCGGGGTCCTGCGTCGTTGTGCCGGTGGGGCATTGGTTGGTTTCACATATGCGGTAGTATTCGCAGGACATTGCCCAGAGCGCAGCTGTTGCGATGTAGACCGCGTCCGCCCCCAAAGCTAGGCACTTTGCAAAATCGCCGGACGTGCGCAATCCTCCTGCCGCAATGAGCTCCGCGTGTTGCCGGAACCCAACCTCCTTAAGATACTGGTGAGCCCGGGGCAGGAAGTTGATGAGGGGGAGCCCGAAGTTGTCTCGGATATGGCCAGGGGGGGCGCCGCTGCCCCCTCCAAACCCGTCAACGACGATGTAGTCGGGCTCCGCATAAACGATTACGTCGAGGTCTTTCTGGACGTGTCCGCCCGTAAATTTAATGCCCACTGGCTTGCCCTCTGTTGTGTCTCGGAGCATGCCTATCTTCTGCTTGAGATCTTCGGCGCTATTGACATCTGCGTGCCGTGCGGGGCTTCGCGCGTCGGTGCCGACAGAAATGCCGCGCGTCTTGGCGATGAGCTCGGTAACTTTACTCGCCGGAACAAGGCTCCCTGTGGCAGGGTACGCCGACTGACTGATCCGAAACTCGATCATGTCGGCTTGTTTAAGCCGTTCATCCCAGACGCCAAAATGGCCGGTCGAGTATTGCAGCGTGAGGTACTTAGCAGATTCTCGCTCTTCGTCGAGCATGCCACCCTCGCCGGTATTTGCCGCCGTGCCTGCGAGCGTCGACGCTTTCGCAAGGGCGACCTTCTGTTCTTTGTTTAGGGCGCCAAAGCTCATTCCCGAGATCATTATTGGCGTTTCGAGCAGAATTGGCTTCTTTGAGCGTTTGCCTATCGTGGTGCTTGTGTTGACTGGCTCGTCGGAGTCTAAGGGGAAGAGATACAGCTGAGCCGGAAGGAAATTGAGCGTGTCGAGACTTGCCCGGATCTGCTTCATCGACCCCATACCTTCCCGAAGCGATTTGTTGAGCGTTGCCGTTTTCTTAACGTCGAGGATTTTTTTGTACTCCAAAGGATGCTCGTAATACGACATTTCTCGCATAATTACCCCTCGGCTTCTGCGCCGCTTATCAAAGTGGCCGAGTTATATTTATTGGTTTCTAAACCCTATAATGGAGTGGAATACCCAGGAAGCGCGACAGGAGCTTCACGATTCGTGAGGGTTCCGCTCGTTGTTGATCGAAACGCAGAGGGGCACATGGCAGGCAGTACGAGACGAAACAGGTTGGCTGAGAGTAGGCGTCGATTGACGAAGTTGCTTATCATCGCGGCTTTGATTGAATATGGACTTCAGATGGGCGACATTGACGTTGGGAGAGTTGTCCGAGACGACATCGACGAGGCAGCAGGTCTTGCTAAACACGGTTCTGTCCACGTACCAGCAGTCGTAGTTAACGTCAAGCAACTCTACGGTTTCGAGCGGTACGTTCCGGCTTGGTCACATTTGTCTATCGAAACAGGCGTATTGGACGTTCTCGTCACGCTCGATAGTGGAGAGATCGTCATCGGTTTGCCGCATGACACGGAAAAACGATGTATCATGATCCCAAGCAGGATAGCGAAAGATTTTAAGGAGCTGAAAGGGCCAACTGAGTAAGCGACGTGAATGAGGCGCACAAATTACAAGCCTGCTGAGTTTTTAGCCAAGGGCCCACCGGGCTGTGCGCGCTCAAGTCAAGTGAGCCACCACAAAGCGCGACGGTCGTTACAGGAAGCTTTATGTCTTCCGCGCTCTTCGTAGCAAGCGTGCGGAAGGCTATCGTGCTAACGCTGTGCATCTTATCGTGCTGCTGCCTCGTCAGCGGTTGCACGGGCAGTGCGCCGAATCAAACTGCAAGCAGCCAGGGATCAAACCGTCTCCAAGCATCGCAAATCTCCGTGAGCTCGGCTCTGACGGCGCTCGACGAGCCGGTGTCGATTCAAGCGACCTTGAAGGATGGGAGCGGGCGGGCCTTGGATGGCAAGGCAGTCGAATGGTTCATTGACGGTGCGTCAGTCGGAAAAAGCCAAGTAAAGAGTGGGGCCACAATGATGAACCTAACGAGCGAGTACGTCGACAACTTAGGTATCCAAGCACATCAGGTGCGGGTGACTTTCTACGGAGACCAAAGTTACGAGAGCAGCACCGCCACTTCGTTTTTGCAGGTTACCGCGACCGGTGCGCCAGAGGGAATAGCTTCGACCAATTCCACTGCGAGTGCCGTTTGAGCGTTCTTGCCAAGCTTCGAGTGCGAGCTAGCTCTGATTTTGCGCATCGCGTGCTGCAGCTCTGTTTCTAGTGCAACAAAATTGAGGCGCCGAGCACGTACGCAAGCTCGACGTACTGCGACGGGAGTGGCTCCGTGCGTCGTTGACCGTCATTCGATCTTCGTTTCGTTTATGTATCGAGAAAAATTTGGGTTTTTGAGGTCAATGAGATCCAGAAAAGTCTCAAAATCTTCCTCAAATTCAAGCCCAAAGAGCTCGGTCTCAAAGGTCGATGCTTGACAATTCATTTCTCGTAATAAGATTCTAGCTCCTATTTAAAGCTTTTCTTTTGCTTAGAAAGCAAAAAAACGGCGCTGTAGTCTCCATACCGGTAGACCACGCGCACGGAGCACCTAAGCGCCAACGCCGCACTCCAATGGAAACATTGCTATGCGCAGACTGGCTAAACGCGTTGGTGTAGCGGTTCATAGTGCATCCCAGGCAGTTCGACGGCAGCGAAGGTTATATACAGAGTATGCAGGATCATGGTTGATGAACCCGGAAATAGACCTTAATCAGCTCGTCGACGAGTTTTTGCGATTTGAAAAGTACGTAGAAGAGTCCAAACTCTACGAACGCGTGGTCGCCGCACCGTCGGTGTCAGATGATCAGTTGTATCTCGAACGAGACTGGCAACGGTTCGTGGCGTACAAGTATAATCAGGTGGGCGTGCGTGATGGTCTCCAAGACGCGATGCGCGACGGCTACGTTTTACTGCTCCAGAAGCTCACCGAGCTCGCCCAGCAGGTCGGCTCCGAGCACAGCGAGCTCGACACGAGTACAAAAGACGGTTAAGGTCGGTGCTTCGCGTCTGCCAGCGAGGGCAACGTCGCCTTTTTCGAGTGCGAAAGCTTCGTAGCTCGCGCTATCATTGGTTTTGTCTCGGTTGTCTACGCTCAAATTGGCTCAAACCTAAATACGTGGCGGTGCTAGATTGCCAATAACTTACCACCGAGGCAAACAGAATGAAGGTAGAGAAACTAAGGCAGCTCTTTAAAGCGGTCCTTTCGGAAATGAAGAAGGAGCTACAGAGTTACGCGTGGCTTTTTTGCGCTGAACGCGGTTATTGCATCAACGATTCACTCCTGTCCGTGGACGATGCAGGACTTTTGCCGGCAATTCGCGTCGCGTTAACCCCAGCGTTACGGTACGAACTGCCGCAGCTTGCGCACCTCGCCGCTGAACTCGAGAATGACCTCACCAACATCGTCTTTGACTACGCCTATAATACGAGGCACAAGATAGGCGCGGAAGATCTGAAGACGATCGAGCATATTCAGTATGTAAGTGAGCACGTCTGGCGGCTGATGACCGCACCACAAAACTAGTCTGACTGGTATTCGATGCGCCTGTCTAGCCCGGCTAATTCGTTCTGAACGATAGAACCCTGCCTTTTTTAGCGCTCACGTCCTCCGGCGCTAATAGAAATGCTTTTATACAGTTTAATAAAATTGGGTGACGGAAGTAGGTTTCCTACTTCTTACTTTCCGCACTCGTAAGATTCGTTTATTCGAATACGGAGGAACACATGGTTATTGCCGTTCTCAGTTCGGGAGATACCGCTTGGATGCTTATGTCTACGGCTCTCGTAATGTTAATGACCGTTCCTGGATTGGCCTTGTTCTATGGCGGGCTCGTAAAAAAAGAGACCGTCTTAAATACCCTCTTCCTGTCTTTTTCCGCGTACGCTATGGTGAGCATCATCTGGTTCGTTTATGGCTACCCCCTGGTGTTTGGCCCTGACGTGCACGGGTTTATCGGCGCTCCAGGAGACTTCTTCTTCCATAATGTGGTGGAATCGAATACGTTGGTTGGGTCGATACCAACGAGCGTTTACGCGGCTTTCGAAATGACGTTCGCGGCGATCACCGTAGCGCTTATCTCGGGCGCTATCATCGGACGGATGAAGTTTGGCGCGTGGATGCTGTTTGTTCCGCTGTGGGCCACCGTTGTCTACCTTCCTGTCGCTCACTGGGTTTGGGGCGGCGGGTGGCTCGCACAACTCGGCGCCCTTGATTTCGCTGGTGGCACCGTCGTCCACATCAACAGCGGGGTGGCCGCGTTAGCCCTCTGCTTGCTGCTCAGAGGCCGAAAAGACCGAAGTCTGCTGCCACACCAGCTCGGATATGCCATCATGGGTGCCGGTCTGCTTTGGTTTGGGTGGTTTGGTTTCAACGCTGGATCTGCGCTCTCTGCCGGGCCGCTCGCCGGCTCAGCGTTCATCGTTACGAACACCTCCGCGGCTGCTGCCATGCTCTCGTGGATGCTGATCGAATACCTTCGATTCGGCAAAGCGACCATGTTAGGCGCGGCTTCAGGCATTGTCGCGGGCTTGGTCGCGATCACCCCGGCAGCGGGATTCGTCAACATCCCCGCTGCTATCGTGATCGGCTTCGTCACCTCGATTGTTTCGTACACGGCGATTTCCTACATCAAGCCGCGGCTCGGTTACGATGATGCGCTCGACGTGTTTGGCGTGCACGGGATCTCAGGCATTTGGGGTGCACTCGCTGTCGGGATCTTCGCGAGTCCTCTGATAAACGCCGCAGGAACCGGCCTTGTGTACGGCAATCCCGCACAGCTGGAGATACAGGCCGTGGCGGTGGCGGCCACGTTTGCGTACTCCTTCGTGGTTACGTTGATCATCGCTAAAGCGATCGACCTTACCATCGGTCTGCGCGTGAGCGAGGCGCAAGAGGCCCAGGGCTTGGATCAGGCGCTGCACGAGGAGGCTGCGTATCACATATAGCCTTCGGGCGCGTATGCGTTAGCAAAGATTTGACAGAGGTGGAACATGAAGAAAATCATGGCTATAGTCAGACCAAATAAGCTCGAGGTCATCAAGGAGGCGCTCGACGATATCGGCTGTCCCAGTTTGACCGTCACGGAAGTGAAAGGCCGCGGCCGGCAAAAGGGGATTACCGAAATCTATCGCGGACGCGAATACGCGATCGACCTGCTGCCGAAGCTGGAAATCAACATCGTAGTCCCCGACAGTGCTGCCAGCAAGGTGGTCGATACCATAGCGAAAGCGGCACACACGGGCGAAATAGGCGACGGCAAGATATTCATAATGGATGTCGAACAGGTCGTGCGGATTCGAACGGGCGAGCGAGACCACGACGCGATTTAGGCGGCACGGCTGGTGATGGCATGCCCATCACCTCTCTCTTTTTTTAATCAGGTGCGTTGTCTCCGTTCTGACAGCGCGACCGCGCTGCACCACGCTGCTCGCTACATCGCTCGAGTTCCGGTGTCTAAAGCTGACGTACTAAAAGAGCGATCAAGGACGTCAGCTGGTTCGAGGACCCAGACTCCCTTTAGGTCAACGGTACGTGCCCGTAATTCATCGAGGAACTTCTCATACAGTGGACCAGCGGTTTGGAACTCTATAACGGAGCAGATGACCTGATAGGCGATCTCACGCTCTCCGCTTGCTGCAACACATAAGATGGATACTAAGCTGCTGGTTTCCATATGGCGCATGAGCTCCTGGTCGATTTGTGCCCCTCCCGGCTGAGCCAGCACAATGATATTTGCCTCAGGCGCTTTCACGCCTCGAATACTTACAAGGCTGATTGTGCCGTCAAGGGCAGTCGTTGCGAGCGTCGTAGTCGCACTACGATCGTTGAGCAACCGCATTGCTTCATCGGGAAGATCCATGTCGAGAACAGCCTTACACATCACCGAGTGCACTGCGCTAGTCTTTGTCTAGTTCAGAGACGTATAACACATTGTTGCCACGCAGAATGAGCTTACCGAACGCCACGCGCCGGTGATTTCTGCACTGCTCAGCTTCATCAAGAGAAATGTTCCAGTGCGGGTCGTACCCCAAAAACGTTCCTGTGAAAACCTGCGCGCCCTTCAACCGTACCTGTGACATTCTTGCCGATGTTGCGAGACAACACCTCAAAAGGTCTTTTGGTCTGCGTCATACTCTATCAGTATTGCTCAGTAGCCCACGGATTGAGCCTATCACTCACGTCAAGACTCTTCGTCCACCTACATAAACCATGTTGCTCCCGAGGCCTGCATAATCTTTATCTCCTGAAATGGGAGAATGATAGGTAATGCTGAAGCTTTTTGTCGTCTTAGCTTCGATTTTGCTTATCGCGGTCTCCGTGGGCTGTCTTGAACAAGCGCACACGACCGCACCGTTGACGACCTCAGCGGCGACGACAACGCTGAAGATCAACGCGAAGCCAAGCGTCAACCAGAGCGAGTATGCGACGTTTACGTGTCAGCTCAACGTGACGCGCGGCCAAGGCTTGGACAACAAGGCAATCCGCTGGTCTATCGACAATGTGGACAAGGAGACGACGCGTACCATATGGGGGTACGCTGCGTTGAACTTGACCATAGCTGAGACTCTGGGCTTATCGATCGGCAAGCACGTTCTCACGGCTTCTTTTGACGGCGATCCCGACTACACGCCGTCGCATGCGACGACGACCTTCCAGGTGCAGAGGGCTCCGACGCCGACCCCGAGCGCGTCCCCTAGTGCGAGGGAAAAAGCTTCAGTAACGCTGAGTGTGCCTCCTAAGGTGCAGCGCGGCTATGCCGATCTTACCGGTACGTTCTCAGGAATGGAGAGCGATGCGCACCTCTACGTGCTGGTGAGACCTACCGGGAACAGCACGTGGATTGTGCAAGACGTCCCGCTTATTTACGTCAACGGCACGTACGCCGACCACGTGTATTTCGATACGCACGGGAACAATAACAGTCAGCAGTTTGACCTGCTGGCGGTCATCACCTCGAACACCCTTAACGCAGGGGATAGTGTCAAGAATCTGCCAAAAACGCTCGCGCAAAACCAGGTGAAGACCACGGTGCAGTAAAGTCAGTCGTACCATTTCTTCTCGCACACGTGTTGCGGGTTCGACTTTATTTGGAGTCCATTACGGTCCACCACGCGTGCCGACTGGCCGCAAACGCGTCGGTTACTAACATCACAAATTATAAATAAAAACAGCGCGAGCATAAGCCATCATTAATAATGATATTTGGGCGATTTAGCCTTTGAGGCTGAACGAAGGTGGTCTTCAAAAGAGGTGTGGTACATTGGCAAACCGTTATGAATGGACTGTAAAGACCGTGAATGACCGAGAGATCATCGAAAAGCAGTGGCCAGGCAACATGCCGAACTATGAACAAGCCTGTGCCGAATTTCGCTTTGAAGACGTCGAAAAAGAGTTTACGTGGCACGAAACAGGCCGAGTGAACGTCGCGCACGAGGCGATAGACCGGCACGCCGAGGGGTGGAGGAAGAACAAGGTAGCCCTGTACTCCGATGGCCTTGACGGCGCGCGCAAGTACACGTTTCTCGATCTGAAGCAGCTCTCGAACCAATTTGCGAACGTGCTGAAGAGCCTCGGTGTCGCCCGCGGCGACCGCGTCTTTACGTACATGGGTCGCTACCCTGAGCTCTACATCGCGGCGATTGGCACGGTCAAGAACGGTTCCGTTTGGGGACCGCTTTTCGGAGGATTTAGGGCCGAGGCAGTCATGGACCGGCTGGAAGACAGCGGGGCGAAGGCCTTGGTTACGACCCCTGATCTCAAGGCGTCGAGTGTCGACGAGATTATCGATAGCCTTCCTGAGCTCGAGTACGTAATCGTCGCAAAGTCGGACGGTGCCGAACTGACCGGTGACCGCACGATCAGCTTCGAAGAGGAGATGAAGGGCGCCTCAACGACGCATCAAACGGAGTGGATGGACCGAGAGGACCCCGTGATGATGCACTACACGTCGGGAACCACCGGGAAGGCAAAAGGTGTCATACACGCGCATAACGCGATGATCGGGCACTTCATCACGACGCGGTACGTGCAGGACGTAACCGAGCCTGACATCTATTGGTGCACGGCAGATCCCGGGTGGGTTACTGGCACCTCGTACGCGTGCTGGGGGCCGTGGCTGAACGGCACGTCGCAGGTCTCGTACAGCGGCCGGTTTGACTCCGCGACGTGGTACGGCATCATCGATCAGTATCAGGTGACGATCTGGTACACCGCACCGACGGCGCTCAGGCTCCTCATGAAAGACGGACTCGACGTCGCGCGCAAGTTTGATTTCGGCAGCCTGCGCTACATCACGAGCGTCGGTGAGCCGCTCAATCCCGAGGTGATACGCTGGGGACTTGAGGCCTTCAGGCTCCCGATCCACGACAACTGGTGGATGACCGAGACAGGCCAGATACTCATCGCGAACTATCCGTGCATGTCCATTCGCGAGGGCTCAATGGGGCGTCCGTTTCCGAGCATCACGGCGTCGATCGTCGACGATGCGGGCAATGAGCTCCCGCCGAACACGCCGGGCAACCTCGTCATCAAGCCGCCGTGGCCCGCACTGATGCGCGGCATCTGGAGAAACGAGGAGAAGTACAAGAGCTATTTCGAGATTCCGGGATGGTACAAGACGGGCGACAGCGCGTTTCGCGACGAGGATGGCTACTTCTGGTTCATGGGGCGCGTCGACGATGTCATAAAGACCTCGGGAGAACGCGTGGGCCCGTTCGAGGTGGAAAGCGCCCTCGTCGAACATCCGGCTGTTGCCGAAGCGGGCGTTATCGGAAAGCCCGATGCGCTGCGCGGGGAGATTATTAAGGCGTTCGTGAGCCTCCGGGCGGGACAGATGCCGTCTGAAGACCTCAAGCAAGACATCTCGCAGTTTGTTAAAAAGCACTTGGCAGCGCACGCGTTTCCGCGCGAGATTGAGTTTATGGAAAAGCTCCCGAAGACACGAAGCGGCAAGATAATGCGCCGGGTGCTGAAGGCACAAGAGCTCGGACTGCCTATGGGGGACCTCGCCTCACTCGATGAGGACTAAGCGCCACCCCCTTCTTTTCTTTCTTTCACATCCTTAAGTACGAGCCTTGGTACAGGGTATGACAGAAACCCAAGGTGGCATGGTTAAGTTTCGCATCACGCTGCGCGACCACGAGAGCCGTCAGCCACAGCTTTTTAGAATTCAGCAGCTGATCAAAGATCGCCTTCACCAGTCCGCCGATTTGAGCGACACCTACTACACCCCATCTGACGCCTATGCCGAGCTCGAAGCGATGTGGTCGGCTGCAGACGGAACGCTCAGCGCAGTGAAAACGATCCCTGCGGACGCTGTTGCCGTGCTCCACTGTAGTACCTACGTGAAGCGTTTTGACTACGCGAGAGAAGAGCTCAACATCAAATCGATCATACTGAGCAAAGGGTACGACATCGGCGTTTGTACAGGGCGAAGCTTTGTCAAATACTACTGCAGCGATCTCATCTACATGGACCGCTTTTTCAGCTACCGCTTTGGAGACAGGAAGTACTGGTTCATCTGCTATCTGAGCTCTCTGGACGATGCTGAACTCATCAGCGACAAGTTCTCTGAGCTTTTTGGCGCGCATCGCGGGCCTAAGGTGTTTGCGTGGCTCGAAGAAGTGCTCAGCTTGGAAAGGGCTAGCAGGTATAACGCGTGACTCAGGAGGCCCTGTTGCAGCTCATCGTTGCAGCCGGCGGGACAACCACATAGGTCGGACGCTGTGGCGAACTGGTCGCCGAACTGGCGGCAAAACACGCTTGGCTTTTGATTTGGGCAGGTCTCCGCCTATGTCGATGGAAAGGCCTTTGTTAACCTCGCGCAACGCACGGAGGCATCGAAAGCAGGTTCGCTTTAAATAGGCGGCTCGCCACATTTCTATAGACGAACTAGATTGGTGATATTTATGGATGACTGGAAAAAAAGACTCGATGACCTCTTTCAAAAGAAGGCGGCCTACGAAAAAAAATTGGTCGAAGACAGACAGAGAGCTACCACTGCACATGCCCAGCAATTCTCACTCGTTGCGGCACTCTTCGATTCGACGATCAATCCGGCATTTGAAGCGGTACGGTCGGAACTGCTGAAACACGGATCCGAACCAAACATCGTTCTCGCGCATCCGTCAGCCAGAGCCGGTTCCCGATTGGCCAGTGCAATTGAGATCGACGAGGGGTTGACCCGGTTCGGTTACGAGATTTATGCCTTGATCTCTCCGACGGGGTACAGCTTGAATACGCGAGCACAGATAGACAACTACGAAACCGCCCGGCACGACCTCACGCAAAGCCTCCTGCCTAACACAATCTCAAAAGACGACATTATCAATGACGTCGTCGATCGGTACGTGAAGGCCATAACGCCACACGTATAGCGATGCATCCCCGCCGCTACGCCGACGAGCAGAATGTGAAATGTATTGCTGTTAGTGACGGCGTTATGTTTTACGCGGCGGTATCGGCGCGGGCGGCTTGAAAGATCGCATCTTTGTCCCTCTCGAATCCGAGACCCCTCCCCTCGATTTGTGGTGGCTAAGCGAGCACGGCATCTATCGTCCGCGGATAGAATTAAGCGGCGAAGAGCTGACTCTGCTGCGCCCTCCGCCCGAAGATAATCCGAGCAAGCCGCACGCTGTTGACTCGCAGCTCCTTCACCCGAAGTACGCCTTACCCGCTGAGTGTTTTGCCTATGTTGGTGATGCAAATAAGCCTGCTTCGTGGAAACTGCCGTTTTTGCTGGAAGACAGCACAGTCGATGGCAGGCGCCTCCCCAAGGCTATTCAGTCTATTCTGACCAATTATCGCGGCGCGCGTGTGTCCTCCGTTCCTGAAAAGGCCATTCCGGACGTGCTCAGGCGACTCGCCGGTGCCGCAGAACGCATCGGGAAAATGCCAAACCAAGGACAAACGGCCGACGTGTATGAGATGCTCTCCGAGGTGCTCAAACAGGTGGACAACTCCTGAGAGCCGTGAGAACAAAAAATGGTAGGAAAAGACCTCCTAGTGGAACTCTTTCAGGCCGCGGAAATGCGCCGCTGGAACGACAAGCTGTGTCCCGTTCCCCTAACCGAACTCGATAAACAGGGACACAAGATCCATCGCCTACGTGCTCGGCAAGTTTGCCGAACACAGCAGCAACTTCAGCTGGATCGAGGTCATCGAGGGCGGCCTCTTTGAATACTTCGAGCGCCTCGCCCTTACCGACTTGAAACCCCAGATCTTCGAGAGGATCAAGGCAAACGACGAGACGTTTAACGAGCTGAAGAACGAGGTCTGCGCGCGCTTTACGCCCCTTATTTCCGATCTAAACGGGCTCGACAAACGGTTTGAAGAGTATCTCTTCCGCCCTCCGGACACCATCAGCAGGAAGGTGCTCGACGCCGCCCACTGCTACGCGACCAAGTGGGAGTTTGATATCATCGAACGCGAAAATACGAGCGATTACGAGATTGACGAGATCCGACGAGGATTGCAGAGGCGCCAGGAGGCGCTAGCTGACGTCGAAGGACTGCGCCACCTCGCCTTTTTCCCGACCTATCGGAGCTTTGTCGACTTGTGCGGACGCCTGCGATTTCAAGTACGATGGGGGCAACTCTACCGAATCCCGCGGACCTCTGTGCTCGGCCACATGCTCATAGTGGCGATGCTTTCGTACCTGTTCTCACTCGAGATCGGTGCGTGTCCCAAGCGCCGTGCGAACAACTACTTCACCGGACTGTTCCACGACCTGCCCGAAGTGCTCACCAAGGACATCATCAGCCCCGTCAAGAGGGCGGCCACGGGCCTGGACCGCTTCGTGAAGGACTTTGAACGGGAAGAGATGGAACGCAGAATTTACGCGCCAGAGCTCATCCCAAAGGGGTGGCAACCCGAGCTACGCATGTTTACTGAAGACGAGTTTGTCTCAAAGGTGACGATCGACGGGCAGGTGCGCCACACAACCTCCGACGTGATAACTGCGTCGTACAACCGCGACCAATATAATCCGGTTGATGGCGAGCTCGTCAAAGCAGCCGATGACCTCGCGGCGTTCATGGAAGCCTACTTGGCGCTGCAGAACGGCATTTCGAACTCGCAATTGCAGACCGCCGTTCAAGAAAAGAGATGGTTCTATCGCGAAAAGACGATTGCTGGGATAAACTTCGACAGGGTGTACGCCTCATTTGGTTAGTAAAGCGTGTGAGCAGCCTCCCACCTCGGCCACATCTCCGGCGTTCTCTGGGATATATGCTGCCCGCGCGATTGCAAGGCACGATAACGCACTGCGTTGTTCAGTCACGTGTAACGATCCGAAGGACAGAGCTATATCTCACAAATGCGCACACTCTTCCACAATCGAGCAGAGGTAAGACTTACCGTGGCAAATCAATCACACGTCCAAATGCTCCTGCAGGGAGTATCGGTCTGGAACCAATGGAGAGCGGCGCACTCTGAGATACGGCCGGATCTCAGTGGGGCTTACCTTACCGGGGCCGATCTCACCCAGGCGGATCTTATCGAAGCTGACCTTAGAGGAGCTGACCTCACCCAAGCTAGCCTTCACGCAGCTGACCTCACCGAGGCTGACCTCACCGAGGCTGACCTCGAAGAGGCCGACCTTACTCGAGCAACCCTTATCAAGGCAGATCTTACGGGGGCTGAAGTCAACGAGGCCGACCTTTCTGGCGCTAACCTCACCAAGGCGAACCTCACCAATGCTGTGTTGCGAGGCGCTAAACTTGTCAAGGCCGACCTCAGTGAGGCGACCTGTATCGGCGCCGACCTTACTGGGGCCGACGTGACGGGGGCGGACACGACTGGCGCTATCTTCGAGCATCCTTGATCGGCGAGACGGACGCGGGCGAAGCGTTACGCGAGTCCCTTAAATCAGCAATTATAGATGTCCACTGCATGAGCACTGTATGATGTGTACACGCGGTATTGGGCTGACACAATGCTTAGATAACGCTGATTATTGCAGGAAATCCTTGAAAAACTAGCCAACAAAATCTAAACCCTCTTAGGGAAGAAGAAAGTCGTGAGAAGTATATAGTCAAGTAGGCTTGATCGAAAAGAAATTGCTAGCCGCAGATCTTCAGAACAAAGACGGAGCATTTTATTCTCATATAACGACTCAAAATGGCTAGCGAATGCTTGCCGACAAGTTTCAAAGGTCAATAATAAGTATGGAAACAGCACGGAGGGACTATCAGGATTATCACAGGCCACTCGCGACCTACTCAGAAAAAGAACGAAACCGGATTTTAGAAAGCAAAGCACAAAGGAGGGCCAGGGCACAACTACACAAGAAGCTCAGGGGTGCGGTTCCTGGCGTTTTTAACGTGATGCAAGAAACCCGCTGTTAAGCTTGCAAAGAGTGCGGACATCGGCCAGGCTTCTTAGAACACGCAGCCGACGGCCTTTGCAGAGAGCTCATTCTGCAACCTCATAGGCTGTGCATAAAGCGGGTCACTCGCTGTAATTTAGATAAAGATTAGACACCTTATGCTTGACTCGTACTACTGCTGAGGGCGATGCCGTGCCAGAGGAGGAAATAGATGCGAACCTTGTGCCTCTTGTCAAAGTGCTCAACAGCCTTCCGTGCGTTACCACGGTGTGCTGCTGTGGTGGACATCCCGGCGAGCGTGACCACGGGAAGTGGCAAGAAGGAACCTGGTACGTCACGTTAGAGATTGCACAAAAAGAGCACGGGTGGCGCATGCTCGCGTTTCTTGGATGGGCGATCAACCGCGAGTACCGCAAGGCAGGGCATCACGTCTTCTTTTACCCGGACGCCTTGCCGCCACGCGCTGTCGGCGACGACACCACTCTCGGTTTCCAGCTGGAGGGATACCGATACGAGCGTCCTGAAGAGCTCGCGAGCTGGATAACGAAGATGCGGCACAGCGACGACAGCTTCGCAAGTAGTGCACAGGGAAAAGCGCCGCGTAACTAGGAATCAAGTACGTGCTTACGAGGTCTGAACGTCACGATTGGCTCTGCAATAACCGTTGGAAGGCGTTCCGTTTTTCACGGCTCTTTTTTGACGTCTGACGCATATACAGCCGTCCGGAGCAGTTCGACGGGCAAAAAATGCGAGTAGATCCCTACTTATGGGCAAGATGGTTCGTTTCGGGGCTTTCCATCGAGCAGCAGGCGTTTCTTTTTGATGGTCTACGCTCATATAGCCCTTCTTTTTCGAGATGCAGCAAATCCTATAGGTCATTGGTGCAACGCAACGGGACGCAGAAAAATAAAAAGAGTAGTTCACCTGCTGCAAAATGAGATTCTCTGGTGTTAGGCCCGGCAAAGCTACTTAATCATTCAAAAGTAACTCTATGCGGTGATATGATTGGCTGAAAAAGAAAGCATCTTTGTCGCACCGAATGCATTCTTGTATCACGACAAGAAAAACTATACCATCGAAGTGGAACTTCCCGGCGCAGACAAGAAGGACATTAAAGTTGAAGCTGGGGAGAACGGGTTTTGTCTCACAGCACCTCGAGACGATATCGAGTATGCCGGCTGCTGGACACTCTCCCATACCATAAAGCCGGAAGGGGCAACGGCTACATTCGAAAATGGCCTTCTGAAGGTGACCATACCGCTCGCGGAACGGCTTGAGGGCGTTAAGATACCCATAAAATAGTCCATCCCGTTCGTTGGACGCGGCTGATTATCGTGCTGCGAGGCTTGCTGTGGCCCCAAACTCTGGACAGCCCGTCTTGTTCTATGCGCCGAATTCGAACCGGAGGACAGGATTAAAAATGAATTGCGAAGAGATATTAGAGGATGTTATAGCCTTCTGTAAGAAGGAGATCGAAGAGCTAGAGGATAAGACAAATGTTGAAGACCCAACCGGTTATGACGGTCGTAACACTCACCGCGGGCTTCGCGACACGTACGAGAACGTAATAGAGCGCATAGCGATAAAAAGGGCCGTGGAAAAATGATTCTTCTGAAAAATGATATCGTAAATCGCCGCCTGTGGCAACTGATCGCGCCGTTGTCCTCTCCCTAGCGCGTACCCCCGCTGTCGTGATTATGATGTGCCACAATCCAAGAATAAGTAACGCGGGAATGTGCGGCGGTTTCCCCTGTTTAGTATTGGTTTGTCCGCTATTTGGGCTCTGCGGGGCACGCTGCGGGTCTTAGGTGTTGCGTGGCTCGAGGAAACGCCTTTTTCGGCAAAGAGCTCGAAATAATTCGGCTTGAATAAGCTATGCGCGCAGACGTCTTTTTTTTGCGGGAGTTACGTCGGTGAGGATGAGATCACCCGTTTCTGAATCGCCATTCTTTTGATTTGTTTCCGTAGTTGTCAGCACGACTGAGCCGTCTTGTTTGATGGACGAGTATAATTAGAGGCAGCGCGTACGGCTAGCTGCTAAGTGGACAGACAATGAAAGTTACACCCGACGATCTTATTAAATGGTGGAGTGCAATCGCGCTGGTGGTTATTCTTCTGAAACTGTATGGACTTGTATAATGAGCAGGGCACGCAACGTGGCTTAGGTTGATTTTTCGCCAAAAACAAATCGCTGATGTATCGGTAGTATTCTTCTCGCTAATCATACCCCCATCTGTAACGACCCGAAGGACAGAGCTATATCTCACCAATGCGCACACCCTTGCACAAAGGAGCAGAGGTGAAACTTACCATGGCAAATCAATCACACGTCCAAATGCTCCTGCAGGGAGTATCGGTCTGGAACCAATGGAGAGCGGCGCACCCTGAGATACGGCCGGATCTCAGTGGGGCTTACCTTACCGGGGCCGACGTGACGGGGGCGGACACGACTGGCGCTATCTTCGAGTATTCTTGATCGGCGAGGTGGCCCACATATTTTTCAAACTAACAGGCGGTAAGCCGCTCATTTTAGGTGATAAGAAGGTATGAAAATATGAAGTCCGAAGATATTAAACGCGAGCGCAGAACGCAATACAATTTTAATCCCTCGCCAGGGTATATTGAGGCCGTTCAAACGCTCGAAGAATTAGACGATTTAGAGAATGTATATGCCGAAGTTATGAGCGTAAAACGGAACCCGGGCGGTAAATTCCCGAACGGCGCTCAACTAGGTAAACTACTACATAAGCGCCGTGTGCGGATACCTGGGCGCGAAGAAGAAGTAGACGCGGACGATGTGGGCAATATTCTCGGCATATTCGACCACTCGACTACGCATAAGCATTCCGACGGCGAGTATGTGATAACAACGGAACCGTACGGCGCATCGTTCGAGGATTTATGCGAGATTGTTGATTTTTGCCGCTATCATAAATTGCGTGTCTATATAGATGCGGATTCGGCATGGCATCCTGGAGAAACCATACGGGCCACAATTAGGCGTGATGACGCGCAACAACGCTCGACGTGAAAAACGTAGGCGATTAAACGCAGAGATACTAGAGTAACTTCAGGTTAATCACACAAACCACAGGTTTTTTACGTACTGCTGGCGCCCAGAGTAACATCTCACCCAGGGTGTAATGTGCATGTGGAATAAGGTATAGCATTTTTCGTGTTCGTCGCCACTGCTCTTGGCATTCAATAAGTTGCTTTTCGCTCATCTTCCTGTCGAGCGCACTGATCCCGGCGAATCTGACCCCTGACTGGGTACAGACTGCCATGAAGTTTAATCCCGTCAACTACGCGGTACTCGCCGTGCGACCGCTCTTCCTCAGCGGCTATAACTGGAACGCAATTGGGGTCGGACTGATTATACTTAGCGCGTGGGCCGTGGCGGGTATCGTGATTGCCGAGTTTGCGTTCAGGCGATTCGGCGACTGAGAGGTGGTGGCGCGCTCAACCGATGAACGAAAGTTGCGAAGCACAAAATATGAGCGAAACGCCGACTTTTCACGATTTTGACGAGGCACACGGTTATAAGCGCTTTAGTTTCGGAGCCTCATTGCCTTCGACTAGATTGCCCGACCGCACGTTACAAAAATCCAATTTCGATATGGGACCACGATAGCCTTAAGGAGTCCGACGCATTTTGTTCTGGTGATTAAAATACACGAACGCGTTTTTGAAAGTGTCGGTGACGTTACCTTTTGTCTTGATGAGGTGCCTCACGCCGGTCGCGGTACGGTCACTTTCGCCGTCAAACAAGATGAGCTCTCGGAGTCAACCTTTGAAGAGCCACGCGCGAGACTTTCCGGATTAGAAGACACCCACGGGGTAATTAGCCTTGAGAGTCAACGAAACCAGGAGTTGATCCACCAGCTCAGTGCGTATTTCATCGCCAAAGAACCCCTCACACTGAAGGGAGAATTCAAGGACAGGCTCACCGGCACGGTGGCGGCGTGGATGCTCGAGGTGCAGCTGTCAAAAAGGAACTCTTCAGGTTCGCGTGAGGAAGGAACCACTACCTACGAATTTGATTCGGCCCTCGCATCGAAGCACCTTACAGGAGCGCATGACGTTAAGCGATGCTAGCACGGTTCAAAAGATGTACTAACGGCGCGGTCAAAGCTATATCTGGGTCACTAATCAGTGCCTTCGTACTCCTTTTCTTGATGCCTCAGCGTACGTTACAAGAGGCTGGTTTTGCGGCTTTAATGCGCTGCAAAGCTATTTAAGCGTTTGAAGTGAACCTTCCACTGGTGATCATCGATGGCTGAAAACAAACGGATCCCGGTCGCACCAGATGCAGTTTTCTATCATGATGCGGAAACTTACACTATTGTAGTGGAACTCCCTGGCGTCCACAAGAAGGATATCGAATTTGAAGCGATGGAAAATGGGTTTTGTGTCACGGCACCCCGAGATGATATCAAGTATAGCGGCTGCTGGGTACTCACCCACAAGACCCATCCAGTAGAAGCAACGGCGACGTTCTCGAATGGGCTTTTAAAGGTGACCATACCGTTAGCTGAGCGAGTTGCAGGTTTCATGGTAGCCATTAAATAGACTACCCTTTCGTTAACGCGCTTTTGTCACCCGACGGCGTCGTCCCTGTGTTAGGCCTAACGGGCTCACAGGCAAAGGCGCGCAAGAGACAGGACGCGTGAATTCCAGACAGCACGCGACGATGGTGAGAGATAAAAACTCTTTTTTACCAAATGGAACACGACAGCGCTGGTTTGCGATGATCCTAGGCGCTTTGCGTGTGAAGGCCCTGCCACACATTACGAAAGTGCTAACCCTTTACCACGCACTTGCAGGGGATGAAGATTCGAGCAAAGGGTACTCCATCGGGTGATTGACGTGCGAGTTCCAACGACGTCAACAACGTGATGAAATGTCCCTGTTGCAAGACCTGCACGGAGCGAACATCGAGATGCACGCGGTGCGCATAAAAAAAAAGGCCAGGAGGCCCCCTGGCTACACTCGCGCCTTATTCAGGCGCAAGGACGGAATCAATAACGTGAATCACGCCATTAGTGCATTCAATATCCGCCTGAATGACTATGGCATCGTCCACCGTTAGCTCTTCAAATGCCGTGATTTCATCGTCTTCGACCACGACGTCATCTTCAACGACCACCATATCCTCCTCGATGACCGCTGTCTCTGTTGCAATCGTCAGCGTCGCGCCTTGAACGGTCTTTGCTGTCGTCATTTTCATTAGGTCGGTTGCCATGTATTTGCCGGGCACTACGTGATAGGCAAGTACTGCAGTGAGCCTGTCTTTGTCTTTTAACAATTCGTCTACCGTACCTGCAGGCAACTCGGCAAACGCGTCATCGTTCGGAGCAAAGAGCGTAAAGGGCCCAGGTCCGCTCAAGGTATCGACGAGACCGGCTGCCGCCTTCACTGCTGAAACCAGCATTGTGAAGGAACTATCATCGATTGCTGTCTCTACAATGTTTTTCATATTTCCGTACTTCCTTTTTCACAAGCGCGCCAGGTGGAATGCATCATGTGCATCCGCGTGCTGCTAAGCATCTTCTATCTCCATTTAAGCTTATGCTATTGAAAGCAAATGGTCTTGCAATTCGAGGCCGCAAAGCGAAGCAGCAGCTTTGTATGTCTCGGACGATTTTTTGGGCCTCATTGAGGCGTTTCGGATTACGAGTCTAACGGAAGGACAGCGACAGCAGAACATTTCGGTCTTCTGTTAACGGCGTGCTATGAATAGCGTGGGTTTTTTCACCTGAAAGTGGCCAACGAACATAGGACGAGACTGAGCTGCGAGCGTGAGACTCACAACGGAAGAAAGAGCACAATCAAACGCGCGCGAATCATCAACAAAAAAGTGAGGTGGACTCTATAGGATATGTGAATCGCGAAAGTGATCCTTCCCTATGGCGTGTTTGAGAGCCAAGGCGAATTCGCCCGATGCTTCAGAGCAGAGGTTTTTCTGCCCCGAAAGCTCTACTCCAAAAGCCACTGGGAGCTACCTTTTCCTCCACACATCCTATAGAGCGTACTATAATTATACGCGCCTCTTCGATTTATACCTTTCATAGAAGCGAGCGCAATGCGTGGGCCAAGAAAATGCCATACTAAGAAAAAAGCGCTTTCGTTTTTGATTTCTATAAAGATTGGCGGCCGGGGGTTCCTCACAATCAAACCCTAAAACGCCTATCTTGTATGATAAATGCAAGCTCGGTTCATTTCTCGAGTGTAAAGACGCCGCCATTAAAAAGGCGTACAGCCGGAAACATGAGCGCCACCCAGCAACTGTGCGGCTCAAATAGGATTCTCCTGCGCACTATTGTGGTTTAGAACAGTTGACGGCGTGCGCTTTGGCTCTGGCTCCGAAAACTACGGATTAGCGCGTCAAATGCCTCCACGCGAGCAATTGCTTACTGCGGGACTATTTCGGCCTATTCGCTCTAAGAGAAATTTTGCGCGATTTTGGCTGCAAGCAAAGCATTCGAATTTGGACTATTTTGGACGGAGCACCAAGCGAAGAAACGCTTAAAGCGTAACCCCTCATTGTAACGTGTTGAGCATGGGTCTACTCAATTCAGCAATTTTGTTGATAGCTTTTATCTTCCTGCTATTCACATTCTGGCCGGGAGCACTTCTTGTAGTCGTGGTGTGGGTGTATTTGCAGTTTATACGAAAGCCTCGGACCGTGAGCACGACGGAAGGAAATCGATAACGCGCCACGACAGAAAAAGGAAACCAGGCGTTATCTGCATTTTTGTTGCTCGATGTTTTGTATCCACCGGCTAGCCCACTGTAAAACAGCAATGTTTTTTCATATTGGTTGACGGCAATCTCAAGCATGCGCGAACAGTCGCGCGAACAGTTTGAAAAAAATTATATATTATTGATGGAATAAAAACTAGTGTTAAATGTTGCTGCAGTTGCTTGTTACGAGTCGAACGGACGCGTTGCCAGCAAAGTAGTTTTTTAACAGTCTAATTGCCACAGCAAAGCACGCAAAAAAATCCAGAGCGTAAACCTTAAATCTAGTGTGTTCTATGTGCAGTGGCAGTGAGTGATAAGATGATCGAGATTGATACCGTAGTACAGGAAACCGAATACTGCGAGCGGTGCGGCAGTCCAATTATTATCAAGACGTGGTTTGCTAAATTGTGTCACGAGTGCTCACGTGCTGAGTTTAAGGAGCACTTCGAATCGTTCGCATCGTGATCGGAAGTCGTATACAGCGGCTTCTCTTTTTTTGGGTGTCCGGCTCTGCTAGCCTTGGCGATAGTCGGGGCGCGCTGCCATTTGTGCTCCATGCGTCTTCAGTTGCGTGAAAAACGGCAACAACCCTTTTAAATCGCCGCGTCGTTCTTCACTCGGTGAATATGAAAGATACAGAACTGATCAACGAATGCAAAGCGACCGGGCGCGCGCTCAACTACGAGGTCCAGTCGGCCGTCGACATCGGAGCGGGCGAAATCGACGTCATCTGGACCAGAAAAGACCACGCAAATCTCCCGACGTTCAAGCTCGGATTCTTCTTCTGTCCCACGGGAGGCGAGGTCCCTACGGACTTCCTCACGCAGAGCGTCGCAAAGGCGCTGCTGTCGGTGTGTGACAAAGCGATCTTCCTCGTGCACGATGACGCCTCATTGAAGTCGGTGAAGGGCAAGATTCACGCGCTCGATTCAATCGGTGGCGTGCTACAGCTCAAGAAATATGCCCACGCGATTACCTCAGATGAGCTGCTCGGAGGGATTAGGTAAGAGGTGAGAAAATGCGTATAGAACGCGGCAAACAAGTAAATCTGAAGGAGCTTAACGAGGATCTGTACTTGGAAGCGAATACCCAGCTGTACCCTACAGACAAGGATGCAACGATCAACGTCTACGGCATTTTGACGACTGAGAACAACGTAGTAATCAACGGCTCGATTGAGTGTTCTGAAGCTTTTTTCGGCGATAACTGTCACGTCAAGGGAACAGTAATTACCGGCGGGATCAAGACCGGGAGCGGATTCAGGGCGCATCACGTTGAAGCCGGAGAACAGGCTGATATCGGAAGCGATTCACAGGTAAACAAGATCGACGCGGTTGGCGACCTGACGATCGGCAGCAATTCGCGCGTTCGGCACGCGATCAGCGAACGTGGCCAGATTATTCTCGCTGCAGGCGCGGTTGCAGACGTCGCAGAGGCGGCGCAAGGCACAAAAACAGCGTAGCTCAAATCAGAGAAAGATCTTCATTAGGTCGTGCGCGACGTCAACCCTTCCGGGGAACCTCTCCTTGACGACGTCGACCATGGCATCCTCATACCCGCTCGCGTGCGGGTAGAGATGGGTAAGCACGATGCGGTCGATGTGCTGGTCACATATGAGGTCGCGCAGCTTCGCTGGCGTCGTGTGGTTCGAGACCGACGCGTACGCATCAGGGAACGAACACTCGTGGATTAGCACGTCAACTTCGCCGTGACACAGATCACGGACGCTTTCCGTGGGTTCGGTATCACCTGAATACACGAGCGTCGACGTCGGTGTTTGCATCCTGTACGCAATTGACGGAACGCTGTGCTTGGTCGCGCGAACGGAAGCCACTCCGCTTCCAACGCGAATGCTGTCGCCGTCCTCAAGCTCAGTTACGTCGACGTCGACCGTGAGATAGTCATAAAGCTCGAGCAACTGCGCTACGTGGTGTTGCGTGCCCATGGGACCATACACGTTCATCATCCCCACCTGCGCGTCTGAATCGAGGGCGGTCAGTTGCTGCGCCTTGAGCAGTGCCAAGAAGTCAGAGTTGTGATCGAGGTGATGGTGGGTGAAAAAAACCTTGTGTATTTTGCAATAATCGTAACCGCTCTGCACGATGCGGCCCAGGATGCCCACCCCGCAATCGAAGAGCATCAGTTCTTCCGGGGTCTTAATGAGAATGCCCGACTGGGCTTTTTCGAGCTGTGGAATGGCGACGCCCGTCCCGAGGAGTATAATGTTCATGCAAATCCGGTAGCTCTATGGAGGCTTCACGTACATAGCGTTTGCTTAGGGCTGACCGCACAGACGGAGGGCCGTCTCAACGGCCATCTCCGGTGAGTCGGCGAGAACCGTCCCCTCTATTTTCCACTTGGAGGCTAAGGTGACCACTGGTTTTGCCATCTGGAGGGCGAGGGCAATTTCCGAGAGTGTGCCAAATTCGCCGGCGATCGCGATGAGGCAATCGGCTGCTCGAGCGATAATCGCATTTCGTGCGTGGCCCATGTCCGTAGGAATCTTCACGTCGATGAAAGGATTAGCTTCGGTTTTGGAGGGGCCTGGAAGAATTCCTACGGTGAGTCCCCCTGCGGCCTGTGCGCCGCGCGCAGCTGCTTCCATGACTCCCTCCCGTCCCCCACAAATGAGGATCGCCTCGCGAGACGCTATGAGGCTTCCTGTACGCTCGGCAATACTCGCGATCTTGCTCGAGCAGCTCCTGCTTCCGATAATGCCAATTTGCGGACGGCTCGTCATTCTCGACACCACCTTGAATGCACTAGCTTCCGATTGACGCACGATGAAGCTTTCCCCCTCTTGTGCATACTGATCACAAATGTTATTTTGACCCTCAAATCCATTTTTATTGAAGAATATTACCTTAAAATCGAAAAAATACCGAAAAAGTATATATATGTTGAAAATCTCAGTATAGAGCGAGGTAACTCAAATGGCAGAATTACAAGCAGCAGGAGTAAGTAGGATCATCCGAAAAGCTGGAGCAGAGCGTGTGAGCGCTGAAGCGACAGAACAGTTTAGAGAATACCTAGAGATGTACGGCAAAGAACTCGCCGAAGAAGCAATCGAAATGGCAAAGCACGCGGGCCGCAAGACGGTCAAAGCCGAAGACATAAAACTCGCTTTTACCAGGCTGAACCGGTAATCTCAAGATCGTTTCTTTGATAGCATCTCTTAGAAGCGAGATGCTATTGCTTATTTTTTTATATTTTCTCTCTGATCTTAACGTCCAGTACGAGCCATTTTCCTGCGGTATGGCAGCTCTCGCATATTAGCTTGTCGAGCTCGATAAAATCGGTCCAGATTTCTGTGCCACAGACGCGACACCGGTAAAGATATGCTCTCATGTCAGTACCCTCGCGTGCGATCGACGGTTGCTCTTTGCGCTCAGGACGTATTAAACCTTCTCACGCCGAGTCCAGCCTAGATCTCACCAGAACGCATCTCGGATCGAAGTTGCCTGACCTTGATATGCGCCAAACGAAGCGGCTCAGGTAATCTGTGGCTCGCCACGCAGCGCTGAACGATTCGCAATGCGCCCTGTAACGAAATGCGGTTTCCTGGACTAATGAAGATCGGTTTTGTGCCGGCCACCGTTTTTAAGACGAACCCAAGCGGTTTTCCGTTGAATGTCAGCGCGGTGGGGCGGCCGGCCTGAGCCGGTTCAACATACTCCCCGCAGAGTGCTTTTTTGGACACGCCAACTGTTGACGTATTTAGAATGACTCCGACGTGCGACGCTAGTCCCGCAAACCGGGGGTGGTTTATGCCGCACCCGTGGACGATTAAAACGTCAGGTCGCCTGCGCAGCTTCTCTACTGTCGCTATCACCGCGGGACCCTCACGGAAGAAGAGGAGACCGGGCACGTACGGCATGGCGGTCTTTGCAATCGACGCGGACTCGTCGATGACGTTCATTAGCGTGTCGACAACTACGGCTGAAGAAAAAACGAGGCTCTCGTCAAAGCTTTGCGCTACCGCCCCTACCAACGCAACTTCACTTGCGGGGTCCTCTAGAACCACCTGCTTCGCGATGTTTGTTTGAATCTGCCGTAAGGCGTTAAACTCATTGGCGTCTTTTACGGCCACGTCGGTTCGACCTCACAATGCATCAACATGCGCACGCTTTTCTCACGGATCACGCTCAAAAAAGCGCAAGCTGCGCTGCCCGGTCAGCTCGAAAAAGTTCTTCCACAGATGCGTGGACGACGCGATCACAACGCGTCGACGTCGCCGCTGTATGTCGGGAAGTCGGTCTTGCCGTACCCTCGTTTGACGTAGTGTGTATTGAAGAGCTCCTTGTATCTTCTCGCGACCTCTTTCCACGTGATTGAGCGCCCATACATATACGTCCGAATTTCCATCTCCCGTCTAAGACGGTCGTTGCGCATCAACATGGTAATCGCTTCGGCTATCTCCGTCGATTCCCCCGACTTCAGAACCACGCCTCTTTCGTCGGCAAGCGCCTCTCGTGCGTGCAGGTATGGCGTTGCTATTATGGCCTTTCCACAGCCTACTGCCTGGGACAGTACGCCGCTCACGATCTGATCCCTGGCGAGATAGGGGAGGACACAGATATCAGTGGCGAGAAAATGTAGGATCAGGTTTCGGTTGGTAAGATATCGGTCGACGAACTTTACGTTGTGCTCCAAATCGAGGTCTGTGATAATTTTCTTCAGTCTGTCGCGATAGCGCTCGCCTTCGTTCTTCACGATGTTTGGATGCGTCTCTCCTACGACCAGGTAGAGGACGTCTTTTTCGGGGTTGTCGGCAATCACCTTGGGCAGCGCTTCGAGGACGTACTCGATGCCCTTTGCGGGATGGAGCAGCCCGAATGACCCGATCACAAACCGGCGCGACAATCCTAGCTTCTTCTTCGGCCGCTCCGAACTGATAAACGGAACGTCGGGGACACCATGCGGAATGACCTCGACTTTCTCAGAGCCTATGTCAAACGCCTTTTTCAAGATATCGACGCCGACGTGTCCTGGTACAACGACGCTAGCTGAAAGACGGTATATCTCGCGAGTAACCGCTTTGGCCTCTTCCGGCGGCGTCGGCATCACCGTGTGTAGCGTCGTCACGATCGGTTTCTCTAGAACTTCCATGAAATCAAGGATATATCGGCCCCAGGAGCCGCCATACAGCCCATACTCGTGTTGTATGTTGATCACATCAGCGCGCGACGCGTTTATTTTGTCAGCTGCCTCGACGAAGCTGATTTGGTCGGTATCTCTGATGATGTACGCGACCCGCGATCTCGGATAGATGAGCGGACTTAAACAGCCGTAAGCGCTTGAGTCTTTGTTTCCATCAATGGCACAAACGTTGGCTCTGATATCAGGATTCTCATTGATAAGGTTGAAGAGCAGGTCTTGCGTGAACGTAGCGATACCACACTCTCGGGGAGGAAACGTGCTAACGAACGTAAGGCCCAGTCGGTTGCGCGGCATCAGAGTGTATGTTAGGGCCCGACTCACTTAAAACTATTGAACTGAGCTCACGAAAGGACGGATAGGGGCCAGGTCCGCACTGAAACTAAAT
The DNA here is from genome assembly GCA_963701995.1 of Methanobacteriota archaeon. Lineage (GTDB taxonomy): Archaea > Halobacteriota > Bog-38 > Methanoflorentales > Methanoflorentaceae > Methanoflorens. The sequence continues at coordinate 1,637,247 of OY969693.1, read as the reverse complement.
TGCCGGGGGCGTCGCACCGAAGCTTCTGGCAGTTTCCCGCGAATCCCAACGTACGTGCGCACCAACGGCACACGGGGCAGTGGTAGCCTGTTCGGGCACCTACTTGTTCGGGGAGCTCCGAAGCTATCGATAAACAAGTTTATGGCCACGAAACTCGCAGACTAGCAATTCAGACGCTACGAAACTCGATTGTGGTGTTGGAGACAGCCATGTGGGCAGAACGCACTTCACACTTTTCCCTTTCAGGAATTCGAGAGATGTTTGCGCTGACGAAGCCAGGCGCGATAAACCTGGGGCTCGGGCAACCGGACTTCGACACGCCCGCACACATTAAAGAGGCGGCAAAAGAGGCACTAGACGGGGGCTACACCGGGTACACTCCTAACAAGGGATTTCCTGAACTTATCGACGCGATCGCGAGCTACTATGAACAGTACGGAGTCCAAGTTGGCCAGGAGCAGATAATATGCACTTCGGGCGGCAGCGAGGCCCTTCATCTGGCGTTCGAGGCTTTGATCAATCCGGGCGACGAGGTCATACTCCCGGATCCAGGATTTGTCGCTTATGTGCCACTGACACTCGTCGCGGGCGGCGTGCCCGTAAGCGTGAGGGTGAGCGCTGATGATAATTTCAGGCTGCAGCCTGACGCCGTTGCGGATCGCATCACGGACAAGACAAAAGCCCTGGTCATCAACTCACCTGCAAACCCCACTGGTGCGGTGCAGCGGCACAATGAGATGCAGGGGTTTGTCGAGCTCGCTGACGATAACGACTTCTACATAATTTCCGATGAGGTCTATGACAAGATACTCTACGAAGGAAAACACGTCAGCCCGGCAAGCATCGACCCAGACCGCGTGATTGTTGCTAATTCGGTGTCAAAAACGTATGCGATGACCGGGTGGCGGCTCGGGTATACAATTGCCCCCGCTGCAATCACGGAAGAGATGCTAAAGGTGCATCAATACATTCAGGCGTGCGCTCCCTCAATTTCACAAAAGGCGGCCTACGCGGCCTTTACTAGTTCGCAAGACAGCGTTCGGGTGATGGTCGAAAAGTTTCGCGAGCGGCGCAATGTGGTGATGCACCACCTGAAGGGAATAGCCGAATGCGCGACACCCGAAGGGGCATTCTACGTATTTCCACGGTTTGCAACGTCTCGCACGAGCCTCGACCTCACAAAGAAACTGGCGCAGGCCGGCGTGATCGTTGTGCCGGGTTCAGCGTTCGGGCAGTTCGGCGAGGGACACGTCCGAATCTCGTACGCGGCGAGTCACGAGGACATTAACCGCGCGTTCGAAATAATCAAACAGCTGGTCGCGTGATAGCCGCAGCGCGACGTCTACAACGCCCCGCGTAAATCTATGACCTTTTTTTGAGCTTGCCTTCGGTCCGCGCTATCGTTCCTTTTTCGACGAGCTCCACCGTGGTCCTGCCGTTGAGCGTATCCCGCAGCTCTTTTTCGACCTTTCGTCTTACGCGTTGCAGGTCGTTGACTTCACCCGTGAAGAACTCTTGCTCGAGCTCACAGAGAACGGTCAGTTCATCAAGGTGCTTGACCCGCTCCACGACGACTTCGAAGTGAGTCCCGACCTCAGGGATCGACATAAGAACGTGTTCGATTTGGCTGGGGAACACGTTTATGCCCCGTACGACGAGCATGTCATCGACTCTGCCGAGGATTTTTGCCGTGCGGATGCCCATTCTCCCGCACGCACAGTCGCTCCCTTTTGCATAGGTCACATCGCCCGTCCGGTACCGGATCAGCGGAAGCGCCTGTTTGGTGAGCGACGTGAGAACCAACTCGCCCCGCTCACCCTCTGCGCACGGGGTACCGTCCGGTTTGAGCACTTCGACAATGGCGTTCCGCTTGTCCCGCTCGACGCGTGCACTCTGATTATCTCATCGCGTCGCACGGCGAAGAGCCCAAACGGGAAGTGATCCCGCAAATCATTTTTTCTCGTAAAGGGGAGTTTTGCCACGTCCTCGGGCTTCGTAATGTTTGCGGGAGTAATGGCGAGCTTTTTGAGCTTTCTTCGGTAGAAAGGCACGTTGTTGCAGACCCGTTCAACCGTGTTTCTGAGGCGAATGCCCTGAAGCTACTCGAGCTGTTCAATGGGTAAAGTTTCCTCATTGGGCTCCCAGTACTCGGGTGCCTCACTTTTTGTCGTCATAAGAGTCTGTTGTACTGCAGCGGTCCGTCGCGTTAATCTTTCCTATCTTGTCCCGCTGCGCCGCTGGGCAATCAATTCTTTGAACTGGACTGCCTCGAGGCTCTGGGGGTCGATTTCGAGCGCCCGATCAAAACAGGACACCGCATCGTCATATCGCTTAAGACTATACAACGCGCTGCCTTTTGACGTCCACGCAAACTCATCGTTCTCATCGACTTCTAAGACGCGGTCAAAGCACTCAATGGCCTTTTCGTATTCCCCTAAACCATCGTAGGAGCTTCCTTTGAACGAGAGCGCGTAGGTATCGTCGGCGTTTGTGCTGAGCACCTTATCAAAAACAGCGATTGCATCCTCAAATCGATCGATGCCGAACAGAATAAACCCTTTTCTGTTCAACACCCAAAAGTTCTCAGGATCCAGTTCGAACGCCCGATCCAAGCACTGGATCGCTTCGTCGAAGCGGTTCAGACTATCGAGTGCGAGACCCTTATTGATCCACGCGAGAATGTAGTCTGGACTTATTTCGAGCGCTTTGTCGAAGTTTTCGAGCGCCTCGTCAAACTTTTGCAGATTATAATAGACGTACCCCTTGTTGTTGTACGTGATGAAATACTCGGGGTCGAGGCTCAGCGCTTTGTCAAAGCTCTCCAGTGCGTCAGGCCATTTATACTGGCTGGCGAGGGCGAGCCCGCGACCGTCCCACGCCGCGGCACGGGTGTCGTCTATCACCAGGCCTTTGTCATAGTTGATGACAGCATCTTCGTAGCGCTCCAAGTTCGCTAGCGCATTCGCTCGATAAAACCACGCGTCGGCGTTGGTAGGTTCGAGCAGCAGTGCCCTCTCGAACATTCCCTCCGCTTTTTCGTTATCGTTCATCAGCGCATAGCAGACACCCATGTTGAACCACGGAAGATCAAACTCAGGATCGGCTTGCTGCGCCTTGTCATAGCATTTGAGCGCTTGTTCGTACGAACCCTGTTTTTGGAGCAGGTATCCCTTAGCGTTGTAGGCCACCGCAAACCGCGGTTCGCTCGCAATGGCAGCGTCGAACAAACTTATAGCCTCGTCAACATCTCCTCTATCGCGAAGAATGCTTCCTTTGGCCACGAGAGCGGGAGCGTGGGTGGGATCTGCTTCTAAAGCTCGTTCATAATAGCTAAGCGCCTCCTCCCTGTTGCCCAACTCCTCTGTCAAAGAGCCAAACGTGAATAGCGCGTCCACATTTGCAGGTTCCATACTGAGGGCTTCTGTGACGCGATCGAGCGCCTCTTTCGGCTTGCCTTGCTGTCTAAACAACAGCGCCTCTTCAAGAACATCCATCGCTGTTTTGGTTATTTGAGCGCCGCAGGCACAGCACGCCTCTGCTTCATCCGGGTTGGTCGTCCCGCATCCAGGACACAGCTTTGTCATCCTTTGTTAGATGCGGTTTCTGAGTGATATGCTTTACCCACTGGACGGAGCAGCGGTTAAGCGCTCTGCTTAAAATGCGACGTAAGTAGCGACTTATGTTAGCGGCTCGAGGCCAACCCTGTACGTCTGGACAATCACTAAATCACGCGTCGAAGATTCTCTGCCCGAGCTTGAACGCCCTGATATTAGCGTCGAGAGCTTTTTTAAGAACGTGCTCTGCAACGACGTCTTCCAGAGTGGTCAAGGGCAGCGTGCGTGAGAGCGTTCCGAGCATAACGACGTTGAGCGTTTGAGGATGGCCCGCGTCTAGTGCGAGCTGCGCCGCGTCATACGCAATTACGCGCTCGCACGTGTCCTTAAGGGCCTTCACCAGATTCTCTACGGGCGGGTAGTCTAAACTTGCGGCAGGAACTGGAGCCGTGTTGACGATGGCCGTGCCCTTAGGGGACAGATAGCGTGCGAAGCGGAGGCACTCGGCGGGCTCGATTCCGACCAAGGCGTCTGCGCTTCTCAGCGGGATCAATGGCCCAAATGATGAGCCAATGCGGACGTGAACCTCAACGGTCCCGCCTCGTTGGGCCATGCCGTGCGTCTCGGCAGAGATCACATCATACCCCTCTCGCACGGCCGCTTCGCCCAGCACTCGTGAGGCGAAAATAGAACCTTGACCGCCAACGCCCACGATAATACAGTCAAATTTGGTCGTTTTCACCATCGCGCACCTCAAGCGGTCTCAATAGCATCGAATTCGCAGATCTGTTCACAGACGCCGCAGCCTACGCAGTCTTCTGCAATCAGAGCGCTCGTCTCGCTACAACTGATCGCGGGGCAAAAGAGGGTGCTGCAGAGCTTACAACTCGCGAAGTAGTTTTGGCACGTGGCGGTGACACGTCTGTTCGCCTTTGCGAGCGTTCCTGCCTTTTTGGCACTGATGATGCAGGGCCGCCTCGCGATGACAACTTGGACGCCGTCGCTGTTCTTGGCCTGCATTAGCGCGTCTTCCGTTTCGAATAGGTTGTAGGGATCAACCACGTAGAGCCCTTGGACGCCGATGGCTTTAATGAGGTCTTCCATCGGCGTCGGCACGGTACAGACTCCCGTTGCGGTCACGCCGGTGCAGGGGTGGGGTTGATGTCCCGTCATGGCGGTTGTGCCGTTGTCCTAATTACGAGTGTCAATCGCGCACCGTTATACACGGCGTTTATAAGCCCAGGAACGCCCGTATGAATAAAGGTCGAATCGCCCATAACGCTCACGATCTCCTTATCACAGGCAGCGCTGAATCCGCTGCCCATGCTAATGCTTGCGCCCATGCAGAGCGTGGTATCGATCGTGCCTTGACTTACGCCTAACGTATAGCACCCGATGTCTCCGACATAGATCGCTTCTTTGGTGAAAACTTTCTTGAGCGCGTAGAATGTCGCTCGATGGGGACATCCCGCACACAGCACGGGCGGTCGCGGAGGCAGCGTGCTCCGCGGCGATCAACACTGCCGGGACGTCCGCAGTAGCGAACCGGCCAACCGCCTGGCCGATGCTATTTAGCACCGTATCAACGGTGAGCTCACCCTCCCGTTGGACGTGGCCGGTGAGCTTTCCGCACACCTCGACCGTACCCGCAAGAGCGCTAACTTGCTCTTCGATTACGGGTTCAAGCTCCTCGACGACGAGAAGCTGACGCGATTTGCTCACGAGCGTCGCGATTTGGTCATTGTTCGTAGGATACGCAGCGATTCGCAGCACGGAAGCTTCGAGTCGCAACTTCTTCAGCGCCTCCTCAACATATTTTGCAGCCATCCCAGCGGTGACCACGCCGAAGTCAGACCTTTTGAGCGTTAAGCTATTCAAAGAGGCGAGTTCAGCGCGAAGTAATGGCTGAATTCTGTTCAGTTCTACGTGTCTCTGGCGCGCGTGCGTCGGCACCATGACCCACCGCTTGGGGTCCTTCTCGAAGTGCGCGGATCGCTGATCGCTATAGTTTCCGCTTAACGTGACGGAGGCTCGAGCGTGCGAAACGCGGGTGGTAGGTCGGAGCATCACCGGGATTTCGAATAGTTCAGACAACGCGAACGCGTACTTTGCAAACTCATAGGCCTCTTGCGGCGTCGATGGGTCGAGACACGGGATCTTCGCAAATTGCGCATACCTGCGTGAATCCTGTTCATTCTGCGATGAGAAGCACCCGGGATCGTCGGCCACGACGAGCACTAAACCGCCTTTGACACCGGTGTACGCGAGAGTCATCAAGGGATCAGCAGCGACGTTTAGCCCGACGTGCTTCATAACGACTGCGGCGCGCACGTCGCAGTATGACGCGCCGGCGGCGACCTCAAGCGCGACCTCTCATTAACCGACCACTCCACGTGGGGCGGCCTCTCGTAGCGTTCGATCTGCTGCGCAATGAAAGGTATGATCTCAGACGACGGCGTTCCTGGATATCCGGAGACGAGCGAGACTCCTGACTCCAATATGCCGCGAGCAATCGCCTCATTCCCCAGAAGACACTTGCGGGTTCCGTGCTGCATGGTTACCAGTGGTCGCGGTCTTTTTGCGGCTATTTGCTTTTTTGGGCTCCGCCTCGCATCTTTTCAGCCCGATTCTTGTCGAGTGGAATCGGCTTCGCAGAATACTAGCATTCTTCGCGCTTTGCGGAGTGCATGTGGGCCAGCGTGACGTCCTGTGCGTTCACGCGCATGAGCGCACCGAAGTCGGGCGATTCGGGGTTATCTTCAACAAACACAACCTTATCAATGCCAGCGTTCTTGATGAGCCGCCAGCACATCTTGCACGGAGTGCCGTTGACGTAAAGCGTAGCGCCGTTAATGGCGGCACCCCCTCGGGCGGCTTGTATGATCGCATTCGCCTCGGCGTGGACGCTCACACAGAGTTCGTACCGTTCACCCTTTGGAATGTTCAAGCGCTCCCGCTCGCACCCGATGTTTAGACAGTGCGGTTCGTTCCGTGCGGCCCCGTTGTATCCGGTCGACAGAATGTGATCGCCAGTTGAGACAATGATGGCCCCGTATTGGCGCCTCGTGCAGGTTGCGCGCAAAGAAACGGTCTTTGCGAGCGCCATATAGTACTGGTCTTTGGAGATTCGTTGGTCGCGACGTTCCGAGGTCTGTGAGGTTTTGCGCACCGCTTTCCCGTCCCGCGATCGCTTGGTTAGCGCTGGTCAGCGCTGTCCGCTATCAGTATATCGTTCAGTCTATTTTAATACTTGGGAGACTACATAAAGCAGAGGCGCCTAATCAAGGGCAGTTAATGCATCTGCTCAAGGCCGCGCACGTGGTGATACGGTGAAAGGCGAAAAGCACGTAATAAAGATACTCGGGGCAGGCAACTACCTCATGGCGGACGATGGTGTAGGGGTCCACATTCTCGAGAAACTCGAGCAAATGGATCGAAGCGATGTCGAACTGGTGAATGCCGGTGTCGGCGGGTTGGCGATACTTGACTACATGGAGGACGCTGATGACGTAATTATCATCGATGCCGTGCGAGGGGGCGGGGGAGAACCAGGATCGATCTACAAGTTCACCGACAAGGAATTGCCTCCCGCAAACCTGTTTATGATGTCGTTGCACGACCTCAATTTAGTCGATACGCTGCGTTTGGGCCGGCAGATTCAACCGGAGCTTATGCCGAACAATATCACCATTATCGGAATCGAAGTCGAACGGGTCGAAGGGATTTGCACGGATCTTTCGCCCAGGGTCCAAGCCGCGATTGACCCCGTCATGCAACTGGTTTTTGAAGAGATTGAACGATTTAAGAATTGACGGGGCTAGAGCAGCTCAGTCAGGCAAAAACAATATATATGCACGTTTTCACAAGGGGAGTAGCGAGGTAAATCGTTATGGCAAAACCGATACTGATGGATTTTTATGCTGACTGGTGCGGACCGTGCAAGATACAGGATCCGATACTCGAGAAGCTTGAAGAAAAGCTTAGGGACAAGATCGAATTCAAGAAAATTAATGTGGACGATAACCTGCAACTTGCCAACAAGTATGGAATCCGCGTCGTACCGACACTTATTCTGGAATGTAACGGGAAGATCATAGAGCACTATATTGGCGTAACACGTCCTGAGATCCTCGAAGCGGACTTAAACAAAGCAGCTGAATCGTGTACTAAGTGAATTAAACGCGACCCCTCCTAACCTCCTCTTTTTGCCATCAACTAACGCGGGTTTCGATTCAAACTAACGTTTTTTTACGCGCTGAACCAGCGCCGATCAAGTTTCAACATGTGACGCAGCTACTGCTAGACGAATCTTACACCAAAAAAGAACCACACACTGAAATGCCGATTTAGTAGCGGGGAGTGGATTTGAACCACTGGTCTACGGGTTATGAGCCCGTCGGGATCTCCTGACTACCCCACCCCGCTTCGGATTGTCTTAGGTGCTATTCATTTAAATAGGTGATGATGGCGCGGCTGTGCGCGAACGGATCAGTCAGAACACGCACGAGGACAGAGTATTAGCCTCTGCAGGTTTTCTAGCGCGAAAGGTATAACTCAGGGGCTCATGAATAACTACAGCGTCGCGACCAAAAAACTGGGGGGAGCAGCAAAACATGAAGAAAGCAAGGCTAATAATTGGAATTCGTAGGGGGCTGTACGACTCTGAAACTGAAATGTACTCGGTCCCCACCTGTTTCGACAGCGAGCAATCGGCGCAAAGAGCCCTAAAAAGCATCGCTGCGGAGTTCAGCGGTCTCACCGATGTCAAGCTCCTGGTGGCACGTCAGCTTATGGTGAGCTTGCGGCCCGAGACATACGAGAGATATGACGAAGCAGGAGAATTCCCACGACTGTATGAAGCGAAAAAAGATGAATTTCAGGGATATGTCATTCAAATCGACGTCCCTGATACCCAAGAACTCAAGGAAACGACTCGAAAAATAGTCGATAAACACAGTCTACAAGTGATCGACGAAGGGCCCGCAAAAGAAAAAACGCTTATCTTCATATCGTGACTCGCGAACCACGTAGGTTTCACGGAGTTTATCGTCAGCTTAGGACAGCCCGTTCAGCTCCCAAAAATTTATAGCGTGCGCATTCGACCATAGCAATGTATGCGTGTCGCGATTATTTGTTCTGAAGTTGACGATGCCTCGCAAAACATCGCGCGCCATCTTTTAAAACGAGTCCGGTGGACTCGAGGCTCCGAGGGCCCCGCCGAATGGACGTACGGGAACTTTCAGCTTATTACGGTCGAAGGCAAGCTGATTGATCAAGAAACGCTAGACCAAGGCCTCAATACTGACCTGCTCGTATTTGCGTCTCGTCACCAAAGTGAGACACGGAAAGGACCGGTATTCACCGCTCACTTTCCCGGAGACGTAAGCGGGCTGACTCGAAAGCGGTCGAACGGCGTGTTAGCGCGCGCAGCCCCTCGTGCGCTAAAACTTGTAGTGGAAACGCTCACGAACCTATCAAATGTCGAGGTCCTCGTGGAGGCAACCCACCACGGCCCTTCGGCCATCGAAACCCCCTCGTTGTTTGTCGAAATCGGCAGCACGAAAGCTGAGTGGAATAACGAAGCGCTCGGCGACACCGTGGCACGAGCGCTTCTCGAACTGGAATCGCGATCTCTCGGCATCCCTTGCCCGACGGCCGTTGGATTTGGGGGGCCGCACTACGCCGTACGACACGCCGACGTGCTTCTAAGTAGCGACATTTGCTTCGGCCACATTTTTACTGCATATCAGCTCGAATGCCTAACTCGCGAGATCATTGGAGAGGCATTCGAGAAATCACAGGCACAATTCGCCTATTTTGATCGAAAACATATGGGCGGTGAACGAACTCGAATCGAGGCGACCGTGCACGATCTAGGCTTTGAGGTCCTTAGGCTAGCTGACATCCAGGGACGCAGAGACGTTTCTTGGAAACCATACCTGAAAATCAAGCGCGCCTTGAGGGTGCACGGCCTGCCTGCAGAAGCGGAGAAAATAAGCGTCAGCGCTTCATTGCGAGACGCACTCAACGCGCAAACGCCTCTTGAGGATCGTATGGAATTGACGCCGCTTGCGCTGAACACGTCTATTGTAAAACGGGCACAAACTGTCGACGATGAAGCTTTGCTGAAGCTGATTGAAAGCGAAAAAATAGTATACCTTGAGCATAAAGATGGAACTATTTCTGCCATCTTGGTTCCGCCGGAGTGCGACGCACAAAAGATACGGGATGCGATACTCACCGGGTGCGTGGAAATACTGAAAAAGCGGTACCAGATTGAGTATTCGCAGCAAAAATCAAAACTATATATATCCGAACGCAAATTTAACCCACGACTGGCACGATCGCTTGGCGTGACTGAAGGACCGCTATACGCGAAGCTGGCACGCGGCGAGTCGATCAACATAGACGACAGGATAATTAAACCCGAGGATGTATTTACGAAGGTTAGAAAGGCAATTAATATCGCCAATGCCGACGCATGTGGTCGACAGTAACGTCTTTCGCAGACCATGAAGTGGAGGATACGAAATGAAGTCCATAATTGAAGACGCGCTTGCACGGGGCGCAAGCGACGAGAAAAATGAATCGCCGCAAGGGTCCTATACCCCCGACCAAGAGCTCGAAGAAGTGCTCAAAACGCTTCAAACCAACATCATCGTCATCGGATGCGGCGGCGCGGGATCAAATACCATCTCACGAATGACCGAAGAGGGAATTGAAGGGGCCGAACTTATTGCGCTCAACACAGATGCTCAGCACCTCAGGAACACGACGGCGGACCGAAAAATCCTGATTGGGAAGGAGCGAACGCGGGGACTCGGCGCTGGTTCATTGCCGCAGATAGGCGAAGAAGCAGCCCTCGAAAGCCAAGAAGAGCTGCGCGGAAGCGTTGCCGGAGCGGACATGGTGTTTATTACAGCCGGTTTAGGCGGAGGCACAGGAACTGGGGCCGCGCCGGTCGTCGCAGAGGCGGCACGCGATGTCGGGGCCCTCACTATAGCTATCGTGACCCTCCCATTCGGCGTGGAGGGCATGGTGCGCAGGGCAAACGCTGAAGCTGGACTTGAGCGGCTGCGTGACATGGCTGATACGGTCATCGTTGTGCCAAACGACCGACTGCTAGAAGTGGTTCCCCGACTGCCGCTGCAAGCCGCATTCAAAGTCTCGGATGAAGTGCTGATGCGGGCCGTCAAGGGTATTACCGAACTTATCACCAAACCAGGGCTCATCAACCTTGACTTCGCAGACGTCAGAACCGTCATGCAAAAAGGCGGCGTAGCAATGATTGGGCTTGGCGAGTCGGATGCCGAAGACAAAGCCGTGGATTCGGTGAAGAAAGCTCTGAGAAGTCCCCTTCTGGACGTCGACATCTCTGGAGCTACTGCCGCCATCGTCAACGTCATCGGGGGTACGGACATGACCGTGACTGAGGCAGAGGGCGTCGTGCAGGAAGTTTACGAGCGTATCGATCCCGACGCGCGAATTATTTGGGGCGCACAGATCGACCCCGAGCTTGACCATATGGTACGAACTCTCCTTATCGTTACTGGCGTCAAGTCGCCTCAGATCTATGGCAAGAGCGAAGCGATTAGGCCAACAACCGGGGCTCAACGATACGGCATAGATTTCGTCAAATAAAGGCTTACGTGGCACATCCTCCACAAAACATTTTATACTATTGAAACGCAAAGTGGTATAAAGCGCCGCCTCGGGCGCCACATATTTACTTTGCGCATTTTTGCTGCACTATAGTTTGGTGAATGTACGATGGCTAAAAAGCAGGGGACTCCTTCGTCAAAGCCTAAAAAGCAACGAGAGGCCCCTAAAGAAGACAAAAAGCAAGCGAGCGCTTCGTCGAAGGCTTCTAGGCTGCAAGAGGCCACTGCATCAGAGGGTCGTTATTCTCGCAAGGCGATCGAGCGCAAGCTCGGTGAGTACCGGAGAATCTTGACGCTTACGAGAAGGCCAACGCGTGAGGAGTTCTCGACGATAGCGAAAGTCGCCGCGATAGGAATCGTCATAATCGGTGTGGCCGGGTTTCTGATATATTTGGCCATGGTACAAGCGCCGCAGAATTTCGGTCTCACCAACGCGACGCACACAACAGCGACGGCCACACCCAGCAACGTAGTGAACGCCTCGGAGCCGGCTATTAACGCAACGCAAAATAGTTCCATTACCTCGGCCGCAAATAAAACGGCGAACGCGACGACCCAGTCGTGACGAGTTAGAAAGTTATCAGTGAGGGGATCATGTCCAGCCAAGAACAAAATGGGCTCGAATCTTCAATTTACGCCATAAAGACCACGGCAAATCAAGAACGGGCCGTGGCCAACTTGCTCGCACTCGCTGCCAAAAAGGAGAACTATGACATCCGCGCGATACTTGTGCCGAAAGAGCTCAAGGGATATGTGCTCGTGGAGACCACCAAGTTTGAAATAGTAGAACAGGCGATTCAAGGCATACCGCACGCTCGTGGCGTCGTGAAGGGAAACACGAAGTTCGCAGAGATCGAGCATTTCTTGACGCCAAAACCAGCCGTGGCCGGCATTGAAGACGGTGATATCATTGAGCTTATTGCAGGCCCATTCAAAGGAGAACGGGCCCGCGTCAAACGCATTGATGAGCGCCGAGAGGAGATTACGGTCGAACTCTTCGAGGCCATGGTGCCGATACCAATTACGGTGCGCGGCGATCACGTGCGAGTCTTGAGCAAGGAGGAGCGCGAATAACATGGCTGACGTAATCGAAGTGTTGGTGCCAGGAGGCAAGGCGAGCCCCGGTCCGCCGATAGGACCTGCCCTAGGACCCCTTGGGATCAACATCAAAGCAGTTGTTGACGACATCAACGCAAAAACTGCGTCATATAACGGCATGCAGGTGCCTGTCAAAGTCATTGTCGATGACAAGAAGAATGTGACGCTTGAGATAGGCATACCCCCCGCATCGGCGCTTGTTCTGATAGAGGCGGGAATAGAGAAAGGATCGTCTGGTGAGGGGTCTGTTGGCAATATCACCGTCGCTCAAGCGATCAAGATAGCAAAAATGAAACGACGGAGCTCGCTTTCGTACGAGCTGAAAAACACCGTCAAAGAAGTTTTGGGCACCTGTTTATCGATGGGCGTTACCGTCGACGAAAAACCAGCCAGAGAAGTTCAAAAGGCGATAGACGCCGGAGAATACGCAGATCTGTTTATCGAGGCATGAATTCTGGCGAAAGATTGAAGTAAGGTTTACTCCATCTGATGATTGCACCGTAGGAGATCACCGCGGTGGTCGACGATACTACGGAGGGAGCATGGTAAACGAAAACACCCTTAAAGCTGTCAATGAAGCGATTGAGTCAGCACCTAAGAGAAAGTTCACCGAAAGCGTTGATTTGATTGTCAATCTCAAGAATGTCGATTTAGGTCAGCCAAAAAACAGGATAACCGAATCCATCGTGCTGCCGAACGGGCGCGGAAAAGCAACGAAAATCGGGGTTTTTGCGAAAGGGGATCTTGCCATTAAGTCGCAAAGCGACGGCGCTGACCTGATCATCTCTCCTGAAGATATTGATAAGATGAGCGGCGACAAGAAACTCATCCGATCAACGACGCGAGAAATTGACTTTTTTATCGCGGAAGCGCCGTTGATGCCTTCTATAGGCAAGAGTTTTGGTCCTATTCTAGGCCCCAAGGGCAAGATGCCCGATCCTGTGCCGTCAAGCGCCGATCCCGGCCCCCTCATCAATCGACTGAGACGGACAGTCAAGGTGCGCTCGAAGGATAAGCCGACGTTCCACGCGTTGATCGGAAATCTGAGCATGAGTGTCGAAGACATCGCAGCCAACGTCGAAGCGCTTCTAAATACCGTAGAGTCACGACTCGAGAACGGCAAGCAGAACATTGCCTCGGTTTACGTCAAGACCACGATGGGGCCCGCAGTGAGGTTGATGTGAAATGGCGGCAATCGATAACGTTCACCGACCCGCTTGGAAAGACGACGAAGTCACGAGCATCAAAGCCGAGGCCGAGACGCACAAAGTCATTGCGGTCGTGAGCATCCATGGTATCCCTGCCCGTCAATTTCAGAACATCAGGGCCGAGCTCCGCGATGTCGCGAGAATAAAAGTCGCGCGAAATACACTCATCCACCGTGCGCTTGAAGAGGCTGGCGAGACGACGCTCAAGTTGTTTGAAAACATTGAGGGACAGACGGCACTCGTATTCACCGATCTGAATCCATTTAAGCTGTTTAAACTGCTCGAAAACAGCAGAACTCCGGCGCCAGCGAAAGCAGGCGATAGGGCGCCTACAGATATCATCGTAAAGAAAGGGGCTACGTCGTTCAGACCGGGGCCTATCGTCGGGGATCTTCAAAACGCTGGGATACCAGCCGCGATCGAAAAGGGCAAAATCGTGATACGCGAAACAAAAACGGTCGCTAAAGCCGGCGAGGCGATTAGCGTGCGGCTTGCTGGCGTGCTTCAGCGCCTCGAAATCTACCCGATGGAAGTTGGCTTGTACCTTCGAGCAGCATACGACGGCGACGTGCTTTACGTCCCAGAGAACCTACACATCGATGAGAAAGCGTACTTTGGTCAATTTGTGTTGGCTGTGTCAAACGCCCTAAATTTATCAATTAACACGGCATATCCGACGTCCTTAACCGCTGCACCGCTGCTTCAAAAAGCCTCATTTGAAGCAATGAACCTCGCGGTTAACGCTGAGATCTTTGAGCCTGAAGTGCTCAAAACTCTGCTCTCGAGAGCGCAAGCCGTAGCATTAACGCTCGTTAACAAGCTTCCGAACGAAGCGTTGGACGATGAGCTCATCGCCCTAAAAGACGCCCACGCAAGTGCACCCGAGTCCGTGAAAGAACAGCCAGTGCAAAAAAAGGAAGATGAAGAATCAAAAGAGAATGAAGAGGATGAGGCGAAGGAATCTGAATCTGGCATGGAAGGTCTAGGAGCGTTATTTGGATAATCTAAAGATCCACAAGACAGCAAAGGTGATAGCGAAATGGAATACGTATATGCAGCACTAATTTTGCACGCGACAGGCAAGGAAGTAAGTGAAGAGGGCGTTACGAGCGTCCTCAACGCAGCAGGCGCGACGGTCAACGAGGCCAGGGCAAAGGCACTAATTGCAGCGCTCGAAGGCATCGATATCGACGAGGCTGTATCCACAGCGGCGTTTGTAGGAGCTCCCGCAGCACCTGCACCGGTCGCCCCAGCGCCGGCCGAGAAGAAGGAAGAGGCAAAAGCCGAAGAGGAAAAAGAGACTGAGAAGGATAAGGAAGAGGAGGAAGAAACAGGAATGGAGGGATTGGGAGCCCTATTCGGTTAGCGTCCCTCCTTTGCCCCGCTATTGACAACGCCTCGGAGTCGGGGCCTGACTCAATCTCTCGCCGTTTGTGCAAAGGCGGAAGAGCTCTTCGTGTCAAGCCCTAACAATTTTGCCGCCAGCGTCGAGCTTCCCAAGCCGTGCGGGACCCAAACGGCACCATACAGAGCCAAAGCACGTGAAGTCGCAAGCAGCACTCTCGGCGTTGTCGATGCACGTTCTCAAAGTGACGCTAGCTTTCGCGTCAGCTGCAGACAATTCTGCGGCGCATATCCGTGGGCATCGTTGTTCCAGTAACCAAAGACATCCGCTCTTTGCGAAATCTCGCGGATTTGACGCGCCCAGTAGTCTATCTCGCTGGGCGAGTAGCCGTCTCCGTTCCTGCCGCGAGCGTGCCATCTTATGTAAGCAAAATCCGTAAAGCATTCTACATTGCTGTCGAATTGTGCACCTAGCATCGCCAACGTCAACTCTCGTTGCCCTCGAAAACGTTCAAAAACCTCGTCGTCAAACCACGAGCTGTGGCGAAACTCAAAGGCAAACCGGTGTTCCGGGAGAATGGAAAGAAACTCGTCAAAACGTTCTAGATCTTTTTTAAAGACCGGAGAGAGCCCTATGAGAAACGGGCCCAACTTGTCCCCAAGCGCAGAACAAGTCTCCAAAAAGTCATCGAGCGGTCTGCGCGCATCGTGCAGCCGTCTTGTATGCGTAATATTCCGGTTCATTTTTATGGAGAACGTGAAGTCATCGGGAGTCGTGGCGTACCAGTTCTTCAGCCGGGACTCCGTCGGAAACTGATAGAACGTCGAATTGACTTCGACAGAGTTGAAAAACCTGACATATTGTTCCAGATAGTTGTAACGTGTGTCATAAAAGACCCCTCGCCAGTGATCGTAGTGCCATCCACTACACCCCAAACAGATCCTAGTCGTCTCCCCGCCCCCGGCTCGCATTAGCGCGTCACGCGACAACAAAGAGATCTTATTGCACGCATAAAAGAATTACTAAAGTTTAACTAATGAAGAGGCTATAGGAGTGCAAAGATGGTGTTGAAAGAAGCGGATGAAAGAGTCATTTCAGCAGCACTCGGCCGCCGGCCCAATGACGTCGAAAGTGCAATATTCGAAAACCTATGGTCAGAGCACTGCGCCTATCGAACAAGTAAGCCACTCCTACAGACAATGCCTACGCGCGGCGACATCGTTATTGTGGGCCCCGGAGATGACGCAGCCATCATAAAGCTAAGCGATCACCTCACTCTCGCGATAGCGATGGAAAGTCACAATCACCCTTCATACGTGGATCCGTACGACGGCGCCGCGACCGGCGTCGGCGGAATCGTGCGCGATATCATCTCAATGGGCGCCAAGCCGATCGCTCTGATGGATTGCCTGTATTTTGGCAGCTTAAAAAATGAAAAAAACCGCTATCTATTCGAGCACGTTGTTCAAGGAATCGGCGATTACGGCAACTGCATAGGGGTGCCCGTTGTCAATGGTGAGGTCCTGTTTCATCCGAGTTACGATGGAAATCCGCTCGTCAACGTGGTCTGCATTGGACTAGGCCAGCCTGATACGCTCGTCACCGGGCGCGTAAAAAAACCTGGCAGCAAAATCATACTCATAGGGTCAGCCACCGGCCGAGACGGTCTTGGCGGCGCATCCTTTGCCTCGAGAGATCTTAGTGAGGAATCTGAAGCGTCTGACAGGCCTTCCGTGCAGATTGGCGACCCGTACACTGAAAAACTCCTCATCGATGCAACGCTCGAAGCAGTCGCCACAGGCTATGTTTTCGCGTGTCGCGATTTAGGGGCCGCAGGGCTGTCAGGGGCATCAGCCGAAATGTGTTCAACGTTTGGAGGGCGAATTGTGCTTGATGCCGTTCCTTTGCGCGAAGCCGGTATGACACCGAGGGAAATAATGGTCTCTGAGTCGCAGGAGCGGATGGTCCTCGAGGTTCCGCCGGAGCACGTTCAGGAAATACTAGCTATTGCCCGCAAGTATGACCTAAATGGCGCCGTAATCGGTGAGGTAATCGACGAACCTAGATACGTCGTAGAGTTCCGCGGAACGGTAGTCGCCGACATACCGATTAAGCTACTCACCGAAGGGGCGCCATTATGCACACCTGAACGCCCAAAAGCGCAGTCGCACCGTGAACAGTCGCTAGCTCGAGACCTAACGCTCAAAGAGAAGGCGCTTCGCGTGCTTTCGTCTCCAAACGTCGCGACGAAAGAGTGGGTGTATCGACAATACGACTACGAAGTACAAACGCGGACTATAGTCAAGCCAGGCAGCGGGGCGGCAGTTCTCTCGATTGACGCCCGGCGAGGCATAGCGCTCTCCTCAGGCTGCAATCCTACGCACGTCGCCAAGGATCAATTCCAAGGGGCAGCGGGCACGGTATTTGAAAATGCAATGAATTTAGCGGTGAAGGGGGCAACGCCAGTCGCATTTGTCAATTGCCTCAACTTCGGCAACCCGGAAAATGCGGACGTCTTTTCCCAGCTTGAACGAGCGGTGGCGGGGCTCTCTCACGCGGCTCGCATCCTCGACACACCAATCGTCGGCGGGAATGTTTCGCTCTACAACGAAAGCGAAGAGTTCCACACGGCGATTATCCCTACTCCGTCAATCGGAATGGTAGGAATTCTCGAGGACAGCTCCACGGTCCCACCGGCAATTTTCCAAGAAAAGGGGGATATCGTAATGATGATCGGCGAAACGTATCCGGAATACGGCGGGTCGGAGTATGCTGAAATCTTTGAGATCGGAGGTGCTGTCCCGCAACCCCGCGAGACGATTAAAACGACTATCGACGCATTGGTGAAAGTTGTCGAAACCGGAAAGATCGCGGCCGCCACCGATATTTCGCGGGGGGGCATTATAGCTGCGCTCGGAAAAATGTGCAAACACATCGGCGCCGAAGTGAACTTATCTGGTTGTTTAGACGATGAGAACGAACTGTTTTCCGAGAGCTCTGGCAGAGCGATTCTGACGGTAACCCCTAGAAGCCTCAACCCCGTTTCAGCCGTTCTCGAAGCCCACGACGTCCCGTATGCCGCGATTGGAACCGTCGGCGGAGAAGCACTCTCTATCACAGTCGGCGATAGCCAACTGACACTGTCACTAGAGATCATCGAGAGAAGCCTCAATACCCTTAACGAAAGTATGATCGCTTAGACGAATGGCGCAGCGTATAAGCACATGTTGAGCGTGAACCTTGTATATGGGACGTACGGCGAGAGCGGCATCCTCACCAGCATCAAGAACACGCAAAAAATGTTGAGACTGCTCGAATCGGAAGGCGTGCGCTTCTACCAAAACTCGATAAAGATATGCGACGTCATGCACGCCCACACATTCGGGCCCATCGCTCTTCTGTTAGCGCTGTTACATAAAGCGCGTCACAAGGCAGTGATAATACACGCCCATACGACGCCACAAGACATCGCCAATAGTTACTTCGGCGCCACCTTCATCAGCGCCTGTCTAAAAGGATACTTGGGCTTCTTCTACAATCTCGCAGACGTTTGCATCGCGCCTTCCGCGTACACGAAGGAGGTCTTAAAAAGCACGCTCAACATCAAGCGGAGAATCACGGTTCTCAGCAATGGGATTGATTTAAGCTTGTACGAGTGCGATGAAAAACGCGCAATGAAGTTTAGAGCGCAGCACGCTTTGGATCACCGCCCACTAATTCTCTCAATTGGTCTGGTTTTCTTGCGAAAAGGCATCATTGATTTCGTGGACGCCGCCAAGAAGCTGCCACTTTTCCGGTTCGTGTGGGTGGGAAGGATCCTGGCGCGGCCATTCTTGCCCAAAGCGGCTAGAAATGTGCTCGAAGCGGCCCCCGAAAACGTGCTTTTCACGGGCCGAGTGGACAGCATTTGCGAGGCCCTGAGTGCAGCGGACGTGTTCGTTTTTCCCAGCTACGAAGAGAATCAAGGGATTGCCGCTCTTGAGGCAGCTGCTTGCGGAGTGCCCCTTATCTTGCGAGACCTGCCCGCGTACAGCGATTTTGTAGACGGACGCAACTGCATCAAGTTCACGACTGCCGAAGAATTCAGCAGCGCGATCAACGAGGTTATCACAGATCAGGCGAGCGCAAAGAGGCTCGGAGAGAACGCACGGAAAACCGTTCAGAACCACGACGTCCATGTCGTGAGCAAAAAGTTACTTCAGGTCTACCTCACCGCAAAACAGGACTAATTCTGCATACTTTTGGGGTGCAGCGCCAAAAGGAAAGCTATATAGACCAAATACCTCCTACTAATCGTGTTAAAAAAGCAGAGGAATCCGAATTGCACGTAGGCGAAGCTTTGATCGGCACCGATCCTGAACTGGCCCATATTGACCTCTTGGTAGGGGATAAGAATGGCCCAGTGGGACAAGCATTTGCTAGTGGATTGTCGCATCTCTCTAAGGGGCATACCCCCCTTCTGGCTGTAATTAGACCCAATTTGCTTACAAAGCCAGCTACACTCATCGTCCCCAAGGTAACGATACAAGACTTAGAACAGGCAGCGCGGGTCTTCGGCCCCGCTCAAGCGGCGGTTGCGAAAGCAGTCGCAGACGCCGTGGAAGAGGGGGTCATTGCAAAGGAAGCTTGTGAGCAGTACGTGCTAGTCATATCCGTATATGTTCACCCCGACGCACGAGATTACGATAAGATCTACCGCTACAACTACGGTGCTACGAAACTAGCGCTGAGAAGAGCGTTGAGCGACTTTCCCTCTGTGGACAAGGTTCTGTATGAAAAAGACCGATCGCTCCACCCCGTTATGGGCTTCAAAGTTACTCGGCTCTGGGATCCGCCGTACCTTCAAGTGGCATTCGACTTAACTGAACTGAGTTCTGTGCTCACCGTTTTGGACCAGCTTCCAACCAGCGACCACATCATCCTTGAAGCAGGCACGCCTCTTATCAAACGCTATGGCTTAGGAGTCATTCGAGAGATGCGAAAGGCGCGCCCGAGCGCCTTCATCGTCGCCGACCTCAAAACTCTCGATACCGGAAACCTCGAAGCGCGCTTGGCTGCAGACGAGGCGGCTGACGCCGTTGTGGTCTCTGGACTAGCCTCCGCGTCAACCATAGACAAAGCAATAGAAGAGGCAAATAAGACCGGGATCTACGTTATTGTGGACATGTTAAACGTTGATAAGCCGGAAAGCGTCCTAAAGGCGCTCAAAAATAAGCCAGATATCGTAGAACTCCACAGGGCAATCGACAGCGAAGACTCAGCACACGCGTGGGGGAACATCTCTCACGTAAAGAAGTACGCCAAGCTCGTTGCAGTGGCGGGAGGGATACGACAAGATAATATCGAAGAGGCTCTAAAGTCGGGGGCCAACGTCCTAGTCGTAGGACGCGCTATTACAGCCGCGCGAGATGTGGAAGGCGCTGCGCGTGTGTTTCTCGAAGGGTTGAAACAGAGCGATATCGATCAGTACCGGGTAAAGACTGACTTCTAGGCTAAGCAACGCCGCCTTTGTCACGAGGCCCGGGTCTGAACGTCTTGGCCTGGTTCGGGTCTTTTTGGATCATTCAGACGTAAGATAAGCGTCAAATATGCGCACTCTAAGAATGTTGCTCGTCCGAGATCCATTTGCATCTAGCCCCGCGATGCTCCACCATGAACATGTTGACTCAAAGAATACGGAGGTGTGTGCATGAAACCGTTAATCGTGATTAATTTCAAGACGTATGCCGAAAGCACTGGAGCGAATGCTGTGCGACTCGCAACTGTTGCGAGCAAAGTCGCCGAGGACTCAGGCGTTACTATGGTCGTCGTCCCACAAGCCGCAGACATTTTTCAAGTAGCCCACGAAGTGGACATCCCGGTCTACGCGCAGCATATCGATGGAATCCAATTCGGGGGCTACACAGGACACATACTAGCTGAAGCGCTCCTGGAGGCTGGAGCCCGCGGTACACTAATAAATCACTCGGAGATGCGCCTTGAGTTGGCCGAGATTGACGCTGCGAATCAGGCAGCGAAGAGGGCCAACTTGGCGACCATAATCTGTACCAACAACGTATCGACGACTAAAGCCGCTGCTTCACTCTGTCCCGATTTCGTAGCGATTGAGCCCCCGGAATTGATTGGCTCGGGTATTCCTGTATCAAAAGCGAATCCTGAAGTGGTAACGGGAGCGGTCGACGCAGCGATGGGCGTGAAAGTGCTTTGTGGTGCGGGTATCTCGAAAGGTGAAGACGTAAAGGCCGCAATCGAACTTGGAACCCAAGGCGTACTTCTCGCTTCTGGCGTAACCAAAGCCGCCGATCCAGAGGCTGCTCTACGAGGTCTAGTTGCCTTTGTCTAATCAAGAACCGAAAAAGGCTGACATCGATCTTTGGAAAAGCCTTATGAGGTCACCACGGGAGAGCTCCAAGGCGAAAACGCGGTCAGAAGCGGACCTGATCATCCTATTTCAGAACACCCCGACTCCAATAATTGCGGACGCCATGGATGGACGCAATGTGTTGGGTTGTCTTAAGCCCGTTTTGCCGCACGCGGCCATTGCTGGGCCCGCAGTTACCGTTAAAACGAATCCGACCGACTGGGGCACCGTGGTCAGTGCTATTGACGCGGCTTCCATTGGCGACGTACTGTTCATTGACGGTTCTGGTTCCAATTTCGCGGTGTGGGGTGGTCTAACTTCTCGGGCAGCGCAACGGCGTGGACTTGCCGGTACAATCGTATACGGAAGCTGTCGAGACATTACGACCATAGATGCGCTTCAGTATCCGGTGTGGGCAAAAGGGATAACTCCGCGTGCCGGAAGGCCGCTAAACAAAGGAGAGGTTAATGTTTCGCTCGTTGTGAATGGATTCTCAATACGGCCGCGTGATCTGGTGAAAGCCGATGCGCACGGAGTCGTCATAATCCCATCGAATGACAGTGCAGCCGTCGCAGACCGAGTCTTGCAGGTAGTTCGCAGGGAGCACCTAATAGAGAGCGGACTAAAGAAGGGAAGAAGCTTTAGTGAACTGCTAGGGGATTTTTCATCCTAACACGGCTTTATATAGCATTAGCCCCAAAAAAAAAGCAATGGCCGCTACTGAGCTTGCTGGCGTCTTCTTACACAAAATGCCCACGTCACTGCTGCTCACGATCCGAACGTACGATCGAACTTACGTATCGGTTCTGGCTAAGGAATGCAACTGCACGTACCCGCACGCAGTCAAAACGCTTTGGGGCATGGAGAAGCTTGGCTTGTTACGATCAGAGAAAGTCGGCAGGGTCAAGTACGTGGAACTCACCGATCACGGCAGAGTTGTCGCCGATTCACTCAATGATCTGGTGCTTAGCCTCGGCGTTAACGAAGCGCCGATGAAGACCGACGCAGGGCACATAAATCAAAAGATCAACAACGTAATCCGCAAAGTCGAAGCGATTCAAAAAGATCTTGATGCAGCAAGCGATATTAGTCGCGATGAGGCTATTCACTTTAACAGGAGGCTGGGGCCTTATTATCGCGAACTCAACTCGATCCGGCTTCTTTTGGAAACACAACCAAACAGCCCTCTTCGCACGAAAGTTGACGCGCTGGGAAGAACGCTTAACAAGGTAAAAAGGGAAATCGCGACGAAGCGGACGCCACAAGCGACCGCTACCTAACGGGATAAAAGTCTTTCACGCGTGTTGTGTCTTCTAGAAATGGGGTGGAAGCTTCATATAGAACCGTGTCCGTGCTTGCGACGATGGTGTGCTTTTCGTAAGGTTTGATGTGGATCGTGTCTCCCACTTCAAAGTACTCTCTACGATCGTCAAATTCAATATAACCCGTGCCCCGCACGATGAGCATGGTCTCGTCTTTGTTTTTATGGTAGTGATATGACGATTGGTAGCCTTCGCGAATATATAGCTCTTTGAGCAAGTAGAGCTCAGTAATTATCTGAACCTTTTCATATCCCCACGGCTTTGCCGTTTTATTGTGAAACTCTGTGAGAATCCTTTTTTTCCCGTCTTCAGTGTAAAACGTGTCCCAGAAGTTCGCCTCTTCGTACACGTCAAGCTGCCCGAGATCTGCCAGCAGGGGAAGCACCTCTTCTAGTTCGTCTCCGAGCAAAAAATGGCCGAGCTCACACCCTTTTCGAACACAGAAGATACCGCCATAAACCGCACGTGACTCCCAGTCAAACAAAGCTCTAGACACGCGATCAGTGGAGCCGCGCGACTCTGCGCCGGTAGCGGCATAGATCAGTACAGGTGCAGCCGCGTGGCTGAACTTCATAATCATCTTTTTTAGGTTGATGTCAGCAGCAATGCCGCAGTCCATAACGAGGACATCGTCATCCATCTTGGCGAGCACGGGTACAATGTGTTTGAACGTCCTGGTGGCCTGCTCGTAACTGAGTTTGACGCCCTTGCGCTCGCTTCCGAGTGCATCCTGCACCGAGGAAAAAGAAACGCTAGTCAGAAGCACTGCTTCGCGTAGTCCAACAGTGGCGAGATCGAGCAGGAGCTTGTCGATTACCGCAAATCCCTCGGTCAAAGAAATTAGCGCGTTTGAGCTACCCTCATAAACGCTTTGCTCTTTTCCGTAACCGTCACACAAGATCAGTGCTTTCATAACAACTCCACTGAAGTGATGGGCAACGATGTATATGGCTTTTTTTGATGGCGTTAGGCTTTTTGAGCGCCGCGCGCTTGTAGCTTCGAACCGAAATTTTATTAAGTAGTCGCCGAAATAGGCACTATGCACACCAAAATGGGGTCTGCGCTCGGTCATTTGTCAGAGAGGCGGTAAATGAACATAGTTATGGTAACAAGCTGGTCGCCGCGACACTGCGGCATCGCTACCTACAGCTCGGAGCTCGTCGGCGCCTTGCGAGAGATCGGTCACCGTGTAGATATTATTTGTCACACAGACGAGGAATATGGCGGACATCGCGAAGAGGGCGTTTATCCCGTTATCGACACTAACGACCCTGGATGGGACGAAAAAGTTTATTCAACAGTGCAGCAAATCAAGCCCGATGTGGTCCATATTCAGCACGAGTATGGGCTCTATTTAACGCACGGCGACTATGGAGGCCGAATCCTTCCGCTCCTTTTCCGACTCAAGTTGGAGAAGATCCCCTCCGCCCTGACCTACCACTCCATTTATACGTCTCTTGATCGCCCCGAGGCAATATTTACGGACGTTAGTCTGCGACTGCTAGATTCTGCAATCGTCCATGCCGAAGTTCAAAAGCTATTTCTGCCCTACAACCTGGACTGGATCCCGCACAACGTGCACGTCATATCGCACGGCGCTAAAAAGGTTGTACCCGATCCTCTGGCAAAAGAGCGCTTCGGCCTTGCTGGCAAGAAGGTCGCACTTTGTATTGGATGGTTTGAACCAAACAAACGGTTCGAGGACGTAGTCGAAATCTGGCCGGAAGTCATTCGTGAAGCGGGCAAGGCTGCGATACTACTGATCGCGGGCGACGCTCGACCAGGTTCGAGCACCGGAATCAAGTACAAAGAACAATTACTGCGCAAAATTGAAGAGTCCCCCGCAAAAGACCACATCAAGACGATCCTAGGCGCTTTTGACCCTGATACCTACGATAGCATTGTTTCGGCATCAGATTTCGTCGTCCTCCCCTACAAGCACGCATCTCAAAGCGGCAATCTCGCTCACTCTTTTGCACTCAACAAACCCGCTATCGTCTCGTCACTTGAGGGCCTGAAGGCAGAAATTGAGGCGAGTGGCGCGGGAATAGCAGTCCCAGTCGACGATCTTGACGAACTGCGAAAAGCCATCACAATACTGCTAACAAGCGACTTAATGCTCGAAACGTACAGCGAACACGCACAAGGCTATGTGGCAAACCATATAATCTGGGAGAACGTCGCTCGGAAGCACACCCTCGTTTACGAGAACGCCATTGACCGCGTGACGTACGGGACAAAGGTGCGAGTCAATCAGACTATCTAGAGTCAGGCGACGGCGCAGGAGAAAGGCTGGAAGACCCAACTTGCAAGTTTTGGGAGGCACCAATCGAATTGGTCAGCGTCAAAGAGTATATTTCTGCTCCAGTTATCCCTTTACAACCGAATGCCACGGTTGCTGAAGCGTTGGCTCTCATTGCAAAAACCGGCCACCAAGGTTTTCCCGTCGTCTCGGATGGGAAAATGGTAGGCATGGTCACTAGCGCGGACCTCATTCTGGCGAAGCACCATCAGAAAATTGCGGCGCTTATGACGACGAACCTGGTGTCCGCAAAACCGGATGATGATATTGTCAGCGTTGCCGGCGTGATGGCTTATAACCACATTCACCATCTCCCCATCATCGAGGGCGAGCGCGTCATCGGAATCGTCACGGCTACCGATATGCTGCGCGCGAGCATTGAAAACATCATTTCTGAGAATGTTGAGCGTATTTTCACGTTTTTTCAAACGCTGCACCCGGGTGTCAGAATAGGACACACGCGAGTGGGGGTTGAATCTCTGATCCCGACTCAAAAACTCTTAGATCCCGGAGAGCTGCTGCTGCGGGAACAGCAGTTCGAACGCGGTGTGGTGTACCCCATTGTGGTAGCAAGAAAGGGTCGCTGCTACCATATCGTGGACGGGCATCACCGGGCATTTCTCGCTCACAAGCGTGGAATGAAAGAGATCCCCGCTTTCTACATTGAAGGAGAGCTAGGGATCGTGAAATCGTCTGAAAAGCTCGGATTAAGATCCTTAGACGACATGATTGTCATCGCTGAGGAGTAAGCTAGCCGAAGTACTCTTTCAAGTCAGACGCCACTTTTTCGGGCATAGACTCGACGATTACTTCTTCGTGAAGCCGTTCCATATAGCCTGCGTCATTGTTGTAGTAGCTTTGGGGGTATGGTCGTGCAATGATCCTGACGATAAGCCTGAAGCTCTCGTCTTCACTTGACGCCGAGAATGTGCTCAGATTGAAGCTGTGAACGCCGTACAAGGTGTAAGCTGTAAAAACCCGTTTAAGCCCCTTGCTCAAATCTGAGATGCTGACGTCGTCAAGGCCGTACAGCGATGAGACATCGTGGAATACCCCACATATTTCATCATTGCCGAGGGGCACATAACTAGTTATCCAGGAAACGCCTCCAATCTCTCCCAGAAATCGCTCACCTTCTTCTTTTTCAATTTCAAGCAGGTGCATCCAATAATTCTCTTTGTGTTTTGCATAATATCTTTTACAGGCTGAAAGGTACAACCAGGCGAGGTTAGTCGGCTGCTCGTCTACAGTGAGTTGGACGTGAGGATGAATCACGCTCGCCCCAGCAGGCGGCAAGAAATTCCAACTAAAAATTGGATACACGGCTTTCTGGTCTTTTGATTTCACGCAGTGGAAGTACTTGAGGCTTGCTTTGACCGTATCCTGTATCTGCCTTAACGTGAACTCATCAATCCCCAGAAAATGCTGCCGTGAGACCGTCGCGACCGCGTGATACTTCGCAAAAGGGAATAGGTTGGGAAATACCGTCGTCTCTCCGACTTTGATTCTGCCTTCGGGCACCAAACTCGACGGGAACATTGGCGTCGCCGTCTTAATGTTCGTTGGACAGAAGTAGCAGTTCTTCGCAGAGAGCTCAATTAACTCGGAGTATCCCATGCCGGTTTGTGCTTGTTTCTTTCTCTCAGATCGCTTGACGTTGATCCGACACGCGCGGCCGGTGAGAAGCTCTTTTGGGTACTCAATTTCTTGCGTCTCTAAGTTAAAGTCCTCAGTCGGATTCCGCAGCTCTGACTCAATCGACCGCTTAGAGAATAGATCTCGCAGATTAGTGACCTCCAGCAAGTTTTGATAATCGTACCTTGCCTTATTAATAATTAACGCTTGTGAGCTTGACAAGCATATATACCTTTTTAAGCGATTGCCAGTCACGACATTTTTGGAGGCTTCTTCTATCCGTCTCCGACAGCCCCGATTGCTTTGCAGTTTGGGGTTCGAATGAAGTCGCCCTCAGCTCGTATCTTGCGTTTTCACAGCCTTTCGCTCAGCCCCACGACCGTCGGCAGAGCGCTCTGCGACTAGGCTTGACGGCTGCAGAGGCGTTGTTGCCAAGCATCGTGATCACGATAAAGCATTACAGTTAAGAACTTGGCCCTTCATATTCGGACTTCAGAACGGGCTAGCCCGTGACGTGACTGCGGTGCCCGATTGCTGTAGCTAGTCACGTTCGGAGAACAAGGACTGCGGGACGGAAACAAGTCAGCAACGGTTCTCACGCGGCTTTGGCGGAAAGAATGGTAGAGGCGCAACATGGAGTTTGATTTGACAGCTCATCTTAAGTTCAGCGACGATCTCCCGTTAGAAGCAGATTCCGAACTGCAGAAAGCGGTTGACGATGCTAACGACGCCCTTTTCATCAAAGGCGTGCCACGTGACTCGATCAAGGAAGCAGCGAGAATAATCGAATGGCATACGCACGCCAATGAGCTGTGCGTTAGAATCGTCAGCGGCAGGTACACACGTGCGCACGATGCGCTCTTACGCTTCAAAAAAGCCTTGGGAACAACTATGGGCACGAAATATCGGATCGGAGTCAGAGGATATGAGATCGATGAGTTTACCATAAAGATCGAGGTTGAAACGCCTGTGCGTGTTGAACTGCCATTTGTGAAACAGGCATCGTACGAAGACAAACTGCTAACGCTGCAGCTCTCGGTCGGCGAACAAGAGATCGAGAAAAAAATCCCGGATCGCATAGTGAATCTCATCGAGGAGAAGATAAAGCGCCGACTGTACGGGACGAAGGTAGAGAACTGGGATCTGATCTGGGAAAGCCCACAAAAAGAGAGTCACTTTCGGCGCGACCCGACTCTAGAACTGCAGAAGCGCCAGTGGATCAAGCACGGTGTGAGCCGGGGGCAATGGATATTCGGGCCCCAAGTGACAAAAGTCTTCAACACGTTTGAGGAAATCATCGAAAAGGAAATATTGGCGCGGCTCGGTTATTCTGAGATGATATTTCCAAAGATGGTTCCTTGGGAGGTCTGGAAGCGTTCAGGACACGCACGCGGCATCTATCCGGAGATTTACTACGTTTCTCCTCCTAAAACACGCGACCCGGAATATTGGGAAGATGTGATAGACTATTACAAAGTTACGAATGAGATTCCCTTGGAGCTTATCAGACAGAAGATTGACGACCCCATCGGGGGCATGTGCTACGCCCAATGTCCTTCGTTTTGGCCGTTTATGCAAGGCGAAACGATTTCCCTGGAGTCGCTTCCGATTAAGGTGTTTGATCGATCTGGAACGTCACATCGCTACGAAAGCGGTGGCATCCACGGTATAGAACGGGTCGATGAGTTTCACCGAATTGAGATCGTCTGGATCGGCAGCCCCGAACAAGTCAACAAAGAAGCGCATAAACTTGAGAAGCGCTACGCGCGCATTTTTAACGATATACTGGATCTCGAATGGAGAATTGCGCGCGTTACGCCATGGTTTATGGCGCAAGAAGGACTCATTGAAGCTGCGGGTGACCGTTCGGCAGGCACAATCGACTACGAAGCGTACTTACCGTATCGGGGTGAGCGAACGGAAAGCCAATGGCTTGAGTTTCAAAATGTAAGCGTAAATGGAGACAAATATCCCCGCGGTTTCAACGTAAAAACCCAAAAAGGAGGTCTGTGGTCGGGGTGCTCAGGCATCGGCCTAGAAAGATGGGCAGCCGCATTTTTTGCACAAAAAGGACTAGATATCGAATTATGGCCACAGAAATTCGCAAAGCGTATTAAGGAGCTGCCCGAAGGGATCAAGTTCCTGTGAAAAAGTGTTATGTGGTACAATCATTTATATACGTGTAAGCTTTAGAGGTAAAATCGCAGCGTAATGACTGTTCGCGTTGCTGAAGTTATTGAGTGCCCTGCAGGTTGTGCAAGGAGTTATTGGATGGCGAGAAGACAGACAAGGAAGAAAGCTGAAGGTTGGAAAGCAAAGAAATGGTACGACGTTGTGACGCCTGAGATTTTTGGTAAAATGAGCATCGGGACCACCCCTGCCGACGATTCTTTGAAACTGGTTGGAAGAGTTATGGATACCACCCTCGGCGAATTGACGAATGACATGGGAAAGCAAAACGTAAAAATGCACTTCAAGATCGATGAAGTGAGTGGGGAGTCTGCACATACTAAGTTCACTGGGCACGAACTAACGCGTGATTACCTCCGAAGCCTGGTGAAAAGGCGCACAAGTCTCGTCGAGTCAAATATCGTTGTAACGACAAAAGACGGCTATAAGATTCACCTTAAGCCAATGTCGTTTACGATAAAACGAGCAGGATCTTCTCAAATCAAAGCGATCCGTGAGATCATGAACGGTATCCTACGGCAACGCGGAAAAGACCTTAATTATGAACCGTTCATCCACGAAGTCGTTCTCGGAAAGCTCGCGAGCGATATCTACAAACAAGCAAAGATTATCTACCCGTTACGGCGCGTAGAAATCGGCAAAACAAAGATATTAGCCGAACCATAAGCACAGTGTATTTAGGGTCGGCTGCAAGTTTTTGCGACATGGACGTTGCTACGAAAATTTTGCTCGTCGTGCTCGACGGTGCGGCCGACCGCCCCACGGTCGATACGAAGACGCCTTTAATGGCCGCGAGCGTTCCGTTCTTCGATCGGTTAGCGCGCGAAGGGATCCTAGGAATCATGGACGTTATAGCACCCGGCACGCCTCCTGGTTCTGACACAGCGCATCTCTCATTGCTTGGTTACTCGCCGAAAGAAGTGTACACCGGACGCGGGCCGTTCGAGGCAGCAGGAGTCGGAATTGACGTCAAACCCGGCGACATTGCCTTCCGCGGCAATTTCGCCACGGTCAAAGACGGCACAGTCATCGACCGACGCGCGGGTCGTATCAGCGATACCCACCGGCTGGCAGAAGCGATCAGAGAGCATGTGCACCTTGATTGCGAGTTCATTTTCAAAGAGTCAGCAGGGCATAGAGCGGCCCTTGTTCTGCGAGGGGAAGACCTCAGTCCGAGCATTACGCCCACCGACCCGCATCACATCGGGGCGCTGTTGCCATCACAACCTACGACGACCGGCCTTTCGCCACAGAAAACAGCTAAGCTCGTTAATGATTTCACTCGCCAGGTGTGCGCGATCCTAAGTGATCATCCGGTGAACAAAAAACGGACCGCAGCGGGCGAACTTCCAGCGAACGCAATACTACTTCGCGGGGCAGGCGCAGTTCCGCACCTGATCCCATTTGAAGAGCGCACAGGTCTCGATGCTGCTGTGATCGCGGCGACCGCATTGGTGATCGGGATTGGCAAACTTACTGGCATGGAATACGTGCCGACTGCAGGCGCAACAGGGCATATTGACTCAAATATCGACGGAAAAGTGAAGAACGTCAACAAAGCATTGAAGACACACGCGTTTGTACTGCTCAACATAAAAGGCGCAGATGAAGCCGGCCACGATGGTGATTTCAATACCAAAGCGCACTTCTTGACTCGGGTCGATGCCGCGATGTCGGAGCTTGCATTCGACGAATCTACACTTGTCGTCATTACTGCAGATCATACAACGCCGGTGAGCCTCAGAGAACACTCCGGTGACCCGGTTCCGTTCCTAATACACGGAAAAGGCGTTCGAACTGATGAGATTAACGTATTTGACGAGTGTTCTGCGGCCCTAGGAGGCATGAATCGTATCCGCGGGGTTGATTTAGTTCCAGTTCTCACGGATCTCGTAGGCAAAGGCCAGAAATTCGGCGCGTGACCTTCATCAAAAAGCACGCAGTTGCGTCACTAGCATGTCGCTTGGCGAATTAGTCCGTTGCCACGTCTGCGTTAGTGGCATCGCGAGCGCTTTCAATAGAACATGCCATAGTCGGCGACAAAAAATTAAAGCAAGAGCGCTAAAAGGCGATTGTCGAAAACTGTGGAGCGAAAAATGTCAGTTCATCCGATTGAATTCCGTTACGGCACCAATGAGATGAAAGCGATATGGAGCCAAGAGCGTAAGCTCCATTATTTGCTCCGCGTGGAAGTGGCGCTTTCGAAAGCGGAAGCCGAGCTCGGAGTTATACCTAAAGAGGCGGCGGACCAAATCGAAGAGGCTGCAGGGCAGATCACGCTAACACGCGTGGCAGAAATCGAAGAAGAAATCCATCACGACATCATGGCCGTCGTCGAGGCCATTGCCGAGAAAATTCGTGCAGAAGCTGATTATGTGCACTACGGGGCGACGTCCAGTGATATCATTGATACCGCTCTGGCGTTACAGCTGCGCGATTCGTGTAAAATTCTCAAGTCGAAACTCATTCGACTCAGAAACGTTTTGGTAAATCTCGCTGACGAAAACAAGGATAGAGTGTGCGCCGCCAGAACTCACGGACAAATTGCTGTGCCGACAACGTACGGTCTGCGGTTCGCCGTCTGGGCGATGGAAATACATCGGCATTTGAAACGGCTCTCAGAAGCGCGCGGTCGGATCGAAGTCGGTCAGATGACGGGAGCGGTAGGCACCCAAGCGGCTTTTGGCAAGCAGGCTGTCGAGATTCAAGCGCGGACGCTGAAATTGTTAGGATTGCAGTCCGTTGAAGTATCGACGCAAGTCATACAGCGGGATCGTCATGCCGAATACGTGATGCTGCTCGCCAACATCGCTACGTCCCTCGAGAAGATATTTACAGAAATCAGAACACTGCAACGAAGCGAAATAGCCGAAGTCTTTGAAGGATTCGGCACAGCGCAAGTTGGATCCTCAACCATGCCGCACAAGCGAAATCCGATCAAGTCAGAACAAATCTGCGGCCTAGCCCGCGTCGTGCGATCGTTCGTCATGCCGGCACTGGAAAACAACACGCTCTGGGACGAGAGAGACCTCACAAATTCTTCCTGTGAGCGCATCGTCTTTCCTGAAGCAACTATTCTGAGTGATCACATTGTGACGCTCTCCATCAACGTTTTAGGAAATCTGACGTTCAACGAGCAGAACATCAGACGCAATCTCAATCTTATGAGGGGACTGAACATGAGCGAAGCCGTGATGATGCACCTCGCAAAGAAGATCGGAAGACAACGCGCGCACGAAATCATACGATCAGCAGCAATGAACGCCTACGAGAGCGGCGATACCATTTCAGATGCACTGCTGAAAGAGCCACTGCTCGCCGAACACCTCACGAAAGAGCAACTCGAGTGGATGGTGCGTCCCGAGAACTACGTTGGGACGGCTCCTCGACAAGTAGAGCGCGTGGTGACGCTTCTGAGGCAGGACGAGTGTCTGGAATAGTCGGAGCTGTTGGGCCGAGAGCCTTCCGGGCTGTGCGGTCGATGCACCAAGTCCTCGAGCACCGGGGAGCCGTGCGCCGCTGTTCCCAGGGAAAACTGGCGAATGACACAGAATACGCCGTGAGTGCTTTGGGCGATGCGCAATTCAGTGCGACTTCTGGCAGCAGTGGTTTGTCAATAAAAGTTTCAGACAGGTACCACTCAAGTTACGCCCAAGCGCGCATTGTTGATTCGCGCGTTCTGCTGCTAGACAGGGACTGCATAGGCTCGCGACCATTATTCTACGGATCAAACCTGAATGGTTCGCTATGCGCATTCGCGTCTGAACGCAAGGCTCTATGGTCCGTCGGAATCAATCGCGCCCAACGGGTCGATCCAGGAACTACGGTGGCGATTCACGGACCGCGCAGCATTACGTTTGGCACGAAAAAAACCCTTCAGCAGTCAAGCAGGAACCGCGCAACCAATGACGAATCACGTGTGGTAAGCGACCTTCGCGAACTTCTTAAGTCCGTGATGAATGAACTCGCCAACGAACAAATGGGCGTCGCGTTCTCGGGCGGAGTCGACAGCTCCTTGCTCTGTGCGATCATGGCGGATAACGCGAACAACCGATACTTCGCGGCAGGATTGCCCGAATCGCACGATCTGAAGAGCGCACAACAGGCGGCCCGTCTGATGCGAATCGACCTCCAGGTCATTCACCTCGACGCCTGCCACGTCGAAACGCTTATTCCTCGCGTTATTGAAACTGTCGAGAGCTGCAATCCGCTCGATCTCGCGATCGCTCTCCCGATGTACGTTCTTTGTGAGCAAACAAAAGCAGCGGGCTTGAAGTCTATTCTGACCGGGCAAGGAGCAGATGAACTCTTTGCAGGCTATTCGAGATACGCAAGGCTCCCCGCTGCAAATCACGAAGGGCTGCGCGACGCGCTCGAAAATGACGTGCTTAACATCGCGAGGGACAACCTCGAACGAGACAACTTGGCGGCCGCATCACACTCGATAGATATCATCTTGCCGTATCTAGATCCGCGGGTAGTGAAGTTTGGATTGACGATTGACGACGCACTGAAACTCAACCGCGGAATCAACAAGTATATCTTGCGCAAAGTGGCTGAGCAGCTGATGCCTCACGAATTGGCGTACAGACGGAAAAAAGCGCTCCAGTACGGGACAGGGGTGAGTGCAGTGTTGCGGAAACTCGCACGCAAAAACCTTCCTTACGACAAGCGCAACAGTAAAGGCGCCGTAGGGATCTATTTGCGATCAGTAGCTGAAAAACGCGGTATCGCGGTGGCAGAATGATAACTAAGACGGATGTTGAACAAATAGCGCGGCTCGCGTGTATCGACCTTGACGAAGAAGATATGCAAGCGTTCACGATGCAATTCAATGCTATACTGGAGTACTTTGAAGAGCTAGAGGACATTGAAGCGGAGCTGACTGAACAAGAGGAGCACAACGTGCTGCGTGCAGACGAGGTTACGCCGAGCCTAACGCAACAAGACGCTCTTGCGAACGCACCAAGAGTCGAAAACGGCTATTTCAGGGGCCCACGGATACTATGAGCCACCGAGAACACGTTGAAGAATTGCTTGACGCCATCAGACGAAGCAAACTCAACGCATTTATCACTGTCGATTACGAAGGTGCGCGACAACAAGCTGAAGGTGCTGATGCGGGCGAACTTGATGGGCGGCTGGCGGGCATCCCCATCGCGGTTAAAGACGCCATTTCAACCAAAGGGCTGCGAACCACGTGCGCCTCGAAGATGTTGGAACATTACGTTCCCCCATACGACGCGTTCGTTGTCAAGAAATTGCGCGAAGAAGGCGCGGTCATAATTGGCAAAACGAACATGGACGAATTTTCGATGGGCACCTCGACAGAAACCAGCTTCTTCGGACCGTGCAAGAATCCTTGGGACCTCGAGCGCGTGCCAGGCGGCTCTTCTGGGGGCAGTGCCGCCGCCGTGGCGGCACAGGAGGCCGATCTTGCGTTAGGTTCTGATACAGGGGGCTCGATTCGGTGCCCTGCGTCCTTTTGCGGAGTGGTCGGCCTGAAGCCCACCTATGGCAGAGTGTCACGCAACGGTCTCGTTTCGTACGGCAATTCGATGGAACAGATCGGACCCATCGCGCGAACCGTCGAAGCCTGCGCGGCGCTCTTTGAGGTCATCGCTGGCTACGATCCTTGGGACAGCACTTCTCGCGACGCGCCGGTGCCGCACTATGTCGCCAGGCTCGCGGACGAAATAGCTGGCTTAGAGGTTGGCGTGCCACAGGATTTTTTTGGCGAAGGCGTTGATCCTGTCGTGGAAAACGCAACGTGGGAGGCAATAGCGGTGCTTGAAAGCCTTGGCGTGCACGCTAAGGAGACGTCGATGCCGAATCTCAAGTATGCACTTTCAGCCTACTACATCCAAGCGATGTCGGAAGCATCGTCTAACCTTGCTCGGTACTCTGGAATCATCTACGGACATCGGGTCCAAAAGGACCACGATTGGCACACGACATTCTCGGAGAACCGCGCGTCAGGTTTTGGCAAAGAGGTCAAACGACGCATACTGCTCGGTACATATGCGCTCTCTGCGGGATACTATGACAAGTACTACCTGAAAGCGCGCAAAGCGAGGGCATTGATAAGCCGAGATTTTCAGAGGGTTTTCAAACAATTCGACGCGCTCATCGCACCAACGATGCCGTACGCTGCGTTTAAGATCGGCGAAAAAATCGAAGATCCCCTGTCGCTATACAAGGTCGATATTAACACAGTTCCAATCAATCTGGCGAACGTGCCATCTCTATCCGTTCCGTGTGGGCGAAAAGGGCGCTTGCCCATCGGGATGCAAATTATCGGTGATCAATTCAACGAACAACTGCTGTTCAACATCGCGTTTCAATTCGAGCAAAACACGAACTATAAGCGCGCTGTGTGACTACGCCGATGATCGTTCTCAGTTTCTTTACCATAGGCTTGCGCGCCTCGTGTTTGTCGTGGTGCCGGACCTCGCCGCAGCGTCTCCTTCATGGATCGTACGGCTATCCGCGCATTCAGGCTAGCACCGAAATCCTGTCAAAAAGCGCCAATAAGCCCCTGAGCCACGTTTTTGAATCAATTATATCTAGGCCGGACCACATATTATTTCGTGGTGCCACGCATGGCTGAACCAAAAGACTTAATTCGCAAATTCGAAAACGCAGAGAAATTGAAGTCTGAAGTATCAATTGCAAATCAACTGCTTGAAAGGCTTATTGGACTCAAAGATGATGAATTAATTGGCGGTCAGAAGCTTGTTGAGGCCTATTTGAATTCACTTATGATCGAGATAAAACTCGCTCAGAACGTGCTCGGCTCAAAAGTGATCTTCTCACGAACCACTCGTAAGCTCACAGAAGCGATAGGACGAATTAATTTTAGGGAGTATGACGAAGCACGACTGTGTTTCAGCGAAGCGCTTACGGACGTTACCACAAGCTGCGCTGAATCGTTTGAAGCGTTGGCCAAACTTAAGCTGATGTGAAAGGGCGGAGCTATAAAACAGGCCGGCGATTGAAAAATTAAATAGACGCCAGTGTAGCGTTTTACGCATCCTCAAAATCGTCGTAAGAGTTTTCAGCTGTTGGTGCGTCGCAGCGCGCGATCAATCGGCTGCGAAAAGCGCTGCTGCAAAGGAATTGACGGCAGCTGCACTTGAGGTTCTCGCACTTGCGCGAAGACGTTGAAGTACCTGCGGGCAATTTGATCCCACGTTAGGGCCCGTCCGTATGCGTGCACTCGATGGCTTAGGGTCTTCCGAAGCTCCGCGTCAGCGACGAGGAGGTTGATTTTCTCAGCAATGTCCTCAGGATCACCAAATTCAACAAACAAGCCTCTGCCGTTTGACAGGGCTTCAGTGGCGTGTGCAAACTTCGTTGCGACGATACTCCTCCCGCACCCTATCGCCTGGGACAAGACTCCGCTCGATATCTGATCCGGATTCATGTTTGTTACGGCACAGACGTCGGTGGCCAAGAAGTGTCTAATCATATCTTTGTTAGAGAGGTAGCGCTCAACAAATCGCACGTTGCGCGATAGGCCAAGCTCGTTTACAAGGCCGTCGATTTTTTCCTTGTAGAGCTCACGCACCTTTCGGTCGAGCGCGGGATGATGCTCTCCAACGACCATGTAGGTGATGTCCTCACGCGGATTCGCCTCAATAATTGACGGTAGCGCTTGGATAACATATTCAATTCCCTTATCGGGATTAATTAAGCCGTAGCTCGCTATTACGAACTTTCCGGCCAATCCCAGACCCCGTTTCGCGAACTCGGTGTCAACAAGTTGAGGTACTTGCGGCACGCCGTGCGGCACCATAGTGAGCTGGGTTTTATCCAATCCAAACTTGTTCTGTAACAGGTCAATACCTGCGTTTGCAGAAACAATGACTCTGTCCGAAAGCGCGTATATGTCCTTGACGACTTCCCTCATGCGGGATGGGGGGTTCGGTAAAACGGTGTGAAAAGTTGTGACTGTCGGCTTTCTAACTCTCCGCATGAATTCCAGAATGTAGCAGCCGAAATCGCCTTTATATAGCCCAAACTCGTGCTGAATATTGATGACAGCAATTTTTGAGGCGTTTATGCGTTTCGCAGCAGCAATGTAGCTTTCAACATTACAGTCTTTGATGACGTTGAACGTTTTGGAGGCAAAGCGTTTGCTGCGAACAAACTCCTTTTTGCCCAGTTGCGCTGCCTGGGCCCTGAGTGACACGTTACTTAAAAAGAGCTTCCTGCAC
Source organism: Methanobacteriota archaeon (assembly GCA_963701995.1). Classification (GTDB taxonomy): domain Archaea; phylum Halobacteriota; class Bog-38; order Methanoflorentales; family Methanoflorentaceae; genus Methanoflorens. The sequence continues at coordinate 1,600,352 of OY969693.1, read as the reverse complement.
TCTTGGATGACACTCACATTCCATACTACATTGTCAGAGATGTTCGATAAACTGGCTGTTAGGTCGTGGGTAAACGTAGCGATTCCGCATTCCCGTGGGGGAAATGAACTCACAAAGTTTACATTCAGTGGTTTGGGACTTAATATTCAATCATCTCCTACGACATATACGCATAGCACACACAAAAACTTTTGCGTCGCTGATTCAAAACGCGACTTTTTTTGTCATTAATCGCGCAATGCACGGCAAGGGACGTGTTGATCGGGTTGTGTCTAACGGGGTTTCAAAGGCGAACTTTGGGTTACGTCTAACGAGGTTTCAAAGGCGAACTTCGAGCTGTTTGTCAAACTAAGTGCTACCTATAGAGTCAGCGGCTTAACCGATACTAATTAATAGAATCCGCACAAATGTACGGGCGGTGATACCCGATGGCCGACGAGAAGAAGGAAGAATACAAGTTTAAAAAGGATATAAAGACGGGAACTCTGAACGCCCCTGACACCGATGCCTACAACGCGAACTACGAGCACGAACAAGATATGGACAAGATCAAAAAGCTTGAAGTGTGTGACCTCGGCCCCGATACAGAAGGCATCTGCGAGCCAGAAGAGAAAAAACCCGAACACGTCTTCGTTTCTGAAGACAAAAAGAAGAAAGAATAGCACCGTTGGCGCGGCTGGCGCTTTCCGCGGGCTTGTCGTCTCCACCGTTATCTCTTTTTGGACAGTGCGCGTCAACCGCAATTATGATGCACGACGTCGCGACGCAAAAAGCGCAACAATATAGCAATTGATTCGCCTAGCGTTGTCGTTAAAAGATTTTTTATAGATTGAAGGCAGATTCGACTGAGATGAAGGTTTGGTTCATCGGAATCAAAGGCGCTGTCGCTACAACGATCCTCGTAGGAGTTCTCGCTATAAAGCGCGGCTTAAGCGCATCAAGCGGCATAATGTCCGAGGAAAAACGTTTTTCCCGGCTGAATCTTGCGCGACTCGAGGACCTTCAATTTGGCGGTCACGATATCAGGAGCGTCGCGTTGTACGACGCTGCTTATCAGAACGTCAGTGACAATAGCACGTTTGATACGATGCAGCTTGCAGAGCTGAAAGAGGAGATAGACTCCATTCCGGTGAAGTGCGGCATTGTCAATAACTGTGGGGACGCAATATCCTCTCTTTGCGACAACAAGGGACTAACACTCAGCGAAGCAGCAAACCAGGTATCACAAGAACTATGCGAGTTCGCTGGAGACGAACGCTGTGTGGTGGTTAACTTGGCCTCAACGGAACCGTACTTTGCGCCTCAACCAGAGTATGCGAGACTTGACAGTTTTGAGGCTGCAGTCAAAGCGAATTCAAAAAAGATCCCTGCGAGCGCAATTTATGCGTATTGCGCCATCAAAAACGGGTTGCCATACGTCAACTTCACGCCATCAATGGGCAACGATATTCCCGCCATCAAAGAGCTGGCTAACACCCTGGGCGTCCCGCACTGCGGAAAAGACGGGAAGACCGGAGAGACGCTCGTCAAAACCGCTCTCGTACCTATGTTCAGGTACCGGCATCTGACAATCGATGGCTGGTACGGAAGCAACATACTTGGAAACCTAGACGGACAGATACTGAGGCATCCGGACAACAAGCAGTCAAAGCTCATCACAAAGACGAGTGTGGTGCCGAAGATGCTAGGTTACGAGCCGCATCTAGGAAGCCGCATTGATTATTTTCCCCCTCTTTCGGACCACAAGGTCGCTTGGGACTTCATATCGTTCAAAGGGTTTTTGGGGCATCGCATGAACATGCAGTTCACGTGGCAAGGATGCGACAGCATACTGGCGGCGCCCCTTGTGATCGACCTTATCCGCTTCATGGAACTCGCACAACGGGAAGGTGCACGCGGATTGGTCGATCAGCTCGCGATCTATTTTAAAGATCCTCTTGATATCGACATCCTTGACCTGTGCTCGCAATATGCCCTATTCAACGAATGGATCGAACAATTTTAAGCGCTTCGATCACCCGTCAGCCGATTTTTTCCGCCCCGTTAACCAAGCCGCGTTGTCACGAGCCTCTTTTGCAGCAAGAAGAGGAATTGTCCGACCAAATGCTTGCAACTGTTTATTAACTTTGAAGTAAATCTCTTGTTGGGATCAACATGCCACGCGAAGATACCGACAATCAGCCTTCAGACCAGGACGACGAACGATTTGATTCCTTCGTCGATGAAAAAGACGACGTCAAACGCGTCAAGCCGAAAGATCAAGGAGTTGTTGAAGCGGACGATCAAAAGGAGAACAGAGAAATCTATGACGGCTCCCTCGAGCTCAAAATCGATGAGGTCACTGAGGAACACGACGGCGGAGTCGTCGAAGAGGTGGGTCACGACCCATGGGGAAAAGAACCCGACTACGGTTATCAGTATAATGAAGAGGTCGTAGACAAAGAGGTCGCTGCGGGCGAGGGAGTCTATACGCCTGAAGGACGCGAGGAACTCGTCGAAGATGACGAGATCACTAATGAAGAGGCCTTCTATATGGAGGGCCGCGATAAGGTCTTGAAGCGAAAGACGAAAGGTTTCACCAACAACCCCGAAATCCAGCAGCAGTGGAAAGAAGATTAGTACTCGGCAGCTAGCTCCGCCACTGAAATGTCAGCCGCCGCCGCTCTGGTGAGCCCTTTTAGCCTCTTATGGGGAAGCGGGGGGTTCCGGCGCTCGGCGTGAATCGAAGTACGATCGGCCTAAGAGCTATTCCCGTTTCCGTTCAGCTCATTGTCTAAGAATTTTTCGTACCCAGCGAGATCTAAAAGTCCGTGGCCGCTGAGGTTGAACACGATTACCTTAGCCTCGCCGGTCTGCTTGCATTTGATGGCTTCGTCTATTGCTGCCTTGATAGCGTGACTCGATTCTGGAGCCGGACAAATGCCTTCAGTCTGGGTGAAAAGCGCGCCTGCCTCAAACGTTGCAAGCTGCTCATAGGACACGGCGTCGACGTAGCCGAGGTTCTTTAAGAGACTTAGGCTTTGTGCATCGCCGTGATAACGAAGCCCGCCGGCGTGTATAGGCGATGGAACGAAATCGTGTCCTAACGTATACATTTTAACCATCGGCGCGAAACCAGCCACGTCACCGAGGTCGTATTTGTACTCGCCCTTTGTGAGCGTAGGGCAACTCGTCGGCTCCACGCCTATGAACCGCGTGCCATTTCCGTTTCTGATGTGCTCGCCAAGAAGCGGATATGCGAACCCGGAAAAGTTCGAACCCCCGCCAACGCACCCGATCATGATGTCCGGATTTTCTTCTGCCTTCTTGAGCTGAGCAACCGTCTCTTCTCCAATAATGGTCTGATGAAGGAGAACGTGTTCCAGTACCGACCCCAGCGAGTACTTGGTCTGTGCGGAGGCCAAACTCGTTTCGGCTGCCTCGCTTATGGCAAGCCCAAGAGAACCGGGATGATCAGGAGATTTGGCGAGTGCTTGTCGTCCGCTTTCGGTCAAAGTCGACGGCGAAGGGATGACTTCGGCCCCGTAGAGTCGCATGAGCGTTTTTCGTCCAGGCTTTTGATCATAGCTCACCCTGACCATAAACACCTTGCACGACAGGTCAAACATTGAACACCCGAGCGCCAGCGCGGTGCCCCACTGCCCGGCACCGGTCTCCGTCACGAGGCCCTCGCTGCCATCAATCTTATTGTAATACGCCTGGGCAATAGCCGTGTTGGGCTTGTGCGATCCTGCAAACGAAACGTCTTCCCTCTTGTAATAGATTCGGGCAGGCGTTTTCAAATAGTCCTCAAGCCTCTTCGCCCGGTAAAGCGGCGTGGGCCGTCCGACTCTCAAATACGCTTCAGAAACCTCGTCTGGGATATCGATGTACCGGCTGGTCGACACTTCCTGTTTGATTAACGAGCTCGAAAACAGCGCGAGCATTTCGTCGAGTGTTGCGGGCTCTCGCGTACGCGGGTTTAACGGAGGGGGCAGCTTTGCCGGCAGATCAGACTGAATATTGTACCAGCGTCTAGGCATCTCGTCTTCGTCTAACAGAATCTTTAACTCGCTCATGTTTATCACAATGTACTTTATTATACTCTAGAGATATTATTTATGCTCTAATGTAATATTCATATCTTATATACTTTGCGCGGTAACCACGAGTTTACGGCGCATACCGCGTTACAAGCAGCGCAGCTTCCATATTCCAGTATATAACTATAAAAACGTACAATGCGCAGTGACCAGCATGTTTAAGGACCGCATACAAGCAGGACACGTACTGGCTGACCTGTTGGCGCGATACGAAGGTCAAAGCGCAGTGGTCTTAGCGATTCCGCGCGGCGGCGTTCAAGTCGCATTTCCTGTCGCTGTGCGCATGCGCGCTCCACTCGATTTAGTCATACCGCGGAAACTCCCGATTCCATCGAATGCCGAAGCGGGGTTTGGGGCGATCACCGCTGACGGTTCCAGAGCTCTAAACGACGACCTCATCACCTATCTAGGATTGACGGACACCGAAGTCGATGAGATTGCGACACAGGTGCTGGCGGAGGTAAAGCGCCGCGAAACCAGATACCGAGGCGACAGGCCTTTCCCCGAGTTGACGGATCGCGTCGCGATAGTCGTCGACGATGGACTAGCTACCGGGTATACGGCACTTGCGGCGATAAATTATGTGAAAAAAAGAAAACCCAAACGGGTGATTTTGGCGGTGCCGGTTGCTTCGAAAGGCGCTGAAATGCTCGTCAGATCTCAGGTCGACGAATACATTTGTCCGTTAACGAGCGATAGGCCGTGGTTTGCCGTGGCTAGCTTTTATGAACGATTCTACGATTTGACTGACGAAGAGGTGCTAACGTGCATCAAGAAGTACGAACTTGTCGCCGAAGGGTGGTGAGGACTCCTACTTGTGCTTGATGATGATTGTCGCCTCGCGCAGTTCGATCACGTCAGCCGCGACACCTTCTATGGCGCGCTCCTTTTTGATAACGAAATCTTCCGGCTCGAGTTGGATCCCACCAATTGTCACTGATCCCTTCCCGATTTGATCTGCGATCTCCTGAGCGGGTGTTTCGCTTATGAGCTGCACGATGTATTTCGCTTCCGACTTAAAGCGCGGGCCCAGTGAGCCGAGATTGGGCCTGATTTCAGTGACCATTTCGTGGATATCTGGTTCTCCTCTTTTGTAGGTTATGTCGGCGTTGAGAGCATTGTCGATATCTGGTGCTCCATCCGCAATATCACAGTCCGTGTAGACGTAAACGCCCTCAATTCGGGCGTTCAGTGCAATGCGCTGTTCAGATTTCCACCGCCTGACGCTGCTAATTATTTCTTTGATCAGCTCGCCCGTGTGCCGCGCCTCTTTTACCGCTGCGGCGGAGGCCGCAATAACGACGCTCTCGGGACCGGCGCTGAAAGTGACTTCCGGTTCCGCTGCGATGCTTTCCTGCAATTTTATGTTAAACTCGGGCCATGCCTGCAGGTGAACGCTTTCCTCGCCCGGGTTGATGTGCGAAAACAACTCTTCTGCAAAGAATGGGCAAAAGGGCGCTAGCAGCTTCGCTATAGTATCAAGGGCGAGATGCAAAGCGGCAACGCTGTAACGGTCTCGTTCATATAATCTGCCTTTGGCGGCCTCTACGTAATGGTCCGCCAACGTGTTCCACACGAACGATCGGATATCCTTAAGAGCCTCGTCAAAACTAAAATGATCCATGCTCGAGGTGACTGATTTTACCAGACCGGCAAGCTCATAGATTAGCCAGATTTCAGTCGAATTTTTGGGCCCATAAACGACTGGTTCGACGCCTTGGCTTAGGTGTATCATCGCGAACCTGAAGACGTTCCACAGCTTCGTTAAAAACCGTGAAGAAGCCGTGAGATCTTTTATGTTGTAAGGGACGTCGGATCCCACTGAGCCGCCGATTGCCGCCCATTGTCGAACAGCGTCGGTTCCATACTGCTCTATTACGCTCTCCGGAGCGATGATATTGCCGAGCGACTTGCTCATTTTTTGGCCGTCTTCACCGAGTACCATTCCGTTGACGACGACGCACTCCCAGGGTTTGCTCCCCACCAGAGCGTCAGATCGCAGTATGGAATAAAACGCCCAGGTCCTAATGATATCGTGACCCTGGGGGCGCAATTGAGTGGGAAAATGCTCCTGATACGCGGCGTCGGGCCAGCCTGCGACGTTTAAAGCCGAGATCGACGAGTCCATCCACGTGTCGAGGACATCATATTCAGGCGTGAAGCTTGAAGAGCCACACGCACACTCATTTCTCGGTGCGTCTTCAGTGGGGTCCAACGGTAGCCAGCGTTCGTCGGCAACGAGAACGCGTCCGCACCGGTCACAGTACCATGCCGGGATAGGCGTGGCGAAAACGCGCTGACGCGAGATGCACCAGTCCCATTCGACGCTTTCTGTCCAATTCTTCAGCCGGTAAAATGCGTACGGCGGAACCCACTGAATTTCAGTTGCGCGCTGGAGAACGGCGTCCTTATCGATCTTGACAAACCACTGGTTCTCTGAAAGAATCTCGATTGGGGTTTCGCATCTGTCGTGAATCCCGATGTTCTGCTCGATTCGTTCCTGTTTCGTCACGAGCTTGTTTTCTAGCAGATCTCCAATGATGCGCTCTTTCGCTTCACTGATACTTGCGCCGTTGTACTTAGAGTCGGTGACGCGGCCATCCTTGCCAATGACTTTTTTCAGCGGTAGGTTGTGCTTCTTCCACCATCGTACGTCCTGCTTGTCACCAAACGTACAGATCATCACGGCTCCCGTGCCAAAGGCAGGATCGACCGCTTCGTCCCCTATAACCGGTACCTCTTCGCCGTAGAGCGGCGTTCGAATACTCTTGCCGATCAGACGCTCGTGCCGTTCATCGTGCGGGTTTACTGCGATAGCGACGCAGGCACCCAAGAGCTCGGGACGCGTTGTGGCGATCTGCACCGATTCTGCGTCGCTCCCGTTGAAAATGATATAATAGAGAACCGTTGACCTCGACTCGTAGTTTACCTCGGCAAACGCGATGGCCGTTTCACATCGAGGGCACCAGTTCACAGGGTGGTCACTTTTGTAAATGCGGTCGTCGCGGTACATTCGCACGAACGATTTCTGCGTCTTCTCAAAGTACGTCGGGTCCATAGTAACGAACTCTTGCGACCAGTCTATTGAAAAAGCGAGCCGCTGCATCGTCCCTTTCATCAAAGCAATGTTCTCTCGCGTCAAGCTTTCACAAAGTCCTCTGAACTCGTAACGGGGGATCTGGTTTTTTGTTACGTTGTAGGTAGTCTCGACCTTCACCTCCGTCGGCAATCCGTGACAATCCCATCCCTGGGGAAACATCACGTCGAAGCCCTTCATGCGCTTGTATCGTGCGATAAAATCGATGTAGCACCAGTTGAGGGCGTTTCCTAGATGAAAATTACCAGTCGGATACGGCGGAGGCGTGTCGATTATGAAACGGTCTGCGCGCGGTTCTCCGCGATACCGATACATGTCCGCGTTCCACGTTGTAAGCCATTTCGACTCGATATACTGGTGCTCGTAGTTCTTCGGTATGGCCATACTCCCTCACACGTGTGGCTTCAGGCGGTTCATAGCTGATAACTTCTCGCCGTGCTCACTAATAACGTTGTTTGAAAGGGTCCCTATGCCGGTGATATCCACATCGACGGTATCGCCAGGTCTGAGTTGTCCCACACCTGAGGGCGTACCAGTAGCGATCACGTCCCCCACTTCGAGGGTCATGGTGCGTGATATAAATCTGACTAGATAGTCTACGTCAAAAACGAGGTCTCTTGTGTTTGAGCTCTGCCGCTCGCGGCCGTTGACTCGCGTCACGATGTGGGCATTTCGAGGATCTAGTTCGGTCGCGATAAACGGTCCGAGAGGCGCGAACGTGTCAAAGCTTTTCGAGCGCGTCCACTGACCGTCCTCGATCTGAAGGTCTCTGGCGGTCACGTCATTGAGGCACGTATAGCCAAGTACAACGCGCTTCGAATCCTTGACGCTTACGCATCTCTGGCCAATAACGACAGCCAGCTCTCCCTCGAAGTCCACCCGAGAACTAATGGTGGGATGCACGATGCTCTCTCCTGGGCCAATCACACTCGTGGACGGTTTGAGAAATATAGTGGGCTGTTGCGGGACCTGGGTTCCAAGTTCTCGCGCATGGTCGGTGTAGTTCAAGCCGACACCCACAATCTTGCTAGGGCAAGTAGGCGCGAGCACGTGTAATTCAGACAATTCGGAGGTGCTCCCGTTGCCATGCACGCGCGTTCCTTCCACGGTCCCCAAAAACGTCTCATCGTGGAGCTTGAACCGACCGATCACAGATTCACCCTTCTGCCCGTCGCATCGCGCATATATACCCCAAAATCGCCCTCTTGTAGCTGCGCTCCTGCAAAAACGGGACCGTCCGAGCACACGCGCAGACCTGAAGGATCTATGCAGCATGAACCACACAACCCGACACCGCACTTAATGTAACGCTGCAAGCTGAACTGACTCGGCATCCGGGCAACCGTTGCGTGGTCCAACACTCTGCGCATCATCTTTTCAGGGCCGCACGACACTATTTCGTTGTAGCCTAGAATCCTATCGAGCAAATCGATGGTCGGGCCTTTGTGGCCAGCAGAACCATCATCGGTGGTTATCCAGAGCGATCCAGCACTCTTGAATCGCTCAGTGAATAGAAGGTCGTCCTCTGTTTTAGCGCCGAGAATAGTTATGACATTGTTTTTTAGCGCCTCAGCAAGTGGCGCCAGTGGGGCAGCGCCCACCCCTCCGGCCACAAGCAGCACAGGCGGCTTGGTCACGCGGAACCCATTTCCGAAAGGGCCTCTGATACCGACTGTGTCACCGACGCCCAGCGCGTACATCGCCGCCGTGGCATCACCAACTTTTCGAACGGTGATGCCGTTTGCGTACGACAAGCTCATCGGTATCTCGTCGACGCCTCGAATCCACACCATGACGTACTGCCCAGGAGTAAAACGAAAAGAGTGATCGAAAAAGAAGGTCTTAACGTCTCTCGATTCAGTTTTGACGTCTGTAATTTCCACATTTCTTACATACATCGTCCATAAAAAGGACGTAAGCCGTATTTTAAGTTTCTGCCGACTTGTCCCGCCGCCACTTTTCCGCTGCTCGGCGTCCTCAGCACGTTCGGGTCACTCCAAGTAACAATAACGCCCAGTCAATCAACAGAGAGAGGAGAACAATAGCCAAAAAAAACAGCGGCAAGCCCCTGCTTGGGCACGATGCAGCAAGAAGTCTCGTAGCGGGAAACGGCGGCCGTCTGCAAGCAAGATGTCGCGCTCATTCGATTGAATAGCGCGTAGCAATACAGTTAAGTCTCTAAAAGGGCATCGATCATGCGAATAGGAGCTGCGACATGGAGCACAACGCTGAGGTCATCGGCTTCGGGGCGCTGAACTGCGACAGAATTTGCCGAGTGGATGATTTGGCACTGCCCGGGCGAGAGATCGGCGTGGTTTCGGCCACCAGGCAGCCAGGAGGCTCTGCAGCGAATACCATCGTCGGACTCACTCGCTTAGGCGTCAGAACTGGATTTCTAGGAACGGTAGGCGATGACAGAGAAGGATCACAGTTGGTGGACGATTTGCGGCGTGAAGGCGTTGATGTGCACGGCATAACGATATCAGGGGGGGATACTGGCTCAACGTTGATATTCATCGATTCGCGCGGAGAGAGAGCTATCTATGTCCTCCCAAGCGTAAACGATGCATTCTTCACCGAAAATCACGATTATGCCAAGCATGCCGAAATACTGCACGTCAGCTCTTTTATGGGCATTGATCAATTCCGAATGCAAATCTCGTACGTTCGCCACTTACGCAGGTCGCGAACAAAGATATCGTTTAGCCCGGGTAGCATTTATGCGAAGCTCGGATTAGACCAATTAAAACCCCTGATTGAACGTACTTTCACGCTTTTTCTCAACAAAGAAGAAGCACAAAACTTGACCGGATCAGCACGCATGGAAGATGTAGCGACTCTCTTGGACTTGGGAGCAGACATCATCGCCGTCACACTCGGCGACGCTGGTTCTTACGTGGCAACGCGAAGCGAGAGCCTCTATGTCGCTCCTTACACATCGCAGATAACTGACACCGTCGGGGCCGGAGACGCGTTCGCAGCAGGGTTCCTGTACGGACAGCTGACCGGCAAGGACCTGCACAAATCGGGTCTTTATGGCAACTTTATGGCATCAAAATCTGTCGCGCAGCTTGGCGGGAGAAAGGGCCTTCTTCGTGATCTTAAAGAGTTATCCAGCTGACCAAATGCACGAAACACGCGGGTGCTGCGCTGGCGATGCGATTGTGGCAGCCAGACGTGGTTGAAAGCGGCGCTCCGCAAGCGTGCAGAGCGCCTTTTTAATTTCGCATTCTTAAGGAGACCTAATGCTAGTCCTAAGCTATTTTCCTACGGTTATTTCGATCGCCGAGACGTTTGTGTTACCGGTCTCGGTGGTAAGACTCTCAGTCGAGGTCTCTATTTTTTTCGTCGTGACGTCTGAAAGGAAGCGGTTTATAGCAATCTGTTCCACGTCAACTGCCCGCGAAATAGCTCTCCCCCGAGCTTTAATCAAGACCTCGTCGGCTCCGTTGTTAAACTGCGTTACCACGGCTAGCACGTAATTCATTACAGGTTTGTTGCCTACGTAGATTATGTTGTCGTCTGTCATACTGTGCCTCCCTTGAGGATCTAACAGACACAAAAGCACTATGATAGATAAAACTTTCTAACCAAATTCGGTGCGCTTCAACCAAAAAATGCTTAGATTGGCCACTATTCGACAAACGGCTTCATCTTTACGGCGTCTTGTTCGAGCAGTGGTGATTCACAGATTATGGTGGCGTCGCAAGCATTTTCTTTAAGCGCGCTGACAAGTAGCCCAAACTGGGCGAGGTCGACGGGCAGATGTCGGCGCTCGTTTCCCTTCGAAAACTCAATCCCGGAGAAGTGGCTGTGCAGGTGACTGTGGTCACTAAACAGTGCCTCAAGGACGCGCGCGTAGTCCTCAACGGTGTGCAAGCACCCATTGCACCGTGCGTGCAAATGTGCAAAATCAATAACGGGGCGTATTTCTGGCAGCTCCTGATGCAGTCTCTGTAACTCGTCAACCGTTCCGAACTGACTTTGCCGACCTAAGAGTTCGACCCCGAGCTGCGTCTGTCCAATGCCGCGGTCCTGCATATAATCCAGCAAACCGACGCACGCGTCTTTGACTAACTCGTACGTCTCGTCTTTGGTATACTTCTTGGTATAATATGCCGAATGAAAAACGACGATCCGTGCTCCAAGCGCGTGACCCCTGTCAAGGGACAGCCTTATGCGATTCTTGCTGTCCTCGATGATCTGCGGATCCTCTGAAGCAAGGTTTATCATGTACGGAGCGTGGACGGAGAGATCGATCTTGGCCTTGCGCGCCACGTCACCCACCGCTACCGCTGTTTCCTCTTTCATCGAAACACGCCTGACAAACTGAACTTCAAGCGCGTCAAGTCCAATACGAGATAGATACTCAACGCCCTCTGCCGTACTCTTGCCTTTGAGTGCTAGGGGGACGCCTGCGATTCCGACCTTGATCATCGACGTATACACGCTCTGATCGTCTATAACGCTGACGATATCTCCAAGCACCACTGCTTTGAGGGCTGTCGAACTACTCTCCAAACGAAAGTTAGAAGTTTGAAGAGCCCAAGTGTGTTGCTAGATACTATGGACGAAATTGACACGGCGGCAGAGAAACCCTTGCAGTTTAAAAAAATAAACGAGGTTTCAATGAGCTTTGGGACGATAATAATCAGCGTGCGAAGCACTGACGAGTCTCTCGATAAAGTGCGAGACACCACATTCGAAATCTTGGGAAAGGTGCAAGGAAAAAGCCCAGTAGAACACAATTACTAGACGGACGCAACGCCTGTGTTCCTGGCCGCAGCCGCCTATTTTTCAGTGACCTAGTCAGGGGGCATCACGCCGATGGAACCGAGAACGAAAGCAGAGCTTGAAAAAACGCTGCGCGGAGTTAATGAGCTGTATACGTCGCTCGATGGCACCTTAGACCGATCGCTGACTGAACCCTATATCGATGCCAATCAATACGTGAAACAATACAACCACTATCGCAACGAGTTGTTTTCGCTGGTTCCAAATGAAGACGTTGCGGACATTCTGACTGAGATGTCTTTTTATGTATATAGCGGCGACGACCGGACAGACATCACAAACGTGAAACAGCTGCTCGTTGAAGTATACCTCAAAACCTCGCAGCTGATGGCGTATCTTCAAAATCAGCTCGAACTCGGTTGATGCCCCACGGCGTAGCGGCGAACGGCCTTTCCGTGATATCGACGCCGGGGTTGGGATTTGAACCCAAGCGATGCGTCCTCTACAAAAGCCCAGCAGGCTTCTTTATGCAAGGCATCAACAGGTCTCGAGCCTGCCGCGTTGGGACTCGTAACCGATTAGTCCGCTCTGCCACCCCGGCACGTGCCGATACGCGTGTTTCTTATATCAAAACTCCTATAAAGCTTATTGGATGCCAACAAAGGATCCCTGTGTCACCGTTCGTCTAAACGGGCGGGAAAACGTGGTCAACATTCCTGCTGGGGCAAACTATGAGCAACTATTGCTTGAGCTCAAGCTGAATCCTGAAGAAGTCTTGATCTTCGTAGACAATGAGCCCGTGCCGTTCGATGCGCCGGTGCGACCCGGAACCGTCCGCGTGCTAAAAGTCGTGTCTGGCGGTTGATCAGTGCAGTTCGCGCTCTCACGCCAGTTTCTATTTTATCCCTCTGGGCTGAACGGATTCTATGCGGAGTGCCACGGGAAATGGGCTTGCACACGAATGGGCTGCGTCTTGCAGTTGTGTCTCACACGATCTCTGAGCGGGGGATCTGATCAAGCTTGACAGATTGATCACATTGTGAGAAAAACGGTAAAGCGGCAATCGCACCAATAATGCCGCGCCCTTGCAAACGAACTTCCACGCCGGCCGCATCCGCCGCTTCCATAGCCGCTGAGAGCGATACCTCACCCGAGCGAGCGGCGTCGCCGTAACTTGAGAGGCTTTTCGCGCCAAATGAGTTTAGAACAGCCATGCCTGTTTGATCTGAAAGCGTGTAATCCTCTAACAGTTCTTGAAACTTTTTGATGGGCTTGTTGGCGTTCAAACTAGCAAATTCCACGACTGTGGCCACGCAATTTTTCGTCTTCGCCTTTACAGGGTAGAGCTGCACGATGGCGTGGGACACGTATCGAAGTGTCTTATTGTCGACCATTGCGGCTATATTGTTTACAAGCGACCACGTTGCACCTTCTTCTTTGGTGTCAGTATCGTCTACCCCAACGATGACACGCGACCGTTTCGGCAATGTGAGCGTCCCGCGACTCATTTTACTACCTCCTGCAGGCGTCAAATCATAGTCGATGACGTCGCGGGCTAGCGCCCGGCACATGGTAGCGCCCACGCCGCCTCCTCCAAGACCCGCGTACGTCACCTTCACGACATCGTCGGACAGTTCGACCGATTCAATTCCCCCAGCGGAAACGGAAGGCCTAAGTTTTAAATTGGATGTACCCACTCTCAATAGATAACGCGTCGTACTTCCTACGGTGCGGCTTGAGATGATCAGCGGACTCGTTTGGGTATAATGGTAGCGCGCCCACGCGGCGCCCCCGTAGCAGTTGGTTACTTCAAGCAGCTCGACACAGTCTGTTCCTGCGATCGCGAGTATGTCTTGATAGGGCACTATCCAGGGCAGCTGACTAAAATCAGGGGCAGCCATCAAGAGGACCTCAATCTTTCTTTGCGCCAAAACGATTTAAAGCTGTTCTTAACGCGTCCGCAACAACAATACTGGCTCTGCGTACGGCCGGGCTCAGGCCTTCTCCAAATTCTCGGTCTGCAGGCTGAATCCCGATTACAAAAATGCTGGCGCTAGTCTCTGACTGAAGGTATTCCCCCAGCATAGCGAGCGAAGGCCGATGCGTAGTAACTTCGATACTCTCAACCTCGCTCAGCTCAAAGATGCGAGCTTCGCCGGTAGCACCGCCGAAATCGGCTGCGTCTATCAGTATCACGCAAGCTGGCTTGAAGCGCTTGACGTGACCTGTGAAGTTCTCTGGGACTTCGTGACATTTCACCAGAGAGATCGAAGGGTGATGAATGAGCGCGCTTAACCTGTCTATAACAGTAAGTCCGACGCCATCATCGCGTCGAAATTCGTTTCCAATGCCCAAGAGAGCGATCTTCGTGCCGTCGCACCTCTGCAGCCGGTGGCTAACGTCAGACTCGAATCGGTCTATCACGGTCGCACCTAGCGCAGCTGATCATCAGGTTTAATGACTGCTTGGACCACGAGCTGCGCATCTCGTTTTTTCAGGTCATAGTCGTGGCCCACGAGGAACGTCTCGATCGCGATACGCCCCTGCTTGGTTACAAGTGCGCGTTGTTCTGCAATGCTCAAAAGCAAAGGAAAGCTTCGTTCCATATAGAAGATGCTGCGTGCTAGACCCAAGAGCGCGTCACTCGTGCCCGCATCGACGACGCCAGTCTGAACAAGCAAGTGCAAGGCAAACCGGATATTCACGAGCGGATCAGAAACAGGCGCGAAAGTAACTGGGTTGTACGCTACGGCAACTTCATCATCCGCTTCGATACGGCCCTGCTTAAAGCAGGCGTAGATCTTCCCAACTCCGATCATCCCGAAGCCGTCAAGTTCCGAAGCCCGCAACGCCCCCATGCTGGATCCACCAACGACGGTCACGCCTGACCGTACAGCATCGATGATCTCCCGATGCGAAACCGCTGCGCGATCATAAAAAACCCCGTCAATCAAGCCGATGCGCCTTGCCCCCGCTTCAACTGCGCTAGAGACACCCCCTCGCACGGCAGGAGCGCAACAGCGCGGCCTCTTGTCTATAGACGCCACTTCAGACCACGATAAGCTCGGGCCCGTGAATATTATGCAGTCGTGCTTCGCCATCCTCTTGCGCGCTTTCCTTTTCGTTCTCGATCCAAAAAGAAGACCTCAAACCCGGGAATGATTACACGAACAGCCGGAACGCCGATGGCGCTCACTGTAATGTCAGAGACGATAACGCGGTCTGCCACATCGCTCAGCCGCCCAAGTGTCAGCCTGATGTCGCCATCAATGGAGTCGGCAGCTGACGTTTCGATTGCGTCAAGCTCAAGAGTCTCGCCTGGTTCTGCCAACCAGTGCTTGTTGAGTCTTTTCATCCTCTCATACCCGATCAACCGAGCCACAGACTCTCGGTCGGTGTCTTCGCGAGCACCGTGTATCTGTGTAGCTCTCGACTGAGCTACTTCGGTCAATGCTCGGAGGGCTGCGATTTGCGGATCAGTGTGACTTCCGGCTCCCATGACCAACAGAGCTGCATCACGCATCTTTTCATCATCAGAGGCAGCAACAATCGAGGGAGTGCCCGTGTCAGTGGGCACCCACCAGAGCTGTATGCGGATCCCTTGTGCTTCGAACTTTTTGACGATATCGCCTGCCGGACCGACACCCACATTGAGACCGATGCCTGGATCTCGGTTGATCTCGGCAATGCTTACCGCATCTCTTTCGACGACTTCCATGAGGCCGTGAAAGATCGCCTCTTCAATGACGTTGCCTGAGGCGAGACCATTGGTGTTGCTGCGGAATAGCTGCCATCTGCCTTGGTGCGGCGTGTATGGGTGAAAAACGGCGTTTGCCGGGACGAGCACCTCTTCGTCGTTAAGAAGGTCCCAGCTCGGATACCACTCGATCTTGGTGTCTGAGGAAAGGTGGCCTGGTAGTATAAGGTCGGCCGGGTTAAGGGCGCTGTTGTCAGCTGAGAGGTTTTCATAGGAGTCGAACAACAGTTGCTGCTTGAAATTCTCGACTTCGGCAGAAAATCGTTCTACAGCCTCCATGATCACTGAAACGCGCGCCTCTGATTCGGTAACACCCTTGCCGGCATAGACTGATATCGCGCCGTCTGCCGCTGAAGGCCTTATCGCAGAAAAAACGGGTAGACCAACGCGATCAAGTCCTGAAATGTCGGCTACGCGCGTTATTCCGACCTCAGGTATTACCGACTTTATCCGCTCAAGGGTTTCTGCCGGCGGCATCACCCTGTGAGTGTCGACGCAATAGGTCTTTGGTGCAGAGTGCAGTTCGATCTTGCCTTTCATAGTGTCTCTAATACGTGCCGCGATTCGCTATTTGTTTGCCGTGGAGGGCCTTAGAGCGTGAAGCTTCCCGTGTACGACATGCGTTACCGCCTAATAAATAGATCGATGGCTGGCGTTGCCGCGTCCTGTGATAAAAAGGGATGCATTGACGCACCCGTGTGCTGCCGAGGATCCACACACTGAAGGCTTGAACAGAAACAGGGGACGTTAGAGGTTCTGAGCCTCTTCATCTAGGTTTCCTTTGAAAGTTCCGATGTTTTGCAGTATGTTGTACCAGCGACGAGAGACGGAGTACGTGAAATCCTCAAACACGATGTGATTGATCTCCTTAAGACTAGCGCCCTCAGCGATCGTAACAAACGTGTAATCAAAATCAGAAGAATAGATCTTGAAAATGTCTCCCAAAGATCCCGTTATTTCGTGTGTCCCCCCCTCATTGTCTTTCGTCATGCGCGCCCAGCTAGGACCGAAACGCGGATGAATCCCTAGCAGTTTCCAGACGCTCTTTGGACCTTCGATGATGAAGCTAAGTTTCTCCTTCGAACTAATCGTTGTGTCCATCGCATTCCTTCTCGCTCGGCGTCAGCCGAGACGTTGGCTTTTGTCGCAGGTACCTTACAATTCGACTTTGAAAAACTTTGGGGTGCAATTAGTCAACACCAGAAGAGGCATTTGTTCAGCGCGCCTCGTGCCCCAAGCTAGCCATTGTCGATAGATAGAAGTAGCAAGAGGTAGAACTATGTTCGATGCCTTCAGAAGCAGAAAAGGACACTAGCGAACAAAATGAGGACGTTTACGAGCTTGTATTACCACCAGGCATTCCAAGCAAGGTCATAATTGCAGCGTGCAAGGAGTTCAACACGGACGTTGTTTCAGCCTATGCCGATGTGGAAACTGGACTTGCTGACGTGACGTCTCGTGACCTTCTCGCTTTTAGAGCGGACAAGGAGACAATAGAAAAGATCCGCAAATTCGTAGAAGAAGAGACGAGAAAGTTTATCAACGAGTAACCGTGACGAACGCGAATCCCTTTTCAGCACTTGAGGTAGGAATCAACCGCCTGGCTCATCAAAGCCTTCCATAGTCGCGTGAAGCGTCTCTCTTTTCTGATCAAGGCGTCTGCGGAACTCTTCGAGTGATTGAGCTTCTTTGTCTGCGGTTTCCATTTCTTTGCTCACGAGCTCTAGGTGCTCAGGAGCATAATACAGATTCGTCGAGTCAATAAGCACCCAGGTTGAATCGCCAGCGACGCGGATCTCTTTCACTTTTCCGCGCGTATGTGTTCCGGCGTACTTGACGTGCGCGCCAACACTAATCGCCTGATTCTTCATATCGTAAGCAATTGCATCGCTCATTCCGTTTTTCCTCTACTTCTTAGTTCGTTCGCATTCGTATTAATGCTTATGGAGCGCGTTTGAGCGATATTAACACAATTTTCGCGACGAGCTAGTTGTCCGGCTCGTGCGCTCCAGCACTCGAGAAACACAAAAATGCAAAAAAAGAGAAAGGTGCTGGTGTTAAACCAGCCTCATCAGCGGTGTGTTTTCCGTCTGCGCTTCGACTCCTAGCTCTCTGGCGCTCTCCTCAACCATGATGTCGATCATCGCCATAGCGGGGAAGATTATCGTTGCCAAGTCGATCGGACCATACAAGAGATAGTCGGCGCCGACAATACCGCAGATCATGTTTGCGCCGATACTACACGGTTCCCACACCTCTGGGTGGCCGTCCTTCCTATATTTGCGCAACCACGTCCACGCATCAGGGATGTTGTGTGGTCCACCTCCGGTCGGCAACCCAAGCACGCCCTTGAATCCGACCATCGAGCGGATTGATGGTCCCGCGCCGACGCCGAGTGCGAGCGAAGCGACATCGAGCAGCGGTCTGGTGATGCCGACCTCCTCGCTGGACTTTAGAAGCCCCTGTTCCTGCCCGGTACCGCCGATGGTGAGCATCTCGATACGACCTTTGACGCTCACGTCCGCCGGGTTAAACGCTAAAACGATGGCTGAGTTAACATCTGTTTGACCTATCGCTTCCCACTCTTCTGGCAGCGCACTTGCGTTGACGGAGTTATAAACGGCGAGGTTTGCCGCGCCGATTTCAGTCGCGTACTTCGCACCGAACATGCGCACCGACGGCACGCTCGAATCGATTAGGAAGGCGATCCCAGGGGCGATTTCCAGGTGCCAGTCGATGTACTTTTGCATCGCGACTTCGGTCTCTGCGATCAGCTGGTTCCAGTAGCCGAGCCCTGTCGTGTCCGACAGCTCCACCTGTACGTTCCATTGCGTTTCGGCGGTGTCCTTGTCAAACACACCGTTGACGTGGTCTATAACCGCCTTATGCCTGTCGTAGAACATCGAGCTCGCGAGCACGGTCGGATATTCACCGGGCTGACCGCCAACGTGAAAACCGCCTATCTCGAAAACGGTTTGCTTTTTATCGTATCTAAACATGCTATATGAACCACCTTACGTTGTCATTCACCCGAATAGCCTAAACAAGACCGAGAGTTGCGTTAGCGTGTTGAGCACGAGGAATACTGATTCCTTCGATGAGGCCATATGCGATGCTTATGTCCCTACCGACGCGCCGCCCGCATCACTGGGCGACTCGCGTTATTCTTGATGTCGAGAGCAACTGCATCGCCCATGTCACGTCCTCCATCATAACGTTCGCACGTATGTGTATTAATGCTTATTGAGCCTGAAAAACGATCTGGACGGATTTATTCAGTGGATGCCACATCCCCGTTAGCGTAATGCAAAAGCACGCACAGGAGAAGCGTCAGCACGTTTCAGTCTCAGCGGCATGCCAAAGAATAGCGCACGCTTTTCCACCAAGAGCCGGAGATTGTTCGAAAGATTTTCAAAGATGACAATTTCATTTTGGAGGAGCTTTTTATGCACCTCGTTCTCAGATGAGTCGAGCGAATCTACGGACATGCTGTCGATTCCTACTGCTTTGACCTGCTTCTCTATCAGCCAGTCCGCGAGAGCCGTATCGAAACAAGTGAAACAGCGCCTTGCCGGCCCGTTAAACGTCGGATCGTTCGACCTCGTATAAAACAGCGCTATCTCGTGGTGTCGCAAGGGAATCTTCGTCGTCAAATCGCCGGGGCAAATGCGTGACCCAAGAGCTTTGTGCGTTAGGTCGTACGTTAGCGCGCTGCCGCAGAACGCTTCGAGAGGCAGTTCGTCAACGGTTTTACCGCTTTCTAGGAGATGATAAGGCACGTCGACGTGGGTGGCAGCGTGTGCGCTCAAGACGATACGTGTTGTGTTCGCTCCACCGTTGTCGATGGTGCTGAGCACCTCGAGTCGCGGACTGGGATCCCCTGGATATGTCGCTGTATCAGCTGATATGAGTTGAGACAGATCCACGATTTTTTTTTCTCGCAAAAGGGTCGGGTCAAAGACTGCCATTGAATCGCACCAGATCATAGGGCGAAAGATCAAGCGTGTACCGGTGCGGCACGTAAGAAAAAAAGAAAAAAAAGAAAGCTGGCGTTAAACCAGCTTACTCAGCGCTGTGTCTTCCGTCTGCGCTTCGACGCCTAGCTCTGCGGTGCTCTCCTGAACCATGATGTCGATCATCGCCGTAGCGGGGAAGATTATCGTTGACAATTCGATCGGACCATACAAGAGATAGTCGGCGCCGACAATTCCACAGATCATGTTTGCACCGATACTACACGGTTCCCACACCTCTGGGTGGCCGGCCTTCCTGTATCTGCGCAACCACGTCCACGCATCAGGGATGTTGTGTGGTCCGCCTCCGGTCGGGAACCCGAGCGTGCCCTTGAATGCGACCACCGATCGGATTGACTGGCCCGCGCCTGCGCCGAGTGAAAGCGAAGCGACATCGAGCAGCGGCCGCGTAATGCCGGAATCTTCACTAGACGTTAGGAGTCCCTGTTCCTGGCCTGTGCCGCCAACAGTGAGTATGTCGAGTCGGCCTTTCGGGCTCACGTCTGTCGGATTGAACGCCAAAACGATGGCTGAGTCGACATCTGTTTGCTTTATCGCCTCCCACTCTTCTGGCAGTGCACTTGCGTTGACGGAGTTATAAACGGCGAGTTTTCCCGCGCCGATTTCATCCGAGTATTTTGCCGCAAACATGCGCACCGCCGGCACGCTCGAATCGACCAGGAAGGCGATCCCGGGGGCGATTTCCAGGTGCCAGTCGATGTACTTTTGCATCGCCTCTTCGGTCTCAGCGATCAACTGGTTCCAGTAGCTGACGCTTGTCTGGTCCGACAGCTCGACCTGTGTGTTCCATTGCGTTTCGGCGAGTTCCTTGTCAATCTCACCTTTCAGGGGGTCTAAAACCACCTTGTGCTTGGAGTAGAACATCGAACTGGCGAGCACGGTCGGATATTCACCGGGCTGACCACCAACGTGAAAACCGCCTATCTCGAAAACGGTTTGCTTTTTATCGTATCTAAACATGCTATATGAACCTCCTTCGTCGTCATTCACCCGAATAGCCTAAACAAGACCGAGAGTTGCGTTAGCGTGTTGAGCACGAGGAATAGGATGATCCCTCCGATGAGGCCATAGGCGATGCCTATGTCCCTACCCACGCGCTGCCCGTACCGCTGCGCGACTTCGGCCATTGTAAACTCCAGTCGCTCTTCGATCGAGTCGAGTTTGTGCTGGAGCTCTCGGTAGTCCGCTTGGTCTACTATTACCTGTGGGAATTGCTTTGGCATATTCTCACACCTCACTTTAGGAAGAAGTAGAGCAATGGCAGTCCCGCAATAAGGCACGCGCCCGCGAACCCCAACGCAAACCCGAGTATCGAGCTGCTCCCGTACCCGGAGTCAAGTTTGAGGGTTCGCGTGGTAAGTAGCGCACGATACCTTATGTCGTTCATCAGTGTGTCTAACGATGCCATGCTCGGTGCCAGGGGTTTAGCTATGCCCTGGTCGAACTCAATGGCTGTTGTGGGCTCGGCCGCTTCGCCGGCTGGTGCCTGCTCTCCGCCGCCTCCGCCAAAACGTTCTGCTGCCATTTTTCACCTCAAGCTAGGGCTAGTAACCCCAAGATTCCGATCGAAATGAGCAGCCCTATCACAATCCCCTCGATCTTTCCGGCATAGACGCCGGCGGCGTACTTGTTTAAGTTCCCGATGGTCTTCATGTGGAACTGCAAATGCTGCACGCGGGATTGCAAGGCCGCTATTTCTGCTGCCATAGGGGCCTCGACAATGGCCTCCTCGGTTTCTTTTTCCTTTATCTCAACGACGACCGGAGGTTCCGGATAGGCTCCGGGGTCTCGTGCGAGCAGCTCTTTGACCTTCGCGGATATCGCGCTGACATCCTCGTTGCCAATGATGCTGATGAATTCGACCTGTTTTTGGAACCTCTCAAGATGCTCTTCGTTTAGGTTTTCTATGAACGGGATTGCTCCCTTTGCATCGATTATGCGTCCTTCCTTCACGCCGTTCTTATACAGTGCCTCAAGAGACTGACCGGTCACGTGTCCCATGATTTCCGAGCCGCAGAGGATCAGAAACCGAATATTCGGATTCGAGATGATGTTCACTATGACCTTCTCGAGGCCGATATTCTCGGTCTTTGCCGTGCCTTCAATCGCTGCTCCGATGTCTGTAAACACTTTGCCGAAGTGCGACCCTAAGGTCACCACACAGACAGGGCTCTCTGGATCGCCAAAGAAGAAATCTCCCTTGGTCACTGGCCAGTTAGGTGCTGGGGCGGTTTTTTCTGCCACGGCTACATCCCCCCTCTGACGCGAAGGATGATGGTCACGAGCGCAAGGAAAATCATGGCGACAGTGAACCCATAGAACGCGTTGGTCCACATGCCTGCCCAGTAATGCGCCCGTTCTCTTCCCGGAAACTGCTCGATGAGCGGCTTGCCCGTGCCAAGCGAGTTCACCACGCCGTCCGCTATTACGTCATACTCCTCGATTTGAGCCGCAACGGGCTCCAAGGAATAGAAGACGAGGTCGTCCCGCACCTTCGCTATGACAAACTCCTCAACATCCATCTGCAGGCCGACGTCAGAAGACATGTCAACGAATTTCATGTGACTTCCTCCTCCTTCGGTAACAGACCGGTCGACAGCATCGCCGCCGCATCCTCTTTCGTGTCCGCAAAGAACCGCAGGTAGTAGATGATCCACCCGAAGATCGCGACAATCATCGTCGGCACTGCGGCCTGGATGCCGTTGATCGCACCCGAGGCGATTCCTGCTACGAGCATGGCGATGAATCCTGTCGACAACGCGAGATTGAGCGTCCGCTTTTGTCTCTCGTCGGGTCCAAGGCAGGCGTTAAACGGATGGAGCATTGCCATCCCGCCGACGATGAACACGGCGATGATAAACCCTGACGCGACCACGTACTTCATGATCAAGTCGAACGCGAAGCCACCAGCGATCGCAGGTCCTGAAACCTAGAATGATTAGGGACGCCGCCATTGCGATTTCCGTCATCGACCTTTCCATTATGGCGATGTTCATCTTGATGACGCGTCGCGCCATGATACCGTTCACGAGGCCGATAATCGCCGCTAGAATCAGCGCGATTATAGGAGCTGCCACTTGGATGTTATAGTTCATAGCCACTGCAAGCCCGAGCAACACGGCCACTTGGCCGGCTCCGAGCGACAGCAGGCCTATTGAGGGCACGCCCGTCCCAAGCCCGTAACTTGCCACTCGTCTGACGGCGTCTGCGCCCCAGAAGACGGCGAGTACGGCCCCCAGTGCGGCAAAGAACGAAAACCACGCCGTATTAGTCATACTGTTCAGGTAGTTGGCGAGATAAATACCGATAAGGCCGCCAACAACCCCGATAACAAGGAGCTGTCGTGGTGATCTTTCACCTTCGGCCATATCAGATCCCCCCTGGTAGCATTACGACTATAAGCAGCGCAAATAGCCCACCGACTGCCGATACGACGAGACTCGCCGCGATGGACTTCGGTAAACGCCTGAACTTCGGATCGTGGAATCCTTCGATCGTTCCGCCAATGTTGTACGACGCCATCACGCAATTGAGGAAGAATATCCCAATGGCAAAGGCTGCAGCGAGCGAGACGTAGTAGGGGGCCGGATAGCCGCCAAACGTCCCGTTGAATCCTGATATCCCTGCGTACGATGCAGCGAGCGCGAAGTACACGAGTGCGCCGCCGACACCGGCGAGGAATGCGCCTATGATGCCGCTGACAAAACTGGACATCGGTGTTCCGTGACCCTCGGTACCACGCGATACGTACAGGTCCTGACGCCATTTTGAGATGGGGTCGTATTTCACTTTAGCCGATGCGAGTGGCACGCCGGCACCGTAAACGTACATGACGTTTGCGATAAACGCTAGAACCGAGATCATCAGCGCTGCGCTCACGCCGCCCATGACGATGGTATACGCAAAATCCCCGCCAGTCGCAGCATAGGCAGAGCCTGCCCCGATGAGCCCCGTGAGACCTGAAGCGGCAGCAAGCATCGTCGTGCCAGTTCCTACGCCGGTTGCCTGCGACATTGCCGCAGGAGCGCCACCGACCGGGATAAAGTGGACGCCTGCACCGATCAGAATCCCGCCGAGTATTATCCATACCCAGTATAAAAGACTAAACATCGTGCATCACTCCTCCACCTCTTCCTTATACGTTCCGTATCGCTGCCGCGAGTAGCGTTCGAGGTACGTGTTCATGATAATGAAGATCACGACGATTATCACGCCAGCGAGTGCTGACCACCAGCTCGTTACCACAACTTCCTTCCAGAAGTGCAGGTAAACGACGAGGCCAAATCCCAGCCCTGTCAGTGGTCCTCCGAATTTGGAACAGAACCACGCGCAGTCTATGGAATTCCTGAGGCCAGATTCGGCTTTGCGCACGACGCTGCCCGAATGTGCGGCGTTCACGCCGGAGCCGTAAGGCCTGTCTTGGTAGTACCGATCGGTTCCAAGGTGCACGTCGCCCACTGCGGAACCTACGCCTCCAAGAGCGATCCCCCAAATAAATGCAAGCACGACAAAGGGGAACGGACTAAAGTGTTGTGCTATTAGCACCCACGTCAACAATAAGACGCTAAAATTCGCTACAAAGCCGTGTGCCATCAACACGGGCGTATGCGTTCGCAAGACGTCCAAATAGATTGGCTGCCCAAATCGCGATTGACTTGCCAGTCTGCCCATGTAGGACGTCGTGGCATAAACGCCGTGTATCAACGAGGTAACGAAAGCACCGGCTACAAGAGCGAAGAAGACGCCTATCAGACTGCTGTTACCAGTGACAGACAAGACCGATAGCACGGTTGACGCTCCGATTGCTGCGTAGAACGGATAAGAAGCCGGTTCACCAGAGATGGCCTTGTTATAGAGCCGGTGCAGATAGCCCATTTGTGGGGCCAGCTGTACCTGCGAATTCGGGTTACTCTGTGAACCGACATCGGATTCGAGATCCTCTGCCACGCCAGCAATCAGGGCCGCAGCGCCAACAAGGGTCAAAGCGCCTAGCTCTACCATCATTTGCGGATCCATTTAACTCCTCCCTTGTATGGTATTTGGCTTTCAAGCCCAGATTTCTGATTCACTAATCCAGCGAACCGCGAATTCAGCGTATTCTGCGGCATTAAAATTGCTTAAAATGAATTATTGGCATTATATGGTTCGCTAGATCACGCATAATTGATAGGTAATAGTATTTAACATTATTTATGCGATAACGAATTAAATATCGGAACTATAATAAAATTAAAATGCGTTTTTTATCGCCTCAGAAGCTCGATTTTAACTCCTAATTCGTGGGTTAAAAAGCATCATTTTTGAGCTCTTTTGAGGTGCTTTGGCTCCATAAAAACTAGAGGTTTGTTCTAGCGTGCGCCTCTTCGTTACCGTTGCGAACAGATATGACAGAGGCGCCCCAAATCACCCACGGTGCAGCTAGCCATTTGACGACGATGTCGCGAACAGCCACCTCATTATATCACGCACAGGCTTGCGTGTCGGCGGAAGTTCGCATACTCAGGCGGGCCGCATCTGATAAAGCGTGTCTCGTACTCGAGGCACACGTCCGAGGTCGGTGATTATTCTGACAAACTCGCTTGGCGTTAGGCTTTGCCCGGCTGTCCCTCCCGCGCTCCGCGTTATGTTCTCTTCCATCAACGTGCCGCCAAGATCGTTTGCACCGCAGGTCAGCGCAATTTGAGCGAATTTCGTTCCCAACTTGACCCAGGACACTTGTATGTTTGGGATGTTGTCGAGATACATTCGCCCCAACGCAAAGATGAGAAGATCCTCTCGCCCCGTCGCGCCCGGACGTGCGATACCCGCACGATAGATCGGCGTGTTGTAATGGATGAAGGTCAACGGGACGAACTCCGTAAAGCCGCCGGTCGTGTCCTGTATCGTTCTCAGAAGCTGCAGGTGGTCGACCACGTCCTGATACGACTCTATGTGGCCGTACATCATCGTGCACGTTGTCGGAATTCCGAGCCGATGAGCCGTAACAATGATATCTGTCCACGTTTTCGTGTCGATCTTCTCTGGGCACAACGCTTTGCGCACGTCATCGACGAGAATCTCAGCTGCAGTGCCCGGCATCGAATCGAGACCCGCTTCTTTGAGCATCTTGAGCATTTCGACGTATGAAATGCCCAGCTTATCGGCGCCATATGCGACTTCAGCAGGCGAAAAGGCGTGTATGTGGATATCCGGAACAGCCTTCCGCACGGCTCGCACGATTTTGACGTAGGTATTGCCATCCACCTTGGGGTGGAGCCCACTGAAAATCCCAACTTCGGTCGCACCTTCGCCTCGCGCTTGGACCGCCCGTTCGACGATCTGGTCGACGGACAAGAAATAGGCCTCGGGATCACCCTGTCTCGCTCTGAAGGCGCAAAATCCGCACGACCCGATGCAGATATTGGTGAAGTTTATGTTTCTATTGATCACGTAGGTCACGTCGTCGCCGACCCGCATCTCTCTAACAGTGTCAGCAGCTGCGAGCACCGCGTGAAGATCAGCTCCACGCACATTGAGCAAAATAAGGGCTTCTTTTTCGTCGACTCGGCCACCGCTTTTGATTTTTTCCAGAATGTCGGAAACAGCGTTAGTCATTGCGCCTGGTCCACCGGAGGGTCCTGATAGTTCCGTTTAACGCCATCCAATTTTTGTGCCTTTCTACGTTGAGAATTGTTCAACCCTCACGGGGTCGATGGTCGCGTCAATCAAAAAATTGAATGGTAATGCCGATGTCCAGCCGACTTGTTCAAACATGTTCATGAACGAGACACCGATTACCGAACCTCCTGGCAGCAAAACGCGCTGGAGGAACGAGGAAACATCGTCGCGGCTTACAGGTGAGATGGGCATCGCTAACCCGCCGAGGACCACGATGACCTTAGCTTTATCAATCTTTACAGGATCTGCGAACTGTATGCCCACATAGTCCACCGGCACGACTGTCTTTGCCAAGGAAAGGTCCAAATTAGCGACAAACGCCTGTTTGATTCCTAAAGTCCTTATTGCGTAAGAGAGCAGCTCAACAAATGGAGTACAAACCCCTGGCAGCCCGACGTACATGATGGTATCTTCGCTATGCAGGCCTAGTTGCTCTATAATGCTCTTAAAAGGGCGAGAAATACCCGCTACTCCCTTGGTTGTGGTAATAACCGTTCTTTCCATATGTCCCCCTGTTTGTACAGCTAAATTCTGAATTCTCGCGCGGGTTAATAAACGTAAGGGATGCACTGAAGGTGCACCGTGCAAGTCTTTTAGGGGCGTGCGTGACGAGCTAAGGGAGTGGATCGACATTCGCTTCCCGTTAGCGCCTTGCGTGTTTGTTACATCCCGGCTCCGTACCCATTGTGTTTATAATCGGAAATTCTCCAACTTATCTTATTATTAGGATTTATCAGAAAAGTTTAAATACACTGATAATTATACTATTGTCTAGAGTTTTATGACAGAAGAAGCCTCATATTGTGCGCCCGGCGATGCGGGCAAGAATAGCTGCAAGGTTGAAGCGGTCGTGAGCGTTGACGAGCGAGGGCAGATGGTGCTGCCTAAAGAGCTACGCGACCGTGCCCACATCCGGGCGGGGGACAAGCTGGCTGCCGTCAGCTGCGAGCGAGACGGCGAGGTCTGCTGCATCTCTCTAATCAAGGTCGAGGAGCTCTCGGCGACGGTTAAGGGCTTTTTAGGCCCTATTTTCAAAGAGTTGGCGTAAACGGGGTGATGGTGGTATGGAAGAAGAGAAGATAAAGAGCGTTGTTAGAGATGGCTATGCGAAGGTGGCGAAGGGCGAAAGGCTTAATTTTATCCCGGTGAGCCAGTGCTGTGGCAGTAACGTTGATCTGGCGCACGACATTAGCCGGGCCGTAGGCTACAAGGAAGAAGAGCTTGCCTCAGTGCCCGAAGGAGCAAATCTCGGACTTGGCTGCGGCAATCCGACCGCGCTCGCTTCGTTGAAGGAAGGCGAGACGGTGCTTGATCTCGGATCAGGAGCTGGCTTCGACTGTTTCCTGGCCGCAAACGCGGTCGGTGCAGCTGGACACGTGATCGGCGTTGATATGACGCCTGAAATGATCGGAAAGGCACGGGCGAATGCGCGTAAGGGCGGCTACAGCAACGTCGACTTCCGACTGGGCGAATTGGAACACCTGCCTGCTGCCGATAATTCTGTCGATGTCATCATCTCAAACTGCGTGATTAACCTCACCCCCGACAAGGCCGCCGTCTTTAGGGAAGCGTTTCGGGTATTGAAGCCCGGCGGTCGGCTTGCGGTCTCTGATATGGTTTTGCTTCACGAGCTGCCAGACGTCGTTAAGCAGTCAGTTGCAGCGTATGTCGGCTGCCTCTCGGGGGCAATCATGAAAGATGCCTACATTGCGACCATTCGGGCTGCGGGATTTGACGACGTTCGCATCGTAGAGGAATCCTCCTTCCCGCTTGACTATAAGGCAAGCGATCCGTCCGCGCAAGCGATCCGGGACAGCATCAACCTGACTCCTGATGAATTGCGAGACCTGGCCGACTCTGTGGTGAGTATTAAAGTGGCGGGAAAGAAGCCTTAAGTGTCTGTTCTCGGTCCGATTTGTATCGATAAGGCGCTGACAGATTCATCTCTTTTCTATTATGCTGGAAAAGCCTAAGGCCAGACTCTCCCGCTTGAATATGCTACTGACGCTCGCTACGAGGAACTGGGACTCGTCTTTCGGAATACCAAGGTCTTAGGCTTAACGCTGGTGCTGAACTGGGTGGTCGCGCCGCTCTTTATGTTCGCGTTGGCCGTCATCTTTCTGAGGAGCTATCCTGAATATATGGTCGGGCTCATCCTCATAGGCATCGCGCCACGCATCGCTATGGTCATCGTCGGAACAGTCTCGCCGGCGGCGATTCTGAATATGCAGCGGCACTTGTCGCTCTCAACTCCATCTTTCAGGTACTCTTCTACTCTGCCTACGCCTACTTCCTCATCACGATACTGCCGCAGTGGCTGGGCATCTTCCAAGAGGCGACCGTGGTCAACGTGTCGATCGGAGAGATCGCAAAGACGGTGGCCATCTATCTCGGCATCCCCTTTGTTGCAGGGATGCTGACGCGGTATGCTGGGCTGAAGCTCAAAGGGCGCGAATGGTACGAGACACGTTTTGTTCCAAAGATCGGGCCAGTGACGTTGCTCGCCCTGCTGTATACCATCGTCATTATGTTCTCGCTGAAGGGAAATTACATCATAATGCTCCCGCTCGACGTCGTGCGGATCGCCATCCCGCTGCTCATGTACTTCGTCGTCATGTTCTTTGCGACCTTTTACCTGTGCTGGCGCCTCAGGGTTAATTACGCCCAGTCGACCACCTCGCATTCACCGCGGCGAGCAATAACTTCGAGCTCGCCATAGCGGTGGCAGTGGCCGTCTTTGGCATAGGCTCCGGTCAAGCTTTGCTGCCGTTATAGGGCCGTTGATTGAGGTTCCCGTTCTCATAAGCCTTGTGAGCGTTGCCCTGTGGTTTTCGACGGGATATTTCAGGCAAAATCGGGAAGCGAAACACTAGCGACGGACATATACACAGTCTTTCTTTTGTAGCTCGCACTCAGTCAACAGGATGTCGGTGCCAATCGACGGGAAACGCGTACTCGCGCTTGATCACAGGCCTTTCATCAGGTTGCGCCGGTGAAAAATACGGGCGAACAGCACAAAGACAATGCTAAAGCCGATAAGGACGGCCCAACCCAGCAGGAGCGGGATCGCGGCGCTTCCCAACAAACCGAGGTCAAACCCGTTAACGAGGTACGTGATCGGCGAACAGTAGACGGCCACCCTTGCGACCCCCTGGAGGCTCGCAATCGGCACAAATATGCCGCTGATGAAGATCAGTGGAAACCGGACGAGGCTTGACAGCATCATGACATTGGAGGGGTTTGCGCTCGCCGGAGACGCGAGGAGCACGCCGAGAGCTGAGAAACAGAACGCGCCTAGCAGCAGGCTTATAGCGATTAGGAGAACTCCTGAGAGGCTCACAGCGTAGCCGAACGCCGCCGTTCCTGCGGCCAGGATGATGACGTTGATGATGATGCCGTATAGCATGCCTGCGACAACGTCCCCGAGAATCAGCGTGTTTACGGTCACGGGAAAGGAGAGTAACCGTTCGTAGGTGCCTGCCCGTTTCTCCCATGGAGTGATGAGTGGGCCAACGGACGAAGCGACGAAGAACACGAACATTGCTGCGAGTCCCGGGAAGAGGGTGTGAAGGTCGGCGCTCCTGCCGAGGTAGAACGCCAGGAACATGAACAGGGGGAAAAGGAAGCCAAACATGAGCACCGGCGGCTTGGTGTAGTAAATCCGCATGTCCTTCTCCGCTATGAGCCATATGCTGCGAAGGTAGCTGCGAAGGGCATCACGGGGCACGTGCTTTGCCCTCCGTCACGGTAACGAAGACGTCTTCCAGGCTGGCGCCTTCGATGCTCAACACAGTAAAAGAAAGCTTCTCTCTCTCGGCAAGAGCGAAAACCCACTTAGCCAGCGCATCGGGATCATCGGTGTAAAAGCGCCACTTGTCGCCTGCCTTTTCCGTTCGGTTCACCAAGCCGCTGCGTTCGATCTCGCCCATATCTGTGGGTGTATCAAATGCGACCTCAACGGATTGGGTTTCTTTAAACGCGGTCTTCAGGCGTTCAGGGGTATCAATAGCAGCAAGTGTCCCGTGGTTGATAATGCCGACGCGATCGCACAGAGTATTCGCCTCCTCAATGTTGTGGGTCGTCAAGAACACCGTCGTTCCCGCACGATTCATTTCTCTGATGATGGTGCGAATAAGACGTTGGCTGTGCACGTCGAGTCCCGAGGTGGGTTCATCGAGGAAGAGCACCTGCGGGATGTGCACGAGCGCACTGGCGATAAGCACACGCTGTTTCATGCCCTTAGAGAACTCCTCGACGCGATCGTCCTTTCTGTCTGAGAGTTCAAACTGCTCCAAGAGCTGATCTGCGCGTTCCTCAGCCGCCTTCCGGTGCATACCGTAGAATCGCCCCGCGAGAACGACGTTCTGCTTGGCTGTTAAATCGGTGTACACGTTGCTCATCTCTGGGATGATGCCCATTTGCATCTTTGCAGCGATTGGGTGCTTTTGTATGTCGATTCCGCCGATGGAGATCCCCCCGGCATCTGGCGTGAGTATGCCCGTGAGCATTCTGATGGTCGTCGTCTTTCCGGCACCGTTTGGGCCGAGAAACCCGAACAGCTCACCTTCAGGAACGCTGAACGAGATGTCGTCCACAGCGGTGATAGCGCCGAATCGTTTTGTCAATCTGTTAACCGCGATAACTTCGTCACGTTCTCGTTCCATTTTTCTCTCACCGGTGTGTTCAACAAATCTGGCAATGCTTATATATCATTGTTGTATATAACAATGATGCTTACAAGAGATTAGAAAAACCATGTGTAATCAAAGCAGCTGCAACTGTTGGCAATATCCAGAACGGAGCTGGATACAGTTCCTCATCCTCCGAGTGCTCTATGAAACACCCACGTACGGATATCAACTCCTCAATGAGATCGACGAACGAAGCTGCGGCTGTCACAAGCTCGAGCCGGGAAGCATCTATACCGTGTTGCGACGGATGGAGGGGAAGGGGTTACTGGCATCAACGTGGGAGAAGGGAGATTCCGGCCCTGATAGAAGAGTGTATACGGTTACTGAGAAGGGCGCTGCTTTCTTGAAGGCGGGGCTGAGTACGATGGTACGGAGAAAACAACTCTTTGATGATCTAATAGGGTTCTACGAAAAACGGTTTCAACCATAGATTACAGGAGGTGAATGAAACGTGTGCGGACAAAACAGTGGTTCATACGAGTCTTGCGGTTGTGGCTGCACCTGCGGCTGCGGCACGCATCACCATCACGGGCACCACGGGCACGGGATGGGCATGGGAATGAGCCTGGAACCCCCGGTGTCACTGATGGACGTTGACGAAGAAATCAAAATGCTCGAAGAGTATAAAGACGCCCTCAATATGCACCTCGAAGAGGTGAACAAGCGACTTGAAGGGCTGAAGCGCTAAGTTGTTAGCTTTCTTCCTCTTCTCTTTTTTGCGACATAGTAGCGCAACAGATCAATTAATAGGCGCTGCAAGCTGGGAGCACAGCGGCGTTTTTAACATCGGTGACGGGCTTGTTAGGTCACTAATGAATTGCTTCTAAACGGGGCGGTCGGAGCACGTGCATGACCTCGATATGGATTATTGAGGAAACGCCCAACTCGAATCGCGAAAGACACGCCGTGAAAGCTAAAAAAAGAAAACAAGATTATTAGAACGGATTCTGCTGAGCTTAGATCCATACTCAATCAATCCGGGGCGAGATTTAGAAGGTAACGATTTGGTCACTCTCCTTTACAATTGTGTATAAATCCGCAAGCGTTGACAGTGGACACATTTCGGAACCTTCGGATTGGCGAATTTTGAGACAGGTGCCACAGGCTAATATAGTGCCACCGCCATCAATGAACGAACGCATCTGCTCTGTAACGTTAAAAGCTTCAGTATCTACAGATTCGCTTTCTACTCCTTTGCCACTGAGGAAGGCTTTAACTTCATCGCCCTCCTTAATGGCGTAATTTCCCAATCTGAATGCGTTCCACACAGATTCTGGATCGTTTGAATAGATGATAATACCTAATTTCACGTTTTCACCTCCTTTCGCGCCGCAATTACGACAAATCCCCCCTCACCGTAGCCTTCTTTTATAGTCTCAATAGCAGTCATCTCTTTTGGGAGTTTGAAAATGGTCTGACACGTTTTGATTGCACCAAATCCCGATTGCATTAGCCAATTTATCACCTGCGCAACAGAGTAGAAGTGTGCGTGCCGATAAAACGTACTCTCACCCTTTTTCGCTTCATAGGACTTCCCAAGGGGGCTGTCTTTGTCAATCATACCGATTGCTATATGCCCATGCGGTTTGAGAACCCTCTTTGTTTCGCGTAGTGCTTGCTGAGGATCACTGAAAAAGCAGATCGCTGTGACCATCACCACAAAATCGAACGCCTCGTTGGCAAACGGGAGCGCTTCTGCTCTCGTCTCGTAGACCTGTATGCCTCGTTGCCGGGCTATCGATGCCATAGAGTGCGCCGGTTCCACCCCGACTTTGATGCCAACTTGAGAAGCAAAGCG
Organism: Methanobacteriota archaeon; assembly: GCA_963701995.1. Lineage (GTDB taxonomy): Archaea > Halobacteriota > Bog-38 > Methanoflorentales > Methanoflorentaceae > Methanoflorens. The sequence continues at coordinate 1,567,502 of OY969693.1, read as the reverse complement.
TCCAGTGCCGACGCCCACCTCAAGCCCTTTGCCACCCCGCGGGAGAAGGCTTCGGACTGCTAATACTTCTGACTCGTAAGCATAGGTGTGAGTCTCAAACCACCGATCGTAGTCACCGGTGCGCTTTTCAAAGACGCGGATGTTATAATCTGTCATAAGCTACATCTTTGTGTATTAATGCTCAGATTAATCATAACGCATACAGACTCCCCGTTAGTAAGGGTGTCCGTGGAAATAGACATCAACATTAAAGCGCACGATCTCATGTGGAGGCGTATGTCTATTGGGAGGAAACAGGAATACGTCAAGAGTTGGGGCTCTCTCAGAGATAAGATAGTAGAGGAGGAGATGGCACGTCTCATTGATGACGGATATGCCATTCTGCACCGCAACGATCTCGAGTTAACGTCAGAGGGCAACGCCCTCTACAAGAGAATGACAAGCCGGTGCCCCAAGACGGAGTAGTGCAATGAAAGCGTACGACGTGAAGACGTTGCGACCGTGCCGAAGTGGAGGGATAATCGTAGAGGGACATTTCAGACGGAAGTTTTCCATGTACGAGTTGTGTTCATTATTACAAGGCGTAGCAAAGTGCTCGGAAAAATTGGGGGTTGCACGGTTTTCCCACGAAGGGTGTGACATCACTATTTATAGAAATGGACGAATTGACGTGCAGGGGGTTACTTCTGAAGAAGAGGCAATTGAATTTATTAACGATATAAAAATCATTGTCGAAGATGCTTTTGTCGATTAGTTCATTTAGATCAGCTTTTCAACGAGTTCAACTGCTTCCCGGACAAACGCCGGACATCGTGCCATGACGACTTTGTTCTTTTTTGCCTCAGCAACCTGTTGCGGGTCTGACAGGTTATATCCGAGCAGTCTTGTGCATTCTACTGAGCCATTGCGTTGTTTGAATTGCTTGAGAAATTCGCCGACTACCGCATAAGTTTTTTCTTTAGCAGTTTTGTCTTCCGCCGTTATCCTGCCGTATCGCAGCCCGATGACCATAATCGCACCTGAGAGAGCCCCGCAGATGTCATCTGTGTAGGCTATTCCAGCACCAAATCCCTGCGAGATCCGACGCGCCAGATCCCGGTCGAGCCCGAAGTCCTGTGCAAAGACCGAAAGCACAGCCTGTGAACAGCTGAAACCGTGCTGAAAAAGAGTGACTGCCTCATCTGCTTTTGACATATGCAACAATCATGCAAGGAGAGTAATAATGATAGTGCTCGCGCTAGAGCCACAGCGGTGCTCATTAACGACGCCCTAAAGCCGTTCCGAGTGCTCTCGCCAAACCTTATAGCAAAGTGTCACATCACGGCACAGACCGGTGACATTCGTTGCATTCATCCATGAGGCCTAAGACGCGATGGCTTTGCGATTACTTCTTCTGCAGATACGCACGTATCTCCTGTAATTCGTCCTTGAAGGTGTCAAAGTCGATCTGCTGCGCGTGTATCGCGGCACTCCACCGTGCCGTAAAGCTTGCCAGAAAGTAGACCTCAGAGAGCTCTTCTTGCGTAGCGCCGTTCATCTTGGCCATCTCAGTGTGGAAGAGAGCACAATACGGACACTTGATGTTCGCCGACACCATCAAGCCGCCCAGCTCGCGGTACTTGTTGGGGATGGCGGTCTGTCCGCCAGTATACTTCTTGAACAGCGGCCAGTCCTGCACGAGCACATCTTCGGGAAGCCCCTTCATGAAGCCGGGAACGATGCCCAGCGTCGCCTTAATGTCATTAAGAGTGTCTTGATATTCACCCATCGTAATCACCTCGTTCAATTTTCGCTGACTTTGGCCATAAGCGTTTGGCGTGCTTCTGGAGATTATCAGCCCTTATTGCTACGGAATCGGGGTCAGGTCATCGTCCATGACAAAAGAACCTGATGAGGCGATAAGAGATAGGACGAGACAGCTCATACGCAAGATAATGGCAGAGTACGACCCCCTAGCCGCTGCAAAGGGCTGTAGCTCTTAAAGTTTCGGATTCTACCCCGCGAGGCGGCCCGTCAAGCGTAGCTAGAAGCTATAGAACTACGCCTGTGCCTGAAGCAAAAAAGGTCTAAGCTAATGAATCACTTGGAAGAAGAATGCCTTGAGCGCTCAGCGCACGCTTAGCTTACGGAAGTCCCTTGATTATTTCATATCCTTCTGCTTCCGAAAACGCCTTCAAGGTCTCTATGCTTGCCGCTCCGCGGCCCGCGATAATGAGTACCGCTTTCCCCATTGCCTCGTCGCTCGGAACCTCAGCAATTGCAATCATATCGTACTTTCCAAAGACAAAGTAGAACTCTTTAAGGTTTCCACCGACGGACTTGAACGTATTCCGGGCGAGTTCCACTCGTTGGGGCGTGTCCCTTACCTTCTCGATTCCTGCTTGAGTCCATTTAATAAGCATAACGTAGCTTAGCATTTTGTTCGCCACCTCCTTTTCTTTAGTATTGAACGCTCCTATCGTGCACTGTTAAAGTTTTGCCACGTTATCGTTGATTTTTATTCGGCTGCACGCCTTCCAGACGCACAGGCAGATGTATCCAGAAGCCTAACTGCTTGCGTTTACAAAAATAAAAAAATGAAAAAATTATTCTTATAGCTTGCTTAATGCCAGCTTTGATTCTTACTCACAGCGACTTGAGCCCAATACAGGCTCTGACCCCAGGACAGAAGCGCTCAAGACAGAGGCGCAGATCGTCTCTCGAGGCTTGATTATTACTGTTGTGGTGTACGGCATACTACACACCTTCGCCGCGGGATGCGTAAGGTCACAACTCCGAGCCCCTACAGGAGTTCCGACATACGGACAACCAAGATTAACTGATTTCTAACGTCGAATAGCACATGGCATGCCGAGGCCTCTCTATGGGCGGTGCCACAAGTGCTCACACACCCGGTCACGCACGTGGCGTCACTTATTCGTCGCTCCTTACATCGCAGCGCGGAATCTGGGCGCTCAAGTGGTCATTAATCACCCTCGTGCTGACCGCGCTCCTGCAGGCCGTTGCCGTCTACTGTTCACCGATCACGACCTCGTAGACGGATTTGACCGTGCTTTGCTGGGCAGCGCCGCAATTCCGATCCTGCTCGATTGGGCCGCCCTTATCGGTTTAGCGTTGCCTTTGTGCTGTCGGCCCGCACGTTTCACCGGCGCAATCTGATGAAAGGCCTGTGATCGCTCCAAATAGTTTATTCGGCGCTACGGAACGATCTTTCTCGCCTATGATTTGCGCAATGTCTGTTCTAGGAACGTCTCGCGCGTGAGTACGCCAAGACAGAGGCTATCAACGCGATCGCAAGGAATGCACCTTCTACGCCAAACCCGGGCGTTGACGCTTGTGCTGCTGAGTTGCCGAGATTGCTCGTCGTGTTGCCGCTCGTTAGGTTAGATGGCTGCGTGGATGCTGTAGATGCAGTAGTAGATGTTGTAGCAGCTGAGGCTGCACCAATATTCGTATACTTCTCAAAAGGCTGGACCAACGGGTACTTGTCGCCATACACGGAAGCGGGGCTACCAATCCCTGTGCCGTTGGCGTCACTACCTTTGTAATCTGAGAAGTAGTTGCCCATATATCCAATATGTGTCGTACCGCCGAAGGTGTAAGAGAGCTGCTGTGGCGAATTCAAGCTGTTCTCTTGCACTCGGCTCATAGGGTTTGGCTGGCTTATGAAGTTATTAAGGTAGATCTGGTCCCCTGTCTCGGTGATAGAGAGAATCCCCAAGTTAACGTTCCCGCTGACGGTGTTAAAGGTAAGCGTGTTATTGTTCGACTCGCGGAGTCGGACGCCGATGTCTTGGTTGTTGAGTATTGAGTTATTCGTAATCGTGTTGCCGGACGAGTGATAGAGTGAGATGCCAAAGACGTGGTTGGCGCTAAGGTTGGTGTGAGTGATCGTGTTGGCGTCGGAGTAGTACATATAGATGCCATCGCCGAGCGCCTTTCCATTACCTTGCTCGCCCGTTGCAATGCTACTCGATATAGTGTTGTTTGACGCGTTATCGCAGTACACACCATATCCGTTATTAGCAAGGTTGCTTGAGCTCACCTCACAATTAGTAGCACCATCGAGATAGACGGCGCGATCGTTTCCGTGAGCGCTGAGGCTAGTTACGACACATGCTGAACTGTGATCGACGTGAACACCCGAAGCGCCAGTCGCTCCTGTGATTGTCAATCCTTCTACGCGAACGTTCTTCGCTTGCACGAGAAACACATCTTTGCTCGGATCTGCCGCGGTGACAACTGTAGATCCAGGACTGGCGGCCTTAATGGTTACTGACTTCGTCACGATTACATTCTCGGTATAGATGCCAGCACTAATGGTGATCGTGTCGCCGGGTTGGGCGGCGTTGACCGCTTCAGTGATGGATTTGTATTGACCTCCCGAGCCAACATTTAGCGCAGCGCCGTTAACTGAAACGGTGAGTGTGCTTACGAGCAAACAAATGACTACAATGCTTAAAAAAGGAGCTGCAATCTTATGCACAGGGAGTCATCTCGGGACTATTTTTCGAAACACTTGAAATTATTACGCGTCAGATTCCTAGCTTGCCTAATTGGAAAGACCCCAATACGAGCAGACTGTTACGCACGAACTGAGTGTCGCTCGGACCATATAAGTCTTACCCCGATTAGGTTCTTAATACAGCTATCAGGTTAAGAAGTAATATATCCAAAAGAAATACAATAATGTAGAATAATTCAAAGGCGAGAAGAAGCTTCGCCAGAGTGCTCACAGTAAAGGACAAGGATCGGTTAAATGAAAATGGGAGATGTGCTTGAAGATGCCGACGCATTATACAGGGTAAAGAAGCTGCTGGACGAAAGCAACGAGATCGTTGACCGAATCAAGACCCTTAAAGCCGAAAGAGCGCAGCTACAGCCTCTCCCTGGCTCACTTCGCCGGCGAATGATCAAGTGTGGCAAAAAGAACTGCAGGTGTAGGAAAGGACAACTGCACGGCCCGTACTGTTATTTTGCGCCGTCAAAATGCCGAGGAAAATGGCAATATATATCGGTAGAGGATCTAAAAAAAGTTGAACAAGGCGTTGCAGACTGGAAAAAACAGCAAAAAATTGATACAGAGATAAAAGATGTCTCGGCGCGCCTAAAAGAGATAAGATGTGAAGTGATAGAGCTCATCCCAGCGGCTGAGTGATAAACCACGGTAATAAAATTCAAGCAGTCCCAACAAGCCTTTAATCGGTTATTGCATTTTTAACGAGGTTCTTACATTGCAAAGAGTTTAATAGTTTATAATCAGAGTAAGATCGTGAATCGTGAAACCGTTGTCTCCGTAAGCGTTAGAGCGGTCGGGTACGACAAGGACACGTCAACGCTCGAAATTGAATTCTGTGATTCGAGTGTCTTTCAGTATTCAGAAGTGCCTGAGGAGGTCTACGCGGGCCTTATTGATTCTTTAGGCTTGAACCTTGAAAAAACGGACCTTCAATACTTCGCCAAAAATATTAAGGGGCACTACAAACAAAAGGTCGTGCGAAGGCCGCGGCTTAACCTCTTCAAAGGCGTTTTTGATACTTAAGCGCAAAACCTGCCGCGCGACCCGAAACATTGCTAATAGACGCTAATAATGTCTATGTCGTGATGACTTATGACACGATTTACGATGCGCGTCTACTGTTCACCGATCACGTACCTCGTAGCGGATTTGACCGTGCTTTGCTGGGCAGCGCCGCGATTCCGATCCTGCTCGACTGGGCCGCCCTTATCGGTTTTAGCGTTGTCTTTGTGCTGTCGGCCCTTGCACTGTCGCGTTTCCTGTAACCGTCACCGGCTTGTTCACCACGACGTTCTCAGCGTACGTGCCTAGAGCGACGAGTACGGTATCGCCGGGGTTTGCAGCATCGACTGCTTGCTGAATGGTTTTGAACTGCCCTCCGGCACCGACAGTCAGGGTTGCCGCGCTCGCTGGCACTGCCAAAGCAGCACACACAATCAGAGCGACAGCAGCAGACAACAAAAGGTTAGAGACCAATTTCGTGCGCTGCATGTCTAGAGCTACTCAGGCCACAAACCAAGCTTGAGACCTCACTTCTAGGGCGAGCTTGGATATAAAATTGACGTGTGAGTAGCGCGCTAATGATGCGTTGCTTTGACGGATGGTCGGCGATGCAGCACATGCAACAATCCGTAACAAGCGTGTGCCAAGCTTGAGACCTTACTTCTAGGGCGAGCTTGGATATAAAATTGACGTGTGAGTAGCGCGCTAATGATGCGTTGCTTTGACGGATGGTCGGCGATGCAGCACATGCAACAATCCGTAACAAGCGTGTGTCTTCGCGGCCTGCTTAGTCTTGCCTATATCAGTCTGGGGATGGATTGCTTGCACAAAGGTGCGTTTACAGGAGAGGTAATTATTCCGCGGCAAGAACGTGCTGAAGTTGAAAAAAAAAGAAAGAAGTTTTTATGTGGCCGCGTGGATAATCCGTTTCAAACGTCGTCGATAGCTAAACAGTATTTCTCTAGCGCGTGCGCCTCTGTTCGGTGCGCACGCCTCTACGGCGCTGCGACGCGAATCGAATCCACCGGAGTTCTCAAAATCGTGTAACGCTTTCCCGCAAGTCCTGCAGCAAGCACTCGTGCGATAGTTTCAGCGAGATCGTCATCTACGACCGTGTTAACCTGTATAGCCCTCTCAGTATGGTCCCGTATCGCCTCTATAGCCATTTCAGGCTCCTCCCTGATGACAAAACCTTTCCAATTCTGCGGTGAAACACCCCAGTACTCGAGGCAGTAAAACCCCGTCACGCCCTGTTCGGATAGGATGTTAACCGTCCTTCCCAAGGTCTCATAGTCCACAAAAACGTTCAAAAGCACCTTAGCCATTCCCTCACTCTCCTGCACGTATGCGGTAAGTAGCTTGTATGCAGCTTACAGCTTATCTCTTCTGGTCGCGGACAAAGAGGGCAGCTTATTGAAATACACAATAAGATGGCACCGCGAACATTCCGTCGAGTGATACGCTTCTTTAACTGTCTGCGCTACAGCAGGTTCTTGCCGCAGAACAAGTTAAATATGTGCAAATCGAAGTGAGAGTATGGATCGCGAAGTCGTAGTCTCCGCAAGCGTAAGAGCGGTCGCATATGACGAAGACACTTCTACGCTCGAAATTGAGTTCTGCGATTCAAGTGTATATCGATATTCAGGAGTTCCTGAAGAGGTCTTTACAGGGTTTCTGAGTTCCATGGGCTTGAATCTCGAAAAGACCGATCTGAAGTACTTCACAGAGCACATTAAAGGAAAGTACCAACAGAAGACGGTGCGAAGGCCACGACTGAACCTTTTTAAGGGCGTTTTGGACACGTAGTAGCATCTGCCAAATAGCCCCGCTGCCATCTTGCTCACCGTAAGCAAAACGTGAACGACAATGCCCGATGCTTGTCGGGTGCCGTCGGAGATAGCCAAAGATTCGCTTTGTTTTTTAAACGGGATACGTGCTACCTTGTAACATTGCACTTTCGGCAACCCGCTGGATTCTATGAGACCTTGTGAAGCAACTGAGACGGAGAGTTAACACGAAGAAACGCGAGAAAAAGATGCATCTCTTCAGTTACTGACTTTAAGACCAATCAGCTCCGTCTGTGACTTTCAGCGTCGCGGCGCCAAATAACTTTTGCTCGCCCGAGCCGGCCGAAGCAAGGTAACCTACGTAATGAAGTAAGCGCTTGATATCTGAGCTATCCGAAAAAGCAAGATCGCCTGGGGAAGCGGCTCGATTTCTCCCTGAGCCGCTGAGTCACGATAGAATTCTCGGACATGTGCAAGTTCTTTCAGCTCTGGCGCGATGACGACCATCTCGTTTGTTTAGTACGCTCGCTGATGTTCGTTCTCCGTGATCAGCTCTTCCCCCAGTTTTTCGCCTGCCTTTATCCCGATCATCTCGGTTTTGATTGCTTCGCTGTCATGTCCGTACTTGGGCGCTAGTTCTTGGATCATAACCGTCGCGACTTCCGTTATTCGCAATGGCCGCATCTTCAAAATAAAGACCTCGCCACCTCGTGCTCGTTCTCCCACCCTCGTAATGAGCTTGAGAGCTTGAGACATGAGGATTCCAGGCCTCACCTTATCTTCGTGGGTAATAGTGACCGGGCCGCCATTTGCTATTTGCCATTTAAAAAGCGGGAGAAAAGAACCACGAGAGCCAAGTACGTTGCCAAATCGGACACTCGCAAATCTCGTTCCCTAATCTCGGTGCGTGGTTTTCGCGAGTGCTAGCAGGCGTTCTGCGAGAAGCTTGCTTGCGCCATAAGCCGTGGTTGGTTTGACTGCTTTGCCCGTGCTAGTAAATATTGCCTTCTCAACATTCCCGCGCAGGCAGGCATCAATGACGTTTTTGGTTCTCACGATGTTCGTCTTGACCGCTTCATACGGATTATGCTCACATATCGGAAGATTCTTGAGTCCTGCAAGGTGAAAAACGAGATCAACACCCTCAAAAAGGGATTCAATCCCTTCCTTATCTCGCACATCGGCAATAAAAGTCGAGAGCCGCCTTGATCGAAGATCCTGCTCGAGGTCGTACACAGCACCCTCGTTATTATCGATCCACACCAAATCACGCGGGTTGAATTCCAACAAAGTCCGCACGAGTTCTGTTTCTGCTGAATCGGCCCCGCGATCACTAGTATGGTTTTGTTCTTATAAAATGTGGTGCTCATGCTCTTTCTTAAAATCCCGCCGAGACGGTCGGTCTGAGAACGCGGATCTATATGTCTATTCTTAAGCCGATAGTGGCCAACCAAGGTAAAAGCAGCATCTAATGTCACGACGACGGCCAGCACTCTTGAAGAGATCGACGTTCAAGCTCTGAAGTGTCTGCTCGACAACAAACTGCAACTGCTTAAAAAAGTCGGCGAGAAATAAGTATTACTCCTTCAAACGGTCGCCTAACATTAGGTAACAGTCTCCAACTCTTGTTCTTCTTAAATTAAAAAAAATCAGGAAATCGCTGCACCGAACAATCGTTAGAAGGTCGTAAAAAAAACAAGGAGGAGTGACGGGTGTCACTCCTTCGCAGTTTAGAACTTTCGGCCGGGTGAGACGATTGTTCGCTCACCAGCAGGCTGGAACTCTCGCAGAGCGCCGCGCGCAAACTCCTTCCGCACGTTGGCGAAGTCGAACCACAGGTTGGGGTCGGCGAAGCACACTTTGACGAGCGGGCTCACCGCAAACGCGTCACGGCGACCGACGTGCGCGGCCTTTGCTATGCCCGCGTAACCGCCCTGGTGACCGACGTTCATGGCGTAGTTCGGGTAGTTCGCACCACGGAGTTCGTCTGGCGCACCCTCGTCGGACCTGACGGAGAATACGTTCGTGGATCCGCACTGGTCTTGCAGGTCGTAGCCGTAGAACCCGAGTCTGCCCCACGCGTCCTTGTGGAGAAGCATGGAGAGATACCAGGCGCTTAGTCCAGCGTTCGAGTTGCCCGTAGCGATACCGGCAGTCACACCGGATGCGGCTGCGAGCACCGTTGCCCTTTGCGAACCGCCGAAGTGGTCCTCGAGGGTGGTCGGGTACTTCTGGTACTGCTCGATACCGTAGAGCGTAACCTCAGTCGCGAGGTCGTTGACGACGTCCATCGTCTGCGGAGCCTTCCCGTCCGCTCCGTACTTCTTGGCGTAGTCGTTGCCGTAGTAGCTGTAGTCGTCGAGGATGTTGTCGGTGTACGCGGCGGTCGCGTATTGCGTGAAACCGACGCCGCCTGACATGTACGATCCGAGCCAAATCTGGTCGTAGAGCATACAGCCCGCAGCGACGACCTCAAGCGATGACTTGACGGGGTCGTCGGGGTCTATCCGGTCGGCTTGGCACATGTCGGCCATGAAGCCGAACGAGAGACCGCCGGGTTCGTTAGGTCCACGCGCACGGCGTGCAGGAAGCATGTTCGCCATCTCGACGAGGCTTGCGTGCTTTGCCGCAAACGCGAGGTCTGCTACGGCGGCTTCACCAGCGCACATGTTGTACGCGGCGATGAACGACATACCGATCTGCATCGCAGACCATCTGCTCGAGTTTCCGCCATCGCACGTGCGCGACACGATCGTCGGTATGTGCACACCTTGCCAAAGCGTCTTGCCGATTGCCTTCTTGAGTTGTTCAGCTTGCGCCTTGGGGAACAGCTTGTTGATGTCAACAAGGAACGGCTTGTCGATTTCGGCAGCGAGGTCATCGTCGCCGGTGAAGACTTTTACGAAGCAGTCTTCAACGAGCGCAGGGTGGGTCTCCACCATGTGTTCTTGGACAATGGCCGCACCGGGCATCGTGTGGTTCAGCGCCTCGAGGTACCCATTGATAGTCTCCGGCGTGACCTCCTTGCCGAGTCTCTTTGTGAGCGTCTCGTGCGCTTGGTCAAGACCGACGATGACGGTACGCCTGATCTCGTCCCACATCTGTTGCATTGCGGGGTTGTTGACGTAGTGGAGGTCATCGCCTTCACACATCACGTCAGTCGTAGAGACGTTGTACGGCATGAGTTGCCGCTGGCCGAGCGTCATACCGCCGAGGTGGACGTTGACGTTGTACGCGGGGATTCCACGGTCCTTGGCGATCTTCGCTCCCCATTCCTGGAACTCACGCTTGTCCTTGGACTGCATCCAGCCCTCGCGCTTATAGGTCGTCTTGTTTGAAGTAGGATCCTCCGCGAACTTCTTCTTCATCGCGTTGAGGAACATCTTTTGAGTCTTTTCAGTAGCCATATTGTTGCACCTCTCTTATGCCATCGGCTTGAAGCCCCACATCGTCCTCATCGTGTGAATCCGCTGGATGTAGGTGACAAGCTCCTTGTCAGCTCGTGCTGCTTCTCCATCGACCCGATAGATCGTCGTTCTGCTCTTCAGGTCAGCGTCCGACAGCGGCTTCCCTACAGGCACTGCCCTGTCAAGGGGCCTTCCCACCTGGTCTTTCACAATGCTGACGGAGCCGTCAGGGTTCATTACCGATCTCGCTAGCATGTCGAACATCATACCGTTTTGGTCCAATCTTAATGAGTGACCATGCACGGTACAGCCTCTGACACCGCTTCGAGCGGGGTCAAACGCCTCGCTTTCCAGCAGCATCTTGCTCATCTTGTCGAGATCCCGCTCTCGGCATTCAATAATCTGTCTGCCCGAAAGCGTACCGGGATCGACGCCTCTGAATCGGGTGGAAGCCATCCACGACCTTACGTACGGAACCATCGGGGCGAAGTACATCGAGTCGGTAAACTGAATGTACCGAATACGATCGCCTGCTGCCGCTCCCTCGGTGGGCTTCACGAGCTCTCTCATGGGGTCTTCGGGCTCTCCCATCTCTGACAGTGGTGGGTGAGTCGAAGCATACGCTGTTCCAGGCGTGCGGTGGCCCAGTATTGCTACCACATCATCATCTGAAACGTCACGGACTTTGTCCAGTGTCTTCGTCGGGTCCAGCATCTTCCTTCTGTTTGCCGCTACCTTTGAAGTACCGGGAACAAATTGTGGCATCTTTTATCAACTCCTTCGTTCTGCGCGTTTATAGTGATTGATACACTTAATGACCTCGTTGAGCTTATCACGCGTGATAGTCTCTCCGCGAGTCACATTGGTTACGATTCCTACGATAGTGCCGTCGGTTTGAACGTCTTCGGGCCTTGGCATCACGATGCGCGTCTTTACCCCGATGCGGGCGAAATCTTCATAGTCAACCTGCGTTTGACTCACTACGATCGCCGGAATGGCGACAAAGCGCAGGATATTCCGCGCTTTGTAAATGATGTGAGTCTTCACGCCCCCGAGGTGAATAACTGCAAGCTTGTGGCGAGCAATTTGTTCAACCTCCTTTGCCGAAAGGCCAAATTTTGGCCCGAGACCACGTGCGCTTTCAGGCGCGTCGGCCGGAACGCCGCTTCCGGCGTTTAGCACGAGCACGCCTACCTGAAAGCCCTCGTTTCGAAGGCCGTGCGTGATCTCGCAGATGGGCTTCGTTATGTGCCGTCTGCCCGGGGACATTGCGATCGCAACGATGTCAGGTATCCCTGTTTCGGAAATGGTGCCTCGTTGGGCAAGGCCTCCGCCTTTGCCCATGCCCATTGATTCGCGGCAATCGACAATGTGTGTGGCGCGGCTGACGATATGCGTCACCTCTCACGGGGATAGATCGCACAGATCCGTGATTTCGACTTCGGATCTGTCATGCCAAGTACTCGCGTGTCCCTGATTACGCCCCATTTTGCGTAATCAGTCTGCGTCGGACGCGTTCGTATATACAAGCCGCGGTTAATTTGGAAGCCACACGGAAGAATCCTTCTGCACGCTTCTTCGACCTGTTCGATCACGTCCTCATCCTCGAGTTCAAGCCAAACCCTACCGACCTGTACCCCGAGCTCTACGTCCTGCTCCCCCACTTGAATGTGTCTGCGCGCTGCGTGCACGTTCGGTGTTCCCCTAGCTGGCCCTTCTGGAACAGCGGGAGCGATCCGGGGTCCGTGCAAGATCAAGCGTGTGATTCCTTCGATCTTGGCAAACTCTGTGACTAACCGCTCAACCGTCTCGGGGCTGAGTAGTCGTTCGGTGAATATCTCTATTTGAACAGGAATGCTCGTGTCAGGTACGTCCGTATCCATTGTGTATCGTAAACCTCCGCGCAATTTGCGTATCTACATTCCCTCCGCTGCCTTTGCAACAGCAGTTATTGGGTCTTTGAATTCTGGTATCTCGCCGTACACTATGCCGATGATCTTTGACGTTGCCTCTACTGAGAACATCTGCGTCCCCGCGTCAATCGCCACTGCTGCAGCAACGCACGGAATCGCAAAGCCCTTGGAGTGTCTCGTCACGATGTGGTTTCCATTGAACACACCGGGTCCGCCTCCGCCGTAGATCGAGTGGCTGAAGAACGAGAACCCGACGGCCGTACCCATAACCTTACCGAAGTCACATCCGGGGAGTCCCGTTTCGTGCTCGATCAGGTCGTTCGCGTACAACAGCGTTGACGAAACCGCTTGGGCCCCTCGGGCCGCACCACAGTTCACGATGGTCGCGGCGAGTGTGCCGGCGGCGCAATAGCCGTTCCAAGCTGGAACGTCGTCAGTCTTCATCGCTTTGAAGCCAGAAGGCCAGGTCGTATCTTCCTTAATGACGCCAGCTGCTTTTGCCTTTTCAACGGTCGACGCAACTACAGAGCCGATAGTACCCTCTTGCCCGTTCTCTTTGACGAGAGAATAGAGCACGTTGTTCGCGTTTAACCCCTGCATCGCAAGTCCGCAGAGCTGCAAACGCTCGTTCCAGCCAATAGCGTCACCCATCTCCCAGACGCCCGCCTGCTCGAATATCGATGACAGCGCAGACGCGTTCATCGTCCGCTTGCCGGTCGCGGCTGCAACGTGGTTAACCGCCACATTTCGCAGTGAGTAACCGTAGCCTTCATCTTTCTGCGGGGTCTCGAGCATGGATTTCACCATACCGCCCACGTTGTCGAGTGTCTGGGGGTACTCTCCCCAAATGGCCGCCTTAACCATCGGCGCTTGGAACATGTCCACCTTGAACATGTCGATAATCGCCTCCGTTAGTGCGCTGCTTGTTGCAGTAGTTCCTGCGACATACGTGGCTCCGGCTTCAAGGCGTGCTGTCGGTATCTGAACCATGAGCTGCTTTCCGCCGCCAAGGGGCTTGACGACCGTGTCGTCGCCCGCACTTACCATCACAAGGTCCTTGACCTTCTTCGCAAGAGCGTCGGCGTTGCCCACTAGGTCCAGGTTCAACTCGCGACCGAGTATCTGTCTACCCTTGCCGCCCATTTTACCGGTCTTCAGCGCGTTTTGGACACCCTCAAGATTAACGGCCACCGTTCGCAGGGTGAGGTTGATAATCTTCCTGATAGCCGGGTTCACCAACGGGCTAAGAGCCTCGAGCGGTATGTTGGAACCAACCTTTTGACCTCTGTCGTTGTATAGATCGACTTTGTCTTCAAATTTTGGCATTTCTTTCCCTCCGCGGGGTTAGCTGCCATACGAACGACTCTGTATGCTGAAGACTAGACTGAAAAATAGCTGAATACAGCTCGATCGAAAAGCGATGACAAGCTGTATGTTTCACCTAGCATGGAGCGTACCCCGGGTTTATCTAACCATCAATTTCATAGTTTATTAAGCTTGTGCTGAGAAAACACGGAGAATGATTAGAATTATTTTTGTGGAGATTTACGCAAAAGAATCACAAAAAAATTTTATTTTTATATTTTTATAAAATATTGCACGAGGGCCATTTATAGATGCGGCGGCCACCAATCACTCAAAAGTTATATATGCAACCAATCTCATCTCGCCTTTGCGTATGAAGGTATTAATCAGTCCAAAAGACGAATTTGAGGCGATAGAGGCAGTGAATGGAGGCGCCGATATCATCGATGTCAAGAACCCGATCGAAGGGTCACTCGGAGCGAACTTTCCTTGGGTTATCCGAGAGATTCGGAACCTCGTTCCGCACTCGATAGAAGTGAGCGCAACGATCGGTGATTTTCCGCATCTTCCCGGTTCCGCGTCGCTGGCCGCTCTGGGCGCAGCTGTTTCCGGCGCGAACTACGTCAAAGTGGGGCTAAAAGGATCTAAAACCCGAGATGATGCCATTTTTTTGATGCAGCACGTAACGAGAACGGTGAAGGAATATGACACGCAGACGAAGGTCGTTCTCGCGGGATATGCAGACTTTCGACGTGCATCAACACTCGATCCCTTTCTGCTGCCCGAGATAGCACGCAGTGCAGGCTGCGATGTCGTGATGGTCGATACCTTTGTCAAGGATGGAAGGGGCATTTTTGATTTCATGGACGAAGCCGCCTGCAAACGGTTCGTCGAAGAGGGCCACACGCAAAATCTACACGTCGCCCTCGCAGGGTCCATCAAACTGCCAGCGATCCCTATATTAAAGCACGTTGGCGCTGATATCATTGGAATCCGTGGCGCAGCTTGTTCGCAAGGCGACCGATTGACCGGAACGATACAAGCCGAAAGCGTTAGGGCTCTGATGGCGATGGCGAAGCAGGCATGATTGCCCAAGGATAGCCGCCACGTTCAGAGTGCCCGTGCCTGGAAAACTATTACTGTGCGCGCGCTCATGATCATGGTATGAGTCTAGACTACGCTGCACTGTCCGACAAGCTCACGAGTGTTTTAGCACTGAAAGGCTCACCCGTGGCGGTCAAACTCATTCGAACTGAATCCAGCATCCCAGAAGGACTGAATCACACAAACGAGGTACTGCGCCATTGCGAAATGGTGCAGAAGGCGCGCGGTGGTTCGAAATTCTACGCAACCGTCGAGCAGCACGCCTGTAAAGGCGGCGCAGGAATGCTCGGCGTGATCGAGATACCGGAAAACATCAAGTCGGGCGAATTCTACTACAAACTCGGGCGCTTCTCTTCAGTCGAGCACGCCGGCGAGACCATGCAGGCGGTTCCCGGTGTCGATTTCAAAACCTATGCAACGGCTTACGCGCCTCTGGGCGAAACTCCCTTTGAGCCTGACGTTGTGGTGCTCGTCGTCAACCCCCGCCAAGCGATGATGATTGCGCAGGCGAACGTGTACGAGCTACACTCACGAAATACCGCCGATTTCTCCGGCATTCAATCGCTGTGTGGCGATGCGGTTGCTGCGCCTCTAATGAGAGACAGCATCAACTTCACGCTCGGATGCTCTGGTTCGCGAAAATATGCCAAAGTGAGCGAAGAAGAACTGATTGTCGGTATCCCTATGACGATCCTCCCAAAGCTAGCCGACGCACTCCAAAAGCTTGCCTAATTGAGTTGAACGCGAGCAGATCGGCCGCGCAAGGTTGAGCTGTATCATTAAATATCAGAAGAACAATTCGCACACAGAGAACGGGGGACCATTATGCAAGAGAACTTTGGGGTACTGGTGCTGGGTCACGGGAGCAAGCTGACCTATAACAAGCGCACCGTGGAGACTGTGGCAGCTATGCTGGCTGAAAGAATGACTGAGGCAACCATAAAAACTGCTTACCTCAACATGGATCGTCCGACTGTTGAAGAAGGGATCGAAAGCTTTGCAGAAACCGACGTTACGACGCTTTATGTACTTCCGCTCTTTCTCGCTCACGGGACCCACACGTTGAAGGATATCCCTGAGATTCTCGGACTTTCAGACGGCCAACGCCGAACTACCCATTCGTTTGTCGACAGAAGCGTCGATGTCGTCTACGCGGAGCCGCTCGGCATCGACCCGTGTATCGCTGATTTGGCACATAAAAGGCTAAAAGAGGCATGAATCCCAGATGGACTTCAACGGCAAAAGCGTAGCCGTTTTGGACACGATTCACGGCGGGCGGCAAATCTGTAAAAAGTTGCGCGAAATCGGCGCAGACGCGGTCGCGATCGACATATATCACGATTCACCGGCGCCCGACGCGATCGACTCTTTTGACGTGGTCATCGCACCCGTTCACGCCCACACGGTGCTCACAGCGAGCGCAGAGGCTTTGGGCATTCAGGTACTGACGCATCACCAAGCCGTGGGTCAACTCGCGCGGCAAACCAAGACCTTGCAAGACGCGCTCGTTTTTGAAGTAACGGGGGTTAAAGGGAAAACGACCACGGCATCCCTTTTGGGGGTCGCTTTTTCTGACCGCAAGTTGCTCACGCTCACGAGCCGCGGCCTCGAAATCCGCGAAAACGGGAAATATGTCGCTAAGACGCGATTAAGTATCACCCCCGCGAATATATTGACGGCGCTGGACCTAGCGAGAGAGTTCGACTTCGATCCAGAGGTGTGCATCTTCGAGGTGTCCCTTGGTGGAACCGGTCTTGCCGACGTGAATATCCTAACTACGTTGTCACCTGAGTACGGCATTGCGCAAGAAACTAAGACATCGACGTTTGCCAAACTGCAGATGCTATCAAATGCGAAAGCCAATTCCTGCCTCGTCACGTCAACGGCGACGGCGTCCTTGGCAAAGCCGGGTCGGTGTCTCAACACATTCGGCGATGACGGAGCAACCGTACGATACGAGAACATAGAACCTGACGAAGTAACAATTGCATACAGCGATTTGGCAAGAATTGACGGCGGTCGAGTCTCTGGAGAGATGCGCTTCACGCCCACGGGATGCTATGACCTTGCGAGTTATGAGGATGCGCTGCTCTGTTTTGTGACCGCAACGCTCTGTTCGAAGCTCGATCCCGAGGTGATAACCCAGAGACTCTCTCACTTCAAAGGAGTAATGGGGAGGATGTCTGCCGCAATAATCAAGAGACGGCTTCTCATCGACAATTCAAATTCCGGCCTCGAAGCAGCGTCGATCAAACGGGCAATACGTTACGGGTTGACGTTGAAAAAGACCGGTCACAAAGCTGTCCTAATAATCGGAGCAGAGGCAAAAAACGTGTGCGACGGGATCGCTCCGGAAGCGCTCGCGCCGCTGACTGAAGACACGGCGCTCGACGACGTTGTTGTCGTTGGCGACCAGATGCGCACGTCTCGGACGAACGTTGTCCGCTCAAACGACCTCGAGAGTGCGCTGCGCGCGGCCCTTACGCTAACCAAAGAACGTGACGTCATTATTTCGTGTGTGAAAATGTGGAGGTAACATGTCATCCAATGTGCGCGTAACTGACGCAGGCGCGGAGCAGATAATCCATCCTCGACCGAGCTCGATCGTTGCCGCGCTCTATACGCTAAGAGATCTGGAAACTGACGTGGTGATAATACACGGACCATCAGGCTGCTGCTTCAAACACAGCAGATTGCTTGAGGAGGATGGAATTCGAGTTGTCACGACGGCGATGGATGAGACGAACTTTGTATTTGGGGGAGACCAAGTTCTCACGAAAGTGATCCGACGTGCTGTGGAGCTGTTCAATCCAAGCCTTCTAGGAGTTATCGGCTCCTGCGCGAGCATGATAATTGGTGAGAACATCCATGAAGCCGTGTTGGACGCAAACCCGCCGTGTCCGGCAATCGAGGTAGAAATCCACGCCGGATACCGAGACAACACGTACGGAGCCATTGTGACGCTTAAAGCAGCCGCCGATGCGGGAGTGCTCGATCCCGCGGAATATCTGCGGCAAAAGGAGCTGCTGATCAAGGCGACAGATCTTGAAAAAATTGCAGGGGTGGCAAGTAAGGAGTACATCCAGCCATCTCGAGGCGACCTCAAGTATATAACTGCAAAGAAACTGCTAGCGCTCTTAGAGCATAATAAGAAAGGCGTCGTCGTGTTAAACGCCAAAAAAGAGACCGCCTATCAATTCGCAGACATACTCGTGGCGCTCTCAGCTGTCGCTGGTGAACTCGGGAACGAATACCTCAAAACTTTTGCGAATCTCGACGCTGGCGTTGGCTTGCCGCGACTCCGAAAGCACGCCGAAAACATCCTGAACGACGTGAAAGAGAGCGGCGTCTTCATTGATCACATCACAGGCGGATTGGATGAGTACCCGATCACCGGCGTCAATGCCGGAGCCTTAATCGAAAGCCGCTACAGCGACTATGACTTCGCGGTCCTGCTCGGCGTTCCGCACGCCGTGCCGATGAAGAGCGTCAGCCAGAAGACCATCTTCTCGGTCACCAACGGACCTCGGCAAGTGCTGCCCCTAAAACAACTGGGTCATACGTACGTCACGGTCGAGATCGACCTACATCCAAAGACTCTGGGGGTCAGTCACGTCGTCCCGTCAGAACTCGGCGACACCTTGCGGGCGGTGTTCCGGGAGAACCACAGGAAGGCAGGCCAGAACTCGTAGATGACGCAGCAACGCAATCTCGACGTGCCCCGCGTGCTTATAGCGGCTGATAGGAGTTCAGCGGGAAAAACGACTATCGCCGTGGGACTGATGTCCATCCTCAGCAACGAGGGACAAGCCGTTCAGCCATTCAAAGTGGGCTTAGACTACATTGACCCGAGTTACCATTCTGAGGTTACAGGGCGCTTTTCGCGCAACCTCGATGGCTATTTGATGAGCAGGCAAGCCATCGTTGAGGTTTTTTCGCACGCAAGTCGCGGTGCCGACATAGGCATCATAGAGGGTGTTAGAGGTCTTTACGAGGGTCTCGAAAGCTTAAGTGACATCGGCAGCACGGCGCAAGTCGCCAAGATTCTGCGTTCACCTGTCATCTTGGTCATTGACGCGCGGAGCATCACCAGAAGCACTGCAGCGTTAGTGCAGGGCTACCGGTCATTTGACAAGCGAGTTGACATCAAAGGAGTCATACTCAACAACATAGGAAGTGCGACGCACGCAGCCAAAGCGAAAGAGGCGATTGAGCACTACACTGGCGTCGACGTGATTGGGCAAATCCCGCGTGACGATTCGATGCACCTGGCAATGCGCCACCTAGGACTCGTACCTGCTTCCGAAGGGCTTGTTCGAGACCGCGCTTTTCGAAAACAGCTGGAAAACATCGAAGATATGATCCGCGGCCACGTTGATGTCGACGCGGTGATTCAGATTGCAAAGAACGCCCCCCCGATGCCGCGAGTTGCGCCAAAGGTGTTTGTACCGTCGAACGAAGCCCGGACAAGCAGAGCAAAGGTGCGCATCGGAGTGGCCTACGACGAGACTTTTAACTTCTATTATCACGACTTGTTCGATTTGTTTTTCTTAAACGCCGTTGATGTTGTCTTCTTTAGTCCTTTGCGCGATGGTGAGATCCCTAACGTTCACGGTGTCTATCTAGGCGGCGGATATCCGGAACTGTTCGCACACGAGCTCGAGCGAAACCGGTCAATGCGAGATTCTCTCGCTTCAAGCGCTCAGCAGGGCGTGCCGATTTTTGCAGAGTGCGGCGGCCTTATGTACCTCACGGAATCGCTCGAGTATGATGGACGAACCTCAAAAATGGTCGGCATTATTCCCGCAAAAACGAATATGATCCACAAACGGGTGATCGGCTACGTCGCGGGCACAACTATTCGCGATACCATCATCGGGCGCAAAGGGACCAAGTTTCGAGGACACGAATTTCACTATTCAGAACTCACAGATCTCAGCGACAAACTTGAGTTTGCGTTTACGCTGCAAAAAGGAACGGGCATTAGAGACGGATGCGATGGCATACAAGTCGACAAGACCCTTGCCTCGTACTCCCACGTTCACCCGCTATCGTACCCCGACCTTCCGGCAACCTTTGTGCAGTCGTGCGCGGAGTTCAAGGACCAAAAAGCTCACAGCACGCGATCTCTCTAATGAACGCAGTGTTGAACTCCGCGAGCGCACGCGGATCGGTTGCTGTTGTGATGCTGCCATCGCGCTCGACTGGCCTGCCGGTGTAGTTTGCCCCCGCTTGCTCCAACTCTGCTCTCACTGCCGGGTGCGATGTCAAAGTCTTGTTCTTGACGATTCCAGCCGATATGAGCACCTGTGGCCCGTGGCAAACGGCGCCGATCCGGAGTCCTCCGTCATAAGCCTCTCTAACGACTTTTTGAACGTCTGGATCGTCGCGGATTTTAGACGGTGCTCTCCCGCCGGGAATATAAAGCGCCGTGTAGTTTCTAGCATCGATGTCGCTGACCAATCTATCGGGAATAACGGCCACTTCGTCGCGCTTTCCGTTGAGGACGTCTCGCGAAGTACTAGCTACGGTGACAGTCGCGCCTTCTAGCAGCAGCGGTCCAGCAACATCGCGAAACTCCGCGTCCTCGAATTCTGACGCCAGCAAAACGAGCACGTGTTTTCCTTCTAATCTCTTGATAATGGGCATAAACCATCGTTGCGAGTTTCTTGAGAAATACCTTGCCCCCTCTTTGCGCCAGCCCCCCGTCAAGTGCTCTGCTGAGATTCTTGCCAGGACGCAGACGTCAAGAACATAACGGTGGTGTCGTCGCGACAAACCGCGAACTGGGATAGTGCCGCGGCTATCTTCTTTTTTCAGACGTTTACAGAACTTTCAAAGCCGTACAAGTGTGTTGTGCGCGCTTCAGCTTCGCGCGTGGCCTAGCAGGCTGGCTAAAAATGCGTGTTATTCTCTTCACCAATCATCACTCTTTTTTATTCGGACGCTGTTAACTAAATAACAGTAGTATCTCGTTGGTGAGTAACTCATGCACTTTACGCATATTCAGAACGGTAAAGCACAGCAAGTGGATATTTCTAACAAACCAGTCGCTTACAGGCGCGCGTTAGCTGAAGGGACTATTGAGCTTAAATCCGAGACTGTTAACGCAATAAAGCAGGGCTCGATTGAAAAGGGGAATGTCCTGAATGCCGCGACGGCCGCCGCTGTGTTGGCGACCAAGCAGACACCCTACATCATCCCATTTTGTCATCCGATCCCGCTGACAAGCATCAAAGTGGATTATTCCGTGCTTGACACAGCAATAACCGCGACCGTTGAGGTGAAATCGGAGGGTAAGACGGGAGCTGAGATGGAAGCGCTCACGGGCGTAAGCGTTGCACTTTTGACAATATGGGATATGGTTAAGAGCGTTGAGAAAGACGCAACTGGCAACTACCCCATCACAAAACTGCGTGACATACGAGTCTTACAAAAAAGCAAAATTGAGAGGTGAGTTCTCATCAGAGAATCGGGCGTAATCAACGCAGCGTTCGTCACGCCTGCCTTGCCCTATGCTACGCGAAAAAAAGCACAACCGTTTTGACGATCACACGTCTATATACCATGTAAAACAGTGAGAATCATATGATACGAGCGTCAGCACGCGGGGCCGGCACCGTCATCAATGCGATCGCAACGCTCAAAGGATCTGCTTTTGCTATCGGGCTGAAAACTCACGCTGAGGTCGAGATCGTCGACAGCGGCATCACGTGCGAAATTGCTGATAATCCCTCTGCCGATACCTCGCTCATCGAAGAGTGTGGGCGCGTGGTTGTCGAACGGTACGCCCCAAGATCCGGCGTCCACATTGTGACGAGAAGCGAAATACCGATCGCGAGTGGTCTAAAGAGCAGCAGCGCGGCAGCGAACGCAGCGGTGCTCGCACTGGTCGAAGCCCTTGACGTTGAACTAGAACCGCTCGACGTCGTCAAACTTGGCGTCCTCGCAGCGCGAAGGGCGGGGGTCACCGTTACGGGAGCGTTCGATGATGCGTGTGCCTCGTTTTTCGGAGGGCTCGTCTTCACGGACAACGAGCACGACGTGCTTCTAAAGCGCGTTGAAATAAACGGCGCCGTACTAGTATACGTACCGCGAGGCAAAGCATATTCAGCGAAGGCGGACGTCTCGCGAGCAAAACTGCTCGCACCATGGGTCGATACGGCGTATCATTTGGCTCTCGATGGCGAATATGAAAAGGCTATGGTGTTAAACGGCTTATTATATTGCACCGCGTTTGGCTTCAGTCCGGAGCCCATACTGTCCGCGCTGGCTGCCGGAGCCCAAGCCGCGACCCTTTCCGGAACGGGGCCAGCATACATAGCTCTTGTGGATCGATCATCTTTGCGGACTGTCAAACAGGCATGGGAACCGCTTGAGGGGTTTATTATTGAGACTGAGGCGTCGAATAGAGGAGCGCAGATAGAAACGCTTTGACCATCAAACAACGGCGAGGAGCCAACGTTCTTCTAATACGAGGCATATATAGTCAAGCCGGATGCTAGAAAACGTGCGAGGTCAAATAGCAGTAATCGATGCGGAAATCGTTGAACTGATAGCACGACGAACAGACCTGGCATCGCAGGTCTTACACGCGAAAAGGGCAGATGGCTTCACCCAGATTGACGATGAGAAGCAGCACGAACGAGTGCTGAATAGAGCCGTCGACATGGCTACCGAACGAAACATTGACGCGGGTTCAGTAAAAAAGATTTTTGAGATTCTCATCGAAATGAACTTGGAAATACAGCACGGACTGAGCGGCGAAGGTAATTTGCCATAGCCGCATATCTGCGGAAGCCCGAGCAAGCAGCCCCTATGATCTATCAGAAAAACGGAATATCCGTCACTTTTGCAGACGGGACAAAATTCAGACTCGACCCGAGAACGTACTCCCCAGAAGAAATCAATTTGGTTTCACACGGGCACTCTGACCACCTTCCGACTCGCTGCCACGGCAAAAGCGTCGTCATGTCTGATGTCACGCAGAAACTGCTAAAGCTAAGGAAACGGGCGACAGCAGACATATTGAGCGACGCAAATGTGCGCCCACTTGACGCGGGTCACGTTGTCGGCTCGCGTATGTTTTTGCTTGAGGGGGACCGTAGTATCCTCTACACCGGCGACTTCTGCACCAAACAAAAGTTTTTTTCGCAGGGAGCGCAGCCAGTCAGTGCCGACGTTTTGATCATTGAATCCACATTCGGAAGCGAGGAGTACGTCTTTCCCGAAACGAAGGAAGTCGCCACGCAGATTCGACAATGTGTCGCTTCGTGTATTGAGAATGACGAATCGGTGATCGTTCTCGCGTATCCTTTCGGAAAGGCGCAAGAACTCACACACCTGCTTCGCGATTACGCCCCTTTTGTCGACAGCGGTATCTATCAGATTAATGACGCGCTGAGGAGCTTTGGCTACGATTTTCGTGATCAACTATTCGACGCAGCTTCAGTCACAGCATCGCGAGAGCCGTTTGTGCTCATCACGTCGGGGCGCTCAACGCCCCAAGGGCAGGACGGACCGCTCCGTGGGAAAAGGCGCACGCTTGCAGTCTCCGGTTGGGCGACCAGCCGCGGGAAGTACTTTAGGGGAGTAGACTACGCATTTGCACTATCAGATCACGCAGATTTTCAAGACCTCTTACGCTTCGTTGACCGATGCAACCCTGAAGTGGTCTACACGTGCCACGGGTTTGCAAAGAAGTTTGCGCGTCTCGTTCACGCCCAGCTCGGGATCGATGCCTTTCCACTTGAGAGAGGGCAACACTTTTTGTCTAACTACGCATAATACCGTACGCTTATGGGGTCGCAGCAAGCGGTGGAATGCTCGAAAACGTCCAAGTAAGAGCGTATATATAGCAAAAGCAGTCACTGTACATGGGAGATCAAGATGTCTGGTCCTAACGACAATCAAACAAAGATACTGAGCTACTTGAAAAAGGGGATTACACGAGGCAAACACTTTTTCAAAAGCAAATCAATAGCGCGAGAACTAGGCCTGAGTCCCAACGAAGTCGGCACGAATATTAGCATGCTGATCGACAATGCCGACGACATCGTTATTGAGAAGTGGAGCTATTCTCACGGAACCACGTGGCGCGTGTACACCGCCAAGAAGGCTTGAACTTTCTTTTTTTTGCGACCCTTGGTGAACTCTTGACCTCGGTTTTGGTAATCAACAATTACGGACAATTTGCCCATTTGATTCATCGTGCTGTTCGGGACCTAGGCACCCGATGCGAGCTCGTAAAGAACACGCTTAGCGCTGACGAGTTGCTCCAGCGCAGTCCCGATGGTTTAATCTTGAGCGGTGGCCCAACAATGGACCGCATAGGGAATTGCAAGCAGTACGTCAGAGAGATAAAGCTGCCGATTCTAGGGATTTGCTTGGGCCATCAGCTGATAGCCGAGACGTTTGGCGGTGCCGTCAGGAAAGGCGCGTCGGGAGGATATGCTCACGTCACAGTTGAGATCATAGAGCCTGACGACATACTGCTAGGTATGGGGCCAACAATAACTGCGTGGGCGTCACACGCCGACGAAGTCAGTCGCTTGCCGAATAATTTTGTAAAACTCGCCCGTTCAGCGATATGCGAAATAGAAGCGATGAAACACCCTTCTAACCCTATCTATGGGGTGCAGTGGCATCCCGAAGTGGCGCACACAGAGGCAGGCAATACTCTTCTACTAAACTTTCTTAAGATCTGCGACGAGCACTAGCGCTTCGGTCTTGGTGCCGAGAAGTCGATTCTGATGGCGCGCCTGGGACAACTTCCAATGCACGTCGTGCACCCCAGACAGTAACGCGGATCCTTTACGATACATTTTCGCTTGCCGTTGACGATTGCGGTACCGTAAATCAACTCGCCTTTCGGACAAACGCGAGCACATTTTCCTATACCGTCGCACTTCTCCTGGTCTATAAAAATCCGAGGCATTCTAAGGCAATGTGCTAGGAGAGCTAATCGTTAAGCTCCCCAACCCGCACTTCGCTCACGTAATCTTCAGCGCCAAAGTGCAACGACAACTCGCGTGAAGCAGCCTCTGGTGAGTCAGCGGCATGAACTAAGTTCCTCACGGGGTCGAGGCAAAAATCCCCGCGCAAGCTGCCTGGCACTGCTTCAATAGGATTCGTCGCTCCGACGAGTTGACGCACCGCTCGCACGGCGTTGAATCCCTCGACCGCCATCACGATGATTGGTCCCGAGCTAATGTAGTAAACCAAGTGGTCGTAAAAGGGCTTGTCCCTATGTTCTGCGTAGTGCTTTCGTGCGGTCTCGATATCTAGGTTCTTGAGTTTCAGCGCTCGAAGTTCCAGACCTTTTTGCTCGAGTCGCGCAACGATCTCGCCCACAAGCCCTCTTTGAACCCCGTCCGGCTTGATCATCACGAAAGTGCGTTCAATGTGGTCCTCGGACGCCATCTAGGCCCCTCTCACGCTTTCTTACGCGCCAATCGCCCGGGCTCTGTCCAAGCGACGCGTCGCGCAAGACGCCCCAATCTGAAATTCTTTTCACACTTGGACGAGCAAAAATGGTACACCGTCCCGTCACGTTTGACGAACATCTTCCCCGTTCCAAGTTCGATGGCGCCCCCACAGAACGAACACGTCCGCTTTTCCATGATCTCACCGCGTCATGAGTTTCTTAGCCTCGTGCGCCGTCTCGCGAAGCATGAGAATGTCGCCGATTTGGACAGGGCCAACACAATTGCGCGTGATTATTCTTCCCTTGTTCGAGCCTTCGAGGATACGGCACTTAACCTGTTTCGCCTCTCCGTGCATCCCCGTGTTTCCTACTATTTCGATTACTTCTGCAGGCGTTGCGTCGTTGTATTCTGCCACTGCCACGTCCTCCAGGATTGGATACCAAGTCTAGCCTGAGCGAATGGTTTTGAGCTGCTCGACCACTTCATCGACGAGAGCCTTGCTCTTTCCAGCATCGATAATTGCGGCCGCCGCTGAGCCGACGTCTAGCCCTGACGCAGCGCCGAGATCAGTCTGTCTTTTTACATAGACGTACGATATGCCCTTCTCGTCGCAAAGTGGTGGAATATGCGCTACAATTTCCTCTGGCTGCACGTCTGTGCTAATCAACACAAGTTGAACAATGCCCCGTTCGATAGCCTTAGTAACCTCATTGGTGCCCTTTTTTATTTTCCCCGTATCACGCGCACTTTCGAGGGCTTCTAACGCCTTGCTTTCAATTTCGTCAGGGACGTCAAATTTCACAAAGATTGGTTTTGCCATGCTAACATACCTCTTTCAAGATCACGCAGTCGCGCGAATCCTGTCATCATTCATCGATATAGGTGCTCTGCTCGCAACTCAAAAGCCGTATCGATCAAGCATTTCATCGTATAAATAGCCGCTTGCGATGTCGTGTTGGCGTCCTCATTTTATATGTTTATCTGTCTGTGCTTTTCGAAAGCGTATTAGAGCTTGGCTGAGTCGCCAAGAGACACCCCCGCGCTAGCGTTGTTCTCGTTCAAACCCGCTTATTTCAGAGTAGCCGGACGGCAGAAACTTGGCTATTTGATTCACCGTAACAACTTTTCGCAGACCCTTCTTTTCATCTTCGCGTGCTCTAGCGAGAAGCTCTCGCGATATCATCTTTGCGATATCACTCTGGTTGTATTTGCCCGGCTCGAGCACGACAGCTAGTTGCGCCACACGGGTAATTGCCGACACTGGCCCCCCAACGATCTTGTCATCGTGGAGGCCGATGGCAAGCCGCGCTTGCGATTCCATATAATGGCGCTCGCCTCGAATAATAAAAGCGCCTTTGGGCACGTACTCTCCAGATTCCGGGGTTTTCGAAACCTGGCTCGGATGCACCCAGTAACATCGACCGGAGTCCAGACCTTGCTTCCAAATAGACGAGTACGACACAGCGAACTGAGCTGCGTCGCGCAACGTGGGTTCGGGTATTTCCTTGCCTTGAGATTTCACGATCACCGCAGGGGCTCCGTGGACATCGGCGTGGAGAAATAGGTCGCGGGGTTCCAAGTATTTCTTCACCAGTTCTTCGTTTGTTTCCGCATCTCTTCCGCCAATTACCAAGAAGCCATCAGTCGAAAAAAACCATCGATACCGCTCGAACCAACGAGTTTTCCTTTTCTTCGGGCGAAGTTTATCAGACCCTAGTTGTTTTCCTGCAGCCGCTTTTTCTTGATCCATTGTTGTTATTGAGAGCGCCAGTGCCCGCTCAGCGCCCTCGGCCTTTGCTTTCATAACCTTCGCTTTTTCATAGTACTTTTCCGCGTTTTGCGGGACGTCCTTATCTACAGCGACGTCGATTGTGACGCCTTCAACGTTTATTGTCACGGTGCCGGTGCGTTGATCGACCTGCTCTACGAACGACAAGGAGCCGAGAACGCGACCTACGTCATCCCACGTTTTCGATTTTCGGGCCTGTCGCACCGCTTTTAATAATCGATCGACCTCTTGATACTTTTCGAACAGCAGATCTCCTTTGAAGTGATTTTCACGCTCTCGGCTTTTAAATTGTTGAATTGCCTCCTTCTGCCTGTCGATGATCTTTTCAAGTCGCGCTTGCGTCGCCGACGTGGGTTCTGGTTTTTCAACTTCTAGGCCGTAGTAGATGTCAAGGGCCTCATTGAAACTTGCGAAATAGCGTTTCTTGTATCGCTCGAACTGCGACACCTCAAACGGGAGGACGTCGATGGGCACCGATTCGTCGTCACACACGATATGGGGCTTCAGCTTACTTGATCGCACTGGATCGAAGACGGCTCTGAGCGCTGCGTAGAGCATCTGCACTTCGTCTGAAGTGACGCTCGTTTTGTCTTTCGCTACGTGAGCTCTTAAGCATACTTCTTCAGCATACAAGCCCCCCATATTGAACCGCGTAGCGAGTGTTCTAACTACGTCGCGCGAGACGGACGCAATCGCTGTTTCAAACTCGTCGTACGAAAGGCCGACAGGGTTGAGTTGCGTTGCCGGATATTCATAGTGTTGTCCCCGTACAACCTGCCTAGCAGCGGACCGCATACCTCGCAGCGGCAAAATAATGCGCTTGGATGTGTCGGTAAGGATCACGTTTCCTTTAGAAAAGAGCTCACAGATCAGGTAGCGTTCGTCATCGCCACGTACAAACTGAATCTCCACGATGCGGTCGAAATCGTATTGCGCAATCGCGGCAATCCTTCCGCCTTTGAGCTCTTTTCTCAGCAGCATCGGGAAACTAGGGGGCACGGCGGGTGCTAAAGTAGGATTACTCGTCAGGTGCAATCGCTTTCCTGCTTCGATTACCAAATCGTATTTTCCATTTCTTGTCACTAGCTTCAATCGAATCTCTGCAGGCGAGAGCTGATAGGCTTTTTCCAGTTTCGCCCCGATAAGCACGTCCAACTCTGGTAACAGGGCTGCAACGTCAACGCTCGTCATTACGTTCTTCAAGCGATCGCCTCTCGCACGTGTATCGTTAGTGAACGAACTAGTCCTATGGTATGGTCGGTGAACCGAATAAAACCTGTGATCTTGTGACGCGTCTCTGTTGCACGAGTACTCACCCTCTTCGGGATGCGAATAACTGACGCTGAGTTACGTGTGACTTGAGCACGCCTAACAGCAGCACGTACAAGCCGCAAAACATATAAACACAGTTGAGGCTTAGTTGATTTCGAAGCATGGCAAAAACTAAAGAAAAGCCTGCCCCGAAACCTGAAAAAAAAGGTGCCGCGCAAAAGGCTGAAAAAAAAGGTCCGGCGAAAACCGATGAAAAGCAAGAACAAGAAGAACAAACAAAGCACGTCGAAGGCATCAAAAAGACGTTACTTTCGTCGCTGCTCGGTATTGCCGGCGGGGTCTTGTCGTACTATCTGCCCGCATACGGCATTTTGATACTTCTGGTAGTGGTGTATGCCCAGAGGCTCGCACTGCCTCGCATTCAGATTGACACGAAAGAATATCGTTTTACGGATTGGTTTTTCCTAGTGTTTATGACGTTCGCTTTCTGGTTTGTCAGCTGGACGATATTGCTAAATCGCCCGGCCTAGGCATGACGAGCGGAGCGGTCTCACGACGATGAGAATAGCGGTGCTAAAAAAGGAGAGCTGCCGCAGCAAAAAATGCGGCACAGAGTGTGTGCGTTTTTGTCCTCGGGTCAGAACAGGCGACGAAACGATAATCATTGGGCCCGACGGCAAACCCGTCATTTCAGAAGAGCTTTGCGTAGGGTGCGGTATTTGCATCAACAAATGTCCATTTGGTGCGATAGCGATCGTCAGTTTGCCTGAGGAGCTAGAGCAACCCACCCATCGTTACGGCGTCAACGGTTTTGCTCTTTACGGACTTGCGATTCCGCGAGGTGGCCGCGTAACTGGCATTCTAGGACCAAACGGGATAGGCAAAACTACGATAACCAACATTCTCTCTGGCGAGATCAAGCCAAATTTTGGCAAAGACCACATCAGCGAAGAAGAGGTCCTGGAGCACTACTCGGGAACCGAGCTGCACGATTATCTAAAGAGCGTGTACGAAGGCACGCTGCGAACTGCTAGCAAACCGCAGTACGTTGACCTTATCCCTCGCGCGTACGCAGGTAAGGTCGCGGACCTGATAGACAAAGCCGACGAACGCGGCATAAGTCGCGAACTGTTCGAGCAACTTGAGCTTCAGGACGTCAAAGAGCGCGAGGTAAGACATTTGAGTGGCGGTGAACTGCAGCGCCTGGCTATTGCAGCCACCATCGCTCGAGATGCTGATTTCTACTTTTTCGATGAACTGACACCGTATCTTGATATTTATCAGCGCGTCAAGATCGCACGAACGATCCGGGAGCTTGCAAAGCAAAAAAACGTTTTAGTCATTGAGCACGATCTCGCGATCCTTGATTTGCTTGCAGATGTCGTCTATATCGCTTTTGGCGAACCTGGAGCATACGGTGTCATTACCAATCCGAAAGGAGTCAGGGTCGGCATTAATGAGTACCTTAAGGGGTATCTTCGAGAAGAGAACGTTCGAATCAGAACCGATCCGATCAAATTTGAGCTCCACGCACCGCGCCTCGACACGGATGTGCGCATCCTGGCGCACGTCGAACATCTCAAGAAGAGCTACGATTCATTCACGTTTGAGGCAAAAGGCGGCGAGCTTACAAAAGGTGTAATCGGCATAATGGGCGCTAATGGCACCGGAAAAACAACATTCGTAAAGTTGCTCGCAGGGGTTATCGAACCGGACGAAGGAAAGGTCGACGTGGAAGTCAAGACTTCTTACAAACCACAATATGTCACGGGAAAAGACAATTCAGGAGAAAACGTCGGCTCTCTGCTAAGAGCGATCACCGACTCCTACGACACGAGCTACTACCGAACTGAAATCCTCAGACCGCTGCAGCTCGAACACATACTAGAGCGCTCTCTTGACAATTTGAGCGGCGGCGAACTCCAACGGGTAGCCATCGCAGCGTGCCTGAGCCGTGATGCTGACCTTTTCATGCTCGATGAGCCGAGCGCACATCTCGATGTAGAGCAGCGGGCGCTTGCGACGAGTCTGATTCGGCGCTTCACCGAGAACAAGAAGGTGGGCACGCTGCTTGTTGATCACGATATCTACATGATCGACCTCGCCAGTGAGCGATTGATGGTTTTTGCCGGAGACCCTGGCGTGCGTGGCGCAGCGGAAGGTCCTTTCGACATGCACGATGGGATGAACCGCTTCTTGAAAGACATCGGAATCACTTTCCGAAGGGATCAAGACACCCACCGGCCGAGGGTAAACAAAATGGCTTCTAGGTTGGACCGCCAACAACGCGAAGACGGAGAATACTACTATCCGGAGTAGCGTTCCGCCTTTCGGAGCGGAAGGCTTTTCGTAAGCACATGGCACTGCCAAACGACCTTTACGATTTTAACACGCCAGCAGCAATCGTGTTGAGAGTCTTACTCTTCGTAGCAGTCACCATCATCGCGGCCAGGGTGATTGAGACGTTTCTGGATCGGTACTTACGCCAAGCTTCGATAAGACTGAGAGTAAGCGCCACCAAATACATCGCACTTCGACGGCTTATCATCGCGGCAGTCTACGTAACCGGTCTCATCATAATAATCGAGTCGACGCCGCAGCTGCAGTCGGTGTCGATCGCTGTTTTTGCCAGCGTCAGCATCATCGGTATCATCATCGGAATCGCCGCCCAGAACACCCTTTCGAATATCATCGCAGGTATCGCTATTGTTATTTTCAAACCATTTGGAGTGGGTGATTTCATTACCGTGCGCGGAGAGTCCGGCTTTGTAGAGGATATCACCTTCAGACATACGGTTATTCGCCTGCTCGATGCACACATGATCATTCCGAATTCAGCAATTACGAGCGAGGTAGTTTTCAACCACTCTGACTCTAACATAGCAGCTCGAATAGACGTTCGCATTTCCTATGACTCAGACTTGCGCCTCGCAAAGCAGATCATTCGACACGAAGCGGAAAAAGCAGCAGCGATCAACCAACAAACAATTGAAGTGATTGTATCAAAAACGGATGAGGAAGGCGTCACGTTCTCGCTCGTCTTCAGGTTGGAAGAGTCGCCCTTCAATTGCGTGAGCGACCTTCGCGAAGCAATCGTTCTTCGGCTTTTGAGCGAGCATCTGATTATCAGGTGACCTCTATTCGATCGAGAAGCTGTTTTTATCATCCGACGCGATGATCTTTCGGTTGAAGGGCCAAGGAGACGTGATTCTGAATTTCACAAAAGCAATAGATAGATAATCACCGCTGCAATAGCACCGGCCGCAGTCGCTAAGAGATTGACCGAGCTGTTGGTCAAATAGTGCCGCCGTTCTAATACCGCTCCCAAAACGCTATCAAAGTTGGCTCCGAAAAAACCGCCGAGAATGACGGGAACCGCCGTATTAGAGGCTCCAACTCCAAGCACAACACCAATAATCGCTATCGCTCCAGCTCCGGCCAAAGCAGAGTACTCTCCCAGCGTCGTTATCCCACCGTCGGTGCCGTGCGGTACCCACCGCAGGTCAGTGATCAACCGCGGCAGCTTTTTGTGGGTCTGTCCGATCTCGCTCGCAAGGGTATCCCCCGTAGCCGTCGCTACGGCACCAATATACGCGACGACAAACAGCACGTTGCCCGTTATCCCGAAAGCGATAGCACAAACAAGCGCTACCAGTCCATTGCCGAAGACATTCCTGTACCCCCGCGCGCCACCACCCGCTTGCGCAATGCCGATGGCCCGTTTGTAATCGTACTTGTACTTCGTAAAAATTCCGCCAATGACGAAGAACGAGAGGATGAGCACGAACCACCGAAAGTCCGTGAAAGAGACTATAAGGAGGCCCATTAGAATGCCGCTGAGAACTCCTGAGACGTCTGCCAATCTGACCCTCCCGAGGGCGTAGCCCAGAAGGATCATAAAAAGGAGGGTCAAGAGAAGTCGCAGGACCGGCACTGAGTAGTCGAACCCGACGAAGAGCCATATGGCAAAACCGATGCCGAGTGGCACGACCACATTCTCTTCTATGTCGTGCAAAATGTTCCGCAATAGTGCTCCCACAAGCGCGCCTATCATAGCAACAAAAAGCAAAAAGTCCGCCGAGGTGCTCACGTTTGTAAACGTGGCAGCAGCCCCTCCAACCAGAAAACCAAAAAAACCGCCTGACAGTATGAAAATCAAACTGCTGGTTAAGCCGCCGTACGACTCAAAGAGCACAGCCAAAACTTCAGCTAACGTTACAATTATAATAACGTCGCTCACTATATACAGTGGCAAGCTAGAGACTACGCTAAATATGCACAACGCCGTCAAAGATAACATCAGAGCGAGCGGTTTGATAAGCACTTCAGATTTTCGATCCGGCACCGTTGCGAGCAGCAGGAAAACGTGCATCTTGGGATTAACGAGAACAATCAACAAAGATAAAAACAAAAAGAAGAAAAGCGACCCTGTGCTCCCCAAAAACGGAACCACCAGGGCGACCAACCCAAAACTCGCGCGCAGTGTCAGTCTGCGTGCTTCAACGATGTTCACGCTAACCCCCTTTTGGCTCACGCTGGAAGTACTTTACGTTTGCGACGGCTCGTGAGGGTACAGACAGAGCAAACATGAGAAAGGACAAGAGATGATTTCGAACCTTTACGAACGACGACTTTTCGATCAGATTGTAGAGGTGCCACGACACGTAGTACTCGTCATTGCCGAAAAGGATCTCGATACCGTTGACGCTTACAAGAGAATTAGCGCCTTCGCCTCGTGGTGCAACGAGATTGGCATAAGTCGAGTGACCGTCTACATAAACATGCTGCGCCTTGGAGAAGAGGTAAATCAAAGACTGCGGTCGCAGATCGTCCAAAGGATTACTGACTGTCTTCAATCTACGTCAGTAACCGCCACTATCTACTCACCTGACACCCCAGAAACCATTAGCCGCGAGGAGGCCCCTGCTGTGAGCATCTCGATCGGATACGGAGGCAAGAAAGAGCTAGTCGAAGCAATTCGGTCGATAGCGCAAGAGGTCCGGGACAAGGAGCTTTGCGCCGATGAAATATCCGAGGACACCATTAGTGCGCACCTCATCTTCAAGGAAGAGCCTGAACTCGTGATAAGAACGGGCGAGAATCGTTTGACCGATTTCTTGATATGGCAAGCGGTTTATTCCGAATTATACTTCACCGAAGTCAACTGGGCAAATTTTAGAAGAATGGATTTGCTCAGGGCCATCCGGGACTATCAGAAAAGACAACGACGGCACGGGCGGTGATTGCGCGACGGGCCTATCTGTCGCGCACATCCGATTTCGGGTCGACGGTGACCACCACTGAACCGCGAGCAGTCTGGGTAAACCTCCAACTTGACTGCTCTGCAACTGAGAATCAACGTAAACAGTATGAATTTCGCAATCAAAGTGCTGACTTCGACCAGATTTGCAGTCGCTATTATAGGCCTGATTATACTCGTCTCGGTTGTTGGTACACTTTACCCTGGAGGCGACGTGGTTTTTGGAAGCCCCTGGTTTCTCGCTCTTATTGGAATACTTGCGATATCAACCGCTCTCTGCAGTCTGACGAGGATCGTTCCCTTGTTGCGCGACTTAAGACGGCCTCAAGTAGAGGTAAGTGATCACTTCATGCAGGCGCTCCCGTACTGCGTGTGCCTTTCGGGCGTCACGCTTACCCAAGTCAGAGACAGTCTGAAAGGGTACGCGATCCGCGAAACAAGGACCGGGAGTACAACCTTTTTGTTGGCTCAGAAGGGGCGGGTTGGTAGATTCGGACCTCACATCGCGCATTTTGGCGTGTTAATACTCTTGCTTGGGGTCGCCATAGGGGCCGCCTACGGAAACGCAAACCCATACAACAACAAAATTGCAGTCATTCCAGAGGGCGGTTCACTGCAAGTTGATGGCTTTGCCTTGCGACTCGATGATTTTAGCCTCAGCTATTACGATAACGGTGCCGTACGCGACTACAAGGCCACGGTAACCGTGCTAGATGGAAACCTTATCCAAACTCACGACGTCACGGTCAACGGGCCGCTAACGTACAAAGGGCTTACCTTTTATCTTTATGGGTACGATTCAAACGGCGTGGCACAGTCCGGAAAAGCGAGCTGGGTCGCGTTTCAAATCAAAAGCACTTCGGGAATCCCCTTTGTGTGGTTCGGAGCAGCGTTCATACTTGTGGGGATAATGCTTGCGCTTTACGTCCCACACAAGAGAATTTGGATCCAGGAGTCCGACCAGAACACACAGCTCGGGGCGATCAGTAACAAAAGCTCTGCAAGGTTTTTCAAGGAGATTGAGGGCGTGCGCACGAAGCTGGAAAGCAGCGCTCAGACTTGACCGTACGACCAGATCAGAAGAAATATGAGGTAGCGTTGAACTGAGTAGAACGACCCATGGACGCAGCAGCTCTTGAACATCTTGGATTCGAAATTGCACTTGGAACCTATCTGATTTCGTCGGTCCTTTTTATCTTATATTTTTCAATAAGAAAGCGACGACTCGCGGAGATGGGATTTACCCTAGCACTTTTTGGATTCGCATTTCAAACCCTTGCACTTGCCACCCGGTGGCTGTACGAGGGCTACCCGCCATGGGTAAGCACCTACGAAGTGATGTCATTTTTTGCGTGGACTGTTGTGGGCGCCTATGTGATATTGAACGTCAAATCTGACTATAAGAGTGCCGGAGTGCTGATCGCGCCGCTCGCATTCGTACTGCTTGGCTTCGCCTCTCTGCAACCGACAAATGCCGCCCCGCTTATTCCAGCATTGCAGAGCGTTTGGCTCCTCATACACGTGCCAATCGTTATTATATCGTACTGCGCCTTCGTCATCGCTTTCGTAGCGAGTGTGCTGTATTTGTTCAAAGACAAACAGCTAAGCGAGGCGCGTATGGCAGAAGGCTTGAACCGTCAGAGAGACGCCGCCTCTAGGGACACTCCGCCCGCAGGTGCGCGCGAATCGACAGGCATCCTTTCAAAGTTCAGTCTGGAGCAGCTCGATGACTTAGCATATAAAAGCGTCGCAGTGGGATTTCCTCTCCTCACTATCGGCATAATAACCGGAGCGATTTGGGCTGAGAGCGCCTGGGGAAGTTACTGGAGCTGGGATCCCAAAGAGACGTGGTCGCTGATCACCTGGTTCGTGTTTCTCATCTATTTGCATGCAAAGACACAGAACTGGGGCGCTTCTCTTGCCGCTTACATCGCGGCGTTTGGATTTATGTCGGTCATCTGCACGTTTCTTGGCGTGGGGTACGTCCTTCCATTTCTCGAAACCTACGTAAGCGTAAGCACCGGTTTGCACGGGTATGCCGGCGGCAACGTGATCAGCGGTACGGTGCTTTTCTGTGGGATTCTAGGCGCAGTGCTCCTACTGCTATTCGCGACGCGAAAAAAACCGCCGAGCGCCACGCGTGCGCCGCCAGCCCAAACGGCCGCCGAGTCTGGACCGACGCCTTAGTCACACTGCTTTTTCTTGTTTAATATTTCGACGTCTTCTAAGCTGTTAATGTTCACGAAAGTGCACAAACTAGGGTCTATCAGGCGGATCTCATCTTTCGGAACGAAGTTAACCTGGAGCTGATCTACGACGTACATTATGGCCCCTTTGCGCCTCTGGATCGCCGCCTTCGCCGCCCGAATCGTCGTTTCGCGCCTGTAAACCGCATGCAACGGTTCCGGCGGATACGGAATAGCTACGTCATACCCTACGGCCTTATGAAACAGCAAGTCGACGACGTCGGCCTTAATGAACGGCATATCGCAGGCCGCGACAAATACGTATTGAGAACTAGACGCACTTAACCCGCTACAAATACCTGCTACAGGCCCGAAATTTTGAACCTCGTCACGCACGATGGTGACTCCGGCGAGGCGCAGCTTCCTTTGCTGCTCCTCATCTCTCGCAACAACAATAATCTCATCAACGCAGCGCGAGAGCGTTTCAATAATGTGGTTCAGTATCGGTTTTCCGTGGAGTTCAAGCAGCGCTTTTTCTACGAAATTGAGTCTGGAACCTTTGCCTCCCGCGAGTATGACCGCCGTTTTCATCAGTCGTTATTAGCTTTAATTCCCGGGACAAAGTCTCGCAGAATCTCCTTTACTTCTTCGTGACTAATGACGCAAGCTTTTCGTGAGAGTTTGAAGACCTCTTCCACTTCCACCTTGCCTATCTCGTTGAGAAAAGAGAATGCGCGCTCAACGATGCTGATTCTACGCTCCCGCTCCCTCTCTTGAAATGTGCGGATAGCTCTGAGAAGATCAATTCTTCGAAATTCCGGCCAATATGGGGCACAAAAGTAGGAACAACACTCGTTGCCATTCGCCTGCCATGGCAAGAAGTTCGACGTGCGCGCTTCGCCGCCGGATCGGATAATAAGATCAACGTTCGCGAGTGCGTTGTTGTTATAGAAAAGCTTCGTGAGCATATCTTCGTCGATTTCGTCAACGCTTATGGTGTCGTTTTCCACCAGCGTTGCCAAGGACCGCACGACATCGACGATCTCCTTTCGTCCTCCGTAAGCCAGGGCAAAGTTCAAGGAGTGCCTTCTGAAGTGACGAGTGGCTTCCTCCACTCGCTCGACAGACCGGAGCACACCGTCGGGCAACAGTTCACGTTCTCCGATCATTCGCACCTGAACCTCTTTTTCGTAGATTTGCTCTTCATTGTAGAGATCAACAAACCTCTGTTCGATTAGCGAGAACAACGGTAAGAGCTCTTCTTTCGAGCGACGGTAGTTTTCGGTTGAAAAGGCGTAAAGCGTCAGTTGTTCGATTCCGAGATCGAGACACCACCACAATACCCGCTCAGTCGTCAACGCGCCATAAACGTGGCCACACGCGCGTGGTTCGCCTACCTTGTCTGCATATCGCCGGTTGCCATCCTGTATTATGGCGACATGTTGGGGCATCTGGGCTGACCTCACTTCTCTGACCAAAAGCCGTTCGTAAGCTTTGTACAGTGAGTTATGCGCGTTTTTTCTGATCCACGACATAAAGCCTCTAGGACAAGATATCCTCGGTAAGGGAGACAAACCCCTTTTCTTCGCTCAGGAGCGACCGAACGACGTCTTTGTATGAGTCTTTTAGCGAATAGACGTTGTGATTCTTGGTGACATCTATTCTAAAGATGCCCAATCGAGTATTCATAAGCCCTACCATGGCCGAAACTCCCCGATAACTTACGTCGTACCCGCCGTCCCTCAGATGTTGATAAACCTCTTCAGTTGTGAAGATGTGCTTTTCGAGAAACAGTTCAAGCACGGCCTTTCGCACCCCTTGCCCGTCTCGTTCAAGGTAATTCTTCAGTCGGTTCTCAACATTTTTGCCGTTCAGCGCGATCACATCCGAGGCGATAGTAAGTCAGCGCGGAAGTATTTACGTTTTCGGTTTTAAGCAACAATTTAGGGGCGTTGCTTCAACCACCGTCCCGTCCGGATACGTCTCCACGACGCGCGCTACCTCGGCCAGCACCGGATGTTTTTTTGCAAGCCGTAGCGCTTGTTGCCAAGACATGTGCAACTCGCCATTAACAATCGCGTAATCGTCTTTAGAGATGCCGGCAAGACAATCGAAGCTCGGCACCGATTGTACAACGCCAAATACGAGTGTACCGTCCTGGGTGACTTCATCGAACGGTCTAGCTAAACGCTGAGCTTTACGCTTAAATCGTTCTCTAAGCTGGACGCTGTCTTTTGATGCAGAGGAGCAGAAATACGTCGGCACGTCATCGTTAGCAATCTCTTCGGCTATCTGTCGGCTACCGACAGCGGCGTAGCCTGACTCAAACGGAACAAACCCTGCAGCGGTCATAGCGTTGTAGTTCGTTTCTGAAAACTCGAGTTCATTAAGATTCAGGAAGCCACAGATCTCTTTGAGAACGCTCAAAATCGCAGGGACGGGCTTTATGGCTGGAATCTCGACACCAGCCTCCAAACCGAGTGTCTTGGCATATTTAAGCGCCTCGCAATATTGAGATGATGCAAAGTTGTCCCACTCCTTGATCGGTGGATGGATGCGGATTTCGTCTAATCCTGCACGAGCAAGCACGCGAAGAGCGTGCCCCGAGGGAGCAAGAGAGCTGTAAAGGTGAATATGGTGCTGCGGTCCGAACTCACTTTTCAGGAGTTTCATGTAGTGTCGGACTCTCGCGAGAGCCAACAACGGTTCGCCCCCCGTGATACCGGTTCCGAGCGCGTCCATGGAACGTGCCTCCGCTATAAGATCGGCGTCGCATTTTACGAGACGCTCGTTCGCATACACGGCGTCTTTTCCCTTCCTGTGTTCAGACAAAGGACAATAGAAACAGCTCCTAGGGCATAAGCCGGTGACAAAAAGCACCATCTTCGCGCCAAGCTGGCACAACTCGCATCCTTTGCTATACACGACTCCCACGGAACCTGATTCTCTTCAAGCGTGCTCAGCACGCCTGCGTGGTCCTTGTTCTTTGCGATTTGACGCAAACGTAGCTCGCTCTTTATAGAGTGGCTTTATCACGTAAAAACTTAAGTATAATCGTGTTGAGGGGTTTGTAGCGCCATTGCGCAAGCCAGTCCATACAGAGCCAGCTGCGTGGCCCGTGCTTGGAGGCTGCCGTTTTGAAAAAGATTCCAACGAGCGAAATACTACGCATCAAAGAAAAAAGCTTCGAAGAGGCGTGGAAATACGGCGGTGAACTGCTGAATGACGGGAGTATCTACGACCTGCGTCGGATAGAGCAACCGCCCTCGCGGGGCGCGCCGCACGTCCTGAACGATCTCATCGAGAAAATGCGGCAACGACTGCTGGAGCTAGGGTTCGACGAGGTAATCAACGAGACGATATTTCCCGAAGCGGACATATTGAAGCAGTGGGGGCCGACCGGTTTTGCCATACTCGACAGATGCTACTATCTTGCCGCTCTGCCTAGGCCGGACGTCGGTTTGAGTTCACAGAAGCAGGAGATGATCAAGAGCTTCGGTATACGCCTACCTCCCAAGAAAGTTGCCGCGCTCCAGTTGACACTTCACAAACTCAAAACCGGCGAGCTGGAGAGCGATGAGCTAATTAGAGAGATCGCAAAAGAACTGAATGTCCCCGACGACCGCGCCATACAAGTGTTCGAAGAGGTGTTTTTCGAATTCAAGGATTTGAAACCCCTGGCTTCCAACCTGACACTGCGATCGCACATGACTGCAGCCTGGTTCGATACGCTAGCTACCGCCCAGAAATACACCGCCGTACCCGTGACGCTTTTCTCGATTGGTCCTCGCTACCGAAGAGAGCAGCGTGAGGATGCCACGCACCTTCGAGTGCACGATTCTGCTTCGTGCGTTGTAATGGATGAGGACGTGTCTATCGATGTAGGCAAATGGCTAATCGAGGAGTTCTTGCGGCCGTTCGGATTTGAGGATTTTCAGTTCAGACAAGTTGCCACCGGCACAGATACCTATTATGCGCCAGGAAAGCACTACGAGGCTTTTGCATATTCTCCCAATTTTAAAGATGCAAAAAGCAACGACGCTGGATGGCTTGAAGTAGCTGATTTCGGGCTATACAGCCCCCTCACATTGGCTAACTATGGCATCGAATATCCTGTTGTGAACTGTGGCATTGGAGTGGAGAGAATCGCAATGATCGCGCACGCATTTAAGGACATAAGAGCACTTGTATTCCCGCAGTTTTACGGAGAATTCGTTTTGACGGACGATGAGCTAGCCAGTCTCATCACCCTAAAAAACGCACCTGCAACGCTGCAGGGAGAAGCAATACAACAAGCAATTGTCAACGTGTGCAAAACGCACGGCGCCGATGCAAGTCCCGTTGAATTCGTGGCGTGGGAGGGAGAGCTCCTAGACAAGTTCGTACGAATCACTGTGATAGAGCCTGAAGAGAACACGAAACTTTGCGGACCCGCCTTTCTGAACGAGGTTTTTGTCAAAGATGGAAACGTTATAGGGGCTACCGAGCTCGAAGGCCTTTCGACACGGATAACGTACATAAAAGCATTCGCAGCCGAAGCTGCGTACGAGATCGAACAAGCCTTACAACAGGGCAAAACGAACCTCGAGGTGCGGGTGCGGATCTCTCGCTCACCAAACGACTTAAACCTTAGAATAGATCCAGTTGCCACGCGATATATAACGAGCCGGAACAAAAAGATCGACCTGCGGGGCCCAGTATTCACAACTGTCCGTATGCAAGTCGTTTGAATCGACAAGGAAACCTATCCACAGGACAAAGCTCAAGAAAAGAAGCAAATTGTCGACTGTCGATTCATCCGACGAAATTCAACGCTTTGACAGCGTATCTGCGATAGACGCACCACGCCTTCTTGCCGACTTTGCCCTGAGAGCAAAACTCTGCGTCAGCTGCGCCTGAGACTAGATTTTTTGCACTCACGCCCAGAGCTCCGCGATGCGCTCATACCACTTTATAGCAGCAGCGAACGCTCACAACAAATAGCTTCTTATAACATCAACTCATAACTGATAGGCATATCGATATTGGTGACTGAAGAACAAATGAAAGATCCGCTTCTAGAGCTCGCGCTTATTAACGCGGCGCAAAAACCTGTCCAAGTATCAGCCGTTGAGTTTGCTAAGAGGCTCCAAACCAGTCCTATGACGGCCTCGCGACGGCTCAAAGAGCTCGAGGACGGGGGATTGATTGCGCGAATGCTATCAGGCAGATCGCAAGCTGTCATTATTACGGAGAAGGGCTCCAGCGTACTGAAAGAACAGTATTTGGTTTATAAATCCATTTTCGAATCAAAACCGGCGATCGAATTGAGCGGCACCATAGTATCAGGCTTGGGCGAGGGCCGGTACTACCTCTCGATCCGCGGCTACACAAAGCAGTTTGAAGAGCGGCTAGGCTTCACGCCATATCCCGGCACGCTGAACGTAAAGTTGGATGAGGAAAGCGCCGCAGCTCGCGTGCGGCTGAACAACTTAACCCCCATCAATATCTCAAGCTTCAAGACCAGTAACCGTACCTATGGCGGCATCAGGTGTTATAGAGCTTCGATTGGAGGCATCACCGGAGCCGTAATTGTACCTGATCGCTCCCATTATAAGAACGACGTGATCGAGACCGTTGCTCAAGTTTCAATCAAAAAGACTCTCAACACGGATAATGGCGATTTTATAGAGGTCGTGATAGCATGAGCGTAGCAGAGGCCATCAAGGCAGTAAGAAGAGGAGAAATGGTACTTATTTATGATTCAGAAGATAGAGAAGGTGAAACGGACATGGTGGTGCCCGCCGTCTCGACGACGCCTAAACAGGTGGCGTGTATGCGCATGGAGGCGGGAGGGCTGATCTGCGTTGCCATTTCTCCGCAAGCTGCTGAAAGTCTGTGTCTCCCCTTCATGTCAGACATCTTAAAATTCGTTAGCTCAAACGGATGCAGTTTGAAGCTTGACTCTGTCTGCGAGAAGCCCGGCGATCTTGCTTATGATACACGCTCCTCCTTTTCAATCGCCGTTAATCATAGGGGTGTTGGGACCGGAATAACTGACGTAGATCGCGCACTTACTATTACAGAGCTTGGCTTCACTGTAGAGAGGGTGGCGCTTAATCTTCCAGTGGACTTCGGCGCAGCTTTTCGGTCTCCGGGACACGTCCCGTTGCTTCGAGCAGCCAAGGGGCTAATTTCAGAACGAAGAGGGCAAACAGAACTCTCAATAGTCTTAGCTGAGATGGCGGGCATTACCCCGGCTATGGCTATGTGCGAAATGCTCGATGCACAAAGCGGGAGAGCCCTAACCAAGCGAGACTCGATCGACTACGCAAAACGACACGAGCTTACGTTCGTTACTGGACAGGCAATTGTCGACGCGTACGAGCGTTCGCACTAGCCGCCTATTCACGCAAGCGACCTGCAGAAACGGGCTTCATGCTCTCCCAAGCACCTCGAATCTTGCTCATCTTTTGCAGGCAGCTTTCGATGAGGCCAATTTGAGTTACTTCGTCAACGAGCATCTTGTGTTCACTGCTAACGAATTGGCTTAGCGAAGGTTTGAGGGTTTCCACAAAGTCACATACAACAAGTCAGCCGCTTTTTTTGCAAACGCCAGACACTGCGCAAGATATTTGACGTTTTAAGAGGACTGTCGAAATGCGGCTGTTTGAATGAATTCCTTTGCCGCCTTTAGATTGACAAACTGGTAGGCGAACTCCAAATCCGAAGACACGCTCGTAGAGTGCTTGGTCAGCAACTCATCTAGCAAGCCCGCTCGCCAGCTTCTTTAAGGCCTCAGCCAGTACAACAAATAAATCGCTTCTTGAAGCGCCCACGTACAGTCTTACAATGTGCCAAAGACATAGGGACCGATCAGCAAGATCAAGAAAGAGGCAAGTATCACGGCTCCAAGCGTCGTCACGAGTGCGCTTGTGACCCGTTCTTGATCTTTCGTATTTGGCAGGATTTTTTCGGTGAGCGCCTTAAATAGTTCCCTGAATATGTGACCGCCATCCAAGGGGACTGCGGGCAGGCAGTTGAAGAGCCCTACGTAGAAATTTATCCACCCGACCCAAAGCAGAGTGTTTGCTATCCAAAAAAATCCGTTCCCAAGCGGGGCCGCCCACCCGATAGGCTGGTAGAGGTGCGCGATATTGCCTGTAAAGCCGCCAAAAAAGAGCAAAGGCAAACCTATAAGGACGCCCCACCCTTGAAAAGTATTGAGGTTACTCGGGACCCGCTTAAGGAGAGTGAGGAGTTCTGAAGCTGACCCTCCTTGGATGCCCAGAAACCCCTTGTCGGAGTTGGGATTCTTGTCTAAAACGATGCCGAAGTTCTTAAGGGTTCCCTGATCAATCGCTTGCACAGTAACGATCTGCCCTGGGTGGGTCGCGTTCATAAATGCTTGAAAGTCGTTCGCGTCAGAGATCGTAATGCCATCAATCTGAGAGACAGTCATCCCCGGTTGCAAGCCCGCTCGTTCCGCAGGTGATCCAGAAACAACCGATACCACCCCAAGGCCGTTTGTTGCTGTAACGGATGATAGCACCGGGCCGAAGAATAGTGTGAATGCGATGAGTGCGACGGCGAAGTTTCCTATTATGCCAGCGCTGAAAACCCTAAGCCGTTCTGGACGCGTAGCAATTTTTTGGCCCTTTTTAGCGTCTATCCCAAGCAGTTGCGATTCGTCAGGTTCTGCGAAAGCTCCGATCGGCACTAACGCGATGAGCAGACCGAGTGATTTCACTTTGATGTCGGCCACTCTGCTCAAGATTGCGTGTGAGAGCTCGTGAACCACCAGTGTGACTATCAAGCCGATGAGCCCCCACGTTAACGGAATGAATTGATTTATTCCGGGAAGAAGCAACACGTTTTGTGGAGCGTTCAAAGCGGTGGGCGCGGGCTGTGTGACCAAGATCCTGACGTCACCAACAAGGAGGATGGCCAACATGAAGAACATAGCAACAACGGTCAAGGGAATGCCGATGTTCGCAAAAAACCTCCAGAACCGTTTTGGACGCGCTAACTTGTCAAGCAAACGCAAGCCCCGCGTTGTCCGGAGCATTAGGATAGGACCGTAAGCGCTGACGCCGTGGCGCGCTAGAACGCCTCGGCTGTTGAGAAATATCACGAGAAGCCAATAAGCTGCGAAGATAACTAATGCAAGAGTATAATAATCCAAGCGGCTTTCACCTTAACTGGTCTCATGATGTTCTCTGACATATACGTAACTGCAGCAACTCTAAAGGAGGCAAAGGGCATCGCCCGCGCAATAGTCGAAGAAAAGCTAGGGGCTTGCGTGAACATTTCCCCGATCAAGTCATTGTATAGATGGAGGGGAAGCATCGAAGAAGACGAGGAGTACGCATTGTCGATTAAGACCAAGTCTTCACTAGTCGACAAGGTTACTACCAGAGTGCGACAGTTGCACAGCTACGAGAACCCTTGCATCATCTCTTTCACGATAGAATCAGGATCGCCAGCGTATCTCGACTGGATTGACGAAGAAACTTTGTAATCTGCAATTCGCGCGTCGCGCCCCAAGAGTCACTGACTGGCGGACTTGACACTCTCAGAATAGACTTGACGTTTTTGTCGACCACCAAGTACGGGAAAAGGCGGCGATTGACGCAGCGAGCGCAA
Source organism: Methanobacteriota archaeon (assembly GCA_963701995.1). Lineage (GTDB taxonomy): Archaea > Halobacteriota > Bog-38 > Methanoflorentales > Methanoflorentaceae > Methanoflorens. Next base: position 1,522,906 of record OY969693.1, on the reverse strand, counting down.
TTGACTTAAAGAAAAAGCTCTGCTTCCTGCATAAAAGATGGAAGAAGCACACATTCACTGGGCGGACGTCGTTGCACGCGCCGTTGAAGGGCAGCAAGTCATAGCTACAGGAATAACTCCCTCCGGCAACATTCACGTCGGTAATATGCGGGAGGTAGTGACTGGCGACGCTATTTTCAGAGCTATTGGGGACGCCGAAAAAACCGCTCGGCTTATATACATCGCTGATACGTACGACCCCCTTCGAACGGTCTACCCCTTCTTGCCAGCCGCTTACAAAAAGTACGTCGGCATGCCGTTGTCAGAAATACCCGATCCTTTTGGCTGCTGTTCGAGCTACGCTGAGCACTATCTCAGGCCTTTCTCAGAATCGCTAGGTGAATTAGATATCGCTCTTGAAGTCTACCGAGCAGACAGGATGTACAAGGAAGGACTCTATACAAACGCGACGAAAATCGCGCTCGAACAGCGCAATCTGATCGCCGATATAATTGAGAGCGTTTCAAAGAGAAAACTACCTACGGGATGGAGTCCTTACAACCCGCTTTGCGAGCACTGCAGGCGAATCAGTGCGGCACAAATCATTGAGCACGTTCCTGCGCGCACTACTGTGCGGTATAGATGCGACTGTGGCGCCGAAGGAGTTGCTGATTATTCAAAGGGACAAGGTAAACTTGCCTGGCGCGTCGACTGGCCAGCACGCTGGAAAATTCTAGGCGTGACTATTGAGCCCTTTGGCAAAGATCACGCTGTCGCAGGGGGCTCCTACGACACTGGCCAGCGTATCTCACGAGAGGTGTACGGGTATGCCCCCCCGGTTCCGGTTCCTTATGGTCACATCCACCTCAAAGGACGTGGCAAGATGTCGAGCTCCAAGGGCGTGACTATTAGCATTCAGGAGATGCTAGAGAGCGCGCCTGCTGACGTCTTGCGATATATGATCATAAAAACTAAGCCAGAGAAGCTCATCGATTTCGATCCGGGTCTAGGGCTATTGACGTTGGTTGATGAGTTTGATCGCGGCGAAGGTCGCGCTTTTGAGCTATCGCGAATCTCTGAGAAGGGGTGCAACGTGCCGTTCAGACACATGGTGACGGCGGTTCAAATCGCACACAATTGCGACGAGCTGGTAGAAGTTCTTCGTCGAAGCGGTTACAAAACTACCGACATGACTGCCTTAAGAAAAAGAACGCAGAACGTAAGAAACTGGCTCGATCGTTTTGCACCGCCGTTTGTGAAGTTTGAGGTTCAGCGCACGCTTCCAGTCCGAGTCAAAACGCTCACAGCGGGACAGAGAAAAGCATTAGAGAAGTTGGCGAAGGCACTCGAAACCGACAGTAGGGATCCTGAGTGGTTGCACAATGAAGTCTACAACATCAGTGAACAAGTGGGGATTCACTCGAAAGAGGCGTTTAAAGCGATATACATTTCGCTCCTTGCAAAAACGTCGGGGCCCCGAGCTGGATGGTTTTTGGCCACTCTCGATCCAGAATTCGTAATAGCCCGATTTAGAGAAGCAGCAGGCGACGTGAGTTAACACGTTCAGACACACACTAAATCGCATCGAGCGCTTGTTCCAAGTCCGCCTTGATGTCCGCAATGTCTTCAAGCCCAACAGACACGCGTACAAGATTATCCGTGATTCCGAGCATTTCTCTCTCTTCCTTGGGAATAACTGAGTGAGTCATAAGTCCCGGATGCTCGATCAGAGTCGCAGTGTCGCCGAGACTCACCGCGACCGTACACAGTTTGAGAGAGTTCAAAAAAGTCACCGCTGACTCGACTCCTCCGCGAATCCTAAAAGCTAGCATTCCTCCAAAGCCTGCCATTTGCTTCTTCAGATTGGGATTGCTCTCTAAGTTACGGTCGGATCCTGGATAAAGAACGTGCTTAACGGCCTTATGCGCTTTCAAGAAGGCAGCGAGCTCAGTCGCGTTCTGTGCGTGACGCTCCATCCTTACTGCCAACGTGCGAAGTCCGCGCAAGATAAGAAAGGCGTTGAAAGGACTAAGTGCGGCGCCCATATCGCGCAAGACCCCCTTTCTGATTGTGAGCGCTTCTTCATAAGATGAGATAACTATCCCTCCTAGTGCGTCGCCGTGCCCGTTCAAGTATTTCGTCGCGCTATGCACAACGATATCGGCCCCTAGTTCGAGGGGTTTTTGGTAATAGGGAGTTAGGAAGGTGTTATCGACGATCGTTTTGAGTCTATTTTCCGATGCGACTGCCGCGACTTTACGAATGTCCGCTAACTTCAGCGTCGGGTTAGCCGGGGTTTCAAAAAAAACAAGCTTCGTGTTGTCTCGTACGGCCTCAGCTACATTCTCAGGATTAGAGGTGTCCACAAAGCTTACCTCAAAGCCGAGGCGTGGAGCGCCTCTTTTTAAAAGGTCATAGGTGCTACCGTAGAGCACTTGATCAGCGATAAGATGATCGCCGCATTTGAGCAGCGTAAGCATTATTGCCGAAATGGCCCCCATCCCTGTGGCGAAACTGACCGCAGCATCGCCCCCCTCAACGGCCGCCATTTTTAGTTCTAATGCAGTGAGTGTGGGATTTGAAAGCCGGGAGTAGACGTACTTTCCGCGTTTTATTCCTGATGGAAGGATCTCGTCTATTGCGAAGCTCGACGTTTGGTAAATCGGCGGTGCTAGTGCAAAGGTGTCGGGAGATGGACGTTCTCCGGCGTGCACTAACTTCGTATTGATGCCGTACTCATAGTCCACAGGATACCCTCATATCAAAGGCCTTGGTTGCTTATCTTTTGGCAGAACCGGCAGTTTCATCGTGTTGATGAGAATCGGGGTCGTGACTTCCTTGGCCCTCTCGAGCAGCAGCTCTTTTCCCTTTTGCGACAAGGCGAACAGCGGCACCCCAGTTCCAACTTGTGCGAGCGCTTTGTGGCTGACAGTTTCTCTGATCGCTCGCGACGCACAGCCCGTAGTAATGTCTACCGCGTCAATGAAATCGCTCGCGACGTCCTGTTCCATTCCGGTTACGTGCACGCCGATGACAACTACGGTGGCGCCCGTTTCGCGCTCGATAAGGCGACATTGTTGAGCGTCGGAGAGCGTCGCAACGGTGACAGCAACGCGCTCGAAACCCATTTCTATAGCGCGCGCAACGCCCAAAGGCTGATTAATAATGGCGTGGTTCCCATCTAGCAGAATTCCTCCTTTTTCCTCGACTCGATTCTTCAGCTTCGGAATCAGGGTCGTTTCTATGACGCCGGAAATACGCGCTCCAATTCCTTGAGTGAGGGTAGGATTGGACGTGATAACGGTGCCAACACCCTCACAAACCGAGACACTAGCGTCAATCAAACCCCGCCGGAGTCCAGTCATCATTACTTCAGACGCGCCAAAGCCAACAAAAACCTCCATCTCAATGGCCCGCTCACCTGTGCACATACCAAAATCGCGAATCCGGAACTCGATATTCTGCTTTACTACCTCTTGATTAATCTCTTGAATGCCGCGCGCCTTTGCAAAAATTGGACACCGTTCGATTAACGGTTCTCCAACCTCGACCACGCGTCCGTCTTCGACCACGACGTAAGCTTTTCCCAACGCTTCCATGACGTGTCTGTCTTTCATCGTCTAACTCTTGTGAACCAGATATTGATAGACCTAACTATGACGTCGGCGAAGGCCAACATAGAACGTCGGCAGCCTTTATTCTCCTTTTTTTGGGCTGCTAGCTACGTTCACATAGCTGGCAATCAGTGGAACGTCCGTGTTATTGTCTTCAAGGTGCGCCCATTTTTCGACGTGGATAGGATGGTCGGAGGTTGCTAGGATCAACGTAGGCCGGCACAAGCCGCGACAGATCCGCTCCAAATTCTCGTCGATCGTTTGTGCTGAAAAAGTAAGATCGTCCCACACTTTCGCGTAGTGGTGTGCGCAGTTATCTATTGCCCGCAGATGTATCATCAGTAACCTTATTCCTTCTAAGCTGAACGCCTTAAGTGCCAGATCGGTTATCCTTCTATCGTAATCAATAATCCCGTGAAGGTTTTCGACGCCAATGGCGAGATCGACTCGATTTAGCATCGCTTTCGCCCCCAGCAGTTCTATCACTATGCCCGACTTGATTCCGCTATCGCTTGCAATCTCAAGAATCGATCTCACCGTTGTATAGAAGGTATCAGCTACTTCATACAGAAGGTGATGCTCAGGAGTATAGCCCGTCAAGATAGTGCCGATATTTGGAGTCGTTATCCTAGGAGGCAGCGAATGGATCTCAAAAAAGAGACCGTCGTCCGAGAGAGCCTGCAACCGCGCCAGCGCACCGTCCAATTTCTTATACAATGCGGCCCCGACACCGTCTACTACTATGAGCAGTATTTGGTCAATATGCTTGTCCGCGCAGTAAGCACCGATCTCTTTGATCTCGCGCCCGTCTTTGTCAGGGATCTCGAATCCTAACAGTGAGCTGATGGTCGGGGCGATATCCAACTGCGTATACTTCATTTTTTCACTTCATTCTGTGCCGCTATCTCGGACGATATCAAACTATCGGACTCGATACTCGCGAACCGTCAAACGGGCTCGGCGTTATTCTCGGCGAGTCCCTGCTGAGCGGCTCGCCGAATGATTCCTGAAAACGGCTGCGTGCTGGTCGAGGGAAGAGAGTCTTTCGAATGGCCCTAGTGAGCGATCATCGCGACTTTGCTTCCTTACCGATACGTTCCTTGGCGATCCCAGATCGCTCCAATCCGCTTCGGTTCGGAGATTTTCAAAGTTTTCGATCGACGGCATACTGCTGTCGACTCGAAGTACGTCTTGCCAGAAGCCCATCTCGTTGAACGTTACAAACCCAGCAAAGCAACGAAGCGTTCGCTTCGACTGCAGCGCAGGCGCGTTTCGCTCTCAGTGTGCATTTTTCGCGTATCAACGGCTCTTTTGCGGGTTATTCGATCCCCCACAACTTGCGGTGAATTTCGCGAAGCTCCTCAGGATTGTCCTCGAGGCACAGCGGTGGCCTAAAAGAACCCATAACTCCCATTGCTTTGTCAGTTTTTCGGATCGACGCTTGTGGGTCTTTTTCAGTCTCCGTGACCGCCCTAATGCAATCGATATTGTCCAGAATTATGTCGGCCTCTTGATGAACGGCCTGCATGTAGAATACCTCTTTGCCCACGACGTTAACGCTTTCTTCCCAAATCGGGATCTCCCAGAGGTCATAACGCGGCCTTCCAAGGTCTCTGCTTAACTCGATAATCTCCGCGGTAGAGCCTAGACCATCTCCTGCCCGCACCAACATCAGCCTCATACGGCTATAAAACTCCCTGAGGACATCTTCACGAGAGACGCTGTTTTCTACTTCGATCATAAGGTTATGCTGATGCATGAGCGTCGTCGGGACGAGCACTGCCATCGTCGCGACGTCCCACCCCGGCATCACGGTATTCACGTCTGGGCCGTGGTGCGACGGAACCGTAGGCGGATTTGGAATAATCGCGTTTATCGGCCCTTTCTTGACTTGTATAGGGTCAGCACCCCTGCGCACCAGGACGACTCGCGCCTTCTTGATGCCGGCGACGTTATCTATCGCGCTCAGAGAGCGACACAATCCGGTCGTATTGCAGGATACGACCCGAACGTAACTCTTGCCAAGGGCTTCCTGATAGTTGCAGTAGGCGTTAAATGAGGCTCCAATCGCGTTATGTTTCTCCCCGCCTTCAAATATGGCCTTGATACCTAGCTTCTTATAGATCGCTTCCAGGTTCTGCGCACCCATTCCTTCCGGGGTCGCGTCCACCACAACGTCAGCTTCGCCTAGCATGTCCATCGTTGTGCCGGCGACCTCCAAGCCTGCGGCATTAAAAGCGGCTATCTTGTCCTCTTCAGATGCATATAGGTTGTAGCCCTTCTGAACAGCGACAAAGGCTTCAAAATTTGGCCGCGTTTTTGCCACTCCGACTAGCTTCATGTCATCCTGCTTCGCTACTGCGTCTGCAACCCGCTTACCGATGTTTCCATAACCATTTATTGCGACTTTTACGGCCATTTGCACTCCTCGTTCCAGTTTGCTTCGCTCAGACCGGATCAGTGCCGATCTTAACTTGTGGCATTAACTCCAGAAGTAATAAGTTTTGGGATTCATTTTAACGCTGCTGCGGATGCGCTAGCATATGCGGTCCCCAAACTTTTCATTTAACTAAACTGCGCGAGATTTGTCTGCGACAGCTGTTTTTTCAAAAAAAGAGTGTTGGCGGGAACTTTGACACGGGCCCGGACGCTCCGCAGGGCGTCGGCGATACTTTCAAATGTCAGAGGTTGTTGGAAGAAAGCCTGCTTAACGAGCTCTCGAATAACCCAGCTTCCGAGAGGAATATCATAAGTGGGTTTGACTTCACGCATCACGTATATTGCGGCCTGCCTCCTTCGCTGCTCAAGAAACTCGAGCGCAGAGAATCGGGCTGCGTAATAGCCCCCATCCATATACTCGGGCTTGTTTATCATATCTTCATACAAGTCGCCAATCTCGACCTTTCCGGCCTCCGAAAGCCACATTTCCGTCCATCCGAAAGCGTACACGCGAGGGATCAGCAGGATCTCGAAGTGGTTTCCGAAAGCTTCTGAAATAAAGAGCTGAACCTCCGCGTACTCTGGGTAACTGCGCACCCGTTTCAACAAACTGTTGCCCAGAATGGAATCGGTTGCCGTGATAGACCAACGCGTGGGGACGATCAAACGTTTTTTCCCCAACGTGCCGACCGACAGAAGCCGACTTATTTGATAGGGGGATATTGAGTCCTCGTACAAAATGGTTGCCGCCTCTGCGGCCTTGATGTCCCGATCATCGGCAAGCATATCCACTTTCCTTGGGACATGCGGATTCTCAACTATCTCTATGTCGGTCACGGTGCCCGACGGGCCCATAGGCGTGAGTATGCTGTCAAAACGAAGCGTGCGCTTCGGCGGCGTCAAGAACTTTACCTCTACATCGACCGGAAGCGAGGCCATTGCAAGTTCCTGCGTCTCCTTCAGCAGTCGATCAGGATCTTGCGCGTCTCGTACGTTCAACTTGAAATTGGATCGCACCAGATTAGACCTCAGCCCGAGTATTTGCTCTCTGCTGAAGTGAAGCCACTTGTCCGGCGTATCCGCAAGTGCCGGCTCCCCAACTACAGGGCTAACCAACGGCCCCGCAAGAACTTCAGGGTAACCGAATCTTCCGACAAACGTGGAGGGTGGCGTGGCACCAAATAGATCCTTCTCTAATGTACCCAGCTTAAAGGAGTTCAGCAGGAGCTCTTTTCGAGTTAGGTTTCCCGACGCATTGCTCACAACAGCATGTCTGTCGCTGAAGGCTTATATACAAGGGGTTGCCAAGGGCGCTATATCAGATGAAATGACGCCCACGTCAAGCGACTATGGTCTCTGAAGAACATCCCCGTTACGCATCATTGATGTTACGCAATAAATTGGTAGATGGCTATGAACAAGGCATCGCCAGTGTTCACGGTCTTATTGCACACGGGAGAGGCGAAGCGTTTGATTATCTGCTGGGGGAGCAAACGAGCGAGAGTGCACGCAACGCTAGCAAAGTTGCGTGTGCCCATTTGCTCACCGCAAACTACCCCGTTCTCTCAGTTAATGGGAACACTGCCACGCTCGTGCCAGGCGAAATCGCCGAGTTGCACGCAATTACGGGCATCCCCATAGAGATTAATCTGTTTCATCCATCAGCACAGCGGATAAGAAGAATTGCAGATCACTTGCATGCGTACGGCGTAGCAAACGTTTTGACCGGGTTCGATTTCATCAAACTCGCGCACATAGCAAGTGACAGGGCAAACGTCGACAAGAACGGGACATTCAAAGCCGACGTTGTATTCGTTCCGCTAGAAGACGGCGATAGAGCTCAAGCTTTAACTAAACTCGGAAAAACCGTTTTGACTGTCGATCTAAATCCGCTTTCTCGAACTGCAGTAGCGAGTACCGTCACAATCGTCGACGAAGTGACACGAGCGTTGAAGAATCTTGTCAGTTTTGCGAAGCACTTTAAAAGTGAGAGTCACCAAGATGAGTTGGACTTGCTCAAAGCAAGGTTTGATAACCTAGAGAACTTGAAGGCGTCGTACGCTCTCATGCAGAAGCGGCTGAGGTCTCTCGCGCGATGAGCGTGTGACTCAGTCGCCGTTCACAACATCCACGTCGTACTCAAGATTGCTGGGGACCTTAACGGTGAAAAGGTAGAGTTTGTAATCGTGCCTCCTCGCGATCGCCGCGGCCTCTTTTGAGACCTCTGATCGTTGAGTTTCGACTTTGGCTAACGCGAGCTCGCCGTCCGCGCGGACTACAAAGTTGTAGAGGGTTTTGTCGTTCAAGTCATTCAAAAAATCCACTAGCTTTTTCAGTTCCTTCCACGTTCTTGCGATGTATGCATCTCTATCGACGGAGTTGGAGACGTACCAGTCGCGACTCATGTGAGGATACGCCGTGTACTGCTCGTCCACATCGTTGTACGCTTTAAAAATTCTCCGCGGGTCTTTCAAACTGGTATAGTTGAGGCCGCCCTTTTTGAAATAGCGACTCACTACTATTTCGCCTATCGCGTTAAGATCTTCTTGTTCAAGTCGCATAGGAAAACTCCTTTAAACCACCGCTCTCTAATAGCATTTGCTGTATGATATTCCTTTTCCATTCCCGTACAATAAAACAGGTAGAAATAAATATTATGATTTCTCGACGAATGATCCATGGCTCTTCCTGAAAAGATCAAATGCACGGTGACGAATTGGAACTATATCTATGACCTGTGTCGCGATTTGTCATCAAGTGTCGTGGAGTCAGGATACGAGCCAGATGTCATCGTAGCGCTCGCGCGCGGGGGCTGGTTTGCTGGCCGCATGGTCTGCGATTTTCTCGGCATTTCGGATTTAATCAGCCTTAAGGTTGAACACTATGTGGGGACTGCCCGCTTGGCAGACGAGTGTAGAGTTCGATACCCGATCGCAGAAGAGATGGTTAAGGACAAACGGGTGCTTATCGTAGACGACATTGCCGACACGGGAAAAAGCCTTCAACACGCTTCAGACTACGTGAAAGAGTTCAAACCGGCTGACTGCAGGACGGGGGTACTACAGCTGCTCTTCACTTCAGAAACTACGCCTGACTACTTTGCCGAGTTACTCGAAGATTGGATGTGGGTGGTGTATCCGTGGAATTTTATCGAAGATATGATTGACTTAATAACGAAGCTTATGGCCAAGGAGAGAAAAGAGGTGTGGAACGAAAAGTCAATCAAAGCGGGGCTGAACCATTGGTTCTCTATCGATCCCATTCATTTGGACATAGCTCAACCCGGACGCCTGCCGGAGATCTTGAAAGAGATGCAAAGGAGAGGGGTTCTAGCACTTGGCCAAGGGGGCTGGGAGCTAAAATGAACGCTGAAATTGCTTTTGTAGGCGGCACCGGTTTTTACAACCCTGACCTCCTCGAAGATGCGACAACGCTGGCAATCAGTACCCCATTTGGTCCTCCGTCAAGCGACATACTCGTCGGACTGGTAGAAGGCAAAGCTTGCGCTTTTTTGGCCAGACACGGAGCAGGACACCGTTGTTCGCCGAGCCGCATAGATTATCGCGCGAACATCTACGCGCTGAAAAGCTTAGGCATCACAACTGTTATCGCAATCTCCGCGGTTGGCAGCCTCAAAGAGAAGATACGGCCACTTGAGATGGTTATCCCCGACCAACTTTTTGACAGGACTAAGCTACGATCAAATACATTTTTTGAGGATATTTGCGTGCACATAAGCTTCGCTGACCCATTTTGTCAGGACTTGTCACACGAGTTGTATCGCGCGGCGCAACGCGTCGGATGTGCTGTCACGAAAGGTGGCACGTACGTCTGCATTGAGGGCCCGCAATTTTCGACACGCGCAGAGTCGAACGCATATCGGCATATGGGGTTCGACATCATAGGGATGACGGCACTACCGGAGGCAAAACTCGCGAGAGAGGCAGAGATGTGCTTCAGCATGTTAGCCACTGTTACTGATTACGACGTCTGGCGCGAGGAAGAGGTGACTATCGAGACAGTCATAAACAACGTCAAGAGAAACGCCACGAGCACGCAAAAAATTATCCAGGAGGTGGTGCCCCACCTCCCAATAACAAACAGCGCGTGCCAGTGCAGACACGCACTGAAGGACGCTATAGTGACGAGCACAGAGGCCATTTCAGATGAGGTGTTCGAAAAGCTTCGTCCGATTGTGGGAAAGTACCTCAAGTGACCTCATCGTCTGAGACGGAGTTCTATTCTGCTTAGTACGCCTCTAAGCGTTCTCACCTCTGAACTGCTCAGTTCTGATCTGCCACAGATGCGCTTGAGGTTGAGAAGCACGCGACGCCGTTTGTGCGCCGGAAAATCGATTTCTTCGAGAACTTCGCTTGTATGCTGAAGCAATCGATCCAGGTCAGCGTGGGTTGCAACCGTTCGTCTTGCAGCAGGAGTCGTAGCGCTAGCTATACTGTACAATATTACTGCAGCAGCGTGCGAAATGTTCATTACTGGATATTTCGTGCTTGTTTCGACGTTGACGACAACGTCGCATTCTTGTAACACTTCATTCGAAAGTCCCTGATCTTCAGCGCCAAACAGTATTGAGGCGATGCCGCGCATTTCGGAGAGCTTAACGCCGAGCCTAGCAAGCTGGTACGGCGCCCTCAGATTAGCTTTTGACCCGGCAATTCCAGTCGTTCCTATCACCAAATTGGAAGCAACTAGAACATCTTCAAGCGTCTTACGCCGCGCTGCGTCGAGAACATCCTGGGCATGCGACGCCATCGCTCGTGCGAAAGCCCCCAGCTCGCACGGGTTGATCAGTGTCAGTTCCGAATAACCGAAGTTCTTCATAACGCGAGCCACAGCGCCCACGTTACCTTCATAAACAGGATTCACCAGTACGACTTCGATATCCATTTGAAAAATTTGGGTCGACCTTGCATATCGACTGAGGTTTCAGTGTTGTATCCGATTGGTTCGCGTGGCCGACGAAATCCGGTGTGTTTCTGGCACGTTTTTGCGTAAGCGGTCCGTAGGCGTTATCTCTAGCAACTAGTCGTATTCTCGCCACGTCTTGCCGCACTTCGTACATCGAAAGAACCGTACTTCGCTCTCATCGGCGGAACGCAATTGTCTAAGCCACCAATAGGCTTTGTCGTTGCCGCATTCAGAGCAATGCGCCTTGATTGTGGGCTTGCCGTTTTCTGACTCGCCTTCGATCACCAACATGGTTCGTGTATTGCGAGAGATTTCGTGAAGGTGCTTCTTCTTATCTAATTGACCTTTTTCCTTTGTGAAACCACACGTCCGGCACTTCACGAAGCCTTCTTCAGGAACCATAATACTCTTGCACTTTGGACAGAATTCCATTTCGATCACAGATACCGATTACGCATCGCTTCTTACGAGTGAATTCTTTGTCTCTTGTACGATAAATATATAGGCCGTTACTGCCACGCTAACACGGACAAGACGCTGACCGCAGATCAAAAGAACAACGCGAAAAAGCGGAGTCAAAATGGTTATATGCCAGTTTTATTATAAGGCGTTGTGAACTGATGTAGTGATACGGCCCGTTGGTGGACTTCATGCAAACTTTGTTGTGGATTGCGCTCGTTCTTTTCATTATAGCAACTGCTGCGCCGCGTAAGATCGCATATCCACTCGGAGCTTCCGGCTGGGTTTTTTTCGCGCTGCACTGGGCATACCAGCCCGTCTATTATCTCGCAATTGACGATTATTTCAACGTCTTAGTAACCCTTCTCGTCGCCGTTTTCTGCGGATATGTCGGCTATATGATGTGGACGAAAGCTGACGATTTGACGCTGCTAATAACCAAAGCCGCGGCAATAGGTGGCATATTCTACTTCTCCTTCGCAGAGCTTTCATCTCTCAACCACGTTTTGATAGCCGCAGTGGCAACGCAGACTGTTTTGATGCTAAACTTTTTCGGCGTACCGGCAGTACAGGCCGAATGGAACGTGCTGACGCTTAACGGCGCGCCGGTTCAAATCATTCTCGGCTGCACTGGCATTGAAAGCATCGCACTGTTCCTTGGAGTCATATCGTGCGTTTCTGCCCCTCCCCGCAGAAAACTGGCTGCATTCATGATCTCTATTCCCACAGTTTACGTTCTAAACATCTTTCGTAATGCGTTTGTGCTAACAGCCACCGGTAACCAATGGTTTGGACTGCCGGACAACAGTTTCTACGTTTCGCACGACATCATTTCAAAATTTGGATCCCTAGGTGCGTTGCTACTCATCTCTTACTTGGTATTCCTGATACTCCCAGAATTGCTTGATATGGTCGTCGGCGTATTTGATTTGCTAAAAGGAGGCGTGACGCGTGCTAGCTAAGGGGTCCGAATATTGGATTCTGGGGTCTTCCGCGCTAACGGCGTTCATGGGATTCTTCACTCGTTACGCGTTGCTTGGGGTGGTCCTTACGTTGTCCCTTTTTCTCTTTTTCAGAGATCCTGAACGGTTATCGGAAAGCCATGATGCGACCGACGTAGTGAGTCCTGCAGACGGCAGAGTGCTCAAGATACGAGAGAACCAGCTCAGCATTTTTATGAACATCCATAACGTACACGTCAATAGATCCCCCATCGACGGTGAAGTCATTGACATACGTTACCACAAAGGAGGTAGACTCCCCGCTTTTCATAAGGAATCGGACAAGAACGAGCGGAACAGTATTACTATACGAACTCTGCTTGGGAATGTTGTCGTCACCCAAATCTCAGGTGCAGTTATCAGGCGGATCGTGTGCTACGTCAAGCAAAATGAAATTCTCGCGAGAGGCCAGAGAATAGGCATGATTCGATTTGGCTCACGGGTCGACGTTGCACTCCCGAGCGGCTATTCATTTGTCGTATCGCGAGGGCAAAGAGTCAAAGCGGGAAAGACGACAATCGCTAAGTTGCTCGTATGGCGGGAGGGGTGATGAGGTTACCTTTTGATATGGAAATCAGGGAGCAGGACGTTGCCACGATAGTGAACTTGCTGTTTGGCATGCTAGCAATCCTCTTTCTCGCGGAGGCTAATCGAGACAATATTGGTATTGCCGCAGTGTTTGTTCTTGTGTGCGTCCTCGCCGACGGAGCTGATGGTTATCTAGCCAGAACACGAGGACAAGGAAGCCTCGGGTTCCAGCTCGACTCACTCGCAGATTTTGTTTCTTTCGGGTTGGTGCCGTCAATTCTAGTGTATTACGCGGTCAGAGACGCCGTAGGCTATCGCACCCTCTTCTTTTTGATCTTCGTCGTTTCATTCCTATACTTAGTCAGTGGGATGTTGCGGCTTGCGCGGTACAACGTTGCCCCTCAGGAAGCCGCCTTTTCTGGGCTGCCCGTCACTGCGGCTGGCATGATAGTCGCGCTATATATTCTTGCTGGACTTCCAGCAGTCGGCTTGTTGGCAGTCGCTCTCGTTCTCGCAGGACTGATGGTGAGCGATATCCAGTACCCGAAAGTCAGAAACACAATTACCCTCGCCGTCGTGGGCGCATTGCTCCTGCTCATCCTCATTCTCTACGCGATCGGAACGAGTTATTCGATTATCGCCGCCGTTCTCCTGCTACTCTCGATTGTGTATGTTCTGAACCCATTGTACCGGAGGTATTTCAGATAAACGAGAGAGACCAAGCGCTTTTCGAAGCAGGCATAAAACTTGGTGCTTTATATCACCAATACGTCGGCGCACCACTCGATTTGGACACAATTGCGACTCTTGAAAAAGCAATCGAAGAGAGTATACGGGTGCAACCCTACGTCGAGAGCATTATCGTCAGAATCGACAGAGACCGCGTAGCGTCGAAAATCAACAAATTTGGCTACGCAGAACTCGAAGGCAAGATGCTCGACGTCCAGCTTGTTGTCACCTATGGGACGGCCAAGGTGCTTGTAAAGATGCAGTACGACGAGGACGCTGACTATCCGCTGATGTTTATCGAGAGGTAGTGCCAATAGGTCCTCCTGCGGTTTCGCGCTCAAGCAAAGCCGCTAATTTGCAGAATCACCGGAAAGCCCTATTTTAGGCTTTAATTAGTGCGTAACTGCTTCGCTTACATTTAAGTGGAATGATTTGTATAGTGTAATCTGCATGAGTGGTGATTTTAAGGAGCGGTGGGCCACATTCTTCGCCCGATACTACGAAAAGCAGATACTCAAACTCGCGAGCGAGTACCCAGAGGTAAACTGCATCGATGTGGACTATCAGGCCCTACAAAACTTCGACATCGCTCTGGCAGATGCATTGGTTGACGGCCCACTACCTGTCCTAAGGTCAGCGCACGATGCGCTCCTTGAATATGATCTGCCCATCGAATGCAAACTGGACGCGGAAGTCCGCATCGTCAACGTTTCGGATAAGACAAAGATTAGAGACCTGAGAAGTGACCACGTCGGCAAGCTCGTATCAATCGAAGGGCTTGTGCGCAAAGCCACTGAGGTTCGTCCGAAGCTCACCGAAGCCGGCTTTGAATGTTTGAGCTGCGGCAACATAACAAGCGTCGAACAAGATGATGTCAAGCTCAAAGAGCCAGCTGAATGCTCTCACCGGGTCTGCAGGAAGAAAGGCCCGTTCAAGTTGAATTTCGCACATTCCAAATTCGTCGATGCCCAAAAAATTCGGCTACAAGAGTCCCCTGAAGGCTTGAAAGGCGGAGAACAACCGCAGACGCTCGACGCAAACGTAGAAGCCTCGCTGGCCGGAATCGTATTTCCCGGCGATAGAGTTGTAATGACTGGCTTACTGCGAGTTGCACAACGGCAGTATCAAAACGTGAAAAGCACGACCTTCGATTTGTTTCTCGAGGCAAATTCGATCGAAATAGAAGATAAAGAGTTTCAGGACATCGAAATATCGGGCGAGGATGAGAGCAAAATAGTCGAGCTTGCAAAGACCGCAGGAATTGATCGCGCAATCGTGCGATCAATAGCTCCATCAATTTTCGGCTACGAGAGCGTCAAGGAGGCAATAGCGCTCCAACTTTTTTCGGGCGTGCCGAAAAAGCTTCCTGACGGCTCACACGTACGAGGCGATATTCACATTCTCCTTGTGGGCGATCCTGGCATAGGCAAGTCACAACTACTGCGGTACGTCGTCCAGCTCGCGCCTAGAGGCATATACGCCAGTGGCAAGAGTTCGACATCGGCGGGGTTAACGGCAACCGCAATAAAAGATGAATTTGGCGACGGCAGATGGACTTTAGAGGCAGGCGCACTTGTGCTCGCAGATCAAGGAATAGCGGCAGTTGATGAAATGGACAAGATGCGGTCTGAGGATAGATCTTCTCTCCACGAAGCGATGGAGCAGCAAACCGTCAGCGTGGCAAAAGCGGGAATTATGGCAAACCTTAAGAGCCGTTGCGCCCTGCTGGGAGCTGCGAACCCCCGATACGGGAGATTCGACCCGTATGAATCAATCGCAGAGCAAATCAATATGCAGCCCACTCTTCTTTCTCGCTTTGACCTAATCTTCGTGCTGACCGATGTACCAAACGAGAGCACTGATACAGGCATCGCGAAACACATACTCCAGTCGCATTTTGCAGGAGAGCTTGCCTCCTCAGGAATGCCCAATCAAGAGGTAGAGGCCGCAATGAGCATCATAAGTCCAGAAATTGAAGCAGAGCTGCTGCGGAAGTTCATTGGGTACGCAAAAAGGGTCAATCCAATCCTCACTGAAGAGGCCAAACAGCAATTCATAGACTACTACGTAGGTTTGAGGAGAGAAGGCGGCGAGGGTTCGCCGATCCCTATAACCGCTCGCCAGCTCGAAGCTCTCGTGCGGCTTGCCGAAGCGAGCGCTCGCATGAGACTAAGCAAGTGGGTGACGCTCGAGGACGCGAAACGCGTTATTCAAATAGTCGAAGCCTGTCTAAAAGAGGTCGGCGTGGACCCTGAAACGGGGAAGCGAGATTTCGATGTAATAGCCGTTGGAAAAAGCAAAAGTCAACAAGAACGCATCAAAAACATACGGGATATCATAAAAGAGCTCGAGCGAGAGGCGGGATCCGCGCCTATCGACAGAATTATCGAAAGGGCATCGAAATTGGGCTTCGATAAAGACAAAGTCGAAGCAGAAATAGCCCGATTAGCGCAAGATGGGGCCATCATTGAGCCCGTCAGATATAGCGGCAACTATAGGCTTACTCACCAATAGAATGCTTGAAAACAATAATGTCGCTACTCTTACGACTATGTACTTGAAGTCATACAGTGTTAACAAAGAGATCCTCGTCGCTGTATGTGATTCAGAACTAATAGGGCGCACATTTCGTGAAGGAGAGCTTCACCTCTCTGTCAACGAAGACTTTTTCAAGGGTCGTCCTGCAGATGAACACGAGGTGAAAAAGGCACTCGAAGAAGCCACGATTGCGAATCTCGTCGGCGAACAATCTGTTGCGTGCGGCATCGACAGCGGCGTCGTAGACAAGCACTGCGTGATCACAATTGACGGTATTCCGCACGCCCAAATGGTTCTTTTCTAAATCAGAGGAGATCGTTTGACTTTAAAAAGCATCTGTCCCAGCTGTGGTGAACCCTCGGACGGTATATGCGAGCGGTGTCTCGCACAAGACCGTAATATCGCGGCAGTTCCTGGATTCCTCACCATCAAAATATGTCCGACGTGCTCCGATCACTTTTTCAGAGGACACTGGCTGAACGAGGACCTCGATCACGCGATAGGCCATGTGGTCGAAGAGGCTCTGACGATCAATGCAGACGAAGCCACAGTCAAGGTTATTTTGGATGAAGTTACGCAGACGATGGTACGTGCGCGCGTCGAAGTCGACGTTCCTCATCTTGAGGAGACGCAACACAAGAGTTTTGATATAGATGTTCGGGTAGACCGAGCGACATGCGACAGATGCTGTAGAATCTCAGGCGGTTACTACGAAAGCAAAGTTCAAATACGCGCCGACCACAGGACGCCGGATGAGGCCGAGTTACAGCGCGCCCTCGAAATCGTAACAAGAACCATTGATAGCGCACGGAAGGCGGATAGGCTGGCGTTTATTGCCAAGACCATCCAGCTAAGAGAAGGCCTTGACGTGTACGTCGGCACAGTCAAAGCCGCAAAGCGAATCGTCCGCGCCTTGGTTCGGGAGATGGGAGGCAACTTCAGCGATTCGGCCAAGCTTGTGGGACGACGCGACGGAAAGGACATTTACCGTGTAACCTTCGTCGTGAGGCTGCCTGAATTTCCGACTGGCGCGATTATTTCGGCCAAGCAGCACATTTATGAGATATGCTCGGCAACAAGCACGACAAACGCTGTCGACCTTGAAACAGGCCAAAGCGCTGCTCTAAAAGCAGAGGATTTGCGCAATGCCCAACTCTTGGGCGCTCGAAGTGACGCGAAACGAACTGTTTTGGTCTCGATCGATGCCGATGAGGCCCACCTGCTCGATCCGGAGACTTACGTCACTCTTGCCATCAAGAGGCCTCCGTATGTTTGTAAAGACGACGAAGGTAAAGAGATACAGGTCGTGAAGACGCGAGAAGGAGCATTCATCCTTCCATGAGAGGGCATCAGCTGCTTGAACCATTGCTACCAGCGCCACTCGCAGAAGACGAAAGACAGCTGCTTCCCCGCAGATGGCAGATCCTTGGCGACTTGGTGCTGGTGAATATCCCGGCAAAAATTGAGCACCTCAAACACGACATAGGCGAGGCGTTGCTGGACCTGTACCCACGCTGCAAGAGCGCATTGTGGGACAAAGGAATACGCGGTAGCCTCCGTACGCCTAACATCGAAGTCATAGCGGGCTCAGAAACGAGCACTATCCACAAGGAAAACTATTGCAAATTCGCACTCGACGCGAGCCGCGTCATGTTCTCTGCGGGCAACTTTGCGGAGCGAGTTCGAATGAGCAAAGTCGGCGGCAACGAAAAAGTCCTCGACATGTTCAGTGGCATAGGCCAGCTTTGCATACCGATGGCAATGCACGCGCATCCTCAGTCGATATGCGCGATTGAACTCAATTCAATTGCATATGGTTACCTAAAGGAGAATATCACGCTTAACAACGTTGACGGCATAGTCCGACCCATCTTAGGCAACTGCGCTGACGTCGCGCCGAAAGAGCAATTCGACCGCGTACTAATGGGACATTTTGACGCGTGCGAGTATCTTTACAAAGCGCTTCAAGCTGTCGCTCCCGGTGGCGTCGTACACTACCACGAACTCGTCCCGTTAGAGTTGATACGCGAGCGCCCTCGTGCTCACGTGGCGCAGGCTGCCCGAGCACTCGCTCGATCACCCGAGTTGCTCAGCGTGCGGAAAGTGAAGGACTACGCCCCGGGAGTTGCACACGTAGTGGTGGATGCTAGGATAAATTAAGCTCGCGTTTGACGCTGGTGGCGGCATCAACCATCACTTTAAGCTTTTGAAATGCCACTTCCCTTTTCTGAAGGCGTAGCCCACAATCGGGATTGATCCACAGGTCTTCACCAAAGACGTCTATGCCGCGCTCGATTCGCTTCTTTACCGTTTCTACCGATTCGACCTGTTGGCGATCAGTGTCGACCACGCCGAGCGCGACTTTTTTTCCGTGACCTTCAAACGCAGCTCCGGTCAATTTATCCAGCAAAACGGGGAATTTCGCTGCTTCGACGCCGATAAATTGCACGTTTTCCAGCTTCAGTAGCTGCTCATAATCCTTGAACGATACAACGTGGGGATGAAGCTTCACAGGAATCTTTATACCATCGACCGCCGCGTCAACAAATCTCAGTACTTTTTCGACCTCCACATTATACAGAACGGGTTCATCGATCTGCAAAGCATCTGCTCCGGCACGAACCAGCTGCTCTGCTTCAAAGCGGAGCGCTTTTGCCAAGTCATCAAGCAAGCGCGAATCGAGACTCGACCTGTACGGCGCGCCGGCACTCAAAGACGACGATGCGGCGAGCGTAGCAGGCCCGGTCACGATCCCTTTGATTTTAGCATCCGTTCCTGCACACTGGCGTGCCAACATGAAGTCTTTTACGGTAATAGCTTTCAGGGGTCGATTAATTTTTCCAGTTATGTAGGAACGACCCCTATCGCTTTTCATGCCCGGAATCCCTGCTGCAAATAAGCTGACCATATCCGCCCTGACCTGGCCATCAGAAACCAGATCGATGCCGGCTCTGAGTTGGTCGGCGACTGCAGCCTCAATCGACGTGACGAAGGGATCCTTTCCGGCCATAAGATCTTGAAGGCTCATTTTTGCCTTCAGCGCTTCTCCGATATCGTGCGTTGGGTAGCTCCCGACTGTATTGGTGAATATTCCCATTCAGGCCATCCTCCGTTGCGCGCGACCTCGATTCGCAGCCTTAAATAAGTTATGTGTGGGGACTGCTCCCGCTTCATCCGCACAGCCCTATCGCAACTTTTCGACGCTGACAGACAGACGGCTTGTCTCCTGACATTGATTGTTAAGGAGCTTTTGTATCGCGTTTTCAAGGTCATGAAGGTGCCGTGCATAGAAAAGGTGCGTGGAGCACCTACAATCTGACGAGCCAAAACCCGTGACGCCGGTCAGCACCGGGTTTAGCGCCAAGTTGCGCGCCATTTCACATTCGATTCGGTCGCCGGTTGCGATTTTACTTATCCCGATTATCTCTGCAACGGCTGAGAGATGATCGATGTGCCACTTGTGCGTCTTGTTGCGCCCTGCAGACACATCCAAGTGGCGTGCAACGCGTTTGAAGCCGCCCGGCCCCATCGCCGACCCTACGTAAGCGTAGAAACCTGGCGCAAATTGGATCGTCCGGAGCTGCCCCACTGTCACACGTTTGGCACAGACCAACGAAAGAACTAGGACGTAAACACCGCTAGCGACATTACTCTGGGCCTTCCGCTGCTTTGGCGAGCTTGAGGGACTGTTTGATCTGTTCATTTACGTTGTTTGCAGTTACCTCCCCGTGACCAGGATATAGCACACTGACGTCCAACGTCACCAACCGCGAGATCGAGTGTATCAGGTCACGCGAGCTTCCGCCAGGCAGATCAGCACGACCAATGCTACCGTACGGAAAAACTGTGTCTCCGGAAAAAAGGCTTTTCGACTGTGCTTCGTAAAGGCAGATGCTTCCAGGAGTGTGTCCAGGAGTGTGAATCACGCGCAGCGTTGAATCACCAAGATCAATTTCTGCGCCGTCTGTAAGCACAGTGTCGACGCGAAACTTAGGGGCGCGTGCCCCAAAAAAATGTGCCGCGGAAGCGCTCGTCCCGATTGCTTTTGCGTCGGCCTCGTGCATCATTACGACTGTCTGGCCACGAAGTTTCAACTTGTCTAAGGCCGCCGTGTGATCGTAGTGCAAGTGAGTTAAAATGATGCAACACGCTTCATCCAAAGGCAGCTGTTTGGCTGTCATTACGGAGCCTAGATCAACAACAGCATTTTTTCTTGCACTTACCCAGAAGGTGTTGCTCTCGTAGGGCCGCGAAAAGGTATCCACGCGCACTTCCATACCTTACGGCGCGCAGTAAGATAAAGCTTAGGCCCGATCTACACGAGGCCAGCACTGCTCACATTTTTAAGCAACAAGAACGTAATTACCGTACGAGGTGTGAGCGGACCCGCAATCAAAAAGCACCATGACACTACTAACAGAAGCCAAAAAAGGGTTAAACGACGATATAAAAAACGCTGCCAAATCAGAGGGCATATCAAGCGATAAACTAAGGCGCCTCATCGCCGGTGGACGTAGCGTTATACCTAAAAACGCCACTCACGATATCGCGGCGATCGGCATAGGCGAAGCGCTGCGCACAAAAGTGAACGCCAATATTGGCACGTCAATAGACTACATCGACAAAAGCGAAGAGCTCGCAAAGGCACGAATAGCGCTGAGATACGGGGCAGATACAGTTATGGACCTGTCTACAGGCGGAGATCTAGATAGTATTCGGCGGCAAATTCTACGAGAGATCCAAGCCCCGATTGGCACTGTGCCAATATATCAGGCAGCAATGCGGCGAGACGCTGTTGTATCAATGACGACAGATGACATGTTCGACACGGTTCGCAAGCACGCCCAAGACGGCATTGATTTCATGACCATCCACGCGGGGGTCAATTTGAAATCCCTCGAAGTTTTGAAGAAGAGCAAAAGAATTATGGGAGTCGTCAGCAGAGGCGGCGCTTTCACCATTGCGTGGATGGTTCAAAACGGCGAAGACAATCCCTTCTACGTCGAGTATGATTATCTCCTTGAGCTCGCACATGAGTATGACTTCGTGATCAGCCTTGGTGACGGAATGAGGTCTGGATGCTTGCACGATGCAAGCGACCGTCCTAAATTCATGGAATATATACAGCTCGGAGAGCTCACACAGCGGGCGCGCGAAAGCGGTGTTCAGACCTTGGTCGAAGGACCTGGCCACGTCCCACTTAACGAGATCGAGGCCAACGTCAAAGCGATGAAATCGTTGACAGACGGTGCGCCGCTCTACCTGCTAGGACCACTCGTCACAGACATAGCGCCGGGGTATGACCACATAACAGGAGCAATCGGAGGCTCTCTTGCTGGAATGTTTGGAGCCGATTTCTTGTGTATGACGACACCGTCAGAACACCTCGCATTGCCGACACCAGACGACATCAAGCAAGGAGCGATCGTCACAAAGATAGCCGCTCACGTGGCAGACCTTGCGAGAGGAATGCCCCGCGCGCACAAGCTGGACGAAGAGATGGCCAAATCACGGGCCAGCTTGGACTGGGAAAAACAATTCCGACTTTCAGTCGATCCAGATCTAGCTAGAGCGAAATTTAGCTGCCGCAACCGACAGACCGATGCTTGCTCGATGTGCGGGGATCTTTGTGCGATAAAAATAGCAAAAGCGGCGTTGAGCAACTCAAAGAGCTAGTTCGGTGTCGTTGCGAAGTGCGGCTTATTCTTTCGCGCTGCTATTTGCTTGCAGAATTCTGAGGGCGAATAACGCAGCGTTTTTCCCGCCATCTATTCCGACCGACGCCACTGGAACTCCCGCCGGCATTTGCACTATAGAGAGCAGCGCGTCCAGACCACTGAGCTTAGTGCTTACAGGAACGCCGATCACTGGGGCGGTCGTTTTTGACGCGATAATGCCTGGAAGAGCTGCAGAAAGGCCTGCGATAGCAATATAAACCTTAGCATGAGCTTTTCTAAGATATTCATCGAGGCGCGTTGGCTCTCGATGCGCGGAGATAACCTCCAGATCATACGCAACGCCCGCGTCCTCGAGTATCTCTATCGCTTTTTCTGCGACGTACATATCAGAGGTGGAGCCCACCAGTATTGCCACATCCGGGTTATTCATCGCAGTGTAGTTGTCCTAGGACTGTAAAACTCTTTCTGAATGGGCACATTTCTGCTTTGTTCGGGTGAAATAGATTTCCGTTTAATACCCACAGCGCTTTTTTGTTCGTTTCCGTCGTGCCCGTCACATCAAGCTCCAGCGACTTCTTAAGTGGTTATATGCGCAAAACACGCCTGTCAAACTGCTGATAGCTTCATTTGTCTCTGTAACAGAGAACGAGGGTAAGCCGAAGCCGCAGTGCTTCAGCAACCGACTCGCTAGGTTCTAGCGCCTGTTTCGCCTGCGTGACTCTGTTGGCGACGCCCCCCAAGGCCCGCTTGCGAAGGCTAGGCTTGCCGAAGCGTTGCATTTCCCTATCAGGGCCGAGGCGGTCGAATGATCATGACACAAGTATCCGCGTTGCGCACGACCTCGGTTAGCGTGCCGCCGAAGAGTCGCCTCGTTGGCAAGAGGCTTCTTTTGTCTGCAAGCACTGCGAGATCGTACCTACCTTCGCGCAATTCGTCGAGTATCTTCTGGGCAGCTTGACCTTCCCTCACGATCGCGCGCACGGTGAGGCCGCGCTCGCGCATATATTCGCACAAGGGGAAAACAAAGATCTTTTTTGCCGCTTCTTTCTCGAATCAACGTCTTCGATCCGTTCCAAGTCTTCCCTATGCATTCTCAGCGCTTATAGGGCTGTCAACGCGCATCTATCAAACCGTTTTCTAAGGAGCGCTTGCCTTCCTGGTTGTTGTCGTTCGGCCCTCTTCACACCAGACCAGAAGAGCCTTCGGGAGCACACGTAGGCAAACAAGGGTAATCCCCTGGCAAAGCTAGCCTCACCGCCGAAATGGGAGAAAGAGCGTGAGTTAGCCACAACGCTGAGAGCAGTACGAAAAAACTCTAAATACAGAGTGCTGCGATTTAATACGAAGACCGATTGCTGTTTGCGCACATAACGTAAAGGAGAAACGCTTTTATGGACAATACGACTGAGACCGCGTTGATAATGCTCCCTGGGCCCGTTCCGGTAGCGCCTCAAGTGCTGCGTGCTATGTCAAAACCGATGATCAATCACAGAGGGCCTGAGTTCAGGAGGCTCCTGGACGAGAGTCGAGAAAAACTCCGCAGCGTTTTCAAGACAGAAAGCGACGTCCTTATCCTGAACGGGTCGGGGACATGTGCCATGGAAGCAGCTGTCGGAAACCTCGGGACAGGCAAAAAATATATTGCGCTCGAAAACGGCAAGTTCGGAGAACGACTGAAATTGCTGACCGCACTTTACGGCAGCTCAACGGCGGTCATTGCTGACTGGGGGACGTCGATCGAGGTTGAACAAGTCAGACAGGCACTGCAAACTGGGGCAGATGCAGTCACCCTCGTCCATAATGAAACCTCCACAGGCATGACGAATGATGTTCAAAAGATTGGCGCTCTATGTCGAAAGCGAGACGCTCTGCTTATTATGGATGGAGTGTCATCCATCGGCGGCATTCAAGCCCCTATAGACAAATGGGGTGTCGACATAGCGCTTACGGGCTCTCAGAAATGCCTCGGCTTGCCGCCAGGCCTTTCGATGGTCTCAGTAAGTGATCGGGCGTGGGACGTCATCAAAACCGCGGAGAAAAGACCTTACTACGCCGACCTTCTCGCATACAGGGAAGCAGCCGAAAAAGGGCAGACACCCTATACGCCCGCCATGCCGCTGTTCTTCGCGCTTGAAGAGGCTCTTAAACTGTTGGAAGTTGAGGGACTTGAGGCACGCATCGGCCGGTATGGCGTTTATGCTGAATCGATTCGCACAGCGGTTCAGGCTATGGGCTTGGAGCTATTTCCAAAGCTCGGCCCTTCAAGCTCGTATTCGAATACGGTTACGGCAATCAATGTGCCTCTTAAAATGGAATTTGCGGCACTCAAGGAGGCGATGAACAGCCGAGGCATCGTCATCGCCGGCGGCCAAGAACGGCTCAAAGGCCGTATATTCCGAATAGGCAACATGGGCAATCTCAGCAAGGGCGACATATTGCAGGTAATAGAGAAGCTCGAGCTAATATTGCTGGAGAGCGGCGTCGTTGACGAGATGGGGGCAGGAACGCTCGCGGCAGATCGCGTGCTAGAGGAATTGTGATACGCTAGGCTCATCTTGAACGTTAGGAGTGCTACGCATGAAAATAGGAATAGCCGACACCACTTTTGCTAGATATGACATGGCTAAAGCGGCAATAGACGAACTGCGACGGTGGGTACCAGGCACGATTCAGAGGTATACGGTGCCAGGCATCAAAGATCTACCAGTCGCGTCAAAAAAGCTCTTAGAAGAATCAGGGTGTGATATTGTGATGGCGCTCGGTATGCCTGGATCAGCTGCCATCGACAAACAGTGTGCACACGAAGCATCGACGGGCCTTATAAGGGCGCAGTTAATGACCAATAGGCACATCATAGAGGTATTCGTTTTTGAGGATGAAGCAGCGAGCGACAAAGAGCTGGCGCGGCTTGCTGACGCACGAACGCGTGAACACGCCCAGAACGTTTATAAGTTGTTGAACAATCGCTTGACTGAAGAAGCCGGCAAAGGCAAGAGAGAGGGTTTTGCTGACGTAGAACCAGTGGATTTTTAGAGCGCTGCTCGGGAGTATTATCATGGAACAGAAAAATGAAGTGCGTGTAAGGCTTGGATTCGTCGTGGCTGAATTTAATCGGGACATAACGTACCCAATGGAGATTCTTGCTAAAGAACATGCAGCATTCTTAGGCGCTGATGTCGTGAAAACCATTTTAGTTCCTGGAGTTTTTGACATGCCCTTGGCAGTCAAAAGTTTGGCCACAGACGACGAGGTAGATGCAGTGGTGACAATCGGCTGCGTGATTGAAGGAGCGACGGCGCATGACGAAATCGTCGCACAGCACGCGACGCGAAAGATTACCGATCTAGCCCTTGAGTACAACAAGCCGATCACCTTGGGAATATCAGGTCCAAGAATGTCCCGCCTTGAAGCACACGAACGCGTCGACTATGCAAAAAGAGCTGTGGAAGCCGCTGTAAAGCTTTTTAAGAGACTCTGATGAACCCAAATCCGGTCATTTCCTCGAGAGTCCGACACATACCTGAGTCCGCAACGATGAAGATTGCGGACATCGCAGCCAAGCTCAGAAGTGAAGGTCGAGACATTATTAGTTTCAGTCTCGGTGAACCTGATTTCGAAACCCCGGAGAACATAAAAAAAGCAGCAAAAACGGCCCTCGATCGTGGTGAGACGCACTATACGCAAGGCAGCGGAATTCCCGAACTTCGAGAAGCGATAGCAGAGAAATTGAAAAATGAGAACAACCTCGACGTCAGTCCAGCCGACGTACTCGTAACGCCGGGCGCCAAACAAGCGATATTTGAAGCGATCTGCACGCTCATCGATGAAGGAGATGAGGTTTTATTGCTTGACCCTGCTTGGGTTTCCTACGGAGCAATCGTTAGGTTCGCTGGTGGGAAGCCCGTCATGGTCCCTGTTTCAGAACAGGAGGGCTATGTGCCAGTTGACTTGCAGAGTCACATGACGAGAAATACTAAGCTCTTGATTCTAAACAGCCCGTGCAACCCCACCGGGGCCGTTTACGGCAAACATGTGATCAAGACCGCAGCTGAGACGGCCGAAGACCAGGGTGTCTTTGTGCTGTCAGACGAAGTCTACGAAAAAATCATTTATGGGGCTAAGCATCACAGCGTAGGTAGCTTAATACCTGACAGGACAATCACGATAAACGGATTTTCAAAGGCCTATGCTATGACGGGCTGGAGACTCGGTTATGCGACTGCACCAGCACCCATCCTTCAAGGCATGCTCAAGATCCAACAACACTCAGTAAGCAACGCCACGTCTTTTGCTCAAAGAGCTGGCGTTGAGGCGCTAAGAGGTGACCAAGGCGCGGTGCGTGCGATGGTGGCGGAATTCAAAAAGCGGCGAGACATTATGATCGACGGACTGCGCAAAATGGGGATAGAATGCGCACTCCCAAGAGGCGCATTTTATGCGTTCGCAAAGGTCTCGCAGTTCGGCAATTCTGTTGAGGTGACTGAAAAACTGTTACAGGATGCTCTTGTCGCGGTAACGCCTGGCTCCGCTTTCGGACCGAACGGCGAGGGTTACGTACGTTTGTCGTACGCCACGAGCCGTCAAAACATAGAGGATGGCATCAACAGGATAGAAGCATCACTGGCACAGGCTTAGCACTTCACCCGACGCTTAATGATTTCGTGAATGATGTTTTCAGTGCCCGATAGCTCTCCGGTGTCTTGAAACGGCAGCCGGATAACTTTGGACGCGATGTGCCTTTTTTCAAGATCTTCTTGGAGTTTCTTCTCGTCAAAGTACTGATCGAAGCCAAGGGCTACGATGTCTGGTTTTATTGTCATCAAGGGCTCGAATATGTCGTGCTCGCTCCCAAGTTCAGCGTGATCGACGACCTCCAAGGCCCTGACCACTTGCAGCCGTTGCCGTTCGGGGATTACTGGTTTTGACTTATGCTGGACCATGGTATCGCGGGACACAATCACAAATAATTCGTCGCCCAGCTCCTTTGCTTTCGTTAGATACAAGATATGACCTGGATGCAAAATATCAAACGTGCCTGTAGCAAGTACTCTAGTCATTTTCGCCACCGAAGGTTTCCTGTATATCTCTATACACGGCGCTCTCCTCAATTTCAACGTCTAGCACGTCAAGTTCCCTCCTGTCGCCGATTCTATCGTAGCAAGACCAACTCGTAATATCATAAGGGTAGCCGACAATAACATGGTAGTCACCGCTTTGCATAAACAGGCGAATATCTGCATCCGAGGGCTGGAGCGCTCCTGACGGGTGGCTGTGCACTGATCCGACAATGTGTGTGTTGACAGGTAGCATAAACAGATTCATGACAGCGCTTACGTTTGAAGACTGGGTAATAGGAACGTCTACGTCTGTGATAATCCCGTCCGTCTCGTATAACATCCCAGCGAATTCTTTTGGGTGCGAGGACGCGCTCACTTCAAGGACAAACTTCAATGCGTCACGAGCTATGCCTAGGATTTTCTTTTTCATGAGTGACACACAATCACTAACACTCAGTGGATGTTTTTCTCCTCGTCAAACCACAAAGTACAAAAAAGCCGTTTTTCGGCGGGTCAGCCAGTTCATCTAGTGCCTCAGAACTCATAGGGATCATCATTGCGTCTTTGACGCTCGGAAGTCGATGTACATCATTGGCACAAGTGTAATTGACCTTCCCACTATTATAGATGTACCCCGCGAAGCCCGTAGCACTTCCGTGCCCACACCTTTCTCCAAGAACAAGCAGTGCCTTAGACCGAATAACGTCACTAGACGTGCGGCAGACTAAACTCGCAAAAAGAATGAGGATGATTCACGATGCGGAGGGAGGGATTCGAACCCGCGAACTCCTTTGAGAGTGGATCTTGAGCCCACCGCCGTTGACCACTTGGCTACCTCCGCTTCTTTTTTATTATAGTTTTGACGTATTTCTATTTAACTAATTTCTGCGTGGGAGCTTGTTTTCTCTGCGAAGGATTGGACCTCAATACAGTATCCTTTGTGTCGAACAACGTCATGCAACTTAGTTCACGGACCGGAGGAGACAACTGAAAGACTGCGATGCACTAAAATTAACTCCAAGAGGCAGCGACTGAGCAGTAACCTACTGAGATTCGAGCAGGCGCTTTGTCGAGAAACTTGCAATAGCTATCGCAATTTCTAAATACGCTTTTCGCTTTTATAGAGTAGGTGATTATCGTGGTTGTCGGAGTTACAATGGTCAACGTCGTTCCGGGTGAAGAACGATATGTTTACCGAACGCTTTTGGAGTTAGGTGGTATACGAGAAGTATATCATGTTTTTGGAGAATATGACTTTGTAGTCATCATCGAAGTCGAAGGACTGACAGCATTGAATAATTCGGTTGATAACATACGAGATATCAAAGGAGTCACTACAACTCACACGATCGTTGGCGCTGAACTGTGATTGGGAGAACACCAGATGGCTGAAAACATTGCCGAGAAGCTTGCCCAGAAACAACGCGAGATTAGCATAGCCGAATTCTTTGAGAAAAACCGTCATATCCTCGGTTTCGACTCATCGACGCGAAGCCTCATAACAAGTGTCAAGGAAGCGGTCGATAACGCACTCGATGCCTGCGAAGAGAGCGGCGTACTTCCTGATATTCTTATTGAGATTCACAAGGTGGACAAAGACAACTATCGCGTTGTAGTAGAAGATAACGGCCCTGGCATCGTGAAAGAGCAGATACCACGAGTTTTCGGAAAGCTCCTTTACGGCTCTCGATTTCACGCCCTGAAACAGAGCAGAGGGCAGCAAGGCATAGGAATCTCGGCGGTCGTCTTGTATGCACAACTGACATCTGGACGGCCTACGGCGGTATACTCCAAAACGGGAAAAAACAAGGAAGCCCATTACTACGAGCTTGTTATCAACACGAAAACGAACGAACCAGAGATATTAATGGAGAAAATTGTGCCGTGGGACAGGCCTCACGGAACCAGAATTGAAGTCGAGATGGAAGGTACATACGTCCGCGCTCGCAAACAATCGATATATGGGTATGCAAAATCGACTGCAATAGTCAATCCGCATGCCAGACTGACGTTGATTGAACCGACAGGAGACACGCAAGTGTTTGAGCGTGTGACAGAAGTCTTGCCGGTCGAACCCTGTGAAATACTGCCACACCCTGAAGGCATTGAACTCGGCACGCTAATCAAGATGCTGCGGTACACGGAGAGAAGGCGACTAACCTCATTCCTGACAAACGAGTTTGCCCGCATCGGACACAAAACTGCGAAAGAGATATGCGCAAAAGCTGGAGTCGATCCCGACGTAAATCCCAGTGACCTCTCACGCGATCAGGCAAAGCGCCTGCTCGAAGCTTTCAAGACTGTCAAAATCATCGCGCCTTCGACGGAGTGCCTTTCCCCCATAACGGAAGAGCTGATCAGAAAGGGGCTGGAAAAAGAATACGACGTTGATTTTATCGCTACGACTACGCGGGACGCCTCTGTGCACACAGGCAACCCATTCATCGTCGAAGCGGGCATTGCCTACGGAGGGAATTTACCAAAGGAAGAAAAAACGGACCTCCTGCGATTCGCGAACCGGGTTCCTTTGCTATATCAACAAGGTGGGTGCGCGAGTACTCACGCCGTAGAGAAGATCAACTGGAGGAACTATGAACTGCTGCAACCGGGGGGGAGCGGCATTCCCCAAGGCCCAGTCGTCATTCTCACACACGTCGCGTCAACGAATGTTCCTTTCACTTCAGAGTCAAAAGAAGCGATCGCGGATATCCCCGAGATAGTGGACGAGATAGAACTTGCGGTCCGAGACGTAGCGCGCGGGCTCAAGAACTACTTGGCGAAGCAAAAAGTCCTGGCGAAGAGAAAAGAGAAAGAAGAGATAATAGAGAGGGTTCTTCCCAAGCTTGCTGAGAAGGTATCCCAGGTAACGGGCGGGCCGCAACCGGATATTCAACCCATCGTTGCCAAGATTATGGGGAATGTCCTCGTGCAAAAGACGACCGAACAGAGCGACAACACGTCGATCGTGACGATCCGCATCAAGAACTTTTCTGAGAGCCAAAAAGAGTTTAAGCTGCACCAGGTCTCTGCCGCAGAGATCGAAGATCCATCTCCTAAGCCAAGGGTGTCAAGTTTTGACGGCCAGTTCGACAACATTTGGAAAGTATCAATCAAGCCTAATGCAGAAAAAAAAGTCAGATACACCGTTAAGTCAGAGCAGTCCCCAGGCGCCAATCCCCTCGTTGAGGGGATACTTGCAGAGATGGTTACAGGAGCCGACGCGCTACCTAAGAAGCGAGCTAGTGAGTGAGGCAAAGCATGAGCATTGAAGAAGAGCTACTGAAAGCAAAAAAAGAGAAGGATAGTTTAACCAAGCAAAGGCTCCTGCAAATCATTAAAACCATCTACGATCAGTTTGCCAACGAACAAATTCCGCAGCTTCTGATTCCAACAAGAACGAAATCGAATATCGCGTTCAATGAAGAATCAGAGGTCTGGGTTTATGGTGAGCGGGAGAGCGCTAGGAGCTGCAAGACTGTGAGAGGCGCCTATAGCCTCCTCAAGTCGAGTTATACGATTGAATTCCTCAATAAACAGCTCGAGGAGAACCGTTCATCAACACTCAGAGAGCTTTACTATATTTCCGAAGGCTGGAAACTAGCAAAGTTCAGAGAGCAGCCCGAGTCAGACAGAATGATCGAGGATCTTGAAATCATAACCGAACTCCAACGCGAGAACTTTCACGTTCGGCCTGAAGAGAATGGCGCTACGATTTTCGGTCCCATTCGAATCAAAGAAAACGTTGAAAGGCGCGGGCAAGTATCGGAACGAGTCATCCATTGCATTGATGACGTTGGGGAGGGGGGATATCAGATCCCTTACAACGTCGACAACCTAGATTTCGTCGAGCACGACGCGAAGTTTATCATCGCTATCGAAACCGGCGGTATGCGCGACAGACTTATTGAAAACGGATTCGATACAGATTACGATGCAATTATCGTGCACCTTAAAGGCCAGCCAGCGCGAAGCACACGGCGGCTTTTAAAAAGGATGAACGAGCGGCTAAAGCTGCCAGTCGTCGTTTTTACAGACGGGGATCCGTGGTCCTACCGAATATTCGCCTCCGTCGCGTATGGGTCGATAAAGAGTGCCCACATGTCGGAATACATGGCAACCCCGGCAGCACAATTCATCGGCGTGCGCCCGAGCGACATCGTCAACTACGACTTGCCGACCGATAAGCTGTCTGATCAGGACGTGCGAGCACTCCAATCAGAGCTCACCGATCCACGTTTTTGCACTGATTTCTGGAAGGACGAGATCAACCTTCAGCTTGAACTGAAGAAGAAGTCCGAACAACAGGCGTTTGCAAGTAGAGGTCTAGACTACGTTACCGACGTATACCTTCCAGAAAGACTTACCAGTCTCGGGATCATCTGATTGCCCGATGACTAGTTGCGCAAGAGCTGTTAATATGCAAGTGTAGGTGACTATTGGAAAGCATGCCTCGGAAGCGTCTGTCTATCGCCACGGAGAAGACTAGTCGGGTTCGCTGCAACCAGCTCCACAAACTTGTCTGCCCCACCCCTTCTTCGCTGTAATAGACCCCTCGTTGAAAACAACTTCGCCGCGCACCATCGTGAGCGATGGGAAGACGCCTTCGAAGCCTTCAAAAGGGGTCCAACCGCACTTGCTTAACATCAAGCTCGGCGTTATCGGTTTCTTATCCTTGAGATCAACGAGTATAAGATCTGCGTCAAACCCTTCAGCTATTCTTCCCTTGCTCTTAAAATTGAATCTATCTGCCGGAGCCGTGCACACCAAGTCGACAAGACGTCCGAGACCAATCTGATCCAGCTTCGAAAGTAGCAACGGAAGCAGAGTTTGGACTCCTGGAACCCCCGGAGGAGCGTTTGGCATTTTTTTGTCGGCGATTGAATGGGGTGCATGGTCGCTTGCGACCATATCAATATGGTCGAGGTGCGACCACAGCCGATCGACGTCGTGCAGGCTTCTAAGGGGTGGGTTCATTGCCCCAAACGGGCCAAGTCTTCCCTCATCGAGCTCAGACAGAAAAAGGTGATGCGGAGTGACTTCGCAGGTGACGTCCTGATCAGAAGCCCTCACTAAATCCAGCCCTGCCGATGTGCTTAGATGGCTGACGTGTATCTTGGCTCCTATACCATTATTGGATTCGAAAACTGTTCTAATCCCCGCCGCCTCACCTGAGATTTCATCAGCGCGTGTTTCCGCGTGGACGCACAAGACGGCATCAAGGCGCTTGATAGTTTGCAGCGCGCAAAGTAAGTCCTCGCGCGACTTAAGTTGAACGAATGCCTCTCCAAAAGCCGTGGCCCCGAGTCGCCAAACGTCTTCGAGCTGGTCGAGCCTGTCGATAGCCGCGTTGATGCCATAATCAACAACGGATTTTCGTGCCGCGCGCTGCTTCGCGAAATAGGAGCTTTCATCACATATCGCCGGTTTCGTGTTTGGTTGGTCCATAACGGTGGTAACGCCCCCTGCAGCGGCCGCGCACGAACCGGAGTACCAATCCTCTTTGTAGACCTCGCCCAAATCGCGAAAATGAACGTGCGCATCGATTGCACCTGGCAGAAGCAATCGGCCGCGTGCATCTATCGCTTGCTCTCCGGCGCGGACGCGTCCGATCTTTGTAATAGTGCCGCTTTCGATGAGTACGTCACGGGCAACGATGCGACTCTTGTGAAAGACTTTCGCATTTCGGATGATCGTGGTGCTCATCGTGCGTCACTCAAGACAGCGCTCAACCACGTCGCCACCAGAACGAAGCTCGGAAAAGACCTGGCCTTCAAACACAAATATTTCTGCGTTGTCGTCTCGAGGGGTCAGGCCTGCTTTGAAGTATGTTTGATCCAAAAACTCCTGGGGCGTCCAGCCGTAATCTGTCGCAACTTGAGGCAAAAGCAATCCTTGCTGCAACCCTTTCTTCACAATGAGACCGTGCTTACCGATCACTATGTTAGAGGGGGCGAAAATCCTTACCGGTTTCGACAGGAGCGTAATCTCGATTGTGATCTGTGCCACCTCGTCTGCTCGCACGGGAGGAAATCGATAATCGTGTAAGGCCGCGCTGATTGCTGAGTCGATCAGGGCTTCCTTTATTGTCATGTTTGGATAGGGGTACCCAACACAGCCCCTCAGGCCGCCTGAATGTAGGGTTACAAAAACGCCGCCGAGTTCCTCAAAAATGGCGGGAAGGCCTTCCGGTGCTTCTATCCGTTCCCCGGAGTTTACCGCGATCTCGATGGCTTGACGTGCGAGATGCATACCCACACGCGCTTCGTTCAAATCCACGCTTCACATATTAGTGAATACTTATATTACGTTTGCCTTCAAGATAAAGAGAGGAGAGGGGATGAGTGGCTGCCGGTGGAACACGCTGAGGAAAGTCCTCCCACCCTCTGGACGTGTGAGCGGGGAAACTCGCATGGCGAGAGTCATGGCTCTGGCACAGAAACGGTACGTCCCTGCAAATATGAGTATGAGGTGAAGAACCGACGAGAGCAGGAGTTACGATGGAACGGCGAATCCTCACAGGTGCAAGCTAAAAAGGGTGGATGAGCAGTCCAGACGACACCCAGGTTAAGCGCTTAGATGAATGCCACTTGAAACAGAAGGAGGCTTACAACCCCCACTCCAGTCTTATTATTGAACACTTTTTGGCACGCGAGAAAGCTTTATATCAATCTCGCACAACATATTGCTGCCTTTCAAACTAGAAAACCAAAGGCTTGAGGGAAGAAATGGACTTGAGAGAGCTAGCAGAAGACATTCGGTACTCGTTTTTTGGAACAAGGTGTCACAGTTCCCACCAGCGACATTGAACAGCGGCTGAACAGCCTCGTTTACGATTTTAAAGTGCCAATCGAAGAAGCAAGAAGGAGCGTGGTTTCTTATTTTGCCAAACTCCATCCCAAAGAAGGTGTCGCTTCCGAAACCGAGGTAATCTACGCAAAAATTACAGACATAAATTCGGAAGATAGATGGATTAACCTCCGCGTGCGGGTCGTACAACTTTGGGAGCCCAATTCGCCATCAATAGCACAAGTCGGCCTCCTCGGCGACGAGACGGGGACCATCAAGTTTACGAGCTGGTCAAACGCCAATTTGCCTATTCTCAGGGACGGACAAAGCTACTCGATACGCAACGTGGTCACAAAATCGTGGCAGGGACGTTTCAGCGTTAGCTTGAATAAAGCATCCGAAATTGCACCACTCGATGAAGAGGTAGCAGTCGGTCGCGCGGAAGACGAGATCTCTGGTGCAATTATCGATGTTCAGTCCGGCTCGGGATTAGTCAAAAGATGTCCGGAGTGCAGTCGCGTCGTCGTTAAAGGGCATTGCGCGGAGCACGGCGAAGTAACTGGAGTGTACGATTTGCGCGTGAAAGGTGTGCTCGATAACGGCGAGATCGTGTCAGACGTGCTCTTTAATCGAGAGATGACGGAAAGATTGACCGGAATCACTCTGGAGGCAGCCAAAGAAATGGCTATGGAAGCGCTCGACCAAAACGTCGCGGCAGACGCCATGAAGGCCGTCATCATCGGACGCTACTATAGGGTGCGCGGCAACAAAACCCCGCGATGGCTGCTGATAACAGATTTTGAGGAGCTCCTTAAGGTGGACGAGGAGGACATTGATGCCGTCCTCAACAGGGCGCAGGGGTATCTTTGATGTCATTGAGACAACGAGAAGTAGCACGACGCCTCTACGCGAAAGAGCTCAGCGAGTCGACGCTCGTCTACAAAGAACACGAAGATACCTACGCGCCACAGTATCTTTTGACCCCAACGGGCGCCAAATGTAATCGTGTGTTTGTCGTCGGTACACTTACGGAAAAGGAAAATGTTGGCGTTGATTCAGACTACTGGCGCGCTCGACTGGCCGATCCGACAGGCGTTTTTCCCATATACGCCGGACAGTATCAGCAACAGGCAGTCACCCAGTTGAGTGCAATAGAAGTACCTGCGTTCGTGGCGGTCGTAGGCAAGCTGAACGTATTTCGCACTAACGACGGTCCGGTGAAGGTATCTTTACGGCCTGAATTCATCAACGTTGTCGATTCCGAAACACGAAACAGATGGGTATTAGAAACTGCCGAGAAAACCCTCGAACGGATTGAACGGTTGCAACTCGACAACGAAGACGCGGCAAAAGTCCGCGATCACTATGGAACCGATACACGCCTTTACGTGGAGATCGTTATCGAAGCTCTTAAAGCACTTAAGAAAGAGTACGAGACGTGAGCACAGTCGGCCGAATCGGTCAGAAGTCGACGTCATTCCACCTCCAGTCGGAGTTTAGCAATGCTGTATGGTGTCTCTTCAGCGATTGAGCTTGACGTTAAAGAATTTATCGTAAGCGCCGCTGCGACCTTCACTGCTATCGAGCTAGTTTCTGAGTTTCCCCACGTCCACTATAGCACGCCCAACGTGAGCCTGCTCTCTGAGCTTAAGCGGAGCTACGATCTCACGTATACGATGCACGCACCTTTCTGCAGCGTGAATCTTGCTAGTATTAATCCCAAGCTTCGTACCGCGTCCCTTTACGAAATACTCAACTCGATCGCGTACGCAAGCGAACTCGGCTGCGAATTAGTCGTGGTTCACCCTGGTATCGTCAGCTATCCGAGAAGCTTGCAAAAATTCGAGCGAATTGCAAAGGAAAATGAAGGCGACTCTTTTTTGCGCATATGTGAAAAAGCAGAGAACGAAAAAATTCTCGTCTGCATAGAAAATATGCCGCGGTTCCCGCCCGCTTTTAAAGAAGCTTGGACTGGCGACGCTCTCGTAGAAATCGTCGACGAACTGAGATCAAGATTCTTGCAGGTGGCCCTAGACGTGGGCCACTGCAACACCACCGATATTCCAGTACCACAAATGATTCATAAGTTCGGCGCGCGAATCAAGCACGTGCACATCCACGATAACGACGGCTTTCGAGAAACGCATGCGATTGTTGGACAAGGATCAGTTCCGTGGCGAGCTGTCATTGAGGCATTAAACAAAATAGGATATGACGGACTCCTAATAGACGAACATCGGACGATTGAAGGACAAAAGCGCGGAAGAGATTATCTGGAACCAATCATTCAGTATTTCTGCTAGATGATGGCGCTTCATAACCAGGTTCTTTGAGCAGTGACATTGCGGTTTCGAAGGGTATACCTTTCTTTTTCGCCCCAATTTTCGCTATAGAGGCAAGATCGACGCCTGAACTGAGTTCTATATATCCCAGGCGCTGTGCTTGTTTCAAAAAACCTTCACCGACATCTGTTCGCACGATTACAACCGTGTGTCCAGGCGAGGCGCCAACATTTCCGAACGACAAATCGGCGTCTTCACTTGTAAAGTCCACACAGTGCTCGCATCCAGTTCTCTTTGACGTGCGTAAGTCTTTTAGAGGCAACTCGAGCGCAGCTTTATCTCTCAGTTTTACGATGAACTTTCCCTTCACGTCGAAACCGCTTATATCCCAGGGCTTGATCCCGTGGCCTATTCGCAACTCTTCGAGGAGACTATCTGTAAATATTTCTGTGCAAAACAGCCCGAGCGAGACTCGAATTGCGTTTTTGTATATTGACAAGACGTCGACGTTCGATTGCCGAATCCTTCTGACCGCACTAGTCACGCAAGGCGTCCCTACTATAGCAATCTTGTGCAGCTCTCTGTCTGCTATGGCTTCTCTGAGTGCCTTCAAAATAGGCGCCCACACGTATCTCGATCCTGCTGCCCCAAGAACCGCGTCAGACGTTTGAACGAATGCGGGCTGAGCTGCTTGGCTCCATTTATCTACGCCCATCACGATCGCGCCGTCAATCGCGTTCGATTCGAAAGCGGCTGCGAGTACGGAGCTGACAACTCCGCCTGATTGGGCGTCAGAAACGCGAATCTTGGATTTTGATTCGTATATCGATAGGATAGTACCAAAACCGTCAGAGCAGGTTTCATCAGCTCTCGGACAAGCATAATAACAAGCTGCGCAAGGAACCTCATCACGCGTCACCTTACAATAATCGTTGGACTTGGGATGGCGAGGCTCCTCGTCAAAATAAAGGGCTTCTGTCGGGCATACGCCAACACACGCTCCGCATCCGCAGCATTTTTCCGTGTCCCAGACTTTCCGTTTCAGGTCTTTGTATGAGAGAAGGTCCATGTCGCCTCCACAACTTATTCACAGGTATATAATGCGGCATATGGCCTATGAGAGAGGGGGGCGATCTTTGTGAATTCGGAGTCAAGTAGGCTCTCGAGGTCAAGGCCAAAAACCTGGCAGTACTCCTTGAGAACTTTTTTAACAGCGATTTCGTCGTCTGCAGTCAGTGGAAATTGCGACGCGCCGTTGCCTAGCTTGCTCTCGTCGACGTTGCCCCTGACGTAAATGGCGCCGCCGTGTTGTCCTGTCGCTACCCAATCGCCTAAAATCTCGGCTTTTTTGGCCCTGTTATGAATTCCCAACACAATGATCATGCCACCAGCCATGTACTCTCCGAGGAAATCTCCAGCGTGTCCGCCGGCAACTATTATCGGAACGTTGGACTTGTAAGTCTTCATATGTATGCCGACTCTATAGCCGACGTCGCCGTGGACAAAGATCTTGCCCCCCCTCATACTGTGACCCAAAATGTCTCGCCCGTCCCCGTGTATGATTATCTTCCCGGAGCTCATGGTGTTTCCCACGCCGTCTTGGGCGTTACCAAAGACGGTTACCGTTGGGCCATCCATGAACATTCCCAAATCGTTTCCAGGGGTGCCATAGATATCGATCTTGAGCTTGCCTTTCAGGCAGTCAGCGATAAACCTTTGGCCGTTCACGTCCTCAAGCGTCAACTCAGCTACACCAGCCTGAACCGCCTGAAAGATCTCCTCATTGAGCTCCTTATAATGCTTATAATTAGCTACTATGCGCATGCGCTTACCTAGCTGCCTGCCGGTTGGACACCGAGTATTTCCAACGTGGTGTGATCTAGACCATAGCCCCTGAGCCTGTCACGATTTCCTCTCAAACTTTCGATTGAGTTTATTCCTGCTGCGCCGAGGATCTCTTTCAGCTCAATCGACCAAGCCAATAGCAAGTTCGACACACGCTGCGCACCTTCAACGGGATCGAGTCGCGACCTTAGTCTCGGATCTTGCGTAGCTATCCCCCAAGCACATTTACCGGTATAGCATCGCTTACACACGGTGCAGCCGAGCGCGATGAGGGCAGCAGTGCCTATCTTCACGGCGTCAGCGCCAAGCGCTATCGCCTTTGCGACGTCGCCGCTATTCCGTATAGTGCCACTGGCGATTATGCTCGTTTCATTCCGTATACCTTCTTCGCGTAATCGCTGATCTACACTCGCAAGTGCCAGTTCGATGGGAATGCCGACGTTATCTCGAATTACCTTGGGAGTGGCACCCGTGCCCGCTCGAAATCCGTCGATTACGATCGCGTCCGCGCCTGCGCGACAAATACCACTGGAGATTGCAGCAACGTTATGAACGGCAGCTATCTTAACCAAGACGGGTTTTTTGTATCGTGTGGCCTCCTTTAGTGAGTTTACGAGTTGAGCGAGGTCCTCGATCGAGTAGATGTCGTGGTGCGGGGCCGGACTTATGGCATCGGCCCCTATCGGGATCATTCGCGCTTCGGATATTTCTTCGGTTATCTTAGTTCCCGGCAAGTGACCCCCAATCCCCGGTTTCGCCCCTTGACCGATCTTAATCTCAACGGCGGCCCCGGCTTCCAGATAGGCCGGGTGAACGCCAAACCTTCCGCTAGCAACTTGCACAATAATGTGGTCTGCATATGGGTAGAGCTTCTTGTGAAGCCCCCCTTCTCCAGAGCCCATAGTTGTACCGCGCATCACCGCAGCACGTGCCAGCGCCTCATGTGCTTCAAGACTAATAGCTCCGTAGGACATTTGAGCTATCATAATTGGAATCTCAAGCCTAAGCGCTGGCGAAAGCTCGGTCTTAAGCCTAAGACTGTCGCCTAGCTCTTCAAGCTCGACGAATCGAGGCTTTCGACCGATAAAAGTTCGAAGTTCGATTGGCTCCCGCAAAGGGTCGATTGCTGGGTTTGTTACCTGACAAGCATCAAGAAGGAGATTGTCGAAGATGACACGTTCGTGAAGTTCGTTTCCAGTGCTCGCTAAGAGTATGGCGCCTGTTCTCGACTGCGTGAATACGTCCCTCCGAGCGTTCTCGGTCCAAATTGGGTGGGCACTCATAACCGAGGGCATTCGACGAAGCGCTATGGCATCTTCAGGGCACATACTAACGCATCTCTGGCACGCAACGCATCGATCGTCAAACGCCTTGACTTTGTTATCTCGCCATTCTAGTGCGCCGAACGAGCAATTCTCGATGCACCTTTTGCACAGCCTGCACGCTTGCCTGTCAATGACAACCCTGAACTCAGGAACGGAACTATACATCTCCATTCACCATCGCGACTGTCGGCTCTCCCGCGCGTGGCGCCCACACGTTGTCTGGATTCTTGCAAACCGCCTTAATCGCACTCTCCTCGCTCGCCATAAACGTCGTGTCATTTTTTCGAGCGCAGATCAGTGGCCGCAACTTGATTCGGTCCGAGAGTCCTACCATAGTACCATTGCCCGCAACTCCAGTGAGCCCTGAACCATTTGCAATCACAATGCCAAACGGCCCGTTGACCATTGCAGGACCGTAGGTCATTCTCAGCGCCTCTATGATCCGCCTCTTCTCAGGCGGCATTCGCTCGATCTGTTCCCAGAACGGAGGAGCTAGTACCTCAGATGCAAGTTCGATGGGCAGCTTGTGTCGTCTGACCAAAAGATCCCACAAATAAGCCAAAACTTCAGAATCGGTAAAATAGCTGCACTTATACCCGTACGACTCAAGGAACCGTTTGTTAGTTCCGTAACTAGTAATCTCTCCGTTATGCACAATGCTATTATCTAAGATGCTGAATGGATGTGCCCCGCCCCACCAACCGCGCGTGTTTGTAGGGTATCTCCCGTGAGCTAACCACATATACGCTTTGTAATTCTCAAGCTTGTACAGCTTTGCTACTTCGTCCGGGTAGCCAATGGCTTTGAAAACGCCCATGTTCTTGCCACTCGAGATGACTAAGGCGCCGCCTGTATTATTGATCTTCATCGCAAGATCAATGATATAGTTGTCTGCGTCGTTTGTGTACCGTTCAGGCACGTCGACAAAGAAGCGCCAGGGGGTGTAATCTTGTGATATACGTTCCACGTTGCGCGTTTCAATTTCTTCGTCTTTATAAATATTGACATAGTCCTTCAGCATCTCAGTCACTTGATCTTTCAGTTCAAAATCCTTCAGAAGGACATGTAGGGCGTAGTAGTCTTTGTATTCGGGATATAGACCATAAGCTGCGAATCCTCCTCCGAGTCCATTGCATCGTTCATTCATTAGGCTAATGCCCTCAATAATGTATTTTGCAGAAAAAAGCTTGCCGTTTTCGTTTACGATGCCTAATATGCTACACAAGTTTACTACCGCCCCACTTTTTTTTTATTTTTCAGTTTTTTTTATAAAATGGTTGTGCTTCCAACGTCTATTATAACAGCACAGAAATAGACTTTCACCACTAGTGCAATTTGTTTGACCTGCAAAATTGTTTTAGGAGCGCTCCGTGCTCTTTCAGCTCTGCCAACGGAGAAAACGACTTTTGGAAACACAGTTCCTATTATTCATATATATACCTATTGTGAAATATAATTTATGTATGCAGCACCGAAGACGACAGTCGAGTACCCTCCAAAAAAGACTTTTTTTGCCGCAAGAATTTGAACAAAGAAAAGCATGGAGGCATCTTTCCATTCTCTCACTTGCAACATAGACAGCGGAACTGCGCGGTTTTTAAGGCCGCTCGCAGTTGTAGACTAAAGGTAGCATGATCGAGCGCTGGCTTAAACGGGTTGGCCGCTCGGCCCGCGCAAGTCTCGGTGCCTTTCACAGGTGAACTTTTTTATGTGAAGCGTACTTTCTACTAGATAAACGCGCAATGCCTAGAGGAATCCTATGGTCGAAACTAAAAGCATTTTGATCGTCGACGACGATGAGACAATCCTAGCAGTCTTGAAAGAGATTTTACGGCTAGACGGCTACATAGTAGAAACAGCTTCTACCGGCAAAGAAGCTATTGAGAGGTCGGATGCTGCCTTTTTCAACTTGTGCCTGTTAGACATCAAGCTACCAGACATGGAGGGCACTGAGCTTATCACTGAACTGCACAAGACTAATCCACAAATGATAAAGATAATCATCACCGGGTTCCCGAGTTTCGAGAATGCCGTAAAGTCCCTTAATCTCGGAGCGGATGCGTACATTATGAAACCCGTAAATTCCAAAGAATTGCTTGAGCTAGTTTCAGAAAAAATTAGAGAACAGCAAGAGGCAAGCCAAATGAGCGAGGATAGAGTCTCCGATTGGGTAAAAGGTAGAATTCGCCAGATTGACCGAGAACAAGACAAAGATTGAGACTTTAAGTAGGGGCCAGCTGCGATGTTAGCTCAACCCCTCTAGGCGAGCGAAATATGTCGCTGCAAGCCTGCGCTGCATATGGTCGTTGATTGGAAGTTTCCGGAGCCATGTCATCTCATAGTAACCGTAAAAATGCGGGGATCAAGAAAGCCAAAAACCTGTCACCGACTGAAGAAGAGATCGAGCAACTAATGGCTGTGTTATCAGAAGTGCAGAACCCACAAACAAGGATGAGGGCGGCGGAAGCACTAGGCAAAATTGGAGAGCCAGCGATTAAGCCCCTGGCCTCAGCGCTAACGGAAGAAAGATGGGAAGTGCGCAGTAACGTTATTTTGGCGCTTGAGAAGATAGGACGGCCCGCAACACACGTATTCCAAGAGGCAACGACCGATCAAGATTGGTTCGTGCGGGCAACTGCAGTGAAAGCACTCGGCCACATCAAGGATCCTCGAGCCGTCAAGAGCCTTATAAGTGTCTTGAGTGACAAAGACTGGTTTGTTCGTGAGCGCGCAGCCGAAGCGTTGAGCAAAATCGGAGAGCCCGCGATTGACCCGCTGATTGCAGCTCTGAAGGATCGAAACGGACTTGTTCGTGAGCGCGCAGCCGAAGCGTTGAGCAAAATCGGAGAGCCCGCGATTGACCCGCTGATTGCAGCTCTGAAGGATCGAAACGGACTTGTTCGTGAGCGCGCAGCCGAAGTTCTCGGCAAAGTAGGTGACGCCACGAGTATAAAACCCCTGATGGAAGCTTTCCACGACGATGAGCTTTATGTGAGAGCTAAAGCTGTTCTGGCATTTGAAAGAGTGAAAAGAAGGATCGCCGCAAGCGCCGCGCGCTAGGGCCCTCGCTACGGTAGTAATAGCGGTTAGGATCTACCTTGACCTTCAAGTAGCAGGAATAGCTTAGTCTGTTCATTGAGATCGGGCGCGTCTTCAGGCCGAATTTTCATGCTCACGAGATTGCGGGCTTGGTTCCTCACCTATGAAAATCAAGGAGCCTCAAAAAATACTCGTGAAATCTCAAATCATTGCCTAATTCGGGATGAAACGCCAGCGCCAGCTTATTTCCTTGTTGCGCAGCAACGCCATACTTCTCGAAACGAACTAATACGTCAGTTGCGTCTCCGACCTGCGTAATCGCAGGAGCTCGAATAAATATACCATCAAACGGAGAATTGAAAACTGTCACCGTCAATGGGACCTGAAAAGACTCCGCTTGCCTCCCAAACGCGTTTCTTTTGACTTGCATGTCTATAAGTCCCAAACCTTCCACACGCTCGTTTTTGTAATCAGACATGATGATTAAGCCGGCGCAAGTCCCCATCATAGGGATGTCCTTGTTCTCAAGTATCTCCTTATCAATCCCTTCAAAATGCAATATCCTTGAAATTGTGGTGCTTTCGCCGCCGGGAATTATCAAACCATCACAGTGTGGGACTATGCCTGCCCGCTTTATGGTCACTATTTTGCAGTCTAAATCCTTCGAGGACTTTTCTAGAGCCGTTATATGCTCTGAAACAGCACCCTGAATAGCAACTACGCCGATAGTTAACATTGAGTGATTCCTTCATGAAGGGTCGCATGCGGTTCCAAAAACGCCCACTGCGACCATTTTGTCTATGGCTTATAATACAACGACGATGAAAAGATCTGTTGCAGCAACTGCACACGTTCGCAAGAAACTCTGTAATGAGTAGCATAAGGCTTACGATATAAAAGAATCGGAGGCAATGCCAACGTTTGAGCTGAGCAAAAACTGTCACTCACTGGCAATATCATGCATTTGAACGCAGCAATCCATGAAATCGATAGGTATTTAGCCCAAAATGTTTTACGTTTTACATAATGGCCAAGGACAAGATTTTCAACATTAGAGTCTCAGAAGATGACTATGCCAAGCTGAAACAACTGGGCAGCATTCGGGCACGTGAGATTTTGCTCGATGCCGTGAACGATCAACTTTTTGAGCAGGTTCCGAAAAGCGAGATGGAGAGACTCATTTATAAGTACGACAAGCTGGATACAGCTTTGGCCAATCTTGAACAAAAGGTCCACATCATCGACCAAAAGGCTCTTTCCAAACTGATTGACGATGATTACGCACAAGCTGCACTCAGCGATTTTGAGGACCTTTTTCAGCGCGTGGATCGGTCCGTTGCAAATCTCAACAGAGAGAGGTTCGAACTCCTGAAGGTGAGGAGGGGCGGAGCACGCTATGTTTACACCGGTGTCAGGGAACTCGCGATTAAGCACCGACTGGACGACCTGCTGGACCGCCCAGACCCAGAACTGTACAACGAGTTAGCTTCGAGACAATTGATCGATAACAAAGACAAATACAAGAAAAACATCAGCGAACTTATCAAGGGCATTCAGGATAGAATCAAAGAAGAAGAGCTACTCTTGAACTCGCTGAGAGCGATGAGTCCGTACATCATAATGAAAGAGAACATTCAAAGTCAGGTCGACGCTTTGCAGGAAGAAATGAAGGACGTGCTTTACATTATCGAACACATAAAAGCTCTCGAAAAAAGATACGTGCGAAACTTCTTAGAGAGCTTGAAGTTTAGCGGCGAGAACGAAAAGTCTTCAGCAGCCAAGCTCTTAGAAAACGAGGAATTCGTGGTGCGTTTCTATGACTCTGGTCTCTCCTTGTACGAAAAATTCGAAAAGTATCTTATCTGTTGTGGAGTCGATGAAGCTCGAGCAAAAGCAATAGTGAAAAAGCACATGACGTGAACCTCTTAAGCGTCCATCTGACTCAAGAAATAGGAAAAGAAAGCACGGCACTCAGAAACTATGGACTCGACGGGAATCGAACCCGTGGCATCCACGTTTTTCTCCTAAGATGCGAACGTGGCACTCTA
Organism: Methanobacteriota archaeon; assembly: GCA_963701995.1. Taxonomy (GTDB): domain Archaea; phylum Halobacteriota; class Bog-38; order Methanoflorentales; family Methanoflorentaceae; genus Methanoflorens. Next base: position 1,478,633 of record OY969693.1, on the reverse strand, counting down.
CCCCTGAGTTACGAGCCCCTAACGCTAAATGATGCCGGGCTTTAAATAATTTGCCAACTCTCAAGAAGATGTTCGTGCTAGATCGAAGTCTACAGTGATGTTAGCAGAAAAAATACAGAGAAGGAGCTGCCTCAGAATAGGATCTCAATATCCAGCTCCTCCGCCAGTTCTTTGTAACGATTTCTAATTGTTACTTCAGTTACACCGGCAACGTCAGCCACCTCTCGTTGTGTACGCCGGTCACCGCAAATAACCGAAGCTATGTAGATAGCTGCTGCGGCGACCCCTGTCGGGCCTCGCCCGCTCGTTAGTTCTTTTTCCGCTGCTTGTCTCAGTATTTCGACCGCCTTGGATTGAACTTCACCCTTGAGCTTTAGGCCGGAACAGAATCTCGGTACATAATCTATCGGCGATGTCGGGGTCAGTTTCAGATCAAGTTCCCGTGAAATGAATCTATAAGTTCTTCCGATCTCTTTTCGACTCACCCGCGAAACCTCTGCAATTTCGTCGAGAGTTCTTGGAACTGAGCACTGACGGCACGCAGCGTATAGAGCCGCAGCTGCAACGCCTTCGATGCTTCTTCCTCGAATAAGATTCTTGTCGACTGCTTTTCGATACACGACAGCAGCCGTTTCCCTCACATTTCTTGATAACCCAAGCGCTGACGCCATTCTGTCAAGCTCAGACAAGGCAAACGCTAAGTTTCTTTCGGTAGCATTTGACACGCGAATTCGTCGCTGCCATTTGCGTAATCGATAGAGTTGCGCCCTGTTCTTGGAAGAGATAGATCGGCCGTACGAATCCCTGTTTCGCCAGTCTATCATCGTGGACAATCCCTTGTCGTGGATGGTATACGTCATAGGAGCGCCCACACGGCTCCTTTTCATGCGTTGATCGTGATCAAACGCCCGCCATTCAGGACCCATGTCCATGAAATCTTCATCAATAACCAAACCGCATTTGTCGCATACAAGCTCCGCTCTTTCGTAGTCTTGGACTAGCTGTCGCGAACCGCATTCGGGGCAGACAGCTTTCGATTCCTCGTACTCTCCAAGCTCTTTCTGGCGCTCTTTTGTAACTTCTCGCGCTTTTGCGCGCTCTATTATCCTCTCTTTTTCTACTTCAACCATATATTCACCTTTGAGCTCAGATGTAGACCTTCTCGCCACGGAGTTCTCGCAAGTTAGCGAGATTAAGGTTCTTAAACGGCTTCACAGAAACATATGGCGACGTTACTGGACCAAATACGTCATGCACCGTGCCAATTCTCTTCATTCGCTTCGTTACTACCGGAGAATCAATCGTTGGGAAGAATTCAGCTTTAAGAATAATATAGCCGTGACTCGATACGTGAACTACTGTACCTACCCTTCTCAAATCCTGACCTCAAACGTTACATATATATATGATATATCAACCTATTTAAAGTTTGGGGAAAATTTATAAAATTTTGTTGAGAAGGGACGTAGCGTTTCGACGAATTAAGCGCAGCGCGTGGTCTTCGTTCAAACCAGCCCCGCGTGCGATCTGTTCGGCCTCAGCATTCGTTATCAACTCAGTGCCGTGGCAGTCTGAGTTTACGAGGAGGTTCGAGGCAATTTTAGCCACGTGCCCGTTAGTGACATTGTGACCGCATCGGGCTGTAAGCTCCAGATAGATTCCATTCTGATTCGCAAGCTCTACATCTTCCTGGCTCACAAGACCTGGATGTGCAATGATGTTAACATCGCTAACAGCTGCAGCCGCCTTGTTTGTTCCTAGCGCCACCGGCTCAGCGATGGTCTCACCGTGTACGATTACTAGTTGTGCACCTAACGCTTTCGCTTTCCCAACAAGCTTGGGAATTTTTTCTGGCACAACGTGAGTAATCTCGGCTCCAACGAGAACTTCGATCCCGCTGGATCCCTCCGCCGCTCGCTTTGTCGCGCGTATCACTGAATCGATGTTAGAGAAGTCTACGTGATCTGTTATCGCAATGGCCTCGTGATCTGCCACATACGCCCGTCTTATGAGTTCACTCGGCAGCAGCGCACCGTCGCTAAGAATAGTGTGCGTGTGAAATTCTATTCGCTTGTTCATTTATCTTCAAGAATCGTGTGGAGCTCGCGATGCTTTTATCGCCAGCGCAATTTGCCGTATCGCCTCTCGCTTTGCGCCATTGACGTCTATGAGCAGCCGCCCTTTGTGTTCCCACCAAAGCCGTGGATATGCTTTTTCATCTTGATAGGTGGGACTCAATCCTAATTCTTGCGCTGCGCGAACGATTTCCTTGATATCTGGCGCCCCTACCGAATCTCCCTTGGCTAAGATTCGACCTTCTTTTCGCGTTTTATGCGCGTCGATGTAGACAGGCCAAACGACCTTTTTTGTAGTCTTCGCCATTGTTTGACAGCATCCCGCGTTACAGATATTTTAATATTGTCAAAACAGACATTAAAGACTATGCACAAGCTGGAGATCGAGGTAGGCAGAAATATTCTTAAAAAGAATAAGGAGGAGGCAAATCAGAACTTAACGGTGCTCAAACGATATAATATCCGGGCGTTCGATATATTGGGGTCAATCGGCTCAGGAAAGACGTCAATTATCGAGAAGGTTGCCCCAATCTTGGAGCGTCAAGGATTACAAATCGGAGCGATTGCAGGCGACGTTGCTGGCGAGGATGATTTTCTTCGAATGAAGGCGCTAAATATCCCGGTTGTTAACCTAAACACCGGAACAGAATGTCACCTCGATGCACATCTTGTTAGCCACGCCATTGAAAGACTGCCTCTCGAGAAGTTGGACATTCTGTTTATCGAAAACGTCGGAAACATGGTGTGTCCGACGGACTTTGAACTTGGGACTGATGCGAGAATTGTAGTTGTAAGTGTCACCGAGGGGGATGACGTCGTGAACAAACACCCCATGATCTTCAGGGTCAGCGATATTGGGATTATCAACAAAATCGACTTAGCGGAGGCAGTCGGGGCGAGCGTAGCACGTATGAAAAATGATATGGAGCGAATTGCCCCACAGGTCAAACAAATCTCAATGAGCGTAAGAACCGGGGAGGGGATAAGTCAGCTTGTCGACGATCTTCTGAACTACTAGTATTTCTTGTCGTTTCGGATGAGCATCTATTGTTCTGCAAGGAGAATCGCGTTGATTGATCCGTCCTGGCCAGGTCGGTTAGTGACTTTCGCTTTGCCTAAGGTTGTTTGAACAACTGCTCCTTTCGTGATTATGTTACGCCTCACGTAGTTCCTATTTGCACCGTTAAGTTCGACCGTCTCAATATCCGCTTTGCTCGTCTTGCCTGTCGAAGCATCGGTCACATTCACGTGAGCGCCTTTGAGAAGCCGTATCTTTGAGTTGCCGCCGAATCCCGAAACTTGCTTCTTTCTGGTCTCTCCAAGCTGCGTAAGCGTCGACTCTCTGCCCATCTCGTGTTTCCTCTTGCCGGCAGAGTGCTTGACTCTGCCTCCGGTGCTGCGGCGCACAGATTTTCCTTGCCACTTCATGTGTTAGCCCGTTGCTTAATGTTTGATAGGGGCTGTTATAGCAGATTCCTTATTTCAAGCTTTCGTATGGCTGATTTCCGCGTCACTGCTTCTGAAAGTTTTGCATATCTACGCGACCAACAAGTCGACCTACCGCGCTGGATGACGCTCATCACGTTCCACGTCGAGCATTCAAGCGTCGACACCAACCTAAGACTCCAATTAAACGCCGCCAGTGCGGAGATCCCGTGAGAATCGAATCACTATCCATCTTCCACAAAAACCGACTTGCACAGCTTGTCGGGGCAGCAGCTTCACAAGCACAGCGCGCTACGTGGAGTGCGCTGATTTCTCTGACTCAGAAGCACGAATTCTGCTATGAGGGCCTCTAGTTGTATCCTTTCGTCGGCCCCTTCGCTAAGTCGAAAATCAATCTCTCCAACACTGTTAATGAGCTGCACTTTTGTCTGGTCAGGGATATCGAGGTCTAAGAGCGCTTTGTGGATTTGTACTACAATTTCGCTTCCAGAAAAACCTTGTTCCAGAAGAAGAGCGTCGAGCGACGACAGCGCAAGTTTAAGCTTGCCTCCTATGGAAGCGCATAAAAGGTCCTTAATTGCTTGCGGATCGGGAGTCGCTGTAATTTGATAGATTGTTTCCTGATCAATCTCTGTTTTTATCGAAGCTGCTGACTGCAGTGTGTTAATGGCTCGACGCAGATCTCCCGCGGCCACATAACTGATTGCGTCCAAAGCTTCGTCGCTTATTTCTAACTGCTCTTTCGTGGCAATGTATCTCAACTGTGCTGACAGGTCGGGTTCCCCAAGTGGTTTGAAACGATAAACAGCGCATCTGGATTGTATTGGTTCAATTATTTTGCTCGAATAGTTACACGACAAAATGAATCGACAGGACATGCTGAAGCTCTCCATAGTCCTCCGCAAAGCCGATTGCGCGTCAGGTGTCAGCGAATCGGCCTCATCCAAAAAAATAATCTTGAACGGCGCACTAACAGGAGCGGTTCTGGCAAAGTTCTTGATTTTGTTGCGAACAACTTCAATGCCACGTTCGTCGGAAGCATTGAGCTCGGTGAAATTGCTCCTCCAATCATCTCCATAGAGTTCGTGAGCCAGGGCGATTGCCGCACTGGTTTTTCCCGTGCCGGCTGCTCCTGCAAACATCAAATGCGGCATGTTCTCTAATTTGACGTAGGATTGCAGTCTCTTAACGACTTGATCTTGTCCAACAACTTGGCTTAGCTTGCGCGGACGGTATTTCTCAATCCATATTTCTTCGATATCGATCAGCTCCGAGTCTATTTATTTGCTCGCAGGCACTGCGCAATAACGCAGTTGGCTGTTAATTTGCGATTGTTGGCCCATGAGATCGGCCAGGTCGAATATTCCGGTGATATCTACAACGCCTACGGCAGCTATTGCCGAACCTCTATTGTCCTGTGTGGGGGCAACTACGACCGGTGTATTCCTATATTCTCCCGCTTGCGGCGCGCTTTGTTCTTCACCTACTAAGCAATCACTTACAACTTCCACGCTCGCAGCAATAGACGCGAAGCTTATGAAGCGTCTACAGAAAACGGTCGGCTCGCGAGCACGACCGTTTCAGCCGCACGCGCATCTATCTCGGCGTGATCTTCTAATGTTCGTTCAACTACGTTCGTATAATCGTTTCTGGCGATATTCGCGTTCGCGTTATTCCACGGTCTCAAACCTGCCCTCAAGCTTTCTGAGCACTTTGGGGAGAGTTGTGTACTCCATCTCCTGAAGTGGCAGCCTGTGGGGCTCAAAAGGTCCATGTCGCCTCATGTAATTCGAAATTACATTCGCTTCGTCGCGCGCGGCATCGTACGCAGGATCGTTGAATAGATCGACAGGCCCGACAAACTTGCCGTTAGCTATTTGAAATCCCGCTGCGACGGCACGCGGAGGGCCGTCAAAGCGAGTGCACTTTGCGTTTTCAAAAGCGACCGGCATGACAGGGCCATTATGGCTGCCTCGCATCCAGCCACTGACGAGATGCGGGAACGTCCAGGGTTCCAGCACCTCGCCGAGGGCTGGCAATCCAGACTGAGACCGTACAAGCGCCACTGGATCGTCTTTACCCACGTATTCGCCCGCGATTTCAAACAGCTTTTCGGTGCTCACTGCTGCGACCGGTTCGTCAGATGGCAATTTGCCCCCTTCTTTTGGGTAGACCCGCTTTATGACGTAGCGGCTTTTTGCGCCGATTAGTGCGAGCATATCATACATCTCAGCCGGACAATCCATGAAAACGCGCGTGTGATCTTTAATATCCCATATCTCGAATCTAAAGCCCTTATGCATACTAGGATCGATCACGAGTCCTGCAGTGTTGAACGGATCGCCAAACATCTTAAAAACCGGAAGGTTGAAAGCACCAGGCTCGGTTTTGTCCATCATGAAGGCGACGAGAGGCTCGCCTATTCGTTCTGTGAACTCGATTTCAGTGGCACCTGGGCCCATTCCGCGTATGTTCCCTGAAAAAGAGTCTTTTAATAAGTCCTGGCCGGCCCCATACAGCTTCAAGACTTTTGCAACGTCTGTGCACGCGGTAAAAATCTTCCACGCGAGCTCGTGCACTTGTGCATCATTTTCGCCTTTGGAGTGTCCCATAAGAAGCTCAAGGTCATCGCCCACACCCATAACCCTGAAATCCAAAATCATGCCTGTTTGCACAGCTTCTCTAAGAATCTCCTCTGCCTTTTCGCAGAGGTGTGGGTGAACGGTCGCGTGTCCTGGAAACCCTCCAACGTCCGCTTTTATCAAGCTTATTGTTACCTTAGCCATATTTGACCACCGATGCTGATTTGAAAAATGTCGTCAGCCAAACTTTAATATACGTCCCGCATATTTAACATTCACGAAAACAAACGGTCTGTTATTCTCCCCAAGAGCCTGTTCGCCGATGAGGAAAGGTTTAAATTGAGCGAGCCTATATTAAGAGCGGTGAGGTTTTCCTATCGCTAATTGTATAAAGGTAGTTGGCCTGTTAGAGTACAGTATCGAAATATGTAGAGGGCTCGTAGCTCAGTTAGGCAGAGCACCTGGCTTTTAACCCGGAATCTAAGGAGAGATACCAGGCGGTCAAGGGTTCAACTCCCTTCGAGCCCGCCTCCTATTGCCGGCTAAACGACAAACGCAACAAATCTCGAAGTAGCCGATAACAGAACAGATTGAACGACGCTCGGAGAACAAAGATCTGCTTTGTAGAATTTCGAATCCATTCATCTTTTGTCCCTCTAGGATGTAGTTTGGTGGTGCGCATGAAAAACCTGAATGTTATAAAGCATGAAATGGTACCTGAACACTTCATCATGTCTGACGAAGAAGTGCACGAGTTGCTAGCGCGATACAGCATCGAGCTCAAGCAACTGCCTAAAATATCGGTAACAGATCCCGCGTGCAAAGAAATTGCAGCGAAAAAAGATAACGTAATAAGAATAAAACGCCGGAGTCTGACGGCGGACGAAGCCGTATTCTACCGTCTCGTGATCGACACAAAAATGGGGTGAGAATTTGATAGACAGGCAGGCAATATCCAGAAGCTATTTCACAAGAGACAAGATTGCGCAGCATCACATCAACTCTTTTGACGACTTTATAGAGCTAGGGTTACAGAAAATCATTGATGAGCAGACAGTAATCGATACCGACGTTCCCGGCCTTCTCGTGAAGCTTGGCCGTATTCGGGTTGATACGCCAAAAGTGCGCGAAGCAGACGGCTCGCTCGAGGAGCTTTACCCCACGGAAGCGCGGCTTCGAAACATTACGTATGCCGCACCAATTTTTCTCGAAATGACCCTCATACAAGGAGACATCGAAAAAGAACCTGAGGAAGTCGAAGTCGGACTAATGCCGATAATGGTGGGTTCGACGGCGTGCAACCTCTCCAAACTCTCCGACGGTCAGATGGTGAAGCTGGGCGAAGATCCGGCAGATCCCGGCGGATACTTCATTGTCAGCGGATCGGAGCGGGTAATAATAACCCTCGAGGATCTCGCACCGAACAAGATCTTTGCTGAGTATGATGAACGCTATGGCGGACGAATAGAGGTCGCCAAAGTTTTTTCACAGCGCAGAGGGTACAAAGCGCTGGTCATGGTAGAAAGGGGGCGGGACTCGATTCTGGAGGTCTCATTCCCCTCAGTTTCCGGGCGAATCAACTACATCATGCTTGTCAGAGCGCTTGGTCTGGTGACTGATCTAGACATTGTCCAATCAGTATCCGACGATCCGGAAATCATCAAATTCATGTTAGAGAATATTGAGGAGGCAGAAGACTTTCCGCAAGACGCAGAGGAGTCGCTTGAACCATACCACCTGAGAATTCAGGAATCAGCAATGAAAAGACTCGGCGAGAAAGTTGCTGCTGGCCAAGCTACCGAATATCAGGCGAAACGGTCTAATTATGTTGTCGATCGCTATCTCCTGCCCCACTTAAATGATCCTCTTCTCTCCGAGGAAGAAACGCGACTAGTCAAAGCGCACTTTCTCGGGAGAATGGCGGAAGCCTGCTTCAAACTTGCTCTGCGCAAACGCGGAGAAGATGATAAAGACCACTACGCTAACAAGCGTTTGAAACTCGCTGGCGATCTGATGGAAGATCTCTTTCGCGTGTCGTTTAGTCGCCTTACAAGAGACATCAAGTACCAGCTTGAGCGAGCGGACATGAGAAATCGCGAGCTTAACGTGTTGACTGCGGTGAGGGCAGACGTCCTAACAGAGAGGCTCACCCACCCCCTTGCCACTGGGAACTGGGTCGGAGGGCGAACAGGCGTGTCGCAGCTCCTTGACCGAACCGACTACATGGCGATGTTGTCGCACTTGAGAAGGGTAATCTCACCGCTGTCTCGAGCGCAGCCTCACTTTGAGGCCCGTGACCTGCACCCGACTCAATGGGGCCGCATCTGTCCGAGTGAGACACCAGAAGGCCCAAACTGTGGCCTCGTAAAGAACTTTGCTCAGCAGGTCGAACTTTCAACCGCTCTAGAAGACGAAACCACTGTCCTGTCGGCACTTGAAGAGCTTGGCTATGCGCCCATCGGGCGCGAAGTCGTGTCGGAGGGTGAAGCTGATGACTGAAGCTAGGATTTACCTTGATGGCGCCCTAAAGGGAACGCACAGCAATCCAAAACAATTTGTTGACCAATTTCGAACAAAACGAAGACGCGGCGAGCTTCCGCATCTGATAAATATTGCTTACCACGAAGACACGAACGAAATCAATATCAACACGGATTCCGGAAGAGCCCGTAGGCCGCTTATAATTATCGAGAGAGGGGCACCGCTTATTTCCGAAGAGCACATCCTGAAGCTCGAGCAAGGAGAGTTTTCTTTTGACGATTTCATAGAAAACGGACTCATTGAGTACATCGATGCCGAAGAGGAAGAGAATATCTACGTTGCTGTCGCGCCTGAAGATCTCACTAGTGAACATACACACCTCGAGATCGATCCATCGCTCATTTTGGGGATAGCTACGGGGTTGGTCCCATACCCGGAGCATAACGCCTCGCCGCGCAACACAATGGGGGCGGGTATGGTGAAGCAGTCGTTAGGCGCTTCGTGCGCCAACTGGAAGCTGAGACCCGATACTCGTTCGCACTATTTACATTATCCGCAGCTCGGACTCGTAAAAACCAACGCGATGGAAGCGGTAGGCTTTGACGACAGGCTTTCGGGACAGAACTTCGTTGTCGCCGTCCAATCCTACGAGGGCTACAACATTGAAGATGCTCTCATTATCAACAAGAACTCGATCGAACGAGGACTCGGCAGAAGCCACTTTTTCCGCACCTACGAAGCTGAAGAACGCCGATACCCAGGGGGGCAAGAAGATAAGTTTGAGATACCTGACGCGGAAGTTCGCGGCGCACGGGGCCCGGAAGTTTATGCAAACCTAGACGAAGACGGTTTCGTCAATCCAGAGGCCGAAGTGCAACCCAATGATGTGCTGGTAGGAAAGACTAGCCCGCCAAGATTTCTCGAAGAGCCCACGGAGCTCGGTGGCATCAGCACCCAAAAAAGGCGTGAAACTTCCGTCACGATGCGTTCGAATGAGAGTGGCGTTGTGGACGCGGTCATCATTACGGAAGGTGAGAACGGATCCAGATTAGTCAAAGTCAGAACTAGGGATCAAAGAGTACCAGAACTAGGAGACAAGTTCGCTTCGAGACACGGGCAGAAAGGTGTAATCGGGCTCATCGTGCCGCAAGAAGACATGCCATTTACCGAAGACGGGATCGTTCCTGATCTGATCATCAATCCTCACGCGATCCCATCGCGAATGACCGTCGGCCACGTTTTGGAAATGATAGGCGGAAAAGTCGGAAGTCTCGAAGGAAGGCGGATAGACGGTACTGCATTTTCTGGCGAACCTGAAGTCACCTTGAGGGGGGCGCTGAAAAGAAACGGCTTCTCGCATACAGGGAAGGAGGTACTGTACGACGGGATCACGGGCGAAAGGCTGGCCGCCGACATGTTTGTCGGGGTGATCCTTTACCAAAAGCTGCACCACATGGTGTCAGAGAAACTGCACGCGCGATCGCGTGGACCCGTCCAAGTGCTAACGCATCAACCGACCGAAGGTCGAGCGCGCGAAGGAGGATTACGATTCGGCGAGATGGAGCGTGATGTAATGATTGGCCACGGCGCGGCTTTGGCGTTGAAAGAACGACTCGTCGACGAATCGGACAAAGTTGAAGAGTATGTATGTACTGCGTGCGGGATGATAGCCACTTTTGATAAACGTCGTAACGTAGTCTATTGCCCTAATTGCGGAGCAGATACCGATATCTACAAAGTTGAAATGAGCTACGCTTTCAAATTGTTGCTAGATGAGATGAAGGCTCTTGGTATTGCCCCTCGCATTGAATTGGAAGACGCGGTCTAATCGGGAGGATCACATGAGCAGCCCTAAGCGAATCGGAAAAATCAAATTTGGATTGCTGTCACCAAAAGAATATCGGAAGATGAGTGTAACGAAAGTTATTACTGCGGACACTTATGATGACGACGGTTTCCCCATTGAAATGGGTCTTATGGATCCGCGGCTGGGAGTCATAGACCCAGGCCTTCGATGCAAGACCTGTGCCCAGCGTGCGGGCGAATGCCCTGGCCACTTCGGCCACATCGAACTTGCCGCTCCCGTAGTCCACGTTGGATTTGCAAAGCTTATACGGAAAATACTTAGAGCCACGTGTCGCCGCTGCGGACACCTGTTGCTCGATGAGATGCAGCAGCACGAATTCCTTCTCAAAATGCACGAACTGAAGGACAAGAATTACTCCACTGAAGAGACTGTCAAAAACGTCATCAAAGAAGCGCGAAAAGCAATCACGTGCCCCTACTGTACGGAACAGCAGAAGGAGATAAAGTACGAAAAGCCGACTCGCTACGTTGAAGATAGTCACAAATTGATGCCGGCAGATATCCGCGATAGATTTGAACGGATACCAGATAGCGACATTGAGCTGCTCGGTCTCGACGCCACTAACGTACGTCCGGAATGGATGATACTAACAGTCTTGCCTGTGCCGCCTGTAACCACACGACCCTCGATCACGCTTGAAAACGGCCAAAGATCCGAAGATGACCTAACGCACAAGCTCGTAGACATCATCAGAATAAACCAGAGATTCCAAGAAAATCGTGAGGCAGGCGCACCGCAACTTATTATCGAAGACCTGTGGGAACTCTTGCAGTATCACGTCACCACATTCCTTGACAACGAAGTGTCAGGAGTGCCCCCTGCAAGACATCGTAGCGGGAGGCCTTTGAAAACGCTCTCGCAAAGACTCAAAGGCAAAGACGGACGATTCAGAGGGAGCCTCTCGGGTAAAAGGGTGAACTTCTCGGCGCGAACTGTCATTTCCCCTGACCCCAACCTTAGTGTGAATGAAGTGGGCGTTCCTGAAACTATCGCCCGTGAGATGACCGTGCCTATTATTGTGACCCCGCGGAATATTGGAGCGTTGCAGGAGTATATTAAGCGCGGCCCGCTTAACCACCCCGGGGCGAACTATGTAAAACGACCTGACGGGAGACGCGTGAAGATTACTGAAAAGAACGGAGACGAGATCGCGGAGACAGTTGAAAACGCATGGGTCGTCGAAAGACAGCTAAAGGACGGGGATATTGTCCTTTTCAACCGACAGCCATCACTACATCGAATGAGCATCATGGCTCATAGAGTCAAAGTGATGCCTTTCAAGACTTTTCGACTAAACCCCGCCGTATGCCCACCGTACAACGCCGATTTCGATGGAGACGAAATGAACCTGCACGTGCCGCAAACCGAAGAAGCGCGCGCCGAAGCGCGCATCCTTATGCAAGTGGAGGAAAACATCCTCTCCCCAAGGTTCGGCGGCCCGATTATTGGCGGGATACACGACCATATCTCCGGGCTCTTTTTGCTTACCCAAAAAGGTTCTAAATTTACAAAAAGCGAAGTCTACGAGCTTCTCAGGAAGTGCACTGTTGAAAAACCACTCCCTGAACCTGCAATCCTAGAAGAAGGCGTAGCCTTTTACAGTGGCAAGCAGGTGTTCAGTCAAATACTCCCAGAGCGGCTGAATCTGACACTAAAAGCCAAGAAATGCGTCATGCACGGAGTATGCCTCAAAACTGAGTGTGAAATAGACGCATACGTCAAGATTGAAGCAGGCAACTTGATTTGTGGCATAATTGATGAAAAATCAATTGGGGCCTTTAGCGGCGCAATACTGGATGGCATAATCAGGGAATACCAAGACACTGGCTTTACAGAGGCGTCGCGATTTCTGGATAACGCAACGAAACTTGCGATACGAAGCATCATGAAGTTCGGGTTCAGCTTCGGAATTGATGACGAGGACGTTTCTCAGCAGGCACAATTGGAAATAGAAGAAATCATAGAAAAAGCGGAAGAGCGCGTCGGGGCGCTAATAAATGCTTATGAAGTCGGAGAGCTTGAATCCATGCCTGGTCGGACGCTCAACGAAACTCTAGAGATGAAAATAATGCAAGAACTCGGTCGCGCAAGAGATAAGGCAGGAGAAATTGCGGGGAAGAACCTCGGATTTGCAGGCGAGCTGGCGCTTGACAATTCGGCTGTCGTGATGGCTGTTTCCGGAGCGCGCGGGTCAATGTTGAACCTTACGCAGATGGCCGGCAGCGTGGGCCAACAGTCAGTGAGAGGTGAGCGGATCAGCCGAGGATACTACGATAGGACGCTGCCCCATTTTCGAAAAGGCGATCTTGGCGCTGATGCGCGCGGCTTCGTCAGGTCGAGCTACAAGAAGGGCCTGACGCCGACAGAATTCTTCTTTCACGCTATTGGAGGAAGAGAGGGACTTGTCGACACGGCTGTTAGGACGTCTCAGTCTGGATACCTCCAAAGACGGCTCATAAACGCGCTCCAAGACTTAGAGGTGGAATATGACGGGACAGTGCGCTCCGGAGAGAAAGTTGTTCAGTTCGTTTACGGAGAAGACGGCATTGACCCCGCCAAAAGTGACTATGGCAAATCCGTCAACGTACAGAAAATCGTACAGAGCGTCATTGAAAAACACGGAAGCGGGTGAGTTCTATGGATCTTCAAGAAGCAATAAGTGGACTCAAATTGCCTTTGAACGTAAAAAACGATCTATTTGCAGAATTAAATAGCTTGCAGCTGTCCGAAAACGAAATCACTGAGATACTTCAGACGACCCAAGACGTGTACGCAAGATCAGAAGTGGAACCGTGCGAGGCCGTCGGAACGATCGCAGCCCAGTCAATCGGAGAACCCGGAACGCAAATGACAATGAGGACTTTTCACTACGCAGGGGTAGCTGACATCAATGTTACGCTTGGACTGCCGAGGCTCATAGAAATAGTCGACGCTCGAAAAGTACCTGACACACCGATGATGACGATATATCTCGATGCCGAGAGCGCAAAAGACAGAGACAAAGCCTTGGAACTTGGCTGGGAGATTGAGGCGACGCGAGTAAGCGACATTGCAGATATCCTTACTGATACGGATGAGATGCAGATCTATATAGAATTTGATGACCGGGTTCTGCAACAGCGGCGTGTCGATTTGGACGCCGTTGTGACTAAACTTCAGACGCTTCAGGATGTCGATATTCGCGTAGATGGATCTAACGTCGTATTGAGCCCTTCAGTCAAGCGCTACAGGGCGCTGCTTCAAATCGTAGAAAAAGTTAGGACAATGGTCATTAAAGGCATCGACGATATTAAGCGGGTCGTCGTACGAAAAGAACGCGAGGAGTACGTTCTCTACACAGAGGGTTCGTCCTTAAAAAAGGTGACACCGCTAGCGCACATTGACGCGACCCGAACGAAGACAAATAACATCAACGAGATGGCGGAGGTTTTCGGTATCGAAGCAGCCCGGAACTCCATCATTGACGAGGCAATGAGCACGTTGCGTGAGCAAGGACTGACAGTTGATGTCAGGCATATAATGCTTGTGGCAGATATGATGACGATTGATGGCGAAGTGAAACAGATTGGGCGGCACGGTATTGCAGGAGAAAAAACGAGCGTGCTGTCGCGAGCTGCTTTTGAAGTCACCGTAAATCACTTGCTCGATGCCGCCGTCCGCGGCGAGATAGACGAGCTTGCAGGGGTCACCGAAAACGTGATTGTGGGCCAACCTATTCTACTCGGAACTGGCGACGTTAGGTTAATCGCAAGAACGAGCAAAGTTTAAATTCTGAGGCAAAAATGGAGCTAGATATCGCTAAATCCTTAAGAACGGCAATAAGAGACGGAACGGTCTCGGTAGGCGCAAAGAATACTCTTAAATCAATCCAGAAAGGCGACGCCCAGTTGGTTATCCTGGCCTCTAACTGTCCGCAAAGGTTTCGCGATATAATATTATCAAGCAGTGTGTCTACGGCGAGTCTCGAGGTCAACAGCGTAGAATTAGGATCAGTTTGTGGAAAGCCGTTCACGATATCCGCCCTTTCGATCGAAGATCCAGGATCTTCTGATATTATGTCTCTTAGGGAAAAGGAGATAAATAATGACAGAAGTTAAGCTCACAACAGAAGGGATACGCTACATAGCCTTGTTTGAGAGTTTAACCGGAGCAATCGCCCGTGATTGCTATGTCGACGACGAGAACGATCGCGTGATATTCGTCGTCAAGAAAGGGGATATGGGCCTCGCGATCGGCAAGAATGGCAACAACATAAACAGAGTGAAAAAAACAATAGGGAAGCACATCGAAATAGTCGAGCACTCTGATGAAGTCGACGAGTTCGTTGCCAATGCACTTCAACCCGTTTTCGTTAAGAAAGTACAAATCGTTGTAAAAGAGAACAGGAAACTTGCCTACGTTGAAGTCATGTCCAAGGATCGTGGAATAGCGATTGGAAAAAACGGCAGAAACATTCAAAAGGCAAAAGTGCTTGCGCAAAGGCACTACGACCTAGAAGACGTGATTATTCAGTAATTCCTTCAAACGAGGAGTCATCATGGGAAGGGGCATCTATTCGGCACGCAAACTGAAAAAAGACCACAAAGCGCTTCGATGGAGCGACAAAAACTTCAGCCGTCGCGTACTCCATCTGGACGAAAAAGCGGACCCGTTAGAAGGCGCACCGCAAGCACGAGGAATCGTGCTTGAAAAAGTCGGCGTAGAAGCGAAGCAGCCAAATTCCGCTATACGCAAGTGCGTCAGAATCCAACTGATCAAAAACGGACGACAGGTAACCGCCTTCTGTCCCGGGGTAGCAGCTGTGAACTTCATCGACGAGCACGACGAGGTAACCGTGGAAGGGATTGGCGGCAGAATGGGTGGCTCAATGGGAGATATCCCAGGCGTGCGGTTTAAGGTCATAAAGGTGAACAACGTTTCTCTCGAAGAAATGGTCCGCGGCAGAAAAGAAAAACCAGTAAGGTAGGGATATGCCAACAGATAACAATAGCTTACTCTTCGGCAAGTGGGAGATTGCCGACATTCACGTTGAAGACCCAGGTGTAAAGCGCTACGTTCACTTTGAATCACCAGCAATTCTCACCGGCGGAAGACACGCGCGCCAGCAATTCAACAAGTCAAACTTATCTATCGTCGAGCGGCTAACCAACAAACTCATGCGCGGACAAGGCAACACGGGAAAGAAAATCAAGGCGTATGGCACTATAAAAAAGTCATTCGAAACAATAAACAAGCGTACAAAGGAGAACCCGGTGAAGTTGCTCATTCAAGCCGTCGAAAATGCAGGACCTCGGGAGGAGACAGTACGGTTGAAATACGGCGGTATATCGGTCCCAAAAGCTGTCGACACTGCGTCTCAGCGGCGTGTCGATTTAGCGCTTATGTACATCGCGCAAGGCGCTAAAAAGACTGCATTTAAAAGTAAACGCACTTTTGATGATAGCCTTGCATCAGAGATCATAGCTGCCGCAAAGAATGACGTACGTAGCTTCTCGATAAGCAAGAAAGAAGAAAAAGAACGAGTGGCTAAGGCAGCACGATAGTGCAGTATTTTCGGCGAAGCACATGGTAAGCAGGCAAAAAATGGTTGAGCGTGTCACGACGCTCATGGACCGACCCGAAAATATACGCAACATAGGGATTGTAGCGCACATAGATCACGGTAAGACTACGCTTTCTGACAATCTGCTCGCCGGAGCAGGCATGATTTCAAAGGAGCTGGCCGGCACACAACTATTCATGGACTTTGACGAAGAAGAACAAGCGAGAGGTATTACAATCAACGCAGCCAACGTTTCGATGGTTCACGAGTTTCTTGGCAACGAGTACTTAATCAACCTCATCGATACGCCGGGGCACGTCGATTTCGGGGGAGACGTCACACGGGCCATGCGAGCGGTTGACGGAGCAGTCGTTGTAGTCGATGCCGTCGAAGGGACGATGCCTCAAACAGAAACAGTCTTGCGACAAGCGCTAAAGGAAAATGTCAAACCAATTCTCTTCATTAACAAAGTTGACAGACTTGTGAACGAGCTCAAATTGGATCCGCAGGCCATGATGGGCAAGTTCGTCAATCTAATCAATCACGTGAACAAGCTGATCAAGGGGATGAGCGAGAAGAAGTTCAATGAGGGCTGGAAAGTTAAGGTCGATGACGGTTCTGTTGCGTTCGGATCCGCTCTGTACAACTGGGCCTTAAGCGTCCCTCAAATGGAAAAAACGAAAATCACATTCAAAGATGTATATGAATACTGTGCAAATAGCAAGCAAAAAGACCTTGCAGACCGCAGCCCGCTTCATGAAATAGTGCTAAATATGGTCATCACGCACCTGCCGAATCCGCTGCAAGCGCAAAAGCAACGCGTTCCTGTGATATGGCACGGAGACAAGAACTCGGATGAGGGCAAAGCGATGCTGAGTTGCGACCAACACGGTCCGGTAGGGCTCATGGTTACCGACATATCTATCGACCCTCACGCAGGCGAAGTCGCGACAGGGCGACTTTTCTCGGGGTCGCTAGAACGCGGACAAGAGCTTACAATTTCAGGCATGCCAAACAAAAATCGAATTCAACAGGTAGGCATATTTATGGGCGCAGAGCGGATCGAAGTTGAGCGAATTCCAGCAGGTAACATCGCGGCCGTCACCGGACTGCGAGACGCGATAGTGGGCTCGACCGTTTCTTCTCTAAAAGGCATTGCTCCTTTTGAAAGCATTAAACACGCAAGTGAGCCAGTCGTCACTGTTGCGGTCGAAGCCAAGAACATGAAAGACCTGCCTAAGCTCGTTGAAGTCCTGCGACAAGTCTCTAAGGAGGATCCGACCCTGCGGGTGACGATCAATGAAGAGACTGGAGAACACTTGATATCTGGCATGGGCGAACTGCACCTCGAGATAATTGCCCACAAAATCGAAAGAGATAAAAACGTACAAATCACCACGTCAGAACCGATTGTGGTGTATAGAGAGACAGTTCAAGGCCGTGCGGGACCTGTCGAGGGCAAGTCTCCGAACCGCCATAACCGGTTCTACTTCGAAGTGGAAGCGTTACCGCGCGATGTGATTGCTTTACTAAAAGAGGGCGCCATCAACATGAACGCCCCGGAAACTGAACGGCGAGCGATCTTAATGGAAGCTGGCCTCGAAAAAGATGAAGCGCGAAACGTCGCCGATGTCTTCGAATCAAACCTTCTCCTAGACCTGACCAAAGGCATCCAATATTTGCGTGAAACGATGGAACTGATCATAGAGGGATTCCGGGAAGCAATGAAGACTGGGCCATTAACAAGAGAACCCTGTGAGGGCATAAAAGTGAAACTGGTCGATGTCACCCTACACGAAGACGCAGTCCATCGAGGTCCTGCGCAAGTCATACCTGCCGTTAGACAGGCGATATTCGCGGCCATCCTGATGGCCAAGGACGTGGTACTTGAACCGATGCAGAAGGTTTTTATCAGCGTCCCCCAAGGCCTAATGGGAAGCGCGACGCAACAAATACAAGGAAGGCGCGGTCAAATACTGGATATCGACTCCGAAGGCGACACAGTAGTTGTAGTTGGTAAAACCCCCGTCGCCGAAATGTTTGGTTTTGCCGGAGATTTGCGATCTGCGACAGAAGGACGCGCAATATGGAGCACGGAATTCCTGGGATTTGAGGTGTTGACGCAAAGCTTACAACCAGAGATAGTAAAAGAGATAAGGCAGAGAAAAGGCCTAAAAGCTGAGCTGCCAAAACCACACGACTTCATAGGCTGAAAGGAGGAAAGAACAAAAATGGCTGCAAAGCCCCATTTGAATTTAGCAATGATAGGTCACGTTGACCACGGCAAGAGCACGTTAGTTGGAAGGCTGTTGTTCGAGACTGGCAATGTAGGTGCGCACATAATTGAGTCATACAAGAAAGAAGCAGAGGCAAAGGGCAAAGGATCCTTTGAGTTTGCCTGGGTAATGGATTCGCTCAAGGAAGAGCGCGAGCGCGGCGTCACGATCGACATAGCACACCAACGATTCGATACCGAAAACTACTACTTCACTATCGTCGACTGTCCCGGTCACCGCGACTTCGTAAAGAATATGATCACCGGAGCATCACAGGCTGATGCTGCTATATTAGTGGTTGCAGCGCCTGATAGTGTAATGGCTCAAACAAAAGAGCACGTCTTCCTTGCACGGACACTCGGAATCAATCAGCTGATCGTAGCGATCAACAAAATGGATGCTTCAAATTATAGCGAGAAGCGGTTCAATGAGGTAAAAGACGAGGTAGGAAAGCTACTGAAAACAGTCGGGTACAAAGAAGAAGACGTTCAATATGTCCCAGTTTCGGCGTTTAAAGGCGATAACGTAACCAAACTTAGCGACAACATGTCGTGGTACAGCGGTGAGACACTGTTACAGGAGATCAACAAGTTCAAAGTTCCTGAAAAACCGGTGAAGTTGCCTCTCAGATTACCCATACAGGACGTATATACGATCTCAGGTATCGGAACGGTGCCCGTTGGCAGAGTCGAAACGGGCACAATGAAGCGGGGAGACAAGGTAATATTCGAGCCCGCAAATGTCCGAGGGGAAATTAAATCAATAGAAATGCATCACGAAGAGATCCCAGAGGCCACTCCAGGGGATAACGTAGGTTTCAACGTCCGGGGCGTTGCTAAGAAGGATATTAAGCGCGGCGATGTCACCGGTCATCAAGACACGCCACCAAGTGTCGCAAAGGAATTTACGGCCCAGATCGTCGTTTTGCAGCATCCAAGTGCGATAACTGCGGGCTACACGCCCGTGTTCCATGCGCACACAGCGCAGGTGGCATGCACCTTCACGGAAATCAAGGCAAAGCTTGATCCCAGAACCGGTCAAGTAAAAGAGTCCAACCCAGACTTCATCAAAACAGGCGATGCAGCCATCATCCAAGTCCGGCCGACAAAGCCCTTCGTGATAGAGAAGGTAAAAGAGATACCGCAATTGGGTCGCTTTGCCATTCGGGACATGGGACAAACTATCGCAGCGGGCATGTGCATCGACATAGTCCCCCGGTAACGTCACGTGATTGAATGCAAAAAGCAAGAATAAGGCTTTCAGGAACGAGCCCGGAAATGCTTGATCACGTTTGTGAACAAGTTAAGAGCATCGCCGACAGGACGGGAGTCAACCTGTCCGGGCCAGTCCCTCTTCCCACGAAAAAGCTTAGAGTACCGACGCGAAAAAGTCCCGACGGCGAAGGGACTGCGACGTGGGAGCACTGGGAAATGCGCGTCCACAAACGACTTATCGATCTTGATGCTGATGAGCGCGCGCTTCGGCAACTCATGAGAATACAAGTCCCGAAAGATATCAACATCGAAATAGTACTGGAAGGCTGAGGGTCTCGCCCATTCAGGATGATCTTGCTTGAAAAACGGGCGAGCCGAAGCAATTGTAGCAGACGAGTTGACGGCCGAGGTAGCCAAGTGGACTACGGCGCCAGCCTTGAGCGTTCCTCTTAGGTTCAATGAGAGCTGGTGAGGCTTTCGCCTCGCAGGGGTTCAAATCCCTTCCTCGGCGCTCCTATTTTGTAATGTGTTTTTCCCACGGCTTAATGATGCACAGCTGCTTGTTCGTTTCATCCACGTTAACGATCGAGTAACTTATGCCTCGCCGGTCGAGGAAATCAATGAAAAAGTGCTCGAAGTAAGCGGATTTATCCTCATCAAACCTGGTAGCCGCAAAAACGAATGCCACCATATTCTGACAGAAGCGCGAGGCGAGCCAGTAGTAGTCGTCGTCCGAAATGTGGTACTTTGCTGGTGGTTTCTCTTTCGCCGACTTGGGTCTGCGCAACAACATGATTGTAGCCTGGCAAGTCTCTGTAATTACCACCACATTCAGTGTTTAAAAATGTTCTTCTCGATTGCGCGAGAAACCTGGCACCTAGCACGTGCAAAGAGCCAGAACGGCCCATTTGCCTCATTGTGCACACTGCTGAAGTGTGAGTTGCCACCCTCAAGCAAAAAGCCGCCGAGTCAGCAAAGCCCTAGCTAAACTCAAACCTGCGGCCATAGGTTGCGAGGCAATATCCAATGAATTTTAAATACCAAAGATTCATAGTTAGTTCAAATGAGTGATGAAATTAAGTTTGTGATACCCAAGGGCAGCTTGGAGGAACAAACGATCAAGTTCTTGAAGCTGGCAGACCTAGAAGTTATTCGAAAAAGCCCGAGGGACTACAATCCGAAGATCAAAGATTTCAGAATAAGTAGCGTAAAAGTACTGAGGCCTCAAGAGATCCCTCAATATGTTGCGGCAGCCTATTTTGATCTTGGCATAACTGGATTGGATTGGGTACGCGAGACCGGTAGTGACGTGCGTATCATCGCCGAGCTGCCATATAGCAAAACCGCGTCCGAAAAGGTCAAGATCGTGCTCGCAGTCCACGAACAATCGACGGCAAATTCTCCGTTTGATTTGAAGCAAGGCAGCAGGATTTCGACAGAATATCCACGTCTAGCAAAGCAATATTTCGAGCAGAAGGGAATTTCTGTTGACATATTCTTGTCGTACGGCGCTACAGAAGCTAAAGTCCCCGATATCATGGATGGTATAGTAGAGTTAACCGAGACGGGCGAGACCCTGAAGAGGAGTGGTCTCAAGGTGATCGACGTTATTCTTGAATCATCAACTGTGCTCATTGCCAACGAAGCAAGCTACGAGGCAAAGCGGCGCTCCATTGACGATATCAAGACGCTCATTCTAGGTGCCATAGACGCCCAGAACCGGGCTTTGATTAAGATGAACGTCCCTGAAAACAAGCTCGAAGAAATCATTAAGATCTTGCCCACGATGAAGGCCCCCAGCGTCGCCAAATTATATAGCGCAGACTACTATGCCGTAGAATCGGTGGTAGCGAAAGAACAAATCAACGAGCTGATTCCGAAGCTGAAGCAGCACGGAGCAGAAGACATCTTAGAGTTATCGATTAGCAAGATCGTAGACTAGCTAACCGTTCCGCGAAGATCAATAAGACGACAATGGCGCCTCCAACCGTGATACGCGCTTGCGCACTCTTGATTCTCGTTTCTCTAGCGGTTAGCTTCGCCGGATGTCTGACCGAGCAACCCAACAATGAAACGACTCACTCTACAGTCAATGCGGTCAACGTCACGCATACCTATTATTACACTCACAACGGCACGTCGTATCTCACGGGTATCATCAAAAACATGGGAACACAGAACCTCGTGGACGTTAGCCTTCAAGCTGAGGGGTACGCGAACAACACAACGTACGAGCGAGGCTACGCAGGTCCGGAAACAGGAGTCAATTCAACCCTCCTCCCTGGAGAGACCACTCCGTTTATGATCAAAATGTTGCCAGTGGCATTTGGCCGTGCTAGCACCACCCCCCTCAATCAAACACGAGTTGCGTCAGCAAACTTTAAAACAGCGGCCTCTACGCGAAATATCACCTCAAACAATTCAAAAACTCAAACTAGTGCGCAGCCAGCCAAAAAATACAATTTACGCTACAGGATATTGCTGCCCGACTATAAGCTCTCAAACGAAAACCCGTATCCGCTGGCGATCGCGAACAACAAAACCACTTTCTTCAACCAGACAATTAGCGGCGTCAGCGGAGAGGTTTACAACGGGGGCACGGAGAACGTAAACTCCTCGGTTGCAGCGGTCGCACTCTATAGAAAAGACGGAAATGTTCTCGGCGTTTTTGCAGGCAAGCCGCAAGGTGAGTTGGCTCCAGAAAAGACGGCGCCGTTTCAAATCGATATACCGCGCAATTTTTCAATTTCGTTAGCGGAAGTAGCTAGAACCGAAGTATATGCCTACAAGTTCACGAGTTGACGCTCATACCTGGCTAACGAGAACTTCATCGTCGACGACCTCGATTCTTAGTTCTCCCTCGTGACTTTCTGTCTTAAAAACAGTCTCGCACACACGAATGGGCAAAAAGACTTCTATGTTGTCCTCATCTCTGGTATAGGTTCCGACAACGCTTCTACGCGTTGCTTCTGCCGCTCCTGTGGTTTCGACCAGCCTTATCGTCTCTTCTTTGATGCTCGTAGAGACGCTCCCGGATGATTTGTTTAGTGGAAATGCGCTTCCTATGCAAAACGTCTCTATGCATTTTGCAGGTATTACTATAGTTGTAGAATCTTTGTCACAGCGATAGCGCACTTTACCCATCAACATAATGCCCTCTACTACGACCCCACACGATGACAATATTGCGCTCACATATTTATAACAATCTCAATGAAAGGCCACCAAATGCGAAAGAATTGAGTCCAAAGCAGGCCCCGACGCAGCGCCTTCGAATTGGTTCCGCTCACAACTAACTAATACGTAAATCCTTGTCAAAGAAGTGAAGTTCGAATTTTGGGCCAAGTTTCTTAAGCACATCTTCCGCTCTGCTTCTCGTTTTTTCCGGCAAGATCAAAACGATTCGGTCAACGTCTACGGCCTTCAGCTGAAGCCATTTCGCAACGAGCTCGTCCGTTATCTCTGCCCCAACCTCTACTTCCGAAATTAGTGTCGGTGTATCGCTTGCTAGAAATGGTTTGACGCTATAAACGTCGTAGGCGAGGAGGTCTGGGTACACATTATCGATGCTAGCAACGTTTTTCCCCATTATATTCATGACAACTTTGTATTTTTTAAATATGCTGTTGCCTGCTTTTCTAACAACTTCGTCGTGAAGGGCCTCTGCTTTCGAAGCGCTCAATTCAGACATGCTTGGCATATTAAGCTCTGTCACTACATACGTTTTTTGGCGTTGTTCTTCTTCAAATTCTCCTGATGAAGGCCACGCAAGTTTCTCGCCTGACAGACACGGCAGAGCGATGTCCGGCGCACACGTCTCAGCCCCAGCAATTTGCTATTGTGCGGATGTTTTTGATCTAGGATAGCGTAACAAAAAAATTTCACTACATAGGTATTTATCAACTCTTTGAGACTTCTTTTTGTTCTTCACAGAGGTGTCCTTAATGCGCATAGATGAAATGAATAAAAAAATACTGTATCTCTTGCAGCAAGATGGAAGGATGACGTACAAAGACATCGCCAAAGCGATAAACAGGTCAGAATCAACCGTACGCGACAGGATATCTATAATGGAAGATGAAGGCGTAATAAAGGGGTATTCAGCAATTGTTGACCGAGGAAAAGTAGGATTGCATTGTTGTGCCCGCCTCTTTGCAAAGGCTAGTTTGGAAGAGCTCGACTCTTTGTCGAAAAAACTAGCAGAATTCGAGAATATTTTTCAAATAGACCACGTCAGCGGCGACCATAATTTGCGGTTCACTGTTGCGGCTCACGACTACTCTCAGCTCAAAAGTGTGATCAACACCCAGATAGCAGATCTCCCGCTTGAGATAATTCAAACAGATATTATCATGAAATCGCTCAAAGAGGGGGGGCCGCTTAAACTCCAGTAAGAAGCCGATCACTTTTTTTGCAAAGTCGCAGGGGCGCTGCGCAACCGTTTTTCTGATGTGTCTCGCTAAGGCCTAGCGTGGCAGCATGGATGTGTGTATTAGTTGTTCTAACGGAGCTTAACCACGTGAAGAAGCACAAGTACAAAATGCCAAGAGGCATGCGATACTCCTCACTGGTCGAAAGAGCCCAATTTTACTGCAACGAGTTCAATGCAAAAGCGCTCCGTCGTTGGCAGCCTTTCCGAAAAAACACAGTAATCTCATTCTTGGTTGGCAAGTATACCCAAATCTACCTCAAACAATTTGAGGACATTAGAGACGACGTGGTCGTTATTGATGATTACTGCAACCTTCGAGGTATGCAAGAGTACCTCTTGAAATATCTTCCCGAAGGGGTCTACTATGACACGAATCACTATGAAGATCTTGACATATGCAGAGGCTGCCCAGACTGCTACGAGGCCGACAAGTGTCTTCCCTGCAAGCATTATGTCGGACAAGAACTTGTTTTCGATTTAGACCCCGAAAACGTATATTGTCCAGTCCACGGCGACCTAGATCAGAAGATGAAGGCACATCAGGGCCGCATGCTATGTTTGATAGAGTTCAAGATCTTGAGAAAGCAAACAGTGTTGATGTATCGCGAGCTTAAACAAACGTATTCCAAACTGCGCATTGTCTATTCGGGGCGCGGCTTTCACATCCACGTGCTAGACCGCGATGCTACGTACTTAACGCGTGCAGAACGAAATTCATTAGCGAACGCGTATGCACGAAGGTTCCCAATTGACGAATGGGTCACTGCCGGGAACATCAAACTAATACGACTTCCCTACACTCTGCACGGGATGATATCAAGAATCTGCGTCCCAATAGAGCCCAGTGAACTGGAGCTCTTTGACCCAGTCAACTACCAGCCAGCCATACCTCGTTTCTTGACGTTTCAACGAAACTAACAAGTCAAGCGACAGGCATGTGTTCTAACACCTCGCAACATTACTTCAGGCCTTTCACTTCCTTGCCTTAATAGCACCCCTTCTTCTTTTCCGTCTTGCCCTGAACTTCTTTGCCTTTGGAGTACCCCTCTTTCTTTTCTTCTTTACAGTTCATGCGTGCACTAAGTAAAATGACATGTTTCAACTATAAGAAAATGACACCATTTTGCACTTATCAGAACCGGAGAGCCTGCTAGAGTGCCTTAAAAGCGCTTTGAGCACGCTATTGTGCCTCCAAAAACTATGGGCTTCCGAACCTCATGTCATCCAAATCCCAAGAGAAGTGGCCGCTTGCGATGTAACACAAAAAATCTGCTCACTTGTCACAGCGTGGCAGCAAGCGGCTGGGCTTGATCACGAGTCCACTCTGGCAAAAAAAAGAGAACGCGCGTGAGGTTTAGCATGCACTAGAAAGTTGCAATTCAAAAGCTGACAGCGCTTGCCTGTACTTGTTTTTCCATTTTTTTACCTCTTTCTGATCTACGTTTGCGTTTTCTTTCGCTCTTAGGCCTAATGCAAAAACGTTCCACGCGTCTTCAGCGATACGACGAACATATCCAATGTTAGGCCTGGGCGCCAATTCTGTTTGAATCATATCGATTGCACGCTCAAAGGGAGTATATAGTTCGCTGTATCTATCGTCAAAGTCCTCACCGACCACACGAGCCAACAACTGAAAGAGACTCTCTAGGTCTCCTTCATCTGCGACCTCCTTTTTTGCCACGTTCTGCAATTGATTAAGTATTGTGACTAGAACCTTGTGCATTTGGCTCGGAGAGTACTCATAAATAATGTCAAGTTTCGTGTATCGCGCTAGGATATTCACGTTTAAAGTAAGCAAGATGGCATCGCTGAAAGACGACTCGTAACCGTCGAATATCAGTATCGTATCCTTCCATTGGTCAAATGAAGCTGTGACTTGCTGGGTTTTTTTTACGCGCGTCACATCAAAGATTCGGGGGGCGCCCCGCCCATATACGACAGGGCCTGTCTTGTACCAATAATAGGGGAGGCGCAGTTCAAGTCTTCTTTTTTCGCAATCTTTGTGAATTTGGAACAGAATCCTGTAAAATCGTGATGGCGTCAGTGCGTAAGGCGCCTCGCGTTTTGGCGCTACACCTTCCAACTTCGCTAGTATCTGGGGCGGGACACACGGCTTACGTTGGAACTTGTCAATAGTGTGCAGCATGGTGTAAGCCAACAAGGGGTTCTTGCCGACCTCACAGACGTAGTCGAGCTCTCTCACACCATCTCTCTAGCGTCATGTGCCAAAAAAGTGCTCTTTCCGAGCATAGGAGGCTGAGTACGGAAAAGGCGCTCGAAGCTGCCTACTTGACTTCTCCAAGGTTTTTTATAAAATGCACCAATGAAATTGCACGCTAAACTCGTTTCAAATAGCGCAAGACTTTGGAGAAAAGAATGAAGCGTAATCAAGTCTCAATATTTGATCTTCGCAAGCGCGTCTTCTTCACCGATGCTACGCTGGAGCTCGGCGGAAAGGCACTGAAATCTATAGACTGCGAAACAGCGCAGACGCGAAACACAGGACGCACGCTGAATCGGCTCTCAGATTTATCTTTTTGGACCTAAACGGTACTGAAACAAAAGCTGAGTTGATTGCGGACAGGCAACTTCAACGCGAGTTACGAAGTAGTTATTCAAACGAAAAGAGGATTCCTATCAAAACCTGACGAATTTCGCGAGACATTATCCTGAGCCGAATTACGAGTTCGAACACCTGAGCCCTAGAGTATCGATCGTTATTTGCTGTCCATTTCGTAGATTTCTGACTCATTTGGTAGGATTTCTTTTTGTTTTTTTCTCTTTCTTTCCATCTTCTTCTTCCACTCTTCAGGGGTCAGCTGTTCCTCAGGTTGCGTCGAATCCATGGGGAATGGTCACGCGTTTTGATATAAACAGCTTGTCCTCCACAGGTGGACCCGCACAGGAGGATAGCAGGCGTTTCATAGCTATTTCTAACACCGAAGCCTTTCTTCGGAAAGCTTAAAGTATTGCCTGCATTTTATTGTTGAACTCGGAGCCAAGCCATGTCGCCAAACGTAAAAGAAAGTGATTCCGGAGATGATTTGCAGGACCACATCGCGTCGCAGTTGCGAATGATAGAAGTATCGCACGACCTGACCATTAGAAATCTGACAAGCATCGCTAGGATAATCATTGCAAACGTCAAAAACGAGAACCAAGCACTGCAGGTCTGTACGGCAATCAATACGTGGATTGCTATTAACGCAATGCAAGGAAACATCACCGTGCCCGAACCTTTGGTCAGAAAATATGTCAGAAGAGTAATGTCGTAGCGAATGTAGCCATAAAGAACTCACGTATCACGTCAACCGACTCGCAGAGGCAAAGACGTAAATCTCTCTGACTAGAGCGAAACTTCGATTACAGACTAGCTGTTAACTACCGCACTATGCTGAAGGTACTCTTTCTCGGTACAAGCGGCTCAATGCCAACGGTCGCTAGAAGTCTTCCTTCCATACTGATAAAGCGAGATGGCGACGCCATCCTCTTTGACTGTGGCGAAGGGACGCAGCGCCAGATGATGCGTTGCCGTGCCGGAATCAACATATCCTCTGTATTTATAAGTCACTGGCACGCTGACCATTTCCTCGGCTTGCCAGGACTGATTCACACTATGTCCTTTCTGAACCGGAGCGACAAGCTAAACGTATATGGACCTCGGTGGGGGGGTGTTCCAAACTTGTTTGCACTTATTAATCCCCAGTTTCAGGTAGATTTTGTGGAAGTCTCGCCAGGAGATATAATAGAACTAGGCTCGTTCTCCGTGCGAGTCTTCGCTGTGGATCACGGGATAGGCGCATGCGGTTACGTTTTTGAAGAGCACGAGCGGCCTGGCAAGTTTGACCGAAGAAAAGCAGAAGAGCTTGGACTGAAGCCTGGACCATTGTATCAGACCCTCCAAAACGGCGAATCCGTGCCTATCGGAGATCACGTCGTCACGCCAGAACAAGTGATTGGACCAAAGCGTCCAGGCAGGAAAATCGTCTACGCAGGAGATACGCGTCCTTCTGATGAGGTTGTGCAAGCTGCAGAAAACGCCGACTTACTTATTCACGAAGCAACGCTAGCTGGAGACCTAGACGAATACGCAAAAGCTGTCGGCCATTCGACGGCATCCGAAGCAGCTTACATCGCACGCAGAGCGGACGTGGTTAGGCTAATTCTAACTCACATAAGCTCTCGGTACGCCAATGCGTCGCCGTTGCTGGAAGAAGCACGACTCATCTTCCGCAACACATCTGTCGCAGATGATCTGCTTGAAATAGAGGTGCCGTACAGGGATCGGCTCGACTAGGAGACGACTCGATGCAATTGGCGAACACCTCAAACGGTAATGCGCCGTAAATAGATCAAGCTTCGAACGCCTTCATCGAGTGTCCTTGATTCCAAAACGAAAACACCCTTATACCGCCTCAGCCCGCGCATTACGCGGCTCCAGTTGATGTTTCCTAAGCCGAGGACTAAGTGCTCATCAGTTTGGCCGTTATTGTCGTGCAGATGAACGTGGTCTATAGGCATTCGCAAGAAGGAGTCTATTGCGTCAGCCGTGTTTGCGTGGCCAACGTCAAAAGTGAAGCCTAGACCATCAACACGCATGTCTGCTATTTCGTCGGGAAACCGACCGAGCAGAAATTCCACATTGACCATGTTTTCGATGGTCGCAGTGACGCCATGCTCCCTCGCACAACGTGTGAGCTGGCACAATGCCTCATTATTCTTGCGCAACGCCTTATCCGGGCAGAACGCCGCGAGGGGCGATACATAACCGGGGTGGATTACAAAAACACGTGCATAGTTTGCCACCGCCTCTATCGCCGCCTTGATCTGCCTAAGAGTTTCACCCCAAATAGGCTCATTGAGGCTCGCGATGTTCAAGTCAGAAAATGGAGCGTGAACGCTAATCTCAAGGTCATACGAGGACCTGAGATAATGAATCAAAGAGATCATGTCGTCATCCAGCTTCTGGGGCCCCTCCGCGATCACTTCCCAGCCTTGGAAGCCGACATCCTTAAGATCCTCGAGCTGCTCAAGATCGACTTGCGCGGACGAAAAATAGATCTTCATTCATTGCGCTCGTCTGTGATCGCTTCTATCACCTTGTCAGGCGAAGGCGCTACGACGCGGACGAAGATCGGGCCAAGCGGATCCTGCCAAAAGTTTACCTTTCCGACTAGCGCCGCTTGCTTGTTTAACGTGAACTCAAAAGAGTTTGATGACACTCGTTTCATGAGCTCTGCGTTTGCCGCAGATCGAATTCGCTGTGCTCGCAGAAGGTTGGCAAATGTCTCCAGTGTGTGACTGGTCCCCATTATTAAGTTGTGTGAGCGCTCCAAGGCTGCGTCTGGAAATATGTTCCGGATGGCACGTTCGACTTTGTCTTGGACCTCTGTTTCGTGGATTGGCGTTCGCACGCTTATCTCGATACCAGTCGCTGGGACAAGCGACGAGAGTCGTTCAATCACCTTAGATACAGAAGACTTAAGCTCTTCAAGGCTCCCTTCATTCGATATGCGACAGTCAGCCGTGCCTAATGCTTCTTCGAGCCCCCAAGCTAACTCGCGTTCGTCTTTTTCTTCAAAGCCTTGAAAACTGAGTGCGTCATCGGGGCGGCTTCTGCTCTTGACCCGCTCAAATCTAACTTCTGGGCTTGCAGCTATAGCGATAAGTTTGAAGTTGTTATTGAATTCTCTCCTGTATGCATCCACCTCTGCGACTCCCCTAAGACCATCTATCACGACCTTCTGAGATGGGTGCGCGCGGACTGCCGGAATGCACATTTGAGCTATTGCGTCCATCCCATGTCGAGCACGCAGTTCGTTTGCAATTACGCCGACATTTTTTTCACTCAACTCGATTCCCCGCTCGCGCATGTAGGATCGTACTGCATCGCCCATAGCGACGACCACAAACCCGTGGGCCTGCGCTACAGCTGTTGCTTCGGATTTGCCCGACCCCGGAAATCCTACGAACCCGATGATTAACAAACCGCCCCCTCGAGGTTCGAGCGGTAGCTCAACATATGTCCTCGTCGCCTTTCTCACGCGTTCGAATTCTAAGCGGGCGCCGACACTGAGCTGCCAGTTCAACGATCTCGTCGCGCGTTAAGGTGGTCAGATCTCTTCGAATGCACATCTCAGCTCTGCCCTGCTGAAGTGCATAACGGACCCCAAACTGGTTGACCATTTCAGTGATTTCGTTTTGGCTAAGCAACCCTTTGAAAAGTGTGGTTCTCAATTCAAAGTCCATAATCTTGTGAGCAGCTAGTGCTGCGCAGCCTATGTTAATGGCCTTCGTAATCTTCTCGACATATGCATTCGCGTTTCCTATTCCGATGATTCGTGCATATTTTTGTGGATCGGAGAGAGGCGCCTTGAGATCGATAAAAAGCCCGTCGAGCAACTGAGCCTCGATCAGCGTATCCAAGACCTCGGGGAATGCACCATTTGTCTCGATTCCTATCAGAAGACCTTCTTTTTTTGCCTCTTCAGCTAACGACTGAAGTAAGTTCGGACGCAGCGTCGGTTCGCCACCCGAAAAGATTAGTGCGCTTATATAATCTCTATTTCGCCGAATTTCACGTAGCAACCCGTCCACATTAATTGGTGGCGCGGCGCCCCAAATCTTGTAGTTTTGGCAGTAACAACATTTGAAGTTGCAGCCGCGAAGAAATACTACCATTGAGGCTTTTCCAGGCCAGTCAATAGTCGAAAACGGCACTACTATGGACTTATCGAAGTTATCTAGGTTCAGTTGCACAGAACACCAACTTCAACCAAAATATATGTAATATACCTTGCTCAATGTCAGCCAAATAGTATGCTCGGAGGAGATTCTACTCGAATCTTACTAAGAGCATAGTCGAAATGCTTCGGCCCTACCACAGTTTCATCAATTATCGCTTGGTGCAGCGCAATCTTCAAAACCTTCTCGACTAGATCCCTGCCTGAAAAGCCCTGCGTCTTGCTTGCTATTTTTGCAAGATCGACCGTTGCGTGCAGTTTGATTGGGAACGTCTTCGCGAAGTTCACGAGAATCTGCAGTCGCTCATCTGTGTTAGGGAGTGTGAATTCAATCTCTTCTTCAAATCTACTTCTCACAGAACAGTCAAGCGCACTATACCGGTTGGTAGCTCCTATGGTGCAGATTCCGGACCTATCCTCAATTCCGTCCATCTCCGTTAGAAGGGCATTCACTATTTCTAGGACGTCGCCCCGGAGTTCTTGGTAGCTTCTGTCCAGCGCTATTGCGTCAAGCTCGTCGAAAAACAAGATACACGGTGCGAGATCTTTGGCTCGCGCATAGAGGAGATGTATCCGCGCGGCCCCTTCACCTACGTGCTCGCCTATCAGCTGAGTCGATTTAACGGTAAGGATCGGCGCATCTGTCAGACTAGATAACGCCTTCGCCGTCATTGTTTTTCCAGTTCCAGACGGCCCGAAGAACAAAATGTTCTTAGGAGCCCATCTGCCAAAGCTTTCAGGGTCTTTCAAGTATTTTTCAATAAGCTTGCATTTCTTCTTTGCCCCGTGTTGTCCGACGATGTCGTCAAATAGGATGCCCGCAGCCACCTGGGGGATGCTGTTCTCTGTATCTTCCACGACAACTACGGTTGATTTTCCGATCGTCGCGTGCTTAGGTTCGACGTTGATGATTTCAAAAGCAAAATCTGGATACATGCGGCGATCAAACAAGTAGTCACCCTTCTTTACTGAAGCGCCAAACCATTGCTCTTTAGCGTAATAATCGAATACTCTCGGTTCACTTACCTCTGGGTATTCAAATTCGCTTTTCATGGGGTAGCCTGCAGGCTTAAGTACCGATGAACTTGGCAGCAGTCGTGGGGTTTTTAATAGGCGAGGCGTTCATTTTTTCTCTCTTGAGTGAATTATTATTAAAGTCAAAGATTAAATCATTTATGATGCGCATGCAGAGCGTTAGAGCATTTATTGCGATTGACCCCGATAACGAGACACGGCAAAGACTTCTCACGATTCAGCGTGAGAGCCTAAAGATGCACGAGTTCTCATCAGTGAAAGTAGTCCATCCACTCGCGACGCATATAACCTTAAGCTTCCTCGGAAATATCACGCCTCCTGAACTCTCAACTATCCGCGACGCATTAAGGTCTGTCTCATTTCACCCGTTTTGTGTAACGCTCAACGGTATCGGCGCCTTTCCGAACATAAAAAGAATGAGAGTTATACACGTAGGGCTGAGCGATTCTGCAGATCTAAAAAGATTACACCAGCTTATCGTCGAATCACTGAGAGGAGTATACACAGCGGAGAAGAGATTCGATGCGCACATCACCATAGGAAGAGTTAAACGGGCAATTCCTTCAGAAATGGAGGACTTGGCTAACGTTATGGCCCCCCTCTCAACACTTTTTGTTGGTCGTCTCAACGTTTCCTCTTTTCAACTAAAAAAAAGCACCTTGACTCCTAACGGCCCCATCTATGATACGCTCGAGGAATTCAAATTATGAAAAACGAGTTAACCCGAGTGCAAATAAACGTGCTAAAAAGAGTACGACCTTCACGAAGCGAACGTGAGCGTCTGCACCGAGCTACTCAACAGGTAATTGCCGCTGCGCAAGGCGCGCTCGCAAGCAGAAATCTGAGTGCGACCGTGGCAGTAATTGGTTCTGCTGCACGAGACACCTGGATTTCGGGCGATCAAGATATCGACATATTCATCGGATTTGACACGAGCACTTCGCGCGAAGACCTTGAACGCTACGGATTGGAAATAGGAAAAGAAATTGCGGTTGAAGGCTATATCATAGGTTTTGCCGAGCATCCTTACGTAAAAGCTCGTTGCGGCGGTTTCGCTATTGATGTCGTGCCGCACTACCGAATCAAAAATACGCGCCAAATATTCTCAGCAGTCGATAGGACCCCATTTCATCAGCAATTCGTAGCCGAGCACCTCGACGGGAGACAAGATGACGTCAGGCTGTTAAAACAGTTCTTAAAGGGAGTGGGCATATACGGCGCAGAGTTACGAACCAAAGGATTCTCTGGATACCTCTGTGAGCTCCTCGTCATCAAATTCGGCTCCTTTGTAAATGTACTGAAAAGCGTCCAGGATTGGAAAGTGGGGACCTACATCAGCTTGACTAGCGAAGACGCTCGCAACAGTTTCGCCAGCCCTTTGGCGGTTATCGACCCAGTAGACACAAATCGAAACGTAGCTGCTGCAGTCTCGCTAGATAGTTTTTCTATTTTCATTGATTCTGCAAGGAGCTTCCTGGAAAGCCCGTGCATTGAGTGTTTTTTCCCCCAGCAGATCCCGCCCCTCGACGCTAGCGCCTTCCAAGCCATTGTCAAGAAACGAAAAACGACCGTATTTGGCGTGAAGTTTGACTTGCCAGATCTCGTTGACGATATCGCTTACCCGCAGCTCGAACGAGCTCACAAGGGAATGCTGATCGCGCTGGTGCGACACGGCTTTTCGGCCCTGCGAGGCGACATTTATTACGATCAAGGGGAGGCTGTCTTGCTCTTTGAAATGCTAGTTTCGCAACTCCCTGCCGTGGAAAGACACGAGGGCCCGCCTGTCGACTCAAAGCGACACGCCAACAAATTCAAAAAGAAATACGACAACAACCCTGTCGTGTTGTCAGGACCATACATAGACGGTGGCCGCTACGTCGTTGAGCTTCGACGCAAGTATCTCACGCTCCCCGAATACGTAGCAGCCGAGTTCAAGAACGTGCGCTCGAGCAAAGCAATCTTGCGCGCGATGGAACAGGGGTTTCAGATCCTCAAAGACGAAGAGGTTCTAGATAGCGACAGGATGCGGCTTTTTCTAGCCCGTTACTTTGACAGGACGCTCAACAATTGCGACTAGAATCACAGTTCCCAATATTTTGTTTGCACCTTGATCGCCCTCTCAACCCGATCGCTGACGTGCTTCGATATTCCGATGTTGACGTCGTCTTCTTCCACTTGAGTCGGGAAATCAAATAACGATCCGCATATTGCGAGCGTAGAATCAGCCAGGGCGTGGAGATCATATCCTCCTTCCAGGCAGGCGATGACCTGTCCCTGTGGGGTCACAGACTTCACCCGTTCAGTCAATCCTCTAAATGCATTCGAGGTGGCGAGCATGCCGCCGATTGGGTCTGCGTAGTGTATATCCTGTCCGGCCGACACGAAGGTGAGTTGAGGTTCGAACTGTTGTGCAATTGGAATGAAGAGGCGGTCATATGCGTAAAAGAAGCCGTCATTATTCACGCCGGGCGGAAGCGGCAGATTCACGGTGAACCCCTCGCCTTCTCCCGATCCTACCTCCTCAAAATCGCCAGTTCCTGGATAAAAAGGTCGTTGGTGCGTCGACACATACAACACACGCGAATCACCGTAGAAGGATGCTTGCGTTCCGTTGCCGTGATGCACATCCCAGTCGACGATTAGGACCCGTTCGATATCTTTACTTGAGATGGCGTACTTCGCCGCGCAGGCAACATTGTTAAAGATGCAAAATCCCATTGCTTTGTTCCAAACTGCGTGATGACCAGGAGGTCTGACAATCGCCATCACGTTGTGCACGTCCGCCATAACGGCATCAACAGCACAAATGACCCCTCCGACGGCGAGGAGCGATACTTCATAGCTTCTCGAGGAGCAATACGTATCCAAATCGAGCCAGCCACCCCCTGCTTCTGCAAGTCGGCGCACGCTCGCGATATATTCGACGTCATGATTGGCTCCTACTTGGTCGGGGGCCGCTTTAAACGGCTTAAGTATCTGAACACGTCTTGCCTGTTCATCTTCTCGTATACGTTCCATAATTGCATCTATTCGGCTTTTGGATTCGATATGATCCCCCGTGTCGTGGTCTCTGTACGCAGGATCGTACACGATCGCGCCTGCTGGCATAAAGATAAAAGGGCTTCATGAGCTTATTAACGTTATCGAACGATTGTCGCAGAAGCTGACGATGCCGGTTACCGGTCCGGAGTTAGGTTAATTTACTTGTAAACCGCAGTAATGGGTAGAAAATGAGTTCTCTCAAAGTCGAAGATTACATGACGCGCGAGGTAGTTACCGTTTCAGCCTCAGACACGGTCAAAGACGTCATAAGTCTTATAAAAAACACAAAACACGACGGGTTTCCGGTGGTCAAAGACCAGAAGATACTTGGGTACGTCTCATCGCTCGACATCTTGTTGTGTGATCCTTCGGTCAAAGTCGCCGATATCATGTCAGTAGAATTAGTCGTTGCTCGTCGCGACATGGACCTGTTTGACGCTGCGCGTGTG
The DNA here is from genome assembly GCA_963701995.1 of Methanobacteriota archaeon. Lineage (GTDB taxonomy): Archaea > Halobacteriota > Bog-38 > Methanoflorentales > Methanoflorentaceae > Methanoflorens. The sequence continues at coordinate 1,443,449 of OY969693.1, read as the reverse complement.
TTGTTTAGATCTGACATCAAGAAGCTGCCCGTAATCGATGATAAGAGCCATGTAATTGGCATAATATCAAACACCGACGTCATTAGATCGCAGATTGAACGGGCCACACCTAACAAGGTGTGGAAGCTTATGCGCACGCTACGAACGATTCACAAAGTCCAAGTCGAAGAGCACTTTGGCCGAGTGAGGATTGTCGACCTGGTCCCGACGCAGTCAAAGATATATGCGGACGAGCTTGAAGGCAGAAAATATGAGCTTGAGAAGGGTCTGGCTGAACCATTAATCGTTATTCAGAAGCGTAACAAGATCTTGCTGGTAGACGGCCATCACCGGGCAGTCGCAGCTAAGCGCTTAAAACTGAAAGAGGCCGACGCTTACATCATTACGATGGAGCGAGACGTCTTTTTGGGTATGGAGCGAACGGCCCAGAACGTTGGACTGAAATCGCTAGCAGATATTCAAATCCTAGAGAGTGACAGTCACCCCCTCATCGAAATTACGAAGCGAAGCGGCTCGCGAAATGTGTGAGCTTCACGCAAGCATCACAGAATTGAGAATCTCGCGCAGCACGTCGGTTCGCGTGATGACTCCCGTTGGAGAACCGTTCTTCGTTACCAGCAGTCGGCCGACGTGATGTTCCTGGAGGAGACGGATGGCCTCATAAACGGGTCTATCGTCTTCAACTGACAGTAAGTTTCGACTCATAATATCTCCTGCAGAGCCGCGATTTCCAACTGCAACGGCTTTTCCTAAATCCTCTAGCGTGACTACGCCTACGAGTTTTTTGCCCTGTTTTACCGGAGCTCCTTGAATATTGTGGTCGATTAGGGTCCTGGCAACTTCTTGAAGTGGCGCGTCGATATCGATCGTGACTAAATCGTTCGAGGCATACTCACTCACCGGCGCTTTCGGAAGAGATATCATCTCAGAGACCAAAACGATGAGCTTGTTCTCCGCGTCGTTTCTGCCGCAAACCGTGCCTCTTATGGTTAGATTATTCACGGGAGTCGGACCGAGCTTAAGAGTATCGCCAATGTCGAACTCCCGAATGTTTCCAAGTATCTTGATCGCTGCACTGCACACGTCTGGATGTGCAACTGTCGTGAAGTCAATTTCCTCGATGAGAACATCGCGTACTTCAACGCTATTTTTAATCAAAACAACGTGAGCTTCTTCCGCCATCGTGTCCAGTTCCAGTTCCCGGTATGCGGCGCTAGTGGCTTTGTATCCGCCTTTGGGCCCTGGAACACCCTCCACAAGCTGAAGGGCTTTTAGCGATTGCATTTGATTTCTTATTGTGCCTGGATTTCGGCCAAGAATCTTGGCTATCTCTTCGCCTCTGATTGAGCGCGGTTTGCGACGATACAAACTGATAAGAGTGCTTAAGATCTCCTTTTGCACGGACGTGAGTTCCATAGCTGCAATTAGTATGATTAATTATGAGATATAAGTTTTATTAGCTCGCGATATCTAGGAGTAAGAAATGTTCAATATTCCGACTGTCCCCACTGCAGAAGAGCTATTGGGCAAAGCATTCAGAAAGAGTGTCAGGGCAAGAGCAGGAAAATCGCCAGGGCGGGCGGCAGAAAAGACGATGATCTTGACAGCGTCAAACATCTTGGCGGACAATCTTAGAGCTGTCGTGAGACGATTTCCGAACTTCGATGAGATCGGCGCGTTCTACGCGGAGACAATCGACATCGTCGTTGGACTGGATCAGCTTAAAATATCACTTGCTTCAGTCACTTGGGCATCGACAAAAATCCATCAACTGTCCAGAGCCGCAATCGGGAAAATGGCTCGTGTGTCTGACGCAAAAGCGGTTAGGAAGCAGATGTTTGGACGAACCGCTTCTATCATGAGGGAGATACGGCCAGATCTCGATTTTTTGAATCGCGCCCGAAACACGATTAACGCGCTTCCCGCACTAGACGATGAGCCAACTATACTAGTCGCGGGATATCCGAATGTTGGCAAGTCGAGTTTCGTCGCTTTTGTAACTAGCGCCAAACCCGAGATCGCACTTTACCCATTCACCACGAAGGGCATCATCGTCGGACACATAAAGTACCGCGATCGACGTTATCAGATTGTCGATTTGCCCGGACTGCTCGACCGCCCCGTGTCGGAGAGAAACGCCATAGAACTTCAGGCGATTTCAGCTCTTAAAAACCTCGGAGACGCTGTATTGTTCATTGTTGATCCTTCGGGCACCTCTGGATACGAAGTGTCTGATCAACTACACCTTCTGCGCGAGCTAAGGTCTCAAGTTGGCCTTCCCGTCATAGTCGCAGCAAATAAAATGGATCTCGGGCCGACAGAACCAGTTAAAGAAGCTTTCGGGATCTCAACAAAATCTGGTGAAGGAATTGCAGCGGCGCTTAAAGCTTCAATTGATCTAGCTAGTCGCACACACCGCGCTTCCCAGACACGGCAGCTCGACGAAACACCGTGACGGCTAGAATGGCTTGACTCCTACGAGATAGCTTGCTATGAGCAATCCGACGATTGCGCCTGAGTTCAAGAACGGCAAGCCCGCTTGCGGTTTTCCTTTAAGAACTAGCAACATCAGTCCCACATAACCCGCGAGTGTGCCAATAGCCGCGCCTAAGGCAGGAATATTAATGAGCCCAAACATTGGGGCATTCAAGAACGTATTTGCAGATATTACCAAAACGGTCGGGATTACTGCATCGCCCAGCCCCATAAAAAACGCTTCGCGCTTCTCGAGTTTTTCTTCGCCGCTCGCTTGGGAAGCTTCCCGTGACCATTTCATGTGAGAATACCCCCTATTACGGGGGAGAACAAACAATACCGGCAGGTTTAAATCGACGACACCCTCCGCGAGGCTAACCATATGTTTAGTCTCGTATACTGAGATAAAGTCGTAGATGGCGAGTGCTATTAGGAGTACCAGCGCAGGTAGGACGGCGAAAGAGATTCCAAATATTGCAGCCGCGCCAGCACCTATTAGGATCCCAACGAGATCAATCACGTACCATTCTGGATAATAGAAGAGGAAAAAAGCGGTCACGGCTGTTGCCGCTATGGCGATGAGCCACCCACTGTCAAGACTGAGTAGGACTGACGAATAGACGAAGTACAGTGTTGAGATGATTACCAGGCCAATGATAACTTGTATCACCCACCGTTTGCCGAGCCTGATGATGAGGAGCAAAAATGCTGTGAAAACCAAAATAAGCAGAACGTAATAGAGCGGATTCAACACGGATTCTGGATTGCTGAACGCTTGGATGTCTGACGCTCGAAACGGGTTGGCCAATAGAAGCGCGATCAACTGAATTGCGATGATGAAAAGCATCATGGTAAACGGTGAAATGCGCTTCAGTACCTCATTCACGAAAAGAGACCCTCCAAGCACCGGCTGCTACAAACTTGTTCGACAAAATCAGCAAAATCCGGCCCCACTTCTACCGTGGCCGTATGCGCTTCTGATATATAGAGTTGCGCGCACCGCGGCCTCCTCGTTTTAGAACTTGAGAACACGATGGAAGGATCCGTGAAGCGCTAAGAGGAGACTAATTAACGTAAAATAGAGAAGAACCTGATTATCGCGATGCGTTATTTTTCACTAGTCAGGTTCGGGAAAGTTTATCCGTACCTAGGTGTAATGTGGCTGTTCGCATAGCAACAAATGCACTGAGTTGATAGCATGGGGGTTCCAATCGGAGAGCTTCTTCCGCGGACCAAGATAGACCTTGAACATATCGACACTGTCGCCATTGATGCGTACAATGCGATATACCAGTTCTTAAGTATCATCCGGCAGAGGGACGGGACGCCCTTGATGGATAGTGCAGGGAGGGTTACCTCTCACCTCTCAGGGCTGTTTTATCGAACCGCTAACATGATAGAAGCGGGCGTCAGGCCAGTCTACGTTTTTGACGGCGAACCGCCAGAAATGAAAAAGGACACCGTGATCAGGCGCAGGGAAACGCGCGAGCGTGCGACGCAAGAATGGGTGCAGGCTCGAGCAGAAGGAAGAGTTGACGCGTTTAAATACGCGCAAGCGTCGGCTCGAATTGATAATCAAGTGCTTGAGAGCTCAGTTGCCCTGCTGCGTTACCTAGGAATCCCGGTAGTCCTTGCTCCGAGCGAAGGAGAAGCACAAGCGGCGTATATGACAATCAAAGGAGACGTCTCGTATACCGGATCTCAAGACGCAGACGCACTGCTTTTTGGAACGCCTCGGCTAGTCAGAAACCTGACGATAACTGGACGGCGCAAACTGCCGGGCAAGAATGTTTACGTGAGTATCAGTCCTGAATTATTCGAGCTCGACGACATTCTCTCCTCTTTGGAAATTACTCGAGAGCAGCTCATTGAGGTCGGCATCCTTGTCGGCACTGATTACAACAAAGGAGTAAAAGGGATCGGACCAAAAAAAGCCTTGAGGATGATTAAACGCTTTGGCATTGCAGAAGCCCTGGATAATCTTGGAGCGAGCATTGACTATCGCCCTATCAAACAATTTTTCCTCAACCCTGATGTCTCTGACGAGTATAGTTTAACGTGGACTCCTGCAAAAGAGCAAGAACTTCTCAGTTTCCTTTGTGATGAGCACGATTTCTCGCGAGATAGGGTCGAAAACACCTTAAATAGTATGGCTAACGCTCAAAAGGGTGCAGATCAGAGATCACTCTCCCAGTGGCTGTGAAGGTAGCTTGTGGGCTTAGAAACAGAAGCGGTTGGCTCGCCCTCCGCCACGCGCTTCACTAAACCCATACTTGCCGACAAGCAAAACGAAAGCGACGGCCCCGTGCGCCTCCTTTGTTATCTCGTGGTTCTTGCAAACTAAATATAGTTCTTGGAGCCCCCTTCCCAACGGTAGTACCATTCGACCTCCAGCTTTCAACTGTGCAAGCAACGGAGGCGGAATGTCAGGAGCCGAACAAGTCACAAGAATCCTGTCGAACGGAGCTTTTTCAGCGAACCCCAAAGACCCGTCGCCAGTGTTAACGATCACATTCGAAGGCACGCGCTTCCTAGCTTCTTGCGCTAACCGCTCAAATCTCTCGATCGTGTAAACAATTCCGTCCCCTGTCAGCTGCGCTAGCACAGCAGCATGATAACCCGAACCGGTTCCTACCTCAAGTACGTTTGACGACGGCTCAACGCTAAGGAGTTCACACATTATAGCAACCATATGAGGGGCAGAAATCGTCTGTCCGTTTCCAATAGGCAGCGGCTCATCGTGGTACGCGTAATCGTGCCATTTGTGAGGGATATAGTCTTCGCGCTTTACCGTGTTCATCGCGCTTAGTACTCGCTCACCTATACCCCGGCGCTTTAAGCTCTGCAGCAGTGATATTCGTTCCGGCTCCAACGACATCGTTTGTTTACCGCCTAATCGCCGACCTTGCGAGGTCCGCGGTGGGTTGACCTGGATCGCTCATTTCTCCTCGCGGGGCCTGTGACATAGACTCTCCCAACGTCTTTTGCCTTTGCGCTTTGCCCTGTGCGGTCAAGAACGGGGCCCCGCTTGACCTTAACCCGCGCAATCTTTCCATGCTGTTCTTCGTGCCCAACGACAAATTCCTTTTCGCCGTCAAACGGCACTTTATACGATCGTGTGATATTGCCTGTGTGAACTGCTATCTTAACGACTACCTTATCGATCTTTTGCGCCCAAACCACTCTAATCGTCTCAGCTCCAGCTTCGGTTGCTCGCACTCCGTCACCAAGTTCGATAGCTGTGATCCGCACGGCGTCAATCGACCCATTTTCCACGATCATCTCGTCCTGGACGCGCAATCGCTCACCCACTCCTACCTCAAACCATCGCACATATGATTGATCGTAATCGCTCACGACGACCTTGAGTTTCACCATCGTGGTACGATCCGCTGGTTCAGCCTGATGCGTTACGTGACACATTGTGCAGCGAACCACGAGTTTCTTACCACTGTGAAGGACTTCATGCAGCACTTTTTTATCTGGCGAGCACGCGTAACACTCAAGGTTGATCTCAAGACTCATTGCGCATCAACCAATACTTGCACAGAGGAGTATAAATATAGAATATAGGATGATAAGCGACACGATCCGAGCCAGGGGCCATTGCAATATTACAGCGAGACACAAAACGACTCTTCAAATCACTAAAGACGCCCATATCTCAAAAAGGGCAGATTGCGTTGTCGCAGTTTTGGCCGACAAAGCTTTAAGCGATCTGACCAGCGAAGTCAAAGCTGCCTTGAAGACCAACGCCGCGAAAGTCCGCTTTAAGATACACACGGGACACGTAAGCGAAGTTATCACAGGTTTCGGAAGCGCTGATTTAGCGCAATCAGATGCGAACGATATGGTTGTCAGAAAGAGTGGGTTCACCTCAGGGCGCACGCTTATGATCGGTGCAGACAAGGCAGCGGCGGATCTTGATCGCCGGTTTGTCGAAAAGTTGAAAAAGTCTGAGAACATAATTATAAGTGTAGAAGTTGATTTTGAATAGCACCACTCGAGCGTGCAATTTGGATTTAGTGCAATTATGCGAATCTTTGCCGATTATCAGCATATAGATAGGTTTAAATAGAAACGTAAAGAATTAGAGAGTGTTTACTGGTTTTTGTTTACTATTTGCTGAGGACGTAAAATGACTAATGTCGACCACTACAAAGGCACGACTACTATAGGTATAGTCTGTAAGAACGGTGTTGTGCTCGCATCAGAAAGCCGCGTGACTATGGGCAGCTTCATATCCAGCAAAGAAGGCAAGAAGATTTATCAGATTGATGATCTCGTCGGTATGACGATCGCTGGCGGCGTAGGCGATGCGCAGAGCCTTGTGCGCACCATAACCGTAGAGGCTAAATTATATAAGATGAGACAGGGCAAACCGATGACCGTCGGAGCAATAGCAACTTTGTTGTCAAACATTCTAAACAGCAACCGTTACTACCCGTATTTTGTGCAGCTCATGATAGGCGGCTTCGATAAGAACGCCTCGTCGCTGTATTCTTTGGACGCCGTAGGAGGTCAAATTGAAGAGCGCTTGGCTTCAGCGCAAGGATCAGGATCTCCAATAGCTTTTGGCGTCATAGAAGATCGATACAGCGAAAAAATCTCCGTCGAAGAGGGCGTAGACCTCGCTATTAGAGCGCTTTCGTCCGCAATGAAAAGGGATTCGGCCTCAGGCAATGGCATGCGGATCGTGCAGATCACTGCAAAGGGATACGTCGAGGTAAACAAGGATGAGATAGACAAAAGAACAGCCGCTCTAGCAATCTAAACAATTCTGTTTCTTGCCAACTTTTATTCTCGTATTTTTTTTTGTTTTTGTGGAAGTCGCACAATGCCAGTTGAAGAAGCACTTACTGAGTTGACACAACGTGTCAAAGAACGATTGCCTTCTAACATCAAGATCACCGAACTTGAGTTTGAAGGGCCCGAAGTCGTGATCTACACTGACGATCCTCGGGCGTTCGCAGACAACGGAGAGATAGTTAAAAAACTCGCCCGAGAACTGCGTAAGCGCATAGTAGTAAGGCCAGATCCTCGCGTTCTGGCCGACCCCGAGAAGTCAATAGAAGAAATAAGCGATATCGTGCCCGAAGAGGCGGGTATTACAAACCACTATTTTGACTTAGACACCGGTGAGATCGTTATTGAGGCCAAAAAACCGGGACTTGTAATCGGAAGGCACGGCGCCACACTCCGAGAGATTACAAAGCAGATAGGGTGGACGCCCCGAGTGGTACGGACCCCTCCGATCGAATCGGTTACTGTGAAGGAGATACGCCAGTACTTACGCTCTTTCAGCGACGAGCGTAAGGAGCTTCTGAAAGCGATGGGCCGAAAGATTCACCGGGAGATCACCTCAAAAGACCAATGGATACGGGCGACTACTCTCGGCGGATGTCGTGAAGTCGGTAGAACCTCTTTTGTGCTCTCGACGCCTGAATCGAGGATACTCGTCGACTGCGGTGTTAACGTAGGATCAGAAGATAGTGCGACGCCCTATCTTTACGCGCCTGAAGTGAGCCCCCTCGACCAGATTGACGCAGTTGTCGTTACGCACGCGCACCTCGATCACGCAGGCCTGGTCCCGCTCCTCTTCAAGTACGGATATGAAGGCCCGATATACTGCACGCCGCCAACGCGTGACCTCATGTCGCTTCTGCAACTCGACTACATTGATGTGGCGGCCCGCGAAGGCCGCAAGATCCCCTACGATTCAGCTAAGATACGGGAAGTCATAAAACACTCCATTGCATTGAACTATGGCGGAGTCACCGATATAGCCCCCGACGTACGACTGACGTTCCACAATGCGGGACACATCCTCGGGTCATCGATAGCCCACTTTCACGTGGGTGAGGGGCTCTACAACGTCGCTTTCACTGGAGACTTCAAGTACGAACAAACCCGGCTGTTTGACGCAGCAGTTAATAGCTTTCCGAGGCTCGAGGCGTTGATAATGGAGGCGACCTACGGCGGACCGCACGACCAAACGCCGTCGAGACGAGAGGCTGAGAACAAGCTGTACTCCATCATACGCCAAACGCTGTCAAAGGGCGGCAAAGTACTCATACCGGCATTCGCGGTGGGACGAAGCCAAGAGGTTATGATCGTTCTCGAGGAGGGGATTCGCAAGAAGGTAATTGACGAAATACCCGTGTACCTCGACGGCATGATCTGGGAGGCGACTGCTATTCATACGACGTATCCCGAGTACCTCAATAATGACTTGAGAAACATGATATTTCACGAGGGCATGAATCCGTTTCTCTCAGACAGTTTCGTGCGGGTAGAGCAAAACATGCGCGACGACATAGTGCGGGGAGAACCGTGTGTAATTCTCGCCACCTCAGGCATGCTCAACAGTGGCCCCGTAATGGAGTATCTGAAAGCGCTTGGACCAGAGCCGAATAATACCTTGGTCTTTGTAGGGTATCAAGGAGAAGGGACGCTCGGGCGGCGCATACAGAAAGGATGGAAAGAGCTACCGATGTCAAACAACGGCAAAACTGCCACCATGCAAATGAACATGACTGTCGAGACGGTTGATGGATTCTCTGGACACTCAGACCGACAACAACTAATTGAATACGTCAAGCGGCTAAACCCCCGACCGGAAAAGATCGTCACGAGCCACGGCGAGGAAAACAAATGCATAGATTTGGCGAGCACCATATACAAGAAATTCAAGATTGAAACCAGAAGCCCAATGAATCTTGAAACAGTCCGATTTCTATAAACCTTCAACAAGTGTGATTGGCGTCGGAAGATGTCGCTAGGTAGTAGTCACACAAATCCGTAAGCGGGCACTTCCAGTGCTGCGGCGCCCGCGCGACGCATATTTCTCTACCTAATCTAATTAGGGCTATATGGGCGAACTTTCGTTTTCCAGGCGGTATTTCGTCTTCTAAAGCCGTCTTGACCGCATCATACCCTCCTTTTTGCGGAGCCAGCCCGATACGCCGCGACACTCTGAACACGTGCGTGTCGACGGGGATGATATCAAAATCGCGGGCAAAGACCAGGACTACATCTGCTGTTTTTGGGCCAATGCCCAACACTTGCTGGAGTCGTTCCCTCGCAGACTGATAGCTGCCGGCGATGAAGGACCACGTATCGCCTTTGTAGGTCTCCATTACTTCACGTGCCACCGCGCTTATGCTTCTCGCTTTCGTCTCGTACAATCCCGCCTGCTTAATTGCGCGCTCTATGTCTTGAACGTCTGCCAAAGAGATGCCCTCAACGGTTTGATATGTTAAAAAAAGGTTCCCAAAGGCCGCTCTGGAATTCGCGGAGGAGGTGTTCTGGGACAGGATCGTCTCTGCGATTAGCCAAAACGGCTCGTTTCGTCCCCGCCAGTAAGCATCGTCGAACGTGACGTTGCCAAATAGCGACTCGAGTCGCTGTACGACAAGCTCTCCTTTCCTCGCACTAGCCACGGTTATCTCCAAACGTGGTAGCTGATTGCCGTTACGTTACTTCTAAGCACCTGTCGGCGCCTCCGGAATTACTGAGAGTGAGCCCGTTACCCGCACGACAACCGCACACACGCGCCAAATTCTCCGTCTTCACACGGCGGAGGTCGCCGGTTCGAATCCGGCCGATCCCATTTGCACGGGGTGCTTCTGTTGCTCAGATCGCGTTTTTGCCGTGAATTGATTTGAACGTCACACAAGGGGCTCCTCACTCTCTCTCGGCGTTGGCCGGACTAAAATGGGTAGTGTTGGCGCGAGTTGTCGTATGGGAACCACAGCGACGGGTCAAGCCGATCCGGATCAAAGCTATAGTAGATGTCCGGATGATACTCCCACATCGTCGGGTCTAAATCGTGCGTTACCAGGCACAGCACGTCTATTCCCGACTGCTGCGCTATCTGCAGCGAGTAATCGGGTTGTTCATCATAAGTGAACGCAGACTTAAACACGCTGAGCTCGGCCATCAGCTCTGGGTATTCGGGGACGGTTATGAGCTGCCTCTCTATGAGCAGGCTTAGGTTATCGTAGGCGGCGTCGCGCTTGGCCTTCGTAAACTTGACTTTCTGGATATACGTGCCTTGAAGCTCGGCGCCATAGATGAGCGCTTCATCGAATCCCTCGATAACACGGACGACGGCGCCGTTGAAATAAACGGACGTGTGATATATGGCCTTGACCTGTTGCTGTAAGGGCCGCGCCGGGAGGCGGTAGAAGTGCACGACCTCGTCGTCTTTCTGGTCATAGACGATGACAGTGAATTCATCGTCAGATCGTGCAGGAATCCATCCTACGACGTAGTCATGGCCACTTTTGACCGACTTCGCTTTAGTCGGCTTCGCTACGGCCTTCACGTTGGGAAATAGCGAGCCTCGTAGCTGATTCAGAGCGAGCGTGGTTGCATCGACCTGATCGTCATATGTTGCGTCCGGGAAGTTAGTCAGCTCGAACACGTAGTCGCGCACCCACGAACGGGCGTCGGGTTCGGGTATGTAGACGTTTCCTGATCGCCACGCGGGTACACAGCTCATCGCCCGCAGCCTTTTCTTTTCTTTCACGTGGATTGGGATAATGCCCGGGATCTGCGTCTTTAGGTGTGATGCGAGCGCTGGGCCGAGTGTTTGTGCCTCTATGAGTATCGCCGAGGATTGGTGCCACGTCGCTGTGACCCGTTTCAAGGCGTCCACAGTCTCATCAAAGTCCCACCTGCCCCTTACCTGATCTAAGAGATAAAAGTCCGCGCCCCTGCGTCCCCATACCTGCCCCACCACATAGTCGGACGCGCCGGATTTGGTGGCCGCCGTGTCCCACGATTGAAAAATATCGTTCATATTCGGCACGGTGTCAGGATCGTGGTCCTGTATCCATTCCTCTTTGAAGACGGTACCTTCGTCCTGTACGAACTCGCAGTAGTACTCCTGCCGGAACCACGACTCGGCCTGACCGGAACGATCCCTCTCTAGATCGTCCTCCCTAATGCGCGGGCACTCGTCGGCGGTGATCTTGATCTTCTTCCAATCGGGTTCCTTTTCCCACGCGTGCCAGAAGAACCCACGCTTGCCATACGGTGTACTCAAGAGAATGAAACGCCCCCGAGAAACGATGAGCATCGGGAGCACCGCGCGGTAGAGCACGTCGTCGACCTGCGCGGCCTCGTCGATGAGCACGAGCGATGGGGCGCTAAAGCCGCGCACAGTCGCCTGTGAACTCGGCAGTGCGACGATTCGACTTCTGTTGGTCAGCTCGAGCCTAATGGCCGAGTCGACAAGGCTGCCACCCTCATTCCCGAGCTCATGATAATAATCTTTGATCTTTTTTGAGGAACTCTTTCGACTAGTCCTTTGACTTAGAAACGATAAGGACGAGCGATTTGGGATGCTTGAGGGCGTGATGCAAGGCAAAGATGGAGACAATCGTCGTCTTTCCGGATTGCAGGGAGCAGTTGAGGATGATCCGCTTGTCGGTCGAGGTGAGGAGGTCGCATTGCCAGGGATCGGGCTCTAAGCCCAACGACCTGGCGAACGCTACGGGATCCCGCGGAATCTTCGTCGCACTCGTGGCGTTGGTAGTGCGGTGAGTTTCGAGTTTCTTGATTCTCGAAGCGTGTGTGCTCATTTTGATTGCTCCTCGAGCGCGGCGATGCGTTGCTCGTGATTCGTGATCTCAATGACCCGAAGGCCGATTTCCACGGCACGTAACTTGATTCTCAACTTGGCCTCAAGCTCCAGCGAAGAGCCATCGGCGTTGCGCGCCTCGGTGACAACCTCGCTGATCAAGGCGCACAGATCTCGAGCATTCTTGATTTCGAGCGCGGTTAGACGTGTGTCCACCCCTTTTTTTGTCCGCCCCTCGGAACGCTGCCTCTGTTTGCGTTCTTTGTCGTATTCGCGACGTCGTTGGGGGTCTGCGTAGGGCGCCATTTACCGATCGCCTCTCCTTGTTCTGTCCACCCCTCTTCTTTCGAAACGCATTCCTTCGAAACCGAGCCCTTGGATCAGTGTGAGCCGGCGCGAGGGAACAACAAGTTTGTCGATCGTAACCGACTTCGTATTCAGATTTTGTGTCATGTTACTCCTATTATGGATCAATAAAGAACGCTATCTAACCGTCCTATATAAACCAGACTGCCGAATAACGCCAAATTGGGCTCCGTTTTTTTACAACAAACTGCTGCCCGCTGTCTGTGCTCGTAGGTCTCGTCGTATTCACGACGTTGTTCGGGGTTGCTATAAGCATATTTTACCATTCCTGCTTTGTTCACTCTACGTAGCAAGCAGGACGGCGCGGACAGCACCCCAAAAAAACAAGAGGAAACCTTTATAACGCGAGGCGTTTTGTATCTTCTTGCCTTTTGGTGTGCGCTGGTGTGCGGGTGTCCTGCTAGACTGACCGCACATCGCGCCGCCATTGCCTATACATATAATAAAAAAGTCATCTTTTTAAACTTTTGCATCGCTCTTTTTGCAAAAAAAGATTTTCTGGAACTTTTTGTAAAAACTAACTCGAGCACAGCGTTATTTTTGTTGCGTTAGCTGCAGCAGTAGAGTAGCCAACCGCCAATGATACCTTCGACAATGAGTTTCTTCAGACCATCTACGAATTCAACCACTGCTCCTCGGCTGCTACATCACCGGATCAGATCGTTACTTTTAGGCTTCTGTGCCAAAAAAGTGATTGCTCGCAGCTAATACGAAGGAAACACCGAGCGTCGACGGAACTTATTCGAGCCAACGATCGTCGTTCAAGCAAAGCCTTATAAGCCATCGACCATTCTTTTTTAATCTACCAAGGGCATCGGGCCCGCTTTTTACGCAATAATTGCGTGGCACTCATTATTTCTGCCTGCTGATGCACCGATCAGAGAGTGGGTAACACCACGATGCAGGCAACAGACGCACCATCGGAGGTTCCGACAGTGTCCGTTGCGAATGGCGCACACGAGCCGCCTTGCCTCTAAAAAAATGAGAGGCGCTTCTCGTACTTTGTGCCCGAATTCGCCATTTGGCTGATTTCGCGAGAAGAAATAGGATGGTGTTGTTAAGGTGAGTACGCATTGTGCGCGCACCCCCCCTTCGGACTAGCCTGTCGTGACGTCGCCTTTACACGGCGAAAATCGCCGATTCGAATTCGGCCGAGCCCATAGTTTATTTTTCCAATCGGGTGCGAGGATCAAGCCGGGAGCTGAGGATGACTATGATGAAGAGTTGCACAACTCTGGTGAAAAGTTGTGCAACTTTAGTGTCACGGACAATGACGAGTCGCTTGCGAGAAGCATGACAGATCGGTACATCGATGAAGAGGCCAACGAGCGAATAGAGATGCTCTTGGAAGAGCTAGTCCCTGAAGAGGGCGACGAAGTCGAGTGGGACGAAAAAGACGATCCATATATGCTTAAGGCAGAGGCAAGGCTCCGCAAAGCTTTGAAGCGACAGCGCGACGAAGAGGCAGAGGAACAAGAAATAGATGCACAGGCACAACGTAACCTCAGCTTCACCAAAGATGAGCTTGATCAATATGTGACGTTTCGGATAAAGGGAATTGCTCCAAAATCGCGGGACTGGATTTTCCGATCTTCTGAGGCCTTGTGGGCCATTAGTCGCGGGGAAATCTCGTACGAGACTGTAAACGCACTGCGAGACAGCGTGCTTGAGAAGTACGAGTCTCCGGATTCTCATTCCAAGGTGCTTAACTTCGCCAAGTCGTTCTTGGAAAACCTCGCGATTACACGGGCAGAACCGCGCTATCAGACGTTCGCCCCCTACTTGAAGCCTCCAAGAGTGGTCAAAGACCGTAAGCGCGTCACTGCTCGCATCGTCACTAAGGAGGATATTGACAACGTCCTTCAATATATTGAGAGAGCAGAACGAGAAGGCAAGATCAGTCCTGAACGATCAGCGCAATATTCGGCGTTCGTTTTGTTTGGGGCGTACACCGGCCAACGGAGCGAAGCCACGGTAGCGAAGCTAAGGGTAGGCCAGTTCCGTACGGCGTTAGCTCTTGATAAGCCGGCTCTTGAGGTCGCTTCTGCACAAGACAAGATCCGCATGAGCCACTACGTGCCGCTGCACCCTCGCGTTGTTAAAGTCCTTGAACCCTTGCTCGCTGGGCGAAATGACGACGAACTGATGTTTACACACAGCTCCTTTAAGCAGTGGATAAAGCGACAGAAAATTCTAATGTCGCGGTTCAAGGGACACTTCGCATTGGGTGATCTCCGCAAATGGACGGTGCAGTACGGTGATATTATTCAATGGGATCAGTCGAATAGAGCATACATCCTGACCCACGGCGTTTCTGGCGTGGATTGGTCTCACTATAAACATCCGTTGCCTGAGCATGTTTATGACGTCTATATGAAGTATTGGCAAAATACCCAGCTAGGCAACTAAACTGTCGCTAACAGTTTTTGAATCAAATATCAACACTGAAGCGTAAGGAGTAAAACCATGGTTAACCTCTTTGTGAGAGCTCTTATTATCGCTACCATCATCGTCGCTGTCACAGATGCTATTGAGTTTTACGTTGTCTGGCGTGGAAAAGCAAAAATAACGCCACTGTTCGGCATCTTGGTTATCATAGTGACGATGGTTCCTATGGCGATCAACCTTTGGGTTCACATTTTCAGGTAGCTTGGCAAGGCAAGTTTGCCGTAGTTTAAAACGCGACAGAAGAAGGGATTGATCAGCAGTTGCAGGCGCTTTTAGCTGTGGCGCTTCTTAAATTGTCACGTCAATGCTTGTTCTCGAAATGGCGACGCTCTAAAACTAATGAAACATATTCAGCCTGCAATTTTGCAGGATCTTTGCCAAAGAGAAGTTTCTGAAAGTTCAACAGCTCACCTCCTGCCGGCAGGCTTCTGCCATACACTAAAACCTCTTCTTTCGAACAGGCATAATTTGTCTCTGCAACAATATAATCAACTGCGCGACGTGCTTCAGTAGATTCTTTGCTGAAATACACCGTGCCAATTCGCAAGAGCCCTAAGATAGGTCGCGGAAGATAAGCAGAATAATCCTTTGTTGGGTCCTTTTCTTGCTTGGTTTTAATGTGAATTATTATGTCTTTGAGGTCGCGAACGACTGGCTCTAGTAGCCAATAGTGTATAGAGTCGGTATTATAGTCGTACGAAGTGACACTTCCAAAACGCGCCAACGATATGAACGCCCCTCCTCCTGCGCCAAACTTGCCCCCGTAGCAGTTGCTGTATTCATCTATTGTTATCAAGCACAGCGACCTAAGGATATTTACGACTTCAAGCGCAACAGTCCTGAAAAATGGAGTTAAAATAGACACTTGCACAGTCTCGCGAAGTTCTTCGATCGCTTCTGCGTTTAGATCGCAAGAGTTCTCTTTTATGCAAAACGCAGAAACATCTTGAAGGGCTCTTAAGCTCAAATCGATTACGTCGACATTGCCAAATGCAATCTCCTTTCGCGCCATGTCTCCGAGCATTCGAATGAATTCAGTTGGTTGTACGTGCGTGTCTTCACTAGTGGCTCGCGATTTAAGTTGCTCTATCGTCTCTTTCGGATCGAAGAACTTTGGTGTGTGCAAGAAGAGATCGATAATTAATAAGAAACAAACAGCCGCGAAAAGAAGACTTGTAGATACGACTCCCCTCATTTCATTCGAGAGAGCAACTCCGTTAATCTGAGACATGATCAAGAAATCTACCAGCATCGCGACCACAAATGAAGCTATTACTACCAACACCCGTAGGCCGAGCAACACAGACCGTAATGAAAAAGACACGACTCGTGGTGTATATTTCGAAGTGGAAAACTGAACAACGAGAATCAAAATAGAGAAGGAGATTGCCAGTAGTGCAGCCAAGCTCTGTGCAATTGTGCCTAACAGGGAGATAGCAGCATTTGAATCCCCATTGAACAAGATTTCGATGCCTAACAAGTTCAGAACGCCAAGAATTACAATGAAGCCTGTCGCTGCTAAGACCGCGTAATCAGTACGATCCATACAACTGTACAATTCACCGACTCTGTTTTAGGCCTTGTAATTCAGATTGTGGGAGAAATCAAAAGCGTAAGAACACGTTAACACAGCTTAAAGGTTGTCGTTTAAGGAACGTTGCGCCAAAAAATCCCTTTACGGCTTTTGTTTCGCGGAAAGAAATAATCCTGCACCGTGGAAATCCCCCTAGGCTCCTTCAACCAAATCCTTGAAATAAAATTTATTTTGGCAGTCAAACGTGGCTTAAATTTTCTTTTTTTGCAACCTGGAACCACTTTTCTATGTGTTGATTTTAAGTTTTCGATATTTTTTTTCAATGACACATCACCGATTCATGGCACTATTTCGCGGAAGCTGATGGGTTGATTATCGTCTGAACTTTGACATCCGACCAGTTTTGACGTCCCTCTAGCCTCTCCTGATGTTGCAGCGCGTCGTTGTGGTTAGTCATTTGGGTCACTCTTTCGAGGTAAGTTGAGTTTGCGCCGCCAATACGGGGTACGTTCCCTCCATTCTACTCTCCAATAGTCCGAAGCCATCTCCTTAAGCTCGTCAAAACTGATAATAAGCGATCTCTCGCTTTGCGAGTCTTACCATATTCTCGATGCGCCGATACATTCCCGACTTGGTCGCCCACCTTTCCAGTGCGACGCGATCCTTCTGATCCTCTGCATCACTAGCATCTTTGTGAATATCCGCGGCTGTCCTAGAGGCAAAACGCATCACCCCTAAAGACTGGATATCAATTTTCCACTGTCCGTTTTCGAAGACGATCCATTCGTTTGTTTCCGGACAGTAACGAATAACGTCGCCGAATCGGTCTATAAAACGCTTTACGTTGCCATCATCAGAAAGCGGATATCCTGCAATTATTTCTTTTTCAGTCATTTTTAAATCTCCAATTACATTTTTTTGTTTTTTCATTGTTCGGTGGCTTCCTGCATGTCTTGATAGCTAATCTCCTCGATTATCAGATTCTCATTTTCTTCCGAGAGAGCCGCACGTACGTGGCACCCACCGCCGCCTTCAGATCCATGATAATTTGATAATATTTTTTAAAGGTAGGATGTGGTACCATCAAATCTCCAAAAGAGGGCCAAATCTTAGCTATCAAACTTCTCACCCTCTTGAAAATCGGTGAAAAATCTGATAATTTGTCGTGCCAATAGAGGTTCAACGTCTGGAACCTCAAGTGGTTCAATTGGCGTATAAGTCACACCATCTATCACGGCCTTAGTCGCAACCTCAATTAAAACGGTCTGGCCCAGCGCCGTGAGTTCGAATACGGTTTTGTTATTTTGACTTTCACTAGTGACGTACCCAAGTTCGAGCAATTCCCCTTGGGTATTATCTTTCTTTGAAGCGAGCTGAAGTAAACGATATACAGTCGGTTGCGGCACATCAACAGCCTTCACAATATCTGCGCGTGTTGGCCGCTTAGGCACATCCCACAAGCTAACCCCTTCCATTTTGTCGTAATCGTAGCTGGGGTCTTCTCTGCTCTCTGTAAATTCTTGATCGTAGTCCTCACATAGCTCCTTTATTGCTCTAAGCGTTGCTATGCCGTGATTGGTCGTTTTGGTGATGGTCTCACGCTCAAAGTTGGAAAGCAGATACCATGCCACCTGCACGTCCTCTACTTCTATCCGACAATAGCCGCGGACAAGCCTATTCCACTCGGCGGAACATTCCGCTAATGTAAAGAACTGCTTGATATTGGTCAGGCTATATCCAGCCTTCAAAAACACGTTATCAAGATATTTCAAGAGCTTCAAAGCATCTTTTTGTATAGGTCTAAAATCGACGTCATTAGTGCTAAAAAGAATATTAATGCCAGCTTGGGCCACTTTCAGCCGCGGATCTTTTCGTATGTCTTTTTGTTCCAGAAGGATCTCTTCAACCAAGGCTAGTTTCTCTAGTTTGTTTTCCAAAGCGTCCGGGCTTACTGAGGCATGGATGAACCTGCGTTTGACTTGAGTGTCTTTCACTCCTTCAACCGATGTCGTAATAACGCAGCGGGGTCCCGCAATTGTCATATCAATGGCTTCACCATTCACGGTAGCACTGTGGGTGAAGTCTGCGGTCTCGTCGGTCTCCGCGAGGGCTTTAAGAGCTGGAAAGCCTGTCGCGTCAGCGACTTCGGTAATGCAAACAATCTTACCGCTAAAGCGGTTCTTATCAGTTCGCGTAATAAGGTTGCCCCGGCGATCAGTCTCTCTCTTCAGGGTATGGTACTGGAGCGCAGTTGGTGAAACCGTTGAAAAAAGATCCACATATTGCCGGGGAACGCAGGCGATGATGTTGCTCACCAAGTCGTTCTTGCCTGCGCCGCTCTCGCCGGTGCAGTCAAAGTGTGCCAGTGCAGATACACTTGAATAACGCGCCCTTGACATTCCGAGGAATATCATTTGTATGAGTTCAGCGTCCAGAGCGTGATAGTCCATTACCAAGCCGATACACTGTTTAAGAAACGCATTGCCCTTTGTGTGTAAAACGATCCACGCTTCCACGTACTCATCTTTGTGAATTGATTCTATGTGCTGCCCGATGTGGCGCTCAATCACTGGGATGATGACCTTGGATGCCGCTTTGTTCAATACGTCATCTTGGAGCGGTGTTGGGAAATCCTTAAAAGGTGTATCTTTAAGATCGGCTCCATCGATCGAGAGCCTAAATAAGCCATCCGCTCTGGAGACCGCTTCCCATTCGTAAGCCACACCATCCAACACTATCCGATCGCTTAGTGGTGCTCGTAGCAAAAGATCATTACCAGTTGGGCCTTCGTTCGGTATGTCGGAGGCTATACCACGGTTTAGATCCGTTACTCCGTGTTCTCGTATTCTCGACGCCGATTTCCAGGCGACCTCAGCCTCTCTCAGCAGCATTTGCTCGCTCACTCCAAATCTTAGGCAACTCGTCCGCCGACGTAGCCTTAATGAACCATCGCCGCTCAGAACGTGAGGGCTTTTTGGACTCCACAATACCAGCACCTTGCAAAACAAGCAGCCTGTAGCGGGCCGTTTCTTTATTTATGCCAGTCTCGTTGCATAAATCCGCGATCTGTGTTCCCTGGGACTTCTTTTCAACTAAATAAGCGATTAGTCGCCTAAAAATGTCGTCTGGATATAAGTCATGCTCAATTATGACATTTTTTGTGTCCTCTTCCATAATTTTGTTCATAGTCATTAGCTCCCGCTGACCGTGTGGCCAGCTAATAGGTAAAAAAGCAGCAGAATGGATGACAAGGGAGATAGATCTCTCCACTTGAAATCTCTTAAAAACAAGTGCTTTTTTACTACTATATATTGGTATCTACAAAGCTATATATAGTCTTAATCCTTTAAGCCAGTGCCGGTTTTTAAGAACGCAACACTCTTCACATTCAAAAAAGGCGTTAAAGCTCTGTAAAACCAGGAATTTTAAGGTAGCCTGAGGTTAGTTCATTCAAGACTAATCGACCAGAAGCCAATTAATTCGTTGCAACATCTCGAAAAGCAGCAATGCATAGCAGTCGGGAAAGCTTCCTGTCGCGATTACCTGCAACGTGAAAAAAAAGAGAAGACGGCAGCGCGTGCGCTGCCTATAGCGTCGTTGTGATCTTATGGGTGTAATCGTTGTACAATATCGAGGCTGGTGTAGCGCTCGTCGGTATCTGGAAGATTATCGTTCCTGAGGCAACGTCCCCAGGTTGTGTGTTGGTCACCACCTTGAAGTCGTGCACAGACGAGTCGTACGTAGCCGTGTCAATGTCATAGACCTTACCATCAGACGTTCTTAGGGTGAAGAACAGCGGATTTACATCCTGATTCGGGGCGTTGTTGTTCTTCACTGTTACGTTGTAACTAATGTATTCGTAGCCCGCCTTTGGTGTGTTGAACTCCCCCACTTGCATTGATGTCCCTGTGGGAATAACGTTGACTGAAAGAGGGTTACTGCTTGACTGACCTGCTGAGTTCCCAGCTGACTGAGTTGTGTTTTGCGTAGTACATCCAGTGGTTGCAACAAGCACAAGTGCGCCAATAAAAAGCAATGGCAGTGCATATTTCAATGGCGTTTTTATATAACGCTTCATCATTCTAGCTATTGGATTCATTTTCTTTCATCCCTAGTTTTGCCCTGCAACGGGCTGTAGGCAGCAATGCGACCATAATAAGCGCAATGACGCTGCCGCTTTTTTTAGCATATAGATTACCTCATAAAAACCGACAAGATCAAGAACACACAAATCACACCAATCGAGAGAACCGCATCAACGTCTACACATTCTCTGAAATCTAACAAAAAGACGCCACAAGTTTCACAGTAACGTCCGTCGTACGGCTGTGGTGTGCCGCATCGTTTACATCTTTTTGATGCGCCACACAACCTACATCGCCTTAAGAGGTCTTGATCCATGTCTCTGACCGCAAATGTGCACCGCAATATCTACAGAAAGTTGCTTCTGTAGAAACCTGACTGCGGCACGATTCGCAGCGCCTATATTCAAGCGGGTGTGCTGCGTTTTTATGCTGCATTCCCGAGACTCGCGTTCCTTCTTCTAGCTGCAAAAGAACCTCATGCACTGTCCTAAACAAGCTAGATTTCTTTACAAGCGTGGTCTCCCGTCCTCGCATAACCGCATACCCGCGAGTGATATAGTCGTCAATTACTAGCTCCATCTCGTTTACGGAATCGACAGTCCTTATTCTCATAGGCAATTCAAATTCGACGTAGCGCTAGAGTAACAATAGTTTGCGCAAGAACGTGTCAACCCACAGATTGTGACGCTTCGGTCTGTGGCGTATCGTTTTCTCAGAGCCGTGCGCCGCACTTTGAACAGTATGCACTGCTCGCGTCGCTAACAGTGTTGCACGAAATACAAACCTTCCCCGCTGTATTTGTTTGTGTCTCTACACGTGGAGCCTGCGACGTTGGTGGTGGCGTTTGTCTTGGCGGAGTTTGGGGCTGCACTTGCGGCTGCACTTGCGGCTGCACTTGCGGCTGCACTTGCGGCTGCGCCCTGACAATCCTCAGAAGAACTTCGGGTGCATTGTAATGTGCGTACAGCACGTAGGCAACTGGGATTATCCAGCTAAACAAGAAACCGACAAAGATCGTTCCGACACCGACAACGATCATTAGGATAAGCGACATGATGATACCTAACGCTGATCCCCACGTCTTCTTTTTCAAAAGCGTTGTATCCATCCCTTCTTCTTTGATCGTATATCCCTGTGTCATGAAGTCATCCACAACTCGCTGCATCTCTTGTTTGTCTTGCACTTCTCTTATTCTCGGGCTTACCATCTTTTTCACCTCCAGTTTCTTTGATGACTGCGAAGATCGTTGCCGATTTCGCTATCTCTTACTTTTCCAAAGACAAAGCGCCGACTTTCACGGGTACGTAACGTCTTACCTCAGCACAAGCACGATGGACGGCGAGGATCGGACGAACGGCGGGTAAGCCCCGCACAAAAAAGAGCCACGGATGATCAAGGGCATGCCGTACTCAGCTGTGGCATGCTTTGGTTGTTGAGCTACCTACTCACCCTAAGTATATATAACTTGTCACCATATGTTAATTTATAAACAGGCTATATCTAAGTGAACAGATATATCAAAGTGCCTAAATATCACTTGGCTTAATAGGTAATATCATGGTGGGGCAGTATAAGATGTTAAAAGTGGATAAAGAAACACACAACGCTGTTTTGAAGTATATTAGCAAGCGCCATCTCGAAACGGACTATAAGATGACCGTGAGCGAGGCGATACGTGAACTATTAGATATTGCTAGTAACGGCAGCGGCAAGAATAAGCGCAAGTAGGCGCGGAGTAACTTTACTGCCCGATCAATAGCAAGTGATTTATTATGAAATTCGGAATGCGTACGCCATCAGTGAAAAAATCCTTCAAAGCACGTACCACAGGAAGAGCTAAACGCGCTGTGAAGAGGAAGGTCATTCCATTATATGGCAAAAAAGATATGGGGTGGGTAAAAGATCCGAAGAGAGCAGCGTACAATAAAGTGTATCATAAGACTACATTTAGCGTTTGGGATTTGTTTAGAAAATAGTATTCAGACCGCTCAACTTGGGTTTTTATATTGTTTCTTTACATAATGCCAATAGCTTATCTCTTTTCATATCTATTCTTTTTTTGATTTCCTTTGATCTAAGGGCCCTGCGAGCACAGAAATCGCAAGCTTTTCTGCCTCATGGGAGCACATCACTTGCTCCCATACCTCAATGGTCTGACGAAGCGGTGGCTCCGCAGAGCATGATCTCTGTTTCAGTCATGTGGTCGCGTACCGCCTCTGCGACTTCGTCACCATCGTCCCATCGGATGTTGCTGGCACCATTCATATCGCTCAGGGTTATTTTTGGAAGCATTGAGATAATCACACGGCACGATGAGGCGCCTGGCAACTCTTGAGTCGCCGCCGCCTGCGGGTTGTATACTTTGAATTCGTCCCTCCGTCGGGCAACCCGGGCATATCTCAGGTATCTTAGGTTCGCTCATTGGTTTCTCACCTCCGTCACGTCATTGATTCGCCCATTAATCGCTTCAAACTATTCTACAGACTCAAAGTACCTAAACTCAATACTGATCGACGCGCCTTACGTAACGTTATTTAGAGCGAGCAAACGAAGCAGTTGAAAAAAGAATCTTACTCACGTCGTCCGTTCTTGTATTGTCACTACCTAAATTATGATAGTGAGATTACCGCTTTTCTTTAGTAGCTACTTTTTCTCTAGATCCACGACCTTTCCCTTCGGGAGTTCCGCGCCCTTGTCTATGGGCTTTGATGGCGCGGGATCATCCCAACCTGGGTCTGGCTTGGGTTGTGGCTTAGTTGGAGTTTGGTCTTCTGTCATATTATGTTTTCATGAGAAGAAACTTGTAAATATAACTATTACAGCAAAGCGCATGATAAGCAACATTATTCCTAACATGAACAAAAAAAGGGTTCTTTTAGCACCAGCTACTTTTTTCTTGCTGTTCTGTTCATCCTTTTTAAGATCGTCCAATAATGTCTTCGAGACGGATTTATCGAACGTTGCGCCGTCTATCTCGCCTGCGCGATACGCTGCAAAACGATCTTCAATTTCCACCTCGTGATATGTACGAATCTTGATGGTGACTGCGCCAATATACGCAGCAGCAATAAGACATACCAACGCGCCAAAAAGCGTAGCGAAAGCCGCAAAATTAAGCTTATACTGAGCACTAGAGGCGAGCGGTTGAAGAAGCGCTACGTTTTTGCTAAAATCAGTTGTAACCTGGCCCTTCAATATTATTTGAACGAGCACAAGTATAATGAAACCAAGAATCACTCCGTTCTTCACATCCAGCGAATCAGCCGTGCCCCACGTAAGCTGATGCTGCCGTTTTATCTCGTTGGTGACCCGCTCAGAATCGTCATTAAGTCGTTTCCTTATCGTCCTTTTCAGCACGTCGATCCCTATTTCCTTGATGTTAACATTCCTACTCTTTACTCATCAACATTTTGAGTAGAATTCGCGTCATGGTTCTTCTCTGCCACTACTCCCTTTCTTCTGCCTCTTGCAACGGGGCCAAAAAAACAACGCTCAGAAACCAACTTTCGACGCCAGCAACAGCTATGTCACAAGTTCGAGCACTTTGCTAGGCGTTTCTGGCCTCCCTTACTTGCATGTTGGAGCGCAACGATCGTTAAGATTAATCTGCGGCGCAGACTATGTGCTTTTCATGCTAGCTGTTAATCAATTGTGTGATCCACTCATTGACTCGCCACAATCTGCACTGTTAGAGATTCATAGCAGCAAAATCTCGCTCCACCACGCCAAGGCAGGATACGACTACCCTGCAATACGCCTCCCTTTCACATTCTCGAAGCTTGCAGGACTGCCGACTCGCATTTATCAAACGGTGCACGATGGGGCGCTTGCCTTTCTTGTTGTTGTATCTTCTTCTCACAAAAGTAAAGAAGAAAGCCAAAAGAAATCAGAAGACTTCGCCACTAGCTCTAGATACTCG
Source organism: Methanobacteriota archaeon (assembly GCA_963701995.1). Classification (GTDB taxonomy): domain Archaea; phylum Halobacteriota; class Bog-38; order Methanoflorentales; family Methanoflorentaceae; genus Methanoflorens. The sequence continues at coordinate 1,419,033 of OY969693.1, read as the reverse complement.
TATTTACACGGCGAAGGTCGGGCGTTCGAATCGCCTCGAGCCCATCTGTTTTTTTGGGGTGCTTTGACGAAATAGCGGGCTCTGGGGAGCTTGATGACTTTGGCCAGAAGTTGTCTACTTTTAGCGAAAAGTTGTCTACTCTACGGCAAACATCGGTCACGCCATCGTTAGCTACACTAGCACTTGATTTTGAGATCAACGAATTATATTCTCGATAGATCATGAACACATTAAAAGTGCCAAAATCGTGCATTGATCCCCACATTTAGGTGAGATGAGGTAACAGAGCGGGCCTAATAGGCAGCGCGCACGCATACGATGTGCATTATACAAAGCGCTAATTCACGACGCTTATCAATTTTGAGAGTAATTACGGCCCGTCAAAACCGATTACAAGCTCTTCTTTGTTTGATTGCGTAGGCGTGACATCTACGTCAAATAGGAACTGGCGCTCAACTGCTTCGGGCGGCGCCTGTCAGTGCTGCTCAATATGGGGTTGCTGATAACAACTAAGTATTTGAGGCGCACTGAACCCTTGAAGCATCCCAATCGAAATACACCAGAACCTACCGAAGAAGAGGCAGAATTCATTATTTATCAGACCGGCGTGCTAATGAGATTTCTCATTCAGCTGGGCTCGGGGCAAACAAATGCGTAGACACGCTTTCAACTTAATCGAGGCTCTGAATCTTTCGCCAATATTGGACTTGTTTCTCTAGAATGCTGTCAAGCTTGGAATAAAGCTTACCAAAATTTGCAGCGAAAGTTCTTACGCTGCCCTGCCCGATGGGTTTTGCCTCACCATCCCGGAAGTAATACGTGCTAAATTGAGCGTCTACGAACGTAAATGAATCGAGCGGTATCTTGTATCTCCCTGCCCATGTAACAAACCGTTCAAACAATGCGATCATTTCGAGCTCATCGTCTGTGAAATCGATGTGGTAACGCTTTTTGAGTTGTTTCGCGAGGGCTGTCAAGTTGTGCCAACGTAAATCATCGTGGAGCTTGTACCCTAACCCTTTATTTTCTACCGGCTCTTTCTCTAGCTTTATCAGCTCTGGGCGTTTTGCAACAAGGATGCCCTTCAAGAGGTTTTCAATTGCCATTCCCATGAGATACACATATACGCTGTCCATGTAGAGATAAGTAATAACAGGCAGCTCATCTCTCTCATATCGTTCTACAACGGCATCCGCCGCTCGTTTGAGCTCGTCCGCGTGAGATTGCCACGCGTAGGGCTCCTGATGCATTATGTAAGTTCTTTCCAATCCTAGCTTCTCGCGGTTCGCTAGGTCAAGGCTTTTGTTTGCTTGCGCCTTGGCCAACGTTTTCAGGCGTTGTTCGACTCGCAGGATCTTCTGGTCAACTTCGTTGCTAGGCATGTGGCTTTCCTCCCATCTAATACATTTACGAAGTACATTGCTCAAAGATTCTGATGTCTTTTTTGCCCGCTGGTATCTCAAGGCAAGATAGAGCAAGCTTTTCTGCGTCACGTGTGCACATCACCCGCTGCAACACCCCAATGATCTGGCGGAGAGGTGGCTCAACCGCACTTTCCGTATCTAGCCGCGCGGCCCTGCTAGAATCGCTGTGACAAACGCAGCGAGGGTACGGGCAAGCTGTTCTTTTAGCTCAAGTGCAAACGTGCGTAAATACGACGCGTCAAGCCGTTCTGCTCTAGCGAGGCAGTAGCTGCACGCAGCGCCGTGTGTGACCACATACCTGAGCTGTACATCCTGCCGGACACGTTCGACGCTCTTCCTGCCTACGGTTTTCGACTCGTTTTCCGTGTAGGACAAAAAGAATAATCTTATACGGTGGGAGCAAAACTGTACAAGTGATCTCATGGACACGATGAGTATCGAAGAAATTCACAGAAAGCTACAAACGGACTGGGCCGACTGGACTGATGATGACGAAGATCAATGCTTATCCATACGCAAAAAAGAGCTAATCTCTGCACTTCAAGCAATCAACACTTATCTTGTGAGCTTTGATCTTAAGACAAGAATTGAAAAAGACCCCACTCCGAAAGTCTGTGAGTTTTGCGAGAAGACTTACAAAGGGGCGGAACCAGTCTGTGACAAATGTCTATTAGACATGAAACTAAAACTACGTAGACTTAGCTTCTTGTTACCCGAAAAGAACATGCGCAAGGTATATAGTGAACTTTTAGATCGATGACTTAGCCTCCCTCAGAACTGTCGGATCTTGCACAACATTCTCGTTTTTGTCGCTCGTTCGACATAAAAATGTACTTCTGCTAGGAATCGTAGCCCGGTCAGTCTTCACTCTTGCTCCTTTTCCTTCACCGTCTACGGCCCCTTAACCAGAATTTCTTTTTCGGGACTGGTTCCTTTTTTGGGGTGCTACGCAGCAGTCTTTGAAACAGACCACGGCGAATCATAACGGTTATGCTTGCTTGGTGCGTTCTGCGACGCATGCAACCGATCTGCACGAACAAGATAGGTACGCACAGCTCAAATCCGTCTCACAAATATCCAGTCATAAGGCTGCCGCGCGAGTTCCAAGACTTGATCGGGAAGACTGCTACAATTTACTAAACAGAGCACGCTGGAGAACTTGCTTTTGTGATCACGATTGGCGAATCCGTTGGCACAATTTGTGCAAATCTAGAACAAGACGAGACAGCTTAGCGGGTTGATGTATTGGAATCTCAAATTAAAGAACTAAAATCAGCTCTTTTTTCAAAAGAAGGCTCATTGGAGCATAAAATAAGAAAAACAAAGGGCGAGGGCGAGATTCGAACCCGCGTCGTGGCCTCCACAGGGCCGCTGCCTCTACTCGCCGTGCAAACGTGCCATAAAACGTCTCTTGATCTCAGTTGCCGAACAGGGTAGGTCCGGAACGTTAGCATTCCCCGGCTTTATAACGACGTGAATAAACTTAGGACCTGTCGGTACCTGCAATGCTGTGAGCAAATCCTCTGCAGTGTATGCCTTGCTTGTATGCTCGATCCCAAAACCTCGTGCCAAAAGCGCAAGGTCGAGTTGTTGAGTCGCGGTACACTGATCTCCAGTAGAGCCGTACGTGCCATTGTCAAGAGCTACGACCGTAAGGTTGTCTCGAGCCTGTTGAGAAATACTACACATAACATTTGGATTCATCAGGAGGCTTCCGTCTCCATCAAGCACGACGACTTCATTTTTGTGATAAAGGGAAATGCCAAGTCCGATTGAAGAAGCTAAACCCATACTTCCAAGCATGTAAAAGTTGCTCGGCTGATCGCAAAGGGCGTAAAGCTCCTTGCACGGTACACCTAAATTGCAGACCACGGTCCGCCCTCGAAGGTAAGGAACGCCTGCTTCGATCGCTTCATAGCGAGTCATCACCGGACATTCAACCTGGGCTTCCAACGACAAAGCAGCAGGTTTCGATCTTTCTTTTCCGGATTCTCCCAGGAGGTCTGTCCTCTCATCTCCCGGTTGTTGGAAGGCGTTTGGAGGCGTGCATTGCCACAACTCGGGAGAGATAAGCACAACTGCAGGCAAACTTGTTTCAAACGACTCCTGGATTGCCTGACCTGCGAGAGGCAGATCCTCGACAGTGTGAACTTCGCAGGTCGTTACATCTAGGGCGTTTAGCACTGCCTTTACGTGCGTCCCCCAATAAACCTGGGCAGGTATGCCCTCCTGATAGACCCCGCGCCAGCTTGCTACAATCGGCAATGGAAGTTCATACGTAAAATTAAGCGACGATATTGCATTTAGCAAGTTTCCGATGCCTGTGCTTTGAATCAGCATCAGAGGTTTAGCTCCTGCTAGGAACGCGCCAGCGCAGATACCGACGCCATCCTCCTCCCTCGTAAGCGGAACCTCGAAAAAGCGCTTGCTCACGAGCGGCAATAAGTTCTTCAACCTATCGCACGGCAACGTGGCTACAAGGTCAATGTGGTTTTGTGCGAAGAGCTCAACGGTTTCTTCTTCCGGAGTCAATGCCGTACCCCCTTATACCAGCACTTCTTGCAATTCGTCAAGGTCCGCTTCTGGCGCGGCCACGCAAATATCGGGCTTTACCTGGTAGCACGCTTTGTCTTCTTTAAGCTTTTGCACGCCACCGCCCGTCATATTGAGAAGCACCACGTCAGAGTCATCAATGCCTCCGTGAGCAACCGCTTGGATCAACGACGCGGCAGCAACCGCTGCCGCAGGCACGATATCTATGCCTTCAAGGTCTTCAAAGAGACGTGCAGCGCGCCGCGCTTCATTATTTGACACCCCATACATCTGACCGTGCGTGCTTTTCAGAGCGTCAAACACCCCGCCTTTGACTGAATATGCGGGATTTCTGTTCGACAACACGTCAGCATGAATTTTTTCGATAGATTTCTTAGCGTCGGGCATGTCGATCGATGGTTCGATGGTCCTTCTCTTTGCGTTCCACGCATTGACCATCGGCACAAACGGCAAGTTCTGGGACAAATGCAATTTCGGAAGCGGGCCCTTCAAAAACCGGCCGTCGTGTTTTAGACGCAAAGAGGCCTCCCAAGCCGCAATTCCACCAGCCCCACTGCCAACTGCCTGAAAATAATGATCAGGCGCTCTGCCAATGGTAACGGCAGCCTCAAGCATTACCGTGCCCAGGCCGTCACGCCGTGCGACGTTCATAGCTCCGCCTTCTGTCGTAAGTCCCGGTAACGCTGCGAACCTGTCGCCAAGGGCAATAGCGTCTGAATAATCATTTCCCCGTTGAAGCACCACCAGGGTAATCTTCTCGGAAGGTGGTTCGGGGAGCCACAACTTCCCTATTGCGCTTTCCAACCCGACGAGCACCAGCTTAAGATCAGTAGAAGTCGTGGACACCGTATGCGCAAAAGCGCGCGCCGTGTTGCCAACTGAAGAAACGACCAGCGTTTTCACCTTGCTTTCGACAGCTCGTTGCACAGTCGGTGGCGACTCAAGCTCTTTGAAGCTGCACGTCTCCAAGAACGCGTTTTTTTCAGGCCAGTATCCGTTGAAACTGATGAACAGGTCGCTCAGTCCAAGCTCTCGCGCAAACGCCTCGCTCTTGTACGCAACCGACCGGCCGCGAGTCGGCAATTTGCCTACGGTTGGCAGCCACGCGGAAAACCGCCACATGCTGTCTTCCGCAGTGACTTGCAGTCGACGGTCCTGGTAAACCGTGCGCAAAAGCGCCTGATCGCAACCGCAACGCAAGGCGTAACCCGCGCCAGAAACGTCAGCGTGACAGCCTAAGCAGATAATTTTATAATGTTTCGGCGCCGAACTATTTATGTCCACAAATACATTTTAGCTTTTATTTTTATTTAAGTTTACCGCGTTGTTGTAGCATTGTACAAAAAAATGGCTATTATTTGGTATATATAGGCAATCTTTTTCTATTTTTGCATAATTATATATAGAATTATTAACAAAAAATAATTTGATTGTCGTGAGTCAAGAAAATGAATCAGAAAAAGAAGTTTTCAGTCCTGAATCACCCACTTTTGAGTTTTTGTACAAAAAGGACAATCTGATTAAGTGCCTACAATGTGGGCGATGTACCGCGGGATGCCCCGCTGCAAAAGTATTCGAAGACTACAGCCCCCGTGAAATCGTTCGACGCGCGCAAGAGTGCTCAGCTGAGGAGCTTGCACAAGACCCCCTTATCTGGCTGTGCGGTCAGTGTTATACCTGCAATTCTCGGTGTCCTCGAAATAACACTCCTGCTTCCATCATACTCAACGCGAGAAACAAAGCGTTCAAAGAGGGGTACGCACCGGATGAGCTCTACAAAAAAGCTTCTTTGCTGTTTCAATCTCTAGAAAGTAGCGGTGTGACCGTTTCACCTGAATTGTTCGAGCACGACCTTGGCTTGTTGAGCAAACTGGTCGATCATAACAAGCTCAGAACGCTGAGAGCTGAGCTGGGACTGCCTCCTCTAAACGCTCGAGACATACCAGTCCCGACTAAAGCGCTCGACGAGATTAGGACCATTTTGAAATTAACCTGTAACAGAAGGGGGGCTTTCAACGACCACTGATCCGCTAGTTTTAACGTCCTCCAGGCTGCCTCAACGCTTGTATCTGTTCAAGAGTTGTGTCGCAGGGACTTTCTACCCAGGCATCGAACGATCGTTCAGGTTCATACTGAATTCTTTGAACGTTGACTACTTTGATGATCCGAACCAATCGTCGTGCACCGGATTTGCAGGGCACTGCGGGGTGGTTCCTCCTGAGGCCAATCTCAGTCTTAATGCCAGAAATCTTGCGCTTGCATACAATTCAGGGTACACCAATGTCGTCTGCACGTGCCCCACCTCATACGCGAATCTAAAGGAGTGTATTGGTGAACTTAACGACAACAAAACGCGGGCAGCGATAAACGACGTCTTGAAGGCAGTGAACTACGAGTACAAAGGAGGCGTAACGGTCTATCACGCTGCTGAGGTGCTTTATAGTCTGAAAGAAATCCTCGCAGAGCGCGCGAAATTCTCCCTCTCTAAGGTTAACATAGCAACGCATCACGGGTGCCATTATACAAAAGTATTTTACGATGAGGTAACTGGCGGGTTGTGGGAATATCCTACTTTGCTGGATGAAATATGTGCGGCTTTCTCAGCGACACTCGTTGATTATTCTGAACGATCTTCTTGCTGTGGTCTTGGTTTTTCGCACCTTATCGACGTAGACGAGTATACAGAATCAACAAGCTTTAGAAAGCTCGAGAGCGTACTCGCTGAAGAGCCCGACCTTATCGTGACAATGTGTGCTGGCTGCCAATTAATTCTCGATAGATTTCAGCGCCAGTTCGAAGAACGATTCAATCGCGTCGTACCTGTGTTAAACGTATCACAACTCCTAGCATTGTTACTCGGAGCCGATAAATCAAGAGACGCGTGCCTTCAATTTTCGACGATCGATGTAGCTCCACTTATTGAAAAGATGGAGGCCGTTTGAAGTGTCGAAATTCGGAGTCTTCTTATGTCGATGCGATGGAAACATCTCAAACTCAATCGATATTGATAGGTTAGATAAGGATTTCAAACGCACCAACGTTGTAGACTCTGATCAACACCTCTGTTCGCTACAAGGCCAGCAGAAGATCAAGAAATCCATTCGCAAACGCAACCTCGATGGCGTTGTGATCGCTGCTTGTTCGCCTAACAATCACGGTCAGACCTTCAGGGGCGGTATGCGCGATGCAGGCCTTAATCCGTATCTTCTTGAGATCACAAATATTAGGGAACAATGTTCGTGGGTCACCGATGACAGAAAGAGCGCTACCGAGAAAGCGCGCGACCTCATCAATGCTTCTCTACAACGGCTCGAGCACGCGGAATCCCTTTCTGAGTTTCGTGTTGACGTTACCAACGCCACTCTCGTTGTAGGCGGTGGCATCGCAGGAATCACCGCAGCGCTCGCCTTGGCACAAAATGGCGTAAAAACGTATCTGGTCGAAAAGGAGCCCTCTATTGGAGGCAACACGGTAAGAATCGGAAAAGTATTTTCACCACACAAGATGGTGGAAGAGTGTGCGATGTGCTCACTCAGCCCGTTAATGAACGATGTTTACGAGAATCACAAGATCGAGCTCCTAATTGACGCTGAAATTGCCAACATAAACGGAACTGCTGGTCACTTCAACGTCGACGTCAAAATCAAACCACAAAGCGTTAGTGACCGATGTACAAGCTGCGGGGAGTGTGCGACCGTTTGTCCAATCGAAGTGCCAGATTGGTGGAACGCCAACACACGAAAAAGAAAAGCTATCTATAAACCTTTTCCACAGGCCGTACCTGATAGGTATACGATAGATGCAGAGCACTGCGTCAAATGTGGTAAATGCACCAAGGTGTGCAAGTCCGACGCAATTGAGCTCGAAGCCAAACCTTCTCTTAGGAAAATAGAAGTCGGTGCGATCGTCGTGGCTACGGGCCATGATGAGTTCGATCCAAGTTTGCGGCCTGAATATGGCTATGGTCGCTTTAAAGACGTTGTTACTCAGTTAGAGCTCGCTCGGATAATTGGCGTAAATGGGCCCACAAACGGTGAACTCTTAAGACCTTCAGACGGCAAAACGCCAAAGCGAATAGTGATGATACAATGCGTCGGGTCGAGGGACGAAAAGCCGCACGGATTGCCCTATTGCTCGTCAGTTTGTTGTATGGTCGCCCTTAAACACGCTAACTACATCACTGACTATTTTCCGGAAACTGACATAACAGTGCTTTATACAGACATTCGAGCTCCGGGAATCTATGAAAACTATTATAGGCACGTGCAAGAGAAAGGTGTAAAATTTATCCGCGGACGTGCGAGTGACGTGAAGCGTAAAGGGGGCAAATTGTACGTAAGCGCTGAAGATACGTTGCGTGGACAATGCCTCGAACTCGATGCGGACTTGGTGGTCCTTTCGACGGGTATTAAGCCCTCTCAGGGGACAGTTCAAGTTGGAGAGACACTCGGTATCGAACTAGGTGATGACTTGTTCGTGAAGGAAAAGCACCCAAAACTTGAAGGCGCTAGTACAAACACCAAAGGGATCTATGTATGCGGCACCGCCCAAGGTCCCAAAGATATCACCTATAGCGTTTTACAAGCAGATGCAGCCGCTCTCGAAGCGCTATCGCTTGTTGGTCAGGACTACGTCTCAATAGAACCGCTTTCAGCCTTCGTTAAGGATAGCTGCAATGGTTGCGGTATGTGTGTACGGCAGTGCAAGAACAATGCCATAAAGATGGTTGATCGCAGAGCGACGGTCGATCCGATGCTCTGCACCGGTGGCGGCGCGTGTGTACACGTTTGCCCTACTGCAGCCCTTGATTTGCACGGGTGTACGGAAGCCCAACTTGAAGCTTCCATACGCGGGGTCCTTGCAGGTAAGCGTGAAAAAGAGATAAGGAACATAGCGTTCCTAGACACAAAAATTGGGTATGCAGCAGCTGACAATATTGGCGCAGCACGGCTCCGCTACCCCCCTTCTATTCGGATCATAAGTGTGCCATCAGTGTTGCGACTCGCGCCTCAACACATAGAGCTGGCGTTCCAATTGGGCGCTGATGGCGTTTTTATCGGACAAGGGTTCGAAGCCGAGAGTTGCGGTGAAAACTTCGAAAGTGTCGAAACGCGGCTCAACGATTTGAGCAAGAAAGTTGCACAGCGTGGGATTGATCCCGCGCGACTAAAGATTTACCGCGTTTACATCCCGCACTTCGTGGGCTTACACAAGCGTCTTATGCAGTTTGATGACAAGATCAAAGAAACTGGAGAGATGGAAGAGGAGCTCGCAGCGCCTTAAGCCGAAGCCATAAAATCTTATGCCACAATCAAACGTGCCCATAAGAAACATAGAAGAGATTAACGCCAAGATAACAGTAGGAGAAGTCACAGTTTGTACTGCTTATGAGTTTTGCAATATGGTACGGGCTCACGAAGACGTCAATGAAGTAGACGTTGTTACCTGCGGCACGAAGGGCATCATGAGCGGAACATATGCCACTCTATCCTTTCGCGCCACGGCTCCAAATGTTTTCGAGACGGCCCAAATGGCGTGGCTCAATGATGTCCCCGCTTTCGTTGGACCGTGTCCTAACGAAAGGCTTGGATTGCTTGATTTGATTGTCTACGGGACTGCGGTTAGCCGGAGCGATACCAAATATGGAGGGGGCCATCTTTTTCGAGATATTGTGAAAGGAAGCGATATCGACTTTGAAGTGCTAACAACGATGGGGCAGCTCATAAAGGGACGAACTAGCCTTGAAGACATGCAATTTGCGAGGCTCTCAGCTACTCGCAACGTATTTAAGAACTATAATGCGTTTGTTAACCCTAACGACACTTGCGTCAAGTCCATTTTTTCTGTTACGTGTCTCGAAGGACCGTATAAGGAAGCTAGCTTCTCTGGATGTGGAGAGCTAAATCCTTTGGAGAAAGACCCTCAACTTGAAACTATCGGAGTTGGCACAAAAGCCCTGTTCAACGGCGCCGTTGGTTTCGTGACAGGGACGGGAACACGAAGTACCCCCCAGATGCCGAACCTTTCAGGATATGCACCGCTAAAGGGCATGAACCCTAGATATGTGGGTGGCTTTAACACGTCCGCGGGTCCTGACGTGTTCTGTTCGTGGGCAATTCCTATTCCGATTCTTAATACGTCTATATTTGAGAACGTAAGCCGGACAGATGATCGGATCCCCCTGCCAATTGTTGATGTGAATGGGCGCAAGCCACTTGGTTATGCACGATACGGTGACGTCTGGCAGCGCGAATATGGGCGGATCAGTTTCTCAAACAAAGAGTGCGAGAGTTGCAAAGAATGTCAAGTCGCTGAGAATTGTCCAACCGCGGCATTCACACCGAACAAAGGAATTGATCGCAAAGAATGCGTGCGGTGCGGCGCTTGCTTATCATCTTGTCCGTATGGCGCTCTAAAAGGTGATCTGGGTGCTATTGACCTAAATGGGCTACAAATTCCAGTCACGCTTAGGCAATCAGATCGATCAAATGCAGACAAGCTGACGCAAGAGCTCAAAAAGAAGATCGAGCAAGGTGAATTTTTGCTCAGCACGCCAGTGCAAAGTATCAAGTTACAGTAGCATATGGATTCTGCGAGTTTGCTTTTTTGCACCTCAAATGTCTATTGACGCCAAGCCCAAGATCGACAGAGCTTGACAAATCCAGAGAGCTTTGTGAAAAGCAGAGCCGGTGCAGTTACAGAAAGCTAAGCAATAACAAGTCGCACTGAATAGAAGTAATATAGGGTTACAGCATACTCAATATGAAGGGGCCATAGGGTAGCCTGGATATCCTTGGGGACTGGGGGTCCTCAGACCCGAGTTCAAATCTCGGTGGCCCCACTAGTTAAACACCGCGCAACTTAGAGAGGCGACACCCTTACAAAAGCTAATAAATAGCGCGCGCAACATATAGGAACATAGTATAATCTAGAGAATGCCAGTAGCTTTTTATGTGCATTTAAAGGAGCTCCCGATTTAGATTGAGCATTCCAGACGCAACATATTTTGCGAATTCATTGAATCATAGACTGTCTGTTTAGGAGCAAATAACGTGTCCATTGGGATTACAACGTACGGCGTATACATACCCCGATATAGGATCAAAGTCGAAGAAATTGCACGAGTGTGGGGAGAGGATCCCAATGACATTAAAAAAGGACTGCGCGTTTTTGAAAAATCAGTCCCAGACCGAGATGAAGACACGGCTACGATCGCAGTCGAAGCTGCTCGCTCTGCCCTTCAGCGATCTGGCTTAGCAGGAACCGACATTGGTGCTATATACGTCGGCAGCGAATCTCATCCTTATGCGGTCAAGCCGACGGCGACGATTGTTGCTGAAGCGGTCCGGGCAACGCCGGAGCTCATGGCTGCGGACTATGAGTTTGCGTGCAAGGCGGGGACCGCTGCTTTGCAGACATGCCTAGGACTGGTCGCTGCTGACTACATCAAATATGGTATGGCGATTGGTGCTGACACTGCACAGGGAGCTCCCGCAGACGCTCTTGAATACACTGCAGCAGCAGGCGGCGCGGCTTACGTCGTGGGAAAGAACCGCGTCATAGCTGAAATTGAGGACACATATTCATTCACGACTGATACCTTCGACTTTTGGAGACGGCAAGGCGAGCAATACCCGAAGCACGGGGGGAGATTCACAGGAGAACCAGGATATTTCAAACACGTGTTAGCGGGGGCTCGAGGATTGCTTCATAAGACGCACAGCAAGCCTGAAGACTTCGACTTCGCCGTATTTCATCAACCGAATGGCAAATTTCCTCGCAAAGTTGCGTCCACACTTGGTTTTTCACAGCAACAGGTAAAACAAGGTCTTGTGGTCGAAAAACTGGGGAATGCGTACTCCGGGTCATCACTTATAGGACTCGCTTCGGTGCTAGATGTTGCGGAACCTGGCAGCCGCATCTTTATGACCTCCTTTGGGTCAGGCGCAGGCAGCGATTCGTTCACATTTCGCGTGACAGAAGAGATCGGCCAGATGCAAGGTCAGGCCCCAACTGTTGCTGAACTGCTTGCTGCACCGATCTATCTAGATTATGCAATTTACGCCAAACATAAGAATAAGATCGTACTCTAAGGGAGGCCAAACGCCGCAAGACGGCGATTCACAATGAGAGAAGTAGCTATCGTTGGTATAGGATGCACCAAATTCGGCGAGATGTGGCACAAAAGCTTCCGCGACCTTTTCATCGAAGCGGGCTTGATGGCCCTTGAGGATGCGGGGATGAGCGGAGCGCAAGTGGAAGCGCTTTACGGGGGGAACATGAGCTCAGGAATATTCATCGAGCAAGAGCACGTCGGAGCGCTTATCGCCGATTACTCCGGCCTCATTTCCAACAGCGTGCCAAGCACCCGAGTGGAAGCCGCGTGCGCCTCAGGTGGCCTCGCGCTGCGAAGTGGCATCATTGCGGTCGCTTCTGATTACCACGACATTGTCATCTCAGCAGGCATCGAAAAGATGACGGACATTGGCGCGGAGAAGGCGATGGACGCGCTCGCTGCTGCCGCTGACCGGGAATGGGAGGCTGCAGTTGGCGCCACATTTCCGGGACTCTACGCTATGATGGCCCGAGCACATATGAACGAGTTTGGTACCACGCGTGAGCAGCTCGCCCAGGTCGCCGTTAAGAATCATTACCACGGTTCAATGAATCCCAGGGCACAGTTCCGGAATAGAATCACAATTGACGCGGTTATCAGCTCACCCCTCGTCGCAGATCCTCTTCGACTTTTTGATTGCAGTCCAATAACGGATGGGGCGGCTGCAGTTATTTTGGTTCCTGCCGAAAGGGCGCGAGAATTCACAGATACTCCGATCTACGTCAAAGCCGCTACCCAAGCCAGCGATACGATCTCTTTGCACGATCGCCGGAGCCTAACCAGCATCGACGCGACCACAGTTGCCGCAGATCGAGCCTTCAAGACCGCGAGGCTACAACGGTCAAACATCGATGTCGCTGAGGTGCATGACTGCTTTACCATCGCTGAGATAATGGCGATTGAAGATCTAGGCTTTTTTGAAAAAGGCCGAGGAGGTCCCGCAACGCTTGCAGGCGAGACCGCAATCGGTGGTAAAATACCGATAAACACAAGCGGGGGGCTGAAGGCTTGCGGGCATCCAGTTGGGGCAACGGGAATAAAGCAAGCAGTGGAGATTGCCGAGCAGTTGAGAGGCGATGCGGGAAAAAGGCAGGTTGAGGGGGCTGAAGTCGGCTTGACCCACAATGTCGGCGGAACGGGTGGCACCGTCGTTGTGCATATCCTAGCGAGGTGACTCGATGACCGTCCCGCGTTTTTGTAGAGAAATACCGAACCGGTATAACCTCATCGGCACAAAATGTGAGAACTGTAATACCTATTACTTCCCCCCGCGGTCCGTGTGTCCCCCTTGCAGACGCAAGGGCGTGATTCGCGAATATCAGTTTGAAGGCAGCGGAAAAGTTGTAACCCACACCACTATATATTCAGCTCCTGAAGGTTTCAGCAAGATGACGCCGTATGTTCTGGCAATTGTAGAACTCGACGAGGGGCCAAAGCTTACGGCGCAGATCGTTTGCGATCCGTCTGAAGTTAAGATCGGAATGCGCGTTAAGTCGGTTTTTAGAAAGCTCGGAGAGGAAGGGCCAGACGGCGTGATCTACTACGGAACGAAATTTATTCCTGCATGAAGTGTTCAACAGCGGCGGTCGCTTGCTTCAACTCTTTTTTTTGAAAATGCCCTTAGATGCGTAGATGATAGCGCCGCAAACAAGCGCGCCGTGATTCGCGAGCTCGTGGCCTACGCAACGAAAATAACTTGACGTGCGTAATCTGACGTTATCGCGCACGCGGCGGAAGGCTGTGCTGTCACCGCCCAAGAGTCGCGTGCGCTCTCGCAAGATGTCTTGCAGCGAGGGCTGCTATAAGAGAAAGCTCTCCCGCAAGCACGGCACAGCAGACGATTTCAGCAAATTTCTTGGCATGTGCTCCCGGGGGCTTCCCTCCGCCGGCCACGTCCATTATCGACAAACACTCGTGCTGCGTTTTGATCGACGTTCCCCCGCCGACCGTGCCAACTGGCAGAGAGGGCATGCTTACGGATGCATACAATTCGTCTCCCCGCACCGAGAGGCTAGTAATTGCCGTCGACGCGTCGACAACATGAGCCGGGTCCTGACCGGTTGCAATAAACATAGCCGCTATGACGTTTGCTGCTTGTGCGTTGAAGCCCAACGATCCCGCTTTGGCAGATCCAAGCATATTTTTTCGATAGTGAACATCTGCCATGCTGTCAGGCGTCGTCTTCAGTTCGTCGTGAATAATGCTTCGAGGAATCGAGGTTTCGGCAACTACGTTTTTGCCTCTGCCTTCGATCAAGTTGATCGCAGCGGGTTTCTTATCTACGCACATATTGCCTGAAAGGGCGACCAGCCGAATGTTGAGCTCATCAACGATGATGTCGGCAAGTCTGTCAGTAGCAATGGTGACCATGTTCATCCCAAGGGCGTCTTTAGTGTCAAACGCGCACCGTAAGAAAACGTTGTCCGCAACAACGTAAGGGTCTATTCGCACGAGTTCCCCGTGTTTCGTGGTCTCCCTCGTTGCTTTCTTAAGCTTAGTAAAGTTCTCTGGCTGCTTTACCCATTCAACAACCCGCTGCGCTTCGACAACATCGGCCACCTCAAAAACTGGAGCGCGGGTCATTTCGTCGTTGAAAATCCGAACAAGGGCACCCCCGGCAGAGGTAATAGCCTTGCACCCCCGGTTCACAGATGCTACGAGAGCCCCTTCCGTCGTAGCCAGTGGAAGGTAGAACTCTCCATTCGCGTACTCTCCCTTCACTGCCAGAGGGCCAGCAATGCCGACCGGCACTTGCACGGCTCCGATCATGTTTTCGATATTGCGTTTCGACGAGGATTCGGCGTCAATAGCATACTCGCCAAGTGCATCCAGTGCCGTTCCTGTCAATTTTTCGACCGCTTTGCGCCTGATTTCAACTGCCTCTGACGCAGGAAGATCTATTTGATGGAGTCCCAACTTTTTCGTTGAGATCTTATCGATGAGTATATTATCGTCCCTCACGCAACCCCCCCAACAGTTTAGTGCCGGCGTTTGACCCGCACGCTATTTCCCAGTCGCCGATGACCGAGCCCAAGAGTTTGTTTTTTCGCCTTTAGCTCAGCTCAGCGACGATATAACGCAACTTAAATTATTTATAGAGTAACCTGGTATATAAAGATGAATTCTGGTGCCTCAGTGGCTAAGCCTGGTATAGCGCGTCCTTGGTAAGTTTCTTAAATTGAACACAGAGAGGACGAGGTCGCGGATTCAAATTCCGCCTGAGGCTTTATCATATCTGACTCTGCCAAGAACATGTTCATAGGCGTAGACCACGGAACCCAAGCTGTTCGCTTTGCTACTTTGGATAAACGAAAGCTTGAGCTTCCACGAGAAAATATCGCTGAGTCTTCTATCGTGCACGATATAGAGGAGGGGCTAAATCTTAAGCTTGAGTTCGTTAAGCTCATCGGGCTCACGTACTCCATGGGCGATGGTATCACGAAGATCACGGACATCAGAAAAGTACGTAACAGAGGGCTCAAGGCGGTCGGCGGAGCTGGACGGTACATCGGCGGAGGCACCGCCGTATATGATGCAATTAATAAGTCAAATGCACCTGCGATTGTATTGCCCGGAATCCACGACGAATCAAACGTCGATTTTCGAATGAAGTTCTTTTCCCACGGAGCTTCACCAGAAAAGGTAGGACTAGCCTACTACATCTCTAAGTATCACAAAAATCGAGACTTCATCTTATGCGACGTAAGCTCGAATACCGTGTCTCTCGCGGTCGCAGAATCGCGTATCTTAGGAGCAATTGATGCCGCAATATTTGCACCGGGAGTGGCGCAAGGGCCTTTAGATCTTCAAGCTATACGGGACGTGGATAGCGGATTGATGACTGCCAACGAGGCTTTTTCTCGCGGCGGCCTCTTGAAACGCGGCCTTGGAGAGCATGATCTGATCGCTACGCTGGCACTGTATGCGGCGATGGAGATCAACGCACTGCAGGTCCTATTGCGAGACTATTCAGCACAGGGATCGATATTTTTGGCAGGGTCTGCAGCTGCTAAAATAAAAGCATTAGTAGACGAGCACTTGAGCACTTCTTCTATCGTTCTTGACCCGTGGAGTGCAGCAACGGGATGCGCCGCTATCGCTAAAGATGTGTGGGAAGGCTCTGTCGATATCATGGGCATCGGGGTCGACCAATAGTGTGGAGGATGCACACGCCTGGGTGGAGCTGTCGGACTACGAACCAGCTGCGACGACCCGACCCAACTTCGCTTTAGTTGATAGTCACCTTGAGCATAGAATCCATCTTACGCGCGTTTGGGACGAAACAAGGGTTCGAAAGAATTAAATCATATCGAACGATTAATGATGAACAATGGAGGCCAACAAGTGAAAGAGGTACGCATACACGGCAGGGGCGGGCAGGGCTCTGTTACCGCTGCCGAACTACTCGCTGTCGCAGCGTTCGAAGACGGAAAATACAGTCAGGCATTCCCTTTTTTTGGCGTTGAGAGACGCGGTGCCCCGGTTACTGCATTTACGCGCCTGAGTGATAAGAAAATTCGTCTGAGAAGTCAGATCTACGAACCTGATTACGTTATCGTTCAAGACGCAACTCTAATTTCGGCGATTGATGTTACTGCTGGCCTGAAGCCTGAAGGCATGGTGATTGTGAATTCCGAAAAATCGGCTGAAAAGGTAGGACTCGACGCAGGAATAGACGTGAGGACAATAGACGCAACGGGAATAGCGCTTGAAATTATCGGTCGACCTATCGTTAATACCACTCTGCTGGGTGCATTTGCAGGTGCTACGGGCGAGATCAGTATCGAGTCGATCAAGAGATCGGTCCTAGTCCGATTCCCTGGGAAAGTCGGAGAACTCAATGTCCGAGCAGCAGAAAAGGCCTACCAGCTTATGGCCACAACTGAGCGAAAGCCCCACACAAAGCCAGGAGCTCGCGAGAAGAGGGAGACGCACGAAATAAACGAAAAGATCGGAACGGCAGCAATTGGAAAGCCCGGGACCTCAGAAGTCACAAAAACTGGCGATTGGAGGGTATTTTATCCCGAGTTCGACATGGAGCAATGTACCCGGTGCGGCAAATGCCTCGAGAACTGTCCTGACGCCGCCATCATCGAGCGAACGTTAAGCGGAAAAGAAGCCGATGAGGCGCGAAAGAAAGCAGAAGAGCTCGAAAAGGCGGGCAAGATTAAGAAGGCCGCTGTCAAGAAGGCCCATATCCAATATGAACTGGATCCGACCTATTGTAAAGGGTGCGGAATATGTGCTAATGAGTGCCCGATCCAGGGTATCAAGATGAAACTGGAGGAGAAGTAGCATGTTGGAGATAATGGAAGGGTCTCACGCGATTGCACTTGCGGTAAAGGCGGCACGGCCAAACGTAGTGGCAGCTTATCCCATAACCCCGCAGACGCACATCGTGGAAGATATCTCTCAATTAATAGCGGACGGGGACCTCGATGCGCAGTACGTGAAAGTAGAGTCCGAACATTCCGCAATGTCAGTATGCATCGGCGCGAGCGCTACTGGCGCGCGAACATATACTGCAACAACCTCGCAAGGCCTAGCTCTGATGCACGAAGTGCTCTTTAACGCGGCAGGCATGCGATTGCCGATTGTTATGACAGTAGCAAACAGAGCACTCTCAGCACCCCTTAGTATATGGAATGACCATCAAGATTCCATTTCAGAGCGCGATTCGGGCTGGATTCAAATCTATGCAGAAGACAACACTGAAGCGAGCGACCTGACGATTCAAGCGTATAAAATTGCGGAAGACAGCCGAATTCAAGTTCCGGTCATGGTCTGTATGGATGGCTACACGCTGACTCACACCTATGAACCTATCGAACTCCTCGAGCAAGAACTTGTCGATGATTTTTTGCCAACTTACCGGCCTACGGACTTCCTGAACGTGCACGATCCAAAGTCTTTCGGCATGTTTGCCGATCCTAATTACTATACAGAGTTCCGGTATCAGAATCACAGAGCGTTGGAAGCGGCTAAGTCGGTGATACCAGAAATATCGACCGAATTTGGTGAGGTGTTTGATAGGGATTACGGTGGCCTTATAGAGGAGTACAGGTGTGAGGATGCCGAGTATCTGATGATGGCGATGGGATCTGTAGTCGGCACTTTGAAAGACACGGTTGATGATCTGCGCGACGAGGGCGTACGGGCCGGCGCCATTAAACTGCGTTCGTACCGCCCATTTCCGGTCGACGAGATACGGAGCGCTTTGTCTGGCGTGGAAGCCGTCGGCATTTTAGACAAAAATATCTCACTCGGTTTCGAAGGGGCACTTTTCACTGACGTCAAAGCGAGCCTTTATCACAATGATAACGCTCCTAAGGCGTTCGGCTTCATCGCTGGTCTCGGGGGCAGGGACATCCCAAAGCGAGTGTTTGTGAAGATGTTTGACTGCATTCGCGACGACAAGAAGATTGCGAAGAGCGAATTTTTCGACCTGAGAACACAGATTTTAGATTTCCAAGAGGTTTAGACATGCGAGCAGAAGAAGAAGAGCGGCCGGTAGACTTGTTAGCGTCGGGTCATAGAGCGTGCGCAGGATGCGGCGCGGCGCTCACGATACAAGCAGTTCTGAGAGCAACAGGAGCAAACGTGTTCGTCGCAAACTCAACAGGTTGCATGGAAATCATTTCCTCGCAATATCCGCAATCCGCTTGGAAAGTCCCGTGGATCCACTCGCTTTTTGAAAACGCAGCAGCAGTCGCATCGGGGATTGAAGTGGCGCTTAAGGCACTCGGCAGAGGTGAAGAGGGCAAAGTCGTGGTGATTGCAGGTGATGGAGGAACCGTCGATATAGGCATGCAGGCTATTTCTGGAATGCTCGAACGGGGTCACGACGTCTGCTACATTTGCTACGACAACGAAGCGTACATGAACACGGGAAACCAGCGCAGTGGCTCCACGCCGTTCGATGCCGCCACCACTACGAGTCCATTCGGCAAGAAATCGTTCGGAAATGATCGGCCGAAAAAGAACATGCCGGCCATAGCGGCAGCCCACGGCATAGCCTATGTCGCAACAACCTCTGTCGGATATCCGAGGGACTTGACAAAGAAAGTGCAAAAGGCTGTTTCAGTCAGCGGTCCGGCATACCTACAGATTCATGCTCCGTGCAACGTTGGATGGGGCTTCGACAGCGCCAAGACGATAGAAATCGCGCGACTTGCAGTAGAAACTGGACTTTGGATGATGTACGAAATCGTGGACGGGGAGCTCGTCAACGTGATGAAGGTACCTCGCCAACAGCCCGTTGAAGAGTATCTCAAGCAGCAGAGACGATTTGCTCACCTTTTCAAGATGCCTGGGGGCGAAGCCCAAATTAAACTAATTCAAGACTACGCGAACTATAACTTAGAGCGCTATAAGGCAGCTTCTCCCGTTGGATCTCGCGAAATTCAGACGTAATTGTGACACCATCACGATAGCGCGTGCGACACGACACGCGTTGTTACGCTATTCTGTCACTCTAAGAACTATCTATCCAATCGAAGAAAGACCCTTGCGCGTGTGGTTCGTTAGAGGCGCTCAAGGTGAGAGAGCGCTTCATAAAGCACGTCAAAATCCGCTTCCACTTCAGTGGGTGGGCTTGATGATCTTATAACAGTTTCAGGATCCTTTAAGAGATGACCAGTTGCAATGCAAACCACAATCTCGTCCCGCTCGATTGTGCCTTGCCTAGCCAACTTTCTTAGTCCTGCGATAGAAGCCGCACTTGCCGGCTCGACTCCGATGCCTTCCAACCGTGCTAAATCTTTTTGAGCTTTGAGTATCTCTTGATCGGTTACTGATTCTGCGACGCCGTTAGATTGTCTTATCGCTTGAAGGGCTTTTGGGGCATTTATCGGGTTGCCAATTCTGATTGCAGTCGCGACAGTTTCGGGTTCGATTGCCGGCTCTATCTCAGCCAGGCCGCGTCGAAAAGCATCCACGATCGGAGCAGACCGGCTTGCTTGTATCCCTGTCATCATCGGCACGTCCTCAATGATGTCGAGTTCTCGGAATTCCTTGTATCCTTTGTAGATTGCGCTGATATTGCCTGCGTTGCCCACGGGAACGATTACTCGGTCAGGCGCTTTCTCGCTGCCGTACGCAACAAGCTGATCAACCGTTTCAAATGCGATCGTTTTTTGCCCTTCTAGCCTATATGGGTTCACTGAATTTAGAAGGTAGAAGCCTTTTTCCGAACAGAGTCGTTGAATAAGCAGCAGAGCATCATCGAAGTTGCCTCGGACCGCGAGTACTTTTGCACCGTGCATGAGTGCCTGGGCAACCTTCCCCAGCGCTACGTAACCTTGCGGCAAAAGAACGACTGCTTCCATTCCCGCTTTGGCAGCGTAAATCGCCATAGATGCTGAGGTATTCCCTGTCGAGGCGCACGCCACGGTCTTGGTCCCAAGTTCGGCTGCTCGCGAAACACCTACGGTCATGCCCCTGTCCTTGAACGAGCCCGTAGGATTCATGCCCTCGTGTTTAACGTACAGCTCCTTGACGCCACACTCTTCTTCCAGCCTTGTGCATCGGTATAGAGGCGTCCCCCCCTCCATTAGCGAGATGGGAACTCCGGAAATCGGAAGGAGTTGGCGATATTTCCACACGTGCGGCGGAATAGCCCAGAGATCTTCCAAACTGAATTGCACTTTCGAGAAGTCGTACCTGATTTCAAGAAGGCCGTCGCAACTGCACGTATTCGCTACGGTTGAGAGGTCGTGCTTCTTGCCGCACTTGATACATTCTAAATGCATAGTCAACCTGCTTGCTCGATCGCTTCGAGTTTCTCGCGTACGAGTTTCTTAGCCTCGTTCACGGCTTCGTTGATCTTGTCTGCGTAAGGGCCGCCTCCTTGCGCCCGCTCAGACCGGCCGCCTCCACTACCACCGAGTATGCTACACGCCTCTTTTACTATCATAGCCGCGTTCAAGCCTTTTTTCGCAACATCCGTGCGCACCATAATAACGATATTTGCTTGGCCTGCGCGTACGCCTCCGAGGATGACCACAGCGTTGTCGTTTAGCAGCTCCTGTGAGGTATGCAGAAGCTCTTTCATATCGGCGTCAATTCTCCAGCTTAAGATTTTAATGAGCTCGTTTCCGAGCTTGATTTCGTCCACAATCAGCACCGTGACACCTTTGGCTTCCGCGGCTGCCGTAGGCGTAGGCACAGCAATCGTAATATCAACCAGCCTCTTAAATGCAGCATCCAAAGATGAGAGCCCATTCCTCAGCGTTTCAAGATCCCCTGCGCTCAGAGCGTCCAGCGCTTCCTCTGTCGACTTTCGCTCTGACATCAAAAAAGACGTGAACTTCGCCTTCAGCTCCCCCAACTCTTCATTTTCCTTGCCTAGTTCCTTCCATTCCTCAAAGAACCGACTTGTGGTAGACGGAAGTTGCTCCGGGGGGACTCGCAGAGTCTTTGAGCACTTGCTTACGATAGCATCGCGCTCCTGATCGTACAATATCGCCGCGATGCCGGCAGCAAATTCAAATCGCTCGACCCCATCTTGTATGCGCTCCGTCTTTTTGATTCGCAACGCTCCGACTCTGCCCGTGCTCGCCATGTGGGTTCCCGCGCACGCCTGAACGTCGGCGCCCACGTGCACTATTCGAATGACCGCTCCAGGTGGCACTCCGCCTTGGTAGAGTGCGAACCCGTACGTCTGTTCTGCTTCATTTCGATCCATCCATTTCTGTTCCACAGGAATGTCATCTATGATCACGCGGTTAGCCTCTTGCTCAATTTCTTTCCGTTCGTCATCGGTCACCTTCTTGTAGTGCGAAACGTCAAGGCGCGAGCTTTCTACTCCTTTCTGCGCCCCTTCCTGCCAAATATGATTGCCAAGAACGCCTCGTATAGACGCCAGTAGAATATGCGTCGCAGTATGATGTCGAGCAAGCGATTGTCTTCTGTCGATATCGATTTCACCTCGCACGTTCTCGCCGATGACAAAAGGCGTAACGTCCTCGACTTCGTGAATAACAACGTGGTCTACAAGGCGCGCGGCTAGCACTCGAACTTTCGTTCCCAAGCCTGTGGTGATATGGCCCGTGTCTTCCGGCTGTCCCCCACCGCCGGGATAGAAAAGCGTTCTATCAAGGATTACCCCCTCTTTGGACAGACCAATGACTTGCGCTTGAAAAGTCACTTGTTCTGGTTCATCATAAAACAAGCGATAAGTAGCAGGCAGGTCGAGGACACCTTCCGTGGCCGGTTCTACGCGAACTTCGACGCGCTCGTGCGTGTCAGCAACTATGGAGTAAAAATCGTCGGGCAACTCGACATTCGTTCCGATCTCGGTACCCACCGCTGCAACAATTTCGGGGGGCACTCCGTGAGAGTCATACAGCTTCACAAGCTCTTCCCTAGGGAAACTTTGCCCCCGATAGCGCTGCGCCACGCTAGCAACAAGTCTCTTGCCCTTATCTATAGTGCTGCCATATTTTGCAGTCTCATGCCGTATCATATCAACGATGGTTTCCTCTCGAGCTCCGTACGACGGGAAAGCGCTCAAATTCTCTATTTGTCTCCTGATAACGTCTTCCAACCCGATCTCGCAGTTCAAACCCTGTAACGAGCGGAGTGCCTTTCGTATCACGAGTCGAGCGAGATATCCAGCTTTGACATTTGAAGGAACGATACCGTCGCCCAGCATAAACACCAGACATCTTGAATGATCTGCAATCGTGTATACGGTTTCAATTGGCTCCACGATCCTCATTAGTTCCTCAACACCAATGCCGATGCTAGTAGCGACTCTTTTCCGTAGGCCGCGGAGATTGGAAGCGTTCAGGTCAACTAAACCAGCGAGTCGGGCATTTTGTGCGAGAATATTCGCATAATGAGGATCTTCAAGCGAATGCTCAAGTCCACTGCCTTCTATTAGATAATTGACTATGTCGGGCATTACCGCGTCGTATATGGTTGGCATTCCATTTGCAGCCCACACCATGCGCTCCAAGCCATAGCCTGTGTCGACGATCGAATTTTCCATCCGCTCGTAGCGCTCACCTTTGATCATAATCCCCTTTCTTGACCGCTGCATGTCCATAAAAACAAGTGTTGCAAGCTCCAAGCCGCCAACGAGCACTTCCAGAGAGACGCCCGCGTTGCCGCCACCTGCCCAGGGACGCTCCTTGTACGTAATGGCCGCGGGGTCGGCTCCAAGCGTGTGCAGCAAACTGTCACAATACTCCACCGTTTCATTACTCCAATAGATTTGGCAACCCTGGTAATTGAACGCGTGATGCGCCATCATTTCAAAGTTTGTTAAGTGCCTGCCGCTTTTTCCAACTGCATCGATGTCTTTTAATCGAACGCAGGGTTGCGACATTGTGAGTGGATTAGCCGGCGGGGGCACCTTTCCTGACGTTACGAGCGGCTGAAAATCGTATATCGAGGCGTTTACCAACAGCACGTCTTCCCTCCAGCGCGCTATTACCGGATACGGAGAGATGCGCGTATGCCCGCGACGCTCAAAGAAGGACAGAAAGAATTCCCGCATATCATTGAGCCCGCGCTTTTTCAAAACCGGAGCGCCGATAAATGTATAAGGCGCGCACGGAGCGTCGCCACATGTATTTTGCTCGGCTCGCGCCCAAAAACGACTGCCGCAGTTGCTGCAGTATCTTGATTCGAAGTTATTGCTCAGATATTCAAGAGCACCAAAGCTTAACTGCTCATTCGGCATTTAACACACGTCACGCGACAATCTCAGTATAAAAAGACCAGATTGACCTTTTCTAAGTAACTGGGTTGGAAAGTATTAAAAAGTTGCGCAGCGTAGTAAGACCGTATGAGTGAAGAGGCAGGCACCGAAGGCGCTCAAGACGCTATAAAGAGGCTAAAGAAGCTAGTTGAGGCGCAGTGTGGGCCCATCTTCATTTCTAAGATGAAGCTCAGGGAGCTTGCAGATTTGTACAGCACATACAAACGGGAGTACGGCCAAGGGTTTGCAGCTGAAGAGATTCAAAACAGGATTAAATCGCATTTACGGTAGTCTGCACATAAGTTTTATCTGGTTAGGTGTGCATGGCTCAAGCAAGAGAGTTGATTTGAGTGGACATTGAAAAGCTGCATCGCGGAACCGAACTGCTAAAAAGAGGTTTCGCCAAAATGCAAAAAGGCGGGGTCATAATGGATGTGACCACGGCAGAGCAAGCGATCATCGCTGAGAAGGCCGGAGCTGTTGCGGTAATGGCGCTCCACGCGGTTCCCGCAGATATTCGCAAGGCTGGCGGAGTCGCACGAATGGCTGACCCCTTAATAGTCTCTCAGATTATCGATGCAGTCTCGATACCGGTCATGGCCAAGACAAGGATTGGACATTTCGTCGAAGCCGAGATCTTGGAAGCGCTTGGAGTTGATATGATTGATGAGTCCGAAGTCTTGACCCCTGCTGATGAGCAATTTCACATTGACAAGCTACGTTTTACCACGCCGTTTATATGCGGCGCACGGGACCTCGGAGAAGCTCTAAGGAGGATCAATGAAGGCGCAGCTATGATTCGCACGAAAGGCGAAGCGGGAACTGGCGATGTATCAGAAGCGGTGCGACATATGCACGCAATTATGAGTAAGATTAGAGAACTCAAAGGTAAATCTGAGCAAGAAATTGGCCGCGTTGCACGCGAAATTGAGGCGCCCGCCGACCTAACAGCCGAGACAGCTAACATGCAGAGATTGCCCGTAGTTAACTTCGCTGCCGGCGGTATCGCTACGCCAGCCGACGCCGCACTTATGATGCGCATGGGCGCGGATGGGGTTTTCGTTGGGTCAGGAATCTTTAAATCAGAACAGCCTGAAGTGATGGCTAAGGCTATTGTTGAAGCGGTCAACAACTTTGACGATCCAAAAGCACTCGCGGAAATCTCCAAAGGTCTTGGGCTGCCAATGAAAGGATTGTCCGTAGGTCAGATACCAAAAGAAGAGATGCTGCAGACGCGTGGGTGGTAAGAAGGGCCTATCCAACGCGCGTGCCTTCAGTGGGGCAGGTGCTCTTCTATGGGCGTGGGTCATTTTGTCCTCAGACCGTAAGGCAATAAATACTGTATAAAAGTGGCCACGAATGAGAGATGTCGGTTGACGTCGAACATAGATGCGCTTGAAAGCTTAGAATCACGCTGCGAAAAGCGTTCTTACGCGGTTAGCAACGTCATCGCTGATTCGCATCTCACCCGGCACTAATGCACGCTTATGGTCGCGACCACGATCGTCGATGCCCTACGCCACGTGTCACGGCGAAGGTAGCGTAGTAGAGGCGTTTGCCGGCTGACGCTCACTTCCATGAACGTACTCTTGCGTTTGGCGTCGGTATATCTCATCGGCCGGGCAGCTCATACGCATTGAGGGGAACGTATTAGATCCTAGAGCGGGTAGCGTGCTACCCAGAGCGGACACGTGGTGACAGTGTTACGTCCGTCCAGCCGGATCACCCGTTGTTATAGGGTTTTCTGCCAGAGGGCGGCGTCGCCGCCGCGGACAAAGACGTCGATTCTACTACTACCCGGCGCTGCGGCTGCTGCCGGTGAGGAGGTCAGTTTCCCGCCGAGGTTTTGCCAGCCGGACCACGTGCTGCCGGTATACCATTTATGATACAGGGCGCCGTTCGTACCTTGTACAAAGAGGTCGAGACGACCTGCGCCCCATGAGCAGGCCGCCGGTGATGTACCGGCAGGAATCTGCCCGCCGAGAGAGATCCAGTTGGACCAGCTTCCAGTCCACGAGCGCTGATACAGGGCGCCGTTCGTGCCGCGGACAAAGACGTCGATTCTACTACTACCCGGCGCTGCGGCTGCTGCCGGTGATGAGGTTAGTTTCCCGCCGAGGTTTTGCCAGCCGGACCACGTGCTGCCGGTATACCATTTATGATACAGGGCGCCGTTCGTACCTTGTACAAAGAGGTCGAGACGACCTGCGCCCCATGAGGAGGCCGCCGGTGCTGTACCGGCAGGAATCTGCCCGCCGAGAGAGGTCCACGAGGACCAGGAGGTCCCTCCATTCGTGGTAGTCTTCTCATAGAGGGCGCCGTTCGTGCCGCGGACAAAGACGTCTATCTGACCAGTACCCGGTGACGTCGCAGCGGGTGACGAGGTCAGAACCCCGCCGAGGTTTTGCCAGCCGGACCACGTGCTGCCGGTATACCATTTATGATACAGGGCGCCGTTCGTGCCTTCCACGAAGAGGTCGAGACGACCTGCGCCCCATGAGCAGGCAGCCGGTGCTGTACCGGCGGGAATCTGCCCGCCGAGAGAGATCCAGGACTTAAGTATTACCCCATCATTCGAGTTTATAGTAATTGGAGACGCCGGTCGACCGCTTAAATCGACGTAACCAGGCACATTTAAGGTGATGGAGGCCGACGTTGGATTGACGATCACCTTAGCTGCCGTATAGTCTCTTGTCCACACGCCAGGAAAGCCCGATAGTTGGTACGCTTGTCCCGTAGGATTACCCAAGTAGGTCCCATATTCGGAGAACCACTGCGTCCACATCGGAGAATAGAAGAAATAGCCATCGGAAAGAAGGGCAGACGTGAAGTAGAAATGCCTAGCGTTCGAACCCGGGCTAGGAGCATAAGCGTAGAACATCGTAAACTTGTTCTGGGCGCTTGCATATTTAGGCATATCAATCGCGCTCTTCTGCCACCCTTTGTACGAGATATACCCTTCGTCCATCCATCCGCTCGTCCTATCTAAGAAATCTTGGTTTGACGGGACGACCACTGGTGACTGTCCGTTGTAGAAGTTCGTCTTGCCTGCCACGTTCACTTGAGCAAGGTAATCGTTAAGTGCGCTGTGCCAATTGCCTACGGGTGCGGTGTTTGACGCGTACCCGTAGCACAACGACGGATCATCGCAGGCACAGTCCACGTAAAGGCCGTCAAATCCCTTACTCAAGGCGTCTTTGGACTGCTTAACGATCTCGCTTCTCCACCCGGTTGTCAAATCCATGACTTGCTCAGTCCCATCATAAACGACGATGGGGTTCTTTTTGTTTTGACGCGAGGTTGTATCAGGATATAGAAACCACTCTGGGTGATTCTTCACGACGAGTTGCCACTCACTGTTCGAATCTGATGACTTGTAGCAAAGCACGGGATTGACGTACGCAAAGACTTTAGTGTTCGGGTTCTTTTGCTTTATGAGGGCGATGTTGCTTGCATCATCGGTGTAATGCAGTGATACCGCGCTAAATTGGGCAAGTTGTGTCGCAACGGCACCCCTACTACTTTGTTGCACGGTATTCCCGCTATTGTCGACGTAGTAGCCTAGGGAGAAAAACCATGGATTGTTATATGCGACGAATGTATGCGGATAGCCAGGCGCCCCTGCGTTCAGTCCCGCGCCTACCAAGTTAGGCGCGGCAGTGCCGGACGCCGCTTGGGTAAGCGGAACATCAACAACTTTGTTCGTGTTGCCTTGAGTGGCAGCAACTTGCACCTTAACATCCCCGCGTTCCACCCCTTGCGCAAAACCTGGACCTACCTCAAACTGCGTCGTGGTCGAAAAGGAGCCGCTCGGACTCACAGGAACGGAACTTTCGGTAGCTGCCCCAAATATTGTCTTCGTAACGGAAATCTTCGCGTCTGGCGTAGTTGTGCCAGAAATGTGAATAGTGTCTATCACGACTTCGGATGAAAAAGTACCGGTTCGACCGACGGGGGTTATGTCGTGCCTGACCGGGTTCAGAACAAGTGAAGGCTCTGAAGCAGCGCATATCGGAGAGAAAAGTGAAGCTAGGAATATTGAGACGAACGCTATCGATATTGCTGTTGTGCGCCAGTAAACATGTCTCGTCAAACGCATCAGTCCAGGACTCGTAGGAACATCCGGTAGCTTGCGTGTGCTTACTTTGATCTGGCGCAATTATAAATAGCTTATGAAAATGTTTGAAGACGCAACCAGAAGGAAAACTCCGCTGGTACGTAAGAGTTTTCGGACAGCACGAGCATTCGCTAAAGCGAATTCACGAATTCCTGAACTTGCTTTTTCACTTCAGCCAATATATCCAAGTAGTCTTTCACCGAAACGGTGAGTGGTATGAGTTCCCCCAGAGATGCCGTGCTGGGCCATTGGGCGGGGGCAGGTGTATTTAGCACGAGATAGTCCTGGTTTTGAATGTTAGCAGATTCTAATACCTTTTCGAGCGCGTAAACTGAGCGGTTCTCAAACAGGGGGATCGCATATTCTTCAATCGTCGGGAACGCTTCACCTTCGGGCGTGTAGTTCAAGTACATCGTCGCATCGATTAGCCGATACGCAGGAAACGCTTCCTCGCTGCTTATGTCAAGATAAACGGCATCGTCCCATTCCGGTGAGCCAAAAAGTTCACGGTATATCCACGTGAGATCAGCTCTTCGATTCAGTGACTTTGCGATATCGATGCATTTCAGCAGTATGACGCTCAGGGTTTCGTTAGAATCGAGATCATCTTTCACTTCATTGATCTTCGTCGCCAAACTCGGTTCGTCGATGACGGCGTCGTTAGGCGTAATTGCTTCATTGTAACTCAAGCTGGTAAGTTCAGTGTGAATCTCAGCAGCTTGACTGGCACTAGATGTGACTGCTGCGATGTTGACGTTGCCTTTGATTATCGTGGTAGTTTTTGGAGGTAGTTTTGGAACCGGAAAGTCCGCCGGTTCTTCCAGTCCACTTTGCACTTCCGACGTCGGCGTATAGGCGAGGTCTTGGTGAGACTCCTCAGAAAGAGGTATCGCGGTCGTCGTTTCTCGGTATGCTTCTGGTACAGTCACTTCTTCAAAGCTTTCCTCCTCGCTTGCGCCTTGGTTGATAGAGCTTCCAGCAGCTTGTGCCGTTGAGCTCCGCCGACGGGCTCTTAGTACTAGGGCTGCGGCAATAATGATTATCAAAATAGCCAACCCAATTGCAATTATGATCCCAGTACTTTGAGAGATTTGCAAGCTGCTGGGCACGGAGATTTGTAAGATTGGCATAATATCACCTCAAAAACTACTGTTGATTATAGATAGATGCTCCTAGATAAATCCTCTGGTGCGTTGCGCGACGCAGCTGCAATGCCTAGCCCTTCGGGTTATCGACTTGGCGGCCGGAGCTTGCTCAGGCAAGTCAGCCGTGCGCGATCGTTTAAGCAGCGCTCAGTCAAAAACGAGAGGCGCTTCAAAAAAATGGCTGGGCGCTCAGAGTGTGCGACAAAAACAGCAGCTAATCAACAAGGCTGACACTTTTCTGATAGTGCACATTCTTTGTGCCCTTTTGCCCCTCCCCTATACATTCTGTCGGATCGCGGATTCAGCGAACTCAGTTTCCGTGTTTTCGGCGTAACCGCACGCCCCCTGCAGTGGATGCCCCAGAGCCCGGGACTGGACCCCAATGCGCTCTACTCGCTCCTAGTACAAACGCCCATAGCACGTGCGTCGATTTGGAGAGCAAAGCAATGGAGAAACCAGTGATGCGAGATGGAAACGTTTTTAGAGTAGAAGAGCTAATCGAAGGGGTGGCTTGTCTTCTGAATTGGGAGGTGCATGATGGCATTTAAGGATTCGCTTATATCAGCGTTGCTGGTTGTCGCAGTTATCATCATACTGATCCTCTTTTTGCTCCTCGGCTGGTGGATTGGGAGTCTATTGCTGCCCATGCTTGTATTTGGCGGCTGGCTACACATCGTTGATATCATCATTAAGACGATCGTAGGCTTAATCATAATTGGGGTTGTAATTGTAGTCGTCGGCTACATAGCTTTGAAACTCATATAAGGGGTTTCAAGCCAGAAATGACGTTCCAAATCTGCTAACAGCGGTGCGAGTGCTCAGTCCTCAAATACAGCTAGCGTCATTAAGTCTGCTTCGCACGTAGTGCCCGTTCCCACCCCATCTTCAATATGTTGACGTCAATCTTGAACGGCAGACCTTGCAACGCTTGAATTCGTTCCGGCGAGATCGGTACAGGCAGATTAGGCGGAACTGCTTTATTCTTGGATACAGCAAATACGGACCCCCATACGTCCATCATTTCTAAGCTTTCAATAAATGCGCCTTTGGCAACTCCTTCCTTGTACGTCTCGTCACCAACGAACATGTTCAAATCAAATGGTTCGTAAAGTTGCATATCAGCGGCATAGTTTTGGAATAGGTCCCACATGAGTTTCTCAACCTTTCGTTCCGGTTCGCGCACGTTCAAACCAATAACCTTACTCGCCTCACGTCTGTTGATGAAGTGCGTGTGTGTGTACAGTTTCTCGGTTATTATTTCTACGATCTGGGTGACCTTGGCCTCGTTTTTTTCACCGCGCATATGAATCTTGAGCAAATTTGTAGCTAACATTCGGATGCGCGTGTGTTGCCGGTAAACATTTCCCAGCGCAAGCGGATGGACTTGTTTTGAGAGTTCATTGAAGACATCAATTATGTGGTCCTGCTCGCTGATCTTAGCAACTTCGCGAGCGAGGGTGATGTATGCGGTGACGTCCTCGACACTAATGCCAAGAGGGATAGCCGGATTTAGCGGATCGCGAGGATTGAATTGGTTTGCTGTGGTCGGATCGACCGAGCTAAGCGTTCCGCCTGTCCCCATCAATATTTCGTCGGCACCAAGACAAATTAGTGTTCCCGCGCTATGACAATGATACGGCACGAGTGCCGAGAACTTGGTCGCGAACTCTCGAATGAAGTTGACCATTGGCCACGGGACGTCAGCGTCTCCTCCGCGAGTGTAGATGAACAAGTCCAAATGATCGATCTCGCCTAAGCGATCTAGATGGTCATAAACGAAACGCAAGTGCTCTTGCGACACTTGGCTAATCATCCCAGGGATATTAGCATTCGTTGGGCGGTCGC
Source organism: Methanobacteriota archaeon (assembly GCA_963701995.1). Lineage (GTDB taxonomy): Archaea > Halobacteriota > Bog-38 > Methanoflorentales > Methanoflorentaceae > Methanoflorens. Next base: position 1,388,126 of record OY969693.1, on the reverse strand, counting down.
CGGTAACGTAGCAGATCATCTCGCTGCCCCGCAAGTCTTGCAGTTCCTGAATGATGTCGAGTCGTTGCTTGGTGAGCTCCGAAGCGTCCGTGAGATAGCTCATATTTCACCCTATCGGGACTTTCGTATATATACATGTCATCCCGTTTCGAGCGCGAAACGACTGTCGCGCCCTAAGCCTCTGGTAGAAGCGACGCGAAGAGAACTAAAGTGCCGCGCGTCAGTTGTGCCAGAATCTGCGCGTCAATGTGTACTGTCGCTCGTGCCTCAAGATATCGCGGTAAAAGCCTTCCTCATCTCGGCGCGCTTTTCGGATGACTCTTGATGCCGCTTCAGGGCCCAGGCCGCGCGATGCTAAAGCGATGACTCCTTTCTTCCCGTGAGAAAGAACCAAGTTAGCATTTCTATAGACGCGCCTTGTCCGCGCCTTCTCTTCGGGAGTTTTCGCTCTTTCGGACTTGGTGACAATGACTACGTCCTCATCTTCCCACGGCTTCAGTGCTGCAATCAACTTAGAGCTACACAGTGGACATTGTGGCTGCTCAGGCACGCTTGCCACGTATCGTTTCGATCTCCATTTCTTGCACGTGAGACAAAAAAGGATTACCCGATCATTCATGATTCTGTTTTTGAGCGCCATGAGAATTGATCTGTCTGCGCTGTCGGTTACAAGCAGATCTCGTGCGCCATAGTGCCGTTGTCTGCTCAGGGGGCTCAGTTTCGACGTGACTACTTGCACGTCGCCGTCTTGAATTTCCCTGAGAAGATGGCTAGTGCGCTCCAGATCGAGCTTGTCGTGCACGATATCGCGTATCGCCTCCTCATAAACGGGAGTGTCTTTCAGAAGATCCATCAGCTTGTTGATATTGAAATACTTCGATTCCGCGTCCCTGTCGATCACGCCGAACTTGCGCGCTACGTGCGCTAGCTTCCACTTAAGCAGCATGCTGTTTTTTAAAGTCATTTGAATCAACGGCTCGAGAAACTCTGGCTTTATCTGCCGGACTAGGTCGGCAACGAGTTCCGCGCTCAGCGCGTTTGGGAGTTGAAGCTGTATCCAGTATGGATTGACCTCCAAAGCAACGCTGCTGCCCAAGCGGGCAGCGAGCAGCGAACTGATGACGCGGCCTAATGTCTCGTTAATCCTATGGCCAAAGCACGCGTGTATAAGTGCGGTCTTGCCGTCGACTTCCACCACAAGCACGTTGTGCGTCGGAACAACGAATTTCTTCTGTCGCCGCATCAGGTTCACAACGCGTTGCACCGTGTGCGGATCCGTACAGTAATCCTTTAGAAGGCTATGACTCGCAGCCTCACTTGAATTCGCTATCTGCCCCCGTAGTTTCCCAACGTCCGAAGCAACTTCGTAGGGCACTGGTATTTGCTCACCCGCCCAGCTAGGGATCTCGCCGGTCGAGCTGTCCATGGGCTCGACCTTCACGCGCTGCTCGTCAATCTCCAGAACCCGCCACATCTCTCCCCTCGTAACAAACACGGCACCAGGCTCAGCAAAAGCAATCACGAAAGTTTCGTCAAGAGTTCCTATCCACTTCCCGTTTATCGTGTCATAGATACTGTAGGTTTTTTCATCGGGAATCATAGAAAGATTTTCATAGCAGTACCGGCGCGTTTTTCCCATCATCTTAATGAGCGGTTCCGTGTCTTCACGTTCAACTTTGAGCAGCCGTTGCTGTTGCAGCAGCTTAACCACCTCGACGAACTTTTCGAGCGTTAGGTCTCGATATGGAAACGCCTTTTTGATGATTCGCAGCGCGAGTTTAGCGGGCTTAGCTCCGCTCAAGGTCATGAAACAGAGCTGGTTTGCAAGGACGTCCAACGCTTGGTAATCAGCGTTCAAATGTTCAATCGCGTTGTTTTTCGCTCGACGCGTTATCACCCAAGACTCCATGATGTCATCCGGGTACGTTGCGATGATGGTGCCCTCAGATCTCTCGCCGACTCTGTGTCCTGCCCGTCCCACCCGTTGAAGCAATCGCGTCACTTCGCGGGGAGAATTATACTGTATGACGTGCTCGACGTCCCCTATGTCGATCCCCAATTCCATCGACGAGGTACAGATCAAACCTCTTTTCTTGCCGGCTTTGAATTCGTTTTCTGCCTCAATGCGTGCCTCTCTCGATAGTGACCCGTGATGCACGCCAACGTCACTGCCGCGAAAAAGGGATCCAAGCACCTCAGCTGCTTGTCGCGTATTTACAAAGATCAGTGTGGACTTATGCCTGTCGACTATGTCGCGCACAATGCGAGCGTGGCTCGCGAGTTCTGGCGCAATCATCCTTATTTTCGCGGCCGTGTTATCCGCACCGGTTACCTGTGGCTGTGTGACCGCAAAATCCAACATTTTTGCCCGAGAGACCTCGAGGACCGAGAACGCTCTTCCGGTCCCCGCGAGGAAGTGGCCGATCTCCTGCGGCCTGCCGACGGTCGCAGAAAGGCCGATCCTTTGGAACTCGCCGACTAAGTCCGCTAAACGCTCAAGGCCGATTGCCAGTTGGGCCCCTCGCTTTGAGCTCGCAAGGTCGTGAATTTCATCGATAATGACAAACTTAACGGACCGCAAGTTTTCCCGCAGACGGCGTCCCATGAGAATGGCTTGAAGACTCTCGGGCGTCGTGATCAATACGTCAGGCGGTTCGAGAGTCTGTCGCCGTCTTTCTGATTTCGTCGTGTCGCCGTGCCGAACGCCGATCGAGATTTGTAGCTGACTGCCCCACCAGTTTAGCCTCGCCAGCATGTCCCTGTTTAACGCTCGAAGCGGCGTGATGTAGAGGACACTTATTCCGTGGCGGTCCTCAAAGTCTAGCAGCTTGCTAAATACTGGCAGCATCGCTGCTTCCGTCTTCCCAGTTCCGGTGGGAGCGACAAGAAGTAGGTTTTTGCCCTCCAGCACGCTCGGAATTGCCACCCGTTGCGCTTCCGTGAGGGGGCCAAAACGACTTATGAATGCGTCTTTCACGAGGGGATGCAACGAGCTTTCCGTAAGCTCTTCGGGACTTCTGCTGGCAAACATAAGGACACGCTTAATGATGAGGATACTGCTTAAAATAACTCGTCACAAAAGGAAACGACGAAAAATTCGCTTTTCGTGCTTAACTAATAATTGTCTTGAACGGACTTAAAGATACTTGCCCAACCAATTCCGATTTAGGAGGTAGACGCGCTCCGCGCAAGCGGCGCCCTCAACGCATCCATGCGAGTGTAGAGAGATAGATTATGGCGGCGAAAGGGACCGAAAGAATGGTGAGCGGCGGCCTGACTCAGGCAGAGATCATAGCGATAGCATTAGAAAAGCTTCAGATAAGAAGCGGCGAAACACTTGTCGATATTGGCTGCGGAACGGATAGCGTGTCAATCGCAGCCTCGAAAAAAGCGAGGTCCTTATTCTCGAAGATCTTGGATGCAAAATCAAATAGGTGTCTCCTGGACGGATCGCAACCCCGCCAAACTGGCAGTCACTTCTCTTCTGCGTCGTCATTCGCCATCTGAGGCGAAACTAGGCAAAAAAAAGCAGCACCCCAACCATCTATCGGGCAGGTTGGGGTTGGTTTACGTCAAACGTCTGTTGTCTTCTAGCAGCGTCCCGCGAACGACGGGATAATGTCCGTTCCGCAAATCTTTATGGCTTCTTCAACGTCCGGACCTGTTGGGCTGCCAATTATAACCTGCGTCACTCCGGTGTCGAGCAACCCGTCGATCTTCTTGTTGCAGGCATCTGCGTCGCCCGCTATGACGAAGGCGTCGATCATGTTATCATCCACTAACGGCCCGACATCACCCCATTTACCTGCTCCGATAGCTGCACCGATGGCTTTAGCCGTACCGAGTGGAATACCGTGTCGCTCGAGCACAGGCGGCGGAGAGCCCATCGTAATAAACGCAGCAACCATCTTGGCTGATTTGCGTGCCTTCGCCAAATCAGGCCCGACAGAAAACGCCGTGTATGCACCCACGTCGAAGTCGCTCATCGACCTTCCACTCTTTCCAACTCCCTCTTCGATGTTTGGCACCGCCGCGACGTAGTCTTTCTCGTTGGAAGCGTTGATAAGCACTCCGTCAGCAATTTCGCCAGCAGTTTTAAGCATGCCAGGACCTTGCGCGCCCATGTAAAAAGGCACCTTGTCCTTCTGTGGTCCGGTAAAGTCAAGCTTTGCGCCGGTCACTTTTATCGTCTCACCAGCAATATCAACGCTGTTACCGGCTAACAGCTTATAGACGACTTCTTTGGCCTCCTTAATTGCACTCAGGGGCTTCTTGATGTCCCAGTTACCACTCCAGATTGCGGGCGCTGGGAACCCAAATCCCATTTTGTCAAATGTCGCTTTGTCACCGGGACCCATGCCCAAGTTAACGCGCCCGCCTGATACTTCGTCAATCGTCGCTATCGCATTAGCCGTTAACAATGGGTTTCTCGTGAAGGGATTTGTGATACCGGTGCCGGGCCGTATAGTCGACGTCTTCAGTGATATGAGCGTCAGCATCGGGTAGACATTCCTGTTGTTATAGTGGTCAGTAATCCAAGCGTACTTAAAGCCGTTGTCTTCTGCCAACTTCACCCTGTCTGCGCACTGATTCGGCGGCATATTCGGCACAAACTCTATACCAAAATTTATTTCCCTAGCCATTTTTTCACCAACCATAAACTCAGTAGGTTTATGCAACCCCTCAAATACAACGAAAAACCTATGAGGAGTTATCGGCGAATAATTCTTTTTTCCTGAATATTAATGTATCGGTGTTCAAAAAACAGCCTTTTTTGCAAAAAAAAACTTGTATGTACATTCACACGATTAAGAGCCAACGCGTTTTTTTGGGGGGGATCACTAATTCAGTGACGAGGTGCGCCGCACACGACTTACGCCATTAAGTTGATTTCAGAGTCGATATCATATAGAGCCGGGGGCCACAAGATTTTGCTTGTCTCAGGAAAGATGGCCGATTACGCTGGGCCTAAAGATCTATAGAACCAGGCCTGATATCATTTTTAATTACTTTAACTCTAAAGATGACGCAGAGAGCCTGCGCGAACTGAAGCCGCGTTCTGCTAAACCTGCAGATCACTAGATCACAGAAGCTCCCAGGACCTGAATCAAATAGGTTCCTGAAAGGATCGCAATAAGTCCGAGCCCCTTAAGAGCGAGATCCATCCTCGTGAGCTCTTCTCTCAGCACCCGCGGAAAGCGATAGGACAATACCGTCGCGAAAAGTAGCACGAAGAGAGGCTGTGTCGCACCAACGGAACTTATCAACGTTATTGGCCCGTGCGCTATCGCGTAGCTGTAGGCAAAAACAGAAAGGTATGCCACTGCCTGTTCGGCAACGAGAATGACTCCAATCTTTCTGCTCGTAGTCTTGTAAGTCGTGACAAGAGAGCCCCTCAAGGGCGTGAATGAAAGCAACTGAAAGAAGGCTATGAACCCAGCGATTTGCACCCATATGAAAACAGTGTAAAAGTCCTGGGTCGAGAACAAGTACTTCAAAGCCACGCTGTATACAGCCAACAAGAAGGACGAGAGGATCATAAGATAAAGAGCAATGGAGATACGAATTCCTTTGCCGAGTCGAACCGCGAAAAGTGTCCCTCCAAGAACCAAGAGCCCAAATGCTGCGTATTCTTGTGGGTTGAGCGTTTCGCGAAGCAAGAGGCTGGAGAGAATCAACACAAATACAGGCGTAAGCTGAAGAAGAGGTATGACCCTCGACACCTCTTCCACTGAGAGTGCTTTGAAATAAGGCAGGGTGTAGTAGATGCGAACAAAACCGATAACAATGGTGAATAGGAGTACACCGAATGGCAGGGCCGTCAGTGTGAAGAAAGGAAGAGTGACTAGCGGCATAAGGCTAGTCGCGCTAATTACGAACACATACACGAGCGGCGGAATTCTATAGTCGGAAATAAGAATCTTGTCAATGATGTTTACGCCAGAAATCAATAATGACGACAACAATGCAAAATAGAGCCATTCCACTGCCATTGCGCTGCCTGCAGCCTCGTAGTTGACGTTAAGCTACTTACAGTTTACGAGTTGTCGGGCAGCATCCATTGCAAAAAATGATAGAGTTGGCTTACCTTGTGCGCAAAAAAGCAGTAGCCGGATTGTCGGATAGCAGGTCGCGCTGCCTAAGAGAGAAGCGCTCACGTGCTTGTTATTTAGTCACGAGCTCGGTGCCCGTTCTTTTTTCTGGATGACGTAGTCCTTCGTGACTTTCTGTGGCTTGGCGCGATGCCTCTCAATTGCTCAACGGTTCCCAGATAGGTGCCGTCTAGGAGGTACGCCTGTGCTTTTTCAAGCGCGATAGCTCGATTTGAGAAAAGCGGTCCTAGCAGCGTTTCGTAAGAGGCTTCGTTGAATGCGATTCCGCCAACAAGCTCGTTAAAGGCAGGCATAATTATGACGCGCGGATTAGCATAGCCGTCGATTTCTGGATATCGTTCTCGAAATACGCTCTCAACAAAGCGGGTCCGGATCCAAACTGGCTTCGAACTGACGTGGCCGAGCGGATCAGCCATGCGCACGATTGGATGGTTATGCCCCATGATCACGTAGTCGCAATGTAGCAGGTCTGTCGAAGGCCACGTGTGCCCGTGTACAAGCCCCGCGCCGTGGATGCTGCAACCCTTTGAGGGATGGATTTCGATTCGGAAGCGTGAGTCGCGTGGGAGCCAATATTCGATGCCAGCGTCATGATTTCCCGGAAGAATGTCGACCGGTGCGCGTTCAGCTAACGATCGCAAAAAACGCGGGATGTCGTGGCGTTCGAGTGCTGAGGTTTTGGATATAGTGTGCTTTACGTCTCCCAAAAGTACGACACGTTGAGCATTGGCGATAGCCATATATCGGAGGGCCCGGTCAATTCGTCGGTCAATTTGCGACGGAATATTTATGCCGCTTAGCGCAAGTTCGTGTTCAATTCCGATATGCAGATCAGCCAATACGAGCGTGCTACCCACAGTCAGCGCGGCTTCATTGACTAGGGGTTGTGGTTCGTTCGATCTAGTGTGGCTTCTACGTGTAGGACTCATGCGATTCCGGGCTTTTCAAGAACGCTGCCTCCACGACGTCAACGTCACTCGCTGTCTCACTGCTGTCAGAGAAAAACAAAAGGACGTGCCACGCAAAACCAGGCTGGAGCTAGGTTGATCGCTGCGCAGATTATTTTGGATCCTAAGCCTGAAATGAAGTGCGCAGAGCGATACTCGTTTTGCCGTTATTCTGGCCGACTGTCACCCACACAGTGTCTTGTCCCTTAGCGAATATGATCAAACCGCCAGTTTCGGAGGCGCTTGTGAGGTTTCTGCTTACGTTGTAGCCTCGTTCTTGCATTTGAGATTTGTAGAACTCTAAAACCTGTTTGGGAGTGTCGTTCGTCTGGTACGTTATAACTTGCCCGACAAATCGGACATTGGAATACGACGTTCGAGTCGCATTAGGATATTCGGGCACATTAAGTGGTTCTTTGCCAGTTTGGAGAGTTTTATTTTGCGTGAGATTTTTTATGTTGACCGTGCATCCCGAGCACGCCAATGCCAAACCGGTGATGATGAGGATGGTTAAGACTACGTTAAACAGTTTCATTAACCCAGCATTACTGCAGTTTCAAATAAACCTTGCGGTAATTGCGCGATCTGCGTCGTAATGCTGCCGCCGCCCTCAAATTGTGGGGCTGTGCTCAAAGGATGATTTGTGCCACGGCGGCTCGTCCGTGCGGAGAAGGGCATATCCAAAAGCTTTACCTTAACAGTTGTGTATATAGTGCGAGGTTGACCATGTTATCTACTATTCCTATAGATCTAAGTGAGATTGACAAGAAAAACGTTGATAAAGAGATCTTGCGAGCTAGCATTATTGCTGAGCTTGATGCAATCAATCTCTACGAACAGATGGCTTCTATGACTAAAAGTGAAGCTATAAAAGCTAACCTACTAGACGTTGCAAAAGAAGAAAAAACCCACGTTGGTGAGTTCCAAGCTCTTCTCTTACAGCTAGATAGCGAACAAGTTGACGAGCTAGAGCACGGCAAACGCGAAGTTGAAGAATTGGCAGCGAAATAACCCCGGGATAGCCGGCAGCGATGCAAGAGCAGCCAAGACATCAAGCGGGGCTAGCACGCCGACAGAAGCCGTCAAACGGGATCGTTCAACAACGAGAACCTTTGAATCAGGCCTACCTCTTTGACCGGTTTCAATCGTAAAGCGGCAAATATGGTAGACGCGAATCTAGTGGCACTGCTTGCACTCCCAATATTGGCAGCAATTTTGGCTATTTACCTGGCCAGAGTGGGCGACAACGTCGGACATCTTTTCATCCTAATGGGTGCTGGCTTCGTTGTTATAGCGTTGCTGCCATACGTATTCAACACGCCCAGTGACATCGGGACGATCCTAATCATTCTTGGTATTGGATGCGTGGCCTGGGGCCTAACATTGAGAAAAAGGAGGTTCCGCTGGAAAAAACATCGCTTTTAGGCCCAGAGGTATCTCCCGCATTGGCGGGCGCCGGCTGCTGCTCGACCTCTGGGGGCGACTGCCATATGGCATCTAGTAGCTCTGTTGTTCGAATGCATCCGCTTTTGTATCTCCCACAGTCTCGGAGTCGTTGAGCACGGCGACATCAAGAGTTTTTAGGGAGTGCAAGCTTCGCTCATCTAGCGCGAAGCGAGGCGCGCGACTGGAGGTCGCATAGGATCTGCGGGACGACGTGCGGCTTTTGGGGAAAGTCAAGTAAGCTTTATATCGGCTTTCCCGCAAATACAGAATGGGCGATAAATTCAGTCGCTTCGCATCGTTTTGACGCGTACGCCAAACCTAGGGATTTTGATGGAACAACTCTTAAAACGTGCACGAGAATGCGCGCAAGCTCTCAAGAAGCAGGACGAAATTAAGATCGTTTCTCACGTTGACGCGGACGGTCTCGCTGCTGCCAGCATAATCTGCCGCGCGCTCAACAAGATGGAAATAGGCAATGAAATTAAAATCGTTAAAAAATTGGATCTCCCCGTTATGCAGAGTGTTTCCGGCGCAGACGCAGTGATGTTCACCGACTTAGGAAGCGGGAGTCTAGATCTAATGGACGATTTGGGACCAGTCTGCATAGTCGCTGACCATCACCAGCCAGCAGGAAGCTCCGAGATGGCATTTCACCTCAACCCCCACCTTTTTGGGTTTAACGGCGCTACCGACCTAAGTGGATCTGGGGCCACTTATTTGATCGCCAGAGCCCTCGGCGACAATGTGGAGCTTTCCGATTTAGCCGTTGTGGGTGCCGTCGGCGACCTACAGCACGTTAGAGAGGGGCGACTGAGAGGTGTGAACAGGCTGATACTCGACGAAGCCGAAAAAAACGCGATAGTGAGAGCAGAACAGGATTTGCAGGCTTTTGGCCGACAAACGCGACCCGTTCATAAGCTTCTCGAATATGCGTCCAGCCCGTTTATCCCAGGATTAACGGGAAACAGTGCGCAAATCCTGGAGCTTTTGGCTAGTTTGAACATTGAGCTCAAAGAAGAGGGCGAATGGAAAAGATGGGTAGACCTTAGCAGCGTCGAAAGGCGCAGTATCATCTCTGCCCTCATTCAAAGGTGCTTGACTGAAGGCATGCCCCCCGAAAGGGTACAGAACCTGGTTGGAGAGGTGTACACCCTCTTAAAAGAGGAACCCGGCACTGCACTTCGGGATGCATCCGAATACGCTACGCTACTTAACGCTACCGCGCGATACAGTTTCGAGAAGATCGGGGTCGACGTTTGTCTAGGTGACCGAGCTGGCAGCTACAGAAAAGCAAATGAGCTCCTGTTGATGCACAGAGAGAATCTGGTTCGAGGGATCAATTACGTCAAGCAAACAGGCGTGACGACGCTCTCAAACTTGCAGTATTTCCACGCAGGCGACCATATACTCGAAACGATCGTCGGGATCGTCGCTGGAATGTGTAAGAATTTAGAAGGCGTGGATAGGCACTTGCCGATAGTAGGGTTGGCGAACTCGGACGAAGGAGTCAAAGCGTCCGCCAGGGGAACCCAAAGTCTCGTTGAACGCCACTTAAACCTTGCAAGAGCTATGAGTGAAGCGGCTCATTCAGTCGGCGGCGTCGGAGGCGGTCACGATATCGCTGCTGGGGCTACAATTCCTGAAGGGACCGAAGCAGAGTTTCTGAAAAATCTGAACAAATTGGTCGAACAACAGCTGTCGTAGCTGCTTACAATGACAGTAGATTATGATTCATATCGCGAATATCTGTCAACCCCGAAATCGCATTTGTCTGTATTTTCACGCCACTTTCTCTGACGGCGGCCATAGAGTTTATTCCGCCTATTATTGCTACGCCGATATGGCCCCTGCTGACGGGCATTTCCAACAGATCTGAGTTGGGCTCACCAACCTCGAGTATTCCCTTAAACTCGGCCTCCATCAAATCCGACAGCAGATTCTCAAGGTGGTTCTTCGCTGCCATCGGTACCTCTCGGACGCTTGCGAGCACCTTGCCAGATCCCGTATTGATCATTTCTAACACCGACGTCAATTCCTGCGACATCAGCACGTCGAGAGGGTCCAGTGTCGTCGCGTCGTACCGCAGGACTTCTGTAAATCTAATGGGTATTTTTTCAGTCACTTGCACGACGCCACCGCAAACGGGCTTAACCGGGATACCTGCTTTTAGGAGTACACCGTCAATGGTTATGCTGCAGATCGTGAGGATCCCACTGAAACCTTTCTGAATTGAGACGCCATTGAAACTCTCACCGCCCTCAATTATTCGCACGTAGGGGCCAACATTGAGCCCCGCGGCGTACACGAGCTTAAAAATACTCAACACGCGTTCTAAATCGTCTTCAGCTACCACTGCGGTATTGAATGCTACTGCCCCTGTAGCGGTCCTTGCGTCAAAAGTAATACCATAAATGAGCTCTTCAATTCTTGACGACATGAATTTCAGCGTCATTCAGCGCACCTGCTCGACGTGCCTCTAGCTTTAGCGGCCAAACAAGCCCTCAACCGCGTATTTTCCGTCATTGCGTGCGATTGGATTGATTCTTCGTATTTCTTCGGTCGAGAAACCAGCTTGCCCTGAGCTATAGCGACGCCACACATCTGGCCACGAGATGAAATATGCCGTCTTTGATTTGCCCGACCCCATCCTCAGTTCTACGGCCAGATACCCGATTCTGCCAGATCTTTTAATAAATTCCTGCATTTTAGCGACCTGATGGTCCCCCTTCTTATCTACAGAAAAGTGCTGTGAGAAGTACAAGGCTGTGGCACCTTTGCTGGGCGAGATGCTCTTGCACTCAATGCCGAGGTAGAGCTCACGATCTGATGAATCCACTAGGACATCAAGCATTTGTTGCGAAAAGCGGTGTTGCTTCATCCTATATGCAATAGCGTCGATGCCACGCTCCTTGAAAAAGACGTTAAATGACTTGACGAGCTCTCTTTCAAAATTGCTCATTGATCGCACTTTCATCGTACTACTATAAAGGATATCCGTCAACACCCGCACAGGCGAATGGGGGACAACGCAGACGGCCTTTGCTCCTAGTGCCTGACTAACCGATGACGAACTTAGTCTGCCGGCGCTTGAAAAAGCCTTCTTCTTCTAGTTTTTTTAGATTGCGCAAAATCAGCTCAGGGTCAGCGTTGAGCCGCCGCAGCAACTCAGTTTCGGTCATGTCTGCGTGAGTCACGATTAGAGCAAGGATCTGCCCGCGTAATTGCCTGTTAGAGTGCTTGAACGGGGCTTGTCTCTTATGATGAGCGCTCTGTCGGCTTGGATTCTTGTACTTCTTTTTGAGCATCACCCCATAGTCCATGAGCGCATAGTACCACGTGCGCGGATTTGATCGATCGAGAGTACACTCAACAAAAGGGTAGATTTCATCGTCTTTCACGCCTTCTGCATCGGCGAAAAATATGTGGATAAACACTGCTCTAATGTTTGTTTCGATGAAAACCTCTGGCGCGTCAAATGCGAAAGCGCGGATGGCGCAGGCAGTGGTCCGTCCAACGCCTGGCAATTCCACTAAAGCCGCGTAGTCAGACGGCAGCCTTCCGTTGAATTTCGCATCAACGATTTGAGCTGTGCGTTTCAGAGCAAGGGCTCGCTTGTTATACCCTAAACCGTGCCACATTTCGAGCACGTTTTGTAGTCGAGCGCGCGAGAGCGCAGCAAAATTCGGAAAGTCGCGCAAAAACGACTCATATTTCGTAACAACCCTCTCAGCTTGGGTCTGTTGCAGCATTAGTTCTGAAACCAGTATCTTGTACGGGTCGCGGGTCAGCCTCCACGGCAGCATTCGACCCTGTTTCCGATAATGTTGATAGATCATTTCTCGAAAACCTTCGATCGCTGAAGGGCTCAAGTCGCAGTTTTTGCGCACTGGATTCATTTCGCTGTCTTTGACCATATTGACGATAGAGCTCCACCGTGTTTGCAGGTGCCCTTTTCTCTGTCAATAGCGTTTGGACTCGATTTTACTCGATGAAGATTTCTAAGGTGTGTACGTCGTCAAGAAAATCTGTGTCGCAACCGCCTTTCTGCCTTCGCATCTGAAGCGCCCAAAATGATGCGCGCGCGGGAGAATAATATGCAGCTTTCTCTTTAGCGAACGCCACAGACTAAGAGTTGGTCATTTGGTTAACGTAGTATGTGTGGCCGAGTGAACGTGATTGCTCGCACTTCGGACACGCATAGAGTTTGCGATACGTTGACTTTTGGCCCGACTTTTGCACTTGCAACAGCTTGTTTCCAACCCTGAAATGGTACCGTCCGCAGTAGTGACATTTTTTGATTTTTATCTGGTCGAATCGAGTCGTTGCTAAATTGAAGCTGTGTACGGGTTTTCGATGTGGGGGATTTTTGAACAACATGCGGCCTTCTTTTCGCCCGTAGCTGTCAATGACCGCTTGATTGACAAGTGAATCCTCTATACGTCTAACAAATTGGCAAAAAAGCATTAGCAGACTAGGGTTAATCTCGTGCACCTTCGAGCCGTGCTCATCGTTATGCCACCCACATATGGGACATCGCCCGTCAATCAACTCCTCCCGACTAATTCGTTCGCAACAGTTTAGACACTCAAACTCCACTGCTGATCCCCCTGCGCTCAAACAGTCTGACTACAAAACCATTACGGCGGCAGACACTACGGTGGTCCATAAGCCGCCTTCGCCGACGACTTCAGACGTTGCAATGTTAAAGGTTTCTTTTGGCTTCGAAGCAGTCCACGTCTCGTACATGCTCGACGCGAGTTTTTCGGCGTAGACGCCTGAGCTCTCTGTAGTTTCGCCGAAAGCGTGATGCTCCGATATGTAGCCAAATTCGTTTGGATTCTTAGGAATAGCGCAGCCTAAAGACGCCGAGACTCTCCTATTCGGCTCGTTCGATGCGTGTCTCGACATGACGCAAAAAACAATCTCTCCTGGAAGCAGCTCGTTAAGTCCTTTGTCCTTAACAATAATCTCGCAATTTGGCGGCAGTATTGAACTAACCGCAACAAGATTATATTTCTCAATGCCCGCGTCTCTCAAAGCCATTTCGAAACTTTCCAGGTTCTCTTTGTGTGTTCCAACTCCGGCAGTAAAAAAAATTTTTTTCGGCAATAACCTCATCTTGACTATCACGCCCCTCTCAACTTGCGTATACAGCAAAACATATCTCACTGTAAGTGTTTTTAACCTTTATGCAAAGGACGGTACTCGAAGTAGTGGCGTTGATTATTTCTGTCGCGTTTTTCGCGGTGTTGTTGCTCTCCGTCACGCTATCCGGAGCCGGGCCGCTCGGATACATACTGGTAATAATCATATTTATCATAATTGTAAGCGTCGCAGGGATCAGAATTGCCGCCTACGAATAGAACGCTGCCGACAGAGTATTGCTGAAGATTTTTTGCACCAATGACGAGATCCACATAAGCGCACGGCGTTCACATGACAACCAAAACAGAACACATCACGATGGACACAACGGCCGGTGTTCAGATAATCGACATAACAAGCGAGGTTCGCAAGCTGCTTGCAAAGAGCGACTTAGAAGAAGGGTTGTGCACAGTTTTTGTCCCGGGCTCTACAGCGACCGTGACGACGATCGAATATGAGCCCGGCCTCGTCGCGGATATGACGAAAGCACTCGACCGCATCGCCCCCAGAAACATTCGCTATGAACACGACCAGAGATGGCACGATGGAAACGGGCATTCTCATGTAAGGGCATCGTTTCTGAAGCCAAGCGTGACGATTCCATTCTCGCAGAACACGTTAATGCTGGGCACGTGGCAGCAGCTCGTGTTCATCGAACTCGATGTCCGGCCTCGCAACCGAACACTCATAGTCCAATTCATCGGCGACTAAACAAGCTTAAGTCGAAGACAAGCTGAGCGGCTCTTTCGATACCTTCAGCCACTATATAGGCTTCCCCGAGGTCAGCTCCGACAGCAACTAGCCCGTGATTCTCCAAAAGTGCGCCCCTAAATCCCTTGATTCCCCTCGATACGGCGTCCGCTAGTTCACTGGTGCCAGGTCGCGCGTACGGAATCAACGGTATGCGACCCAAAAGCTGTTTCCCTTCGACGTCAGGTGATTGCAAGTCACCGCCCAAACAGGATAGTGCCGTGGCGAATCGCGAATGAGCGTGTATAATTGCTTTAGAGTCTGTCACCTTGTAGATTGCGAGATGCGTCGGCATTTCGCTCGATGGCGATTTGCCTGCGAGATGGTCGCCTTTCATCGTCACCACGGATACATCTTCGACTCGAACTCGATAGCTGGGAACCTTCGTTGGAGAGATGTATACCACGTCATCGACCCTCGCACTTAGATTGCCGCTCAACGTCGATGTGAGGCCCCGCTTAAACAGCCACCCCATACATTTCGCGATTTCGTCTTTCAAGAGTTATGCCCTCAATTCCCGGTGATTACTACAGAGCGTGAATCCGTTGTTAAGTGTCATGCTGCAGCGCACCAAACGAGTCGCGCTTACTGGACCAAATGACCAATCCTGAGCAGTTGCACCGCGATCACTATAAGCATCCCCAACCCCACCATCTTGGCCACTGATATTGCATAGCTCTGCCTTGAAATATACCCCGCATAAATTCCTAAGGCAACCAGGCTTATCAAGCTTAACGCGACCGAAGCAGCAACCGAACCCACTGAAAAGATCCACGGTGCTAACGGGATTAAGCTTCCAATAAAGCTGGCCCCCCCTGATGATATGGCGTCCTTTGCGATCTTTCGCCGGCTTTGAGATTCGACGTACGTGTTGCTCAGCTTCCGCAGAAGCGATTTCTCGGTCATGGCAAGCTTGCCGTGCTCAATCGTGCTCTCTGCAAGATAGGACCCCAGGCCGTTGGTTAGCGCGAGGGCGATCGCCCCTCCAAAAGCGGCGCTAACTATAATCGCGTTGGAAGCGCTCACTACTGAAACGCCCATAATGATTCCAAGAGTGGCAAGAAGTCCGTCGATGGATCCAAGGATTATATAGCGCCCTTCCTCGATATTGAAGCTCATTAACGTAATGGTATTGTGGTAGCTTTTCTGCAGAGCTCAGCAAAAGAGAAAACCCGACTGAAGCTCATCCGCGATCGTGAAGCGTTTCTTCTTCTTCGACGATTTTTTTCCCCGCGATGATCTCATCGACGCTGTGAACGACGCCCCCTAGGTTCTCAATAGTCTGCAGAACCAAGTCGTAGTCAACGTCGGTGCCCTCAACCGTGATTTTTACATTTTCAGTCTGTTGATCGACCTCGTAGAGGCTCAAATTGACTCCGTCGACGTCCCGTATATCTCCTATCGCGCTTGCCACCTCGACGTTAGTAGGTTCGTGAGGCTTCAATACGTCGAGCACTAATCGCTTAATCTGGGACATTTCTCTGCCGATCGCCGTAGTAGGTAATCAGACTTATTGTTTATAATGCTATTTGTGATTTGAAATCAGCAAACGCAACGAATCACGCCACTTAGAGATGTGGGGGGCCCTGCACTGCAGCACTATAGCGCGCTCCTCGTGCGCAAATGTAACGACAAGCGCGTTGCTCGCGGTTGACACATTGTGGATATCGTTGACCCCTATGAGATACGCACCGGACGTAAAATAGGGCTTAATGTAAAAGCATTGCTCATAGAGCCTCATCGTTGCTGGCCTCTTGAACGTGGTTAGCAAGCGATTTGTTTCTATGTCTTTCAGCTGCAGCAAGACGGCGGTCGGTGTCGCAAGAAGTGGTCGCAGCTTCGCTACTTTGTGGACGTTTCTTCTGCTAACGACTGAGCCGAGGTATCGCTGACGCACGATAGCTCGGGCTTGCGAGAGGAGCGATACCGCCGTTAAGCTCACCAAAAGCACCGTAAATACCGCGGTGAGCACAATAACATACAGCAAGCCCGGTATCAATTGAAACATCAGCGACGTTTGAAACCTCCTAACCGCCTTGCCTCAGCATTGTTCGTCTCGAATATGCACGCGCACTCAGCGGCTAAACTGTCCAAGATCAGAAGCTGTCGAAATTCAGTCCTGCAAACCGTCAAGCTACAAGTCTCGCGGCAAATATTCACTTCATTTGCGTGCGCCGTTGCGGTTAAACTTTTCTATTCCGTGGCGCATTATAGTCTGTATGCTCGAATTGCGGCGCAATATAGCGCATTTGCTGCTCGGCACGTTCTTTGCGTTTTTGGTCGTTTCACTGCCGCACGAACTAGTACTTGTCGGCAACGCGGTGCTCATTGGTGGGTTGATCGTCGCTTCCTTTCTCTATCAAAGGTATAATATTGCTTTTTTGATCTGGCTGTTCACGCGCTTTGACAGGCCGAGTAAATTCACCGCAAAGGGAGCAATCACTTTTTTTGTCGGGACATTCATCGCTGTCCTGCTCTTCGCACCGCTTTATGCCGCTCTTAGTATACTCGTGCTCGCTGTCGGTGACAGCCTAGCAACGATTGCCGGCCATTACGTGGGCAAACACGCACTGTTCAAAAAGAAGACACTTGAAGGCACCCTCACATTTTTTATTTGTACGTTTGCGATACTGGTTTTTTCTGTTGCACCAACGAAAGCTTTGCTAGTTGCATTGGTTGCGTCTGCCACTGAACTCATAACGCCCGCCTCTCTGGATGATAACCTCACCATTCCGTTTGTAACCGGGTTGCTACTCAGTCTGTGAAAGCGCTTCCGCGAAGCACGCACGCTCGACAACTATGCAGGCGGATAACAACCAGTTTAACTTTCAAAGCTGTGTCCCGACGAGAAGCTCCGAGTCACGTGTTAAATCAGACAGAAAGGTTCGTTTTTATTGAGAGGCGTCTTGCCGGCTTTCAGCAATACGCATCGCAAACTGTTCCGGGAATATTTTCTTAAGCGCTGCCAGTACGCGAAAAATTTTGAAATCGAGCGTGTCCTCTGGATTATCTAGAAAAAGGCCTAGTGTGACTGTATACGCGATGTCTCTTAACAAATTCTCCGAGATATTCAAAGCTCCCTTCTCCGAAAGCTCCGAGAGGATAAGGGAGATGTCAAAAGCACTGTCCATTATATAGTCAGCACCGACTCTGTTGACACGTTTGGCGACGTTATCCATTTGTGCACCTAGAATAGCCTTTGGATCGTCTACCGCGGGGATGCCGAGACTCCTGTAAACGAGGTCACTCTGGTCCTGGACCAAAAGATACAGATGCTCGCAATAAGAGCCTGCGTCTGGGTGATTAGTGCAATCCTCGCCGCACAGAACCTCGCAGTGGGGGAGTATGCCTCGTGCCCGATATGCGTCCATTCGATACTTGTCACACATGAACATTGCAACTGTAATTTATGTAATTCCTAATATAAATTTCAGCCTAGATAGTCGGTCGGCCACTCCGCGATAGATTCGCTTAAGGTCGTACAGTCTGCCGTCAACAACCTAGCTTTGCGCAGCGATTTATCTTGATGCCTCAGCTCTCCCACTCTTAACCTTTGACTCGAACGGCGGAGTCGCTTATATGCCGGAAAGCGTTAAATATGTGTTCAGCATCTTTGAAGAACTGCTTTGAGACGTGCTCGAGGCAGCAGTCCGGCAGAAATAGCCCCCCCACCTTAGATTTCTATATGGCATTTTGAATACGAGTGATATCGCATGAACGGGCAACGGGACTACGCAATTGAAATTGACAAACTCGTCAAGGATTATGGCACCACTAGAGCCGTCGATAATATTTCTTTTAACGTACCGTTTGGAGTCATATTTGCATTTTTAGGCCCCAATGGAGCGGGTAAGACCACAACGGTCGAGATGCTGGAATGCTTGAGGAAGCCATCAGCCGGGGCCGCTTCGGTCTTGGGACTCGACATTGCGAAAGATCAGAATGAGATCAGGAAGAGAATCGGCGTCCTGCCGCAGGAGTTTAACACGTTTGACCGGCTGACCGTGCGCGAGAGCCTGAGATACTATGCAGCGATGTATGACAATGTCCGGGACATAGACGAGTTGATTGCCTCAGTAGACTTGGTAGACAAAGCAAATACGCAGTACAAGAACCTTTCAGGCGGATTGAAGCAACGCGTAGGCGTGGCAATTGCACTGGTTAACGATCCTGAAGTCGTCTTCTTGGATGAACCCACAGAAGGGCTTGACCCGAAAGCCCGGAGGGGCGTGTGGGAAATAATAAAAAAGCTCCGCGACGAGGGAAAAACGGTGTTCTTGACTACGCACTACATGGAGGAGGCAGAGACACTCGCAGACATCGTCGCGATCATTCTTGACGGCAAGATAAAGGCCCTGGATACGACCACAAATTTGATCGACAACCACGGCTCCCGTGGAAAGCTGATAATCCGCGGCGGTGGCACAAGCGCATTCGAAGTCTTGAATGTTTTGTGGCATGGAACAGAACTCAACAATAGCGACGTGGTCGTACCTTTACACGACAAAAAAGATCTCAGTAGAATCGTCGAACTGCTTGATCAAAAACAAGTCACATTCGACGAGCTTGAAATGAAAAAATCTTCTCTTGAAGACGTCTTCCTGGACCTTACCAGAACCGATGAGGAGGAGGTCTCGTGAAACTGGCACGGATCTACAGCGACTTCATTAGCAGCCTCAAAATCTTTTTCAGAGGACGCAGCTCATTTTTTTGGGTGCTCGCCTTCCCAGTAATCTTGATGCTCATCTTTGGCTCAATATTCAGCGGTGGCAATGTCCAATACGACCTTGCCGTCCAGAACAAAGACGGTTCTGACATTTCTGCTGCCTTTATGAACGCCGTGAACTCAACAGGTGCGTTCAAAGTGCATATGGTCAATGCGAGCGAAAATGCCGACGCGTACATCAAATCAAACAGAATTAGCGGTATGCTCATCATTCCGCAAGGTTTTGGCAATCAAGTAAAAAGCAATTTAGCCGTCAGCGCCAAAAGCCCCGCAGCAGCTGTTCAGGTGAATCCTGCAACTGCGGGCCCGACAGGCGCAAATACTAGTGCTTTTGACACAACGCGCTCGGGTTCAGCGTCCTCCCAAGTGCAAAATAGCAGCACCAACGTCACGCCAGCAGCGGTTATCCTAAAAGTCGATCAATCATCAACGAGCGCGCCAGTTCTCAGTGGAATCTTGAGCAGCATTGCAAACGGCTTCAATTCACAACTTACAGGATCTAAGCAAATCGTCGGCGTTGAAAACCAACAAGTTCTTTCATCACAGTACAAGTACATCGATTTCTTCGTGCCCGGGATCATGGGCTTGACCGTCCTCACAACCGGAGTACTCGGCACTGTGGGAACAATGACTCAGTATCGTAACAACGGGATTCTAAGGAAACTCGCAACCACACCTCTCGGAAAATCCGAATGGATCATATCGAAGATGTTGTATACGTCGGTCATTGTATTCATCTCAGCGGCGCTAATCATCGTCGTAGCAAAGCTCGTATACAACGTGAGGACTGTTCCCGATGCCGTTACGCTCCTGTTGCTTTTTGTGGGCACCATATGCTTCACCGGAATCGGAATGATCATCGCCCGTTTTGTAAGAGACGAGGACGCGGCTAACGCGGCTGCCAGTGCGATAACCTTCCCGATGCTGTTCCTTGCCGGCACGTTTATTCCTCTTGAAACAATGCCGGACTATCTACAGACCGTAGCCAAACTGCTTCCGTTGACGTACTTGAACTACGGTCTAAGAGACGCAATGATCCTAGGAGATACCGCAAGCGCCTTGTACAACATGTCAATAGTCCTGGTCGCCGGCGCCGTATTCTTCATAATCGGCTCGCTTGTCACCGATTGGCGAGAGGGGGACTGACCGTGTTGTTGAGAGTCAGCATGCCCTTAGCGAGGCGCAGAACCCTAAAAAGATAAAAAAGAAAGATGCAGCAGCTCGCAAAAGATTAAATAGTCGCAGTTGTGCAAAACGGATCGGTTAGTCAATCTTGACAATATTCCCTGTCTTATCGTAGGTCTGTATGCCCGATGGCAAGCGTGATGCGAACTCCTGCGATCGTAGTGCTTGCAGAAATCGTGTTAGCGGTAGCTCCTCTAAGCGGTCTAATGGTATCACAAAATCATACTCTTCATCTGCGAGTGGGTGAAACGCTAATCCGTTCAAATCAGCGACAGGCTTGATACCTATACCGGCGTCAGCTTTTCCTAATTTCACTGCAGAGGCTACTGCACTGTGCGTTCGCGCCTCATAGTCATAGCCCTTAATAGACTGGGTCAATGCGTCAAACTCTAGCCCGCGCGTTGTTGCGATCTGATTTAACAACGTGTCCGTTAACACACGAGTTCCGGATCCGGCATTTCGGTTTATGAACTGCGTTTCTGCGAGACCTTCAAGTGAGACCATCTCCCCTTTTCGAGTGATAATCCCCTGTTGCCGCAAATAGCCTTTGACAAGGGCAACGTCGTGCAATCCGAACTCTTTAACAAACGGGAGGTTGTACTCACCAGACGCACTCAGGAGATGAGTGCCGGCAATATCCGCAATACCCTTACGGATAGCGACAAGCCCTCCTTGAGAGCCGACGTTGACGACTTTTACGTGCGGAGCAACGTCTTCAATCATCTGAAAGAGGATGTCTACCCCGATATCGTGGCTCCCTATAAACATTAGGTCTGTCAATTCAAATTCTCCGAAAAGAGTGACCTCAACCTCCTCATTTTCATCAAGAATCTCTGTATGCTCGGGGATTTCAAGAAATCCGTCAGACAGAAGCGTAGTTATCGCGTCAGAGCTCGCTAAAACAGGGTAAGCTAAGCTGCGAACGAGGTTCACAGGGAGCAGCTGATGTCGTGCCTCTGAGTGGACCCTAATCCCAAGTCTTGCACGCACCTTGCGTGACGGCTTTGCCCCACCTCTGATGAAAGGATCAATGAAGACATAATAGACCATGAGCGCTGAGACGGGGTATCCCGGTAGGCCGAAGAACGGTTTGCCTTCAAGCTCTGCGATGATAAGTGGCTTTCCTGGTTTGATGCTCACGCCGTGCGCGAGAAGCTTTCCTTTGTCGGCAATACGATACACTACGTCACCTTGTCCCGCTGACGTACTTCCAGAGGAGATCACCATGTCGCATTCGGACAGTGCGTCTGCTATTACGCGCTCAATCTGATCGATGTCATCTCCGACGATTCCGTAATAAAGTGGTTTCCCACCGCTCGCTTCGACTGCCGCGCCAACTGAATAAGTATTGACGTCGTAGATCTTGCCAGGCGTCAGGGCTGATCCAGGAGGCACGACCTCATTACCGGTCGCAAGGATGCCCACCCGTGGCGGTTCGAAGACATTGACCTCGCGACAGCCGATCGTTGCCAAAGCTCCGATCTCTCTTTCAGTGAGAACGGCGCCGCGGCGCAGCACAAGCTCTCCGGCCATCACGTCAGAGCCAGCTGATATTACGTTTTCATGGATGGTAACGGGCTTTTTTATCGCGATGCCCTTTGCTTCGACGTCGACGTGTTCGATCATGACTTCAGCGTTGGCGCCCTTGGGCATCATCGCGCCAGTGGCAATTTCGACAGCCTGTCCGGAATGCACCTCGAATTTAGGTAAGACGCCAGCCTCAAGGGAACCTAAGAGCGGCAGTCGCACCGGTGCGTCCTCTCTAGCGGAATAGGTATCGCGCGCGATTAGGGCGAATCCATCCATCGCCGCCCTATCGAAGGACGGAACGTCCACGCGTGACGTGACGTCTTCAGCGAGGGTTCGCCCCAAAGCGTGCTGCAGCGCTATCTTTTCAGTTCTGCGAACTAGCGTAAGTCTCCTAATGATCTCGTGGGCCTGGTCGACGCTTATTAGCTCTCTAAACTCTTTTCGTGTATCCATAAGCACCCGATGGTCAGTCAAATAGAACAACCTCTACCCGTTGGCCCTCGTCGTACCCTTCGACGTTTTCCGGAATGATAACGAATCCGTCTGCTTTAGCCATCGAGCTGAGTATGCCCGATCCCGACACCATAATGGGTTCAACGCGTTCATTCCGCATTGCTACGCGTGCATACGTTCGAGAACCAGGTTTACCGGTTATCTTGCCAGCCAGCGTGCCAGTCATTGTCCGCTCAAATTCCCGTTCGACGTGGGCAAGTCGATGGATCACCGGCTTTGCAAACGCATATGAAGCGACAAGACAGGCGACCGGAAACCCTGGCAGGCAAGCTATTGGTGTATTCTCAACAAAACCGAGCGCCGTGGGCTTTGCAGGACTGATCGCGATCCCATGTACCAGAAGCTTGCCAAGCTTGTGCACCGCCTCTGGAACGAGGTCCCGAATCCCAACGGATGTTCCTCCTGTGGTCAGTATGAGGTCGGCATCCGTATCCCGTAACAACGCGGCTTCAATGAGCTCCCGTACGTCGGGAACGATATTTCGATAGCGGTAGTGCGCACCCCACTGTTCAACGAGGAGCGCGTTCATAAGACCGTTTGTTTCGACCACTTCTCCTTCTACAGGCTTACCCCCAACGAGCTCCTCTCCGGTCGGTATGATCGCGACGTCTGGTTGCCTATAGACAGTAACGTCCTGGACTTCGAGGGAAGCAAGCAGGCCGATGTCTGCTGGTCGCAGGCGATGACCGGGAGAAAAAATGAGTTCACCGCGACTTACGTCCTCGCCTTTGAGACCGACGTTTTCGAACGGATGTACCTGCGCTCTAATCTCAGCGACGTCGTCAAGACGTTCGACGTCTTCTACCATCACAACGGCGTCTGCGTGGTCTGGCATTTTGGAGCCGGTATGAACCCGAGAGATAACGCCACGTCTCACATCATCACCAATTTTGAGAGCAACCGGAGAACGCTCACTTGCTCCTAACGTATCGTCGGCAATGACCGCGTAACCGTCCATAGCTGCCCGCCGATAGTTTGGTTCGTCTCGTTGCGCTATGATCTGGCTGGCAAGCACCCTCCCTCGCGCCGCTCGGATAGGCGACACCTCGGTGTCTTCGATAGGCACGATGGCTTTGAGGAACATGTCCAAAGCCACGTCGAACGGAGTTCGTGTTTTGAATTTCATCGTTATGGTTAAGTGTGCACATGGACTATTATAGCTTACCAGCATGAGAATCAGACCACGTTTCAAGCTGTGGTTCGTCGGCGAAGACGGGGAATACGTGTTTGGCCTCGGCACGATGAGGCTCTTTGCTGAAATAGATAGGCGTGGGTCTATAAGCGCCGCGGCGCGCGAGCTGGGGATGTCGTACCGCTACGCTCTGGAACGCATAACCGTCGTTGAAAAACGGCTCGGTCGGTCTCTCGTTGAGAGGACGCGAGGCGGAAAAGAGGGGGGCGGGGCGAAGCTGACTGCGTTCGGTTATGAGCTTCTAGGGGATTATCGAGGCATGGAAGGCTCACTGAACCAGCTTACCAAATGGTACGTCGACCTCTCTGATTGATATTTACGCTAGTTAGCCGCCCGAAACAGGCGGGAAGATGGCAACTTCATCGCCATCCGACAGAATCGTGGCGAGCGCTTCCATTTCGCGTATATTTATCTCCGACGGAAGCTGCGGAACTTTAAAAAAATTCAAAAAAAAGATGCGGAGCGTTTTACGCTCCTGCGTAGTACAAGGTACCTTTTCCTCCCTCGCCACGATCTCCTTGATAGACCTTCACGGCGAAGGGGTGGCCGTCATACTCGATTTGGTCGTCCCTCTGGTAAATAAAGCCTGGAAGCCAATATCCTATTTTGCCAAGGACAATTATCTCGCCTTTGGTCATTTGGGCGCCTACTCGGCTCTCTGCATCCCCTTCGATTACGATCTTGCCACCGTGAGCATGAATGCCAGCCTGAAGGTCTGCGTTGCCTTTGACAACGATTTCACCACCTACCATGAACTCGCCCATATCGCTCCCAACGTCGCCGCCGACAACGATCTTGCCGCCTTTCATGCCGCGCCAGTCGCCGCGGTAGTTAGCGCCGAGGTAGTCGCCTGCGTTGCCGTCGATGACCAGTTCGCCGCCCTCCATGCCTATGCCGGCGTAAGCGTCTGCATCACCGTTGACGCGAAGTCTGCCCCCCCGCATCCAGCCGCCAACATACATGCCCACAGAGCCCTTTACGAGGAGCTTTCCCGCAGACATTTTCATGCCGATGTACTTCACCTTTGGCACGGAGCCGTCGATCACGACGCCGATCTCGTTAGGATCGGGGTCAGTTTCGCCGATCACCTCAAAATAGTCTCCGAGGGCGTACGTTCGGTTGCCCTCGTAGATCTCCAGTGCTCGGACTTCGTCAAGCGTCTTACCAGCGAAGTTGTCAGGCGTGACATGGTCTGCGTCGAGGAACATGTAATCTTTGTCCTTAGGCCTGAGCGTGATCTTCTTCACTTACACCGCCTCCGGTTTGACAACTAGAGCGCCTTCAACGTACGAATCTTGGACCGGATAGTTGTTCATCGTGACGCTGTAGAACCTTAAGAACTTCTTATCGATGTCCTGCATTATCGCTGGGTCCAGAACGCCGTCCGTGGCATCTACCCAAATCGTACGCTTGTTGCCCTTACTCACAACCTCTCCGTCTATGACGACGATATCGCCGCCTTTAATAGTATAAGCTGTGTTTTCAAACGCCTTTTCAATGCCTGCAGGGTCAGTTGTGGGATCCATGGTCTTCGGGTTGTAATTGAGTATTGCTACATCAGCATCAGCTCCAACCCCCAGATGGCCCTTCATATCACCAAGTCCGAGCGCTCGAGCAGGACCCGCTCGCGTCATCTTAGCAATGTCGTAGAAATCAAAGACGCGAGAAATACCGCCAATGGCGACCCGATCAGGCACCACCTTATGCAACGTCTCAAGTCGGTCGAGCCGAGCTTGATTTGACATAAGCCAACTAATTATGCGTGGATAGCGCCTGAAAGGCCCAGCGTTGGGATGATCAGTCGTAATGAACGCCTGCATTGGATCGTCGATCAGAAGCGCGAGCTCGAGCCCAATAGCCCACTGAATACCACACACGCTGATCTTTGGGCTGTAGATGTAGGGCACAACGCCAGCAGCGGTTTCAAGTTCGATGTCGGCATTTGCCCACTTGAGGTGGTTGGTGTTGTGGAGATAGTACTCCATCGGACCGTCAGCGGTCATCGTTGTGGTCTCGTCAAGCGTGACAAACCCAACGTCGACCGTCATATTCTTATTTTTGTTTATGCTGTCAGCGATCGTTTGGGCCTCGGTTTCAAAATCTTTCCATGTGGTACCCCCATACGAGTGGAACTGCATGTGGGCAAAGTTGATCACTTGGTCCCTTTTTCCGTTCTTTGGCAAGACTCCTTCAAGGAGTTTTATGGAATCAAGAGTAGTTTGGTAGTTACCTGGATGCCCTAAGTTGTTGGGGTGGAGGTGAATCGAAGTCGGTAGGTTCAAAGCCTCATTCGCCTCCGCAAGCCCGCTGATGATCTCAGATGGCATTACGTCGAAATATGGAACTGGATCGGAGACGTTGACACAATTCATGCCCCAGCCCCAGGCTTCTGAACCGCCTGGATTGACGAGCTTGACGCAATATCCCTTTGTCGCTTGTAGCATCCACGCTACGAAGGCGTTGAGTTTGTCCTTCTCACCTCGCTTTATGTACTCCATCACGAGCCAGTTATTGCCGAGCAGCGTGTAAGCCGATTGATCGATTAGCGGTGTGTCTGCCATTTCCTCGTGCGTGTGCCGAGCCAGTAGCGGCGGCATTGCCGCCTCGTTCGCCTGGGTGTAGCCCATGCGGGAGTACACATAGCCGGTCTCAAACACCGACGGGACTGAGAACCCACCACCCGATCGCGTCATCTTGGTGCGCCTCGACGTATTAAACAGCTTGTCCTCAGGCCTCATTATACGGCCAACGTTTACTTTAGGACCGGCGATGTGGGCGTGTATGTCTATTCCGCCTGCCATCACCACTTTGCCGCTAGCATCGATAACTTTGGCGGATGGAGATACTGCGTCTACTATCTTGTCGTCGCGAATAGCAATGTCCATGACATCGCCGTTCACGCCATTCCTAGGATCGTAGACGTATCCGTTTTTCACTAATATTTCACTCACGTTCTCTCACTCTCCTTCCTCACGGTGCCTGCTGCAATATGCCGTCAAACGCGCTAGGTGCCGGAGCTTCTGCCGGTGGCACCTTGCCCACCTCAACTTCCGGGACTTCGAGCCCCTGAAGTTCCCTGACGCGCTTGTGTATGCGTTCAATGATTTTCTTGTCAATGAGAACCCCTTCAGGCGGTTCAACAACCTTTCGCATCCTTATGGGAACGTTGTCCATGCGATATGCGGTGCCTTCATCCTCAATACCCACCATCGCGCTCGGAATATGTACCGATGCGATCTCAGTCGTTGGCGTCACGTGTGGATCGATGGCTATCATCGGCATCGAAGCGAGCGTCCGCACCATGCTGATTGGAAAATGCGCTCCCGGATCCGAGGCAATGACCAGTGCCGCATCGGCTTCTTTACGTGCCAACACATCGGTTGTGGAGCTGTCGCCTGGATTGTAGCGTGGGAACCCACGGGAGAAGTCTACGGCGTATGGATAGCCGCACTCCCACAAAGAAACGTGATCGGCTCCCGCAACGTTGTAGTGCCCTCGCATGGGCATAATGGCGAACTTCGTGTATTTGTTTAAGTCTTGCGTTACGCTTATGGCGATGTCGATATTCCGATGCTTTCCTCGCGTCATGGTAAGACCCATGCCGAAGAAGATGATGCCAAATCGGCCGTCCTTGAGCGTTTGTGCGACCTTTTCAATTTCAGCTCTTGGTACCCCTGCAACAGATTCTGGAAGAGGTTCGCCTCTAAAGGCCACTCGCAGTGCATTCATGAGCTCGTAGTCTCGTCCCTGCTCAGGCTGGATAAAGATATCAGCCTTCTGAGCGGTTTCGGTCTTACGGACATCAACAACGATCTCAGTCCTGTCAGATTTACCGCGCTCGGTGAAGAAACCGCGCTTGTATAACGAGTACCGACTCATGTGGCGCGGATGGGCGTTTACTGGGTTGCATCCCCAGTAAAGCACCGTGTCTGCGCGATTGATGATCTCTCCGAGAGTGCAGCTTGGGATGCCGACCGTGTGTATCGCCAAGATCGAGGGCCCGTGGCAACACACTGATGTGTTGTCCATCGTGCCGCCTACGTCTTCGGCAAGCGCCATGCCGGCCTCCTGCGCCTCGCAATGAGTGGAGCTCCATCCATAGAGAATAGGGTGTTTGGCGTTAACGAGAATCTCTGCCGCCTTGTTTATCGCCTCGTCCGCCGTACACTCGACAAGCTCGCCGCCTCTGCGGATGCGAGGATGCAAGTGTCGGTCAGGCGCTTGAGACATCATAAACTTGTTGTCACCGATGATACACGCATTTCGGGTCCCGCAAATCGTGCCGGCCTCATCAACGTCTACTTCGATGTCGTCGCACAGCGTTCCGCAAAATGGACACACGACGTCTGTTACCGCTCTCATGCCTCAACGCCTCCTTCTGTCGTCGTCTTAATTAGAGTAATCGCATCCAATACCTTCTTTCCAGGAGCAGGACGGATAGTGACCGTTATGCCCTTATAAGAGGGCATTCCGGTCGTGTCTGTGTCGGGGTTGACGACTTGATTTGCCCACGGACCCATCGGAATGAATACGATTCCTGGGTGCGGCCCATAGGGCGACTGAATGGCCTTCACCAATACTTCGCCGTAATCTGACGCCACCGAGACGATCGATCCACGCCAAACGTTGAGGGTCTTGAAATCGCTGGGATCGATGTGTACGAACCCAGCGGCATCAACATACTCCTGTTTGTCCTTCCATCCCTCAATGGCAACGCCCTGTTCAACGGTCCGGCCGGTGATGAGGTTAGCCGTTAGGACGGGGTCAGAACTCGTCATCCGCCACCACACCTACCTGCCCAGCTGCACCTACCTGCTTCAACGGATTTGGTCCAAGTTTCTTGATGGTGTTGACCATGTCCTGGACCACTTCTGCCCAAATGGCGCCTTCTGAAGCGGATATAAATGTCATGCGCAGACGCTCACGGTCGTAACCGTACTCTTCGATAAGCTTTCTCAGCAGCGCAACACGTCGTCGCGACTTGAAGTTGCCTGCAAGGTAGTGACAGTCACCGACGTGGCAACCAGACACAAGCACGCCATCTGCTCCGACGCTCAGGGCCTTCAGCACGAATGCGGGGTCGAGTCTGCCCGTACACATGATGCGGATGACTCGCACGTTCGGCGGGTACTGCGTTCTCGAGGTACCGGCGAGGTCAGCCCCCGCGTAGGTGCACCAGTTACAGAGTATGCCTAAGATGTTTGGTTCAAATTCCTCTGCCATGACTCTCACCACCCCTGAGCAAACGCTTCTATTTCGCTCATAATCTGCTCATTCGTGAAGTGTTGCATCTTTATGGCGCCGCTCGGACACGCTGAGCCGCACGTTCCGCAGCCCTTGCACTTCGCCTCATTGACGCTCGCAACGAGCTTACCGTCAACTTCGTTGAGCTCAGTCGCACCGTACGGGCACACGCCGATGCACGTAGCGCAGCCTCCGCAGTGTTCCTGGTCTACAATGGCGTAGATCGGTTCAAGGGTGACTGACCCTCTGTGGATCGGGATTGATGCTGCTGCCGCTGCTGCCGCTGCGTGAGCAACGACGTCAGGAATATCTCGAGGTCCTTGACACATCCCGGCTAAGAACACCCCATCAGTTGTCGTTGACATGGGGTTGAGCTTCGGGTGCGCCTCAAGCAGGAACCCATCAGGACTGTTTGAAAGCGTCAGAAGCGTCTTTAGCTTCTGTGTGCTCTCAGCGGGCACCACGGCATTTGCCAACACTACCAGGTCAACCTCCATCTCGAGGGGTGTTCCAAGGAGCGTGTCCTCAGCAGTGACCGTGAGGTTCTTCGTGACAGGATCTTCGGTGATCCTCGCAACGCGACCTCGGATAAACTTGCCGCCTTCATTTTGGATGCGGTAGTAGAACTCCTCGTACGCCTTGCCAAAGGATCGTATGTCCATGTAGAACAGGTACGGCACGCAGCCAGGGATCTTCTCGATCAGCTGGTGAGCGTGCTTCAAGCTGTACATGCAGCATACACGCGAGCAGTACGGCTTAGCACCATCCTCTTCATCCTGATCACGCGAGCCTGCGCAGAGCACGAAGCCAACGCTCTTTGGCTTCTGACCGTCAGACGGCCTTACGACGTTGCCGCCGGTCGGCCCTGATGCGCCGATTAACCGTTCAAACTCGAGCCCAGTCACAACGTTGTCGAAGACCTTATAACCCCATTCCTCCTTTCGCTCAACGTCGTACATGTCGAATCCGGTGGCGACGATAATTGAGCCCACCTTGACCGTTACGAGCTCATCGGGCTTGTCGAAGTCGATTGCCTCGAGTTCACCGCACGCTTCCTCGGTTTTGCAGAGGTCACACTTGATACAGCTGTCCATATCAATGGTGAACTTGAGCGGCACTGCCTGTGGGAACGGCACATAGGCCGCCTTTCGAGGCTGCAAGCCCAGGTCAAACTCGTTTGGCCGCGACACAGGACATACCTCTTGGCATTTGCCACAGCCGTTACACTTGTCTTCGTACACGTATCGGGACTTCTGCCGAATGGTGACGTCGAAGTTCCCTATGTAGCCGCTTATGTCGTCGACCTCCGAGTAGGTCATCAGCTCAATATTTGGATTGCGCTCAACATCGACCATCTTAGGTGTAAGGATACACTGCGAGCAGTCGAGTGTCGGGAACGTCTTGTCGAGACGGGACATCATGCCGCCAATGGACGGCTCCTTCTCCACTAAATACGTCTTTATTCCCGCATCGGCAAGCTCCAGTGAGGCTTGGATGCCGGCGATACCTGCGCCGATAACGAGTGCAGCCTTTTCAACCGGAACAGTCTTTGGAGTGAGGGGCTCCAGCATAGATGCCCGCGCGACCTCCATTCTGACCACATCCTTTGCCTTCTGCATTGCCTTTTCCGGCTCTTCCATGTGTACCCACGTGTCCTGCTCCCGGATGTTCGCCATCGAAAACAGGAATGGGTTCACCCCGCCCTCTTCGGTCGCTTTCCTAAACGTAGGTTCGTGCAGCCTTGGTGAACACGCCGCCACGACAGTCCCGTTGAGGTTATGTTCCTTTATCCGGTCTCTTATCATGGTTTGACCGGGTGTTGAACACACGTACGTATAATCCTCGGCGTGTGCGACGTTCGGCAGGGTCTTTGCGTACTCGGCCAGTTCCTTAACGTCTATGACGCCCGCGATGTTAGTACCGCAATGACATATGAATACGCCGATTCTCTTCTCTTCGTCCATTTTTGTGCCTCCTTCCTCACATTATCTTTGCGAGCAGTGGCTCAACACTTATCTCGTGGGCATCAAGGCCCAGCTCTTCAGGGTTCATGCCCTGTGCCATGCCGAGAAGCTGGTTGTAGTGGAGAACCGGTAGGTCGTACACGTCTCCAAACTTCTCCTTTATTTCAACCTGTCCACGATCCAACTGGAGGTGACAGAACGGGCAGACATCCACTATGAGGTCTGCGCCTGCTTGAGTCATGTTGTAGAGCTTTTCGTTTGCGATATCAAGTGCGAGATCCATCTTGTACGATCGAACTCCTCCTCCAGCCCCACAGCACATCATCTTTTCCTTGTAATCGATTGACGTGGCCCCTAGCGCCTCAACCAACTCGTCGAAGAAGCGCGGTCGCTCACTCGAGCCAAACGTTCTGTCGAACTTTGGCTTAAGCAAGTGACATCCGTAGTGAATGGCCACGTTCAGTCCGGTCAGTGGCACTTCAACGGACTCTTTCACTTTGTCCGGTCCGACATCGTTGTACAAGATGTCGATAAGGTGTCGTACCTCTACTGACCCTTGAAACTCGTAGTCAATGTTTGCAAGAATCGAGTTGACCTTTTCCCTCATCACAGGATCGGCTTTGAGCCGGTGATTCGCCTCAAAAAGCGACTTGTAACAGCCGTTACATATGAGGGCAATATCTTTGCCTTCCTTTTCGGATAGACAAATGTTTCGTGCTCCGAGCGCAAGCCACGCATTCACATCCATTGACCCGAATGCACCGGGCGCGGGGCAGCACGACGCTCCCTTGAAATCGCGTAGTTCAATATCGAACTTCCTTGAAGTCGTCACTGCTGATGCTTCAATGCCGGGATATCGGTTAGGAGCGATGCAGCCTAAGAAGAAATTGTACTCCTTCATTGACTTTCCGCCTCCATCTCCTCTCTGATTTTAAGCAGTCCTGTAACCTCGAGTATCTTATTAATGTCTTTAATGTACTCCGGGTACGTGTGTGTCGTCGGAGGGTTCTCGGGCAGTCCCACCTTGACGCGATTTTTCATATTGGCCTCATTGTTCGGCACTCCGTGACCCGTCTTGCTGATCGCGCCCATGATCTTTATCATGCTCATCGGCACTTTCTTCTCCCGAGTCGCGATATTGCGGAGCGCGATAATGGCATCCGTCGCCATTATTCTCCGCGGACAGCGGTCGGAGCACGTGTAACACGTCGTGCACAGCCACAGGTCTGGATCGTCGAGGACGTCCCTCATGCCGAGATTGGCCTTTCTCATTACGGTTCTTACCCGAAGCCCGCTTCTCTGGCCCATCGGACAGCTTGCAGTGCACGTTCCGCACTGATAGCACATTTGTGCGTTCTTGCCGCCAAGGGCTATGACCTCTTTGATGAGATCGGGGTCAAATTGAGTTTTTCCAAGCTGATAGTGCTTTGGGTCTCTCATACCTTCGCTAGTCATCTTTATGCCCCCAACTTTTCGATCGTCGGAGTCTTAAGCTCCATCATCTTGCCAGCCGTCTTCTTGTAAAGCTCCGTCTCCGTGCCTTCGATGTGTATCACGTCACGCTTGACCTCGATCGTGTTGGCAACCGGACAAACGTTCACGCAAGCACCGCAGAGCGTGCAGAAATCATCATTCACTTCAAGCTTTGTTGCTATCTCTCCGGGCTCTTTTTGAGGCGGCAAATAGAGTGCGTTGCACGGACAGATCTCCACACATGCTGAACATCCTGCTGGGCAGTTTTCCGTCTTTATATTAATAGACCCTTCAAAGATCTTCTTGATGTCAATGGTGTTCTCGACGGGGCACGTCTTTGCGCACCACGTGCAGTACATGCACTCGTCTTTGTTGATTGTGACCTCACCTTGGAGCTTCGCCTCAGTGATCGTCCTATCGACCTTTATAGAGTCTGTCGGGCAGATCTCTTCGCAAATCTTGCACCCGTCGCACTTTGAAGATTCAAACTTCACTTCTCCACTCGCTTCGACGTTGAGGGGAGTCGCCTCTTTGTGCTCCACCGTCAGCGCATCACAGATCTCACCGCAAAGGCCGCAGTAGGTGCACTTGTTCTCGCTTCCGGGGTCCTCGTTGAGTTGCATTTCGGCCGTATACGTGATGGCTTGCTGTCGCTCAGTGACCTCTGGTACGTTTCGCTCTATCGCGTTGTCGCGTGGACACATCTCTTCGCATACCTTGCATCTCACGCACGTGTCTAGGTTTATTTCGGCTACCTTCAGGTAGTGGGGGAACCCCTGCTGGTCAATGAGATCGGTCTTCGGCTCACCATTTTCGGTGAGCTTGAGCGCGGTAAATGGACACAACTCCACGCATACGCCGCAGTATGAACACTTTTTCTCGTCGAAGACCATCTCGGGGACTTCCATCTCTTTAAATCCCACGGCTCCGACTGGACCTTTCTCAATCGCCTCTTCTGGGCATACCTCTTTGCAAATGCCGCAGCCAGTACATCGCTCCATATCAAGGGCGAGGTTGAGGGCCTGTACCAGCGTCTTTTGTTCTATGATCGATTTTCGTCCTTCCTCTCTCTTAGAGTATATCGGAAACAAAGCCAAAGCTCATTCCCTCCTTTTTATCCCTGTCCTGTTAGCTGGATGCAATCTCGTGGACAAGCCTGAAGGCAAACGCCACACGCTTCGCAGACATCCTCGTCTACGGCTAGGGATTTGCCGCCCTGCACTTTGTACGTCTTCTTAGTCGTCGCAGGTTCGTCAACGACGAGTTCAAGCGCGTTGACTGGACACGCCACGACGCAGTTGTTGCAGCCAGTGCAGCTCTTATCTATATGTAACGCAAATGTCACCTATTTCACCAGCCTCATGTCTACTAAAAAGTCAATTATTCGCACGTAGGTTCAAGATATTTAATATAAAAGGCTTATTATTTAGTTCAACTATCGAAGCCATTTGGTTGTTCTTCAAACCCACCCATTACTTTGTTTGGCACACCGAAAACAGCGCCAGCCGTTCCTCGCGCACCAGCATTCATATATTATTTAGTATGATTATATATTATTTACTTTAATAAAACAAATCAAATTCATTTTTGGGCGAATGCCAGACAAACGCGTTCACCCAATTCTCTGTGCATAATATCCTTAAAATATTCTTTAAAATATATACAATTATATATATCTCTCTCGTAGATGATAAAGCTGCTGCAAAGACCCGCGCGTCAGTAGACATTGCGCCAAGGGGCTTCTGAGAGGTCTGAGCCGGCATCGCGTGCGCACGGACGCACAACGAAAAGGAACGATAGTCGGACTCGAAGAGTCGATAGAGGAGATATCGCGTCACGTCCCTCAAATCGGGCATAACAAGCTTATATATTAGTAATTTCATATAAATTGCTAGTTAAAAGTGATAGCAGTTTCTGCGCCTCTGTACGGAATGTTTTTGAATTGAACATCATTAGTAACTTCACTCAAAATATTTTATATAGAGGAAGCCGAAATACAAATGGGTCAAGAGTGTGAGGCAATTTTGCATTTCTCCGAGAGGTCATGATGTATTTGACCTCATCATTGACTCTCACTGCTTTTCCGGAATTCAGACATGAGGTGACTCATAAATGGGAGATAAGGTAAAGGTCCAAGAGGACTGGCTAGCCGTTTGTTCTGGTTGCGAGATAGCCGTTCTAGATCTGCACGAAGCGCTTCTAGACGTATTGCAAGCAATAGAGTTCGTTCGCATTCCAGTTTTGATGGACATTAAGGACTTTGATCAACACACTACAGTCGGCATACTGACTGGTGGCATTCGCAATGAAGACAACTTGCACGTCGCACAGAAAGTCCGAGAGACCTCAGACATCATAGTTGCGCTCGGCAGTTGCGCGGCGTTCGGTGGCGTACCAGGTTTGAACAACATCAACGCGATGTCAGACATCAAACAAGCAGTTAAAACGTCGACGTCCACAGCTCCTGATCAAGAGATCCCGAATTCAAAAGAATTGCCAAAACTCTTTGACACGCTCAGACCGGTCTCAGACGTTATAAAAGTCGATTATTTCATACCCGGATGTCCCCCAGATGCGAGCGTCATCGCATCAGTTCTCACTGCGCTCCTCCAAGGCCAAGAGCCTCAATTGAGCAACAAGAACGTGTGCGAAGACTGTCCACGGGAGAGGAAGGAGAAGAGAATAGAGGAAATAAAGAGACCAATTGAAGCAAATGGCACGCCCACTGAGTGTCTGCTTAACCAAGGATTTATGTGCATGGGGCCCGCGACGCGCAGCGGATGCGGCGCGCA
This sequence comes from Methanobacteriota archaeon, assembly GCA_963701995.1. GTDB lineage: Archaea > Halobacteriota > Bog-38 > Methanoflorentales > Methanoflorentaceae > Methanoflorens. The sequence continues at coordinate 1,353,106 of OY969693.1, read as the reverse complement.
ATGCCCGCAGGTCAATGCGACGTGCACAGGCTGCTACGGCCCAACAGACGCTTCGTATGAACAAGGTGCGGCGATGCTCAATGTGGTCGCATCAGCATACGGTTTAGATGAGGACTCCTCAGTCGACTTAGACGAGATGGTAAAGGACGTCTATGATCCAATAGGCACCTTTTATCGCTACACACTGCCTGTATCAATGATTAAGGCAAAGGTCACTGAAAACAAGAGGTAATACATATGGGGAAGACGATCACCGTTGAACCTGTATCGAGAGTTGAGGGTCACGCAAAAGTTACTGTCAACCTCAACGATGCAGGACAGGTCGACGATGCGCACGTACACATTATCGAGATGCGTGGCTTTGAAAAACTCCTACAAGGGAGACCTATAGAAGACGCCCAGAGAATCGTGACGGCCATTTGTGGCATCTGTCCAGTCAGCCACCACCTCGCCTCAGCGAAAGCAGCTGACAACACCTTTGGCGTTGAGATTCCACGTCCCGCTGCGCTACTCCGGGAGCTTATGCACATGGGACAAATGATACACAGCCACACGCTCCATTTCTTCTACCTTGCGGCGCCGGACCTCATATTCACGCCCGATGGCGATCCAAAGAAGCGCAACGTCTTTGGAGTGATTGAAGCAAATCCTGAGCTTGCAACACAAGCTGTCCTCAACAGAAAACGAGGCCAGGAGATGATCAGGGCCATCGGTGGAAGAGCGGCACCTGTCACCGCAAAGCCCGGCGGGCTCACCAAGGGGATTACCGAGGACCAACGTCAGAAGATGCTCAAGGACGCCCAGGACTCGATTGAATTCACAAAGCTAGGCTTAGAAGTGGCTGCTCCGATATTCGAGCAGTACATGGATGTCATAAAAATTCTCGGAGTCGTCAATACTCCGATGATGGGCTTAGTCAAGGACGGAAACCTCGAGATGTACGACGGAACCCTTCGCATGATGGATACTGACGGCTCTATCATCAAGGAGTTTGATCCCACCAAATACGCGGACTACATTCAGGAGAATTACCAAGAGTGGTCGTACTTAAAATTCCCGTATTGGAAGGAGAAGGGCTGGCCTGATGGTATCTATCGCGTTGCGCCGCTGGCCCGCATAAACGTGTGCGACAAGATCTCAACACCACTGGCCAATGACATGCTCACGGACTTTAGAGCCGCTTTTGGGAGGATGCCACAGCAGACGTTACTCTATCACTACGCAAGGCTTATTGAGCTGATGTACGCCAGCGAACGTGCTATTGAACTCCTAAACGATCCAGACATAACCAGCACAGACGTTTGGGCAAAGCCCGAACCGCGAGCGGCGACAGGCGTTGGTGTTCTCGAAGCGCCGAGAGGGACGCTCATCCACGAGTACACCACAAACGATCAGGGCTTCATAACGAAGGCCAACATGATCGTTTCGACCGGTCACAACCAAGGAGCGATGGATTTAGGGGTTCGCGAGGCTGCGAAACTCCTGATAAAGGACGGCGAACCACAGGAAGGATTACTCAATCGGCTTGAAATGGTCATCCGTGCTTACGACCCGTGCTTCTCGTGTGCAACCCACACGATTGACGGACGTTGGCCAGTCAAGCTTGAACTTGTTGGACCCGACGGAAGGACCAGAACGTACACCAACTACTAGATAAAATTAGAACCGATAAGGCATTTTTGCCTTATCTCCCACTTCTTTTTTGATTTTTTTTTAATTTCTCTTGGATTTTGCTCTGTCAACACTATCGACAAGCCACGGCGCCTATACCCATGATGGTATCCTGAGCAAAATCCCACACTACGACCTTCTCCGAGTTATTTGTAATCTCAAGCTTTCTCGTTCCGGTAATTTCGCCTATTTTAGCCGCTGCCATACCGGCCGCTTCGAAGATGTTTACGACCTCTTGCACGTTCTGTGGTTGAACGGTTAACACGAACCCCATTCCTGGATACATGCGCAGCCATAGATGCATGTCCATGCCATCGGGGATCGGAATCCGATCCAGTTCTACCACAGCGCCCGCCTCAGAAACTTCGAGCAACATACCGAGTGTGCCGAGCAAACCTGGATTGCTGATGTCTTTTCCCGCCGACACTAGGTGTTGTTGCGCGAGGCGAGGCATGGTATGCAGCTGTCTGCGGAGCATTTCGGGATGCTTCATCGTCGTCGTGTCCCAACAAAGACTGCACGATGGGTGAACCCTCCCGTCTAAGTCGACGGCAGCGAGGACGTCCTGTCCTTCTTGGGCCTTGCAGCTGTAAATGATTGAGTCAGTCTTTGCGGTGCCAATGATGGCCACGTCGAGCGCGTTATAAGTAGTGTCGGGGTGCACGTGCCCACCGACGACCGGCACGTCGAATTTTTTTGTGGCTTCGCTCATGCCCGCCAAGACTCGGTTGCAAACTTCAGCCGAACTCGCCGAGAATACGTCGACCATCGCCAGCGGCGTGCCCCCCATAGCTAAAATGTCGTGAATATTTACGAGGACTGCACAGTACCCCGCCCACTCAGGATCCGCGTCCATGAGCTTGGACCAGATGCCATCAGCGGCTATAAGCAGGGACTCGTCGCCTCGCTCGATTACCGCGGCATCCTCCCCAAAGTTTCCTGTGCTGAGGTCCTCGTCGAACCACTTCACGAGTGAACCGATCGAGCGCTTCCGTGTAATGCCTTCAAAGTCACGAAGCGACTGAGCCAATTCGTCCAGTTTCATGTCGTTCACAAAACATTAATAGGCATAGGGGGTTCTTATATCCTTATACCGCCCCTATCTCTTGATTTCTGCGCTTGATTCTATGGACCTCGTTGAAAAATACCGTCCGCGGACTCTCTCAGAAGTGAGAGGCAACCACAAAGCTGTCGAAGAGCTCCGCAAATGGGCGCTTAACTGGCCCGCGGAGAAAACGGCAGCATTGTTATACGGTAAGCCCGGCACCGGAAAAACGTCCGCTGCAGTCGCGTTGGCAAATGACATGGGGTGGCAGTTGCTCGAGCTTAACGCCAGTGACAAGCGAACTCAAGGAGCTATTAACGCGACAGTAGGAGCGGCGTCACGAAACGCGTCACTTCAAAATGCTCAGAAGCTAATACTGCTTGACGAAATTGACAACCTACACGGCAATGCTGATCGCGGCGGGGCAAAAGCAGTGACGGAGCTCGTAAAAAAAACGCGCGAACCTGTGATTCTGACGGCCAACGACCTGTACGGGGTCTCGTCGACGCTCCGTGGACACTGCAAACTCATCGCCTTTTTCGCCATCAGGGAGGAAAGTGCACAAAAGGCGCTGGTGGATATCTGGCACAACGAGAGGAGAGACGTTTTACGCGCCCACGAAGCCGTTGCTGACTTGATGGCCCGGCTCGAGCAGCCTGAGCGGTCACGAGACGCGGCAGAGCTGGAGGCGATCAGCGCTGATCTTGAGATTCTCACACAACTCGGCTTTGACCTCGATAGGCCAGCGATTTGTGAAGCTCAGGAAGCCGTTGCTGACTTGATGGCCCGGCTCGAGCAGCCTGAGCGGTCACGAGACGCGGCAGAGCTGGAGGCGATCAGCGCTGATCTTGAGATTCTCACAGACTCGGTACGCGAGCTAGAGACGCTCCGCGAGACGCTCTCGGACATTGGCCAATCGCTGGGTGCCGTCGACATGGTTTCCATCCAACAGATCGTGAAGAACGCGAGAGGAGATCTGAGGTCGGCGATAACCGACTTTCAAGCGTACTTCGGAGGGGCGCAGATGGAAACCGCATCTCGCGATCGCGCCCAATCCCCATTTGACCTAATGAGAAGCATTTTTAGCGACACCGACCCGATCAAGCCCCTCATTATTTCGTACGGGGTCGATGAGACGCCTGAAGACCTTATCCACTGGGTAGACGAAAACCTCCCACGTTCTTTGAAAGATGGGGCTCTCGCGCGCGCATTTCAGGTACTGCGTAGAGCTGATATTTACCTCGGACGAACGCGAAAGAGACAAAACTACGGCCTATGGAGATATGCCGCCGAACTGATGACCTCGGGAGTGAACGTAGTGAGCCGCCAAAACCGTGGACAACGCCATGCCGCGGCCAAATATTCCCCACCGACGCACTGGATGCGCCTCGGGCAGACACGGTCTAAACGCGCTTTGAGGGACGCGGTGGCAACTAAAATCGGCACCGCAAACCACATCTCAGTGACCAAAGCGCGGCAAGACATTATTCCACTCTACAAAGAGCTTACGGAGAGAGACCCAGCAGGCATAGCGGCAGCACTGCATCTCACTGCCGACGAGCTTGCGTTCCTAATGAACGCCAAAAAGGATGCTCCAGCGGTAAAAACCGCGTTACAAGTAGCGCAACGATTAAGCGGTGGGGAGACGCCCGTACGTCAACCGATTTCAGAGCACAAGGTGCCGGTTAGTTTCGACGCGCCTCACTCTCCAGCTGAAAATCAGGGTGATTCACCTTCAGAAGTGCACGTTAAGCGCGGCGGTAAGCAACGTGCAGACAATCACGACAACGCACACAAAACGGACTCACATCGCGAGCAAAAATCCCTTGACGAGTACTAAGCCGCACGTTTTAAAGCGTACCCGTCATTCGTTCGTTAAATCGCTTCAGAATTTGCATCATAACACCGTTGTGCACAAGTGCTTCCTTTATGCGCTGCTGTGCACGCTTCTTTGCGTACGTATCCTCGACGAAGTCGATGCCGTCATATTCGACCCGCGTAAGTATGAGTCCCGAAGCGGGCGCTGACCGGATGCCTTCGACGTGGCTTCCCTCCAACATGTTCCTAAACCACGCAACGCTTCGCTGTCCGTTTCCCACAAGAGCGAGCCCGGTAACGAGTTTTCTCATCATGTTCCACACGAAACTATTGGCGGCGATCTCAACAACGACAAAGTTGCCCGACACGCGCACGCGCGAAGAAAAGACGTTCCGCACGGTCGGCCGCCGTTTCTCGAGGCTGAAATTGTGAAAGTCGTGCACGCCGTGCAAAAGATCCGCCGCCTCACGCATAGCTTGTACATCGGACTGCCCATCGCACAAAATGTATTGATATTCGCGCATACGAGCATCCCGTCGGGCATCGAACGTAGGGGGCACATCCGCACGTGCCCACGTCCATATCTCTACCGGCAGATGAGTATTGATGTGACGAGGGAGGGCCAACTCACTTGCATCAGTTTCAAACGCTACCACCGCATCGAGAGCGTGAACGCCTTTGTCGGTTCTGCCAGAGGCCGTGAAATGAGCAGCACGAGGTTCGTCAAAGAGTCGCGCACAGCGTAAAGCTTCGACAACCGCCGTTTGTACGGTTGCGCGGCCTGGTTGTGCCTGAAAACCTGCGTACTCAGTTCCCACATACGCAAGCCGTAAGGCAACCCTTGATTTTTCCATGGGTAGCTTCAGTTCTATAGCAATCGCAATTTAAAGCTTTCAGCCGCTTATCGGAGCTGTCTCAATAATAGCTCCTCGCTTGCTGCTTTCGCCCGCCAATGTTGGTTAGTACGTTAAACAGCCACCATATTGTCGTGCCTATGTGCCGCACGGAACGCAATAACTTATTTACCAGATACTCGTGATTAGCATAAAAGATGCACGACCGTCAAGCTAGAACCAACGCTCCCGTAGAACGATCATGAAAGCGATTCTCGCGTTTGAAAATGGCGCCGCGGTGGTGGGAAAACGGTTTGGAGCGAAGCGCGCCACGACGGGCGAGCTTGTTTTCGCCACCCCCTACACGGGCTACGTGGAGGCACTGACCGATCCCTCGTACAACGGCCAAATCTTGCTGTTCACCTATCCGTTGGTCGGAAATTACGGCGTAAACTATGATGACTGCCAGTCAGCAGGCATACAAGCCGAAGGATTTGTCATCAGAGAGCTGTGTGAACACCCCACTAAAGACCAGACACTCGATGCGTTCCTCAACGCTTACGAAATTCCCGGCATATGGGACATTGACACTCGGATGATCACCATCATGATCCGCGACGAAGGCGCAATGCGGGCAAGCCTCGTGCCAAGCGCTAAAGGATCGCGCGCCGACATTCGTAGGGCTATTGACCTTGCACGCCGCGCTCCAGACATCGCCAACCTTGACCTAGTATCAGAAGTTACCTGCGCAAATGCCTACCATATTCCCGGTAAGGGGAAGCGTTTCGTTCTCATGGACTTTGGCGTCAAGCAAAACACAATTAAGAATCTGCGATATCGCGACATCGACCTCGTCGTCGTGCCTTCAGACACGCCGGGAAAAAGAATAGCAGACTACGAACCTGACGCGATACTGCTTTCTAATGGCCCCGGGGATCCCGCGCAAGCCAAGAACGGGATTCATGTTGTCCGCGAGCTTGCAGGACAGGTGCCCATATTCGGGATATGTCTCGGACATCAGCTGATCGCCCTCGCACTTGATGGAGAGACGTATAAACTCAAATTCGGACATCGAGGCGCGAACCAACCCGTTTTGGACCTTCGCACGCAGCGCGTATACATCACGGCACAAAATCACGGTTACGCGGTTCGCTACGACCAACGGGATAAAATGACCGTAACACAGGTAAACGCCAACGATAACACCGTCGAAGGCATTGCAAATGAATACCTGCATATAATGAGCGTGCAATATCACCCTGAAGCATCCCCCGGTCCGCATGACCTTGAGAAATCGTTTTTCGACCAGATTACCGACGTCGCGGGTCACAACATGTGACGGCACAATCCCCTTAGTGTACGCCCAAGAAGTATGCCAAAAAGAGCAGACATAGAGAAGGTGCTACTCATCGGCTCCGGTCCAATTGTGATCGGGCAAGCGGCCGAGTTCGACTTCAGCGGCAGCCAAGCCTGCACCTCTTTGCGAGAAGAGGGGGTAGCGGTCACCTTGGTGAACTCGAACCCCGCAACGATAATGACCGACCCGAACATGGCGGACGCGGTGTACATCGAACCGCTGAAGCCCGACATTGTAGCTGCAATCGTGCGAAAGGAACAGCCTGACGGAATAATCGCGGGTCTTGGAGGCCAAACGGGCCTCAATATCACAGCCGAACTGGCAGAGATGGGCGTCTTGGCAGACTATAAGGTCAAACCCCTAGGCACGCCACTCGAGACCATTTATATGGCCGAGGACAGGGAACGGTTCCGGACAACGATGGAAGGCATCGGAGAAAGAGTCCCCAAAAGCCACGCCGTCTACGACTCGAATGACTACCAATGGCTAGCAGCGGAACTCGGCTTGCCTGTAATCGTCCGATCCGCGTACACCCTCGGGGGGGGTGGGAGCGGCATAGCCAGAAATGAGGAGCAATTGAAGGCCATCATCGAGAACGGTATAAAAAAGTCGCGCATCGGCCAAGTCTTAGTAGAAGAAAGCGTTCTCGGATGGAAGGAATTCGAATACGAGGTGATGCGCGATTCCGGAGATACCTGCATCACCATCTGCAACATGGAAAACGTCGACCCTATGGGTGTGCATACGGGCGAGTCGATCGTCGTAACGCCGTCGCAAACCCTTTCCGATGTTGAACACCAGATGCTGCGAAGCGCTTCGATACGAATTATTCGTGCGCTGCGGATCGAAGGCGGATGCAACATACAGTTCGCCCTGAAGAACGGAGAGTACCGCGTTATTGAGGTAAATCCACGGGTGTCACGTTCATCGGCGCTTGCATCAAAAGCGACGGGGTATCCTATCGCGCGCGTCTCAGCAAAGATCGCAATAGGGTTACGACTACACGAGATCCCCAACCGAGTTACCAACGAAACGCCAGCCTCATTTGAGCCGACCATAGATTATACGGTCGTCAAAATACCGCGATGGCCGTTTGACAAGTTCACGAGCGCAGATAATACGCTAGGAACGGCCATGAAAAGCACGGGCGAAGTCATGGCGATTGGTCGAACGCTCGAGGAGTCGCTCCAGAAAGCGATCCGATCGCTCGACTTGGATATCGCTGTTTCCATCGCCGAAGATCCCATTGATTTGATGTCCACCCCCACTGACAAGCGACTGTTTCAGATCTACAGCGCCCTCAAGAAGGGGCACGCCGTCGCGGAAATAGCGCAACGCACGGATATTGATCCATTTTTCATTCAGAAAATCAAGAATATCGTTGATTTTGAAACTTACCTCGAAGGGAAATACCTGAACCGGCACGCTGAGCAGGTGAGCGCTGAAGATCTACGACGAGCAAAGCGCCTCGGGTTCACCGACCAGCAGATCGCTGACCTGACCGGTCTTGAACGAACGAAGGTCACAGACCTCAGAAATCGCAAAACGCGCAACGTAACGGCGACGTACAAGATGGTCGATACGTGCGCCGCTGAGTTTCGAGCGCAGACGCCATACTACTACTCCACTTACGAACAGCAGGACGAAGTTGTCCCTACAGACCGAACGAAAGTGCTCATCATAGGGGCAGGCCCCATCAGAATAGGACAAGGGATTGAATTCGATTACTGTACGGTCCACGCAGTGCTCTCGCTACGAGAGGAACACATAGAAGCGCATATCATAAACAACAATCCCGAGACGGTTTCGACCGACTATGACACGTCAGACAAGCTTTTCTTTGAACCTCTAACGCTGGAAGACGTGATGAATATCATTGAAAAAGAAGAACCTTACGGCGTTCTCGTGCAATTCGGGGGCCAAACTTCCGTAAACCTCGCAATCCCTCTTGAAAGCGAGATCAAGCGAAGGGGGCTTTCAACGAAGATCCTCGGCACATCCCCCGATTCTATCGACATTGCAGAAGATCGAGATCGGTTTTCGAGACTGTTGCAACAGCTCGCCATTCCGCAACCGGAAAGCGGTTCCGCGACCTCTCGCGAGGGAGCGACGAAAATCGCGCGCGAGATAGGTTATCCGCTCCTCGTACGACCTTCATACGTGCTCGGGGGCCGCGCAATGGAGATCGTCTACGACGAATCTGAGCTGGGCCGTTATATTGACGAAGCGGTGAAGGTATCCAGACAACACCCGGTACTGATCGACAAGTTCTTGCAGCACGCAGTTGAGATCGACGTCGACGCGGTTAGTGACGGAGACCAAGTCCTGGTGCCCGCAATAATGGAACATATTGAAGAGGCAGGGATTCACTCCGGCGACTCGGCGGTCGTCATCCCAGCTCAATCAATTGACGCTGAGACGCAGGAAATTATCAAGAACTACGTGAGGAGGATTGCCCGTGCGCTTAACGTCGTTGGGCTCATCAACCTTCAAATGGCGATAAAAGACGGGACGGTTTACGTTCTAGAAGCAAATCCACGCTCAAGCAGAACGATTCCCTATGTCTCAAAAGCCACAGGCTTGCCGTTGGCCAAGATCGCCGCCAAAGTGATCATGGGACAGCGGTTGCGGGACCTTTATCCGACAGAGCCCACGATCGGGCACGTTGCCGTGAAAGAAGTGGTGCTCCCGTTTGACAAGCTGCCCGGAGTAGATCCGATATTAGGCCCCGAAATGAAAAGTACCGGAGAGGTCATGGGCATAGACTATGACTTCGGAAGGGCATTTTACAAGGCAGCCCTCGCGAGCGAGAATGAACTACCACTTTCGGGGACAGTGTTCATCTCGGTAAGAGACGAGGACAAGCCTGAATTATGCGGCATCGCAAAATCACTACACAAAGCCGGATTCAAGCTGCTAGCGACGGTTGGGACAGCAAACTACCTTGGAGAGCGCGACGTGCCAGTAACTAGGGTGCCCAAACTCACCGACAGCCCCGAACTGCTGGACATGATGCGCGGCGGCGGGATACAACTAATAATCAACACCCCTACGTGGAAGCAGTCCCGGCTTGATGGAGAGGTGCTGCGGCGCGCAGCCGTAGATCACAATGTGCCGTATATAACAAGCGTCCAGGGAGCCCGAGCTTCAGCGGATGCCATCCACACGATGCTCGAGCATTACGATAAGCCACGAGCTCAGAACCTCACGATAAAGCCTTTAAATAGCTACATTAGCGATTTATGGCCGGAAAGCTAATTGCGTGCACGATCACGCCGCTCCAGTGGTTGACCCGCGTCGCGTGTGTTCAAAGCCGCCGTTCCTCGAGCAGTGTGCTGTTCTGTTCTGTACCTAGCCGTTACTGCGCGAGAGCGATAGCCGTAAAAGCAGCGAACTTTGCTCGAACATTGCGCTCGCGTTTGAGGACCGCAATATGAAGCGTGGCGGAAACGAGACATATCACAAGGTGCAGCGTCGACAAAAACGCTTTTAAGCTCGCGCGTGTAACTGTGGAGCGACACTATGCAGCGAAGGTTTGAAGTCGTACGAGCCAACAGCGCACTCCAAAATCTATGGACGCGACGGGCAATAGCGTTCGTCATCGACTCGTTAATTTTGCTCGTCGTGTTCGTGGTGTTAAACGCCGTGCTCGCAATTGTTTTGTTCTTGCCTTTATTGGTATTCAACGTAAACGCTTTTGGCGGATTATTTTCGGGATTTTCAGCCATATTTGGCCTCATCATCGTGTGGGGTTACTATGTCGCACTCGAAGGATCGACAGGTGCGACGATCGGCAAGCGTTTTGTGGACGTAAAAGTGAGGTCGCTTGCGGGCAGCATGACCTATACAAAGGCTTTTGTGAGAAGTTTCACCAAAGCCTGGCTTCCGGCTTTCGCGCTCCTATTCGCACTAGATCTGATCGTTGGCTTCGCGACTCAAGGTGACCCGCGACAGCGGTTCTCAGATACGGTCGCTAACACCGCCGTAATTCACGCGCGCGCTTGAGGTGGCCGATAACCGACACGCGTGCACAAACTGTGAAACCCTTGCCACTTTATCAAGGTGACTGTGATGAGCAAAGTCGTGCTTTCATATTCTGGAGGTCTAGACACTTCTGTCTGCATTCCGATTTTGAGAGAGCAGTACCAATATGATGAGATTGTGACGGTTACGGTTGACGTCGGCCAACCCGAGAGCGACCTGAGAAAAGCAGAAGCGCGGGCTGGCAAGCTCAGCGACAAGCACTACACCGTCGACGCGAAGAACGAGTTCGTGGAGAAGTACTTGTTTCCGCTGATCAAGGCAAACGGCAACTACGAAGGGTATACCCTGGGACAAGCCATTGCCCGACCACTCATTGCAAAGAAAGTGCTCGAAATCGCTGAGAGAGAGCACGTCTCAGCGATCGCCCACGGCTGCACCGGAAAAGGCAATGACCAGCTTCGATTCGAAGCGGTGTTCCGAGCATCAAAATACAAGATTCACGCGCCAATGCGTGAACTCAATCTCACGCGTTCTGAGGAGATCGAATATGCGCTCGAACACAATCTTGACGTGCCGATTACTTTTGAGAAGCCGTACAGCGTAGACGAAAACCTCTGGTCCCGTTCCATCGAGGGGGGACGTCTCGAAGACCCTTCCTGTATCCCGCCGGAGGACATTTATAAGTGGACAACGGCGCCGACGAAAACGCAAGGCAAGCTCCTTTTGAGCCTCGATTTCGCAAAAGGCACCCCAGTCGCGTTAGATGGCGTACAAATGAGCGGACTGCAGCTCATCAGAAAGCTCAACGAGGTGGCGGGAAAATTCGGTGTCGGTCGAACCGACCTTATAGAGGACCGCGTTCTTGGACTCAAAGCGCGAGAGATCTACGAACATCCCGCAGCGACAGTTATTCTGACGGCTCACGAAGAGTTGGAGGCACTTGTCCTGACTCGACAGGAACGCAAGTTCAAGGCGCAAGTTGAAGCGGCGTGGGCTGAGCTGATCTATCAAGGCTTACTGGACGAACCGTTGACCGCCGCACTAAACGCGTTCATCAACAAAACGCAAGAACGGGTCACCGGGTCGGCCACGCTGCTACTGCATAATGGGACTGCAACCGCCGTCGCTCGAAGTTCGCCCAAGGCGTTGTATTCGGAGGCACTCGTTTCATTTAATGATAAGTCGCTAGATCAGCGCGACGCTGAGGGATTCTCTAAATACCACGGTTTTCAAAGCCGCGCATACAACAAGTTTGTCAAAGATTGAAAGAGGGGCAGACAAAGGCGAGTCAGGCACGATCCACGAAACTTTTCAGCAAGAAGAGGACTTTGAGCGGCTGCTCAGTGACGCCATAGAGCGTTACCGGAGCGTGCTAGAAGAGCTTGCGGAGTTTTAGCGATGGTCGTATACTTGACAGTACAGCAGGTTCGAAGCATACACCACAAGATGATTGAGGCGATCGAAGGCGAGCGCGACACGTGTCTTCACCCCGGCATTCGCGATAATCTACTTTCAAGCTACCTTGATCGCCCTCGAACGCAGATTCACGGCTATACGCCTTACCCCAACATATTCTTGAAAGCTGCTTCCATGATCGAATGTATCATCAGTACGAATGCATTGATCAAAGGCACGAAAAGAACCGGTTTCCTAGGGTGCGATCTGTTCTTAGAGCAAAATGGTTACTACGTAGATCCCAAAGCACCGATAAAGAGTTTCGTGTTAGCCATTGCGCGAAACGAACTTGAGTTACCGGCGATTGCTGATTGGCTCAAATCGCACGCCCTGCAGAAATGACGAGATCACCGCCGAGATTTCAGTAGGCACGCTAATCAAGCTCTATCGTAAGACGTCTGCGCATGAGTCTCGCGTGGATCGCCTTGTGCCTACCTGAGAAAGTGAGAGGTCACAGCGGCATCGTCCGCTCATCGCGTCGCGACGACACAAGCCCGCATCTTAGGTAACCGTTCGCGTTCGCGTCGTCGACAGGGTCGGCGAAGTACCTACCGTGGAACTCGGTTTCCCTGTTGGGCTGCGTGTCGAAGTCTTGGTCGGGCTTGCTGTGGGTGTTGGTGACGGACTCCGTGTGGGCCTGGGCGTCAGAGAAGGCGATGGCGTTGGTGTTGGCGTTGGTGTTGGCGTTGGTGTTGGCCTTGGCGTTGGTGTTGGTCTTGGCGTTGGTGTTGGTGTTGGTGCCGCGATAACTAGCAACACGCCTTCTGCTTGTGAACCCGCATAATCGGCGTTGCCTTTGTATTTTGCGAGAATTTGATGTTCTCCCAACGCAAGTCCCGAGACGTCGCTGACGGACAGGTTGTATGTTGCAAAGCCAAAGTAGGTGGAGCTTTGCCCAAGAGGCGTGCCGTCGAGATACCAGTAAACGACCTGATTGTCAAGGCCCTGCCCGTTCGTTATGTTCAAAACGCAGGAAAGCGAAGTGTTGTAGCCCACCATTACCTCAACCGATCTGGCGACTAGTAAGGAGTTGGCGAGAGGTGCCGTGTTAGTATCATTGCTCTGCCCGCCCCCCAAACAACCACACGAAAACAGCATTATCGTAACAATTAAAACCGCAAGAATCCCTTGTTGCCGCATAAGCTCACCACTCACTGTGTCGTGGTGCAAACTTCCGCCTGCCGATCTTCGCCTGAAAACCACTCAAATGAGCAATTCTTGACTATTTATAAGTTGTGTTAGCTGGCCGAGCAGCCTTTGCGTCGTAGATCGGAGGCCGGATCCGCATTCGCGATTCGGGACCTCAAAAAAGAGAGCGATGACTGCCAACCAGTCAATCACAGTTCCGCTTCTCAGTACATCTCTGGACTTTCGCCACCAAGTTCGGGCTTTTCTGTGCTCGCAGCGATGACGTCGTCAATCCTCAAAATCATGTTGGCAGTCTCCATCGCAGATTCGACCGCGTTTAGTTTTACGCGGAGCGGATCAACAACATTGAGAGCTAGCATGTCCCTTACCTCACCATCCACTGATATACCGGCATTTCGATCGCCCGATTCGTGGGCGCTGCGAAGCTCCACAAGCTTGTCGAGTGGATCTCCACCGGCATTTTCAATGAGCGTTTTTGGAATGATCTCCATCGCATTCGCAAAAGCGCGCACGGAGAGTTGTTCACGCCCGCCAAAAGTCGTGGCATAGTCGCGCAGAGTCATTGCAAGTTCAATCTCCGGAGCGCCACCGCCTGCCAGTACTTGGTTCTTCTCAAGGGTCAATGAGACGACTTTCAGGGCGTCGTTTACCGCCCGATCCATCTCGTCGACAACGTGTTCGATGCTGCCGCGGAGCAAAATAGATACCGCTTTGGGGTTTTGGGTTTTTTCGACAAAAATCATCTCATTGTCGCCGACTTTTCGTTCCTGCACCAGACCGGCATAGCCGAGTTGGGCAATATCCTCCAGCGTGTCGGTAATCTTGCCCCCAGTCGCCTTTTCGAGGCGTTTCATATCGCTTTTCTTGACCCGCCGTCCTGCCAAGATGCCCGCTTTCGCAAGATAATGCTGAACGAGATCGTCGATCCCTTTCTGGCAAAAAACGACGTTTGCCCCGGTTGCAATAACCTTGTCGGCGATCGATTCAAGCCTCCGCTCTTCCTCATCCCAGAACGACTGCATCTGTCCTGGATCGTTTATCTCAATTTTCGCGTCGATCTCCGTCTTTTCGATCTCCAAGCCAACGTTAAGAAGGGCTATCTTGGCATCTTTCACCGTCGTGGGCATAAGTGGGTGCACTTTTTCTTTGTCGATTATGAGGCCGTGCACGAGTTTTGAATCATCGACCGATGCTCCGTAGCGGCGCACCACACTGATGTCGTCGGGGTCGACGGTTTTCTTTCCATCGACGTCCTCAGCGACGAGCTGCACCGCTTCGACAACGATATCGGCTATCGTGCCGAGCATCATCTCAGCGCCCTTTCCCGTTATGGCCGTCATCGCAACGTGTTTAAGCGTCGCATCATCGCCTTCAAAAGCGATTTCAGTAAGGACGTCTGTCGCCTTGCGCGCGGCCAAGTTGAATCCCGCAGCGATTATCGTAGGGTGGACATCTTCACTCAAAAGCTCCTCTGCTTCTCGCAAAAGTTCACCAACGAGCACAACGGCGGTTGTGGTCCCGTCGCCGACTTCGTCATCCTGGGCCTTGGCGACCTCAACTACCATCTTTGCAGCGGGATGTTCAATATCCATCTCTTTTAGGATGGTTGCTCCGTCATTGGTGATGACAACATCGCCGATACTATCGACGAGCATTTTGTCCATCCCCTTAGGGCCAAGAGTCGTTCGCACTGCATTTGCTACGGCGCGCGCAGCTTCGATATTCATGCTTTGGGCTTCCTCGCCTCGCGTCCGAGTGGCGCCCTCTTTGAGAATCAAAATCGGCTGTCCGCCGGCACTAACAAGTTGTCCTGTGGGTCGTCCTGCCATACTCTTCCTCCTGTAAACGTGAAATGACGTGATTACATTGCGTACAGTTCTATATAAAATTGATGGCAAGCCGCACGTCCACCGGGATATTACCAGTGCTCAGCTGCCCGACTCGTCAAAAAAGGGATTCTGCACTTAGTATCGTGCGCACGACTACTCGGCGTCAATGCGCTTCAATTCGTCGACCGTTGCCCTAGGATGGTCACGCAGATATTCCGCTATTCTCTTCTTGTGGATTAGTCTGCAGTCGATACACGTCCAAACAACGTCGCCTTGAGAGCTCACTATCCACTTACCAAGCTGCGAGTCCTCACACGGGTACTTCGGACAATAACAAAACAAGCACACTTGTCCTTTGAAATGACACGGATAGTGGGGGCACTCTTCGCCTTTAGGCAAGCCCTCCGGCTCCGTTAAACGCTCGCGTTTCTTACGATCCTCAGGCAACTCTTCTTCCTCAGCGTTTTTCATTTTTTCGTACAGTAATGGCCTTCGTTCCGCCACGCGAACGCACCTGCACGCCGTGCAGTCCACTCTTGACTTAGGCGCCAGCTTCGTTTCTAGAGCTGCCACAGCCAGATGAATTCGCTATCAACGATTCAACTATTGATTTATATTATAACATTTATCAGTATTTAGAGGTTTGAAACATGCCTATTGGAGACGTAGAACTTAAAGAACTTAGAAAAGACATGGGATTCTCCCCCGCGCTTCTGAAGCTTATTTATGAGTCGCATCCGAAGATGTTTGACGTCATCTATAACATGGATAAAGCGCTTCTGAGCGACGGAGCGATTTCGGCAAAAACAAAGAGACTAATCGCCCTCGCAGTGGTTTCCGCAATGGGCTGTGAAGCTTGTGCAACCGCACAGATGCGGGCCGCGATGAACATGGGCGCTTCGCGTGAAGAGGTCCTCGACACGCTGGGGGTCCTCGCGGTGACGGCAGGCATACCAGCTGTCGCGACAGCTCGTGACGCGCTCAGGAAGTGCTGCGAACTTCCCGAAGAAGATTGGGGCGGAGAATAAGATCCGGTAATGCCGCGATCTTCCAGGTAAATACCTTGATGCTTGATGTGGGCGTTCGATGGGGACACATCAAGCAAACATTTTAATATTAATGTTTTCATAATAATATACGCAAGTCTTTTTGGGATGCTCTGCGAAGCGCCCAGTCGCTTTTTTTGGGTTTCTGAACAAACGAGCGGAACCACGCGGACCACATCACAAGGCAGCGCAGAGCGTTTGCTGCAATTTAGCCGGTCGATAAAATGACTGAAGAGAGCAATAAAAGCAAGACTGATGAAAAACCCTTTTACAGAGGTAAGGGTGTTCTGAGTTCATCCACGGTCGACTCTATAGAGAGAGAATTGTCTGTGAGATACGGATATCCCTTTTATCAATAATGAAACCGACAACCTTTAACAAATGGGAAAACAAAGTTGTTAAGGGTAAAGTGGATCACTCTACCACAATTGAACTCTATTTAAACATTCACAACGCACGTAGTGGTGTTGACTATGTCCGATGAAATGAGAATTGCAGATGTCGCAGGTAGTAAAGTCCTGTGGGACCCGTCACAGATGCGCAAGATCCAGGAACACCCCTGCTTTTCCGAAAAAGCGTGCCACACATTCGGGCGGTGTCATGTTCCGGTAGCACCCAGATGCAATATCCAGTGTAACTACTGTATTCGTGACTTTGACTGTGTGAACGAGAGCCGCCCCGGTGTCACAACAAAAGTACTCAATCCTGATGAAGCTATGGAATTGGTTAAAGAAGTAATTGACAAATATGATTATATTAAGGTCATAGGGATCGCCGGGCCGGGTGAGCCGCTCGCAAATGAAGAGACCTTTGAAACGCTTCGCCGCCTTCACGAGCAGTACCCCAATGTCATCAAGTGCCTCAGTACAAACGGATTATTGCTCCCCGATAAGATCGACCTGCTCCAGAAGTATGATGTGGGTAATGTCACCGTGACCCTTAACGCCATTGACCCGGAGATCGGCGCAAAGATCTACGCGTTCATTAATTACAAGGGCAAACGCTATACGGGGATCGAAGGTGCAAAAATTCTCCTCGCCCAGCAGTTAAGAGGCATTGAAGAGGCGGTAAAGCGGCATATGATCGTGAAAATCAATACGGTCTATATTCCGGGCATCAACGACAAACATATTCCGGAGATTGCGAAAAAGGTAGGCGAAATGGGTGTGTATACCTTCAACGTTATCCCCCTTATTGCACAATACAAGTTTGCCGACATAACGCCGCCAACAATGGAGATGAAGCGGAAGATGCAAGATGAATGCACAAAATACGTGAAACAGATGCGCCATTGCCAGCGGTGCCGGGCAGATGCAATCGGAAAACTTGGAGAGGATATTCAGTCCTGCCTATACGAAATAATATAGTACTTTTTTAAAAAAATTACAGCACAAGTGTCCCGTTTTGACACGAAGAAAAAGTAACCGGAACTATCATCGCTGCAAATTTGCACCCTGACTGGATGTTGATCCTAATCTGTCAGTCATAGCGAGGACCCGGTTTGATTCATCGATGACCAAATGGAGGAAATTGCGCGGGAAACGAGCAAGCGCGGTGCAACGATGATGAACAACATGCCCCTCATTCCGGCCCACAATTTTGCTGATCGACGCTCGCCAACGTGCAAAGAACTCGACGATGCCCGGGCGAAGGTGAACAAGTACTTGGCCCAGTTTAGGGTGTGCAAGCAATGCACCGCTGATGCCAGAGGGATTCCAGGACGTGAGCGAGGGTATCAAGACCTTCTTCGATGCCCTGGTGGCGGCTGGTAGCGAACTAGGGATCCGTACCAGTTTTCTTTTTTGAAGCCTGCGGAGCGGAGCTTTTTTTGCTAGAAAAGTTAATCACCCCGCGCGTCATTTGGGTAAGCGGTGTCGTCCATGTTTGCTCAAATAGATATTAGTGCTGGCGTTGGAGTGGCGATCGTTGTCGTCATAGCGATCGCTATTTATCTGCTCACTGGGCTTCGTGTGATCTATCAATACGAACGAGGGGTGAAATTCACCTTCGGATCGTTCAGGACCGTCTACTCCCCAGGATTGCGCTACGTATTCCCGGCGTTTCAATCGATCAAGAAAGTAGACTTGCGCGTGAACACCTTAGACATTCCGCGGCAGGAAGTTATTACGAAAGACAATGTCTCGTGCCAGATCAACGCGGTGATCTTCTACAAAGTCGTCCAGGCAGACAAGGCGGTCATCGAGATAAGCAACTACGGGTACGCGATAAACCAACTCGCACAGTCGAGTCTACGGGACGTCGTAGGAACCGCTGAGCTTGACACGGTCCTCGCTCAACGTGACCAGCTCGGTGAAAGAATCCGCAAGTTTGTCGACGAGTTTACGATGCCGTGGGGCATTCACGTATTATCAGTCGAGCTGAAGGACGTCGAGCTCCCTGAAGAAATGAAGCGATCGATGGCCGCCCAAGCTGAAGCAGAACGCGACAGGCGCGCGCGCATCACGCTTGCAGAAGGTGAAGCGATGGCAGCGGATCGGCTATTGGAAGCAGCTCAGACGATCGAAAAGTCACCTGCCGCCTTGCAGCTTCGGCTCTATCAGGCCATGGTCCGAATCGGTGAAGAGAACAACTCCATCATCGTGCTTCCCGTCCCCATAGAGATCCTCAGCATGTTTGGAAAGCAAACCAAAGACTGACGATGAATCAGTGCGTCTGACGCCATAGGACACGCTGTTGGCGCGTTTCCTCGACCAGCCCCAGAAAAGCAGCTAATGCAGCTTATTCCTCATTTAAGCGCTTTCAAGCTGAAAAAACGTTACTAAGACCTCCATGAACCCTCTTTTTAAAAAAGAAGAGCCTAGCAGCTTTGCTTTTTGCAAATAGAAAACTATTAATTGTGGAATCTGCGCTTATTTACTTTATGAGATCAAGAGTCACCATCCTCATTGCTGCAGCGCTAATCGCAAGCGTCCTAGCCGCCGGCTGCACGTCAAGCACGCAAAATCAAAGTACCTCGCAATCTGCTAGCAGCACAACCCACGATCCAGTGCTCCAAGCCGTCATTAACGATGATCTGCAAGCGTATAACAACGCCAGCTGGGTTCGAACGTTGAACCAATCAATCCAGTGGATCAATGCCACAACCGCTATGGTGACCTACAGAGTAACCAATCCGAATGAAAGCCTCACGTATACAGCGCAGTACACGAAGTTTGCTTCTGCGTCTGATGCAAGCAATTATGTCAACTCCATCGATCAAGGATATAACGCTACAACAGCTGCCGAGCTTGTTAATTTCCCAGCTCTGACAACTGCAAGCTCCACTAATACACATCAGAGCTATCTGAGTGTTGCAAACAGCCTGCCCAGCACCATCTCGTATATAAAAATGCAGGGCGACCAGCCGACGTCTCCTGCAAGTTACATAATCCAAGTTGGCGACGTCGTGATAACGTTTAATGCGACACTAAAACAAGCCAGCTGAACTCTGAAAAGCGCTTCTCTCACGACGCAGCAGAGCGGCTCAGCGGCCAAGTTAGACGTGGTACTTCAGCAAGCAACGGCCACACTATAGCGAGAGTCGTTTCACATATCGTTCGACTGCGGGGTAACGACTCGCACCAGGCTGTCGAGCAGCATTAGCACGACGTTGGTTATTGCCTCATCAGGATAACGCAGATCCAAGCGGGGATCGCGCCGGACAAGCTGTTTTATCTCCTGGAAGAGAAATTTGTGCGCTTTGCTTAATTCCTCTGGGGACACGTCTTCGAGGCTGGAACGGGTACATATGTTTCCGAAATGGTCCGCAAATCGCTCAGCAAGTTGCATCGCCGCATCTGCTGACAGGAAGTCGAGATGCTGCTCAAATATGCGGATGATGGCCGTTTCCATTTTTAAACCTCGGAGCAAACCCACGAATAAGGTTGATCAGCACTATGATCGTGATGGCACGGTTTAGCAACGATAGGTAATAAGATCGACGCCATGGGCGCGTCGAGATTGTACTCACGACGCGGTAGGCATCGGCTGGCCGTTTGTGCTGCGGCTCAAACCCCCTTATGACAAGAATCGTCGCGCCACACAACGTTGCGCTGGCTCTCGCACGCCTGTCGACTGAGGCAGCGCCTTCAATGGCTCGCATGCTGAGGCCTCAGTCAGCAACGAGGCTCAGAGGCGTACGAGAACTTCCAAAATCGCAAAACTTAAAAGGACTGGCCCCGTAGAGAGCTTCTATTCACCCGCTGGAAAGGAGCACCTGTGATGGACGAGAAACCTCGAGGCAAGCCGCTCCTCGTGATACTCTCCGTCGTGTGTCTCGATCTGGTAGGCATTGGCATCCTTATTCCTGTAGTGCCGATACTTCTGGCCGGTCCTCGCTCTCCTTTCTATTTGCTTCCAGTAGGGTATACGATACAAACAGGATACATACTCCTAGGCTGGCTGGTCGCCATTTGCCCGCTGTGCCAGTTCCTCGCCGCTCCCATCCTGGGACAGCTTTCCGATAGATATGGCAGAAGAAAGCTGCTCGGAATATCAGTCACCGGCACTTGTATTTCGTACATCATTTTTGCACTCGGTATCGTCACAAGAAACATCCCCCTCCTCTTTTTGGCGAGAGGATTCGACGGCGTCACTGGGGGGAACATTCCTGTCGCCCAGGCGGTGATCGCGGACATTACTCCGCCCGAACAACGGGCAAAGAACTTCGGCCTTCTTGGTGCAGCATTTGGCTTAGGCTTTATTATTGGTCCTTATATCGGGGGAAAGCTTTCAGATCCCTCTATTGTCAGCTGGTTCACCGCCGCTATACCGTTCTGGTTTGCAGCGATGCTGAGCGCCATGAACGTTTTCCTGATACTGCTTCTGCTTCCCGAGACGCTCGCTCGCGCACAAAGGGGCTTCAAAATTCAGTGGAGTCGCTCATTGCGGGACATCGCTCACGCGTACACCTACAAGGATTTTAGGGCGCTTTTCGCCACCGTTTTTCTTTTCCAAGGAGGTTTTACGTTCTATACTACATTCATCGGCGTCTACTTCATCAACAAGTCAATTTCGCTTCAGGAAACATCGGAGATTTTTTGGCGTACGTGGGTTTGTGGATCGTAATTGCCCAAGCCTTTATTCTCCGGAGACTCTTGAAGTATGCCGACTACAAAGTTCTTCGCGTCACGCTCACCGCCACAGGATTTCTCGTCCTCGCGTTCTTCCTCCCCAATGCGTCGTGGCAGTTGCTGTTCGTAGCTCCATTTTTTTCCGTTGCAAACGGGCTCTCGCAAGCATTTCTTACGACGATTGTGAGCCGCTCGGCTGGCCAGTCGGTTCAGGGCGAGATCCTCGGCATTAATGCGAGCGTGACTGCGGTGGCGCAGTCCATTCCGCCAGTTGTTGCCGGGTATCTCGCGGCGCAGATTGTCGCACAGGCCCCGATCTACGTCGCTTCACTGTTCATCGTTCTGTCTGGCGTCGTGTTCTGGCTCTTTTTTAAGCGAAACTATTGAATTACTAGCGAGGTCTTGTACCAAGGCGTCCCTTCTTTGCCACGCCGGGGACAAAGCTATTGATGAGCATCTGGCACGATGATCAAGAAGAAGTGATGAGATGGGAAACCGCGACACGAAGAGAAAAGAGCGCTTCATCGCAGACTCGTGCGAGCCGCTAAACATATTGGCGGTGAGTCAAGGCGATGAGCACGTCGTACTGTCTGCTCAGGATTTTGAAAAGCTACTCGCTTATAGGGATATCGGTACTGTTTGCATTGCATAGCAAGAAGGATATCCCCTACAGTCTTGTCAAGAACGTCATTTCAAGCTTCGGCTGACTCGGTCTCAACGGGAAACACGTTTCTATGAATATCCACGTCACTATCCAAAACGCGGGCACAAATCGGCATCTTTAAATCGTGTGTGTAAGCCAACAACTGTAATAACACTCAGAATAAGCCGACCTTTGCTCTATTCCTTGAGCCGACTTAATTATGAGAGCGCGTTATGGATAATGAAAAGTTCTGCAAGAACTGTGGCGCGAGGAATCAACCGTACGCTGCATTTTGCGCAGATTGCGGGGAGTCGTTCATCCCCCCCGCGACGTCAGCGCCCGAGCCGTCTCCCACACCTCACCCGGAAGAGCCTTCAGGCGAGGAGGGGTGGGGCAGGCACGCGGGATTGAGGAGTGCATCTCCCCCGCCTCCGCCGGAAGAGCCTTTGGGCGGCGAGTTATCGTACCCCCCTCCGCCCGAGCAACCATCGCGGCGTTTCAAGAAGCGATACATCCTTTACGCCGTGCTAGTCCTTTTATTGTTATCTGTCGTAGCGGGCGCGATATCTGCGTCTCAACAAGCGGCGAACCGATCGGCAGCTTCCCCGACCACTCAAGCGTCGGTCGCCGCGACCACGCCGACCCCACAAGCGTCAGCTTCCGTGGCGGCGACGGTGGCGCCTAGTGCATCACCCACGTCGCAGCCAGCGTCGTCAAGCCTGCCCGATTACGCGAGCAGACTGAATACCGCTGGTCTGGGTGCAGGACTTATCACGGTTTCACCATTTGAGCGCGTCACGGCAAATGGTAGGCAAGCCTACGTGGGCACGCTTATGGAGAACGGAAAGACGTATAACGCGCAAGTTTACCCCATGAACTCTTATTCAGAGGCGCTTGCCTTCAAGGATCAGCTGATGAGCACCTACACATCGCAAGGCTACACTGCGTACGCCCCCGGAACCGCCAATGCTAGTCTGAATTTGTGGTACGGTCTTTCCGGCCAAACGCTTGTCGGCGTTTCAGCACTGCCAACCTCTCAAATCGACACACCGATAACCTTAGTGATGACTGCTACAGTTTAGCGATAAATCACAGTGGGAACGCGGTGGCGTAATGAACTACACACACAAACGTAATCGTATAAGTATCGCAGTGACGGCCATCGTGCTCGTCTCGCTCTGTGCGGTCTGTGCGAGCCCGCTGGGCATGAGTGCCGCAGGCGGCAGCAGCGCGCACGTTCCAGCTCCCGCCCTGATCGGCGCGCCCGTCGCCGGAGCACCTGCCGCGTGCGCGCAGGATGCAAACAGCCTCGACGTCTTTGTACAGGGCACAGACCACGCGCTCTGGCACGAGCACTACCAATCAGGGTCCGGGTGGTCGGCGTGGGAATCACTCGGCGGGTATCTGACCTCGTCACCCGCTGCGACGTCACCGGGTAATGGTGTGATCGACGTCTTTGTGCGCGGCACCAACGGCGCCCTCTATGAGAAGACTACCACGGATGGAGGGAAGACCTGGTCCTCCTGGATCCCCCTCGGCGGGCAGATTCCTGCCGGTACATCACCGGCGGCCTGCTCATGGGGCGCAGGTCGTCTCGACCTCTTTGTACAAGGTACGAACGGCGCCCTGTACCATAAATGGTATACCGGCAGCACGTGGTCCGGCTGGGAAAACCTCGGCGGGGTTCTGACCTCGTCACCCGCTGCGACGTCACCGGGTAGCGGTCAGATAGACGTCTTTGTCCGCGGCACCAACGGCGCCCTGTATCAGTGCTATTGGCCTAATGCTGGAAGCTGGTCCACCTGGAATGCTCTCGGCGGGCAGATTCCTGCCGGTACAGGACCAGCGGCCTGCTCATGGGGCGCAGGTCGTCTCGACCTCTTTGTACAAGGTACGAACGGCGCCCTTTACCACAAAGGGGGGGCCGGCACGTGGTCCGGCTGGGAAAACCTCGGCGGGAAACTGACCTCATCACCAGCAGCAGCCGCAGCGCCGGCTAGTAACAGAATCGACGTCGTTGTCCGAGGCGGCGACAACAGCCTTTGGCAGAAGACCTATAAAGGTGGGTGGTCCGGCTGGACGTCGATCGCGGGTATGTCCCAGACCGGGACGCAAACCATTTATTACGTTCCCCAAGCAGGATCAACGTGGGCCAACCTGGGGACGACAGGCGCCAGCTATGACGCTTACGTCAGCACCCCCAGCTTATTTCGAACCCAATCAAACGGCTACCCATATTGGGGTGATATCGGGAAAAATGATTTTATCTACATCCCAGCGGGCAGTGCAACGAACAACCAGAACGTCGCCTCGTGGGAGATAGGGTTTCATTTAACCGGAATAGCGGCTGGCCAGCGCTACCAGAAAATTTGGGACAAAGCGTGTGGCGGTTTCTTTTTTAAAATTGACACCATCTATGGCGCTAATAGATGTTACCTTACTATCTACCGCGTTACGACCGGTGGCAGCGGCGCGCGGTGGTACATACCAACTGATACAGTGCTCCGCGTAGGCCACAATTATTACATTCAAATTGCGTGGGACACCAGTGCGGGCCCAGGAAATGAACCGTATCCGACGGTCTGGATCGGGGAAGACGGAAATGCCCCGGTACATCAAACGCACTGGGACGAGAGCGGCGGCGCTCTTGGCGGAACCGGATCGTGGTACAACGATGCAGTTGGCGGTGCGAACCTGGGAAATACGGCTTCAGACGTAGGCAGCAACGCGTCAGCGAAGACTGCATGGCTCGATGGCGGCTTCTTTGTCTATCGGCAATACAATTCAATCATCAATTTTAGCAGCGGTGGAAGCTGGCACACCGACGAACTGCGCTGGACCTAGCCGCGTTTGTATCAGGAGTGGATATGATACGAAAGGCGAGGGTGCGAAAAGGACAGTAACGCGCGCAAAGCGGCTTCGGAGCCCTCACTCACTTATCACACTGCATCGCATAGCACCAAAGCGGAACGCTTAATGCGCGTTGGTGCGCTACACGATGGGAAGTTCCATGACGCGCTGGTCGGTCGGCACGCTTATTGCCGTCATACTCGGCCTATAGCGGGTCTCGTGCTCGGAGCCGTTCTCGGCGGCCTGTTCGAGTTCATCCTGTACTTCACCGTGAGCGCGGTCCTATGCTTGATCGTGAGTGTCGTCGGCTCTTGGATGTGGCGTTTTCAATGTTACAGGACGCGACACAGTACCTTAACGCAATGAACAAGACAATATACAGCCTCTAGACCACGGAATATCGCGAGTCCCGAGCGCATTGGCATATCAGAACGCAAAAGGTCACGCACCGCAGATTTTCAAAATATGCTCGCGGCTCTGCAAGGGATCGGCTGCTATATTCTACAGCCTTAACAAGCTGGTTACGGTCGTGTTAATGCGCGCTCCTGGAATAACTCACCATCTTCAATGATTTCGGGGGGCGGAGCAGCAAAGGACTTGAGAATCGACACGGGGATACCGGCGCCACTGCCGGGCGTATAAATTACAAACTCGGCCGCGTCCCGCTAACGCTGGATGCGCTCGCCACTTTCATCCCAATCAGCCAAACCTTTCTGCCACAAAACGGCTTGCTGGTTGGCATAATCCGGCACCGTCAGACCCTCGCGACTGGCATCGTCCGGATTGACCCAGGGCATGAAGTCTTCGCTGCGCAGTTGTGGGAAGGTTAACATCAGGTTGGTTAGATCGCCTTTTGGATCAATCAGGATGGAGGGCACGCCGTCGTAGCCGCCTCTTCGATCAGATCAATACACAGACCGGTCTTGCCACTGCCGGTCATACCCACGACTACTGCGTGCGTTACCAGGTCAGGCGAGTCATAGAGCAATAAATTATCCTGGAGCTTTTTGGCGCCCAGATCGTACTCACGCCCTAAATAAAATTCGCCGAGTTTCTCATAATCTGCCGTACGTTATCCCTCCTTCAGAGCAATTCATTCTCTCCAACAATACATTCATGTTCGTGCTAATCCCGCAAATTTCCCGCACAGCCACAACTCTCTTATGAAAGCGTCTGCGTAGCCATTCACCTGCGACGTTTGGCCTCCCGTCATCGGGTTGTTTTGTGTGGTTGCGCATCCGGCTACAGACAGCGCCATAACAAGCGCGATGATAGCAACAACTTTTTCATCATATATGCACCGGCTGACGGAAAAATGAATCAAGAACATAAAACGGCGGTGTGACAGCTTAAGTGTTGTCGTTTAGTGGGTTTTTATCTCTATGACAAGGATTCAGACTCGGCTTCGATAAGGCGGCTGTCGCGTTTTAACTGCAAACACTTTCGCAATTGGACGGCCTCATATGCGCCGCCTTTCCTGCACCAGACATCGCAAGAGGTTATTGATGGTGACACGACCGCAACGCCACACTCGTAAGGTAACGGCACATTTTATGCCATTAACTATGACGTTCAACCTGGCAGGGGCCAACGTCCCGCGTAGATGTTGGTCTAAGCCATCTTCGTACCGGCCTCGTAGGAGGCGCTCTGGTTGAAGACCTCGACTGGTGTGAAGGTCCAGACTCCCTGAAGAGTCAGACCAATTTGCTTGATCTTCTCGGACATCGTGTCGAACAACGGTCCGGAGGTGACGAAGTCCCCCACCTTGCATCTGACCTCATAGGACTTCATGCCGTCGAGGACCAGGAACGAAGCCATCTTGTTGTCCCTCTTCATCGCTTCCAGGTTCTTTCCGGTCTTCTTCATCAAAATGGCGCCGACGATCATCGTCTCGTTCGATGGTGCCCCGATGCTTCCCGCCTGGATTGCATGCGGAGCCCCGTCCGCACCAACGGTTGCCAGGATCTTCGGGTTCTTCTCGTTGTTGATTGCGTTGAATACTTCATCAGGTATTTTGACCACGGTTTTCACCTAATCGCCAAGAGTTCGTTGACCATACATAAATATTGCCTGAGTGGCAACGCATCATTTGGTTCAAAGAAATTGCACAGGAGTCTTGCCACCAGAAATAACGACCGTTTTGACGCTATTACTGTCGTTAGAAAAAACCGATCAACCTATTATGTAGCGTGGTTCAGGTAAAAAACACGGAAGTGTGAGAGGACGAGACGGGGCATGCCAGCCAAAGCAAACAACCCCGACCCGTGCAGATTCTCAACAAAGGTTTCTTGAACGTCTCCCGATTTAAAGTTTGGGATTCCTTTGTTGTTTTTTTTGCCGTCGCTCGTTCTCCAGAGGCCAGAATGAACGAAACAGACCAAAAAATTGTTGAAAAGCCCGAGCTTGACCCCTGGGACGGCTCCAGTAGGAACCACGCTTCTGACTTCGAGGATGCCCTAGATGAGTTTGCTGGTAGAATCGACCAATACTGCGGGGGAAAGGATGATTGAGAAAGGAGTGGTCTTAACAGGCAGCGACGCGGAGTTATTGAGCCGTGCGCTTGTTGAAGTCAAAACAAAAGTCTATGAGGAGTCCGAGGCTAGATTAGACGATACCCAAGCGCTAGACGCACTCGTTTCGTGTTTCAGAAATGCGGAGAAAGAAGAACAGCAGAAAGAAGGACATCTCGCGTATCGTAACCTCCTAAGCAAGCGCCTTGTCCTAGGCACACTTCTCGACAGGCAAGGCCGCGCAGATGGAAAGTGACGTCCGCGGGATGTGTCGGCGCTCAAGCCCCTACTTCGCAGATTCCCGCTTGCGCGAGACAGGCCTCTGCGCAATTTCCTACAGCAGCAGCGTGCTCACGTTCCCGACCAGTTAAGTGACGATTGGGAGTTTAGTACCCCCGTCCCTCCTTTTTTCGCCGAGCATGCCTTAGCCAAGATAGCGCAGCGTGTTTCTTTTACCCGTTCCTTAGCTCGAAATCGAAAAAAGAGATAATGAGCTAAGCTTAAGCAACTTTTCTCTGGTTCTCGTTGTCCAGTGTTTCATATCCGATTGCTGAATGTAGCCTGAAACGGTGATAGAAAACCTCGATGTATTCGCAGATGTCGCGTTTCGTTTCTAAATGGTTACCCTTGAATTTGGGCAAAGCGAACTCCCATGTCAAAAGCTTTTTGACAATCTTTTGGAAATTCTTCTTTTCGTCTCTTTGCTTTCTCTTCAACATTAAATACTGATGACTCATACTTAGAATAATCGTCAAATTGATAGGTATCGGCAACAAACAACGATTCTGATTCTCCGAAGATCCTTGTCATTACCATTTCAACAATATTAAGATACCGATCGTAGCCCATTAGTTTCATCTGGTCTTCTCGCGCATTCATAGTGTAAATTAAACCCGTCTTGATCCTCTTCTTAAAAAGCGTTGAATGGCTCGCATCATACATCAAGTACGGAAATATCAACCTTTCCATTAAGGATCTCATCTCGCCGGTAGCTGTTCCCAGGTAGATAGGAGAACCCAAGATAATGGCATCAGCTTCCTCAGCTTTTTTGAGAATTGGTGTCAAATCATCGTTTACGGCACACCTGCCATAGCTCTCGCCATTTTTCAATTTGCAGGCAAAACAGCTTATGCAGCCTTTAAAATTGAGTTTATAAAGATGAACGAGTTCAGTCTCTGCTCCCTGTGAAGCTGCTCCGTCAAGCGCATTATCTAACATGGTTGCGGTATTGCATTTGGTTCTCGGACTTCCGTTTATTGCTAATACTCTCACAGACATTGCCCCCCCGGTTATAGCGATCTAACCTTGTGTTTATACGAACGTGTATCTGAACAGTCACTCAAACTCATACGCCGTGTGTAACGACTATCAAAGTCCGACAACGTGATTGAGGGGTTTAATAGCCTATTATTCTTGATTCGGAGCTATCTCCTGTCGCGAACTATTTTCTCCATGTCCTGTCCCGACTTTTCCAAGTCGGCAAGCGTCATCACAGGCGTCATATCAACATCAGCCCCCCAATCGAGCCATGGTGGCTCGGTCACTAAGGCCATTTTGTCCTCGCTCGGCATATCCAGCACGAAATATATTGTCCGCTGTCCGTGAGAGGGCGTAAAGTACAGCTCCTCTGGGTTCACGTCGTCGACATACTTCATGAGTTGTTTGAATAACGTTCCACTCTTTATCAGTGGGTTGGCGATTTCGGCGGGTATTGTACATGTAACCATAAAACGCACGGTATAACCTCACATCAGGTTTACAGTGCGCACCAATAAGCTTTCGTCGCGGAAAACTCGGGGGAGCTCACTTATGCCCGAAGACGGGCAATAAAGCTGCCGGCTGGTCGTTAATGAGCTGGTAACGTCGGCGAAGGTTATCGAGGGATAGCACCTGCGTGTTCCTCTTGACAATTCGACAGCGCACAGCAGATGTATTTATTTTCGGCCATAGGAGCTCAGCAAGTCCTCCTTCTTTCAAGCGATGCTGTAACCTTTTATCCAGCATCTCGGCATCGGCAATCGTGACTGCGGTTAGTTTTTCCCTGGACATAGGTAACAAACGTAAGGGAGTGATTTAATTTGCCCATTAATGATGGACTGTCGACGGTGCGAGAACTATAACGGTTGTAAACTGCGCCGCGATAATCAGCGCGTTACTTATTATTAGTGTTATCGCCATCCACGCCACGTGGCATGTTGACGGTTCCGTGTTACTAGGCCAACTAAAGCGTTATTCGCCCGCGCAAGGTTCGCGATAGCACGCAAGCAACCGCTTGATGATATCGTCAAACGTCTCGCCGCGTTTGCCCATAGCGTCTATCTCGGCTTTTGTCTTGACGTGTACCGATATCGTCGCGCGATCTTCACGTTTCATATTTTCTTACGCATCGGGGCGCATCGTCTCGCGCAACCGACCGCGGCAGCCGTAATCTGCCGATGCTTCGCGCTCCGTAACCGGCTTCACTACCTCGGATAGATACGCGCAAACTACGTCGGCGGCCTCGTTCGGCATATCAAATAAGTCGAGGTACAAATCAGTTACGCGCCAAAATTCTTCCCTGTCGCTTACGAAATCGTATTCGAGCGCGTCTATGTCAATAGAGCCGAGCCGCGTTTTATCGAGTACGCGTCCCTTTGGTGTCCGCTTCTCTATTACTGCGTGCAACGTTATCGCGCCATGCCGGAGCCGCCTTCGTGGGCCGTTTTCTTGTCTTACGAACTGAACGCGGTATTCGCTTTCCGCAGTCATTTCGGTACCTCCCTTATATTCCAGTATTCAGTCACGAGTAGTAACGGCAGCACGATATATAAGCGTTCCTACGATTGTTACGATAGTAACCATCCGAAGTCTTTGAAAAGAAAATATTTTTTTATCGGAAACGAAGGGCGGCGCGGGGCGTCAGTTCATCACCTTGACCGCGATGAGCTTTTTGACAGATTCGACATCGCGGCGCGTTTTGACCTCGACCCTGAGGCCTCTTCCCTCGGCATATTTTTTCGCGTTCTGGACTTCCTCGATCATGGCCTTCGGCAGGTCGCTTGTCAAGATTTCCGCGACGGCGCGATCGCCGAAGACAAAAGCGATCCGAAAATAGCCCTGACAGGGAGTAAAGAAAAAGAGGTTCCGCTTTTTATGGAGCGTCTTAAGCGTCCAACCGGACTTCGGGCCGTAATACTTCCACTCCTCGGTGGGCCCGCCGTGTGCGGTTGCGACATGGTTCTCAATCTCCGCCCACAACGGGTATGTCTTTCCCAAGGCCATTACAAGGGCTTGATCGTCAGGCTTGGCAAGCTTGTCGATGAAGACGTTCGCGGACATGGAGCTATGTTGCCTTAAGACTGATCCTACAGCTTAGTGCGGCCGATCGTAAAAAGAACAATGGGCTCGGCCGGATTTGAACCGGCGACCTCCGCCATGTCAAGGCGGGTGATTTGGCGATTAAACTGGCGTTTTCGTATCTATCTGAACTGTTTTTTGAATTCGACGGGACAACAACAAGGAGGGCAAGCGCTCCAACGTGCACGGTTTGGTAGATGCATGCTGATAGTCCTGCGAGCATTGAAAACGTATGCGGAAGGCGTATTGTTGGATAGTCAAACCCAGCCTTGGCGTGGTGCTGAGAGATTACAGTGCGGTGAATCTCGAGCAGTGCTGAATCACATTGATGAGTCACATGAGACCCTTGATATTTTCAAGAGATAGCATAGTATGCAGACAGTTTGGGCTGAACTCTTAACTGTTGTGCTTTCGATCTTTGCTCTTGCGCGTTTCTTTTGTTGACGTCCATTACCTCAGAGAGCATGTTCCGCTGTAATGCGCGTGCTCATCTATTTTCTCGCCTTTGACGCGCTTTTCTCGCTATCTCCCGTACTCGTTGCCTTTGCTGAATGCCGTCGCCGTACCGGTTGTGCGCCACGCCTTACGCTCGTTTGGTATAACGTTTTGCCAGATAATAGAGAACCAAGGCGTCTAGCAGTTTGGGCATACTTAGTGCTACCTCTCTCTAACTGCGCTGTCGGCGAAATTCGAGAATGGCGCGACGCGTATTGAGCCTCCATGATTGGAACGCGCAATGCATCACACATATTGACCGCCGCTGTAGGTCTTGAGCACTGAAGGCTCTTTGCGTTTTGATAGACGATTTCTAGGACTACTATGTGACTACAACTGTTCCTTTCATGTAGGTATGGATGCTGCAGTGGTACGGAAACGTTCCGGTGGTGTTGAACTGATACGTGTAGGTGCCGCCCGTGCCAAGCAGTGGCGATGAAAATGCCTGGCTGTCGGAAGTGATCTGATGCTGAACTGAATCATCGTTTCTCCACGTCACATTCGCCCCTTTCAGAATTGTGAGCGGGGAAGGGCTAAAGGCATAATCTTTGATCGCAACCGTATTTTGACTCGCGGTGCTAGTAACCGGGCCTGGACTCGGATTTGAAGACGAGGTGCAGCCGGCAACCATTACCGCTGCAACCGCCAGAGCAACGAGCACCAATATATGATATTTTTTCATTTTTCCTTCTCCAACAGGGTTTTTTGTACAAACTTTCGAGTGCTCTGTCATGTATTGTTCGGTTTTATCAAGGTTGCCCG
Organism: Methanobacteriota archaeon; assembly: GCA_963701995.1. Taxonomy (GTDB): domain Archaea; phylum Halobacteriota; class Bog-38; order Methanoflorentales; family Methanoflorentaceae; genus Methanoflorens. Next base: position 1,321,251 of record OY969693.1, on the reverse strand, counting down.
CGCAAGAGATGACGGCGAGGAAGGCTAGTGCTCCATTATGAACCGCTTGATAGATACGCGTTGGAATCCTGCGAGCTTTGAGAACGTATGGGGCAACCGTGCCGTCGGATAGCGACAGTCGGCTTTCCCGTGGTGGAGCGAGATTTTGCTGCGATGGATCTCCAGCAGCTCGTGGTTTAACATCGCACCATCATCATACGGGTAATGTTCAGTGACTAGCATATTATGTGCAAAGTCAGCGCTGCCATTTAGTCGTCATGATTAGGGTTCCGCGACTAAGCACAAATCACACGTAAAGCACCCAATCATCCTCGAAACGCTACCGCTTGACGTAAGACTTGCCACTCTGATGGCGGGCTGGTTGCGCATAACACACCCAATACTTATTGCTCCGGGCCGTGCATTACCGGCATAGTTATGGGTAACTTACGAGGGTCCACCATGAAAAAATCGTTTTTAGCAGGGACGTTAGCGCTGGTGATGATCGCCGCCATCCTCGCTGCAGGGTGTACGAGCCCTACGACGTCCTCACCAACGCCTACTCCAGCGGCAAATACTACAACGGCTGCAGAAGACCAAGCCATCGCGCAGTACCTCGCGACCACGATGCAACAGCTGAACTTCACTGTGTTGACGCCGTTTTCACTACAAGCGAGTCCACAAGCAGGGATTGCGGTATACAACGGCACGGTGAGCGATAACAACGGCACCTACGCCGTGAGCGTCCAAGCGTACGATAACACACAAACAGCGCAGGCACAGTTCGTGTCGCTGAGAACCATGTTCATGGGGCAAGGGTACGCTGCGGTGCAGCAGAATGCGACGACGTGGTCAGGGTTTAACGCGAGTGCCCGGAGAGGAGCGGCCGTGGAATACGGCAGCTCACCGCTCATGCCGTACTACGTGATGGTTATTACCGGCGGCGCTGTCGTGCAAGCGCCCTTCCAACAGGCCATGTGGCAGCACATGTGGGACGATATGCACAAGCGTACCGGTAACGATGGTGGCATGGGGCCGTACATGGGCTACGGGATGAACGCAAACACGCGCAGCCAGATGCAGCAGGAAATGCAGAAGCACATGGGCGCGATGGGACAATAAGCGCAATCCTAAGTCCCTCGCACGCGATCCGCCATCGACCCTTTTTTTGTGCTTAACCTGCGTAGAAGGGTCATGGTCGCTTGCTCAACTGCAAGGCAAATCTTCTATGCGACGCACAGCTGCGCGCCGTCGGGTGTTTGCTATGCGGCTCCTCCGAGCAAGAAGCTAAGACAAGCGCCTATGTCCGACGATTAAAAAGAAGTTATAAGCTGACGAAATGACCGATAAGCATCCCCACGAAGACGATAGGCACGGAATGCACGAAGAGACGCACGCCGCAGGGCACAACCACGCGGAGCACGATGCCCACGCCGGCCCCTCGCATCCAGCACCAGCAAAAGGGGCACCGACGTACTCTCGCCACGCGGGTCACGACGTAGCCGATTTTCGACGGCGGTTCTGGGTGTCGCTCATCGTCACCATTCCCATCCTGATCTTGTCGCCCTCTATCCAGTCGTTTGCAGGCGTTAGTGGAGTGCTCCGCTTCCCCGGCGACCAGTACGTTCTCTTCCTGCTCGCATCGTTTGTGTACCTGTACGGCGGCTATCCATTCCTGAAGGGGATTGTCAACGAGCTGCGGGCGCGGCTCCCTGGCATGATGACGCTCATCGCTGTCGCCATCACCACAGCGTACCTCTACAGCACGGCGGTCACGTTTGGGCTCAATGGGGGCGTGCTCTTCTGGGAGCTGAGCACCTTGATCGACATCATGCTCCTCGGTCATTGGATCGAGATGCGTTCTGTTCTGGGGGCGTCGCAAGCTCTTGAACAGCTGGCGAAGCTCATGCCCTCTGACGCCCACCAGCTGCTTTCAGACGGAAGCGTGCGCGACGTTCCCTTGGACTCACTCGTCGTTGGGGATTACGTCCTCGTGAAGCCAGGCGAGAAGGTTCCTGCTGACGGCGAGGTCGTCGATGGCGAGACCTCGGTAAACGAATCGATGCTCACTGGGGAGTCAAAGCCAGTGAGCAAAAAGCCCGGCGCAACAGTCATTGGGGGTGCTATCAACGAGGAGGGAGCCATCACGGTCGAGGTTAAAAAGACAGGCAAAGATTCGTTCCTCTCACAGGTGATCGACCTCGTGAAACAGGCACAGGAGAGCAAGTCACGAACGCAAGATCTCGCCGACCGCGCAGCACTGGCACTCGTCATCATCGCCCTTGTCGGCGGAGGGCTCACGTTTCTCGTGTGGCAGCTGCTCATCAACGCGAGCGTCGACTTTAGTCTTGAGCGGGCGGTGACGGTGATGGTTATTGCGTGTCCGCACGCGTTGGGGCTTGCCATACCGTTGGTCGTCGCTATTTCGACAGCTCTTGGAGCCCAAAACGGGCTCCTCGTTAGAAATCGTGCCGCATTCGAGCAGGCGAGAAATGTGCAGGCGGTTATTTTCGACAAGACGGGAACGCTAACAGAAGGACGCTTTGGCGTGACGGATGTCGTTACCTTCACCAGTGACACAGACGAGCACGCCCTTTTGTCGTATGCCGCAGCGCTCGAAGGACGCTCTGAGCACCCTATCGCCCAGGGAATAGCTGCATCGGCACAAGCGGCCGTATCGCTCGAGGTTGAGGGGTTCAAGGCGCTGCCGGGAAAGGGTGTTGAGGGCACCGTTGATGGCAGGCCGGTTCGAGTAGTCAGTCCTGGATACCTGGAGGAGCAGGGTCACACGGTCACCGATGAGCGAATTGAGCGGTTAACCGCCCAGGGCAAAACAGTGGTGTTCGTGGTCATCGATGAGGTAGTAGCCGGCGCCATTGCCCTTGCCGACATCATTCGTCCTGAATCGAAGCAGGCAATCGCTGCGCTCAAGGAGATGGACATACGCAGCCTGATGCTCACCGGCGACAACCGGCAGGTAGCCCAGTGGGTGGCAGAAGAGGTGGGGCTTGACGAGTACTTTGCCGAGGTTCTGCCGCAGGACAAGGTGGTGAAAGTAAAAGAGGTGCAGTCCCGCGGTCTTGTTGTCGCCATGGTCGGTGATGGCATCAACGACGCTCCTGCTATAGCGCAGGCTGACGTGGGCATTGCGATCGGGGCGGGCACTGATGTGGCGGTAGAGGCAGGTGACATCATACTCGTGCGGAGCACGCCCCTCGATGCCGTCGCCATTGTGGGGTTGGCTCGCAGCACGTATCGAAAGATGGTGCAAAACCTCGGGTGGGCGACTGGCTACAACGCCGTTGCCATACCGCTCGCGGCGGGCATCCTCTATCCATTTGGTATCATACTGACGCCGGCTGCAGGTGCGGTGCTTATGTCTGCAAGCACGGTAATCGTAGCGATCAACTCACGGTTCCTTAAGCTCGCAACATAGGGGGAAACAAGAAGACCCGTTTAGTAACGGCCTGTGCTTCTTTCGCTCGAGGTACTCTTGCGTCGAGATTTTACCTCGTGGGCGCAGGCTATTTGCGGTGCACGCGCTTGACTCATTTATGCAAATCGTTTCAGCGCTTCCCGTATCATCTCCTTCGGGGGGAATTCAAACGGCTTGCCGTTGTATATATACACCCGGCAATGGCCCTGATAAGGGGTTTCCTTGTCGACTTCCGGTTCTAGGTCTTGCCCGTTGATTTGGATGGTCGGTGAACCAATGAAGCCCCAGATCTCGGCGTCCTCACCGGGAGAGACCGACACCATGTGTACCTCGGCAGGCACGTCCTCCTCGTCAAGAACCTCTCTCAAGGCTTGTGCAGCTTCTTCGTAGTGAGGGCAATCTTCGTAATACAATAGGTCAATCGAAAGCATACAATTTGTTGATGAGAGCTGATGGAAATAAAAGCTTAACCACAGCTTAACGGTGTTAATGTTCTAATTACACAGCTCATGCGCGCTCTGAAAAGGTGTAGCGTCGCAGCGCTGGTCGGAGTTGTCGAACGCAATCAAGAAGAAATTAAGTTTCACTTTCAGCACGTTCTTGCAGTTTGGTTATCCCTATCAGCACAAATTCAGCCTTTGTTCACGCAGTTCAGTCAGCAATAGGGGCAGGCGAGACGAAACATACTCTTTACAAGCTTTTTTTCCTACCTTCATGCCATAACTTGCTACAGGTGTCCCGATAGAGTTATGGCATGAAAAGGTCTTACGGAGGGTTCACAAAAGGGGAAAAAGAAAATGGTGTTTCAATGGTTTAACATCGTGCTCCTCGCGATCGGAATCTATGTCGCCGTAGACGGAGTCGCAAGTGTATTGGTCAAACACGGACAGTACCACAACATCTGGTTCGACGGCGAGAGATACGTCAGAGCGCTTGCTGGAATCGTGATCATCGTTTTAGGGATTGTTGTTAGGTGATCAAAAATGCCGAAACGAGAAGAGGACGCCTTCAATGAGATCTTGAACGCTCTGACGCAAACCTCCAGGGCTGCCTTAAAACCGTTGCGCGACGGGCAAAAGCGAACTGACACCTGAAAAGAGGGGATGCAACTGCCGGAATTGCCCCATCTACATACAGTACGCGCTCACTGGGGACTACTTATGTATTCACGGCGCTTCTGAATAGCCGTGGAGGCAACGAAAACAGATAACACACGTTCTCAGCAGCTGGAAAACGCGTGATGACTTTTTATACGGCCGAATAGAGCTATAATGGGGGTTCTCTATGGATGCAAAAGACGAGAAAAAGGAAGAGTACTATAAGGGCAAGGAAGTAAAGGGCAAGGCGGAAAAAAAGAAGGAAGAGTACTATAAGGGCAAGGAAGTCAAAGGTGAAAAATAGCCGTCTGCGTAGGCGAAGAACGTGACTAACGACGACAACCCCGGCTGGTACTCGGTCAGTGTCGAATACAAGCCCATCCCGTCAGAGCGGCGTCAAGGTCGCGGTGAGTGGTACCTCCAAGCCACACTGATACACGAGTGTCGCGATCCATCGGGCGGAATACAGACCGAAAAAACACCGCTCGGCAGCATTGATGTCGACCACATTGATTCAGTCGAACTGCGGCAGGCGTTCTACGCGGCAACCGACGACGCGCTTGACGCGCTACCGTTACCGCACGAAACGCGCGAGCAGATCGCTGCCGAACTTAGGCTCGTGGTGCGGCCGCCAACTGAAGATACCACGAAGCGGCCGCGAATAGGGTTAGGTGCGCTGCTACCTGACGAGAAATAATGGCGTTGTCGTCTCACGGGCCGTTTGTCGGCTAGCATAAAAGGGCCCTGGCCGAAGCCTGCGCGATTAGAACGCAGATCATTTCGCGGGCTTTATGCAGTCAGCTAACGTTTGCCCCGCGTGCACACAGCTCGCAGGCAATGTAGGCCTCCCAGCTAGTAGAGCACTTCCGCAAAAGTTTTTCGGTGCCCACGTAGCTGGAGCGCGAGTAAAGTATTAAGTCTTTCAGCTGAATTAATAGTGGCTACGCTGTCTGCGGCGCTTTGACAGCGAGAGACCTTATCGCGCCTTCCGTGTTTTAGGGCGTTGCTTTAACCGGTTGGTTACAGCCTTGGGCGATCTTCGATTACTGTCCTAGCTGCGGGGGAGAGAGGGACAAAAAAATGGAACGATATAAGCTTTCTTCAGACTCCACGAGCAGCGATTTTATCCCAATCGCATTGGCAGTTCACGCCATATTAGGCGGCCTGCCCGTCACGATACGAAGCCAGAACCATCCGGGTGTTCAAATTGAAGACGGCAAAGTGAAAAGTAGGAACTACACGGGTCCTATACTTGAAAGAGTTCTCGCCGAGAACATTGTGATAAGGACGCGACCGCAAGCGGGAGAATACATAAATGTACCAGTTATAATTGCCCCCATACAGGACAGCTCAGGTTCGGCACTAGCCGCCATTGGCGTTGTCGATATCACTGGAATATTCGACCTAGCAGATCTCATGAGCCAACAATCGCAGATGATCAGCCAAATGCGTTATTGCGCCGTGCCTGCGAGCAAATAAAGGAAAGAGGGGGTTAATACCCCCCTAGCATCCGCTGGGCCGACCCTACACAAACTGCAGCCCCCAGCGACGAGACGCAGATTCACTCCTCAAGGGGCGTAACGTAGCAGGATGCCAGCTTGCTGCTAATGAGCTTCTGTTCGTGAAAAAGGCGCGCTGTGAGGAGATACGTGCCTTCTTCACTCGCATAGAGCTCGCTTACGAATCGTTTCGTGCCGCCTTCTGCGATGAAGTCGATATCGATCACGTCCATGAGCGTGTGGGCTTTCGACGGGGGGGTTGCAGCGATTTCGAGCCGTAGATTCGGCACGTCGCGGTGGGCGTGCACGACCGTCTCCGTCTCGATTGTTTCTTCATACGCCCAATAGGGCCGATTCACGAAGAAGGTCTGGATCTCGGCAGGATCCTCAATGATTCGAACCTCATGATGGGGAGAGTACCAGCTCACGAAAGCACCGTAGCGGTACGCCGTAACGTGCAGATAGACCCATCCGGCGTGGTTCGCAAAGACGTGGAAGTTGAGCGCTTCCGTATCTTGAGGGCGCAACTCTTTCACGTAATGAAACGAGCCGCCTGGCAAAATGTCGATATCGTGCGAGTTAGTGGTATACAGCGTCGCACTTACGTCGACGAGGGGGTCCGTTGAGACGTTCTTCAGCTGGACGGTGATCCAGTGGCGCCCCCGGTCGAGCACCTTGGGCGTAACGATTGCCTCGAAGGCATACTTGCGTCGTTCTTCTCGTTCTTCCGCGGCGATTCTCTTCTCTTTTTTCTTTTCTTCGGCCATAGTATCACCAAATTACGTAGCGCACAGACGGTAATAAGGCATACACAAGGAAAAAACAGATCACGAAGGAGAAACACGCTGCGCTATCATAGCTCGGGCTTACCCGAAAATTGCGACGGCTATTGCGCTTGCTTGAGCGAAAACGAAATTGCGATAAGAAAAACGCCTGGGGCCTAATCATTGCAAGAGCTATCTCAAGTCGTCGGAAAAAGCTTCTTTTTTTCGCTGTGTCAAACGTGCGCAGCTATAAGCTATCACCCGCCGTTGTACCTTTGATGGAAGAAAAAACAAGAACAGAACAAGACGACACTAGCGGCGTCGCTGTCAGTACGAATAATATCGCCAGCAAGAAAAATGAAATCGGCAACGCAGAGCAGACGGCCAAAATGCTCAAAGATGAGATTAAATCGCTTGACGGCGGGCAACGCGCAGCAATCATATTCGAGGCTAACTCGAAACAGGGGGAGGCAAAGCGCATCTTAGAGCTGGCGGACACGATGCACATGCAGCTAGAGGCCACTATCGTGGAAAGCTACGCTCAGATGCGACGCTTAACGGGTTTGACTGCGTTAGATTAAGTCACTGCCGGTAGGATAAATCTAGATCGGCACTTTTTTTCTACCGGCCGCGCAGAAGCGTTTATGGAGAGAGCGAAAGCTAAACGACAACACTTGAGCTATCAGCATCGGCTTAGGAACAAAGAATCTCATCACATTGAACTTCGCTCTTCGCCTCTGTAGATTTCAAGCACAGCAATCGCAAGCTTTTCTGCGTCGTGTGTGCACATCACCTGCTGCAACACTTCAATGATCTGGCGAAGAGGTGGCTTTTTAGGTAAACCGGAAGCCAAGCGCAGTCCTCCAGCGTGGGGCTCTGCGCCCTTTTTTGTTTAACGACGATTAATGCCGCTCCTGCCCCTTACCAGCGGGGGCATCACGACTAGAGCGTTAAAGCTTCTTAGCCCATCCATCAAGCGGACGCGTGGCACCAACGCGCACCCTGCGTTTCGCCACGGCTCGGATACCGTTCATCGCTAGCTGTGATTGGCGGGCCCGCAGACAACGTCTGCCTAAACGCAACGGAGCGGCAACGGTTAATCTTTATTTACCTTCGGCACTTCCTTTTTTTGCTCGGCAAGTTCTTCATCCATCAAAGTGCCAACACTTTTAAGTTCTTCGGTTGAGTCTCGATAGGCCCTTCAGACTCTAGCTCAGTTTCTCCTTCTTTTTTTTAGATAATGACACACGACTGTGATTGGCAGGCGCAGACCTCAGCAATGTGCTAACTGAGCGATACTCTCTAAAATACACATATAAGTGAGGACGCGCGTACGAGAGGCAAGGATGGCTGGCGAAATAGACTTGAGTGCGCTTTCGGGCCTCTCACGCGAAGAGGCCGAGAAACGATTGCAGAAGGAGGGCTATAATGAGCTTCCCTCCGAGAAGCCGCGCAGCACCCTTGCCATCGTGCTCAGCGTTATTCGCGAGCCGATGTTCCTCCTCCTCTTGGGCGGCGGCGGCGTTTACCTCCTCGTCGGTGACAGCGAAGAGGGGCTCATTCTGTTGAGCTTCGTCTTCGTCATCATGGGGATCACCTTGTATCAGCAACGGCGAACCGAGCGTACCTTGGAGGCGCTCCGTGACCTTTCAAGTCCGCGTGCGCTAGTCATTCGCGACGGCGCGGAACAGCGGATTGCTGGTCGCGAGGTCGTACGTGGGGATCTGGTTGTCCTTTATGAGGGCGATCGGGTCCCCGCCGACGGCATCCTCCTGTCGAGCACCAGTCTTTCTATCGACGAGTCGCTGCTCACCGGCGAAGCAGTGCCCGTGCGAAAAACAGCGGGAGGCGACGCAACGGGGATAGGCCGGCCCGGTGGCGAGGGGACTCCCTTTGTCTACTCAGGCACGTTAGTTGTTCGAGGGCAGGCCGTCGCCGAAATGCGTGCTATAGGAGCCAACACCGAGATCGGTAAGATCGGGACGGCCGTCCGCACGCTCGATACCGAAAAGACGGGGCTTCAGGTTCAAACCAGCCGATTTGTTCGCAACATCGCGCTCGTTGGGCTTGGCTTATTCATTGTCGTCGTGCTGGTCTACGGAGCAACGCGGGGCAACTGGCTTGACGGATTATTGGCCGGCATCGCACTCGCTATGGCGATGCTGCCTGAAGAATTCCCTGTTGTTTTGACCGTATTTCTTGTGCTGGGGGCCTGGCGCATTTCGCAGCACGAAGTACTCACCCGCAACGCCCCTGCGGTCGAAACGCTTGGCGCTGCGACCGTGCTCTGCACAGATAAGACTGGCACGATCACGCTCAATCGCATGACGGTGCATTCGCTCTTCGTGGACGGGCAGCTCCATGATATCGATTATGATTCCGAAAGAGCGCTCCCGGAGTCGTTCCACCAAATCGTCGAATATAGCATCTTGGCGAGTCAGAAAGACCCCTTCGACCCGATGGAAAAAGCTTTTAAAGAGCTAGGCGAGCATTTTTTGGCCGCGACGGAGCACCTTCACGGAGACTGGGTGCTCGAACGAGAGTACCCCCTCTCCGAAAGGCTACTCGCTCTCTCGCGGGTCTGGCGATCGCCTGACGAGAAAGACTACATCATCGCGGCAAAAGGGGCACCCGAGGCAATCGCTGACTTGTGCCACCTTACTGAAGCGCAACAGCGCGATCTCGCTGAGCATATTTCTACGCTTGCCGGCAAAGGATTGCGCGTGCTGGGGGTAGCAAAGGCGCATTTCCGACCCCTGGAACTCCCTCCCGAGCAGCACGACTTTGTGTTTGATTTCCTCGGATTAATCGGACTTGTCGACCCCGTGCGATCGACGGTAGCAGACGCGGTGAAGGAGTGCTATAGCGCCGGAATACGAGTGATCATGATAACCGGTGACTACCCTGACACGGCACGAAGTATCGCAGAACGCATCGGTCTTGCACCGCGGGACGAGATCATGACAGGGCCTGAGCTCGAGCGCATTGACGATCGCACCCTCCAACAGCGCATCAAAACGGTGTGCATTTTCGCCCGAACAATGCCAGAACAGAAGCTCCGCCTCGTGCAAGCGCTCAAAGCAAACGGCGAAGTCGTTGCTATGACAGGAGACGGCGTGAACGATGCGCCTGCCATGAAGGCCGCCGACATTGGCGTTGCGATGGGAAAACGCGGTACAGACGTTGCCCGCGAGGCGTCGTCACTCGTGCTGCTCGATGATGATTTTTCTTCCATTGTGTGCGCCGTGCGTCTCGGGCGGCGGATTTACGACAACATAAAGAAGGCAATGGGCTACATCATCGCCATCCACATCCCTATCGCAGGGGTGACCCTTCTTCCTGTGCTTTTCAATTGGCCGCTCATCCTCCTACCTATTCACATCGCATTCCTCGAGCTCATCATCGATCCCGCGTCGTCAGTCGTTTTTGAGGCTGAGCCTGCTGACCCGAACGTGATGAGCCGTCCGCCTCGTCATTCGCGCGAGCCGTTGTTCACGCGCGGACAATTGAGCTTGAATCTGCTCCAAGGCATCAGCATTCTCATTATTGTTATGCTCATCTACGTTGGAGCGACTTATTACGGACAAACTGATAATCAAGCGCGCACCATGGCGTTTACCACGCTGGTTATCGCCAATCTCTGCCTCATTCTCAGCTCCCGATCGCGGGACATCTTGATCAGTGCACCACCAACGTCGAACCGAGCCTTGTGGTATGTCGCGGGAGGGGCTATCTTCTTTCTTGCTGGTGCGCTTTACATACCGGCCTTACGAAGCGTATTTCTCTTCGCACCACTATCCGCGACAGCGGTCATCACGAGCGCTGCCGCTGGCCTGAGCAGCCTCATATTGTTCGAAGCAGTGAAGCTGCTCACACGACGTTCACATTCCTTTGATTATTCCGAAAGACGACAGAACAGAAACGGCAATTGACTGAAAACGAAGCGATGGCTCTGATGAGGAGCGTTTGCGCGATATCCTTATAAGACATACGAGATTTCTAACGAGGGCACATGCTAAGCCTCAGCATAACTGAAACGCTCAGCAATTTCATCGTCAGCGCCATTGAACAGCTCGACTATTTTGGCGTCTTTATCGCCATGGGATTGGAGAGCGCCTGCATCCCCTTACCGAGCGAGATTATCATGCCCTTCGCGGGATATGTGGTCTGGAAAGGAGGCCTAACGCTTTTGGGTGTCACCCTCGCGGGCACGCTTGGCTGTCTCGCCGGCTCCCTAGTCCTCTACTACGTCGGGCTATTCGGCGGCAGACCGTTTCTCGTACGTTATGGCAAGTACGTGTTCATACGCGAAAAGGAGCTTGACCGCGCGGATGCGTGGTTTGTGAGCCATGGTGACCGCGCGGTCTTCTTCAGCCGGATGCTCCCGGTCGTCCGAACGTTCCTCTCACTCCCGGCGGGCATCGTCCGTATGGACGTGAAGAAGTTCTCCCTCTACACAGCGGCAGGGTCGCTGCCATGGTGCTTTGGCCTCGCCTGTGTTGGCTTCCTATTTGGACCTCACTGGACCGACCTTGAGGGGCTATTTATTTATCTTGACGTCGCGGTGATTGCAGGGATAATGGCGCTCATTGGCTACGTTATTTACCATAGGGAGCGGATCATTAAGCGCGTGAGAGGGTAGTTTCAGTAAGCAGTGGTTTTCGAGGAGGAGCGCAAAAGTCAGTTATCGCACTCCTCATTCGACTACAGCCTCTTAAACGGTTCGCGCTACCTTCACGGAGGTTAGTCCGATAGACTTGACGTTTGCGTGTACAGAAGCGCGACAAGATACCGTAAACAAAGCGAGTTTGCGTAAAGTCAAACATTTTTTAATACGAAGTGCCGTTAAACGGTGGGGGGGTCACAGCGCACGCACGGCTTGAAACCAGCGGCGCACGCTTCTACATGGGTATTGAATGCAATGAGGTTCTCCGCGTCAATATTTGCAACTTCAAAACATCCCGGGTAGTGGTATCTTTTTGTCAATGACTTTGAACTCGCATAGTATGGGCCGCCGTAGGATTGACGCCTGGACAACTGATTCGCAGTCAGAGCTGATTGCTTAAGCGTTTTAGTCGACGGATTACTCGCGACGTGTATTGTGGATGTTGTCGCCGTCGATTGCACGGCGTTCGACGACGAGCTCAGCGCGCTGGCCGTTGACGGATTTGTGTTTGAGTTTAGTGAGGTGCAGCCCGCCGCCCCCACAAGAATAGCGACTAGGATAAACACAACGCACGCCGTCAGCAACTTCTTTGTCATACGTTCATCCTCTCGAACATAGTTCATTTTTGAAAATATGTCTTAACTGCTAAGGTATTGCGGAAATAGTATAAGGGTTGTCGTTTAGCTACGGAATCAGAAAGGACCTTTTCCACGCTCTAATCGAAAAAAAATAAAGAGCTATGAGCTGATAGGCCAGACGACAGGTGAGAGAGGCTTGCATTTCGGCGGAAGTACAAATGATTGCTGCGCATCGTTCATTTCCTGCCAACATATATTCCGAACCCTAAGTAAGCGAACAAGCTCTTAATGACCGCGTAGGAGGGCCTTATTTCTTTTGCGTATTGCCTAAACGCCGGACTTTTAATATACAGAGAGAAGAACCTGCACCACCCTCTTGCGAGGTCATTGAAACCTAAACCTCTTATCTCATTAATCAACTGGCGTAGCGCGGTAAGTGTATGCGTTCTCCCTATGATGTCCGTCAATCCAGCTTTACCCATCAATTCTCTCCATTCATCAGACGTGAGAAACGTCGCTTTTGCCATTGTGCGATCAATAAATTCAACCAAATTTGTTGGAGGCGGAGTCCTTATCCACGTGCCCTCATTAAGCCCAACGTATCCTCCTGGCTGCGCCACTCGCACATACTCACGCACCGCCTTCAGCGGATCGTCTAGAAATGCTGTGACGGATTCACAAATTACGACGTCGAAGAGGCTTTCCTCGAATGGTAAGTGTTGTGCGTCTGCTGTTCTGAATTCAAGTCTGTCAGCCACGCCCTCTCTGCTCGCCCTTTTTCGGGACAAATCAATCATCTGTTCAGAAAGGTCTACACCAACCAATCGACAGCTATAAGTTTTTGCCAGATGGCACGCCGTTTGTCCAACGCCGCAGCCGACCTCCAAGACGTATGTGTCTTTGTTGATATGGCACACTTCAGCAAGCTCTTCTGTGGCGATTAAAGCTCCAAAATGTCTTGTGGTACCCCAATACGCCTGCACCCCAAAGTAGGAGAATTCTGGCTGTGAAATCCTGCCTGCTGCCTTATCGACAAAGATGTACATCCTGAAGCACTTGGTTAACCGGCACTTAACGTTTTGTCATTAACAGAACGTGTGCTACTATCTGACATCCGCCTGATATAGGCGACCCTCTTGGTCATCCAAATTGAGCTATGAAACGTAGGTTACAGCATCGCCTGAAGAAAGCAGAACGTAGTGAGCTTAGAATCGGAAAAAGAACGATGGGCTCGGCCGGATTCGAACCGGCGATCTCCGCCATGTCAAGGCGGAGGATTCTGAGCTTTTTGAGGCGTTTTCTTCAGGCGATATAACCACGAGAAAAGCAAGGGCGCCCCTGTGAATGGTCTGAAAGATTTGGGCAGGGAGCCCCGCAAGTATGGAAAACGTGTGAGGTAAGCGGATTATAGGGTACTCATATCCGGTCTTTGCATGGTGCAGCGAGATGGTGCTACGATGAAGCTCCAACAGGCTCCCGTGGCCAGTGTCATTTATAGGGCTCATTGATAGTCGGGTTAAGAGTTAATCACAAGATAGCATATCAACTCACACGCTACATCTCAGTTTAACGCTTGCGATTTATTCTAATGATGTCTTAGTTTTTCAAAATGGACGAATAACGATACTCATTTTCGATTTGTCGGACCCCAGCTCATGCCAAATGTCAACATCGAATTACTAGCTTACGGATTCGATGTACATGTCCACCTTCAGCGTACACGCAGAGTAGCAAATGTTCTCTGCAAGCTCGAAGAACGAGTTCTCTGATCCCAGGTTCTCGTGTCTTGAAAGCGTGTGTGCCACTGCAATCGCTCAGCACAAACCCTTCGAAATCGCCAAAGCAATCGAAGAGGACTTCGTATACGTAGCCAGTGTACTCATTCTTGGTGATAACGATGTGTTCGGCTGGCACACCGTTCGGCGAGGGCAGGATACTACTAGAGTCGCCTCCGAGACCATCTACTCGAGCAGCGATGTAGTTGATGTAGCGCTCGAGCACAGGATACCATCGGTTGGATGGCGCCATTTGTTGCAGCCGCCACCTCATGATGGCAAGTGTATTTGCCTCGGGAAACAGCATCTCTTCCCCGGTTGCGACCGGGATCTTGATCTGAAATGTTCCGACGACGTAGCGCCACCTTCTGAGCCGATAGGCCGCAGCTTTCTCAACCTCCTCCACCGGTGGCTTGCCAGCTATCGGCTTCTCACCCTTTTTAACTATGCCTTTGGTCGAAGGAAGAGCACGTGTGGCACGATCGATCTCCGCGATCCGGTGGGTGGCAATCCTACGGACCACGATATTAAACTCTTGTCTGGCAACGACCGTCGTCGGAAGATCCACGGTGAACAGGCTGGCGAAGTTCTCGCCCGCTCCGGGCGGAATCGGAACATAGGTCACACCACCGGTAACCTTGCACTTAATAGTATGGGTGTCGCCGGCTGAAAGAGTGTGGCTGCAGTAGATTTTTGAGGCGAGCGCAAGCACATCAGAAGCGAGGACTTGAGGCCAGTAGATAGAGGCGACGCTGCCGTCTGGTATACTACCCCAGTCGATCATTAACTCGTCTGGGTAAAGGAGTCCGGTCGAGACAGCTGCGCTTGGACGTAGGTCAAACGTCTGTGGGATCCGGTGTGTTGCGGCGGGTCCGGGATTATCAGAAAGCGTGACCTGCAGGTTGCGCTGGGCCAGCTTATCTGAGCTCTCCGGGCTCGCACCAGGGTAAATAGGGGCGTCATCATACGCAATCTGTGCGACGATACAGTGGTGCGTGCCGGTCAACCACCCCTGGACGGCCGTACCATCAATTACATTGTTCGAATCGTAGAGGTTCAAGAAGCAGCCATAGTACGCCCAGATGTTGTCTTGTCCGTCGGGAATCTGTATGTCGCGTATGTTGGCGCCGCCGGCAACATAGTCTGTGTTGCCGGAGAGATCTCCGGTGGCGAAGAATGGCAGGGTGTTGTGATCTGTTCCAACCAGGGGTGAATCAGGCTGCCCAGCTGTGTCCCACGTGCAAGGGTAGGTCGAACCGGTCTGGTAGTCTGTGTCGGCGGTCTCAGTAGACCAGAGACGGAAGAACAGGCGCACGTTCTTTGCGGCGCCGGCAGGCCCGGCAGTACCCCGCAGGCGTACCCTGACCACAGCGAAGTTGTAATTATTGTCGCGCTTAGGATTGAAGAAATCGCTAAAATCGTAGGTAAAAGGCGTCACTGAGGAGTCTCCCTGTAGCGCGTCAGCTGGTTGAGGGATTATGCCGGAGGCAAAGGGGTCTTTGGTGCCGTCGGTGAAGTGGTTGCTCGGATCGTTGAGCCAAGTCAGCAACTGCTGGATGTAGGAGAATGCCCCAAGGGGGCTGTCGTCCGTGAACGCAGGGCCTCCTGATATGGGATTGCTGTTCTGAGCAGGCGTGGCGGTGAATACCCGCAAATCCTGGCTCAAATAGAAGACGTTATTTTGGGCTGGGTCGATGTTCGTGAAGTAGGGATCGGCGCCAGCAATGAGCGCGAACTGGGTTGAGGCGTCCGAGCCGCGTACCTTTGTTCCAGCTATGGTGAGCGAGGCATCAAGCTCATAGGCTTGACTTCCCAAAGGTGGGAAGTCCGCCAGAGATGCACTGTCAAACATAATATCAAATGGTACGCGGATTCTTTGCGGAGCCTGCGGATCTGTTGCGTTCTCGAAGTCGATATCAAGCTCGTTCTGCGGGCTTAGATGTTGTGAAATCGAAACCCCATTCAGCCTCGCGAATGATCCGGTCAGTGCTGGTATCGTCACGCTCAAAGCACTGAATGAATCTTTGCTGAAGCCTTCCACCACCAACCAAAATGCCTTTTCCCACTTGCCTCCGCTGGTATTGATCACGTCCTGCACTTCATCTTTGCCGAACGTGTTTTTATCCATCCAGAAAGAGAGTAGAGCCTCCGGGAATGGGTCGTCAAGATCTGGGCCTGGTAGACTAACATTGGCTGACGAAGGGTAGACGTGCTCGAGCAGGCCCGCGAAAAAAGGATAGGGATCGCCGGAATCGGCAGTCAAGTTCCGATAGGTGCTGGCTAGGTTTGACGCACCGGCGGCAATGATCTGGTCAATACTAAAGTTCAGTTGTGTGTTAAGGTAGTAGATGGAAGCAACGGCACAGGCGAAGCTGATAAAATTTCCGTCGGTTCCTTCGGTAGCGTTCACCCAGTCCTGACGAGGGTGTTTGTTCAGCCACATATCGACCAACGAACCGTAGTAATCATAGTTCCCTGCTGGAAACCGCTCTATAGAACAGTACATGGAAAGGCCTTCACCACTGCTGTCAAATCGGCTCCACTTGCCGTTAATGTCCATAAGTACTTCCGCGAATTCTGCCACGAAAAGCATGTTCACTATATCCGCAGCATTGGCGGCGTTATTGTTGCGGCTCTGCGCGTCCAGATGAATGTCACCACCATAGCCCCAGTTGACTGCCCCGCTCCCATCAGCCTGATTTAGTTTCACAACTTGGCGGTGGCCGGTCCCGAACTTGCTGCTGGGAACGTTGAACCATCCTGTCAGTGCAGTGAACTCATTCTCGATCACCGACAGTAATGCATTGGCGTTCGCTATCAAGTTCGCCTTGACGGCACTCTGTTGGCTGGCCGGCAAGGAATCGAACAGCACAGTATCATATTCAACTAGGAAGTTGGTGGTTTTGCCGTTACCCATGCCTATGTTAGTAAGCCCATCTGTCTTTAATGTCATATCCGTCTCTCCTTTCGAATTGTGGTTTGATTGCCTCCATTTATCAGGCGTTTCATATCGGGAATTTAAACGGCCTTGGCAATTTGAGCAACTTTTTCGTTCATAAATATCCTCCACATTTTTTGCTCAAACATCGGCTCGGTGAAACGCGCCACACTTAACATGAGTCTGCCGTGGTTTCTATTAGCAGGGACTCATCAAAAACGGGATTTATAGCTTTGTAACAGAGCTTTGTTACAATGGCTTTTTTTGGTCTCCAATTGATTAAATAAGGCTATATTGACAAGATTTAGCAATGCTAGATTTGAAGCAATTTTCCAAACTGCTTACCCCAGAAGTTAGTATCGTTCAGCCGCGAGACTTAGTTCGCGGTAAGGGCGGCTCAAATCAAACCCAAAAAACAAACGGCTCGGCCGGATTCGAACCGGCGACCTCCGCCGTGTGAAGGCGGAGGATTCGGTGGGTTTTGACGGGCTTTCTGAGAGTGATATCACTGTGAGAAAGGCCAACGATCCGTTGTAAATAGTCTGACAAATTCGCGTGGAAGGGCGGCAAGTCTCGAGAATGTGTGCGGTAGCCACATGGTTGGATACTCGTAACTCGTTATTGCACGGTGGAGTGAGGTTTTGCTGCGATGGATTTCAAGCAGCTCTTGTTCGCAATCCAAAATCAGAAAGAATGTTGGGGCAAGGTTCAGTGTCCGGCCACGATTCCAACGTCAGGCGCGGTACGGGTTAAGGTTTGTTATTCGCCTTTCCCGCCTTATTTTCAATGCGTCGCCTTAAGAGAAGTACTCAGGCGTCTCCTATTGAGGGCATGCGATATTAACGATAATCGTTGTGCTCGCGTTACGTGACGTTTGCAGTTCAACTTTGGAAACAAGTCAGATCTAATCCTCGCGCGAATGAAAAACGTTTCGTATTGGGTCGCTCTTCTCAAACAAATCTGCGGTTATATGTTTGCGAGTGCTGTTCTCTACCTCTTGTAGTCTTAAGCAGTTCCAGCTGAGATAGCCTCCATTACCCATTTTGTCTTGATTTTTAAGGAAGTTAATGTCAGTCTCATATATATCACAAAAGAAGCTTAGCTCTTCGTCACTGCCAAGCAATCTGTTACGCGACAACGTAAGTGAGCACTTATAAACTCCTGGTTCTAACTTGGGCCAGCCGATTGGCATATTTGGAACGTGCTCACAACTCTTGTCCATCACGTCGGCTTGCTGTTTGGGCTTCTGAGGCAGCCCTACAGGGATTTCCATCTCTAATGCTATCCTTGTCTTTGCGCCTTGCACAGCCCTTTCGTCTTTTTTATTGTCAATCCGGGGTTTGCCGAGACTAGGACAGTAAAGGAGGTGGTTGGGCATAAACACCAGTTCAATCTCTTCATGTGAGCGCGGGTCAACAATGATCGGCCGAAATTCTTCGTGCACCTTGAACTCAAGACCTGCGGTTGCCGCTTGGGCGGTATCTTCTGGCAAAACACTTCGACCTAAAAACTTCAGGCGCCATCCAGCATCGTTCCATTTGTACTGATCAGTCTCATCGGCTGGGCGCTGGTTAAACAGGATCATGCTGCAGTTTTCGTCTGCAAAACGCACCCAACTGAAAAGTGCGCCTTTGACCATGAGTGGCCAAGGATAAGGATTGACGATTTGGCCTCTCAAAGTTACAGCCGGCACGTTAATGTGCACGTTCCAGCCCTCTTGGCTGTACCTTCCCGACGGATCTTGATGAACATATTGGGCTTCACACTCATCATCATCCCAGCAGCCCGAAGATTCCTTTTTTGTGCATCGCCGTATGACCTCATGTCTTGTCATCATAGGAGACCAAAAAATGAAGTGCCAAAGCTGAAACTTGTCCGCGAGCGCAATCCGCCACCAATAAAAAAATACGAAAACGCCTGCGGCTATCACTCCAATGCCAAGAATATTGACAATTAACTGAGAGGCACTAACAACGTCTTCTGCTAAAAAGATTGGAACAAGCACCGCATCGTCCCCGTGGATCAAATCTTCATCCCAAAGTGGGCTATTTGCTTACAATATGCTATTTATGGGCTTAATGTGTTTGTTAGTGATAATAAAGCTGCGCAAAATCCTGTTGCAACGTGACCCAGTTTGTTTTCCTTCATCGGTTAACAAAACGAAAACCTATTTCTCGCGTCTTTCATGACCCCGGATTGTGACTACAAGTTGTAGCGGTCAAGTGTCCAGAAGGGCTAGTCCTCGCAGCTGACAGTAGAATGAGTATTCTGGAATGGCCTGAGGACACCCCTACGGATTTAAACGGAAGACATTAGATACAGCTCAGATTCCGCCTGATATAGACGATATTGTTAGCAGTGAAGGATACCTCATCGATCATTTACGAGGACGTTTTGTGAACGTTTTCATCATTTTTGCGAAATGAGTCGTATGATGCAAGATACTAGCCGGCATCTAAAGCGCGCCTGTCGATTGCAAGCTAGTTAAAAGAAATGCCCCATGTCCTCAGGGCCATAATTTTTGAAGGGATTGTATTCATCAAAAGGGGCATAGAGCGCCTTTTTCCTGATGTCTTTTTCATCAAGATAGATGACGAGGTCATCTTGGCCTGAGGGCAACGCTTCGAGTTCAACTCCACCAAACTTGAATGTCCAACCGGTTGGGATGTAGCGCCAATCCTTTGTTACTTCATGGATAAGCATTCTATATCGTCGTATGTGTGGTCCTTTGGAAGAGAATCATAACGATCCCAAAACTCTTTCCGCGATGGGGCCTGCGCTGGGATGCGACACTCCTGTCTTAGAAGCCAGTCGTCGACGTCATCATCAACCTTGTTTGTGTCTTCTTTTGACGCTCTTCCGTCCTGCGATGATTTAACATGTCATTAGTATCGCCGCTCAAATCCTGAAAAGCTACAAACTTAAATTTCTAAGATCTAACAGCGCACTTTTTATATGATGAGCAAGTGCGATAGAACGGTATAATAAGATCTCCACGGGCGAGGCATAGATGGAAGCATAGAGCTTATGGAAAAGAGCACAAAGATTGCTTTCTTAGATGTTTTCTCCGACAAGATGAAAGAGTATCGCGTAATCGTCGACGACGCTATTTCGAGTGAGTTACGTCGGATGAAGGACTCTCCATTTTTCGAGCCCCTCACTGACTCGTTAACGGGTGGGAAGCGCCTTCGACCAATTCTGCTACTTCTCGCATTTCAAAGCGTGGAGGGCTGGGAAAGAGACCCACTTCCGGCTGCGGTCGCAATGGAGATCATACATTCGGGCTCTCTAGCGATAGACGATATTATCGACGAAGATTTAACAAGGAGAGACATTGATGCGTTTCATGCTTCATATGGTCTTAAAGTGAGTCTATTAAATACGGAAATGCTCCTCTCAATAATGCTCGATATAGCGGCGAGATGCTTAGATCATCGAGTTACACAAGTAATCGCACAAGCGGTATCCGAACTGGGTACTGGGGCATTTGAGGAACTTGCAGTTTATACAACAAAGCGGACTATAGGTATGCGTGAGTACCTCAGTATTTTGGAGAAGAAGACCGCTTTTCTATTCGAAGCGTCAGCAAGGATGGGAGCTTTACTCGCTGGAGCGCAGAAAAATGAAATAGACGCGCTATCCGACTATGGTAGACTACTAGGCCTAACTTATCAAATTCAGGATGATATCGTGGACCTGGAGGAGGATCCGTCGATGTGCCTTTTGAGCTTTTTAGATGGCAAATTTAAAGATGAGCAACACCTTCAAAAGTTATCCACATCATATATCGCAGAGGCAAAGCAGCGGCTTCAGGAACTGAAGTCGAGCGAAGCAAAGAATCTGCTTTTTAAGCTGGCCGATACTATTGGAACGCATTCTGCTAATAGACTCGAGAAGGTTACTTAAACGGTAACGAACGCCCTGCGGAAGCAGGGCCGGGTGCATCATCTAGGAGTTTTTTTTCTTTAATCAGAGAAGCAAACGGCGTTAACGAGCTAAATCTACGTTTTTTGTGCGGGAGATAAAAAGCCTCTGAAAAGTTGCTCAGGTGTGATAGAGATTAAGCGAACGGAAAAACGCGCGTGGGCCACCACGATCTCATACATTACCATGCCGCCAATCGTTGCGTTGCTCATGTTCGCGCTCATCAACTACACTGTGTCGAAGGGACTGTCCTTTGTCGCGCTAACGCTCCTTACGGCATTTTTTGCGGTGCTTATGCCTCTGAGCATTTTGATCATTTGGGCACGAAGGACACACGCACACGACTTTGACATACCCGGGATGGCTGACCGCAGTCAGCCACTGCTCGTAGCGACCGTTTCGTATTTTGTTGGCACCGTAGTCCTGCTGAGCATCCGAGCACCTCCTCTCACCAACGCCGTTATGCTCGGCTATAGCACGGGCACGCTTGTCATCTTCTTCATTAATCTACGGTGGAAAATCAGCGTCCACGCGATGGGCATCGCAGGACCAACCGCCGTGCTCCTCTTTGTCTTTGGCTCGTGGGGCGTGCTGCTTGGATTGCTTTTACCGCCAGTCATCTGGAGTAGAGTGTACTTGAAGAAACATACGCTCGGTCAGGCGCTCGGTGGGGGGTTGGCTGGTTTTGTGCTCGCAGCCTTTGGGATATGGCTGGTGCTCGTCTATAGTGCACCATTTGCAGCGCAATGAGCCCTCTTTTGAGAGCTCGGCACCCACGGTAATAACATTCTTTGCGTTCACCGTGCAACACACCTGCGTCACGTACCGCTTTAGGATTTGTCAAACGCACAGCATAATGGAAATCCTTTTGAATTAATGTCATTCATTAATTTGTGCGCACGCGTGCGCACAGAACGGAGGATAGCGTGAGCAAGAAGATCTTGTTCATCATCGAGGCCGTCGCCTAGTCGCAGGTGGTTCGGCTGCTGGACCTCGCGCGCGGGCTCGACCCGCGCAGGTACGAGGTTCACTTCGCCTCAGCGCGGTTCGACGAACGCATGTTCCGCGGCACGAGCTTCACGCGCTGGCCTATCACCTCGCTCGGCCCCGAGAAGATCGTTGCCGACGCCGCCTTCGGCACGCGCACGTACGGGGAGACAATCCTCGCGAAGTACGTCGCCGAGGAGCTTTGCCTCTACGAAGCGATCCGCGCCGACCTGGTGGTCTCCGATATGTGCTATTCGACCACTATTTCCGCGCGAGCGTTCGGCATTCCCTGCGCGACCCTCGTCGACGCGTTTTGGAGTCGTCGCACCACGCGCGACTGGTTCCCGATGCCCGACCTCCCGCTCGCCCGACTGCCCGATGCGTAGATCGTCGAGAATTACTTATACCCCATCCTGCCCCCGTTCTGAGACGAGCTCGGTCGCGATCAACCGATGATCTACGCCACCCTCGGCTCGTCGGGCACGGCCCGCGCGATGCAGCCGGTGCTCGAGACGCTCGGCGACATGGACGTCGACGTGGTGTTCTCCACCGCTGCGCGCGTGACGCCGAAGAACCCTCCGCGCAACGTGCGGGTGGTTGCATGATCCCAGGCGACCTCGCCGCGCGAAAAGCGCTGGTGGTGGTGTGCAACGGTGGGGCGAGCACGGGGTACCAGGCCCTGCCGAAGGGACGCCGATCGTCAGCTTCTCGCTGAGCCCCGACCAGCTCCTCGCCTCCATAGCGATGCGCGACGCGGGCGCGGGGGTGTTTCTGCGCACCGCGACCGTAACCCCGGAAAAGGTCTGCGCCGCCGTGGAGCGCGTGATGCGCGAGGAGAGCTTCACGCAGACGGCGCAGCGCGTGGCCGCCTCGTTCGCCGGCTTCGATCCCCACGCCCGCTTCCGCGCGGTCATCGACGAGGCCATCGCGCACGGCGGCACGACGGAAGGAACGATCCGGGGTACGGTTGGAATGTGACCTAGGTCAGTGGGCAACATCCATAACAACAACAATTGAAACTCGTTACCGCCCAAAGTCAGCGTTGAGCGGGGGCAAGGGCCACGACCACCATCTCGTTTTTTCGCGAGAAGAACGAGCCAAATAAGCCCCAGAAAATCAGACTCGGGTTGGCCAGAATGTGGTTTAGTTGTAACCAGACGGGGTCGTAGAGGCTGTCCAGGAATCCTCCGGCGCTTTTGCTGTATCGGAACGCAAACGCCGAATTGACGAACGGCACCCGCGTATCCTTGTATAAGTCCTTACGGAATTGAACGACCTGCCAGCCCCCCTCCGAAGCCATCCTCTGTAGTTCGGCAGCCGAGGGAATGTGGCGGTGGTACGGCTGGTGCAGAGGCCCGACACGGTCAAGCGGGTGGCGGAGGTCAATCGCGTCCGCGTTGGGCGTGCCGATAGCTATACAGCCGCCGGGGGCTGTATAGTTCTTCAGGTCATCGAGGAGGGCGCGGGGGTCGTCTACGTGCTCGAGGACGTCCTGGGCAGTCACGAAATCATAGCTGCGGTCGAGCGCCGAGGCGTCTCCGAACTCCCGCGAGTACGGGTCATAGCCCTCGGCCTGCACGCCCTGCTCTCGCACATAGCGCACGAAATGCCCACTGCCGCAACCGTAGTCTAAAAGCGTTTTGCCGCTTTTCAGCCCGGCACGCTTAAGGATCCCCATCCGTTTTCGTAGGATGACCTTGACGAAAAAGTCATACTTCTGGCGCATAAACGGGTAATGCCGATAGTAACGGTCGTAGTCAATCGGCTCCTGCGCGTGCAGCGACCCGCACGTAGCACACCGCCAGACAGTAAACGTCTCGGCACCGAACTCCCTGACATCGCAGCGTACCTGGGCCGACTCGGCGGCAGGTCGTTCGGCCGTGCTCGTGCCGCAAAATACGCAGTTGATACCGCTGTTCATCCCCGTTGCTCCTTACCCGTTCGGCCGCGCAAGCCACAAAATAACGGTTCGGTGACTATTTTTGTGTAGCTAGTGAGCGGATCGTCGATGAGAGCTACGGGACTCCTTACGGTACGCAAACCTTTATTTGGCTTGCATTCCGGGGTACTTCTCGAAACTGACCGAAATTACTTTGGTCAACAACATCATCGCGTCTCCCGTAGAGTATGGCAGACCACCAGGGTTAATCCTGCATCAGTTTTTCCCATGTGTCATTGGCTTTCATCTAAGTCGCTTCGCGCTGACACTGCTCGCTTTTCGCCGGAACTTCTCTATAAACTCGTCGTTGTTCGAAGACTGTAATAGCTGATAGTTTGCTTTAATTTTATCTAGGGGCAAGTCCCACTATTTTATGCTCTTAAGTTCGCTTATCTGCTGGTCTGTGAATCAGTTTCTATGTGTCGCGCGGGGTTGCCACCGATAGTCTCATAGTCACCAACGTTTTTTGTTACGACTGATCCTGCAGCAATTACGGCTCCATCGCCGATCTATACGCCCGGAACGATCAATACGTCTCGGCCGATCCAAAAGTCATTGCCTACTACCATATCGCCTTTTCCCAAAATTTGCCCGGGATTACTCGCCAGCCCGTATCTGAAGTCTCCCAACGGCCACGTTGATATCCAGTCTGTCGAGTGATTCGCGTCAACGAGAGTTCGAACGTTAGATGCGATTGAACAAAACTTGCCAATAACGAGCCGCTATCTGTCCGTGAACTTGAGAACTTTGGGGTTTCCGAAAGAAAACGCGCCAATCTGTCTGTTTTTTCCGCTCACGAACCAGGAAACTCTCTTTGGAATTCGCACGAGATAAAGAAATAAACTCCCAAGGAAAGGGCTGTAAAGGAGACGGCTGTTCGTCAATGGTCATTCACCTGTCATAATGCGTGTGACTTAGCTATTATTAAAAATATTGATGTGGAATGCAGGGCACAGGATGTGAACGCCTACGGTATCCAGACTGTATCTATTAACAGTTCTTTCGTTTTCGATAGCTTCGTCCCGCCCATTGTATCTCCCGGTTTATTGCTGATGCAATGATATTTTGTGCTATCAAAAGAAACGCTAAGGGGGTCATTAAGGCATAGCCTATCTTTGAAGAATAGCATTCTTTTGGATATAGCATGCTAGTCGGTAGTATGTGAATCCCTAACCAACCACAGAGTATTTCGAAAAGGATAAGCGAACTCAACAGGATACCAGGAATGTAGTATCCGAAAGGGAGGAGGAGGAGCAGACCGATTGCGAGGATGACGGCCCCTACAAAACCAAAGAACGCGCCAAACCAGAGCACAGGGTGATGCCAGCGTAGCCAAGTAAATTGTCTCTTACCCCATCGCATAAAACTTCTAATGCTTGTTTCTGGCGGGCTTTCCATGATACATTTCGGTTCGAAATAGATCGTATACTTTGCTTTTTTCACGCTTTTGGTCACGACGCAATCATCAGAAATCGCGGTTTTCCATTTTTCTTTAATACCAAGTTTTTCGAAGAGGTTCTTTTGGATAGCGGTAGACCCACCCCACACCTCAGGGCTGACATAAAAAAGACCGACAATCGAGATCATGTTCCATACAGAGATAAGCAATGTTTTCCAGTTTGTAGGAAAATACCATCGGTATCCTGTCGTAGCCCCAATGGTCTCATCTTGGAGTGGTGTGACAATGTTCTGAAGCCAGTGTGTGGCTGGTTTCATATCGCTGTCTGCAAACACAAGAACCTCTGCATCTGCTGTTGACGCAAGTCCTGTGAGCAGTGCAGCAACTTTGCCACTACAGCCCGAAACAGGATTTGTGAGGGCTAGGTGAGCATTCGGTTTATCTTTGGTGAGTTGACTTAAGGCGCTATAGGCAGGATCATCCTTTGAATCAACGATGAATAGGATTTGATATCTCGGATATTCTTGTGTGAGAAACGCTGGTATATTCTCATGAAGACCATGGTCGGTTCCTTTGCAGGGGACAATGACTGATACTGCGGGAGTATAGGAAGGAAATATTCTTTTTTTTGTTCTCGCATCTACAATGATCCAAAGGCTTATGACACAGCATGCACCAATGACCCAGATGCTAACCAAGATAATGAGAAATTCTAGAATCATAGAGGTTCAACGATCCTTTGTATCTCCGCTGGTTTTTAGAGATTTACCTTCCGGTTTCATGCATCTTAATGCAAGATTGAATCCGTCCCTGATACATATATAAAAAAGGGGCTTTGGGCGGGCGCTGGGTCACGTTTCGCGTCTCAGCCTCACTCGTGAGTAGCACACCACTCCCACGACAAACAGTATTGCCGTTAAAACGATCAACCACGTGATCTCAAAGACTATATCTGCGCTCAACCCGGTTCCGTAGGTAAGAACGGATCGAAGGGCAGAGATAGCGTGCGTCCACGGAAGAATATCGTATAGCACGTAGATCCGCCCCGCAAATTCGCCGAGCACCTGTTTCGGCAGCGGGAAGAACGCCCCGGCCAAGAAGGCCACCGGCAAAATGATCATCGCGCCCAGTTCCAGCGCTTGCAGTTCATTCTTTGCAAAAGACGCGATCAGGAGTGCTAACGCGATCGAAGCCATTCCTGCTATCACCCCAATCACCATTGCAAGCTCTAATGAACTAAAACTGCCTGAATACTGGTATCCCAACCCGGTAGCGACGGCGATGAGCAGGGGCACTTGTCCAATGGTGATTAACGTCCACGTGAGTAACGTCCCGAATAGGAGATCAAATGCCGTGACCTTCGAGAGCTTTAGCCTGTCCAACGTCCCTCTCTCGATATCCCTTACCAGGGAACCGGAGACAAGGCTTACCTGCATTAATATGGCGACGATGATGAGCCCTGGCACCATATAATCGAACGGGGAGAATGACTGTGTCCCAGCGATGGGGCGCATCTCAATGGCAATGTAGTCAGCGAGCGGTCTGTAGTCCTCGCCTGACGCGGCGTCTGCTACCGCTTTCGCCACTACGTCGCTTTTGTAGTGATCAAAGATCGTCGTGATGAGGCTTTGCGCCGTCGCAAAATTCACGTAACCGGAATCCCCTTCGACGGAAAGCGCTGAAGTGAAGTTACTCGCCTTGGGGAGCTTGACGTTTTGTGGGAGCGCATTGCCCGTTGGATCTGTGGAGACATTTTGGCCGCCCGTGCCGCTCGCTATAGCCAGCGCGCCGACCTCTGACTTAATCGCAGTTCTGGCCGAATCGTTCACCATCGAGGTGAACGCGCGCGAAAAATTCTCGGGAATGATGATGAGCGCATCTATGCTCCTGCTCCGCAGCAGCTCATCCGCCTTCTCCTCGCTGACGTTATGCAGACGAAACAACTTCGTGCTGCTGTTCTCAGCCGTCGCGTTCTCGAGCACCTGGGTCAAGCTATAGCCGTAGTTGACGAGTCGTGTCGTGTTATTGGAGACCACCCTCGTCCCTACGTCGTAGCTTACGACCGCGATGTCGTGGGGGAGGCTGCCCCCCGCCTGAAACGTGCCGCTTCCAAACGCAAATGAAAAGACACCGATGAAGAACACGGGGAAAACGAGCAAAAAAAAGAACCCCTTTCGGTCTCTAAATATCTCTCGTATCCCCTTGGACGTGATCTTGACAAACTTCATGTTTATTCCCTGAGGGCCCTGCCGGTCAGAGAGACGAACACATCTTCAAGCGAATTCCTTCGGACGGATATATCTGAAACGCCCCCCCCTGCACGCTCGATATGACAGATTATCTTAGGAAGTTTGCTGGTGGCGTCTAACGCCCGCACGGCAATTTTCCCGTTCAACTCATAAGCCCCTTCAATTCCTTTTATCGATTTAACCTGCACGAGCATCTTTTGGTTCATGGCCGGATCTAAGAGCTGCAACTCGACAATATCTCCTTTCCCAAGCGTCTTCTTCAACCCCTCTGGCGTGTCGACGCGGAGCAACTTCCCGTGATCAATGATCGCAATTCGATCGCTCAGTGCATCTGCTTCTTCCATCGCGTGGGTGGTCAGCACAATGGTTTTATCCTCCTTGTCCCGCAAGGATCGAATGAACTCCCAGAGAAGGAGGCGAGACTGCGGGTCCAAGCCTGCAGAGGGCTCATCGAGGAAAAGGATTTCTGGATCGTGCACGAGTGATAGAGCGATATTGAGCCTCCGCATTATACCGCCAGAAAGCTTCGCGGCAGTCTGATCAGCCTTCTCGGTGAGAGAGAGAAGATCCAATAACAGGTTCACTCTTGCCTTTAACTGGGGCGCCGGAATTCCGTACATGTCCCCCATGAAGGTAAGGTTCTCCCTGCACGTCAGCACGTCCCATTGTACGAGTGCCTGCGGACACACCCCAATCCTGCTTTTATCCACTGACCCCGCTTCTGCTCCGTCGAAGAGCACCCGCCCGCTTGTAGGCTTCAAGAGGCCGACCATCATCTTGATGGATGTCGTCTTTCCTGCACCGTTTGGTCCTAGAAAGCCGAATACCTCTTTCTGTTTGATCTCTAAGTTAAGGTCGTCGACGATCGTGAGGTTCTCGATCTTTTTTGTCAGGTGTTCTGTCTTTAACGCGTATTCGTTCACAGCATCCCTTCTGTAAGTATGGTCCCGAGCCGTCTTGTCAGGTGTTCTGTCTTTAACGCGTATTTGTTCACAGCATCCCTTCTGTAAGTATGGTCCCGAGCCGTCTTGTCAGGTGTTCTGTCTTTAACGCGTATTTGTTCACAGCATCCCTTCTGTAAGTATGGTCCCGAGCCGTCATTACGTCTAATCACTGCAAAAGTCGCCACGCCTCTGCATTCGCTGTTTTAGGTATGTATGTACGGTCGTTATCTAACTATCTCCTCTTTCCCAATGGCGCCCGTGCAGAATTTGTTGCTCAACTTTTTTGTTGACATAAGTTCCCACTGAATAGTCTACGCGGCCGAAAGCAGCGCCCAGAATGATACCTAAGATTATGCCGTACCACCAGTCTAAAAAAGTATAGATTAATAGGCCAACAATACCACCATATGCTGCATGCTCAGCTGCATCAGCGTATTTGTCTGGCTGCGTGAGATTCACCTCGTTACAATAAAGCCAGCGATGAGGCCAAGCATTGCGCCTAAGATCGTCCCAATCAATATCGCAGCAGTTGTTCCGAAGCTTTTGCTGATTGTGCTTAAAAACGAAGCTGCGTGATATGCAGCGTAAACTGTGCCAAGGAGACCACCTATAACCCCCCAGAGCGTTGTTTGAACACGATAGGGCGTTAACTCAGATGCAAAAAAAAACTAGCCTGACTAACACATATCCCAATGCGCGCCAATTGCACAAAGTAAAGGGCCACCGGCATACCCCGCCCAAAGTCCCACAATCGCGGCAACTAATAATGCGGGTGGCCCGACTCTTGAGGGTCGAATTTTGCCGCTAGACATCTTATAGTTGATTCTGTCAAATTACTCCAAGTGCTCAGTAACTTCTCGAGCCAGCTAATTGCGCTGACAACGGACGGATGGAGCGGAACGTAATGCTCGACTCGGTTCTTTTCTTGCTCAGCGAGAATGTGGAGTACAGGCTTCTCTTCATTAAGCGCAGCCTTAAATTGCCCGACTGTCAGACGTTGGATGGTGCTGGGCCGTAATCCAGTGTAAGATGCGAGAAGCGTAAAAGCGCGGTAATTGCGAGTCTTTTGAGTGCCGATCCTCCCCTTTTCTGCACAGACCTCGATTCGCTTAAACAGAGGGGTAATATCTTCTCGAGTGACAATTCGCTCAGTAATAGCTTTCTTGGCTCTCGTGGTCTTCGGGCGCTCCAGAAAGAGCGTGAAGGAGAGGTACCGCGGATCAACTCTTACTTGGGCGAAATACTTGAGGAACGCGGCTGCAAAGCCTAGCACCTTCCTGTGCGCATCGATTGACGAGTACTTGCTAAGAACATACGTCCGAAAGCTCGTCATGGTTTGGTGCGAGATTTCGCCTTGTGTTGATTCCCACAAAGCCTGCGAAGCGCGATTTATCCAATCCTTCGATTTCTTCGCGAGACCTTCGTTGCGATAAGCAATATATTGTTCAAGCTCGGCTCGCGTAAAACTGAACGTAAGTGACGTAGCGATGCTATCATGCCCGACACTCGCGGGTTCGTCAACGCTGGCCCCATTGTGAACATGAATGATTACGCGCTTATCTAGGGAGAGAACATCACTCGACCGCAACGCTTCTCGCTTAGCGGTAGATCTGGGGTGACTTCGCTCGATATTCGAATATCGAGAGGACGTGCTCCAGACTTGGGAACAGGCAAGATGACTTCCTTAGGAGTATCCTCCGGCGTTCGAGCGAAGTTAACAATATCCGTCGTACCGGGCTTCAGTCTTTGGACTTTCTTTAGGCGGGATTTTCCTTGCGGTGAGTCTTGCAAGTCTTCAACATCGTCATCAACGAGTTCTTCAACAAGGAATTCGCGTGAGTGGTTGTTGCCGTCTTCATCCACGAAGTAGTAGATTTCTGAGCCACCCTCTACCTCGTCTTCCGGCAGCAGGTCGACAGCTTCCGGCCAACTTAGATCGAGCCCGTCGTCGTCCGAAATATCAAAGTTGTGCAACTTTCTATCCTTGTTATACTTCTTTTTCACCATGATCCTCGAATCCGAGAAACCATCAATGGACGACTTCAGTGTATCCGATTGCAAAAAGAACAATGGGCTCGGCCGGATTCGAACCGGCGACCTCCGCCATGTCAAGGCGGGGGATTTGGCGTTTTTAATCGCGTTTTCCAATGGCTCAGCACCGTTTTCTGTGTCCACGCCCTTAGAGATAACAACTAGGAATGCCAATGCTCCGTCGTGCACTGTTTGAAAGATCCGCGTTGGCAGCCCTGCAAGCGTAGATAATTTATGAGGCAGTCGAATAGTTGGATAGCCATAATTTGCTTTTGAACGGTGGAGGGAAATTTTGCTGCGATGGATCTCCAAAAGCTCGTTTTTTGGCAGCAGCGCGCTATCGGCAAAAAAGTTTAGGTAATGCTCAGCAGCTAGCATAATGGTGGATGAGGTCAGTGCTGGGAACTTAAGCGTTGTGATTAGCCGCGAGCGACCCAATCAAAGCGTTCTGAAACAGAAGAAGACGTGACTGAGCCAAAGCCCTTTCAGATACCACATCATCCCCATTGCACAGGGTTGTAGTAACAAGGAAGGAACACGCCACTACTCTTCAAGAAATGCATTAGGCGAAAGCGCGACAAGATACCGTAAACAAAGTGAGTTTATTAAAGTCAAACGTTTTCTATTACGAAGCCCCCACCATGGTGGTGGAACACCGGTAGACGATATTGGATTAAAAAAGGGAGAACAGAGCATGTGCGAGTTGGATTATGGCTTGGGTAAGGACTGTCCGGTTTACGGAGGCAAGCCGCGCTCTACAAACTGCCCTTGCAATGAGTTTCAGAAGTGCGTTGCCGAGTATATCATACCGCTATGTTTCGGATGTACGAGGCGCCGAACTTGTCCGCTAGAGTATACCTCGGAGTGTGACCTCTTTAAGATCGATGTGCTCATGTGACAGCCTAGAGATTGCGAGAGAGCGGGGTTGAGGAGTGAAAAATGAGTGATGTAGAGCGCGTAACTAAAGAATCTATCGCAACGCCCAGCTTACACTTACTTCACCACGTGCAAAATGTAGAAGAGCACGAAGAGTTGTGGCGCGAACTCCAGGCACAGCAAAAGCAGATAGATGACCTCTATAAACTAGTGCTCCGGCTATTAAGGGCAACTCTGCAACCGTAAGATTGGATGATCACGCAATCTCTGCTGGTCCATTCGCCGGGGTGCCGTTCTTGATGAAGAACGTTGGGGCTGGAGAAAGCGGACGGCATCAAGAGATGGGATCTCGGCTCATGAAGGGACATGTCGCAGACAAGGACTCATTCTTTACCGCACTTTTTAAGAAAGCGGGTTTGACTTTGCTAAGCCGAACAACAACGCCGGAATTCGCCCTCGGAATCTCGACAGAATCGGCATTGACCGGCGCGACTTGCAATCCTTGGAATCTTGAGACCACGGCTGGCGGTTCTAGCGGTGGGTCTGCGGCGAGTGTCGCAGCCGGTATTGTACCGATGGCGCACGGGAGTGATAACGGGGGCTCGATCCGCATTCCAGCGAGTGCGTGCGGCCTCATTTGAGACGATGACTCTCCGTTGTCAGTTTCACTACCCTTACGAGCGGCCCACGACCCAGCGTGCGGTGGACCGCTCACGGAACGGCTAGGCGTGCGGTCGGTCGGTGGCTACCGCCAGCTACGCTGCAGACGTCGTCGCATTTGTCGTCGTTGAGGCTGAACTCACCGTCTGAACCGCCGGCGGCACCCACGAGCCATTCAGCGCGGCTTCTTGCGGCCAGTACTGACGCAATATGAGCATAAACCCGCCTGACGGAGCGGGGAGCCAGTTGGATTCTTTAGCTGGACCGGATGACGCATGTTGGATGTAGATGTCGAGCGACCCATCTGGGTTGTGCGTCAGGTTGCCAAGGTGCGGTGAGATCGCATATCGGTTAAGTGGATTGGGTACGAAATTGCCCTGGCTGTCGTAGAGGGTGACCGACCAAAATGCGTTGACCGGCGGGGTGCTATTGTTCGCGAAGTGTAGCACGTAGTTGTACGCGCCGGAGTACGGGACGCCCGTTGCATTGGTGTATGAGAGCGAGTACAGCGCGTCCTGCGGGAGGTTAAAGAAAGCCAACCCCATTGACTGCCCAGCACGAAGCGTGTAGTTTGTCCCATAGGTGCCCATGTTATAACCTGTGTTCCACCCGTTTTCAACGACAACACCTGGCAAGTGAGCAGCCGCGGCATTGACTTGAGCAATGCCGTCCTGATAGCCCCGGCCGATCGCGTCCTGCATCGTGGCGTTCAGGCGGTTCCAGTTAAAGGGTGTGCCAGGGACAATACCGATGCGTGCGATCTGGTCAACGACGGGCTTATCCGCAGTGTACGGGGGGTTGCCGCCCATAACGGTAGCCATGCGACCGTAGAACTCGGAGGGGGTCATATTCGCGATCTCAGCGTAGCTAGTGGAGGGCCTGGGGTCTGCGCTCACGTTAGACGTCACCGGCACGGTGGTCGGCGGCGTGTAGTTCGTACCCCACGCGCTGAGGGGGGTCAGTGTGAAGTTGTCCAGAATAGCTGCCGCCGCGGGAAGGTCGGCAGGACCATTCTGCTGTAACCGCGCATTAATCTCAACGCTGTTTGTAGGAGCTTGTATCTTTGTCACGTTTGCGGGGAGCGTGCCGTTCCACCCAGGACCGACGAGGGCGAAGGCGCCTGACTCGTTTCCGGTTGTGCGTGATCCCAGTGATGAAAAGTCATTCATCCACGCATCTTCCAGCTGGATCACGTAGTACCGCCCGTTCACCGCAGGAACGCTCAGCACCATCGGTTCGTTCGTCAGGTTAAACCATGCTGGAATCTGGCTCGCATCAACGGTTGGGTACGGGACCCGCGGTACATTTGGCGACGCTGTTGTTGGTTGCGCTTGGTACACTCTGATGAGCTGGTTGATCGGTGCCACGCCACGCGCGGGATCCGGCGCCGGCACTGCCGTTTGGTGCTCCTTCAAGACGTCCACAAAGACGAGGGGATAGCCGAAGACGTACGCCGCCGCCGCGATCTGTCGTGCTTCTGCGGGTGTTGGCGGACCGGTCGTGGTAGGAATCGTAATCCCGTCGATCGTCTGGTTGTTAGTTGCACTCTGGGTGGTCGGACTGGTGCACCCAGCGCTGGAGAGTATTAAGACAATAATAACAACGATGCTCAGCTTCCAGAATGGTTTCATGTGGGGTTGCTGCCGTATATTTACATAAATAACTTACGAAGTGACACTGCCTTGCTTACCTCTTTCCACACTAATCATCTCAGCCGAAGCCTATTGGAGGCTCCCAGTGTCAGCAGCGAAACGAGAATACCGCAGATCGGGAAGACGGTACGAGCTTCCTGCGGTTTCCACCATATTGAATACAGCGCTTGCGCTAAGCATGCAGGCGTATAAGCAAAGGTTGCGGAAGCACCCAATATTCGGTAGTCTTGTCGCGCTGAAATGAAAAAGATGAGCAGGGCTTAGTTTAGTTTCGCTGCTACTAACACCACAAGAGCAAGGCGACCAACGAATCATTGTCTGCTGTTTTCAAACGCAGCTGCATATTCCCCTAGCCCACGGGCACCTGTCCGTCGCTATCCTCAAGTATTTGGATATCTGGCGCTCTCTTGAGCGCGTATGCAACCACGAGTCCCAGGAGACCTAAAACAAGTGCTACGACGACTATATACGTAAACGCCTGCGTTGTGGGGGCGAGCACGATAGTGGTCCCTCCGGGAATCGCAACAACAATCGGGGCTGCATAGAGCGTCAATAATGCCCCAGTAACGGTGGTACCAACGGCACCGCCGATATACCGGAACACCATGTTGAGGGCAGTTTCTGAGCCGGTCCTACTTGGAGGCACGTACAAAAAGAGGAGGTTGATCGCCGCAACAAAGACACCGCCGACGCCCGAGAACAGTATGATAGTACCGATGATGATCCCCACAATCGAGCTGCCCGCAAACGCGAAGAACACAAAGCTTGCGGCGACGATGAACGACGCGAACACGAGCGTGTTCTTCGCTCCCCGGCGCGTAACGAGCACCCCAAAGAGCGGGCTAGCCACCAGCACAGCAATCCCGGAAGGCACGTAAACGAGCGCCGTCTCAAACGTGTTCAAACCGAAGCCGACGGGCGGGGGGGTCTGTGCAAAATAGACAATCGCCACGTCGGCCAAGAACATAGAAAAGCCTGCGATAAACATCACGAAGTTAATTTCCAGAATGTAGCGGGCACCCGGCAGCTTAAGGCCGACGAGCGGATTACGGACGTGAAGCTCCGCATAGACAAATGCGATCGTCGCGGCCACGCCGAGCGTGAGGAGGGCGAGCGTGTAGGGCGAGGACCATCCCCATACCCCGCTCTGTGTGAGCGGTACCAGAAAACCGAGAATCGCGAGCTCGAGTAAGATGATGCCCCAGTAGTCGAATCGGGACGGCGTGCGAACAGGCGACTCAGGGACGCGCCAGGCGATCAGCGCCGTTATGATGGCTGCAACGGGAGCCAAAAGGTGATAGTTCGTCTGCCAGCTAAACGTCTGCGTGATCCATCCACCACCGACAAGCCCGATCGTCGACCCCACAGCGAACATCGCGCTCACAAAGCCTGTCGCCGTCGCGACCTTTTCGTGCTGAAACTCGTCTCTGATGATTGCAAACGCGAGCGGGAACATCGCCAGCCCGATTCCCTGTATCGCCCGGAAGAAGAGAAGGCTCTCTACGGACCACGCAAAACCGTTTCCGATGACTGCGATCGTGTACAGGACAATCGCGATGAGGAGGAGCTTCTTCTTCCCATAGGTATCACCGAGTTTGCCGAACGAGGGCGTCGCAAGGCTGCCAAACAACAAATAGATGCCCGGAACCCAGGCGATCACGGCCTCGGTGGTGTGGAAGTCCGCTTGTAGGACGGGCAACGCCGGAACGAGCATTGATTCACTGAAAGACGTTACCAGAGCAGTCAGGCTCAAAATTGCTAAAATGATGCCAGTCCCTCTGTGGCCGCCATCCGAACGCGCTGCCATAATGGCACACCTCAGTGGCGAATATCCGTGCTCATCTAAATGATTATCGATTTGCTTAGATTTACGCGGGCGTGGTCGCAGGTGCTAATCAAGACTAGTAGTTGAAGCAGTGGAGAGATTATGACATGGTCGGAGCCTGATGCAGGCTCCGATGCTAGCGATTAGTCTTTATTACTTTGCAAATCCGTCGCTATGTCAAGACGGAGGATTCTGGACAATCTGAGGCATTTTTTCGAGGAGAAATAACAACGAGAAAAGCCAATGCCCCGTCCTGAACGGTCTGATAGATTTGGGTGGATAGGCCTACAAGTCGCGAGAACGTATGAGGTAGCTTTATTGTTGGGTAGTCGTAGCCAGTTTTTGCGTGGTGCAGAGAAATCTTGCTGCGGTGAATCTCCAACAGCTCGTGTTTTGGCATCGCGACGTCAGAAAAAAGGGTTGGGTAATGTTCAACAGCTAGCATGATTGGTGCGTAGTCGAAGCGAGGCACATAACTATTGTGATTAGCCGCGCGCGACTAAGCCTGCAAGCAGACTCGAGCGGATCTCGCTTAGCAATGTACTCATAGAAGTTCGAGAGGATGCACTACTGACTGCTCGGATGGATTCCAATTTGTCGCATTTTACGAACTTTTTTAACCATCCTACGCAAATAGCGACGTTGTGAAACCGCTGAAAATTCTCTTTGTCGAACCGCCAAAGGCTGAATGGTTCGTGATGGGCGAATACTTGCCGCCTCCGTTGGGAATTCTGCAATTAGCTGCCTACGTTGAGAGAAATTGTGAAAACACTGAAATCGAGGTGCTCGATTGTCAAGCTGCCAACGTAGACTGGAGAGGACTGGAGAAGCAAATCGAGATGGTAAGCCCTGACGTTGTAGTCCCAAGCGCACTGGCCACCTGTAATACTTACGTCACGGCGCGCACTGTCGAAACCGCCAAGAACGTCAACGAAGAGATCTTGACGGTTGTTGGCGGTCAACACTTTACCGCTACCGCTAACGATAGCCTTACAACTTATCCGGAAATAGACCTCGTGATCAGGGGGGAGGGCGAAGAAACGCTCGCTGACGTCCTTCGCGCTCATAGCAAAGGACAACCATTTTCCAACGTGCGGGGGGTTTCGTTTGTACACAACGGCACTATATATCACTCGCCCGATCGACCACTGTTAACAAATTTGGATATGTTGCCTTATCCGGGATACCATTTCGTCGAGGACGTCATCGACAAGTATCACTTCAAGCAGATGACAGACGCCTCGAAACGATATGCACTCATAGAAGGTTCAAGAGGATGTGCTAATGATTGCTCCTTCTGCAGTCAGTGCGCTTTTTGGCGACGAAAGTGGCGGAGTAAATCTCCAAAGAGGATAGCCGATGAGATGCAGCATATGTATGAACACTACGGAATGAAATTCCAGTGGCTCACCGACGATAACTTTGGATTAGGTGCGCATACCCAAAAGCTGTGCAAAGAGCTTATCGACAGAGGGCTTTCGCACGACATAATGTGGTTCATGCAGGCGCGCTGCGATGACATTGGACGAAACGAAAATGTGCTCCCCACGTTGAGAGAAGCCGGCCTTCGCTGGATACTCACCGGCGTCGAAAGTGGGAGCGAGTCCACATTGGACACGTTTAACAAAAAAATCCGACCCGAAGACGCTCAGCATGCGATATCACTCCTAAAGCGCAATGATATTTTCTCTCAGGCTATGTTCATTATCGGCGAGCGATACGATTCTGCTGAGTCAATTGCTCGCTTACAGTCATTTGCCAACGATATAGACCCGGACCTAGCGATTTTCGGTGTGCTGACGCCTTTTCCCGGAACGAGGCTCTATGATGAAGCACTCAGTATTGGCTTGATTGAAGATCGCAATTGGGCGCACTACGACATGATGCATGCCATAATGCCGACGCAGCACTTGTCACGCCTAGAAGTCCAAGCAGAACTTTACAATTGTTATCGTAGTTTTTACGGCTCTTTTTCAAGGCGATTTAAGGGGATGTTCTCGACAAACGCTTTGACGCGTCATACATATCGGTATTTAGCCGGGCAAGGTCTTATGAAAGCTTTCAAAGACTTGTTCAGGAGCGCCCCCGATGCCTAAGGGAAATGTGAGAGCCTATACCTAAAAAACAATCAGATCCCGCCTATTGAAAGGACAAGCAATTTATTAACTGTTCTGCAGTTCCTGGTCGTGCTATGATTTTCATTTTCGATTTGACGGCGTCTGTCGTCGACGTCGGTACCGAATCGTTGCATAGTTATAGCAGTTTTTGCGTGGTGCAGAGAGATTTTACCGCGATAGATCTCTAATAATTCGTATTTTGAGAGCGCAAAAACCAGTGAGAATATTTGAATGATATTCAGCAGCTAGCATAGTGATGAATGGGGCCAGTAGTAGACATTTAATCGTTGTGATTAGCCGCGTGTGACTAGCAAAAGTCAATTTGAACCTAGAAACGTGCCATCCGAAGACTAAGATAAACGAAAGCCTACTTTCATAACTAAGGATTTTAACTTTGAAAATTTAAAAGAACACTCCTTTAAGTCTGCTCCACAAGCATTACATTTACCCGCGTACCACGAAAAACTTGTATTGCATTGCGGGCATTTCCATTGCTTTTCCTGGTCTTCAATCCATCCATCAACGCCAACTTCATCAATAGCATCCAGATTGCTCTGTGCACTTTCTATATGTGGTAAAAAGAATTGAAGCTTTTTCCAGTTGCTGATAATTTCACAGGGATACTCCTCACAATCAGAGCAATGTTCGACATTTTTATTTATTGCGCATTTTCTTGTTTCACATGATTTACAGTAAATAAATACGTCATCTGACTTGCAGCCATGGCATTGTAGCTTGAGATCATTCTTCTCATAATTGATTCCTCTTGATTTTAAAAAGGCTTCTAAAGTTGGTTCCGTCCAGAATGAAGCGAATTTACTCTTATGGCCAGTTTTATACGCCTTCAATATATCGCATGCACCACAGTAAAGTCCACAATATGTGTCATAATTACAGTCTTCCATACAATCTTCCATTTTTATCCTCCTTTGAATCATTTTTTACAGAATTTTAATATTCCCAGAAAACAAGCACAATTATGATTTTAATAATCTGACGTACTCAACAGGGGCGCTAGAAGGGTTAGTAGGGTCTTTTATCACGTCAAGACTCACCAATGTGAAGCTTGTTTCATCCAGAAGTTCGCTGACCGATCGAAAGCTCACGGGCGGAAGCTTCCCACGCCACGCGACGATGTTGCGGCATAAAAACTGGAACATGCGAAATCCCCCAAGCAGCGGTAAATTTGGGTTTGCAATTATGACGCGCCCTGAAGGCTTTAAAATCCGCTGACTTTCCTTCAGCACTTGCACTTTATCATCCACACATGGTATGACGAACCCTGAAAAAATAGTGTCGAACGATTCATCAGCGAAACTCGTGTTTTGCCAGTTTTCATTCTTAAACTCAACGTTATCGAAACCCGCTAACTCGGTTTGTGCGACGTGTAGCATATCATCTGAGAAGTCGGTTGCAACCACATGTTCCGCTTGACCGGCGAGTGTTTTCGTGAAGTAGCCGGTGCCGCACCCGAATTCTACGACCGTCCCCAAGTGACCCTCATGCCTTAACTTTTCATTGATTAAGGGGCGGATATTACGACCTAGTGCGCTATCGCATGATTTATCGTAGCTTTGTGACGATTCAGACCAATAATCCACTTTGTTCTTCGCCATTTTGTCCCCCAACGGTTGTTGATTCGTTACTCATCGTTCGCCCGCTAATAAACACTTCCTATAGCGAATTTTAGCGAGTGGGGGGTGAAAAGCGATTTTGTGGCCTATTCAGAAAACGGAGAAAAATATGAGGAATAAAAAAAATGAAAACCAATACAAACGACAAAGAAGCAAGCAGTGTTTTTCGCGATGAATTGGAAAACATTTTAGTATCGCTCCCAAAAGCTGATCATCGCGCTTTTTTGCTTCAAATGGCAAGCATTATGAATTAGGCCGCGCAAGAGATGGTGGTGATTAAATGCCTTATTGCCAAAACTGCGGGACTAAAAATGAAGAAGGAGTTGAATTCTGCTCCAACTGCCAACAGCCCCTATATGACACGCGTCGCAGGCGCACTCGCCATGATGGGTGCTATGGGGAGGAACGCGAGGAACAGGAATGCTTTGGACTCCCTCATGGCGGTATCATCTTCGGTATATTCTTCGGTTTGATTCTTCTAATCGCTGGAGTAGTTTTAATCCTTCAGAACGTGTTAGGAATCCCAGTTAACGTTAACGGACAGTTGATCGGGCCAGTGGTGTTGATTGCCATTGCGATATTGATCATCGCCGGGGCGATTTACCAACTAGGGCGCCGAAAGTAAAAACGATGTCACGTGGCGCACGTCGGTCCACACGTTGCACAGATTTGCTTGTGTTTGTCCTGCGAAAGGCTGATCCTTGTAAGTAGCGCGCAAAAAAATCTAGAAGGAACGCGTTTAACGCGAAACTTTGAGCTCTGCCGTCAATTCCAACAAGCGCGAGCAGCATCGCAACAATCATAAGCGCGATAAAGGAAAAACGCCGCACTGGCCCCAGGCTGGCCTACATTCTGACCTTTGTGTGCATGATGGGCACGGCGTCCCTCATTTGCCTAGCGATGATTCTAGGTAGCATTTAGTTGTTTAGCACGCTTAGCATTCGCAGCTGTCAGAGGGTGTTAAAACGAACAAGAATGCTAAAACTTAAGCCGCAAAAGACTAACTTTACGTGTTTATACTTTAGGAGAAAAAAATGAGCGTAAAAAATGAATATCTTTCACCGTGTGGAATGTATTGTTCGGTTTGCTCAGTATTGGCAGCATGTAAAAATAATGACCAAAATCTAAAACAAATGCTTGCAGATTATTTCAAAACAGAACCTGAAAATATTAAGTGTGAAGGTTGTAATTCTCGGAACACATTTGGTATTGTTTCTTTTTGCTCAATTAAACAATGCTCCGAAGAAAAAAAAATTGATGGTTGTCATCAATGCAACGATTTTATCTGCAAAAACATCGAAGAATTTCCAATTCAACGTGCACGGAAAGAAATGATCGAATCAACATCGCTACGGAAGACATTAGGAACCGAAGAATGGGTTGAACAAGTTGAAAGACATTATTCTTGTCCAAGCTGTGGAAGTAAATTACATCGTCTTGCTACAATATGTGGAAATTGTAACACGCCAGTAACATTTGATTAAAAAGAATTGTTGTAAAAATTTACGGTGAACACGCCGATGATAACCCTTTGCGCCCAGTAAATCCATAGCAGCGTTACGAGATTCCATTGTTCGCTCTCGACGTGATGTTATCCTCGACAAATAGACCCCATTCCGATTGAACTCCCGTGACGACCGGATCTTGTTTCACGTTTTGCGGGCCATAAAAATGACAAACTGTTAAACTTCTCATAAAATCCTTGCAGCCATTTCCTTGGCACCGCGGTAGCTATAGCGCTGACGCGTGCATCGTAGCACGCCGCTTTGCTCTCGCGTAGTATCCCTAATCGACGATGACAGGCTGAGCAGAACTCTCCACCAGATAGTTAAGCGATTAGCGCACAGGAACAAGCGGTTGATTATACTATGAACTTCGACGAATGCATGTTGTTTGCAAAGGACCACCCTATATGTGCCTTTACTACTATCGACGGCGACAAGCCCCGTGTTCGTATGTTTGGAATGTGGTTTGTGGACGAAAAGGGCTTCTATTTTTGGACAACCAAGGCAAAAGAGGTATATCGACAACTGAGGGAAAATGCCAAGGTGGAGCTGTGTTTCTATGCTCAGCCAGCAGGGGCGTTAGTCTCGTTCCTTCACACGAAGCAGTTGTATGCTGTTCGGGATGGTCCGCTTGAAGAAGGTGGGACTATTGATTTGGGGAAGTCCATGCGAGCATCAGGTAACGTTGCATTCCTCGATGATCCGAAACTCAAAGAGCGCCTTCTTGAAGAGCGGCCGTTCCTACAGCCTCAAGCTGAAAATATGGTCTTCTTCCGCGTTGAAAAGGGCGAAGCGTGGTTTTGGGCGTTTGCCGATAGCGGGCGTGAATCTGCCATCGAACGGATTAAATTTTAAATATACATGGAAACGAAAGGAGAGAGCAGTGTACGATGGCTGCGCGAAATCTAACCACGAAAGAAGCTATTGAAAGAGGCGCAGCATATGAAAATTCAAGAGCGATCGCGTTGCCCGTTTCGATCAGCAGGTCTCGCTCACGCCCGTGCACGCCGGTTCGCAAGTTCTGCAAATCCGTCCGATTCGGGCTTACGCCAGGAGAATCCACGCAAAGAGGGCTAACATACAGCTGCCGATAAGCAGCACTTTAAGCGCAATGCTCTGAGCTGCCGTCGGCACCGATCAGCGCAACGAGCATTCCTACGACCGAATGCTTTGCTAACCAAATTTGAGTTATTGCCGGAGCCTAATACAGGCTACGAAAAACGCCTTTCTGCTCTTGAATCCCCAATTGTAGAACTCAAATCCCTCATCGTTCGTTGCAAGTAGCTGCAAGTGCTAGCACCG
Source organism: Methanobacteriota archaeon (assembly GCA_963701995.1). Lineage (GTDB taxonomy): Archaea > Halobacteriota > Bog-38 > Methanoflorentales > Methanoflorentaceae > Methanoflorens. The sequence continues at coordinate 1,279,475 of OY969693.1, read as the reverse complement.
CGCGTATGGTGCTAATTACCTTCTTTACATTGCTATTCAGGAAGTGGCTCGCTTGCAATATAGAGAGAGTGATAAGCCGCATAAAGATTGAGAGTCAAGGAGAGAGTGAATGACACAAGAACGCGATTTCTACGTTCCGTTTGTCAAGCAAGCTATTAAGCACCCGGGGTTAAGCTATGCGTTTGCCAATGCCGCCCTCCAGCATCGGCGTATAGAAAAAGAGTTTAACAACCGATTGCAGGAACTCTGTCCTTTGCCGGAAGCTCTCGCCTTTCCCCATATGAAGATGGCGGCGGCGCAATATTGGCAACGCAACTTTTTCAGCATTCTTTTTCTTACCATTTTCGACGCGATTGGTATCGCGAAACGCCGCCAACATATGTATGGAACTATCCTACACGCGATCCGCGGAATCGTAACCGCCACCGACAACATTCTCGACGATGAGGCCAAAGGTTCCGTGCAACTCTCGCTACAAGGAGGGAGGATCCTGCCGAACATCGTGGTATCACTGATGGAAATGGGCGTCCTTCAGGACTCGATTTACGAACTCGCCGAAAACGAAAAAACTGCCAAGGAAACCTGGAAGCGTATTACTCATGCCCTTTTTGCACTCGGTGCTGAAGAAAGCGGCGAAGAACGCGACGTGCATACGGTTCTCGATCCGAAGCAGTTGCTAGATCGAATTCATCGTTTCCGCGGAGGCGAATTACTTCTTTTAGCCTTTGTCGCACCAGAGGTGAATGAGCCGCAACTAGCCGATAAGATTCACACGGCGAAGTTGGGTGTCAACCATATCGGGCTTAGTCTTCAAATTCTTGATGACCTTACGGACTTTGAAGAAGACGTTACAAACTTAAATCATAACATGCTGAGAAGCTGGATCCTGCATCATCGGCCTGATGGCGTTTACGACAGCGAACAACTCAATCAGCTCGACGTCGAGGTTCTAAAACACCCCGAAATACACTTTCGGCGCGCCACTCAGCAAGTCATGCATTTGGCCATTGAAATGGCCTTAAAAGGCTTTGATTACCTCAAACAGATCGGTTATCCAGCAGACAGGTCATCCACCCAAGAATTGATTAAAACGATGTTTCACCTAAGAGGACTAGAAAGGTTTTGGAATACGTATCAACAATACCTGGATTCAGCCGACGGCCCGACTAGCGGGTCGGATATTAACTACACCGACTACTTTCTTTTCTAGCGGTATGGGTCCGAAGCTTAGGCAAAAGCTGAGCTCCGTCACAGTAAACAGAAACAATAGACCCTAAATAAAAAAGAAAATTAGTCTCTTAATCTGTGGGAGAATCTTACTCGTTATTTTTTCCCATAATTTCCTTTCCGATGGAAAAGGCCTTCGCCACGTATTTTCCAACCCCATAGTAAGAGAAGTTATCTATACCAAATATTAGGGGCATTATTTTTTCTATGAGAGGGTTACCGTCTTTGATTAAGTCTTCATCCACTTTTATGTCTTTAATTTCACCAATGAACTGCGTATGCCCCCCGATTTCGACGCTTCGAAGCAATTGACACTCCAAAACAAATGGGAACTCGTCAACGTACGGTGCATCCACCACTTCGCTTTTAGCCGGCGTCAGTCCTGTGACAGCAAACTTGTCCACATGTTTTCCCGACGCTATGCCAAAGTAATCAGCTTCTTTGACGTATTTTTCTGAGGGAATGCTTATGGTGAAGGCTTTTCGCTCCAAAATGTTTCTATACGTATATGTTGCTTCTCTCAAAGAAACAGCGACGCATGGCGGTGCAGAGCAGCAAATTCCCCCCCACGCTGCGGTCATAACATTTGGTTTTCCCTCTACATCATACGTTCCCACCACAAATACCGGAGCGGGATAGACTACGGAGTGGGCTCCTATGGATTTTTTCATGGCTTATTCTCCTTGTTGATTATGCCGATTTTTGCGCTTTGATAGCTTCTATGTATGACCGATGTACTGCCCTTAAGCGGCACGGGACGAAACCGGAATCGTCGGGCACACTTTTTTACGTTTGCCTCGAAGTCTTGCTCATAGGAAGCACCCGTATCTACTTTGGCTATCTTCTTAAAGCGTACATACTTCAATAATGAATAATCGTCGGGTAGATCCTGCCAGTGAGCTGCCCACATCGGAGTAAAAAACAACAGTATATCTTTGTCGTTCGTTAGCACATCCCCATACGCTTGATTCCCGCCAAGTGCAAGTGCAATACAGTCATCAACCGTCTTTCCCTCGTCATCGGCAAGGAAGAAGAGCGGACATCTGCCGTTGAAATCACGCTCTAACGTCCTGAGGGCATCACAGATGCCATAGAGCTCGAAGATCCCGTCTGAAAAACCTGCCATGCACTCTATTTGACGGTACACCACTTGCTTAAGGAGCTTGCTATCGACGTGGAGTCCCAATCGAAGAACGTTCACAACTACCACAAGATCATGCACGCTTCGTCGACTTAGGAGCTGATTAAATAAGCCACGTCTTTGTGTCGAATGCTTACCAGTATATGTGCTCTGTCGGCTTTTGACAGCGAGGGCAGCGGCTTTGTCAAAATCTGCAATAAGAAAAGGGCGGTTCTGAGATCGCAACTTTCGTGCGAGCTGCTGCTGTTCTGCGCTATCAACGATGATGAGCTGCCTGATATGCCCATCGGCAAGTATGGAAGTGAGCTCATCCTCAAGCATTCGGCACGAAACAATACTCAAGACGGGGATACGACATCACCTCGCGCCGTAAACTTATGTGCAGAAAACCACAGGGCAACGTTCACAAGACTAATAAGCACGGGAACCTCGATGAGTGGTCCGATCACAGCAGCGAATGCTTGACCGGAACCGATGCCGAAAACCGCCACAGCGACTGCTATCGCGAGCTCGAAATTGTTGCTCGATGCCGTGAATGCCAGCGTGGCCGTCTTAGCATAGTTGATCCTGGCCCGCCAGCAGACATAGAACGTGAGAAAGAACATAATTAAGAAGAAAAAGAGCAACGGGATCGCAATGCGCACCACATCGAGTGGCAGCGATATAATGAGGTTCCCCTTCAAAGAGAACATTATGATGATAGTGTATAACAGCGCTATGAGCGAAACCGGCCCGATCTTCGGGACGAAACGCGTTTCGTACCATTCCCGCCCTTTAAGTTTCAACCCTGCGAATCGGGTAACGATTCCTAGAACGAACGGGATGCCGAGATAGATCGCGACAGTCTCCGCAATCTCAACAATGGATATGTTCACCACTGTTGCCACTTGAGTTATTCCAAGCCATTGAGGCAGTATGGTGATAAGGAAGAAGGCGTAGACTGAGTAGAACAGAATCTGCAAGATCGAGTTCAGGGCGACCAAGGCCGCGGCGTACTCACTGTCGCCGCCAGCGAGGTTAATCCAAACGATGACCATCGCAATACAAGGCGCGATGCCGATGAGAATGAGCCCAACAAAGTACTCAGGATTGTTGCGCATAAAGATGACCGCGAGAGAGAACATGACGAGGGGTGCGATGATCCAGTTGAACACAAGTCCTAAACCTAAGACCTTGGTATCCCGAAAGACCTTTCCCAACTCCTCGTAGCGAACCTTGGCTAGTGGTGGATACATCATCACGATGAGCCCGATGGCGATGGGGATTGACGTCGTTCCTACGGATAATTGGTTGAGCGCGCCTGGGACGCCAGGGACAAAGTACCCTATCGCTAGCCCTATGAGCATCGCCAGAAAGATCCAGAGGGTCAGGAATTCGTTTAGGAACGACAGTCTCCCTTTTGGTTTCTCAACCACGTAAGAAACCTCCCATTTCGCGCATTTTCAATAATCCCGTAATTTGAATCACAGCATCCGCTCGCGATAGCAATTGCATCTAAGCGATTACATAGGTTGACAACAACCTTTCTTTTTCGCCAACAAATTATAGAGTGTGTGTCCTTTGGGTGTAAGCTCAAATTGACTGTCCGTTTCTAAGACGAGCCCGGATTTGACAAGTTTAGCCATCTCAGTCTCAACTATCTGCGACTTTCTTGCGCCGTAGCTTTCAGTATAACGCTTTTTAACCGTAGGCTCCATAAGCCGCCATAGCAGGTCGTGAGCTTCAATATTAACGTCTAAGTCCACTCGGCACGCCCTCCGAACCCGAAACTATAACACGGTCGATAGTTCCGGTAGACAAGGTGTTTGTCCCCAACTTTGTTGTAAGCAAGCTCATTTTCCGCACAGTCGTTCAATTAAAAACGTCCTGCTGCAGCCTTTTGAGATCAGCCAGACCTTCGGGCTCATGATCTAAGAGGGGGATGGTAAATATTGGCGTCTTGAATCGCTGTTTTATCTCTCCGATGTACTTTTTTTGCTGTCTCCGTCTGTTGTTAAAGAAGACGTTTCTTCCATACTCCTCGGGGAGTACGTAGTTGACGGCAACCAAAGCGGTCTCTATCCCGACCTGCTTTTTCAGGTCCTCTGACGCTCTCCACGCTTCCATCATCGGGGTATACTCAGGGTACACCACAAATACAAACGTGCATCTCTCTTGATTACGCATCGCTTCAATAACGTGCGCGTATTTGTTCATCGTCTCATCGGAGGTTTTCTTTGTTAACGTGCCCAAGTCAATAAACCCCTTCCAGTCTGAAGGCAGCTCCAGCAGTCTTAACGTGTGTCCTGTCGGCGCTGTATCGAAGATCAACACGTCATAGTCGTGCAGCTCAAAGTAACTCATAAATTTCTCAAAAGCGGCCATTTCCTGAGCGCAAGGGGAATTTAGGTCCTCTTCAACGGCGGTTCTGATCTCTTCATCCTTATCTTCGACTGCTTTTAGTATTCGCTTGCTATATTCTTCCCACGCCTTCTTTTGATCGATTCGCGCCGCAAACAGATTATCAAAGCCACCAATAGCGGTCGGTTCAGGCTGAATAGGTTGCCCAAAGATATTCTGCAGATGAGATGCGGGGTCTGTCGTCACGATGAGCGTCTTAAGTCCTTTTTCTGCCAGATAAACGGAGGTTGTGCAGGCAACTGTACTCTTACCGACGCCACCCTTACCTGTGAAGAAAAGATAGCGCGTTTCGTTAACCGGAGTGAAAAAGGGCAGCAAGTCTTTACTGTCACCCGTCACGCTGGATGCTGTTTGATATTCTCCCTTTGACGAATCAATCTCAATTTCTTCTCGGACTACCGTCTCATCTTTCCGACTTTCGAACAGAGTCTGTCCTACTGATTCCAGCAACACTAGTCCAGAGACTTCGGAGTCTCTTAGGGGGTAAAAAAGCTTTTTTCCCTCAAAATCGTCTTCAATTCGCTTCACTATAGCTTGTTCAGCGTCCCATTTCTTCTTGAAGAAGCTATCAGTGCTAGCCGCTTCTGGCAGCATTCCGTTAACGATAAAAAAGGTTGTTGTTATTCCCAATTTAGACAGTTCGGCAGCACTTCGCTTCGTTTCCAGAATCGATGAGTTTTCTGGCCTGAGCACAAAGATAAAGGATGTCCCATCCCTATCTTGCAGATGTGCGATGGCTTTTTCGTACTTCAGCTTGGCCCCTTGCAACGAGGAACTCGGCCCTATGCACGTCGACCCCCCTTTTTCCAGTTCTGAACACCATCCGCTCGGAAGTTCCAACAATCTGATGGTGTGTCCTGTCGGCGCGGTGTCAAACACGACAACGTCGTAGAGAGGGTCATCCATGAACTCTATAAACTTGTCAAACGCTGCAACTTCTTCAACACAAGGACTGTTCATTTGCTCCTTCATCACCTGCAAGTTCTTTTCATCGAAGAGTGCTCGCAGTGGAGCGATCATTCGCTCCCTGTATTCGTTAGAGGCAATATCTGGATCTATTTCAATGGCAGACAGATTGTCAACCCCAGTTATGGGGGTAATCTTATGGCCGATATCTTGACCAAATATGTCAGAGAGGTTGGGAGCAGGGTCAGTGGTGACGATGATTGTCTTATACCCTTTCTTCGCCAGCCACACAGCAGTGGCGCAGCTCATAGTGCTCTTGCCGACACCGCCTTTGCCGCTGAAAAATAGGAGTTTTGTCTTACTCGGTTGTGTTGGCTCGATCAACTCGTTCATTTTCCTGCTCCGCGCTCTTCAAAGGATTTTTTCAGTTCCTCATAAGTTAGATAGCGCTGTTTGGCAATGATACTCCCGTTAATCGTCGTAATGGGCAAAATATCCGGCCCATGTTCTTTGACTAATTCAATAATCTCGTTCTTTTCGAGAAACATGTTTACGTTAAAGGATATGCTGGCCCTCACTACATTTACGTGGTTAAACTCACGCTGTATTTTTTGCAGCGTCTCATTGAATTCAATAAGCACTTTGTCCGGTTCTGGGCCGCAGATTCCTGTAGAACAGCACATAGCACCTTCGTATACGATTAGATCAATTTTTTCTATACAATCATCACCTTGGACGTTAAGTGAGGATATTTGGAACCCCTATCTTTATCAGATGTGACATATGAACATATATAGATATGTAATAACTTAGTGATACCTTTTTCTCAAGAAATCTTTGGCAACGGCTCTTTGTAAACCTCTTATGAACAGAATGTCAACTTCAATATCGCCGCGACTATAAGCGCCATAGACCCCGAGATTGAATCAAGTTCTCCACGCATAAAAGTCCTGCAGCACACCTCAGAGTTTGCTTGATACGGGCACCCGACACAGCAACCCATTTGAAAGGTGGGGTTAAGGATTCTATCCAGCGGTAAGCTGGCAATTCCTAGCTCTTCGCAAGTAAGCAGCGTATTCGCATTCTTGCCAGCCGTAAGCCGGCTATCTCCTTCTCTCACGGTAACCTCGCGCAACGTAATGAGAGCAGCCCCATCTAAACGTCCTGGAGCTCATGCACGACGTTGCGTAAGCTGAGCTCTGTCGTTTCATATTGAGCGTCGACTTCCGCTTGTTCCTTGACGGCGTGAAAGTGCTCTACAATGATGCATCGTGCAAGCGATTGTATCATAGTATCCATCTGAAAAATCTGTTAGGTGTTCCTGCAACACTAACTGCAATTGAGACCAGACCGGAAACAGCTTCGTTCGTCGGCGATTTGTCATTGCAGTCTACTTAGATATCGATATATCAACATATATCAATGTTTTGAAAAAGCCCCTACAATAGCGCTGATCTCTCGCCTAGCAAAAAAAAACGACGTTCAAAAAACCGATCAGAAGGGGCGCTGCATTGTGAAGAAATTGATCAGAGCTGAGCTATACTCGCGCGCTACTCCAACTCGTCGAGCGCTTCTAAAAGCGTTCCAAGACGATCGCCCGCAAGTCGGTGGAAGGTCCATTTGCCTTGGCGTCGTTCCACTACGAGGTTGGCGTCTTTGAGTATGCGCAGGTGGTGTGACACAGCAGACTGCTGTGCATCAAGAAGTAGCATAAGCTCGCAAACGCAGAGCTCATGTTGTCTCAGAGCTTTGATGATTTTAAGTCTTGTTGGATCGGCTACAGCCTTGAGGGTGCGTGCCTGTTTGTATGTGTCACGCGCGTTAATCTCCTCGGCAATTTCCTTTAGCGTAAGTTGACGCTCCTCGACGTCGATGTTGTATGCCTCTGCGAAGTTTTGAAGCGATTTAATCGGATTGTCGATCTTCATAACCGTCGCCTAAAAGATACATTTTGTTAAAGGTATAAATATATGATCATATATGTTCGAATTTTTACATCATACTAATGAACACTTTCTTGCGTTTGGCGACCCCTCGTTTGTTCGTACAATGAATCGCATGTAAATACAGCGCAGATCGTCAGGAGGGTCGCGTTTGATGGTTGTAATTGATGCTTCAACTTCTCATCAAGAATATTGATATATGACAATATATCAATGCAATATTGCTAGACAGCGCATTCAGTTTCTAACGATGCGAGCACAATGACAACTGCACCAACTATTACTGCGTTAATTGCTGCATTGAATGATCGAAGCCCGGCCGTTCGGAAGAGAGCTGCAGAGACTCTCGGAGAGCTGGAAGAAGTGCAGGCGGTTGAACCCTTGACACGCGCGTTAAAAGATAGTGATACAGACGTGCGTGTGCATGTTGCTCTTGCGCTGGGGATTATAGGCGATATGAGCGCGACGGCACCCCTCACCTACGCGTTGAAAGCTGAAGAAGATGAAGCTGTCAAGGGCGCACTAGAAACCGCCTTAGATATGGTTAAACAGAAAGTGATGAGTAAGAAAATGCGAATTTTTTGATGCCTTTCGCTTTTGTGCCCGAGCGCCCCGCATCGGTGACTGTATTACTAGCCCTTGTGAACAGATTATTACGTTAAGCCGCTGATCACCGTCGAGAAGAGAAAAAATGTTACATAGAGACTATACTTTGAGGTTAGTTCTCTCAGACTGTTGTCCGTCATCTCAAGAGGTGAACGCACTCGTGGATCTATCTGAAGACATTAGCGAGGTACTTCCCTATCTCAACACCGTTCTGAAAGGATTGCAGTATGATCAGAATGAGAAGATTTTAACCGTGAAGAGAGAAGGGCGCTTAATTACCTTCAGGCCACAACAGATTGCGATCACCAAACTGGAAGATGAAAATGAAGCAAGGTTGGTTGTTGAAGAATTGAAAGAGATTGTGAATGAGACTTATGCGAATAGAGAGTGTATCACACCGATCTATCACAGCAGATCGATGCCCCGACCTCTTGATATCTATAAACTGCTTCCAGGAAACAACTGTAAAGGGTGTGGGGAACTAACCTGTCTGGCCTTCGCTTTAAACTTGGTTTATGACAAAGTGAAATTAACCCAATGTCCACCACTTTTCAAAAAGGAATTTGAGGTAAATCGCTCCAAATTAAAGGAGTTTTTGCCAGACTCGGCAACGTAAGAGCCAGCGAACACGTACCTAGGCAAAAAAATAGATGGAAAGCGTGACGCATGCTACCCAGCCAAATAGGCGCTCCTTAAGTCAGCATCAAAAGCGATTGCGTGATAAAGAGCATCTATGAGCCTTTCTTACCCCGTATCTTGCTCCTCAACGCCTTTTTTGAGGTCACATCCCCGACAACAAACCCGTCATAATCAAATTGCAGCTTATCATCAGCCGAACTCGAAGGATCCTTCGCCTTATTGACTTCCGATATCTCGGCGGTCCCTTCGGGTTCAGTTACCTCTATCCTTCTCGATCGCCGCGGCCTTGAGTTAAGGCTTGATAGGTTACCATCCGTGTGATGAACTACCCGGGACTCGTCGCTGAGCGAAGTCCTATTGCTTGAACTGCTGTCTCCAGGCCCATGGCCGTCCCCGAAACGCAAGACCTGCACAAGCAAAAAGCCGAGGACGGTTAAAAGGAGTGCATAAAGCACTAGATCGCTCCACGGATATCCGGCGACATTTTCAGTAATTGCATACTTACGTGAATCAATGATGAGATGACTGGCCACGATGGCAAATGCTGCGTAACCTGCGATTAGTGCAGTCTTCGGGCGACGCACGAAAGGCACGGAGGCTGCGAGGAAGACGATCGGCAGTAGAGCGAGGGAATGTGAGATGCCGATGCCGAACGCTCGTGCAACGTCGGGTAAGAATGCTATAAAGGGTACCAAAATTAGGTAGCGATAATTGAGGATCGGGAGGACGATGCATATGGGCAGCGCTACGTGGACGAGGATTTCATAGCGCTCTCTTGCCGGTCCATCAAACCAGAGAAGAAAAATAACCAACTCAGCAACAATCGCGACAGTAAGCTTGAGGAGATCAGCTTGAAAAGCTCGTCTCTCGTATTGCTTCCTTTGATCTGTCGGGTAGTAGGAGGCTTCATAAGCGTTCACGCTGACTTTGGACCTCCAGAAGATGTGCCACTACTTCGTGCGTCAGTATCACGAGCAAACTTCTCAGCCTAATAGAATAAAAAACGCTGGTTTATCAGGTAGACGCCGACGATAAGGAGGACCAATCCTGCGGCTCGTTTTATCCAAATAGTGTTTGCAGTCTTGGCAACGAGAGTTGATGACACCTTCGTCGAGTACGCAACGGCTAGCATCGGGACAGCGAACCCGAGCGAGTATACCAGGAGAAGGAGGCCACCAGTTAGCACATTTCCACGTGCTGCGACCCACGTAAGTATCGCGCCTAACACAGCACCGGTGCACGGTAACCAGACGATCCCAAGCGACATTCCGAGCAACAAGCCGCTGATGACCCCTTCACTCGGGAGGCCATACGATCGTTTCGAGACAGCGTCGACAAATCCCAGTCGTGGAGCGTTATACGGTAAGTGCAAGTCGAACAACATCCACACGCCAATGACCATCACGATGATTATGGCAATTACGTCCAGATACCCTTTGACGCTCTGAAATACTGAGCCGAATGCGGACGCCAGCAACCCCATTGCGGTGAACGATGCACTAAGCCCCAGAACTATTGCGAGCGGTCGCCATCTCCCACGGTCCGTCGATGATGCCATGACCGCTGGAAGCACGATAAGTACGCACGGGGAGAAGACGCTGACAAGTCCCGCTCCAAAAGCGATCAAAGGGTTTACTTCCATTGTCGCGCGTCCTCAATCGTGTTTGTCAGGGTTTGCTCATCTGTTAGTCCAATGCTCTTGGCAACGGCGCCATCACTCCGTATTACTATCGATTCCGGGATGGTCGTCACGCCATAATTCGTAGCTTTACCCGTTCTATCCAGTAGCGGGTCAATCCGCAGTATCGTGACTTCAGTTCCCTTATACTGACTCTCGAGGTGTGAAATGATGACCTTCATCTCCGCACAGGTCGTGCAGTTGCCTCCGAAGTACAACAGGACTGGCCCTTTTTTCAAGAGAGTAGTTATGTCAGAGGGGTGCGACGTGCCCGTGACGAAGCTCAGCTTTGCGGAGTCTCCCGAGGTTTGGGCAGTACAGCCGCTAATACTTATTATGAGAACGCTCAGCAAAGCTAAAGATGCTAACTTTTTTAGATTATCATTCATTGTTTCGCTTGGGTTTGCTGTGCTTGGATAAGCCAATCCGCAATCTCTTTTCGACTTGGCAGGCGACCGAACGCCTTGACCTCTTCATTTATGACTAGCGCAGGAACCGCCAAAACAGGGTATGCTAATATGTCCCGCTGTTGCGTGACCTTATTCACTGTAGCGTCAATGTCTTGTTCGGCGACCACGTCGCGAACCATCTTTTCAAGGCTGTTGCACCTTGCGCATCCCATTCCCAGAATCTTGACTTCCACGACGTTACCCTTTCGCGTCTTACAACGCGCGATTTATATCTACATATTTGCATATATCGATATTATAAATAGTTGTGGATTCGCGTCTTAGAAAGCTGCGACATGAATCATTCGATTCGTTGGTGAAACGAACTCGCATAGTCTCAAGCGTCATCGTTATCATTCTTAATCTAAGATGGATGGCTATGACAAAAGCAGACGAAGCAGTTACTCTTTTCAATCAAGGTTTTAACTGTGCGCAGGCCGTGCTCTCGGTCTTCGCACCGGACTTCGGGCTCGACCGAGATACCGCGCTGCGCCTCGCGCAGGGGTTTGGCGCGGGCATTGCCCGTACGGACAATCTCTGCGGGCAAGTCTCGAGTCCGGTAATGATTCTCGGTCTTCGATACGGCGGTACACAGGCAAAGGACACTGCTGCACGAGAGAAAACCTTTCAGGTCGTCGGAGAGTTCATCAGGGAGTTTGTAAAGCGAAAAGGCACGGTCGATTGCACAGGACTGCTCGGATATAACCTGTCAGACCCGCAGCAGGCTGCCGAAGCGAAGGAGCGCAAGGTGATGTCGGCACGCTGTCCGGGATTTATCCGGGATGCCGTGGAGATTCTTGACGGGCTGATGTAGCGTTCGCGCTTCCTTTCTTTTCTTTTTCAGCTAGACCCCATATACCCCAACCTCCAAGCGTAAGCAAAAAAAATAGGTTGAGGTGCGGCTTATCCCTTTCCAAGTTGCTGCAAGGTTGACGGTGAGTGACAAAACAAACGAACAACGTTTTGCGGTGACCTTACCTAACCTATCAATGACTATTCAAAATACGAATCAATGTTGATTGATGTCGAACGAAAGCAAAGAGGAGAAAAAAGAGGAATTCCAAGGATTGTCAAAAGGCGCTTGATGTGGGGGCTCGCTTTGACAACGGTTAAGGCGAAGGATCGCGCATAACGGCCTTAACCCTTAACGTTTTTATAAACCCGCGCTTATGGCAACAGGAGATAAATAACAAAGATGTGGCAGGACACGGTAATCCTCATCTGCAGCCTCGTCTTCGGTTTCCTTCTTATCCCTCAAATACGCGACATGCACAGGGAAAAGACAGGTATGAACATACTCTCCTGCGCGACAACATTCTCTTTTCTCGTTGTATTAAGTTGCGTATACGCGACGCTTAGTCTACCGTTAGCGGTACTTGGCGGCGCTATCGATGCGGGGGCGTGGGCAATAGTAACAGCGTTATCGGTGAAATACACATCACAACCATAATTCTGACCTAACGACGGGATAATTTGTATTTAGCGAATACAGACCTACTGCATTAATCGCCGTTTGATCTAAATGAGCAGGCACGGCTCTAGCAGGGCACTTGATGTGACCTCCGTCTGATGTAGGCGACGACGCGCTATTAGGTAGGCGATTGGATCTTAGGTGATTATCGACGTGTGAAGACAGAGGATTTGGGACTTTCTGAGGCCTTTTCTGTAGGCGAAATGACCACGAGTAAGGGTGTGAAAACGTAGAACAACAAAAAGAAAACAAGTCCGTCATTTTTTTAGACGCTTGACGAGTTGAGACCACGCAGCTCGTGCTGTGATGACGGCTATGAACCGTTGGCGCTCCGCGTTGTCAGATTGGAATCTGACCTGGTTTTCCAGCGCGAGTCAAAGCGGGACAGAATGATTCTAACGCCACGCGCACAATTACGTGAGGCAAAAAAAATGAGTAAAGTGTCACCGCAAGAACGGGATCAAATGTTTCGGAAAGTAAAGAAACAATCTCAGAAACTCCTCGAAAAAAAGACAACAGACGAAATAACCACCATGTTTGAGGAGGCGAAGGCAGAACTTGCCGCCGACAACACTGAGAAAGGGTTTGCATTAAGGGATTCTGCAGCGGTTAGGTTACAAGAGTACTGCAAGGAAGTCCAAGAGATTCAACGTGGGGTGCATACCCTTTCAGAACTGGGAGACGTGAGAGCCTTTGTGACCGAGAGCGGGCCGATTTTCGCCGAGCTAAAGACCGAATGCTACGCACTAAGAGAGAGGTTTGAGTCTGAATGGCAAGAGGCTTTGGAAGAGACAAAATAGGGCGACGACAAGTTAGATCGAAATGTTGAAAGCGCAGCTGGGTGAGGTCGAGAATGGCAAAAAATTTCCAAACAAAAGCTGAACCAATTATATAGGTACTCCAACCTGGGGCTAAGGAGTGTGTTGTGTTGCGTCGGGGACGCACCGATGTTAAGGCAAAAAAGCCCAACCCGCCACAATATCGCGGGCGGCTCATCAAGGAATCTTGGAAGCTTCGCGGCGATGCAGTTCCTGAGAATCCAATCGAGCTAGCTAAACGGTATCGCGCCGCAGCCCTCGGGCCTGAGCAATGGACGCTCTCCGGCAATAAGAAGTCGGGGTGGCAAGCCGTCAAGAAGGATTCCAATACGATCGTCGCATGGATTGGACGGCAGAAGCGTCCCGGCAAGCAGTATCCTGCGAGCAAGCTAAGATTTGACATTATCGAAGGGGAGTAATCATCTTTCAAGCAATTTATAAAGAAGAGGCGTTTGAACCGTAACCACCGCCTGATATAGCCGTGACGAACCAACAGGAACGGGCGACTTAACGTGTTGGCCTCTAAATGTCAAATTTCACATCAAAGCATTCATAACACAGAAAAGACGCATTCATAGGCGTATGAGGGGTATACGTGAAGAACGCAATCATCATCATTGGAGCGGGGATGGCTGGCTTATCCGCCGGGTGTTATGCCCAGATGAACGGGTACACCACGCAGATCTTCGAGCAGCACGTGGTGCCTGGCGGTGTGTGCACGTCGTGGAAACGGAAGGGGTATACGTTCGACTGCTGTATCCACAACCTAGGGGGGTCGGGTGACGCAAGCGAATTCCACCGTGTTTGGCGTGAGCTCGGGGCAGTCCCCGCGCGACCGATGATCGCTTATGACGAGTTCGTACAAGTCGAAGAGGGCACTCACGCTTTTACGGTATTCACCGATATTGACAAGCTTGAAACGCATATGAAGATGCTCTCCCCCGCTGATGCCAAAGTCATTGAAGAATTCACCAACGCCGTCAGACGTTTTAACGGTTTCAGACTCTTTTCAGCCGCAATGACCGGGACGTGGGGTCTTATGAGAGGCCTTATGGGCTCCCCTTCTCTCTTGAAGTGGACGAGGATCAACCTGCAGCAGTATGCCACCCGTTTCACAGATCCCTTTCTACGCAAGGCTTTCCCAACGGTGATGTACGACGTTGACATTACTCCCATGCTATTTTTGTTGAACTTCCTCGCTTCGATGCACCAGCAAGACCTCGGCTGGCCTGTCGGCGGCTCACTGGAGTTCTCAAAGGCGATCGCCGCGCGGTACGAGGCGCTTGGAGGAGCACTTCACTATAACTCCCACGTCACCACGATTCTCGTGGAGAACGACAGAGCAGTAGGCGTTGTTCTGGCTGATGGTACGGAGCACCGGGCCGACGTAGTGGTCTCCAACGCCGACGGACGGACCACCATTTTTGACATGCTCGGGGGGAGATACACCAATGAGCGCATTCGAGCGTATTATGCGAAACCTGAAGAACGTCAAGTTATGACCGTTCATGTATCATTTGGAGTCAACCGCGATATATCAGGTGAACCGCACGCGCTTGTCCTGTTCCTGGAGAAGCCCATTACCATAATGGACGAAGACGTTGACCGGCTCGATGTGGAATTGACGAGTCACGATGCCAGTATGGCGCCACAGGGGAAAGGGGTTATCAAGGTGGTGTTAAATTCTAGTTACGCGTATTGGAAGAGCCTCTACAAGACCTATGACGTGTATGAGGAGGAGAAACAACGCTTGGCCGAGACACTCGCTGATGCGCTAGAGATGCGGTTTCCAGGGTTCAAGGAGCAGGTTGAAGTGGTGGATGTCGCGACGCCAATGACGTTTGAACGCTATACGGGGGCGTGGCAGGGATTTCAGGCACGTGCTCCGATTGAAGGATTGAGCGATTTTTTGAACTTTTTGCGGGGAAAGGGATGGTGCAGAACGTTGCCGGGGCTTAAAAACTTCTACATGATCGGACAGTGGGCGGGCGATTTCGGCCTAGCGAACGCCGCGGTAAGCGGCAGGAATCTGATCAAACGCCTCTGTAAATCCGATGGAAAACGCTTTAGGGCTGAGTGACAAAATTTCGGCTCAGGACGCTGCCGGCTCATCGGTTGGCACGCCTATCCCATTCTCGTCTTGTAGTGACCTCCGCCTGATATAGGCGAAAGTTTCTAAAGTTTCTGATAGTACCCCGCAAGACATCTCCGCCCCCGGACTTGCCGATCTTTTTAAGGAGTTATGTGCCCCTTTCCTCGACGCTTGCTTGAGCTGAGCGACGCTTTTTAATCAAAATCAGGGTCACCAAGCTTATCCAAGTTAGTATAACTACTGCTATCAAAATGACAATAACCACTTCGGGCAGAAATCTTTGCGACAACGCCACTACTACTCCAAGCGACGTGACGGCCAACATGGCCCATGTTAATCTTCTCGTATCTTGATTTGTGATAGCGTCAGCCGCTAATAAGCCATATACATCTTTTAACGTATCCAATTCTTGGTTATGTAGGTCCATCACCTGTTTGTGTCTCTTCCAGTCTCCCTCTTCAGGTGATGTTATGCTTCCGAGCACGCTTATATCAGGCTTTATTTTGATGTCTGCCTGTTTACCAAAAAATGACCTTGGTTCCTGCAAGGTCGTTCCTGTCGCACTAATTATTCCACGATCCCGGTTCATGCGTTCCGCGGCCGACCGTAAATTCACTGGAATGCCACCCCTAATGTCTGCTATATCCTGAAGCGTGCGCGTAGATGCCTGAACTGATTTTAGCAATTCGTGGCGGTGCTCTACGCAACGGATGACTTGATCAAGATTGTCCACTGTCACGCCGACTTTGTTTAGATACTTGTCACCAGATGTTGACATCATCTCTTTGAGATACACAATCTTCTCTTCACAAGATTTGATGCCCTTCTTTTCAAGGCGAGGTGGACAATTACTTGCTTATCCGGGGAGATAGCCTCGCTCGGCTGCCATACTTCTTCCTTAACGGGCAGATCGTGGGTGACTTCGCTTGATATCCGAATATCGAGAGGCCTTGCTCCGGGCTTAGGGACGGGTAAAACGATTTCCTTAGGTATTTCCTCTTGCGTTCGGACGAGACTTACAATATCTGTGGTGCTAGACTTCAGTCTTCGGACTTTCTCTGGGCGAGATTTTTCCTCAAGAGATTCTTCCAAGTCTTTACTATCTTCAATAGGTTCTTCAGTAAGGAATTCACGTGAATGGACGTTGCCGTCTTCATCCACCGAGTAGTAAATTTCTGAGCCACCTTCTAACTCGTCTTCTGGCTGCAGGTCAACTGTTTCCTGCCAACTAAGATCGAGCTCATTTGAGTTGTGCAACTTTTCGTCAGAGTTGTGCAACTTTTTATCCTTGTTGTGTTTCTTTTTTACCATGATTCCCGTATCCGAGAAACCTTCAATGGGCGGCTCTAGCGTATCTGATTGTAAAAAGAACGATGGGCTCGGCCGGATTCGAACCGGCGATCTCCGCCATGTCAAGGCGACGTCATAACCAGCTAGACCACGAGCCCTAGCGCAGTGCTATCTGATTTATCTCTAATAAACCTATTGTCAGGCCAAAACGGCTGATTTTCTTACATTAGAAACGGAGCAGACACCAACCCACGCTTATCTCATCTGTGCGTGACGATGCAAATGTCACTAAACAAGCGGTGCGAGAGGTAGTGGCGTGTCGTTGCTTAGGCGCTACCTAGAGCCCCTGCGCATTCACCTGCGTTCGTACAAACTCGCAACCAAAATGTATAAAACGGTTAATGCGCTTTATAGACAGCAGCTCATTAGCTTCTTACAACGCAAATACAAAAGGCGGCACGCAGAGCAGGTTGATCAACGATGGAACCAATAGTAATCGAGCATCTGTCGAAAAAGTATGGACAGTTCGTTGCGGTAAACGACCTCAGTTTGACCGTCGAACGGGGCGTTTGTGTGGGATATCTTGGTCCTAACGGAGCGGGCAAAACGACCACCATTAAGGTGCTGACAAACTTGCTTAGGGCCTCGAGCGGCAAGGCCTATCTTAATGGCATTGACGTCATCCACTATCCCAAAGCCGCACTCGACGGAGTGGGTGCGGTCGTGGAAACGCCCGAGTTTTACCCACAACTGACGCCCGACGAATGCTTGTCATACATCGGAACGATCCGCGGGATGACCGGCGAAGCGATTGCCGAGCGCTCGCACGCGGTCCTGGAGCAGGTTAAGCTCCTCGAAGTGACTGATAAGCGAACGGGCACGTTCTCAAAAGGAATGAAGCAAAGATTAGCAATTGCTCAAGCGCTCTTGCACGAGCCATCCATACTGATCCTTGACGAGCCTACGGCAGGCCTCGACCCGCGCGGCATGGTCGAAGTGCGGGAGATTATCAAGGGACTGATTAGGACCGATATCACCATACTGATGAGCTCGCACCTGCTGTACGAGGTGCAGGAGGTATGCGACAAAGTGGCGATCATTGACCGCGGTGTCCTCCTGACGTATGATTCAGTCGCAAATCTCTCAGCCGGGCACGACATCACCGTGACGATCAACACCCTCGAGCCGATCACGCCACCCGAGTTTAGAGCCATCAAAGCGCTGCACGGTGTCACGTCCGTGAAACGCACCGAAACGCTCGCGCTCAAAGTGAGCTTCAGCGGGGGTCCTGAAGCACAGTTCAGAGTGCTGCGAGGGATTCTAAACACGGGTGTCAAAGTCGTTTCCTACATGCCGCAGCGCGCAGCGATAGAAGACGTCTATCTGCAACTCGTGCCTGAGGGGGAGGCGTAGTCATGGCACCGAACAGCGTCCGACAAATTGCGACCGTAACGAAATACGAGCTCTTGAAGTACCTTCGCGGGCGACGATTGCTCGCGATCGTTCTGCTGACGATTATCATCAGCGCCATTTTTCTGATCGTCCCGCCGGCGATAGGCTCCCAATACCCCAAAGACCCGAAACAGTTTACGTTGAACATGCTCTCGTTTCTGGGCATCCTCTCCATACTGAGCGCCACATTTTTTGGCGCTGACGCGATCGTTTCTGAGTACGAATCAAAAACCGGGTATTTCCTGTTTCCAAATCCGATCAGGAAGACGGCGATATTTCTCGGGAAGTTCATTGCAAGCGCGCTCGTTTCTATAGGCGCTATCGGACTCTATTACGTGATAGCCGTTGTGTCGGTGCGCGTCGTTGATGGCAGCATCCCAGCGAACACGGGATTGTCATTTGCATACTCGCTCGTGTACCTGTTCGCCATCCTTGCGATCGCCTACCTCTTCAGCGCCATAATGCGCAGTTCGGTGTACTCGCTCGTCCTGACGTTCTTCACGTTCTTCCTCATACTGCCAATTATCGATGCCGTCGGCTCAGTCGCGAAGTTCAAGCCGTGGTTCTCCGTTACCTTCGCAAACGGGATTGCACAGTACGTGTTCGAAAACCCGTACCCGACCGACAAGATCTTCACGACGAGTGCCCCGGGAGGGCCAACCGCTGGCGTGCAAACGTATTCGCTTGCGCAATACTACCCCGAGATACGACTGAGCCTCATCGTGATGGCGGTATACTTTATCGTCGCATTCGCGTTGAGTATTTTCTTGGCCCGACGAAGGGAGATGTAGAAACACCGAAGGAGGCGAGAACGTGGCAAAGAAGTTCGTGGTCAAAAAGAAGACAGGGATCGACGTGCGGGAGTACCGGTGTAAGCCGAAAAACGCCATAGCAGCAGTGGTTGGCGAAACAGACCTCGCTGATGGAGTGATCTTCCGAACCGAGGATGGCAAGTTCGTGGTCGTTTCAGGGGGGGCAAGCGCGGTCTACGACACGTACGACGACCTGCCCGCAAGCGTAAAGCAGCAAAAGACTGAATCGGAGCTATAGCGGACTGACGGCGGTTGGGTTGCCCTCAACGGCTCGCCCAATCCTGAAGCGTGGTCGGACTGGGGCGTTTTGCCGTTTCCTCCGCATCAACCGCAGATTGGCCGATGCCGAGGAGCTGCATGAGCATTAGCGCATTACGCGGCGCGTTGCCGCGAGGATGGTTATTGAAGTAAACCCATACTGGCTCGGTGCCGCCAAGGTCGGTTTTGATGTTCGTAATGCGTTCTTTCCACGGCTGCAGCTCCTCCTCGGTGTAGGTGTACTCATAGCGTTGCGACCGGTCGGGATCATCCCCTCTGTGCCGTTTAAACCACTCTTCCGTGTTTCGGCCGTGCAGCCGAATGTACGCACCTGTTTTTGCGGCCGAATCCGCAATCACGGTCGGAAACGACGGCCCGTCGACGATGCACGGCTTGACATTGTTGCGTTCGAGCATCGCCCTCGTTCCGGGCTCAAAATCAAGCCGCGCGCTGTCAAGCCATGAGGCGTGTCGAAACTCGACGAAATACGCATAGTCGTCTGTATGAAGCGCGGCCAGGAGCGCATCAAGCTTCTCCAAGTTATCTGTCCTGTAACCGTGCTCAATGCGCTTAACGTAGGGCGTGAGCTGGATGAGAATGGCGCCGAGCAGCTGGTTTTGACTAATTGGCGACACAACGGTGTTCTCAAATTCCAAGGCCAGATCGCTAAGATCTTCAAGCTCATAGAAACGTGGGAACTTGAGCGAGTATTCGAAGCCCTCGTGCTTCAGGCCCTTCTCGATCCAGATATCGGTGAGCTTCTGGTTAGGGATGCGGTAGTATGTGCTATTTATCTCGACCGTTGAAAAGAGGTTGGCATAGAAGTCAAGCCATTTCGGCTTTTCGTCGGACTGATAAAAGGGGCCCACCCAGTCGTCGTAGCTCCACCCGCTCGTTCCGACCTTGACCTGGTTACGTAAGCGACTCGCGCGCGTGAACTCGTGCATATCCGACTCCCACGTCCTTGTTGTAGGCACAACTCGCGAGAAGTTATTGCGCGCGGACTTTATGAACCCTGCGGCAAACGCCGCAAGTATCAGACTGCGATGCCACACCTCAAGAATCTCGAAACGCGCGCTTCTTTAGAGTCCCCAACCGCCCCGCCTTTTTTTCCGCGATCTGTATTTTTTTTAGGGAGAAGCCCGAGAGACAAACGAGCGGTCGCCACGGTGAAGCCTTCATAACCCTTAAATAGCAGCCAAATGAAAGGGTAGATCGTGAAGGTTAAGGCTTATACTCTCAGCACGTGTCCGCACTGTCGGATGACCAAGCAATTTCTTACGGACAACAACGTCGAATTTGAGTACGTTGACGTCGATTTGTTAACTGGCGAAAAGCGCACAAAAGTTTTGCGCGAAGTGTACCGACTAACCGGGGGTTATTCGTTTCCCGTCATCGTCGTAGGCGACGCCGTAATCGTCGGGTTCAATCGAGAGCGACTGCAACATGTCCTGGAACTCACATAAGCGCTCCCACAAGCTGCTCGTGGATGCTCGGAGGCCGAGTGCGGATCGCCAGCACTCAGAAGAAGTCAGAGATTCGAGTGTTACTTGATCACAACGGCGTCCAACTTACAAGAAATCCCTTGCAGGCACGCGATCGCAAGCTCGGTCGCCGTCAATTCAAAGCGCATTTTTGAGGGAAGAAAAGTGGCTGGCTGTATCGAACAAATGGATTATGAGATTTTGCTCAAAAATGCCACGTTCAAAGACACGTTGCGCTACATCACCGAACACGCCGCTAAGGTGTATTACGTCGGACCTGGATTCAAGGTCTTTGACCGACGGTTAATCGGCGTTCCACCCGTGCCCGTCGGCGTGGGTCCTACCTACATCATGCTCACGTACGTGAAGCCGTGCCACGGGTCTTTTGTTTTGAAGCTTCCCCGCGACGAGGAAGAATTAGCGCGAATCGTGGCCGAGGACAAGAGGTACACCAACAAGCGTAAGACCAAGGCTGCCACGGCGTCTGCAGCTAAGTTTCTTGTCTGATGATTCCCAACTCACGCCATTGTGACAGACGACGCCGCCTACAAATAGCAAATGTTCTGCCGATCTGTTCTTCGCGGTCTTCGTGGCAAGGCAAACCGGAGGTCTCGTCCGAGATCCGTTCTTGTGAAAAAGGCTCTTCTGTCCCCCTGCAAAGTCATCCTGAAGAGATCGGCAAATTGAATGAACGGGTCAGGCGTGCGCCCTGCGGGCTTTGTGCCCCATGTTCTCGATGTGGTTTTTCAATCCGCGCAGCAACACCGTCAAAAGTCGCTGCGCAGTGTTGCTGATCACATAGTTACGATAATCGGAATCAGTCTCAGCAAACACTTCGGTGGCAGAAACGACAGTCTTGGGACCATATGAGGTAAAGTCATACGTTATGGTCCCTCTCGAGCCGAGCACATCACCGCTCAAGACGATCCTCCTTCCTGGCAGGACCTGCTGCACGAACGAGCGAGTAGTCGCCTGTATCGGCGTGAAATCAGTTTTGTATCGCATAACGAAGGCGCCTCCAGGCGCCCATATGGTGCCTCCCGAGATACTGGTCACCTCGATGATCAGAGGATTCCAGTCGCTCCAGCGATGTATGTCAGTGAACACTTCCCAAACGAGCTGTGATGTGGCGCTTATTTCGATCGCAGACGAGACACGGATTGGCACGGGCGAGCGTACACGGTCAAACGAGATAAGCGTTCGCAAAGGAGGTCACGCCTCCGCCTTTTCAGGGCATGCCCAACGTCGTGACAAGCGGCAATTTAGTTGACGGAGAATGTTAGGGCGCGCTTCTAAAATTGCAGCAGAAGGTGCCCTGGTGACGAAGGCGCATTCTGACGTCGCCGTTGGGCAAACGACAGCTGGAGAAATTATTTACGTTCCGAACCACAAAACAAGGTTACGGTGATACTAGTTGGCAAAATGGATTTGCGGTATTTGTGAATGGGTGTACGATGAAGACGTTGAGGGCGTTCTGTTTGATGAACTTCCCGACGACTGGGTGTGTCCGGCGTGCGGCGTCGATAAATCTTTTTTTGAAAAGGAAAGCGAATAGGCGCATGGCTGGATTCGGTGGAGTTAGGATAGAATTATTAACAACGCAGAAGGCAAAACCAAAGCTTAAAGTTATTAATTTAGCCGGCTATTGAAACCTATGCCCGAGGAAAAAAAAGTTAAGAGTTATGTATTCAAGGTTATAACTGAATTATCTTGTGAACAAGGCAGCAATTCCACCTAAGAACAATATGATAACTGCGAACCAAGCTATCCAAAGTACGAAAACTGGAAATAGCGCTAAAACGATTGCGAGTATAATAGCAAGTCCTATCATCCCACCCGCACTTATTTGTGTTGTCTCCATCATTTCACCTCCTATCGTTCTTTAGTTTGATCTTTATACTTATTTTTACCTATATTGAGTGGAAAACTTTGAATTTAGGAGTTCTTGAATCGAATTTGTTGGCGCGTGCGTGAGATTGAACAAAATGTTTATGGGAACTAGATAAGCACGCAGCACTAACCGTTATTTTTAGGCCCCTGCACACTAGCCGCATTGAGATAATATCGCTGTAACGTGTGAAAGTATCAGCTTGACCATACAGGTTATAGGCTGCAATGCCGTTGCGCACACTGGGCCAAGCAAGCTAACGCCTGAAACTATAGAGCTCCTCGTTGAAGTCCTACTGTTAGGCCAATGCGTCACCACTTTTTTTCTGACATAGCGTCGGGTTGACGGTGTGGGTCTCCCTAAGTGATGACCTGCCTCTGTTTTTTGCTTCTGTGCCCGCTAGTTCTGTCGCATGTTTGTGGACTGCACGATGGGTGAGGCACATTTATCAACACGTATCCTGCATTGACGGATGATGAAAGGCCTTCTCGTCGCCGGGACTCAGAGCGGGATAGGCAAGACCACGATCACGCTGGCCGTTCTCAAAGCACTAAAAGAATCAGGATACAGCGTCCAATCCTTCAAGGTCGGTCCGGATTTCATCGATCCCAGTCACCTCGAGAAGGTGACAGACGCGCCCTGTTACAACCTTGATTCCTTTATGATGGGAGACGAAGGCGTCAAGCGAGAGCTTGCAAAAGGCGACGCCGACTATGCAGTAATAGAGGGCGCAATGGGCCTTTATGATGGGATATCAAGCTGTGCTAAGATCGCAGATCTCCTCAAGATCCCTATTCTTCTCGTGGTCGACGCGAGCACCTCATCTGAAAGCGTCGCGGCGCAGGCCTTGGGATTTATCAAGTACGCGTCGTTCACCCCGTTCAAACTGAGGATCGCCGGCGTCATTGCGAACCGCGTCGGGAGTGAAAAGCACGCAGAAAGCATTCGCCGGTCGTTGAAGGCGATAAACGTCCCGCTGATAGGGACCATTGAACGGGACGCTTCTCGAATTCCATCGCGCCACCTAGGCTTGTACATGGGAGCAGAAACGTCGTTGAGTGCTTTTGCCTTGAAGGCGATTTATCAGTCGCTCGATATCGAGTTCATCCAACGCGCAGCTGCGCAGCTCACACTCGGCAGACCGCCGGAACTACAGAGAACGCGCGATGCGGTGATCGGAATCGCGATGGATGCCGCATTCTGCTTCTATTATCGCTCAAACATAGAATCGATACAAAAGCACGCCCGCGTCGTCTATTTCTCTCCGATTCGCGACGCGCTGCCTGATGTAGACGGACTGTACTTCGGCGGCGGCTACCCCGAGCTTCACGCTGCGCAGCTGAGCGCAAATCGGCCCCTTCTGGAGGATGTAAGGACAGCTGCAGACGATGGCATGCCGATATACGGCGAATGCGGGGGGCTTATGTACCTGTCGCGGTCGCTGTCTACCGTTGAGCACAAGAGAGTTTCACTCACCAATATTCTCCCTGTGGATGTCCAAATGACCCAGAAAAGACAGGCACTCGGACACGCGGAAGTGGAAGCCGTCCGAGATTGTGCGATCGCGCGCAGCGGCGACACGCTGCGCGGCCACGAATATCACTACTCGACCGCATCAGTAGATCGCGACGCGCGATTCGCGTATCGCGTAACGAAAGGTGATGGAATCAACGGACACGATGGCATCGTGGAGAGCAACGTTGTGGCGTCATATCTCCACACGCACGTTTACTCGATGCCGCACGAGTTTGACTTGTTTGTCGCCAACGCCAACGCTTTTTCCCGGTCGTAGCAATGCTTAACGCGGCAAAGCCTCGCCTACCAAGCTATGTGCAGCAATCGTGGTCTAATGGCCGGCTTACCCTCTGCCTGAATCGACAGCTGACCGGCGATTGCTTACGATATTCCCGTGAACGCTTTCGTGATATGCTCTTCAGGCGGTCTCTTTGTGATCAGGCTGACGATGATAATCAACGCAAAGGAAACGGGGATCCCGATGAAAAGCGGGTCAAGCAGGCCTAGAGGGGGCGCTACGTTGATTCCGGTTATCTGAGGGGCCGTTTTTTGGTAAACCAACATATACCATAACAGCGTTGCGGCAAGCCCCCCAACCATGCTGGCGATGATGCCTGCCGTCGTCGCCCGCTCCCAGTAGAGCGTTGCGGCAAACGGAGCAAGGAATGTCGCACCTAACGCACCGAACGAAAAAGTGGCAAGAAACGCAACGGCGTCAGGCGGGAACAAAGCAAGAAGCAGCGTGAGCACAATAACTACAAACGTGGCAACCTTGGTGACCGTTGCAGAAGCTGCGCCGCCGAGGCCTTTCTTGATTGCTTTGTCATAAAGATCACGTCCAACCGCGGCGCCACTAACGTGGAACAGGGAACTAGCCGTCGACATGGAAGCTGAAAGCACCGCAAACAGGAAGAGATAGACGAACCACGCCGGGAACACAGAGTTAATTAGAGTAGGCATAACCAAATCCACGTTCGTCGGTATGGGGATCCCGTTGTTCTTGAAGATGACGTTGGAGAGCGCGCCTACAGTGAAAGCGACGTAGGTCGTCAGGAAGATGAAGATCACACCGATCTGAACAGCGCGCCGAATCGCGCGGGCGCTCTTGGCGGTCATGAACCGTACAGCGAGCTGCGGTTGAGCGAGGACGCAGTGCATTTCAGTGGCCTGCTGCTTCCGACTGTACCGTTCGCCGGCATCCGCAGATCTGGTGGCCACGCTGGCGTGACGCGAGCGAAAGCTTGGTCAGGCGTTTTGCTCAAAACTGACTGCCCCGATTTTCATCAAAATAACCGTAATAAAGCAGGAGCTCTTAGATGAGACTAGTGATAAAAATGGACCTTCTGAAGATCCCTCATATGGAAAAACAAGAGTATGACCGGCTAATCAGTGAGAACTACGTGAGTAGGATCGCCTTTAAGGGCGACATGCATCCTTATGTTGCACCGTTTCTCTATGTTTTCGACGGGCATCACCTCTATTTTCTCTCGACTCGGTACGGAAAAAAGATCCAGTATTTCAGCCAGAATCCAAACGTCGCGGTCGAGATCGAACGGTTCAGCAAAGACATGTCTTCCTTTACCTTCGTCACTCTACTAGGCCGGCTTGCCGAAGTCACCGATCGCACAGACGGTCGGCGTGTGCGACAAAAGTTCGTTAACATGATAACGACAAGAGGACTCTCGAGCAACGTCGTCGCTGCCCTCGGCCATTCCCCCGCTGAGCCTCTCGACGCTATCGTGAACGAGAACCGAAGCCTGATATGGAAACTTGAAGGCGTAGACGAAATCGTGGCCCTTAAGAACGCGTAGATCCCTCCTTGCCCGTCCTTAAGGGTGAGCTGTCTGCAGCCAGCGCGGCTTCAGGAGCGCAGAATTAATAAGACGGACCTTACTACTACCGTACAAACGTGATGAAATGACAGTCAAATACGTTCCCGACACGAGCGTGTTGATCGATGGTAGGATCACGAGGCTCATCGACGACGGTGAACTGCGCGGAGCTACCATCATTATCCCCGAAGCGGTAATCTCCGAGCTCGAAGCCCAGGCGAATCAAGGACGCGAGATTGGCTTCAAAGGACTAAACGAGCTCAAGGCGCTTGCCGAGCGACAACGCTCGGGTCAAGTCGACTTGCTCTATGTCGGAAGGCGACCCACTGCTGATGAGATCAAGCTTGCCTCAGTCGGGGAGATTGACGCGATGATACGAGCCGTCGCCTCCGAGAATGGAGCAACGTTCATAACGAGTGATATTGTCCAAAGCGAGGTCGCGCGCGCCAAAGGCTTAGACGTCACGTATCTCTACCCTGAAAAAGAAGCAGAACGACCGCTGTTGCTGCAGCGGTTCTTCACGCGTGACACTATGTCGGTGTTTTTGAAAGAGGGCGTGCCACCACGAGCAAAACGAGGTTCGATAAGCGACCTCCGATTAGTCACTATAAGAAAGACGCGGATGAGTGAGAAGGAGATTCGCGCTATTGCTACAGACGTCATTGAACAAGCTAAGTCACGCTCTGACGGTTTTATTGAACTGGAACGCCGTGGCGCTACGATTGTTCAGCTTGGCATGATACGAATCGCCATTGCTCGACCCCCGTTTTCTGACGGCATCGAAATAACCGCGGTCCGCCCGATAGCGACGGTTAAGCTCAACGACTACAAATTCGCCGACGAGCTAAAGAGTCGGCTGAGCGAATCGACCAGAGGAATAATGATCGCAGGCCCTCCGGGATCGGGTAAATCGACGTTAGCGCAAAGCGTTGCGGAATTTCTTGCCGGTCAAGAGTTTATCGTCAAGACGATGGAAAGTCCGCGCGATTTGCAGGTTCCGGACAGCATCACGCAGTACTCCGCGCTCGAAGGCGACATGGCCAAGACAGCCGACATTCTGCTGCTTGTGAGACCAGATTATACGATCTATGACGAGCTCCGTAAGACCAGCGACTTCAGGACGTTCGCCGACATGCGCCTCGCAGGCGTGGGTATGGTAGGCGTCGTACATACGACGCGCGGGATCGACGCGCTTCAGCGCTTGATCGGCCGCGTCGAGTTTGGTATTATTCCTCAGGTTGTTGACACGATCATATTCCTCAAGAAAGGTGAGATTGAATCAGTATATGACGTCCATTTTGCCGTAAAAGTGCCATCGGGAATGACGGAGGCAGATCTTGCACGGCCGGTCATCGAGGTCAGGAACTTTGAGACGAACAAGGTCGAGCACGAGATTTACCTCTTCAGCAGGCAGGTCGTTGTTATGGCGGTAGGCCCGCGGGAACGAGGCAAAGCAAAACCAACGTGGAAATTCGCCGCTCGAGAGATTGAGAAGGAGATCGATAAGTACGCCAAAGAGCCGGTCAGGGTCGAGATTCTCTCGGACACTCGTGCCAACGTCTACGTGAGCGACAAAGACATATCCCACGTGATCGGCAAGGGTGGCAAGAATATCGAAAAAGTTGAAGACGTCCTTGGGATTGATATTGACGTTCTCCAGACGACTGAAGAGCCACGAAGAAAGGTCAAAGATCGCGAAAAGGCGCCCCCCCAAAAAGCTACGGCAAGTGCCGAAGTTGAGCTCACCGACCGCCACGTGATTGTGACGTCAGATGCCCGGCCCGGCGACATCGTGGACGTGTTGATCGATGATGAGTATCTTTTCACCGCTACCATCGGGCGAAGCGGTGAGATTAAGGTGACAAAGGGGACCAACATCGCTAATCGCATCTTAGACGCGCTTGACCGCGGCGCGCGGATTATGATGCGAAGCGCGTGAGCTTCGGCTTAAGGAACGCAACAGATTGATGTTCACGCCGCTCACTTCTCTGGGGCGCTCACAGCAATCAAAAGAGATTAGTAGAACATCCGGCACAGCTAGTAGCAGCGCGCTGTGCGCCAAGGCGCGGCTGATGGAACTTGTGTGACAGGAATGAAAACGCAAAAGTTGATGCCGCCTCTGTTGTACGTTGGAATCTTCGCCGGAATCCCTTTGGCAATCATCGTCGCCCTGTTCTTTCTGCCCGTCTTGAACGGTGTCGATCCGACCGCAATCGTCATTCTCATTATTTTTACCGTTCTAGTTGTCACACTGTGGCTGTTCGTCCCGCGCGAAGAGCCAGTAACGCGAAAGCGCACAGGCCCCAAAGATAGAAAAGCGACAGTCAAGCGCGCCGTTCCCGCACCGATCGAAGCGCTGGAAGAGCTCACCGGCGAGGAGAAAAAGCGAAAAGCCCGGTCCAGGCGACCTCTCTTCGAAGAAGGCGAGAAACGCGAGCCATTCGTTGACGTCGTCGAAAAATCAACCCAACATCCGGCGGCGCAACCATCAGTGAGGCGAAAAGCCCAGAGCAAGGCCCGCAAGAAGAGCGGCAAGAAGAAAAAGCGCTAGCAAGCACTGGGCGAAGCCCCCTTAGTCGCTGCCACAGACTCGGAGAACTTGCGGCGTCAAAGCACGACAGCTGTCGCCACCGAAATCCCGTCGATCTCTCGGATTTCCGCCAAGACCGCGTCTTGAATAGGATCGTCCAACGCGAGCACCATCACCGCTCCGCCCCTAACCTTGTCGCGACCGACGTTCATGCCGGCGATGTTGATGTTGTTACTACCGAGTAGCGTACCGACCTTGCCGATGACGCCAGGCTTGTCGATGTGGGACGTAATCAGCATGCATCCTTGCGTCTCTGCGTCGACGTGATAATTGCCGATCTTGACTATCCTCGGTTGATCCCCCAAGAAGAGAGTTCCCGACACCGACCAGTCCCCTTTGTCGCTGCTTATTTTGACCGTTATAAGACTCTGAAAGTCTTCGAGCTTTTCCGTCTTCGTCTCGGTAATCCGAATGCCCCGCTTCTTTGCAAATATTTCTGCGTTGACAAAATTGACTGGCGACTGTAGCACGTGGTCAAGGACGCCTTTAAGCGCGGCAATAGTTAGCGGGTGAACGTCGCACTGGCCAACCTCGCCGGTATACGTGACGCCAATGCCTTGAATCTGCCCCTCGACGAGCTGAATGCAGAACTTGCCGAGTTGCTCCGAAAGCGGCATATAGCTCCGCACCGCCCCAAACGTCTCCGCCCGTATCGACACGTTAATCGCGTTTCGGACAGGTTCGCCCTTGAGCGCGCCAAGCGTTTGCTCTGCGATGGAAACGGCCACGTTGATCTGCGCCTCGACCGTCGAGGCGCCGAGGTGCGGCGTCAAGATGCAGTTGTCGAGCGAGAGGAGCGGACTTCCCGTGGGGGGCTCATGTTCAAAGACGTCTAGCGCTGCTCCAGCGATCTTGCCGCTGTTGAGGCCCTCGTACAGCGCTTCTTCGTCTATGATGCCACCGCGCGCAACGTTCACAATACGAACGCCGTCGCGCATTTTCGCGATCTCTTTAGCGCCGATCAAGTGGTGCGTCTCCTTGGTCAGTGGCGTATGAACGGTGATAAAGTCCGATTTGGCGAGAACGTCATCAAGCGATGCCAGGTCAACGCGGAGCTCCTTAGCGCGCTCTACGGTAATAAAGGGATCGTATGCAATGACGTTCATGCCGAGGGCGCGCATCCGCTTCGCCACCTCGGCCCCGATGCGTCCGAGGCCGAGAACGCCGAGCGTCTTGCCGAAGACTTCGACCCCGAGAAACCGCGAGCGTTTCCACTCGCCCTTCCTGACCGAAACGTTTGCCTGCGGGATGCTGCGCGAAAGCGCCATCATCATGCTTATAGTGTGCTCTGCGGCGGAGATCATGTTGCCCTCAGGCGCGTTTATGACGATGATGCCCTTCGCCGACGCAGCGTCAACGTCGATGTTGTCTACGCCTACGCCCGCGCGTCCGATCACCTTGAGGTTTGATGCATCGATGACGTCTTTCGTTACTTGTGTACCACTTCTGACAATAAGCGCATCGTAGTCGCCGACGATGCGGATAAACTGTTCTGGCGAAAGATCAGTCCTCACGTCGACCTGGTGGTCTCTTTTGAGCAGCTCGACACCGGCTTGCGATAAGGGGTCACTTACAAGTATCTTCATTGCAACGATTCCTCGTCAAAAAACTGAAGCGCACAGAGCGCGCCAACGCTATTCGCATTACCTACACGTCGAAAGCGTATTTCTAGTTTTGGTTGGAAAGGCTTATGTAATTACTGCCGCACATAGCAGTGATTAAACTGCAAAGGATGCGAGCATGAAAGATAAACCAACTGTCGTCTGGCTTGAGGACGTCCGCATTGAAGACGTTCCTTCCGTGGGAGGAAAGGGGGCAAGCCTCGGAGAGATGATAAGCGCGGAAATTCCTGTGCCGCGGGGTTTCGCTGTCACCGCCCAAGCGTTTCGACGCTTTTTAGACGAGACGCGCATCGCACCGCAACTTTTTGCCGCACTCCGCGTGAACGTCGACGATGCAAAGGAACTGGAAGCGGCCGCCGCTAACGCCAAGAAGCTCGTGCTGAAGACGAAGATGCCGCAGCACATGCGCAGTGACATCATGAGTGCCTACAACGAGCTGGCAAAGAGAGAAGGAGATACGCCTTTAGTAGCCGTGCGATCGAGCGCAACGGCCGAAGACATGCCTGAAGCGAGCTTCGCAGGACAACAGGAGACATTTCTCAACGTGCGAGGCGCCAGCAACGTGGTCGTCGCAGTTCAAAAATGCTGGGCATCCCTGTACGGCGCTCGGGCCATTTTCTATCGGGTCAAGCAAGGTTTTGAGCACGATTCCGTGAATATATCCGCCGTCGTCCAGAAGATGGTCAACGCGGACAGGTCAGGGGTCATGTTCACGACCAACCCGACCACCGGTGCGTCAGAAGCGATTATCGAGGGGTCTTGGGGTCTCGGAGAGGCCATCGTGTCAGGCTCCGTGTCGCCGGACACATACCTCATCGATCGGAAGACCCGTCAAATCAAAGCAAATGTCGCCACCAAGAAAGTTATGGTCGTGAAGGATCAAAAAACGGGCGCTACGATTACCAAGGACGTCCCTGCAGACCTGCAGAACAAAAGAGTCCTCAGCGACGCCGAGCTGTATACCATTCTCGACCTAGGCGAACTCATCGAAGAGCATTACGACAGCCCACAAGACATCGAATGGGCGATCGAAAAGGGCGAGGTGTACATCGTGCAATCGAGACCAGTGACGACGATTAGGAAAGGAGACGCAGCAAAGGAGACGAGCACAGCAGGCGGGGCAGAGAAGTTGCTAGAAGGGCTCGGGGCATCTCCTGGCCAAGCATCTGGCGAAGTCAAAATCATTAGAAGCGTGGACGAGCTCGATAGAGTCTTGGACGGGGACATCCTCGTCACCGCGATGACCTCCCCAGACATGGTTCCCGCGATGCAAAGGGCAGCGGCGATCGTTACAGACGAAGGCGGTTTGACCAGTCACGCGGCCATCGTTTCCCGGGAACTCGGGGTACCCGCTGTGGTGGGAACGAAGGAGGCCACGAAGAAGCTCACTGATGGCATGCTCATCACCGTTGACGGCGAGAGGGGGCTTATCTTCTCGGGACGACTCGAACGGGCTGAAGCGGCGGCGCCCGCCGCGGGAGTGGTTACCGCAGGCACGGCAAAACCCATCACTGCCACCGAAGTCAAGGTAAACGTTTCAATAGCTCAGGCCACAGAACGAGCCGTTGCGACCGGAGCGGATGGCGTCGGACTCTTACGGGTCGAACACATGATCATCGGCATGGGCAAACACCCGCACTGGTACATCGAACACAACGAAAAAGACGCGTTCATTAGTGAGCTCGAAAAGGGCATCCGAACAGTGGTCGACGCGTTCTTCCCACGACCCGTGTGGGTGCGCACGCTCGACGCCCCTACCGACGAGTTCCGGCAAATGGAAGGCGGCGAGGAGGAGCCGATCGAGCCGAACCCGATGCTCGGCTGGCGGGGCATACGGCGCGACCTCCGTGATGTTGAAGTCTTCAAGATGCAGCTCCAGACGTTCAAGAACCTGATCGACGACGGCTATTCGAACATCGGCATCATGCTGCCCCTCGTTCAACACCAGGACGAAGTGCGAGCAGCGAAAGAGACCATCGCAGAAATAGGCATTGATTTTGAACAGGTGGACGTCGGCATCATGATCGAGATCCCGGCATCGGCGCTCATTATTGAGGACCTTATTGCCGAGGGAATCGATTTCGTCTCGTTCGGAACGAATGATCTCACCCAATATACGCTCGCAGTGGATCGTAACAACGAAAACGTTGCCGCCCTCTACAACGAACAGCATCCTGCTGTGCTAAAGCTGATGGACTACGTTATCCAGTGCTGCAACAAAGCGGGCGTTGTCACATCAATATGCGGTCAGGCAGGCTCAAATCCGAAAATGGCGGAGAAACTGGTGCGCATGGGCATTAGCAGCATTTCGTCGAACATTGACGCAGTCGAACGCGTCAGGGAAGCCGTAGCGCGAACCGAGATGCGCATCATCCTTGAGGCTTCACGAGATCTGGCGAACGAAGACTAGGGCTGCTTCGTTCAGTTGATAACTCAGCAATGCACGATACCAGGGAACTAATGCGGTTGAACAGAGGCTACGAGCGAGTCCTCAGTTCTATGTGCACATACCCGCACCCAGCCGCCGTCCGGGCACACATAGACCACATCCACACGAACCTCGGCGATCCCAACCTGTTCCCCGAAATGGCCGCGCTCGAACGGCGCGCGATTGCTATCCTCGGGTCTTTCCTCGGCGCTGCTGACGCCGTCGGGTACATCAGTTCAGGCGGCACCGAGTCGAACATACAGGCGGTCCGAGCGAGCAAGCTGATCTGCCGGGCGCGAAAACCAAACATTGTTGTACCTGAGTCCGCGCATCAGTCGTTTGAGAAGGCCCGAGACTTTACCGGAGTAGAGGTGCGTCAAGCGCGGCTCGACGAGCGCTATGCCGTTGACGTCAGCTCTGTCGAAGAGCTCGTTGACGAGAACACCGCGTGCGTCGTCGGCATCGCCGGTTCTACGGCTCTCGGCGTTGTTGATCCGATTCCCGACTTAGCACGGGTCGCGCGTGAGAACGACGCCTTTCTGCACGTTGATGCCGCGTTTGGGGGCCTCATTCTCCCATTCCTTGAAAAAAAGTACCGTTTTGACTTCCGAGTGGAAGGCGTGCGATCCATAGCCGTCGATCCGCACAAAATGGGCATGAGCACAATACCGTCAGGCGGGCTTCTATTCAAGGAACCAACTGATTTCGACGCCCTGAGCACGAACACGTTTTACTCAGTGGAACGGTCCATTACGGGCACACGAGGCGGCGCTTCGGTAGCGGCGACGCTAGCCGTGCTTGAGCATCTTGGGTTCGACGGATATAGAGACGTTGTGCGTGAATGCATGCGGCTGACCAATCTGTGTGTTGAAAGAGCTGCGGAATTTGGGGTCTATCCCGTGGTCACGCCTGTGATGAATATCGTCGCATTCAAGTTGCCTAACCTACAGCGGGTCGCACTACGACTCACGGCGCGCGGCTGGCGCGTATCGGTAATGGGCGGCGCATTGCGACTCGTCATTATGCCCCATATCGATGAAGCGACGATCCTGCAGTTTGTTGACGACTTAAGAGAAATCGTAAAAGTTGACCCGTAATCACATTTACTCCCACGCCAGTGCCGAGAACGCGTTTGACCGACGAAGATTAGAAATGGACTTTGAAATTGAGCGAATAGCTGAACTCGTCGAGGAGAGAAAAGCCCGTGTCATACGGCTTCAATTTCCTGAAGGATTGAAGCGTTATGGGCCTCACGTAGCGAAGCGCATCAAGCGACAGATCGACGTGACCGTGGTACTCTCAGGCAACCCGTGCTACGGAGCGTGCGATCTTGACTTTGACGCAGAAGCGGACTTGCTGGTTCATTTTGGTCACGCGGAGATTCCTGAACTCGCAGCTCAACGAGTACATTTTGTCGAGGTCCGGAGCGACGTTGACGTCATTCCAGTCGTAAATGAGGCGCTCGGACTGATCAAAGGCCCCCGGGTCGGTCTCGTAACAACCGTTCAACACGTCCACACGTTGGGCTCCGTCCGCCGTTGCCTCGAATTAGCTGGGCTTCAGAGTTCCATCGGATCTGGTGACGGGAGAATCAAATACCCGGGCCAAGTCTTAGGCTGTAATTTTTCATCTGCACGTGCGATCGATGTTGACGAGTATCTTTATATTGGAGGCGGCGCCTTTCACGCTCTCGGCGTGGCGCTGGCAACTGGCAAGCGGGTCATCGCCGCTGATCCGTTTCTGCATAGAACCTCCATTCCTGACGCTAACCTGATTACGAAGCAACGTTATGCTCTCCTCACCAAGGCACTCGACGCACGCACATTTTGCGTTCTCGCTGGCACAAAGACCGGACAACGGCGGCTTGACCTTGCCTTCGAACTCGCAGACCAAGCCATAGAGCGCGGCTACGAGGCGTACACAGTAACGATAAACGAACTGACTCCGTGGACGCTGTACCAGTTTCCTGCAGAAGCGTACGTCAACACCGCCTGCCCCCGTGTCACTATAGATGACGCAACTCGTTTTAAAGCCCCGATGCTGACGCCAATCGAGTTTGAAATGGTGATCGGGAAACGAGATCTGAGCGAGTACGCTTTAGACGAGTTCTCCAGCAGCTGAAAACGCTTAACACACAGCGGCTTGCCCGCGCTGCCCACGCCCCCGCGGGCCGCGCCTAGGGAGATTGGAGTGGGGAAGCAGGCACGCCGTCAACTTTCTTTTTGACGGTGTTGGCGAACGCATCGAGTTTCAGCTGCATCGCCCGTTCAAGAGGTCGCTCGATCGGGTATATGCCGGTCAGACAGCCCAGACAGAGCTTCTCACGGGGAAGGCCAATAGAATCGATGAGGCCAGCGAGAGTGATGTACTTGAGTGAATCAACGCCAATCATCAGTTTCACGCCGTCCACACTTTTACGGGCGGCAATGAGCTCGCCGTACGTCGGCATATCGATCCCCAGATAACACGGAGAGACGATTGGTGGCGTTCCTATACGCATGTGCACTTCCTCTGCCCCCGCTGCCCGCAGCATGTCGACGATCTTGCGTGACGTCGTTCCGCGCACAATTGAATCATCGATCATCACAACCCGCTTGCCCTGGATGTGCTTCTTGATCACATTCAGCTTCAGTCGCACGGCGGTTTCGCGCAGATCCTGACCGGGCATGATGAAGGTCCTGCCCACGTAGCGGTTCTTTATCAAACCCTCGGTGTAAGGCAGTTTAGATTTTTCGGCGTAGCCAATAGCAAAAGCGATTCCCGAATCAGGAACCGGAATGATGATATCTGCCTCAACGTCGCCCTCTGCGAGCGTTTGACCAATTTTGCGCCGCACCTCGTAGATCAAAGCGCCGTCCAGTATCGAGTCAGGGCGAGCGAAGTAGACATACTCGAACATGCAGTGCGCTGTCACTGCCGTTTTTGAAACCTGTTGGCTCACGAACCCGTCTGGATGAAGGACGATAATCTCTCCCGGGCGAACGTCTCTGAGAAGCTCCCCTCCAAGCGTGTCGATGGCAGCGCTCTCGCTCGACAAGACGTAGCCATCGTCGAACCTACCGATACAGAGCGGTTTGATGCCGAAGGGGTCGCGGATGCCGATGACCGTATCGTTGATGAGCAGCGTGAGCGAATAGGATCCACGCAGCTTGTTCATGAGCTCTTGAACAGCAGTGATGGTGTCGTAGCGCATGAGTTCCTTCACGAGCAGGTGCGCGATGACCTCAGTATCTGAATCTGACACAAAAATGCGACCTTCGGCCTCAAGCGCCTGCCTAATATCAAAAGAGTTCACGATGTCGCCATTGTGCGCGATGGCAATGGTGCCTCCTCGATAGTTTACGAGGGCAGGCTGGCAGTTTTCTACCCTACTGAGGCCCGTGGTGGAATACCGCACGTGACCGATCCCTCGAGGTCCCTTGAGATGCCCGAGCCGATGTTCGTCGAATACCTCGTGAACGAGGCCCATCCCGCGCTCAATGTGGATTGCCGAGTCGTGCGTGGCGATGC
Organism: Methanobacteriota archaeon; assembly: GCA_963701995.1. GTDB lineage: Archaea > Halobacteriota > Bog-38 > Methanoflorentales > Methanoflorentaceae > Methanoflorens. The sequence continues at coordinate 1,243,424 of OY969693.1, read as the reverse complement.
CGGCCGATTCTTGGCCGCGGTGCTGCAGCGCGTAAAGACCGTAGTAGATAGGTAATGCGGCATCTTTGGAATCCAAGGCGATTCCGAACACGCCGCACTTGTCTTTCATCAACCCTGTCCCTTTTCAAGGATAAAATCAATACTTATTGAGGAAGCTATACTTCCGGAGCCTCCTGGAGCGACCAAATCCGCAGTGAACGCACGTTTTTTTGCGAAAGTTATACGAGACAGAGCCGCAACGCCTGCACATCACGTGCGAGCGTTTCTGCCGCTTGCCCATCGAAGGTGTTCCCTTTGTCATTCAGTTGCCTCGTAGAGCGTCGCTTTGCCTAAGGTGAGATGTAAACGACGTTGTCGCCCCGGACCACGATGGTGCCAAACTTCTTTATGGCCTCACCGTCTTTGAGCTCTTCCGCCTTGTCGAGAACAAGATTGAGGTGGACGTCATATCCCTGAAGCTCCCCTCTAAAATCTCTGCCCCCTTTGAGCCGCACGATCACTGGCGTCTCCAAGGATTCATTCAGGATATCAAGCGGCCTCTGACTCATTCCATGCCTCTCGTAAGTAGTTCTTCCCTGATAAGATACTTAAGTTTATCTTTGAGCGCCTTTCAACTGCATGCGTGGCTGGCAAGCAACGACATTTCATGAAGGCCGACGCGGCACGGACCGTAGTGGCCGCGCTCAGCGCGTACGACACCGAGAGCACGTTAGAGGGGAGGCTTGAAGTGCTCGAAACACCGGAGCGCAGGCTCATTCTTTTGAACGGGGTGCCCGTGGCCCTATGCATTAACAACACGCCCTTTTTTACGGTGCGCGGCGCCACGGAACTCAAGCCGCGAAGACGCCTCGTCACCGTTGATATGGGTGCCGTGCGATTCATCAGAAACGGCGCGGATGTCATGAGTCCCGGCATCGTGGATGCCGACGCCAGTATTGAGCCTGACGATCTAGTCGTGGTCGTCGACGAACGACACAAAAAGCCGCTCGGCATCGGAACGGCGCTCATTGCTGGCGCAGAAATGATTCGTGCGAGGAAGGGGAAGGCGGTGCAGATCGTGCACCACGTGGGCGACAAAATCTGGTATGTGTCGCCTTAGCTCGTATCCTTGCAATCAAACAAGCAGACGGGCCTCCAGCTGCCGCTGGGGGCGAGGTAACTATATCAATGGTGGCGGCGCTATGTATCGGTACCGCGAGACTTCTGAAGAGCGAAACACAAAAACTATAAGATGCAAATGTGGTAACATAGCAAGAAGTCGATTGTAGGTGAACGTTCCAAATGGCGCAAAAAAGTTTGATCGATAGAATTTTTGGGAGTCGCCCTCACGCAGAACCGGATGAATACCTGGAGCTTGACCTCGGAGAGTACGAAGAGGTGCTTGAGGAGGAACCTGCAGGCACGTATGTGAAGGTCGCAGAGTTAATCAACGTGAGCAATCTCACGCAACTGAAAGACGAGGTCTACAAGGGCAACATCGTCATCATTGACATAGCCCACGTGAAGCAAGATCGCGTCACCCTCGACCGAATCGTCAAGGAACTGAGACAAGTAGCGACGGATATTCACGGCGATATCGCAGGGCTTGGAGACGACCAAATCATTGTGACCCCGATGTCGATCAAGATCGACCGCAAGAAGCTCGGGGCAAGCTCCTATTAGCTCCGGCACGCTCCATCACGCCAACGTTTTTAGGTATGACACAGCAAGCAGCGATCGTGAGCACGTGCCCCCTATGCACGCACGAGCTCACCTTTAGGTTCAATACCGACGAGATACCCTTCTTCGGCGAAATAATGCTCGTGAGCGCGAGCTGCGGGTGTGGTTTCAAGTATGCAGACACAATATCGCTCCACGAACGCGAAGCCGCACGCTATGAAATGGAATTTGACAGCGATGACTTTACGACTCGGGTGATCAGGTCGTCATCCGGCACCGTGCAGATTCCTGAACTGGGCGTGACTATCGAACCGGGCTCCGCATCTGAGGCTTATATTTCCAACGTGGAAGGCGTACTCTGCAGAGTCGAAGCGGTCATCCAAACGGCCACGAAGTGGTCGTCGGACGATCCCACGAAGTTCGAGCTGGGGAATCGACTGCTTGAAAAGATCGATGCCGTGCGAAGGGGCGAAGGAACGATGACCCTTGTTATTGATGATCCGTTTGGTAACAGCGCGATTATTTCGCCGCGAGCTCAGCGCAGGGCTCTCTCTGCAAACGAAGCTCACCAGTTAAAGACGGGGATAATCACCGTTGACGTTTCGGAGTAGCCTCCGCACCGATGAAATCGGACCGCCCCGGATCCGATTTTTTTTTCCGGTTACGGGCGTGACACTACCTGAGCTTAAAAAGTAGAAGTGCAAACCAGAGTCAAGCAATTGACACTAACGCGCGGTAACGCTGTGCAGCGGTTTGGACGCCTGCGGCTTTCTAGCCCAGGAGCACTTGCCGTAATTGCGGCCGTGGCGTTAGCGGCCGGCAGGCCGCATTCTGTCAGAAGACAGGGACTGCGGTCGTAGCTGCAATAATTGTTTATGCGAGCGTTGCCGGTATTAGGAACACTGAGGCAAAACAATGCAAAAAACATTACAAAATCTTGCAAAAGCCTTCGCTGGCGAAAGCATGGCGCGAAATCGGTACACGTCATTCGCCAAGATCGCGAAGAAGGAAGGCTATGAACAGATCGCTGACGCGTTACTCACGACAGCAGACAATGAACGCGAGCACGCGAGCTGGAATCTTAAACTGATCAACGCTCTCAAAGCCGGCGCTGCAGGAAACGCCGACGAGATACACATAGAAGCTACCGTCGAAACATCGCTGGGCGACACAGCCGCGAATCTCAGAGCGACGATAGCAGGTGAGCACTACGAAACAACGACGATGTACCCTGAATTCGCCGATGTTGCCGACGGCGAAGGATTGCCTGAAATCGCCAAGAGGCTACGGGCAATCGGCGTAGCCGAAGCTCACCACGAAGAGAAAAACAAGAAGATGCTTGCGCAGGTAGAAGCAGGCACCTTCTTCAAGAAGGATCGAAAGGTTGAGTGGGTGTGCCGAGAATGTGGCTACGTACACGTTGGCGAAGAACCTCCGGAGAAGTGTCCCGCTTGCGACCATGATCGGGCCTATTACCAGCTAAAATGCGAAGAGTATTGAGTCAGCCTGAAAGGCCTGAGCGGTAGGCCGGTGGGCCGCCGATAAGTGACGGATTATCCGTCCTGTAATTTGAACCGCAATAGCGCGGCGATGCCCCCTAGTTTCTCTAAGCGCTTCCCCGGCTCGAACTCGGTGCTAAAAACGACCACGTGTCCATTCGCATTATTCACGGCCGTCAGTAGTCCGTCGATGGCCGTTCCCCTTTCCCGTTCACCTCGTAAGGTCTCGTCGCCTATGAGGAGGGTGTCAATAGCGCCCCATTCGTGCGCTTTGGCGACCTCAGCCATTCCGTACGCTGCTTTGCCATTAACGGCGATCTCTCCTAGCAGGGCGTCGATCAGGCGCGTCTCACGCACCAAGTGGGCATCTTTGATGAGCCTATCGACCGCGCCGCGCCGCAGGACCTCTTGAAAGCCAGAGATACCAACTGACGTCGTGTTTTCAACGATCAGCCGATCTGGGAAGCTAGTGTCCTTCTGTGTCGCGAACCGAACAAAATCGTCTTTAATAAACCCTGGGCCAGCGACAATGTAGTTCTGAGCAGCGGTATTGAACAACTGATTGTATATTTGGGCAAAAAACTCCGTTTGTGAGCTTTCGTCCAGCTTACCGGCGCTTTGCGTTATGTTCGCTACCTCCTCAACGCCAAACTGCCGCAGCACGCCAATGTGCGCTTGTCCTGACTCAATAGTAGCGATGGCGATTTCGGGGCGATTGGATTCCTGTATCGCTTTTGTGATGCGATCTATCTGGTCGCGTCTCCAGCGCTTGATTATCGAAACGCCTCGCAGCGGTTCGATACTCAGCGTGTGATGTGACCCCACGTCTTGGCCGGACTCGATGGTCCCGCCAATGCGGAGACGGTTGGCAAACCGATGAAACTCGACCGAATCGACGCGAATCCCAAGCCGCATAGGTTTTCGCTCTGTCTTCTCCGGCCGCAACTTGTCGGTCGCGCTTTCAACTTTGCGAAAAGTTAGCGCAAAAACAAGGTCGCCCTTCTCAACGAGGTGCCTCAAATGCCACAGGTCATCGATTGACTCGGGGAGGAGGGTGATTTCACCCTCAAGCTTTACGAGAGACTTCTTCAAAAGGCGCATAACGACCTCCTAGCTCGGGTTGATAGATCTCGGTTTCTCGCTGGCCCATCGTATATTTGTTGGCGTCGGATTGAAGATGCAGTCGAAAACGCTATGGGCGACACACGAGCGACGATGTGCGTGGCCCATCAGTTCTGTGTCACGAAACGTATAGGTAAGTGCGCAGCCCGTAACGACCTTTCCACAAACCAACACGCAAACTCGACTTGCCCACTCAAGCAGCCGAACTCCTCGAGCGGCTGTCGGCATCGGCTTACGCTGTTGATGCGGTTCTCGCGCACCAATTCGGTCGGTCGTCAGGTAGGTGGAAGCAAACCTACCGATGAACTCGTGCTCCACGCATGATTGCTTCGTCAACGATGCTATTTATACATGGTTTTACGCAATTCACGTCCGTGTCAGGCAGAAACGACAAAGCCGTGTTTCGAGGGGCTGGCATCCCTTGTTCGCACCTCGCCGCGAGGTCGCTTCAGGAAGAAGACTGCTAGCCCCTCAGTTCAGTCCAGTCGAACGAACGGCAGTATATCCCCCAAAGGATTTAAGGAATCAATTTATACGTCAGACTATGATTCAAGATAGAAACTACGCTGAGGAGGAAGTTGCAGAGGACTTGCTCGATCTCATACGGGAGTACGAGGCCGAGATTAAGAAGCTGAAAGAGCGGGAGAGCGCCCTGCTTAGATCACTCCAAGCTAGCCTCGGTGACAGCGCGGCGGCCCTAGTCAAAGAATATGTCGCGGTCAGAACTGATTGGGCACTGCGCCTTTTCGAGCTCGATCTGCGGACGCGCTATGCAGATGAAGAAGCAGAGACGTCAAAAGCAGTCGACCGGATATTCAAGGAGTATGGATAAGGCAGCTCGAGAGCGTTTGTCTCATCTCATCGGAACCCATGCGTTAGAGCGTCGCCCGGTGGGAGGCTAGCTCACGCTCCAAAACGCCTAGTTTATATAATAGATTTGGTCTTGCATGCATACAACCGCTCTTAGCGGTGGGCTATCATGAACGCGATAGAGATCGAAGGGCTTACGAAACGCTATAAGAAGGGCGCTGTTGCCGTCGAAGACGCAAGCTTCACGGTGTCACAAGGAACCGCATTTGGGCTTCTAGGACCGATCGGCGCCGGGAAATCAAGCATCATCAACATGCTGCTCAATTTCATTCAGCCCAGCACTGGCACGATCAAGATACTCGATCGCGAGATCCCCGCACAGTTTCATGAGGTGCAACAAAGGATTGGTTACCTGCCTGAGCGCCCAGGTTTCTACGGCAACTTCTCTGCGGAAAATAACCTCAGATTCTTTGCCAATCTCTCGAACGTGCGCGAAGAGCGCGAAGAGAAGATCGAGAAGCTCTTTAAGCTAGCAGGGCTTGAGGGTAGGGAAAGAACCCTCGTCAGCGCATTTTCCCTTGGCGATAGGAAGCGACTCGGCATCGCTGCAGCGATGCTAAACGAGCCAGAATTGCTTATTCTGGATGAACCCAGCACGGGGCTTGACCCGCAGGGCAGGCGCGATATAATGGCGCTCATACACGAGCTCAACGTCCACGACGTCACCCTGTTTCTCGCCACGCACAATGTTAGAGATATCGCAGAAATATGCGATGTGGTGGCGACAATGAGGGCCGGGCGCATTGCTGCGCCGACCACGACTAAGGATTTCGTGGCGGACGTGCGCGGCAAGACCGTGGAACTCGAAGCGGACATCGCCAACGTAAACGAACGCGTTCTCCAGGCCATTAGGTCCGTGAAAGGTATTAAATCGATCCAATGCGAAGGACTCAAGATAAGTCTTGAGTACCGGCCTGGCATCAACGAGGACGTAAACTACGTAATCGCGCGCGCTGGAGGCCGTTTGCGCTCCCTTCGCGAGTCGCCGTCGCTCGAAGAGGCATATGTTCGCAGGATGGAGGGAAGAACGCGTTGAGTGAGTTTTCAGAGTCCGCTTACAAGTTTCTTGCCATCGCGCAAAAGGATTTTCAGTCCGCGGTGAAGACGAAGCGCTTCATCATCTTTGGAGTCATATTTGTGTTGTTTGCGCTTGTCGGCGCGTACTACGGCAATGTCGACGTCGCCCGATCGATTTCGCCAATAAGCGGGGCGCCAAATCCAACGACGCAACCAGTCAACTACGCGATTAGCGTGTCGTACTCATATAGCGAAGCTATTTTGACGATACTCGCGCTCGCGCTTTCTTATGACGCCCTGACTGGTGAGCGATCAGCGCGGACGCTGGCACAGCTCGTGGTGCGACCCATTACGCGCAGAACGATACTTTTTGGCAAGTTCGTTGCTTATCTCGCAGCTGCAGGCGGCCTGTTTGTCGTCACGACGCTCGTGCTGTATGTGGGCCTATCCCTCATCACGCGGAAGGTTCCAAGCTCGAGCGACGTCGACTATCTGATCCTCTCTATGGGCATCATGCTCTTGTATGTTATGTCCTTCATCGCGATAGGGCTCTTGATCTCAAGCTTGACGCGCACGAGCCTCGACTCATTGCTTGGCGCCGTGTTCGTCTGGATCCTGCTCTTGGTATTCACCTATGCAGGCGTCGCACTCGGACTAAGCGCGATAAATCTAAGCGCCACTTCAGATATCCCCTACACTCAGTTCCCTGGGTACGCGAAGATATTGCTTTGGATTAATCCTGGAAGCCACAACGTCGCTGTCCAGTCGCTCGCCGGAGAATTCTCTAAGCTGACTTCAGGACTTAATTACACGGCGAACGTGATTTTCCTCATCGCCTCGATCATTGTTCCGCTGATACCGGCTTATTACTTCTTCAAGCGATCCGATGCGGTCTGAGTGTGCGCGCAATATGGCGTTCTTTTCCATTTATCTTACCTGCGCAGTTCACGCTTGTTTTTTTGAATTTGGTCAAGATCGATCATTATTTATAAGATAAATCGGCAATACTGGGTATACGTAAGGAAGACAACCATCACGAAGAGGTGCCAAAAATAGATGAAAAAGCAAATTAGCTTATTAGCGATAACTGCGTTATTTGTTTCATTCGTGGCATTTTCAGGAGTTGCATCTGCCCAAGCAAGCAACATCCAAGTGCTATTCTTCGAGTCGCCTATGTGCTCAGTCTGCCAACAGGTGAGGCCGCTTGTTGAGAGCGCGGCTGCTCAGACGGGCGCCAAGCTGATAGTATATGACGTGAGTCAATCACCGGGATCCGGAATCGCGCAAGCAAATGGCGTTACAGGAACCCCGACGATAGTCATTCAAGGAGGGCAGACCCTTGTGGGCGCTGTCACCGAACAACAGATCGTCGCAGCCATCCAAGCAGCCGCAGGCGCCACGACGCCTACACCAACAGCTACGCCGACTCCCGTCGCGGTTGTAAAAGCTACGCCGACTCCCGTCGCGGTTGTAAAAGTTACGCCGACTCCCGTCGCGGTTGTAAAAGTTACGCCGACTAAGGTTGTAAAAGTTACGCCGACTAAGGTTGTAGAAGTTACTGCGAAACCTAAGGTTGTAAAAACAGTAACATGGGCCAGCACGCAGCCGTCGATTGAGGTCGTTACAGCAACTCATGCACCAACTACTTCAACTCAAACAGTCCCAGAGTTCTCACTGCTCGGGCTAGGTGCTCCAGCGTTAGTAATAGGCGCAATATACCTGTTCTTGAGAAGACGGTAAAGAGGGTTATTCATTTAACCCCTTTTTTTATTCAATAACGCCAGTCTACTAGCGGTAGTTTTTTTTGACTAAGCAACTTTTCTAGCTCAAACTCCAGTGGAAACACCGGAGGCAAAAGAGAAGCTATTTATACCGCTTTAAAGGATTTTCAAGGGCAATACCAATAGCGCCCCTCAGGGGCACGGGAGGTAATTCGTTGGAACCGAGGCAAAAGGTGATGACACTCCTGATCGGAGTTGTTCTCATCGTCCTTTCAGTACAAGTGGCAGCTGCGGCAACCTTCTGCCCTAACTGCCAAGTCCACTACACCAACGGCGTTATGACTGAAAACGCTCCTGCTTCGGCGCCGCAGGACGCTCCGGGTCACATCGGGCCGCTGTCGGTCCTTGACCCATCAACCGCATTTACAAGCCCGAGTCAAGTGAATCTTGCAAACATCGTGCTTCAACTTTTGTAGGCGGCCCGGGCGGACAGATCCCCCGGCTTTCTTTATCTTTTGCAACAGATAGATAGATATTTAGTAGCAGATACCTAAGTTGCATGAAGCAATAATGGCGATAAAACGCATCATTCCGATCATAGCGATTTTTATAGTCCTGATGGCATTTACTATTGCGCCAGCTCTTGCTTTTTTGGATAACGCACAAAACGTGCAAAGACCACCACTAAACGCAACGACGAACGCAACGACGAACGCCACGACGAACGCAACGACGAACGCCACGACGAACGCCACGACGAACGCCACGACGAACGCCACGACGAACGCCACGACGAACGCCACGACGAACGCCACGACGAACGCCACGACGAACGCCACGACGAACTCCATCATAACGCCAACCGTTCCAACCCCCAGTCCGGCTTCTCTGACACCATCAACGCCAACCATTAGCCCTGTAGTTATCGTCTTAAAACTCAAGCACTCGAGTGAAGTTGCAGCAAGCTCCACTGAAAATCACCAATCAACCCCGTCTCCAACAAGCACCACGCAGGCGGCCGCGGGAGCAAAAGGGCTGAATCCAGACCCCCAGAACTGCAGTGCGGCACTTTCCCAACCAACGAATCTTATCAGCGCGTCGCAGAAGTGTTTAGTGTACGCCCCCTCATTGCTCGTGCCAGCAGGCTCGTCAAACGCGTTCACTGCAGCGTCTGCGATATCAGCGGAAGCATCTGCGCTGTCACAGAATGGCTCAGTGCCGAGTGTGACCTTGCCAGGAGCCCAAACGAGCGCAACCAGCTCGCCCGCGCAGTCCGTGTTCGAGTTCTCGCTGTTGGGGCTAGCGGCCCCGACGCTCCTTGTCGGTTTGCTGTACCTGTTGCTAAGAAGGGTTTAAAAACCGCCATCTTTTTTGGGTTATCTTTTATAGCTCCTCTGCTTACAGCGCGCTCCACTGCGTAGCGTGTTGTAGCAAGGCATCGTTTGGCGTCAGTAATCGGCTCTTGCGACGTTTGGCGCTGTTTGTGACGTGCTCACGCAACGAAAAAGGCTTTCTAAGATCAGGTCTAATGGGGATCGATGATCAGAGTTGGGATAATAGGCGGATCTGGCTACACAGGCGGGGAATTGTTGAGATTGCTTGTCCAGCATCCAGAAATCGACGTCACCATAGTGACTTCACGGGCCCTCAACGCTGTTCCTATCGCCGACGTTCATCGCTATCTGAAAGGGTTTTATGACCTCCGATTTGTAAACGCCGAAGCCAATGCGGTTGCCGAACAATCGGACGTCGTATTTCTCGCGGTCCCCCACGGCGCCGCCATGGGGATCGTGCCGGATCTCATCGACAAAGAGGTTCGCATTATCGACCTCAGCGCCGACTATCGTCTCGGACGAAACTATGCGGAGGTGTACGGGCCGCACACCGATCCGCGAGACGCCGTCTACGGGCTGCCCGAATTGCACCCCGAAGTTGCCCACGCTGACCTGTGTGCCAATCCCGGCTGCTACCCTACGGGCGCAATCTTGGCTGCGGCGCCGCTCGTCAAAGCAGGACTCGTCGATCACGCAGTATTCGATTCGAAGTCCGGGATCTCGGGCGCAGGGGCCGCTCCAACGGAGACGTCGCACTATCCTAACTTGGCTGAAAACGTGGTCCCTTACCAACTGACGAAACACCGGCACAAAGCCGAAATCGTTCAAGAGCTCCAGCGACTTGGAAACGTCGCCGTGAACTTCACCCCTCACATTATCCCGTCCATTCGAGGCATTCTCACCACGGCGCACATCTTCACCAGCGCTGAACTCGATGAAGATCGGATCGGATCACTTTACGAAGCGTTCTACGCCAACAGTCCGTTCATTCGGTTCAACGTTCCGTCGCTCGGGTCGGTCCGCGGCACGAACTTCTGCGACCTGTTCATTGAGCGAGACGCATCGACAAACCGCGTAGTCGTCGTCTCCGCCATTGATAACATGGTGAAGGGCGCGTCAGGCCAAGCCATCCAGAACATGAACCTCATGTTCGGTCTCGATGAGACGACCGGCCTCTGGTCTCCGGCACTGTCGCTCTGAGGTGGCAATGAAAGTCGTAGATGTCATGAATCCAACCGTCATTTCCGTGACACCCGACACGACGGTGCGCGAGTGTATCAAGCTCTTGCGGGAAAAGAAGATAAGCGGCGTTCCGGTGGTGGCTGATAGAGACATCGTCGGCATCGTAACGGAAAACGACATACTCTCGCTCCTCGAGATACCCGAACACACAGGGTACTGGCTCCCAAGCCCCCTCGAGATCATCGAGGTTCCGGTGCGCGAAATTATCGAGCGCCTCGAGCTGAGAGACTCGATGAGCGAAGATCTGGGCGAGTGGACGGTCGATCGCGTCATGAAAAAGCCCGTTCATACCATAGATGGCGATGCGGATATCGAAACCGCTACCGAGCACATGATACGGCACAAAATCAACCGGCTTCCAGTCATCGACGCAGCTGGTCAATTGATCGGAATCGTCACGCGCGGCGATATTATAAGAGGGATTGCTGAGGGCAGTTGATGCGCGTCGTGGAAGGGGGCGTCTGCGCGGTGCGCGGAGTGAAAGCCTCCGGTTGCAAGGAGGGCAAAAACGGCCTCGCGGTCATCACCGGTGGCGGGCAAGCAGCAGGGGTGTTTACCACCAACAAAGTCACCGCAGCTCCTGTCATCCTCACGCGAAAACACCTCATCGAGAGTCAGCAGATCTTGGCAGTGGTGGCAAATAGCGGGAGCGCTAATGCTTTTACGGGACCGAACGGCATAGAAGATGCTGAGAGGGTCGCCGAATCCCTTGCGCGCCGCCTGCATATTCGCACAGCCGACGTTGCCGTTGCGTCAACTGGCGTTATCGGAACCCCGCTCAACGTGAGCTGGATCGATTCGAAGATTATCGAGGTTCTATCGACGATAACTGATGAGGCCGATGGCAGTCTTGCAGCGGCACGAGCGATAATGACGACTGATTCCACACCGAAGCAAATGGCGGTCGAGGTAGACGGCGTGGCACTAGGCGGCATAGCGAAGGGGGCGGGGATGATTGAACCGCAGCTATCCACTATGCTCGCTTTTATCTACACGGACGCTCGGCTCACTGCTGATGTTTTGCAGACGTGCCTGAAAAAAGCAGCCGATCTGAGCTTCAACATGGTCGTCGTCGATGGCGATACGAGCACCAACGATACGGTTCTCCTGATAACTACCGGCGAGAGCTCTTCGGCCATTGACATTGATGATTTTCAAAACGCGCTGAACTTTGTGTGCGTTGAGCTGGCGAAAATGATCGCACGCGACGGCGAAGGCGCGACGAAAATGATGGAAGTGACCGTCGCTGGCGCACAAAATCACGAGGACGCGATCAAGGCGGCAAAAGCTGTCGTACGATCACCTCTAGTGAAGACGGCACTTTTTGGAGCTGATCCTAATTGGGGCAGGATCGTCACTGCCGTTGGCTATTCTGGTGCATTCATGGATCCAGAGGCTCTTTCACTCGCGCTGTCAGATGGAAAGGGCACCTCAGTTGTATTGGTCGAAAAAGGCCTCATAAAAGGTGCGAGCGCTGATAGACTCGAGGAGGAGGCGCTTTCGGAAATAATGAGCAGCAAGGAGATCTCGATCCTGGTGGATTTGGGGGTGGGGGCCGCAGCGGCCACGGCCTGGGGCTGCGACCTCACCGACGACTATGTGCGCATCAACGCCGAATACACCACCTAAGGACTAGCCTTCGATCTGCGATCTTATCCTGAGAGCCTGACGCGCTATGTCCTTTTTGTTCAAAATCGTGGCCATTTTCGCAATAGATTCCATTAGTCGCACCGCTTGATCGAGGTAGTTCAGAACGTCGCCTGAATACGCGTGAACACCAAATTCGGACATCCGTTCTACGATCTCGCCGGGATCGAGGCCCGCTACGCGTTGCTCGATGACCCACTTCGAGAAGTTGCGTTCAGGACAGCCACAAAATGGCGACCCTTCGCAGCTGCAATCAACGAATGCCACTGAAAAAGCCAGTACGCCGTCAAGCTCTTTTTGGTCGAGGTATGTCAGCTCATCGCTATTTCCTGAGAAGAGCATCTCTAGGTTTCCTCCGCTGAACACATTGGGAGATACGTTGACTCGGAGCGCCTTCGCGTAGCGTTGCACGTTGTTGAGGTATACCTGCGTAAAAATGTGTAGCTTCTGCAGGATATCGAACGGGGGGTCGCCTTTCTTTACGGACTCGGCCACTTGAACGGCTTCAGGGATAGTGAGAAAATCAGCAGCGACGACACGTCCAAGCTCCGTCGCTCGACCGTCCCCGGATACAAACCCCAGGCGCTTGAGGCGCCGCAGCTGAGCGCTGCCGTCATAGTGGGCCAGCATTTTGACGCTTCGGCCGAACGTGAGGTTCGCGAGCACCTGCTCTGCCTGCTGGTCGTCGTCGTATTCGATATCGACATTATCTGCGGAGCTTGAGAGTAGTTTGATCGCGATCTCATCCTCCGTTTGCGCCGCCCTGAATTTCTGGTTCGGGTCAGCAAGTAGGAATACTTTGCCGATGTCGTGATAGTCGGGCCGCCCCGCACGCCCGAGCATCTGCTGAAACTCTTGCGGGGTTAGCCAGTTGATGCCCATCGCCAAGGACTCAAAGATAACTTGCGACGCGGGAAAATCAACGCCTGCCCCGAGCGCCGCGGTGGTTACGACCGCTTCTACGGTGCCTTTGGCAAAGTTGGTTTCGACCTTCTTTCGTTCGCCGTACGAGAGGCCTCCGTGGTAGGGGGCGCTCTTCGCCGAGAGTGATTTAGACAGCCTATGACAGCGCGCCCGGGAGTTCGTAAAAATGATCGACTGGCCCTTATAGCCCTTGCTCGACGTCCGCGAGATCTCGTGTCGAACGAGCTTATTGATGATAGCTAACTTGTCCCGCTCATTAGCGAAAACGAGGTGGCGCTCGATCGGCACCGGGCGTTCTTCAAACTCGATGAGCTCAGCACTAAGCTCGTGAGCGAGCGCGTGCGGGTTCCCGACGGTTGCAGACAGGTAAATCCGCTGTGAACGCGGGGCTAACGTCTTAAGCCGTGAGATGAGCCCGTCAAGCCGGCTTCCGCGCTCTTCGTCTTCTAGCATATGCACTTCGTCGACAACGACCGTCCCGATTTCGCCGAGGAGCTCAGCATCGCCCGTGCGAAGCACCTGATCGATGCCTTCGTACGTCCCCACGAGAATGTCAGCTGAGTAATCGGGCTCCACTCGGATCCAGTCACGCGTCCGAATCCTGCTACCGCCGACTCTGAGGCTTACATTCAGGCCAAGGTCGCGGTAGCGGTCGTCAAAATCATCGTATTTCTGGTTTGCGAGAGCGACCAGGGGCACCACGAATAATAGTTTTCCCTTGCCGCTGAGCAGGTTGTTAACGCCTGCCAGCTCCCCGATAAGTGTTTTTCCCGTGGCCGTTGCCGACACGACCAGAAAATCCTTACCCTTCAAAAGCCCCTGCTCCACCGCAAGAGATTGGACGGGAAGCAACGCTGATAGCTGTTTCTTAAGCAGCCGCTTCAGTCTGCTGTCCACTTCGAGTTCGTCGACGGTAACGCACGGGTAGCGCTCGGTGCCGCGCGAAAGCACGTCATACCGTGTAAGCTCAGGATCAACACCGGAATCGAGGAAACGGATGACGCGATCGAGATCGCGCACTTTGTTAAGGAGTGTATTGAAGTGATCTTTGTGCACAAAACCGTGAAAACTGAGCTCTCGTCGCAGTTCTGATTGGGCGCATTCCATACAGATGAGCGCGCCATGGTGGCGTACGAAATTGGCGTTGACGGGCTTGTAGCGGTGCTTTCCGATGCAAAACCCGCAGACGCGTACCCGATCATAGGGAATCTGGTAAGCATTGAACAGTTCCACGAGATCTTGAAACACCTTCTGGTCGGGTGGCGCGGCATCTTGGCGCTCGGCAAGCGTGATGTCGTGCTGCCGCAAAACCTCAAAGACGTCAGCTGGCCTCCTGAGATGCTCTTTCCCGCCGCGGATCTCCACGAATCGCTTCGGCCTCGGCCCTTTATGGGTGGAGCGAAGCGTCAACGTCGCGTCGAGGTCACATTGCGCGGGCTGGGCTGAAAAAACCTTAACACTAGAGCGCTGCGCGTGGGCGATCAGGTGAGCCATTTAATGGTTTCCTACGCTGAGATCGACGGATTCGTAGGAAACATCGTGGGACATTAGGTTCGCGATGAGAGGCGGCACCGCCTCATCGACCGCGACGACCACCGTTGAGAGCCCCCGAAATGCCGCTTCGATGACGCCCTCAGCGGCACCGTACTGCATCAAAGGTGAAATGCCCGCTTTTCTTACCGAAACCAGCGCTTCCAAACCAAGAATCGCGACAGGCTTGCCCGCCGCAATCCGTCTGAGCCCTTCTAGATCCACGGCTGCTGACCCACCCCGTTGAACCCGAGGAACGACTGCGATCGTCACGTGCGCGCGGTCCATTGGGATGATCCCGCTCAAGTGCTCGACGCCAACGTCGTCGCCGGTGAGCGCATCACCTATCGTGGTTCCCCGCGCGCGCGACTCATCGCTGTCTGAGCGAAACGCATAAAGAAAGCCATCGCGCATCTTCAGCCCCACGGTTGTCCCTTTACTGACGTCTTCTTCCGCGATAGCTGTCCACACGGCCACTTTCCCCACGATGTCTTCCGTGATATATCGTATGTACTTGTTGAGCTCGTTCGCCCACTCGATGATCAGCTCAATGCCTGCCTTGGTAACCTCGTACTGCCCACGTTTGTCAAACTTGACGTACCCGTCAGCGACAAGCTCCTTGAGGTGCTCGGAGACGGCTTGCGGAGTCACCCCGACCCGGTCAGCAACTTCTCTTTGTCGGATCTTGGGCTGGAGTGCGGCTACTTCCACAAGCACCTGCATTTTGGTGCTCTTTCCTTTTTTCATCGGCCAAAAAAAGAGACTATCTTTTAGCCAGCTCAAATCGATGACCCTTCACCACAAGATGCTGCGACCGTTTGGCGATGCCCCTGAGAAACGTCGGGCTCTGGTTCAGGGTGCGTGAAAGGTTTTGGACTGAACTATTGCCATTTCTCACCTCGAATTCCATAGCATCGGCCACGTCGCGCAGCGTTTCGTCATCGGTGATCGCGATACGGATGAGATCACATATGTCAGAAATCGAACACTGGAAGTCGGCACGAAGTTTCGAATAAGAAGTGTGGTATTCAATCTGTGGCGTGTTTCCTTGTTCGGGCATGCGCCATTTGGTTTCCACGAGACCAGTCCTTTGAAGCATGTCGAGGCTGTAATAGATATCTTCCTGCAACATCTCCCTGAGTTCGTCTTCGGTTCTCCAGCCGTTGAGCAGTGAGCTAAAGACCTTCTTGTGGGCGTCGGACTTAAAAACTCGTAAGAGCGGGACTAGATCAGCCGGGTCATTGACGATGCGGGTCCTGTTGTTCATGTGACTACCTCGCATAGTAGAACGTCGCAAAAGTAATTAAACTTTTTGAACTCCGGAATAGACATTAGACAGGAACGCGTTTATAGAATGCAACACGAATTGCGGCAATTGGATCACCATGGGACCACAGGCGAACGAGCGCATACGAGCGAAGATACGCGTTAAGGGCGTTGTGCAAGGGGTAGGGTTCAGGCCGTTCGTTTATGCGCACGCGGTAGAACTGCAACTGACTGGCTATGTCAAAAACCTCGGTGCGCACGTAGACATCGAGGTAGAAGGGTCGCGCGCCGTTATAGTTCGGTTCATCGAATTTCTAAAACAAGGCCCGCCCATCGCGCGCATTGATGATGTACGCGTGCAATGGGCCCGCCCACGCAAATACACCGAGTTCACGATCGCGTCCAGCGGCGAGGGCGAGTTTGGCTTCACGTCGCCAGATATCGCGCTGTGTGACGACTGCCTGCGGGATTTGAGGGAAAGTAGACGGTACGAAGAGTACTGGGCAACTTCGTGCGTAAATTGCGGTCCACGATTCACAGTGACCGAGAGACTCCCGTATGACCGCGAGACGACCTCGATGATCGACTTTCCCATGTGCTCGGAATGCGACCGGGAGTACCGCAACCCAAAAGATCGTCGTCACCACGCGCAAACCATCGCGTGCGAACGCTGCGGCCCGACGCTCACGCTGCTCAACCGCGATTTGCAGCGCTTGAACGAACCAATCAGCACGGCCGGGCGATTGTTACTCGAAGGCCACGTTCTGGCTATAAAAGGGATTGGCGGCTTTCACCTGGCCTGCATCTTTGATTCTGCAAGAGAGCTAAAGCGACGTTTGGGCAGACCGACGCAGCCCCTCGCGATTATGGCACCGAGCGAGATGTGGGTTGAGAACAATCTCCTCACAACCGGAGAAGAGCGCGCGCTGCTCACGTCAAACAAACGGCCCATTATGGTCCTCGACAAGCGCGTCGAAGGCACGTTTGTCGAAGTCTCGAATCTCCATAACATAGGCGTAATGCTTCCCTACAGCGGCCTGCACTACCTCCTCTTTGATATTGTAGATCAGCCACTTATCATGACGAGCGCGAACACGCCGGGCGAGCCGATGATTATCGCCATCGACGATGCGCTTGAAAACCTGCGAGAGAAGGCCGATTTTTTCCTGCTCCACGATCGGCGGATCGTCAACCGCTGTGACGACTCGGTACTGCGAGTGCTCGACCAGCCTGCATTTATCAGGATGTCGCGCGGGTACGCGCCCGTCTCTTTTGCAGTGCCTGTAACGTACGACAAGAACATTCTCGCGCTTGGCGCAGAGATGAACGCGACCGTGACGACCTATAAAGACGGCCGATGTTACATCAGCCAACACGTGGGCAACATCGACAAGCCGAAGACCTTCGACTACCTTGAAGCCTCCGTCCACAACCTCATCGAAATGAGCGGCGTCGACGTGAGCGTTATCGCGCACGACTACCATCCAACCTTGCGCTCCACACGTCTCGCCGCCGAGCTCGGAGCCGCTTACGCCGTTCAACACCACCAAGCGCATATCGCGTCGCTCATTGGCGAGGGGGCCCCCGATGACCTCATAGGTATCGCCATCGATGGTATCGGCTACGGGTACGACGGCACTATATGGGGTGGGGAGGTGTTTTTGCCCACTTTGGAACGGATGGGGGGTCTCATACCCGTGCCGATGCCAGGAGGCGATTTGGCCACGAGGCATCCTGTGCGGATGGTGGCAGGCATCCTGCACGGCATCTACGATCACGGAGAGCTGGCAGCGACGCTCACCCGGCTTGGCCTCAGTGAACTCGAGTCGTCGATTCTCCTGCAGCAAATTGAACGGAACGTAAACGTCCCGATGACCTCGAGCACTGGGCGCGTGCTTGACGCTGTTGCTGCAGCGCTTGGAATATGTCAAAAACGGACCTACGATGGCGAACCGGCGATGACGTTGGAGGGCGTCGCGCGCTACGGTTACCCAGACGTAGTGCTGCCGCTCGAGATTTCGACCTACCGCGATCGGTCAATTCTCGACACTCGACCGGTGCTCGCTGAAATCCTCCACGCGAAAAAGCACGGCCAAAGCACCAAGAACATTGCCGCCTCGGCACAGGTCACGATCGCGCGTGGGATTGCAACGATAGCCGCCGAAGCAGCAGAAGCCATTGGAACGAGTAACATCGGACTATCGGGAGGCGTCGCGTATAACAAGGCTATTGTCACGACGGTTAACGAGGTGTGTACTACGCGCGACCTCGTCCTCTTTACCAATACAAAGGTCCCTCGGGGGGACGGCGGCGTTTCGTTCGGCCAAGCAATTCTCACCGCTATGGTCAAAAGCGGCAGCTACGATTTCAAACTGTCTGCAACGTGAAGCGCTACCGGGAGTGTCGTGGCGCAGCGCACCCCCACGCGCAAGGTCCCGAGCGCGTGCTACGCCTTTCTGACGATGACCTTGCCCTTGGTAGAGATATAACCGATGCTTGCCTTCCCGTTTATCTCCACGTTTCCTTCAGCGACAATCCGATCAATCACCGCGTCAGGCTTGATCGTAACACTCCCGGCGCTGTCAATTTCCCTTAGGCGAACGCCTTCCAAAAGTGTCGTGTCATCAGTCGTCGTCAATATGCCGCCTATCTCAACGTCGTTTCCAATAAAAGCGCTTTCTGCCCTAACGTTCCCACGGACGGTCGACCTGTTGCCTAGACTAAGCGACCCTTCTACGATCAGATCGCCCCAAAAGCCGACGTGGGTACCGGTGATCAAACTACCGCGCACGTGCACGCTCTTTTCAAAAAATGCGTCGTCCTTTATGATGTAGGTGTTGCTCTGCACGTGCTTTCGAACAAGGCGTGCTGTGTCATCCGCGTTCATGATCCATCGGGAATCCCTGTTAAGTCCGTGCCTCAAATGCAACGGTAGTTCAGCCGAAGAGCTATTTACTTTTTTGGCCAGTAATCCTTAGATTCCACCGACGACGTAGGCGAGCAATACCGCGACCATGCCGTACTTAATCACGGTTGACGCCCTCGCCGGATCGCTCCGTGAGAGCGCGACGCCATACAGGAGTATCCCGTCAGCCGCAATGACGATTCCGAGGTAGGGATAGCCGGACGCACCGATAATGAACGGCAGAGGGCTGACAACGACCGCCGCGAGCATAAAAAGCGCAGCAGTTGCCAGCGAGCGAGGCACCCCATACCGAATAGGCAACGTCGACGCGCCCGCTCGCCGGTCTCCCGTGAGATCCTCAATATCCTTAACGACTTCACGTGAGGTGATTGCGAGCATTGCGCTCACAAAGAGCACACCAGGGATAAAGAACGAATAAACGGCCGCCCCGCCGAAGAGAAAGATCGACCCCGTCAGGTATCCAATCAACAGGTTACCGACGAGCACCGATCTCTTCAGCTTCCACGAATACAACACGAGGAGCACAGCATTAAGCGCTGCTAGCCCAGAACAGACGGGGTTGATGAATAGAGACGCCGCAACGCCGAAAAGCAAGAGCCCGAGTGCATATACGAGCGCACTACGCCGCGTGATGAGCCCGCTTGGCAGGGCGCGATGTGGCTTGTTGACCCGGTCAATATCGACATCAAAGAAGTCGTTGATGACATTGCCCCCTGCGGTGACGAGAAACACCGCGACGAACGCCAAAACCGCGGGCGCGATCACGTCGTAGGCAAGCGGCGCCTTGCTCACAAAGACGCCGATGAGCGAAGCAAATGCCGCCATCAGACAGTTGAGGACCCGAATCTCAGCAATGTACGTGCGGGTGCGTAATCGCATGCCTGATCGAATCAGCTTCCCTTAGATCGGACGGGCTCACGTTCCGAGCTTGACTGCGTCCATCATTTTCTTGAGAGACGCGACTGCCGAGTACGCCGCGAGCTTGCTCGTGCGCTCATTTTCGGTCGGAACGTTGTCAAATCGGGCAGTAAGCCTCCCAAAATCCCCGTCGACTTCGACGACGTGCACGTTTCTTGTCAGCGTCGGATCAACGCCGATGCGGACGATCGTTCGGTCAAATCCGACGCCCGCCAGAGCGAGCGTCGCTGAGACGTTAATATTTTGTGGGAAGCCTTGAATCGCCTCGTCGGCGGTACCTTCGAATATGAGGGCGGGGCGGGACAGATCAGTGGCGTTACGGATGACGTAGGGGGCGGTTTCGAGGCCCGCTGAAGGCTTAGTCGTAGTGAGTGTCACCCGGTTGATCGTTCCCTGCGCTGCCGCAAGGAGTGCATCGATGCCCCCGATGGCGCCTGATGGGATATAAAGGCGACAGTCGTGCGTGCGCGCCGCCGCATACACCTGCTGTCGAAAGTCCGCGTCAACCAGCGCGCCGATGCTGAGCAGCATCAAATCCGTGCCCTTTGTCAAAACGCTGAGCGCGATATCGCGCGCTGCCTGCGTTGAGGCGCATTCCACAACGAGGTCAGCTTGGTCGATAACGTCGAACAATGACACGGACGACGCCGTAGGGGTCGTATCTGCCAGATGCTGAGCGCGATCGGGGTGCCTGTCCATAAGGAGGAGTTTGCCTCTGAAGCCATCAGCCCCCAAGGCACGACAGATTTCTGTTCCTATCACGCCACATCCAATAATTCCGATGATCATCTTGAAATCCTTTAAGATAGTTAAGATAGAAAAGCGTATGTGGTGATCGTTTGAACGCAAGCGACATTGAGAGGTTTCTGGCTGAGGATGAAGGATTCGGCGACATAACGACCGCTCTCCTGCCCGACGTCGAAGGGTCTGCAAACGTCATCGCACACGAAGATGGAGTCGTAGCAGGCTTATCAGAGGCAGAGAGCATTTTTGCGTACTACAACCTCGTGACCGCCCCACTGTGCTGCGATGGAGACGTCATCAAGAAAGACGATACCATTTTGCGCGTCATAGGACCGGTCAGGGGTATTCTTGTCACCGAACGCGTCGCACTCAATTTCCTGTGCCGCATGAGCGGCATTGCCACGATTACGCGCCGCTGTGCGGCAGCCGCTGGTACGGTGACGATTGCCGCCACCCGGAAGACGACGCCGGGCTTCAGACTTTATGAAAAAAAGGCGGTCGCGATCGGAGGCGGAGACCCGCACCGCTACTCCCTCTCAGAGGCCTATCTATTCAAGGATAACCATCTGAAAGTAATCTCTGCGGAGGACGCCCTGCGAGAAAAAGCGTTCTTCACGAAGAAAGTGGAGATCGAAGTCGAATCCGTTGACGAGTGCGTCAAGGCAGCCGAGCTTGGAGCAGACATCATCATGTTCGACAACATGGAGGTCGAACAGATCGCTGCGGCCGTCAGCAAGTTGAAGGCACTCAACCTGCGCGGCAACGTGCTGCTCGAAGCGTCAGGCGGCATCAGGCCCGATAACGTCAGGAAATACGCTGCGACCGGGGTCGACGTGCTCTCACTGGGGTACCTAACTCACTCGTCGCGCTGGCTCAATTTCAGCCTTGAACTTGACGCGCCGGATTAGACGAGCGAGGTCGCGATAAGACTTACCGATCCTGCCAAAAGGTCGACCTCTTCAGCCGTATTATATGCCCCGAACGACGCCCGTACGGTTCCGTTGATGCCAAGAGACTCTAAAGCCGGCATAGCGCAGTGGTACCCGCTCCTCGTGCAGATCTTGCTTGTCTCATCGAGGATCATCGAAACGTCGTGCGGGTTCAGCTCTCCGACGTTGAAGGGAACCACCGCCGCGCGGTCTTTTGGCCCATAGACCGTCACGTTGTCGATTTCTGCCAGTTTTTTTGCGGCGACTCTCGCCAGCATTGCAACGTGCTTTTCGACGTTCGCGACGCCCAGTGCGCTGACGTATTCCACGGATCGCCCGAGGCCGATGACTCCTGGGATGTTGGGGGTGCCCGCTTCAAAACGGGCGGGCGGTTCGAGCAGTTCATATTCGCAGCCGCGCACCCATTCGACCGCACCGCCGCCGAGCGTAGTTGGACGCAGCTCCTCCGGATCACGCAGGATCAAGATGCCCGTCCCTTGCGGACCGAGCAGCCCTTTGTGGCCCGGCAGGGCTAGATAGTCACATTTCAAATCTTTCACGGACAGATCCATATGACCCGCAGACTGGGCTGCGTCTATCAACACTGGCACATCGTTTTTATGCCCAATCTTGACGATACGGCTTATGTCTTGGACAGAACCAAAGACGTTTGACACGTGAGAAAGCGTGATGAGCTTAGTTCTGTCTGTGATTGCTGTTTCAATCGTGGAAGGATCAATGATGCCTTCCTGATTCGCTTCAACCAGGTCGAGCACGACGCCTCGCGCACGGAGAGCGACCCACGGCAGGTAGTTCGAGTGGTGTTCAATCATAGATGTGATCACGTGGTCTCCGGGCGTCCAATCCTGCCCATGGGCGACGATGTTGATGCTTTCCGTCGTGTTCTTGGTGAAGATAACGTTGCCAGGCTCACACGTGAAAAAATCTGCTACCGTCTCGCGCGCGGCTTCGTAGTGCTCAGTCGTCTGCTGGGCCAAGCGGTGCGCCCCCCTTCCGTAGTTGCCAGCATAGCGAAAGAAGTACTCGTTCATCGCCTCGACGGCGGGTTTCGGCGTCTGGCTGGTCGAAGCGTTATCAAGATACACGACGTGCTCGAGAACCGGGAAATCCTTCCGTATCGCATGAACGTCATACATTGAGAACAAATGGGGGGTGAGCCGAATAGCTTTTGCGGTTGTGATGGCGGCAAGAGGTCGCTAGCGCCCTCGGCCGCGTCTTCCTGAAACCCCGCTTGGCGGTTAAGCGGCAGCCTCAAGTAGCGAAGCCCCCACCATGCACCCGATGCACAGGAACCCGGCGCTCACCGTTGACGCAGTGATAGTGAAAAACAAAAAAATCTTGCTGATAACACGGAAGCGAGAACCGTATCGCGGATACTATGCGCTCCCTGGCGGCTTTGTAGAATACGGCGAAACCGTTGAGGCAGCCCTGCGGCGCGAAGTCCTCGAGGAAACTGGACTTGTTGTGAGGATAAAATCACTCGTCGGCGTGTATTCCGACCCTCATCGCGATCCTCGCGGACACGTCGTTTCAGTCGCGTTTGCGGCGGAGATTATCGGCGGTACGCTGGCAGGCGGCTCAGACGCGAGCGACGCAGTGCTTTGGGACATCGCCGAATTGCCGCCTCTGGCTTTTGATCACGCGCAGATCATTAACGATTCGCTTGTTCGTCGCTAAAGTCCTACGCCTTGCTTTATTAACGGCGCGACGGTTATTCTGCTCTCTGCTTTTTCGATTGTGTCGGTCGCTATGATGCTGTCGACCCCTGCGCTGTATAGACGAAGCCGCGCATTCAAAGAGAGAACAGGGTGAATGCACGCAACGTGCACCTGCCGCGCTCCTTGTCCTCGCAGAAACTTGATCGCTTCGGCCATAGTACCGCCGGTCGATATCATGTCATCTACGATCACCAGGTCGCGTTCGTCGACGTCCACCGTCTTTGGTTGTATCTCAACGTGTTCAGACGTGACCCGCTTCTTGACTAGCACGTCGAACTCGCAGCTCATGGCGTGAGCAACGTCGCGCACTAAGGCGGTAGCGCCTTCGTCAGGAGCGATGAGCAAGGGTGATGAGAACTCCATGCTCTTTAAGTACTTGCCAACGAGGCCCGCCGCGGAGAGGTTCGCCGCCTTTTTGCCACTTCTGAGCTGAAAATGGTCAAGTAAGGCAGGGTCGTGGATGTTGACAACATAAGCTTCGTCAGCGTCGATCGTCCGCGCAATAGCACGAGCGCTGATCGGTTCGCCGAGCTTGAATCGCTTATCTTGCCGCGCATAGCCAAAATAAGGAATCACCACCCTCAGGTAGCCGTCAGAGGCGGCGTCGATGAGCTGTAGAAGGTAAACGATATCGTCATTGGTCGTCGTGCTCTGTACGATGAGCGTGTCGCCGTCGAGTTCCTCTGCGATGCGCAAATACAGTTCACCGTCAGGAAACTGCTTGAATTCAACAATGGCGAGTGCACACCCGATTTCGCGTGCAACCCGTGAACCGAGTAATTGTGAAGCTGGACCTCCTAAGACTTTCATGCTGCCTCCTTGACTGCGTATTCCTCTTACGAACCGAACATAGATAAGTCACTACCTTGTGACCGGCTAAGCACGCCTTTCACCTCGTCGGTGCGACGGCGTGTGGCGCACGCACCCTCTCGTGCCCGCGGCTACTACGCGGACGTTGAGGCGTTTACCTATTCCTCAGATTCGGCGGCGCTGGAGACACGCGACCGCCGACCTCGTCGGAAAAGGATCGAGCGTTCATAGACGGCGGTGCACGAGTGTACTAATCGGACCCACCTGACGCACTGAAGGTCGCAAAGCGTAGTGGCCTCACGACTGGATGACGACGGTGTTTGCGACTCGATCGCCGAGACGCTGCTTATACTCAGATGCCCAGATAAGTACCGCTCCGAGCAGATATGGGGCGATGAACGGGATCAGATCGATGATGCGCAAAATCGTCCGCACAGCAGCCTCACCATAAGTGATCGGGGAGTAGTCCGCTTTTTTTGCGACCTTGATCTTGACGATCATCTTGCCAACTGTTTGTCCGTTTCGTCCCTCGAGCAGCGTGAAGTAAAGGAACGCGATGATGACGTCGATCAAGATGAGCGCGCCCAAGAACGGGCTGATTGAGACCTGAGCCGTTGACGCATCAATCGTGATGGTGCCCGCGCCTGAGAAGCTCAGTATCAAAAAAATGATGGCGAGTATGATTACATCGACGAGTTGTGCGACAAAGCGGATAGCAACCCCCTGCAACAGCGGCGGGGCCGCATAATGTGCCCGTGTTTCGGTTGCCGCCGACGGTGCATATACAGAGGTGCGTTCGGCTGGTTGACCGGCGGGTGGTGCTTGGCTGGTGAATACTGCGCCGCACGCCACGCAGTACTGGGCGCCCGGTGACGCGGGAGTACCGCATTGCTCACATTTGTCTTCGCTCACTGTTTTCAGCTCCTTTGCTTTTGTTAAGCCATAAGGAGAGCATTGCTTTTAATCTTTCTTGCGATTTGCTCTGATAGTGTCGTGCTCCGGTTCCATTTTAGCGTGGCGCAACGATCGACCGTACCCAGTATTGCAGAATCGCAACGCGCTGTTCTCGTTTCAAATCGTTTCACCAGATGCGGGGTCGGACTTGCAGGCTCAGAGCGACTATGCGCGAAGCTAGCCGCTTATTGGTGACCAAAGAAAGAAAAAAAGGGGCTTGCGCCCCTATCACGCTTTCAGCACGACGGTGTGCGCAACGCGATCGCCGAGACGCTGTTTCTTATCTGAAGTCCAAATAAGTATTGCGCCGACCAGGAAGGCGAACAGTCCATCGATAATGAACAGAATCGTGCGTATTAGCGCTGCTCCGTACGTGATCGGTGCGCTGTCTACCTCCCGGACTACTCTTATCTTCACGGCCATCATGCCGACCGTTTGCCCGTAACGCCCCAAAAGGAGCGTAAAATAGAGCAGTTCGATCACGATCACTAAAGCGTACACCGCGTAGAACGCCGGCGAAATTGAATAGGTGCCAGCTGATACATCGTAAGTAATGGCTGATGTGGCAAGGAGAGCAATGAGTACCCAGCTAATAATCCCCAAAATAATGCCATCAATGAGAAGCGCTACAAAACGAATGGCGACCCCCTGATAGGGCACTTGGACGCCTGGTGCGGAGTAAGGCGCTTGCGCCCCTGGTGCTGCGTACGCAGCAGCAGGTTCCGCAGAAGCTGGGCCCTGCGCAGGTTGTGACGCGGCGGCTAGCGGTGCGCCACAGCTTTCGCAGAACTTGGCCCCGGGTGCTGCAGGAGTGCCGCATTGTGCACATTTGTCTTCGTCCACGTGTTTCACCTCCTTTTTTTTAAACAGTAGAGTCAGCATCCCTTTTTAATCTTTTCTTGTGATTGCAGTGAACTACTGAATTATGCGGATTTTCTCGGATCGGCGCACGATAGCAGCTAGATTCGCGGCGGCACAAAGAACCAGTCCTCACTATAAAGACTTGTCACGCGCTCATAACTAAACCGAAACGCTCTTCATGGGGCAGATATTGTCCGTTTTGCACCGCAGGCACCAGTAAAGGCCCAAAAACTCTGTCGATGCTAGTAATAAGAAAAGGGGCACGAGGCCCATTTATGCTTTAACCACGACCGTGTGCGCGACGCGATCGCCGAGGCGCTGTTTCTCTTCGGAGGACCAAATGAGGATTGCGCCGAGCAGATAGGGGATTATATATGGGATCAGATCAAGAAACCGCAGGATCGTTCGGACCGCAGCTTCGGAATAGTCGATCGGTGCGCCGTCTGCTTCTCGTACGACTTTGATCCTGACGGCCATCTTTCCGACAGTCTGCCCATAGTGACCCTCGAGCAAAGTGAAGTACAAAACAAAGACCGCGAGCGAAACAAGTCCGCCGACAGCACTGGCCAGTGAAACAGTGACCGTTCCTGAAGCGCTGTTCGTAATGACTGCGAGCGCATTGAACGGGACCGACAATATACCCCCGATGATCGCTATAATTATGGTATCGATAAGTATCGCGACAAACCGAATGGCGACGCCTTGGTAGGGCGGTGCGATGTGCGGCACGTAAGAACGAGGTGCTTGATACCCGGGCGCAGGAGCGAACGTGGGCTGTACCGGTTGAGCCGGGGGGGCCGCGAGTGGTGCGCCACAGCTCTCGCAGTATTTAGCGCTCGGTGACGCGGGAGTCCCGCATTGTGCACATTGATTTTCGTTCAAATATTCCACCTCCTTTCTTAAGCCATAGGAAAGCCTCCCTTTTAATCTTTTCTTGCGGTTCCACACTACGTTTCCAGTGGCCTCGTTCGCTACGAGAGATGCCCAGTGTCGATCGACGCGGATTGCCCGCGCAATCTGGAAGGAATTGTGCTGTTCGTTGAACCCAAACGAGCAATTCTGAATGGAGAGACAGCAGAAGCTAGGCGGTCAGCCGTCATATTCCACGAAACCGCTGCCGCTCTAGAACACAGAAAAGATGGAAGCGCGCGATCACTTGCTGACTACAACGGTGTGTGCGACACGATCGCCGAGGCGCTGTTTCTCGTCAGACGTCCAGATAAAAATTGCCCCTACTAGATAGTCGAACAAGCCATCGATTATGCGGAGTACGGTGCGCACAGCTGCTTCTCCGTAGTCGATCGGTGCCCCATCCGCTTCTCGCACGACCTTGATGCTGAGTGCCATCTTGCCTACCGTTTGCCCATAGCGCCCCTCCAGCAGCGTAAAGTAGAGGAACCAGACGACTAATCCCACGACAGATAGTGCAACAATAGGCCCCAATGAAACCGCTGACACGTTTCCGTTCGTGACGTTGACAGCAATAGCCGCCACGAGGAGTGGGATCGCCAGTATGCCAGAAATAACCCCGATAATGAGGTAATCAATGAGTATCGCGACAAAGCGAATGGCAACGCCTTGGTAGGGCGTAGGAGTGCCCGTGTAGTAAGCAGGCGCTTGATAGGTCGGCTGAGGCTGCACAGCAGAAGGAGCCTGTTGTGAAGGGTGCGCACTCTGACCGGTCAGCGTCGCGCCACAGGCCGCGCAGAACTGGGCGCCTGGCGACGCGGGAGTGCCGCATTGTGCACATTTTTCTTCATTCACGTATTTCCCTCCTTTTTTTTAAGAGTGTGCTGCTTTTAGTATTTCAAGCCTTCTTTCGCTTGCAGGATCCGAAAAGCGCGTCTGTGCGCCTCTTAGGCGTTGCGAAGTAGAAAAAACTGGGCTATTTCTTGCCGTTCAGTCTCACAGACAACCGTGAATCGTGCACTATCGAGTCTTCACATTCGTGTATCATGAAGCGCCATTAACGATTTTCGCAGGCACATGCGCTTGAGGATGGTTGAAAAGCTTCTGTGGCGACTTCTAGCGGCATCAGGCGCTTCTTATTGTGCGCGCAGCATCGCTACGGGACCTCAACAAACACAGCTGCAAGCGCGGCTGATTAATCGCCGGGAAGCTCCTCAAGATCGCTTGATTGGCGCGAGGGACACGCGGGGTCCTCGCCGACCGCCTTGAACTTCTTTCCGCACGCACTGCACCGATAGTTCTTCGGCCACACTATCTCTTGGTCTCCGAACGGGCCGCCTACCGAACACATGGCTTCCTCACTCTCCTAACAGGCGCCTGAGCGCCCATACATAGGTGTGCTTCTCTTTGCATCATTTTTGCCCGCGGCATCCGCGGACTCTGTTGATGCGGCTTCGCAGACCACCCTTTACGCTGAGCCAAAGCGGCACTTTCATTTTCGGGCGCGTGCATCAGCATAACCGAATCCGACCAACGAGACGCGGGCCGACAGGGCGCAAGCGGAGCTACCCGAATTTTGGTGTGAAACGCTTGCCGCTGTCGCCGGGATAAGGTTCCGTATGGCGAAAGCGATTTTCCCATATCTCTAGAGGTATCGAAACAAAGGCCTGGCAGACGCGGGGGCTAATGTAGTTCTTACAACTTTGACACAGCGGGACGTTTTTTTGTTTCACGTTCGCCTCACGCGGCAGGCAACGGTTTGGCCGCTAAGCCGATCAAACGGCCTCAGCCCTTACCAGGTGTTGCCGATATAGGTCTTCGAGCTCGGGCAGCTCCTCCACAGGCGTCGGGATCACTTTCACGTCGTTTTCCATCACCTTCCGCGCAAGATCCCGGAAAATCGCCGCCTCCTCTGACTGAGGTGCGTGTTCGACCACGGCGCGCCCTTCGAGTTCGCACGCTTGAATGACGGGGCTGCGCGGAACAAATTCCACAAACGCGCTGCCCAAACGCTGGGCAAACGCGGGCACCACAGCCCGCTCCAACGCGTCATCGCCGTTGCTGTTGCAGATTATCCCTGACAACCCTGTGTCGCCGCGGCGCGCAAGACGTTGCACCGCCCGCGCAATGTTGTTCGCCGCGTAGATGCTCATAAAGCCTCCGGAACAAACGAGGTAAATCTCACTCGCAAACCCTTCGCGGATAGGCATCGCAAACCCGCCGCACACGACGTCGCCGAGCACGTCGTAAATGGCCACGTCAATCGCGAAGGTTTCAAACGCCTTGAGGTCTTTCAGAATCTGGAGCGCCGTGAGGACCCCGCGCCCCGCACAGCCGATTCCGGGCTCCGGACCTCCCGCTTCGACGCAGTAGATGCCGCTTGGCGTCTTGAAGACGATGTCGTCGAGCGAGATGGCGTGCGCGTCCTGTCCGTGGCGCAGCTTGTCTCGGTAGATCTCCAGGACAGCGGGGATGAGGTGCCCACCCGCGAGTATCCTCGTTGAGTCTCGCTTTGGGTCGCAGCCGACCTGCATGACGTTGACCCCTCGCTCATTGAGGGCCGCTGAGATGTTCGAAGCGATGGTGCTCTTCCCGATTCCTCCCTTACCATAGATTGCGATTTGTTTCATTGTGATGTCTCCTCTACCAGCGTGCCGCATACCGTCGTCGTGTCGACCGCCACCGATCGCTCCACTCGTTCTGGATGCACTCGAGCAGGTTCAGGATGCCGCGGTAGCCGAAGTACTCCCGATTGAGCAACCGGAACTGCCTGACGGGGCGCACGACCTCAAAGATGTACGGTACGTCCAAGCCCTCGCTCGCGTGTCGCTCGATTGTGCTCCCGAACACGACCCGCGGCCGCACCGCCTCTAGGCTCCGCCGCGTCGCGAAGACGTCAGTCGCGTACGCGACCTGCGGCGCCAGGCCGAGGTCGTTCAGTTCCTTTTCAAGCAGGCGCTGTGCTTCGGGATGTGCCGAGCGAAGCGCAACTAGCGCCGGCGTCAGCTCCATCTCCTCAGTCGCAAAGCGGACAAGGGGGATGCCGACCGTGGCGTCAGCCACGATAGCTGCGGGAGTCCGATAGAAAAAGCGCGCTACTGGCCAGCGCCGGCGACATGTCTCCATTACCGTGCGCTCGCCTTCGGTGATCAGCTCCTCGGCCGAGCGTTCCGCGTCGAACCGCTCTCCCAGCGCAGTGAGCCAGCGGCGCGTGTTGGTCATCCCGATGGGGAGGGGGAGGTCCCAACAGAGCGGTTCGACCCCAAATGTGTCGACAAGATACTCGACCGCTCCGTAACCCGCGTCGTGGCTTAACTGAAGCACCCCCTCGGCGGCGGAAACGCTTGCAAACTCGCTGAGCGCCGTTGCGTGGGTGAGCGTAGCGAGCACCTGAACGCCAAGCCGGGCGAGAACGTTCTTTACCCATTCCAGATCGGCCATCCACGTCGGGTTGGCGTTCGCATGCGGAGCGACGAGGCACACCGAATGCGGAATCCTAGAACGCCCGTTTCCGGCAAGCGCGCGAAGCATCGCGTCGAGCGCGAGATCGATGCCATCGTATTGCGACCCGCGAAAACCGGCGCACTCGATCGGAACAATCTTGAAGTCAACCCGGGGTTGCATTTCCTCGCACACCGCAACGATATCGTCGCCTACGATCTCGGGCCCGCACGCGCTGAGAACGAAGAGCGCGGCGATGTCGAGCTCTTTGGCCTCAAGGATCGTGCGCGCGAGGAGTTCCTCGCCCCCGTGGACGATCTCATCCTCGCAGAGCTTCGTGCACAGCGTGGTCGTTTGGGCGTAGTCGCAGTCCTGCCAGGAAAAGGCACCGTCAACGAGGTAATTGCACCCCTGCGGTGCATGCGCGAGAACGGCGCTGTCACTGACTCCTAACGCCGTCTGGGCTGCGCCGCTCAAAGCACACCTAACGTACGGGTCAAGGCACGCGTCGGTGGGCGTGGTGCGTGTGGCACGCGTCTGGTCAGTCTGTTTCGTTTCCGTAGAGCATCCCTCGAAAAAGCATCGAACGCGGCAGGCGCTGGTTTTCCATGGCTTGTCTGAGCAGTGCGGCGATGTTGTGTATGCCCCGGAAGCCATAGTGGGGCAGGTACGCAGGATTGAGGAGTGTGAGGTTCACCACAGGACACCCGGGAAAGCGGGCGGCGTTGCCGAAGAAGATCGGGTCGTCAAGACCTTGTGTGATTGCCTCGAGCTCGCCCTCCGTCTCGCGCGATGAACGAAAGCTGCCGAGACGGAAGAGGCCTTTTGTGAGAATCACTTCAGGATTGACCCCAGTTTCCAAGAGGAACTTGATACTGGGCATCCGTTCCTTGATCGTATAAGGATGCACGTTAACAACAACCGGATGAGCGCCGCATTCTTCTGCCATACGCGCAAGAGAGAGCGCCCTTATCGGACCGGGAAACTCTGATATCTCGATGACGGCAGTTTTGCCGTCGAGCGTGTCACGCAAGTAGTCTAAATCAGGCCGAACGCGTTCCGTCTCGCGCTTTATTACCCGTATGGCCTCCTTCCTCATACCCAGGGGGTCCGCGATCCCCATGAGCCATTCCTCTGTCGCTTTGAGCCCGTATGGCTGTCCAGTCCTGCTGTACGGGATACCGAAGCGCGCTTCCATGGCGTCACCAAGCTTCTGTCCCCAGTCGTAACACCACGAGGCGTTCAGCTCGACTTCGCGGGCCCGCCTGATCTCGTCGACCGTACACCCGCCAGCGATCACCGCGTTGACCTTAACCCCCACCTCGTGCAGGAGCTTTGTGATCTCATCAAGGTCATCGCTGAACTCAGTAAGTGAGGGGCCCATTCGCGCCCCGATAAGATTGATCGTTCCCTTCCGCGTGGTTTTCGGCGGCTCCATCAGATCCATAATGAGCTCAAAGGCGTCCTCGTAGCCGCTGCGAAAGTCACCGCCAAACCCCTCGCTGCGAAGCGCGAGCACGCGGGCGTGCACGAGCTTTTCGGCCTCGCGGGCGACGCTTTCGACGTCGTCGCCGATGATCCCAGAGCAGCAGCAGGAGAGGATGACGATGAGGTCGGGATGGTAGCGCTCGTCCGCCTCCTTGACCGCTTCGAGCAGCTTCCCTTCGCCGCCGTAGATGACGTTCGTCTCGTCAAGGGAGGTGCAGGCCGTTGGCTCGAGGGGAACGCCGCGGAACTCGCAGCACTCCCTCGTCCTGACGATATCTGAGACCCATAACGGGCATCCCGTAGGACCGTGCACCAGGGGGACCACGTGCCGAATCCCGTTGATGACATAAAACGAAGTGAAGAACTTGCACATCGGCGCGTGCGATGCCTGCAGCTTGGGAACCATCTCGCCCGCTTCGACCTTCTCGACGAGCTGCTGTAGAGTTCCGTGAAAAACGATCTCGTCCCTTTCGTCAGGTTCCATATGTCTCTCCATGCCTCGTGTCGCGAGTGGGCACCTGATCTTAGCGCGAACGGGGCGGTTAGTGATTAAAATTTCTCAGCATTTATAATAGTCTGCGTTCCGACGTGATAAAGGTTAGCTGTTCGCGCGCCTCTAAGCCGCTCACAGAGCTTGGCACGCAAACCACCTAGCCATCGCGCCTGGCTGCGTGCGAGACGGTGTTTCCGGTCACGCTTATCCGTGAGCGCCGCAGAGGGCAGTATGGTCAACGGCCTGCCGTGAAGCGTTTGGCCCGCCCCGTGAAATCATTTTTCATCTGACAAGTCGAAACCGTTACAAAAGGCGCTGTGACGCGCCACGTCCGGGCAAGCGTAAGTGCCGCCAGTAATGTCTTGGCGAGGCTCAACGATTACAAGCCCACGATGTCATTGATCGGTTTGATCTTGTTCTATGCAGGACCAACGAGCTTAATCTGCACGCAATCCCTGTTCACGGTCGGAGTAGCCCAGCGATGCCCTAGTAGACTTTGGTTTCGATTGACGTGAGGTTCGCAGTCGCCACATATCCCGTTTTGTTAAGGTTGTCGACGTAGTACGACGCCTTATCAATCGACTTGAACCGCTGATATTTGCACTTGGAGCGGTGCAGCTTGCAAAACGAGCCCGCCAACTAACAAAAGCACCATCAGCCCAATGAGACAATATGGACGCATTTTTTCAAGACCGCCGTTCTAGTGTTGAACAAGCTTAGAATACGAGTGTCGTCTTATAGCGGACAGCTGCCTAACGCAGCAGGAGTCTCCTCGTCTTCGCTCTAAGGCTAAAAAAGCTCAATCGTGTCTTCGTCACGGCCCTTCGGCGGTGTGCCTATATTCGACGTTCTCAAGCGTCGAGTATGCAGAGCTTGGCACATCTACAACGTCCGCATTGTTCAAATCAGGAGACGCCTCTTCCCCCTCATCAAACGAAAAAGACCAGTAGCGCATCAAGGCAAGGACAACGATTGCTGTTCCATAACTCAGCGAAATCACCAAGATGAGTCCACTCCCACCACCTCCTGCTGAAACCAGGATTGGCGCAAGGGACCCGTTATCAGCTGTCGGCTGCGTCACGTTTGTGGTGACGGCGCCCCTAGAGTTCGCAGCATTGCCCGCCGCCGGGTCGGCACTGGGTGCGGCACTAGGTGCGCCTCCATTTTGACTTGCTCCGACCGTCGCTGACGCGCTCGATGATGTAGGTTCTGAAACCGTTTGATTTGCAACGGTGAGTTGAAAGGGCACTAACGGGATCGTAAGCGTTTGTGACTGTGGATCCGTTATTGTCGATGTGCTTTGCGTCTGAGCTAGCGAAGGGCTTGATAATGTCTCGTACGGCGTGGGTTGCCCACTCGCCCCCGACGCGGGCGCCGACGCATTGACATCGGTAGCCGCTGCTGGGCGGATTGTAGCCAGCACAGAAAAGCACACTAGTGCGGCAACAATCATCGTCGCAGAGAGAGAGAGCAGAAGCCGTTTGGTCATTCTAGTTTCTTCCTCAATTGAGGGATTCACGTCTATTTGACTGAGTTTCGCGGCTACTAGTCGCATCAAAAAAACACTTGTGAAAGGTGATCAGAGTCAAAACGCAAGTCGATAGCCAGTGACAGACGCACTTTTGTCCAGTGGCGCTCTACACGTTGAAGGATTACCGAGGTGTTATGTAAAGAAGACGAGGCCCACACGCAGCACTTCTTCACTCTTCACAAAGAGGTGCCACTCTTCGCAAAAAAGAGGTTCGCTACGCCGTTGCAATTTCTCGTCCTTACGCCACTTTTAGACCGCACGTTCGCCTTGGCCTTTGCGGTTTGACTTGCGTTGTTTGTTGTGTTTCGTTGTCCGCGCGATATCTTCAATTGCTCGCGTACCACCTCCCCGTACCTTCCTATTTGCGGAGGCAGGTTACCCCGTGCCGACTCCCGGTACCGGAGACAGCGCGAGATATTAAGCGTAATAGCATTTGCATTGCATGGATATATACTAATCCCTAATAAAAAGATAGCGTAAGCGCTTTATCGTATATATTTCCCTAGAGACTTTTATAGTCGAATTAATTTGCTTTAAGAGCTTTTTTTGATATATGAAAACCGTTGAAGAAATAGACTCGAGATGCGATATCAATTGATCTTCGCCTTGTTGCAATTCGACAGCCATTTATACGAGGATAATCGCCTAACATCACATGCCGCAAATTTGTACGGCAGTTAGCGACGAGCACTTTACCACGATTCTCACCCGCGCTGAAAGCGAAGGCAAATCAAAAGCGCGCATAGCTGCTGAACTTATCAGCTACGCGTTAGCGGACAACTCAAACGAGGCTGCACGACTAAAACGAGAGATCGAGCTGAAAGACACGCTCATAGAACAGCTCCGCAACGAAAATAGCTTCATGAAGTCGTCGTTTGCAACCCAGACAGATATGGCCGGCCGGCTGTTGCACCTGCTGACTGAGGGCGTGCGAGACGACGCAGAAGTCGCCGGCGATAACGGAAGGGAAGATCGCTCATAGATCTTTGGGCTAGAACCGCGAGGGGGTAGGGCCTTAACCGGTTGAATCACTTAGCATTGCGTTCAGCAACTTACTTTCAACAGGGCCCAACCCACAAACTAAGTCGGTAGGACAGAAGCCGCTCGGCGCGCATTCCGGAGCCGCGCGCCCTCCAATCAACTGCGGCAGTGGCTTGCCTTCTTAAACATCGTCTATGACATCGTGTGGCCCTAGGCGGCCTTCACGACTTCATCCGTCGTGGGTGCGCAAAAAACTATTTCGTTTCCGACTCTTTTTCTGGCTCTTCGTCGGCGAACTCCATCAGCTTAAGCAGGATCATTCCCTTTTCTGGCTTGGCCTTCATAATGAAGTACTCGCCACCGTCCAGGTTGAAAAGTTCCCTGATCTTTTTGGGAATGACGACGTAGTAGGACGTGCCGTCAGGACGCATGTACCCTTTGACGAGCACACGCTGATGTTCTGATTTTTCCTTCTCCATTGACTGTCGCTCTCGTCTCGTGTTGCAAACCGACGTATGCCGCGAGCAGTTAGGGTAGTGGTGCAAAGGAGCTAAGCACTCTCACTGTTCGATCCAGCCCTTGAGCAAGCGCAGGGTTTCCATTTTGTGCTGCACAAGCTTGACTTTAAACTCTTTCTTCATGATCTTCTCATCGAGCTTGCGAAGCAGATACTGCTTCTTGGCATCATCGTCCAGCTGCTCCCAGATCATTTTCTTCATCATCCACTTCTTGCCCATATCGTGTTGCGTTCCCATTTCACCATAGTGTCTTTCGTGCATAGTTTGTTCGCTCCGTTCATTTATGTTAAGTATGTTCAACAGTCTGAACAATCTTATACTTATACTTATGTTTGACCACCGATGGCGCCTTCGGCGTCTTGAAATTAGACGTGCTCCCCTGCTCACGTCCTGAGCTGATGGTTGGAGAGCATTGCAGCGCCGCCGACTCACTTCACAAAGGCCTCGAGCACGCAGCTTGCGAACGAAAGGAGTACCAGGAACGCAGCGTTAAGACCCGCGGTGATGCACGCAATGCCG
The DNA here is from genome assembly GCA_963701995.1 of Methanobacteriota archaeon. Taxonomy (GTDB): domain Archaea; phylum Halobacteriota; class Bog-38; order Methanoflorentales; family Methanoflorentaceae; genus Methanoflorens. The sequence continues at coordinate 1,207,832 of OY969693.1, read as the reverse complement.
CGCGGAGCATAGCTTTTTATCGCTTCCAACTAAATGGTTGCGTACATGAACAGTGACGCGAACACAGACGCGCATAACTACAGCGCGCAGCGTGAACTGCGAAAAAGGAGATTAATAGACGCCCTTGTAATACTGCTCCTTATTGTCGTCGTTGTCGTCGTTATCTCCTCTTGTTTAAAGTTCGTATAGCGAACTAACCGTTGCTTGATTCTTCTGCCTCGTCGGTCGAAATAGCTGATTCACCGCGTTAGTTAAGCCCTCTGCGCAGCGTCTGCAGTTCGGATCATTCACGTTGACGCAGCCGACGTGACGCCCGTAGTAGCACGCATTGTCTTCTGCGATCATTGCTGTGTGGCGGCATCCCCGCTCATTCGCTGCGCCTTCTCGTGTGCAGCATCGATGATCTCTGCTACGGTGAGGTCGGTATGTACCAAGGTGTGAAGCGTGTGTTCGATGATCGCGGCAACGCGCCGCTCGTATTCTTTTTCTTCCATTTTTGCCATCACGGTCACCTCCGATCCAGACTGCGCAAGAAAGTTTCTTAAGGCCGCGTGAGGCAGGCTTTGTGTGCGAACGTGTGACAACAGCTTTGCGTCACACGGGGCAACCGACCCGCTTCCGTTGCACTGCGATACGTCTATCGCTTCTGCAAGGTGTTATTCCGGCATCTTAGGCGTCGGCAAGACTTTCTTGTTGAATTCAAAAAACGCAGGCAGCTGACATCAGAAACAGGCTCGAATGGAAAACTTGATACGACGAAGAATATCACCTATCGCTGTATGGCGCACAGGGGTGAAGCGCATCAGACGATCGTCACGAAGCTGCTTGACGAGATACGCCGGCAAGATTTGGTCCAGACCATCATTATTGAACCTAACAAGATACTGCACGGGAAAAGCGGTGCAACTCACCAAGTCGACGTCTACTGGGAGTTCGTGGCGGGCGCAACGGCGTGCAAGTGTGCAATAGAAGCAAAACACTGGGATAAGCCAGTCAGTCGAAGAGAACTCAGCAAGTTCCGTGCCGTGCTGAAAGATTTGCAAGGGCAGCACAAGGGGGTATTCGTCGCATCGAGCGGGTATCAAAAAGGGGCGCGCACCTACGCCGAGCGCCACGGCATTGACGTCTACATTTTTCCCTTCACCATCGAAACGATCAACGATGACGTCACCTTTTTTATCCCCAAATTCGAACATATCGCACCAGTATTTGACGAAGAATGGATAGAGAGCGTTTTGATGCCTAAGCTCCGCGAGGGGGGGTCTTTAGAGGTTGACACGCGCAGTCCTGACGAACAAACGCGTCTTTTTGACGAGCATTGCGCCGCTAAGACCGTTAGAGAGGTCCTTCACGAACACTACTTGGCCGAGATACGAGAGATGCCTGCTCACGAAATCTGCATACGGTTTGATCGGCCAACGTACGTCGATACCGGCGATCAAAACGCACCGATGTTGAAGGTGAACGGCTTAGACGCGCTTTTTTCTGTAAAGTCGCGCGTTGAGACCTTCAAAAGCGTTTCGAAGGATTACACACACGGCGCGGTCGAATTCATGCTCACAGACGCGTTCACTGGGCAGTAGTCCGACCGTTAGAGTAGAAACTCGCGAACAATCAGCCTGAAATGGTGCGTGAGATGGTGCGCCGCCTGTCCACACCTCCAAGTCGCCCAGCTGCGGCCCAAGATAAACAGGTTTAGAACAAAAAGCGATCTTGTTGCCCCTAGTTGTGCAGTTTTGTTTGCCCGTTTAGCTTGGTCATCGGGAGGCAGTGAAAAAAAAACCGAGAGACGCGTGCGCTTACAGAAAGGTTACGTGTTATTATTGGACGGCCTCGTAACGAAGGCTGCGATCAAACGTAGCCGTAAGACGAATCGGCGTTCTCCGACCGCTCATGGCCGCAAATAGAAGGCTGCGAGGCCAATACAGAGCGTGAGCCCGCCGCAACGCGGATAGTTCGAGGTAGCCCACAGGACGGGCTCGTGCTCTCCAGCATCGACACGCTTATGCTGTATAGATTGTATTTAACAGTCTTCCGCGCAGTGTGAAAGTTTTCCGTCGCCCTCACCGGTCGCGAAAAGCACGCGCAGCCCAACGATAACACTTAGGCTAGGTTAGCGTCCCCCGTAAAGACAGCAAGGTCGATTGTGTTCCCCATCGCAGTATAACCCGCCGGGTTCGGATGCAAGCCGTCAGACATTGCCAGCGCCGGATTTGAATAGCCGGGATTCAATGGGTTGTCTATGACTGCATAAAAATCGATGAGGTCGTATCCGTTCAAATTAGCGTACTCGGCTATCCACGCGTTCAAAATATCCCGTTGTGCGAGCTGGTAACTGTTGGGTATGACGGTACACAGGATAGGCACAGCACCGTAGGATTCTACACGAGTACACATCGCCTCGATATTTGCCTGTGTCGTTGCAAGCGGTACTCCACCATTCGCTAGGTCATTAGTACCGCCCATTATAATGACGAAATGCGGGTTTAAAACAAGGGCCGCGTCTATACGGGCGAGCATATCCGCCGTTTTAGCGCCACCAACGCCCTGATCGACTACCTCCCAATCCCCGCCCAGCCGTGCTTTGAGATGATACGGCCAATTATTGGGGTCAGAAAACCCCTCCGTGATCGAATCCCCGACGCAAACTATGAGGTGCGCGTGCAGCGGGTGCGGCGGAGAGGACACTGGGGCTGAGGTAGTGTTGCCGCTGCCACCGAAGCGAAACGAGCCCACTGTGATAGATAACAATAAAAGGACTAGCACGCCGTAGACTATATATCGCTTATTGAACCGCCGAGATGGCTCCTGGGGGCGGAGAGGGGGACTACGGCTCATCGCCTGAGGGGCTCTTCCGGCGTAGGGGGAGGAGACGGCTAGGGGTGGTGACGTTGCAGGGGGGATGAACGACTCGCCGCAATCTGCGCAAATTGCGGCATATGGTTGATTCCTCGCGCCACAGTTCTTGCAGGACTTTTCCTTATCCATAACGCGCTCGTGTAACTAAGTCAGCTCAAGGAATAGAGCAAAGGTCGGTTTGTTCTAAGTGTTGCTACAATTTTGGCTTACACACACGACTTAAAGATACCGGTTATGCCGGCATTTTTGCTGAAGTAACGTGCACGTTCATTGAAACGCGTTTGTCTCGTTGAGACCGACCGAGTCAGCCGAAGCCTGACAGCTCGTTCTTCAAAAAACTGTATAGGGGTTCCCTCTTAATATGCAACACTACGATATCCCTACGACGAGTCTTTCTGTAAACTCGAGCGAAAGACGCCAGGAAGTATTGCTCTTAATAAGGCACTGAGTTTCAGCCGCTAGAGCAACGGGGGCCTGATACAAAGGTCCTTTCGTTTTCTAAGATCGCCTTTCCTCACCGGATGATGCGGCTGATACTTTTGGAGCAGATATACCGCAGCTTTCGGATAATTCACGGCCAACAGTCGCATAAACAGATAATCCAAACAAAGTAGCGACAGGCATTAAGAGAAGTTAGCTCAATAGTAGCTCAATACGATCAACAGATACCAAGCAATAATTCGAAAAAGGAGATTGTAGAATATGTCTAAAACTCAAGACTTCTTGAAAGAAGCATTTGCAGGAGAGTCCCAGGCCAACCGCAAATATCAGGCATTTGCAGCAAAAGCAGATAAAGAAGGGTACACCCAAGCAGCCAAGCTTTTTCGGGCAGCTTCTGAGGCTGAGGCAGTGCATGCTAACAACCATCTGAGGGTCATGAAAGGCGTCCTGTCCACTCCAGAAAACCTCAAGGCGGCCGTCTCTGGCGAAGATCATGAGGACGAGAGCTGGTATCCGGAGATGATTAAAACGGCCAGAGTCGAGAAGCAAAAAAGCGCCGAAATGTCCTTCCACGACGCCAACGAGGTGGAGAAGGTTCATTCTCAGCTTTTTAATAAGCTTCTTGCCAACCAAGGCAAATCAACGGAGATTTACCCCTATTACGTCTGTCCGATCTGCGGGAATACAGTGGAAAAGGAGCCCCCAGAGAAGTGCCAGGTATGCGACACTGACGGGAAGCTGTTCAAGAGGATCGATTGAGCTTTGCCAATTGGCTCGGGAAGGTTCAAGGAGATCTTCCCACTTTTACTTGTGCATTGAGTTAAGAACGTCTACTTGAAGCCCTAAGAGCCATGAACAAATAGTGCTTGGAAAAATTTGGGGAAGTTCGCCTCTCAGCTCTCGAATCCACAAATCACCGAGCTTAAATCACTAATTCTTCAAGGCCGAAGCGAAGCTGCCTCCGAGAGAGAAAACCGAAGGCCGAGGGCGAGATTCGAACCCGCGTCGTGGCCTCCACAGGGCGGCTTTTTGAATATAAACTCCAAAATGGGCTTATTAGCTCAGAGCATCCACATAGCGCGAGTGGTGTAAGTTCCTCAGCTGCCAATCAAGATGCGGGCAACTATCGTGCACCGAATAGCGAAAACCTAGCAACTCTTTTCATCCACTACAGCTTGAACGAGCTCACGAGTTACAGTGAGTTTCGTGTTGCAGCGATAAGTAAAGCGTCAATTCCTTGGATGAATCGATGTTCTCTCACTTTCTGGCAAGTTACAAACGGAATAATCAGCAAAGAAAGATGCGACGCACTCCGACAGCGCCTCTCAGCAAGATACACCGATATTTATGCGCCACGAAAGGTGCTGACCTTTGCTACGGCTTTTCTCAATTACTTAGCTAAAACGCATTTTAATGCGCGCTATAAGGCTTTTGACCTCTTTTTGGAGATGCCTAAAGGTTTAAAGGCGCGCAAGCACGTCACAAGCCGCATTGTGACGAAAGAAGACGTTGGGAACGTGCTATTCGCCATCAAGACTGCTTTTGAGAACGATGAGATCGATAAGGACTATTGCTCAAGCTACAAAGCTGTCGCGCTTTTTGGCGCATTTACCGGGCAATGCCCCCAAACAACGACTGCCCGCCTCACCGCGGGGCAATTATGGGCAGGCGCCAACCAAAAGAACCCGGTTATTGACGTTCTGCCAGAGCAGAACAAGATCCGCATGCACACTACTGTCCTCTTCACCCGTAGGTGGTTGATGCTGTCCGGTCGCTTGTCGATGGTCGGCGAGACGATGAACCTAAGTTCAAACAACTGTCATTCGAACGATCGCTGAAGCAACAGAAAATCCATCTTTTGCATTGCGATGCTCATTTCATGCCCGGAGATCTGAGAAAGTTCTGTGAGCAAGAGGGGACGTACTGCAATGAGATCAATCCAACAAGAACTACATTCTGACTCACGGAGTTCCTGGCGTCGATTGGCGGTTTTACAAGAGTCCGAGGCCGGGCTCTGTGTTTGATGTTTATATGCGGTATTGGAAAGATGGCCGTTTCACACATGGTCGTGATTTGTAGTCTTCAGCGAGTTGAGTATCGCAAAGCGCGGGGACATTACACACATAGATGAACAATCGATAAAGCGTTAGTCAGGGCGCTCGCATCTATGTTTTCCAAGGTTTGCTCTCCCCACGCAGGATCTCGAGGAATTAAGTAGGCCGGGGTCTGGTCGATGAGCTTTAGGCGGCTATCCCATTGAGTAATGACGCGTGCGTCCCCCAACTCCCACTTCACTTCTACGTCCATATCAACGGACTTTAATGAGTCATTAACAATCGACGCCCCAAGCTTGGAGCTGGCCTCACAGATAAGCTCTGCACCCGGCAGAGCGTCAGCGAGTGATGAGAAAAAGCGCTTGATCTCTGCCTCTTCAAAGAACCACAAAATACCCTTTGCTAATATGAAGATGCCGTTATCGGTGTGCTCGATGTCGGCACACCAGCTCATGTCAAACAGCGACTTAGCGATGTACTTGACTCGATCGGTTTCAGGCAGTAACTGCTTGCGCAGAGCGATGACGTTCGGGAGATCGAGGTCGTACCATTCAATGGATCCGTTGTCGACCCTGTAAAAGGCTGTGTCGAGGCCTGCGCCGAGATTCATTATCGACGCATCAGGATGTGTGCTGATGTACGCTCTAAGCTTATCGTCGAACTGCCGCGCTCGTGCCGCAGACCTGAAGCTATCCTCAACAGTGAAGCGCTGCTCGAAGATTGAAAAATCGTAGTCAAGATGATTGACGAACTCAATAGCTTTAACATCGTTCAGTAGCTCAGGGTGTGCTTTGCTTGCCTGTGCTCTGTGCCACAGCGGGACTACCAACGTCTTTTCAAGTGAACTGAGCTCAACGCTCATAATTCATTGAGAGATGAAATAGATGTGATAAAGCTTTTGTTAGCGCGCAAGATGAATGGTTAAGTCCCCGCTGCCTGAGCATGTATATGATGTTTATATGAAGTATTGGAGGGATATGCGGTTCGCAATAGCTTAAGCCGCCGATAGACGTTATCCAGTCTTTATGCAAAGCTTGGCGCAGGCAGCAAGGGAACTGCGATCGGTCCATAGGGCGTCGCAAGATATTACTACGAGAATGGTAACTCCTTTTCTGAAGGACGTACATGAGAAAGCTCAATGAGAAGGATATGGAGATCTTTAGGAAGCTTGCCCCGGAGGCGAGTATACCAACCCATTACCGCTCCATCCTGCCACCGGTCTCCATGCATTTTGCAGCCGACGATGAGGATTTACAGGCCCGGCTGAAGAGGCTCTCAACAGAGGACCTCAAGTATCTGGCCGACCTTATCCTGGACGGCTCGGAGTGCTTGCTGTGCATCTCCCCAGAGGCTGCCGGGATGTTTCTAGACCTGCTGGAGGAGAGCGTGCCCGGAGATACTGCGAGGAGCATAAGGGAGCATTACAATTCGGCCACAGGATATGATGTCTGAAAGATCTCTTTTCCCGGAAATCCTCTGCGGCTCCGATGCTAGCCTGGAAAGCAACTGCTTATCTGGAAGACGTTCCTACTTATACAGACGCCTACTCACGCACGGCGTCTCAGGAGTTGATTGGCGATTCTACAAGCATCCGCTTCCTGCTTCAGCTTATGATGTTTATATGAAATACCGGGCTGACGTGTCTTTTACGACTTGAGCCAGAATTGTGAAGTTTTAGTGCTTGCGTGGCTGACCGATAATGCGTGCAATAATTCGGTTTCAAAAGAATACAAGGCCCCAGTATCTTCTATGCCTTCGGAGGGCCTTGTGTCAGCAGCTCTTGAATCCTCTCTGCCGCCGGAACTGACTGCTTCCACAGCGTTTCAAAGGTGGCCATCAGGTATTGAGCGAAGGTCGGATTATCGGTATAGAGTACTGCAATGGGTTGAGCAAGTGACCTATGCGTGATATCCAAGTTTATACCGCTCAAACAGATTCTTCTGTCTAATACTGCGAAATGCACCCCCCGATATCCACCTAAGTGGCGCACCTCCTCGCCAACGTCCAGCTTTTCTTTAACCAATTCAATTGCAGAGTACGACACATCAGTCAGCGTTTTGAAGCTCGCTCCGCGCCCTATAATCTTCTTGACTGCGTCTAATAAGCCGAACAGCACAGCGACAGCGATCACCTCTTCAGGAATTACCAAAATCACTTCATTCTCGCATGCAGCCGAGACAGGGCCAGCGATTTTGATGAGTTCCTTAACACTTTTGATGATTTTGAACGTCGTAACTTCGTCCGAGGGTCGGAAGCGCTGTTGTGCTGAAAGCTCCTGCAGCTCACGCTTTCGTGCTTCCATCTCACGCAGTTCGCTCTGCTGCTTCTTCACTGCAGAGTCGAGCGCCGCACCAAGATCCACCGCCGCGTAAACCGTCGGTGAATTGAGCGACGGGCGCGCCATGCCCTTTTCGATGAGGCTGTTGAGGGTGCGGTGTACGTCCTCGCGGTACGTCTTCAGCGACTTTGCAAGCGGAGAAGGCGTCTTTGGGCCATACTTAAGCAAGTGCAGATAGAGTTGTGCCTCCTTCTCGCTCAGCCCGAAGCCAGTGAGACGGGTGATGAATTCTGTATCGTCATCCATTATAGGCCTCTAGCAATGCGCGTATCCGCTCTTGCCGCATCAACAGATTGCGCCCATACCGGAGCCGGGAGGCGAAGCACGCTGTCCACGGCGTGGGCGAGGCGCTCTGCGCACTTGGTGCAGTTCGGATCGTTTGTGGTGTTCAAGCAGCCGAAGTGGAGGCCATACCAGCAGGCCCCGTTTTTTATGGTCGTTGCATTCGTTGCCATCACGTTCATCTCCGATCAGGACTACACAGAGTGGTTTCATAAGGCCGCGTGAGACCGGGATTGTGTGGGAAAGCGTGACAGGGCGATGATGTGGGAAAGCGTGACAGGGTATTTGTGTCACATCGAACAGTGGCTTTCGCACAGTTGCGCTAGAATCGTCAGCGGATACTCACGCACGGGGTTTCAGGGGTCGATTGGCGGTTTTACAAGAGTCTGAGGCCGGGCCCGGTTTTTGATATTTATATGCGATATTGGGGGGACGTCGATCTCACAGGTTAACTTCGCAATAGCTCAAAAGACAAAATCAATTTTATCGTCAATTTGCCAACGCCATGTAGGGGGCTCAGATTGTGCAATGACAGCTTAAATGCGCTACTTTGTAACTGTCTGGACTGCCTAGTCGTTTTAAAAAAAGTGCAAGAGCGGTGGGAAATGGGTCGCCGTTCTAACCGCGCCCTCCTAGCCGCTTTACCAATTCGTCGTCAAATCTGTAAATATCTGGGACTATTCTTTCAGGACGTATTTTCTCGCGGAGTTCTCTACAACACGCCTCAAGTTGCTCAACTCGCTTTTTTAACTCTTCAACATCATCTTCGATCAAGTTCGTCACCTCCCCGCATTAGCAAACGTTAGCACAATCAGGGAAAAAAACCTTAGCTTCGGTTGCAAGCATGGCATGTACAGTTCTGCAAATTAAAGTCAACGGATTAGCGCCTCCTACGTTCTCACGCATAGCGTGAAAGCGTCGAATGGAGCAACTATCGGCATCCGCTGCCTGAGCACGTGTATGACGTGTATATGAAGTACTGGAAGGGTGTGGCTTTGCACGTTGAAGGGTGACGGTGCGCGTGCAGATCGGCATGGGCGGTAAATGCATTGCGAGCGTAGAACCGTTATGATCCCACCAGGCAAACGACGTGCGGTAACAGTATCCAGTCACAGCAAGCTGTTTACTTTACGTTCAATGACCAGGACCTGCAAGATGTGTATGCAGACGTGCCCTTCTGAGTAACATAATAATTGTGTTTATCATGCTTTTATCATAGTAGCGTGCTTTTAGAACGAATCAAAAGAGAGGCGAATGACAGTGCGAAAAACATCGATTGTAGTAGCCTTATGCTTGGTCCTCACAGGCACACTGACAGCCACTACAGGGGTAACAGCAGCGCCAACGGACGACTTAGCCATCCAGCGGTTTGACATCCAGATAGGGGACTACAAATACGGTGAACTCACTGTTGACACGGAGACCGATCAATTCGTCGCCAACGCGCATGTAGGCAAAACATCGGCAGACGAACAGGTGACGCTAGTTGCACGAAAAGACGGGGCGAGCCCGCACCATATAACTATTGCGCATTCAACAGTTGACAACGGCGGACGGGTCCACTGGGAGGGCCCCCTCACTGCAGCACAATTAACCTGGATTCACACATATGGCGATGGTGCGGTCTTCTTCGTAAGAGGCAATTATTGACTGTTTTCACGGACGCAGCACAGCACCGGAAGCGCGTCCGCGCTTCCTTTCTCTTTTTTAGTGTGCTAACAAGCCATTGTAAGGATCGGAGCCCTATAGAGGCCTCGACCAGCGCCTCTCAGCTCTCTAATCAAAAATCGCCGAGCTTAAATCACTTTTTAAGGAGAAAATCAAAGGCCGAGGGCGAGATTCGAACCCGCGTCGTGGCCTCCACAGGGCCATAGGATAACCAAGCTACCCCACCTCGGCACAGCCTCGAAAGGCGTATAGTCCCGTGCGGATCCTCCCTTTCTGGGAGTTTTGCTTCTTCACTTTGGTTTAAACCTCCTGTGGACAGGTTTAAACCGTCACCTGTCGAAATAAGGAATGCTGTTTGCCCGTCTTTCGTGATTTCAAAAAGGTGGGCCTTCTTCCCTATTAAGTGGGCGTGCGTTTTAGGCAGACGGAGCTGCGGGTACGTCCCGCCGTTTCCGGTCAGCTTGCCTATCTTTACATCGCCGACGTAGTGTAGAGCTTCACTCCTTATTTCTCTTTTGGGAATATCAGACATGCTTGCTACCTTATTGATTTAAAGTGCTTTTAAGCTTCTGCCGCAAACTTCCAAACTTCCAAAAATCTTAGAAGCAAATCTAGAGTGGGAGAGAGCACCTTTACTAGAATACTAATTTTTGCCACTATATTGAACTTACCTACGGTTTAGGGCCGTTTATCGCTAAATCTCATTGGAAGTTTTAACTAGTTTTTGAAACTTAATGGCCAAACGGTTCGCTTAGAATGGTTTGATTAGAAATAAAGCTAAATACCTACACGACAATGGATTACTACATAGGAAAAACGTGACAGAAAAGGGGACGGGTGGGCCTTTGCCTGCAAGCACGCCGTTTTGTGTAGAAACGGCCACGACCCACTCCGCATGCAGGGCTAAAAGGTTGACGTAAGACCTCATAAAACTTCCTTTTTCCGTTGTTGTGCGGCGCTCCTTTGTGGAGTGATGATGTACAACGAAAATGACGAAATCGTAGTTGAGCTCTTAAGAAAAGGCACGCCGTATCGCTTTGTTGGATTACGCAAAGCGACGCGAGAGAGAATCAAGTCTGAATATGGGCTGCTTCATAGGTTAGCCCTTTTAGAGGCGGCCGGGAGGATTTCTGTAGTGCGTCGGCCGATGCACAAACAGACGTTTTACTATCTCAGTGAAACGGAAAAAGAAAAGGAAAGCGACGTTGGCGCGTCGCACGAACACCAGCAGGCTATGGCAGATGTTCAAAAATAGATTAGTTTCAGATAACATAAGCCTTCTGCCTTGCAATCGTGTGTTCGTTTACTCAAAAGAAGTAATCGACCTGAGCGCGAGCTGGGAGATAATGCACGGTCGTGACCCATCGACCTACAAAAAAGAACCTGGGTTTTTCCTGAGATATGATGCGCCCAACCTTGTTAAGAGGTGGGCGCGGTGACTGACGAGTTGCCCGGTGTATGGGAGAACGCACGCAAAATGTGTGCGGCAGGATGGAAAGTCCATGCAATTGTGCTAAATGAAAAACGTCCAATTGGTGAAAAGTGGCCTGAACACGGCACTACCAATGATGAGGGCGTTTGCGAACTCGCTGCCCACTACCCACAAAACAACTATGGGATGTTCCGCGACGATGCCGCTGTCATCGATATTGACTTATGGAAGCGTGAAAGTGCGACCCTAGAAAGCGAGCTCCAACAACTGTATAAGGTGGTTGGCTTCTTTGAGCCACAATTCATGCAAAAGACGGGGAATGGCGGCTATCACATACCATTTTACACGAACGGGCAGGAGATACACAGCCAACCGTTGACGGATATTTCAGAAATAAAGGGTTGGCACTCACAGATACTAGGCGCGGGTAGCACGCACCCAAAAACGGGCCGTCGGTATGAGATACACCAGGGTAGCCCGGACACCTTAACAGAACTGCCAGGCGACGCTCTCATTAATCTTAGTCGGTCAACGCTTGAATATGAAGCGGCACAGGTCGTTATGCCTGATGACGATACCGAACACCCGCCGTGCATCCGGTATTTGCTTGAACGTGGAGCTCCCGCGTCGAAGTCTAAAAAGGAAATCACCTATAATAACGCCAATTTGCTGCTTGTGAACTACGCAATAGGGCGAGGATATTCTGACGAGCAGGCGCTATGGCTTGCTCAGGAGATGGCGGTACACACTGACCCTGCGCACCCGACGATGAAAAACACTGGCGACAAAATAGCAAACTTCCGGAGTGCGCTTTCGACGGCACGACGTGACACCAAAAAGTATCAGTTTGCGTGCGGGTATATGCGCCGGAGTAAGAGTATCAAAGAAGACGGCTGTTTTGAAGACTGCCCGAATTATCTTACCCGAGTTAAAGCGGTTGCGCCAATCCCTCAAGTCATCGTACCGCCTGGGGAATATTCCATTGAGCAACTTCTGAAGGTGAACCGCAAGCACCTGCATATAGACGAGGATTATAATGTGACCGTAATTCCTGTCGTCGTTATCTCGAACCGTCTCGATGCTGATGTTGACGTTGTCATAATTGTGGGGCCGTCTGGTTCGTTAAAAACTGAGCTCATACGAGAGCTTGGTGAAACAGAGAATCAGTATATTTATCCCGTTTCCACAATCACTGAGCATACGTTTGCATCCGGGTATGTCGAGAATGACGACCTCGCGCCCAGGTTACGCGGTCGCACGCTTGTCATTAAGGATTTTACATCGATTATGTCAATGCGTGATGACGCGCTTGGCTTGATACTTGCCGACATACGCGAAATAACCGACGGAAAAATTGAAAAAGAATTTGGGTCAGGTGCACGAAAGCGACACCGCGGCCTACACTCGTCTATTTTGGCGGCTTCTACCGGTGCTATAGAGCATTATCAGTCAGTGTTTAGCAAACTCGGGAGCCGCCTGCTGTTGGTCCGTCCTAAAAACAACAGCATAGAAGCTCGTCGGCGAAGCTGGCAGAATCAGAGCTCCTTAAAAATGAAAGAGATTCGAAAGGAGCTGAATACTGAGATGTTTGGCTTCATCGACCAGGAGATACAACGACTGACAGCTGAGCCAGAGACATACAAAAAGCTCCCTGACGAAGACGCGGAACAGATTGGTGTCTGGTGTGACAGCCTGGCCGTATTGCGAACGCACATCATGCGGGACCGTTATGGAAACGTCGTATCTGAACCCGAGCCAGAGGTGCCGACGCGTCTACAGGATACGATATGCAAGTTCACGCAGGTTCATGCGTTCATGCACCGACGCGCCCCGAGTCCGGCTGACATTGAGTTTGCGAAGCGATTGATATTTGACAACATACCGACGCTGAGGCTGCGTGTGCTTCCATATCTGTCTACTGAACACACAACCGCGCCCGAGTTGAGTGCTAAGGTGAAACTGTCGGGTCGGGTCGTTTACCGTGAGCTTGAAGACCTCGTAACCCTGGGGGTGTGCGACAAGAAGGCAGCTTCCGAAAAAGGAGAAAGTGAAAACAAAAAGTCGCCGGACTTCTGGCTCAGTGATGAGAAATACACGACGTTTATCAAGGATATTATAACACCGCTCCGGCCCACCACGCAGAGTAAAATTATTGAAGATGTACCTGGCGAAACAACGCTACCTGATGATGACGGATTGCGCACGGAAGACGAGTGGGCCAAAGGGTTCGCATCGCGTTTTGGTTCGTTTAAGTTCAAAATGGCAGGCAATCCGAAAATAACGTCTATTGATGATGTTATTGAAGCCGTGTGTATTGAGATGGCAACTGAATATTCGATGCACGCTGATGATGTTAGACACTGGTATCGCGTTGTTCAGAACGACCCGAGCGTTGCTTGGATGCTGAATAATGTTAAAGAGGCACTATGAAAGCTCAGGATATGCACATGCAACCTGTATACCCATACGCTCACATGAAGTAGGTGTGGAATCCGTGGGTGCGTGTACCCGTCTAGGGGTGCAGTGCGCATGTACACATCATTTGAAAGTCATCGGCCTAACGGCCATTGATGAACACACCACAAAGGAGGCGATAAAAACGCAAGACGAATCTCTAATACCGGAACGTGAGCCACACAAAGCAGAACTTAAAGAGGGCCTGCACAGCGCCCGCATAGCTGAGTTTGAAGTGCTCAAAGACCAGCCAGGATTCCAGGGTTCAAAGCCTCGGAACGTCATTCGCTACACGTTCGACGTTGACGGCTCAAAAGTTCGCAAGTCGTACACGTTAACGAGCAGCGACATGGGCAGCCTTCATAAGCTGTTTAAGAAATTGCTCAATGTGGACATAGCGAAAGAGAAAGGACACAAAGGTAGCGAGTTAAAAGGGCTCAAGTGCCAGGTCGAAATAGAACACCGAACCACAGACGACGGCAGCGAATGGGACCGCATAACGAACGCTATGGCATTACCCGCCACGTTTGAAGACGACGAAAACGACCCGCGACTGTAGAATAAAACAAGGTGATTGCACTTACTAATCATAAGGCCCCGCCTGTCCTGAACAAACGACGGGGCCAGTGCTCCACCTCCACGATAGCAGAATGAAGCATGAAAGTAGGCATCGACACTATTGAAATATCTTACCATATGAGCTGCAGCACCGTACGCAGACCCACACCCTTGGGGGGCGGGCCCACGCAGTAGCATGAAATCATACGAAATCGACGTGCTGGGTGCCTTTCCGAAAGAAGAACCAAACCATGTAAAGCGCGTAGTCAAAAAGCTTCTCGATGAACACGGCGAACGATTCTTACGGCAAATCGACCTCCTATTAGAAAAAGAACCCGCGCCCGAACCAGAACCCGAGAAAGAGCGCAAGCTGTGGCCAAAGTTTGTCTGCCCAAAACTGGTCAAAAAATGAACGCTGAAAAGTGGCGGATTCAACTCAAGCCTTCGTTAATCTATCTCACCTGGCGGCAATCGACGTTGCTTGAATGGCTCAAGAAAAAATGAAACCCAAAGAAGCGCTTGAAACATGCCTCGCATGTGAGCTATGTGTATTCGAGCTCTATGAGCATATACGGGAGCTAAAGAAGCGCGTTGAAGTCCTAGAATTAGAAGCAGAACGGAAAGCATGAAAAAAGACACACGAAAGAAAAAATAAGAAGAGCACAGCCGTCCGCTTCGAGGGCACAAGTGGACGCGGAAAGCATGACGAATACCGACGTTTTCGCTGAACAGAAAACAGCACAGGAGTTGTTTTTTCCGGTGCGAGTCGAACCCAATGGGCGCTTCAATGTCGTTCTTCCCCGCTTGCCATGGTGCGGTTTTCTTCGGCATTGGAGGCCCGATTTGAAGATTTATTACACTCACGGCGCTTTGCAGCGTCGAAAAAAGGTAGGAATATGAACCAACAAAAGACGAGAAAGAAAGGAATTGTGGAAAAGAATGTAGGCACGCACGCGAGCGACGTTGCTCAATATGTGGCAGACATTGAGGCTGCCTCTGGTGCCATTGAAACAGTCATGGCAGACCTCGGAGCGTTGCCGCAGGTCGGCAGCGTGCACTTGTGCGAGGTATTACGCAAGGCACACAGAGAGCTAGAACGCGCTGCTTTTCAGAAGCAAGGGACCTAGAATGGCAGAAGAAAAGACACCATTCAGGATAACGACCCCAATCCTAGGTGCTGAAGTTGGCGACGAACTCGGCACACAAATCTCACACGTGAATCTCAACAAGGGCGTTCATCGCAGTCGATATGTTGAGAAAGACGGCCCAGTGATATTCGAGTATGATGATGAGCTCGACTTTCAGGAGTTGACGCCACTCAAAGGCTCAGCGACAGAGGCCGTCATCAAAAAAGCGGCGGCAGAAAAGCGGAAGTCAGCCATAGCTGCTGTGGTCGAATGGGGCCGGTCTTGGATAAGCCATCTATCTGGCAGTATACGTAAGGCCCAAGAAGACGATGCCCGCCGCACCTACGAATTAAAAGAGGTTCACCTTGGTGAAGACCCCGGCACGCTCACGCAGGAACGCTACGACACGTATCTGAAGCAGCGCGAAGCCGACCAGAAGCTAGCCGCATACATTCAAAAGCGTGACAGGGAGGAAAAGAAATGACTGACGCGACCCTAACGGACGTCGTGAACGCTATCAACGCTCAAACGGCGGTTCTTGATGTTATGGCCCAACAAATCAACCGCATACTCCACACAAAGGGCATGCCAGAGGTGTCACCATGAACCAAGACCTAAAAGAAGCGCAAGAGATAGGCAAGGCCTACGCAGCCCAGCACATAACCGTTGAAGACCTCGCGTATCAGGCCCATGGCAAGGCTAACGCTGCTCGTGCTAAACCTAAAGCTAAGGCTAAGGCCAAGAAGCAAAAGCCAAGCGAGACGCCGAGCGCAGCGAAGGCGGCGAGCGAACCCCTGACCATCAAAAAGGAAGTCGTTATGAACGGCGTGATGGCAGCCAAGAAAGAAGGAACCGAGAATCCGGTCGAAAACCCGGTACCACAGCGCTCTGCCCATGACTGCCTTGTCGCTGCCAAAAAAGAGCGTGCTGAAAAAGGCTGGCTCTTCTGTGACAATGATATGGAAGTTGAAACGGCCTTAGAACGTGCGGCAGCCAAAGAAAAACGGCTTAACATAGCAACGCGCAACGCGCAAGCATCCACATCTAAACCTAAACAGCCACGCGCAACACCACTTCAAGCAGAGGAGCGGCGACTTTCAGAACTCCAGGCTAAACTTAGCGAAGCCGAGCAACTACGCGATGCAACGAATGCGCACATAAGCAAGCTCACACAAGAAAGGCCACACGCAGACGCGGAGCGCCAGGTCGTGATTAAAGGGGCTCTCGAAATCCTCAGAGGCGAGCAATTAGCGCAAGCCGATAAGGTTTCTCAGTTAAAAGACGATGTTCGCATGGCAGAAGATAGGCTCGCATCAATCCACCGGCCAGCGCTTGACCCCGTAGCAGCGTATGAGGATGCACGGAAGCGCTACGAAGCTGGGAAGATAAGCAGCGTCGTTCTTGCACAATACAAAGAGGCGGCACGAGTCGCCATATTGCGCGGCGAGGTTAGGCATGACTAACGAGGATTTGCACAGCCTGAGCGACATCGAACTCGTGCACTCCAAGTATAACAACCGTTCTAAGATTTACGCGGCCAATGCTGCGCTCAAGCAAAACCCTGGCGACGTGAAGGCCCAACAATCGCTCCACGATGCGACAGAGCGCCAGCAAGCGATAGAAGACCACATACAGCACCGGATTAACAGGGCCCAGGGAGCAAATCCGCAGCCAAGCACAGGTTTTTGAAAATCTAACGGTAACTAACGCTAATGCCGAAGTGCAAGCTGTGTGGATACGCTAAACGAGCAGAGATTGAACAGGCAGTCGCGACGCACAAACTAAGTTTTGAGGAGGCAGGAAAGACAGTCGGCTGCAGCAATATGGCAATCAAACGCCACATGGAGAGCCATGTCCCCCTTAAAGTTACGAAGGCTTCCAACCTTATCGAAGCGACCGAAGGTTTAGACGTTCTCACACAGGTCATAGACTCGCATAAGATTGTATGGAATATCATCGCTGAGTCCTATAAGAAAGGTGACATGCGGACCGCCCTCGCTGCTATCGACACAGAGACGCGACAGCTCAAGCTCGCGGCATTGGTAAGCGGCCAGCTCTCGGAACAACCACAGGTAAACGTGCTGCTCAACCTTGAGTTTGTCAAGCTCAAGCAGATCCTTGTCAAGACCCTGGCACCATATCCGGAGGCCCGTTTGAAGCTGTCTGAGGCGTTAACTGAGATCGCGGACGATGGCGACTAGCATCGAGAAGGCGTTCCGTGAGGACCTAGCGTTCGCTGTTGATCCCGTACGATTTGCTCGGGCAGCGTACGACATAGAGCTGGATACCTTCCAGCGAGAAGTATTGCTATCGCAGAGCAAACGCCTCTGCCTCTGTTGTTGCCGTCAGTCCGGAAAATCGATGGTTGCTGGATTGCTTGCAGCGCACACCGCGATATACAACGACGATCAGCTTATTCTGCTTCTTTCGCCATCATTGCGTCAGAGTGGTGAGCTGTTCCGGACAAAGGTCCTGCGCGTGTATAATGAACTCCGCGAATCATTACCCGTCAAAGCAACATCGATCACCGCGCTTTCACTAACCCTAAGCAATGGTTCCAGGATTGTGAGTCTTCCGGACTCCGAGGGCACGATACGGGGGTACTCAGGTGTCAATCTCCTTATCGCTGACGAAGCAGCTCGGATAAGCGAGGACCTATTTGTGGCCGTACGACCAATGATCAGCGTGTCGCGTGGGCGTCTCGTGCTGCTCTCTACACCATGGGCGATGCGTGGGACGTTCTATAAGACGTGGAACGAGGATAACGACTGGGAAAAATATAAGGTTACGGCCTATGACTGCCCCAGGATCCCCGCAGCATTTTTAGAAGAGGAAAAGGCAGCCCTGGGCCCGTTCTTTAACGCAGAATATCTGTGCGAGTGGGTTGATGACACGAATGCGTACTTCACGCACGATGAGGTGATGGCCGCCATCAGTGATGAGGTGGAACCATTGTTCCGAGAAGATCCGCTCCACTCGGGCGCTACGCGCCCTCGTTCCGCTCTACTGTAGGAAAGAAAATGCAAGAACAAGAAGATTATACACTAGAAAGCATCGGGATGTATGTCGGGCTTGACTTGGGGCAAGCTTCCGACTACACAGCCATCGTCGTTGTTGAGGCGTTGAGGTATGTCCCACGTGCGCCGACCGTTATACGCGACCCGGCACAGATCGATCTCTCTGCTCGCAGCGAGCGGGCGAAGCCCGCGAGCGATCCCTTCTATCACGCACGGTATATCGCCAGGATCCCGATTGGCACCTCCTACGTCGATGTGGTGCGTCACGTCCAGCACGACATCATCGCCAGGATCGTGCCTCAACGGAACATTCACCTGATCGTGGATGCTACCGGCGTCGGTGCTGGTATTGTTGATATGTTCCGTGATGCGGGGCTCAAGCCGGTTCGCGCGATGGTTCACCGTGGGTCTGCCACCAACCACGACAAGGGTGTGTGGCATGTGCCTAAACGGGACCTTGTCGCTTCGGCGAAAGCCCTACTCGCCAAAGGTGAACTCAAGTTTGTTAAAGGGGAATACACGGAAACCCTGGCACAGGAGCTTCAGGATTTCACGGTGCGGATAACGGCCAGCGGCCATGACACCTATGAGGCGGCGTGGCGTGAAGGGGCCCATGATGATTTGGTGTTCGCGTTGAGCCTCGCGTGCTGGTATGCGACAAAAAAGCAGCGTCGAGGAGGCAGAACGATCCCAGCAATCGTGATCAAGAAGGGCCGTATGTATGAGGATCCGACTAGGGTTAATGGACTTCGTGATGCTGATCGGGGCGGCAGGTGGCGACAGCTCACGGGGTTTAGGAGTTAGTTGCCGTCAGGACCGCCCAGTGTTCCTTTTGCCCCCTCCGTAGCTCCTAGCCCGTTATTTCTTTTTTCGATTCTAAGCTCACTACGTTCTGCTTTCTTCAAGCGATACTGTAACCTACGTTTTATGTCGTTATCTTGGTATCCCTAGCTCGATACGCTGACGCTCACCGAGGGGCAGCAGTTGAGACGCCGTCCGCACTGCTGGCGATTTCTCGGTGTGGGGCGGTTCACTAGTGTACTACCCTGCGTATTACCAAGCGCCACGTGATTAGGGTCCCGGGGCGGGGGGTACTGGACAGTTCCAACGCCCGGTGCACGTTGATCCTAAAGTCACGCAAAACTCGTAAATGCGGCAATCGCCGCCGCGCGCAATGACGAAGGCAGGGCCAGCAACACCATATTGTCCTCCTGACGCTGATGGGGCCGACGTCAGGACCCCGCCGAGATTTGCCCAGCCGAGCACGCCGGGTCGCAGTATGGGGTTGGGCACGCGCCACGTCAACCCATTATTGATAGACTGCAGTGCGTACATGTGGGTGTCTTGACCTGCGACGAAGAGGTAAAGATTGTTTGTACCTGGGTCTAGGGCGAGCGATGCTCCAGCACCAATCGTTCCGTCGTGGAACTTAGTCCAGCCACCCCATGAGCCAGCGGCGTAAATCTTCTCGTAGATCACGCCGCCGGTGCCCTTGACAACAACTGCCATGCCAGCAGTATTAGGCGTCCACGCCGCAGCGGGTGTTGCGAGCACGCGTCCGCCGAGGGGCGTTTGCGTGTTGGTGGCTGTGGCCAGATTGAGGGAATCCTCCATGAGCTGGTTGTTCCCGCTGTTAACATAAAACACGTCGATCTGGTTGGCGTCGGGGTTGTAGACCGCTAACGGCCCGGTGCATGCCGCAGCTGTAATGGTCGGCAAGGCCACGTTGCTCCAGGTGGTGCCATCAGTGGTAGACTTCGCCCAGATGGCGCCGTCGGTGCCGCGCGCCATGATTATGACGCTAGGCGTGGCTCCCGGAACGGCCAAAGCAGAGGGGTTTGTTCCCGTGCCGAGGGCATGCCAAACCGTACCAGTCAAAAAGTTCTGGTAATAGATGTTCAAACCTGAGGGGGTGGGCGCACCTTGTGTAATGTGCCAGTACCCAGGGACAACACTGGGATCCCAGAGCAGGAAAGGCCCTCCGCATACTCCGCATGCGGGGGCGCCAACGGTCGCGGGTTTCGCCGCGCTTACGCCCGCCGTCGCACCCATCGCGAGGAGCACGATGGCCGCCATGGCGAGACTTAAGATACCAATTTTGTATTTCATCATTATACACCTTGTTTCCGTTGGCGGGTCTTACAATGTGCGAGGAACACGCAGACGCGCCCCGTCAGCGGGGTTTGTTTTTTGATAAACCACGTAATTATACGCGTATTCGGCATAAACGTTGTGTAACACGTGCGCGTTACGGCGCGCTGCAGTATACGCCGACGAGGAAGCGTAACGGCACGCGAAGAAGTGGTCCGGAAAAATGTATTGGGACAGACCGCTGTAACGTACGAAATTTGTAATAAAACTTCAAATAGGTTTTAGCTATACCTTTGGGATGCCTCGGTTTAGCATTCTAAGGCTGTGACCGCCCCCGTTGTATGGGTCGATGCTCGGGCCAAATGAGTCTTCCTTATTAGAATTAAGTGGGGCGGTTAACAGCCTTAGTTGCGTCCTGTTATAACACCTACCACACTTTCGCCCTCCTTTTAGCTAACAATTACCCAGATAGAGCAACCATTTTGCCCCAATGAACAACGATTGCTTAGAGGTCGATGAACTCATCCTGGGAATCGCGGACTACAAAAACGACTATGCCGATATGGCTGCCGACAAACTTTTTAGGAAGTGCTCGACCAGTTGGAAAGCTTATCAATACTTGCAAGACCGCGTGCACGATGGCTGGCTACCGGACCGTGCACGCCAGCAGCTGCGGCGGATTATCAAACGGATACAAGTGCAGATACATCAGTCTCGTGAATACGGCTGGGCGTATGAGCAGCCGTGATGCTAGGGTGCGCGGCTAGATAACAACACTTAAGCTGCCACGCCGCGGTTTTGCTCTTTTGAATATCTCTTTTTCAAGCAAAGGACATCAGGGAAGGTCAACGAATGAATCATGAACGTACTACGATAAGCATCGTCTTAGCAACTGTTATGCTCGTCTCGCTTTTTGCTGTGGTAAGCACTGCAACGAGCGTGAGTGGCACCGTGATGACCGGCACCGGCCCCGCCACGACATACGCGAAGGGTGGGATACCAGTCTTGGTTGCCGTGGACACGAGTAGTCACGTCTGGTGGATGAATGGCACGGGCGGCTGGAGCTCCATCGGCGGGTCTGCGACGTCATCGCCTGCGGCGACCACACCGAGTTTTCCAAATGGTGCGATATACGTCTTTGTCCGTGGCACCGACGGCGCCGTCTGGTATACGACTACCACGAATGATGGCACCTCCTGGTCCAGCTGGCACTCCCTCGGCGGCCAGCTTGCTTCCGGCACAGGACCGGCGGCATGCTCTTGGGGCCCAGGTCGTCTCGACGTCTTTGTGGAGGGTACGAACGGCGCACCGTACCATAAATGGTCTACAAATAACGGTGCGACGTGGTCCGGCTGGGAATCTCTCGGCGGAAAACTCACCTCGTCACCCGCTGCGTCATCAGCAGCTACTAATCAGATAGGCGTTTTTGTGCGCGGCACTGATGGCGCGTGCTGGTGCAAAGAATGGACCATCACTGCTTGGTCTAGCTGGAAATCCCTCGGGGGGCAACTAGCTCCTAACACGGGGCCAGGCGTCATGGGCGTGGTCTTCAACAGCACGGTCTTCAACACCACAACTAACGTCCCCGGCTATGAGGTCTTTGTGCAAGGCACGGACCATAAGCTCTGGTGGCAGGATTTCTACAAAGCTAGCTCTGCATGGCGCCATCTCCCCGCGTGTCCAGAGGCGCTGTCCGCATCCTCACCAGCCGTCGTCTTCAGCCACAGTGGTCACACCGAGGTGTGGGTCAGCACCACTAGCGGGAACCTAATGTATTGCTACGCGACTGAGACTTGGAACGGCACTGCTTGGGTTAGCGGCTGGGAATGGTACTCCGGGACTAGCCCCCCCTAAGTGAATAACGAACCGGACAAGGCGAGACCACAGAGCCGGATTGCTCCGGCGCTGTCTTTTTTATTTTTAAGTATCTTTGAAGGCCCTGCTATTACTTTCAGTCTACTTCTCGAATACAGATAATTGACGAGTTCAACGCTATTATCGTCTATGACGTACTGCGTGCGCTGTCAACTATATGTCAAGTGCCAGCGTCGCAGCAACGAGAACCGCGTACCGTTCTATTGCGACTTATATCGGCGTCCTGGGTCGTTTCGGCCGACATGGCGTATCGGCAGATGATGAGCGATTATCAAACGATTGAGGTTTAATCGAAGCTCGCCTAGAGGATTAATGGCCATTTAGGCGCTAAAATCGGCATTAGAAGAAAGCGAACATGAAATATGCCATGCAGTCCATGTGATTTGCACCGAGTAGGAGGGAAAAAATGCTCACCAAGGCGTTAGTTTTGACTGACGGCGAAGCGGACTTGCTAAGCCGTGCACTTGAAGAAGTGAAGACCAAAACCTTTGAAGAGTCCCTGATTAGCCTAGATGATGCGGGAGCTCTCAACGCTCTTGTTTCACATTTCAGGGACGCAGAGAAGGTAGAGCTGGATAAAGAAGCGCGTCAAATATCTGTTAACCCATTGAGCAAACGCCTTTTTCTGGGGCATATTATCGGTCGAGAAGGCAGCACGGACACAGCGAGCGGGTCTCAGGGCTGACCCGCTGTTTATGCAATTTCTATATGTGCAGGCCCTATTACTTGCAAATCAGTCTTGAACGATACATCTGCCCAGTATTTCATATAAACTTCGTAAACGGAATCTGGAAGCGGGTGTTTATAGAATCGCCAATCGACTCCTGATACGCCGTGAGTCAACACATAAGCACGATTTGACGACTCCCATTGAATGACATCACCGTGCTGCTCGGCAAATTTTCGCAAATCGCCGCAGACGAAATGCCCCCCATGTATTAAAGGAATCTTTTTCCTCCTAGCCCATTTGTCGAAGTATTCGTGCGCAAATATGCGGGTGTCATCTTTTCGGTTTCGGCCGTCTAGAAGCGGTGTCACGGCCTCTACAACGCAAGGGTGCAACGGCACATAGTGTTGCATCCGAATCTTGTCCTGTTGTGGCAGCACGTCAAGCACTGGAGGGTAGTGCTTCAGAGCAGCCTTAAACTGCCCGACTGTGAGTTTGCGGATAGTGGCATAAGGACGTTGCCCAGTATGTGCACCAAACAGAACAAGGGCCGTGTAGTTTCGGCGCTGTCGTGTGGTAAATTCACCGTGTTCTCCGCCTTCTTTTATGGCGGATAACACATTTCTGATATCGTCTATGGTTACGATGCGCTGTGTTATCCGTTTGCTTTCCTTGACGGCTTTGGGCATCTCCAAGAACAGGTCAAATTCCTTATAGCGTGTATCGAACCGTGTCTTTGTGAGATAGTGCAGGAACGCTTTGGCGAAGTTGAGCATCTTTCGTTTCGAATCGGCGCCCACGTATTTGGCGAGAACGTAATCACGGAACGTTTCTATTCGCGCTTTGTTTATCACTCCTTTCGTGTTGTTCCAGAAGGTCAGCGAGCACTTGTCAACCCACGGAATGGTTCCCGCTGTAAGACCAGTGCAGCGAAACGCAGTGTAATCAGTGATTTCTTCTTCCCCGTAGTCGAGTTCGAGTGACATCAGGGATTGATGATGTTGCTGGTGGGGCAGCTTCGGTTTCGACTCTTCTATGCTCGCGTCAAAAAGCTCATTTTTGGCTTTGTTAGGCGAAAAACTGTCAAAAAACAGCTCCACAGGGCCATAGGATAACCAAGCTACCCCACCTCGGCACAGCCTCGAAAGGCGTATAGTCCCGTGCGGATTCGAACCGCAGTCGCGGGCTTTCTTCTATCAGTGGCCAATGTACCACGACCACGTGAATCCAAAGGCCCGCATGATTGACCACTACACCACGGGACTCTCGAGCTAGAGTAAGATTTCTACATACTTAACGTTTTGGTCACTTTACAGCTCACGAGAGCGCATTCGTCGACATCGAGCGCTTCAATTCAAAAATAAGTCGCTAACGTGGACGCTACGAAGCCATGCGCTACGAGACGACCACAACAGCTCAATCTGCCGATTTGCACTGACGCCGACCGCCAACTCACGTGCTCGCTTGTGGCAAAAAAATGGGGCTGGAGAGATTTGAACTCTCGATCGACGGGTCTCTCCGATCAGTGCTCCAACGGGACATCACCTGACTCAAGCGTCCCCGAGTCATCAGTTGACCCGTTGCTCATCATATCGAGGACTTTTACCGCTGGAGCCCGTCGCCATTCCTGACTAGGCCACAGCCCCGCAAATACGCGGGCCGGGAGGGAGTTGAACCCTCGACCTTTGGGTATCTCTGGTCAACAGGTCACAACAAGCATACCGTAAGAGCCCAACGCTCTGCCTGACTAAGCTACCGGCCCGTATCTGGCATATGCTCTTATACCCCTTCCACATATATAGGTTACCCAAACTAAATTTGACGCTTCAATCCAGCAAGCTCAAAAAGCAGGTGGTGGCTTATTTCGGCTTATAATTCGACAAGCTTGGAGCAAGGCATACCTCTCAAAATAGACGAACGGATAACGTACGCCATACTCGGCTCAGGCAGCGTCGGCTTTCTCGTCGCCAAGGAACTTGCACAACGTGGCCGGATGTTTACCATCATCGACAAGAACGCGAAACGGGTCGAGACGCTGCGTGATCAGAATTTTGACGCGCACGTCGGCGACATCACAAACGAGAAGATCATCACCGAGCTGCTCACGCCTGATCTCGAGATCGTCATGATTCTCAGCTCTGACGTCGACGCGAACACCCAAGCGCTGAGCGTGATCAAGGAGAGGAAGCCAGACGTTTTTGTGATCGTCCGAGCCGCCGACCCGCTCAGCAAAGATAAACTCGAAGAGTTGGGGGCCGATGCGGTCGTCTACCCGTCAGCACTTATCGCGAGCGCCACGTTGCACGACCTCCAGAAAGCAGAATCGCAGCGGTCTGCGAATCGACTTCACGAAATCCTCAAGAGCATAAAGACGCTCGGCATACTGGTCCACGATAACCCCGATCCCGACTCGATCGCAAGCGCGCTCGCACTCGGGCAGATCGCCGCGAGCGTCGACACGGAAGCCGCGATAATCTACCACGGAGAGATCAGCAGACAGGAGAACAGAGCCTTTGTAAACCTGCTCAACATCGACTTGATCCACGTCGACGAGGTTGATCCGAACAAATACGACATGCTCGCGCTGGTCGATACGGGGACGCCAGGGGCGAATAACCCCCTGACAAGCTTAGACAAAGTTGGAATCATCATTGACCATCACGGGATTCCCGAACAACGCGTCCTGTACACCGATATCAGGGACGTGGGGTCAACGGCGACGATATTGACGAACTACCTCGAAGAGCTTGACATTGACATCGACAAACGGCTCGCGACTGCTTTGCTTTACGGTATACGCATCGACACCCAAGACTACAAAAAGCACGTGACCCCAGCAGATCTCGGCGCCGCAATGAAGCTCATGCAGCTCTCCGACAGAGAGATTCTCAATCAGATTGAATCACCGACGATGTCAATGGAGACGCTTGACATAATCGGCGAGGCCATCCACAACAAGCACATAACCGGAAGCTACCTTGTCTCGTGCGTAGGGTTTATGCACAACGTAGACGCGCTCGCGCAAGCGGCCGACTACGTGCTCAACCTTGAGGGGGTAACGGCCGTCGCCATCTTCGGGCTCAACGAAGAAAAGATTCACATATCCGCGCGGAGCAAGGACATCCGCGTCAACATCGGCGCCGTCATGAGCCAAGCATTCGGCGACATCGGCTCGGCAGGCGGCCATCCAAACGCCGCGGCTGCGCAGATTCCCCTCGGCGTTTTCACCGGCGTCAGGGACCGAAAGACACTGCTCCGCCTCGTCGAAGAGGTCGTAACGCGCAGGTTCTATTCTGAAATTGGCGTGGAGCGGGACGAATAACGGTCGTACGGCTCGTTACTGTTCGTGTGCCAAGCGACGTTTGTGATATCCGCGTCTCACCGCGGATTTGCACCGCACGAATTTACGGGATTATTGTCTATTTTGAGACGTTCGCGACTTCCGCCGGCAACGGGCGCAGTTTCTCGGTCTTGACGAACGCTACCAGATCATCGATGGTGGGGTGGACCCCGCGTCTGCTTGATACGTAGTAGCCCGCCACCGCGTTCGCGAGGCACAGGCGCAGTGCGGGGGCCAGACCGAGGAGCTCACCAAAGATGTTGCCTGAGTTCCAGGCATCACCTGCGCCGGTGGATCGGTGCAGCTCCACGTCATACGCGGGGAATGACGTCACGCTATCGTCGATCGACGCCGCATACCAAGGGGTGTGGTAATCAACGCGTGAGACGACTCGGTGCTTGAATGCGATCGCGCGCTCAAGGGTAGCCTCACCGGTGTGCTTCTCGAGCTCATTTTGGTTGAGGCTAATCATATCAAGGTTAGTGCTCGCGATCACGCTTTCATAGAGTTCGGTCAGGTCGTGGACGCGGGGGCTCAGGTCTGCCGAGTCAAAGTACGTCTTCACGTTGTATTGCTTCGCATACGCGAACGTCTTCACGGCAAGATCGGTGCCGCCCACGACGTTGGTCCCCCAATCGTGCACGGTCACGAGCTCACTATTTTCGATGAGTTCGAGATCGGTATCGCGTAGGCTGTCGAAAGCAAAGTCATAGTTCGAGCCGACGTCGTTGAGCATGACGTTGATCCGTCGCTCGCCAATCTCGAGAGCGAGGGTCTGTCCCAATCTGCCGTCGGTCTTCACGTGGGCGATGTCAACGCCGCTATTTTCGGCGAAGAACTTCAAAACGTGATGTCCAAGCTCGCTCGTGCGGCCAATGAAATGGGAGCTTAGCCCGAGTCGCGACAGCGCTATTGCGGTATTTGCCGCGCCGCCGCCCGACAGAACGCTCTGGACGAAGCCAGGAAGGTTGCCGCCGCCGGTGACGTACTTCGTCTGAAGCGCTCTGCAAAACGAGCTCAGATCGTCGACCTGCACGAAGTGATCCAGGTAGAAGCTGGGCGCACACACGACGTGCAGCTTCCGCGTTTCTCGCGGATCGAGCGCTGCTAAGATCTGTAACAATTCGCGCTTGACGTCCTCGTAAAGCTCTTTCAAGGCCACCCTCCGCACTAAACTCTAAAAGGGAATGTTATTTATACGTTTCTTACCGTACGCATGCACGCGCCGGCAGCAAAACGCTAGACGGAGAGACTATGCCCATACGGAGTTCCTATGAACTGACGAGGCTTTTTTTGTCACTTTCAGACGTGAGCCGGCTCGACATCTTGAACCAGCTGGACGAACGAACGTCAGTGATCGACGTTTGCCGGCGGTTTGGCTTGCTCGTGCACGAAGCGGTGCGACATCTTCGCCGCTTGGAGGACGTTGGACTCGTCTCTCAGCTCCCTAACGGGGACTACGTCATATCAGAATACGGAAAGGTGCTGGTAACCTTCATTGAAGGGATAAGCGACGTTCACGACCTATTAGAGTACTGGGAGCGCCACAGTGCGGCTGAGCTTCCCGCGCATCTCAAGCGTTTGCCGGCAGACCTCGGCGAGTCGCTGCTCCAGGATAGTGAGCTGCTGCACGCGGCTGCCGTCGAGATCGTGCGTGAAGCGAGGCGGTTTCTATGGGTCTTGAATTACACCGTGGACGAAACTGGTCTCAACGCGTCCGACGTCAAAGTCCTCATGAAAAGCACGGCCGGAACAGAAGGCCCCGATGTCCGGTACGTCGATAGAGTCAGCACGATACTCCTCGTCAACGAGCTTCGTGGCCTTATTTTTTTCCCGCGAGTGACCGATCGAGAGGGCTATGAGCCGGATGTGTCGTGCGGATTTCTCGTCCCCGCAGCTGATGTGACCTACCGACTGCTCGCGGAACTGTTCGATTTCTTGTGGAGCTGCAAATCGACACGCGTGGTCAACTGAGTTAGTGTATTAAACGTTGAGAACACAAGGTGCATTAGAGGGAAAAATGGCAAAAGATCCCGTTTGCAACATGGACGTCGATGAAACGACGGCGAAGTACGTCAGCGAATACAAGGGGAAGAAATACTTTTTTTGCGCTCCTGGCTGCAAGGCGATGTTCGACAGAGATCCGGAGAAATTCGCGTAAGCCCCGGATCGTGTCAAACTTCTGAACTGCCAGTCGCGCACTTTTTTCTTTTTTGGGCTCCCGCCGATGGGCTTACGGCTCAGCGCACGTTTCTAAATAAGATGGAGCCGACAACCGTCATCAGTAGAAAGAATCCGACGACGACCGCGAGATCAGTCGTCAGGGCGTACGAATGCAGTCCGGTGACGGCGTAACGCATCGCGTCAACCCCATACGCAAGCGGATTGATATCCACAAGCGCCTTCATCCAGTTCGGAAGTGACGTGACCGGGAAGAATGCGCCGCTCAGGAAGAAGATGGGCAGCACGAGGAGGTTAGCGACGACTTGAAAGCCCTCGATATTCTCGAGCCGGGAGGCGATGCTAATCCCCAGCCCGACAAAACCCATGCCGAGAAAGAATAAGGTCACGAGTATGAGCACCAACGCGCCTGCAAGTCCGAGCGTGCCCGATATTTTCACCCCGATGAACGTGGAAAGAGCGAGTATCAGCAGGGCCTGTATTGACGCTTGTGTCGTTCCCCCGAGGGCTTTTCCGATGACGATAGACGTCCGCGAAACGGGGGCAACGAGAATTTCTTTGAGAAAACCGAATTCTTTGTCGAACATCACGCTCATTCCGGAGAATATCGAGGTGAAGAGCACCGTCATGCCGAGGATCCCAGGCGCGAGGAAGTTTATGTAATTCGTGCTGCCGCCTGCCCCACCGAACGACAAAGAGGAGCTAAATCCGGACCCGAATATGATGAGCCACAGCAGGGGAGTAATAAGCGACGTAACGACCCGCGACCGAGCTCTGACGTACCGGATCATCTCCCGGAGCCAAATCGAATAGACGTCACCCATAAAAACCATTCGTCCGTTTGGCATCGCTAGCGTCTCCCGGGGCCGTGGAAAGCAGCGAACCCGCTCGCAGCCTCCTGCGCCCGAATCTCCCGTCCGGTGTACTTGATGAAGATGTCCTCCAACGTGGGCTCGTGAAGCGCAATCGATGGTACGGCGATCCCCTCTTGACGCGCCACGTCCATGAAAATCGGTATCGCAGTCTCGCCTTTGTCGACGCTCAGCCGCAACGTGCCGTCAACCACTTGCGTCGATTTGACGAATTCGAGCTGTTCGAGTTTAGTCTTGAGCTGCTCACTCCCGTGTGGCACCGTCATGATCACGACGTCGCCGCCAACGTCGTGTTTAAGGTTCTCTGGGGTGTCCATCGCAACGATCTTCCCGTGGTCGATAATAGCGATGCGATCGCACAACTGATCGGCTTCGTCCATGTAGTGCGTGGTCAGGATCATCGTGATCTTCTTTTCTCTGTTGAGCTTCTCTATGTAATCCCAGATATGGCGCCGGGTCTGCGGGTCAAGCCCGAGCGTCGGCTCATCGAGGAAAAGGACCTTGGGATGATGAAGCAGGCCGCGCGCGATCTCTAACCGCCGCTTCATGCCACCAGAATACTTCTTGACGATCACGTCGGCTTTATCACTAAGTTCCACGAGCTCGAGGACGTCGCTGATTCTCTCAGCAATTTCATTTCTGGGCACTTTGTAGAGCCGGCCGTGGAAGTCGAGGTTTTCCCTCCCAGTAAGGTTATCGTCGAGACTGGGGTCCTGAAACACGATGCCTATCATTCCCCGCACGGTGCCGGGTTCTTTTTTCACGTCGTGCCCGAAGACGCTCGCTGAGCCGCTCGTGGGTTTCACTATCGTACACAGCATAGAGATGGTCGTCGTTTTTCCGGCTCCGTTGGGTCCGAGCAGCCCGAAAAGCTCCCCTTCTTCAATCTCCAAATTGATTCCTTTTACTGCTTCAACGTCTTCAAACCGTTTGAAGAGATCTTTAGTTTCAATGGCTTTCATTGTTGATCACGGTCGCGCAAGAAGCGCATTTGCGAGTTTAGGTGCACTTGCCACATTTGCGTGTACTATTTAGTAGTTTTAGTCTATATATGACTTGTTGATATATTACTAGGTAATATAACGCGGTCGGCATTCTTCTCGCGTCACCCGAACAGGCTTGTTCGCGCCGTGCGGTGCATCGCAGGAGACTACGGTTCCGAGGAACTGAGCCGCGCCATTAGATCGGTGCGGTGAGACGATGGTTCTTCATCCTCAATCACCGCCAGTCGGCCCAAGCTGTTCAACGCTCGTTGGCGCACTTTTGGAATGGCCGATCAGCGCCCCTGGCGAGCCGTTAGACTGTACGCTGCGACTCATAACGTTAAAGTACTAAAATAGCAATGAGTACGTGCCAGGAGTTGAGAGAGGCTGATACGCGATGGAGTACCGGAATCCAAAGGTCGAACGATTGTCCGCGGAAGAGCTAAAACAGCTCCAAGAACGTAAGCTCAGACGGTCTGTCGAAAACGCGTACGAGTATTCCAGTTTCTACAAGAAGCGTTTTGCGGCAGCACGACTTCTTTGCCACACGACGCTGATTGACATTATGAAGGGGTTAGCTTGTTCAGAAAATCGGCGAGGCGACACCTCGCTCTGAATGCGAGGGGCCCTCCAACAACGCCAAGCACCAGCAAGAGGATTCAGCGGCTTGTGTTCGTAGAGTTGCTGCTCGTGCTCGCAGGCAGTGCCCTCGTGGTCTTTGTCGCCTCCGATCTCGTTCTCTGGACGACGATCTGCAGCGTCCTTATCGTAGCATGCCTCGCCGCGTGGCGCCGCGATATCGCACAGAAGGCCCGCGGTGCCCGATAGTGGCGCGCTAGGTCCGGATTTCCCGTTTAGAGGCTGTCGGACGAGCATGATGATAGCAGCGTGCGCTGCAATGAGTTTCTCTTTGCGACGAGAAAATGTGATAAACGCCAAGCGTTAAGTAGGTACTAATGCGGCTGGAGACCGTGACGGCCGAGGGGCTGGCACACAAAAGTTACTTCCTGTCTGACCACAATGAGGCGTTGGTCGTCGATCCTCGTCGAGACTGTGCAATCTACGCCGAGCTGGCGGCCCGTGAGTGCACCGAAATTAAGTACATCTTCGAGACGCACTGCAACGAGGACTTTGTCGTCGGTTCGCTCGACCTTCAACAGCGGACCGACGCAGAAATCGGGCATAGCAAGGAAACCCAATTTCGATACGGAGACCACAACCTTGCCGAAGGCGAAACGTTCTGTGTCGGCGACCTCAAGGTTGACGTCCTCAGCACGCCCGGGCACACCAACGATAGCCTCTGTTTTGTCATCTATGAGCGGCTTGAGAGCCGCGTGCCGCTCATGGTGTTTACGGGGGACACGCTCCTTGCGGGCGATGTCGGGCGGATTGATCTCCTCGGAACCGAATCAGCCCGCGCACAATCAAGGAAGCTCCATAGCAGCATCTGTGAAAAACTCTTGCCGCTTGGTGATCATACTCTCGTGTATCCAGCCCACGGCGCAGGAAGCGTCTGTGGAAATAACATGAGCGCTAGAGCGTACAGCACCGTGGGCTACGAACGGCAATTGAATCCGCTGCTTCGGCTGGACGAAGACGGTTTCGTGCGCTATCTGACCCAACAGCAACTCTCGCTTCCGCCTTACTTCCGCAGAGCACAAGAGCTTAATGTTCAAGGTCCACCTCCAATGCCTCGGACGCTCCGCAAGGCCGATTCCGACGAGTTCGAGGAACTTGTTGAGGCTCGTGCAACAACCACTATCGACACGAGGGAGCCAGGGGCATTTGCCGGATCCCATATTCCCGGATCCCTCAGCATATGGCTTGACGGCGCAAGCGTTTATCCCGGGTGGGTGCTCGATGATGATGAGCCCGTCGCACTCGTTACCGAAAGACCATTGGACGCCACGGTGGCTCGGACGTATCTGAATCGGCTTGGCTTTGACAACGTCGCGGCCCATCTCTGTAACGGAATGCCCGACTGGCGGAACCGCGGAAAGCCAATCGCGCGGCTCAAGACGTGTACGGTCGAGCAGCTGAAAAAAGCTGTGGATCGCGCGGCTGTCAACGTGCTCGACGTGCGCGACTATCACGAGTGGAGCGAGGGTCACATCAAAGGGGCACAGCACCTCTTTGTCGGATACCTCCAACAGCAGGTTGCACGTGTGCCGCGGGATGCGCCCCTCGCCGTGCACTGTTCGTGGGGGGGGCGCGCCAGCCTCGCCGCGAGCATTTTAGCACGGCACGGGTACGCAAGCGTCTACAACGTTCTCGGCGCGATCAGGGCTTGGAGAAGCCGCGGATATCCGCTCGAGAGAGGATAGCGTCCCAACTACGCTAGCTCGTTAGCTCATCTTGTCTAGACGACGCGGAGCAGCGCCCTTTCGCTCCGGGGATTTTGTGTCAAAAAGACAAGACAAGGAGGCCCTTTGTGCGAAGGGGTGACCGAAGGCGGTCAGGCACAAAGGGACTGTTGACGTCAACGCGCGATTATCTGAGCGTTCCGGCAAACACCTGCCACGCCAACGCGGTCTTTGCCACGATACTGAGAACGACGTACACGTACTCGCCGTAAAGGTAATCCTTCCACCTTCCCACCTTCTTGTACTGCAAGAACATATTGAGGGGGAACAGGAGGAAGAAGAACGCCAAGGACGCGAGGATGTAGTAGATAAAGGTCGGTACTGATGCGTTTTGCGTCGCTCCGACGAAGTATAGGGCGATGACTATCCACGGAATGACGCCGGCAAATGATCCAAATATGAATGCCGTCCAATTCGTTTTTTCCGTCTTTTGGTTGTGGAGCTCCATCATCAGGCCGAAAAGGTTCATCGTTGCGTTTATGCAGAATAACGGGATGAGAGCTGCTATGTCATAGACGCCGCTAAGCAAGGCGATCGCCACGATCATCACCGATGAGCTGAGCGCATAGTCGTACCAGCGCGCGTAGTTTACGTGTTTTTTGAGGTTTTTGATATACCATCGGTTCGCAAACGGTGATGCCACAAGCAGATGGTCAATCGTCGAAATCAATAGGAACAGCGCAACGAGGAGCCCTACGCGGAGCTGGTAGATCGTGTTCTCGACCGGTGCGAGGACCTGCGTGGTCGCGTTGAAATGCAGATAATACGTGTTTATCGGAAGTTTGAACGAGTTGCTGAGGAAAACTATAGCTATCGCTTGTATCAAAAGGAATAAGCCCGCAATGACGTTGAACGTTCTCAGACGCCTAAATTTCCTTTCTTCTTGGTCTTCCATCGTTTACCTCCAGCTATTTGGTGAGCAAGAGGTTTCTTCCACTTATTTAACGATTTCCTTTTATTGCCGCGGAGAGCTGCGTCAGCCATTTCAAGTTGAGGTAGGCGTTGGACTTTGCGCAAGTATTCGAAACGCGGGCCAGCAGTGATGTACGTGAGGCGTTCCCCGAAGATAAATGCGCTGCCCTCAACCCCTGGAGGAGCGGCCCAACGGCGCAGAGAGCAATCCACTTCAAGCTAAAGAGCGCAAAAGAAGCGATCTGCGTGCGGCGCTTTTGGCCCTGCTGGAAGGGTGCGCGTCTGGAGGCTGCCAGCAGTGTAGGCCCGTCAAGCGTCGTTCATCGGTGCGTGTCCCGCCACGCCGTCATGCCACCTTTCAAGACGAAGACTCGGTCAACTCCCGAATCCCGAAGGATTCGAGCGGCGGCCCCTGAGCGTCTTCCTGTGCGGCATACAACGACGATGTCCCGCCTTTCGTGCGTCGAGAGTCCGCCTGCCCGGTGTTGAAGCTGCCCGAGCGGGATATTCAGGGCGCCTGGCAGCTGGCCCAGCTCCCCCGCCAGTTCGGCAGGGTCTCGCACGTCGAGCACCAGGGGCGCCCCGTCTGAATGCAGTCTTCGAGCGAGCTCCTCTGGCGACAAGTAAGACAAACCCTCCTGCAACTTATCGCGCGGCAGATCGGTATCGGTCAACGCTTCCTCCATCATACACGCGGCTTAACATGTCCTGCTTTCTCGGTGCTTCACGGATCAATACTGTGTGAGCCGCAGGACATCACTCTTCGAGCTCTTTATAGCAGAACCACCAATCGTAGTTTTCATACATTTTGGCGCGTTCTTTGGCCGTCTTTTCATCCCCCGGCGCTGGTATAATTACCTTCTTCCCGATAAGCTCGTTTTGCGGCCACCCGGCGGGCATAGCCACGCCGTATTTGTCGGCGGTTTGGAGAGCTTTCACGGCTCGAAGAATTTCGTCCATATTTCTGCCGACCTCTTGCGGATAGTAGATGATCAACCGAACGGTGCTTTTTGGATCGACAATGAACACCGCGCGCACGGTATTCGACGCCTTGCCCGGGTGAATCATCCCCAGCATTGAGGCGACCTTGCCCGTGTCTGCAATTATGGGGAAGGGAATTTCAATATCTATGTTCTGCTGGATCCACTCGGTCCACTTCATGTGCGAGATGACTTGATCAACGGACAGGCCAATGAGCTCGCAGTCCAGCGCTTTGAACTGGTCATACCGTTTGGCGAAGGCCACAAACTCCGTCGTGCACACCGGCGTAAAGTCGGCGGGGTGGCTGAAGAGCACGAACCACTTGCCGCTAAAAGCATCCGGGAGCGTCATCTTGCCGTGGGTTGTTTGGACTTCGATTTGCGGGAACTTGTCACCGATCAGCGGTATGCCTCGGCTGGCTTGTGCGCTTTCTCCTGCGCCTACTCCGGCGCTCGCTGTACTCGATTGCATAACATTCGATCTCAAATGCGCGCATATATACCTTGTGCAAGACCGTAAGCAGCACGCCCGTCTCGCAGGAAACGCACGGGAAGAGTTCGCTGCGAAATTATGACACCTTAGACACGGCACGTCACCGGGTGCGGCGAGCAGCTTCTAATTTGTTTCGGCAAGGAGACCAGCGGCAAGACGCTAACTGTGAAAGCTCATAGCGAACAGCTTGTAAGTTGTGCAAAAAGTGCTTAGACTGATAGGCTCTTGAGGACCCGTAAGCTCGAAATGGTTTTTATTTAGAAATAATATTTTATGGATGTATTTGTATCATAGGAAAATGGGCGACAGACGCGAGGGCGTCGAAAACCCTCTATGAGTAAAACAGGAGAACCAGAATTAGAAAAGTGTCGTTTCGGCTCGTGGTGCTAGCAGCAGTTTCACTTTCACAGCCGCTAACGTCACGCACAATCAACGGCCGTGCGCGCGACAACAAAAACATGTGGAAGGACGGGTATCAGCTGCCCAGCAACGGTCTGTGCACAGTGCAGGGGGGTGCCAAAAGACTTCAACGTCGCCGACGACGGTGAACTGCGCGAGTTGTCCGACGACCAACTGCGAGGAACACCACGTACGCGCCAGTCAAACACGCTGTGACGTGTCCTCCGTGCCGGCTCGTGTGACGTCCATACGCTGAAAGCAATAACTTATAGATTACATTTATCGCAAATGCACTGCTTTTTTTAACAGCTCTGGAAGCGGGGAGTTCGCCTCCAGGCTTTTTTTTATTTCCCGCCATCATCGAGCCGTGGCGAGGTGACTAGAACGCTGTTTGCTATTCAGCGACGCGCAGGTACTTTTTCCTTCCGCCATTATGAGAGCTCATAGACCCGTTAGGATCAGATGAAAAGGCTATGATTGTCCGCGGCGCGGAGTTCGCCCAAAAACAATTGATATGAGCGCTCAATATGGCCATTTACGTGCAATTTACCATCTAACATTATCAAAACCTTTAAATATCTTAGAAAAAAAGAAGATTACGACATAGAAAACGGGCGCAAGCCCTCTGTGTTAAACAAAAGGAGATGAATCATGAAGAAAGTTATCGTTTCTCTATTAGTGCTTGCTTTTGTGGCACTTGCAGCGACAGGCACCGTTTCAGCCCAGTGCGCCGCTAAGACCACAACCAGCACCTGCGCCGCGACGACCTGCGCTCAGGCCACGAGCTGCGTCACCTCAACGTGCTGCTGCTGTCCGTGTCCTGTAGTGTGCTGCTGCCCAACAGTCGCCTGCTGCGTAGTCAAGCAGTGCTGTGAGGTCAAAGAGGTCAAAGAAGTAAAGGAAGTCAAGGAGTTCAAGGAAGCTAAGGCAGTGGCAATGCCAGTAATGCCAGTTAAGGCAGTCGCAGCCGCGGGCGCCGCCTCGAGCGGAGTGTCTACTGCAGCAACTGCAACCACGCAGAACATTAAGCAGACACAGTCAGTCGGAAACATATCTGGCAACGGCAACACCATAAACTTCGCCACGCAAACCGCAACCAACACAGCCACCACTACCGTCTCGGTAAACACAGCCGTAGCGTGGGGTACGGGTAACACCGCACTTGCGGGCGGCTAACTCAGTAAACAGCGATGGCAGCACGTCGTGATACAGTTCAACTGTAAAGCGAAGTGCGAGTGCCTACAGTTGATCTCAGCTGTAGGCGCTGCTACAAGAACGGGGAGCATTAGAGAAAACAAAAGGCAAATGTCCTTATTTCAGTGATCCGAAAAGATCATCGCTTTGCGAGAGGCTTTTTAAGCCAATCTTTAAAAGGGCATTTGCAAAGCTAAAATCGAATTCGATTTAAGCCAGGGATGACCTGGCTTCCTTTTTTTTGCTTTTTTTGAACACTGAAGCCAGCTGTTTGTTCAGTGAATAGCAAAGCACCAATGCCCAGAGACGTGCTCACACGCGTCCGCGCGTTCGTGTTAAGTCGAAGGTCGTCCAAGACCCTACTGAGTTTTGTCAGCCCCGCCTGGGCCTTAGATGCAAACTTTAGAGAATCGATTGTAGGGCTCCGCGACGGCACCGGCTTTGTCATTGCCTTCAAACGGTCTTGAAAGTAGAGCAGTACGTGAACGACAAGTTACCCCTCGCAAGCAACTCGCCCTCGAAGAAACGCGAAGAAAGCCAGTTGCGCGACGAGGCGCGCCTGTTTGACAACGCCCAATTCATTTATGAACTCATCTTAGCGCAGCTCGAACTCCGTTCGCTAGGAGCCGCTTTCGAGATGATCGACGGGTATTCGAGCTTCAGACTGCTCGATGTCGACGATGACGAACGGCTCAAGAGGCGGCTCGCATATTTTCAGACGATCAGAGGGGAAAGCACCGACTACGTTTACATCTCGCGAAAAAATCGCACGCGTTCGGTCAACTAATACCTGACACACTGGATATATCCATACAAAGGCAAATTCCACCCGCAATTGGTGCGAGCAGCGCTCAACATAATCGGACTGGGACCGGCGGAAGACCGTATTGGATCCCTTTGTCGGAAGCGGCACCACGGCACTTGAGGCCCAGTTACTAGGCCTGAACTGCGTCGGGTTCGATGCCTCGCCGCTGTGCGTACTGCAGAGCAGGGTCAAGACCGCATCACACGAAGTCGTCGACAAGATACGCAAACGCTGCGCACAGCTTGCGGGATTGAGGCAGGCGGGCGTGACGTTGCACGAAGCAGCGCTTCGGAACACGAGATCGTCCACCGCTGATCAAAGGGTCCAGCATCGACGGCATCGTCACGTCTCCACCGTACGCCGTTGCACTCGACTACATCAAGAATGATGCGCACGCGCTGCGGGCCCTTTGATTGGATACGAGTGAGATCAGGGAGCAGTTCATCGGGTTGCGGGGTCGGATGAACGACCGGGTACGCCTTTATGATAAGGATATGAAAAGAAGCCTGGAAGAAATAATGCGCAGTGTTAAAGCCGAACAGATACGATCTTATAGTTATTGGAAATGCCGTCTTTGGAGGCACGCCACTGCGATCTGTCGAGCTCATCACTGAGTACGCGAGCAACATAGGATTACGGCTTACAAAGAGCATAAATAAGACCATCTTTGGCCTCTACAAAGTTATGCAAAAGGAAAAGGTTTTAATCTTCAAGAAGGATGAAGAGTCTGCGTAAATGTTAGAGTGAGTGGCATGCGGTCGCTTATCGTATATCCGTGGCTGGTGGGAGAATTCATCCAGTGGCTGAAGCCTGACGTTTCGAAATGGGCGATTGACGACGTCAAAGCGGCGAGTTCTGAAGGGTCCGACGAAGAGCGCATTGAGCACAACGTCATTCTGGCGCTTTCCCGCTATGACACTCTCAGATGGTTTGAAGACGGCAGGTTAGTCGGTAGTAAAAACAACGAATCGCACGAGATTGCAGACAACCTCAAAGACTACCGCTTCAACGGCTTGTTCTATTCCGGCTTATTTGGCACAGAGGGCGAACCGGAATGGTAACCTCTCTGTGACCTGCTTTGAGCAGATTGACGGCGTCGCTGCGCAAATTCTGCCTTGTAAGCGAATCCTACGACACTCGGCTCTCGAGAGCTGCCCTCGCTTGTTCGCGACAACTGGTAGCGTATGCAGATCTGACTCATTGAAGTAGTTTTTATTTTCTGAGCACTTCTAGGGTTCGTTTGACAGCTTCAACGTGGCCGTTAACTTTGACTTTTCTCCAGGCCTGGGCCAGCTTCCCTTCCGGGTTTATGAGAAAGGTGCTACGTTCAATGCCGTGATACTTTCCCGTATAGGCGTTTTAGTTTCCAGACGTCATATTTTTCCGCCACTTCGTGCTGTTCGTTACTCAAAAGCAACACACGAAGCTGACGCTTTTCAGTGAATTTCTGGTGACTGGTAGGCGAATCCGGGCTTATCCCGATGACTGCTGCGTCGTGCTTTTCAAAATCCGGCAGTTTTTCGCTAAAATCCATCGCCTCGCGTGTGCAGCCACTTGTGTTATCCTTGGGACAGAAGTACAGGACAACCCATTTACCTCTGAAGTCGCTCAGACATGCTTCCTTGCCTACCCGATCAGGAAGGCAGAACAACGGTACTTCGGAACCAATTTCCATTTCACCACCTCAACCCGCAACTCGCGCAATGCGGGGGGCGTGCCATTCGCACGATTGTCGTTCACAAAATCACCCATGCTTCCAACCTAAGCCCACTACGCTCGCTTACTCCATAGAGGGATAACATCTTTCACCAATTGAACGGGTGTGATTTTGAATGCGATGGTGTAATAAAACTCCGTGCAGAAACTGCGAGACTTTGTCTATGTGATCGCTTTCGAACAAGGCGTACCAGACGTGTTCTGGCGCACCACTTACCATCCAATCGTTGTGCCGTGTTTCCGAGCCTGATCATCGCGCTTTCTGAGCGCGTCGACGACAGCCAAAATGTTGCTCTTGTTGTAAAGAGGACCTTCGGCTGGCACGTGACACTCCCCGTGAGAGCTTTATACGATAGGGCATCAACCCCTACGTGTTCTGTGCCGGAACGCGTGAGCGACTATGCTAAACCCGAACTTGGACGATGGCCCGGCCGAGATAGCGCTGATGAATGACCTGCAAAAAAGGGTTTTGAGAAGCATTTATGAGGCGACTGGCGAAGGGCTTCGTCTGTGGCAGGTGCAGAAAAAAGTCGCAGGGACGAAGCTCGAAGTCCAGGAAGCCTTGCGCGAGTTGTTGGGGGCAGGCTATATAGGGATTCTGTCGATGGGCGGGGGACCCAAATACCACCGCGTGTCCGCAAAGGCTTACGTTCTAGAGGCACTGCATGCAACAGATGCCGAGACGCGTTGAAGCGCCTCGCCAGTCGGGAAGAAAAGTGAGCAAGCAAGGCGTGCTTCAGACCTTTTTTTTGCTTCTGCTCAACCGCCCTTTCATGAAGATGGTGCTTCGCAAAAGACGCATAGCAGAATAGCTCAAGCTTGAGCAGCGTCTCAAATGGCTCGAAGCTCGAACCCCCGGCAAGTGGTAGAAGAGATTACTTGGCTAAACCGCACCAAGACTGCACCGTTTTTTAAAACTCTTTTCTTTAAGTGCCAGGTAAGCCTCTGATGTTGGTGCGTGTCCAGTGGTCTGTAACAAGCTTGTACGGGACCTCGAGCCGCGTTTATTTTTCATATATCTTTTTATTTTTGCTGGCTCCACGTCCGGTCCTTTTTTATCTTTTTTTTGAACTAGTAAACTGGGTGCAAAGCTAGTCAAGTGCAGTGGCGTAAGTCGCTTTGTGTGATCAGAGATCAGAACCACGGCGTTCACGCTACTCGTTCGCCTTTTCGAGAAGCACCCTCGAGCAGCCCTCTTAAGTCTCTGTTATAATCGCCCTATGCCCAACGCACTTTATCGGTGTTCCAGCTCCCACCGCTGCTAAAATTAACGATTGAATTGTATTGCCGATAGACAAAGATGCCGCCGTTGAGCCAGGCAATCTTCGCTGACGCGTGGTTGCCAACGTCTGAAGCCGTATTTCCTAGGTTCGCAGACCCCACTGCATCATTATACCACGATCCAGTTCCGGCAAGAGCGCCGCCGCTCTCGTCCCAGTGCGTTTGATGCACCGGGGCTTTTCCGTCCTCGCCGATCCAGACCGTCGGATAGGGTTCGTGTCCCGGCCCCGCACTGGTGTCCCACGCAATTTGAGTGTAATAATTGTGGCCTGCGCGGAGCACGGTATCAGTTGGCTCGTACCACCGCGCGCCGCTGCCGCCGGTCGTTGCGCGGTAGATGGTTAGGTAACATTGGTTAGCGCCATATCCGGTGTCAATTTCAATGAAGAAACCGCCATACGCTTTGTCCCAAATTTTCTGGAAGCGCTGGCCGGGTACTAGTCCGGCGAAATGAAACCCCATCTCCCACGAAGCGACGTTCTGGTTGTTGATTGCGCTGCCCGCCGGGATGCTGACAAAATCATTTCTCGTGATGGGCCCCCAATACGGGTAGCCGTTTGATTGGGTCTTAAATAAGCTCGGGGTGCTGACGTACGCGTTATAACTGGCGCCTGCCGTCCCGTGGTTGACCCACGTTGATCCTGCCTGCGGAACGTAATAAATAGTTGGCGTGTTGGTCTGGGCCTTGACGGGAGTCTGGGCCTTGACGGCGACTTTGATCACGGGGCTGAAGGCCCCCCCGTAATTAGTAGTGCCGGGGTAAAAGTAGGTGCGGAAGTACCAGGTGCCGGCTGAGATGGATTTGGAGAAGGCGTAGGCGCCCTTGGCGTTGGTGACGGTTTTAGAGGGGGTATAGACGAGGGCCCAGTTCTTTTTGTCTTTAGATACGTAGAGATAGATAGAGGCTTTGGCGAGGGGGCTTGTGGTTCGGGTGGTCTTGAGGGTGCCTGAGAAGGTGACGGCACGACCGGCGGTGAGGGTGCTGGCCGAGAGGGAGAGTTGGGTGGGCTGTCGGGTGGAGGATGCGCTGACGGTGAGCGGAGTGGAAGCTGCGCTCACGGTAACGACACCTGCAAATAGCACGGTAATGAGAAGAATTGCTACAGAAACTGGGACGATTTTGTATGCGCGCATGGGTTGCCTCGTAAAACGTTCTTTGACGTAAAACGCGTTAGAGGATATGATAAAGATTTCGGTTGGAATGTGACCGTAGAAACTGTGTTATGCTGTCCAAATGGTCAAAAAGTCACGATATGACGTTCGTTAGATCCTCTGGTTTCCACCACTTCGTTACAGCCGATATACTGGTGCCTCCTCTTTCTTAGCGGGTTCTGCTTCTTTCGGAGTGCTACGCTTATTATGTTCTCAGTAGGCCTCAACTCTCACTTTTTGTCAACTTCTCCTTCGCTTGTTGAAAAAATGTAGACCAGCAGTATTTTGCTTTCTCTAATTCTTGCATTCAAATGCAAAAACTCATCAAATCTATGGCGTTTCATATAGATTCAAGAAGCACAGGCATAACTTAAAATAAATTTACTAATATTAAATTAAATTTATTAAAAAGCAAAAATCATAGAAGGACTGCCCTCACAACCGCGATTTTTTGCCTCATTGTATAAACTCGCAAGATCTCACTGCAAAGAAGACCAAAATGACAATCTTTAAGATACAAAACCTATCTTTTGTATCATGTGACTAAAATACCCGATTATCTTGAGAAGGAACAGGTCGATGAGATACTACGCGCTGCTGAAATGTCGAGTACGCGGGACTATCTGCTATTGCGTTTTATGTGGCGAACTGGTGTGCGCGTAAGTGAGGTCATAAACGTTACCCCGAAGGATGTTGAATTTAAGAACGGTGTGGTTAACATCCGAAAGGCTAAGGGAGGGCGGCAGCGGAGGGTACCTCTTGACGAAGAAACCCTCAAAATGCTCTCCGACTACGTTCTAACACTAAATACCCCCGAGGATCAGCCTATTTTTCCTATTAGAAGAAATCGAGTATTCAATATCGTGAAAAAATACGGGAATATGGTGGGAGTCAAAATACATCCGCATACTCTACGTCACAGCTTTGCTATACATTTAGTGCGACAGGGAACGGACCTGCGGCGTTTACAGCTTATGCTAGGGCATACAAGCCTCAGTATAACCCAAGTTTACCTTCAATTCAATGATAATGACCTACGAGAAGCCTACGAAAAAGTAGCTTTTTAAATATCGTTTCTTTTGCTATTTTTATAAAAGTGAGAGTTGAGAGCCAAAAAAATAGTCAAGAAACTGCAATTAACCCGCTCATCGTATTTTGATACCACTCGAAAGCCGCCAAAAAATGGGTGATATCAAATTATTTTTCCAAGCCTTCGATCCGCAACCACAACAAAAATACACGGGAGATATCTCCCATAATAGCCACAACCAAACAGTCCAAGAGATACTAATAATTGCGTCCTTGTTTTTCTATTGCGCTAAATAGAGTTCTGTTTCGGAAACTGAAGCTTTTTAGACTTTAGATGACGTTGCCCATTATTCCCCTAGCTTGTTAAAATGAGGGGAGATACCTCATGCATATTGATTTCTTCAACGCCCACTTAGATGATATCATATCTGAGTTGCCAATATCTTGCTTTTTTGTACAATACTCGGAAAAAGAGGCAAATCAAGTCCCGAATCAGTTTAGCCGCGAAACAAAACAAGTCTTTTGTTTCCTGTGACCAAAATTCCCGACTATCTTGAAAAAGAGCAGGTCGATGAGCTACTCCAAGCAGCCAAAACATGCAGTGAGCGGGACTATCTGCTCCTAGACTTTATGTGGCGAACAGGAGTGAGAGTTAGCGAGGTCATCAACGTGACGCCCGGTGACATTGAGTACAAAAACAACGTGGTGAACATTCGGAAAGCCAAAGGAGGGCGACAGCGGAGGGTGCTGCTTGGGGATGAAACGCTCAAAATGCTCTCCGACTACATTGCCATACGAAATATCCCCGATAATGAGCCTATTTTCCCTATTCAACGAGTACAGGTATTCAAGCTGGTCAAAAAATACGGAGCCATGATGGGTGTTAAGATCCATCCGCACACGCTCCGCCACAGCTTTGCTATACATTTAGTACGGTCAGGGATGGATCTGCGGCGTTTGCAGCTCCTATTAGGGCATTCCAGCCTTAGCATAACGCAGGTCTACCTTCAATTCAAGGACGATGATTTGAGGGAAGCGTACGAGAAGGTCTCATTCTAAGTTTTTTCCCCCAGCTTTATTATAAAAGTGAGAGTTGAGGTGCAAAAAACCCCTGTTGCTAAAAAATACTCCTACCTAACTGACTAATTTCTGCTTCTGATATCATAGATTTTCTAACGGTTATTTTTGGTATCTTACGGTCAACACTGCCCGCTAACTGTGCACCAGAACGCACTACAACGCGAGATATCTGCTTCACATTTCCTTAACGAATCAATACGATTTTTTCTCATACGACATACACAAAGGGCCCCGAACCCTAAAAATCGATAATTGCTCAACAAAACCCAGGCGATTTCCATTTGTTTGTTTTATTGCCTTGAAGAAAAAATGCATTATTAGTAACGAATTCCAGCGCATTGACCTATAACGCAAAGCAAAACTCAGATTATTTACGAATTTTAATAAAAATGAGTGCCAGTCTTCGCTTTTTAATCAAAGGTCTAGAGTTATTTGAAGTTCAAATGATATTCTTAGATAGTTAA
Source organism: Methanobacteriota archaeon (assembly GCA_963701995.1). GTDB lineage: Archaea > Halobacteriota > Bog-38 > Methanoflorentales > Methanoflorentaceae > Methanoflorens. The sequence continues at coordinate 1,163,725 of OY969693.1, read as the reverse complement.
TATATGTAATATATATTTTATTATAACATCTAAAAATACACTATAGAATTAATACTTTGAGAACCAATTTAATTAAGCATATATATTAACGAAGCATTGCAACTTCGCTTGCTGACCATTAAACAGCTATTTTCAAAGACCTCGAGGTTTTGCAAGCAAGAAAATAGACAAAAGTGAGAGCTAACGCGCCGTTTCGCAAACTCTAAACTAGCAGTACCGTCACTATGCAGAGTTAAAGTCAAACCCCGCTCAAAAAATGGTTTTTTTGTCGAATATGCTTAAAATGCTTTCCAACTCTGCTTGGCTGACATCATCTCTTGGCTGAAATCTAATTCCCCGGTCCCCTTCGTGTCGTTTTCTGTGATCATATCTGCCGGTAAGAATGGCCTGAGGTATCCGTGCAAGAAAAGCTTCGCATCGCTGGGCTTTTCGATAATATTTGCAGACCAAACACATCGAAACTGGATAAACTGGCAAAAAAACCCCTTCATCGGATTTTACGCGTCATTGTTGCGCAAAACGGTTCAGTATATTAAGAAATCAGGGAAAGTGTACGAGAAAGTGAGAGTTGCTGCTGTATTTTGAGCCAACACCGCGACTTGTGCGTGCAGTTCGCGCACCAATAGCAATGCATTAGTACAGAGGGCCTAGGCACAAGTGCAATACAGCAGCATCCGACACTTCAATGAGCTCATCTACTGCCTCTATTTTGCTCCACGGAACAGTTATTTCGACGTGGAACGCCTGGATACTGACGCCAACTACCAAACCAATCTCTTTCGACTCAGCATCGATGCTAAAGTTTTTGACGTGCCCGACATCGCACCCACTTAACGCCACAACCGCCTTCTTAAGCGACCCTTTCGCGTAAATAGCCTCAGCATCGCTCTCTTTGACTGACTTGAAACTTGCTGTATCTGAAATAGTCAAAGAGTCATCGACTGATTCAACTTGAGATGGTGGAATCACAAAGATATGTTTAGTAAATTCATTTTTAACTACCAACAGCCCTTCTTTAAACCCATCTCCATACGTCACGTCTGCGACGCTGCCCCAGTCCGTCCACTTCCCGACGAGACAGGCTTATTCAAAATGTTTTTTGCCACATAAATGACCTTTATGCCCTTTACTAGTTAAAAGCCATATTGTTTGTATTACCCGCCCGGTGCGAGAGAACTTAAAAAAGCGAACTATTTGAAACGCGACAAAGCTAGCTAAGCAGGAAGATTCGCTGAAATCACGTAGTGATATGGTCCTGAATCCTCTACTGAAACCACGTTGAATCCTGCTCTTTCGATGAGGGACGCGGCTTCGGCCTCACTGAACCTTATTCCAACGGGCGGACCAAAAGGCGTATGCTCTTTTTTCCAGTCTAGATTGATCAGTCTGCCGTCCGTCTTGAGGGCTCTCTGGGCGTTCTGCAACACTTTGAACGGGTCTTTGAAATCGTGCAGAGCTATGCCGACAAACACTATGTCAGCGCACCGCTCCAGAAAGACGTCTTCAGCTGCCGCTAGTTTGACCCGGAGATTTCTCAGGCCTGCTCGCGCGGCTTGCACACGTAGTGCTTCTAACGCTTCACTATCGATATCAACGCCGCATACCAGGCCTTCCGAACCGATCATTTTGGCTGCTGGAATCGTAAAAAAACCAAATCCACAGCCTAAATCTACGAATACGTTCCCGGCCTTAACCCCCACTCCCGTCAAGATCTTTTCAGGGTTCTGCCATTCCCGTCTTTGTGCTTCATTCCGATATGCGTGGCGCATAGAACCTCCGCGGTTCTCAAAAAACGCGCAAGCTATTTATAAGGCTCTGTAGGAGAAGCAAAGCTCCTTCAGGGAGCTAGAAAGCCGACGCCAGGGTGCGCTGCGCGCGTGACTCGTCACAGTTTTTCTGCAGTCACGTCGGTTGCGCTGAAACGCAGCACCTGCACAAGTAGAAACCCTAGCACGGTCAAAAAGAGTGCGTAGAGCACCAGATCGCTCCAAGGATATCCTCCTACGTTCTGAATAGTCGTATACTTTCGCGCGTCAACGATAAGGTGACTCGCCCAGATAGCACAGGCTGCGTAACCCGCGACAAGTGCAGTTTTCGGTCGACGAACAAAAGGCACGCAAGCCGCGAGGAAGACGAGTGGCAAGACAGCGAGAGAATGCGAAATCTCGATTCCAAACGCTCGTGCCACGTCAGGCAAGAAGGCAATAAATGGCACCAAGATCAGGTAGCGATAGTTAAGGATGGGTAGGACGATGCATATCGGCAGCGCTATGTGGACGAGAATTTCATAACGCTCTCTTGCTGGCCCATCAAACCAGACAAGAAAAATGCACAACTCGGCGACAATAGCTATCGTAAGCTTAAGGAGATCCGCTTCAAGAGCCCGTCTCCTGTATTGCTCCGCGCGATGCGTCGAGTAGTAGGTGCTTTTATGCGCTTCCATGTTGGGGCCTTTTCCAGAACAGACTTCACCCAAATATAATCATGGTGCGGCCGCCGGCGAGCAGGTAATCTTATTGAGATTATGTTGACCAAATAGCGCTTGCAAACTCCGACGCTTTGGAACTGCCGGCGCGACCGGCGCAGCTACCGAACGACTAGCCTTAGAATACCTTGAGCACGAGCAGGAGACCAAACGAAACCATGAGGAGCCCGGCCACAAGCCTCATATATCGCGCTGATTTCATTCTCCATTCTTCTGCCCTGTCCGTTCCCACCTTGATGCCATATATGGCGCCGAAAACAATGATCATCGGTATGACGAATGCAAATGCGAAGAGGGCGGTGTAGAGGTTGTTTTGCATCGTGGTCATGCTGGTTAGATAGTTGGCGGAGAAGAAGGTAAACGGACCTAACGTGCACGGCAAAGCGGCAATCGTCGCGATGAAACCGAGCCCGATGATAGCAACAAAAGAACCAGTCTTCCCGAGAGCGCTGATGCTGTGTTTCGTGAAGGTTGGGATCTTAAAACTGAACCAGCGGTTGTACCAAAAGAAATCCTTGATCGATACGATACCGACAACGAGGAGGAAGACGCCAATCACGGTCTTGGTCAGATCTAAGTTGTGCGCACCTATGACTCGAACGAACTGCACAAGCGCAAGTGCCGAAAGGAAGAAGACAAAGAACACCGTTGCAATGTAAGTCACCCCAATGGCAAAGGCTCGCGCGCGCGACCCCGTGAGAGCGATCGTCCCCATCAAGAATATAAGCACGGAAAAGACGCACGGGTTCATGCCGCTTATGATGCCGGTCGTGAAGAAAAGCGCCATGGGCAGAGGCGGTTGGGTGGACACCAATGTCCCATTCTGAGACGAATTGTTGGTTGAATTCTTGGTCCCTGGCGTAGGCGTCGGCGTTGGCACAACGTGGCCGGTTAATCTGTCACCCGGGCCTGTCGCTCCGTGTTGAATTGCTTGTGCAACAGCTGCTTCGATCTGTGGTTCTGCAGTGTCCGATACGAAAGACTGCTTTCCGACAAAAACAGTCGGGACAGTGTCCAATAACTTCATTCCGTACGCGCTCTCGAACTTCTCAAAAAGGCTAAAATTCGCATCGTTTTGCGTTTCGTACTGATACACGTGCAATGTTGGATACTCGGCTGCCAGCGCAGCAATGTGCGGCGCGAGCGCCTGGCAATGCGGACAATCCGATCTGTAAAACTCGTAAAGGTTCACAGGCCACGGCGGGTATTGCGCACTCGCACCCGTGGTTGAACTAGAAGGCGATGACGTCTGCGCTGCCGCGGGGCTTATCACGGAGCAGCATATCAAGAATATAAGGGTCAACGAGAGACCAATGAGGGCTTTTCTGTTTGTCGGTCCGTGTCGTTTCAACATTGCTATCGTTGTATCTTCCGCGAGCGGATTATCAATCTTTCCAGTCCCAAGAGTGCAGTCAGGTTAGCGACTATCGATGCAAACAATATCTTTATAATTATCGTTATATTTTTATGTACGGCTTTTGTTTAATAATACTTCCGCTTCATTAGCGGGTGGTACGCCCGTGGCACACTGTGCCGCGGGCTTGCTTTAGATTCTTCTTTCCACAAAAAGCTTTCAAAATTCTAGCTGTTCCAAGACCTTGCAGAACGATTGCAAACCGCTCACAGCTCGTGCACATATGACTCGATCGTCGTAGTTCCCGCCAAAAAAAGTGGGGAGCGCGACGAGCTTTTCAATAGGTCTGCAGTCTAATTCGCTGACCCAATATGCACTTGCCACCTCTAAGTCCTCCAAACGGATTCTTGGGCGTGCCAAGCGAATTCATACATCGCGCCATAATAGCCGCTCCTCGCGCCAGGCCATCATCCACAAACACGACATACTCTTCGGGCTTGGTGTAGAGGCCCATTTCTTTGATGACCTTTAGGATGTGCTTAGGCTTGTTTCCGGTTATGCCTGCGCGCCCGGTTATCCCGATGCTCACCTTATCATTGATCAGACCTTTCGTAAATGCTGTATTGATGATCCGTTCGGCTATGCCGGTAGAAACCCAATCAATCACGCTATAGAGCATTCCGAGCCCATAATCTTCGTAAATCTCGCCACCGACTTTCGAAATGCGGTGAAGGTCACTGCCATTTTCACCGGAATCGACGCCGATGAGGGTCAACCCGATTTGCGCCGCCGCGTGAGGATTCACTGGCACGCTGCCAAAGCGCTTGGACGTTTTTGGGACTTCCTCGATTCGAATATGTTCGTGGATCTCGTTTGCGAGAGCTCGTACGTCCCGTTCTCTCGCAAAGCCGACCTTCAGTCGGCTCAGCTTTGGGAGGTCAAACGTCGTGCCGCTCGTTTCGTCTACCAGACCGGTGCCGCGGCCGACGGAATCGACGATTTCCCCCGCGATCCCACAAAAGTTCGCGATCGTGTTCGCGTACGGAAGAACGTCGTTGGTGATGCGTCCTTTGAAGGTTGTCCCGAAATCCATAGAAAGGCACGGATTTCTGAAGTCGACGTCTGCCCATTTCGCGCCTTCCTTGATTCCAGCCGTCGCGAGCTCCCCCTCCATTTCATTTGCGACAACTTCAACCCCTGTCGAGCCGATCGGAGGGAGCACGCCGCTTACCGAACCGTCAAAAGCGACTTTGTCGAGAAGACTGTACTCGCGAAACTTTTTTGGGAGGTGGTGAAGGCTCATCGCGGGCGTCATTTTACGTGCTGTAACCCCCGCCATTAAGCAGCCGTCGGCAAGTGCCTTTATAAACTCACCAATATCTTCGGGCTGATCAAAACCAGCGACAACGCCGGTGGAACGCACGACAAAGTGGAGGTCATCGGCAAGCTCGAGATTTGCGTTTCGCACGGACTGGATGAGGGTGCCCTTCACCATTTCAGCAATGCTGTTTCGAGTAAGCGGCTTGTAGGTCAGGGTCCGACCGAAGATTTCTTCGCCCGGCTTTGGGTCGCGCACGTCGCGCGTCATATTGACGACCTTGTTGACGACGTAGGCCTTGCCCTCAAGCATGTTCGTCGCGGTGAGAATACACTTCGTCGTCGTGTTGCCCACTTCTACGGACGCCACAACGTAGAACGGCCCCTTCTTGATGTCAAGCAGGGACACCTCTTGATTCTTTGCAACCTTCGGTTTCGCTCCCAAAAGACCTAAAGCCACGATGCCTTCCCTTCCTTAACCCTTACCCGCCACCGATTTCTTCGCGCTGTTTCACAGGCGTGTCTATCTCTTTGAATCTGTTGCTGAAAAAGCCGGTTTCTCTAGATATTAATATATAATTATTGATATTTATTTATGGTAGGGCCGATGAGCCCGACGAGCATCTCGCGCCCCTCAGGCGATTTGAAAATGGGAAGGTCCCAGTTTTGCACAACTCTTGATCGGCGTGTTGTGCTCGGGCGGCCAGCCATCCGATCAAAGCCCTCCTTCTCATAGCCTTGCTTATGGACGAGGATTCCCCTCCTCTGCCACGCGGGAGTCTTCGCCAAATTGACCCCGTGGCTAAACATTAGCTCGTGCATCTCGCTCGAGGTCATCCCAAGCAATGTCGCGTGAGCTTCTCGTCCTGTTTGACCGCTTTGTCGCAAGTAATAGTAGCCGTACGCGTGCACGTGATTTCGCCACGTTTCATTCTGCCTCAATTCGAGGTAGATCGGGATATCCATTGCGCTCACAGGAATGACGCGCGCATCAAACGCTAAAGGGACGTCCGACGAGAGGTTAAGTGTCACTGCGCTGGCGAAGAAGCTGGCGACGACGGAGTCAAGCTTCTCGATCCTGCCGTCAAATGGAGCTTCACAAAAGAGGGCATTTGCTTCGTCAGAGAATGCGAAAACGAGTTGCACGGGCAGTCCGCTGCGTCGCATGAGCGATTCCGATGCGGTGCCCATGGACTCGGCAAAGGCGAGATCGTACGGTTGTTCACGCTTGAGCACCGAAAGCGCGTGCCGGAAATTGCGTCCGTCAACACGCACAAAAAAGGGGGCGACTGCGCGCAAGCCTGCGTAGATCTCGCGCTCTTTCATTACGCTTCTTCTTTTGGCTTAGCTCGGCCGATGAGCGTTTTCACAACGCTACTTACGAGAATTATGTCGGCAATCGATTTTGCAAACCGGTAGGGTATCACTACGAATCGGTACTTTATGTCGAAGATATTATGGTTGATGTCGCCTATAACAAGGCCAGTTACCCTTTTATCGTTCGTATCGATCTTGATATCCTCAACTTTTCCTACGTAATCCCCCTTATCAGTATATACGTTGAGGTCCATGATTTGTGTCAGCTCGATTCGCATTTCAACCTCCCTTTTGAATTTCGTGCACAAACTCCTCCCATACACTATCGACTAAAGTAATATATAGTTTGCCAAATAAAGGCTAGATCAGGATTACTCCATGGCTTGGTCTTTTCGAATCGCTACCGTTCGCGGAATCCCGATTCTAGTCAATATTACGCTCCTTCTAATTATCCCTCTCTTCGCCTTCGCGTTTGCCATCTCCGCCCCACCGATAGGGTTTGCAACCGTTCCCAACGCATTCGTTTACGGGACAATAGCGGGCATTATGATCTTTGTTTTCGTGCTGCTCCACGAACTCGGGCACTCTCTTCTGGCTTTGCGCTACGGCATCGAAGTAAAAAGCATCACGCTTTACCTCATCGGAGGGGTTTCCGCAATCGAAATCCCAAAAGATCCCAAACTCGAGTTCAGAACTGCGCTAGTCGGGCCACTGGTCAGTCTAGGCCTCGGCGCGGTCTTTTTCGCATTGAGCCTTGCAGTGACTGCAACTGTGCCAAATCTGTTCTTGCAGAACTTTGCGTATATCAACCTTGTTCTCGGCGGGTTCAATATCCTCCCAGCGTTTCCTATGGATGGTGGGCGCGTGTTCCGGGCGTGGCTTGCCAGTCGGCGGCCCTACCTACAGGCGACGCATACCGCCGTCCAAGTCGGCAAGATCTTTGCTATTGGGATGGGCGTCGTCGGACTAGTATTCTTTAGTCCGATTTTGATCCTCATAGCTTTCTTCATCTACATCGCCGCGTCTGATGAGGAGCGACAGACCACGATTACACAGACGCTTGCAGGCATTACGGTGCGCGACATTATGACGGCTGAGGTAGCGATCGTGCCTCCATCGATGACGATCACCCAACTGATTGAGGTGATGTTTCAGAGCAAACACGCGACTTATCCGGTCGTTGACAACGGCAATCTCGTAGGCCTAATTACATTCACTAACGTGCATCAGGTGCCTCCGAACCGTCGAGATGACATCATGGTAGGCAACGTGATGATGCGCAACGTTGAGCCCGTCACGCCCGATGACGAGGCCTCTGAGGTCTTCGTCAAGCTCGCCCAACGGCGGCTGGAGTCGATTCCTGTGGTTCAGGGAGGCAGCGTGGTCGGGATCATCACACAGAAAGACGTCATGAGCGCGATGACCCTGCTGGGGGAGGCGCGAGAACAGATCGTCGGCCCTGACGGCACTGTGATCAAAGCATAGCGGAAGCTGCACGCGATGTATGAGAGTCCTGATCAGCCGGCAGAGATCATCATTGTCGGAACCGCGCACATCTCCGAAGAGAGCATACAAGAGGTGCAGCGCACTATCGAAGCCGAACGACCTGATGTCGTTGCGGTGGAATTAGATCCCGGTCGTTACCAGGCGTTGACGCACCCCGAACAGCAAAGTGCATCGATCAAGGATGTCCTCTCAAGCGGCAGGTTGTATCAGTTCTTGGTTCACTGGCTGCTTGCATATGTGCAGAACAAGCTTGGCTCAGAAGTCGGAGTCAAGCCCGGGAGCGAGATGCTCTCCGCTATCGAAGTGGCCGGGAGAGTCGGAGCGAGCATAGCACTCGTCGATCGGGATATCAACGTAACCATTGCTCGATTCTGGACAAAGATGCGTCTCATCGAGAAGCTGAAGATGCTTGTCGCGCTTCTCGGGATTACCACGAGCGACGAGGAAATAGACCTCGAAGATATCACAAACGATGACGTTATTTCACAGCTAGTCAGTGAATTGCGGCAGTTCTCACCAAACGCTGCCCGGGTGCTTGTTGACGAACGGGACGCGTATCTGGCGGGAAATTTACTAAAGCTACGCGGAAAAGTCGTCGCTGTCGTCGGCGCCGGCCACAAAGAGGGAATAAAGCGCTATCTTGATCATCCGGAGCTTATTCCGCCGCTTGAAGAGCTTAACACTGTCCCAAAAAGACGCGTGAATTTGACAAAAATCGCGGGCATGGTCTTTTTAGCGGTAATAGTAGGTCTATTTGCGCTCATATTACTTTCTGGCGCTCCGCTTGGCGTTGTGCTGCTCGCCTTTGGGTACTGGTTTGTGCTTCACGCTGTTTTTGCCGCTAGCTTTGCCACGGCCAGCAGAAGCCATCCGCTCGCCATCGCAGCGTCTGCGGGATACGCAGGCTTCAGCCCTTTTGTTCCGCTCCCTTTCCTCAAGGTTGGCGTGATCGCCGGGCTGATCGAAGCAGCCAAGCGGCCACCTGGAACCGAAGATTTTTCCGGAATCACTAAGGCTACGTCAGTGCGGGAGCTGCTCTCAAACAAGCTTTTTCGGATACTCGTGGTTGCTGTGGCGGTCAACGTGGGGAGCTCCCTAGCTACGGTCATCGCTCTGCTCGTGATATTTCCTATGACGGGCGTTAACCCGTACGATATCTTGCACGCTGCGCTCTCACACGTTATAGGGGGGTTCGCATAGGGCACATGATACGGCATTCAACAAGCAGCAAAGAGCTCGTTGATCTCTTCGTGGCGTGGTTGGGCGTTTCATTCGCCTTCTATCTTGCATTTAGCGGAGTCAGCTTGTCGAACGCATCGTTGGAGAATATCCTTGTTACCCTCACAGTGCCGCTTCTGGTCGTAGGCTCAAGTTTTGTCTTGCACGAGCTCTTGCACAAGTTTACGGCCCAGCGTTATGGATTCTGGTCTGAATTCAGAGCGAACTATGTCACCCTAGGGCTGTCGATCCTGTTTGCCTATGTAACCCACATCGTGTTCGCAGCTCCTGGCGCTACCATGATCTACGGTCCAAACATCACCAAGCGACAAAATGGGATAATATCAGCCGCCGGGCCGCTTCTTAATCTGGCGTTAGGCGGGCTGTACCTGCTCCTGCACATGCTGACGCCCCCCGGGAGTTTGCTTAGCTACGTTGGAATATACGGCTTTGCGATCAACATATGGTTATCCGCCTTCAACTTGCTCCCGATAGGGCCGCTCGATGGGCGGAAAGTGCTCGATTGGGGCGTCCTGCAATACGTGGCGATCGCGACCGTACCTTTTGTGGCCGCCGTTTACGTCCTTATCTTCGTTTTTCACGTATTTTGAACGATTCGAGTGCCGCCTACTCTGGCATAGCTCACGAAGAAGACGCAAAAACTCCTGAATTGCGCCCCATACACAAAACGACGCTCAGCGGTGCGTCCAACGTGCGTAAAAAAGGTAGATGAAAAAAACCGGCCAGATGATTAGGACGGCAATCACGCACGCCAAGCTGCTCCTCATACTGAGCGCATTGCGTCGCGAATCAATGAACGTTACCAGGGCCAAGACGATTGAGAGAATGGAGCCCTCTAGCGAAAAAAAGAGTGCTGGCGACAATGCCGGGAGCTCAGGCAGCGACACGCTTAACACTACCAGTTTCAGGCCATTTCTGCTACTAAAGTCTTTTTGTCATATCCGCGAAGCTCTGGTATCCTGTCAGAAGGCTTTAATACAAGCAAACGGGATAATTTAGCTTAAAACGCGGCCTATAAGGTTCAGATAAAATGAGATACGTGATGAAATTTGGCGGCACCTCGGTCGCCAATGGTCCAAGAATAAGGCAGGTCGGAGAGCTTGTGCGAAGCTATTATGATGAAGGAAACGAGATTGCTGTGGTCGTTTCTGCGATGTCTGGCTTAACGGATGAGCTTCAGACCACAGCAGAGCGGTTGACCAGTGAATATGCCGAGATTACCGAGGTCGCAGAATTCGTTCACCTGATAGGCAAGAGGCATTTCGACGCCACCTACGCCGCAATCGAAGATGAGATGATCATTACCGAAGTCATATCAGAGATAGAGACACGGCTAGAAGAGCTCAAAAACGCGCTTACGGGTATATACCACCTTGGCGAACTCACTGACCGATCGTACGATTACGTTTCGTCTTTCGGTGAGCGGCTATCTGCTCCGATCGTCTCTGGCGCATTGAAATCGCTCAAGGTCCAGTCAGTCTTTTTGACGGGTGGAGAAGCGGGTATCATAACCGATAGTAAGCACCGCGGCGCGGGCCCTACGGAAATCACGGAACGACGAGTCCACGAGCGGCTTGTACCTCTCCTCAAGGTGAGCGTCGTGCCGGTCATCACCGGTTTCATTGCGTCCAACATTCACAACATCATCACAACCCTTGGCCGAGGCGGGTCCGACTACACAGCATCAATCATCGGAAGCGCTGTCGACGCTGACGAAATATGGATTTGGACCGACGTTGACGGTATCATGACCGCAGATCCTAAGCTCGTTTCTAACGCCCGCACGCTTCCACAGGTGTCTTACGCTGAGGCGATGGAGATCTCTTATTTTGGAGCGAAGGTCATACACCCGAAAACGATTGAACCGGCCGTAACCAAGGGTATCCCCGTGCGCGTAAAGAACACATTCAACCCAAACGGCGCGAACACGACTATCGTTGATACGGTCGCCAATGATCAAAGCCTCGTTAAAGCCGTAACGGCGGTTAACAACGTCGCGCTTATTACCCTCTCAGGCGCCGGAATGGCGGGAACCATTGGCGTCGCGGCTCACGTGTTCGCGAAGCTTGCCGACGCAGGCGTTAATATCATTATGATAAGTCAGGGATCGAGTGAAGCGAACATATCAGTGCTTGTCGAGGAGGAACATTTGAGCAGCGCGTTGAATGCTCTGCACGGGCTAAAGAATGAGTTTAATGGCAACGTCATCAAAGAGGTTTCGTGTGACGAGGACGTGAGTGCAATAGCCGTCGTCGGCTCTCGAATGGCAGGAACGCCCGGCATAGTGGGCAGGATTTTCAGCCGTATGGGAAGTATCAACGTCAACGTCATCATGATCAGCCAAGGATCCACTGAGTATAACGTCTCTTTCGTTTTGAAACGAGATTCAGTACGTCGCGCTGTGGAGAGTCTCCACGAGGAGTTCTCGCTTTCGGGACCGCAATAGCTTATCTAGATGAGCGGAATATCGCCATCACTAAGCCGATCTTTGCTGAGCTGCAAACGATCTTTTTTTAAGGTACAAACCCTAACTGCTTTTAGCAGCGCAGATGCTTCGAAAAAACGAACATCAATCGCTCGACGCTTACGAGCGATTGGGCCCGCGAGGTAGTGCACTTTCACCTCAGCTAGCTACTTCCTAACGCGCAGGTTTATCATGAATTCGCAGCACCCCCACACATACGCGGAATCAGGAGTAGACATCAGCGCTGAAGAAGAGGCAATAAGAGCCCTTCGGAAGCATTTCAAGACCAAGAAGAAGGGACGCGGAAGTCCGATCAACATCGAAGGCGCCTACGCCGGACTTCTGGACATGGGCGATTTCATTATTGGTATCACCACTGACGGCGTGGGATCGAAGGTTCTCGTCGCAACGGAAATGGGAAATTGGAAGACTATCGGAATCGATTGCATGGCAATGAACGTGAACGACCTTTACGCAATGGGCTTGGAGCCTATGGCTTTTGTCGACTACCTCGCAATGGAGAGCATTGAGCCTTCTATTGCCGATCAAATCGGGCAAGGGCTCGCAAAAGGGGCGAAGATAGCTAACGTGTCCATAGTAGGCGGCGAAACCGCGAGCCTCCCAGAGATCGTGAGAGGGTTCGACTTGGCGGGCAGCTGCATCGGAATTGCTGCAAAAGAAGACCTCGTCACCGGCCACAAGATTGAGAACGGAGACGCCATTGTCGGCATTCCGAGCAGCGGAGTTCATAGTAACGGTCTGACGCTCGCCCGCAAACTGCTGGCCAAATACAGCCTTTACACGCGTTACGGAAGCATGGAGCGCACGCTTGGCGAAGAGCTGCTCGTGCCGACGCGGATCTACTCAGAGGTCCTCGACATTAATAAGAATTGCGAGGTGCACGGCTTGGCGCATATCACTGGAGGTGGCCTTCTGAATCTCAAAAGACTTACCCGGCTGGGATTCAACTTGTCCGATCCTCTCGAGCCTCAAGAGATATTCGGCGTGATTCAAGCGGAGGGCGTTGAGGTACGAGAGATGTACAAAACCTTCAACATGGGGATGGGTTTTGCTATTGTTGCGCCTCAGCGCGAGGTCAGACGAATCGCACGCCTCAGCGACGGCGCTAGGCAAGTCGGTACTATTTCAGACCGTGGAATACGAGTCCGACACGATGACCAGCTAGTCGAAATTGCAAGATAGCAGCTTGGCCTAGGTCGCAACTATTTGAGATTCGGTCGAACCGTCTGACGAACTAAGGTCGAAAGCGTCTAAAGCGTATCAGTCTAGAAGGACTGGCTGCCTAGGTTTGTTAGCCTTCCAGGTGCACAGATACGTCATTTTGCAGAGTTTTGGTTCAAGCCACGAACCTGAGACGGAAGGCGTCGTGATGATGAAAGAAGAAATGTTGAAAGAAATGGGTGTCGCGCTAGATGATATGGTCGATACAGCTATGCTGCTATGGGTTCCACATCCAGGGGTTGAAACAGAAGCGCGTGCCAGAGAAGTTTTCTCGAGCGAGCTTCGGCGAGCTCTGGCCGATCCCAACGTGTGGGTTCTTCTGTACGCCGGAGTAGCGTTAGAAAGAGACGCACGGCAAGGCCGTATTCCGAACCTCGATCCTGTCTCCTACGAAAAGGATTTGACTTGTTTGATAGCTGATGAGGTATTGGGAATGGCAATATCAATGTACGTTGGGGGGTACAAAGGACACTTCGATTATGCCCGATTCGACAAGCTTAAGCCTGGAGTTCTCAAATCGCTTGGGCCATTCTTGGATGATATCGTCGCCGGCCTGATAGGCGGCGTTTCGGCTAACATGTACGACAGAGGAGCAGCCGATGCCGCAACGCCTCCTTGACCCCATTCGGTCTGGCTTCGGGTTCTTGACAACGATTCCGGTGGGATTCAATGAAGCAGCGCTCGACAGCTTGGCCAGGCGCATGTGGATTTTTATCATAGTCGGCGCTGCGATCGGACTGTTGGTTGGAGGAATCAGCTCTGCGCTCGCCTTCATACCGCACGTGAGCGACTTTGTCCACGCCGCACTGACGCTCGTAGCCCTATATGCGCTAACAGGTTTCATCCATCTTGATGGGTTAGCTGACGTAGGCGACGGACTACTCAAGCACGGAACAATGCAAGAACGGCTTCGAGTCATCAAAGACCCATACATCGGTGTCGGAGGGATCGCATTTTGTGTCCTCTCGTTTCTGCTGCTTTTCGCTGCAGTGGCATCTATCAAATCAACGGCGCTCCTGCCCGCGTTGATCACAGCTGAAGTCGCAGCAAAGCTTTCGATGGTCGAAGTCGCCTCGCTTGGAAAAGCGACGCACCAGGGACTTGGATCCCGTTTTGCAGAAAGCAGTGGGCTGGTGACCTTCGTAGTAGCACTGCTTCTCGCGGCACTAGTCGCGGTTCTCTGTTTTGGTGTGAGAGGTCTCCTCGTGTTGTTGCCCCCTCTAGCCCTATCGCTTGGACTAGTGAAACTCGCCAATATGGCGTTCGGCGGAATAAATGGCGACGTTATCGGATCTTCAAATGAGCTAGGGCGTTTGATCGCTCTTGTTGCTATCAGTTTTTTGTAGGTGATTGCACGTTCGCACTCCTCATGGCCGGCGGTAAAGGAGAGCGGCTTGGTTCAGGCGGCGTTGAAAAACCGCTGCTGGAGTTCAGAGGCAGGCCACTCATTGAACACGTATTGGCCGCTTTGAACAAATCGCAAATTGAACGCGTGGTGACGGTAACCTCCCCTAGAACTCCTTGCACGACGCGCTGGGCAAGAGAAGCAAGTGTTCAAGTAGTAAAGGCGCCAGGGCAAGGATATATCCAAGACTACATTTGGGCGAGCAAGCGATTGGGCCTTCAAGGTCCCGTTCTCATCATCGCAGCTGATCTTCCTCTTATCGACTATCGACTCATCGACCGGATTATCGAGCGTCGCGCTAAAGCAGAGAGTTCTGCACTTGGGGTCTACCTCCCCTACGAGTTTTGCGATGAGGCTAATGTAGCCCCTTGCCTCACACTCACAGCAGACGCTAAGTTGCTTGTGCCTACGGGCATTAACATCGTCGATGCAAGCCACCTCGATCAATTACAACAAGAAACGATGTTTATCATTCGCGATGAGTCACTATTGTACAACATCAATAAAAGAAGCGACCTAAGGCGGTTAATTCGAAGAGCGAGCCCGGTCGGCGAGCAAGAGCTGGAATGACGTAACTACAGCTTGAGGCTCTTGCGCTCCACAAGATCCACCAAATCTGGGGCATTAAGAAGCGCGTTTATCACCGGTACGCCCTTATAGTTCGAGAGGTGCGCAGACACTAATCCTGAAATGCAAAAGACCTTGCTCTGCAATTCATCTTGCACATGCTCTTCGTCTGTTGCACACAGTATCTTCGGCAGACTCGCGCCTCTAAATCCCTCAAGAACCAAGTAATCGCTGCTGATATGTCGTATCAGCTCATCAAGCATCACTGGTCGCTTTATCATAAGAATGCTTTCGTCTGGCGCCCGCAGGCAAACTACTTCGGCTCCAGCTTTCCAGTGGCGCCACGTGTCTTTTCCAACAACATCGAAGACGAAGTTTTCCACATGGACGTCCTTTATCGTGGATACTGAATAACCACGCAATCGCAGCTCCTTTAGGATCTCAACGACGGTAGTCGTCTTCCCCGATTTAGAGGATCCATACACTGCGAATATCTTCATTGGCATTAGTGAAACCTCAAAAGTTAAAGTGTGATCGCTTGGCACCAGGTGCACGTCAAAGGAACGAACACTGACGTATACGGAACCCGCTTATTGGCTGAAATCAAAGTTGCTTTGCTCGCGTGCGTTCGTGCTGCTCGAAGCGGCGACGAGAGTTACGCGCCTTCTTCGTACTTGCGTATTCTTCTAGACTTCCAATGGCGGGGATACGTACCAGGCTCCATCATTACTCTTTTGACGTCGGCGACGACTCCGCCTTGGAGTACAGAGATGCCTAGAGCGACAATCTCGTCTCGCGCCGTATAAATACCAACCAGCTGTTTCGTGTCAATATCAGGTAACGAGATAACGCCGGGTTCTGCGAGTCGAGCCCCGTGGCAAATAGCATCCACGGCAGTATCCCTAATGATGATTTTTGGAAGGTGGGTAAGTGCGCGCTCGACTGGCATTACGATGTCTCGCAGCGGAGCTTCATCGTTATCTTCGATCCAAAAATGGTATGCGTCTGTCAAATCATGCAATGTACTCAGCTTCGATTCATCAAACGGACCTGCCTTGGTTCTGCGGAGCTCCTGCATGTGCGCTCCCACCCCTAGCGCTTCGCCGACGTCGTGGCACAGCTTGCGAATGTACGTTCCGGCCTCACATCCCACTTTGAAGAGGACGTCGTTCCCCTGCCGTTCCAGCACGTCGATATAATAAATCTCGCGTTTGCGAATTTGACGCCTTACCGCCGATTTAAGAGGTGGGCGCTGATATAGCACCCCCGTAAACTCCCTGAGTATGTCTCGCACCTCGGGTTCGGGAACCGTCTTATGCAGATGCATTACACACACGTATTCCTTGGGCAAGTTCACGAGCGCCCCCACTGCCCTTGTCGCATCTTGCAACAATATCGGGAGCACACCGGTAACCTTAGGATCTAGCGTTCCGATGTGGCCCGCTTTCTTAATATGCAAAATTCGTTTTACCCACGCGGCTACTTCGTGACTCGTAGGCCCGGCTGGCTTGTCGAGATTTATGACGCCTTTTTGAAGCAACTCGTCTATGGTCCGTTGCTGCGCAACAGGATTCGTCATCGTTTGTCAACTTGCCGGTAGACGTTCACGGCCTGCGCGATGATAGCGATGACCGCGTATTGATCCCAGTGCATCGTATCTATGACAAGATCATAGATGTCAAGGTTCGTCACGTCGATATCATAAAACGTGCGATATCTCACGGTCTCGCTGCTGTCACGCAGGCGCGTTTCGTGGAGGGCGGCCGCCCGCCGCTTGCCTTCTCTTCCCGCTATTCGCTGTGCTCGTACTTCTAGAGGCGCTTTAAGCCAAACGGCGATGTCAGCTTTGAGAACCCAGCCCGAAAGCCGCCCGTCGACGACCGCGTGTTCACGCGACTGCGCGAGCTCGGCTTGTCGTCGATCAACCATTTTGTCGATTTCCGGCTCTGTTTCCGCAAGCTTGCTCAACTGCTCCAGACTCATTGCGCGCTCGCGCGCGAGTTCCCTGAATACGTCTCCGGCTGAGATGTGTGCAAAGCCAAGTTCCTGCGATAAACCGGTTGCTACCGTCGTCTTGCCGCTGCCTGCAAATCCGCTAATGGTAAGCAACACGATCGCACCCGCTAAGCGCTGGCGATGGGCTCAGTCTTCTTGCAGCGTGGCCACCAGTTCAGCGACTGCTTCATCAAGCTTTCCGTCGGGATTTTGCAGTATCTTGACCGTTGCTCCCGTGTGTGCGGCGTACGCCATGCATATTGCTCTGTTAACCCCCTGGTGCTCCTGAACACCCGCCGCATCTTGCGCGTCGCGCTGTCGTGACTTGTCAGCATTTCTGCGCCGAATAATTTCGTTAGGTACTGTTTCGACAATAAGTATGAGTTCAGGCTCAAGTTCGTCCAAAACCCACGAAGGCAAACCAGGAAGGTACCCGCCCGGCGTTCGCACCGTTGCGTGCGTGTCAACAACAAGCGGTATAGTGGCCATTTTTGATATCGCGCGCGCGGCAGTCTTTTGGAGATCGCGCTGCCTAGCTGGATCTAGCTTTCGGATGTCGTCTCTTATCTTAACCCAGTGGCGCTGCAACGCCTCATCAAGCATCACGTCGCTGTAGGTTACCATTTTCAAAGGTTGGCCCTGTGCTTCCAGCCGTTCAATGGCTTTCTTTGCAACCGTCGTCCCGCCGCTTGCTGGAACTCCCGTTAGAATTACCACTTTCCGCATTTGTTGCCCCAACTTGTGTAGGGAACTATTCTAACCATCCTACTTTAACTTACGCAATCGTACAGGGCGCAGCTTCGCCCATCAAAGCCGCTCCTGCGATCCAAACGCACTTGAACGCGTAACAAAAAGTGTCAACTTAGCTAGGAAGTCAAGAAAATCGATCTGCGCGTTAGAGAAGTTAACCTCCCAAGAAGCCGCGCAGCATCGGGTGCATCTCCATCATTTCTTCATTGGCAAGCTGCTCGTAAAGCGTGTACGTGATGCTCACCGCGAGGAGCAACGCAGTGCCGCCCACGTTCCCTATGGTTCCAAAAAAACCCGCAACGACCGCCAATAACCCTATGAAAGCGCCTCCGATGACGGTTACTTTCGGAATGTACCGCTTCATGACGCGTTCAATGATTTTGGGGTCGCGGCGGAAGCCGGGGATGGACATCCCAGAACTTTGAATTTGCTCTGAAACGGCCTTTGGGCCCATGCCGGTAGTCTCCACCCAGAAAAGGGCAAATATAACTCCCCCGATGACCATAAAGGCGATATCAATTCCTGAGCGCAGTGCGATTTGCCAGGCCGGATTCTGGGCTACCCCAGGCAACCAATTACTCGGGCCATTGATAGGTGCCAAATAGTACATCAGGCCGCTTACCGGCTGATTGTTCACATACGTCCCGACCCAAGTGAACCCTGCGTTGTAAAGGAGGATGCCAATCATCTGAATGTTCGCCTGAAGCGCCCGAACTAGTATTAACGGCAACACGCTCGCGTAGACGAGCTTCACCGGGAATCTGCCTCGCGCGCCTCGCACGGAACTGTGCGCCAGAGGAATCTCTATGCGGGTTGTTTCAACGTAGACGACAACTACGAAGATGGCCACCGTGCTTATTATGGCCAGAACGTCGCCCTGAAAAAGCAGGAATACCAGTCCTTGAGCGCTAAGTAGTTGTTGGACGGTGAAGGTCTGGAAGATTTGAATAAAGCGGGGGATCCACCCCACCGCCAATCCGGTGGTAGGCTCAGTTGCCCAATTAATGGTCCCAGTTACCAGGCCTTGTGCAACTCCGGCCACGATAAAAATGCCGACTCCTGAGCCTATCCCCCATTTACTCACAATTTCATCCAGGAACAGCACGAGCACGCCGCCTATGCAAACTTGGATAAATATGAGCAAGGAAATGCCGTGAAGCCCGATACCAGTAGAAGCAGCAAGAGCTGGGTCGGGTTGGAGGAAACCACCAAGCACCTGCGGCGCCGCTTCGACGACAATCATGACGAAGATAAGAAGCTTCTGCAGCTGCTGGTAGACTGATTGGTCTCGAGGATCGCTCGTGTCAAGCTTTATGATGTCCGCGCCCTTAAAGAGCTGCAGTATGATCGACGCGGTCACGATTGGACCAATGCCGAGCTGAACGAGGCTGCCTTGGCTTCCGGCCATTATTGCGCGGTAGAAACCGAAAAGGTCCTGTGATGCAGGTGAAAGTCCAAAAAGGCGGACGTTTGTTAAAACGAAATAGATGAGTAAAACGCCAATCGTCCACGTGAGCTTCCGTCTGAAGTGCACGTGCCCTTCCGGCTTAGAAACTGCAGGAAGTCTCTGCAGTAAAGGCTCAATTCTGTCTATCGTTGGGTGCTCGCTCATGATTCACTGTGCTCAACTGATTTACTTGTCGATCACTGGTCTAGAAGGTCATGGCTCTGCGATTTTTACTTTCCCGCCTGCTGATTCCAACTTCTCTTGCGCTCGTTTCGAAAAACTTCTTGCTGTTACGATAAGCGGCTTAGTTACGCGGCCCTTTCCCAGCACTTTGTCGACATCGAGCGTGATATAATACTTGCCGGTACGCACCTTAGCCTGCTTCAGTTCCACAAGTCGCTCAGCAGTTTCGTCCAGAGCACCTATGTCAATCACGGTCGGGTACTTGAGCACCTTTTGTGGCCTTGCGAACCCATAACTGCCATAACCCCGGCCAAGCAAAAGCTCCTTCACAAAATGGTGCTTGCAACCGCCTGCGTGGCCACGTCCTCCTCGGCTTCCTGCTCCGCGACGGTTCTTATGAGTGCCACCGCCACACGTGCGACTTCCTCGAAACTTCTTGGCCTTATTTTTGACACCCATTATCTACCTCATTTTGAGAAGCAATTCGTTGATTTCGCTGCCGTGAAATCCAAGAACACCTTCAGGAAACGGTTTTTTTATGCCCCTGTGGCCTTTGCGCGGCGGATGGAGCCTTAACACAGGTTTTAGGTCAGGCACATCCTGCAACGTCGCCGTTCCGCTGGCAACTGCTGTTGCAAGCGAGTTTATGTCATCAAAATCGGTGCGGTCTTTGACGTGCGCGTTAGTGAGCCTCGCACGACCCCCTAGCGCGCCCCTTGTTTCGAGCAGCACCCCGAGGGTTGCGCCGTCGATTGCGCCCCACGCCACATAATCTTTCACCTTTTGGAGCATGCCGTTATAATGCGCGTTGTCCTTGACGAGAACGCAGTGATTCGTCCTACTGAGATTTAATAACTCGAGCGTGCGCCGCACGTCGGGTTTTGTCTTTACCGTCCCACGCATCTTAACAACGGCGTACGTCATTGCGTTCCACCGCCGGTTCGCACCGTTGTTGTTGCCTTGAGCGCTTCAAACGTAGCGCGAGCAAAGTTGATAGTCGTACGTGTTTGTCCTGACGATCGCGTCCACACGTCTTTTATACCTGCAAGCTGAAGCACCTTCCGCGCGGTGCCGCCTGATGTTATGCCAAGGCCTCGTGGCGCTGGTTTCAGCGCAACGGTCACGGAGCCCGCCTTGCCTCGGACGGTGTAAGGAACGGTATGCGCTTCTCCGCAGCCACATTCCCACGAGCCACAGCCGCGATTTATCTTGATGAGATTCAGCTTAGCAGTTTCAATTGCTTTCCGTATGGCGGGTCCCGCTTGCAGATCCTTGGTTTCGGCGAAGCCTATGTATCCGTCGCGATTGCCGATTGCCACCGCGGCTCGAAACTTCACGCGCCGACCGGAATCCGTCATTCGCTGCACCATGTTGATATCTAAGACCTCGTCTGACAGCTCAGGCAAGAGGACATCAATGATTTCGGGTTCCTTTACCGGATGCCCCGTGGCTACAGCATCGTCGAACGTCGTTATTTTGCCCTCATGAACAAGGTGTCCTAATCTCGTCTTCGGTGTCCATCCCTCTATCCTATCAGCCATTGTGTGCCCCTGTATCCTCTGTTCGTTCCTGCGCAGCGTGCTCGATTATACGTTGCTTCACCGCGTCAATATGATTAGGAAGGTCTTTGGGATCTAAGCCATAACGCGTGAACCGCGTTGGGTTATCGGTCGCATACGCGACAATATGTTCTCCGTGCAGCCTAGCAGGCGCAGGAAGCGGCTCACGACTGTGCGGAATGTCGAGCCCCACTTCAACGGCGCCCTGCAAGGCGGCGTAAGTTCGCGATCCTCGCGAATTTGCATTAAGTCCCAAATCGAGCACCCCTTTCGAATGGCCAGCTGCAAGCGCTCGACTTGCAAAAAGCATCCCGGTCAGGTACGCAGCAGGTGTGTTCCCGGTAGCGCCCTTGTAGCCGAGCTTTTTTAGCTCCAGCGCGTTTGCAGATGTCAACGTCCGATCTCCCGCAGTTCCGTGTTCGACAAGCTGCACGATCAAATTGCGTCCGGTTTTTCGCACGACCACGCGAGGCCATTCTGAAAGCATCAAACCTAACCGCTTATGGTAGTTCGTCTTTCCATCTCGCCTACGTCGAAAAGGAACCTGATATCGCGGACCCGCCATTATTTCTGCCTCCGCGTGGCCATAGCGATTTCAGCTTGAGTGCTCAGTACACTTACAGTTCGATACTCGCCACCTTTCGCCTTCCTATACATGCGACGATACGTGGTTCGATCGAGCGTGTTGTTGTCCCTCAAGACGCGCAGAGTCCTTCTCTGCGCTCGGATTCTGCGCATCCACAGCCGCTTCCTAGGGCTTCGGGCATTTTTTGCTCCTTTACGAGTCCCTTGCCCGGTTTTATGCCCCTTCTTGCGCTTAGCGTCGTTCCTGCGTGCCCGTCCGCGGCTGATGCCCTGCGCTTGCTTAAATTTGACGGTACCGTCCTTTATGAGCCCGCGCACATCTTCCCGGGTTATAGCGTTCGCGACGTCCGTGAGCTTGTCCGGATCGAGCCATATTCTGCTTTCCCCAACACCAAGCACCTCAGCAGCGAGTCGCTTTTGGTTCGATAGGCTGGTCACTGCTTCTCCTCCGTTGTAGCCGTCGTTGCATCGTCTTGGTCCGCGACCTGAGCTTTCAGTCCGGGATTGAGCACCTTCAAGCCCTTGGCAAACGCCCGCTCGAGAATGACTTGCTTCTTGCGGGCGCCGACCGTACGACCTATCCTGACGGCTTGCTGAGGCTTCACCTCTTCCAGATCAGCTAGGGTGTTGACGAGCACTTCTTCGAATCCTGAGGGATGAAAACCCCTTATCGCGCTTGGTGCGCCGTATCCCGCTTGCACAACCGGGCCCTTATCCGGAAACCCCCGCCGCATCTTGTTGAACAGTCCCCGTGGTTTTCTCCAGCTCGAGCTTAGCTTCTTTTTCTTCTCGTAGTCGTCGCGCTTGAACCAGGGTTTGTCCTGCCGCTTACGAACGAGGAGCAAATGCTTGTGTTTGCCGCTGAATTCCTCATGCTTGAATGAAATTGACTCTTGTGCGACTCGTTGTGCAAGGTCAGCATCGAGGCCTGCGTTAGCAAGTTCTTCCGCCGTTACGCCCTTGAGATCGTCCACCGTTCGGTACCCTGCCTCCATCAGCGCTTTAATTTGAGTGTCATTCATTTCATTCAAAGCCTTCATGTGCGTGCCTCTAGGCCCTTGTCAATGAGGTAGATGCCGTCTTGAAACACGCGCGGGTCACGCCCCTTGATCCGAGTCGCTTGCTCGATGTTCGCAGCGGTTTGTCCTACGTGTTCCTTATCGATGCCTGTAACGATTAGCTCGTCGCCCTGCATAGCAACGAGAGAGCCCCCCATGACTCTGGCGGTTCGGGGCTTTCGTTCACCCAGAAAGTTTTCGATCGATACGACTTTTCCTTCTACCTTGACTTGGATGGGAAAATGCGAGTATACCAGTTTCAACTTGTATTGAAATCCTTCGGTTACCCCTCTGACCATGTTAGCGATGTGAGAAGCGTAAGTGCCTACGATCGATTTCTGAGTCTTCTTGTCCAAGGTGGTCCCGACATACACCTTATCTGGCTCGACGCGTATGTCGATGCTTGGGTACCACAGGTCGCGTTCGAGTGTTCCGCGTGGACCTTCTACCCTCACAATTCCGTTGTGAACTTGAACCCGGACGGCGTCGGCAATCGGAACCTCTTTTTCTATGATTTGAACCATAGTTACCACCTAATAGCAGTACGCTATTAGCTTCCCTCCGATACCCCGTTCTCGCGCTTCGACCTGAGTCATTATCCCAGCTGACGTGGTCAGTATCAGGAAACCGAAGTTGCGCGCCGGCAAATACCGCTGTTCCCATCTCTCGAGATCAGTTGTGTGAACAGAACTTCGCGGCTTTATCGCGCCACATCGGTTGATATTACCGAGCAGCTCGATCTTGAATACGCCTGTTTTCCCATCTTCGACGAGCTCAAAATCACCTATGTAGTTCCCTTGCTGCATGACGCGAAGCACGTTACCGATAAGCTTTGATACGGGCTTGATGCAGCATTCTTTCTTACCGACGCCTTCGGCGTTTTTGATAGCTGAAAGAGCGTTTGCGAGCGGATCCAGTAGAACCATGTTGCATCACCTCAGTTATACTTCTCAAACTGCATGTCGCTGGCGATCTCGCGGAAGCATTGTCGACAGAGGTATATCTCGTACTTCGTGACAAGTCCTTGCTTGCGTCCACAGCGCCTGCATTCATGGGCCTCACGCCGTGTTTTTTCGACCATTATCCCAACACCACGTTATAATTGTTTTGAAGGAAAGAGATTGCCTGTTCACGCGTAACTCGATGTCCAATGGGAACGCGTCGTTGCGCCGCACGACGCCGAGCGACGCGATAGCCTGGCTTCTTAAGTGATACAATTACGTCCATGCCAAATATGCCTATTTGGGGGTCATAGGTCAGTCCTGGGAAATCGGTGTGATCGACGATGCCGAATGACACGTTGCCGGTCTCATCAAACTGAAACTCGTGCACGAAATTCTGCCTAGTCTCAAGCGCGCTGTGAAGAAACGCGCTTGCTCGTTCTCTTCGCAGAGTCGTTTTGCATCCTATTGCCTGTCCCTTTCTTATCCCGAATACTGGTTGCGTCTTCTTTGCTGACGTTCGCACCGTGGCTTGCCCGGTAAGAGTTTTTACGATATTCTCGGCGTTGATCAGCTTTTGGCCCCCCTCACCGACACTTATATGGACGGTCACCTTGTCAAGCGTCGGCTTCGTCATAGGGTTATCAGTTTGTTTTTGTTCCGTACGGGCCTCAACCACGATCAGTCACCACCGCTGCCCGTCGCAAAGACGTAGTCGTCTATGGTCTCAAATTGTTTGCCGTCTCGTTCAATTCGTACCATATTGGGACGCGAGCTCGCCATCTTCCTTAGTTCTACTATCGTGCCGGTCTCACCAGAGTGTTTTCCTCCCACGATCACGGCTTTGTTGCCGGCTTTGCGCTCATACCGTTCAACAACGCGGTAATCAGGCAGTGAAAAGACAAGTGAGTCACCAGTGCTGTATTTTTCTTTCAGGAGTACATTCGTCCCATCGTGCAAGTTGTACTGAAGCTTGCCGCCTCTCACGATCGTAATGTTGTCAACACGGACCAGCTTGCGCTTCGCTTCCTCATCGCCTATCTGAGTTAGCTCGTACTTGCCGCGGGGGTTGGGGAGCATGCGGTAACTTTTGCCGGCAGTCGCAAACACGTCGAACAGGCCGACGTGAGCTTTGTGCTTCTTCACCACGCGGCCGTTCACCGTCACGCTTCCGTTATGCAAAATCCGCTTCGCCTCTTTTGCGTTGTCGGCTAGGTGCAACATGTCCCTCAGTACGACTAATATTGGAACGGCCTCTCTCGAGTGTGCGCCGGGAGAGGGAGCGATGACCCAGTGAGCAGTCTTTTTTGCGATTGGCCAGTTTTTTGGTGCGGAGATTCTTTTTTGATGCACGCTATTCCTCCTCTAGTTTACTGGTCCTGAGTTTGTCTTTGAGCTCAAGCTTTGTAATTATCACGTTTGAAGGATGTAAGGGTCGTGCCACCTCAGACCCATCGGCCTTGTGCACCGTTATGCCGTCAATTTCGATCGACTCCTCCTTGAGGTTAACCTTCGCCACCTTTCCTTCACGATCGCGGGAGTCCCCACGAAGCACCTTTACTGTGTCTCCTTTCCGTATTTGAACCCTTCGGCGCTTATATTTATCCGCAAGCTTCTTTTCGAGAGGCGCGTGCAGATACTTCTGACGCACGTGGAGAGGAGCATCAATTCGTGCTTTCCGCTGTTTCCGCGGTTGCTTAGACGTAACTCTATTTACCAATCTGAACCCTCACACTATCATTTGAGCGACCGAAGCAATCTTGCCGAAGCGTTCTGCGACTTCGCGGGCAATCGGCCCCTTGATCTCAGTTCCGCGGGGCTCCCCGTTGTCATCGGTTATGACGGCTGCGTTATCTTCAAACTTCACTCTCGTCCCGTCAGGCCTTCTGAATTCCTTTTTCTGCCGCACGATCACAGCCTTGAGAATCTGTCGGCGCATGTCAGGTGCCCCTTTTTTGACCGATACTATGACCATCTCGCCTAATCCCGCCTTGGGTTGCCGCTTCTTGACGCCCCGATACCGTTTGACCGCGATAATCTCAAGGGTTCTTGCCCCCGTATTATCGACGCAGTCAATTTTCGAGCTCGTTGCGAGCGATCGAGGAATTTTCGCCTTCAGGCCCTTCATAGTACTTTAATCACCACGAACGACTTAGTCTTGGACAGCGGCCGGCATTCTGCTAGGCTAACGCGGTCTCCCGTTTTTGCCGCGACGCAATCCGGATTATGAGCGTGTAGTTTCGACTTCCTCTTTTCGTACCTTTCGTACTTCGGAATGTATTTCAGGTACTCTCGCTGCACCACAACGGTTCGGGCAGTTTTGTCGCTCACCACCGTTCCGTCGATCACCTGCCCCCGCACAGAAAGCGTCCCGTGAAAGGGACAGTTGCTGTCCTCGCACTTCTCTGTGGGCGCAGCTACGTCAAAGCCAATATTCGTTCGCATGTTGTCACCTGTTGTGCCATTTTCGAATACTCTTTGCAACGCGGTCTTCTGGGCGGCCCTGGACAAGATCTCCGGCTACTCGTACTTTGTCGCCTTCTGGCAGCGTGAATTCAAATGTATTGCGGTGCTTGGCAGCCGTTTTTTCCTGTCCGCAGCATTCTAATTTGAAAATGTTTCTGCTTTCGTCAATGATCCGCCCACTCAAGCCTACGGCGTCCCTGTTACTACTCTTCACCAGCGTCACACGCAAACCAATGAGCTCGTGATTCACGAAGTTCTGAGGAGTGATTCTCATCTAGCACCTATGTACCCGCTGCCGGCTTGTTCTTCTCTTCGTTCATAATTGTGCGGATTCGAGCGATGGTCCGTCGGAGCTCCTTTGGTCTTCCCGGATTCTCTGGAGCGCCGCCAGCAGACACAAGCGCTCTCTCTCTTAAGAGCTCCGCGATCAGATCGTCAAGCTGCTTGCTTCGTTCATCCGGTTTCATCTTGCGTATCTCTTGGCTCCTCAGTATTGCCATTCGACTCCACCTCTTCGTCTGGTATTTGTTCGATCAGTCGTATGTCATCAGGAAGTTTGACTCCCGGAGGCACGATGAAGACTTTGACCCCGATGATCCCAAGCTTCCGTTTCGCGACTGCGTAGCCTTTCATTACCAGCTCTTCAGCAGGTTTTCCGCAGTGCTTTATGTATCCGGCGAGAAACTTCTCGGTTCGCGATCGCGGGCCGGTGATCTTTCCCGCTAGGATTACTTCGCATCCAAGCGCACCGGCGTCCATAACCCGTTGGAGCGTCGATTGGCCTGCCTTTCTGAAATACCAGCCCCGCTCAAGCGCGTTAGCTAAGCGGTGCGCCATTATTTGCGCGTTTAGCTCGGGAACTTCAATCTCCTGGACATCGAGCTGTGGGTTGTCGAGCTTGAAATTCGCATCGAGCTCTCTGGTGACTCGTCTGATCGTTTTGCCGCTCTTTCCTATGATCATTCCGGGTTTCTCTGCGTATAAGGTGATGTGCGTGCCGATAGGAGTCCGGTTGATCTCCATGCCACCATAGCCTGCCCGCTCTAGCTCCTTGTTGAAGTACTCGTTCATCTGAGATCTCTTCAAGCCCTCCTCTATGAATTTTTTCTCAATCCCCATTTTCAAACTCCTGAAGCACGATTTCGACCGTTACCGTGGCCGTGTTCTTTGCGGTGGCGCGTCCCATCGCGCGAGGCATCCTACCTTCGATGACCCGTCCCCTTCTCGCCAAACTGTGGACGATCTGCATCCGATCCGTATCGAGCCCTTTGTATTCAGCATTCGCTTCCGCGCTCTTTACGACCGTAAGTATGTCCCGGGCCGCTTTCTGCGGAAATCGGCCTGCGTCCCATCCACTTAACCCCGCGCGATGTCCGACGCCTGAATTGTGGCGCTTGAACGGCACGGGCTTCTTGAGCTCAGTAATCCCTTCCAAATGGGATTTAGCTTCTGCGAGCGACTTTCCCCGCAGCTCCCTGCATATCTCCACGCAGTGTCGCGGCGATACGTGAAGCTCATGGCCTTGCGAACGGGCCGTTTTCTCGTTGTCAAACTCGACTGAATACTTTGTGAACGCCATTAGATCACTTCAGTGGAACGTATCTACTGGATCGTGTCGCTCCCACGCCCGGACCGCCGTGTGATACCCGTCGCCGTGTGAGCGCGTATTCCCCAAGGTAATGCCCTATCATTTCCGGCATAATCTCGACGATGGCGAACGTCTTTCCGTCGTGGACTCCGATCGAGGTGCCGAACATCTCAGGGAGAACGATCATGTCCCTCTGATGGGTGCGGACGGTTTTGCCCTCTCGTATCTTTTGCAAAAGCTTTTTTTGATCTTCCGTGAGTTCTCTCTTGAGCTTTCTGCGTTGACGCGCAGGAAAGAGCTGAGCCAATCTATCGAGCTCCAGGTCCTTGAGCTCCTCAGGGGAATGCCCCCTATACGAGAACTCCTCCTTTCGGCGTGGCGCTTCTACTTTTCTTCTCTTAGCCATACTTTCACCAGCTCTTGGTTTGACTATCGTTTACCGGTGCGGCGAGCTGCAATGCTGCCAACTTTCCGGCCCGGTGGAGCATTTCGGCTGACCGTTTTTGGGCGGCCCGGATGCTGCCAACCACCACCGCCAAATGGGTGGTCTACCACGTTCATGGCAACCCCGCGCACACGAGGATATTTTGCTGCTCTTGAACGCATCTTGTGGAACTTCTTGCCTGCTTTGACAAAGGGCTTGTCAAGGCGTCCTCCACCTGCCACCATTCCTATCATTGCTCGGCAATGCGGATGGAGCCATTTCATTTCGCCACTGGGCAGTTGCACGACAGTTTTTTGCACGTCGTGCGCGATCAGCATCCCATAGACGCCGGATGCCCGCGCGAAACAACCTCCGTCGCCAGGTTGCGATTCAATACTGCAGATCGGCACCCCTTCCGGGATTTCGGCAAGCGGCAGAATATTGCCAGCTTTGACCTCTGCTGACGCTCCGCACGCGATTTCATCGCCCACGCAAAGACCCTCTGGTACTAATATCAAGCGCTCCGTTCCGTCCGGCAACTCAACTCGCGCTATAGGAGCGCTGCGAGCAGGGTCGTGTAGGACTTCGACTACGCGCGCTTTCACGGCCTCATCCTTGTCAGCTTTGATCAATTTCAAGGCTGCCTTATAGCGGTGAGACGGTGCCCGATAGGTCGGGGTTCCCTTGCCCCGATTTTGCGATATAATTCTCTTGCCCATATCCCGACTCCGTCAGAAGATTCCAAGTTTTGATGCGATCTCTTCAGCAGAATCGTCGCTTGAAAGCGTAATAGTAGCTTTTTTGAACCCTTTGGGTGTAACGAGCGTCTTCACATCGACGACCGTGACGCCATAGATTTCTTCCACCGCTTTTTTTATGTCGTCTTTTGTATCTTCGACGTCAGCGATGAAAGTGAGTTTGTTCTCTCTGTCAAGCTGAGCTGTCGCCTTCTCGGTTACATACGCGTGTTTCAACATGACTCTACCCTTTTCCTAAGGCATTTATTGCCGACTGGGTCCATATTGTTAGTCTACCGGCGTGCGTACCTGGGGCTAGAAGCTCGACGTTTAACTGATCCACAGCTACAACATCAACTCCGGGCAAATTACGCGCTGCTAACACGGGCTTCGTGCAGATGATGAGGACGCTCTTTTTGTTCTTATAGCGTCGGCCTCGCCGCTTGCCTTTCCCGGCACGCACGCGTTTGCCGCGTTTCGCCTTCTCTACGTCTTGCCAGACGTTCAGCGCGGCCAGTACTTCTGCTATTTCGCTGGTCGTGGCCAGCTCTTCGAAGGCGTCCTCAAGTATGAGCGGAAGGGTTCCTTCGAACCGATGACCCCGCGCCTTGACTAGATCAGGTTTTGCGGTGGCTGCGATTGCGGATCGCATCGCTTTCTGCCTTTCCTTCTTGTTTATCTTCTCGAAAAATACCCTTTTTGAGTTTGGCGGATGTGCTTTTCTTCCGCCAACCGCTTGCGGCACCCTCGCGACCCTGCTGGAGTTCTTCAATCGCGGAACTTGCGCGACTCCCCGCCCCGAACCCCACGATTCCGCTGAGGTCTTAATGCCCGCCGTGGGCTCCGGTCCATACGCCTGCCTCCTATTTGCCTGCGAAACGACGACTGCCTTTTTTATGAGATCTGGGCGGTAGAGTTCGTCGAAAAGCTCCGGAAGATCGATTTTCTTCCTGGCCTTTCCCTTCAGACTCACTAGTCGCCCCTTCATCTCATCTCACTCCTTGCTTCGATCGAACGCTAACGTAGCTCAGATCAGGAACCGTGTGTGCGGTCTTGTGTGGCCTGGTGGCCGATCTCATTCTAATGAGCCTCTTGGCAGGTCCTGGAATCGATCCGTGGAGAAGAACATAAGCGCCTCGAACGAGCCCATATTTGACAAATCCGCCCGCGGGAGTCACTACAGCTCCGTCCGGGCCGATTTTAAGTATTCGCTTATTGTACTCAGTTCTTTGTTGATAGCCCATCTGACCAAGCTGGGGGACCGTCCACCTAACACGCGCTGGGTTCCACGGACCAAGATTCCCGACGTGGCGCCCCTTGCCACCCCTGAACGCTTTTCGATCCTGGATGGTGACACCCCACCGTTTGACTGGCCCCTGAACCCCTTTGCCCTTTGTCACTGCTATTACGTCGACTAGCATACCCTCTTTGAAGACGTTCGCAGCATCGATTTCTTTTCCCAAGATATCGTCCGCGTATGTATACGCAGCGCTTACGTCGTCTCCACCAACAGGCACTTCCATCAGTTCAGGCACCTTCTTTGGAATGCCACTAACCGCCGCTGGCGAGGTATAAACCAGCACGCGGATCTCGTCGGCACCGTCGAGACCCCCATCACGGCGTACTGCCTCCTTAGGAAGCGGCCTGCGCTTTGCAACATCGCCTGCGATATTGCCGGCCCAAGCTTCGAGCACAATGCGCTTTCCATAAGGCGTCTTACGATACGTCCGTACGGCCGCTACTTTCATCGCGGGAGTTTCGACGACCGTGGCGGGCACGCTTATCTCCAAACCTTCAGTTGGGCTGTTAGGGGAATCATCGACTAAGATCACGTGCGTCATCCCAGCTTTGTAGCCCGCGAATCCCAGTATTCGCGGCTCATCTTGCTCTGGCCAGGAGCGGATTCTCGGCACTTCGCTCTTTGCCCTCTTTCGGGGGCTGTAGGCGAGAGACCCGCGTCTCGGACGGTGTCTTTTTGTCATTAGTTTACCTCATGTTGATTCGTGCAGCGCGATATTAAACACGCTCAACGTGGCCACGATAGCTTCTTCCGTGCGCACCGTCTCTGTCCCTTGCTGCGGAATCGTATTAACAACAAAGTCTGAAGCATCCTCCAGCGATAGCCCCGCTTCCTGGAATAACGCTTCTACTCCGCGGTTGGGAGCCCCAAATACGAAAGTCATCAATTCGGCGCTTCTCCTTCTTATTTCATCGTGTATAGCGGAACTTATTGGCTTTCCGTGCCTCGACGTGGCTATGACCAACCCCTCCAACGCGTCTGCGATGCTATCGACCACCCGGACCGAATACCCCCAATAGCGCGGCGGCTTCTGAGTCAGTTCGACTTCAAGCGGATCTCGCGAAAAGATCTTAACTGTCACGCGCTCCCCTTTGCGCAACGTGGCTGTTCGCAAAAGGGCCGGGCAATCCAAACCGATTTCAACCCAAGCGCAGTCAGTTCCGACGTCTATCACAATTCCTTCTCGAATGTCATCACGCGGCCGCGCGTGATGAGGGGTCTTCAACGGGGGGACCACCCCGACGGATCTCAACTCATTTGAGCGCGGGAAAAGCAGCTTTCGAAGGTACTGCGGCGCCTCCATGTACTGCAATATCGACGCGATGAATTTGCTGTCATCGTACGCAGCGTCACGGTAAATCGTAACATTCTGCACCCCGAATATTGCCGCCGCCCGAGCGACTTGTCCGACCTTGTATGTCTTTATTTTCTGATCGGCAGTTTCGATGGTCAAGGATGAGGGCACTGCGAGTTGTATCTTGGGGTGCATCTTTGCACATTCTGCGTGATAACGCCTGACCCGTGTAGTTTTTAAAAGTGCAACAAAGCTACTTAAAGGTTTCTGACGCTGCTGCGGCTCGCGTCACGCGATTCCGATACTCCTAAATAAGGTAAAACCTATATAAACGGCCAAGAATGGACGACGCCAGCGGCGCAGCCCAAAAGCTCCACGCTGCAACTTTTTCAGTTTTCGTCAATGTGCTTCTGCTCTCCACGAAAATTATCGTGGGAGTTGCAAGTGGCAGTCTAGGAATGCTCGCCGAAGCGGCCCATTCGCTGCTCGACCTTCTTGCTTCGGGCTTTGCTTACACGGGCATCAGAAGCGCAAATAGGCCACTCGATGAAGAACATCCCTACGGCCATGAGAAGTTCGAAAACTTTTCAAGCCTCGTACAGACCGCACTTCTTGGCGTTACAAGCATATGGATCTTCTATGAGGCGGGCCTGCGACTTCTCACAGGATTTGCTATCCAGATAGACAATACGCTTTATTACGCCATCGCCATTATGATTTTTGCCATCATCGCAGATTTCCGCGTTTCACGGTACCTGTTTCAAAACGCCCGAAAATACGGAAGTTCGGCCTTAGAAGCCGACGCCTATCACTTCTCAACGGACATCTACAGCTCCACAGCTGTGCTTCTCGGCTTGGTGGCAGCCAAGTTCGGTTATGTCGTCGTCGACCCTTTGGCCGCGATCTTCGTCGCGATCATAATGCTTACGACTTCTATCCGGCTCGGGCGAAAAACGACTCGGGTCCTCGTCGACGCCGCCCCACCTAAGGAAATAACGTCAAAGATCAGAGACGTTATAACAGATAACCGCGACATAACTGCCTTCCACGATCTTCGGGCCCGGCAAGCCGGCAGCAGCATATTCGTGGACGTAAGCATCCATGTTCGGCCGAACCTTAGTCTTGAAGACGCTCACAACATCGCCAACAAACTGGAAAAAGACATAAAAACGCGCGTGCCAAACGTTAAGGAGGCCATCATTCACATTGAACCGGAGACGTCGACGCGAAAAACGACATGATCGAAGTAGTAACGCCATCGAGACTTCATATCACCCTCATTGACTTGAACGGCTCGCTTGGACGCATTGATGGTGGCGTCGGACTCACTCTCGACTTTCCATCAGTGAAGATCAACGCGCGAGAAGATGCTCAGCTATCGGTCTCAGGAAACACAACGTTCGAAAACCGAATAAAAAGAGCGGCGTCAGCGATCATGACGCAGCACGATGTCGGGGGCGTAGCGATCGAGGTCGTCGACGAATTTCCTGCTCACATTGGACTAGGCTCAGGAACCCAAGTCGCGCTAGCAGTCGGAACGGCGATAAGCGAAATCTACGACCTGCGCTTGACGCCAACGGCCATTGCCCAACTAACGGGAAGGGGGGGCACCTCTGGTATCGGCGTCGCGGCGTACGAGCGGGGTGGCTTCATCATTGATGGGGGTCACAAAGGCAAGACGGCGTTCTTGCCATCGTCGGCTTCTGGAAAATATGACCCAGCGCCAATGATCGTCCGTCACGATTTTCCGGATTGGACGATCGTTCTTGCCATACCTAATCTACACGGCGCGAGCGATAGACGCGAGGTCGATATATTCAAACAAAACTGTCCACTGCCGCTCATCGAGATCCAGGAGCTATGTCACGTTATTTTAATGGAAATGCTTCCGGCAGTCGTGGAACGAGACATCGAAAGTTTCGGCCGATCTATCGATCGAGTTCAGATGCTAGGTTTCAAGCGCCGAGAACTTGAACTACAGCCGTTCTGCGCGCGTCTCGTTCGATTCATGAGAGAGAACGGGGCGTTCGGCGCCGGAATGAGCTCGTTTGGCCCCGCCGTCTATGGGATAGCCGACGGAAAGCAGCTACAAACGGCAGTTCAGCGTTACTTGAAGGAAACTATCGGTGGCGAAGTCCGCGCGGTAAAAGCGCAAAACAGCGGCGCGTACGTTCGCGAGATCTCGTTCGGCCAACAGGCTCCGGATTGCTGAAAGCTAGGAGGTCAAAGATTCGTATGAAGGATCCGAACGTTCCACTATCGAAGGCGCAGCGACTGTTACTGATGACAGACGGCTCAGTTACGACTCTGCTCGAAGTGCTGACCGGGAAACCTGTTGTCGTGAAGACGTTGCTTCAACAGGTCGTCAGAGCAGACACCGAAAGAGCCGCGGCGTTGGACGTAGAGGAGGGCGACAACATAAACTATCGCGTGGTTGTTCTCAAAAACGACGACGACGACCGACCACTGATCTACGCCGAGTCCTACACGCCTATCGCACGCCTGCAAAAAGAGTTCAGACACGACCTAATGAAAGCTGACATACCCATAGGACGAATCATGACGCAGCGAAGAATTGAATCACGGCGCGAAATCAGAAGAGTTGATGCCACTTCGAACGATGAGCTTAGCGACTTGTTTGGCGTTCCTCATAACGTGCCGCTGCTGTCGCGGACGTACGATATCATTAGTCACGGGATGGTGCTAATACGGATCACTGAGACGTTCCCTTCAACGAGCTTTGCTCAAACAACTGTGGAGGATCTCTGATCGTCGGCCGCCGAGAGCGCGACCCAAACTGAAGATATTAGGCTGGAGCCACTCACCAGAGCGCTTAACGTCAGTACGGTAGCAACTGCCTCGTCACCGCACTCGCGTCTTCAGTACCACGGCGATTACTGCCGCAAACAGCAGCCCAAAAATCGCTGTCACAGTTTCGAATCCCGGCACTGCTGCTGGAGCTCGTTGACCCTCAATGGACGCTGTCGTATTCGTGGATGTGGTTGAAGTCGTGGACGCCGCCGCAGAGGGGGTTGCAGTTGGCGTCGGAGTCGGTTGAACAGTACCATAGTTCTCGATCGGCTTGACGAGGGGGTATTTGTCTCCCGCAAACGCTGAATCCGCGATTCCGTTTCCGTTTGCATCGGCTCCGACGTTGTTCGAGTAGTAGTTGCCGACAAACCCGCTGAACAAATTGCCATTATATGTATAGTTCAGCTGTGTTGTTGAGTTGATGCTATTACCCTCCTGGGTGTAGAAATGGCTCTTCTCGTCAAGGAAGTTGTTAAAATAAAACGTGTTGCCTCGTGAATTGCCGATAAGAACGCCGTTTTCAGCATTCGCTTTGAACGTATTGAATGAGAAATTGTTGTTGTCAGCCCCATCGCGAAGCCGCACGCCAAATTGGGCGTTCGACCCGATTGTATTGTTTGAAAAAACGTTGTTTTTCGAGTCAAAGAGGGATAACCCAAAGTTGTTGTTGTTGGTCAGATCATTTCGCGTAACGTTGTTGGCATTCGAATTAAACATGTAAATGCCGTCGCTCAGCGACGCCTTTCCCCCGCCACCTTTTTCATTCGAGGCGCTGTTGTTCGACAATTTGTTTCCGGACGACCCATCCAAGTAGATACCAAAACCGTTATCGTTTAGGTTGTTGTTGCTTACCAGATTAGATGTGGCACCAGCTAGGTACACCCCAAAAACGTTACCCTTCACGATGCATTTGGTGAGCACGCAGTTCGACGTGTGCCCAAACGCGACTCCCATGTTCCCCCCTGAAACGGTGAAGCCTCGTATACTGACGTCGGGGCTGGCGAGCAGAAAGACATCTTTGCTCGTGTCTGAAGCTTTAACTACCGTCGCTTGGGCTCCGTCCGTGGAAACAACGGTGATGGGCTTATCAACTACGATATTTTCGACATACGTTCCCGGCCCAACGAGCACCGTGTCGCCTGGCTGTGCAGACTTAACGGCTTCCGAGATCGTCTGATACTGTCCCCCCGCACCTACTCTAATTTCAGCGGCGGTTGCTCGAGGGATCGCTATCGATGCGCATGCGCCCAAAATGATGCACACAGCAACCAATTGTAAGACTTGTTTCGCTTCCATAATTGCAGGAGAAAACTAACTTCGGCGATTTCGGAGTTGGGCGAGCGCAGCGACTGCTACAAACTCTTGTTTCTGTAGCTTGCTGAATATATAAGAATATCTAAATGGGACGATAATGCTCAAAACGTTAGGCGTCGCAATAATGAGCCGTCAGCCTTATACAAAATAGGGTTGTGGAGACAAAAGTCTGGACTGCCTTCGTCAGTCATAGAATGTCGTTACGTTACAGTAATCGTTTGGGTGA
Source organism: Methanobacteriota archaeon (assembly GCA_963701995.1). Classification (GTDB taxonomy): domain Archaea; phylum Halobacteriota; class Bog-38; order Methanoflorentales; family Methanoflorentaceae; genus Methanoflorens. The sequence continues at coordinate 1,128,151 of OY969693.1, read as the reverse complement.
GGACAGAAGGCTGATGCGTGCTGTCACCCGCATAGCGCACTGTGAGCGTGGGATTGCCAGCCGTTAGGCTGTTTGTTTGAGCGCTGGAAAGGTTAATGTACGCAGTCTCGAAACAGCCGCTCGCGCTCCCCGTCACTGGTACCGATTTACTGCCGATCGAAGCAGTAACGGTGCCCCCGCAAAGCAAGTTCCCTTGTGCAGATACCTCAAACCCCCAGCTTACCGGCGAGTTCCGCGTAATAGTGGGGTTTGTGTTGAAGAATTTGTCGCCCGTGATCGAGGTGGCAATCTTCCCCGATGCTGGAGGCGATGCCGTCGGAGTTGGCGACGACGTCAGAGTTGGCGACGCGCTAGCACTGGGTGACGGCGAGACGCTTGCCGTTTTGACCGCTGACGTTGTCGTAGCTGACGCAGTCGTTGAGGAGGTCGAAGTATTTGTGCTCGCGACCTGTGGGCTAGTGGGAGTTGACGAAGTACAACCAGCTACCAGGATAGTGGCGATCACCGTCGCGACCACTAGCAAAGAGAGACGACTTTTCCTCATGTTAGTTGCTCAGATAACCCAATACGCGGCCCGTATATAAAAATGACGATAATCCTCGTTAACTGTCTCTTACAGATTAGTGCAGCGTCCGCACTAATGCACAGTGACGACGTTACATACCGCTGACGGATCCAGGCGTACCCCCCAGTTAGGTTCCCTGCCAAAGGGCGCCGTCGCTGCCGCGGACAACGACGTCGATGTGACTACTACCCGGCGCTGTTGCTGCTGCTGGTGACGATGTAAGGGACCCGCCGAGATTTTGCCAGCCGGACCACGTGCTGCCGGTATACCATTTATGATACAGGGCGCCGTTCGTACCTTGTACAAAGAGGTCGAGACGACCTGCGCCCCATGAGCACGCCGCTGGTCCTGTACCGGCGGGAATCTGCCCGCCGAGATATGCCCAGGTTGACCAGCTTCCGGTCCAAGAGCTCTGATACAGGGCGCCGTTGCTGCCGCGCACAACGACGTCGATTCTACTGCTGCCCGGCGACGTAGCTGCTGCTGGTGACGACGTCAGGGACCCGCCGAGGTTGTCCCAGCTGGACCACGTGCCGGTATATGATTTATGGTACAGGGCGCCGTTCGTGCCTTGTACAAAGACGTCGAGACGGCCTGCGCCCCATGAGCAGGCTGCTGGCCCCGTACCGGCGGGAATCTGCCCGCCGAGAGGGATCCAGTTTGACCAGCTTCCGGTCCAAGAGCGTTGATACAGGGCGCCGTTGCTGCCGCGCACAACGACGTCGATGCGACCATTACCCGATGACGTCGCAGCGGGTGACGAGGTCAGGTACCCGCCGAGGGAGTCCCAGCTGGACCACCCTGACCCTGATTGGTAGTGCCTGTGCCAGAGCGCGTGGTCGGTGCCTTGTACAAAGACGTCGAGGCTGTTTGCGTCCTGCGCGCACACGGCAGGGCCCGTGCCTGAAGCAAGTTGCCCGCCGATCTTTGACCATCCCCACCCGCCGGCTGAACTAGTCGGTGGGTAATAAGCTTGCAGGTTTGCGACTACCGTTTCGAATCCTAATGCTTTATATTTGGTAAGCCCCTGGGAATTAAGACCGCACCATACCTCGAAATGGTTGAAACCAATGCCATTAGCGTAGGACCAATCGAACATTGACTTGTAACTGGGCGACTTGCCGTTAAGTGAGTTGTCAAGTATCTGGTTAGCGCCGCCGGTATTAGGCCACACGCCTGCCAAGATGCCGTTCTGGATGCCAAGCGCAGCGGCCTGTGTTGCTCCTTGTTGGATGTAAGGCCACTCTTGCGGGTAGTAGCTCTCCCAGATGTTCATAGCGGTGAATGGGTTTTTGTAAGCGTCGCCCCAGAGGCCGCATTGGTCACAGTTATAGTTCACGTAGCCCTTGAAAAACTGCGCCATATAAGCAAGATCGCCCGCTCGCCCACCTTCTGAGGAGACGTACTCCCACCCGGCGTTTTTGAGTGATTGGAAGTAGCTGCTGAAATGGGTAATCGGTGTGCTCTGGAGCTGCCCCCCGTTCCAAATGGGCATCTCAACATCAATAATTGGCGTCATGCCGAACGATTTGATCGTATTGAGCTCGGTCTGGTACGTCTTATTATCTGGGACTACCAAGTCGACGGCGGAGAATCCGTGTGCCTTAAAATAGTTAAGTGATACACCATCATCTACCATCGACGGTGGACACCCGATATGGTACTCTATCGGGTGCGTTGTGGCCCCCACCAGAGGGATCGCGTTAGTTGAACTTGCTGCTGGACTCGCAGAACTCGCGGCATTTACCGTCGCTGCTGTGAGAGAGACCAAAACCGCAGCCAGAAGTAAAAAAGTCGCGTATTTTCTGCCGCTCCGACGCCAGCCGTGAATGCGGGCGCGCGTTTTGCTGCTAGATACCGACTTGTTCATGGTGCATCATCTGGCGAAAAGAAGCTGCAACAACAAACAGCTGCGTGCGAGTTGCGGCCCCTGAACCGGCTTGTAATTTTTTTTGCGATCGTACTTAACATTTGTTATTTGTTGTTGTTCGTTTTGGACTCTGCGGAGCGAGCAATGCCTCAAATCTCGTTGATTTTCGCTGCGGAACGAAAAGGAGAATGAAGACGGAGAGATCTGTCGACGCTTCGTCCAAAATACGTTCATAACGCGCTAGAGCTCAGGTGTACTCTCAGTGCTTGTTATACGCTCGATGGCCGAATTGCCTGGCTTCCGAGCATACTTCAGATAAATGACTGAAAAGCCTAGAAACCACACCGGAAAAAGTATGTAGCTTGCGTAGTCGTGAACTGCCCACAGGGCGTTCGCGCCATAGTAGTATCCAGCTGCGAACAACAACAGCAGCCTGACAAAGTTTTGCAGATAGGTGCCAACAACCCCCAAAATAAAGAGTCCGACCAGAGCCTTGTTTTGCGGTTTTCGGTCTATAAGCATGAGCCCAAAAATCGCTAAAAATATTGCTAGCGAGTCACTTCCCGCACAGCGCGTATCGACTTGCGCAGCAATGCTGTTACCCAGTAGGCTGTTCACTGTGACGGTAACCCCATCCAAAGTGATAGGGAGCCTGAACAGTTGCAATGTCGATACGGAGAGTATAGCAGTTGCTCTCGCAAAAGGAGTCGCTAGCGTGCTTTCGAGCAGCACAGGAAAACCAACGGCAATTCCGAATAATCCCAACAACACAAGGGGTATTTTTGACGCTTTTCCAAAGAAGAGCGTGAATTGAGCGACGATGACGAAGCCAATGGCAAAAAGAATTGCTGGAAGCGAGTCTGAAACGGCAGCGACGTAGTACATGAACCCGAAGGAGGCGCCGACAAGCATTGCGCCGAATAGTAGCCACTTAGTATCAGTAGCGCTGCGGGCGTCCTCGAGAATATCGGTTCGCTTAATGTAAATCCACAAGACGCATAGAGCTAGAACTGCCCACAAATAAAACCCGTTTTGCTTAAGCGTAGCGTAATCTAAGAGGAGTGTGCTATTGCCAAACGCGCTCCTAAATACCCCAAAAGTCAGAGCAAGGCACGCAGACAGCAACCCTGCCTTTAACATCGCACTTTGATTCTGCCTGAGTCGCGAAGTATCCATCGGTTTATTTGCCTCGCAGAAATCGCATCAGAAACCTGCAACTTGGTAGAACGACTTGTATTAACGACAGTCTTAATACCAAATACGATTTGGAAAACGTGTATAGATATACTTTTTTGTGGAAATGACGATGTCCAAAACCCCCGCCGCGATAAGAATTGACGTCGACAGCACACGAGATATCGCCCTCCTGCCTGAACTTCTTGACTTGTTGAAGCGTCTTGGCATCAAAGGGACTTTTTTCATCACCACAGGCCCCGACAGGCTAGCGCTCAATTTCTTCAAGCACCTCGCTCATCCGCGAAGCTACGCGCAGTTCATCAAGTCGAGGCCGCTGAGATACGGGGCCTATAGTCTCAACGGTATCTTGCGCAGCACGCAGGTGGAAGCTGCATCGCCAGAGATTCTACAAAGAGTCAAAGAAGATGGACACGAACTGGGACTACACGGGTACGATCACTTCACGTGGACTCGCAAATTGTCAATGATGGACGAGGTAGCCATCAAACGGTTGATTAGCACCGGCATGATGGCGCTCGAGGCTGTAACTAAGGCCACAGCCAAGAGCTTCGCATCACCAGGATTCACTGTTACAAGCGCTCTGCTTCGAGCTATAAATGCGTTTGATTTCGATTACTCAAGCGATTTCAAGAGCGACCACCCTATATCTCCGTTTTACCCCGAAACGGGTTCGGACATAAGCGGAGTCTTACAAGTGCCCGTTTCGATGGATTCGATCGGTGAGCTTTTCGCGAAGGGGTTATCTGCAGACGAGATCAAAGCGAGAATATCTGCGTGCGCAGATGTTTGGCACAGCAACCAATTACCGTTCGTGGTATATGCGCACCCGGCTTACGAACTAGGCTGCCAGAAGGGCCTCTTCTCTTCGGTCCTACAAGACTTGGACGAAGACGCGCGCTTTAAGTTCTCAACGCTGGCTCAAATTGCGCGACAATGGAAGGTGCGCGTTTGAACCCGCTGAAGATTGCACACATCTATGAGCTCGGTCCGCAGCCAGAAGGGGTATTGCTGGGGGGGATTGAAGTTGCACTGCTTGAACTGTCGAAATCGCTAGCAAAACTCGGGCACGAAGTGACGATAGTAAGCGGGGCAAGCAGCAGAGCCACTGAGTTTCGCATTGAAGACGTATCAGTCAAAAACGTTGAACTTGGAGGCTCTATGAAACGCACGTGGGATCCTGCAAACCTAAGATTTGCCCGACAGGTCGCATTTCCGTTTGCTACGTTTGCAGCAGATCTCTCCGGGTTTGATATCTACCACGGCCATTTCTACACGTCAGGCGTGGCAGCAAACGTCTTGGCTCGAAAATACAGAGGAGCAGCGGTCAACACACTTCACGGATCCTATTATGACATCTGGCGCTACATAGAGCCACCTATAGTCGCGTCACTCTACAGATTTACAGAACGCGCGCTCGCCCCCGCGCTTGCGCGAATTTCCAAGATCCAGATTCACACGGGTGCGTATTTCGCCAGCAGAGTCATTGAATGGGGCGCACCCGCCGACAAGGTGGTGACAATTCACAACGGCTTCGACCCGCGCGCGTTTCACCCCGACGTTGTTCCTACGGAATCCCTCTCTGACCAAACGGTTCTATTTACCGCGCGAAGACTTGTCGAAAAGAACGGCGTGGACTACCTCATTTTGGCCATGCCTGACATCATCGCGCAACACGATGCCCAGCTTGTGATCGCCGGAGATGGGCCAGAGAAGCAGCACCTCGAAAGGCTTGTTGAGCAGCACGGCCTCCAAGACGTCGTGACGTTCATCGGCGCAGTGCCGCATACAGAGTTGCCCCATTACATTGCGGCATCAGATATCGTCGTGATCCCAAGCTTGATGGAAGCGTCCAGTCTCTTTTTAATTGAGTCAATGGCCTGTGAGCGTCCAGTTGTCGCAACGAATGTAGGGGGAATTCCTGAGATATTGAACGACCGCTGCGGCGTGCTCGTGCGCCCACGAGATGTGCTTGCGCTCTCGCAAGGTGTGAATCGGCTCCTAGCTGATCAGAACCTACGAGACGATCTCGCTACAGAGGCTTACGCAGCCGTTAGAGAGACCCTTACGTGGGATAACATCGCTCGGAGAACTGAGAAGGCGTACACGAAGGCACTTTCGCAGATGAGTAGCTAACGGTAGTAATCAGGGGCTCTTGCTTTTCTGTATTCTACGCAGCGCTTGCACGAATCAAGCGGGAGTATCCCAAAAGCACCGCAGCGCACGTATTTGGTTGCCCCGTATCGCTCATATCCCATAAACGCCAGACAATCTATGTCGGGTTCAGTTGTGCTGGTTCCTAAGCCCATACATCCCCCCAAAAAAATCGTTGATATTATTATTTATAAGTTCGCGCTCATTTCATAAGCAAAACAGCCGCTAGAACTGGGTCGCAGCGGTCAGGCTCGGGCTATCGTAACGAATCCAGTGTGACCGACTCGTGTCGCAGGGCGAGTACCTCTCTTTCCAAACTGCATTTCCCGCTCAATTACCTCAAACGTCTTGATTTGAGTAGAGCGCGCAAGCGCCTTGCGTGCTTCAAAAGCCTGCTCATAGAACGGAGAGAAGGTTGCGATGAACCCGCCGGGCGCCAAATATTCCTTTACCACTTCGATTGCTTTGACGATGTCGTATAAATCGAGGGTGATGACGTCAAACTCTTCCTCTGAGGTCATTTCGAGCACGTCGCCTTCAATGATATCAATGTTTGTCAGTCCTGCGTGTCTCACATTCTGAGCAGCGCGTTTAGCAAAATCACTGTTGATCTCGTACGAAGTCACGTGTTCGGCGACGCTTCCCAGAAAGATCGCTGTGATTCCCGACCCTGCGCCTGCGTCGAGGGCGATATCGTTATTGTTCAAACCAGTATGGGCGACTATGATCCCAATGTCCTTCGGCATCATGGGCGCGCCAGTTCGCTTCAAGTGACGAAAATAGTCAGGAGCGCGGGGTCTCAGCACCTTGAATTCCGTGCCCAGGTGCGTGGTAATTATGCTGCCATATTCCAGAGCTTGCAGAATCTCGAGGTTGATGACGCCAGCGTCCGTGTGAAGCTCTCCTTCGGATCTAACTAAGAATTGCCTTTCAGCGTTCGCGACTGAGACCAAAAGCGCGTTCTCTATCATATTTTGCCGCTACTGCCCCTTCAATTTGAGAATGGCATCAGCGAGATCTCCGCCGGAAGTCACCAGGGCTTCTCGCGCAGCATCCTCACTGACTCCTGCCTGTTCTGTCACTATTTTGACGTCTTCATCGTTCACTTTCGGACGCACTGTGGGCTCCCCGGATATCTGATAGTTCTTGGTTCCTTGCGCCGTCATCACGGTCACCGTTGCGTCTTCGAAAATGAGTTCTTTATCAGAAAGCTGGATGATCACCCGCTCGACGTTTGCCAACTCCTCGACGTCGATCCCCATTTGTTTCATCATCTGCTGTAGTTTTTTGGGACTCATTCCCCGCATGCCTGGAATCATAGAATCACCCACGTTAATGACACATTCAAAGGATTTTTACGTTATGGTGCTGGATTCGGAAGGTCTGAACGCAGTTTGCGTCTTCCATCCGTCTTAAGGAAACCCTGCCTCGTTTTTACTGCCACTCCCTTGTTGAACGCACACATCTCTAGTGGGCTCAAGAGAGCCCGGCCTGTCGCTATTAGCGCGTCGCGTTCGTCGACTAAGAGTACCTCGTCCTGCGCCCTCAAATCAGAGTCAGCACTTATCACGTGTTTTGCAAAGGCCGTTCTTCCCGCCCCGACGAACGGCGCAGATTCGGCGTTCACGATAACTCGCAGCTTCGGACACGAAAAACGTGCGTGGAGTCGACGTGCTCCTAGCTCGCCTAACGTGAAAAGTCCGTCAGACGCACGCAATGTTGCGACCCGAATTCCGCCGTCGAGAACCTGACTGACCCGTCGCGTTCGCGATAGCGCGAAAGTGACCGTTTCTGGAAAGAGACTCTCTCCGGCACCAGACCCGAACTGGTAATCTGCAATGATCCGGACGCGTCGCAGCACAAGCGTTATATCTCTATGCTATGCATTTTAGGTTTATGCCTCTCGAGCCGTTATCTGCTGAAGAGATGCGGCGCATCGACGAAAACTGCGTTGGGCTCGGCATTTCCAAACTGCAGCTCATGGAAAATGCGGGAAAGGCCGTTGCGGAACGCGTAAGACACCTCTGCAAAGGTTCACGCGGCTCTTCCCAGACAATAGCTATCATCTGCGGTCTAGGGAACAACGGGGGCGACGGCTTCGTTGCGGCTCGGCATCTGTCGCGCGATTTTGCCGTTCACGTGGTGCTAGTCGGCCATGAGAAAGCCCTGAAGACTGAAGAATCACGAACGAACTGGAAGATTTTGGAGCACTTGGATCATTCGGTAACGCTTTGTCAAGGCGCTTCAATTTTTGGCCCGGAAAGTCCTCTCACGAAGCTAGAAGGCTATGACATTCTTGTCGACGCCATTCTCGGAACCGGGCTGGCAGGGCCCGTGCGCGAGCCAGAACGAACCGTCATTCACCTCATCAATCAAGCAAAAATCAAGAAACTGTCGGTTGATGTGCCAAGTGGCTATCGCACAGAGACTGCGGTCGATTCAGATTATCTGGTCGCCTTTCACGGCCTCAAAGCTGGCACACGATCAAAGGGAACCACAGTCTGCGATATTGGGATTCCGCTAGAAGCGGAGCTATGCACTGGCCCTGGAGATGTGTTGCTGCATCGGCGCGCCGAAAGTCACAAGGGCGAAAATGGGCGAGTACTGATTATTGGCGGAGGCCCTTATCCGGGCGCGCCAACGTTCGCTGCAATGGCGGCGATGAGAAGCGGGGTCGATATCGTGACTGTTGCATCTCCAAACGCCGAAATCATAGCAGGATTCAATCCGAACCTCATAGTTCGAAAGATAGGCATCGACCGATTCACCACGCGAGACGTTGAAAGTCTGATCGATCTAATTGCCAAGCACGATTCCGTGGTGCTGGGTCCTGGTCTCGGTGCTGACGCAGAGACGATCCGAGCTGCAAGCGCGCTAATAACTGCTTCTAACAACCTAACGCTCGACGCAGACGCGCTCCGTGGCCTTGCAAGCTCAGAGTATGAGGAAGGCAAAATAGCTGTCACGCCACACCTAGGCGAGTTTGCAGCTCTGACAGGTGCCGAAGTTCCAAGCACGCTTCAAGAAAGAATAGAGGCGGTAAAAGCTTTTTCGCGAGATTGGGGCGTAGTAACGCTGCTAAAGGGTCGCATCGATATCATTTCAGATGGAACGAAACACAGGCTCAACAAAACCGGTAACGCCGCTATGACGGTCGGGGGTACTGGCGACGTCCTAGCAGGGCTTGTTGGCGCTCTCTCAACATCCCTAGACAAAATGCAAGCCGCTTCAGCAGCCGCTTACCTTAACGGTCGTGCCGGCGACTTAGCATATTCCCGCTTTGGATACAGCCTCTTGGCAACAGACGTTATTGACTGCATAGCAGACGTTTTGTCTGGGAGATCACAATGATTGGCGCTCCGCCCCTGTGCGAGCCGCCACGTTCTATATAACGGCCAAGTGCATAATCCGACTACAATCAAGCGAAAAACCAACCCGAAGAAAGACAGCACCGAAAACTGTTGAAGTGATACCGCGCAGCAGCGGGCTGCCAGTGCTCACTCCTTGGGATTTGAAGATGCGCGTGCGCTCGCTCGCTTGACGCCGAGGTAGGCCCACTGGTCGTAAATACTGGTGTCATCTCGGTTGTCGATAATTTCGCCTTCGATGCCAAAGGCTAGCATCGTTTTGTAAATGAAGTCAACCTCTTCTTTCTTATGCGCGGTAAACAGCAAAAGCCCTTCCCTAATGACCTCAGCAGCCTCTGACAATATTTTCTGCCAATCGGGTTTGTTGAACTCGTAAATGGCCCCCAGCATGAAGCCAGCGACGCATCCAAACTCGTGGTACTTGGCGAGTTCGTATTCCGCTAGGCAACGGGCATCCATCACCAGCGTGCTTTCTTTGGTAAGAGCGCCGTAGAATAACCCCTCGCAAACTGCGCATTTATCGTTATCTATCGCATATACGTTATAACCAAGCTCGCGGAGCGCAGCGGTGGCCATGCCATTCCCACAGCATACCTCCAGCATCTCTCCCGCATTCAAATCGTAGAATAGCTCGATTTTAGTCTTAAAAAACAGCTGTAAGCGCTCCTGACGCTCAGGCGAGTATGCTACTACCTGAGCTCGTCTTCCGCCGTAACATTCACAGGATTCACCGCTCACTAGCATGTCGCACAAAAGTGCGCATACCGCCGCGTGAAAATCGGCTGCCTCGATCACACACGATCGCTTATTGTCGGATTTGGCCGCCTGATACAGCGCTCTGGCATACCTATCGAACTCTGAATCAAACCGGACTATGTCGGTGACTAACGTCCAAAAATCCTGCTTGAAGGCAATTCCGCGTATTTGACCGTTACAGATAAACGAAACGATCGCGTCAATCGGTGAATCGAGCATCTCCCGAAGAAGATACTTCGAGAAAGTAGTATCTCTCAGGCCGGCGTATGTGTCGTCTACGAGCAGTACACTTGTCGTGTTAAGCAGCTGCTTCAGATCCATTTCAATGACTCTCGTGTGCGCTTCCGACCGCGTCTTCAAGTGTTATGCCTTTTCTGGCAAGGTAGCGGTCGATTCCGTCCGCCACACTCTTAAAGACCGACAGATCTCTGGCCGCCGCCGACCCGATCTGAATGGTCTTCGCTCCTGCCATAATGAGCTCCAGGGCATCCTCGTAACTGCTGACCCCCCCGACCCCGACAATAGGGATCCTAAGGGTTTCGTAGAGATCGTAAACACATTTCACCGCTACCGGCCTTATCGCACTGCCTGAAAGTCCGCCAAATGCGTTACCCAAGACAGGCCTTCCGCTTTCCACATCGATCGCCATTCCCTTGACGGTGTTTATCGCCACTACAGCGTCAGCTCCACCTTTTTCGGCTGCATGACCTATTTCCGTGATATCAGTCACGTTAGGGGTGAGCTTGACCCATACAGGGAGTTCGACCTGTTTTTTCACGGAGCGCGTAATAGACTTGACTAGTGCCGGCTCTGCGCCAACTTCCATTCCGTATCCCCGGGCGTGGGGGCAGCTTAGGTTAAGCTCGAGGGCGTCGGCGAACCGGCAAAACGTTCTGGCGAGCTCAATGAATTCGTCTGCGTTGGCGCCAAATATGCTGACGATTAGTGGTTTTCGTTCGGCTTGGGCAATCAGCTGCCCAAGTTCATCGGTAAACGCGAGTCCCGCATTGGGTAATCCAAGCGCGTTGAGAAATCCTGATGAGGTCTCAACGAGGACAGGTCCGGGATGACCTTCGCGAGGCGTGAGACCTACTGACTTCGTCACTACGCCCCCTGCACCGCACGTCATGACACGCCTTAGAGAAGATGCGGCAGATCCCATAATCCCTGCGGCGAGCATCGTGGGGTTACTAAGCGTCAGTTTGCCGATACGGACGTCCAATTGATCACTTCCAGCCGACAAACTATAAATTTGCCCCAAGATATATAGAACCGTCTATCGGCACTATAAATAGAATAGGCCCCATCGCATCCGTTGCGAAGACTGGCGCAACTGACGACAGAATGAGTTATGGCACACATCAAAACTTGGTTTGGAGATATCGAACTGCACAACGACGAGATCGTCCGCTCGCAGGTCTTGAATGCAGACTTCGACGCGATGGCACAGCGCTTACAGCGGGAGGACTTTGCCGATTTCGATAAGGAATGCAGAGGTCGTCTCAGGGAGATTGCGATCAAACTTCAAGTTGTCAGCTCCGAGCCCGAATATGTTTCACTCCTTCGCGCTGTTATGATACAAAGCGCGAAGGAACGGATAGTCACAGCGTTTGCGCAGCCCGACGCGCGCATTATCCAACTTATCGATGGTATCGACGACATTGATGAGTCGATAAACTTGCTCTCTGAACGACTTTCGGAGTGGTGTTTGCTCACGTCGGAGACGTCTATGCCAGAGGACCTACTGGAAGCTTTTGCCTCCTCACCTTCCGCACAGTCACCGCTGGCGCAAGAATTTGCCGGTTCCATAAGCCGACTTTGCGAATTGAGACAGGAGATAGCAAACGCCATCGAGCTTGAAATGCGCACCACTGCCCCTAATCTCTCCACGCTCGCTGGTGAATTGCTCGGGGCGCGATTAATCGCTCGAGCAGGTGGCCTAGGGCCACTCGCAAGAATGCCGGCTAGCAGGATTCAGGTAATAGGCGCTTCCAAGGCGCTATTCAGGCATATAAAGTACGGCACAAAACCGCCCAAGCACGGAGTTATTTTTCAACATCCGCTCGTTCGCGGCAGTCACCCGAACAACAGAGGAAAGATTGCAAGAATCTTAGCTGCAAAAATAGCCATTGCGGCTCGTTTAGACTTCTATTCAAAAAAGGTCTATCCTGAACTATTAAGTCAAGTGGAAAAACGAGTTGGCGAACTGCAGACCGCGGAGCGCAACCCCAAACAACATGAAGATAAGACGCCATAAGGTCCCTGGAGTTTTTTTACTGGATAAGCAGTTAGCCACGAAAGGCGAAGCCCTGTACGGGGAGAGGACATTCGACGGGTACCGGCTTTGGAATCCGCGAAGGAGTAAGCTGGCAGCATTATTGACGAAGCAGGCGCAAGTGCCTTTGGCGCCTGAGCAGATTGTGCTCTACTTAGGGGCCGCATCTGGGACGACTGTCTCGCACCTAGCCAACATTGTTTCACTCGTGTATGCCGTAGAGTTTGCGCCACGCGTGGCTCGGGACCTCGTTCGTTTGTCAGAGCGCGTGACGAATATTGTCCCCCTGATTTCAGATGCTACGCAACCTGACTATGGACCTGTTGTCGAACTTGTTGATCTGCTGTACCAGGACATCGCACAGCCGAGACAAGCTGAAATCGCTGTTAAAAACGCCGAATTGTTCTTGAAACCACGCGGCTACGCTTGCATTATAATTAAAGCGCGAAGCATAGATGTCACTGAGAAACCCAAAACAGTCTATAAAAGAGAAGTCAAGAAATTAGAAGAGCTATTTGACATTGAGTACGTCCACGAGCTCGAACCGTTTTATAAGGCGCACGCAGCAGTCATTGCACGCTTGGCTTGATTGCGTGAGAATCACTAGAGCAAGCTTCAGCTTTATCTTCTTGCCGCGTGCGATTCCAAACCGGCAAAACTTTTTAACGAATCACGTGTATGCTAGTTACAGTTCAATAACGAGGATAAAATGGCACGCAAACCAGCTAAGATGTATAGAAGGGTTACAGGACCCGCCTACACAAGGAAGTCTTATATGGGGGGGATCCCTGGAAGCAAGATTTCACAATTCGATACCGGCAACCTAAGTGCCGATTTCAAGGTGGCAGTTTCACTCAGCGTTGATGAACCGTGCCAAATACGACATATTGCGCTGGAAGCCGCCAGGATCGCAGCGAACCGTTACCTAATGAAATCAACAGGCAGGCTGAATTTCAGGCTGAAGCTCCGCGTCTATCCGCACCAAGTGCTGCGAGAGAACAAGATGGCCACCGGCGCTGGGGCTGATCGGGTTCAGGATGGGATGAGGGGGGCATTTGGAAAGGCAGTAGGAACCGCCGCCCGCGTAGCCTCTGACCAAAAAGTGTTTACGGTGTTTGTAAATCCTCCTAACTTTTTAAAAGCCAAAGAAGCGCTGCGTAGAGCTTCGATGAAAGTGCCACCGCCGTGCAGAATTGTCATAGACGAGGGGTTTGAGCTCATCAAAGCGTGACGCCCTGGGACCGCTGTAAATTGTGATAGTCAGAAGAAGGTGTATACTACGGATAGTTATGAAAACTACTTGGATCGCGGCATCAAAAACTTGCCTGAGACAACGATAGCTGCGGAACGTTTTTCGATACCTGTACCCCGGGTGTTTATCGAAGGAAGGATGACTGTTTTTGAGAATTTCGGCGAAATCAGCGACGTGTTAAATAGAAATCCCGAGCACGTGCTGAAATTTCTGTTGCGAGAGCTCGGAACTGCAGGCAAGGCTGACGGAGGGAGGGTCATTCTTCAGGGCAGATTTTCGCAAGAGATGATTGCCACCCTCATCGAGGATTATGTTGCCGAGTACGTAATTTGCTCAGAATGCAATAGACCAGACACACATCTAACGAAGAGTGACAGAACGGTTATGCTAAAGTGTGACGCATGCGGCGCTCACAGGCCCATACGGAAACGATACGTGAAGAAGGAAAGTGCGGCCAGTGCGCTTGAAGAGGGGAGCGTCTACGACGTACGAATCGAAGCCGTCGGAAAGCGAGGAGACGGGATTGCCAAGGTCGGCAAATACTCGCTGTTCGTTCCGGGCGCGCGCAAAGGAGACACCGTAAAGGTACGAGTCAAGAAAATCTCGGGCACTCTCGCATTCACCGAAAAAGTCCCGGGTTAAGACGATCTCGAGACGGCCACGAGGCACTTCACAGCCGTAAGGCACAAACCCGCCACTTTAGGAGATTTTTCGCTTCACCAGGTGCCTCGCTGTGCAGGCAGCATCGAGTACTACGGCAATGCGTGAACGCCTGATTTCTCGCGCCATTTTGTGCGCGCCGTACTGCCCGGGATCGATTGTGGGTTGTGAGGACCCGATGCACCGAAAACGATGCATTTGGTTGGCTCAGAATTTAGGCCTCTATTTAGACGACAGAAATACAGCGTGCTCATTGAGGAGGCGCTCCAACCGGACTTATGCACGATGAGCGGGCCGGCTAAGCTCAAGACAATCACTGAATAGCAAAGAACGGGAAGGACAGACGATGTTCGAAATAGTGACCTCAATATTGAGCGAAGGACCTATTTGCCACGATTGTCTGGGGCGTCAATTTGCAAAATGTTCTACGAACCTTACTAACAAACAGCGAGGACAGGCGATCCGAATCGTCAAGGCAATGCTTGACAACGCGCCAGTGAACATTCAAGAGTGGCAAGATGCTTATGGCACGTGCTGGGTTTGCGGAGGTCTGTTCAATAATCTGGATTCGTGGGTTGAACGATGTCTCGAACAGCTCCACCACTACGAGTTCGCGAATTTTCTAGTTGGAACTAAACTGACTGGCAGACTCGCTGAGAATGAAGAAATACTGTGGGCTGAGTCTAAAACGACGACAGCCGAGCCGCTCAAATCAGCGTTAAACAGAGAATTGGGCAAGCGTATCGAGCTTCTTACCGACAAACAGGCAGAATTCAGCAGACCAGACATCTTGCTCATAGTCGATTTGGCCCGAGACAAGGTTGAGATCCACGCGAACCCGCTTTTTCTGTACGGCCGATACCTAAAGTTCGTCAGGGGGTTGCCACAGACGAAATGGCCATGTGGCGAGTGCGGCGGAAAAGGCTGCGCAAGGTGCAACCTAACTGGAAAAATGTATCCCGAATCCGTTCAGGAGCTGCTAGGAGGCCACGTACTTAGCGCAAGCCGTGGCAAAGACGTGATATTTCACGGCGCTGGCAGAGAGGATGTCGACGCACGCATGCTTGGAAACGGTAGGCCTTTTGTTCTGGAGATAAAATCTCCTCACAAAAGAAAAGTCGACCTTCACGAACTAGAACAGGAGATAAACTCTTCGCAAAAAAAAATCGCGGTAAGTGATTTAGCCTTCGTTGACCACGAAACGGTCGTAAAAGTAAAAAACACCCTGTTGGACAAAGTTTATAGGCTTAAAGTGATATACGAACATCCGATTCGTAAGGAAAAGTTAAAAGAAGCGCTGAAGCGACTTGAAGGCGATATAGAACAAGCAACCCCACAACGAGTAGTGCATCGCCGTGCAGACTTGAAGCGACACAAGAAAGTGCATTCGGCCGAACTCAGAGGTGATGAGATAATAATTCGGTGTGAGGGTGGACTCTACGTAAAGGAGTTGATATCTGGAGACAATGACAGAACTACTCCGAGCCTTTCAGGTCTTCTCGGCGTAAATGCAAAAGTTGAAGAGCTTGATGTACTAGAAGTTGGCGGAGGTCTCTAATGCCAAGATCACACGGTGAGCGGAGGAAGACGCGGTACAAGCTGAAGAAAACTATCAGGGAACGAGGCATTGCTCCGGTAAGTCATGCAATCAGGAGCTTTGAAGCGGGCCAGAAAGTCCATATCGATCTAGACGCAAGCGTCCACAAGGGCATGCCGAATCCAAAGTTCCACGGCAGGACCGGAACAGTGCTCGGGCAACGGGGCCACGCATACGTAGTGGAAGTGACCGACGGCAACGCTGTAAAGACGGTAATAGCACGCCCGCAGCATCTGAAAGAACAGAAGCAGGCACAATGATAGTAAAGACCGTGTTGGCAGAGGAGAACCTCACGCTTTCTGAGGTAAAAGAGATCTTCCTTGAGCTGACAACGCCTCGATCCGAAGAAGAGTTCACCTACGAGTTCAGACGGGCCCTCGACCACGTCAAAACTTTTTCAAAACTCACGGGATCGCAAGCCAGGCAGCTCGTCAACGAGCTAAAGAACCTCGAAAAGATGAAAGAGGAGATTGCGATCAGGATCGCTGACATAATGCCGTTGTCCAAGGATGAGGTGCGATCCATCTACGCAAAGGAACGGTTTTCGCTGACAGAAGAGGAACTCAACGAAATACTCGACATAGTAGCACGCTTTTGTTGAAGCCGGGGGCGATCTAAATGAGAGGCGAGAGAGAGCAATATGTCCGTGTGCTAGACTATCTGCCACATGGGCACCCTGACGATCCTCACCCCGTTTACAGGAAGAAACCCATCATCCACGTGGTGGGGGAGGATAATTTCACCCTGCTCGAACTCATACCACGCGAGAACTATGTTCCACAGTCGTATGACCGCCTCTATATCGGAGAGGAGGAACGCAGCGAAATCGATCACGTTAAAAGGCGTTTGAGCTATAAGGAACTCACGCACGGTGCAAAGGTTGAGTTGCCTTACGCTCTTGAAATAATTGTCAAAGAGCAAGAGCCCAGGTTCGTGAGCTTCTTCAATGAAGCACAGCCGATAACGACCCGCCTCCATACCCTGGCGCTGCTCCCCGGTGTGGGCAAAAAGCTCATGTGGGAGATTCTTGCGGAACGCAAGAAACGGCCTTTCGATAGTTTTGCCGATATTTCAAACAGAGTGAGGGGCTTGTACCACCCGGAAAAAGTAATGGCGAAAAGAATCGAAGATGAGCTCAAAGATGAGCACGCTAAGTATAAGTTTTTTGCGAAATAGCGAGTGACGCGACACCCAAAGCGTTCAATGCCCCGTGGAATCGACCGCAGCTACCATAAAGCGAAGTGGGGTCAGCACTTCTTAATAGATGATCAGATTATCGAGAAGATCGTCAGCTATGCGGATATAACGCCAACCGAAACGATTTTAGAGATTGGCGGAGGTACCGGGAACCTTACAAGAAAACTTGCCCAGCTGTGCTACAGACTGGTTGTAGTTGAGGCGGATCGGCAGCTGGCGCGGAAGCTCTGTTCGATACCAGGTATCGACGTGCTGCACGGAGACGCCCTGCGGGTTGAATTTCCCCCGTTTGACAAGACGGTCTCTAACCTGCCGTATCAGATATCGTCAGAAGTCACGTTTAAGTTACTAAAGCATCCTTTCACGTGCGGCGTGCTGATGTATCAAAAAGAGTTCGCGCAGCGGATGGTCGCAGCGCCGGGCACGAAGGACTATAGCCGTCTGACGGTCTGCCTCAGCTACATATCAAAAGTCAAAGTGCTAGCGCGTGTCCCGAATACGGCATTCAATCCGCGTCCTGCAGTTGATTCTGTGATTGTTAAACTGGTCCCGACTAAACCGCGCTTTGAGGTACTCAACGATGTGTTCTTTCATCGCTTCGTTCGCGCGCTCTTCACGCAAAGACGAAAAACGCTAAGAGCCGCACTTCTGGTGACGGCACAGCTGCTTAACATACAAGCGATGGACCAACTGATCGCCAAATTGCCTCAGCATTGGCTAGTCCGCCGGCCCTACGAACTCTCCCCAGAAGAGATTGCAACTCTGTCGAACGATTCGTTTGAGCTGCACGAAGTGCAAAAGACGAGGGTGCAGCAGTAATAGTCGAATTAAGCAGACGAGAGCAATTATGACGCCCGGAATCGCTAAGGGAACCAAAAAAGTGCATGATCTCAGGGAGCAAGTGCTCGTGCTGCCGGACGTTTATGAGCCGTGTGACGATACGTATCTCCTCATGGACGCCGCCTTAAACGAGGTGCGTCCCACTGACTCGGTCTTGGAGGTTGGCACAGGATGCGGAGTCATCGCTAAGAGGGTCGCAGAACGCGCCCGCTGCGTGATCGCGACTGACAAAAACCCGCGCGCGGTCGAAAATGCGAGGTTGAATGGCGTAGAGGCGATCATGGGGGATCTTTTTGCCGATCTAGACAGCCGGTTTGACCTCATTATCTTTAATCCGCCGTACCTGCCTAGTCGGAGTGACATATCACGTGACTGGCAGATCCAGGCTTGGGATGGGGGCCCCTCAGGTAGGGAAGTGATCGTGCGGTTCCTCTCACAGGTTGGTAACTACTTGACCCAAAAGGGCAGGGTGCTTTTGGTGATCTCTTCGATCACCGGCTACAAAGAAGTGACAGAGCTAATGCGCGCACAGTTTGGGATTGTCAGAGCCATTACTGAACGCAAGTTCTTTTTTGAGACGCTGTATGTGGTACTGGGCGCAGAAGCTACGCAATCAGGGGGGGGTAGTAAGCGTTGCAGTAGAGTTTAAAAAGGGCTTATGAACTTGTAAAACAGCAGTTCATCGACGTAAGTGCCGTTGTCTAGCCGCCCTTTCCTCAGTCTTCTTCCCTCGCTAGCGTAGTTTAAGGAGCGGTACAATGCTGCTGCCGCATTTCCGTCGTAGCAGTTCACTTCTATCTTTTTAATGCCTTGATCAAGAGCGACCTGCTCAAGTGCGACAATCAGCAATTTTCCGAGGCCCTTTCGTTGAAAAGCGGGATGGACTGCGACGCCGAACGAAGCGACGTGGGCGGCTCTCGACTGCGGCTCATTCATTATCAGCGTCGCAGAACCGATGATCTTATCTTGGTGCAGGCCAAGCAAAGTGATCTCATTCGTGTTGAGTCGGCTTAGCCACTGTTCTTTGTTCTTCACTAGATCAGCAACACGGTATCGCTTTGCCAGAAACTGATCGACTTGACTCAGCCACGAGTAAAGGTACTCGTAGCCGCCATTTTGATAATCGTCAATGTGGGCGACTTTCAGTTCGATGGTTGTTCCATCAGCGAGAGTGACGTGGCTCACCGATCTGATGATAGTCCCTCAGGATATTGCTTCGGATTTTGACCTAATGAGTCCCAAAAGTGCTTCAAACTCGTCTTTTAGCCTCAGTGAAGCATCCTGCAGCGCTTTTAACGGATCCTTGGATTCCGTTTTAATACGGAATATTGGATTGCTTATCATCGGATGCTTGACGTCGTACGTGGCGCTCTCGACCTGCGGATCTTGAAGCAGCGAGTATTTCAAGACGTTCAGGAACGTGTGGCCCTCATCGAGAAATTCTATCTCAGCTTCGTCCTTTGTTGCGCGAATGATCTTAATATTCATTGTCTAAGAGTCTTTGAAAACAGGTTGACAACAAAGAGTCATCAGGCCTTAGATTACGCCCTTGCCGTAGTCCTCCGAGATCTTTCGCGTTTCGTTACACTCGCAGCTTGGACATTCGAGCTTGTTCTGCTTCCGCACGAGCGGCATGCGGCATCTCGAGCAGAGCGCCTTTATCACGCCTAGATCCTTTTCAACCGTGCTCAATCTTAAGCTCTTTTCGTCTATTACTCTGGCCTTTATGATGTCTTGCTGGCTAAACTCGGTTTCCAGCTTCGCGACGTATGAGTCCTTCACATTTGAAATATGGATAGCTCCTTGATCTGCATTTGCGATTTCGCGGTTTTCGTGACCTTTTATTCTTGCAATATCAACGAGGACGACTGCATTCTTGAGGTCGACCACCCGGCCGACCACGATGTCGCCCGTCTTAAGCATGGGTGGAGTCTCCATAACGGGTAGGACTCGTACCGTTCGGTCTTTCTTGTCAGTTTCGACTTTTCCTGTTACGGCGGCGAATATTTTACCTTTCTCTTCATACGTCCCGTCGCCGGGTAGATATTCTTCAGAAGCGCCTATAACGTCCCCTGGTACAACCAAATCCGTCATTTCTTATCCTTTCCTTCCTTCTTAGATTTAAGAACAATAATTCAAAGAACGACTTCTATTCGATAAATTATCGCGTCTACGTATCGTACTGCATCTTTATGAAACTTAAAGGTATGTGCAATGGGCAGTTTGACCTTTATTGCGTCAGTAACGCGGTGCGGCTCGAGAAAGCGCCTCACAAAGCCGTTTACGACAGCATTGTGAAGCAAGTAGATGACCTTGCCCACACGTACTGACTTGCTTAAGAACGGCCTATCACTGCTTCGCTTCTGGGCTCCAAAGGGAGGATTCATCACGACCGTGTCGAACGAACCTTCAAAGTCTTCTATGCTGCTACTTAGCCAAGACGCCTGCACACCGAGTAGCTTCGCGTTCGTTCGAGCGACTTCTAGTGCTCGCTCGTCCGAATCAACGCCCGTCGCAACGCCCCCCAGCAGCGCCGCGCCTAGGGCAAGGACACCGGTCCCGCAGCCCAAATCCACCACTGTCAGACCGGCGATGTCACCTCGTAAGTACGCAAAATAAAGAAGCTGAGCCGCAATGGGTGCTGACGTGGTGTATTGTTCGTGCATCGCAGAAGGGGATTCAAACGGTTGCACCTGTTCGAGGATGATTTCAAGCTGACGCTGTTTCATCTTGATAGACCGCTGTTAAGAGAAGTGAAACGCGCCGTGCGACGTCAAAATTACGGCGATTGCCAGGCGTTATTCCAGTTGCGGGAGACTTATCGCTTTCTGCTCAACGCGTATGCTACAAGAGTCAATCCGGCTAACGCAATGGGTATTTCGAACCCCGGGAGGGGATTGCTCGAACCGCTTGATTGGGCCGTCGCGCTACTCTGCGCAGTGCCGTTAGCGTTCTGGTTCGTTGATGTCGGCGCAATATTAACCGCCTTGTTGACTCCAGCGTAAGCTGTCGCCTGTGTCGTCAAGTTACCAGCGGGATTATTACCTGTTACAGTCATACTGAGCGTTTGATTATTCGCAAGCGTTTTGCTTGCGATAAATCCTGCCCATTCCACCAGCTGGTGATGCACTACGTTGGGCTGAACGGAGCTGTCAGTAGGACTTCCCGTGATTTGGCTTAAATTAGCTGAAAACAGACTTTCCACTTTTGTAGAGTTGACGCCGGGGTTTTGAGTCGTGGGACTATCTGTCTGATGACAAAGGCGGCAATTGCCCGTTACCATGGCAATGACAGAGAACGAGTTCCCTGTGTTAACGAGCCCTTTGGCAGAGATTCCTTGTGATCCGTAAATTGCTGGAACTAGGTTCAGCGGCGCGTTGTTAACAGTCAACTCAGTTGTCCTGGTGGGTCCGTAAGGATCCTCTACTTTAACGATGTACTGCCCGGGGGGAAGCTGTGGGGTCAGCCACGAGAAAAGTATGAAACCGTTACTCGTATTTTTTTGGTCGTTCGCTCCGCCATCGGTCACTTTTGCGATCTTTACCCACGAACCGCCGTCGTCGTCCTTGCCGTTGTTATTTTTGTCATAGTAATAAGACAACGTGACCGTGCTTCCGTTTCGCGCCACGTTCGCCGACACGAGGACCCTGTCGCCTGAATTAACGGTTGTGGGCTGAAGTTGTATGATCGTCGTTGCGGATGTAGGGATTATAGCAGCGCTTACTACCAACAAGACCGCGATCGAAGATAAGAGTAGCAGCGTCATTTTGTTCGCCGAGCGTAGCATCCTGATTACCTCCAACACTTTCTCAACCATTATCGGCAAGTTCATATATAAAACATTCGAGTGTCCTAATGCGGCACAATCGTTATAATCAAGAACCCGAGCCGTAGAATTGCTGAATCGGCGAGATACGTTTATTACTGTCGAGAACGCTAAAAAGAATAAGATGAATGACTTCTTTTATCCGAGATCGATAGCCGTCATTGGCGCCGCGCGAGAAGAGGACAAAGTGGGACATTCGGTGCTGAAGAACCTCCTCGATGCCAACTTCCAAGGAGAACTTGTTCCCGTCAACCCGAGCGCCGATGAGATCTTAGGGTTAAAAACTTTGCACACGGCAAAGAAGGTCGATCTCGCAGTCATAGTCGTTCCAGCAAAAATCGTGCCTGCTGTTTTGGAAGAATCAGCGCGCGTTGGCGTAAAGGCATCAATAATTATATCAGCAGGATTTCGGGAATCTGGCGCGCAAGGCGCAAAGCTCGAGGCTCAAATTCGGGAGATAACCAAAAAATATGGGATTCGAATCGTCGGTCCCAACTGCTTGGGCATCATGAGCACCGGTGCCAACTTGAACGCTTCGTTCGCGAGCGAGTATCCGGTCAAAGGTGGCATTTCGTTGATATCGCAAAGTGGGGCAATCTGCACGTCTTTTCTCGACTGGGCGGCTAATGAAAGCCTTGGCTTTGACAAATTAGTGAGCGTCGGAAACAAGGTCGATGTAGCTGAGGCTGAGCTTTTGGATTACATCGCACGCGATCCTTCGACGCGTGTTGTTGCGCTCTATGTCGAGGGTATTGATAATGGGCGCGAGTTTATGCAGGTCTCGAAACAGGTTTCGAGGCTCAAGCCTGTTATTGCGCTCAAAGCCGGCCGGACCGATATGGGGGCCAAGGCAGCCGCCTCTCACACCGGCGCGCTCGCCGGCTCAGATGCCACATATGACGCAGCGTTCAAGCAGTCAGGGATTTTACGGGTGAATTCGATTGACGAATTCTTCGACGCCGCGAAAGCCTTCTCGCGCTGCCCGATTCCGAAAATTCCCGGTGTAGCTATCATAACGAATGCAGGAGGGCCGGGCGTGCTCGCGAGCGACGCCAGCGCCGAGTGCGGCGTGCAGCTGGCGAACTTCACCAAAGAGACAATAGAAGCACTGCGAAACGCGCTACCTCAAGAGAGCAACATCTACAACCCAATTGACATTCTCGGGGATGCGAAGCCGCGCCGATATGTAGCGACGCTCGAGATCACATTGGCCGATCAAAATGTCGGCGCAGTAATCCTGCTTCTCACCCCACAAGCTATGACGGAACCAGAAGAGACTGCCAACCTGATCAACAGGCTGTCGTTGCACGCAACCAAACCCATCATTACCTCGTTCATCGGAGGAAAAGAGCTGAGCAAAGCGCGCGAAAAGTTAAAACGCGGCAGCGCGGCGAACTTTAACAGTCCGGAAACCGCCGTCAGGGCGGCGCGTAACCTCATCAAGTTCAGGGAGATTGCAACATCCTCAGAGGGCGCATCGACGCAACTAAGAAGCGGGCAGAACCGTGCTGCGTTTCTACGGATTGAAGGAGTTCGGTCTGAGGGACGAACGGCTTTGACAGAAGAAGAAGGCAAAGACGTGCTGCGAGCTTACGGGATCAAAGCCCCTAAAGAGACAGTCGTTACTCGGCGGGACAAAGTCATTCAAGCGGCACGCGAGATCGGATATCCTATCGTCATGAAGGTGAGCTCGCCAGACATTGCCCACAAGACCGACGTAGGGGGGGTCGTCACGGGCATAAGCAACGATAGGGCGGCTAAAAACGCTTTCGATCAAATATATGCCAACATCAACAAGCGCATGCCCCAAGCGCGAATCGGAGGGGTAATAATCGAAGAGATGGTTCAGGGCGAGGAGGTCATCGTTGGGGTCACTTGCGATCCCCAATTCGGACCCTTGATCACCTTCGGGTTAGGGGGCTTGTATGTGGAAGTGCTAAAAGACGTGTCGCATAGGTTGGCGCCAATAACCGTCGCCGAAGCTAAGCAGATGATTGCGGAAGTCAAATCATACCCGATTCTGCTGGGTACGCGCGGCAGAAAGGCCCTCGATATCAACGCGGTGGCCGATACGATCGTGCGGGTCAGCCAAATCAGCCAGGACTTCGAAGAGATCCAAGAAATAGAGATCAACCCGCTGGTGGTTCAAGAAAATGGCTGCATTGCGGTGGACGCACTCGTGGTGATAAGCGGGAGACCGTAGTACTAACCGAAAAAATTGAGAGGTGGATAACTTGGAATCTAAGTGCGATGTACCGACACTTGTTATAAGTTCCGTATCTGAACGCAGTGGCAAAACTATAATCGCTTTAGGCCTTGCTTTGAACTTTACAGGAGTACTGGGCTTCTATAAGCCTATCCGCGAGAATCTCATTGCAATTGACGGAAATTTGGTCGAGGAGGACGCGTATCTGATGAGGAACGTGCTCAACTTAGAAGAAGAGTCGTTGCTTTCGCCTTTTACATATAATCTATTTAAAGGCATCAAAGCTGAGGACATCATCTGCGGCTTAAACCGCATTTGCGGTGACAAACAGGCAGTTCTGCTCGAGGGGACGAAAGACATTAGCACAGGATTCATTCACGACATTTCAAGCGTCCAGCTTGCTCGAAAACTCGACACCGAGATCTTACTCGTGACCGACATATACTCGCTTGATAAGGTAGCAATGACCAAACTCCTTCTCGAAAAGCTCAAGGTCAGGCTCAAAGGTGTTGTATTGAATCAATCACAAGATCCTGGATTCGAAAATTACATGATTAAGCGAGGAATAAAAATTGTGGGGTCAATCCCGTTCTTAAAGGAGTTGAAAGCCCTTCACAGCTACGAAATAGCCGAAGAACTTGGTGGAGAAGTCATAGTCGAGGGAGAGGACCGCCTCATCGAGAAGGTCCTGATCGGGGCCATGACGCCGGAATCTGCACTCAAGTACTTCAGACAGGCTCCCGCGAAGGCGGTGATCACTGGAGGTGACAGAGCCGATTTGCAGCTTGCCGCGTTGTCGACTTCGACGTCGTGCCTTGTACTAACTGGTGGACTGTACCCCGCCAATCACGTGATCGCGCGAGCACAAGAGCTCGGCGTAAGCGTGATCCTGGTTCACTTAGATACGCTTGCGGCAGCCGAACGCGTAGAGAGACTTACAGCACGCATTGATCCATCCGACAGCCGCAAAATCAGCTTGATAAAAGAAACCGTTCGACAGAACCTCGACACAGATGCGCTATGGAGGTAGCACTTTCGGAGCACGACGACGTGCACTCGGCTAGAAATGATTTCGGCCGAACGAAAGTGGCTAAGCGCCTCTCTTTCCTCGTATCTTGTTCCTCAGTGCCTTTTTCGACGTCACATCGCCGACAACAAACCCCTCGGCATCGAATTGCGGCACGTCCTCGGTTGAACGAGGAGAATTTTTCGCCCTGGTTCTTCCAGGGTCTTCAGGCGCCCATTCAGACGCGTCCACTTCTATCCTTCTAGACGGCCGTCGTCCAGAGACTGCGTCAGACGCGCTGTCGTGTGAGCGGTCTGCCGACGGTGGCTTATAACGCAATGCAGGAGCATCAAACACGCCGCTGCCTCCAGCCGGATAGCCGTCTCTTCTGAAATGATCTTCCTCGTAACGGTCTTCTCCCGACCTGTTTTGCGAGAAGACAAAAAAGAGCGCGATGGTTATGAGCGCGGTAATGGCGATTACAAAGTATACCCAGCTGTTGAGATAGGTTAGAATATCGCCAGCGTTATTCGTCCCGGGATCTCCTGCTTTTCCTGCTGCTGCGCTAGCGGGGGTGGGGCTTGCGATTGCGAGCGTTGCCGCGTTTTGCTGTGTATCATAGGGGGGTGTCGCCTGATCTGATGGATCGGTGCCGTTCTTATAAACGACCACACCGATCGTATAACTACCCGCTGGCAAACTCTTTGGCGTGAACGTTACGGAACGCGTTTCATCCACCTTTAACGCTACCGCGGCGCTGTCTGAGGTGACGTTTGCGCCCGCCGTGTCTTTATATATGACGTCAACTCGGACCCCATCGAGAGCGACTTTCCCGTTCTGTAGCGTAACGATAACTTGTGGCGTCGCGGCAGATTGTCCAGTAGTAGCAGTTTTTACCGCGGCGATTTTGACAGACGGCGCCGCAGCTTGTTGCGGCGCTAACGGATTGATGCCTTCTAATCGCTTTGTGAAGTTGTTGTATAGGCTGTCAATTTGGTTGAAGATGTTCCCGCCCGTATCGAGCTGTGCGACAGTTGCTTGGTGTGGAATGACCACTGTCGCTTCTGCCAGTGGCGCAAATGCTACGAGCGCAATAAATGCCCAACTCAGTGACAGTGCCAGCACTGCGAATCGACGCATATCCTAAATCAGCCTTCTTCTTTGCGTGTACGTTCTGTTCCGAGGACTTAACGATTGTGTATGGCACGCCGCGTCGCGTGGAATTACAACGACGGAGGCGGAAACCACCCACTATCTAAAAAAAGCCGGGTCGGTGTTCTTGCCGTTTAAAGGCTTAACTTTTTAAAGCAGGCGATTGACCGCACCACCCCGTTTAAAGCAAGACTTTGACGAGGTCTGAATCCTTTATGATCCCTTCAAGTTTTTCGTCTGCGGTGATAACGGGTAAAAGCTCGACGTCGAAACGCCGCATTTGTCTCGCGCATTCGCTTATTCCTGTTTTGTGATAAATTGATTCGTATTCGGCCATCATTATATCCTTTACCGGCACGCTCGGAAGCTCTACTCTTGAAACACCATAGTACAGACTCATCGTGTCCCTGACCGCTTCCCAGGTCCACGCGTCCTCATCCGAGCCGGCGGATAGATCCGCCTTTTCGATTGTATCTTCGATTTTGCTGGCTTTCAAAAGGGCGCTTTCCGTAACGATGCCAACAACCCTGTTTGCCGAATCAAGCACTGGGCTCGCGTCGGCATTTGCAAGTTTCATGATTTCGCCTACAACATCAACCGGCGTCATTTCCCAAACTGCGACTATTTCGCGAATGATATAGTCATCAACGGGTGCCCCAATATCCATATCCGCTATCGCGCTTACGATATCCGTTACCGTAATGAAACCGACGAGTTCCGAGTCATCCACAACTGGCATCCGCCTGATGATATTTTCTACGAGAATCCGCGCCGCATCGTCGATGGTCGCGTTCGGAGACACAAAAACGGGCTGTCTTGTCATGAGAAGTGCTATTTGGTCCTCCTCAGGGTTTCGAAATATGTCTCCTCTCGTGACTATGCCAACAAGCTTGTGATTCTTCACAACAGGTAAGCTTGTTATCCCTTTGTCCTTCATAACTTTGAGAGCCGTATCTCGCGATCCTGGAACCTCAACGAAGACGACTTCCCTCGTCATCACATCTTCGACTTTTATCATCTTGGAGCCTCAGTACCCGCGGCGCAGTTCCGTGCCGACGGGTCGCCAGCGCACAGCTTTGAAATCGGAAGTATAGATACCCATTTGCAGCGCCGACCAATCTGAGCACGTGCGTGTTGCCTGCTGGCCGCGAAGCCTCGCAGGCTCTAGTTGTCGAAGCTCACGTTTAAGCACCTCGCCCTCCGTGAGTGAGAAGAGCGATGTCATCGGGACGAGCTCTTCTAACCACGCTACTTATGATGTTCTTGGTCCCGAACAGGTTATTTGATCGGTCGTTGAGGACTAGGAGACTAGCTTTTTTGCCAAGATCAATAGAGCCGATTTCGTTAGCAACCCCCATTATCCTAGCATTGTTTAGCGTTGCCATTTCGAGCACTTTGTGGTCGTCGTGCAAAAACGCTTTTGAGGTGAACTCCATTTCTGCAAACATGTTGAGTGAGTTAAACATCACGTTGTCCGTGCCGAGCCCAACGGTGGTCGTCTGCAGCATTTGAGCTATTGGTGGGTGCAGAAAAGACAATCCGACGCCAGTAACTAGGTTTGACCTAGGACACACCACGATGGGAATGCCGCTTTCAATCTGGTGCTTAGATGCATAGGTCATATGAATGAGACAATCGGGATTCAAAGCGATCGCGGAATCAATATCAGAATCATCTTTTTCGCCTGCGTGAATGGCAACAAACTTGCCGCGTGTTCGTGCCTTGTCGATCATTGCTCTGAGTGATGAACTGCTGACATCGCGACTTCCGCTTATCCCAAGGCCGTGCGCGATATCGAGAATAGTATCAATTTCATCTTCTACTATATAATCCCGTCCGTTATTTGGCCGACCAAGAATCATCACCTGCACTTTTTTCACTGAGTTGATTGCAGTTTTCAGCGCGTTAGCGCCAACGGCACCCCCCTCCCTGAAATCGGCAAGCGCGGTCGTCCCACTCGCTAGAGCGTCTAGAAGTGACTTCCGCATCGCTTCGATCAAGGCTTTCGGTGCTGCGTCGCGTAGTGCGCGGTGCTTCAACCCGTGAGGAGGTTTTACGAGAGTATCTAAGCTACCGAAAGGCACGTCTTTGATTACAGAATCTCCAAGATGGGTATGCGCGTTGATCAAAGCAGGCATGATGATTCCGCTTGCCCTGCAGTTATCTGGCTTAACATTTGACCGCTCTTCTATTTCGGCGATTCTGCCTGATTCAACGTGGACGTAGCCCGTTATCACTTCAAAATCGCTGCCGTTTAGAATCCTTCCACCGACGACGTAGTCCATAGCAACGTATAAATCATAGCAAACTGTATTTGAAACTATGGCGAAAGGGAAGCGCCAAACAGCTGGACCTATGTCAAGCGCTGGTTTGGTGCGATACTACGAATCAGAGGATAAGAACGCCATACACATCAACCCTCGCTCAATCCTCGTCGCGTGCGTCCTCTCGGCAGCAATCATACTGGCGTTGAATTTCATGGTTGCTCGGTAGCGAGGTCGGCAACGCAATTTTTTGCCGCGCCAGAAATTGAGGCCGCGATGCGCTGCTAGATGTGGCTGCTGCCCAAATTGATGGGCTGGCTGACAAGAATATCGGCAATCAAATTAGGCTAGCGGCGGAATGCATCTTACCGTTTCAAAAAACTCTAGCTGGCCGCTCGGTTCTGTGGGCGATGTTTTCCGACGGCACCGACGGTAGGTCTCGCACAGTGTAAGAACTTAATAGTAGAGATACATACAAATGAGGGTTCATGGTCCGCTTGGCACGAAATCTGATTCGAATCTCGTTTTTGGTGATCGTACTCCTGTCAACGGCCACCTATGGCATGGCAAGCGTGCAGAAGCAGAGTGGTCCCTGGCTCGATCCCGTTGTGACCAAAGGAGAGCTCAACTCTACCTCGTGGATCAATGCTAACACTCAACCTACAGATCATTTCCAGGCGGATATCTTCGGCGGAGAGCTAATAATGGGGATGACCACCCGCGTTCCTGTTGTGGGTGGCGACTGGGCCAACGCGCCAGATCCCATCTCAAACATGAATGCCTCGCAGCAGATCTACCAAACGCCCATCGCGAGCGAGGCTTACGCTTTATGCAAACAATACAACTTGAGCTATGTTTTCGTTCCGCTCAACAGACAAGTCTTCTGCGGATTTGGTTGGATATCGGTTAACGCGACGAAATTTGATAACAGCGATTACTTCAAGCTCAAATACTCAAATGAGGATGTTCGAATCTATCAAGTGGCTTAACAAAGCAAAAATTCGCGAACGTTTGACATCGCTTGACGCCGCGACCGTTCTCCGATACGTCGTCATTGTCGCTCTATTCATCTTGTTTGTGAGTTACCGTCTCAATATCCTGGGAGGCTACGTGATACCTACGTACGGAAACACCTTGTATCACGTGGGAATAGAACGGTTGACGCTGGAATCGGGGCACTACCCGACACAGGAGCTCTCATACAACGGAGGCTTTCCGAACTTTTACGTTCCAGCATATCGCCTGCTCATAGCGTCGCAGTCGGCGTTTTCCGGAATAAATCCGATGGTGATGTCGGGGCTGATGACAATCGCGCTGTCGATCGCCGTATTTGGGGTTATTTATGCATTCTCGAAGCAGCTTGTAGGAGCGAGCGCAGCCGTTTGCGCTCTATTCTTCCTCACGCTGTCGCCGGAAATGACGATCTTCACGATTCGGGCACTGCCAGAGCTCCTTGGGCTCCTTATGTTTCCGCTGACTCTCTTTTTTATTCTGAAAAACAGAATGGAAGGGCCTTTTCAGTTCAACGGATACGTAGCGCTCTCCGTCATCGCAGCGGCAGTAACGGCGTTGACGCATCAAATCACGCTTCTAATCCTAGCCCTCGTTTTGGTAGTGTACGCCCTCACGCAGATCAAAAGCAGAAACGAGTTTCTTAAGGCAATTGTCCCCCTCGTTGCAGCGATTGCAGTCTATGGATTGTGGCAAGTCTACTCCTTGCATACCTTAAGCATTTTAGGGCTATCGCAAGTCAAATATCACGAAGGCACTCCGGTTGATTTTTTGGCGAGCGAGTTTAGGGTGGGATTCTTGGATCGAGCTGGCCTGCTTGTTCTTCCTTTTACCGCGATCGGGCTTGTCTGGCTTGAAAGAAACAAGGTCGACAAGCGGTTCTTGTTGTACTCGTGGGTCATAGCTACCCTCTTGCTCACAAAGAACGATTTACTTGGAATTAATATATTCATGGACAGATTTCTGACCTTCTTTGTTGAGTCGTTGATTATCGTAGGCGGAATTGGAGCATTTGCGGTCCTGCAGTTCCTCGACGCCCGCATCGGAAGAGCCATTGAGAGGAGTCCACAAACGTAACTGTACCATGACAAGGCCACAGCTCATTCCATATCAGTGCTGGACGGCAGCAACCGGGGTGCTCCTGCTGCTCCCTTTACAGTCTTTTTCGCTTCCATTACTCTTTGTCCTGCCTGGTCTGGGTTTCTACGTGCTTTACAAAGCCGGCAAGCAGATAGGCATTTTAGAGGGCATAAGTTACTCCATTTCTCTAACGCTCGTGCTACTGCCGACCGCGGCGACAGGTCCTGTATCTTGCAGGCGTCGGCGTCGCTATGACTGGAGCATCCATTGGGCTCGCACTCATCATAGTCTCGATATTGTCATTTGTTTTTCAAAGAAATAGCGCAAAACCGCCCGAGGCTAACAACACGACAGACAGGCAGAGTCACAAGTTGGTGTTTGTCGCGCTTCCCATTCTGCTTGCGGTTGTCCTCGCGCTAGTAGTCAGCGTACCCCTCTCTAAATCACCAGTCGTTAGCGATGAAGGACTGGTGATGAATCCCACGGAAGCGAGCGACCTGAACTTCCACCTTTCCATTATAGCACGATTCGTTGAATCTCCGCACGTGCCGCCGGAAGACCCGTATCTCCCATCACACTATGTGGTTTATGATTTTTTCATGCACGTCTACGTCGGGACACTGAGCGTTGTGACCGGTATTACTTCCCTGACGATCTTCAAGATCACAGTTCCACTTCTCTTCTTTGCCCTTTCAATAAACATCTACGTGCTGTGTAGAAGGACGTTCAATAACGCGACTGCCTTAATCGCTATGATAATGTACACGGTCGGTGGGGGGCTCGCCTGGATCTTAATCCTCGCTCAAAGGCCGAGCGATGTTTTTCCCTACCTGATTTATCAATTTACCGACGCTGCGGCTGTTAAATATGATCAGACTCTGCTGTACTATTTGCTGCCACAAACACAAACATTTGCTTTGGTAATTCTCGCACTTGCGTTCTCTTTATGGGTGACGCTGATGAAGGAACTTAAAGCACGAAACTTGTTGCTTCTTGGGCTCACGCTGGGCGTGCTGCCATATTATCATCTGACAACTGCGTTCCCATTGTATGTGGCAGTTGGCCTCTACGTGGTTTACAAATATGCAAGAAGACAAGTTACGTGCGCGCAGTATCACGCGGGCGCTCTCGCAGTCGGAGGTGCTCTCGCGTCGCCGCTTCTATTCTTGCTTATCAGGGGACCAGCCCAAGTTACAGTGGCGTTTTCAACTTATTCACTGTTTTTTATTTTCCTCGTGTTCGGCCTTGTCGCAATTCTTGCGTGTGCCGGAGCTTATCGGTCGCTGAACAATGAAGCAAGCAAACCGCTCCTGCTTTTCGCTTTTTCCGCCGTAGTAGCCATGAATTTCATCGCCCTTCCGCTCACTAATAACAGCTACCGGTTCTTGGTGTACTTGTGGCTTCCAGTCGCTCTTTTTGCCAGCTACTATATTTCGACCGTGGTAGCTGGATTGACAGCCGCACGCTTTTCGTCAGCAAAGATATCTCTTAAAGTACTCGCCATTGTGGCTGCACTTCTTCTTGCGATTCCCACGTCGTATCTGCTTTGGGACTTTTATAACAACGGGTCATATGTTCTCGCTTCACCCGCTGAAGTACAAGCTTTGCAGTGGATAAAAGGAAATACCCCCAAAGACGCAATCTTTCTCGAAGCGCCGTCCACTTTTCCGCGCATTCCAATAGAAACCGGACGAAGGGTGGTTTTTGCTGGCTCCATCTATACGATTCAGTACCACGGCATCGATTTACAGACAGAGATAGACGCACTCATGAACGAGCGCAGCCCCGAATCCCTAAGTCTCAGCCTTATGCAGCACAACGTGTCGTACGTTTTTGTGGGTTCGCGCGAACAATCGTATGAGATTGCTACCACTCTCAAAGATACCAACTATTTTCAGAGCGTGTATTCAAATCCTATGGTTACTATATACAAGGTGAAGAACAGTTAGACCCGCATTACCGAACCGGAGGCTGTTGAAGACCTTTTAGTGCAACAGGAGAACCTCGACGTGTACATTGACTTTTCAAGCATCTTGCTCTTCATTCTTGGAATAATCTACTTGGTTTTGCTTCCGGGCTATTTGATCCTTGTCGGCCTCAAAGTACGCGATCTTGACGTGATTGAGACGCTGACCACATCTTTTGGCACAGGGGTGGGGGTCCTAACAGCAATTTCAGTCGCACTCAGCTTAACGGGTAGCGTAGGCCTAACGGCTTCGAGCCTGGTGTCGGCCAACGCAGCAGTCTTAGTCGCGTTGTGCTCCGCTTTAGTTTATATAAGACACAAGCGTAAAAAGTAACAAACTAACCATCAAGCACATCAGAAGCGCAAGAATCCAAAGCTGGCGTTAGCGAATTGACCTATGAAGGACATCGAAGTATTTTTCGTCGGGAGAGCGAATGCGGGCAAGTCAGCGGTACTTAAAGAACTTTTTGGGCTAAAAACGCGAGTGGGAAGACGTCCCGGCGTGACGAGAGCGCCGGTGAGATATCAACTTGATAATTTTACGGTCATAGATTTGCCTGGAATCGGGTTCCGGCGTGGGCTGAACGGTTACCGACGCGTGCTGCGCGACGTTATCGACGGCGAGCGGCACAAGCTAAGACCTCTGTCATTAGGCGTGCAAGTCATCGATGGAAAATCATTCCTAGAGATCACAGAACGGCATTTTAAGCCTCTTGACGTTGATTTATTCGAATATTTGCTCGATTCTGAGATTGACCCTATAGTTGCCATCAACAAAATGGACAAGATCGAAGAGTGCGAAGCCAGCTTAGACAAGATAGTGTCGCGGCTCGGAATGCTCCCCCCATATAAACAGTGGGCCGATCGCGTAGTGCCGATCAGCGCTAAACGACACGACGTCGCCCAGCTCAGGTGGTTAATTTCGCACCGGCTACAAGGGATGAAAAACAAAATCGGGGGAAGCCAGTAGCTGCTATAGCTTAGTTCAATAGCGTCGCTGCAACGGCCTCACCTCTAGAGCAACTCCGCCGACCTCAATTCCCGTCTTTTGTATCAGCGCCCGTCGCATCACTCATTATATGCGCCTTTTCACAGGCCGATACGGTTCTTTTGGCAATATCGTTACCTCTGGCCCATGACTAGCTGTCCGAACTAACCACATTAAATGTCGATATCTTTGCGCGCTATATTCTGCTAGGCTTGTTAGCATTGTCTTAGGCAACGTATTTGACGGTTGAAGAGACAGCATGTAACTGTGCCTCACCCGTTCACGGCTGCTTTCGATTTGGAAGGGCCCTTGTCTCCGCAAGATAACGCATTCGAAGTAATGCACTCAATCAAAGAAGGACCCGCCCTGTTTGAAGTCCTAAGCAGATATGATGATTATCTCGCGATTCGAAACAGACCCAACTATGAACCTGGCGATACACTGCGGCTCATAGTTCCTTTCATGATCGTTAACGGAATAACAGAGCAGGATGTACGAAAAGCCTCCACTCGAGCGCAACTGGTCGCCGGCGCCAGAGAGCTCATCAAGTGGCTGAAGGAAGAAATGTGGAATGTGCATATCATTTCAACTAGCTATGAGCAGCACGCTTACAACGTAGCTGCAAAGCTTGATGTTGAGCGTGAAAAAGTGCACTGCACCCGCTTTCCCTTAGATTCGTTGTCCGAAATTCTAGAAGAAGGCGAGATTGCGTTGATTCATGAGATTCAAAACAAGATCCTCTCGTTTTATTCCAACGCCAACGACGCAGAGACTTCAACATTTGGAAGATTGGCAACCCAGCTTGATGAGTTCTTCTTTGAAATTGCACCTCGCACGCGGATTAAAGCGATTTTCGATCAGATCACAGTGGTAGGCGGTAAGCGAAAAGTTCAGGCTTTGACGTCGGCGATCGGCGTGGGCAAGGAGACAGACACTGCGGTAATCGGCGATAGCATTACGGACTACAAAATGCTCCAGGAGATTCGAAGGGCCGGCGGGATTTCTATTGCGTTCAATGGAAATTCTTACGCGTTACCCTATGCCAACATTGGCATGGCGTGCGCTGACATTCGTCCCCTTTACCTCGTTTTGACCGCGTTCCGAGAGGGCGGACTAAAATCTGCATTTGACTTGGCTACGTTATGGGAAGTTGAATGGCGCGAATTTGCCAGAGACCCGCGCCTAGTACCAAACAACGCCTTGCGACCGGAGCTAGCGCGTTTTTTTGCTAATGCATACGACACAGAGTTTCCGCGGTTGAGCGTTTTGAACAAGAGAAACAAAGAACAACTGCAGCAAATAGCAGCAATACATGCCAAATTCCGCAGCCTCATCAGAGGACACGACACCGCGCAGCTCGGTTAGAGGCCAAGTGCGCAAACGTGAACGGTACTTTTTGGCAGCGCTTGGTTGGAAGACTGCGTAGATTCACAGTGGTATGGAACTGCGCTCGCAGACCTGAGCCGTCCTGAAAACCGGAGCACGCCGCTAGCCGAGTTAATAAGACGGCGCTGCTTTGCGCAGCACATTACGCAACTGGACGACTGGACGCAACTCACTTCAGACAACAGCAGGAGACTATTACTCCGCTTTTTCAGCCTTTAAGATCTCATCAAGCGGCTTAGCACCGCTTTTTCCTACCACAAAATTAATCTGACCGGTTTCTGCAGAAATGACGCGACCGCGGACGCTCTTACGCCGTCTTATCCCTGTTTTTTTTGGATGATATCCAACTCCTCCGGAAAGAAGCAGCCTTTTTCGGACCGTCCCCGGAAGATCTCGCCGCATAGCTACGCCATCTTTGTCTGAGCCGCCAGTTATGACAAGCGCGTAATCGCTGAGTCCGATCACATCACCATCGAGTGAGTCCCCGATACCTAGGCCGAACAGTTTGTTTGCTTGCGCACCTGACACTTCCATCTTGTGTGCCCTCTTCTTACTTGGGTCAGATATGATTAACCTAAATTCCGCCATTCACATCACTCTCCTGTCTACTGGTCGGCTGTGCACGAGTGTTTGCTTGACAATTTGACGATCAGACGAGTGGGATTCACTTGGCCCAAAATGGGTTATCTTTGCGCTTGATCGTCAAAAACTCATCCAACATCAATCGCTCGCTTTGGTCAAGCGCATCGTAGAGTTCCTGCTCCGTTACCTTTGCGTGCTTTTCTGGCACGTCGACGTAGAGTACGTCCCCTTCATTTATTTGTCTTCCGACTGTGGGTCCATCAATCGAGACTGCGACCTCTTTCCCTGCACCTATCTCGCTAACGTTCTCGCCTCTATCTTGCATGCCCTTCAACGTGCCGACCCTGACTCCGTCTTCTCGCACCAGGGAGACACCATTCCTCAGGGTGCCACCGAGCACCTGAATGCCGACTATGGCCGGTTTGTTTTGTCTGAAAACATACCCAGGCAGTATTTTGAATTTGCCGGGCCTCACGATAGTCTCGTAACGCTTTTTGCCGTACAGGGTTTTTTGTTTTTCGGCCCAGGTCTGATACTCGTCGATCAAGCCGTAGATCACGTCGTTAACAAACAGGCGAACATTCGACTTCTCTGCTTCTTCTTTGGCATCGGGTAAGACATCGACGGTGAAGCCGAGTACGACGGAGTATAACGGATCACTTATAGTCTCAGCTTCAACAACGTCTCGGCGAGAGACATCGCCTAGATTGGCTATGCTAACAGGGACTTCGTTACGACCTAGCTCTCCTGCAAGCGCTTCTAGAGCGCCGATAGTGTCTGCTTTGATTATAACGCCTATATCTTGAGTGCTGACCGCTATGTCACGCATTTCGGATTCGATGCCAGCGACGACTTCATCAATATCGTCCGTTGTAACTCTAAGCGGCGAACCTGCAAGCGCGTTTTCAATGCCCGGGGCTGCTATCTTCACTCCCGCTGCTGCGGTCACTGTCCTAACCCTCTTAAGAACCCCCGTTGATTCTGGTTTCAGCAACGCTCTAATTTTCGTGACGATTGGTCGTCCCAATGCACCGATTACGATCCGATCACCGGCATGGAGAACGCCATCGTATATGATGGCATCAAGGGTCGTGCCGAACCCTTTTTCTTCTTTGATTTCTATTACCGTGCCAAATGCAGGACCGTTAGCGTGAAGCCTCAGATCCTTGTCGAGGAATCGCTGCGCGAGACCAAGCGAAACCATGAGCAGGTCGGGGATGCCTTCGCCCGTTCGCGCGCTTGTTGGAACAACGCCTATGTTTTTAGTGAAATCTCTAATTCTGTCGTACCGATCTGAACTAAAGCCCAGATTATAGAGCTCCTCTATAAGCACGTATATTCTGTCGTCAAGAAGGCGTTGAGTCCGCTCGCTCTGGAGCTTAAACGCGTCCGTGAACATCATATTGTCGTGGGAGAGCCACCCGTGTATTTTGTCAATTTTGTTAGCCGCGACGATAAAGGGCGTTTTATGGCCTTTCAAGATATTGAGACTTTCTGTGGTCTGCGGCTGGAAGCCCTCGTTAATGTCAACAACAAGTATTGCGATGTCTGCTAAAGCGCCCCCGCGTGCGCGCAGCGTCGTAAAAGCGTGATGGCCAGGCGTATCGATGAATAGTAGCCCAGGGAGGTGTATACCTTCCAAAAGGGAACCGCAAAGCCTTGCAATAACGTCTAACGGGACTTCCGTTGCTCCTATATGCTGCGTGATTAGGCCGGGTTCTTGGTCAGCAGTAGTAGTGCCCCGAATTTTGTCAAGCATGGTCGTTTTACCGTGATCCACGTGACCGAGCACTGCAACAATAGGTGTCCTAAGGTTATTTGACATAAAAAGTCCCAACCTACATCAACATCTGCGTTTAAATGCCTTGCGTTCAGGCAGCGTTTTGAGGTGCACCTGGGTGATAATATTTATGGTTTGGGAGCGAAGAATGTAGCTGCATTATCGCGGTAGTGGTGTAGTGGCAGCACAAAGGCTTCCCAAGCCTTTAACCCGGGTTCGAGTCCCGGCTACCGCATTCTCTGGCTCGATGCCCGGTAGTCGGTAACGCGTGTTGGGCGCGTCCTAAAAACCAGACGACGACGTCGACTGGTGCTTTCATAAGGGGTTTGCTTAAGCCTAAGTAGCCTCGAGAAAGGGACGTAGATGTGGCACCTTGCTTAAACTGCGAAAGATGTGCCGATTAGCGCCGGTTGACTCGTTCCGCTGCTAGTTTTACGTCATTTGCCGAGATCGTTTTTCGGTCCGCGAGCTTCGTCAGCGAAACGGCCTCTCTGGCAACGCCGCTGCCATAGTCCTCAGCTTTCTCGGCAATCATTTTCACGGCCTTG
The DNA here is from genome assembly GCA_963701995.1 of Methanobacteriota archaeon. Lineage (GTDB taxonomy): Archaea > Halobacteriota > Bog-38 > Methanoflorentales > Methanoflorentaceae > Methanoflorens. The sequence continues at coordinate 1,090,628 of OY969693.1, read as the reverse complement.
CGATTGGCCCTTTCAGCTCCAGCTACCTTCATAATTCGCAAAACGACCGCCAGTGGAATTTCTGCCATAATTATCGCTATCCTTTAAGATCGCTGCGCATAAAAAAGTTATGATTCACATCCTATCGATGACACGGCCGCAAAATCCCCCGTCACAAACTTGCAAAAATTGATAAATAACTGAATGCGCTAACTAACATTCATAGTGTCGTGGAAGGCCACTTTTGTTGCTGAGCGTTGCCAACCGCTAGCACTGCACAGTTGAACACGCGCTGCGGCTTTGAGCGATAACGGGCACAAGCCGTAAGCAGAAGGATTGAGACATCTCGCTTCAATGGAAAGACAAATACGCGACAAGCGTCTTGGATGCTGACCTAGCCTAGGCCGCGTGCGCATTTTGTGCGAGATGTCCGATTAACGCTCTCAAAGATGTTTAAAACCGACGGCTTAAATGCGCTTACATACGGTATATTCGATGCCGGCGTCGGTGTGGCCACAGGGGTTGTTGGATTTCCGGTCACCAAAATCATTGAAAGTCTGCGGCCCATTTGGATACCCGCTGCTAATGAAAAGGTCGGAATCGATTTGGCTTTAGGGGCTGCCGCATCGGGTACACGATCAGTTCTTGTAACGAAACACGTTGGATTGAACGTGGCGTCAGACTCTTTGATTACCGCGGCCACCCACGGGGTAGGTGCTGGGCTAGTCGTCATCGCAGGCGACGATCCAGGTGCAAAACTTTCGCAAAACGAGCAGGATTCGAGATATTACGGTAAGATAGCCGAAATCCCGGTAATGGATCCACACAGCGCCCGCAATGCGTATGATTGTGCGTTAGAAGCTTTTGAACTATCCGCACTACTGTCAGTACCGATAATTGTGCGAATAACAGGCAGGCTTCTGAATACGCAAGGCGTAGTTGAGAGGGTACCGTCTGCACGGCGCGTAAGCAAGAGCATCGAAAAGAGCATCTGGAACCTCACGCATTTGGGTAGGCATCAGCATCTTCTCCGACACACGTATCCTAAGATGCTGCAATTTGCTGAAACAACAGATCTGAACGAACAAGACGGCGCCGGCGCAATCGGCATTATTTCTGCAGGCTATGCATCAGCGTTGGTGGATGATGCAATCCAGGGACGAGACGATGTAGCGCACCTCAGACTCGGCATTGTCAACCCGCTATGTGAGCGCCGAATTGATTCGTTTCTTGAAGAGCACAACCGAGTCCTAGTCGTCGAAGAGAGCTCACCGCTTATTGAAGAATCCATTCACGCGAAAGTCCTCGGCAAACTGTCTGGACACGTGCCCCGCTTCGGTGAGCTAACATCCAACGATGTGACTCAAGCGTTGACCTATATTGAGGCAGATTACATATCGGCACGGTTTGATGTCGAGACACTCGAAACCAGACGTTACACGGAAGACATCTGCGATGATTGCCCCTTCTTGCCTTTCTACCGCGCTCTGGGCCAAGTTGATGCGATGATTGCGGGGGACATGGGCTGCATAATACGGACCGCCAATCCACCTTTTAAATTGATCGACGTAGCTTATTCACTCGGCTCAGCAATTGGCGTGGCTTCGGGGTTTGAACAAGGCGGACTTGCAATACTAGGAGACTACGCGTTCTTACACAGCGGCATCGCAGCACTAACGAGCGCGGCAGTGTTTAAGCGGAACGTAAAGGTGTTTGTGCTCGAAAACCGAATATCAGCCATAACGGGGGGGCAGCCGACGCCCGAGATCTCTGATTTGATCGGTGCCCTATGCCGAAACTATGGTATCACTTACAAGTTAGTGGACGCAACGGATATGAATGAAATGTCATTTGTAGATCTTCTGCGAGCCGTGAGCAACTCGACAGGAACGCTCGTCGTCGTTATACGGGCCACCTGCTCAAAGTACGGTCCTCGTCAAAACTCCGGAGCTATCGGTACATCACGGTTCTGATTATATCCTCGAGCTCCTCCTGAGAGACTGATTTCTTTGTCTCACAAACGCGTTTTACGTCGTCGAGGATCTGACAGAGCTCATCCCGGGTGGGTCGGTAGCCTAACTGAGCGATGACGTACTGCAGGGCTTTTTTTCCGGTGTGCTTGCCAATGACGATTCGTCTCTTGTTGCCTACTAAGTCAGGCGAGAATAGTTCATACGTCTCGGCCTCCTCCAGCACGGCCGCTACGTGTATGCCAGATTCATGAGAGAATGCATTCAACCCGACGACCGGTTTGTTCTTCGGCAAGCGCAATCGTGAATGATGTTCGACTGTTTTGGACAGCCCCATCAATTTCGAAAGGTCGTAGGTATCGATTCCAAACTGCAGGCGCAGCGCGACAAGAAGTTCCTCAAGCGGGGTGTTTCCGACTCGTTCCCCTATCCCGTTCACCGTTGTGTGGAGTTGAAACGCCCCGGCTTCTGCAGCCGTTATAGTGTTTGCTACGGCCATACCGAGATCGTTATGGCAATGAATGCAAAGCGGCAGGTTAACGACCGTTTTCATCGCAGATACCAGATCGTAGCACGTGGACGGCCTCAGCGCACCGACGGTATCTGCGATGTTAACATAATCAGCCCCGTGCTCCTCACCTTGTCTAAAAAAGCGCTTAAGCACTTCTGGATCAGTCCTAGTCGCGTCTTCTGCCGCAAACCTCACAATGAGCCCGTGTTCCTTTGCATATTCGAGCGTTGACAGTGCGCACTCCAGCATTTCATCAAAACTGCGATGATACTTGTGCTTGAGATGCAGATCTGAGGTAGCCATGAACAGACCCACCACATCCACATCGCAATCTAACGCTTCATCGATGTCGTGGAAAATCGCTCGCGAAAGGCAGCATATCTTGGTGTTTAGACCCAAATTAGCAATTTTTTTCACCATAGCCTTTTCTTTCGCTGAAACGGCGGGAAAACCGGCCTCTATCATCTCAACGCCAACTGCGTCAAGCTTTGTCGCAATCTCAACTTTTTCGTCAACGCCAAAAACGACACCGGGAGCCTGCTCACCGTCACGCAGCGTGACGTCACAAATCTCTATCTGGCCAATAGCTGCCTTAGGCAATGAAGAAGATCCAAAAGGATTCATAAACGACCCGATGAAGTTCGCTTTACACATTCATAGCCGCAACTTAAATACGTTACTAGTCTTCAGAGATCAACCAGTCCACACAGGGGCCGTCCGCTTCAGTCTTAGTTGCTTAGGTTGACGTCAGCACTCCAACGCCTCGCGGCTGGTTGATCAAAACATAGGTTGATCATCAACGGGCAGCAAATAGTACACGGTGAAGAGCGCTTTGGATGCTCCAAGAACTATTAGCGAGAAGATTCTCTCCAAGGCGTCAGGAAAAGCGGCTAGCGCTAAGGATTTTATTCTGGCGCGTGTTGACGCAGCAATGGCCCACGATGGCACGAGTGTGCTTGCCGTAAAAGCATTCGAGGACATGGGCGCTTCCTCTGTTTGGGATCCACACAGGGTCACCATTGTCTTTGACCATATTGCCCCAGCTAGCACGGAGATAGCCGCGACCCTTCAAAAAACAATCCGCACGTGGACAAAACGCCACAGAATTACGAGCTTCTTTGACGTCGGTGATGGGATATGCCATCAACTCATGGTCGAGAACGGGCTCGCCCTTCCAGGCACCTTGGTTGTCGGAGCGGATTCGCACTCTTGCACATACGGAGCACTGGGAGCTTTCGCAACAGGAGTGGGTGCGACCGACATCGCAGAGGTGTTTGCAACAGGAACGCTGTGGTTGAAGGTGCCTGAAACGCTGAAGATTGTGCTCAACGGAAAACTCCGAGACCACGTAACCGCCAAAGACGTGATTCTTAACATTGCAGGGATTATGGGGGCCGATGGCGCGTCGTACAAAGCTCTGGAATTCTATGGTACAACGACGGCCGACCTAACCTTGGAAAGTAGGCTTACTCTGAGCAATATGGCAGTCGAAGTAGGCGCGAAAGCAGGCATCGTGCCTCCAGATCGCAAGACTTTTGCGTACCTTAAGCGCCTTACACCACAAGTGGAGTGCCAGCCATGTTATTCTGATGACAATGCCGTGTACGCTGATGAGCTGAACGTCGAGGTCGATGACTTGGGGCCTCAGGTCGCTTGTCCCCATCACGTGGACAACGTGAAGGATGTCGAAGAGGTAGTGGGCACAGCTATTGACCAAGTGTTCATAGGTTCGTGCACGAATGGACGTTTTGAAGATCTTCAGGCGGCAGCGAGCATTCTGCGCGGTGAGACAGTTGCCGTAAGGACGATCGTCGTTCCAGCGTCGAAGCTCGTGCTATTAAATTCTATACGAACGGGGGTCCTGGAGACATTAATTCAAGCTGGGGCTACCGTTTGCAGTCCCGGGTGCGGGCCATGTCTCGGCGCGCATAACGGGGTTCTGGGACGGGGGGAGGCCTGTCTTTCAACTTCCAACAGAAATTTCAAGGGGAGGATGGGGGCTGAGGGGCTCGTATACCTTGCCTCTCCCGCTACAGCCGCAGCGACGGCCCTCAAAGGCGAGATCGCTGATCCGCGACAGTCATAGAGAAATCGCCTATCACTCCGTCAATCACGGGATTCAAACGCTGGCGTCTCTCTTGATTTCCTCAATTTGTTCCATCAGGATCTTTTCAACGGCGTCGAGGAGATATTCAAGCGATGGGCTTCTAACCGTAAATTTTCTCGGGACACCTTTGTAGGTCACAATGTCGCCGGTACTGATTGAAATCATCGGCTCTCGCACCACAAGCGTCGCCATGAACTCACTGGTGTCGATTTTTTCGACGTCTAGCTTCCACACTTTTTCGTCGATCTCTTGTTCAATCTCTTGCGCGTTGTGCTGGACCTTATGAGTGAGAAAAGCTATTTTTTGATTAATTAGGTATTCTTCTTGCGCTGACAATAGCAATGACATGGCAACAAAGTTGTTTCGGAACTATTAAACACTTCGTCAGGCTTTTTGCGCTCCTAGTCGAATCTGCGTGCCTTGGCAATCCCCATATGCTTTATATCGGTACATCTTCAAGTAGACTATGATGCTCATCAGGGGAAAAGTGTGGAAATATGGCGATAATGTCAACACTGATTTGATCCTACCCGGTAAGTATCTGAGAACGACTGACGTTAACGTCTTCGCACAACACGCAATGGAGGGCACTGGTGCGGAATTTTCACCGCATGATGGAGACATAATAGTTGCCGGCAAGAACTTTGGTTGTGGGTCGTCGCGAGAGCAGGCAGCGCTTGCGCTCAAATACGCCAAGATCGGATGTATCGTTGCGAAATCTTTCGCTCGGATCTTTTTCAGAAATGCAATCAATGTAGGATTGCCAATTATCGAAGCAGACGTCCTTGATTCTGTTGCAGCGGGTGATGAGATTGAGGTCGACTTATCTTCGGGGCTTGTGAGAACCCGCAGCAGAGTCGTACGAGGTGAGGAGCTCCCCAAATTCCTGCAAGAGATCCTCGAAGATGGTGGGTTAGTCGAACATAGAAAGAGGCATCCGCGCACCGCGAGTCCGCGAGTGAATGATCCTTAACGGGTCTGGGCGGATTCAGCGAGCGGTTTGTTACTCAATGCACATGAGAATCGCTGTTGCAGAGGGAGATGGGGTCGGCAAAGAGGTCATACCCCCTTGTGTTGAGATTCTCACTCTATTACTGAATGATCCAGAATTCATCCACGTTGACATAGGCTACGCCAAATGGGCTAGAGAAGGCACACCAATAACCGATGCAGATATCGATTTAATTGCACAAGCCGATTGCATGCTCTTGGGGGCTGTAACCAGCGTTCAAGGGAGTAGCGTGCTCGTCAGACTACGAAAAACACTCGATCTCTTCGTGAATTTGCGACCTTTTCGATCTTACTCTCTGACCCCCTATGAATTGAACCTCACTATAATACGAGAGAACCTCGAGGGGTTGTACTCCGGCATCGAAGAGCTTTCTGATGACATCGCCGTCACGCAGCGAGTGGTTACTCGGGCTAATGTGGAAAGGCTTGCGTCGTTCGCGAGCACCTTGCGCAACGTAAAAACAGTTACGATAGTGCATAAGGCAAACGTGCTCAAGTCGGATATTTTCTTTCGAGATGTCTGCGTACGTGTTTTACAGGAGCACGACGTGCCCTATAACGAGATGTACGTCGACACAGCTGCATACAATCTTATAAGACACCCTGAGACCTTCGATCACATCCTGACGTCGAATATATTTGGCGATATTCTGTCCGATGAAGCTGCAGCGCTTATCGGAGGCCTCGGGCTTTGTCCGAGTGCGAACATCGGACCGAAATTCGCCATTTTTGAGCCTGTGCACGGGTCGGCGCCCCACATCGCTGGGCGCGGCATAGCAAACCCAATAGGGGCTATTCTGAGTGCCACAATGCTGCTTGAATGGGCAGGCGAATGCGAAAAAGCCTCCTTAGTAGACGTTTCGGTCAAGCAGACGATAAGCAAAGGCATCACGACGCGGGACCTAGGCGGTACGAGTTCGACCAACGAGGTAGCGCGCGAAATAATACGTAATATAAGGTGACAACGTGATTTTTCCCGATCATTGTAAGGACGTCGCTGTAAGAGAATGCGATGATGAAACCTCTCCGCCAACAGCCGGTGAGCACATCTACTTCTCATCGCGCTATGTCCTGCTGTTTTGGCAAGGAAAAGTCGCAGTTTACGAACTCGAATTAGAGGGGAACGGCTTAATCCGAACGATATGGAAGGCCAACAGGATTGCAGGCTTTGCCGAAACTCTAGTGTATAGACGCAAGATCGACATCTTCAACAGAAGCAGGCTAATTGCCGTAGCAACCCGACTGTGTAAGCCCCCCATAAAAGCAGTCGTCTATCAAGGATTTGATTTTCATTGGACGTTCGTTTATGACCCCGACCTCACCAGCGTAACCGAGATTGAGGTATTCGACGTATCCCCTCCAGATCCACCATACCTCATCTCGCTCATCAAGAAACTCGACAGTGCTGGCATTTTTGGAGACCTATCCGTTCGTTTTACGCCAGTCATACAAGATCTAAGACGCTCCACCGCCACGATTTATCCGTGCTCAGCGTCAGGAATTGGGCCAAACTGCCTCAACAACCGCGACATTCACGTCGGTGAGCACGCCGTTCTACTAGGGTGCGATATTTCGAAACAAGTACTTGAAGCGCGAGTCAACGGGCTGGAATTCAAACACGTCAACATCTGTCCGACGAAAACAATAAGACCGAGCAAACCCTTCATTGTAAAATGTTGCAAGTCAGCAAGGGTCGGACCCACCGAACTTTTTGGACAGAAGGGTTACGTCGTTCATTGGGGTGCAAATCCATATGAGGTCGTCTCTGCTATCAGATATCTAGCAAACGCGATACGTTGATTGCGTTCGCGTGCACCAAAATAGCCCCTCATTTGACAGAAGTGCGGAGGGAGGGATTCGAACCCACGAATGCCTTCGCAACAGGATATCTCAAACAACGGTTCTTAAGTCCTGCGCCTTTGACCTGGCTTGGCTACCTCCGCCCTATGTTGACGTACCGCACGGACATATAAAAGCCTATTTTTTAACTGGATAGCACTTTTGCTGATGCATCGGCGGGCCTCGAAGGAGATTTTTTTGGTACGCCCGCCCAAGAGGATCTCTGTCCAAAGCTAATACGCCGTCGACCATTATTACTAGATGTTGTTCGGCGCGGCGCTGCAGCTCTTGAGCTGCTGCACGCCAAACTTGATAATTCCACTTTTTGTATAGATTTCGTCCCACAATTCCAACAAGCAGTCAAATTAGATAAACGTAGAGTAGACGCTACCGAACTTCGTGCATAGCATAACCTATGGTCTGCGGTTAACGTCATACGAAACCATTCTGCAAACCAAATGCCAGAATGCTCGACCCCTGCGAAACACAGAGACAATGGATCACGAGATAGCCCGTGGACCTTTTGTATCGATTGATGACTATGGTTCTGTCAGTTTTTTTTTGAATTGCGTGACACGTTCACTGCTGCGGTGAGGGGCAGGCTTACGATAATCAGACGAGTGGATGCTCCGGTCGGGATTTGAACCCGAGTCGTTGGCTTGCTTCACTGCTAAAGTTCGAAAGGCCAACATGATTGGCCGGACTACACTACCGGAGCTTGAGTATACAAAGGTGTTGCTGAATAACGCAAAGCACGGCGTATTTTCACAACGCTTGCTGACTACGATTCGCGTTATAAAATATATTTGTTTCTGACCTGTGCAAAACGCAGTCCTGAGCTCATAAGCCCTCAACATAACTAAACAGATTTTTGACAGTCCCGAAGAGCTCATTTTTTTAGAGCACGTCAAAATCCTTCGCATTCTCAAATGCGATTTCCATCAAAAGAATTAAGAAACCTCTACACAAAGAATCCTCGAGCTGTTTGCCGTATCACAGCTCATTTGCGGAAGATTGAAACGAGGAACCATGCGACTATTAATCACAGGTGGCGCGGGCTTCATAGGCAGCAATTTCGTCCGTTATATGTTGTGTAAACACAATGAAGCAGAAATCACAGTCCTGGACAAACTGACGTACGCAGGCAATATGAGCAGCCTCAGAGACGTGCTAGCTGATATTGAATTCGTCAAAGGCGATATTTGCGACGAGACAATTGTCAAGCAGTTGCTAAAAGATTGTGACTGTGTTATCAACTTTGCGGCCGAGACGCACGTCGATAGATCAATTGCGAGTTCAGCTGCCTTCGTTCAAACGGATGTCCTCGGAACTCACGTCTTGTTAGCAGCGGCCAAAGATTACTCAATTGAGCGATTCGTCCAGATATCGACGGATGAAGTGTATGGAAGCATTGATCGCGGATCATTTAAGGAGACGGATCCGTTGCATCCGTCAAGTCCCTATGCAGCAAGCAAGGCTGGAGCAGACTTGTTGGCGTCATCCTATTTCACGACGTACGATTTTCCCTGCGTTATTACCCGCAGCTCAAACAACTACGGGCCGTATCAGCACCCCGAGAAACTGATTCCTCGCTTTGTTACAAGCGCTATGAAGAACCGCGAGCTGACCGTTTACGGCCGGGGAGACAACGTCCGAGACTGGATACACGTTGCAGATAACTGTGCAGCGATAGACTGCGTTCGCCAAACGGGCAAAACGGGTGAGACGTATAATATTGGCGCTGGTAACGAGAAGAGCAACTTAGAGATAACCCAAGCCATACTGCAGCTAGCGCGAAAGCCTTCAACCCTCATTGCCTTCACAGCGAACCGGCTCGGACACGACCAGAGGTACTCGCTAGACTGTTCGAAGATAAAATCTCTTGGGTGGCAACCCGAGATTTCATTTGAAGACGGATTGACGCAAGTCGTTCGGTGGTATCAAGAGAACGAGTGGTGGTGGTCCCCGCTAGTTTGAAAACGGCCTGCTTGCGCGCAAACATAAGCAGAAGCGGTCGCGAGAAGGTGCGTCTCAAAGGGCCTTGATATATCGAACCATCGATTCAAAGATGGCATTCCCGTCAGCAGAACCGAGAAGTTTCTCTGACGCTCGTTCGGGATGCGGCATCATCGCAAGCACGTTTTTTTCTAAATTACTTATTCCAGCAATGTTATCGAGCGAACCGTTGGGGTTTGCAGCCAAAGTGGGGCGTCCATTATCATCAACGTACTTAAAAACGACCTGGTCATTTTCATAAAGCTCTTTGAGCAGCCGGGGGTCAACGACGTATCGCCCCTCTTTGTGAGCTATAGGAAGATCTACTATCGCGTTCGAAAGTACCGTGAACGGAGATTTGCCGACTGTTCTGAGTTTTACCCACCTGCAAATGAACTTTGGATACTGATTCAAAGTGAACGTGCCGGGCACCAAGTGCGACTCGCTGAGGATTTGGGCGCCGTTGCATATGCCTAGCACAGGCTTCCCATCAGCTGCCATCTGAGCAACCGACTGCATGATCTTGGTTCGTGCCGCAATTGCACCTGCGCGCAAGTAGTCCCCGTATGCAAACCCTCCTGGGATGATTGCGCCGTCAAAACTCTTTAGGGCCTCTTTGTACCAGACAAGTTCTGCGCCTACGCCCAAATTGTTCAGAGCTTTTTGAACATCCAAATCACAGTTACTCCCACCGAACCGAAGAATGGCGATATTCATCTGTCTCTTTCCGACTATTTCGTTATCCGTACGTCATAATCGTGTATGATGGGATTCGCGAGCAGCCTTTGGCACATTCCGTTAACGAGGTCGGTTGCGTTCTCACGGGAATCTGCTGTGAATTCGAGTTCGTAGGTGGCTGCTTGTTTGACCGATTGACACTCATACCCAAGATGCTTCAGAGCTTTTTTTATCGTCGTAGCTTCCGGATCAAGCATGCCATTCTTGAGCTTAATGGTGATCTCAGCGCGATAAAGCATAGCAGGTACTGTTGGATCATAATAGTTAAACATTGGTGCTGATCCGATCGGTTGCTAACCAGCTAGGTAAGCGCGGGCGAAGCGTGCCATCTGGCCCGATTATGATTGCCGAAAAAATCGAACCAAGCGTTGGTGCGCGAGGCTTTGGCGGACAGCAGTTGATCAGGCTGTTTGACCTGAGACCAGCGTCCGCCGGGTTTGGCTGGGTTACCTCGGGCTCTTACCAATGCGCGACAGCACGAGCGCGGTAATCGATATGCCAACGATTGAAGGGATCGCTTCAAAACCGGGCACCCCCGCGGCTTTGGCCGCAACGCTTGGGTTGATGGCCGTTGCATTGGTTGCAGGTGTGGGTGTGGTTGGAGGATTGCCTGTCGCGGAGGAGGACGAGAACGGCGCTTGAGCGAGCACCCGCCGTTGCAGGGCAGTCACCTGACTAGCCGACAGTTCTGCGTTTTGTTTGACAATGACCCTGCCTTGCGGGTCCGTGAATACAATCAGTGGAGGCTTGCTATAATTATATAGCGTTCCTTGTTCAGTCCCGGCCACGTTTATGTTCACGAAGTTCGACGAAAGTTTAATAACTTCACCATCGGTCCAGGTGTTTTGATCCATGTTTCTGCATCGAGGGCACCAATCTTCGTGAATGTATACCATCACGGGCTTATTTTCCTCGGCCGCAGCCTTCATCCCTGTGGGGTAATCATAAACCCACGTTATCTCATTTTGGGCTTTGACGCTGACCGTCAAAGAGGAGGTTGCTATAACAAAAAACACAGCCAGCACCGCTATTACGGCTATGAAACGGCTCATGAAAGCACACTGACCTACAGGACAAATGTGCTATTTAACTTTTGTTAATCAGGGTGCCATGCGTTACTGTGCCAAGCTAGCGCGCTCGCGCTGCAACCAGTCAGTTTCGACGTTGCTAAACGTCTTTCAAACGACGTTAGATCCGCATTCGACATCAAAATGCCTCAGCGCGGACGGAGATTCCGCGATAACTTATTCAACACCTACGCGCACATTCAACGTGAATCAGCGTGAAAATAATTCAAGCCTCTTCTTACTTCTACCCGCACATCGGTGGAGTCGAAACTCACTGTCTTGAGCTTTCGCAAAGCTTACGGGACCTCGGGCACGAGGTTATTGTTTTGTGCGCCGACGTCCCCAAGTCTAGGCCAAATGAGGTTTTGGGCGGACTCTCTGTAAACAGATTTCCCGCTGTGAATCTGCCATATATCCCCTATATGTATGCTCTGCGCCGGCGCATTGCGCAGTTCAACGCCGATGTCGTGCATTCACACTATCCCCCGCCGTTCATGTCTTACGGGGTGGTCAAAGGCCTACCGCACGTTCCACACGTGCTTACTTACCACTGCGATCTCGAAATTCCCGACAATATGGCAAATCTCAGAATTCCGAACATCTGCAAATACCTCGTGGACGAAGTCAACACAGCCCTATATACAAAGCCGATCCTCGACAACGTCGCGCAGATAATCGCTACAACTGAATCTTACGCGCGAACTTCCTCTGTGCTGCGCGATTATCGCTATGAAATCGTGCCGAATGGCATTAGACTTGAGACCTTTGACAGACATTTGCTCGGCTTAAACGGCGAAAAGAGGCGCCACCAGATACTCTTCGTTGGTCGACTGAGCTCCGTGAAAGGCGTCGATGATCTTGTCAACGCCGCCAAGATCGTATTAAGCCAACTAAGCGACGCGACTTTCTTAATCGTCGGCGATGGGGAGGAGCGAGAACGACTAAAAAGACTCGCCAACGGCTGTGAAGATCGAATCAAATTCTGTGGGCACGTATCAAGAGCCGCTCTTTTAAAGCTCTACACAAGCTCTTCGGCACTAGTCCTTCCCTCTTTCACGCGCCTCGAGGCTTTCGGCATAGTTCTTTTAGAAGCGATGGCGTGCGAAACGCCAGTGATTGCTTCCAGAATTCCGGGCGTGCTCGACGTCGTTGGCGAAGGCGGTCTGCTAGTAACGCCGCGAGATCCTTCTTCCCTTGCAGATGCCATTCTAGAGATTCTCGAAAACCCTACAAACGCAAGATCAATGGGTAAAAACGGGCGCAGGCGCGTTGAACAGAAATATGACTGGAAGATCATTGCGCAACAGATCCTTAACCTTTATGCGAACGTGACAGACGCGTAAAACGAAAAAAGACGCTTCAAGAACGACGACTTAATATACGTTAATCGAATTTTCTTCTGAAATGAAAGTTTGCGCCATCATCCCGGTAGCGCCGTCCGAACCGAACGCACTCGTTGAAAAATCAATCAAGAGCCTAGGCGCTCTAGACTGCAGTGGTCTCGATTTTGAAGCGTACTACGTCAATGACAGCAGCGGAAAAGATTACAACTCTCTGTACGCACTGCTGCCGCCGCATTTCCACATAGTGATCAGAAATGGCAATAGAGGCCGCCGAGCTGGCGCCATAAACGACATTCTGAACGTGACAGAGGGTGCAGACTGCATTGCACTATTCGACGTCGATAGCCGGCCCAACCCTGATTTTTTGGCGGAGTGTGTGCGTGAACTCACGGCGACAGACGACGGGGTGCTCGCAAGTGGCTGCCGCTTCGTGACTAATAAAGTAAACACCCTTACCAAGATCGTTTCAATCGAATACAAGTTTTTCTGTGATATCTATCGTTTTTCCAGGTGGTCAAGGGGCTTCATTCAGTTCAACGGCGTGATAGGAGTGTCAAAAGCACCCTTTCTAAGGACGACAGGTTTTGATGAACGTTGTTTGTGTGAGGATCTAGATATTAGCGAGAAGATATATCTTTCGGGGAACCGCGCACTGCTCGCTAAGACAAAAGTAGGGGAACAGGCTCCTACTTCCATTCAGGACTTGTACAATCAAAGAGTTCGATGGTTCCGCGGTGCAGTCGAGGGGTTTCGAAAGTATCTTGGTCCAATGTTCGTCGCTCGCGTTCCTATCTTAGTAAAAGTGACGTGGCTGGGCTCGCTAACGATCCCATTTTTTTCATACTTATTAGCGCCTTTTGTCTTTATATATTGCAGAGCAATTAGGTTAGAAAGTGATAGCTTAGCGGAATCATTCAAAATCCTGCTCGGCTTGGCCGGGTACGCCTGCTTGATGACGCTATGCGGGACCGTGGCCGTCGGACAGCATCTAACTTCCCGCAAGTGTGAGTGGGCCGAGGTAGCCAGATCAAACGTCTAGCTACAGGGGGGCCAGATCTTGAACGGCATGCGAAAGTGGCTTGCGATTTCACTGACGTTCAGCATAATCTCGATCCTCGCACTCCTATTTTACACGATCACGCCGGGCCAGTTGCGTAGCCTCATACAAATTCACCCAGCGTTCTTAGCCGCCGCATTGATCTTTCAGTTCAGTTCGTGGCTCGTCTGGGGCGCCCGATTGAAGACCATGTCAGAAGCGGTTGGAGGCGAGCTCTCATTCAGAAAATCGGTCGAGATCGTCTTGTCAAATCTGTTTGCCGCAGCAATCACTCCGGGACACGCCGGTGGGGAAGTTACCAGAATTCAGCTGTTGCGAGGTTGCAAGCTATCCGTGGGGGATGCCTCCGCGGTCGTCCTCGGAGAAAGAATGCTCGATGCACTTTTCTTAGGCATAGCCGCCCCGATCGCATTTCTGCTGTTCACCCGGTACGTGCAGAGCACGCCCGGGATCATAGCCCTTTTCGGGGCCGCAGCCCTAGTTTTCGGTTTACTCTTTTTCGTCCTGCTTTATGTTATGGCAAAGCCAAGAAAGGTGAAGTCTTTGGTGACAAAAGTACGCTGGCTGTTCGTCAAAGTGAGAGGCGCTGACAAGGCTGACAGAGCCATGCAAAAGGCTTTGCGAGAGATCGACGTCTTTCACAATAGCTCGAAGCGCTACTTGAAGGATGAACGACGAGCTTTAGTCAAAGGTTTTCTTCTTACGACGGCGTTTTGGCTTCTGCAGTTTTCCATTGCTTCGCTTATTCTCGTCGGCCTCGGATCACAGCCGTGGATTTTGGCGTCCTTTTCTGCCCAGACAGTTCTAATGATGATCGCAATGATTCCACTCACGCCGGGAAACAGCGGCATAGCCGAAGTGAGCACCGCGGCGATTTATTCAGTCTTCGTGAGCACGTCAATTCTCGGCATCTTCATCCTAGGTTGGAGAGTGATTACTTACTATCTAAACGTAGTCGTAGGTGGGTTGGTGAGCATAAAGATCCTACAAGATCGACCAGTAGTGGAAGGAGCAGTTGAAGGGGCCGCCCAAGAAGCACGATGAATGTCAGAGGTCAAAAGCTGACGACTCTCCACTTGATGAGCACGCCGTCGCCGATTTGACGAATTTCTCGCAGATTCAGCTTGACAAAGTCGTTGGTCAGGCCCTCTCCATCGACCAGCGTTGGCGCTGCACTGCCCCCAATAATAATGTTCCCTACGTATGTGTAAATCTCATCGACTAAGCCCAAACTTAGAAGGGCGAAATTGAGCGTTGCGCCACCCTCCACTAAGAGAGATTCCACCCCTCGATCCTTCAAACGCCCAAGCAGCGCAGCGAGATCCACTTTGCGCTCTCCGACAACGAGTATTTCAGCCTTTGTTTCGAGCTCTTCTACCCTGTGACGTGGGGCCTGTTGCGACGTCGCTATAAGCGCATTTGATCCCAAAACGGCCGCAGTCGGTGGCGTTCGTGCACGGCTATCGACCACCACTCGCAACGGATTCTCAGTTCTCCCCTGGTCCACTCGCGTGCGCTTGAGTACCACCGACTTTATGGAAAGCTTCGGATCGTCCGCGAGAACGGTCCCGACCCCTACCATGACGGCATCAACGTCCGCTTTTAGCGCATCAACTCGCCGGAGGTCCTCTTCACCAGAAATGCGCACTTGTTTTCTCGCTACTGTGGAGATTTTGCCGTCGGCACTCATTGCTGAATTAATAAAGACATATGGTCTCATCGACTAGCCTCAATTGATCAATGTATATTAATATCTGGTTCATATCCTATACGATAGCGGCATGCAAAAATACGAGTTTCTAGAGGACACAGCTGATGTAACTTTTATGGCGCACGGAAGAGCCTTAAACGAGCTATTTGAAAATGCGGCAGAAGCTCTCGAAAGCACAATGGTTCTCCTCGATGAAGTCGCGCTGGGAGAGACTTGCACCATAGAGATAGGTTCCGACTCTTACGAGAACTTGCTTTACGACTGGCTTGCGGAGCTTCTGATCACGTTTGAAATCGAGCGCTTTGCTGCTAAGAAATGTTTCGTCAGGATTGTGGATTTGTCGTTAACTGCCGATTGTCTAGGCGAAAGATTAGATCCAAACAGGCATAGACTAAACGCAGAAGTAAAGGCGGTGACATATCACAATCTAGCAGTCACGAAAAATGATATCTATCACGCAGAGGTAACGCTAGACGTATAGGGGGTTCGATGGCGTTCGAAGAATTGGTCAAACTAGGCGAGTATGTTTGGGAAGTGCCGCAGGACGCAGCGCTAAGGATGCGTGTCCCTGGTCGAATCTTCTTGTCAGAAGTCCTTATGAAATACCTCGAGAGGGGCGCGATACAACAAGTGGCGAACGTCGCGACGCTGCCCGGAATCCAGAAATGGTCGCTCGCGATGCCTGATGTGCACACGGGATATGGTTTTCCCATCGGCGGCGTTGCCGCGTTCGACGTTAGCGAAGGCGTCCTCTCGCCAGGGGGGGTTGGGTTCGATATCAACTGCGGCACGAGGCTCCTAGTGACAACCCTGTTCAAAGAAGAAATTGAGCCCCGAATTGATGAGCTAATAACAACACTATTTGAAGCAATTCCGTCGGGACTTGGCTCGAAGGGACCGCTGCGGCTCTCTGAAAAAGAGCTTAACGACGTGTTCTTCGGTGGGGCAAAGTGGGCCGTTAATCAGGGATATGGAAACCCTGTAGATCTGAAGCACTGCGAGAGCAATGGCTGTTTGGACGGTGCAGATCCTGCAAAAGTCAGTCCGCTGGCGAAAAAGAGGGGCAAACCCCAGCTTGGAAGTCTAGGAAGTGGAAACCACTTCTTAGAAATTCAATCCGTCGATCGAGTTTTTGATAAAAAGGCCGCAGATTTGTTTGGTTTGAAAGAACAGCAAGTCTGCATAATGCTTCATTCGGGGTCACGGGGGGCTGGCCATCAAATCTGCACTGACTACGTGAAAATGTTTCAAGCGGCGAGTCGCAAGTATTCTATCGCACTCCCCGACAAGCAACTTGCGTGCGTTCCTGCAGACTCACAAGAGGCGCGAGACTACTTCAGCGCAATGGCAGCAGCTGCCAACTACGCGTGGACAAATCGGCAAGTAATGTCATTTTGGGTGCGAGACATTCTGGAGCAGAAGTTCAACACGACTGCAACCCTCGTGTACGATGTCGCGCACAATATTGCAAAGCTAGAAAAACACACGATCGATGGAGGCCGCAAGGAGGTGTACGTGCACCGCAAAGGCGCCACAAGAGCATTCGACAAGGATGCGAGTTATGGAATCGAACAGCCGGTGCTCATCCCAGGCAGCATGGGGACTGCCTCTTACGTTCTGCACGGCACCAAAAAAGCAATGAGTACTACCTTCGGATCGACGTGCCACGGGGCAGGTCGAATTCTCAGCCGGAAAGCTGCGAGACGCTCTTTGACTTGGAAAGGCGTTACAGAGGGTCTGCAGCGAAAACACATCGCGATAAAAACTGATGATCTTTCGTCAGTGCCAGAAGAGGCACCAGAAGCGTACAAGCCGATAGACGAGGTCATCGACGTCGTTTCAAAGCTCGGCATCTCAGAAGCCGTTGCGCGGCTCACCCCCATGGGAGTCATCAAGGGCTAGCGCCAGCGATCTCAAACATTGAGCTGACCAAGTTGACAACAGGGGCGCAGCGACATTTGCAAACAAGTTCAGCGATAATTTTATAGATACTAGTAGCTACATGATAACTGGGCTAGCTCGGATGGCTCGGCGTCCTCTGTAACCCAAAAACGTCGACAAGTGGGGAGCGAAACAGAAGGAAGGCATTTTGGCAGTTTGACCATCTTATAATTCAGACAATGAAATTCCGTCCTGCGGGGTCAACGGCCGTGTGTTGCTGATTGGAGAACCAGCGGCATGCGCTCACCGTGAGCACCGGTTCAGGCCCGGAAGGGAGCAAACCTATCGCGGACGCGTGACGCTCGGAGGGTCGCGGGATAGAGAATGAGTTGGGAGCTCTGCCAGGCTGCGGAGTGACGACCTTTCTGTGCGCCCACACCCGCTGTTGGGGTAGCCAAGCTTGGTCTACGGCGCTGGTTTGCTAAACCAGTGTCCCTCCGGGACTCGTGGGTTCAAATCCCACCCCCAGCGCTTTCTGTGCGACCCGTTTCCGTGAAGCCGCACCGATCCTTCGAGCTATCGCAAAAAAGCGCATTCAGCGTGCTAGTTATAAATACGATGATTGGTTAAAATGCCACACACGCGAGGTATTCATGTGCCCAAGGATGACAAGAAACAGCCAGAACACGACGAGATCAAGTATATAGTAAGAATCTCGCAAACGGATCTGGATGGAAAAAAAGCAGTCCAGTACGCACTCACAGGTTTGAAAGGCGTTGGTATACGAACGGCGCGAATTCTGACTCAAAGCGCCAACGTGAATCCTAGAGACACGATGGGCTATCTGGATGACGAGCAAATAGAAAGGCTGAGGGATTCTGTCGCTAGTTTTGATCAGCACATTCCGGCTTGGATGTTCAACTACCAGAAAAGTCCCGTCACAGGCGAAAACCAACACCTGTTAGGCTCTCAACTAGATATTACGCTTCGCGAAGATCTTAATCGAATGAAAAAGACCCGAAGCTATGTAGGGATTCGCCACGAAAGAGGACACAAAGTCCGTGGTCAGAGGACCAAATCGACAGGACGCAGAGGTGCGACTGTAGGCGTACAACGCAAAAAGCGGTAATGCTAGAAGGTGCGAGAGATGGGGTATCCTGGCAAAAGCAGAAAAACGTTTGATAAGCCCAGTCACCCATGGCAGGGAGCAAGGATCGCCGAAGAAGCCGAGCTCGTAAGAACTTACGGTTTGAAAAACAAGAGAGAAGTCTGGAAAGTCGAGACGACGTTGAGGAAGTATCGACGTGAGGCGCGGAAATTGCTCTTCGACATTCAAGAGGTTGGTGAGCGTGGCGAGCACGCGAAGTTTGAGACGGAGAAATTCCTCGACAGACTAAAACGTATAGGTCTCATCAAATATGACTCATCTCTGGACGACGTGCTCACCTTGGCAAGTGAAGATTTAATGGAGAGGCGGCTACAAACCCAAGTCCAGAAGCAAGGTTTAGCCAGTTCTGCCAAGCACGCCAGGCAACTTATTGTCCACGGACATGTCGCAGTCGCAGGACGCAGAGTGACCGTTCCAAGCTACGTTCTCCCCACAAGTGAACAAGCGCTCATCGGATACTATGTCGGATCCCCGCTGCGCGAAGTCGACGGTTCCGAGAAGCAAGCGAGCGACGGAGCGTGATATAGATTATGGCCGAGCGAAAGTGGGGAATCGCCCATATCTTTGCATCGTTTAATAATACGATTATCACCATCACAGATCTTAGTGGAGCCGAGACCATAGCAAAATCGTCAGGGGGCATGGTGGTCAAGCAAGACCGCAATGAGAGTTCGCCTTATGCTGCCATGCAGCTTGCCACGAGCGCAGCTGAACAGGCATTGGATAAGGGCGTCCTCGGTGTTCACGTAAGGGTAAGGGCCCCCGGCGGGAATGGACAGCGGAGCCCCGGTCCGGGAGCGCAAGCTGCAATAAGGGCACTTTCAAGAGCTGGATTAAAAATAGGGAGAATAGAAGATGTAACCCCTATCCCTCACGACGGCACGCGGTCGCCCGGAGGCAGAAGGGGACGCAGGATCTGACATTTCGGATACAACATGGATTTAGAATTCCTAGAACTCACAGATAGACGAGCGCGTTTCATAATTTCTGGTACGGCACCAGCGTTCGTGAACAGCATTAGACGCAGCATGATGGCTGACGTCCGATCGATGTCGATCGATGATGTCAACTTCTACAACAACACGTCAGTCCTGTTCGACGAGATGCTTGCGCTTCGTTTAGGACTCATTCCGCTCACAGGCGGGAAACACTACCTCTCCCCGTCTGAGTGTTCCTGCAACGGGGAAGGGTGCTTTCAATGTCAAGTGTCAATGACCTTAAACGTGCAGGGGCCCGCTACAGTCTACTCAAGGGACTTAGCGTCCGCTGACGCCGAAGTGGTTCCCGCCGATGGCAATATACCCATAATAAAACTTTTTGAAGGCCAACAATTGCTGCTTGAAGCAATAGCACGAAAAGGCAGCGCCAAAAACCACGCTAAATTTCAGTCGGCAATCGCGACAAGCTACAAGTACTTGCCAAAGTTTTCTGTCCAAGAGTGCAACGGATGTAAAGAATGTGTCGAGGCCTGCCCCAAAGGCATCATCCGGTACGAAAACGGATCCGTGCACATCGCTGACGAACTTCAGTGCACCCTTTGCAATTTGTGCGTCGAAGCTTGCGACACACACGCGATCTCAGTCATCGGCGACCCGCAGCGCTTTGTGTTCTATACAGAGTCTGACGGATCAATGAGCTGCGCAGATCTGCTGACGATGTCAGTTGAGTCTTTGATGAACAGGGCCAGCGAATTAGCTACGTACCTCGGAACGTTTGGGTAGGCGGGGGTTGCCAAGCTTGGTCAAAGGCGCTAGGTTGAGGGCCTAGTCTCATAGGAGTTCGTGCGTTCAAATCGCACCCCCCGCATTCGAAATGCTTGACAGGAGATAGCATGGCAAAGCACAGAATACGGAAGACCAATCCTCAGTTGATGTTACAGATAGACGCTTTCAAAGCGCACGCACGACAGCATCAAGCAAATATTTGGAGAGAGCTTGCTAGAAGGTTGGAGGCGCCATCAAATAACTACGCAAAAGTCAATTTGAGCCGGCTCAACCGACATACGAACTCGGGCGACGTAGTTATTGTCGCTGGTAAAGTGCTAGGCGCGGGATCAATCGATCATCCGATATCCATAGGGGCGCCGAGTTTTAGTGATAGTGCCCGGTCAAAAATCCTTACAGCGAGAGGGACCGTCTTGTCGCTCGACGAAATCGCCCACGTATCTCCAAAGGGCAGTCACGTGAAGATCATACGTTGAAATATAGGAGAGACAGATTTGTGACAGTAATTGACGCTAATGGATTAATACTCGGGCGTCTTGCCAGCATCGTAGCTCAAAGACTGTTATCCGGTGAAGAGATCGACGTTATTAACGCGGAAAGCGCGGTAGTTTCAGGGTCGCCAGAAACCACGCTGTCTAAGTATAAAACCCTGCGAAAGAAAGGCTCCAAAGAAAAAGGACCATATTTTCCTAAGCGTTCAGATATGATTCTACGACGTACGGTTCGAGGGATGTTGCCGTATAAAAAATCAGTCGGCAGAGCGGCGTTCGGACGGCTACGAGTTTACGTTGGAACGCCAGCCGAGCTTTCCAGTGTCGAGGCTGAAACGCTTGAACGCGCGCAAAAATCAAGATTGAGCACCATCAAGGTTGTGGAGATAGGAAAGATCTCCCAGCAACTTGGGGCTAAGAAATAGGATCGAATACATGAGCCAAAAAACAATCAACTCAAGCGGCAAACGAAAAACCTCAATCGCGCGGGCTTCTTTCAAAGAAGGACAAGGCGTCGTGAGGATCAACAAAAAGCTTCTCAACATAGTTGAGCCCGCGCTTGTGCGAGAGAAGATCCAAGAACCGTTGAACATTGCCGGCGATTTGGCAAAAGGACTTGATATCAGCGTAACCGTCCGAGGTGGAGGAGTCGTCGGACAGGCCGACGCAGCCCGAACAGCAATAGCTCGAGGATTAATCGACTGGACGAACGATCTGAGTATCAAAGATCTATTTCTGAAACAAGACCGAACACTCCTTGTGAATGACTACCGGCAGAAGGAGCCAAAGAAATTTGGCGGTCGAGGTGCGCGAGCGCGGCGACAAAAATCCTACAGATAATCAGGCTAAGAGATGATACCCGTTAGATGCTTTACGTGTGGCGCAGTGATATCGAAACACTGGGATCAGTACAAGGAGCGCATAAGTGCCGGAGAAGATCCAAAGATGGTGTTGGATGATCTTGGCGTAAAGCGATACTGCTGTCGTAGAATGCTTCTGACACACAAAGAACTTGTTGATATTTTTGCTCCGTATCAATGACAAGGGGTTGTGGGGTAGCCTGGATATCCTACGGCGTTCGGGACGCCGTAACCTGAGTTCGAATCTCAGCAACCCCATGCAGGCCCTTTAAAATGGAGGGGAGTCATTGAAAGAAGTTATTGAAAAACTTACTCGTTATGAAAGGGCCAGAATCGTCGGGGCGCGAGCTTTGCAGATTTCTATGGGCGCCCCCACATTGATAGAATCGAACACCACAGATCCTATAGACATGGCACTAGAAGAACTCAAGAAAGGGGTCATTCCGATAACGATAAAGCGTCGAGGAACCCCACGATGAACTCGATCGAGGCGGTATCTGTAAGCAAGGTATTCGACATAAACGCAACCGATGCGGCCGAAGTAGAGATAGTGACCACAAGCGGCTACGGCCGGTGCTCTTTTCCGGCGCCAGGGGAGGCAATAAGAAGGGCGCGCGAACGAGTGCCTACACTCATCGGCAGGGAAGTTAGTCAGCAGGCAGAAATCGACGAAGTGCTACAGGGTATCTTTTCATTGCCTAATATGAGCATGGCTTTCTCAGTTGCAATTGCAAGTGCAGCAGCGGCTTCTCTGGGGGTGCCGTTGTATCGCTACCTCGGAGGCTTCTTTGCGAATACTATGCCCTACCCTCTACTAAAAATCTTTAGCGCCGACGCTGATTATTTTGGTATTCCGATAGGGGCGGGCTCATTTGCCAGCGCAATTGCTTCGCTAGCAAGCATCCATCGAGAGCTCAACAATCTGGACATCCGTGGAGACTCTGCTCACACCGACATTTTGGATCGGTTGACTAGAGTCACAGACGGTGTAAGTAGCAGGTTTGGCTTCGAGGTCAAGCTAGGGGTGGATTTCAAAGCCTCGAAGCACGCGCAGGGCAAGATTAGTTTTGCGGACCATGCCTCCACGACGGGAACCAGCCGACTGCGGTATCTGCTAGATCTCGCCCGTCAGTACGATCTGTATTACATCGAAGATCCTTTCGAGCGAACAGAGTCTGAGTTTCAGCGACAGCTAACCGATGAACTAGGTGTGACGTGTCTGATAGCGTCAGAGGCGGATGTCGACACGAGAACTGCAGATGCGCGTTCCCCGAAGAGTCGTAGGGAGACTAATCTTGCATTAATTGCGCCTACAGGTACGGTTTCGAGCGTTTTCGAAACGTACTCCCGGGAGAAAGCCAATGGCCGCAGCTGCGCTTTGCTTACCGACAATTCTGCGACGTGCGACGCATCACCGTCGCAGCTGGCCGTTGCTTTGTCCGCTCCCTTTGTCAAACTAAGCATCAAGGGCAGACAGAGCACTGCAAAAATCAATGAACTTATACGAATAGAACAAGAACTATTTGACGGATCAAGCTACAGGATGGCGAAAAAACCGATCTAAAGGAGGTGGATCAATGGAAGAGACCACGGAATACAAATCTCTCATCCCTGTTGACGAATACTTAGCTGCAGGTGTGCACATAGGCACGCAGCAAAAAACGGAAGATATGAAGCGCTTTGTCTATCGCGTTCGAGCAGACGGTCTTTATGTGCTGGACGTAAAGGCTACAGACGAGCGCATAAAAATTGCAGCCAATTTTCTCAGTAAATTCGACCCGGCCCGCATACTTGTGGTTTCAGCACGGCAATACGGTCAATTTCCCGCAACAATGTTTGCTAAAGTAACAGGAGCAAAATCAGTTGTGGGACGCTTTATACCGGGCACGTTGACAAACCCGGAGTACCGCGACTTCGTTGAACCAGATGTAGTTGTCGTCACGGACCCTATTGGAGATTCACAAGCCGTTAAGGAAGCTGTGGATGTCGGCGTTCCAGTAATTGCCATGTGCGACACAAATAATATGACAACACACGTTGACATCGTCATCCCCACCAACAACAAAGGACGGAAAGCGTTAGCGCTCATCTATTGGCTCCTCGCAAAGGAGATCACCAAGCTTCGCGGCCAACAGACGGACTACGCAGTCAAAGATTTCGAAATAGAAATCTAAGAGGGTAGCTATGAGGAAACCTGCAAAAGCCGGGTCGTGGTACCCAAGTGACCCGCGGGCGCTGGAAGAGCTTTTGCGGAGCTTTGTTGGGAGGCCAGAACCGCGTCAGCTCACGAGTGTGGTGGTTCCTCACGCGGGCTACGCTTGTTCAGGTTTGACGGCAGGAAAGGTTTTTTCGATACTTCCCAAGGCGGCCACCTACATAATCATTGGGCCAAATCACCACTATCCCGTCATTTCGGTCTCGAACGAACCGTGGTTGACGCCCCTCGGGACTGTGAGCGTGAACACGGATATTGTGGATGCACTCGATATCGACGTGAACAATGACGCCAACAAAGAGGACAATTCCATAGAACTTCAGCTGCCCTTCCTACAGTTCCTATTCGACGACTTCGAAATCGTCCCTATTACTATGGGACTTCAAGGGCCTGAATCGATACAGCGCGTTTTCGGGGCAATCCAAAAAGTTGCCGACGAAAACAGCGTGCTTATTGCCTCCAGCGATTTTACACATTACGCGCCAGAGCACGCCGCGAGAACAACCGATCAGTGGGTAATAGAGCCCATTCTAAAACTGGAGTCGCTAGAATTTCTTGCGCGAGCTCGCTCGACTTCCGTGTGCGGCTTTGCCCCAATAGCGGTTGCCATCGAATTCGCGAAATATCAAGGCGCCAAACGAGGAGAGCTTATCGATTATTCTACGAGTGCAGACACCTGTGGCGATTCAACTGCGGTGGTCGGCTATGCAGGGATAATTATGGCATGATTCTGAAAACGAGCTTGAAAAGAGTTTGCAACGAGAACCTACATAGATGATAACCTGTTCGGCCCCCGGCAAGATCTATCTGTTCGGAGAGCATGCTGTTGTCTACGGAGAGCCGGCGATAGCGTGCGCGATAAACTTGCGTGCTTGTGTGTCAGTGGAGGTCGCATCTTCGGGCAAAATCACGATAGACGCCATGGACAAGCGCGCGAACTGTTCCAGTGAAGAGTTTAGGTACGCCTGTTGTGCCGCTCAAATAATCAAACAACTGTTTGAAACAGACTTTGGCGCTGAGATAACGATACGGTCGGAATTGCCCCCGCGACAGGGGCTAGGCTCTTCCGCCGCAGTTACAGTGTCAACCATAAAAGCTCTAACTGAGAGTCTCGGCATTGAACTCGATAATGAAACGGTAGCGAAGATAGGCCATAAGGTCGAAAACGAAGTGCAGGGTAAAGCGAGCCCCGCAGATACCTTTGTTTCTTCAACCGGCGGTGTGGTCTTAGTAGAAGAGGCCAAAACATCTCATCTCGCGCAGCTCGACATGCCGATCATAATCGGCGCGACTGGCGTTGAGAGGGCAACTCGCGACGTCATCGCCTTTGTATCTGACTTGAAAAAGAAGTACCCTACCGTAGTGAGTGACGTGATGTCTACGATGGGAGATATCACGCGCTTGGGAGAACAGAAGCTGGCTGATGGGGACCTGGTCAGCGTAGGCGAGCTTATGAATATCAACCAGGGGCTCCTCGAGTCGCTCGGGGTAAGCGACGTTACACTCAGCAGATTAATCTACGCAGCGAGAACCGCAGGCGCCCTCGGTGCCAAAATCACTGGCGCTGGCCGTGGAGGATGCATATTGGCGATTGCAACAGACGGAAAAGTCGACCACGTTACACAAGCTATCGCAAAACAAGGTGCGCTAGCGCTGACCACGGCGATTTCTAGTTTAGGCCTGCACGTAGAGGCATAACAGCGTGACCAACGTGATATTGCTTAAGATCGGCGGCTCAGTATTGACTGACAAAGGGCGAGAGAGCACCCTGCGAGAAGATAACTTGCGTATGGTCGCTCGACAAATCGCCGACGCAAAGAGTTCACCTCTCATTCTTGTTCACGGAGCGGGCTCCTTTGGGCACCCACAAGTTGTCAAGTACTTATCAAAAGGTCTTAGCGCAAGCGGAATGTGGAAGACCCATTGCGCCGTGCGCTCGTTGAACACCGCGTTCATAGACGAACTCCAGTCTCAAAGCGCGGCAGCATTGCCGATCCACCCACTTAATAACGTTACGCTCGACGCCGGTCGGATCACGCATTTTGATACAAATGCGTTAGAGCTGATGCTTAAAAACAATATCATCCCGGTGCTTCACGGCGATGTCGTAATGGATCGCTTAGATGGCTTCAACATCCTGTCAGGTGATCAAATGGTAGCGTTTCTCGCACAAAAGATGCGCCCAAACAAAATAGGAGTCGGCACAGACGTCGATGGAATCATGTATGGAGACAGAAAACTGAACCATCTTAGCCCCCGTGAGTTTGAAAAATACCGCGATGGAATTCTCGGTTCCAGGTCTACGGACGTAACTGGGGGGATGTTGCGCAAAGTTGTGGAGCTTCTGGAGATTGCTAAGTCAGGCATTCAGTCTCAGATATTCAACGCAACTTACGACGGCAACATCACTAAGTTCTTAACGTCGCACCAAGATGTGGGTACGATCATCTCCGCGGAAAAAGAATGACAACGAACCGAAAGATCGAGCATCTAATGCTCTGTGCTGCTGAAGATGTCGAATCAGGAAGAACAGGCCTCGATGATATCAGATTCGTCCACAACGCAGTTCCTGAATTGACAAAGTCACGGATCGATGCGACTGCTACATTCCTAAAAAGGCGGTTCACAGCTCCCGTCTTTATAGCAGGAATGACAGGCGGACACGAAGAGACAACTGCTATCAACGCTGCGCTGTCAGAGGCCGCAGAGCGACTCGGCATCGGCATTGGTGTGGGAAGTCAACGCGCAGCAATTGAACATCCTGACCAGGTCGAGTCGTTCAGCATAGTTCGAGAGCGGGCCCCTAGCGCTTTTGTAGTAGCCAACATTGGGGCCACGCAAGTCAAGGAATATGATATAGAGATCATTGACCGCTTGATCGATATGGTTGACGCAGATGCATTGGCAATTCATCTGAATTTCCTGCAAGAGGCGGTGCAACCAGAGGGTAATACAGACGCTGAAGGATGCCTCGACGCGATGAAATCACTTGCCGGTTCTCTTCGGGTGCCAATGATCGCCAAAGAGACGGGTGCGGGGATTTCGAGAGAAGTCGCAGCTGAGTTAAAAAAGGCAGGCGCTTCTGCAATTGATGTGGGCGGCGCTGGGGGCACGAGCTGGGCAAGAGTTGAGTCGTACCGTGCTCAGACAGACCCCCTGCTAGAGAGGTTGGGGGCGCTCTATGCCGGCTGGGGCATACCGACCGCAATCTCCATTTTGGAATCCCTCACCTTACCCGTAATCGGAACTGGCGGGATCAGGAACGGCCTCCACGTGGCTAAGTGCATTGCACTCGGTGCGTCGTTGTGCGGGATAGGCTTGCCACTGCTAAAACCCGCATTCAAAGGGACCAAATATGTACTAAGTGAGATAATGGCGGTCGTTGAAGAATTGAAAGTTGCAATGTTCCTAACTGGATGTAAGACACTCCCTGATCTAAAGCAATGCCCGCTGGTCATTACTGGCGAAACCAGGCAGATACTACAACAACGGGGATTCAACCTAGCCGAGCTTCAGGTGAGGAGGTAGCGCTGTGGAGATAGAAGTTAACGCAATTGGCGGCTACGAAGAAGTCGGGCGCAACATGACTGCGATTCGGGTGAACGAAGACATAGTCATCATAGATATGGGCCTTAGACTTGATCGAATTGCAATTCATGAGGATGCAGAAATCGAGAAGATGCATTCTATGGACCTTATTAAGATGGGCGCGATACCAAATGACGCGATGCTGAGTCAAGCAAAGAGATCAGTGAAGGCGATAGTCTGCACGCACGGACATCTCGATCACATAGGCGCCGTCCCCAAGCTTGCGCACAGGTATGAAGCTCCGATAATATCCACGCCGTTTACGGCGGAGCTCATCGCACAACAGATCCGCGTTGAGAAGAAGTTCGGCGTCGAGAATCCCCTTTACACGCTCGAAGCAGGACAGGTTTATCAAATAACTCCCGATATAGCGGTTGAATTCGTGCGAGCAACGCACAGTATCCCCGATCCAATATTCGCCGTTCTGCATACGCCGGCCGGTGCCCTGGTCTATGCGAACGATTTCAAGCTTGATCGAACGCCTGTTATTGGCAAACCCCCCGACTTTAATCGCTTAAAGAGTTTAGGAAAAGACGGAGTGCTCGCGTTGATCGTCGAAAGTACTCGCGTAAAGGAGGCAGGAAAGACCCCGTCAGAACAGATCGCGAAAGACTTGGTGCGTGACGTTCTTCTCGGTACTGAAGAAGAAGGCAGTGGAGTGCTCGTAACTACGTTTTCGTCACATATAGCCCGCGTAAAGACGATCTTCGAAGCAGCTCGCGAGATGGACCGCCGCCCACTGGTCCTAGGTCGCTCTATGGAACGATACCTAGGAACTGCAGAAAAGATGGGATACGTCGAGCTTCCTAATGACATTGGAGTCTACGGGAACAGAAGATCTGTAGAAAAGGTATTAAGGAGAGTAGCGCAGGAAGGGAAAGAAAAATATCTTCCAATTATCACGGGACATCAAGGAGAACCAGAAGCGATGCTCACGCGGGTCGCAAAAGGGCTAACCCCTTACGAAGTCGCGCCCGGCGACAAAATAGTGTTTTCTGCCGAAGTGATACCAACCCCAATAAACGCCGCGAATCGATATTCAGTAGAAACCAAGCTCAAAATGCGAGGGGCAAGGCTTTATACTGATGTTCACGTGTCGGGCCACGCCGCCCGCGAAGACCACTGGGAACTGATCAAGATGCTCAAGCCGGACCATATTTTTCCCACGCACGGAGATCTAACGATGACAAGCTCCTACGTAGAACTTGCAGAAGAAGCAGGGTACAGCCTAAGGGATAATATTCACCTACTAAGAAATGGCCAGAACATTGCGGTGAGACCTTGAAGGCGGAGAAAAACCCCGCCAGAGCTGCATTGCCTCAAAGAGCAGCACTTTCCAGGAGGGGTCAAGAGTAAGCAACTTGGACGACGACTTGCTTAAAAGAAAGGCAATAATCGATGGTGCGCTCAACGAGTGTGTCCCTGTAGTTTTCCCCGAGGAGCTGTACAGAGCCGCTCGACATCTTATTGAAGCTGGCGGGAAGAGGCTGCGGCCGGTGGTTCTGCTGTTGGGCGCTGAAGCGGTGCAACCCAATATCGCTGTTGAGACGATACTGCCAGCAGCCGTTTCAGTAGAGCTCATCCACAATTTCACGCTGATTCACGACGATATTATGGACGAAGACGCGACAAGACGTTCCATAGAGACCGTGCACACAAAATGGGGTATGTCAGAAGCCGTCTTAGCAGGCGATGCGCTTTATGCTAAAGCCTTCGAGGTCCTTTCTTACACTAAAACAGAACCAGAAAATGCAACAAAATGTCTTAGGCTTCTCTCGAAAGCGTGCCTACACATCTGCGAAGGACAGTGGCTGGATATAACGTTCGAAAATAACAAAAATATTTCGGAGGCCGACTATCTCGACATGGTCCAAAAAAAGACAGCTGTGCTCTACGCAGCTGGTTTGGCGATGGGGGGGATACTTGGCGGCGGCACCGACAGCGAAGTGAGCGCCCTGTGGGAGTTTGGAATAGCCATGGGTATAGGCTTCCAGATCCGCGATGATGTGCTCGACTTGATTACGGCGCGTGAAGTGCTTGGAAAAGATAAGGCCAGTGACCTAATAGAAGGCAAGATGACGCTAGTTATGATCCACGGACTCAAGCACGGCATCAGGCTTGACCCGTCGCAACTCACGAGCGAAAAAGCAATCGACATGGCAATTAAAGAGTTACAGGATGCAGGATCAATCGATTACGCGATGGAAAAGGCAGCTGAGATTCTCCGAGTCGGCAAGTCGCGACTCGCCAAGCTAGCCGATTCAGAGGCAAAATCCAAGCTGCTCAAACTTGCCGACTACATGATTTCGAGAGCGTATTGAAGGCAGGTTATCGGGGCGGTGATGTGGAACCTCAAGTTTTAAGCACTGCAATTAAGAAGCGCGCTCTGCACAACGCTATTCTACACAAAGGTAAAGCAGATCCTAGCGCTGTTGTCTCAAAGCTCATAGGCGAGCATCCGGAACTTAAACAACAAGCAAGAGAGATATCTGGCTTGGCAGAGAGCATCGTCGCCGACGTCAACGCAATGACGCTTGACGAGCAGAGGCAGCTACTCCAACAGATAGCCCCGAACCTCCAACGCAAAGCAGTAAAGGCGCAACACAAAAAGATGTACCTTCCGGAGTTGCCTCACCATGAACGCGTAGCCATGCGATTCGCACCTAACCCTAACGGGCCGGCTACGCTTGGCAGTGCTCGCGGAATTGTTGTGAATTCTGAATACGCCAAAAGGTACGGTGGTTCTTTCATTCTTCGTTTTGACGATACCGACCCGCAAACGAAGCCACCACTGCTTGAGGCCTACGATTGGTACCTTGAGGACTGCAAATGGCTTGAAGCAACCCCAGACGTCGTGGTCAACGCTTCGGACCGAATGGAAACATACTATCACTATGCTGAAAAACTCATTGCGCAGGGGGCTGCTTACGTCTGCACCTGTACCCAGCTGCAATTCAAAAAACTCAAAGACGCAAGATTGGCGTGTCCTGACCGCGAGAACGCCGCAGAAAAGAATATGCGCCTTTGGGAACAGATGCTGGACGGGCGACTAGCCGAAAAAGAAGCTGTCTTGCGGATCAAAACCGACGTACAGCATAAAAACCCAGCTTTGCGAGATTGGATTGGTTTTCGAATTGTCGACACCGCACACCCCAGGGGACTAGCATTTCGAGTGTGGCCGATGCTTGATTTCGAATCAGCGATCGAAGACCACGAGCTCAGAGTTACACACATAATTCGTGGAAAGGACTTGAGAGACAGCGAAAGGAGGCAGGAGTTCCTCTACAATCATATGGGCTGGACGTATCCGTTCACCCTACATTGGGGGAGGATCAGCATCCACGAATTCGGCAAGTTCTCAACAAGTAAGCTGAGGAGTGAGATTGACAAAGGGCTCTATAGTGGCTGGGATGACCCTAGACTCCCCACTTTAATGGCTTTGAGACGCAGAGGTTTTGCGCCAGAAGCCGTCAGGCTGTTTTTCCTGAAATTGGGCATTAACGAGTCGGACATAAGCGTTAGCTTGGAAAACCTCCATGCCGAGAACAGGAAACTTGTGGATCCGGTTGCTCACAGATACTTCTTCGTGTCGGACCCGATTACAATGAGCATAATGAACGCCAAGCCCACAACAGCGCGCGCGCCACTTCATCCATCATCTTCCACCTCTTTTAGAGAGATCCCAGTCGAAGGCTGCGTGTGTGTCAGTGCACAAGATCTCACCTTATCCGGCAGCGATCTGGTGCGGCTGAAAGATCTTTACAACGTTCGAATTGTAAAAAAAGAGCCGCTAGAGGCAGAATACGCTGGCGACGAAATCATCAAAGGCACAAGAATAATTCACTGGGCTCCACCAAACGGGCCTCAAGTCGAGGTCGTCACGCCTAGCGGAGTCGATATCGGGATAGGCGAACCTGGCATAGCTGCTGAGCTGAATCGAGTAGTACAATTTGAACGCTACGGTTTTGTCAGAGTGGATCAGGTGCTCGAAGAGCACGGCCAGACGAGAATCATTTGCTATTTCACGCACAAGTAGCCGATCTCCAGCGGCTTTTCGACTCAAGGGAAGCACGCTGTGGCCGTTATCTGTTGAAAAGTACAAGCAGCAAAGAAATAGCAAAAGCTGCTATTATCACGGATATTCCCAGAGCGCCCCCCATCGCCATAATAGCATTTACTGTACTTGCAAGCTGCGCCGTCTTTTGCGAGCCAAAGACCGATACCCCGCTAGCCTGCTGGGTGTTCATCCCGACACGCACCGGTTCAAGATTGGCCTGTGCCTCATCAACCAGTTCGATAATCGCCTTCAAGAGGATGCCGTTGTCGGCTTTGAAACCCAAGAGATTGACGCCACTGTAGGAGTTCACGACGTGGTTGTCAGTGGTCATGACTTCTGCCTCATCGACTTTCAGGGCGCTGACGATGATTTCGCGCAAGTTAGGCACCATGTTGTTCGCATCAACGAGCACGTAAGCGGTGCGCTGTCCAGCAACTTCAACCAATGCCACCTGAATACCGAGATCACCCATACCTTCATCTCGCCCAAAAATAGGCCCCCGCCTTGCTATTCCGAGCTTGATACCACTTTTTAGCGGTTCTGATTGCATCAGTCTCGAGGATGCTTCCCTGATCGCATCAATCAGGTCGAACGAGTTCTTCGTGCCCGCCCACATGGATGACGCGTAAGGAGCCGTGCAGTTATGTGCATCGATGAGCGCAGAATGCTGCACGCCTCGTGTTCTCGCTTCAGCGTTTGCGACGAGACCAAGCCCATACTCGATGTCCTCTGTTGACTCCGGCGACAAAGTCGAGACAAACAAGACTGAGTTGCCAAATCTCTGTGCAAGAAGCTTGATGGCCCCCCTCTGCACTCGAATCGATTTTGACGCGTCCGCACTGTATTGGGTGTTTTCCACTGCGCGTGCCGCAGCTTCAACTATTTTCAGTGATTCTGTCGCCGAAACCAAGTTGAAATCGTGCGTTGCCGTCCCGTGAGGCACAAAAATCTCTCCACCGTCGAGGTTCTTTACAATTCTTACCGGAAGGTTCCCGCCTCCAATCTCGCCGACGGGACCAGGATGAACAGCTGGTACGACAAACGTCGCTTTCAAGCGCTCGTTCGACCTGAACGACAGTGTGGTGACGGGGACTTCAACGGCTTCGCCTATCTTTTTGAAGAAGTCCTCCATGCCAGGGGAGCCTTCTACTGTCTGTGCAATGTAACTACGAATGAAATCCATGCCGCTTACGCCAAAAGATTTTCTCAGCGGCGCATCGATGTACCTTATGAAGACCAAAGCGCCAAGCGTGAATACTGCACTAATTGCTACTAAGTTCACGACGTAGCCGGTCGCTCCGAACAGCGGCAAAAAAAACGCTCCGAATACCGTTTGAAGCGAAGCAGGGACTACATTTCGACCTAAGCTTTTCGTCGTTATGGCCATCAGCACCAGAATTCTGAACGCAAAGACAGCGCCCAAGGACATGACGTAGGCTGAGATTGTCAGTTGCCATCCGATTGCAAATGAAATCAGTGCACCGAGAACGCAAAAGACACTGATTATCACGGCCCCTACAAATGCTAACAAAGCAGAGCGATTAACCGTCATAGTGCCTTGCAGAAGCCGAGCTAATGGGTGAGTAAAGGCGGCGGCAAGCACAGCTGGTACGCCGATAAGAATCAGGCCAGCGAGGAGATTTTCCCTCCATCCAAAATTGAAGACACCGGCGCCAACCACAAGCGACAGAGCAAGCGTGACAGGAATGGTGTTCTTCCACCGCGGAGCCGCAAACACATACTTCATCAAGCCGGCAGTCGTCTCCTCCATGCCCTTTACGACTTTTTCCTTGGGGCCAAATATCCTCAACTTCATCTAGTTCGCCACGTTCTCATTTGTCTACGAGTTTGAACTCGTGAATCTCCAAGCACCCTCTCCACTGCTCACTAAACCACTTCTTTTCATAATTCATTACTTTAATGCGCCTTTTAAAGATAGGAGCGTCCACAACAAGTGTTTCGTACTCCCCGCCCTCGCCCATAATGTGCACCCCGTGTTTTCTATGCAATATGGATAAATCATCGACCGCCCCTTCATCGAGTTTCCTGCCGAGCCACGATTCATTCATTCCGTAAGCAGCGACCTGAACAACGATAATATCCATTGAGCCCGCCATTGCCCGTAACAAGCGTTCACTGCCTTTGTTCCACAAGGGCGCATACAACTGCAATTCAAGCTCAGCGCATAGTTTCTTGAGTCGGCTCATTTGGTAGTTGGACGCTATCGTGCCAGCTACAACGCCGTCCGCTTCCGCGCCTTGCAGCAGGGTTTTCAACAATGTCAATTCATCCTCGTGCGAAAAAGATACGCCCGACACTAGCGGAATGTCGACGGCCTCCGAAATTAGGCGAGTGAGATGTGCACACGGCACGTGATACAGGAACGAGTCTTCTACGGCCTGTACGTTGACCAACTGCACAACTTCGTGTTCACGCAACGCGCAATTCAACGCGCAGACAGAATCCTTGCCGCCAGAAATCAGAGCAATCAAACGCATTCAGAACCCCAACTAAGGTAACAGAAACAGTGGCAATTAACCTTCTTTGAGGGCGACGTCAATTGCTTTCAGCGGCACGTCGGCTAACGCTTTACCAATTACCGCCTTTGCGATCTTAGCGGCGTGCGACTCATTTTCGGCATTTACGACTTTTATCTCGAGTATCAGCCCGACAAGAGCGGTATTAGCCACCAAGTAGACGCCGTCGAATACTTCACCACAGGCAGGACACGACATCGACCCAACCACCACTTCAACCTTGCTCAGTTTTGGGTTTAAGCGTTTGCCTGCCTCCGATATTGCTATGCCGATGGCATCATCTACCGACTTGACGTCCTTCACCAACCACGCAGCCTCGAGCGTGACATAATAATTGGGCATACTCCAGTGTAAGTCAACAAAGTTAATTAATATTGGCACAAAGGCGTTTTAATAAAGATGCTAGCGCTAATTCAGCCGAAGAGCCACGGCTACTCTCCTTGTTGGGCCTTAAGCGCCCCTACACGCACACCAGCATCAAGCCACCCGTGGCCGTAGCTAAAGCACACCAGTGCATTCACCAAATCGCCGCTTGTCCGAAAGTAGATTCCATCCTCATAGTACGACCGCGCCATGGTCAAAAAATCGGTAGAACATTTCTCGTTTACAACAATCTCCGCACGTTCCAACGCGATGCGGAGCATCGTTTCGTACAGCGCTACTTTAGCCACAATCTGGGACATTTTGAGCACCGGCAAACGTTTGAAGCGCCTGCTTTTCCACGAAGTGAAGTGACGCGGGTATGACAAGGACGTGCAAAGGAGGCCCAAAATCGTACTCCTTGAGCCTCGCCAACAGGTCTGCTTTAACCGTCGGTGAACGCGACCCCGCTCGCGCAATGCCCACGGCTAGTAGAGACGCCAACTGATTGCGTCCTTTCTCATGTTCACTATGAAGCAACAGTTCGATTCCATGGCCAAGCTTCATAAGCTCTTCCTGTATATCCAAAAAGAGCAACGTGTGGAGATCGCTTCTTAAATTTGCCGTAACCGTGTTGTAGGGCACGTCAGACACCTCTCTGAAAGGAAACGCAATAGTTGCCGACTTGCCAAAACGGTAGTTTTGAAGCCCAGTTAATCCGCATACCGCCGTAGCAATCGACGTCCCGTGAATAATTTCAGTGCTTATCCCTCTGTCGTGCGCCCGTATCCTTAAATCGACGTGCGTTGTAGAGATCATTGCGTCGCCCGCCGTTAAGAAAGCGACATTCTTACACTCGGCATCTCGCAAAACTGTCTCGTCAGGAACTTGCTCAACATCATTTCTGTCGAGCAGACGGATTTCGCGCTTATAGAATTCTTCCAATTTCTCAATTGTGGTTCCTAGAAGCTTTGAGCTATAGAACTCCGCATATATCACATCAGCATTTTCGATCGCTTTTAGTCCTTTCACCGTTACGTCTTCTTCGTCGTACAAGCCTAAGCCAACGAAGGTCAGCACCGCATCACCTCATTTCGCGAGCAGAATTCGGCAAATAACTTAGCGTCAAATGAAATAGCTTTTTCTCTTGGCAAATTGGAATCCTATGTTCGTCTTGACTCTCGTGCCTTAGGCTTTGGAGACCAGAAAAAAGATAAGCGTCGCGTGTTCTTATATCGTGCGGATGCCTGTGTCGGCGAAAAAAAGATTGTGCGTTAGTGTACCAAAGCACGAAGGCGAGCGAGTCAGGAAAGAGCTCAAGGAACTTGGCCTCTTAGATGAGAGATACAGAATAGAAGAACGACGCGGTCGACTTTATATCCCTTTCAAAGGAAAACTTGATGAGCTTCGCTATGATCTTGAACCGTGCGCGTTGAAACCCCGGCTGCAACCGCTTCGCAAGAGGCTTGGAATTCGGTACGACGTTATTGGGGACATTGCTATAATTGACTCGTTCGACGGCATTCTGGCCGCCGCGACAGAGCTTCTGCAGACACGAAGAGACATCAAAGTAGTACTCGCAGCTCTTAGTGGCGTAGGTGGTCAATATCGGCTCAAAGACCTTGTCTTCGTCGCTGGCGAAAGACGGACGGAAACGGTGCACAAAGAATACGGCTCAAGACTGCAAGTGGATGTTGCGCGCGTCTATTTTAGCCCACGGCTAGCTACAGAACGGCATCGCATAGCCGAGTTAGGGCAGTCAAGGGAAACCGTAGTGGACATGTTTGCCGGCGTTGGGCCTTTTACGATACTGTTGGCCAAGAAAGTCAAAAAAGGAGTTGCCTTTGAGAAGAATCCCGATGCATTTCGCTGCTTGAAGAACAACATCGAACTGAACAGGTTGCATAACGTCGAGGCGTGCTTCGGCAACGCTAAAGATCTAGCCCCTAAGTTTACAGGCGTAGCAGACCGCGTCATTATGAATTTGCCGCATTCCGCCTTTAATTTCCTGTGCGACGCCGTAACAATGCTTAGCCGGAGTGGCGGCTTTGTCCATTATTATGACGTCAAACCCGAAAACGAGTTTCCTAGTACGATTGAAAGAGTTGAAGAAGCTGTCGAAAGATTTGATAGAGCGGTCGAGGGAATTCGCCTTAAGAAAGTAAGATCCTACGCTCCGCGCCAGTACCATGTCGTACTCGACATAAAAATTTCCCCGCGCTGACGCTACTCGTTTGCTTTTAGCGCCGAGCAACTCTGAAAGTCAGGACCACGTTATTGTTGGAATCAGAGGGGCGTGCCTTTTGTGCTTAGCGCGCAGCACTTGATCAGAGATTTCTTGAACCCGTTGTGGTTCCACGTCCAACAGGTTGGCGGTTTCCTTGACGGTTTTCTCCTTGTCTATTAGTTCTAGCAAGATCCGATCGAGGAGATCGTACGAGATACCTAGTTCTTTCTCGTCAGTTTGTCCTAACCAGAGTCCGGCAGAAGGAGCTTTCGAGATTATTCTACCAGGAATCCCGACGTGTCGTGCCAGCTGAAACACTTGAGTTTTATAGAGGCTGCCGATGGGTAGAACGTCAACGCCGCCGTCTCCGTACTTCGTGAAGTAGCCCATGAGCAGCTCTGTCTTATTGCCTGTTCCTAAAACTAGCCGCAAATCTGCGTTCGACGTGACGTAGTTCAACGTCATTCGAATCCGGGGCTTCAAATTTGCTTCGGCGATCGAAACTTGACTATTTTTAGGCGCAGGTAGAATAGGACGCGCCGCTTCTCTAAAGCAGTCGATCAGGTCGTTGATTTCAATTACTGTGAACGGCAGCCCATACGCTTCTGCGATAGATGTTGCGTCGAGAACGTCTTGCGCCGAGGTGACGGCTGTTTCAGGGAGTATCAACGCCTTAGTGTTCACAACGTCGTGCGCCAACGCGGCTATGACAGAGGAGTCTACACCCCCGCTCAACGCAACGACCGCTCCCTTAGCTTTGGCCGATCGTATGCTGCCTTTTATAAAATTTTTAAGTTGCCGGGTTATTTGAGCAAGGGCCTGTTCGTTTAGTGAGAAGGGATACATGCTAAACGATGCCTTGAGGGAGGTTCAATCGTTAGCGCCGAAGACATTCTTAACGGTGCTAAAAACTTTAGACTTGCGACCAGCTCTCCCTATGGTTTCACCCTTTAAAGATGCAAGTTCTTGAAAGAGCGTCTTTTCTCTTTCGGTCAGATTCTTCGGGATTTCAACGATCAGTGTCGTGTATTGGTCGCCGCGCCCACGCCTGTGGACGCTGGGGGCTCCCTTGTCTCTCAGGCGGATAGTGGTGCCGCCTTGCGTCCCTTCGGGAATGTCCACTTTTAACGCTCCGTATACCGAAGGCACTTCAATTTGCCCGCCCAGTGCCGCAGCTGACACGCTGATTGATAGATCGCTATAGATGTCGTCGCCCTCACGTTTGAAGATCGGGTGTGGTAGCACGCGCACAACGACAAGGAAATCGCCTGAAGGCCCGCCACGAGCGCCTGCCGAACCCTCGCCAGGTTTTCGGATATGCAAGCCCGTATATGCTCCTGGAGGAACCTTGATCGGCACTGTCTTAGTTGTTCGTAGCCTTCCGGCGCCCCTACAATTCTTGCACGCGGTCTCAAAAACCTTTCCCTCGCCTTGGCATTGAGAACACGTTTCTATCCTGATAAGCTGCGCCCCGAAGATATTCTGAGCCCGCTGTATCTCGCCGCTGCCACCGCAGGACGGGCACGTTTTTATGTCAGTGCCGGGTTCAGCACCGGTTCCCGCACAATGTTCACAGCGTTCATAACGTGGGACTTCAACAGTAACTTCCGTTCCAAAAATTGAATCCTCAAACGACACTTGAACGTCAACTGCGATATCGGGACCTCTTTGTGGACCTGACGGGCGCGCCCTTGTTTGAGTTCGGAATGGACTCTCACCGAACCCGCCTCCGAAAAACGTTTCGAAAATATCGGAAAAGTTGCCAAACCCGCCGAAATCGCTGAAGCCAGCACCAGACGCACCTTGCCCGAAACCTGCGTGGCCAACCCTGTCATAGGTTGAGCGTTTGCTTGGGTTGCTGAGTGTCTCATAAGCCTCTGTAATCTCCTTAAACTTGTCTTCTGCCTCGCTTTTGTCGGGGCAAACATCAGGATGATATTTTAAAGCAAGTTTTCTATAAGCTTTCTTTATCTCTGCCTCTGTGGCAGTTTTGTCAACTCCTAGCACTTCGTAATAATCACGATTCATGAGGTCTATTTACGCACTATTTCTCATCGACTACCTCGTAGTCCGATTCTTCGGTCGGGGGTTCTTGTTTTGCATCTTCTGCAGTCTTAGCGTAGAGCTCGGTCGTAATTTGATAAATCGTGTTCGTTAGTTGTTCTGTTGCCTGTTTAATGGCCTGGATGTCTGTACCGTTGAGGGCCTCGCGCACTTTTTCGATTTCGGTCGAAACCTTGCTCTTATTAGAAGCGTCGACCTTATCTCCAGACTCTCTCAACGTTTTTTCGGCCGTATATACCATAGAATCCGCGCCATTTCTGATCTCCGCTTCTTCTTTCTTCTTTCGATCCTCATCAGCGTGGGCCTCAGCATCTTTCATCAAGCGGTCAATCTCTTCTTTACTGAGACCGCTCGTCGCCGTGATAGTAATCTTCTGCTCATTGCCTGTTCCCAAATCCTTTGCCGAAACGTGCACAATACCGTTAGCGTCTATATCGAAAGTGACGTCGATTTGGGGAACGCCTCGCGGCGCAGGGGGGATTCCGACTAACTGAAATCGCCCGAGGGTTTTGTTGCCGACAGCCATTTCACGTTCACCCTGAAGCACGTGAATCTCAACAGAGGTCTGGCTATCAGCTGCAGTCGAAAATATTTGAGATTTCTTGGTAGGAATAGTGGTATTCTTTTCAATGAGTTTAGTGAACACACCGCCGAGGGTTTCAATTCCCAAGGATAAGGGAGTGACGTCGAGCAGCAACACGTCTTTCACCTCGCCGACAAGAATACCGGCTTGGATTGCAGCGCCGATTGCCACGCATTCGTCCGGGTTAATGCCACGATCGGGCTCTTTGCCAAGGTATTGCTTTATGGCGTTTTGCACCGAAGGAGTGCGAGTAGAGCCCCCAACTAGTAGGATGCGGTTGATATCCTTTGGCTCAAGCTTTGCGTCTTTCATAGCCTGTCTCATCGGCCCCATCGTCTTTTCGACCAAATCCTCTGTAAGCTTGTCAAACTGCGCCCGCGTCAACGACATATCCAAGTGCTTTGGGCCGTTTTGATCTGCCGTAATAAACGGGAGGTTCACCGCCGCAGTGGTCAACGTTGACAACTCGATCTTAGCCTTCTCTGCCGCCTCCTTGAGCCTCTGCAAGGCCATCTTGTCGTTTCTGAGATCGATGCCATGGTCCTTCTTGAACTGATCGGCAAGATAATCGATAATCCTTTGATCAAAGTCATCGCCACCGAGCAGGTTGTTGCCGTTAGTAGCTTTTACGTGAAATACCCCGTCACCGATATCCAATATCGACACGTCAAATGTTCCGCCGCCAAGATCAAAAACCAAAATCTTCTGATCTTCGGCTTTATCCAAGCCGTACGCGAGGGCAGATGCTGTTGGTTCATTAATAATCCGCAAGACTTCAAGACCTGCTATAGTACCCGCGTCTTTCGTGGCTTGACGCTGACTATCGTTGAAATACGCAGGGACAGTGACAACGGCTTGGCTCACCTTCTCACCAAGATAATTCTCAGCATCTTGCCGCAATTTCTGTATGATCATTGCTGAGATTTCTTGTGGTGTGTAGGTCTTGCCTTCAATGGCGACCGTGAAGTCGGAGCCCATCTTCCTTTTTATAGACGAAATTGTGTGATCTGGATTAGTAATCGCCTGCCTTTTTGCAATCTCGCCTACAACTCGTTCATTCTTCACGAAAGCTACTACGGAGGGCGTCGTTCGATTTCCTTCTGCGTTTGGGATTACTACTGGTTCTCCTCCTTCCATGACTGCGACGACAGAGTTAGTCGTTCCTAAATCTATGCCTATTACCTTGCTCATCTGTCCACCTTATTTGTGCTTTTGTTAACCTTCACTTTGGAAGGCCGAATCACCTTTTCATGAAGCTTATAGCCCTTTTGAATCTCCTCAGCTATCACGTTATCTGGCAGGTTAGTATCCACTTCAGTCATAATCGCTTCGTGTACGCGTGGATCAAACAACTCTCCAACCGAGTCTATCCTCGTGACTCCGTTCCTACTCAAAATATCGCATAGCTGCTTGTGTATCAACTCAATTCCTTCGTAGACGCCTTGGACTCCCTCAGCCCTCAGTGCCTGGGCAGCTCGCTCGAGATTATCAGAGATATCAAGTAACTCCCTAATCAGATCGACGGACGCATACTTAGCGAGATCCTTGCTTTGGATTTTAGTTCGCCGCTTGAAGTTTTCGAAGTCAGCTTGAAGCCTCTGTAGGCGTGAAAGGTATTCCTCATTCTGTTCTTTGACGTTGTCAAGCTCCTCCAAAATAGCTGCTTCCTCAGGGGGAATTTCGACTTCGACAAGCTCCTGGTCGTCATCTTGTTGAATCAGCGATACCTCCTCAAAGAAAAGACTAATTTTTTATATGTTTAAACTTCTATATAAAAGCTTCCGTGGCAGTTAAATCAAAAAAAATCGGTTCTATGAGCTTCTTTGAGATCGATCTTAACCCCCA
Organism: Methanobacteriota archaeon; assembly: GCA_963701995.1. Lineage (GTDB taxonomy): Archaea > Halobacteriota > Bog-38 > Methanoflorentales > Methanoflorentaceae > Methanoflorens. The sequence goes on along the minus strand of OY969693.1, from coordinate 1,049,700 downwards.
CGCGTTCGCATTTTCTGGCTTGGAGTTTCAATGTATTGCGACGTGATGATGGGGCACGCGCCTTGTGCTGCTATGAGCTTCGCGCGCATTAGGATAGTAACCGGTGCCCGCAGCGTGCCTCAAACGATGGTGCTGTAGTTATCGACGTTCTTTCTTATCGTCGTGGCGGATTCCACGGTGCAGTGCACACCAATGATTTTTCCAGCTTCAACGAGGACCCCGTGCCCGAAACGACAATTCTCACCGATTATCGCACCTAAATTCATTACGTGGTGCAGCTCTCCGTCAAGAAATGGCATAGCAAGCTTTGTTTGCTCTGCGATGAAATGGGAACCAATCATCGTATTTTTTCCAATGATAGAATTTGCAACGAGAGAGTGAGAGCCCAGTCGCACGTCGTTCATAACCAACGAGTTTCGCACCTCGGTAAACGAGTCGATGGTAACGCCATTTCCGATACTCGTCGAGGGGAGTATAGTCACGTTAGGTCCAATCTCAGCGTCTCTACCTATGACGACAGGACCGAGCACATAAGACCCAGACCGTATTATCGAATTTTCGCCGACGATGACGCTTCCCCTCACTTTCGCATCGTCTTCGATTTGGCCGTTTTGGTGGGCGGGCGCCTCTTTGATAGAAGCAAGCACTGCCGCGTTTGCATTAAGCAAATCCCAGGGGTAACTGGCATCAATCCACATGGAGGTAGTGTGGACGCCTTTGACATCATACTGCTTCTCGATCATCCTCTGAATGGTATCCGTTATCTCGTATTCACCCCGAGGAGATATCTTTGTGTACGGTATCTCATTGAAGGCAGCAGGAGCAAAAACGTAGATGCCCGTATTGATATAGTGGCTAATATCCGTCCCGGGCTTTTCGACTATTTGAGTGACGCGGTTGCCTTCAGTCGTGACGACTCCATAACCCTTAACGTTTTCTTTAACGGTGAGAAGGAGCGTCACGTCGCCGGATGCGTTGCTCATGACTTCTTCTATGGCTTGCGGGCTTGTGAGATTGTCGCCATTTAGAACTAGGAAGTTTTCCTCGATTGAATCTTCGGCCAGCTTTATAGCGTGAGCCGTTCCGAGCTGCTGTGGCTGCTCGACGTAATTTATTTTAACGCCGAATTTCTTGCCACCCTCAAAATAGTTCATTACTTTTTCTTTTTTGTAGCCGACTACCAAACTGATGTCGGTGACGCCGCACCCTGCTAAAGAATCGATCACATATTCAAGAATGGGCCTGTTAGCCACCGGCACCATCGCTTTCGGTTGAGTCAGTGTGAATGGCCTTAATCGCGTTCCTTCGCCTGCAGCTAGGACAATGGCTTTCACTGTATCACTTCGCACATCTATACGGAAAATAACTATATAGGCGTTGCTTATCATGCTGATTGGAACGCGAGTCTTGGATTTCACGTTCCAAAGCTTGTTGTGGGTCATGTTTTTTGGTGATTCATGAAAGGGGATCAATGCAAGAATCTGCAGGAACTGACGCGAGTTGTTGCAGGTAACGCTGTTTACCCCGACGACACGATGCATGGCAAGCGCAAAGCGTTTGCTGAACACGTCAGAGCGTTTCATAGCGATTCTCGGATCCCGCTTCAAGCAGATTATGAAGGAATTGTTTTGATGTCTGCCCATCAGCCAAACTTCCTGCCCTACAGTGGGGTCGTGCGCAAGGCGGTGCTCGTCCATGCAGTGGCCGAGCAGTTGCGCGAGAGACTTGACTGCCCTGTAGTTGAGCTCTTTTGTTTTGCCGACCAGGACTTCGCCAATGAGCGGTGGTTCCGAGAAGCGCAGCTCCCGAGCGTCAGAAACAGAAACGGCACGCTCACCCTCCACTTGGCGGTCGGTCCGACGTACCACAACAAGCTCATGCGCGCCGTTCCGAATCCAGACAGCGCCGAAGTGGCAAAGCTAAAAAGCGACATCGAACGTTGGGCGAGCGAGTCGTTCGATTCAGTGATGAATCACGCGAAGCGTTTGAAGCTGCCGGTTCCGGACGTCGACCTCGACACGCGCGCCGTTTCTGACGTTATCGATCGGGCGTATCAGAGAAGCACGAACGCGGCTGATTTTAACGCATTCTTTTTCGCGTACCTCATTGAGGAGTGTGGGTATACAACCGCGTTCGCGCGGTTTTCCGAATGCCAACAGGTGTTCAGTGATGAGATCGCTTTTCTGTTGGAAAACTACGACCAGTACGCTAGATTGATGGCCGAGGCGCAGAAGAACCCAGGTGCGAAGCCACCTATCCCTGTTTGGTATCATTGCCCGTGCGGCGGAAAAGCTGACGTAGAGATGAGGAGGGCGCCCGATCATGCGCTCGTGGCGAAGTGTCGCGCGTGCACAACAACTGTAGAGTTTCTGGGGGATCTGCGCTCAGCCCTGGAACAGATGTTGCCCAACGTGTCGCTCCGAGCAGAGGCGATGCTTATCGCCTTTAGCGGGATAGGCGTTTCGTTCTACGTCGGTGGCCACGGAGGCGCCGAATATCTGGGCAGAGCTGAGAAGATCGCTGGAGCGCTTGGGATGCAATTCCCTGTCGTCTCGATATGGAGGCCGAAAGATATGTACGGGGGGGTTGGACAGCTTGACGCAATTCTCGAGCTACTCAGGGTGCGATCTCAATACAATCTGGCGAAGGATGAGAAGTGCGACGTGGAGATCGTACAGGGCGAGTTGGACGATATTCTCGCGGACATTGACGGCGTCATCTGCGCGCTTGACAACTTGAAAAGTGCAGTCGCAAATAGGAAACTTGATGGCTTTAAAGAGAAAATAGCTATGATTGTAAGTATGCAAAATGAGTTGAGAACACGATTTGAACGAAACCAGATCGCAAGAGATCGCTCGATCGTGGGCAATACGGCGAAAACGCTCAACGTGATTCCCTCCGTCATTGATTATGCAACTAACATAGGGATACGATCGACCTGTGCCCAATGGTCGTACGCACTTAAAGGAAATATAAGCTTCAACGCAAACGTGCCTTTGCTCACCAATACTTCGATGGACGCATTGTTCAACGCGACAAAACAACTATGCACTGGTGATTTATTTGGGTAAAGTAATTCTAGCGATCGGCGCTCATCCAGATGATTGTGAGCTAGGCTGCTACGCGACGTTAGCTTATCACAAACACAAAGGCGACGACGTACACCTTCTTGTGCTCTCCAAGGGCGAAGCAGGGGGGCCAAGTGACAAAAGAATCAGTGAGTGTAAGAAAGCCGCACAGGTCCTCTGCGCGGACAGTATCACTATTGAGGATCTCAAGGATCGGATGATCACAACTGACTACCGGACAATCGAGCTTATTCAAGCAAAGGTAGATGCATTACAGCCCGATAGAATATATACGCACAGTTCGCACGACCATCACCAAGATCATCGAAATGCCGCCCTTGCGACTATGACGTTGTACAGGCACGTGGATGATATTTTCCTCTATGAGTCTCCCAGCGTGTCACTCGAGTTTACTCCACGAGTTTTTGTCAACATTACGAATTTCTTCAACATCAAGCTCGAAGCGTTAAAGCTTCACGAAACGCAGAATGACAAGTACTACGTGCGAACAGAAGCGATAGCTGGTCTCGCACAGTATCGCGCTTTTCAGGCCGGAATGCTAGCGACTCATAATCACAGTAAAGCTGAAGCGTTCGATCTGGCAAAGCTAACCTTATGACCGATTGCTTAGACGAAAAGAGAGTTTGTGGCTGACTCCGCATTTTGGCTTGACAATCTCTCGTGTGTCTTTGACTGCCAAGCGCGCTGCTCTCAAAGCCCATATTATCAGGAAGAAGATTGTTACGAAGACGAGCGCAGCAAATAACGAATACGCAGTGGTTCCGCTGGTGTCATTTATCAGCATTGGAGAATAACCCAAAAAAAAGCCCGATTGCAACCACCATAGTAATACTCAAGCCGATCGACATCATTAATCGCTCGGTTACCTCCAAATGATCTAATCTGGACAAATACGCGAGCGACAAAGCGAAGCCGGGACGACGACCACGGCAAAGAACGCGAGAACAATTTGCACTATGTTCGACATAAGTTCTTCATTATCTTCTGTTTGGCGATGCGAATATGATTCGAAGCGAGAACCTTCGGGCCATTGACTATTCTGACCAAGGTGAGACTCGAATTGTCAGCGCGTATCGCCAAAGAACTGCCTGAGCTTTGTGAGGCCCCCATCTATGCGGATTTTTGGCTCGTAGTCTATGATTCGCTTTGCGTTTCTGATATCCGCCAGAGACCTCCTGCCGTCGCTGATACGCGGCGCGCCGTGCGCGATGCTCGAATCAGAAAGAGCCATTTTCTTGATCATCATGGCTAGTTCATTTATTGACGTCTCGCGCCCGCTTCCTATGTTCACCACTGCATTTGCTGCACCGCTATTTGCCGCCAGCAGATTCGCATTCGCCACGTCTGTTACATACACGAAGTCCCTGGTCTGGTTCCCGTCACCGTGTATTTGCAGAGGTGCGTTTCTTGTTGCGTTATAGAAGAATGTACTAATCACGCCAGAGTACGCGTTTTCCGGACGTTGATAGGGGCCATAAACGTTGAAGTATCGCAAAGACAGCGTGCTGAGGCCATACAAATTATAATAAGCAGCCATGTAGAGTTCGCCGCAATACTTGCTCACGGCATAGGGAGACAGAGGACGTACCGGCTGCGCCTCATCTATGGGAAAAGAATCAGCATTTCCGTAGACGGCAGCGCTCGATGAATAAACGAGCTTCGACACGTCATTTCTTCGAGCAGCCTCACAGACTGATAAAGTACCCTTGACGTTGTTATCCATATCGACGAATGGCTCTCTGGTGCTTGCGACTACGTCGACACGAGCGGCGGTGTGGAAAACTACGTCAACATCATCAAATGCCTCGTTCGTCGCGCCTGTATCTCTGATATCCGTCTTGATTAGGCGCACGTTTGGCAATCGAACTACCCGCGCTGCGTTGCTTAGATTGTCAAGTATGCGCACTTCCGCATATTCGGTAGAGATTAGCTCGGCAATCTGGTTTCCTATAAACCCGTAGCCACCTGTAACTAACGCAATCATATCATAAACGAAAAAGTTTCAGGTTTTATTCCGTACGACTAATACTTAAAAGCATCGTTAATCGGCCGGCGCATAAAACAGCGCGGCAAAGACGTCAAAAGAACGGCTCTACCTAAGCGTCCGCCATTTGAAGGGATATTCCGCACGGAGCTTCTCGTTCTTGCAAGGCGGATATTCTGCGTTTGGACAAGCATTTAAGCAGTCAGAGCCGCAAACTGGAACGAAACGCCCCGACCGATCTCGCATAGCCAACTCTCCAAGAGTGCGGCATCGTGTCGCGTCACCAGGTACAAGATCCAGCGGTTCTTGGCAAAGAGAGAGACCCATGTCGTAATGACCACAAAGCGACGCGAGATATGTGTAGAGCGTGAGTCGGTCTTTCGGGCTTAGCGTGTACTTTTTTCCATTAAAGACATAGCGACTCCGGACTAGCGCAGCTGACTCCGCGTAGCCACCTTCCTCGATCCCAACGAGTAATTTACGAAACGCCCGGGAATTGAAACTGCCCGTTGAGGTGGTAATGTGGCAAACGCCCATCGAGCTCAACGTCTGAAACAATTCGTCCAACTCACCGTAATCGTCAGTCAGCCCAGAGATTATCGGATCAACTCTCACTGAGACGTTGACGCCCGCGCTCACAAGCTTTTCGATGGCCCTCAGCCTTCGAAAAACATCTGGTGCATTGCTGATCGCGCTGAGCTTGTTGCGGTTGAGACTCTCACACGTGAAGGATACGCGAAATCTTTCATAATCTGCCCAGCTGGTTTCAAGGACTTTCAAAGCGAGGTCCGATTTAGTGACGATAGTAAAAAAGACGCCATGGTCCGCGGCGATACCCATTGCGTCGAGGGAAGTTTTCCACACAAGCTCAAGCGGTTGAAATGGATCTGTCACAGCGCAAAAATAAAGAGGCGGACACGTGCGAATGATTCTTAACTCGCTATCAAGCAGTTCAGGCGTATTTTCGTACACCTCGATGAGAGATCCATTCGCGGACCACGGGTAGCTCTTCGCGTAGCAATATGCGCAATCAAAAACGCAGTGCCCGCTCTTCGTGATATTTACGATACCTGCGTGCGGGCATCGCCTCCGCTCGACACCGTAGGGAAAATCGTGGATAACTCTGCTTCGTCTTTCTACAGGAATTGCTTTGAACATGACACAAGGTTGTGGTGCAATATATCAACCTAATAATAATAACTGCCGCCTGCCACCTCGCTTTTGCTCGGCTGAGTTTGAGCGAAGATCGCAAGCTTAAAGAGCTGGATAAAATATAAATTACGTAACGAGCGACTATCGGTTCGGCAAGCAGGAACGTATCCAAATCAACAAGCTATCGTCAAATGAACTGGCTAGAAAAAATCGCTTACAGACTGAACATCGTTTTATTCAGGATAAGCACGGGGAGCGCCCGCGTCCGCCTAGCACGAAGATTAGGAGTACGCATAGGCAGCAACTGTCAACTCTACTACTGCAATTTGAGCACCGAACCGTACTTGATTTCGATTGGAAATAACTGTAAGATTACGTACGGCGTTACCTTTATGACTCACGACGGAGCCAAATGGGTGCTCGAGCAGAACGCGGACTTCGAAGGCAGCAAGTTCGGCCCCATAATTATTCGGGATAACTCTTTCATCGGCGTTAACGCGATTATAATGCCGGGCGTAGTCATAGGTCCGAACAGCGTGGTAGGGGCGGGAGCGGTCGTCACAAAAGACGTGCCGCCGAACACTGTCTATGCGGGCAATCCTGCACGATTCATCAGCACTTACGAGGAGTACTTGGAGAAGTGCCGTTTGAAAAACACCGGAAACATTCCTCGAAAGGAGCTAAAAGCCGTTTTGACCAACATGTTTGAGCGCGAACTAGATCAGCACATCGAACTTCCAGACGAGCCGGTCCTCGAAACCCAGGAGCCGGCGCATTGATGAATATCAGCTCACAGTGGACGATAGCAGGTGCTTACGAAAATGGGTCCCATCGCGGCACCGAGAGGCCTTCGTCTGAATGCTGAGGTCAATCTGCACCGCCTTGAGCAGGTTCCGCGAAAGAGATTGAAGTTCGGCGCGCCAAAAAAAGCCGCAGAACAGAAGCGAATGCGCGCCAACCGCAGCACAGGTTGGGCCAAAGTGAGTTTTGTTCTAGACGTTTTTTAAGCGACGGGCATCGTAGCGCTCGCCTTGTTGCGGCTGCCCACATATCGTGTCAGGCGTTTTTGTAGCTACAGCTGTCATTACAGATAGCCCAAGTAGGTTAATATTCCCTTTATCTCTGCGCTTGTGACAAAAACCGGATCTCGATGCTTGTACGTTTTTATCTCTTTTCGGCGTAATAAGTCGCTGTAATATTCTTGGACGTGTGACAGTTCTTTCATCTCTGGCGCCACGACTAACGTGTCTTCGGTTTCGTATGCTCTCCTCTGTTCACTCTCGGTCATCAGCTCCTCTCGTATTTTTTCGCCTGGCCTAACACCGATCAGCTGAATCTCGATTTCTTCCGGTTTGTAGCCATATTCCGGCGCTAGCTCTCGAATCATGACCTCAGCAACTTCGGCTATTCTCATCACTTTCATCTTGAGAATAAACGTTTCTCCGCCTCGTGCAAGCTCTCCCGCGTTCATAATCAACCTAAGCGCATTCGACATGATGATGTTAGGCCGCACCATGTCCTCGTGGGTGATGGTGACAGGGCCGCCGTTTCCGATTTGCCTGCTAAACAAGGGAAAAACCGAGCCGCGAGAGCCCAGTACGTTGCCAAATCTTACACTTGCGAATATCGTTCCTGGGCCCCCCTGCTTGCTGTTAGCGAGAGTGAGCAAGCGCTCCGCGAGGAGTTTGGTAGCACCATATACGGTCGTCGGCTTGACGGCTTTGCCTGTGCTTGTAAATATCACTTTTTCGACGTTCTCGCGCAAACATAGATCGACCAAGTTGTGAGTCCCAGCGATATTCGTTTTAACAGCTTCATAGGGGTTATATTCACACATTGGTACGTTCTTGAGCCCGGCAAGGTGGAATACAAAATCAATGCCGTCAAAAAGCGGTTTCATGCTTTCTTTGTCCTTTACGTCAGCGACAAAGGTGGACACTTTGCTAGACTTAAGATCTTGCTCTAGATCATACAGCGCGCCCTCGTTGTTGTCGGTGAGGATCACGGCGCGGGGATTGGCTTCCAACAGCGTGCGAACGAGTTGTGATCCGATTGATCCGGCTCCGCCGGTCACCAATACGGTCTTATGGTGGTAAAACGCGTTTGTGCTCATGGTCTGGTACAAATCAGCGCGAGGAATAGCTTTCATTCATTCCACATTCTTGTTAACTTTTCTTTCATTCGGGCCCCAGCCTGTCATATCCTGGGCATTCGAAGCTCGACACCCTCACTCCACACCTACTCCCCTAACTTCACCTTTTCTAACGTAAGATCAAATCCTAGCCTAAATCACGCTTTATCAAAGTTCTAAGGTCTATTATCGTATCTTGGCAGTGAATTCGGCTTTGTGAGTGCGCTGACTCTGAGAAACGACCAAGAACAGTGCGAGACCTGGCCCAGCAAGCGAAGCGGAGTATGTTAAAGTCAGTTGCTGTCGAGCGCCAAAAGCTCTTTGCATAGCGCCTTTTCTTTCAACCCACAGGCTTCATTCGAGTATTTCTCAAGTGCGACTGACCTGCACATCTGCGGAAACGCATCGTTTGCCAAAGCTTCTGAAATTTTTCTTGCGATGTCATCAGGATCGTCAGAGGCGAGATACCCCGTCACCCCGTCATCTACAGTGTCTCTAATTCCGAACACGTTCGTTCCAACTGCCGGCGTCCCGCAAGACATTGCCTCTATCAGAACCCTCGGCTGCCCTTCCGTAGAACTGGTCATCACGATCAAGTCTGCCATATTCATGAATTTCGGCACGTCAGAATATTGCACTGCGCCCGTGAAAATCACTTTGTCCACAATACCAAGGGATTTTGCCAAGTCCTTGAGCTCATTTTCCTGAGCCCCCGAACCGACTATAAACAGCTTGAAGTGCTCAGTAAGCTGTGCAGCTGCCTTTAGAAGAAGGTCAAGCCGTTTGACTGCATGCAGTCTTCCAATATACATGAGTATCTTTTCATCTCGGACGCTGTAAGTCTTTTTGAGCTCAGTGACATCAATTCCGGGTTTAAAAATGTCTTCATCGAACGTTAAGGGTATGATCTCGACTCTCTTAGCGCCTCTTTCGCGAAGCTCCGTCTCTAGAGACTGGTTTCGCGTGACCAAAACATCGGCGTTTCTTATGACATAGTTCTCGATAAGTCTTGCAACTGTTCCGAGAATTCTGCCTTTGTTCACGTGCGTAACTTGATCCGCCCAATTATATTCATAAAAAACGAGTGAAGGCTTCTTTTTTGCCTTTGCTGCGACTATTGCTCCCGGACACGCAGCAGAAATGCCCCGGACCAGAGCATTTCCTTTCAATCGTTTCCCGATTTTAAATGTGCTTAAGGCGACATATGAAAAGTGCCAAAGACCAAATTTCTCGAACAACGCTGACGGAACGTGTTCTATGGCGGGGGCCAAATCAAATTTGCTTGTGTCCCCTGTAAATAAGAATAGATCACACAGATCCTCGTATCTCAGCAAGAAATCTTTGAGCAGACGAATCATGCTGCCGTCTGTTTTCACGCTGTCAATCAGTCGAACGTCGAACGAAGTTACAAACAGGATTCTGCACCTTTCTCGAGGCATCCGATTGATCATAGCAAGTAAACGTTAATAATCTTTTAGATGCGCCAACAAAAGTATATTTAACAAGAGCGGCCTGAATAGTTGACCCACAATGGCCAACACCATCGCGAGACTTGCGTCGGTTTTTCAAAAAGCACGCGACTTGTTGTCCGTACAGTACATCCGAAGCGTCTTGCGAGGGCTCTCGGTTTTGGGGGCCGGATATGCGCTGGCGAAGCTCATATCGCTGGCGGAAGAACTTTTTGTTGGACGGTACCTCGGCGTACAGGTTTACGGAACTTATCTCGTCATTCTGGCCATAGCTACAATCTTAAGCGCCGTGATGACCCTAGGATTGCCGAAGGCCGTCGTGAAGATCGTTGCCGAACGAAACGAGCGTATTGCCGACGTGCCGATCAATGCTCTTTATATTGCTTTTTTTCTTTCGATTGCAGTATCTCTGCCCGTAATCGTCGTCGGATCCTCTAGCAACTTGCTAAACCTGCTTGGAATCACCCAGTACGAGTTGATTTTCGGCTACATAATAGCGTTTCTGCTTACGATATACACCGTTGCACAATCTTTCAAACTGGCGCTCTACAAGATTAGATTTGTCGTTATCGCAGACGTCATTTATTGGAGCGTCGCGCTCATCTTTTTTGTCCTTTTTCGCAACTTGACGCTCGGCTTAGTCGGCATATGCGTCGGCTCCTTACTCGGTTCTCTTGTCCTGATTCAAAAAGTGCCTTTGGGTTTCCCGCGCGTTTCGATTGAGAGAATGAGATCACTAATCCCGCTCACCGTCTATTTGGGCGCTGACAGCGTCCTCGGCGTCTCAGCGCAGCAGATTAGCATCCTTTACCTGAACGTTATAGCGACTGCCTACGCCGTGGGGGTATTTGGCGCACATTATCGCTCGAGTATTTTCCTGATTGTGCCGCTCGTAACCGTCCTTTCTATGGCATTATACCCCCGCTTTTGCTCTCTTGACTGGGGTTTGCGACCCCGGGTTGGGAGGTATCTAGCTTACTTCGGCGTTCCAATATGTGTGGCCGGGTTTTTGCTATCTTACGTAAGTGGCGTTGTCTTCTTGCGCATTTTTAGAGTTCAAGAGATTCGACCATTGTTGCTTATGCTCGCGGCTTATTCAGGGCTTTTTCTCTATAACAGAATCTGGGACAAATTGGTCACTGCGTGTGAGGGCGCAAAAATTGTTGGCTGGGGAGTAGTTTTCGCCACAGTTGCATTCCTTTCGGTCATGGTAACGCTTACCCCTATTTTAGGCGGAATGCTCGCAATTGCTACCGGAATGGTCTCGAATGAGATCACATACAGTGCCCTGCTTCTAAGCTGGTTCAAGCTGCGTGTGACTGGAAAACGGTCACCAAAAACTATAAGTGATTAGGGCATAGCGATTCTATAAACAGGGTTTATTATTACTCGGTTTGAGGTAGTCCACGTTTAATGCGAGAGCGATACGAGGAGAATCAAGGGTATTCTAGACTGCGATCACCTCAGCCGCCACCGGCGCAGCGCAGTCACACGGTTGAGCGTACGCAGTCGAGGGAGCTGGGCAAGAAAGTGTCGGTGGGCATTTTGCTCACGACGCTCACGCTGCTGCTTATCACCGTAGGGTTCGCTGGATACTGGAACGGCGGCATCGACTTGATCGATCACGATACCGCTACGTACGTCGCTTTAGCAAAAGACGTCCAACAAAACAGCGCGCTAAGCCCAACAAATCCAAACGCCGCGCCTGGTGACGTCTGGTATAACGTTGAACCGCCTGGCCTCCCAATCGTATTCAGCGCTGTCGCTACGCTTGGTGGAGTGAATATCAGCCAGAATATCAGCCAGAGTTCCGATCTGCTCGTTCTGCTGCAGGGGTTTTCCGCGTTCATATTGGTATCCTTTGTTCTCACTACTTTTGTCGTAGTAAAGAAAATCACAGGCGACACGCGAATAGCCGCCCTCGCATCGTTTTTTTCGGCAACGTTCAGCCCAAACCCGGCAATATTGGGGCCGCAATATATCGTTCCGTCAAGCTTTGGGCTGATACTGATGATGCTTGCGACCTACTACCTCTACGCGGCAATCAAGGACGATGCAGGTAAGTCTCTCCTGAGATCAAAATATACATTTCTAGGCGCTCTTACCGTGACAACACTCATTTTTACGCATAGGTTTTCTACCACGACGTTTTATTACATTTTCACCATCTTCATCGTACTCTATGTGCTGATTAATCTTGGCACTCGGATGCATTTGAAGCAGATAAGTGCTATGATCTTGCTACCAGTCATAATTAGCGCTCCATGGTGGCTGTCCATGTATCTCAGCTACCAAACTCTGCCGTGGAGCATTCCAGAGGTCTTGACTTTGTCGGCAGGCATGTTGGGGCTCGCAGCCGTCGGCGTGCTTTTTAGCGGAAACGCCGATCAAAGGTCACCGCAAAAACGCCGTGACAGACTGTTCGCCGTAATTGGCCACACGACAAAAAACGTCCTAAATTTGATCATAGTTTTGACCTTAGTCGCGATGGCTGGAGTAGTAGCAGTAGCCCTTGTGTTTTCGGCTCAGACGGCGTTCTCGCTAGCTTTCATGATTTCAAGTCTTGGTCTCATTCCAATTCTGAGTATTCTGGTTTACAAAACAACCCTCTGGGACCGAGCTGAAACAAACCTGCGAAACATGCTTGTATCAAGCTGGCTCCTTGTAGCATTGGTGCCCACGGTAATCGGTGTTTTGGGAGTGGCAGTCCCGCACATGCCCTGGCTTATTCAACGTGTCATACCGCACGTTCTACAAAATCAAAGCGGGGTGCGTTCGATACTCTATCTCGTGCTCCCCCTGTCAATACTCGCTTCAATGCTTGTTTTTCGGCTGGCATATGAACCGCAGCCGCGCGTCCAAGGCTTGCGACGGAGGCGAGACAATCGGGCAATGCGCTCGATGCTTATCATCGCTTTTGTGGTTATTTCCGTGTTATCGCCGGTATTTCATATTGCCACAGCCACCGCCTATGCCACAAACGCACAGGCTCCAAAACTTACCGATAACGAAATGAGCGCACTGCAATGGCTCAATAATCACACGACGTCCAACGACGGAGTATTGTCAGATCCGACTTTCTTACAATACGCAAACACGTTCACCAATGCCCGAGTGGTACTATCAACCGACTCTGAAAACTCCTACGTGGTCACCCATCAGTTATCGCAGCTCACAGACCTCTCCAATTTCATGAACAGCTCCACAAGTTCCGCAACCAAGCTACTCATAGCAAAAAAAATGGGCGTAGACTACTTCGTTTCTGATCCGGTCAAAGCAAATTACTCGAGCAGCGTCTGGGGATTTCCATTCCCGAACTTCGTTCCAGATACCACGATTATGACAGAAGTATTCCAGAATAACGGTGTAGTGATTTACAAAATTAACCCAACCCTGCTCGCCCAAACGCCCACACAATACGCCTCGATCAGCGACGTCACAGTGAACGGCGACTCAGGAGTTGTTTATGTGACGAATCACGCCAGCGATCCGATGAGCTTGCACATCGCTTGGCAAGACCAGTACAAGCCGGTGACGTTAAATGCCGGAGAGACTAAGGCAGTGCCGATCGATTTGCCCAGCGGAAGCTCTAGCCGGTTCGGATTTATGCCCACTCTGGGGTCAACAAGAACCCTGTATGTAAGTCTATGGATGGATCCATCCAACGGCGGCAACGCAACTACTGATGCGAGATACGCATATCCGATCGACGCAGTTAACATCAATTCACAGCAGCTGCTGTAACCCCAGTGGCTTAGATTAGGCAAACTAGCTACTTTCGAAGCCAATTACGGGAGTCCCGAGATCAGACGATCATGGACAGCCCCATGCTTGCGGCCACAAGGTTATTGACACTCACGCATTCTCGCCGGCTGCCATAGCCTTTTTTCGGTCTGTCGCCTTGAACAAGACACCTCAACGAGTCGACAAGACTGCCAACAAAATGCTTATTGCGCCGGATACTGCGCACAAAGTCCAAAGCGTTTTCACTAGTCCCGGTTCTTTCATTGATCTCCTGCTCAAAATGTAATCGGACAAGTTCTTTCGAACGGAATATGACTTTGAGGGGATCAAGTACCCGTCATTCGTTACCTGCGTGGCCGTAAACAAGTGACTCTCGGTTACCTTTCCAACAGAGAGCAATACCATGCCGTAGTTGACGATATAAGGCAAAGCCGCGATGACCGCAAATAGTTCGATTTTTAGCGCTATGGCGCCAACGGCGATAGCGCTACCGATGCAGAGCGTCCCTATATCGCCCGTAAATATGCGGGCAGGATATCTATTATACGGAAAAAAACCAAGGAGTGCCCCAAAGAGCGCCGCCAAAATCAAAAGTCCCACGATGCCCCCCGTCGGCGATATCAGCACAATTCCAACTACTATCAATGCAAACGTCACTATGGCGCCGCAGCCTATCACCATCCCATTGAATCCAGCAAAGGTATTGACTGCATTGGCCCCAGCTGTGACTGCAAAAGGCACAATAGGGATCCACGCGAGTCCAAGCCAAAACGTCCCTAACAAAGGCACGAGAAGATAGGGGTCGCTCCCCGCAGTCAATATGAGCGGAATGCCAGCGAAATAGCCAAGGAGCGGCTTTTCTTTGGCGCCAAGGTGCATCACGTCATCTACAGCCCCCACCATAGTTGATAGACTTACCACGAGCACTGAAACCAATATTAACATTAAATTGAGCCCCAAAAAAGCCGCGAAGATCATAGACGTGGCGAACCCTGCGTAGATGGCAAAGCCGCCCATTTCAGAAATCGCAGGCTTTTTAACTTTGTGAACGTCAACGCCAAACACCCCAGCAGGTTTCATTCTCTTGATGAGCGGCGGAGTCACAACAAACGTGACTACAAATGAAAGCAGAACCGAGACTACAAGCAAAAAGAAGGTATAGCTGTCGATCATCAGTGACCTTACTTTTCCGTTTCTTTTGTTTTTCGCACTGGCCCGAAAGTGCGGACAATCTGAGCTTGCGTCGGATCAAACGTGATTTCCCCTGTTTGGTCGAACATCGCTTGAACCGTCCCGCCAGCGTCAGAGGCGGCGCGTGTTCGCATGCCCATTAACCCTTCCGAAAAAACCGTTAGGTGAGCATAGAAGCTCGTTTTTGCCACTTGCGGAGAGATCGTGAGACGCCCTTCTTCGAACAGCTGAACGACTTTAGAGATTATTCGCTGCGATGATTTGCCGTCGTTAAGCGGGTCGCTTATTTTTTTCCCGGACGCCGTAGCCCGTACGGCTTCAGTCAAGACATCCGGGTGCGGGCTATTGCCTAGTAACCTATTCCACCCATTTTCAACGGTCTCAGTGTAATAGGTGCTCTCGGACAGCGTGATGCACGGCGTTTCCAGAATGGCGCTTTCTTTCTGAGGGCCCCCGGAATCGGTGACTAACACGTGAGAGTCCATCATCAGTCTTAGGAAACCAGTGTAGGCCAATGGATCGATAAGATGGACGTTCTCACACGATTGCAATTCTTCCATTAGGCCGAATTTGACGAGATGTCTCCTAGTGTTTGGGTGCAAGAGCATGACAACGTTGTATTCATCGAGACTAGTCGCCGCTTTCGTGATTCTGCCGAGCGCCTCAGGGCTTCCTATGTTCCACGGCAGCCTAACCGCCACTGCAACAATCGGTCGTTCGTCTTCACAAAGCGCTTCGATAGAATCCGCCTTTTGCGCCGTCGGCTTGTAGTCCAAAAGTGCGTCGACGAGAGGATCACCTAAGTAGTGGACGCAATCAGGATCGTAGCACTCTTCAAGCAGGTTTAGGTGGGCCGTGTTACACACAGGAAAAAACAGCGTCGAGCACATTTCGATAACTTTCCTTCTTACATCGCTGTGCAAGTCCCGCAGTGACCGATAGCCCGATTCAATGTGGCCGACCGGAACAAAGTTCATCGACGATGCGATGGCTGCGCTAAAAGACGAGATTACGTTGCCTTGAACAAACACAAAGTCAGGCCGCGCTTTCTCCAATATATCATCGATTTGATTGATCATGCCGGAGATCTGCTTATTGTAGCTCATGTTGCCAAGCGACAAGCCATAATCGGGGTCTCGAAGACCCAAATCTTTAAGCAAGTTCTCGTACATTTCGCGGTCAAAATGTTGCCCGGTATGAGTAAATACGAGTTCCGTGTCGGGGTTCTTGTCGACCTCCTTGAGAAAAGAGGCCATTCCTATGAGCTCCGCTCGCGTCCCAATAAAAACAGCAACACGCATGTCTCGTCTCCTCTGAGCTTACAAGCACCATCGGCTAAATAGCTTATCATCTACAATCAAGCGATACGCTTCACTGCAGCGTCGCAGATTTCGATTCGATTCTCGAGCCTGGAGGATAAACTCCGGCAGCCACCGCACCCACGCCGAGTATCGATCCGGGACCAATCGACGTGCCGACGTTTATCATGCTGTTAATGCCTGTGCGCACGTCGTCACCCATGATGACGCCGAGTTTCCGCCTACCGGTGTCCGCGCCACCGAGTTTAATACGCTTCTCATCAAAGCGCAGATTGGCGATTGTAGTACCGGCACCGAAATTACAGCGCACGCCGATGATGCTGTCTCCGACGTACGACAAGTGTCCGATTTTGCTCTCATCCATTATGATTGAGTTTTTCACTTCGACGGCGTTGCCGATCTTGACTCGATTCCCTATGCAGGCACCTGCACGTAAGAGGCAGTTGGGCCCGATTTCACATCCTTCGCCGATTATGACCGGCCCGGCAACGTAGGCGCCATTTTTTATGACCGAGCCACGTCCGATTCGCACAACGCCTTTTAACGTCGCAAGAGGCTCGACGACCCCCTCGTTCGCGCTCTCGAGCGTCTGCATCAGAAGCTCATTTGCGCTCAACAAGTCCCAGGGCCTTCCTATGTCGATCCACTGCTCCTCAACCTTTGTATACCCAACGGGGTAGCCCTGATCGATGAGCAATTGTATAGCGTCAGTGATCTCGTACTCCCCCCTTGCCGACTTCCGCGTCGCAGCTATGCATTCGAAGATGTCCGGCTCAAAGGCGTAAATACCGAGGTTTGCCAAATCCGAGAGGGGCTCATCAGGTTTTTCCGTTATTCGAACCACAGCGTCGTCAATGACTTCAAGTATGCCGTAGTTGCTCGGTTCTTTCACTCTCTTCGCCGCGATCTGGACTACTCGGTCTGGCGCTGTCTGTGCGATGAGCTTCAATGTGGGTGAGCTTACCAAGCTATCGCCATTGAGCGCGAGAAAGCGCTCATCTACGAGATCCCTAACTTGGTTAATTGCGTCGGCCGTCCCGCATTGCTGTTCTTGTCTGACGTACTCAATCTGGGCTCCGAGCTCCGCTTTATCGAAATGTGAGCGAATTGCTTCCTCGTGGTAACCGGTCACGATTATTACGCGCAAAATGCCTGCTTCGACACATGAGCTAACTATACGTTCGAGTATGGGCGTGCCCAGCACCGGGAGCATGACTTTGGGGCGGTTATAGGTCAGTGGGCGCATCCGTGTGCCTTCGCCGGCACCAAGTACGACCGCTAACATTAGAGGTGCCTCTGCACAATTGCCGACGCTTTTTCATAAAGCCTTTTTGTCATCGCTGCGTCTCTTGCCTCCGCAGTAATTCTTATCTTTGGTTCTGTTCCTGATCTTCTCACTAGTATCCAACCGTCTTCAAAATCAAGCCTTACGCCATCAATGGTCGTCATCTCAATATAGTCGAGAGAACGCAATTCTTGAGTAATCGCAGCTATTGGATCGTTTTCACCGCTGTAAGCAACTGACCCTCGCAAAATGTGATACTTGGGAAACTGTGCAATCACGTCGGAGATCGATTGCTGACTAGCAATTGATACGATCAGTGCCGCTGCATAGATACCGTCCGGAGTATAGGAAATGCGGGGAAAAATCCAGCTACCGCTACTTTCGCCACCGAAGTCCGCCCCTGCACGTTTGACTTCTTCCGCGACGTACACGTCACCTACGCGTGTTCGATGAATCGCACAGGTGAGGACGTCATCGACCATGTGCGAAACGTCGACAGGATACACTGCAATATTTTTTGCCTCGTTCACGCCGAACAGCGCGAGCATTTCATCACCAGCTATATACCTGCCACCTCGGTCTACCGCCATCATACGATCAGCGTCACCATCGTGGGCTATACCGATATCGGCGCGGAAGCTTCGCACAGCTTCAATCAGGAGATTCAAGTTGCTTTCTATAGGCTCCGGATCTCTTGCAGGGAAAAATCCATCGGGCTGCGCATTCAAAGTGATGACGTCGCATCCCATCTCTCTAAGCACATATGGTGTGATGGTCGCCCCTGCCCCTGAGCCGCAATCGACAACCACGCGACAGCTTACATCGGTGAAATGATTAAGGATATCCTTTTTATGGTCATTGATGGCATTGCCATAAGACGCAATTTGCCCAATAGCGTCCCAGCCGGCCCGCTTACCTCTGTACGCGGGGTGCGGTTCTTCTTCGGTGATCAATGACTCGATGTCTTCCTGCTGCTCGCTATTGAATGAGGTGCCATCTGGGTTCCACAGTTTGATGCCAACGTATTCAGCAGGGTTATGTGAAGCGGTAACCATAACCCCGCACTCATAGTTGCGGGCTGCGTGAGAAAGAGTCGGCGTCGAGACGAGGCCGATTCGGGTGATGTCACACCCACAGGCGGTGAGCCCTGAGATGAGTGCATATTCAATCATCTCGCTTGCGATCCGAGGATCTCTGCCTATAACGGCAGATTTGCATCGAGATCCGACGGCTAGCCCAACACTGAGCGCCAATTCTGAGGTCAGCCTCTCGTTGGCCACTCCACGAATTCCGGAAGATCCAAACATGATAGGCCTCCGTTTTCCCATTGACTTACGATTCAAATGGCACCAAAATTACACTCAGAATCCTCTCCCCATTGAAATTAAATGTTTTGGTAAAACTATAAATCGAGAGGTACGCGTTGGATACTACGTGCGTCGATTAACCGAGTATGCGGCTCACGAACGTAACTCAATGTGGGACTGGCCAAAAGTCAAAAACCCACTGCGAGTGGCCCTAAACTACCTCGTTGTGCGCATATGCGGCTTGTTGCCTTCACTGAAAACAAAAAACGCGCTATATCGTTCAATTGGGATCAAAGTCGGCAAGAACGTTTCTGTCGGTTTGGAAGTCACTTTTGACATCTTTTTTCCCGAACTTATAGAAATTGGCGACAACTCCGTCATCGGATATGGGTCTACCCTGCTTTGTCACGAATTCCTGATAGGCAAATGGAAAAAGGGCCCGATCGAAATCGGCAAAAATGTTCTGATAGGAGCAAACTCGACGGTCTTAGCAGGCGTGGTCATTGGAAGCGGAGCTACGATTTCTGCCTGCTCTCTTGTTAATCGAGACATCACCAGCGACGCTCTGGTCGGCGGGGTGCCCGCTCGAGAGATCAGGAGTGAAGACACGACGTGAAACTCCGCGGTATCTTGGAAAGCACGCCGCTGTTGGTTGCGATCATAATTATCAACGTCGCGGGAACGTTAGTCGGCTTCTTCTACTACTGGGATCAGCTGGTTTCTTCGAGCCCTGTCTACTGGATATTCATCCCAGACTGCCCTCTGTACACTATGCTCGCTGCGGCCGTCCTAGCCGTTTACGTGAGCACGAGGCGCAGTTCCGATATTGTCAATTTCATCACTGCAATCGGATTGGCAAAATACGGCACGTGGACCGTATTCGTCATTTTAGCGTTTACTGCGTTTTATTTCTCAGTCGACAGCAGTTTTTACTCAGTGCTGGTTCTATTGCATGTCGCGATGGCTGCCGAGTTCATTCTGCCACTCATGTTAATTCGGCAGCTGAAGCAGAGGTTCATCGCCGTTGCGCTCATATGGTTTCTTGCAAACGATTTCGCGGATTATTTTTTGGGCACTCATCCACCCATACCGGCAAGCGACATCACGCAGATCGCCATTTTCACTTTCCTCCTTACACCGGTCTTCATACTCGTGGCATACGGTGCAGCCAGATTCTTAAATAATAGCAACACATGAGAGTGCTTAGCGGGGGTTGCCAAGCTAGGTCAAAGGCGCAGGGCTTAGGGCTGCGACGTGCAAGTAAGATACCCTGTCTCATAGGAGTTCGTGCGTTCAAATCGCACCCCCCGCATAAACTTTGTCACTCGTGCATTCAGCTTTCTCCTTAACGCCTCACACGAGATGCTTTTTCAGCGCGCGGATTGAACAGGCTAAGCCCTAAGGAAAGATAAATCGGCACGCGTGAAGAAAAAACCATGGGCGGACCAATTCTGAGACGACGACGAGCATCACTTCGCTGATTCGGTGCTAACACGATCTACAGCTGGGTGATCGCATTATGGTAGGAGTAAGAACAGGTCAGCGCTCGGCTCGATTCTGGTTTCGATGCCGTCTTTGAAAAGGCGGACTGTTCCCCCACTTTCTGAAACGGTTATTGCTATTGCGTGTGTCTCGCGCGTAATCGCAAGCGCCGATATGTGTCGACCCCCTAACCCCTCTAACTCGATTAATTTTGTGTTTACGTCTAAGTATCTGCCGGCTGACGTGATGATCCCTTTCTCGTCTACAATAAAAACGCCGTCTAGCTGAGCAAATTCTTTGATGGTTTCCCAATGCGAATGATTCTTTATGTCCCGCATATCTTCGGCGTGTCCCTTGTACGGATTGAGAATAAGCTGATGTGATCTTCGCAGCACTTCATTCGTGTCCCCAACTATGAATGCCGTTCCCACCTTCTTGCCCTCTCGGCCCTCTCTTCCCAATTCAAGAGCCAATCGCAACACCGCTTTTAGCGCCGTTGGATCCACGCGTTCCGCTGTCTTGTCTATTGCCTGCACCGTTACAAGCTGTTTGAGGTCACACACAACGATAGACGATAGGTCCGCCAGGCATAACACGCCAACGATGTACCCGCCACTTACTACGTCCTGAACATAGGCCGTAGTGGCAATGTCCTGCACAAGCGCGAAATCATTGAATGCGGGGGCAACGATTTTGGTTTTGAGGTCCTGGGTTGCGCTTTCGCTCAGGAGATCTCGCAACTCTTTAGTGACGCCTTTGGTTAGCGAAGAGGTTTCAATAAAAGTCGAAGGGACGTCGCAGGGCACCTCGATACACGATGCATCTGAGATCACAAAAATATGTGCGGCATTGATCTTTTTTGCCAGTTCATTGGCAGCCTCGGTGATCGCTGTGTAAATTTTATCCATAGAGTCCAATCGCTTCAGGCGTCTAGCATTCTCATACTTTCTTTTCTTTTCTTGACTTAAAAAACTACTTCCGTGTTCGTCTTTACGAAAGCGATTGTGAGCTATTTAGCTATTTATATCTGTTTTACGAAATACCAAGAGATGAAGCACTTTGACGTGGATCTGCACCTACACTCACGTTTCAGCATCGGGACGAGCCCCAAGATGGACCTGCCACGAATGTGCGAAACTGCTCATCTGAAAGGCGTTCAAGTGCTCGGAACTGGCGATTGTCTTCAGGGCGTGTGGCTAGAAGAGCTAGAATCGAGCTTGGAAAAGCATGGAGACTGCTATGAGATTGATGGAATTACCTATGTAATTCAAACCGAAGTTGAAACAACGGTCAAGGGGCGTGTTCATCATCTGATATTGTTTCCGAGTTTCTCTTCCGCGCACGAACTCCGCGAAGTGATGCTGAAGAACGGATATTCACGATTAACTGGCGGCAGACCTCAGCTTAAAATATCACCTGAAGAACTTATCAGTCTAGTTCGTGAAGTCGACGCGCTCGCGGGGCCGTCACACGCCTTCACTCCTTGGACATCAATGTACGCCGCTTACGACAGCATCCGCGAGTGTTATGGGGGGAATCGCGATCTTGTCACCTTTCTAGAGCTTGGACTAAGTGCTGACACCAAAATGGCCAGCAAGCTAGCGGAGTTGGATTCGTGCACCTTCGTGTCGTTCAGTGACGCGCATTCGGCGGCGCCTGATAAGTTAGGCAGAGAGTTTACGCGATTCTGCTTGCGACGCCCAAGTTTTCGCGAGATACGTCGAGCATTTCAGGGAGTCAACGGTCGGGGGGTAGTCCTCAACGTAGGTCTCGACCCACGAGAGGGCAAGTACCATCTGACAGGGTGCCGTCGCTGCAAAAAAGCTTACGACCTGGAAGATATCACCACCGATGGAAACGTCCTAAAAACCTGTCCCGAGTGCGGCGGACCACTCAAGATAGGTGTGAAAGATAGGATACGGCTCCTGGCGCTCAAGAGTTACGAGGTTCCCTTAGCACAAAGGCCGCCATATATACACGCCGTGCCGCTCTTAGAGATACTGAAGGCTATGAAGCGTTCCAAGCCAATGAACGTCAAGAAGATTTACGGCGAACTGATACGGGAATTTGATAACGAAATAAACATTCTAATCGATGCGCCTCTAGGTGACGTGAGGCAACGGCACCCAGAACTCGCGGAAGTGCTTGGACGGTTCAGAAAAGATGCTATCGACTTCGAGTTTGTGGGCAGAGGCGGTTGGTATGGAAAGATCAAGATCTAATAGCTCTCAGCTTGCCTCTTTCTATTGATGAGGTTCTTTTTTTCATACGCTTCGATGACCGTTTGTGGCGTTAGACCTGCACTGATCATCGCAGACACGAGGAAGTGCAAGCAATCAATTAGTTCTTCGTGAACGCTGCGCCACTTTTCCGCAGACAATGTGTGTTTTTTCCACCACTTCCTCTCACCGGTGATGACAACGCCCAGCGTGTTGCGCGTCTCGTAAGACTCCTGTATCAGATGCCCAAGCAAGGCCACGACCCGGTCTTCTTTGCTCCACTCGTTGAAAGGGGCTCGATTTTGAACGGATTCGTCAAAGCTCGCCTGTAATTCAAAGATCTTGTCTAGTCGGTCCATACAGTGAGTTACACGAGGACGAAGATAATAACGCTGTCGATGCGCGCGCATAGAAAGCTTGATCTCGGATGAGTAGTGAGTTGAGGAAGGGGCCGCACCGAATCTATGGACAAAAAGCTACGCGATAGGCTAGTGCTCCTAGTCCTTGTAGCGAGTGTTGCCACAGTCCTTGTATTTATCTCGTGGCCATTCAAAGACGTCATTGCCATAACGCTATTGCTCGCTTTCATTCTACAATACCCCACTGCGTGGCTCGAAAAACGCATCCACCGACGACGAAGCGCCATTCTGATCGTCATCGTTTCCATCTTCGCAGCCCTCGCGTTCGTATTGCTAGACATCGTTTACATATTATACAGTGAGATCGCTAGTCTATCTATCTCTTCTGAGAACCTTGACAAGTTGCTCAACCAGGGCTCCCAAAGTCTAATCACGAGCCTTAGCGCGCGAATAAGCGAGAGCCTCCAAGTCGCAAGCTTACAGGGTAGGATTTCTGAGATATTGTCGACCATTCTGAAGGATGTGCTATCGAGCTCAACAAGTGTCATAGAACGGGTCATTCCAAACATACCGCTCTACGTCGTCGAACTGGTGATCGTAACTTTGCTTCTTTATTACCTCTTGCTGCGTGGAAAGGGTTTCGTCGACGAAATGATCACGCTAGTACCGGTGGAGTACCAAACCGTCGTAAATCGCTTTCTGGGACACCTCCAACTGATATATTACTCACTCTACGTCGTCAATCTCGGATCCAGTATCGTGAGTGGCATCTTAGCGGCGGTGGGATACGCAATCCTCGGTGTGCCCTATTTCATTACGTTCGCAATACTCATTGCGATTTTTGGGCTCATCCCCGTCATTGGGAGGGCAATCGTGTACGTACCGCTCACACTCTATTACCTGCTTATCGGAGATCCGATAAAGGCCGTGGTTCTATTGGTTTTTAGCTGGGCAGTGCTTGATCAGCTTACGGGCTTGTACATACTTCCGATGTGGGCCCATCGCACCGGCAGGGTGCCTCAAGCACTGACGATTCTCGCGTTCACGGCCCCCATCTTAGCACTCGGGCCGATTGGCTTCGTCATAGGACCAGCGGCTTACGGCCTAGCCCTCGCTTTGTTCAGGACGTACCGAGAGACGCAACAAGAAAAAATGCTGCCGGCGGGTTCTTAGCATGCTATCGGCGAACTTGAGCGGTTACCCAACGCGACCAGATCTCAACTCGATACGAGCGTACGTCCGAGCAGGTGGCGAGAACCCATTCACCGCAGCGGTCAAAAAGGCGGTTCAGGACCAGCTAAGAGCCGGCGTTGACATCGTTACAGACGGCCAGGTGAGGCAGGTCACTCACCTGCTCGCATACAACGTTCCCGGAATGCTGATGGATGACCACCCACGAATTGAAAACACGGTGGGGGCTCCGCGCAATACAACAGCGGAATTGGATTTTATTACTGCTGCGAGAGAGTGCGGTGACGCAACGCGTGTCAAGGCAGTATTGCCAGGCCCGTTCTCATTTGCCGACAGCTGCGTACTAGACGCGAAAGCACCGTACCGATCTAAACACGACGTGAACTTGCTATTTGATATTGCATCTGTGCTTCGCTACGAAATCGACGCGCTGAGAGAGAACCACGCAAGCTTGATCCAAATCACAGAACCCATCGAGATCGTGCGTGACATTGACGTATTTTTAGACCTGCTGTCGGTACTTTTCAAAAGGGTGAAAACGCCCGTTTGTCACTTCGAAGGAAACCTGAGCAAAGCCTTTCCAAAGCTGTTAGAAGCAAAAATCGCAGTCATTTCCTTTGACGTTGTTGATTTCACCCAGAATAACGCGATGGTTAAATTTAAAGAACTTTTCGAGGTGCACGAAAAAGTAGCATGTGTGGGATGTGTAAATTCATCAAAGGCGCAAGTAGAGTCAATTGAAGCTCTCGAGAAGCGGGTTGGCCCGTTTATTGATGCATTTGGTCAAGAACGCGTTTGGATTTCTCCGAGTAAAACGCTCGCCAATTTGCCTCGATTGGCTGCCTTTGACAAATTGAGGCAACTTGGAACAGCGAAACTACGCATGGCAGCCAGAGCTGAATAATTACCCTCTGCCGAGGCATACAGGTCTGATCGCAAGAGAAATATAGCCTTTATCCTATCTAAATCTTGGAGTTGATAATGTGCTTAGCGTTAATGAAATCTCTATGGGAATCGTTGAAGAAATGTTGGATTACACGGAAGAACTGAAGATAGAGGCGCTTGAGCTTGACAACGGTTCCACGGTTATTGACTGCGGCGTTAATGTTGAAGGCGGCTACGAAGCTGGCGAGATGTTTACCGAAATATGCCTCGGCGGGCTCGGGTCTGTCAGGCTTACCGTGCAGACGCTGAAGAATACGCCCTTGGTGTTTATTCACGTTTTTACAGACCATCCCGCTCTTGCCACGCTTGGATCTCAGAAAGCGGGCTGGTCGATACGAGGCGATAACTACAGCGCAATGGGTTCAGGACCGGCGCGAGCTTTGTCGTGCCAGCCGAAGAAGACGTACGAACTGATAGACTACGAAGATGATTATGATTTTGGGGTAATCGCACTAGAATGCGACCATTTGCCCGATGAAAAGGTTGCAGACGAGATCGCCGAGCAATGCAACCTTGAGCCTTCAAAATTGACACTTCTTAACGCGCCGACGTCATCAATTGTCGGTACCGTGCAAGTGGCTGGTAGAGTAGTCGAAGTCGCCGTTCACAAAGCCGCAGAACTCGGGTATGACACACTACAAATAATGAGCGCGGCCGGTTCGTGCCCGATCGCGCCCCTCACCAAGGATTCACTTCGAGCGATGGGCATGACGAACGACGGCATAATCTACTATGGAAATGTCTTCATGACGGTCAAGAAGTACGACGAGGTATTCGAAAAACTGCCCTCGGAAACGTCCCCGTCCTATGGCAAGCCGTTTTACCAAACCTTCAAAGACGCAAACTATGACTTTTATAAGATAGACAAGTTCATGTTCGCGCCTGCCCAAGTCACGATCACCGATGCGCAATCAAGTAACACGCTCAAGTTTGGCCGATTGAACGAATCGGTGCTCGCGGAATCATTTGGGATATAGACTAGCGGGCCCTGTCTGCGTGGAGGTAATTTCAAACGCTTAGAATAGTTCCAACGCCCTTGCTCTTGCCTTCTCTAAAAATGAATCTCTGACCTGTATATACGTGATACGGCCGATATTTGAACCGGATCCTTACTGTCCCAGACTCGCCGGCCATCATGAACTCACGCTCAGGATCAAAGGTCACGCTCTCTGATATCGTTTCGACGTGAATCACAGGTTCATAACCGCGTCCGATCCTTGTTGGGTGGTGCAAAATATATACTTCACTGACAAATTCCCTCACCGCAGCGGGCTTATTTCGCGCTAGAACCATGCCTCGCTCAATGTCGTGCGGCTTAATGCCCTTAATGGCAAGCCCGACGATATCGCCGGCCGAGGCTTTTTCGACGTTACAGTGATGCATTTCAATCGATTGGATCTTCACTCGCCAGAACGCACCGTCTTTTGCGGGGCCCAGATAGAGCGTGTCGCCAACAGCAACCGTGCCGCTCTTGATCGTGCCACTGGCTACGGACCCAACGCCAGTTATCTGGTAAACACGGTCGATGTAAATCTCAAAGTCCCCGTTCTCAGTCACGTTCCTTTTTGGCAGGCGCTTGAAAAGCTCGTCCAAGATTTCAATACCATCAAGAGTCACAGGAGAAGTTCGTATGATCGGCACGAGCAGCCCTTGCGCGACCTTACCGCAAATCTTCTCGACCCCGTCGACCGCTTTCAACTTGTAAGGCACTCGGCCGACGACACGTAGGATGTCGTGGATCTGAGATTCGACCTCTTGTATAGCCCGCTCACTAACTCTATCGATCTTCGTTAATGCGACAATGGTGGGAAGTTCCATTGCGAGTAAGATTCCTAGATGTTCCTTCGTGACGTGGGTTACACCATCGTCAGCGGCGACGACTAGAAGGCCGTAATCGAGCTTTGGCCCGACGATTCCCCTGATGGTAGTTCTGAGCCACGGTTCGTGCCCCACAGTATCGACAAACGAAACGAGCTTTGCGGAATTTTGAACGACATCTGCTCGTTCTCTCTTGCTAAGTGGGTTTTTCAGTCGGATGACGCGCTCGTTGAAACCGTATACTACGTACGATAGATCGGCTGAGAGTCCTCGCTCTATTTCGTGGGGCTTGACGTCCAGATACAGTCTCGTTTTTCCTGCCCCATCATCAGGAGTGCCGCTTACAATCGTGCCCACTAAGGTGCTTTTGCCGTGATCGACGTGGCCCGCGGTTCCAACAAGAATATGGTCTTTTTCTGAGTGCTTGTTTTTGATAGTGAGTAATCCGATATGACCCCCCTTGACCGCGTATTCTTCTAGCCCGCACACGTGCGCACCAACGTCGCGAGCGATGGCGTGCAAAACATGCACAGACTCATCTAGCTGCGGCCTGGAAATACCTTTCAGATAGCCTGAATCGGTAATCCCTACAATGTATTGCGCTTTCCCATCAGCTTGCAGGAGTTTGTACTTCATTTGACACGCGAGAGTTTGTCGGCGCTCTCCCTTAAGATGGGTTTCTCGTGTCAAAAATTCCTTAAACTCGAGCCCGACCCCTTCACCGTTGCCCGCGATTGCAGTCAATTTTTCAAAGCCTGAAACCATAAGATGCTCGATTCACTAGGTGTTGTTATAAAAAATAGCTCTATCGATCGATCAGTCGCGACCGAGCTGCAACATTGAACAAGTCACAGTTGGTCACCGAGTGAACTGGCCTGCGTAGCTCGGCTTCTGCGCACTAGGCGCCTCGCGGCAGCATTCATGCGAAAGCCCGCTCAACAGGCTGAGTTGAGCTACTCGGTCGCAGTTGCGTATCTCAAGATGTACATCGGCATTCCGCGAAAATTGATCAAGCTTAGTCGCGGATCCTCGGTGATCTCAGACCCAAGCGGTTTAATGAGCGTATCCGCACCTATTTGCTCAGATAGCTCTATGATGCTTCGCTGAATCTCCATTGGGGGTCGGATGGCATAAATCAAACTAGCACCTCGATACAGTTGCAGATCTGGACGCGTGACATCGTCTTTGACGTAAATGGGCTTCAAGCGACCATCGACTGCATCAATTTCAAGGATGTCCGTTGCCGTAACCTTAAACCAGGAGCGAAGCGCAAGAGCGACTCGCGAATATCTCCCGCTCCCGACTTCAACTAACGCTGTGGAGTAGTTGTTTCGTATAAACTCTGGGAGTACTTCCGCGCAGCGGTCAGACATAGCCACAGCCTTTAATTATTCTTTGTTAGCATATACATATTCCGCGTCGACAGGCCGCAGCCAGGAGGTGTTACTTGTCCTTAATTCGTAGGTTCCGACCGTCAGATTTTGAACGGATCATAGCCATTGAAAAAGAGGCATTTGGCGAATATAACCCGATATTGTTTATGACAGCATACGAAACGTTTCCTGATGGTTTCCTTGTTGCGGAAGAAGAGGGTCACGTAGTTGGATTCTTGACCACCGTAGTAGTAGCTTTATTTGACGTGAAAATCCTGTCAATAGCCGTAGATAAGAGGTGCCAAAGCAAAGGGTTTGCCTCAATGCTGTTAAAAGCTCTCTTCCAAGTCTTGCGCGCAAAAGGAATCTTACGACTGCTCCTTGAAGTGAGGCTGAGCAACATTCGCGCTCAGAAATTGTACTTATCGCTCGGCTTCAATCTGGTCAAAGTTATTTCTGCTTATTACCAAGATGGTGAAGACGCCTATTTGATGGAGAAATTATTAGTTAACCAACTATCGTAATCTTATCATCTCGGTTCGTGCGGCAAGTTCTTGCATTCGTGCTGAGATCCTGCCTGTACCAGAGAACTCCTCGGAGTCCATCACAGATGCGAGTTCATTGCCAAGCACGAAGATCGCGTGCTTATGCTCAGCCTTGCTTCTGTGTATGTGCATCGGGCCGATATGAAGCGAAGCGTATCGCTCAAATTCACCATTACAACACGTGTGTTCTTCAAAATAGTTTTTGACACGAACCAACAGTGTATGTAACTGAATAAGTTCCTCTTTATGCATGGGCCATACCTCGGTGTCGTTAGACGCTAAAACGTTAAAATCAAGTGGTATAAAGTGTTTGCTGTAGGAATGATGGTTCCTAAAAGAAGTACTTAAAAATGACGTTATACTCCGCATGCAATATAGTATCCGCATTGCAATATTGCCCAATGCTAAAAATAGAGAAAAAAAATTGGAAACGGAGCTTGTCAAACTAGCTCCGCAACTGAAAGATTACTGGATATCTTCAACAGTGAGTACTTTGACGGAAAGCGGCCTTTTAACGACATTGCCGATTTTGACGCCTATTAGATAATTAAGCTCTTTTTCTGCCGCAATATCAAGAATGCGCTGAGTGATAACGCCATCGAAAATGACACTCTTGACTAGGCCATCTGATTCTTTCAGAGCGCTTACGAGGTTCCGCACTTCGACCTCTTTTAAAACTTTCCCCTCTGCGTCGAGCAAAACCGCATTCAGCGTGCCGTTCAGCGCCTCTATGTAGTTTCTGAAGCTGCTTTCGATCGGAGATGGCTCGCTGGCCTCAACAGGCGCGACGCGAGGCGCTGGCTCGGGCTTATTTCGAGTAGTTTGCGAAACCTTTTTCTTGTTCTTTTGTTCGAGCACCTGTTCGATGGGCTGTTTGTTTCTTAACGCCTTGACGATCTCTTTTTGAGACAAATCTTCAACGCTCTTGCCCTCAGGCGCATACGCGACGTAATCGACGTCAGCGGTTTGCAGGAGCTCCTTGAGGATCAACTCGCCCCCTCGGTCGCCGTCCAAGAACGTTGTGACGGTCTTCTTCTTGCTCAGTTCAATCACAGCCTTAGGCACGTTCGTCCCTTCAACGGCTATGGCATTCTTGATGCCGTACCTGAGCAGAGTCAAAACGTCGGCTCGTCCTTCAACGATTAGTATCGCGTCAGAATCCTGAACGTTAGGACCGCACGGGAGTTTTTCTTTACCGTAGAAGACCAGTTCGTCGACTCGAACAGCCTGCTTTACCGATTCAGTGAGTTCTTGGCTCTCTGGCAAGCTTTCATCAAACTTGTCAAGAAGTATGTGCTTCGCCTGATCAACGATCTGACGTCTCTTCGACGCTCTGACATCCTCGATCTTAGTAACGGAAATGCTAGCGACGCACGGTCCCACACGATCGATCGTCTCCAGTGATGCCGCGAGTATGGAAGTTTCAATCTTATCGAGAGAGGAGGAAATGAGGACGTATCCATCGGACTTGCCGCTTTTTGAGCTTATGTTTACCTCAATGCGTCCTATCCTGCCTGTCTTTTGGAGCTCTCTGAGATCCAAATCGTCTCCAAGCAACCCCTCTGTCTGTCCAAATATTGCTCCTACTACGTCGGGCTTCTCGACGACGCCGTCCGTATGGATGTCAGCATAAATAACGTATTTTGTAGTGTCAGAATTTTGCATTATCGTCAACTCCTTAAAAACTGCAGAAGTTGTTGAATAAAGGATCCAATAACAAGCCGTTTGCCTTTCTACAGTCGCGCTTCGTGAATTTGCAAGCATCTGCTCGCAATTGTGAATGTAGGGTTAATGTGACCTTTTTCAGTTGATATTTTGACTCGCTAATAATTAAAACTACCGATGTGTTGCGACAAGCGCTACGACTTCTTTGTCTTGGCGGCACTGTTTTCTATCGCCTGGTTAATCACCGACTCAACTTCCGGGACGGTGGTATTGTACAATAACACCACTTTCTGACTGCTCGTGTGACCGGAAACCACGTGCACCTCTTTCGCAGGCTTGTTGAACAAAGCCGCTAGGTATCTGACGAGCTCGTCGTTGGCTTTTCCCTTCTGCGCGGGCTCGGTGAGCTTGACAAGTATAGCGCGCCGCCACCCATCGTACTTCGCAATGCCTACGTATCGCGAGCCTGGCGTAACCTTAATGCGAATTGCAACGCCTTCTGGTACGGCCCTAAGTGCGCCTTGAAGCTGCATCAACGGGATGAAAAGACAGAAATATTGGTCTTTGCCCTGACGCACTAACTCCGAAGGTTCACTCTCTTGAAATCTTCGCTGTCCCCTTCAGTTACCCTCGTGCCAGGGCATGATGCGACCTTTGCCATTACGGGGTTGTCTTGTTATCATCAAAGGGCGTTCGCCAGAAACTCAAACAAGGACCTATACGTAACGGGTATCTTTCGCTCTCATATGCACTGATAATCATCCAAACACGCACGTGAAACGTTATACCAGTCCTCTTAAGAGCGCTGAGTACGATGTTGAGGACGTTATATATCGTTTTCCTCTGCCGCGAAAAAGCACTTCGCTTACTGCCGACTGTTGTGCATCGATGGCTTGCTCAAGTGTCTGAGCGAAAGCGCCGCGCATCAACACATGCACCTGCAAAAGGACGCTTTGAGAGGGCGCCGCGCAAAAAAGAGCGATGCACTGGCGTGAAAACACAGGTCGATGTTTATATACAATCACATCGATACATGTAAACTGGAGCATGTTTGACCCGTACCATCGTCCCATCAAGAGTCTGCGCATTTCGGTGACGCGCAAATGCAATCTCAACTGCATATATTGTCACGAGGAGGGAGAATTACACAGTGCCCGCCCGTATGAGATCTCTGTGCCTGAGATAACCAAAATCGCTCAACTCTGCTATAATGAAGGAGTCACCAAAGTCAAGTTTTCAGGCGGAGAGCCGCTGCTGCGCAAAGATATTCGTGAAATTATCGAGGCATTGCCCCCATTCGAAGACATTTCAATGACGACCAACGGTCAACTCCTCGCTGAGCGGATCGGCGATGTAGAAGGACTTGATCGAATAAACGTAAGCGTGGATACGCTAAACGCAGCCACCTACAAGAAACTGACCGGGGGGAAGATCGAAAACGTTTTGAGAGGAATCAACGCAGCCCTTGAAGCAGATCTAACCCCTGTCAAGATCAACATGGTCGTGATGGACGGGATAAATGACCATGAGATCGGGGATATGATAAGGTACGTGCAAGGAAAAGCGATGGTTTTGCAACTGATCGAACTAATGGACTTCAAGAATGGCTTGGAGCTACGAGGATCTAATCTGAGCCTCATAGAAAGCACGCTCGAAGGGCTGTCAAATAGAACGACCGCAAATACCTTGCACAATAGAAAGAAGTTTGAGATCAACAACGCCGAAATTGAAATTGTTCGCCCTATAGATAATACCGAGTTTTGCATGAACTGTAACAGGCTGCGAGTCACATCAGACGCAAAGCTTAAGCCGTGTCTTCTCAGAAACGATAACCTCGTGGATGTGCGAGGAATCGACAACTTGTCAGACGAACGCGCTTTAGAACTTATTATGAGCGCAGTCACAAGGAGGGAGCCTTATTACAAACCAAGATTCCTTGGCGGAGCTTATAGTCGACGGAAAGCGGATACCTATTAACCAGTTCGTCCAAGATGTTTTTGCCGGAATAATCAGCGGTGTGCTCTTGTCTATTCACGGCGTCACGGACGACTGGAAGCTTGTAGAAGTGAAGATAACGCGCGCTGATTAATTCTCTTTATGGACTTAAACTCGCTCATCGAAACACTCGAAGCCATTGCGCCTCCTGAACTTGCCGAGCCGATCGATGATGGGCGAATCGGGCTTATAGCTCGCGGACGAGACGAAGCAAACTCGGTAGCTGTTGCTTTGGATCCAACAGCGAACGTGATTCAAAAAGCAGTCCAGACCGAGGCCGATATCCTTATCACGCACCACACGCTAATTTGGAATCCTATAACCAAAGTTCCTTTGCGCATTCAAAAACAGCTAACGCTCATCTTGGAGCACGGTTTGTCATTTTACGTCTTGCATACCAACTACGATGCGGCGCCTGGAGGGGTCAATGATGTGTTGGCGAAACTCGTAGGATTGCAAGACATCGAACCATTTGGCCTCGGAAGAATGGGTACAATCGATCCCGTCAGCACATTAGATTTTGTTAAGCACGTGGCGCAAAAACTTGGTACACACGTCCAGTTCACAGGGGAGGGCATCGTCGAAAAAGTCGCCGTGATTGGCGGCAGCGGCTTTGAAGCAACTGAGGAGGCAATCGCAGCGGGCGTTGACGCACTTCTTTCGGCCGAGCTGAAGCACGACGCTATTCGCTGCGCAGAAGGGCGTCTTTCTCTGATTGACGCCACGCACTATGCGACTGAAGCGCCAGCAATGCAAATCCTAGCGCAACGGTTAGGCGGCGAGTTCATCGACGATAGGCCGAAGCTTTTGGGCCTCATCTACCACCACCAATGACCAAACATTGCCAACGCGGACACGTATGAGTAAGATAGGAGAAGAGCCTTTGTTTTCCGATGCCTTTAAACAACAAATCGAGCGCGAATACGGAAATCGGGGCAAAAAGGGCCTTGAAATAGCGGAAGAAGGGCGCGTTAAACACTATAAAGACTTTTATGTTGTCGTGGGAGAGGCTGATGAGTACATTGTCGAAGACGCTATGTGCACCTGCAAAGACTTCCTGTTCAATGCTTCACGAAATATCACGAAATGCAGCCACATGGTCGCTGTCGAAATCGCGAAACAGAAAGGCCTAGTTGATTTTGTTAACGCATGGTATCAGGACGTGCGACCCTTGCCATGATGAAGCCTCTTTTTTGATTCTGAGCCCATTTTGAGCTTATGGTCTTGCTGACTGTTGACGACCACAAGGAACGCTTGTGCTCCATCGTGGACTGTTTGATAGATGGTAGCAGCGGCACCTACAAGCCCGCTAAACTCACGCGGCAGCCGTATGATCGGGTATGCGTGCGATGGCTTTGAGCTCTGGACGCTTATGGTGTGCGTGCAGATCGGTTGCATGCATCGCAGAATGCGCCAAGCACGCATAACCATTTTGATTCGCCGTGGCAGTGTTTCAAAGACTGGCTGCGTAGCACCCCAAAAAAAGAACCAGTCGCAAAAAAGAAATTCTGGGTAAGTGGCCGTAAACGGTGAAGGAAAAGAAGCAAGAGTGAAGACTGACCGGGCTACGATTCTTAGCAGAGGTACATTTTTATGTCGAACGAGCGACAAAAACGAGAATGTTATGTAAGATCCGACAGTTCTGAGGGCGGCTAAGTCATCGATCTAAAAGTTCACTATATACCTTGCGCATGTTCTTTTCGGGTAACAAGAAGCTAAGTCTACGTAGTTTTAGTTTCATGTC
Source organism: Methanobacteriota archaeon (assembly GCA_963701995.1). Lineage (GTDB taxonomy): Archaea > Halobacteriota > Bog-38 > Methanoflorentales > Methanoflorentaceae > Methanoflorens. The sequence goes on along the minus strand of OY969693.1, from coordinate 1,015,693 downwards.
TAATAGACATTTGTCACAGACTGGTTCCGCCCCTTTGTAAGTCTTCTCGCAAAACTCACAGACTTTCGGAGTGGGGTCTTTTTCAATTCTTGTCTTAAGATCAAAGCTCACAAGATAAGTGTTGATTGCTTGAAGTGCAGAGATTAGCTCTTTTTTGCGTATGGATAAGCATTGATCTTCGTCATCATCAGTCCAGTCGGCCCAGTCCGTTTGTAGCTTTCTGTGAATTTCTTCGATACTCATCGTGTCCATGAGATCACTTGTACAGTTTTGCTCCCACCGTATAAGATTATTCTTTTTGTCCTACACGGAAAACGAGTCGAAAACCGTAGAGCAGGAAGAGCGTCGAACGCGCCCGACGAGACGCACAGCTCAGGTATGTGGTGCTATAAAGGGCGGCCTGCAGTTACTGTCTTGGCAGAGCCGAACGCCTCGAAGGATCGTACCTGCTGACGTTTGCGCTTGGGTTGAAAGACCAGCTTGCACAGACCCTTGCAACATTCGTCACATCTGTTCTGGCACAGCCGCGTAGGCGCCTAGATACGGAAAGTGCCGCGGAGCCACCACTCCGCTAGATTATTGAAGTGTTGCAGCAGGTGATGTGCCTACAATATCTTGCTCGTAAGTTTCTCTCGCTCTTTCTAAACTCGTTTTTCAGCCCCCTTTTCATACTCAACGATCATCTCCATTATTTTCAGGAAGACAACCTCCCTACCGTTGGCAAATGAAGCTGCGGTATCTGTTGAGTCACGCCCGTCCTTAGCGCTTTGGATCGCGCCTTGCTTGCAGAACTCTTTGATCTCTTTGACGAGATCCCCACACGTCGTTATTCCCTTCTCACTCCAGTCCATGTTGTTCCAGGTAGCGCCAAAGATTCTTGTCGCTAAGTCGTTCATGTTTTCAAATTTAATTTCGTCTTTACCATAGAGCTTGTTCACTTCAAAAAACTCAAGTGCAGCAATAATTCCTTTGGCAAAGAAGTCTTCACATTCGACACATACCATTTCAATCACCTATGCAATACCACATTGACGGCTTTACGTATTCTAATACGTAGTTGATTCCTTCTCCGAATCCTGCGTCCTTTAGCGCTTCCCAACATAATCGATCAAACATCATATGGGCAGCTTCCCAATCGTTTTCAAATTCGTAGACGCGATCTCCTTCTCTACTGTATATCCTTCTACAGCGTTCTAAAAATTCTTCCGGGGTCATCTTTCACTCACCAGCTTTATGGATACACTGGTGCCTCAACGATGTCCTTTATTAGGCGCATCGTTTTCTCACCGTCTAACTTACCGGACTCAAACTCTTCAATAAGCACGCTGATGTTCAATAGTTTTTCCATGCATTTATTGAAGTTATCTGACTTCCCTTCAAATGCTTCTGTCATTCTATCTGTCATTTTATAGCCTCGAAACTCTGCCATCTCCCGTAGGTCATCATCTAACATTGCATATTCGCAGCAATGTTCACACAATCCTTTTTCATAGCACGGTGCTCGATTTCTGTGCTCGAAATCACTAGGACAGCTCGATAAAGGTGGCTCTCAAAGAGATGTGCTGTTGTCGCTACATTTAGGCCCGGCAACATATCTTACTAGACTAAGCTAATCAGCTAGGTATTCGTCCGCGCGAATCCTATGTCTAGAAGCGAGCTTGGTTTCGGCTTGATCCAAGCCGCCAGTCACTGCTCAATCTATGTTGCACTCAGCTATCACGTCTAAAAGCCCTTTGAAGGCTTTAATCTGGTAATCTGCTTTTGCAGGCCGCACCTGCCCGTACTTTGCAAGGCACGTCTTCATACCCGCCAACTTTCCGCCTTGCACATCTCGTTCAGGCCAGTCGCCAAGCATCAGACATTCCTCTGGTTGCACTCCTAGCTTCTCGCAGATGAGCAAAAAAGGCTCCTTCGCTGGTTTTCTCCTTCCCGTATCGTCGTACGTCACGACCGCATCAAAGTAGTTATCTAAGCCAGCGCCGTTTAGCCGCATCCACGCCTTGAGTCTGGGGCCGTCTGTGACGACGCCAAGCTTGTATTCCTGTCGTTTCAATTCACGAAGGGTGTCAACAACATCTGGATATGGTTTGAGATTCAGATACTTCTCCTTAAGGTAAGCGTTAACAGCGGCAGCGAGAATTCGATAGTCAACGGTCTTGTGTTCCTCTTTGAGATACTCCTCGAACGCATCATTGGATTCTATTCCGTGCTCCATGTAAAACGCAAAGAGTCTGTCTGACAGATCTTCTGGAGCATCTTCAAGTCCCGCATCTATCATAGCGCGTGCCGCAGCTTCGGAAGCTTTCTGCTTTAGTTTAATAAAATCGATTAGAGTGTTGTCGACGTCGAAAAGGACGTGCGACCCTTGCCATGATGAAGCTTCATCCAACGGACCAGTGTTTACCTAGCAGCTCACGTCGGGGAGGTTATCTCCCGTTCGGAGATAGGCGATCATTTGTTCCTTCTTGCTTAGTGCGCGCGCGGCAGCCAAATCGACTCGGGCACGCATTTGTTGTATTTCTCGATCATCTGCGTGTTCACCGACCACTTTCTTTACGGGCGTATAGGCTGACTCGCGAAACTTCGGCGTGATCGTGAACCGCTCACCATCACGGAGCGCTTCAGCGCCGCTGCCTGACTCAACGTGGCCAACTTCATCGACCTTTATGACGCCGTTTAGGGCGGTTTTTATTTCCGCTTCGAGCTGAGCGGGGGCGACTATGAGCAATGAATCAATGGAGACGCCCATGTAATCGATCTGTAAATCGTCGAGCATGGTCAACACCGTGGGATCGATGAGCCGCCTTATCTTCTCCTCTTCCAAAACGAGTTTTACACGCGCCGTTTTTGATATTTCCTCTGCGTCTCCTCGTATGCCGCCGTTCGTGACATCAGTCATCGCATGTATCTTGGTCACGAGACCATCCTGGAGTAACCTATCGCAGGCGTGAAGAAACTTCAGGTTCAACGTTTCCTTTACTACGTCTGAACGGCCATTATACAGCGCGGTAGCAGTTATAGTTCCGCCGCCAGCGCCTTCGGTCAAGAGAATTACGTCGTCTTCGCGTGCATTGATCCGCGCCGTCAAGCCTTGATTGCTCGCTACGCCGACGGCACCAACGCAGCCTGTCAGTCGGTCGCCGATCACAACGTCACCGCCAACCCGCAACGTGCTTCCCGTGACTAACGGAACATTCATAACGTCCGCTACTGCCCCGATGCCGGCCGTATAGTCAAACACCTTCGATACGTCCCCGTCGTCAGCGAGGTGAATGTCGGAAAACAAGGCGACCGGTTGTGCGCCCATGACATAGATATCCCTCAAGGATGCGCGTGTAACGTGGAATCCTGCGAGAAACGGGAAGTCGCTCAAGCGCGAATGCATGCCGTCTACTGTTACCACTATCAGGTCACCTTTTGCTCTGACCACTCCGGAATCATCAAGCTGATCAGAGCCGACGATCGCGCTCGTTTTTCCGATGATCTTGGCTATTTTTTCGTGCAAATAGAAATCGCCGGACCCCCGTGAGCCGACTCCGAAATTACCCATCGTGACCCCAGATCGCTCCCTTTCGCAGAGAGTGCGCTCCGCTTCCTCGACAACCGCTTGAGAGATGCGCGTTGCAGAATCGAGAGGAATGTCGCGGACCTCTAGAATTCGCTCTGCAAGCGTGCGCTCTATTTCTTCTTTGGCTAAGCCTCGCCTTAGGGCTCCTTTTGCGTAGCCTTCAAGATCCATCAGCATATCTCCACGAAGTTCTTCAACATCTGCAAGCCAGCTGAAGAAGACTTTTCTGGATGGAATTGCGTTCCAAAAACGTTTCCGCTCGCAACGACAGCGGCAAATGCGGTCCCATAGTTCGAGGTTGCTACCGTATGTTCTCCGGGCTCAACATAATACGAGTGAACGAAATACGCGTATGCGCCGTTGACACCTTGGACCAAAGCGTTCTCTTTCACCACCTCCAGGCGGTTCCAGCCCATGTGGGGTATTTTAAGCCTCTCTGAGGTAGCCCCGAAGTTGAACCGCTTGACGTGGCCTGTGAGGAGATTTAAGCCCTCGACCGGCCCGCTTTCACGCTGACCTTCATCGCTGGCGGTCAGCAGCATCTGCATCCCTAAGCAGATTCCTAGCACGGGCGTGCCTTCGTCTACGGCACGCAGTAGCGCCCTTTTTTTATCTTTGATGTTGCGCATGCCGCTCTTGAATGCCCCCACCCCTGGAAGCACCAAGCCGTCTGCCCGGGCGAACTGACTGACTTCCGAAGTGACTTCCGCCTGCGCCCCTGCCCGCTCGAGGCCGCGCGTTACGCTTCTTAAATTGCCGAGACCGTAATCAATTATAATAATTCGTTTCATAGCCGTAGGCGTGAGCAAAGCGATCGATATCTCGTGTGATATCCACTTCAGTGATATATGTCCTAATGTATATATTAGGTCCTTGCCGGACTGCGGGACATTCGCGTGCATCGGGATAATTGCGCGTACGCAACTTTACCAGCGCGCGCATCGAAGGACTTTGGATCGAGCTGAACCGATTTTGGCGCAGCGTGTCCGAATCAAAGCGACCTTCAGAGGGCTGCTTTCGCGTTGTTTCAGACATAAACGCGCGTATTAAGCGGCAGTCAGTTTAATATACAGCTACAGTGTTGGTGTAAATAATGGGAGATGACGTAACCCCTGTGGAGGTCAAAGGGATATACATGGTCAGCACGACCACTGGGCATACGCCAGTGGTATTGTTGACCGACGACGGACACCGCTTCCTACCGATCTATATCGGCATCTCAGAAGCAATCTCAATCAATGCGGCCCTGCACGGAGAGGTACCGTCGCGCCCCATGACGCACGATTTGATAATGTCGATACTCGAGAACTTCGACGCGAGCATTGTCACCGTGGTCATAGACGACGTCGACGAAGGAATCTACTATGCCCAACTCTCCATAAAGGTTAATGGGACTGAAAAACAACTGGACGCCCGTCCGAGCGACTGTATTGCGCTCGCGATTCGAGCAGAGACCTCGGTGCTGATAAGGCGCTCCATTCTGGACGATGGAGCAATAAGCAAAGACGATCTCGATATCAAAGAAATGGACTTTTTCTTTTAAAGCGTAATATTTGCCGCCTTCCTCGGCACGTTTATGTAGCATCGAAAACTTTCGCTTATTGATGCGGCTTCGATGCTTTTTGCTTGATGTCGACTACATCACGTTGGACGGTCGCGCAGTCATTCGCCTCTGGCTTAAAGACGAGCTTAGTCGCAATATCATCGCCTACGATCCTAATTTTGAACCCTATTTTTATGCGGTAACGGACGACGCTGACGCCATAATGTCTGTAGCGTCGATGCGGTCTGGTGAGGAGATCCGGCCGAATCGCGTCGAACGTGTCGTGCGCAAGGATTTTGGACAGCCCGTCACTGTGCTCAAAGTGTACGTCGATCACCCGCAACACGTGCCGATATTGCGCGAAAAGGTAGCCGAGGTTGGCGTGAGTGTCAGGGAAGCAGACATTCTATTCGCCGTCCGGTACATAATCGATCGCGAACTCGTGCCTATGGATCAGGTTCTGGTAGAAGGGCGCGAACGCGCAGATCCGCATTTTTCCTTCGCCATCGATGTCGACCACATAGAAGCAGAACAGCATCACACGAATCCCGATCTCAAAGTAATGGCCTTCGACTGCGAGATGCTAAGCCACGGTGGCGTTCCAATTCCGAACAAAGACCCTATCATCATCATTTCCATAGCGACCGGAGCTGATGAAACAACATTCCTTTCGGTTGGCGACGACAAAGATGATAGGCGGGTCATCGCCGAATTCATCTCCTTCATTCACGAATATGACCCCGACGTTATCGTCGGCTACAACACTGACGAGTTTGATTGGCAATACTTGAAAACGAGAGCAGAAAAATTCAAGCTCCGCTTAACGATCGGAAGGGACGAGAGTCCGGCCAAGTTCAGCGCTGGGGGTGGCGTGAAAGAGGTCAGGATCTTCGGACGCAGCAACGTCGACTTGTACAAGGTCGTAAAACGGGACATCAGCGAGCTCAGCGTTAAAACCTTGGACAATGTTGCCGACTACATGGGGGTAATGCGCAAATCGGAGCGCGTGCAAGTGCAGGGTTGGGACATGGCGCGGTATTGGAACGATCCTGAGCTTAGGCAGGTTCTTTTTGATTATTCCAAAGCCGATGTGGTGAGCACGTGGGGGGTCGCAGAGCGGCTGCTCCCTCTTCAGTTTGAATTTGCGCGGATCGTACGACAGCCGCTCGACGACGTATCAGGAATGGGGAGGGGGCGGCAAGTCGAGTCACTTTTGGTTGCTGAGGCGTACAAGATAAATGAAATTGTGCCGGCAAAAGCAGGGGGCTCGGGCAGCTACGCCGGAGGCTTCGTCCTCTTTCCAAAACCCGGCGTGCACGAAGACGTACTTAGCCTCGATTTTTCGTCTATGTACCCTTCAATAATGATTAGCTACAACATTTCGCCGGACACCGTTATGTCGCCAGATGACACGTCTACGGAATTCTACGAGGCCCCAGAGACGCAATATCGATTTAGGAAGCAGCCCGATGGATTCTTCAAAATCATCCTTACGAATTTAATTGAACGAAGAAGAGCGGTTAGAGAGCAAATGACTCACACGGACAAGGGTTCACGCGATTTTACTAGCCTTGATGTTCACCAGAACGCAATCAAGATCCTGACAAACGCGTTCTACGGCTACACTGGATGGCACGCGGCGAAGTGGTACCGCAAAGAGTGTGCTGAAGCAACGACAGCGTGGGGACGCACTATCATACAAGACGCGGTTGAGCGTGCTGAGAAGCACGGTCTCGAGGTGATCTACGGAGACACTGACAGTCTATTCGTAAAGCTCAAAGAGGCTTGATTTGCAGCTAGCGGTCAACTAAGGCGCTAACGCGCAGTCGAGGAGTGATCTGTGCGGTTTAATAATACGACAAAACTTTTCACGGCTGATATGAGCAACAGGGAGCGGCCTAATGGCAACTGAGCTGATGGATAGAGTCCGAACACTTATCGAGGAGCTTTCGACAATTTATCCAATTCGGCTTGACGTGCATGAGCACTACAAAGCTATCTTCTTTACCGAGAAGAAGAAGCGCTACGCGGGGATTACCGAAGATGGGACTATTGTTGTCCGAGGTCTTGAAGTGCGGAGAGGCGATTGGTGTGCACTCGCAAAAGAGCTACAATCCGATGTTATCAATATCATTCTTGAGAGGCGAGAACCTGGAGCCGCTGCAGAACTGGTGACGAGTACGATCAAGAGACTTAGAGCCGGTGAGATTCCGTTAGCAAAGCTCATAATTTACAAAACGCTTACAAAAAAGATCGCAAGCTACGAATCCGTGCAAGCCCACGTAAGGGCGGCAAAGCGAGCAAAAGATTACGGCCTTGCCGCCGACGTTGGCGCGAAAATTGCGTATCTCGTTATGAAAGGGTCTGGATCGATTGGAGACAGATCATATCCAGCTGAGATTTTTACCCAGAAAGAAGGCAAAGTGATTGACACGCATGGGCAAGAGCGAGAGATAGATATGGAATACTATGTTAAGCATCAAATTCTTCCGCCCGTCGGAAGAATACTAAATTACTTCGATTACGACGATTCAGAGCTGGAAGGACAACCATTTCAAAGTACGCTCGGTCATTTCTGAAGATCATTCATAATCTTTTCATAACATGCAGCACTAGTGCGTTCCACGTCGGATTCCGGGGCACAAAATTCCTATCGTCATTTGGCTGCGATCTCTCGGCTTTTAGCGGGGAACCTTTCGGTTAAGCTCCCCAGGCTAGCGTGAGGAGATGGAGCAAGAGGCGGTAATGCCCCGCTTATTCGCGTCGATCAATCAGCAGCATCGCCTTTTTCAAATGCGAAACTTTTTATATTAATTATTAATAGTGATAGAAAGATTCAGATGATCAGCGACAATCAAGCGTCAGAAAGCGCCACGTCCACACTTTTTGGAAGGAACCCAGAAAAAGGCCGCTGGATATTCGTTGCGCTCGGACTGGCCACGAACATATGTTGGGGCAGCATACAATCGTGGAGCGTTTTTGGGCGGCCACTCCGAAAGCTTTGGTCTATCGATGCAACCGTCAGCTTATTGCCATCTATCTTGTTTCTAGCTTTTTTCGCCCCTTTGATACCTTTTCCGGGGGCCCCTCGACCTATGCGGGCCCTTGCAGACTCAACGGGTACACGTGACTAAAAAGTATAGGAGAGTAAACGTATGACAAACGAATCAGGAGAGATCGACGTCACCCATGTGAAGAACCTGGACGTGACCGCAAACCCGGCGGCGCTCGGGCTGACCGCCTTCGGGATGACGACCGTCCTTCTTAACTTAAGCAATGCGGGGTACTTTGCGCTCGGTTCGATGATCCTCGCGATGGGGATGTTCTACGGGGGTCTCGGGCAGATTATTGCAGGGATCATGGAATGGAAGAAGAGCAACACGTTCGGGATGACCGCATTCATATCTTTCGGGATTTTCTGGGAGACTCTTGTCGCCCTTCTGATCCTTCCGAAACTAGGGCTCGCGGATGCGACAAGCTCGAATGCGTTGGCGGCATACTTTGTGATGTGGGGGATCTTTACGCTCGTCATGTTCATCGGGTCGCTCAAAGCAAACCGGGCATTGCAGGTTGTCCTTGGCTTACTTACCGTGCTGTTCTTCCTGCTGGCAATCGGTGAGATAACGGGGAATGCCACCGTAGTCACGATTGCTGGCTATGAAGGGATCCTCACCGGGTTCTCGGCAATCTATGCAGGCCTCGCGCAGGTATTAAATGAGATGTACAAGAGGACCGTTGCTCCGCTGGGGTGAAGAGAATCCCTGCATTACTCGCAGGGATTCTCTTTTTATTTTCTGAAAACCGGCACGTTACTCGCCGATTTCATATTCTGCGGGAATACGGCTGGGTCTAGGAGGCGGGCTTGCAATCGCACCCGCGTGTACCGCTGCATTTTGTGGCACCAAGTACTACTGACCGAATTACGAGCTCGTCTTCACCGCGTACGGCGCCGGAGCCACTATAGGAAACCTTCTCGCTGGGCAGTTGCGAGATCTCGTCGGAAGTTATGTCGCGTTGTTTTATCCGGTAGCTATACTGGCCATCGCCGGCATCGTGATTTCCTTTGTCCTAATTCGCAACCGGGCCAGGAGAGTCGTGAGAGTGGATGGGTGCAGTCCCTCCCTTTCTTAAGTTTCTGTAACGCACACTCCTTCTCTCAAACTACTGGCTATTCTTCTCAATCTCAGTCCACTCGCTACTTGATAGTATGCTTAGGCCGCTCTTTTTTAAATCGATAACCCTAAACTCGTTTTTCTCAGGATCCTTAATAATGATCTGTTGGTTCTCAACGTCAACCTGAACGTTAGACCAGTCGGTATGCTTGTCAAAGGTGATGACCTTACCTTCCTCTTCCTCTTTTTCCCAATCCGTTGGTTTCCTTCCGTGCAACTTTTCAAACGCCTCGGGAGTATATCCAACGTGCCGGCTTACGGCGTTTTCGGCCGAATCCTTAAAACTCACGCCATCATAGCGCAATTTAAATGATTCTCTGCCGTCTTCGTCGCAGATAAGATGCTGGTTCCAGCTAAAAACGACTTCAATAGGCTCAAAGAGGGGCTTATTCCCTCTGATTTTCTCGAGCGTGGCGATGTACATAATGAAGAGGGGGTGTATCTCTGAGGATCCATACACGTACCCTTTCGTTCCATCAGCTGATTTACCAGGCACGAGCATTTTGTCAAGCTTTTCCAAAACTTGTGGATTCTCTGTCTCACGAAATTCATTGACGATAGCATAAAAGCGATCGACTAGTTCCTTGACTGCAAGAAGGGACTTAATCTTCTTTTTAGGCCCGTAACTGCCGCGTATGATATAGATAACAGCCGCCTGCTCCACCGTTTTCGAAGGCCAGGACATAAAGCGTCCCCTCCTACCCTTTCTCCCCTCTGGTTCAGGTCCTTTGATTAGTCCCTCCGACGCCCAGCGGCGCAGTGTACCTTTAGGCACATCTATGCCAAGCTCGTGCAGTTGAGATATGAGTTCATCCGAATCCATTCTGGGTCAAAGTAAGTGTTCTGCCCCAGAGATATTAAACTCTTTTATTTTGCTCGCATTAAATACACAGTGAATATCTTGCTCGAACCTAACATAAATTAATATATTGCTCAAATTTAACATAAATAAATTTACAGTTCGAGCAGATTATATATACGTTGAGGCTAATGTAAGAATGTAAAACCTCAGCCAAACCGGCTGAGAAGGTAATAAAATGAAAGATTCAGATAAACTAGAGCGATTCCTCGAGCTCCGAGCTCAGGGTAAGTCACTGAGAACGATCGAGACAGAGACCGGCATAAACCGGCGTACATTATCAAAATGGGAAAGCGAGAGCAAAGAAGAGCTCGATAACCTAAAGGCAATAGAACTTGATGCACTTCGAGAGAAGTATTGGTTGACAAGACAGGCGCGCATTAGGATCTACGGCGATCAATATCAGCGCTTTATAGACGAGCTTAAAAAACGTGACCTGTCAGGCGTCCCAACACCAAAACTTGTTGATATGGCTCTCAAACTAGATACCCAGTTACGAGATGAGGCTTTGACGCCAGCCATAGTCGATGAAGCGGGTTTAGAAGCGCGTAAAGACGTTCGAAATCTCGTTGGATCCCTTTGTAGAGAGCATGGTCCGATGCAGAGCTTGAAAGAAGGGCACGAAGCAAAAAATGGTAACGGCAAAGTCAAAGGCAATGATCTCGTGAAGCTCCAAGTAACCATCTTGCAGCGTTACGAGGCCGGAGAGGTCGACGGGCGCACTGCGGCCAACGAGATGGGGATGGTAAATTCAATCTTAAGAGGAATTGAGATCGCTGATCTACAAGCTCGTCTTGAACATGTAGAAATTGCGCTCGGCGCGGGGCATGAAGCTTAGTGTGGTGGTGGCAAAATGGGAAAAGCTAGCGAAAGACGACTTCGCGCAATGATACGCAAAGCAGACGCTCGAAAAAAGAGCTCGTTGTTAGTCAAACACTTCGTAGCGACAGCGTTAGGTGAGACGCCACTGCTGACTGAAATCGAAGCTTTCGAAATGCAGCACAGCTTCGAGTCAGATGAGGAACACCAGGAGTATACCACATTGCTTAGCGCTGTTATAAGTCTTTGCGGCTGCATCGAGGAAACACGATTCAAGCACCTTCAAGTAATGGGAACGCTTGCCTTTTTAGGTGGCTTAGTTTGTCGCGCAAAGGAGTATCGAAACTTTGAAAATCTTCTCAATGAAATTTGTTTGAAGAGAGATGGTGAATATAGCAAGCGACTCCAAGATCGCGCCGTAGCCATCGGTAGACTCGTACCCTATTGTTATGATATTGGACTAGAAGAAGAAGGCGACGATCGGAAATGCATCTCTTTAAAAACATCTGATCGGGAGCTGGCCCTTACAAAAGAGGTTAATGAAGCATTGGAACAAGAAGCATCTGAGTTAAGAGCGCTGATTCAAGTTATCAAGGACCTCGTGAAACGATACATGACCCCTATTAGTTATTTTGCAGACGCAATTGACGACTTAGAAAAGCTCTTGCGTGAGGGCATTCGTCGTACGAAGCGTTTGTTGTACAATACAGATCTTGAACTATGGGATGAGATACGGGAGAGCCTTTTGAAGCATTCCGATCCCTTGCTAGCGATGATGGAGGCCCTCCCCGATTATGATGACATTGTCTTCGATGCGGACTTCTATAAAGAGAAAATGCGTTCGGTGAACCAAGAAATCGCCAATAGACTAAAGGGTCTATAGTTTGGTGATGCGGTCAGTACGGACTGCTTGGGTAACGGCCTAAGGAATGATGGGTGCTTAACGTTGGACCAACCACTCGCCTCTGATTTCTTTTTCTTTACAGAGATCTTTGTAACTGCATGATCGGCACGTCTGGAAGCTCGGCATCCCTGGAAATCGCTCGAGGACAACGTTATCGATCATTTCTGAAAGCCGCGCCTGTTGCTGTTCGACGTGATCCTGCGTAGGAAGGTAGTCGACCACCTTGTCATGCTTGACGTAATAGAGCGAGGCACGTTGCGGCAAAGCGCCGAACTTATCAAGAACTGCAAGCGTATAGACGTTCATCTGGATGTTCTGTTTTATGCTGTTCCTGCTTTCGGTAGGATACCCAGTCTTGTAGTCGAGCACGATGTACTCGCCTAACGGCGTTCGCTCCACTCGGTCGATGTATCCCGTAACCGAGCGCCCGTTAAGGGTGAATGTAAACTTCATTTCGGCGCCGATGATTCCGTTTTCATTACGCTCGTTCCACGCGAGGTACGTATCGAGCATCTGTTGCGCTTGGGTCTTATCCTCGGCTTCCTTTTGCTTGGACGCATAGGCAGCAGAAGACCAAAAGTGCTCAAGCATCTCATATGCCCGCTCCTTTGTCGGAAGGGTCCCTTCAAGTTCCTGCGTAGTCAAACGCTCGATGACTTCATGCACGACGCTCCCAAGTTGGAAATACGTCCTTGCCGCTGACGGAACACGCAAGACGTTGCTGAACTTGTATTGCGCCGGACAGTTGCTGTACTTCTGGAGTCCCGACGCTGAGAAATGATGGTCCTGACTGACGAGCGGCGCGCGTTTTCCCTCAAAGAGCGCGCTGAGGCCTGCATCATCTTCTTCGACGTTAAGAAAAGCGGGAAGGTCAAAGTCCTCAAGCTCCTGACCGCTTTCAAGAAGGCGGAGTTTCTCCAACTCAACGATCTTTTGGACGGCCGTCTTGAGTTGCATGGTATCGATGGCTCGAATCGCGTGGTCTTGGAGCGTCGCGCGCGCCTGCTCAACGGGGCTTTCCACCTTGGTCGTGTAGTCCGGCGCTTCCTGAGCGACGTCGATTACTTCTATGCGCGGGTTCTGCTCGAACTCAAGTTCTTCTAAGAATTTGGAAGGCTTGGTCTTCTTGACGTTTTGCCCGTAGCGTTCAGCGAAGGTGATATCGAGTCGCTGCTCAGCCCGCGTCATTGCCACGTAAAAAAGGCGGCGCTCCTCTTGTTCGTACAGTGATCGCTCGTCATCACCGGTCTTTATGCCGCGCGCAAGGTCGTTCGGCACGTAGAAGGGCTTTGCTTGGAAGCGCAAGGGGAAGCGGCCCGTTGCTGCGTCGACGATAAACACGACGGGGAACTCCTTGCCCTTGCTCTGGTGAACGGTCATCACCTTGACGCTGTTGGTCTCTTCGACCTCTTCAAGCTCTATTTGAAATCCACTGAGAAGGGCAAGGTAGTCAAGAAAATCTGTAAGCGTGGGCTCCTTTGTGATCGATTCGTACTCGTTCGCGATTTCGTGGAGCTTGTTGAGCAGCTGCGTGTTGCGCCAATTCTTTTCACGCAGGCTCCTCTTGTAAAGATCAGTGTGGCGGACCGTCACGTCGTAAATAAGCTCAGAAATTGAAGTGCGTTCCTTATAGACGAGAATGTGGTCGATGCAACGCGTAATTTCGCTCAGTTCATTGCGCTGCGTCTCGAGGAGCAATCTGCCATCACACATGCACTCATAGACACAGTCGCTGGTATCATCGTCCCACGCGCGCTGCCGAGCCTCGCCATTGAGGCGTTGCACGTTCACCTCGGTGATACCGCAGAGCTTCATGATGCGATTGAGGTAGATACCTGCCTCCAACGGGTTCTCGATCACGTTCAGGTACGCCAAGGCGTCACGTATGACCGGAGTAGCGAAGAAGTCGACTTCACCGACAAACTCGCAAGGAACGCCGCGCTCACGCAGTGCAGCGTGATATTTGGCTCCTTCGGCGCGACGACGACTCAGAAGAGCGATGTCACCGTACGTGAGGGGACGCTCACGGTCTTCTGCGCGGGAGTAAAACGGCGTGCCAACCAAGCGCTCGACAGTCGCGCATACGTATTGCGCTTCCGCCTGTTCGTTTTCACAGCGCGCGACGACAACCTGATCGCCGTCGCGATTGTGGGTGATAAGTGATTTTTCCTCTCGATTCGGCGCGTTGCGCATCAACTGAAGCGCACACAAAAGGATATTTCCTGAGTTGCGGTAGTTGACGTCGAGGAGTGTCTCGGTGAACGTGCCAAAGTGGTCCTTAAAATCGACGAAGTTCGTCAGGTACGCCCCGCGGAACCGATAGATCGATTGGTCGTCGTCGCCGACGACGCAGACGTCGCCTGTGGTGAGCTGTTTGATAAGATTAAGTTGCGCGTAGTTCGTATCCTGAAACTCGTCAACGAGGATGTGCGTAAAGCGCTCACGATACCGCTGTAACAACTCAGGCTTGCGCTCGAGCAAGCGAGAGGTCTCGTGGATCATGTCGTCAAAGTCGAGAAGGAGCTCCTTTCGTTTGTAGGCAAGGTAGGCCTTGTACACCGTCAAGAGGTCCTTAAGCTTGCCGAGATACGCTCGCTCGTCGACTTTGAGCTGTTCGCCCTCTTTCTTGTTAAGGTAGCGCTCGAAGTCTTCTGGCGTGATGAGCTCATCTCGAAAGGCGCTTATTCCTTCAAGGATCGAATCGATGACGCTGATTTCGTTGTTACCTACCTCGATATGTTCAAACGCAAAGGAGTCGAGGTTGCGGAGCCCCCAGACGAGTTGGTTCGTGCCGCTGATGATGCCGGAGGTGAAGCTTATGCCCGAATCGAGCACGTTGTCTCTGAGCAGTTCAAGACAGAAGGAGTGGAAGGTGCCGATGGTAAGGTCAGAGATGTCGATCTCTTGTTCGAGCCGGTCCGCCATCTCGGCAGCAGCTTTGTCAGAGAAGGTAAGGGCGAGGATGTTTTCGGGTTTTACGCCGCTTTTTATGAGGTGCAGGATCTTCTGTGTTACCACACGCGTCTTACCGGAACCAGGACCTGCTAAGATGAGCTGGGCGCCCTGTTCTTCGACGGCCTTTGTCTGAGAAGCGTTGAGCGGCATGATGACAAAACAAAGAGGGTTAATCACGAGCTTAAAAGGTTATGGTTAGAGCCTCATTGTGAGCCAGTCCAGAAAGAAAGCAAGTTGTTTCAACAGCAACATTATAGCGTAACAAAAGTCTTTATGGCGAGAGAAGCAACAATCTAGCTTTGGTGTGTCTCATGAACTACTGGATTTATGTTACGACTTCTGATAATTGGAAAATCACTAATAAGCTAAACTTGCTCGGGGTTCCTGAACGAAACAAGAACACCATTGCCCGGATGCGGAAAGGAGATAGATGCTTGATCTACGTGAAGCTCGAAAGGGTAGCTGGACAGGTTTCAGGAGCCCAGATCGTGGGCGATTACGAAATCGCTTCGGACGTGTTTCATGATCCAAAAAGGGTCTTTGCTACACCACGAGGCCTATCTGAAAAAGAGATGTTCAGCCTGCGAACGAAGCTGAAACCGGTCGCCGTCTTCGAAAAGCCAATCGACTTCAAGCCGCTAGTTGAAAAACTTGCGTTCATCACAAACAAGAAGAATTATGGAACACACCTGATCGGGCGCGCGTTAATCCCGATCGGTGAAAGTGACTACAAATTCATCGTTTCTGCGCGTCAATAAAAAACTAAGTTCTGCGGAGTGACCCGATGTGGACTGGCAAGTTGGCGACATTGTTAAACTTCGCAATCGACTCTGGCGCGTGGACGCCCTCTCCGACGACGTTCTAACCGCAACAAAAATCGAAGGTGGCGACACAGGTCAACGGCGTTTCTATGTTCCGCTTGAAAAGGTACATCTCGAAGATCGTAGTTTGCCAGATCCGAATAAAATCGGAGAACCTGCGCTTAATCGCCTTTTAATCCAGTCCTATCGGTACTCCCTTCTCCACGGATCAGCCCCGCTGCTCAGCCTACAACGGAGCAGTGTTATACCGACACAATATCAGCTCGTGCCGGTAGTTATGGCGCTCAACGAGAGCAACAGAGTACGGATGCTCATCGCTGACGACGTCGGACTCGGAAAGACGATTGAAGCAGGGCTCATCGCGACCGAACTCGTAGCTCGAAACCTTGCGACTCGGATCCTCGTTGTATGTCCTAAAAACTTGAGTGAGCAATGGCGTGAAGCGCTCAATTACTTCTTTCAGCTTGACGCGCGCATTATCTCGTCTGTCCAACTGCGGAGCTTAGAGCGGGCCCTTCCACCGGGAGCAAGCCCGTGGGAGCATTATCATCACCTTATCGCTTCGGTCGATTATGTCAAGCGTGAAGAAATAAAGCATCAGGTCTATGAAGTGCTGTGGGACCTCGTCATCGCAGATGAGGCACACCAATGTGCCAAACCCCATCAGAGCGGGGAAAGGCAAAGCGTTTCGATGGATCGCTACGATTTCCTCCGTGAACTTGCGCCAAAAACAAAACATTTGCTCCTTTTAACAGCAACGCCGCATAATGGGTACTCTGATTCTTACGCGAGCCTGCTTGACATGTTAGGCTGCGACCTTGTCGGTGGCCTGGTTCACACGACGCCGATAATCGATCGGGAGCGAGCTCGTAGTCACGTGTGCCAAAGACGACGAAAAGACGTTGAAACGTGGTTTAAAGAGCACGCACAAGAAGAGGAGAATCCATTTCCTCAACGCAAGCAAAAAGAGGTTTTAGTACCGCTCGTGTTTGACGAAGAAAAGATCGTCCTCGAACGCGTCGCACGGTACGGTGACGAGATTCTTGAAACTGCCGAACGGGGCTCTTGGCAAATCAAAACGACCGCTCGATGGACGGTTATGCATCTGCACAAACGAGCGCTCTCTTCTCCTGCAGCTTTACGTCAATCGCTGAAGAACAGGCGTGAGCGCATCCGTTCGAAAATACAAGACCAAGAGTCAGGTGAAGTGAGCGTTACTCCTGCATTTGCTAAGGCGAATGCGTTGGACGATGACTTTGGAGATGTTAACATCACCGATGAGGAGGCATCGCGTCGGATGGACCGAAACGTATTCGGATCGCTTGAGTCACACCAAAGAGAGCTGGCGGTGCTCGAAGAGCTCATCAAGCTTGCTGACCGGGTAACGCCTGCAAAAGACAGCAAACTATTGAGGCTCAAAGACTTGCTTTACGATGCCTTAAAAGGTTATCATGGGCCCCCTAAAGTCATTATTTTTACCCGTTACAAAGATACACTGGATTACCTCGAACGAGAGATTCCGAAACGTCTTCCTTCGTCGATAGCCGATACGCGTATCGTAACAGTATACGGGGATTTAAATGAGGCACAGAGAGACGAACAACTTGGGACCTTCCAACAACTGAAAAGTGGGATTCTGATCGCAACCGACTGCATAAGTGAGGGGATCAATTTACAGCATATGGCAAACCAGCTCATCCATTATGAGCTGCCGTGGAATCCCAATCGACTCGAGCAAAGAAATGGCAGAATTGATCGTTATGGACAGAAGGAGAAGGATGTCCATATTCGAACGTTAGTTATGGACGATACGTTGGATGCAAAAATTCTTAAGGTGCTTATTGAGAAGGCTCAGCAAATCAGGGAGGACTTTGGTTTCTCACCGCCATTCTTTGGAGACGATACGAATGTGTTGGATATAATCAGGGCTTCTGGACTCGTTCTAACTCCGACCCAGAGAACGCTGATAAACTTTGCTGCAGATTCAGAACCGGCACATTTTAACCCACTTGACGAAGCAGTTGTAGAGAAAATTCAAAGCGAGAGCTTCTATGGGCAATCAGACATCGAACTTGCTGAGGTTCGAGAACGGCTTAAAGAGAGCGAAGCTGCGATGGGGAGTCACGAGCAATTAGAGGTCTTCGTCAGAAACGGGCTTCAGATGCTCGGATGTCGAATTAAAGACAATAATGACGTTTATAAAACCATCAAAATCACACTGAGCGAAAGGATGGTGATGCCGGGTGTCCCCCCAATGATCGAGCGCGCGACATTTGACCCTCGGATCGCGCTCCAACGTACGGGCATCGATCAGCTTAATGCCGGCCATCCCGTTGTGCGACGGTTGATTGATCTAATCCGTGAGTCAGTCTTTGAAGGCGGAGAGATAGGTTATGGTAGGACGGCATCAATCACCACAGAAGCCGTTTCGAACGTGACATTGCTTTATCATTTCCTCGTGAGGTTCTCGGTGGGCCGTGCTCCCTCAACGATCATCGAAGAGCTTCTTCCAGTCGCATGTGATCTTACAGGAGCTCACGCGCTCGGTAGGGAGGAGATCAGTGCACTTAGCACTGCTAACCCCTCACCATCAAGCAGAACGTCTGAAGAGATTACAAGACATTTAGAGCTTGCACTCAAGCCCGAGACCTATATAAAGTCGCGCGATCAAGCTTTCTTGAATCGGCTTGATGAACTTAGCTCAGAGAGAGAGGCTTTAAAACTGAAGTTGATGCATGATGAGCCGCAGGAGTGGCTTCAAGGCATCGGTGAGATCTCGCTTGCATCATCCGATATGCTTTCAGTAGTCGTTTATTATCCCGCACGTCCTGGGAGCGGCGCATGAGATCTGCTGCACTGAGCAACATTCACGTTTCGGGAGGCTTGTTCTCCGAGCACTTCATTCGGCTGATGAAAGAGGAGAGATCCTCGTTTGTTTATGCACTGCCAGAGACCTTTGTCACTCCCACAGACGAAAACGAGAAGCCACCCACACAAAGAGGGTATGATCTCAACGTCGCACAAGTGTGGGCAGATCTAAAGGAGCGCTGGGATACATACGGGCACAAGCTAGCTAGACTCGAGCCTGCAGATGCGCGGCGTGTGTGGACCATGCCGCTGCTTGAAGCCCTCGAATTTGAACCAGAGGCCTTGCGCAAGCACGGCCAGGTGAGCGATCGACTAACGTTTAAGTTCTCACATAAGGGCTGGGGCATTAATCCAAGATACCACAACCCGCCGATAACACACATTGTGCCACCCGGTCAGGGTTTGGACAGTAGGCTTGAAAGAGGGACACCAAGCCCACACGATGCCCTGCAGCAGTACCTCAACATGCACGACGATTCGTGGGCACTCTTGACGAATGGTTTGTATCTGCGGGTATTGCGAGATTACCATCACACGTATGTCAAGGGGTACATTGAGTTTGACCTTGAAGCTATCTTCCTCACACGAAGCTTTCGAGACTTTCAGGCCCTTTATCGGGTGGCACACGCAAGCAGGTTCACGCCTGCAGATACTGAAAGTTTGTTCCTTGAGGAGTACTTTCAACACAGCCAGTTAGTCGGCGAAAAAGTTGGGGCAAAGCTTAGAGAGAACGTCGTAACGGCAGTAATAGCCCTGGGGAACGGTTTCTTAAATGATCAACTGCTCGCTGAACTACGTGCCGATGAGCGCAAGTGCCACGAGTTTTATGAAGAGATTCTACGAGTGATATATCGGATTATTTTCCTTCTTTATGCAGAGCAGCGCGGTATGTTTTCAGGCGGTGAGGCTACCCATCACGATCTCTACCTTGAAGAATACAGTATGAGTGCTCTTCGAGAGCGTGCGCTAAGTGATTATAGTCGAGGAGATCGCCATACCGATCATTGGGAAGGCTTGAGAAGCACGTTTGAGATGCTCAGACGCGGTTCTCCAGAATTCGGTATCTACCCGTATGGTGGCATGCTCTTTGACACAAGCAACGACGATTACATAAACCAGTATGCCTGCAAAAACTCGGAACTGCTTGAGGCTGTATACTACCTGACGACGACTGAACTAGATGGTGCCATTCACCGCATATCGTATGCTGACATTGATGTCGAGGAGATCGGGGCCATCTATGAGAGTCTCCTTGAGAATATACCTCGGATAACAGAAGCTCCTGAGTCAATCAACAAGATAGAGTATCCCGCGAATAGCTTCATCCTAGACCCAAGAGCCCTCACTCGCAAGACGACTGGGAGCTACTATACACAACAAGCGCTGATTCAAGAGCTTATAAAAAGCGCTTTAGAACCTGTTGTCAGTAATCGTTTACACAGTGCAGGCGATCAGCAAGCGCAGGAAGAAGCTCTTCTTTCTATCAAAATATGTGATCCTGCATGTGGAAGTGGCGCGTTTCTAATCGCCGCTTGTAATCACCTCGGCGAACGTCTCGCACGTATTCGATCAAGTAACTCGATACTCACCGAAGACCTTGTGCAGCAAGCGCGACGAGAGGTACTCCAACATTGCATCTATGGTGTTGATCTGAATCCTATGGCCCTAGAACTTGTTAAGGTGTCTCTATGGATTAACGCACTCGTCAGAGACAGGCCTTTGAATTTTCTCGATCATCATCTAAAATGCGGCAATTCGCTCATTGGAACGATGCCGGACCTCATTGAACGCGGTATTCTGACCGACGCGTTCGACCCCGTCGAGGGAGATGACGAGACAGCTGCGAGCGAAGCTAAGAAGCTTAATAGAATCCAGTTGTCGAATATCTCACTCTCTCATTGGGAGCATGAAGATTACACGAGAGCATTGTGCAGCGACAAATTTGCATTGCTAAGTGAGCACATTGAACGAAATGCCAAGGACGTCGAAGAGAAGAGCAATGACTACTGCGAACTGATTGAAAGCGACGCGTTTGCCGATGCAAAGATACTTGCTGACGTTTGGACTAGCTCATTTTTTTGGCCTCTGAGGCCATCAGAACGGCAAAGCGACATCAAATACGTCGAAGATGACCTCCCAACACAGCGGACGTTAAACACGATTGCAGAACAAGGACAATCAACATGTAGCTCAGCATTCGTCAGACGAATTGAAAAACTTACTCAGCAATATTCATTTTTTCACTGGTATCTTGAATTTCCAGAGATATTTGGAAGAGAGGATCCTGGGTTTGATTGCGTTTTGGGAAATCCACCGTGGGAACGCATTAAAGTCCAAGAAAAAGAGTTTTTTCAACAAAAAGCCCCTACCATCGCTAACGCAAAAAATGCAGCACAGCGAAAAAAATTGATAGCATCGCTCACTGAAACTGATGAAGCACTCAGCAGACAATTTAAAACAGCAAAGCGTACGAGTGAGTGCACAAGCAAGTTTATCCGAAATTCTGGACGATTCCCGTTAACAAGCTCAGGCGATGTAAATACCTACGCTATATTCGCGGAGCACGCTTGTCAGCTTGTTTGCTCGATGGGTCGAACTGGCATTATAGTACCTTCTGGGATCGCAACCGATAAAACGACGGCTGATTTTTTCAAAAATATCGTTGACGGACAGCGTCTGGTCAGCCTCTTTGACTTCGAAAACCGGATGAAGCTGTTTCCTATCCACAGTAGTTTCAAGTTCTGTTTGTTGACTTTGACTGGAAGTGCAGCACCGGTAAACGTCCTGGACATGGCGTTTTTCTTGCATGCAACAAAAGATTTGAACGACAATGAGCGACGTTTCACGCTCAGCATCGAAGACTTACGCCTACTTAACCCCAACACAAGAACGTGTCCGACATTTCGAAGTAAACGCGATGCAGAGCTTACGATGCGCATTCACCACAATATACCAGTACTCATAAATGAGCAACGAAATCGAAACCTGTGGTCCATATCGGTGAAAACACTCTTTGACGCGACTAAAGATTCTGAACACTTCAGGTCCGCAGAACTTTTGCAAGCAAAGGGTTTCGAGCTCAAAAATAACAACTTCAGCCAAAATAGCAAGATCTTCTTACCGCTTTATGAAGGTAAAATGATAGAGATCTACAATCATCGCTGGAACCCCGTTAGAGCAAATCGAACCGCTGATGAGGACGAAGCACGACTTAATGAAACAACACGAGATGAGCTGAAAGACCCCTTCTTTTTTTTAGCTCCCAGGTATTGGATCGATCAAGACCTTGTAGTATCCCGCATCTCATCGCGTAATTTTCTCATTGGATATCGAAAAATTGCGCGTGCGACGGATCATCGTACGGCGATCTTTTCCATAATGCCTTTGGCCGGCGTTACTTATTCGATCAATCTTGTCTTTTTTAACAAACTTGACCCCGCAAGAGTGGCTATGTTCCTAGCAAATGTCAATGCAATCGTGTTTGACTATGTCGTACGCCAGAAGCTTGGGGGGACAAACCTAGCTCACTTCATCCTTGAACAGCTCCCTGTGCTACCACTGACAGCTTACAATGATGAGCTGATTCGGCTGATCCTTCCTAAAGTATTGGAACTTTGCTACACTGCTTGGGATGTCCAAGGTTTTGCTAAAGACCTGGGTTATGTCGATCCTATGAGTAATAAACCGCTACCACCGTTTCAATGGGATGAAAATCGACGCTTGCACTTGCAAACAGAACTTGATGCTATCTACGCTCATTTATATGGGATGTCTGCTGCAGATATTGAGTATATTTTAGATACATTTCCGATTGTGAAGCGAAATGACGAACAGAAATATGGAAAGTATCTTACTAAGGAACTCATTTTAGAGGTACTACAACGATTACGCTGGAATAATCACACCTGTGAGCGGGTTGATGGACTATGACTAATGATGATATTCGTAGCATGTTTGATCCATTTAACGCATTGGAACAAGTCAGAGCCGCGTACCGCAGCTACGTTAGTACATTTCAAAAGTTTAAGAATCCTGTAATACAAGACTGGATAGACGCAGAACTCGATAAAAGCACGCTTATTTTTAAAGGCCCTTTCGTTGAATTAAAACGTAACTTTTCGGCTGGAGATAGTCTAAATACTCTCACTGATGAAGAGATCATTCACAAAAATACACCTTACTGTTTTACCAGCGATCCTGCCATCAAAACAACACCGCTTGTAGAGTTGTACCAACACCAATCGGACGCCGTTCGTACCATTCTCTCCGGTAAAAATACCATTATCACCACCGGCACAGGAAGCGGCAAGAGCTTTTGTTTTGGCATACCGATAATCAGCGAGTGTCTGCGCCTACGTGACGAGGGAGTGAAAGGCATCAAGGCAATCATCATCTACCCGATGAACGCCCTTGCAAATTCACAATACGATGAATTTGCCGCACGTCTGAACGGCAGCGGCTTGACCATCGCGCTCTACACAGGCGACACCGAGAACTTAAAAGAGGTTGCGCTAAATCACTATATCGAGCGTACGGGCAGACCGCAACCGTACGACAGTGAGCTTATCTCTCGTGAGGAGATTAAAGCAACGCCACCAGACATCCTTCTTACCAATTATGTCATGCTCGAATATATCCTCACCAGATTTGAGGATAAAGATCTCTTTCCCCCAGAGCACCACGGGGCTTTGCAATTCCTCGTGCTCGATGAGGTGCACACTTACACGGGCAATCAAGGTGCGGATGTCGCATATCTTATTCGCCGTCTGAAGCAACATACGGGCAGCTCGGAGAGACTTCGCTGTATCGCAACGAGTGCGACAATCCAAAGCGGAGAGCTAGAGACTGCCGCTGAGTCGATTGCGGCGTTTACGACTAACCTTTTTGGCGAATCGTTCTCGCCTGATGCGGTCATCTCAGAGCACTTTGTCTCCCCTGTTCACCACGAAGAGGCGTTTCTTCCCGATAAAGTGCTGGTTACTGATGAATTGTTAAACACAGCTGCGAATTCGATCGAATCCACCCAGCAGCTTGTAGAGGCTCTAATAGGACGTCCCCTATTGGACGACGAACGGTCCTTAAAAACGATGGGGTCGCTTCTTGGAAGACAACGCACCGTTCAGTTCATCGAAGAGAATCTATTTGGCAGTACTGTGGACATGGACACGTTAATCGATGCGTATGCACAACAGGTCCGGCCCGGCTGCTCAGCAGACGATTGCAAAAGCGAACTTCGCGCAGCGTTTCTTGCCGGAATGAACGCAGAAATCGAGGTGAATCAGAAGCTTCAAACACGGCTTATTCCAAAGATTCATGCGTTTTACAGTCAAGGACGTGAGATAAAGAGCTGTATCTCACCAAACGCCCCCCACCTCAACGACGCTGGCGAAGTGATCTGTCCTGACTGTGCGAAAAACTCGGGACCTCGCAAGACATTCCCCATGCTGTTTTGTCGCGCCTGTGGGCAAGAGTATTACGGCGTTGAGATTCTTAACGATAACAAGCTCCGCCCCCGGGAAATCGACGCCCGAGATGTCGAGGGCCAGGCTGTATACCTCTACGTGGGCCCATACAATGCTGAAACCGCCGACATCCCCGACTACTGGAAGACTAACTCCGGCAAGCTTCAGGAAAAATATAAGGAATTCGTTGAGCTGCAGTCGGCTGAGGACCTGTCCGGACTGCAACCAGCTTTACTACGATGTCAATACTGAGCGCTGCATCTGCAGCAGCAAGGTCAACGTTTTAGTCGTTCCGTATCCCTTCCGCTTCTGCGTCTCGGAAGGATGTGGCGTATCGTACGACTTAACCTCCCGCGAATTTAGCAAGATGTTCTCTTTTGGCACCGTCGGGCGATCAACTGCGACCGATGTCATCGTCTCACAGACGCTCAATAGGCTGCCTAAGCACGAACAGAAAATCATCGTTTTTAGCGACAATCGTCAGGATACCGCGCTCCAGGCAGCGCACATGGATAACATACAAAGGCGGATGCATTTCAGACGCGGATTATATCGCGCTCTCGAGAGAACAGAGGGTCCGACCGAACTCCCCGTCATGGGGAGTGCGATCTTTGACGTATTCGACAGTGCGAACGTGCTTCCCAACTACTCGGGAAATCCACCAGATGAACTCTCTATGGTCGAGTCGCCCCTTGACGACGATGCCTACAAAGAGTACCTCAAGTTCAATACTGTACTTGAGCTTGGGTCATCGCAGCGCCGAAACCAGCCCAATCTCGAAGACGTCGGCCTCCTCAGGGTCACCTATAAGAATCTGAGCAAAATAGCGTCCGCCGATGTGTGGAGCGACGTTCCTGAACTAGTAGAACTCACGGACGGCGCACGAGAAGACTATCTCGCCGGGTTCTTGGATATCATGCGGTATCGGACCGCTATTGCGTATGAGTACTTGCTGAAGTCGTACGACTTTAAAACCCAGATCGAGAATCGTCTCGCTGAAAAAGCACTCTTTCACAATGAGGTTCGCATCGCGCAGCCTGAAGGCTTTAGCGATGAAGCGGACACAGCCACGAGGAGGGCGCGCGTCACGCGCTTTACGTCGAAGACGGGACAACTCGTTGCCTGGACGACGAAGGTTGTCGGATGTGACAAAACTCAAGCCCAAGAGATTATCCGGACAGTATACACCACGTTACGGAAATACGGAGGATTGCAAACTCAGAAGCTTAAGTGGGTGGGAACGCTCTACATGGTTAACCCTCAAGCTATCCTCTTATCGGTTCCTGAGGGCTCACAGCACAAGGTATGCAAGAAATGCGGACTCGTCCATCACTTTAACGAAGTTGATTGGTGCACCGGTACCAAGTGTGAAAAGCTCATTGAGAAGGACTTTTCAGATAATTACTTCAGGCACGAGTATTCCCGAGACTTCAATGAGCTTGTTCCTGTGAACGCTGAAGAACACAGCGGGCAAATCGATGGCGAGACCCGAAAAGTGATAGAAGTCACCTTCAGAGACCCTGAATCCTCTCTTAACGTGATTGTATGTACACCCACTATGGAGCTTGGCATCGATATTGGAGCGCTCTCAGCAGTTTACATGCGCAACGTGCCACCCTCCCCCTCGAACTACGCACAGCGAGCAGGGCGCGCGGGGAGAAAGTCCCAGGCTTCGCTCATCAGCACCTTCTGTGGCGTGGGGTCAAAACGAGGTCCACACGACCAGTACTTCTATCGCTATCCGCCAAAGATCATCGCCGGCGCCATTAGCACGCCTCGATTCTTGCTAGACAATAGGCCACTTCTCGAAGCCCACATACATTCGCTTATTTTCGAATCCCTCACCATCAAGATTCCACAAAAGACTAAGGATCTACTCGAGATCGAGCGCGAGGGTTTACCACTTATAGACGATTTTCAGCAACAATTGCGCAACGATATCGTGCACCGGCATAACGCGATTGCCCGTATGATCAAACAAACCTTCAAGGCAGAGATAGACGCGTTTGAGTGGCTTGACGAGGGTTATGTCGACACAATGGTCGCAAACTTTGCAGCGGATTTCGACCGCGTCTTTGACCCATTTCGAGAGGAATATGAGCGCTTGCAAAAGGAACTTCATGAGATTAATGTGTTAGCCGAGAAGGGACTCGCGTCGCGGGAAATGACGACGCATCGTACCGCGATTGAGCACAAAATGAACGACATGCGTGAGGGCAAGCGAGATTTCTTCACCTATCGCTACCTTGCGAGCCGCGGTTTCACTCCCAATTACGGCTTCCCCACCAATGTAACAACATTGACCTTTGATCATCGGAGCAAAAGAGATGTCGACGCGATCGATATACAACGCGATAGCACGATTGCTTTGAATGAATACGCGCCGGGAAACAGCATTTACTATCGGGGTGGACGCTACGCGGTTAGAGATGCGCGTCCGAAGACTGAGCACAATCGCCCTATCACGACGCGCCTCCTTATCTGCCCGACGTGCAACGAATACTACCTTGGCGACGATGTTGCCTCGACGGGAGGTGCGTGCAAGCTCTGTGCCACGTCCCTTGAATATGAAGCGGCTTATCCGTATGCCATCGAGATGCCCGATCAGCTTGCGATTCGCCGACAAGGCATCACAAGCGACGAAGAAGAACGGATACGCAGAGGGTACAAACTAAGTGACCATTATCATCAGGGCCGGCACATCGATAGATGGATGCTCGCGCTCAATGATGTGCCGTTACTGTGGTTGGCATATGAACATGGCGGAACGATTCTTAAGGTTAACACAGGGACCCACAAAATTGAGCGTGATTCCCAAGAAGCGGGATTCACCTTGTGCACGGCCTGTAACCGTTGGATATTTGGTGAGGGGAGTGAGAAAAAACACCTCAATAGGGACGATCTCTCGTACCGGTGCTACCGCAACGGCACCGCTGACGACATCATGCGTGGTATCGTCCTTTATCATCAGTCGGTACACGATGTGCTTACCGTCGAGTGTCCGCCTCCGTTTGATCTCAGCCCTGAATTATATGAATCGTTTTATCAAACACTTTCGCAAGCGCTCATCTTAGGACTGCAAATCCAGATGAACGTCGACGTCGATGAGGTACAAACCTTTCTCGTGCCGCACCCGACTGAAGGCTCACGATACAATATCGTTCTCTATGAAAGTGCCGAAGGTGGATCGGGGATTCTCGCAGCACTACAACGCAAAGAGACCGTACACGCCGTTGCCCATACAGCACGTGAAATGCTCCATGAATTTGACCCCATAGAGGAACAATGTGAACGTGCGTGCTACGAATGCCTATGCAACTTCTACAACCAGCCGGTGCACGAGACGTTCGATCGAAAGCTCGTGCTTCCGCTGCTGGAGCAGCTCGAAAAGGTAGAGATAACGCGCGTCGTAACTGAAAGCGATGACGCGCACTACAAAGAACTGCTGGCTTTGTGTGAATCTGAGTTCGAAAGAAAAGTGCTCAATGAAATTAGAAGACAGGATATTCCACTCCCCAGCGCCGCCCAGCGGACGATTTTTGACGGTGATGAACCAGTCGCGCAGGCTGACTTCTACTATGATGATCGCTCAATAGTTGTCTTTGTTGACGGCGAGCATCACGACCAAAAGCATATTAAAAGCAGCGATAAAACAAAGCGTGACCGACTCGAGACTCTCGGATATCGTATATTTGTGATTCGATACGACGAAGACTTCAGTCAAAGAGTCACTGAGCTCGCAAAATGGATTGCTTGAGTGCGACGAGACGTAGAGTCGCCGCGTACAATCCTTTAACGCTTTAACGCGTTTTGGCTATTCTCAACTTGACTGTTCTCGTCCTTTTATTCAGAGTAGATTTTTAATATGTGCGCCGACGGATAGGTCGAAAGCGACGCTATGCCGTGCGCGAGTTCTACCGGTAAAAGCGCGCCTTCAAATCGGCTGCTTAGAATCGCAGGAAGCGTCGCAAATATTCGATCTGCACCGAGCAAATTACCCTCTTTTGGATCTACTACGAACTCGCCCGTAGGGATATTGATAACCATCTTGTGATAATCGTTCAGTTTCACAAACACCTTCGCAGCGTAGTTGGTGTCCTTGCCATACGGAGCCCCTCGGTCCGGCCGATTTTGAATCTGTTCTTTGACGTACTGATCGCCGGGGATGAAAAACGACCCGTTCGAAGCTGCCGTCCCTATTAGCTGCAAATGATCGTAGAACGTCCCGGATTTCTCCTGTCCGATAATGTGGATGGGGTATCCTTGTTCCCGCGCGTGCGCAAGAAAGCGACGGATGGGGTTGACAAGCTTTGAATACTGCGCTCGAATCGACAGAGGGCCATCTTTTACGAACAAACTAACGCGCAACATCTCCTTGTTATGTTCCCAAAAATGTCGTATCTTTGTAAAGAGCAACAGCGTCTCATGCACGCTCATATACGTTGTCGCTATCGTATTCGGAGCCGCATCAGTAACCATGTCGAGATGGAACCCCAACATGTCAGTCACAAACAGATGCCCCATGCACGCAGGACACTGCCCTTGCTCCGCATTATATGGTAACGTAGCGACGGTCCGTTCGCAGTGAGGACACTCGAACAGGGGGAGCTGTTTTTTAGCGCCGTCCCACTGTTCATAGACGAGCCATTTAAACGTCTCAAGCACTTCCCGTTCTAGCGAGGGGTCACAAAACGAGTCAAAGATGATTTGCCGCACGGCATCGTAATTCGACGTGCCAGATACAGTGACGTTTCGCAACGGAAACAGCGTCGCGTGATACTGGGCAGCATTAGCGAGCAGATCTCTGAGCGCAAACGGGTGAGGCGATTCCTTGTCGATTTTTGAAAGCTCATTCTGGTCGATCTTAAGCATCGCTGTTTTCACGAATGCAACGGACTTGTAAGGCGGTGCTTCGTCTTCGAGGACCTGAAGTGATCCGTCAACGGCGTAGATGAGCTGCAGTGGGTCACCTCCAACAGGGAGTGGATCCCACGCCGCTTGTGGAGGTGGGGGCCCAGGACGTGGATCTTCAAAGCTTTCGCGAATACGCTTAACGAGATCACTTTTGAGTACGTCGAGATGGCCAAGCCGACTCGCGCGTTCCCCGGGCAGCCCTCGACCTGGTTGGAAGGGCATCTTCAACTCCCCGTGAGTGCCTTAGGTGGCGGTGGGGTAAACGCACGCGCTTGCACGGGGATCACGAAGCGATGCGATCGGGTGAGCATCCTGACGTAGCCGGGAGTTTTGCTCTGGAGGATGTCGAACTTCATGCTTTCGTACGCGATGTTCATCTTAGCGAGCGCGTTGACCTCATCCTGCGAGGACAGGTGCGCGATAAAAAAGTTGTCCGTCTGTGCCAGAAGGTCGCGGTGGATCGACGTGACTGATTGCGTCGAATAAACCATCCCGATATGATATTTACCTCCCTCCTTAGCGAGACGGCTATAGATATCCGTTCGATCGTCAGACGAGGGAAAGAGGTTGTGGGCCTCTTCGAAGTAAAACTGCACAAAGTGGTTGCCCAACGCGTTTCCGGTGAACTTTGTAACCTGATTTTGGAAAACCGCCTCGGTAAGTTCGTTCGAGTAGTACTCCATCAACAGCTTCGTCGCGTTGCCGAGATCTATGACGACCGTCTTCCCATCATCAACCAACTTGATGATATCTGCAATAAAATTGCCCGCGTCCTTTTCGTGATAGATCTTAAACGGTTGGATCAGCTTGGGTCCGGCGCCCCCTGCAGGCTTGAGGAAGTCAAGCAAGGCGATGTCATCGCTTTCGAGCAACGGGCGGCCGCTACTACCCGTCGACTGCCAAATCGGATCGGTGGACTTTGTTCTTCGTCGCAAATCTGAGATGAGCTCAAACTCAGTGACAAGCTCGTGCAACGAATCGATCGTCGAAAGGTCACCACTTTCGTATGCTGCGATGCGCACGTCTTTGCTAAAGCCAGGATCAAGACTCCCAAGCTTCGCCACGAGTGCCTCTTCGTCCGCCTCGTACCCTGCTTTATGCAAAATTGCCCAATACAACAAGATGCGTCGTTTCGCGCGCGTCTTTTCGCCGAAATCAAGTTCGCCTAACTCATCGAGCGCGTGAACCTGAGCGCTCATGAAGTTCTTTGCGTAGATCGCCCGATATTTCGAACTTTCGAGCAGGTCAGCGAGCACAGCGTGCGACCGGTCAGGATGTTCGTAAAAATTGAGCTTCAAAGGCTCTGAGTCAACGCCCTCTTTAGGCGTAATCGCGTATACTTTGCAGCTCTCAGAAAATCCTGCGGCAAGCGAGCTATTGTTGTCTTGCGGATTGGGGTTAGCATACTCGCCGTTGATATCAAAGATGATCTGGCCGACGTTTTTAGACTCTCTCGTCGTCTCAATCAAGCTCTGTGCGATTAACTTAATGACGTTACTCTTCCCGTAGCGCGTTTTTCCGAACATCGCTGTTCGGGTACCCATAAAGTCCTTTGTTGAGACGTCAGCCTGCACGTTCGGTTGCTCCGCAGTCGGGACCGGCAGTCGGCACTCAGTCATACGCAGCTTGCCGAGCTCAAAGCGATTCTCTTCAGGGACGAGGGAGTTCACGATGAGGTTCAAAAGACGTTCGTTTGGCGCGTACACGCGATACTTGTGCGCGCTTACGTAGTTGTTGAGATCCCCGGAAAACTCGATTGCGCCCTTGTTCTCAGGGTGCGGGTAGAACATGCCAAGAACGCGCGTCTTTAGGGCACCCCATTGCAGCTCGCTCTGGGTAAATCGATCGAGCTCTGGCATCGAACGCTTTTGCAGCTCAAAGTAGGTCTGCTGGACCTCACGCGAAAGCGGGGTAGGCGCCGGTTCAATAACCCTCAGCAACGTGAAGTGCTGAGGCGCTCCGACAAAGTCATCCGGCATCATGATGAGTAACGAATTGCGGGGGACGCCGCCAACGAGAATCTTAAACGGGTCAGACGTGATGATGGTCACGTCCTCGAAGCCGATGTCGAGCACGTAGCCGACAAAGCGCATCTGGTCATAGTCCTTTCGATTCTCGCTGTCCTTCTCGTGCTCAATGAACTCGGTCAATACCTGCAACGGATTGTCTTTTGAAACTGACCTCTGTGGTGAATCGCTCACGCCAACACCCCTTCTTTGTAAGTATGATGATCGCTGCGTATTATAACTTCTCTCGCGTTCTTGACGAGTTGACCTGGACGTGCTCCCGTGCCCATCGGAAAAAGCACAGCGGTTTCGTCTGGAAACAGATCGAGAATATCAGGGTGAGCCGACGTCGTCAGTACCCAGTGCACCCCCCTTTCACCCGCCGCCTTGAGAGCTCGGGCCAATCGTTTGTGGTCTGCAAAAGCGAAGGTGTTGAACAGGTAGTGGTCATTCACGAGCTCCCGAGCTCCGGGCCGATAAGGCGGGTCAGCAAAGACTACATCCCCTTCTAAACAGGCGTCGATAACCACTTCAAAATCGCTTGCCATCAACGAGGCTGACTGCAACCGCGCTGAAATATCAAGCAATGCATGTTCGCTAAGAACCCATCGTCGGTCTTGCCCGCCGTACCCCACATTGAACCGGCCCTCGGAGTTGTACCTCCACATCCCCTTAAAGCACGTCCGGTTTAAATAGAGCGTTCGCGCGGCTTCTAGCATCAAATTGTCGCCATCGGGTAGAGTATCTCGAATCTGGTAGTAGCCCTCTTTTGTTGAGGGAAACGAAGCGAAAGAACGCCACACGTCGGTCGGTGATTCCCTTATTGCTCGGTAGAGGTCAATGAGTTCATTATTGACGTCAGACAGCAGCGCGCGACGCGGGTTCAGCGCGAAAAATATTGCACCACCTCCGACGAAGGGCTCGACAAATCGCCGAGGCAGCGCCTCTCGTGAGGGGAGGTATTTCAAGAGGAAGGCCAACATGCGTCGTTTGCTGCCGGGGTAGCGAAGAAATGTGGTGATTTTAGAGTCCATCGATAGCGATCCTTACGCTTTGACAGGGCAGAATGGCGCCTCTAAAAGTCAATCTTCCACGCGCAGAAACGGATACGCGATATCCGGTTGAAGCTTCTGATTCAAATTGTGCGTTCACTTCAAAAATCAACGTATATTTCGCCAAAATGGAGCCCCCCAACTGGTCTTCTTTTCAAATACTTTCTTTTTAAATCGTAAGTCGCGTAAGCGAAATCCGGAGTAACTATTCCGTTCTGAATCGCTAGATAAGCTTCGACAAATGCTGCAAGATCATCTGCCGCTTTTATAATTTCTCCGTCTATGGGATCATAACGATCTTTATGATACATCCTGTTGATCGCATTCGAACTAATGACTTTCGATTCTCCGTCGATGAGCGCTTTTGACTGAAACTCATTTTGCGTGAATTTTCGCATTTCAGTGTCCCAGCCTTTCAACCTCAGCTGCGGATAGACTCTCCTTTCCATCGCCTTTTCTTCGATTCGCTTAATGATGCTTTCAATTGCGCCTGTTTGTTTAACGGGGCTGATAATATCGCGGGTCAGGGCTTCTGGCAAGTCGTGAAACAGCCCGCCAAAAAAGTTGTTGAATCGTCGCTGTTGACAAAGGCCTGTCTTTAGCATGCTTTCGATTTTCAAAGTGAAAAGGTAAGAAAGAATCGCAACAATTAGCGCATGACCCAAAACTGACGTGCGCGGGACCCTGTGCAAATGGCTCCACCTCTCCTGAAACCTCAGCATCCCGCACAGGTCAACGAAGCTTCTAATCTCATCAAACTGCTTCATCCCTTTTAAATCGTCAATTGCTCGCGTCTCTTCTTCAAACCTCGCTTCTATGTCACCGACCTCGTAATCTTCCCTATTTGCTTCCTTGATCAACCGCCATTCCCATTTTCTCGAACATAATCCGGCTGCTTCGAGAAGTTTGGCACCTGCAGTATTTTTTTCGC
Source organism: Methanobacteriota archaeon (assembly GCA_963701995.1). GTDB lineage: Archaea > Halobacteriota > Bog-38 > Methanoflorentales > Methanoflorentaceae > Methanoflorens. The sequence continues at coordinate 982,819 of OY969693.1, read as the reverse complement.
TGCGAAGATGCTGTTTAAAGCGCTTGTCGAAGCCTGTATGATCTGGCAAGATAAACTTGAAGTGCTCAGATACCATCTTGCGCATTTTTTTGGCCTCAGTCTCTTCAATTTGCCGCCGAATTTCCGGCTTAATGTCGGTGAGAACGAGGCGTTCCAAAAATTCAAAAATGCCACCCTCAATTAGTCCTATCCAATCTACGATGCCGCGATTCTCGAGATCTTCGTATTTTGCCAACGCGTAAGCGATCGTCATTTTGTGCGCTTGACGATCTAGTTCTCTCAGCTCTACGGGGCGAACTTTATCGCCCCACCGCTGCATGTCAGCGGCTTTGAAAACTTCCGTAGTAAATGCTCTTTTTAGCATTGTGCTACCCGACGAAGTTTATTTCGTGCCTTTGCGATGTGCGCTAGACAAAGTGCAGCTCGTTAACATAAAGCTAGCGCGGCGAAAGCCGCTTGGGCCGACTCAGGTCTTATTAGGCGTCATAATTACACTACTGCAATAGACACTGCAGCTATTGCCTACAAAAAAGATTGGAAAATATATATTCATTAATTAAAATATAAATATATTTATAATTTTATTAAACGCTTCGGTGGTGCAGTTTTGGTGTAGTTTTGGTGCAATCAGCACGAGCGCCACCTCACCGTGTTAAAGCGCTGACTGCAAAACGTGCGCACAGATCGCGCTATTCCTACAATCGCCGGTCAAGACTGAATGCACCAAGCTGTCGCAGGATACTAAACAAGTTGAGCTCGCCCCGCTGCTCCGCAACTCTGCCCTTCACGACGCGGAAAATGGTAATTCCTTCCAAGCTTACCCGCTCGCCAGTGGGGGAATGTCTAAGAAGGGCCCCTTGTGCGTCGCGTGTCCCGACCACCGAATCACTACCTTATCAGCCTCCACGATCGTGTCTTTGATGAAGATTTTAGCATCAGGAAAGGTAGTACGATAGATGGCACTCGCTTGCATCGTGCCCTTTTCGCCCGGCAATCGACCTTCCAGAGGGTTATGATCGACAAAACTAGGCAGTCGTTTCTTCGAGCGTCCTTACATCGCCTGAATCGAATGCTCGAAAGTGCGCAGCACAATTGCTCGATTTCTCTCTTCGGCAGACATGTCTTTTCAGAGGCTCTTACGGTTTGACCTCTGCACTACACATCCGGCGACATTTGGCGTTAAAAAAGCTTCGTTACTCTTTAGCCGCCCCTTCAATACAGTAGTAGGCATCGCCGAGGTCAAACATTGCCCATACGGGGCACACGTCACACGGACACTTAACGCGTCGTGGATTTTTCGGACTTGCGCCAATAGCGCAAAAAAGCGTATCGGTTAGGGCGTTCTCATTGTACGTTGGACAATCCCCTTTGTCGCAAATACAGCTTTTCCTGTTAGCTTCAGTATCTGGAACCTTCATACTCGTCTCCGGTTACAATCTAGTCACTTTCGAAGCAGCGGAGAGATCACGGTCCTCACAACCGCCTGAACAACTTCTTCTGTGTGCTTTGATATCCGTCTGCGTCACGCACTGTTGATGAGCGCACAGAATATAACATTTGCTCGAGCTTTGACTCGCCGAGGCCATCTGCTTTGCGATTGACACGCCGTTCATCTTCTAGTTAGAAGAGGCTAGCCGGGGCCTTGAGCGACAAATGCAAAGAGTCTTTATTGCGCAACTAGTAGTACGCACTAAGAGCGATGACGGTGATCTACTCTATAGGGCATTCAAATCGATCTCTTCACGAATTCATTTCAGTCTTGTCGCATTATGCTATTTCAACGATAATCGACGTCCGCAGCCACCCCCACTCGCGCGCCAATCCGCACTTCAACAAAGAGGTGCTCGAATATGAGCTCCCGCGATCAGACATTGACTACGCGTGGATGGGGAGCGGACTTGGAGGGTTTAGACCGCAAACGTCGAATGAGTCCCCCAATACTGCGTGGCGGGTGAAAGGATTCAAGAACTACGCGGACTATGCGCTGACTGACGCTTTCACTGAAGCCTTATCCGAACTCACCGCTCTTGCCACAAAAAAAACGGTCGCCTGCATGTGTGCTGAAGTGCTTTGGACTCGCTGCCATCGTCGTATTATCGCTGATTACCTTCTGGTGCTTGGATGGGAGGTCTCACACATTTTGAACGCGTCTCGTTCGACGGTTCACCAACTCACGCCATTTGCGAAAGTCGAAGGCACCCGCATAACCTACCCTTCGTCTCTCCTCCAGTATTCACTAGACGCCTTCGAGCCAAAATAGGCAGCGCTGCGTCAGAAATCTAAGTGTAACGAGCAACCTTAAAACGAGTTGAGTGATGTCTGCCTTTTTGAACCTTCAAAGGGAAAAACTTCTGCGCCGAGGACATTATTCAGGTCAAAGCCGTACAGAGTCGCGTCTCTTTCCAAGACGATTAGCCGCCCCTTTACGCCGATAACACGGCCTACGAGTTCATTCTTGAGCTGCAGCGGCCGCATCCAGAGCGGCAAGTCAAAGTAATGGAGCGGAATCTCGCTAGAAATGTTCATTTTGGCTTTCATCGCTTCCCACGCAGCCCAATCCAGCTCGGTATCAACGTGCCGTTTTTGAGATTCCCGCACTGTTCCTTTAATGCCGTGACGCTTCTGCAATTCGCGCTCGCGTCTTCTGGCTAGTTCGCCGTCCGGGAAATGCTCCAAAACTGCCGCCAAATCCGCGCCCTGCTCGCGCAGTCTATCATTTAGTCGGCGGGCTTTCGCGACACCAATCTTGAAAATGTCGGGCCTGAACATTGCGATATATACGGCGTGCTTTTCTAAGCACGTTTTTTCGTCCTTGAGGCACGAGCCGGTACAGATTGCGCAGGCATTTAACTCCCCGCAACTCCCGCAAACCGGAATTTCTGCGCTGTCGCACGAGTGATAAACGCCGTCCTGCCACCTGCCGATGCAGGTTCGCCTGCCGATCTCGAACGAGAGACTGCCTGAGAGGGGCAGCGTCTCCATAGATGGATACACCAGTAACGTCGCATCGAGAGACGAGAAGCCAATAATCTTCACTACAAATAGGTTTCATTTCAGGTCTTATATATGCGTTAAGCCCGTGACCATCACTATTTAAGTTCAGAAAAAGACTATGGACTATGCTCGTTGAGGTGCTAGAAGAGCCCGTATTTTACGATGGATCACAAATTGACCCATTGTGGGGTTACAAACACTCCGGCATACTCGGGGATTCTATTATCGTTTTTAGGGGCGGCATGGACGTCTCAGAAGAGCGCATGAAAGACTGCGAAGATCTCCGCGGTAAAACTAAGATAACGGGCGATGATGTCCTCCATCTTATCGTTGAGCGTTTCGACAGCCCAGGAAACATATTCATCTCGTACTTGTTGCAGCGCTTGCTCGTCATTACCGCGCAAGCGGTCCTCAATATGTACGGTATCGAAACCGCGAGAACCGGTGATGATCTTTACATTGCTGACGAGAAACTCACGGTGAGCATTGCGACAGCAAGCATAACTAGCGAAAAAATACACCTGGGGATCAACGTAACGACTACTGGGACCCCCAAAGGCGTCGCCATCACTAGCCTGACCTCGTTCGGGATCGAACCGGACGAAAGCCTTTCCATCGGAAGAGATATCGCAGAGATGTTCTCTCGAGAGACCCTCGGAATCCTCAAAGATGTGGTGAAGACCCGCGGGTCTTAACGCTGAACTTCTCTTTTTTTTGGCTTGAAGGCGAAAGATGCGGAATGAGAAAAGAAGAGATCATTTATCTAGAAAGGCCCGGTCCTCAAAACACTGAAGTCGTAATCAGCGCCGTAGAGACTTATATAGCAAGCAGCGGTCTCGAGCGAGTCGTTGTAGCTAGTACGACGGGCTCCACCGCGACTAAATTTGCAAAAGCGCTCGAAAACAAGGCAAAACTCATCGTCGTAACACACCACACAGGTTTCAGTCAAGAAGGCGCGCAGCGTTTCGACGCGGAAAAACGGAAAAAGCTCGAGCTGCAGGGAATCACGGTGCTGACCCAATCACACGTGCTTTCGGGAATCGAAAGGAGTATCTCTGGGAAGTTCGGCGGGGTTTCGCGCGTCGAGACTATCGCAGAAGCCCTTCGTTCACTTCTTGGACACGGGCTCAAAGTGTGCGTGGAGATAGCTATTATGGCAGCCGATGCCGGGGCTATACCTATCGCCGACGTTGTCGCCGTAGGCGGCACAGGCAGCGGTTCCGATACAGCGGTAGTGATACGTCCCGCGCACATGAACAACTTTTTTGATGCCCGCATCAGGAAGATCATCGTCATGCCACGAGGTGGCGATGCCTGATCGATTTGAAATCACACACAAGGACGTATTCGGGCGCATTGGCAAGCTTGATACGCCACACGGCCACATCGAAACGCCAGCTTTACTCCCGGTTGTAAATCTCAACCTAATGCTCATCGCGCCGAGCGAGATGCGCCAGTTCGGAGCCGAAGCGCTCATGACCAACGCATATATCATTTACCGGAGTCCCCGTATGCGGGAAGCGGCGCTCTCCGCGGGGATTCACAGTTTGCTCGGATTTGACGGGCCGATAATGACTGATTCGGGATCGTTTCAACTCGCCACGTATGGTGAGATAGAGATCCATTCAGAAGAGATAGTAGCGTTCCAGCGCGATGCAGGGTCGGACATCGGAACTCCAATTGATATCCCGACACCCCCAGACGTTGCACATCACCGTGCGCTCAGGGAGCTTGACGTGACGCTCGAACGCATTCAAGAGGCAACAAGGTGCAGCGGCACCGACATGCTCTTAGCAGCGCCCATCCAAGGCTCGACCCACCTCGATTTGCGAGAACGGTATGCGGGGCTGCTCAGCAAGCTCAGCGCCGACGTCTACCCTATCGGTGCCGTCGTTCCGCTCATGGAATCCTATCGGTACGCTGATCTGAGCAACGTCATTATGGCGTGCAAGACTGGACTGGCGTTGAATAAGCCTGTTCACCTGTTTGGAGCAGGACATCCCATGATGTTCGCCCTCGCAGTGGCGTTAGGCTGTGACCTGTTCGATTCGGCCGCTTATGCGCTTTACGCGAGAGATGGGCGCTATCTGACGCCAAGCGGCACTCACAAGCTCAAAGATTTAGCTTACCTGCCGTGTGCGTGTCCGGTCTGCTCCTCTGGAGATCGGAAGCTGACGGAACGGGAACTTGCCGAACACAATCTTTGGGTTTCATTCAGTGAGCTCAGGACCATCAAACAAGCGATACTCGACGGACAACTCTGGGAGCTCGTGGAGAGGCGATGCCGACATCCAGCGCTACTACAAGCCCTGCGAACGATCCAAGAGGGCTTTGCCTCCTTCGAAGCCATCGAACCGTTGAAGCGGTCTTTCATTTATACTAGCACAGAATCTGCCGCGCGGCCAGAAGTTGCGCGCTACGTGAAGAAGCTCAACAGACTTGACCTGACCGGCCGAGTGCTCGTCACGACCAACAGGCAGAAGACACGGACTATGGAACACGAGTTCGATACGACCCTGCTTATGAAAGCGCCTTTTGGCCCTTATCCACCAGAACTAGCCGAAACCTATCCTATTGGGCAATCTGAAGTTCCAGACCCAGACGCTGCCTCAATCAAATCCGCTATGAGAAACCTGATCGAGTTTATTAAGTCCAAAAATGTCGAAGCGACCTTCGCCTATGATGAGGGGTGGGTTCACGACGCGCTCGCCGAATTAAGCTCCTTCGCAACGCTCTTACGCTTATGAGAGGACATGCCGCGACAGTTTGAGGTGACACGGCGGGACGGAGCTGCCCGCCTCGGAACGCTCAGGTGGCGAGGTGAAGAGCTTACCACCCCTTCTAGCTTCGACTCAAAAGAGGAACTTGAGTTCCTACACGCGTTGACGATTCACAAAGCTGAGCTCGACGTAGCGGTCATCACAAGTCAGGAAGCCCCTAGGGCAGAGCGAATTGATGCCGACGTTGTCATTCTTGGAGGTGCGCCGAGATTTAGCGATGATCCGCGCGGCCTCACCAAAGCGCTTGTAAGAGCTAGAGAATCAACAAACCCTGATTCAGCGCTTTATGTCCCGGCGCTGGCGACCCCGAACAACGTGAGCTTGCTCGTCTATGCGGGCGTGGATCTCGTTGACCCAATTATGGCAGAGGTCAAGGCGCGCGAGGGATATCTCCTTTTTGCTGAAGGCGAACGTCAGTTTGACGCGATTTCTCGTTCTTATTGTTTGTGCGACGCCTGCAGTGGCGTCAACGTAGCCGACCTCCCGCCAGAGCAGAGGGTGACAGGTACTGTCTGCGCACAACAGGCAAGCCCTCAAAGCTGAACTCTGTGTTACGCGCGAGAACATCGAGCGCGGGACTCTGCGAGAGCTTGTCGAGGGACGATGCAGAACTGCCCCGATGCTAACAGCACTGCTGCGGTTGCTGGACGAGGAGCATAGTTACTTTGAGCGCCGATCACCTATCGTACGTACGGCCACGCTACTCGCGTGTTCACAAGAATCGCTGAATCGGCCAGAAATACTCCGATTCGGCGAACGCGTCATCGAGCGGCTTAATAAGAGAGGTGGAATCCTCCTGCTACTTCCCTGCTCGGCGCGCAAACCATACTCGCGGTCCCGATCTCACAGGACTATTCTTAAACGTTTGGACAAACTGCGCCAGTTTCTGCACGAGGCGATAGTAACGTCGCCTATCGGCATCGTTCCCCGCGGCCTCGAGATCATGTACCCTGCCAGCAACTACGACATACCGGTTACCGGCAAATGGACGTGTGACGAGAGTGAGTGGGTGATCGGACGTCTCACGAAGTATCTCGAGGCCAACGCCTTCGACACGGTGGTGGCACACGTGAGTGGCCCCTACCGAAAGGTATGCGACGAAGCGGCGGCTGCACTCGGAGTTGATCTAGTCCATACTGTCGAGGACGAGAATATTCTCAGTTCCGATTCCCTCCAACGCTTGTGCGCGGTCGCGCAGAAGCTTATAGTCGAATCTTCACCTAAGCGGCGCGATTTACGGTTTGATTACCTACAGGATCTCGCCGATTATGAATTTGGCCCGCACGCTTCGACGGCTATTTTTGCAGAGAGTTCGAAGGTCCGCGGTCTTTTCCCGACTTACTACGCCTCAGACGGCGGAACGCGCATAGCGACCATCGCAGGTAAGTACTGCACTCTTGCCCTGACAATCGAAGGCGCCCGACGGTATCTTCGCGCAATCGAAAATCGATATTGCGTACGCATCGATGACTTTGTACCGAAAGGAACGGTTTTTGCCATTGGCGTGCTCAACGCCGATCCGGAAATACGGCCTTTCGACGAGGTGATCGTGCTCAACGAGCGCGTCATTGCAGTCGGGAGAGCGCTTATGAGCGGTTGGGAGATGCAAGCGTCAAAAAGAGGTGCCGCTGTCGCTGTGCGGCACGTGGAGGCGCGATGAAAACAGCTCGAGCGTCGCGCAGGCGCTATCCGCGTCAGGCTGCATCAGGAACAAGCCGCCAGCGCACACGAGCCAATGACCGATTCGCGTGGACAGGCTTGGATCTGCTCAACGGCGAGATCGTGCCCTCTCTGACCGTCCTTCTGACGACCAAAGGCTGCTACTGGGCGCGCCGTGATGGCTGTACAATGTGCGGCTACATCGCCGACGCGAATCCTGACGCCCAAAGCTCGGATATTCAAAAACAACTGTTCGAGGTGCTTGCACGCTACGGTACGGCGTTTAAGATTGTAAAGCTCTTCACCTCAGGCAGCTTCCTCGATCAAGAAGAGTTGCCGATTGACGCGCGGGACGCTATCTTGTCCGCTTTAGCGGATACGCCGAAGGTCATCGTCGAGAGCCGACCGGAATTCGTGACGTCTGAGATTTTGGATGACGTCGTAAGATCAAATCAGCATGTTGAAGTAGCAATCGGTCTAGAAACGTCGAACGACCATATCCGGAACAATTCTATAAACAAGGGATTTGCTTTCCGTGACTTTGTCAGAGCTTCCAAAATCGCACGTTCGGACGGCTTGACCGTTAAGGCTTATCTGCTTCTGAAGCCGCCTTTCCTGACAGAATTAGAAGCCTTGGAAGATGCTACCCAATCCATACAAGATGCTGCCCCGCACGCAGACACAATCTCGTTGAACTTGTGCAACGTGCAAAAAGGCACTTTGGTTGAGGCGCTTTGGAAAAAGGGCCTGTATAGGCCCCCGTGGTTGTGGTCCGCAGTGGAAGTCCTGAAGCGGACGCAAGAGACTGCTACTGTCATCTGCGATCCCGTCGGAGGGGGCACACGGCGGGGACCGCACAACTGCGGCAAATGCGATCGCGAGGTGGTAGCAGAAATCAAAGAGTTCTCCCTCTCTCAAAACAGCGAGTCATTCACCGCTTCGTGCACCGATCAGATGTTGTGGGCGTATGTCCTCGAGTTTGAAGAGTTCAGTTACGGCGTGCCGCTTGTGCCGTAAGCTGCGGGCGAGTCTTCTATTCTTCGCTTCTTGCGCGGTCGTTTGACAAAAGAGCGATAAGAAAATGCTTATATACAATTTCAGAGATTTAACAGTGGAGGTGGAGTGATGGCTTGGCGTGGCTCTTTGATCTACTGGGCAATTATTTTTCTGATAATTGCAGTTGTTGCGGGCTTGCTCGGGCTGTCTGGCGTAGCTGGAATCGCGTGGAGTGCTGTTTCACTTGTGGTAATAATATTCGTCATACTGTTCGTCATATCCTTCGTCGCTGCGTGGTTACGACGCCACTAGCGTGCGAGTAGGTGACGAGTTCAGGTTGACCCGTTTCCTCACGGTAGAATACCACAGACCCTAGATCTGAGTTTCTTCGGCAAGCAAGGCTTTGTTTAGTAAGGTGTGAGTAAAGCGTTGCGACAGCCCCCGCCAAGAGCTATCCGAAGACACGCTTAAACTCACGTATCTGTTCCCTTGTACCGATGACGGTAAGAAAAGAGTCTTTAGGGATAACTTGATGGGGATCCGGATTCGGTGTTGTCGCCCCATTGGTAGTGATGGCGACGACGGTGCACCCGGTGCGCGATCGTATATTCAGATACTCGAGACTTCTGCCCGCAAGGGATGGACCAGGGGGATATTCAAGAACCTTCATGTCCTCTGAAAGTAGGACCTCCCGCAATTGTGTGCCAAGCGGCCTGGGTGCGAGAAATTTTACCAAGACTTGGCCAGCCACGACGGACTGCGACAGCACATAGTCAGCCCCCGCTTGATACAACTTCTCAACTGCTTGCGGTCGTATGGCACGACAGACAATATCCATCTGAGGATTAAGTTTTCGTGCGACGAGAGTCGTATAGATAGCATCCATGTCACTATTGACTGTGACGAGAAGCGTAGAAGCTTCAGCAATCCCCGCTTGTTTTAGGATTGCCATATCTGTAGAGCTACCAACCACGTCGCCTTGATGCTTATCGATGATGATGTGTTCAATCCCGTTCGACCGCAATACTTTGGACACTCGTTTTCCGACGTCGCCGTATCCTGCAACGATATAGTGTCCCCTGATCGCGCAGTATGTGCCATCAGGCCGACAAATTGAGAGTTCCTTAGCTGCGTTTAGTTGCTTTTTTGTGCCGATGAGCAAAAGGACAGCGGTGTCTGTGATGATTTCAGAAGCGGGTGGATTGAAGGTGAGTTTGGCACCCTTCCATATGCCGATTACTGTAGCCCCGGTTCGCTCACGTATCTTGGCATCTTCAATAGACGACCCGTTGAGGCCGCTTTCCCCGAGAATCGGGAGCTCAAAAATCCGCAAGGACCCAATCAAAGGAGTAGTGCCAATGAGCTGGTGCGTTATAGGCATTGCGGCCTTATGGCCAATATCGATGCCAAGGAGTTGTTTAGGTGATACGACTTTGTCAGCACCCGCATAGAGCAAGTACACCGCGTTCGCCATGTTTTCAACAAGTCCGATGATATCCGCTCGCGTCAGCTTTTTTGCAACAAGCGCGATAATCGCATTCTTTTCGTCACTTTGATTTAGCACGACTTTCTTTGCGCGCTGTATCTGAGCGTTTTGTAGGGTCACCTCATCGCTCGGATCTCCATAGATGCAGGGGATCTTCCGCTCGACTAATGCCTGCACGACATCACGGTCGCCGTCAACGACGAGATATGGTAAATCCCGCTCCTCAAGCTCTTCGATAATCGTGTCAACCATGGAACTATAGCCGGCAATCAAAACGTGCTCCCGGACCTTTGACTTCGTCGGCACCGATGCTCGAACGCTTTGCAGCACAGGCGCAACCACGATGGGGATCAAGATCGCAAAGAACAGTACGATTCCGGAGAGCTCCACGAGCACGGCAAATATCCTGCCGATACTGCTCACAAAGACGATATCTCCTACACCTTGCGTCGTCATCGTCGTGATCACCCAGTATACCGCGTCAACCGCGGTATAAGATCGACCTTCAGCAGAGACCATCAAGAAGAGGAAGACAACGCTATATACGACAACGAGCAGCACGGTGGCCGCAACATAAATGAGCAGAGATTTGCGCAGAGGTCTAATCGCGAACACCTTAGGGCACTAGGAAGGCAGTGTACTGCTCGTACATATCAAATGCCGAATATAAATAGTAACGTCTTTTCAAGTCTTAAAACTCGAATTCGATCTTGCTATGGGTTGCGCGGTATGAGAAAAGTTTATCATAGGCACGCATAATCTGTAGATGCTATGCGGGTGGAGGACGTGACGCGATCGGTGAGAGAGCATCACAAATGGTTCAGCGAATCCCTCCCTTTGATCGCCAGTGAGAATATCACCAGTCCCGCCGTGCGCCAGCTTCTGGCCTCCGACTTTGGCCACAGATATGCCGAAGGCAAGGTCGGCCACCGGTATTATCAAGGCGTCAAGTATATCGACCAAGTGGAACAGGACGCCATAGATTTGGCTCTTAAACTGTTCAAGGCTGAGCACGTCAACGTGCAACCTATCTCTGGCGTAAACGCAAATATTGCCGCATTTTTTGCCCTTTCAAACCCAAATGATGCACTCATGGCGCTTGATACTTCGCACGGTGGCCACATCAGCCACGGAACGAAGTCGGTTGCGGGTATCCGTCATCTCAGGATTGTGAAACATCCATTCGATTACGAAGAGATGAATATCGACAGCGATGCGATGATCGCTACGATTTATGAAAAAAAGCCCAAAATTATACTGTTTGGGGCGAGTCTATTTCTCTTCCCACACCCCATCCGAGACGCGCGCGATGCCGCGCGCGAAGTTGGCGCGGCTATTGTGTACGATTCTGCTCACGTTCTTGGTCTCATTGCGGGCGAGCAGTTTCAGGACCCGCTTAGAGAAGGTGTTGACGTAATGACTGGTTCTACGCACAAGACGTTCCCGGGGCCTCAAGGCGGCATCATCTTTTCGACAAACGCGCTAGCCGACGCGATCGATGAGGCAGTGTTTCCGGGTACCGTAAGCAACCACCACCTGCATCACGTCGCTGGGTTAGCGGTCACGCTCGTGGAGATGCTTGAATTCGGGAAAGCGTACGCACAGCAGACGATCAAGAATGCAAAGACGCTCGGAGCGGCGCTGTACAACAGCGGATTCAACGTGCTATGTCCTGAAAAAGACTTCACAGAGTCCCATCAGATCGTAATGGACGTGGGGCGCGCGAGTGCGATGGCGCTTGCTCTGGAAAAGGCAAACATCATTGCCAACAAGAATCTGTTACCCTGGGATGACCATAATGCTCCAGAGAATCCTTCCGGACTACGATTTGGAACGCAAGAGCTCACGCGACTCGGAATGAAAGAAGCAGAGATGAGGGTCGTGGCAAAGCTTATCACGCGCGTGCTGAACGGCGAGGCACCCGAAAAGGTTAAAAAAGATGTGGTAGAGTTTAAAAAGGACTACCAGGAGGTCGAATACTGCTTCAGCCATGAGCTCGGAGCTTATCAATTCCCCGCGTGGTAGATTATTTTGCAACGGAAGTGCAATACTGATCGTTTTTGATATGGATGGCACGCTCATCGATGCTGAGGCAATCGATGAAATAGCCAAAGCGGCCAATGTCGGAGACCTCGTGGTGGCGCTCACGAAGCGCGCCATGAAGGGAGAGATGGATTTTGAAGAGGCTTTAAGAGAACGCGTAAAGCTCTTGAAGGGTCTCAGGGTGGAGGAGGTTAATAAGGTAGCCTTAAACATCCCGCTTATGAAAGGGGCTAAAAAGCTCATACGCGAGTTGAAAAAAGAATATAAGGTTGCAATGGTTTCCGGGGGCTTTACGATAGTTGCCGAGAGGGTAGCTCAAGAACTCGAAATCGACTGTCTCGTGGCAAACAAACTCGTTATAGAAGACGGCGTTTTGACCGGCGAGGTTGTTGGACCGATAGTGCGCCAAAATTCAAAAAAAGACGCCCTGGAGGCGATTGCTAAGAGGGAGGGAATACGACCCAAAGACTGCGTTGTTATAGGAGACGGCGCAAACGACATCTCAATGTTTGAAGCTTCGGGGTTTTCGATAGCATTCAACGCAAATCCAATTCTATACGATATTGCAGACGTCATAATCACAAAGAAGGATCTCAGCTTGATATTACCTGTAGTCAGGGGAGGAGCGTATGCTGAAGGAGTTACAAGAAAAGAAAGCGCTGCTAAAAAAAGACGCGGACGCCTCGAAGCTTGAGCGAAACCGGCTCAACACAGAAGCAAGTCAATTCGCTGCGAGACGTGACGAGTTGAATACGAAGACCCGCACGCTGATAGACAGTGCGCAACAGTCCAAGGACAAGCGCGATGAGTACAACAAGCTCGTTTCGGAGAACAAGGAGAAACGAGATAGCCTCAATGAGACGGCAAACAACCTGCTCGCGAAGGCGGACCAAATCAAAAGAAGATTCAGAGTCGCTGGCGGCCTTTCGCTGGGCGAGCTCAAGCGCGAAATTGACCAACTTGAGTTTAGGCAGCAGACCGAGGTTATAAGCACGGAAAAGGAGCGCGAGCTTGTAGACCGTATTGCGCACCTCTGGGAGGAATATAGAAAGAAGCGAGGCGAACTTGAGAATAACGCTGAGCTCAGGGAGGCGCTGGAAAAGGCACGGAAGCTCCGAGACGAAGCAAGTGAATTCCACAAGGCGCTAACGGATAACGCAGACCGTGCGCAGGAATGCCACGAGAAGATGCTCAAGTGCTTCAAGGAAGCAGACAAGGTGCGCGCTGAGGCGGATGCCGCCCATAAGGAGTTCGTGCGCGCGCAAGAGAGCGCCGACGAACAGCATCAGAAGTATATCAAGATGGAAAAGGAATTAAGAGACTACGACAAAATCATATCGAGTCTCAAAAAACGGTCCAAAGAAGCCCGCGAATCCCGCGAAAAGGTCGACGTGCTTAAACGGGCAGAAGAGGTCTACGCAATGTTTAAAGACGGGCAAAAACTCGAAACCGACGATCTCCTCCTGCTCCAGCGCTCTGGGCTGCTGTAGTCTTTAGCGACAACCTTATAGGCAAGAATGAAACTAGTCCTGTGCATTGATCGTGACGATGATCTAGGGTCGAAAGCGAACCTTCCAGGTCCGATTATCGGACGAGCTGACAACATCAACGCCGCGTTGCAGCTAGGATTGACCGACCCCGAAGATTCCGACATAAACGCCATTTTTGAAGGCATCCGTGTTTATGATGATTTGAAGTCACAAGGAATAGACGCTCAGATCGCGTCCATATCCGGCAACACGGACGTTGGCTTAAAATCAGACCAGATCCTGTCTCAACAGCTTGACCTGGTGCTCAAAGAGGTCAACGCGACCAGCGTTATCATCGTTTCAGACGGCGCCGAAGACGAGTTTATTCTCCCTATCGTGCAATCCCGGATCAAACTTGATGGAGTAAAACGCGTGGTCATACGCCAGTCTGAAAGCCTCGAGAGTACCTATTACACCATCAAGAAACTATTCGAAGATCCGAAGATCGCGAACACCATTTTCATACCTGTTGGACTGATATTATTATTATTTGCGATATTCTCCCTTGCTCAGCACCCCGAAGGTGCTTTGATTGTGATCAGCGCGTTCATTGGCGTGTATCTCCTTTTTCGAGGGCTTGGCCTCGACGAAGTTCTCGTAGGCATAGCCCAAAGCGTGAAGTCTTCATTTTACGGAGGCAGTATCTCGTTCGTGACCTACATGGTCGCCATCGCCTTGGCGATTATTGGGACTGCACAAGGCATCATCACAACGTTAGGTTTGGATGTCGCTTCTTACGGCGGCGTACTCGCCGCAGCTGTCTTTATTGACACCACCGCCTGGTGGTTCGTGGCCGCAGCGGTCATCGCGAGCATAGGCCGGGTGCTCGACGCTTACCTGAACGACGCGAAACACGTGTGGCGATACGTGGAGTATCCTTTCTTCATCTTTTCGACCGGTCTCATCCTGTGGAGCGCCAGCATACTCATCCTGGCGCTAGGAGGGAAGCCAGTGCCTGTTCTCAATCCTGCAGACGTTCTCATTATACAGACTTCACGGAGCATCCAGATCGTCACTGCCTTCCAGCTGCTTATGTTTTCGGTTGCCGGCGCTATCGTTGTAGCGTTAACTGGAATCGGTATATCGTCGCTCATAAAAAGGGGGCAACAGCCGTCACTCGAGCAGCGCAGCGTGCCCAGTCTGAGCGACAAATGATTCTGATGAGCAGCCCGCACCTGTCTGCGACACACTAACTACGGTCTCGCATAAGACTCAGAACGTCACTCAGTATGGCACTTGCCGTCTCGATCGAGCCCGCGCCTTTTCCGGCGACAGTAATTTCGCCGGCGGTATCGGTTAGGATTGACGCCGCATTCAACGTCCCGCTGACGTTGAGCGGGTGGCCTATCGGTATCAGCTTAGGAGAGACCGCAAGCTCTTGCACGTCACCTACAAGTTTGACGGCAAAGCCCCTCTGCCGCGCTAGTTGCAGCGCGTCCTGCGTGATGCGATCGATGCCGGTTACGTCAACATCTGCGAAAGTGGCGTTGCGACCAAAAAACGCGTTGGCCAGGATGACAACCTTACAGGCCGTGTCGATGCCAGCCACGTCATACGTGGGATCCGCTTCCGCTATGCCCATATCCTGGGCTTCGCTCAAGACCTGATCGTAATCGAGCGCCTCCTCGGCCATTCGAGTGAGTATGTAATTGCACGTGCCATTCAGTACCCCCCGTATATCTAGCACTCGAGCGCCTGCGAGGGTGTCGCGTATGAGATTGACAATTGGCATTGCGCCGCCGACGGTCGCCTCGTACCGCAGCGCGACCCCATTCGTGTGAGCAAGTTGCGTGAGTTCATCAAATGCGGCCACCAGAGGCCCTTTGTTCGAGGTAACAACATATCGCTTGTTTTTAAGCGCTTCACGCACGTGTGTCAACCCCGGTTCACCGCCATGGATATTCGTAGGTGTCACCTCCACGACGACGTCGTGGTCAACAGTGCGTATCACATCGAGCGCCGTCAGATTAGAGTTCGCAATGGGCTGACCGCTTCGTTTACGCGCAAGAACGTCCTTTAAGTCAGGCATGAGGGCAACCCCTTTTGAATCGGCGATTGCCACGACTTTTATGCGAGGCACGTTTTGCACGATGGTGGCGACTCCTTGCCCTACTGCCCCGAATCCGATGATGGAGATGGTCAAGAGAGATTGACTATTCCTCATTGCTCACACCTCCCGGTGATCCCCGCTCGTCTAGTGGTTCGATAATGAGCAGATCCTTGCGCTCAGCGATCTGTCTGAGAATCCCGATCGACTTCTTCAGTTCCTCGTCTCCAGTCGCCATTATTGTGATAACCGCGGACGATGGACCGTCGATCGCAGGCATTGACAGACTGAGATCTTGAACTTCTGCAAAACCCGTACCATCAATTTCATCGATCGTATCCCTCAAATCGGTATGAATTATGTGGCCGATGAGCAAAATGTGCGTCCTGGCCCGAAGCCTCATTTTGCCAATCCGAACGATCGTAACGCCGTTCTTTTCGAGCCCGTCCTGAAGTTCTTCAAGCGTCTGCTCTTCAATATCAAAAATCACCGAAACAGGAACGGTATTGCGAAACGTTTTTTTGTCGTGATGGTGAACGATGCTCGCTATGTTCCCGCCGAGGTCGGAAATAGGAGTTAACACGTGCTTGAGTTGACCTGGCGTGTCTTTTAGCTCCAAATCCATCGAAATTCTCATATTCTGACTCCAAACCTGGTTATATTAATATGCATTGATCTAATAACCCTTTTCCATGGTCGCCCCAGACTACGACACCATAATGGGCGTCATGCAAAGACGGCGCTCTGTGAGACGGTATGGACGAGAGACTATCAGCGACACGCTGTTGGACAAGCTTCTCAGGGCAGCCGAGCTCGCGCCTTCAGCTGGCAACCTACAAGCACGGGACTTCATCCTTGTCCGTGATCCTAACACGAAACACGAACTCGCTGAGGCGGCGTACGGCCAGTTTTTTATCGCGATGGCCCCGGTCGTGCTCGTTGGCTGCGCGAATATTGCGCGCTCGCGCATAGCGTATGGACAACGTGCTGAGCTTTATGCAGTCCAAGACGCCACCATTGCCGCCTGCTACGTACAGCTTGCGGCTGAAGCTTTGAGCATTGCGACGTGCTGGATCGGTGCGTTCGATGAAAAACGTGTTTCCCTGGCGTTGAAAATACCGCTCGACATTCGTCCTGTGCTGATGCTGCCTATCGGATACCCCGACGAGTCGCCTGAGGCTACGGTGCGAATGGAGCCGAGTCGTTTCACCCACCACGAGCTCTGGAGCTCGCTCGACGTGTAAATGCCTCTAACTTTTTTTGCAACGGCGCTTCAGCTGAAGGCAGCGGACAACCGAGAGTTTTATTAACCGGCCGCATATCCTGTCAGTGGTTGTCTATGGTGCAGCAACTTACTGACGCCTGTGCAGAGATCATCGACGGCATTCTCACTGGCGAGGTCACGCGTGCGAATTTGCAGGCAGCAAAAATAGCGGTAGCCAAACGCTTTCACCTGTCCTCGTTGCTGACTAACGCGCAAATCTACGGAACTGCACAGGCCCCAATTCAGCGCGAAGTGGTCGACGTGCTGCAGCGGAAGCCCATGAGAACGGCCTCCGGCGTTGCTGTTATTGCCGTGATGACTTCCCCTTATCCGTGTCCGCACGGCAAATGCGTGCCATGTCCAGGTGGCCCTGAATTCAGCGTGCCTCAAAGCTACACCGGTCTTGAGCCCGCTGCAATGCGTGCTATCCAACACGGATTCGATCCATATAGGCAAGTCAAAGCCCGTCTCAACCAGTTGCGTCAGACTGGACATCCCACTGACAAGGCAGAACTGATCGTTATGGGGGGCACCTTTACCGCGCGTCCACGCGATTATCAAGAGTGGTTTGTACGACGCTGCATACAAGCGATGAACGATTTTCCGCGCGCACTCGGCGAGTCTCACGAACTAGACCAAGTGTTCACGGCAAATGCGCGCGCATCGACGAGAAACGTTGGTGTCACCTTTGAAACCCGGCCAGATTTTGCACAGCGGCATCACGTCGACAGAATGTTGTCCCTTGGAGCAACCAAAGTCGAGCTCGGCCTCCAGAGTACCTCCGACCGAATTCTCGCCACCATAGATCGAGGACATAGCGTTGCCGACGCTGTTGAAGCAAATAGGGCGTGCCGCGATAGCGGATTGAAGGTCGGGTTCCACGTTATGCCCGGACTTCCGGGCTCAGATTTTGCTTCTGATCGTAAGATGCTTGGAGACTTGTTCACCGACGAGCGATTCTGCCCAGACTACCTCAAGATATACCCGACGCTTGTGACGGAGGGTACCCCCTTACACGGTTTGTGGAAAAGGGGTGATTATGATGCCCTTGATCTACGCGATGCCGTTGAACTGATCGCGCAAGTCAAGGCGGAGCTCCCCAAATGGATGAGACTCCAGAGAGTACAGAGGGATATCCCGGCTCACCGAATCGTCGCCGGCGTCAAAAAGGGTAATTTGCGACAACTAGCCAAAAAGCGTTTGCGCGAACTAGGGCGCGAATGTAACTGCATACGATGTCGAGAGGTGGGACTCCAGGGCATTACCACCGTTGAAGACGTCGAACGGCGGGTTGAAAAGTACATGGCCTGTAAGGGCGTTGAATACTTTATCTCAAGCGTCGGCTTGCGTGGCGGTTCGGAGTTCCTTATCGGCTTCGCACGGCTGCGCATTCCGCACACTTCTGATAGGCCCGAGATCACAAATGAAACGGCGCTGATCAGAGAGCTGCACGTATACGGGAACTCGGCTACGATTGGAGAGCGGCACGAAAAAAAGTGGCAACACCGTGGATTTGGGGCAGAACTGCTTCGAACTGCTGAACGCATCGCAGCTAATTCCGGGATGCGTAAGATCGTGACAAACAGCGCGATTGGAGTACGCGAGTACTATCGCACCAAAGGCTACGCCCGTGAAGGTCCATATATGACCAAAGCACTCTGGTAGCGCGGGACTACTCGCCGCGATCGAAGGCTTTCAAAACTGCAGGAGATGGCACGATTGATTACGTATCTAAAATACCTTTAAAGAGATTAAGCCGCGGCCTCCGAATGGTTTTCTGCTTATACTTCCCCTTGATGTGTTCGCTAAAGTATCTCAAATCAGTTTTTTCGAGGTTGGACCCGAGCGAATTCATAAGACCGTTGTAAATTTCTTGCGAGACAGGAGCATACTGATAGATGCTTGAATCGCAAAACTCAATCTCAAGTGTCGATGTTTCTTGATCATATCCAACAGCTCGCACGCTTACGGAGACAACAACCTCTCGGTCCATACGTAGTGCTTACGTTCCTACGAATTAAAGGTATCGAAAAAGGCGGCGACGCAGCCACGTCACACGGGGCGCTTTAGTGCGGACTGATGAACGCGCGTCAGGGGTGTTACCTCTCAGCTCGAGGGGTAACCTGAATCTAAGCGCCAAATTAGCGTCCGGTCACAGCAGTGATCCAACGCTTTCCGAGCAAGATTTAAGAGTTTTCAAACTGTTTAGTCCGTAAACACTTGGCAACACTGAAGTGATGGGACATGGCTATAAAATTCACTGCCGGCGAAGGAATGGAGACACTTACGACCGAGCACGGGTTCGTGTTTGACTACTATTTTTCTAACGTAACCGAAGACACATTCGACAAGTACTCGAAATTCGTATACCTGGTCGTGAAGCGCATTGACGATCCTCGATCCGATATTATAACGAGGAAAGCATATCTCGTTCCGTTCTCTCTCCTCGACGAGTTCTTCACAGCGGCAAATCTGCCGGGAGAGAGAATCGTGCACGTCGAACCGCTGACTTTGGAGATGGTAAGCTTCACGCGAGAGGAACTGAGGAAGGATCACATACCAAGCCTAGAGTGAGCTTCCGTGAGCTGTGCGCGCTCGCCGGATTTGTGAAAATGAAGGTCTGGCCCCCAACGACAGAAGTTGCGAGCAACTGGGCAATGTCCGAAGTTTTTTTCCTCAGGCGGCCAATTTTTGTCTTGAAACGTGATGCTCTGTCCAGCACCCAAGTGTGCCCTAGCAGACAACTTATTTATATACTAGCTGGGAATCAATAGTTGTCGTTACAAGCAGGAGGATCCAGAATTCTCATCTCACGCGTTGTAGTGCTGTCTTTCGTAATTGTCATAGCGGCGGCCTCATCGACGGCGCTTTGTTTGCACGCACAACAGGCCGCTGCAGCAACGGCGACGGCCCGAGTGAGTGTGACGCCTTCACCGACGCCGACGGCCCGAGTGAGTGTGACGCCTTCACCGACGCCGACGCCCCAGGTAAGTGTGACGCCTTCACCGACGCCGACGCCCCGGGTAAGTGTGACGCCTTCACCGACGGCTACGCCGGTGGTGAGTGTGACGCCTACGCCGGTAGTGAGTGCGACGCCCACGGCCAATCAAACGGGAGGAGGCGGCGGCGATCCTACACTTGTCGGCGCAGCGATAATCGGCATTATTGCGGTTGGGCTTATGGTTGGCTTCTATTACACGACAAGGAGAATGTGACCACGCAGCGCGGACAAAACAAATACGTCGAAGTCAACAAGGGCGACGTCTACAACCGAATTCTTGAGTTAGATTTTCGAAAAATGGAAAAACGCCACGAACGCCACATATGGCACATAAAATCGATGTGGGGTGGGGTGGCAGGGATCCTTCTCGCTGTTTATGTCGTACTCACGTCACAATACTTGTTCGGCAACGCCATTCTCGTGCGAGGCGACAACTATATACTAGCCGGGGGGACCGTTCTTATTTCGATCGCCCTGTGCTACGGGCTCATGTGGATTGGTGTAATACGCGAGTACAAGAAATTCGAAGATGTGATCAACGAAAAAATCAGGTACTACGAAGGCGTAATCAGCGCGCCGCAGAGCGCGCAGCTCTCTAGTGACTAATAGCGCTTTTTGTACCTCCACGAATCTTGGTCTTCGTAGGTGAGATCTTTATAGTCTAGCTCATTCCGATCTTTTCTTTGGTGGTCAGGGCTATACGCGATCAGTGACGCCCCTCGGATCAAGACGATTCCAACGAGGATGAGCACGAGTGCAAACAGAACGATCGCGGGAAGATTCAGAGTGTTAAGGAGAAGCCCAAGGACCCCTAATTGTGACAGAAGAACGAATGCGCCCGCGATTATTAGCAGTGCTCCGAGGAGATACACCAAAAAAGCGCCTAGTCTCGTGAGACGTCCTCCTCCTGTGTTCCAGCCGCGGTTTTCCCCAACAATTCGACCACTTCTTTGAAGCTTCTTACTTTTATAGGACCGTAAACCTTGTCCAGCACAAGGGAATGAGCGTTTCGCCCAACGGCAACGGCGGGCTTGCCCCGGTTGCGTATTTCGATGGTCAGGCCCTCGTCATCGAGGGCGCGGGCAGCAACACCGAACGCCTTCAGCGCGGAAAGTGCATTGCCAATCATTTTATCGCTCACATCCGCGCGCTTACGACATCAGGTCCCGAAACTGTTGGACCAGCTGGCCGAGCCTTTCGGGTTCAACTATATCGATGGAAACAGTGGTTCCTTCGTCTTCAACTTTGATCTCAATAGCAGGATCGTTGTGCACCTTCAACACAAGTTTCGTGTCGTTCTGATAAATAATCTGAAGGTAGTCCTTGCTTGATCGCACAATCTCGCGTATTCGCTCCGAGTCCATAAGTCCATTTGGCATGTAACGTCACCATTTTTATATCAATTCAAGTAGATATAAGCTATACCCGTGCGTTAAAAAGCTTGCGTGCCTATTTCCCACAGAAACGACACGATGTCTACGAGTCTATTTCATTTCTACCGGACGTTCGTCCCGACGCTGCGCGGGCTGAATGACCCCGTCGTGTTATCCTTCGATAACACCTCCTTTGCCAAGGCGTACGCGACAGATCCAGCGAGCATCCCACACCATTTCATTCACAGCGGCAACTTTTTCTCGCCCCCATATTCGAAAAAGCCCGAACTGCGAACGAAAGAAAGGGTTCTGCTATTGCAGGAAAAGCTGGTGAACAACAGGACCGACGGTTTGATGACACTCAACGTTCCGGTCAACGGCGATTTTAAAACGCCCTACTGGAAGCACGTCAAAGCAGATCGTTTGAAGGCGCTCGAAACGAGCCTAAAAGCCGCTTTGTGGGCCAACGAGAACGCTCAACGGCCTGATTTGTTGTACGCTGGCTTTGAGGTAGGTACGTTCCGCGATTCCCGGTACATATTCGAGAGAGCTTTAAATGCCGGTTTGAATAAGCTCTCCGCGGGATTTGGCCTGTTTTCCCGCCTCGCAAAATTCCGCTCGGAAGATCGCGTGAAGCAGTTTGAGGTGCTCGCCGCATACAATCAGCTCTTAGGCGAGTTTGGAGACGCGCGATTTCACGCCTCGGGAGGCAGCTCATTGAACGCCCTCGAGCTTCTCGCATACGCTAACGTGACGTCAGCAGACGGCTCGAGTGCCGTAATCGCCGGACTCGCGTATGGCTCTGTTTTGACAGCTTCAGGCAGGCTTGTGCGAGCGGACAAACTCACCGAATGGACGTGCAACTGCGATTCTTGCTCGAGCAAGAATCCGCTTGATGCGCTCAAAGAGCTCAAGCGCGCTCCTGAGGCGCGCGTCAGACATAACGTTCACATAATGCGCCTTTCAGAAGCGCGCATAAATGACGCCCTCGAGAACAATACGATTGCAGAGCTCACCCAGCAGCGGCTTGTTGAGTATGACAGGCAAGAACTGTGGAGATGCTATGCCATCGTGAGCGAAAAACTGCCGCGGGAGTAGGGACGTGCTTAAAGCAGTGATGTTCGACTGGGATGGGACGCTCTACAATTCGGTCATTCCCACCTATGAGAGCTATCTAGTCGTCATGGACGCCTTCGGTCTGCCACAGGTAACCCTCGAAGAGTTCCGCCAAGAGAGTCGTCCCAACTATCACGATTACTACTTGTACTTGGGGATACGCGAAGACGACTGGGCAACCGCAGATGCGGCGTGGATGGACTGCTACGCGCGACACAACACGGAGTGCGCACTGTTCGACGGCACTGCCGACGCCCTACTTGAACTGAAGAAGATGCATTTGAAGCTTGGCCTCGTCTCTGGCGGGTCTCGAGAGCGCGTGACGAGCGAGGTCAGTGAACAAGGAATCGAGGCGTACTTCGATACCATGTTGTTTGGCGACGATGTCGGATTTGAGCACGGGAAGCCAGCGCCGGAAACCTTGCTTATGGCAATAGAACAAGCGCGCGTCGTCGCCTCGGAGGTGCTCTACGTGGGCGACATGGTCGAAGATATCCTTATGGGAAAAAAAGCGGGGACAAAAACGGCCGCAGTGCTCTGCGGCTTTGCCACGCGTCAGTTGCTGATCCGCGCCCAGCCCGATTTCGTGCTGCGCGACGTAAGCACCTTGCCCGATGCCATTAAAAAGGAAGTTTGAAGAGGGTGAACCCCTTCATTCGACGCTAATGTGCGACTTCTCTTCTTCAGGTTGGACGCGTTTCAGCCTCACCTCAAGAACGCCATTTCGGTAGGTTGCCTTCGCGCTGTGTGGGTCAACCTTGACAGGGAGTTCAACGCTTTCAGAGTATTTTCTAAACTCGTTTTGGGCTTTGATGTCAAGTCTGCTCTCTGTGGTGTCGAGCTGCACGTCCGTTCGATCCACGCCGGGCATCTCGGCAATAACGTGAACTTCGTCCGTCGTCTCCATAACGTCGATCAGGGGCTTTCTCTCGTCCTCCATCTTGACGCTCCTGCCAAAGGGCTGGACATTCCCGAATTCTCGCACTTCTGGCGCTTCGCCGGGGTGCTGCGTCATTGAGAACCCGTAAATGAAGGGTTTCGGTTGCCCCCCTTCCTGCAGGTCTCGCAGCATCTTATCCATGAGCTCATCGAATCCTTCACCGAAAAAGTCATCGAAAAAACTCCGTCGCCTTTTCGCCATTTTTACGCCTCCTTTTCTTTCTTCACGCCGTTAATTCTATGTGTTTTCTCACGCATACCCTGCAAATTCAGGCTTTGCACCCTTCTCCTTCGACTCTTCTTCGGTAACGGAGAACTTTGCAAACTCCGTTGCGATCTTCTCATACTGGTGAAGCACGTCGCGGGACGCCGTTGGCTTAACCCGATTGATAGCAGCGTACAGATGCGCTTTCGTAATCCGTATAGTCGACGCGCCCTCCTTCACCTGCTCGGGCGTCATGTCGTCTCGGATGAAGCCTCGGAGAGCGAGCATCGCGCCTTCTCTGCAAATTGCTTCGATATCGGCACCGACGTACCCATCGGTCTCTTTGGCGAGCTGCTCGATGTCGACGTCGTCTGCCAGCGGCTTTCCGCGCAGGTGGATTGCAAATATCTGCGCGCGACTCGACGCGTTTGGCGGCGGTATGTACACGAGCCTGTCAAGTCGTCCGGGCCGTAGGAGCGCAATATCAACCATATCGGGCCGATTCGTTGCGCCGATCACCACCACGTCCTTTAGCTCCTCTAAGCCATCGAGCTCGGTCAGCAGTTGGCTCACTACACGTTCCGTCACGTGCGAGTCTGAACTCGCCCCTCGGGTCGGTGCTACCGCGTCAAGCTCATCGAACAGGATGATGGTCGGTGAGACCTGCTTGGCGCGTCGAAACGTCTCGCGCACGCCTTTTTCCGACTCGCCCACCCACTTGCTCAACAGTTCGGGCCCCTTTATGCTAATAAAGTTGGCTTCGCTTTCCGTCGCGACCGCCTTGGCTAGGAGCGTCTTTCCCGTCCCCGGTGGGCCGAAGAGCAACACCCCCTTTGGCGGCTTCGTGTTGATCGTGCTAAACGCGTCGGCGAATTTTATTGGCCACTCCACGGCCTCTATCAGCTCTTGTTTGGGCGCTTCAAGCCCCCCGACGTCTTGCCACTTCACGTTGGGCGCCTCAACAAAGACCTCGCGCATCGCTGAGGGCTCGATGTTCTTCCGGACGTTCGTGAAGTCTTCCGCGGTGACCTCGAGCTTATCCAGCACATCTTGCGGGATCTCTTGTTCAAGGTCAATCTCGGGAAGGATCTTTCGCAGTGCGTGCATCGCCGCTTCTTTGGATAAGGCGGCGAGGTCAGCGCCGACAAAGCCGTGCGTCGTACGGGCGAGATCCTCCAGACGCACGTCGCTGGCGATGGGCATGCCCCTAGTGTGCACCTGTAATATCTGCAGACGGCCAGCTGAATCAGGCACTCCGATTTCGATCTCTCTGTCGAATCGACCGGGCCTGCGCAGCGCGGAGTCGATTCCTTCCGGACGATTGGTAGCGGCGATCACGACGACCTGTCCTCGTGCCTCAAGGCCATCCATCAGCGCGAGCAGTTGGGCGACGACGCGCCGTTCGACCTCTCCCGTCACTTCGCTTCGCTTGGGTGCGATCGCGTCGATCTCGTCTATAAAAATGATCGCGGGGGTATTGTCCGACGCCTCCTTGAACAGCTCCCGGAGGTGCTGTTCGCTCTCACCGTAAAACTTACTCATTATCTCCGGGCCGCTGATGTTGATGAAGTAGGCGTCCGTCTCGTTCGCGACGGCCTTCGCGATGAGTGTCTTTCCCGTGCCTGGTGGGCCGTAGAGCAAGACGCCTTTTGGCGGGTCGATGCCGAGCTTTTGGAATAGTTCTGGGTGCCGCAGCGGCAACTCAATCATTTCTCGAACCAGGGCGAGCTCTCGTTTGAGGCCGCCGATATCTTCGTAGGTGACGTGAGAAATCGAACGTTCCGCCGCCACCGTCGGCTTTTCTTTAAGCGTTACTTGCGTACTCTTCCCAGCGATAACGATGCCTGCTGGCTGGGTGGCGGTGATCACAAAGGTTATCGGATTGCCCAGCATTTCGACCCGGAGCGTCTCGCCCTTCTGCACCGGACGCCCCTCGAGGAATCGCATGAGATAGTCCTCCCCGCCGACGATACGCACCGGCTGGGTGGGGGCCAGCGTGATCTTCACGGCCGGATTCGATTTTGCCTTTTTAATGACGACCTTGTCGTCGATGCCCACGTGTGCGTTACCGCGAATGTTACCATCGATTCTGATGATGCCGAGGCCTCGGTCTTCTGGGTATGCCGGCCACACCACGGCGGCTGCTCTGTTGCGGCCCGTTATCTCGATAATGTCCCCGCTTACGAGCCCGAGTTGTCGCATGGTATCCATGTCGATTCGGGCGATACCCCTTCCCGCGTCGCGATGGTACGCCTCGACGACTTTAAGCGTTATTTCTTCTGCCATTTTTCAATTGTCTCCTATTTCGTGTGTGTGATGCGTTGATGAGCTTATCTCCCTACCTCGCTAGCCAGTACGTCTTTGCATCTATTCTTCTGATTTTCTCTCGTTTTTCGAGGTCGCGAAGGCGCTCTGACAATATCTGGGCGGGTATCGCGAGCCCTGCTGACAGCTGATGGGCAGTCTTCGGCCCGGTAAGCAGCAGCGAGAGGATGTCATATTCAATGAAGTCTTGCGATATTCGGTCGATCTTCCGCGCGCCACGTTCCATCACTTCATTCACCAACTCTTGTACCCTTCGCTGGGCCCCCATCAGTTCGCGGTTTGCCCTTCTAAGGCTGTCGAGTGTCTCAGCTACGTCGCCTAGACTTCGCGTCTTGAGTTGTATCTCGCCTATCGGAGTTGAGAACTCAATAACGCTTGGTTCCTTCTGTCCAGGGTTCGCAGTCTCAACGCCATAGCTGAACGGAGAGATTTGAATCTCAAGCAGCACGTTATCGGCGATGTGGAAGTACTTCCGCCTTCGCTCGTCGACAAAAAACGCGATGATGCCAGCCTGCTCGAGCATGCTCAGATGGCTGATCACGGCCTTGGGCGCCACGTGAAGTCTTTCCGAGATCTCGGTCACGTAAAAAGGCCGCAGCGAAAGGAGCTTCAAGATATTGCGGCGATTTTCATTGCCGAGAATGTCAAGGAGTGCTGCTTCGTCCATCGCTCTTTCTTAGCGTGTCACGGTCGGGATGGATCGTAACACTAACTTATAGTTAGTTTCAATTCTATATAAAAGTTAGTCAAATCGGCTCTGGTGAAACTCCGGTGAAATCAAGTGGTGAAAAAGCGGTTGGTGAACCGGTGAAAAACCCAAAAGAGCATTGACCCTCTGGGAAGGAGAAGTCGGGGGAAAGAATAGCCCCTTGAAACTAGAGAGTCACTGCCCCGCCAACGATTTAGCGTGATTAGCATTAACTGTTTCTAAGAAAGGTGCTGTTAAAATGAGCGTTGTTAAAAATGGGTTGTTAAGAAAGGGTTGGCGGCTTCTTGCAAGCCTAGTGCGTTCAGGGAGGAAGATGTATATACCCTCGCGGTCAACATCACGCAACGAGCCTAATTCGCAAGCTTGTGGTGGAGGTGACACGGTGCACATGAGCGAAGAAGACTTCGAAAAAAAAAGCGAGCTAGTGCTTTCCGTGTTGAAACAGGTAGGAAAGATTGAAGGGCGGACTCGTTTTCAGAAAATGATTTTTTTAGGACAGCAGGAGCTCGGGCTCCGCAAGTCTTTCGATTTTTCGAGGCACTATTACGGGCCATATTCGCCAGATTTGGCTGATGTTATAGAGACGCTTATGTTGCACGGCGATGTCATAGAAGAGAAGGAGCAACTCGGAGATTATATCAAATACTCGTACAGTTTGTCTAGGTCAGAGGAGGTAGGTATCTCAGACCGATACATCACTGACGAACAATCTCTCGAAACGCTGAAAAAGCTCAGTAGGACGCGCCTTGACCTGATACTGGCATATGTCTACAAGAAATACTGTCCAAAGCAAGGTCAAATGGAAATTTCTGCCTAGCCCGGAAGAGAAAGAACTAACCGAAGGTTGCTTTTTGAAGCTTTCGAAAAAGTTGGAAGCTGACATCAACCTCAGAAAATTATTTATCGGAGAGGTTTTTGGCAACCTTTTTAGCACTGATAAGGGACTCTGTGAACTTGTGGAGTCCTTGAAGGTTTTCCCTGAGATATATTGCAAAAAGACCGGACACGAATTTCTGGATTTTTTTGAGAAAATGCGACGCACCGCAAGTGCAGTTTGCGGCAAAAATAACATCGCATTTGAGAATTTATGTACTGACGCGTGTGATTTAGGGATTTTTAAACCTCAGTCCTACGTTGCTGATTATAATGGTGAGCTTACCCTTATTCATGCTGAGCGAGATTCAAAACAAGCAACAGAAGTCTATGGAACTTTTTATAAAATCGCAGACGTCCTATATGAGCCGTGGATTAAGTCAGATAACATAGGCAAGATGCTTGAACTGTGGACCTATGCTCTGATAAAAGAGCATTTGGCGCACACTAGTTATGAGGTTTATCAAAACGTAGAAGTAGTGGACCTCGAAGCAGTTGATTTAGAAACCCTCGAGGGAATAACTAAAGAATCTTGCCTTGACTGTGATTCAATAGGGCAACTTGATTGCCTAATCCAGCACGAAGAGCGCCCATTGGCACTCATTGAATGCAAAATGGACAAGAAATTTGGGTGGAAAGACGTAAGAGCGTTTTACGGAAGCATGCATCTTTATGGGGCCCAATTTGGCGCTATTATTATCGGACACGGCGAAAGGTTTCAAAAAATCCGCAGGTACGACAAAGAGAACTTCGCAATTTTCCCAAATGTATTAGAGCGACAAGACTTCCCAGACGTGCTGTACAAATACCTAGATTCAAAATTGCCAAACTGAACTATAACCCCTTCGCATTCTCCATCGCCTTCTTCAACAGCCCCAACCACTTGTTTTCTCCCAATTCCAAATCTACCCCCGCTACTTCGGCAGGCGTTTTCCCCTTTAGAGCCTGATTCGGCCTCACGAAGTTGTAATAGGCTTTGAACCCATCATTAAACACCGCAGCCGACTTGTCGCTGTGCAGCCCTCTCATTACCTTAACGCGTTCTCTGACCGTATTGTGCAAGCGTTCGACCTTGTTATTATTACTCCGCGCCGTCAACCCCTCAGCCACAACGTGCTCGCTCTCTTGGTGGTGGTCGTAAAACTCCTTGTTGAACGCCTTGTGATACGACTGCAAGCCGTCAGTGATGAGGAATTCCGGCTTACCCGCTTCTCTTGCCTCCTTGAACAGCTCTTGAGCATCCTGCACCTCACGCTTCTTGGTAACGAGATTTGCCACCATAAACCGCGTCTCGCTGTCCATAACGTGCCATAGCCACGACCATTCATCCCGCTTTGTTTTGACCTTCATTTCGTCAGCGTGCCAAATACCACCTAATTGAGGCGAGAGCGTTTCAGCATATTGACTGATTATCGCGCTGTACTTCTTCACCCAATAAAGAACGGTTGTGTGGTCTACTTTTCGCTCGCAGAACTGCTCAAGGTGGTCTACAATCTTCCTTAGCGACGTTCCTTAAAAGTAAGAGGTCTAAAGACCGTCACCATCTTTGACGACTTGCATCTTCTCAAAGCCAGCCTCAAATTCGAGTGTGAACTTCTTGTTGCAGCTCTTACCCGACACCTAAATCTTCATACGCCTCTTCGTCCGTGAATGCCATACCTCAAGCTTGACTTTTTAACAGGTGATCAACTCAGAACGTCAATGTGTTGACAACTGCCGCGGCCCGCGACTCTAGATCACGGAACAGCGCTCGTGGAAGATCACAACGCATTTATATGCAAATTGACGTTCACTATTGAGGTGCACTATCTCGATTCAGAACCTCGAAGCCGGGCATGTCCAAGCAAAATGACGAACTGAAGCGCCGTGTATATGAAATCTTCCAGCCCGCCCCCGCCTCTGTAGGCGAGGCCCGAATCGTTGCGGCGCATCGTCGTGATGTTTCCACAGCTACGCGCGTTCGCTTCTTTTTGATAGCATTGATCTGGCTACTCGTAGGTGTCGTCATACTCGCCAGCTACAGCGACATATACCAACGATACCACGGCCTCTTTACCGCAGTGTTTGCTTTTGCGATCGCGGTTTTTACCATCGAACTGCTGCTACGCTTATGGTCGTGCACGGTAGATCCGCGGTTCAGAGGTCCGATCAAAGGCAGATTAAAATGCCTGTTTACAACGTCCCTGCTCGTAAATCTGCTTGTCATTGTGCCTTTTTATGTCAAGCCGTTGTTTCCAGGAACAGAAGTATTCGTAAACGCGGCGATAATCCTCATCATCCTCAAGCTGCTCACGTACTCCAGTGTATTCAAATTCGTCACCGATGTTCTGAAAGCGAAAAAAAACGAGCTCGTTACTGCGCTGGCAATCGACCTAATCTTGCTGATAACGTTCTCAAGTTTCATGTTCATTATTGAGCATGGCTCAGACCCGCGCGATTTTTCAAGCATTCCTGCTGCTGGCTGGTGGGCTGCGCAGACCCTGACCACCGTTGGCTACGGCGATCTCGTCCCCACGACAGCGCTCGGGCAATTCTTGGCAGTTTTTGCAATGTTCTTAGGCATAGCCACGTTTGCCATTCCAATTGCCATTATCGGTGCTGGGTTCACCGAGGCATTCGAAGCACGACGGGGCGAACCCGGCAGACAGGCCGCCGACCCGTGTACATTGCTGGGTAATTTGGCCGATCTCAAAGAGCAAGGAGTCATCACCGAGGACGAGTTCGCGGCCAAGAAACAGGAGCTTTTGGCCCGACTCTGACCTCTGTTGTTCCGGCAAGCGGTGCTTCCCGCGACACGCGGACGTTTTGATGTGTACCGCCGCCGCGCAGTCCGTTCACCACAGCGAAATCAAGCGAGACCAATACGTTTTTCCCGTGCGGACGATATGCTTAGTGAGGAGTGAACCGATGGATATTATCTTTGCAATGGACATTCGAGGCGGAGTCGTCGTAAAAGGCTACAAAGGCGATCGAGAACGATATGAACCCATTGAACGCCATAGTAAGATCTGCACGACATCAGATCCGCTAAATGTCGTTGACGCCATTAAGCCGAGGAGGACGTACATCGCGGATCTCGATCGGATCCTCGGTTGGGGTAGCAACTCACTCATTATCCAACGCATAGGCGCACGCACAAAAACCCTCATTGACATAGGGATCCGGCGGCTCGATGACGTCCGAGAGGCCGAGCGAATCGGTGATACAGCGATAATTGGCACCGAAACGGGCCGCCTCGACGTGATTCGAGCAGCTCAATCGATGCGGATCGCCGTTAGCATCGACATCAGGGAGGGAAGCGCAATATCCCCCGATCCAGCACTTTCCGGAGATCCTCTCGAGGTTATCGAGAAGATGAACCTTTACAAGATGAGCGAACTGCTCGTACTGAACATCAACCTGGTGGGAACGAAGCACGGGGTCGACTTTGATTTCATAGAGAGGGTGATCGACGTTTCGGGACATCCAATTGTTGTCGCTGGCGGAATAAAGAACAGTGAAGACTTGGATACGCTCGAAGATCTCGGCGCTGCCGGCGTTATTCTTTCGACGGCGATTCACGAAGAGATAATCCCGGTCGATCTCGTCCGATAGAGAACAAAGAACAAAAAAAAAGCGATCAGAGCGGAACAGCCCGCCAGTTCTCCGCCCCAAAACGCTCTTTACAAAACAGGCAGGTACCGTCCGATCTCGTACTCCGACACCTGGATGCGATACTCCTCCCACTCTTTCTTTTTGAGTTGGATGAAGCGGTCAAAGACGTGATTGCCGAGTGCGCGTCGCACGAGTTCAGAGTTCTCGGTCTCTTTTATGGCAAGTCCCAAGTTCTCGGGGAGTGAGCCAATGCCGTGCGCATCGAGCTGTTGCGGCGTCATTTTGAAGATGTCCTTCTCAACGGGGTCAGGGAGGTCGTAGCCCTTTTCGATTCCGTCGAGCCCGCTTGCGAGCATCACTGCAAAGGTGAGATAGGGATTACAGGCCGGATCGGGGCAACGCAGCTCCGCTCTCGTTGCGAGCTCGTTTCCGGGCTTATACATTGGCACTCTTATCAGTGCGGATCTATTTCGCCGCGCCCACGAGATGTAAACAGGCGCTTCATAGCCGGGGACGAGTCGCTTGTACGAGTTCACCCATTGGCTCATGACGAGACAGAATTCGTTTACGTGCTTCAACTGCCCCGCAATGAATCCTTTACCCAGGTCTGACAGATGGTACATGTCATTGGGGTCGAAAAATGCATTCTTCTTTCCCCTAAACAGTGATTGGTGCGTATGCATGCCGCTTCCGTTCTCACCAAGTATGGGCTTCGGCATAAACGTGGCATAGTAGCCTGCCCGGAGCGCGATCTCCTTAACGACGAGGCGGTACGTCATGACGCTGTCAGACATGGTCAAAGCGTCCGCGTAGCGGAGATCAATCTCGTGTTGGCTAGGGCCAACCTCGTGGTGACTATACTCGACATGAATGCCCATGTCTTGCAGCGCAAATATCGTGTCTCTCCGAAGGTCAGTCGCCTGATCCAAGGGGGTAAGATCGAAGTACCCGCCGGTATCAATGATATCGGCGCATTGATTGTTTGCAAAATAGAAATACTCAAGTTCCGGCCCAATGTTGAATGTGAGGCCTTTCTTCTCTGCTCGCTGGAGATTTCTTTTTAGGACGTACCTGGGATCCCCCTCATATGGCCTCCCCGACGGTTCAAGCACGTCACAGATGATTCGTGCGACACCCTTTTCTTTTGGCCGCCAAGGCAATATCGCAAAGGTGCTGGGATCGGGCTTCGCAATCATATCTGACTCCTCAATCGTTTGATAGCCGATGATTGAGGAGCCATCGAAGCCCATTCCTTCATCGAGAGCCCCTTCGAGCTCGTCGCTTGTTATTGCAAAGCTTTTCAGAGCGCCGAGGATGTCCGTAAACCAGAGTCGAATGAACTTGATGTCCTGTTCTTCGACTTGGGCTACAACATAGTCTTTGTCCTTCGTTTCTGCCATGGAAAATCTCCTGTTCGTAATTCTTGGTAGGAAATTACGTTCCGCTTTAGGCGGTAATGAAATATAAACATTTCCAACACGCCACCCTGCGGGGGAATGCGGATCGCAGCACTACGCAGCACGGTCGACTGAGCGGTGTTTACAATCGTTGATTAAGGAGCTTTACATCCATGAGAGCTGAGATCGAATGTACCTTCACGGCTATTTCCAGCTCATACAGTGCCGCCATTGGATTTGCTCCCGCGTAATTGTTGATCTCGACAACGTCATTCTCAGCGCAGATTCCAGGCGAACTTTCTTGAAGCGGGCTCTCGATCCAGCCGACGATGCCTGCTTTTTTAGCGTCCCGGAGCAGTTCGATGGATTTTTCAGATGCGATAGCTGGCACGGTTCTAACGTTCGCGAGTACTATGCCTTGTCCGGTCCGTGCTGCAGCCAAAATGGAGGTCATACGTCGTGCGGTGAATATTTGAATCGGATCGAGCGAAGTTCCGCCGTATGAGATGAGATCAGTGTAGGCGATTGGCTGGCTGTTTTTGATTCCGAGAAGCCCCCCGTATTTGATGCTAGACGGGATCCCGTGTTTGATCAATATGCCGTCGACAGTCATGCTACACATAGTCACGAGTCCTACAGCCCCATAAGGAATGAAGACGGCACCAACCTTATCCCCCTCCTCAAGAAGACGCACGTACGGACTAACAGTATATCCGCTGTCTATAGTCTCGGCGGCCGCTTCTATTGCGACATCGAAATCATTCTTGTCGATAGTCGCAACATTGACTATGATGTCACCATTTCTCAGCTTTAGGTCGAAACTCGTCCGGTAAACCAGTTCGTCGATCTTGGTTATGACAAATCCGACCCGATCTCCAACTATCGCTTCATTCAACTCTTTCAGGCCTTTTTCGGTGATAACTCTGCCTGCGTTACCTATTTTAGTCGTGAAGCTTTTGTAATCAAGCAGCACCAAATAGTGGCGCACGGCGCGTTCTCCTATCGGGTATCCTCGTTGACCTAAGCTTGCGGAGATCATCCGTGCTCCGATAGCCTCGTCGCTTTCGTCGAGAATTCGTAGGATTTCTATTAGCTTTCTCTGTGTCTCGATGTTCGTCATGAGAAGTCGCAGAACACTTACGCGCTTATTTGAGCCATCAGGCCCCCCAGATGCGCTAAAGTATTAAGGGGGCCCCTTATTTGTAGTTTTCCGAGTTAATTTCAATACCGATAAGCTCCTTCGGATAACTATGGGCTCGTAGGGTAGTGGACTATCCTCTTGGACTTCGGAGCCTTTGTGGAGACATCCAAGAACCTGGGTTCAAATCCCAGCGGGCCCGTCAATCTGCTCTGCAACGAGCAAGCGCCAGCCAGGGCGGTTTCGTTAATTCCCGAGGCTCATAAGCGGCGCCGGAATCGAACCGCCTCTTTTGATGAACTTTTCGGAGCTAAATGCCTTGATTGGCACCACAGGCGCAGCCCCGAGCAACCCACCGAACTCAATCAAGTCGCCTTCCTTTCCTACGGGAATAAGCCGCACACCCGTCGTTTTGTCGTTGATGACCCCGATCGCGCACTCATCAGCAATTATTCCCGCGATTGTCTCGGCGGGTGTCGCAGAAGGAATGCACACCATGTCAAGCCCAACCGAACATACGGACGTCAGTGCCTCAAGTTTCTCAAGCCCGATGGCGCCGACGCGGATTGCTTCAGCCATGCCAGCATCTTCGCTGACCGGTATGAACGCGCCACTGAGGCCCCCTACGCGTGAAGACGCCATCGCGCCCCCTTTCTTTACAGCATCAGTAAGCATAGCGAGTGCAGCAGTCGTTCCAGGCGCTCCGCACCGCTCAATCCCCATTGCTTCGATGATCTGTGCGACAGAGTCCCCCTTCTGGGGGGTAGGCGCTAACGAGAGGTCGACAATTCCGAAATCAACATTCATTCGTGCTGCTATCTCTTTACCTACCAACTCCCCCACGCGCGTTATCTTGAATGCGGCACGTTTGACAACCTCGGCAAGCTGACCGAGATCGCAATCCCCCATTCTCTCCACTACCGCCCTAATGACGCCAGGACCCGATATACCCACGTTCACGACCGATTCGGGTTCGCCTGGACCGTGAAAGGCACCGGCCATAAACGGATTATCAGGTGGCGCGTTTGCAAAGGTAACCAAACGGGTACAAAGCTGCGGATCGATGCGAGCAAGCTCCTTGATAACTCTACCCATTCGGAGCGCGGCCTCGATGTTGATGCCCGCTTTGGTCGTAGCGATGTTCACGGAGGCACACACCTTTTCTGTCGTGCTCAATGCCTCCGGAATCGAGCTCACAAGTGCCTCAGTCCCGATTGTAAAGCCTTTCTGGACGAGGGCCGAGTAGCCACCGATAAAGTCGACGTTCAACTCGGACGCAGCTTCGTCCATCGCGCGTGCCATCAATGGACCAGATTGCGGATGGACGTCGATCAAGGAACCAATAGGAGTTACCGAGATGCGCTTGTTTACTATCGGCAACGAATACCGCTCGACCGTTCGATCGGCTTCTGAGCGCAGCTTAGACGCAATAGACACGATCCGATCGTGCACAGCTTGGGCCATTCGTTCAGGGTCGTCTCGCACGCAGCCCATCAAGTTGATTCCTACAGTGACTGTCCGTATGTCGAGATGCTCGTAGAGAATCATGTCGAGTGTCTCGAGTATTTCATCAGCGCTGAAGATCATAACTTCCCCTTTGGCGTAGCGACCATGCGAGCATAGCTACAGCGGGCTTTCGCCGAAGATAAACTTAGTCTTTGTGGTGTTTCACGGCGTGCACCGGGATCGCCTTTCAAGTCACACTCGAGCCACCAAAGCCCCAGTCGCGAGAAGAGAACCGAACACTGACTGACGGCGTCCGATTTCGGTTCGGCTGGCGCGAGTTCGCCTTGCAATGTGAGCGATTGCCAACCAATAACTTCGGAAACGCTTTCTAAGGCCGGCAAAGCGCAAAGAAAACGGACCCGGAGGGATTTGAACCCTCGACCACCGGCTTAGAAGGCCGGCGCTATATCCAGACTAAGCCACGGGCCCCTTTTATCCCATGCTCGCAACTCATACTTATAAATGTGTTAAATAGGGCGACTGCGTGACGGGTCGCTTTCAGCAGCAAGACTCCGGCCTCTGAAGCATCTGTCGCGGTGCAGCAGCCAATGAAAAAAGCAGCGGCATCTGCGCTTCACACGGATGCCTTCTAGAAGTATCGCAAAGCGTTTTCGTGCGGGTCGCAACTCGCACAGGAGCCGAGCCCAGTTTAAGCTCAGATCAGTTCATCGACCTTCATAGTGGCATACTTCGGCGGTCTCGACTGCGATGATCTTGCCTGGACCTTCGTCCTCGATGCCACGCAGCCGGCACGTGTGTTCGCGCAGCTCGAGCTGAACCCGGGCCGACATAACCTCACGTTCTTCATAGAAGTCGCCCACCCGGTGTGAGACTTTTTGCATTGAAATGGTTTTGGTTCGCACGCGCGCTAAAACCCCTGTCGTACCGATCGCAACGTCGTGACGACTCGTGTCCGTCACAAACACTTCGTCGCCAATGTCAGCTTCGAAAACAATTGGGATGTTATGAGCACTGCGCAACTCAAAAGTTCTAACGCGCTTTATAATGAGGTCGTCGATTGACTCTTTTGATATACCGGTCAAAGCTAGATGTCTCATGTGCTCACCCGTACATGACCTGAGTTGGTCCTTTCGTTTCGGCCTGTTCTGCCCCTTGAACCTGCTCAGCAAGCTTGTGTAGCTCTGTTTCGATCTGGTCCGCTTCCTCAATCAGCTTCTGCGTGCTGATGTTCACGTTCAATACGTTGCTTACCACGTCAATGACGCGAGCTGCTGCGCGTGGATCAGGAGTAGGACCTTGGGTTTCTCCCAAGAGGCACAGCGCCGGGAGCTTGTTAATATGACTCTCATTCATTATGCTTCCGGCGATACCCGAGATGCTTCCGGTCACCAAGGTCTCGGTTTTATCCTTCACGAGACTGAGTTGTTCGGCGCCAGTTGCGGCGGCATAAACGGTGCGTTCTTCGCGCATCGTGGCGATGCCGGCGATCGGTATGTTGAGTTTCGCGTGCAGACTCTGCGCCCAGCCAATAACTGCTTTGCCTATGTCATAAGCAATCATTGGGTGAATGAGGATGTCCGATAGCACTACGATGAAGTTGTTTTGAGGATCCTCGTAGATTCTGACTGGGGCGTGCGTGAGTCCTTCAAAGAGCACGGTAATGGGCGGAAACAGGCGAGATTCAATAGTTCCTATCTGCTTCATCTTGAGCTCTGATGCTATTTGTGTGGCCACGATGTTGCCAACGAGGCCGATTCCGGGGAATCCCGCGAGGATTACGGGGCTCTTTGAGCTCACCTCTTCTTCGATAATCATGTTAACGTATTCGTTATCAGTTCCGGCTTTCATGATGTATCAGCGTCCACAATTGCTCACTTCTTAAACAATGACCCATTACTAAGTAAATACTTTATCACTCCACTCCACGACTCTTCTCTTTATCTCAAAACGGCACCTTGGATAATCGCGTCCTTTGCGGAGCGCATATAAACAATGTGCCGCAAAGAACGTATAGGTCTCACAGCCGCAGGTCGTGACTACAATTCAAGAATATGCGTTCAAACGAGGATTCAAGAAGGATGCCAATCAGCGGGTTGTCGAAGCACTCAGAGCGTGCTTTGGCATCGATATCAACGTGCGCGACGAAGAATACCGCTTGAGCTACGGGGCACTGAAGACGATCACGATACGTGTGGCTGACACGTTACTCGTCGATACCGAACCCAGTACCAGCGTTCCCGAAGCGGTAATGATCGATACGAACGCGCGGTTCCGCTGTTTTCTGGAAAAAACAACCGGATACACGGCAAAACAGCGTGCAAAAAAGGCTCAACAAGCAGTAAAACGCGCCAAAGAGGACTGACCTGCTCCAGCTCTGGCCACTCTATTCGGCGTAGATTGCCGGTTTCATGGGAAGCGCTCGCCTCGCGCGATTCGCTGGATCGAACACGTTGTCGTTTTCTGCGCAGACATACACGTGCTTCCCAAATTTTCGCGTCATGTAGTCCTTAGCGGCGAGAAGAGTCTCTGATTCGGCCTTGAAGTCCAGCGCGTCAGAAGATGGGGCTTCGTGAGCGAGCGATTTGGCAAGATCGGGTGCGATATGAGCGATTTCTTTTACATACATGCGCAGAAGGGGGTCGTCTTTGACTCGGGCCATGATGTTTTTGACCGAGGGATCATCAAGCCCGCGCGCCACGCCGTAAAGGGTGTATTTCCACTGAGCCGGAAGGTAGATAAAAACTGATTCGGTTTCCCGCTTTATTGCGGCTTGTATGTTTGAGATATCACTGATCACCCCATCCAAGAAGCCCTTTTGCGCAAGTGTTTCGGCATAAAGATCGTCATACAGCGGGAATTCTGCGAGGGAGATATAACCAGACTTCAGCATTCTCTCCCACAGCTCCTCAGCAATGTGAGGCACAACAGGCGCCAGCACCCGGAGCCATATATCGATGATGTCCCAGAGCGTGCGACGCTTCTCGTCACCGTCCAAAATCATCGATTTGTACTCTTCAACCCGGTTTAAGTGTTCAAAAAATGCTTCGGTGACGTACTTTCTGTACGAGAATTGATGAGCGGCTTCAGACGTTTTTGATACCATAGCCTTAGTCGCTGCCAGTATCCATCGACTCGCAAAAGAAAGCTGCCCATTGTATTCCGGCCTCGCCGCTTCAACATCCCTCTTCGTTGCGTGCCAAAACCTCAGAAGCCTCTTTTTTACCATCTCGACTTCTTTTTCCCTCCAGTCAACGGTTGAATTCAGGTCGGCAATGGACACTAAGCAGAGCCGCACGAGGTCCGCGCTATAGACCTCCGGGACTGTCGCAATCGGAATCACGTTGCCCTTGCTCTTCGACATCTTCACCCCTTCGCGAACAAGAAGCTCGTTGAGCGTAACAAGCTTTGGCCAGCAAGTCTCCGGAAACAGTATCGCATGATGGAACAAGAAGAAGCTCAAGTGATTGGAAATGTGGGCAATAGCAGTGTGCCGATGATCGTTCGGATACCAGTAGATGAAATCGTTTCGCGCGGCTCTGATCACCGTCTCTGACAAACCTGTTTGTTGGCAGATGTCCGTTGCGTCGCCCTTGCCCAGGAAAACGTAATCAAAGAAGGCGGGCGTTAGCCGCTTCGGGTCACACTCGCGTATGTGCTGGATGATGGTATAGAGCGCCATGTAGATAACGGAATCAGAAAGCGGCTCAATTATCCAGTGCTCGGTTGAGAATGGAAATTCCGTCCCAAGCCCTCTGCGCCGAACGCACGGTCGTTGATCGAGCCACTCAAACGTCTGGACGAACTGTGCTCGGTATATCTCTGGTACAATTTCAAGCTGGTCAAGCAATTCGAATGCCTTTTCCTTCCAGTGAGGGTCGCCATAGTTGAGGAAATACTGGCCAGGCTCTACGGCGACAACCACCCGGCCGCCGCATCGACAGAGCCCTTTTGTTGAGGTCTCATAAATGCTCGACGCGGCATTTCGACTATTGAGGAACTCAACGACATCCTGCTTGACGTCGCGCACTAGTCGGCCATCAAATTGCTCGGCAGTTTCCTTGAGAATCCCGGTATAGAATTCCTCCCTGTAAAGTATGTTGGTAATATGGCTCAGCGTCTTGTCGTCGCGTTGAGATCGTACGCCATAGCGTTCGCATAGCTCTGATGCGGGAAAATCCCCGTACCCATCGATTTTGACGAGAGATATCGGCTGTATAGCTTCAATATCGCTTCTTAGCGAGGAGAGATCAACATCCAAACCGGTGCTCCCTTGCTGCTTCAGGTCGTGCAGGGCTGCCCAATCATAGGGGGCGTGAGCGGGGACACTCATGACGATTCCGGTACCGTGATCAGAATCGACGAAAGACGCCGGAAGAATAGGTACTTTCCGTCCCAGAGGACTGACGCAATGCGCCCCTAGGAGTGACGTGCCCTGAAACTCCTCTATGATAGTGACCTCCCGCTGCTGATAGCGCAACTTTAAGGCGCTTTGGTGGGAAACGATCCACGTCTCACCGTCGACGTAGGCTTTGACGTACGTCGCGTCAGGCGCAACCCAGAGATTTGTTACCGCAAAAACTGTTTCAGGGCGCAGCGAGGCCGTGACGACATACGCTTCGTCCAGAGAGAACTTGATCCCAACGTAATCGTCGATTGATATCTTCTCAACGTCGCCGCCGGCGATATCGTCTTCCCCGACGGCGTTTTGATCGATCGTGCAGAAGAGAACTGGGTGTTGTCCGCGCACGATCAGCCCGAGCTCCATCAGCTTGCCGTACTGCCAGCGAATAAACTGATTGTAGACGAGGTCGCCGGTGGTAAACTGTCGGGACCAGTCGATTGAGAAGCCCATCTTCTTGAAATCTGGCGCGATCTTCTCTGCAAAGTAGTTCGCGATATTCCAAGGATCCACAAACGAATTGACGATCTGGTCAACGCGCGACTCGTCATCCTCATAGAGGCGAACGTAGTTCTTATAAAGCGCTATCGTCGCGCTTTCGCGGCGCCCTATGCACGAGCTAATAGCGAGTATCGGTGTTCCCGTAATGTGCCACGCCATCGGCCACAGCACGTTGTGGCCGTTCATTCGCATGAACCGAGCGTGAATATCAGCAACGTTATAGGTCCGCGTATGGCCTATGTGCTGGGGTCCGCTCGTATACGGATACGGCGTCGTCAAGAAGTACTTCTTCGGCCCTGCGCTTTTTGGCTCAAATATCTTATCGCCAAACCAACGATCCTGCCATTTTCTCTCAATCGCTCGAATTTCATCAAGTTCAGAAGTTGCCACTTGCACTCCCTGCGGTCAGTCTCAACGATTAGAAAATGGTTATTTGGACAAGCGACCTGATCGGAACGTTCTGGACTTGATCAATCCCCTTCTTGTTAATGAGCACAGCTACCGATAGCGGCGTTGCTTGCATCTCTTTGATGCTTTCTATGAGTTCAATCGCCGTGCTTCCAGTGGTTATTACATCATCGACTATCGCGCAGCTTTTTCCCGCAATATCAGCGAAGTTTTGACTAAATGAACCCTTAACGCCGTCATTTTCAGATCCCTTTTGTTTTTGCGGAACAAACACTGCGAGCTCTGCTCCGATTTCATCGGCGACAAGCGTCGCAAGAGGTAGCCCACTCAGCGCAACGCCGATTACCACGTCAGGATCACCTGTCTCCAGGATCATGTCGACTAACGCAAGCGAGACAAATCTGAGCCTCTCTGCGTTTTGTCCAATCTCGCTCCAGTTTACGTAGATGTCCTTTGGCACAGGCTCTTGTGAGCTCTTGGAGCGGGTGAGAAGCCACGTTGCAGTTTCTCGTGATATGTTCAGTTCGTCCGCTATCTCCCCGGAACGCAACCCTTTCTCGCGTAGTTCCTGCGCTTTGCTTATGAGATCGTTCAAATCGTTCATGTTCTGACTCCTCCCACCTGTCAAAGATTACCTCTTCACCGGCTTAACTCTCACCTCAGATCCGCAGACGGGACAGATCGTTTCCGTTTCATACAACCGACCGCACCCGACACACCTGCGTCTCCATTTCAGCACGCGTTTGATGCGTGCCTGCTGGATGGCCTGCGTCTCAATCCCGAGGCGCGCCGCGACATTTTGAACGGAATAATCATCCGTAACCAGCGTACCGCTTACTTCAAGTGCCTTCGCCAGCAAGTCAATATCGGCTTGAGACAGCCTAAGATGGTCACCCGTCGACTTAGCCTTTTCCGTGACTACGTCGACTGCTTTTTTCAACGGCTCTTCGATTTTCAGTCCCTCCTTTAGAAACTCTTCCAGTACTACTGTCGCTTGAGAGCTCGTCAACTCGCGGGTTACCTCAGGAACTGTGTACATAGTGCCAACGACGTGAACGCCATAAATAAACACTGGAGCGTCAAGCACGTACGTTCTAGACATCAGCCGTGCATATGTAATTGATTCAATATGCATTTTTTCTAGCAAATAGTCACCCAGCGCGAGCTCTTCAGCTAGCATAGGCGGCTTTATTTGATTTCGCAGGCGGAAGCGGCATATCCTCGTCTGCGCGCCGCGATCTCCGTAGCATCTAGCCTTTCAGGCGGCGCATCTAGCAACGCTGCGTCTGTTGCCGGTTAACGTTCAGCAGGGCTATTTCGTCCTCTCCGAGCCGGAGAAAGGTTTTTATTATCGCTGAGTGCTCTACCAATGAATACTAAATGGAGGTGCATTCAATGACGAACCTGCCAGAAAAAGTAGTCAACAACATTAACGCTGTGAAGACTGTAGTATTCGCAACGGTGAGCGACGCCGGTATACCGAACGTAGTACCCAATCAATTCACCATCGTAAAAGACCCCGAAACAATTCTCGTCGGTGACAACTTTTGGCACAAAACTTCTGACAACCTGAAGAGGCCAAATTGCAACGTTGCCCTTACTTCGTGGGAGGGCTATGAAGGCTATCAACTCAAGGGCACAGCAAACTATGTGACTGAAGGACCTGACTACGAGATGATGAAACAGAAGATCAAGAGCCGAAATGAAAAACTGCCTGCAAAGGGCTGTGCGATACTAAAGGTAACAGAAGTCTACGACCTCGCTCCAGGGCCAAACGCAGGAAAAAGAATCGCATAACCGGCCAACCCCAACTAACAGCAGTTGCGGCAATTTCAAAGCTGTGCAACGATCGTTAGTTAGGACCATTAACTCGTCGCTCAGAGCGGGGAGCTGGGGATGCTAGAGGTAAAGAATGCCAGCAGATATATTAACTCTTTTTTCACAATTTGGCCTCAAAAAAGAAGCTGGAGAGGTGTACCTTCATCTGCTACAGACCGGACGACGAACGGCAGTTGAAGTAGCCGAATCGCTTCATCTCACCAGTCACGGTGCAAACAAGGCCCTGCTAGAGCTTTCGAAACAAGGACTCGCTAAGCGTATATCGACCAATCCGGAAACGTTCATAGCTGCATACCCGTCCTCCTTGCTAAATCCTGCCATTAGTAAAGAGGCCGCGAAGTTACAGAGCCTCAGCAAGGCGCGAGATACGCTACTCGAGCTGTGGGACGTTGAGCGCACAAAAGCGCAAGGCCTGCCCGTCGAATGGTGTCCGATCGAAGAGGGCTTTATCGTTCTGTATGACAAAGACGATATTATCGACCGGCGTCTCGAGACCTTCCACGCGACAGAAAAAAGGCTCTGGATCATCTCTACCGAGTTTTGGCTCCTTCGATGGGACAAAGTGCTTGGCGACTATTTTGTAGATGATGAGAACAAATGCAGGATCGAAGATCTACGAATCCTGCTTCCGATTACGCCAAACAATATCGATGCAGTAAAGCAGCTCTCTACGTGCTTTAAGATACGACACTCACCAATGATGAGCAATATCGCGGTCGTTATTTCAGACTGCAAAGAGGCAATGTATACGGGCGTAACAAAGGATCTCGACGAGTTAGAGCGAGTCGAACTCACCCCGTCGCTATGGTCGAACAACAGCGGATTTATTGAGATCCAGAGTTCCCTATTTCAAACCCTCTGGGACAGAGGAGTAGATGCCCGTTTTAGGATAGAAGAGATAGAGACGGGTAAGCCCATCGAGGTCACGCGCGTCATTACCGACTACCAGGAGATCTTACAAGACTTCACGTCGCTCATAAACACGGCCCAGAAAGAGATATTCTTGTGGATCAGAAGCGAGGCTTTGCCGATTTTGGCACCACTCATTCCAAAGGATGCGCGACAACGAGGTATTGACGTGATTGTAATGGCCGAGATCAACAAGGATAATCTGCAAGCGGCACAAGAAATCGCGGAACGTGCCGATGTGCGCCATATCCCTCAGATTGTGCATAGCACGGGGGTAATCATCGATCAGCAAGCAATGCAAGTGTTGCTTTATTCATTTAGTGAGAAGGGCGCAGAGCTCTATAATTCAATTTACACGAATACTAAGAGCTTCGTTGAAACGCAGCACTCGATGATGGAAGACATGTGGCACTCAGGAATCGAGCTGCGGTACAGAGAACAAGAGCTGACGGCAGGACGAGTGGTGCAGACGATCCAAGTCATAAAGAAGAGGGAGAACGTCTACAAAGCTTTCTACGAGATGCTCGACAGATCGAAAAATGAATTCAACGTGATACAAACTCGTATGGGGGTAAAACGGCTCTATAATTTGATCAAGGATAGAGAGATGCCCAAGATTACGTATCGTTTGCTGGCACCTATTGAAAGCATCAACATCGAAGAAGCGCGTCTGCTTACTAAGTATTTTGAAATTCGACATCTTGAATCGGAGACTGGGGCAGGAATTTTTATATCCGATGATGACAAGCTGCTCGGAACGAGTTATATTTACGACACCGGCGACATAGATAATGTGATATACAAATCAGCCTTCAGAACGGACATTTCTGAATTCATTTTCATCGAAAAGGAGCTCTTCAACAGCTTCTGGTACAACGCGACGCCACTAAGTATTAGAGAGCAGGAGCTGCCAATCGACATCGCAAAAGGTGTGATCGATGTGGAAAAGCCCGAAAAGCGACCTGCAAGACGCTAATTCTGACGACAGCCCGTACAACGTATCTGCTTCTGAAAAGTTCACTAACATTAGGTAGCTGCCCAACGCACTAGCGCCGATCGCGTACCTTGGTTTTCTGAAAATGCTAGAAAAAACTGTGAACACTTGGCTCGCCGTTCTGCTCAACTGCTCTGTGCACGTCTACCTGTTGAGCACGTATTCTGATTTAAA
The DNA here is from genome assembly GCA_963701995.1 of Methanobacteriota archaeon. Classification (GTDB taxonomy): domain Archaea; phylum Halobacteriota; class Bog-38; order Methanoflorentales; family Methanoflorentaceae; genus Methanoflorens. Next base: position 938,660 of record OY969693.1, on the reverse strand, counting down.
GATGCTCAAAGCAACATTTTTTATACATAACACGACGTGCAATATGTGAAGGGTGTCATCATGACGCGTGGAGTATTGCATAAAGACGTTTCGACGCTTAGCGGGGTCAACGTAGGAAAGGTAAGAGATGTTCTAATTAACTGGGATAACAAGGAAATTTCACTAGATGTCTCAAAAGGCTTGCTCAAAGGGGAAACAATTGTTCCTTGGTCGAAAATCATAAGCGTTGGCGATATCATTATAGTTTCTGATGATCTAGCCCCTGAAGGCAGTAAGTGAGCGCTCTTAATGAGTTGCGCCCGTTGCAGGGTTCCTCCTGCGATTTAATTATCATTTCACGTATTTCTCTCGATTTGACCACTCTCTTATGACCGACTCGTATCACACGCTCGCTGGTAGCCAATGAAAGGTTTTGCCGTTGTGTTCGACTGCGCGGGTACACTTCTCGAGAAACATCGCGTAGCAAAGGATATTGACCAAGGCACGCTTTTGCATCAGATAGTATCCCTCAGTTTCATTGGGACGCGGCTGGACTACGTGCTTGCTGTGTTTCAGCTGGATGTTCCCAAGGACCTAGACGGCGTGCCCACTGACTTGTCCATCGCTGATTTCTTGGACATCTACCACGTAGACCTTGTAGTTGTTTGCTCCAACGTCCCGGTTGCTGAAACGACGGTGTTACACGCTGTTGCGCGGGATACAAAGAGTCGAGTAAAGGATCTAGTCGACGTAGTCCACGAAGTCAGCAAAAGTTGCAGCGCGTCGTACTTCACCGGCGCTGCGGCAATCGTTGATATTGAACAAGGCCATATTCCGTACGTTCTGGCCACATGCGGAGAACTCTTCGAGTCGGCGCGTCCTGTGATTGATGAACTCAAACGTATTGGAGGCGACATCTACGTAGCCTCGGGTGATGCGAAAAACACCCTCTATGCCCTCGCTGACCGCATTGATATTCCGTACGAGAACGTCAGGGACATCGCAACTCCGAGCGCAAAGGAGCAACTGGTCTACGAACTTAAGGAAGAATACTGTGACGTCGTGATGGTGGGCGATGGGATAAACGACATCCCCGCACTGAGAGCCGCGGACCTTGGAGTTCTAACGATACAACAGAAGGAGGAACGTCCCGCAACGCTCTACGAAGCAGCCGATCTCGTAATAAAAGACTTAACGCTCTTGCCTGGCATATTAAAAAACATTATTACGAATAACGGTTATAACCGTACGGGGTCGAAGGAGGCAACACTTGAATGACCATCTTGATAGAAGTCGAAAACTTGGTCAAAACATTCGGCGAATTTGAGATATTAAAAGGCATCAATTTCACCCTTGACGAGGGCGAGGTACTCGGAATTATAGGCAAGAGCGGGGTCGGAAAAACCGTCTTACTGCACGCCATACGAGGATTGAAAGAATACAAACCTACCAGCGGTAAAATCTATTACAACGTAGCGTATTGTCGAAAGTGTCGCCACGTCGACGTGCCCAGTCGCGTTGGACAACCCTGTGCCGTGTGTTCCGGAAAGATGCAATTCTTCCGAGTCGACGCGTGGGCAGATGAAGAGAGCGATTTGCTAAGGGACGTCAGGAGCCGCGTTGCGATAATGCTACAGCGCACTTTCGCTCTTTACGGAGACGAGCGCGCCATAGAAAACGTTATGAGGAGCTTCACAGAGCGCGGGTACGGCGATTCTGAGGCAATTTACAAAGCGTCTGAACTTATTGATCAGGTGAAGTTATCACATCGAATGATGCACATGGCGCGTGATCTCAGCGGCGGAGAGAAACAGCGGGTTGTTTTAGCACGCCAACTGGCAAGATCGCCGATCATCTTGCTCGCTGATGAACCCACCGGCACCCTGGACCGCAAGACAGCGGAGATCATCCACAAAATAATCCAACACGAGGCCAAAACGAACGACATGGCTGTGCTCGTTACCTCGCACCTTCCCGAAGACATTGAATCGATGGCTGACAGAGCAATACTGCTCGACGACGGCAGGATCGCCAAGGAAGGCGCCCCGAAAGAAGTCGTCGATGAGTTTTTGAGCACTGTTGGGGAGATAAAGAAACACGAGGTCGCTTCTGGCGACACGATAGTGAAAGTGGCGGAGCTTGAAAAGAAATACGTGACACTCGACCGAGGAGTGATCAGAGCCGTCAGCAACGTTTCGTTTGATATCCAAGAGGGGGAGGTCTTTGGCCTCATCGGATTAAGCGGGGCGGGAAAAACAAGCGTTTCCAAGATCATCGCAGGTGTGCTCGAGCCGACGAATGGCGAGGTGCAGGTGCGCATTGGGGATGATTGGGTGGACATGACTATGCCCGGACCCGATAACAGAGGAAGAGCGAAGCCGTACATTGGCGTACTTTACCAGGAATATGACCTTTACCCATTCCGCGACGTTTTGGATAACCTCACGAGTAGCATAGGCTTGGAACTTCCCGCTGAACTCTCAGAACACAAAGCCGTACAGACTCTGATGGCGGCCGGCTTTAGCGAGTCGACGAGCGAGAGTATCCTTGCTAAGGTGCCGGATGAGCTGAGTCAAGGAGAGCGGCATCGTGTGGCACTCGCACAGGTTTTGATTCGAGAGCCCAACCTCGTTATACTGGACGAACCCACGGGAACGATGGATCCAATCACCAAGAAAGACGTGTCAAACTCAATTCTGACTGCGCGCGCGGAAATCGGCGAGACGTTTATGATCGTATCGCACGATCTCGATTTCGTTCGGGAGGTCTGCGACCGGGCTGCTCTCATGCGCGGGGGCAAGATCATCTCCATCGGATCGACCGCGCAGGTGCTTGACGTTCTGACGGAACACGAGAAAGCGGCCAGCTGACGGACGCATAATAGGCATGTGCGCCAAGTTCATCGTTCTTGATGGGAAACAGGTTGTGCTCGATCGCGCAACCCGCACGCTCCGCGATGCGTTTGAGCTCACGAATACCCCCTACCGCGACGGCCTGCTTGTGGGCATCATAAAGGGGAGAAAAACGCAAAAACTGGACGTCATCAAGGAATATGCGGTTTACACAAACAAGGGCGAGATCAGAATTGAGGTCGATGAACCGAGCCGGCGCCTTTGGCTGCGCACTTATAAAATATTTGTTGGGACCAAGGTCCACTGGTCTCAGCCCCAGATAGTATCAGCCGGCCCCGTTCCGAGCGACCTTGAGATCGATCGCGGTGAACGAGAATACGAGCGCTGGGATATTACATACAGCCTTGGCGGGTTTGATCAGACAAATACGTACCTTTCATTTATAAAAAAGCGGCATACCGCCTCGTACGGAACAAACGCCATAGTTGGAAAAGCAGTCGCAGGCAGAAATGTCCTCGAAAAGCTCGAGAACGGAGACGAAATTCAAAGAATCGAGCCGATTGAACGACTCGAATATATCACCGACAAGTTCACGACGTCTGACTTTGACATCGAACTTGAAGATGGAATGGAAGTCTACACCTACTTCAAGGCAACGCTCTCGAGAGATGCGTCTGAGGGCGTAGAACACTTCTTGGCCCTTGCTAAGGATGGCTGCTATCAAGTGGATGCAGTAACCAACACCTACGTCGTTTCCACGCGCTTACGCGGTCGCTCGTCCCCCTTTGAGATGCTCGACGCGAGGAGCGAGGGAGCAATCACCGTCCGTACGTCTGGAAACGACGGTGGCAACGTATACATTTACAAGAGAGATACGCCCTCAAATTCTAGCCATTCGGTCATCGGCTATGTCAGCGAGGGGCTGGAGCTCGTCAAAATCGCGACGCCGGGGCAGAGATTGCGCGTGTATACCGATCCTACCCGCATCATGTTGTTGGGCTTGCGCGTCGCGGCGATAGAGGAGGAGGTCAATCGATTAGGTATTTCTCTTGAGCGCGAGGGGTATGATGGCGAAGACGCCGTCGTTGTTCATCAGTCGCCGCTCAACACAGTCGACATTCTCAAAGCTAAAAGTGTGAAAACCTTTGCAGTCCCGCACGATAAGCTTGTTAAAATTGAGCTCTATGACGATCGTGCTCCTAAAACGGTAGCGTTCGTGAGGACGGTCACGGGTTTGAGAGATAATCCCGTAGGCTCATTGCAAGCTTACGTGAAATACGGTAAGACGATCATGTTCCGCGCGCAGACGGCAGAGAAGTTTGACATTGTGCCGGAAAATACGCCCACGACAAGAGTGAGCGCCGGCGAAATCGGTGTTTCAAATCGCTCCTCCAAGTACGCGGGACTAATCGGAGTACGGCTTGAAGATAACGAAAAGTACGGACCAACCGGTGAGCGGTTCAACAGCACCAACATCGTTGGGAGGATACTACACACAAGCCCGCTTCAAAACGTGCGCGAAAATGAGACAATATACGTTCACGAAGCTCTGTGATTTATATTGCTAGATAATTATAATATTAACCGCTGACATACTTACGTTATGAAACGAGTGGTGCAATGGTATCAGATGAGATTACAAAAATGGTCGTTCTTGCAGACTCAAGCCCCGTTTTGCCCAGCGAGCTGGCACTACGGGCCTATGAATTATCGACTGACGCCGTGGTGAAAGAGACGTGTTTCGGGCTCATTGTTACGGGCTCAGAGGAAGCGGTCAATGAAACCATAGAAGAGCTGAGGAAACTGGATCCATCCGGGATTTTCGTCAAGGACCGCGGGTTCCCCCCAGGCGACTCAAGAAGATGTCGCGCCGTTAGGGGGGGCGGCGCCCGACCGGGCTTCCACCAGCTCGAGAAGGAATCCGCCATTCTTCCGAGCATATCGTATGGTTTGGAGACCATCAACGACCCATTGGACGCTAAGAACGAAAAAAAGCCCGAAAAGCTCAAGATCGACCGCTTCATCGAGATCATTGAAGAGCAGTCAAAAGAGGATGTCAATGGCTAAAATACTCATATTTCCGTCAAACAGTTTGATTCTATCTGATTTGGTCGCGCGATTCGGTCACGAGCCGCTTACGCTGATGCGCGTCATACGACGGAAAATAAGCGAAGTCGGAATAGATAGCCCACCGATTAACGTCACACCAGAAGACCCGAAGAGAGGCCTCAAATATGCGGCGGTCGACGTCCCTTCTGGTGTGCGCGGGCGGATGGCACTTCTTGACCCCCTGATAGAAGAGGCTGAAGCCGCTATCATCGTTCACGAGGCCGATTACTCATTTGGATGTATGGGGTGCGCCCGAACGAATGAACTAGTCAAGTACATCGTTCGTAACAAGGATATTCCGCGCTTAGAGCTCGCTTATCCGACGAATGATGATGAGGCGCGCGAATTCGTGCAAAAGATACGCGACTTCTGCGAGTCCTTGACCCACAAAGCGGAGGTACCCGCGTGACGCGAAAAATTAGGATAGCGCACCTCTCCTGTGGCTCCGAATACAGTGGGATCCAAAAAGAAATTGCACATGCTGTCGAATCCGTGAATGCTGAGATAGTCTATCCCGAAGTAGATACTGACACGATCAAAGACGCTGTACGCGAGTGGGGACTAGAAGTCGCCAGCCCTGATTTGCAGCTTATGATAGCGCGGGCCAAATCTATAGTCGAAGGTGGCTTCCCGGTCGACGCGGTATTTATAACTACGTGCTTTCGATGCGCTGAAGGTGCCATAACACGAAGCGAATTGCGGCATTATATCCATGAGCGTGCTAATCTGCCAGTTATTAGCTACTCATTTACGGAACGGAGTACTGCAGAAACGCTCCTTACTCGGATGGAAGCTCTCGTAACCACCGCGCTGAGACGAACCTTGCTCGCGCGTGAAAAACAGACAGGATTAACTGCCGGCATCGACTCAGGATCGACCACCACAAAAGCCGTGGTAATGCGAGATAACGAGATAATTGGAGTTGGCTGGGTCGACACTATCGAAGTATTGAAGAGTGCCGAACTTGCGTATACGACAGCGCTGAAGATAGCAGGAGTGAACAAATCTGAAATTCAAGCGCTTGGGACCACGGGTTACGGTCGCTTGCTCGTCGGAGAGGCGATGAAAGCTGCGCTCGTTCAAGAAGAGCTCACCGTAAACTCGAAGGGTGCGGTTTATCTCGCAGAGAAACAGAAAGGACCCGCGACGGTCATCGACATTGGCGGCATGGATAACAAGGCTATTTCGGTCATAGATGGCATTCCCGGCAGCTTCACCATGGGCGGAATTTGCGCCGGAGCTTCAGGTCGTTTTCTCGATATGACCGCACGTCGGTTAGGGGTGGACATCAGTGAATTAGGCCCCTTGGCGTCCAAAGGAGACCATAACCACTTGACTATGAACAGCTACTGCATCGTTTTCGGAACGCAAAGCCTTGTCAACGCACTCTCGCTCGGAGCCAGCAAAGAAGACGTCGCAAGTGCGGCCTGCTACAGCGTCGCAGAACAGGTCTTCGACCAGCAGCTTCAAGAGCTAGAAATTGTGGAACCCGTCATCATGGTCGGTGGAACCTCGCTCATCAGCGGTCTCGTAGAAGCGATGCAAGACTTGCTCAGAACGAAAGTTGTGGTACCTAAATACTCACAATACATAGGCGCAGTCGGATCTGCGCTACTCGCCAGCGGGTTTGTAGAATGAGGCCCTGATGAAGCAAAACCCAGCGGGGCGTCGCGCGAGCCACCTACAAAGAGATTGCATACGACATGATCGATTCTGAAAAAGTGGCAGTAGAGTCTCCTGATAAGCAGGGGGCGCGCTTGATTGAAGAATTAACGTCTGACATCTTGTCTGACCTGGACGTCGCCCACTCGCTGTACAACATCAGAATCTTCATCGATCCCGACGAACCTGTGTTCATCTTATATGGTAAGCTTGCGATCTCACTTCCCGATATTAAGATCTCCGACGTCGCTACGATGACGCATACCGACGACGGATTGAAGCTGGATATCAAGAACGAACGGTACGTCAACGATCTGCTCGATAAGCTCGTTGCGCGATACGGCAAGGCCAACATCTTGCAGCTCGATCGGAACACCATCCTTGTCGCGACCGACGACGATATTCCTGACGAAACCATCTATGAACCCACGACGGAGCTGAAGCGCAAAGTCATCGATTCAATACGGCGCGTCGCGCCCGAAGGCTACAGAATCATAAAGCACGACATTACAGATGACTACATCCTGTTCATGGCGTCAGAGGAGCCGATCAAACAGGAATGGCTAGACCGGGGGCGCAGGTTGCTCAAAGAGGCGGGATTGTAGGATGTTAGAGCCTCTCATGTACACTGGTGGCGTGTACCGACACGACGAGTTGATGGAGCTTGTTGAGGATCTCGGCGGCCACCTTCTGCAAAAGAACGTCATGCAGCTCGAAGTCGTGCTCTTGATACTCGTTCCAGGTGACGATATAAGCGCGGTAGAGAAAAAAGCGGCAGAGCTCTTAGGAACGATCACTAGAGCACCCCTCATCGGCACTGAAATCGCCGTTGTCGCACCGAGTCTCGCCTATCACCACATGCCCCACCCGACGTGCGATATCGCCGAGTATCTTCGAAGGAACGGCGCAAAGACGAATATCATTGGCCTGGCTCGAGGTGTAGGACGGCGCGCGGCACAGCTGACAAAGAGCGAGCGCGGGCTGATAAATGAGCACGATTTGGCGTTGTTTATTCTTGGGGATTTCCTAAGTTGCATAACAGACGTCAAATATCAGCTCTATGAGGATCTGGACCTCCCGATAATAGTAACAGGGGGCCCGGAATGCGAGGCAGTTCCCTACGCGTATGCGTACATTGGGGGAATAGGACGACGCGCTAAAGGGTTTCACCGAGAATCTGAGTTCGCAATCCTGGATAGCATCGTCGGAATGATCAGCAAGGCTCTGGATGAGAGACGTGAAGAGCTTGAGAAGGACCCTCTATCGGTGAGCCCATTCCGCCTCATGGACGAGATCACACAACAAATTCCAGAAGTTGGCGAAAGCCTATCTCCCACGCCGATTACGATGCATTTAGACGGTATGCGGATCAAGCTTCCTTACGACGAGTACTACGAAAAAATACGGAATGTGAAATTCATTGAAGGTCCGACCCTCTCAGACGTAGCGGAAGTTATACCTTCGTTTATGCGTGAATATCTTATCTTAAAGATCAAAACGAAATCGGTCGCGGGATTTGCTCTGTAGTAGCCCCCCCTCGGGACACCCACCCGGCGCCAACAAATTGACTGTTACTCGGCCGATTTCTTAGGCTGTCACGTCCCTATCGCATTGATCGTCCGAATTAGTTCCTTGAAGCTTGCTACCTCACGTCCCAAGACTTCTTCGCGCCTCAGGCCGATGCTCATCTCGCCATCGACTGTGAGTTGTTCGGGCCCTCGCCGCACAATTCGGTACACTCCATCGGCGCGCAGTGCTGCTGTGGCGGCCTTGTCGTGCACCATTGCCCGACCAGGGATGATGACCGTCTCATTCATATCTCCCAAATTCAGCTTCTGAATGTCGTCGAGCGTGATGAGACACGCGATCTCTTTTTCGGTGCTCACAACGTTGACGTTTGGCGCTATCCGCTGAAATATGGAACGAAGATACGGCCCCGCTACGGCTCCCGTGATCACTGTCGCGCGCTTCTCAGTTCTGGGAAGGTGCGCTTCGGGATTGCTTGCCACGTAGAAGGGCGATCCGATTTCAGGGTCCCACAGCGGGGTACCGGTGACTCGCAGCTTGTAATGGTCGTTGATACTGCTAACTAGTTCCTTGAAGCTCTCGATTGGCTGAGATTCAATGTTGCGGATTATGGGCGCATTCCCAAGAATTAACCCCTCCTTTGCGTGATTCGCGAACCGCATCAAAATCAAACCCCGCGCACCCATGTCCTCGAGATCGTCACACGTTTTTCTGAGGACGTCGCCGTCGTTGACCCCAGGTATGATTACCGCGGCGGCATAAACGTCAGAGGACGCGCAAAAGGTCGAGAGGCATTGAAGTGAAGCCTCAGGCGAAGGATCCCCCATATAGCGTTTGCGCAAGTGGGGGGAGGTCGCAAAAACGGTAAATGAGACTTCACGCACGTTATTATTGACTAGCTTGTCGGCAGCTTCCGGGCTGTCGAAGCCTTTGCCACTTGTGTACCCGAGATGGATTGGGACTTGGAGGCTGGCGAGTAACTCAGCCAGCTCGAGTAAATCGGGATAACAGCTGACGTCCCCCCCACCACTTATCGTGACCTTTTCAGGGTCTTTTGAACTCATCTTGAGGGTAGCGTGGACATCTTGCGCAACGCGTAAAAGTGGCTTAAACCCCGCGTACTTCTCTGCAATCGCTCTTCCGCAGAAGTCACAGCCCTCACTGAGGGGTGAACAGAAGCGGCACCCAAATGGCTTAAAATCTTTTACCTTCTTGAAGTAGCAATAACTGCAAAACCCGCGACAATCAACCCCGGGCTTCCCTCCTACGTCTGCGAGCAGCTCCATGCGATCACCTATCAGCGCGGCAATTCCATTAACCAGTATTATAATTTAAAAAATATAAAAGTTTGCAAAAAATAAAAAAAGAGGGGGTTAGAACGGATTTGGAAGTCCAATTTCCGCTCTTTCCGCCCTGGTCTTCTCAGAGCGATCCCACTTGTTCTGCGCGAGCCTCGTCAGCATTTCCATGCCGAATTTGCCGGGATCTATTGGCTTGGTCTCAAACAGGCCCATATCGACCGCGCTTTGGAACAGATCCTTTCCGACTTTGGTCCGCGGCATGACGGTCGACCACCCGTCAGGCGAGCCGATCGATCCTGTCGAGATGTCCGCAGTTCGCGCGGTCAGGTCGGGACAAATATAGCAGCCCGGCTGAACGTAATTGTGGGTCAGCTTCACCGGGACTTCAACCCGCTCGCCCAGGGTTGATGTGACGATCATCTTGCCCTTAGAAACATCCATCTTTTCGACGTGTTCAATATTCACCTTGTGAAGCTCTTCGACGATCGCTTTAATTCCGGTGTAGCTGAAGTTCTCAGTGCAGAATATGCCGAGAAGCAATGCCATTTTATTAGGCAGATGACGCGCCCCAAACGGATAGAGCTGCATCTTTCGGACCGCATAGGTCAGGCAATGCATGCCGACCATTCCGATCTTGTCGAGGCCTTGCTCGCGTGCCGCAATCTTCAGCGCGTTGTTGAGTGGACACAGCACGTATTTTGTGCCGGCCGCTGCGATGATCTCCTCAGGCGTAGTAGCGACGTATGGCTCCGGATTCCAAGGTTCGTCGGTCGGCATAGCGACGATAGCGCCTTCAATCACGCCGGTTTCAAGGGCGTGGATCAAAAGGGCGCTGACTATGCCGCCGTCTTGTGAATACTTCTGAAGAGTCTTGTCCGTAGTCTTCACCGTCATAATGTCGAGGTACTTACCTAGAACCATTCACTCCACCCCCATGACGCGCTTCTCTATCATTTCAAAGGTCGGCTCGAAGCTCCTCGGACATTGCGCATAGCACGCTCCGCATTTTATGCAGAGCTCCTGGTTGACGTGCGGACGCCCGTAGTCCATGTCAATCGCCCGCGTGGGGCACGACATGGCACAGGTGCCACACCCGATGCACAGTCCGTTTCCGATGATTTTTGTCAATAGGTCACAGCCGCACGCAAATCCCGCAAGTTCGGCGAGGGGCTTCAGGTACTCTAGGTCCGCACCTACCGCCGCGAGTATCGTGTTAGCGATCACCTCTGGACCAGTAGGACATCCAGGAAGTGCGAAATCGACTTTAACGAGATTCGCGACAGGAACGAACGATTCTTGCGACGGCGTCGCCGCCTGTCCACCTACGCTGTATCGAGTCACGCAGCCTGAGCTGGCACACCCGCCCATGGCGACTAAAAACGTCGAATTCTGTCGGATCTTGCGTATGTCATCAACCTGTCTCTTGTCTTGCAGACAAATAGAACCGTGAACAATGGCAATATCCATTTGATCATCGGGAATCTCTCTTACGTCTGCAAGCGTCGTCTCATACCGGTAGTCTATCGCGTCGAGCAAATCAAGAAGAATGTCGTAGTTATCGGTTAACGATATAAGACATCCCGTACATCCACTCATCACTGCCGTTAGCACTTTTGGTTTTGCAGCAGCCATTTCTTTCACCTCAGCCTCCGCTTCTGCGGGCTTTACTGTTATCTCCGGTTGAGCGGCCTCCGTTTTCTCTTCTGCAGCCGGAGGGCTGGCCCTCTGCATCTCCGCGATGTTTTCGGCGTCAGATTTCTTCTCTTTCTTCCAAAACGGGCTCATAAATACTCCTCTACTTCCTTTTGGATTAACTCCGTAGCATCAGGAATCGATCCTTTGACTTCCTCTGTAAGTCCAAATTCGATTTGCTTATAACTCTTTGGCTGGCACGCAACGATTACTACCTCACATCGTTCTTCTAACTCGTCGAGTGGTGTAGACGTCTGCCAGCACTGATGATCGGCGTAACGATTCCTATCGACATCATCGGTCGAAAACTTCCTTAGCTCTCCAGGAGCACCTCCGAAATCTATCGAATCGACGAGTACGAGCTTCTTGCATCCAAGAATACTAAACAAGAAGTACCCTCTGCCGACGTCGACGATCTTAAGGCGCGGTGCGCCATTCAATGTCTGCTTCAGTACGGGAACTAAGGCAGTCCCGAAACCATTGTCGCCGTAGAGTGGATTTCCGCAGCAGGCTATAATCGCCTCTGCATCGCAAATCGAGTCGCTCACTTTAGATCATCTTGTTCTGAATGATGGTTTTTTCAGGATCCAACACGATCATATGCGTTGCACACGAGTTGCACGGATCGTACGCCCTTACGATAACTTCTGCGAACTTGTAGTGGTCTCCTTCTAGCGCTTTGCTGATTGTTGGGTAATTCCAAGTCGTCGGAACGAGGCAATTGTAGTACCGAATCCGGCCATCCTTAACCCGTGCCATGTGAACGTTCGCGCCACGAGCTGCTTCGTTGATTCCGATTCCCAGCTCGTTGTCGCCGCGACCGGCACACGCTTCCTTTGTTACGCCGCTTGTATTGAGCTCGTCCAGGATATTCTCAGCTCTATGAACAAGCGTACCCAGTTCTCGAATTCGAGCCTTTTGGATGCCCATTGCACCCCTCTCAGTGAATCCCTTGAACGTCGCCGCTCGTGCGCGAGGTCCGACTTCAACCGGTTCGCCGCCGACGAGGCATATCGTATTGTTTGCCTCCTGCCCAACTTCCAGAGAGCTGTACCAGTTGTTCGGCTGTTCTTCGTTAAACGTGCCCCAAGGGAAGGCCGTTCTGTCGCCGTACGTCAAGTCCGAAGCAAACACGTCGTAGTCGTGCATCCCCATATCTGATGCATAGTCAGAGTCCTTGAACAGGCCCATCATGAAGTCGGTGTGTTCGTTTGTAAGTCCTTCGTAGGTTCGTAGACTGCTCTGCAATTTAGCTTGTGCAAGATCGCTGATGTTGTGTTGCATCCCGCCGATTACAATATCAGGAGCGTGTAAGCCCTCACCGCCGACAACGTCGATGATGTTTTGGGCGACTTTTCTCATTCCCTGACACCGCTTCATTGCTTCCGCGTAGACGTTTTTATCAAAGCCGACGCCGATCCCGAAGTCCGGGAAAATCAAAATGCTATGAAGCGGATGGCTGTGCATTTTGTTAGCAATCGCAGCGAGTTCTCGCAGCAACATGCCGTCTTTCGGGGGCTCAACGCCAATTGAGTCCTCGACGGCCTCTACCGAAGCGCACGCGTGAGTGATTGGGCAGATGCCACAAATCCGTGACGTTGCCAGTGGCGCAAACTCCATCGGCTTTCCGATAAGGAACTTTTCAAAGTTCCTGACCGGCGTAATGCTGAAGTAGTTTCCTTTTTCCACTATACCGTCATCGTTTGTCTCTAGAACTAACTTGGAGTGCCCTTCGACACGAGTAACCGGTGCCATTTCAACTACATTGGCCAAACTAGTAACCTCCTTTTGGTGCATTTAGAGAGATAAGATGAAAGTTATCAACGCTAATAGTATAAAAATCTTCAAGACCGTTATAGGGCCGTTTGCGTAGCGAGTATGGCAGGCAACTACCGCCATCCTCTATATAACTATTGCTAATTCGCGGGTGTATCAAGGGTTATATAGTACATGACTCTTTTATTGCATTTTTGGTGATCTAATGACTTTTAAAAGCCCTTTAGAGACAATTAAAGCCGTGCAAGTCACAGGCACAGCCAAGACCTTGCTCCCGTGGGACAAGCTCTTGCTTATGGGGTTCCTCGCAGGCGCTTACATCGCGTTTGGGGGGCTGCTGGCGTTAATCGTTACAGCAGGCATGACAAAAGCGGGATATCCCGTTGGATTATATCGGCTCGTTTTCGGTGCGACGTTTACCGTCGGCTTAATGTTAGTGGTTATCGCAGGCTCAGAACTATTCACGGGCAACTGCATGTTCCCGACAGTGGCGGTGCTTCACCGCAAAGCCTCCATCGTGGGACTGCTGAAGAACTGGACAGGCTCATACATCGGCAACTTCATCGGAGCGTTGTTCGTCGCTGGGGCGCTGTCGTACCTAACCGCCCTGATCATTGCGCCGAGCGGAACCGCAGCAGCGTCAGCCGCTTTCCTTAACGCCCAGGTAGTATATAATGCGAAATTGGCTTTGCCGTTTTGGGACGCTTTCTACAGGGGCATAGGCTGCAACTGGCTCGTCTGTCTCGCCGTTTATCTGGCCGTCGCCTCGGACGACACAATCGGCAAAATATTTGGAATATTTTTCCCGATAATGGCCTTCGTCGCGATCGGCTTTGAGCACAGCGTAGCCAACATGTTCTTCATTCCCGCATACATCTTCGCCAACCACATGGCGGGAGATCCCGGCGTATGGGGACAGTTCCTGGCTGTAAACCTGCTCCCTGTGACTTTGGGAAATATCATTGGCGGGGCGATATTCGTGGCAACGATCTACTGGTACGCGCTCCTTCGCGGAAGTGAAAAAGCAGAGATCATCGCCGACAGAGCAGAAATCGATTCGTAAGCAGCACAATTAGCCGGCTGTTTCCGGCGTTGGCTAAACGACGGGCTTCTGCCCGTCCTCTTCTTTTTTTACTCTTTTTTGTGGAAACCAAAGATTTAAGCCGCCAGCAACAAAGGATTATACGTCTAGAATTATCTCAGAACTCGAATAAAAAAGAAAATAGGAGAGAATATGAACTTCCACTACGTGCCAACCACCTGCCCCTACTGCGGCTGTGGTTGCGGATTAAACCTTGTCGTTCAAGACGGAAAGCTCGTAGGGGTCGAACCCTGGAGACGACACCCCGTTAACGAGGGCAAACTCTGCCCAAAAGGGCTCGCGTGCGATGAGTTTGTTCACAGCGAAGAACGACTCACTCTGCCCCTGATCAAAAAGGATGGCAAGTTCGTCGAGTCGACGTGGGATGAAGCCCTTACCCTGGTTGCCTCTAAATTCAAGGCAACGCAGGAAACGTACGGGCCCAATTCTGTGGCGTTCCTATCTTCTGCCAGGACAACAAATGAAGAGAACTACTTGATGAACAAGCTGGCGAGAGCGGGCTTCCGCACCAACTACATCGATCACTGTGCGCGGCTGTGTCACGGTCCCACGGTATCCGGACTCGCGCGCTCGTTCGGCTCCGGTGCGATGACAAACTCCATTGCCGACATTGCACAAGCTGATTGCATATTTGTCATCGGTTCGAATACCATGGAGCAGCACCCACTCATCGGGAGAAGTATCATCCGAGCGAAAGAAATGGGAGCGAAGATAATCGTCGCTGACCCACGGTATTCAACGACCGCAAAATTGGCGGACATCTACGTGCCCTTCAAACCCGGCACTGACGTCGCGCTTCTGAACTCGATGATGTATTGGATCATTGAGGAAGGAAAGGAAGACAAAGAATTCATCGCCGAGCGAACGAAGGGATTTGATGAGCTCAAGGAGGTCGTCAAAAAATACGCAGACGTTGAAGAGATAACAACGGTGCCCCCCGAACTCGTTAAGGAAGTGGCCATGGCTTACGCAAGCGCAAACGCCACGGCTTTGATTTACTCAATGGGAATCACGCAGCACACCACGGGCACAGACAACGTGCTTTCGACTTCAAATATCGCGATGCTGACGGGCAACATCGGCAGGCCTGGCACGGGCGTTAATCCGCTAAGAGGGCAGAACAACGTGCAAGGAGCGTGCGACATGGGAGCGCTGCCTGTCGTGTACTCTGGATACCAGTCGGTGGCCGTTGATGCGGCACGCCAAAAAATGGAAGAATTCTGGGGAGTCGAAGGTTTGCCAGCCGCGGGCGGTCTGACCGTCACTGAGATGCTGGGAGCTGCCGGCGATGAGATCAAGAACATGTACATTGTCGGAGAGAATCCGATGATGTCAGACCCTGACCTCACCCACGCCGCTGAATGTCTTAAGAAGCTCGATTTCCTCGTAGTCCAGGACATCTTCCTGACTGAGACCGCTGAACTCGCAGACGTCGTACTACCGAGCGCGTGTTGGGCGGAAAAAGACGGCACGTTTACGAGCACTGAAAGACGCGTCCAACGCGTTAGAAAAGCAATTGAGCCGCCAGGTGAAGCAAAGGCTGACTGGGAGATAACCATGGCCCTTGCGGACAAGTTAGGGATTCCTGGTTTCAACTACGAGAGCGCCGAACAGATATTCGAAGAAGTCAGACAGGTGACGCCGCAGTACGCAGGAATGACCTACGCACGGCTCGAAAAGCCAGAAGCACTACATTGGCCGTGCCCGACCGAAGAACATCCCGGAACGCCGATTCTCCACACAGTGAAGTTTTCAGCGCCTGACGGACTGGGAACCTTCGTCGGAGTGGAGTGGAAGCCACCTGCAGAAGTGACCGATAAGGACTATCCGTTCATCCTCACGACCGGCCGTATACTGTTCCACTACCACACTGGAACGATGTCGAGACGGTCGCCGACGCTTGACCACGAAGTCCCAACGGGATACGTTGAAATAAGCCCAGAAGACGCTGCTGAACTTGGAGTGGCTAAAGGAGACATGGTAAAGGTGCGAACGCGACGCGGAGAGGTCACAACACCTGCCAACGTCACCAAAGACATTCCAAAAGGAATACTCTTTATGCCGTTCCACTTCAAGGAGGCAGCAGCGAACGTGCTGACAAATACTGCTCTCGATCCAGCTGCTAAGATGCCCGAGCTTAAGGTCTGTGCTGCAGCTGTTCAACCCGCTTAGAGGAGGCGACGAAAAATGGTGAAAGTAGGAGATATGTTCTACGCGCAAGCGGCCGACAACGCCATTCAGCAGAAAGGTGAGTGCGGTGGAGCGGTTACAGCAATACTTGCCTCAGCGTTAGGACAGAACTTAGTCGACGGGGCACTGGTTATAAAGAAGGGAGAAAGCATCTACGATGGCTTTCCATTTTTTGCGACGACTCAGGAAGAGATAGTAGAAGCTGCTGGCTCGTTGCATTGCGCACCGACGCTTAGCGCGAAGGTAATCAAAAATTACCTGAATGGCGCTCGCGATACGCGCGTCGCCGTCACGTGCAAACCTTGCGATGGCCGCGCCATTGTTGAGATGGGAAAGCGGAACCAGCTTGACATGGACAACATCTATATGGTCGGCGTGAATTGCGCAGGGACGATGCCCCCAATACCCGCACGCGCGATGATTCGACGATTCTATGACATTGATCCCGATGACGTGGTAAAAGAGGAGATTGCTAAGGGCAAGCTGATCTTGCAGACCAAGGATGGCCAACACAAAGAGGTCGCGATAGATACGTTGGAGGAGGAGGGCTTTGGCAGGCGCAAGAACTGCCAGCGATGCGAATACAACATCCCAAAGATGGCCGATATTGCGTGCGGCAACTGGGGCGTTATTGGCCCTGACGCAGGAAAGGCAACCTTCGTCGAAGTGCTCACGGATAAGGGCCAAAAGCTGCTTGATACAGCAAAGGTGGCAGGAGCCATTACATTGACCGACGCGCCACCTGAAGGGATTGCACTCCGTGAGAAGCTAGATGGGATCATGGTGAAGATGGCACACAAATTTATGGCCGCGCAATTTGCCAAGTTTGACGGCGATAACAAGTTCGAAAAGATCTTTGCTGAATTAGAAAAGTGCATATTGTGCCGAAACTGCATTATTAACTGTCCGATATGCTACTGCGAGGAGTGCTTTACGAAAAAAGATTATGTCATGCCGCAAGGCAAGTTACCTCCTGAGCCGATGTTTCACCTCTCGCGATTGCTTCACATAGGGCCATCGTGTGTGGACTGTGGTCAGTGTGAGGACGGTTGTCCCTCGGAAATCCCCATTGCTACTATCACTCACATGGTGCAAACTGACATTCAAAAGGCGATAGGCTATGTGCCAGGACGGTCAATGGAGGATCCATTTCCCCTTTCTTACTGGTTGGAGGTCCAAGAATGAGCCAAGTGGAAGTGACGGAGTCGAGCGAGCAGAAATGGGAGCCCCACATCTTAACCTTCTGCTGTAATTGGTGCTCCTATGCCGGCGCAGACGGGGCTGGTACCGCGCGAATGCAGTACGCGACGAACGCGCGCGTCATACGTGTGATGTGCACAGGGAGACTGAACCCGCTGTTCATAGTCAAAGGGTTCCTCTCCGGCGCGGACATTGTTATGGTGCTTGGCTGCCACTTTGGTGACTGCCACTACCTTAAGGGAAACTTCGCCTGCAACGCGCGCATGACCTTGCTCAAGCCTTATTTGCAAGCGGTCGGGATCAATCCCGAGCGGCTGTACTGGGACCAAATTTCCGCATCAGAAGGGATCAAGTTCCAGGAAACGATGAATAAGATCGTCAAAAAGGCACAAGAGTTAGGACCCATTGCGAATGAACTTGGCTTGCACGCGCGCGGGGCACGACAAAACAGGGCGGCGCAAGCCATCGTCGAAGAAGTATGCGATTAGAGGCGCTTGCTGCAATCCACCGAGTGTAATGGAAAGCCGCCAACCATCCCTGTAATCTGAGAGGGTGATGCGTGAACATTTTCGGTTGAGTTTGTGCTCACACTCTTGACCAAACGAAGAACCCAACTACTGTGTCACCCTCTCGATTACCTGTTGCAGGTGGTGCTAGTCGCTGGCTCGGCACATATTTGCCTAGATTGTAGAGAGACTTTGACGAAGGAGAAGGTGAGCTGACCATGATAACGCTGGATCAAATAGAAGGGAGTGCATGGAGAGCTTGGAATGCGCTAAAAAGCTTCTATTGTGACCTTGAGTTTTTTGACGATATTGACGTACAAGAAAGAACACAACTGAAGGAAGAGATTCGAGCCCACCTCGAATTCTATGCTGATCTATGTGAGAGGTTCGATACTACGGACACACTAATCGAGCGTTCAGCAAGAGCTATGCGAGAGATAGAGGAGGAGAAAACGCTGGGGCACCGCGGGTATTGATCATCTACACGGGACTCACGAGACTCACCCAGTATTTGGGCTTGTTGCTTGTTAGCCTTAATGAAAACCTCCCGACGATCGGTGCTCGAGTGTGAATGATGAGAGGCTACGCAGTTGGCGTTGCAGCGCAATCGCTCGGACCCATAATGTTTATATGATCCAGTTGGTATCGTTTGAATAATCGCGCATCTACCCCGATCGCTCGCCATAAAAACGTCTAGCTGGCACAACTGGCGTAGAAAAATGTTAAAGTCCGCTCATACGAAAAGCCGATTTTGCGCAGGCTAAGTTCGTAACCAAGGCGAAATAACGACACCTAACGCAGCATATCCTTTGAATGACGACATCAATGCGCTTAAATAGAGTGATAAGCGCTTGGATTACTATTAACGGAAACCACAGGAGTGCAACAAACCATGAACGTGGAAGATGCAAAAAAGATTATTTCTAACGCGATCGACAGTGAAATAGAGGCCTACATATTCTATAACAGCGTCTCTGAAAGAGCAAAGGACCCGGCGCTAAAAAAACTTTTTGGAGAACTTGCAGGTGAAGAGAAGAAACACCGGCAGTTCCTCGAGGCGTTCCTTACGAGAGACACGGCCAACCTCCGTTTCGAGGGAACCAAAGACTACAAGGTCGGCGATGCCCTGCCAAGTCCGAAACTAACTGATGACTTAACACCGCTCGAAGGTCTCGTCATCGCGATCAAGAAAGAACTTGAGGCAATGCAGATGTACACCCAGCTTGCCAACCTTTCCACCGATACCGAACAGGAGTTCCTCTTCTTCCAGCTGGCAAATATGGAGAGGACGCACAAGGCCCGGCTCGAGGAGATTTACACGAACATGGCCTTCCCAGAAGTCTGGTAGGCAGAACAATTCGCGTCATCCGGATTTAATAGATGAGGACCGCCGTCAGCGACTTGCGAGCCACTGCGGCTTTCGCCTCCTACCACAAGAGGACACCAGCAGCGTCCTTATCTGCCAAATCCTTCATAAGAAGATCGGCTCGATAAGATTTGATTTTGCGCCGCCAGTGATCGAAAAGGACAACACCAATAGCGGGTGAGATCCTTCGTTGTGCGGTCGAGAAAGCAAGTTTGCGCACAAAAAAAATTCCTCGCCCGACAACGATTGCTTTGCATGCATAACGTAGCGCGATTGCCATGGCAATAGGCCAGCAACCTCTGGCCCGCTGATTGATATGAGGTACAGCGCGAGCTTACATATTTGAAGGATTAGACGTGAGTCAATATCGATAACAAGTCTAATCCTTTCTCATAGCGAGCTTTCACGTCAAAATAACGGGACCTTGATTATGCGAGGAGGGGCGCTCATTAGTTTTCAAAAAAAGCACTCGCCCTGCCATAGCGTTGTCTATCAGTGTGCGAATTTATTGCCGCTCTTCGCCTTCCGATTGCGCGAGTTCTTTATTGGCGTCGAGGCAAAGACGGTAAAGTGGATCATTTAGGGGCACCCCGTCAAGGTAAGGCCCCGCTATGCTCGTTGCCAGATCACGCCACTCTTGTGGCACGTCCCACTGTAAGATTTCTTCAACATGTGGCGTATCGTAGGCTTCGATTGCGAGAATAAGCTCGTAAATGTAAGCCTTTAACTCTTTGCCTGATGCGGGGCACTTGTCGGCGTGTCGGTGTATGTTGTTCTCCAAATTATCAACTCGATTAAATTGGGGGCTTCATACATAGCCTCTTGCGATCTGAATGGGTCGTAGCCGCATCTGGAAAAACGCTTCTAAGTGCTTGAAATCGCCATATTCACCTTGAATGCGCGTTACGTTTATGGACTCCTCAGCGTGTTGTTTGGATGTGCGGAGCGACTCGCCAAGTTGAAAGTTTATCGTAATGTTGGGTTAAACAAATTGGGATCCAACAATGGGCGAGCTTGATAAGATGCATATGTCTCTCAGTTTTTTTTCTTTTTCGACTATGCGTGCTCGCGTCACCCATATCCTTGAGTCTTTTGCACGTAATCGTGCGAAGTACGCGCTATCCCGACTTCACGCATCGTGGCGCGGTAGTCTAAATTGACGGGAGTTTCCAGCCATATGAGCTCTTTTAGGACCTTAACGAATCCGTCCACGCACTCCGCCTCGTGACACAGACACGCTGTCACGCTTTTGCACGAAATCGCTGCCTCACGCGGCCATAACTCGACTTCAACCACTGAAACGTTAGAAATTGGACGCGGAGCCGTAGGAATGAACGGACCCCGCGCAGCGAAACTCCGGAAGCGAAGCCGCTTAACGACTTCGTTTGTTTATGAGTATCAGGGCTATGCTTAAAAGCCCCACAACCGCCAACACAGCTTCGAATCCTGGTACGGGTGGTGCTGTAGTATTATTAGCTGCCTGTAGGAAGCTTGTGACTCCCGGTGCCGTGGTCGTCGCATTCGTACTTGCCACGGCAGTTGTTGTGTTTGCCACCGCTGCTGTCGCCGCGTTTGTCGTAGCATTTGTAGTTTGTTGTGCCATTGATGGCAGACTAAAAACAAGTATCAATAAAAGTGCTAAGACGCTGCTCAAAACAATTTTCTTCATTTTGATTAACCATCTCCCATATATTTAAATTGCAACGCGCTTGCAGTGCGACAGAACGCAGCTCTCGGTGTAAAACCCAAGAGGAGACATCTGCCAAACAAATAAAAAGAACAACTCCTTAAAACGTGTTTCGATTTCTTTGCTCGGAAGTCGCTGTTATAATTGCACCTGTTGGACCAAGATTCGATCCTAAACACGTATGGACGTCAGGGAGAGCTCATGCGAAGCCCGACTGCTTCCCGTCAAAAAAGACGCGCAAGGCAAAAAAAAGCTCCTGTGAAAGAGCTGCCTAAAGAGCAAGAAGGCGCCATTTCACATGCTCTTCTTCGATAATTCTGCCCGTCTTGAGGGAAGTAGACTTAAGCACGCGCCCGTACCTGTCTATGAGAAAAATAGGAGGGTGGTTCATGTATCTAGGAAAAGACGCAGCGACAGCAGACAACCTGGAGCTTGGTAAAGTAAGCGACGTTGCTATATCAAACGAGGGAGACATCTATTATCTTGTCGAAAAGGGCGAGAATCTCGAGACGAGATACTACTTCACCCAACAAGATGTTCAAACGTCTGACGGACGAGTGGTAACGCACAGCGCAAGAGAGTTTACGAACGATATAGCAAAACGATCCCACTTCCTGTGCGCGCTTTACGGCGTAGAGGTCCGCGATACTGCTAATTCTCGTCTTGGTGTAATCGACAATTTTGTAGCGAGTCCTGAGGGAGCACTCGTAGTGATTGAAGATCCTTATGGTAGTGCCTTACTTGGCCGTTACCGCGATCTCGACCTTACCCGACTGAGTAAGTTTATCGTGCTAAAGCAGCTGCCGGCTCAAGATTCCTTCGATCAGTACCTCAAGAACGTAGACAAAAGCAAACTACTTACCAAGGGGATCGCTTGTGATTTGAGCAAAGTTGCGACCCATGAGAGTCTGCTCACACGAATTCGAAAAAAGCTAGAGCAGTCAGAAGAGGACCGAATCATCGCTGATCGAGCCTTAATAGATTCGTAAACCAGCTCCTGCGCTGAGCATTTATGAACGTGTCAATCCGATTAGCTGACAGCAGCAGAACCGAACCTACGCCAGGCTAGAGTCGCGTATTTCTCTTGCTTCCCCTGGTGAACTCAGGCATTCATAGGTTCAAATCCAAACGATACGCTGGAGGTCAGCGAAGTATCGCCTCAAATGCGTCGCAGGCAGAACGTTCGATAGACTACGCTCGGATAGCGCGCAATCGGAGTTCAAATTAGAAAGATTAAAGAGGTTTGAGTTAAACTAAGCTTGGTGATTTGAATGGCTACACGGGAAGAAATGATAAAAGAGGTCGTTGACGACTACAAAAAGCAGCATGCTCCGGACTATCACGACGCTTCGGAATTCGAGATGAGGCTTGAATTCTACCAAGAAGTACTGGACATCAAAAACCTTTTGAAACAGATCCTAGAAAAAATGGGTTAAGCGGCTGATATAGACGTCGATCTAGCTAAAAATAACGTTCCATAATCCTTGTTCAGCGCGCGGGAAGCCGATATCCCTGAGCGAACTCTTTATTCACTTCAACTACTTCAGCAGCCAGCTCGCGCTGTAGTTCCGGGACATCACCAAGCGTAGCAGTCTGCTCAAGCGTGTTAATGACTTGCATGTCTGGCACAAACTTGTCATCGGGCAAGTCCACACCGGTGACAAGTGCGCCGGTCGATACAAAGCAACCCGTCCCGATATTTGCTTTGAAAACTTTTGCGCCGAATCCAATGAAGCTCTGGTCCCCAATAGTGCACGGCCCGTGAACGATGGCCGTGTGACCAACGCACACTTTCTTGCCAATAGTGATAGATTCTCCTTTTAAAGCATGCATCACGACGCCATCTTGCACGTTAGAGTTGTCGCCGACTATGATCGGGCCCCCCTCGTCGCCCCGTATTGAGGCATTTGGCCCAACAAATACGTTTGAGTGGATTTCAACGTAACCGATTACTACGGCTGATGGATGAACATAGGCAGTCTTGTCGATGAGTGGCGTTTTTCGATCCATCCAGGTTGTTGCGGGATTCTCTTCGATCATCGTTACCACAGCGTTAGATTTGACAAATGCTTTTTTATTTCGCGCTTACTAGATAAAGAATGCTGCCACGAGCTTCTGTCAGTGACAAGAAGAGTCTTGCCGTCACGCTCAGTGGGCGATTCTCTTTCCTAACGAGGAGGTATCAAGTTTGATTCGTGACCGTGGACAATCTTCCACGTCCGTCCTCTTTTGCGGAGCACCAGGGTTACAAATTTGACTCCGAGAACGTTTTCATAGGCATCTTCTCGTCGTTCAAACCGAACTTCGTAAAAAGCGTAGGCGAGGTTGGCATTATGTTCTAAGCCTTGCTCCATCAACGTGTATGCTGTGTAGTTGTATTTGGATGCGGCAGATCTAAGAGCCTCTCGGATCTCATTGTGTCCGCTATAGATGGCACCGTCCTCTGCTGAAATATATGTTAGGCTCGTGCTCGATTCGTCCCACATTGACGCCCCTGCGTCGACATCTCCAGCTGTTAGTGCTCCTATGTACGATTGTAGAGTCGCTTTAACGCTTTCAAACTCGTCGTGTAGAGCACGCGGTTCCTGTTCGTGCTTGATGGCAGGTGTAACTTCCGTCGAGGAGGGTTTTCGCTGCGCTTCTTGCATGTAGATGAGTTCTAGCGTGGTCTCCTTCATACCTAGCAACTTTTCGTTGAGCGGGTCGATCTTCAGCGCTTTGTCAACAGCATTCTGCGCTGCCCAGTAGTTGCCGTTCTGCACCTCTCGCTGGAAATCGTCAACATACTTGTAGATACGTCTGGAATGATGGTCGCTTCTAAAGAGCTTCATAATTAGGAGAGAGTCACATGCCTCCGGTGCCCAATCCTCGGCTGCGTAATTATACTTTAGCATCATGGCGCCTGCACACATTAACGAATAGTCGGTGTCAGTGTTTTCAGTGAGCCTCGCCCGTGAGAGCATCGAGTGACTGTGCATTTGTGATGCAAGATATCCTGTAGAATCACGACGAATACTCAATCCGTTGCGATTTCCTCGAGCGAAAAGGACTTTCGAGAGGCAAATTAACGTGACCAAGTCCGGAGCTTAGCTGAAAGATTTGTCAGCCCAACATTTGCTTTATTATTGGCATTCAAGAACTCTGCAGCCAAGGAGCGCCGACTAGGTTCGCTATTTTCAGGAAATATGCACTGTATCCCCTTAAGTGGGGTTAAGCTAATTTTGGAACTTAAGATCAGCGCTGGAACTGGAGACAGACAAGCGGACCTTTCAGCGCTGTGGGAGGGTCGCCGTGGAAAAAGCCGCGGCCCCTTCCCTGACTGAAGTGTGGGCGGGCCCGCGACATGAGCCCGGACAAATTGTTGTCGTCGAATACTACTACTATAGATATGTCGCGTCGTGTCTGTTTGTGACCAAATCGCGTTGACATACAGACACACGAAACCCTGGGTACTTTCGAAACTACGATAAAATAATGCCTATAGGGAGTCGTTGGTTGAAATGAGCTATACGCTGCTCGATTGCGGCTCTGGTTTTATGAATGAACTTTTGAGTCAGTTCAATGATCGTCTAGGCATTAACGGGTTGCGGTTTTCTGGGTAGCGAGAAGAATATGAAAAAGACGAAGAAGAGATAGAGCAGCGGCTGGTTCAGGGGTACTCCCAGGAACCCGAGAACGCCGATCAAGCCCCAGTACCAGTTTATTCTTATTTCCATAGTGCTTACGCAACTAGTCGCGTTTATAGGCGGGCGCGCACAAAAGCCTTTATGAACACGTTCATTTTGCGTCTTTAGTAGTCTTAATTTCTTCGATTTTGCTTTGCTATCTCTTTCGCTTCCGTCTTGCGCTTAGTTATCCAGATGACCACCGCCTTTGAACGGTAAAAAGGATTGCCAAGCTGACGAATTCATCGCGAAAAGCGGAAGATTACGCTAACAGGATGGTCGAATACTCGATGGCGCTTCTATCACAGGCATTATGGGCAAATGATCTGTCCTGTAGGGCATGCAACCGATCTGCACGCACAAACAGCACGTCAAAGCGCGAAGTAGCCTCGCGCGCGTCCGATACGGTTCCTGTGTGATAGGAAGAAGAGGGAAGGTTCAAGCGCGAGCCTGAAGTAGATCGACAAGACTAGTAGCGATCACTTACTAATCAGGTCGTCACACGGATGCGCTAGTCATTGGTCTTGCTGTTGGCAGTGCTATCGCTCTTTGCCCTTATCCTTAGAACCGTGAGAAAAAGCAGACAACGAGCAATGAGAACGCCGAAGTTTAAGAAAATGACTGCGCGAGAGAAGGATCATCGCACTCGCGCTGCTCTTGATGGCCATCGTGCTGCTTGCAGGAATTGCCACGTTCTTAGTTCTGTAATTCAGCGAGCCTGTGACCTCAAATACCTGCCGGCTTGCTTGCAAAGCACAAAAATGAGCTAAACAGCAGTGCGTCACGGTTCAAAACAAGACTCGACCGGAAAGCCATGAATTGGTGAAATTTAGCCACCGGCGTGGTCAGCAGGATTCGTATTCAGCCCGTAAGCCTGACCATTCAATTTCAAAAGCGCGTTCACCATTGCTATATGGGTTGATCACAGCTTTCTCATCAGGTTCTACGAGATTCGGCACTGTCGTAAGCCAAAAAAAGACGTAGCGAACTTAAACGTCTTGCTTCTCGTCACCGAACTCGTCTTCATTGCAGCCTATCTTTCTCGAAGTATATCGCCACAAACTCTACGCCATTCTGGCACAAAAAATCCGTGACAATTTTGATAACATTGCCCAAAGTGTAGTTTCCGCCGTTAAGCGCGTCGCTTTGTTCGAGCAAGAAGCCTATGTCGTCGTCGCTTGCGTTGTTAAGACGGAGAACAAGCGAACCCTCAACCTCGCACGCGCCAGTGTAGAGTCCATCTCCGTCGCCATCAGTGATCCCGACGATCGGAATGCCCGCCCGCGATAAGATGTCGGCGCAGATGGCTGTCGTGTCGTCTCCGACAGTAATAGCACAGATCGTTGTTTCATTGGCAGATTCCAAGGTTTGGTCTGCGCGGTGGTTGACAAATGTCACAGAACCCCGTTGTAACGGGCGCGCAGGCACCATCGAGCGTTGAGCGCACGCTTCATTACTCGCTCTGAGGTGTCCGGTCTTAACATAGGCGGTGCCCAAGTCAATATTGCCAATTTTCTCAAGCCCGTGGGCTTTCGTAGCAACGCCTACAATGTCGACAATTCTGCCTCGTCGCACGATGACCGCAACGTCCTCATCAACCACTGTCCCGACGACCATTCCCTGAACCAACAACGGCTCCCCTGGCCTAGCGCCGTAGATATGTCGCGTAACAACTTCATCGGTCTGCTCTACGGACAACTCGCTTTTTTGCTTTTTGACGAGCTGAAGCGATAGACGATCCGACAACTGCCTAGCTACGTACTGAACGTCGCGGGACTTGTCCCCGTCAGCGCCCCGCCAAAGGATAACACTCCCGTCGATTGAGCCTGGTCGCTCTACGTGGATAACAGAACGTCGCACGCGCGACGATACTATCTGACCGAAGACGCGTCCTGTTTCAGAAGTTTTGCCGCAATTGGCAAGAACAAGGACCTCTTTGCCTGAAACGCGGTTTAGCGCATCGCTTGTGTGTATCTTTTGAGAGGTATCAATGAACGTCAGATGCTTATCTAAGGCTGCGACGCGGGCCATTGTACCTCCAGTTATCACGTGCAGTGGTCCAAGTGCGCGCAAAGCTTCCACGATGTCAGCGATTTTTCCAGAGTCTATGAGTTCAGGCCCGTGGATCACAAGTCTGATGCCAATAGCAGGGTGATTTAGGGCCCGTCCAGGCGGCACGGTCTTTTGCATAACTACAAACGGTCGTCCTCGGTGTGTGAAACTACGTTAATGCGGCCGTAATACGACCAATCGAAGACCCAGTGTGGTCAGACTTGCATACCAAACTCGATGCGTTAGCGGTTATTCAACCGTAACGCTCTTGGCGAGATTGCGCGGCTGATCGATCTCGGCGCCTAGGTGCTTAGCTGCATAGTACGCGAGTAACTGGAGCGCGACTGCAGCGAGCATCGGCGAGAACAATTCATCGACATCCGGTATCTTGATCACAGAGTCCACATATTTGACGATCTCGTCGTCAGATGCGTTCGCGATCGCAATGACGAAGGCGTTTCGCGCCTTTACCTCTTTTATATTGCCGAGCGTTTTGTAATATGTCTTACCTTTCGGCACTATGGCGATGACGGGGGTGTCCGCGGTGATAAGAGCAAGTGGGCCGTGTTTTAGCTCTCCTGCCGGAAATCCCTCAGCTTTGATGTAGGAGATCTCTTTCATTTTAAGTGCGCCTTCAAGCGCGATGGGATAGCTAAACCCACGCCCGATGAAATAGCAGCAATCCGCTTCGCAAATTCGAGAGGAAGTTTTCTCGATGTTGCTAATGTTGTCAAGAAGTGACTCGATCAGGCCCGGCACCGCCTTCATTGAGGTTATGATATTGCGTGACGTCTCAACGTCGATGAGCTTCTTCAATCGCGCCACGTAGACGCCGAACATGTAAAGCGTAAGTATCTGCGCGGTAAAGGTTTTTGTGGCCGCGACGCCAATTTCTATGCCCGATTTCGTTAGCAGAATTTCATCGGCTTTTCGCGTAATCGTGCTTCCGACCACGTTTGTTATCGCGAGCGTTAGGTAGCCTTGCGACTTTGCCTCGTTCATCGCGGCGAGCGTGTCTGCGGTCTCACCTGACTGACTGATGCAGATTGCCAGCGATCTTTTGCCCGACAGGAAGTTATTATAGCGAAACTCAGAGCTGTACTCTACCTTGACCGGGATTCGCAGCAAATCCTCGAGCGCGTACTTTCCGAGGATCCCGGCATGGTACGAAGTCCCACAGGCGATGATGGTAATGCTTTCAATATTTTTAATCTCATCTTCGAGCGGGCGAAGTTCCTTAAAATCGATGCTACCCTCGAGCTCGCACAAGCGATCTTCCATGGTCTCCCGTAACGCCTTAGGTTGCTCGTGGATCTCCTTGAGCATAAAGTGCTCGTAACCCCCCCGCTCCGCGTCTTGGATGCTTCCATCGGCGATTGTCACGGTCTTCTCAACATTCAAACCTTGTAATGTTGATACGGTCACGTTGTCTCTGGTGAGACGGACGATTTCACCATCGTTAATGTATATGACCTTATTCGTGTATTTCCTGATTGCTGGAATGTCACTCGCGAGGAAGTTCTCTCCATCCCCCAATCCCACGATCAGTGGGCTATCCTTTCTCGCGGCAACGATGACCTCTGGTTCATTGTCTGATATGACCGCAATGGCATATGAGCCTTCGACGCGCAGCAGCGCCTCCCGCACGGCGCGTTCAAGGTCGCCATTGTAGCATGCTTCAAAGAGGTGTGCTAACACTTCAGTGTCCGTGTCAGAGCTGAAAATGTGGCCTTTGCTCGTAAGTTCATCTTTCAGAGCTTGAAAGTTCTCAATGATGCCGTTGTGAACCACGGCGAAACTGCCACTGCAGTCGGTGTGTGGGTGCGCGTTGGTGGAAGATGGAACCCCGTGTGTAGCCCAGCGGGTGTGACCGATTCCAACACAGGCATAGTTGGTCAAACTTAAAATATTTTCAAGATCAGAGATCTTTCCTGCTGTTTTCGTTATATCAATTTCCGCGCCGTTCAGCGTGGCAATGCCTGCTGAGTCATAACCTCGGTACTCGAGCCGTTTCAGTGACTCAACTAAGATAGGCGTAACGCTTCGGTTGCCTATACATCCCACTATGCCGCACATTCAACCGTCTCGTTAAAATTGTTTCGAGGGCCCCAAACATAGGGGGTCGTGATGATCTATAAAAGTTCCGATTTTTGCTCTTGACTAATTTATTCTGGATTAGCAGCTCATATAGCTGTTGCCGGCGAACACCGCTGAGCATTTATATATTATTTGTCTAATATTTGTCTGTGTCCCTAGTCTGCATAGCTTTTTATCGGAAAATGACTTACCCACCACAACATGAAGGTCCTGCTAGTAGGTTCAGGCGGTCGTGAACACGCCATGGCGATGGCCATTGCCCGGAGCGTCGAAGAGCCGACACTCTACGCCGCAATGAAGTACAAAAACCCAGGCATCGCCCGATTATGCGAAGATTACCTCCTCGTCAACGAAACAGACTTAGATAAGGTGGCAGATTACGCCCGCCGCGCCGATCTGGTAGTGATCGGGCCTGAGGCGCCCCTGGCAGAGGGGATCGTGGATGTGCTCGACCATCGCGGTGTGCGCGCTTTTGGACCTACGCGACAGGCAGCTAGAATCGAATCAGATAAGGGATGGGCCCGCTCTTTCATGTCCGAAAAAGGCATCAGAGGATGCCCTAAGTACGCGCTGTTCGACGATTTAAGTGACGCAGATCGCTTCATCAAAGACAACATCGATGAAGAAGGGTTCGTAATCAAGCCAGTTGGTTTGACGGGCGGAAAGGGTGTTGTAGTCATCAATAGCTATTCTGAGGGCAAAGACTACCTAAAAACGCTTCGAGGGCCTGTGGTTATTGAAGAGCGCCTTTCTGGGGAAGAATTCACCGTGCAAGCATTCGCTGACGGGAACGTGTTAGCACCCGCACCAGCGGTTCAAGATCACAAGCGCGCCTTTGAGGGCGACCTCGGACCGAACACGGGTGGGATGGGTTCGTACACAGACAAGTCCTATGTCCTACCTTTCATGAATGAAGATGACTATCGCGCTGCTGTAACCATAATGCAAGATACGATAAACGCGCTGAAACGTGAGGGTATTACGTTCAAGGGTATCTTGTACGGCCAATTCATGCTTACGCGAACAGGACCCATGGTCGTGGAGTTCAACTGTCGATTCGGGGATCCCGAGGCGATGAACATTCTTCCACTCCTCAAATCCGACTTCATTGAGCTCGCAGAATCGGCTGTTGATGGCGCGTTGAAGCAGGCTGATTACGAACTTCGTGCCACGGTCTGTAAATATGTTGTGCCGGCCGGCTATCCAACGAACCCCAAGCCAACTGAGATCACCATCGATACGGACCACATCGATGCCGCGCTGTTTTATGCAAGCGTCGACGACCGCGACGGCACGATCGTCACCACCACATCTCGCGCTTTGGCAGTCCTCGGGGTGGCAGAGACAATAGAAAATGCCGAGCACCAAGCAGAGCGGGCACTTCAGTGTATAAAGGGTGACGTATTTGCGCGGCACGACATCGGGAAAAAAGAGTTGGTACAGAGTCGCGTTGAGCACATGAAGCGCATCAGGGACGCGTAGCTAAGAAGTGCGCCCCTCAAAGGATTCACAATGAAGAACCTTATTTCTATCGGCGATTTAACGAAAGATGAAATCTTCGAGATCCTCCAGCTTGCCATCCGCCTTAAAGGAGAACGATCAAAAGGGATATTCTCGAACGGTTTAGAGCACAAAACTCTAGGGATGATATTTGAAAAACCCTCGACTCGAACGCGAACGGCGTTTGAGGTTGCGGCGGTCGAGCTGGGTGGACACCCTATCTACTTGAACTGGAATGATCTTCAGTTGGGGCGGGGGGAGACGACTGCGGATACGGCGCGCGTGCTCTCGAGGTATCTGAGCTGTATCATCATGCGTGCGAACAGCCATTTAACGGTCATTGACATGGCCAGAAACGCCTCAGTTCCCGTGATTAACGCCCTTTCGGACATCGAGCACCCGTGTCAGCTACTCGCAGACCTGATGACGATTTATGAAAAGAAGGGGGCGCTCAGCGGTTTGAAACTCGCGTGGATTGGAGACGGAAATAACGTCTGCAATTCAGCAATACTATCGTGCGCGCTGATGGGTATGAGCGTTGACGTCGCGTGCCCCCCCGGTTATGAACCGGACGGCGAGATTCTGCGCAGAGCTCAGCAGCTGTCCGCCGTGAGAATCCTTCGCGATCCGCTCGAAGCGGCCTCCGCTGCAGATATTTTATATACAGACACCTGGGTTTCCATGGGAGACGAAGCAGCCTCTGCACTGCGTGCGCGCGCGTTCTCTGAGTACCGCATTGACAGCAAGGTGCTCGATGCAGCAAAGAGTGACGCGATCGTTCTCCACTGTCTGCCCGCTCACCGGGGGCAGGAGATCACTGACGAAGTGATGGATGGACCACATTCAGCCGTTTTTGATCAAGCGGAAAACCGATTGCACGCCCACAAGGCCTTGCTACTAAAGCTGCTCTGTTAGTTACCACGGCTCCTTTTTCTTACCAAGCTTGAACCCAATGAAGTTGACGGCGAGATGCAAGAGCGGACTTACGATCAGGACGACGACCATTACGGGGAGCGTAAAGTTGAGGGTGAACCAGCCGCTAAAAAAAATATATGTGAGCACCCACGCACCGATGACGAAGTCGAGCTGATCGGCAATAGGAAGCGGGCCCCCCCTATCGATCCCCAGCCTCCTCTTGAAGAAGCTCTTGGTGAGGTCTCCGAGCATCGCCCCTAATGATAAAGTGACTACCACAGAAACAGGCTCAAATGAGGGCACGCCGATCTGCGTGCTGTTTTTGATGAGTTGCAGGAGCAGACCCACTGCGATTCCCGACAATGTCCCGCCGATTAACCCCCTGAACGTCTTGCCCGGTCCAAAAACCCTTCTTCCGTCGACAAAGTTCCGACCGAGATCGAGAGGAGTTTTTCCCGCAAATAGGACGGCACTCGAGTTAGGCACGTATGCAGGGAGCATCAGCCACAGGGCATCAATAATGAGCGCAAGCATTGCATTGCGAAAGGCGCATCATACATATTAAATCTGTCTCCGGCGGTCGAATTGGTCCGTAATCGCGAGGAGCACGGTGCAACTGCCGCTCTGCACCCGGCACTATCAAAGCACAAAATAATAATAGTAACAAAATAAAAGCTCTTTCAGGAAACAAGGAAACGCTGGAGAACTGCATGTCAATTTATGAAGTGCCTGTCACATTACCTAAGCGGACAAACTCCTTG
The DNA here is from genome assembly GCA_963701995.1 of Methanobacteriota archaeon. Lineage (GTDB taxonomy): Archaea > Halobacteriota > Bog-38 > Methanoflorentales > Methanoflorentaceae > Methanoflorens. The sequence continues at coordinate 906,721 of OY969693.1, read as the reverse complement.
TGCCACGAATGCCTGAAGCCCATTGAAGCTACCATCTACGAGAAGGACGGCCAGGTGTGGATGGCCAAGAGATGTCCTGATCACGGCGTGTTCGACGAGTTGTACTGGTCCAGCGCAGACATGTACCACAAGGCTGAGCGCTTTGCGTACGCTGGAAAAGGAGTACAGAACCCACAACTGACGCTTCACGACGCGTGCCCACTCGAATGCGGCCTCTGCGATGTTCATCTGACGTCGACGTGTCTCGCAAACGTGGATGTCACCAACCGGTGCAACTTGCGCTGCGAATGGTGTTTTGCTAATGCCCACGCACGGGGGTACGTCTATGAGCCTACGTTCGAGCAACTTACAGATATGCTTACAACACTGCGCGAAGAACGACCTGTTCCGACACTTGCCGTGCAGTTTTCGGGCGGCGAACCAACGCTGAGGGACGATCTCCCCGAGATCATTAAAATGGCGGTTGATATGGGTTTTATTCAGACCCAAATTGCCACTAATGGCATCAGGCTTGCAAAAGATGAAACCCTCGCAGGCACGCTCAGACGCGCCGGGCTGAACACAGTATATCTTCAATTCAACGGCGTATCCAAGCAGACCGACAGTCTCATCGAGCTAAAAAAGAAAGCCATCGAGAACTGCAGAGATGTGGGCCAAGGCGTAGTGCTGGTTCCTACAATCGGTCGCGGGCTAAATGATCACGAAGTCGGCAAAATAATCCTTTTTGCAGCTCAAAACGTGGACGTAATCAGAGGGGTCAACTTCCAACCAATGGCTTTCACCGGCGCTGCGAACGATTTAGCACCGGCCGTAAGAAACGCACAGAGGTTTACCCTACCTGATCTCGCGTGTGACATAGAACAGCAGACTGGCGGACAAGTAAAGGCTGACGACTTTTATCCCGTGCCGTGTGTCGTTTCGATCTCAAAACTCATTGAGGCGTACACAGGAGCGCCGCAGATCGAGTTTAGCTGCCATCCGCACTGTGGCATCGCCACCTACTTGTTCGTCGAGGACGGGAAGCTCATCCCGATAAATAGATTCGTGGACGTTGACAAATTCTTTGAGCTTACCCAGAAGCTTGCGAACAAACTGAATAACGGCGGTGTGCTGCGTAAGCCGGCAGCGCTTATGCGAGGACTGCTAGCACTAAATTCGGTCGTCAAAGAGGAGAATCAGCCGAAGTCAATTCAGTTTAAGGAATTGATCAAGACGGTCTTGCTGACGCACGACTACAAAGCGCTCGGAGACTTTCATAAGCAAACTATTTTTGTCGGCGGCATGCATTTCATGGACGCCTACAACTACGACGTGGAACGGGTCAAACGTTGCGCTATTCACTACGCAGTCCCTGGCGGACTAATCATCCCATTTTGCGCGTACAATAGTGGCCCCTGCTACCGAGATGCCATCGAAAAGAAGTACAGCATCCCTCTCGATGAGTGGGAGCGTACGCGGGGGAAGCTGCGACTCGAACCACTCACTTGAAAACAGATAGCCCGGCACGGATTCGAACCGTGGTCGTGAGATCCAGAGTCTCACATGATTGACCGCTACACTACCGGGCTATAGCTACCTTCTATACGAGCGCAAAACTGCTCATCCGAGCGGCGCACGCTGCTACCTACAGTCACGCACGACCATATATTTACTTAACGAAAGCTGCTAACAACGTGGTGTTGTGAAAGCCCTAACACACTCGATTTTCGCTTTCGCTTTCTGCATCGTCGTTAGCGAGATCGCGCTCTTCCCAACCGCGACAAACAAGTTGTTCTTGCTGCTGTCTGCCACAGTTTCGCTGCTGCTGGGGTCACTTCCTGACGTCGACGCGCGTCTGCCGCTACGACTCATCGGTCACCGAAGTGGATTTTCGCACTCGATCTTCACCGCAGCGGCGGGCGCATGTCTTTCCTACGTCGTGCTCTCGCCATACACGCCACTCGATCTAATCGTCATACCCGCTGTCACAGCGGCCATCACAAGCCATATCCTTCTCGATTCGCTGACGGTGTCAGGTTGTCCGCTGCTCTGGCCGCTCAGCCGTCACCGTTTTTCGGCGCACCTGTGCAAGTACGATAGCCCTTTGGCCAATACATCAATCATCTTGTTCTCCTGTGCCGCAGTCGTCGTCTTCGTGCTTTACGGGTAGTAAGGCTCCTTCTTCGCGAGCTAATCCGTGAAATGTGGGACTTAGTGCGGCTACAAGTAAGCTTGAATTATCAGCGACTGATTTTTTGTGCAGCAATTTTCGGCGACAAAAACGAACAAAATATTAAAGTATTCGAAAAGCCAATTTTATGTGAGGATTTAAATTGTTCCCGTCAAAGAAGGTTCAAAATCTGGTTGGTTCCAAGATCCAAGTCGAGATGAAGGGCGAAAAATGCGTGCTCGAAGGCCTACTGATGAGTGCAGATGACTATCTAAACTTGCATCTTACAAACACCACTGAAGTCGTTGATGGACAAAAGTCCCGCGTTCTAGGGTCGGTCGTACTTCGCGGCAATAACATCATTCTTCTAAACCCTGTAAACGACTAGTCCGGAATTAACTGAACCTGCTTCGAGAGAACAACCGATGCTCTAACATATTGTCTGGCATTCCCCTGTGATCGTGGCTGGGTTGCTCGACACCCGAGAAAGGTGCTAAACCGTGAACGCAACACAAAGCGAAAAAAGCAAGCACGACCTACTCTTAGCGCAAGGTAAGATAGCTCCGTGTATAGGATGTCACGAAGTATGTAATCCAGAGTACTGTTCGCTGCTCGATGAGTGGCTAGAACTACTCATGTAACACGCGCACCAGGTTTTAACGTCGTCCGCCGAATGACACAAGAAGCGACAGGAATCTCTATTTTTGCGTTATCTCGCTAGGAGCCACGCATTCATTTGCTTGAGGGCAAACCGGCCTCTACTGTGACAATCACCAACGTGAAAGCGTGGTTTCTTTCGAGGTACGAACCAAACTGCGTTCGATTTCAGTCCTCGATTAGCATACGCTTTTTTTGAAAAACGCGACTCACAGTTGTTAAACACGAGAAAAGCGCGTTAGCTGCGACTTATTACGCAACGTTGAAATACTTTGATCGCAAATCTTAATATGGGACTTATTTTTGGGAAAACGCGACCGAGAGCTAGCCAAATTCGTGGCGAAATGCTATTATGGCTTAGATGACGGAGATTGTGAGATCGAAGTCATTGAGAGTCTTGAAAGCAAGATGCCGAATGTCAGCTTCATAAACGACATAAGGAAAGAGCTGCAAGTGTGGTGGCCTCGCAACATCGGCATGAAATCTAAGGTCGCGCGCTTATCTGAGTCAGATTTTGTGTATTGCATCAACGAGCTTCGCGCGAGAAACGGATCGCCCCCCATTTCCTCAGATGGAACGTTGCACAAGAAATGGATGGAATGCATGGCATCAAATGAGCCGCACGTCTATCTCGTCGCTATCCGAGGAGAGAGAACGAAGTTCGTTTTGGTGAACACGAAAGTTCACTCGCGAAGCAAAGCCTAACTTTTTTTTAAAGATATGCGGCCTTCCCTCTGCATTCGTTGAAGACGTTGATGACTGTGAAACGATCAGGAAATCGCGTGAGTAGTATAGAAGAGCAAATCAGCGAAATAGAGACTGAGATACGCGACACACCATACAACAAAGCGACACAACTCCACATCGGTCGTCTAAAAGCGAAACTTGCGCGGCTGAAGGAGAAGCGAGAGTCAAGGGGTTCGCATAAGGGAATCGGATTTGCTCCACGAAAGTCCGGTGACGCTACCTGCGTGTTAGTTGGATATCCGTCCGCGGGAAAGTCAACCCTGCTAAACGCGCTCACTAACGCGAAATCACCAGTTGGAGCTTACGATTTCACGACACTAAATGTCATCCCTGGCTCCATGGTCCACAAAGGGGCGCACATACAAGTCTTGGACGTCCCAGGACTGATAGGCGGCGCAGCAGTCGGAAAAGGCAGAGGAAAAGAGATAATTTCAGTTGTGAGAAGTGCGGACCTAATATTGATCGTGGTCGACGTTTTCAGCGAATATCAAGTCGAAGTAGTCAAAAAAGAATTGTATGACGCCGGAATCAGGATAAATCAACGCCCTCCAAACGTAGCGATAATCAAGAAACCTCGCGGAGGGGTTACGATTAGCGGGACTCCCAATGCTGCTGAGATCGACGAAGCTACGATAAAAGCGATTTTACACGACTTCAAGATCCACAACGCCGACGTCATTCTTAAAGAAGACATCGATGTCGATCGATTTGTCGATGCCCTAGTACCCAGCAGACTTTTCGTACCGGCAATAACGGTTGTAAACAAGATGGATCAGTCTTCTGGGCCAGCAAGTTTCGGGGACGTGCACATTTCTGCGGAGCATGGCACCAACATCGAAGGTCTAAAAGAGCTGATCTTTAAGAAACTCAGATTCATTCGGGTGTACCTGAAACCCCCGGGCAAAGCGGCAGATATGGAAAACCCACTGATTTTGCGCCGCAACTCTACGATCGAAGAGGTCTGCAACCTCATGCACGCACGTATCGCCAGACGATTCAGATACGCTCAAGTGTGGGGTGCGAGTGCGAGACACGCGGGGCAGCGCGTCGGGCTAAACCACGTGCTTTTGGATAACGATACTGTGACCTTGATAGCCTCCCGCAAGTAATCGCAAGACCAGCTTCCCACAACTCGATTCTGCTCGCGCGCAGTGAGCAGTGCATTTTGGCGTCAAAAAGGTCTTTGATGGATTTTGTCGCATTACACTAAGCTTATATCGGACAAATAAGCCATGTTGAACCAATGGAGCTCCACATCGGAGAGACGTTCAGCATTGACCCCGGGTACCTTGTAACTGAACGAAGCGCCGTTATCGGCCAGAGCGGAAGCGGCAAAAGCTATCTCGTGAGTGTGATCTGCGAAGAACTTGCCGCAAGTGATCTCGGATTCGTCGTGATCGATACCGAAGGAGAATACGCAGGGCTCTCCGGTCACAGGAACATCTCTGTAATTGATGACATTGAACCCATTTCGACCGATGAAGATCGGGTCCGAAAAATCATCGAAGAGTCACAAAAAATAGTCCTCGACGTTTCCGAGACTGATCCAAAGGCCATAAATGCGTTCTTGGAAAGCGTTTATCGGGTCGCGACCGAGATGTTCCGACAGGGGCGCCACCGGCAGAACCCTTTCTTAGTCATCGTCGAAGAGGCCGACATTTATATTCCGCAGAGAGGGCGCGGACTTGATATCTTGCAGCAAATTAGCAGAAGAGGTAGGAAACGGGGCCTTGGTGTTCTTTTTGCTACGCAGCGGCCTGCTTTGGTGAACAAGAACGTTCTGAGCCAGTGCAATAACGTGTTCATTGGAAAGCTGACGTTAAAAAACGATATCGATTCGGTGCGCATATTTTTCTCCTCGATGGATGATGCACGCCAGCTGACAGCACTTGAACCGGGACAGTTTTACGTCCAAGGGGCTATCGCTGATCCTTCATTCATCAAAGTGCGGCAACGGAAAACGCCTCACGGAGGGGCGACCCCCACGATTCCACGTCGAAACGAGCACGCATCAGATCTCACGCCACACCGTGGCGTTCGCGCGGCACAGGATTTGGACAAGGCCGAGCATATGCGAGCGCGACTCGCGCTCGATACTACGACAGGAAGTAAGAAGGTCTATTATATACCATTCGACGAAACCACGGCCCTCAGCGCCTTAAATAGCAACAAGCGCAAGCACTTCAAGTTCTTCGGCAGGAGTGAGAGCGTCAATGACTTCAAACTGCTAATGTTGCCAATGTTCTCCGTTTACGTTCGAGAGATGAAGAAACGACTCATAGGCACTAAGTTCAACGACTACACCGTCTTGATTGATGCCATTACTGGGGATATCCTAAGCCCTAACGGCGTGCGGCGGCGGTCTAAGAATCTGCGCCTTCTCGCAGACCTCAGCCCAACCCAACTGAAAGTGATGGATTTCATATTGGACAGAAGCGGCACCACCTATGCGAAATTGCGCGAAGCTCTGCCCGATAAGGGCGTCAAATCGAGCTTGAAAAAGCTCGAAGAACGGCGCCTGATCGGCATAAAGGATGAGCTCTATTTCTCCCTGTATGACATAAGCTATCCAAAAACCCTCGCGTCAGAGAGCACTGATGGTCTGAAGCTTAGAGAGGGTCGCGCAGAAGACGTCATAAAGCCCAGGCTGTCAAAGCAACAACTCAAAGGACTGATACGAGGACTGTATCCTGGCTGTGAGGTGACCGATGCAAATATCATATACTCGCCGATTCTTGAGGTCTTGTATGCGGACGAGTCTTCAAAAAGACGTGTGAGAATAAACGCGTTGACCGGAAAGATTTTGCATAGCGCGTAGAGCAGCCACTCATTCGATGCTCTGCCCGATTATGCGAATAGAACTGTTCTTCATGCGGTTTCGCGCTGATACGTTTATTAAAAGAGGAGTTAGCGACTCGACCATATATGATGCCTCAAGCGGTCCTGCGTCGAAGGGAGTAAGCCCTTCTATGTCCCTGATTAGCTCCATAACGGTTTTCTTCGGCTGTTCAGAGCCACATACGAGAACGTCTAGGCTGAGCTTATCTTTGAGATCAATCAGGCGTGCCGCAGGCGTTGTGTGAAACGCTGAAACGACATTATTGTTCGAAAGAATAGCCTGCATCTCGACGGCAGCGCTTCCATACTTGTTGGGCGGCACATAGCGCAGGAACCCATCTTTCGTCATTGGAACGACCGGAGATATTACTATTGCGTTGCCCTCTAACTGATCCTTGATCGCAACCGCCGTACTGATCGCGAACTGATACTGCAGTGCAATCACTACTACATCGCTATGTTTTATGGCTTGAGCGTTTTCTTCCCCATTCAGCTCACACGTAGTGCCTTCCTTGAATAGTCGCGCTTCGCAAGAAATTGCCGCTTCCTCAGCTTTTTCAGCGCTTCGTGATCCTATGACCACGTCGTGTTTTGGAGCCCAGCGAAGCGCCAACCCCTCCCCTATGTTTCCCGTGCCACCAAGCAACGCTATGCGCATTGAAAAACCCGTTTAGATAGATAGCAAAGATGCGTTAATAAACCTTTGTCCACTTTGACCATGGTATCCGCAACGCTGCGCCTCGAATATCCCCCGACGTTACAAAAACATCAAAATCGCTGCGATTCGATGCAAACGCCGCTACAGTGACGAGGTTTTGAAGCTCTGACGCCTTATCTTAAATAAGAAAAAGAAGGATCCCGTGTGGGGATCAAAGACGCCTGATCAGCAGGTATATCGACCCAGCGACAAGTGCCGGTATTCCGAGCCCAAGCAGCGAGAATTCTGGAACGGGCTGCGGGGGTAAGCTTGCGACGCTGCTCGTTTGAGCTGCTGGAACAGACATTCCAGGCACCGAAGCATTGTCTAGCATTTCAGACGCGCTTTTCGCAGCTATCAGGGAATTCGAGCCTGAGGTACTTGACTGACCGGATGTCTGCTTGGAAGCTGCTACAAGACGGGGCGTCGAGGTGGCCTTGGCCTTCGTGGGGTCTGTTTTTGTCAGCGATGGTGTTAGCGTCGCGTGTTTCACCGTTGTGGTAGCTTTTGGCGTTGCCATCGCTTGGTTTACCGCTGTGGTAACTTTTGGCGTTGCCATCGCTATTGGTGTGGGGGTTGGCGTTTTAGCGGGCTGCACGTTCTGCCCCGTTTTCAGGTCAATGTGCGCCGTCTTAGCGCTTGGATTAACCACGACGGTGCCATATTGATAGTCACGTTGCCACGTGCCGTCTGACATCTTCTCAGCCTTGTTTAAGGCGGTTCCTAGCTGGATGCCGTAATCGTTAAACCATGTGGTCCGTGTCGGGGCGTAGAAGAAGTAACCGTCGGTGAGTAGCGCTGAACAATAGCAGAAGTACCGGTCAGATACGCTACCCTGTGCGTAAAAAAGGGCTAGCTTGCCCTTAGTGGACGCGTCGAGAGCAAATCCAATCGAGTTGTCCCACCCCTTATAGAACGGGAATCCCTCGTCCATATATCCGTCGAGAGCATCAACGTAACCTGGAATGAAGTAGGCGCCGTTGTATATCACAATCTTGCTTCCAGCTGCTTGTTTTATCGATTTGTAGAGAGAGATCGTGCTCGATTGCCATTGGCTGTCTGAGCCTGACCAGCTTCCTGGCCAGAGAACGTTGGGGGAGGTAAGACCGTCGTCAAGAACGAGTCCGTCGAAGCCCTTTGATAAGGCGTTCTGGCAAATCTGGACACACATAGCCCTCCAACCTGAATTGGTCAAGTCCATGAGGGGTTCATTGTATCCACTTGGATGGGTTCTGCCTGAAGCATCTCGAAGGTACCATTCTGGATGCGGCGTACCCTCTGAACCGCCAAAGAGTGGGTTAAAATAAGCTAGGACAACGACGTTCGGGTTAAGTGCTTTAATAGCTTGAATGTGTTGCGACGTCTCGGTGTAGCTCAAGGCAACGACGTCATATTTTGCAAGATTTGCAGCTGTGTCTCCCGCCCAGCTGCTTTTGAAATCGACGTACGTATGCGGCGCGCTTGCATGGATGAGGCGCTGAGCATTACTACTGGCTGCTGCGGCAGGTGAAATTACGAACCCCGCAACAAGCAATGAAACTGCCAATATAAAGAGCGCTTTGGTAGCATTTCTTTTCGCATGTTTCAACCAAACACCTCGGTATGGTAGTTCAGTGCCTTCAAGGTACGATGGGGTTCCTATTTAAAAGTTCCTATGCATTTTTTTTATAAAAAAAGTAAATAAAAAATAAAACGACCTAGATTTAAAATCAAATCCCCTGAATCTAATATAGCCATCATTGGTATAATGATAGCTCATCTACAAGCGTTTAGCAGACAATATGACCGTAGCTCATCTACAAGCGTTTAGCAGACGATATGGCCGTGACGCGATCATTGCCCCTTTCGAAACGGGCGCGACGCTCTCGCAAAAAGCGTCAGTTTAATATGCAACCATCACATCTATACGACCCGCAAACGGAGTCGTCCCATGGATGGTTTATCGACGTCGTACCTTCTACTCGCCTTAATATTCACTCCTACTGTGCTTTCGCTAGTGCCTCTGATTCTCGGCGGCTTCACGCAGTCAAAAATTGTAGACTACGTTTCGACCCTTATCGCGCTCATTACCCTAGTCTTCGCTTCAGTCCTTACCATCACGTACACCGGACCAGTGACCGCAGCCGTGCCAAACGTGGTTGCCAACAATGTGCAACTTTTCTCATTTAGCTTCGACGCGCTTAGCCTTCTGTTCTCGCTCGTTGTTGCGCTCATGGGGTGTGTGATCATATGGTACTCAAATAGCTACATGAAAAATGAGAGCGGAAGAGGGCGTTACTACTTCCTCATGTTGTTTTTCATCGGCGGCATGCTGATGCTTGTCAACGCCGCCAATCTGGTCGTTTTTTACATGGGCTGGGAGATTGTGGGCATTTGCTCGTTCCTCTTGGTCGGTTTCTGGTATGCTGACCCCCTTAAGAACGAGGCCGCAAAAAAGGTCTTCTTCTTTACACACATACCGGGAGAGGCACTGTTGCTGTTTGCCGTCGGCGCCTACGCGTGGACGGGCAGCGTTAACATCAACGCCCTGTTAACGTCGACACCACCAGCGTGGCAGATGAACACGCTGCTCGTGCTTGCACTCATCGCTATATTCGCCAAGTCTGCACAAACGCCGTTCTTCTCGTGGTTACCCAGCGCAATGCAAGGCCCCGCACCAGTTTCTGCGCTGCTGCACAGCGCAGCGATGGTCCCCGCCGGCGTGTATCTCGCTGCACGACTCTTTCCGTTGTTTACCGGTGCCTGGCCGTGGGTGCTCGCCATCATCGGCGGATTCACCTTGGTGTTGGCTGCTACCTTCGCCATGCGCGCTAACGACCTGAAAGAGGTCCTCGCATACAGCACCGTCACAAACCTCGGATTCATGTTCCTTGCATTCAGCTTCGGACCGGTAGGACTCGTCGCGGGATTAATGCAATTCCTTGCGCACGGCTTTTTTAAGGCCTGCCTGTTTCTGGGGGCCGGGGCCGTTGATCGCACAGCGCATACGATGGATCTCAATAAGCTAGGCGGGTTATCGAGAAAGATGCCGTATACCGCCGCTTCATTCACCATCGCCGCCGTGACACTTGCCGGCGTGCCGCCTCTTGTCGGCTTTGTGAGCAAGTGGCTCATTTACTCGAGCAGCATCGCCGCATCGACTGCGGGCTTACAGGTCTTCGTGATCGTGGTGCTGGCAGGGAGCGTGCTCTCCGCAGGCTACATCTTCCGCGCGACGATTAGCGTATTCTATGGTCAGCTTCCGGCCGAGTTGGAAGGCGCGCACGAGGCGCCCGCCACGATGTGGGTGCCCCAGGCTATCCTTGCGGCGGGGTGCGTCGCATTGGGAGTCTTCGCGCAGTACCCCCTCGCCATCATAACGCAGGTCCCGTACAGCGGGACAGTGGTCACACAGTCCGCGATTGTGCTTACCAATATCGAAATACCTGGAGTATCCAGTTTTGCTCCTGCCCTGGCGGCAATTCTCCTTTTGACGGCCATACTCGCCGGTCTAATCCTTAACGAATTCCTGACGCGGCGACCTCGTGAGACTGCTCCAACATCCAAACAGCTTTTCGGAGCTGGATACGAGCTGCCTGAAGGATACGTGTATGCATCTGGACGGCACTTTCTTTACCAAGTGACACAGCCCTTCGAGCGATTGCGCTGGATCGACCCTGACTACGCCTACGCCGCAATCGGGCGAGGCGTGGACTCGCTATCGAGATTGCTACGCCGAGCGCAAAACGGAAGCGTGATCCGTTATGCCACGTGGATACTCGTTTGGCTGATCCTCGCGGGAGCCGTTTTTCTCGTTTTTAGGGGGTAGTGATGGAAACCGTACTGGCGTTTGGCATCCTGTGGGTGATATGCGCGATTCTCATCGTGATCTTAATTGACAAATGGGCCACGTTGGCACTCCTCGCGCTAAACTTGATAATCGCCGCATTCTTGTTGACGGAAAACGATCTGACAGGGGCGCTCGTGAAAGCGGCGCTCGGGATCGCATCGCCCATCATCATCCTACTCGCCGTCGCTCGTACAAAACAGCCCCGACCTCGGTTTGGCGCGCTGTCACTGATATCGGCGGCGCTTTTAACCCTAGCACTTTCGTATCTGGTAGCTTTTTCAGCGCAATCGCAATTTCCGCTTGGGCGGACTATCGAAAGCTACGCGCTTGTAGCGCTCTTCGGTATCGCCTTTCTGATCCTTGTGAGCCAAAGAAGCATCTTAAAGCTCCTACTCGGCATACTCGTCCTCGAGAACATCGCCACGCTTCTCATAGCGTGGGGAGAAAATACCGCGCTGCTTTCCGTAGTCGCCGAGGTGTTCGTGGTGCTAATCACGCTCACGATAGCCTTGATAACGCTCATGGACTTCGCGGAGTATGGCTCCATTGACAGCAGCAAGCTGACTAACCTTCGTGGATAGCGGAGAACCGAAATGTATGTCGTGTACACCCTGGCCATTCCGTTGATCACTTCAGCGATATGCGCGCTTTTCGGTCGTAAAACGAAAATAGCGGCGTACGCAGCTGTCACTGGGATGACGCTAAGTGCTGTACTTTTCACAGCCAATTTGTTTGTCGCCACAAGCGCGACTACCGGCCTCGATTCATTTGCAACGACGGCCGGATTGTCCACGGTGGGGCTTATGGTAGCGTACGTGGTGATCGTTATCGGAACGTTCGTCACGTGGTTTAGTCTCCCTTACATCGGAAACGCCGGGCGCATCTACTACCCCCTCCTTTTGATCATCATAAGTACCACAGCTGCCGCGGTCCTCAGCACCAATGTTGCGACGCTGTACATCTTTTTGGAAATCGGCACCCTTTCGACGGCAATCCTCGTGACATACCGAAAGGGACGTGCGTTTGAGGCAGCAACGAAATTTATCGTTTTAAACAGCATCGGAAGCTCGTTCACGCTGATCGCTCTCATCTTGATGTTCCTCAACTACGGAACGCTCAACATAGGAAGCTTCGGAAGCACATCGAGCAACGCGATTCTTTTGATGAGCCTCTTCTTGTTCATAGGATTGGGAACGAAAATCGGCGTCGTTCCGATGCATTCGTGGGTTCCTGATACGTACGGCGAGGCCCCGACACCTGTCAGCACGTTTTTGGCAGGCACCGTCAAGGCGGCCACCGCTTTTATCCTCATTCGATTCTTGTTTGCGTTACACCCAGCTGCCGATGTTGTGCTGTTGTTTATCGCCGTCACGGCGGTGCTTACCGTGGGAGTAGGCGCCCTTATGGTGTACACACAGAAGGACCTGAAGCGGTTCCTCGCGTACTCATCGATAGAACAAGCCGGAATCATACTATTTGCGGTTGGTATTGGCTCATCTGCTGCGCTGACGGGAGGGATTTATCAAATAATTAATAACATGGTTATGAAATCTCTAGTTTTCCTCTGTGTAGGGGCCATTATTGCGGCAACCAAGCAACGAAATGTCGACGGGCTTGGTGGCTTAGTGACGAAGATGCCGATCGTGGCCGGGGGGTTCTTGATAGGAGCACTTGCGCTCTCAGGGATCCCGCCACTCAACGGCTTTGTCAGCGAATATTTGATCCTCCAAGCGGGCTTCGAAAAGGGAGGGTTCTATCCTGCCTTGTCGGTGGCGCTGCTCGTGCTCACGTTTCCTATGTTTGCGGCCTACATCAAAGTTTTTCAGCGGGTGTTCCTCACCGTCGATCACAAGAAAGAAGCGCCTAGAGTGTCGTATCTATCTATTTATATAATACTCCCTATAATTATCTTGAGCGTTCTTTGTGTGCTGATGGGAATATTTCCGACAGCAATCGTGGACCAGATCAACAAGCTGTCACTCGCTCTGCTAGGAGGCTGATGATGTTTCGAGCAAGGTCACCGTGGGTCTACTTTATTAACACCGGATCGTGCAATGGATGCGATATCGAGGTACTCGCGATTCAAAATCCGCGGTACAGCGCGGAACGCTACGGCGTTTTGCGCGTTGGGTCTCCGCGGCACGCTGATGTGCTCGTGGTAACGGGTCCGATTACCAAACGCATGGAAGATCGCTTGACGATGATCTATGACCAGATTCCAAATCCGAAAGCCGTCGTTGCGGTGGGAAGTTGTCCCACGTCAAACGGAATCTTTGATGGCGGGTATTCACTAACGGGGCCGCTCGACACGGTCATCCCTGTCGACGTCTACGTCATGGGCTGCCCTCCTCGGCCGCTCAACATTCTATCAGGCATTCGAACCGCGGCAAAGATGCTCGACTCAAAGAGAAAAGGCAGAGGCGCCCGACCTACGGCACGATTTGACGAAGCGATGTCAAAGGAGACGGTCATCGATCCTAAGTTCCGGTCATCAGATAACGTTCCCGAGGCAGGACAATGATGCGATCGCTTGAAGACGCAGTACAGGTCATAGAGTCGAGTCACAAGGGATTAAACTCATACTACCGTGTGGCGCTCGACGACCTCGATGCGACACTCGCATTTCTTAAGAAGGAGGGGGCACGACTGGGCACCATTACCGGCAAAGATGCGCGAGATCATCTAGAAGTGCTGTACCACTTTGCCCTATCGGCAGAGCTTCACACCGTCATCGTGGACCTCCCCTATGACACTCCAAACGTCCCAACGATTACCAACCACTTTGTCGCCGCATTGCTCTATGAGCGAGAGCTCATCGGCTTACTTGGCGTCAACGTGATTGGGATTCCTGATTCAAGGCCGCTCGAACTGCCCCCGAAATATAGCGACCCGACGCCGCCGCTCAGGAGGGTGTAACCGTGGCAGAGGTCAACGACCGCGGCTTTGCGAAGTTGAAGGTCCCGATCGGGCCAAGCCATCCCGCCTTGGAAGAGCCTGCGAGATTCTTGTTTGAAGTAGAGGGCGAGAAGGTGGTGGACGTCGACTATGAAATCGGCTACAACCACCGCAGTATCGAACGGCTCTGCCAAGAGCGACCATTTTCCAAGATCGTATATCTCGTTGAGCGTATCTGCGGCATCTGTTCACACGCCCACCCGCTAAACCACGTCGAACGCGTTGAAGACATCGCTGATATCGAGGTGCCCGAGCGGGCAAAATACATACGGACGATTTACGCAGAGCTCGAGCGGATTCACTCGCACATGCTGTGGGCGGGAATCGCGGGTGAAGAGATCGGCTATCATACCTTGTTCATGTACACGTGGCGCGAGCGGGAGAAGGTTATGGACCTCTTCGAAATGCTGAGCGGGAACAGGGTGATGCACGGATGTAACAAGATCGGCGGCGTCAAGTGGAATATCTCTGATGAACAAGCACGTTCCGCGCTAGCTGTCCTCAGCTATCTCGACACCGCTGCCGACAAAATCACTAAAGCAGTTCTAAAGGACAGCAGCATCGCAGAACGAGGTAAGGGCGTCGGCTGCCTAAGCAAAGAGGACGCGATCCGTTTAGGGGCGGTGGGCCCAAATGCACGTGCGAGCGGCGTTCCCGAAGACACACGAGTTATGTGCAAGTATGCAGCGTACGGCGATTTCGATCTCGAGCCACAGATAGCGAAAGACGGAGATGTCGTGGCTCAGGCACTGGTGCGCTTAGCGGAACTCAAACAATCCATTTGGCTCACCAAGGAGCTTACAGCGAACCTGCCTGACGGGCCGATCCAAGTTGAGTACGGTGAGATCCCGCCAGGGCGGAGCGTCGGCCGAGTTGAAGCCCCCCGTGGTGAGCTGATTCACTACACGGAGACGAACGGCACGAGATTTTTCGAGCGAATAAAAATCAGATCCCCGACGCTCGCCAATATCCCCTCCTACGTGCCGAAGTTCATCGGCTGTCAAGTAGCCGATATCCCTATCATCGCCGCATCAATTGATCCTTGCTTTAGCTGCACAGATCGGGTGACCGTGATAAAAGACGGGAAGCGTAAGATCGTCAGCAGACAGGAATTGAAAACGGGGAAGATTTGATGATCGCTTCAATAATCGTCGCGCTGGTCTATGCCTTTGTTGCTGCCTTGCTGCTGCAGGGGATTCGCCGCATCGTTGTGGCGCACAGCCAGTTTCGCAAAGGTCCAAGCATCTTCCAAACGTTTTATGACTTCTTTAAACTTATGGGCAAAGAGAGTTTGACGCCGAATGTGACAAGCCCACTGCTCTTCAACCTCGCGCCGATCCTCAGCGTCGCCTCTATGCTCTTCGCGGCGCTGGTTATACCTCTGGCAGCCTCTGCGTCGGCTGTCGGCGCGGGCGATCTCATATTAATCATATACCTCTTAGCAATACCGCCAATTGCACTGATCCTCGGCGGTTCGGCCAGCGGAAGCCCGTACGGCGCCATTGGTGCTGCACGCGAGGTCGCGCTCCTCATCGCTTACGAAACTCCATTCATCGTCGCTATGGTAACGGTCGCTCTTGCGGCAGGATCGTTCCAGTTAACTACGATATCGGCGACCGCGTGGATCACCGTTTTGCCACTCGCAGCGATTGCTGCAATATGGACGTTGCCTGCCGCAGCGGCAGTTCAACCTTTTGACATCGCCGAAGCCGAGACGGAGATCGTTTCTGGCCCGTACGTCGAGTACTCCGGACCAAATCTCGCCCTTTTGCAGCTCGGGCAGTGGCTTAAGACATTTCTCTACGCGTCGCTCATAGCAGTAGTGTTCTTTGGAACGACAATCTACCACTTCGAGCCCGTCATAAATCTTATCATTCAATTCGCGATCATAGCATTGCTCGTCAGCGCTTTTATTGCGTTTTGGCAGGCGACTACCGCGAGAACCCGTGTCACCCGCGTGCTCAGGTATTATTGGACCATTCCTACGATGCTCGCAGTCGCAGATCTCATCTTGTATCTGGCAGGCGTGCGGTACATGCACTTCCTGTTCGGATGGGCGGGACTCTAAAATGACTTCAGGATTTCTCAAAGATCTAATACGCTCGTTTACAGTCGGCATAGCGGGCAAAACGGCGACCGTACGGAGCGCGTCAGACGTTGAAGTCCCGGCGGCTTACCGTGGCACGCCGATTATTGACCCCGAAAAATGTATCTTATGTGGACGCTGCGGAAAAGTTTGCCCTGCCGGAGCCATCGCACTGCGGACAAGTGCCTCTGAGAAAAGCGTGCGCATCTTCGTTGGACACTGTGTATTTTGCAGCGAGTGCGCGATGATTTGTCCGGTTTCCGCCATCACGATGAGCAAGGTCTGGGACACCGTGGTGACGGACAGGCTGTCTCGAGACACGATGAGTGAGCGCGAAATAAAACGTCGGCCAAGACCGAAGGAGAAACAGGCATCCAGCAGCATCGGAAGCGAGAGTCAGGAACCGACGGCTGAAGATCTCCTGCAAACGCCGAATGCAGATAACGAAAGTGGCCCAGCCAACGAGTAGGTGAGACTCAAACGGCACCCGCTACTTTTTCTCAGCGCGGCGACGCCAGCTAGTTTCATTGTGCGACGATCGACGGTAGCAAGCAATATTCTTAAAAGCTTTCGCGCAAATCTCATTTCGGAATCCACCATGGAACAGAGCTCTGCACTGCATGACCTGATAATCGTTGGCGGCGGCCCCGCGGGGTTGACTGCAGCGGTCTACGCGACTCGAAAGATGTTGAACGTACGGCTGATTACCCAGAACATCGGCGGTCAGGTTCTCTACAGCCTCAACGTGGAAAACTACATGGGCTATCAGTTCATATCGGGCCCAGACTTAATGGATCGCTTCGAAAAGCAGGTCGAAAAGTACAACGTGCAGCGAACCTTCGCGCAAGTAAAAAGTGTTGGCAAAGAACGCGACGCATTCGTCGCTCGCACCGAGACCGACGAGGAGTATCGCTCAAAAACGATTATCATTGCCACGGGCAAAAGGTCACGAACGCTCGATGCCAAAGGTGTGGAGAGATTCGTTGGTCGCGGCGTTAGCTATTGTGCTACATGCGACGCGCCACTTTTTATGGGCACGGACGTCGCGGTACTCGGCGGCGGGAACTCCGCAATCACCGCTGCATACGAGCTAATGAATATTGCGCGAAAAGTGTATCTCATCAACCGAAGCCCTTGGACGGCAGATGAGGTATGTTTGGAGAAAATTCGCGCCACCGCAAACGTAGAACTACTTGTTGGGTATCAGCTCACCGAGGTGAAAGGAGACACCGCGGTCAATGCAGCGGTCTTCCGCAACCTCTCTGACAACTCAGTGGTATCACTTCCGGTCACCGGCATATTCATCGAAATCGGCCTGATTCCGAATTCGGACGTTGTGAGGGATCTCGTCACGCTTAACGAGAATGGAGAGATTATCGTCAGCTACAACTGTGCGACGAGTGTTCCCGGCATTTTCGCAGCAGGCGATGTTACTACCGTTCCAGAAAAACAGATCATCGTCGCTGCTGGGGAGGGTGCAAAGGCTGCGATAAGCGCCTACAAATACTTATTGAAAGAGGGGCAACATACTGTTGTCGGCTATTGAACCCCGCACGAAGAGCAGAGTGACTCTATGACTGAGGTAGTGACCGTCAATCTGAAAAGATGCGAAAACTGTGGCGTCTGCGAAATGGCGTGCGCGGAACGACACGGCGGAAAAGCGCGCCTGAAAGTGAAAGACGTGCTACAGTCGAGGGGGCTCATATTCGACGACGAAGCGCTCCCTATCGTATGCAAACAATGCGAAAACCCGGCGTGCATCGAGGTGTGCAAGCCGAAGGCCATTGTGCGGGAGAACGACGTCATATCCATCGATGAAGACAAATGCATCGGCTGCGGCAGGTGCGCGAAGAGCTGCCCGTTCAATGCGATCTTCATCGAAGAGAGCCCCGCTGCGCCGGCGCGTGACGCGCACGAGCTAAGCGTTTTTCACATGCTGTTTGACAGGAGGACGACGAGTGCCGAGACCGAACGTACGCGAAAGCGCAAAACTACACGAATGGCATACAAGTGCGATAGGTGCAAAGGGTATGACAATATGGCGTGCGTCGACGCGTGCTATTTCAGAGCGCTCTCTAAGCGAGAGTTAAGCGCTCTGACAAACGGCAAACGTGAGCACTTGGCGCTGCTCGAACAACGGCTCGCTAAGAAAGAAGCCGTCAGCGAGACTTGATGGCACGACGTTGCACGCGCGCGCCAAATGAGACGCATGCACGGTAACCGCGCTGCTCTTTTTCGCGGTTAACCTTATATTTTTGGCACTCTTACGTATTGAGAGACCGCGATGGAAGTCCTCCTTGTTAATCCCCCCGACATCACATCCAAGTATAAGGACGTGTTAGGTCTCACCGCACCCCCCCTAGGTCTCGCGTACATCGGCGCCGTACTGGAAGAAAACGACGTCAAGGTCACCATTTTAGACGCTCCGGCGCTCGATATGGATCTACAGGGCTACCAGCGAGAGCTTGCAAAGAAGCACGTCGACATGCTCGGGGTGCAGACTACAACGCCGACTATCAAACAAGCCCTCGCAGTGGGCAAAATTACCAAAGAGCTCTACCCTGAGTGCACGGTCACGATGGGGGGATATCACGCCACCTTCATGCCGGACCAGGTCTTGCGTGAAAACGACTTTGTCGATGTTATTGTCAGGAACGAAGGGGAATACGCCACCCTTGAACTCGCCGACGCTCTCGAGAACGAAAAACCCCTGCGCAACATCGACGGCATCAACTACCGCGATGGCGACCGTTTGGTAGAAACGCCAAAACGAAGGCCTATTGAGGATCTCGATACGCTTCCGTTCCCCGCGCGACACCTGCTCCCGATGAGCGAATACATGCTATTCGGACGGAAGCAAGTCTTAGCAACCATGATTTGCAGCCGAGGATGCCCCATGGGCTGTTCGTTCTGCGCCTCAAGCGCGATGCACGGTCGAAAAGTCCGATTCCGATCTCCTGAGAACGCCGCAGATGAGATGGAACGAGTTGTCGATGAGTATAAAATCAAAATGGTCGGCTTCATGGACGATACCTTCACCCTCTTTCCAAAGTGGGTGCATAGGTTCTGTAAGGGAATAATCAGTCGCGGTATTGACGTCGTATGGGGATGCACGGCGAGGGTCGACCGGTTCAATAGGGAGCTGCTCTCCTACATGTGGAAGGCAGGTTGTCGAACGCTGCTTTTTGGCGTAGAGAGCGGAAATCAGCAGATTTTGGACAACGTCCAGAAGGGTACGAAGGTCGGGCAGGCGAAGCGAGCCTTTAAGACTGCAAAAGACATCGGCATGCACACGATCGCCTCAATGACCATTGGAATGCCGGGCGAGAACAGAACTACTATTGATGAAACGATCGGCTTCGCAAAGCGGGTGAACCCCGATTACGCGCTCTTCTCGCTGGCCACGCCATACCCTGGCACCAAGTTCTACGAACTAGCGAGCAAGATGGGGCTCATCAAGGTGAAGGATTGGACGCACTTCACACTCCTCATGCCTGTCCTAGAAACCGTTGACCTGACGCTGAGAGAACTGCAGGACACACAAAGGGAGGCATTCAAAGAGTTCTATTTGAGGCCCAACTACGTATTCAAACAACTAAGTCGAGACAAGCTCATGTTCGCCCTAGTAATGTACAAAGTCTTCAAAGGCGCCCTCAAGATGAAATCAACGCCGATTCTCGGCACCTCGGTTGATCCGCACTCAGACGATGAACAGCGCCCCCCGCGTGCATAAAATGTCGGTTCACAAGCTTAATTCGGCGGCCTCTGTTGTTTCGAGCCGGACGCTTGATGCACGAGCCTTTTGCTTAAGTTCGTTGTATGCGTGCAAGTTGTTGATACATCCGATATCGGGGGCTTTGATGTCGTCAAAATACGCGTAAGCGCGGGCGCGGCAACCGCCGCATACGTTTCTGTAATCGCAAGAGCCGCAGTGCTCTTTAAGATCATGCCGTTCCCTGAGCGACTGCATCACCTCGGCATTCTTCCAAATATCGATAAACGATTCAGATCGCAAATCGCCTACTGGAATCGGCATGAAGACGCACGGGGTAACGATTCCGTTGGGCTGAATAGCGCAGTACACTCGGCCGGCACCGCACCCGCCGATGAACTCAGCGAGCAATCCGACCTTGTCGCTGAAACCTGCTGCGCCGAAGTGTGCGAGCGATATAGCGCCATTTTGAGAGTTCATCATGCACACGCGGGCGAATTGCGGTGCCGTGGTGAGAATCTCAAAGCTTTCGTCTTGCCCCCTGAAGGACTGGTACATCCGCTGCAAAACGTGCTCCCGCGCGTCAGGCGGCAAATCCACATCGATGATGTCGGAACCTCTGCCAACCGGTATGAAATTAAAGATTAACGTCCTATTGACGCCCAACTTCTTGCTGAATGCGATGAGGTCATCCAGTTCGAGGTAATTCTCACTGGTGATCGTGTTAGCAATGCCCGAGTACAATCCTCCTTGGGCGACGACATTTCGGATTCCTGCCACCGCGCGTTCCCAGGCGCCGTTGACTCCGCGAAATACGTCGTGTTTTGCTGGATCAACTGAGTCAAGACTTATCTCGAAGTACTCAACGCCAACGTCCTTAAGCCGGCGAACCACGTCTTTCGTTAGCAGTGTGCCGTTGGTCGCCAATGAGAGATATAACCCCTTGCTTGAGGCATAACGAGCGACTTCCCAGAAGTCGTCTCGTAACAGCGCTTCTCCCCCGGAAAACGCAATAGCGACGACGTCGTTGTCGGCGAGCTGATCGACAACGTTGAGCCGTTCGTCGAGGCTGAGCTCATCCTTTGACATTCTGCCCGCGCCCTGATAGCAGTGCTTGCAGCGCAGATTGCACGCATTTGTGTAGTTCCAAACGACCAAAAAGGGCGCTTGAAGTTTGAGTGGCTTGCTGATGCCGTACTCGGCTATGCTCTTGACGATATTCGATAGGCCGCGTCGCGTCACCTGCTTACTGAAGTAATCTTGCATCTTGGACTTGTCCACGTGGAAGGACATTCTTCCAAGCTCAAAGAACGCACAGATCGGCAGCAGCTTGAGCTTCTTTAAGGGATTTAGATCACTTTGGCCGCTATAGTAGCTCAAAGCTTCATAGATCGCCTGTTTATCGTCGACACAAAGACCGCGAATAACCTTCCGAATGAGGCTGTTGCCCAAAAAAAAGTTCACGGTATTGAGGGCAGAGAACAGCGGTTCAGACTCTTGTGAGCTATCTTGTCGGCCTATCAAGGATCGCACGCTGCGCGCTGTCGACATCATAAGTTATTCTGCTACTGAAGCTTAATAACACTTGTTCCCGAATAAAAGAAGAATTGCGGTCGCAGACGAGAGGCAGCCCGAGTTGAAAACGTGATTAAGGAGAACGTCACCTCGACAAGGGCAACGAGAGGACTGAAAGTAGGCGAAACGAAGATAAGCCATTCTTAGAAATACTCCGATTGTTGGCGTTTATCGTGGATTCGTCGGAACGCGAAAATGATTTTATCCTCTGCCTGTCAAACCACGCAGAAGAAGACCCAACCAGACTTATCGAACGTGGTGAGCTGTACGCGCTTGCTAAGGCCAACGGCTTCAGTGAACGAGAAGTGTACCGCTACGCGATGGATTTTGACCTGTCGGGATACTTAAAAGCGCAGCCTATTCTTGGCGGAAAGATAGCATCTTTGAGTCTCACAGCTCGGGGAGTTGACTACGCTCGAGGGTTGAGAGATAAACAAGAATCGCTATGAAGGCCTCTTTGGCTCATGTTTGAACCGCTCGTGAAAGAGTTTATCTAAAGTGCACGCGGTTGTTTCCGAAGGGTTAACCATGACCACGGATGAAGCGAGGACATACCTCACCGGCACGGGCTCTAAACGGGGATTTGCCGCTGACTTCGTCATCAAATGGGAGAAAATCCCTACAGTTTTCAGCCATCACGTGCTAATTGCAACCGTAACGTATCCCTACGCTGACGCGGGGGGGCCGACTCGCAAGGCAACTCTCGTCCTGGGTGAAGTAATCGAAGAGTGCGTAGAGGATCCGTTTAGTCGTTTTGTCTTTTGGCTCACCGCAGACTTCAACATCGAGAGCACTCGTTTGGGTGCAGAAACACGCAACGCGATACGGGCAGAACTTGCAAAGACCATAAAGCCGCCGACGGAGTTGCAGGTCAAGGACATGAACATGCGCATGAATTCATTGCCTGACTATCTTCGCGTATTTTATCTAGAGGACTATTTTGACAGCATGATAAAAAACAAGAAGAAGCGCCATTGAACTGCTAGTCAGGCGACCGCAGAACCTGCCCTCAAGACAGCGCGCTTGGGCCGATTTCCGGCACGAGCCACACCGCGCTAAATCTTCGCGACGATTAATAGCACGCGTGCTTTCCCGCTCAGCTGAGGAGTCGCCTTATGAGGCTTATTGCGGTGACCCATCTTGCTCGCCGCGTTGAATCGCGCGCTGTGCGACCTCGCTGCCTACCTTTAGCCCCTGATCGCAATCAAATCGGTAATGGATACCTGCGTAAAGGCGAGACAGAGACGCTTGTTGCGCCTGGGCTTGTAACTGGCTCTGTTCCTTCGGAAAGATGTAACTCAATACCCCGGCCGCCGCGCCGGAAAAGTCGGAGTGACCAGAGGTGTAAGAAGGAAAGTTCGGAGTGGCGAATACCGTTTTGATAGTCGGATCGGCCGTAATGGGCCTGAGTTCCCAATACTCGTACTTAGCTTTCCAACAGCAGATCCCAGCGTCCTCTGTCGCCGTATTCATTAGCGCGAGCGTACGTGCGGAGCGCAGCTCGTCAAGCGAATAGTTTTGAATCAGGCCGCACGCAATCGTGTTCCAGTGGCCTGTGGGCGTTGAGGTCCCGGCCCCGTCGTTCCAAAACTGGGCGATCTGCAATTGGTCCGCCGTCCGATTGTTGGCGATCTGTTTGACCTCTTTGAGACCCGCTTCGAATTGCGCGGAGCCAAATGCGGGTGGCGCTTGCGGCATTATCATGTGCGACTTATTCAGCAGCCACATGGTGACATTGCCCCAGTTTGGCAAAAGGGGGGGCGTCGGTGGCGATGTGGTGCTCACCCATTTTCCTGGTCCGGTGGGCACCGTCCCATTCCACTTGATATTCGGGCCATCGTTCTCGGCACGGTTGATGACGTCCTGTGCGACGGTGCGGCCGAGGGCATTGCCAGCGATGATATCGCTACGGAAGTTCACCCCGGCCTCAAGCCGTGATTGGTCGTCTGCAGCCGCTTGTTTGTTCAACCAAGCGGTTTCATTAGAGTACAGGTACGAGAGCACCGCCGCGGACGCTCCAGCGACGGCGGCGTGATCAGACGGGTACGCGGGGTCGCCGGTTGTCTGCACAGCAGGCTGTATGCTTTGGTCAATGTCGTGTGGGCTCGATCGGTTGTACGTGTACTTGTTATTCCACGTTAAAACGAGCGCATCGTACTGCGCCACGCTCAACAGCGCATAGACGCGTGAGGCCATGGGCGCTGAGGTGCTGTGTTTTATGACCAAGCTGCGCGCTATCTCGTTCCAGCGCACAACTGAACCGTTATTCCAATAATCGATGCTTTCGTTGACCGCAGCCGTCCGGTTGAGCTGGAGCGCCATCAGCTCGTTGACCTCCTGAGTGAATTGTGGTGAGCCTTGCGATGGTGGAGGGAGGGACCGTATCGCATCGCTTGAACTTAAGACGAACGTCTTCCAGCTTCCGCCCGTTGGCTCTGCGGCAAGCACGGCGCCTCCTGAGCTTGTCGAGTTATTTGTCGACGTAAGACACCCGCTGGCGCTAACGGCGACGAGCACCGCAACGAGAACGATAGCTATCAGTGTGTGTTTTAGCCTCACATATTTTTCACGACCGGACGCGTATAAATAATTCCTCCCTCGTGCTACCAAGCCGTCCTAACCCACATTTCTCCGCACGCGCACCAGTCTTCAAAAATTTGACAACGTGTCGATCTGCCCGCGGTTCCACCACAAGTGTGTAACACGAGTGATTGCTGAAACAGGCATTCGCCAATGAAATATCGTCAAATCCGGCACCTAGTTTGGAACACGTGTTGGAGAGGGCTTTTTCGCTTGTGCAAATACTCAATAGCCTAAAGATTCGTCGATGAGAATCAGGGTCACTCTGCCCTCAATTTCCTCATTCGCGAGAATTACACATTTTCCGATCTCACTCGGGGCTCCGTATGCTCTCTTTGCGCGGACGTTTTCTAGAGGGTACGCATACTCCCAGACACGGCGCAAGGCGTGGTCAAGCGTGGCGGCGATCTTGTTAGTGCCGCTCACGATTATCAGGTGAGCTGCAGCATAGGGCCACGCTCCGACACGGCTCCCCGACCGGTCGCACGCGACGATTTCGCCTGACTGCGCGATGGCATTGGCTCCCGAGATGAAATAATCAGCCGTCACAGATTTCCTTCTTAGCGCGCGTCTCTTTTCTTCGTCATTTTCGGCAACGATAGCGCGATGAAGATCTTTCCATCGTGATTCATCACTATTCACATATGCATCGTAGCCAATCTCGACCAACGTAGTTGACGAGCCGTGCATCACTTCAGCCTCTGGCGGAATCAAGTCTTTTAGTATTTCGAGGGCGATTTTTCCATTTTTTGCACGAACTACCGCTATCCCGCGCTGCGCTATTGCTTCGACCGTCTGGGCCACTTCGTTGTCAGGCGGCAGTTGATCCCACTTTTCCGGGTCAACGTGCGCTTCAGCGAAGAGGTTTGCTGCGCTATATTGGGTGAGCTTAACCATTCGTTCACCGCACAGACGTTCTTCTTCTATCTATATACAGCATGCTAATCAGCTCCTTCCTTTCCGCGCCCTTTTTCAAGCGCACGACCACGTCCCTGAAATTGACGCTCGCGACGCTATGGCGGTTGCTATAGCTCTTCCTCACCTTGTGAGCGACTTCTTGGAGCTTTTGGGTTCTTGCTGCCGTTTTTTTTTGCGGCGCGAACTTCCGCAAATGCCGGTAAAGTCCCGGCGGTTTCCGCGCGTTGCATTAGGAGGGGGCCTGTCGCCACCTGGAGAACGGAGCTAAAAATCAGAAGCGTTATACCACTGCAGCGTTTAGGTGGGGGCGGATGCAGAACAATCGCATCACGGACGCACACAACGATAAACGCAAATGGGCTTCCTTCATCTCGAATGTGACGATCCCGCCACTCATTGCCGTGCTTACGTTCGGGCTCATCAACTATTCCTTGTTGCGCGGATTCCCATTTGTCGCGGTAACGTGTATCACCACGCTCTTTGCAGCAATTGTGCCTCTGAGTACGTTGCTGATCTGGGAAACGAGGGCGAGCACGAAGTTTGACCTTGACATTCCCACGAGAACCGATAGGAACCAACCACTGCTTTTCGCGTGCGCATCATATCTCATCGGCACCGCCGTATTAGTTGCCGGACATGCGCCGCTGCTTACGACCGTTGTGATGTTTGGCTATTTTGCCGGCACGCTCTTCCTTTTCCTCATCAATCTCTACTGGAAAATAAGCATCCACACTATGGGCATCGCAGGACCAACGACTGTTCTCGTATTCGTCTTTGGTTATTGGGGCGCACTGCTCGGATTGCTCTTGCCGCCCGTTATCTGGAGCAGGGTCTACCTCAAGAAGCATACGGTCGCGCAGGCGATCACGGGGGCCATCCTGGGTTTTGTGCTGACCGCAGTTGCGCTCAGCCTGCTGCTCCTTTTAGCACCCACAAATGCGTTGGTTTGATCGTACAGTCAAGGAAGGGCTTGGGGTGAAACGACGTATTAAAACGGAGGCGTGTAACGTCGACGAGGCGGTTCACAGCAGAGTGGTGCCTCTGATTGTTTTTGTCTATGAAACCAGTCAACCCACAAGCAGCGACCGAAGCGAGCCAAACGAACGGCAAGTCGGAAACGAGTACGCCACGTGCATCTCGCGAGGGCTTCCCGCGAAAAGAAACAGCTTATGACGGTCAACTCATCGTCTTACTCTCTTCGCCGCAACAAGATCGTCGCCAGGACGAGAAAGACACCGGCGAAGATGAGTAATGCGACAACGTCGGGGTATATCTTATCGAGCCCCCACCCACGCAAGATCACCGAACGCACGGCCTCCACCGCGTAGGTCGTGGGAAGGATGTACGACACTGGTCGCAGCCACGTTGGAATTGCTTGTATAGGCCAAAAAACGCCAGAGAGGAGAAATGCGGGCAACACAACAACAGGCAAGAACTGAATTGCCTGCGCCTCCCGGCGGGCAAAGCTCGAGAGCAGTATGCCCAACCCTTCAGATACAATTGCAAGCAGGGCGATGACCCCGAACGTGAGAAGTACGTCGCCAACGATGGTAACATTAAACAGGATTACGGCCACTGAGAGCAACACAGCTGACTGCGTGGTCCCGATGACGCCGAACGCAACTGCGTACCCGGCAACCAATTCGCTTTCCTTCAGTGGAGAGGCAAGCAGCCGAAAAAGCGTTCCAGACGTTCGTTCACCCACAAACGAAATGAGCGTGAGGAGCGTTGTGAGCTGCCACACAGCTATACAGATAATACCAGGCGCAAAGAAGTCGATGAACTGCGCGTTAGCGCCGTAAATGGCGTTGCTTGAGTCTATAGAGACCGGCGCTTGACGACCGAGGCCCTGTATTGTTTGCGCGACCGCACTGTTGACCGCTCCGATGATGGGGTCCGACACGTTTGGGTTGCTCTTATCCGCGAGAATTTTAACCGTGGTATTTTCTTGAGCGATAGACGTCTGACCTGACGCCCGTGCCGATACCGATTGGGTAAAGTGTGAAGGGAAAACTATCACGGCAGATGCACTGCCGTTTTGCACCTGGCCGACAGCATCGCCCTCATTGTTCGCGTAAGCTACGTTGAGCACGCTCGTGTCAAAATTGGAAATAATCTTTTCTGAGAGCGAGCTGTTTCCGACAGCCGTGTCACCGTTGACCACGACCACCCGCACGTCTTTTACGTTGCCGGTAAACGCAACACCAAAGAGGCTTATAACGAGTAGGGGGGCTATAAAAATGAGCGCGAGCTGCCGGTGATCGTTCTTAAGGTCTCGCAAGACGCGCTTCGTCACCGCAAACGCGCGCGAAGCCTTCATTGCAGTCCCTCGGTTCGTGAATAGGCCAAAAATGCATCCTCGAGCGAATCAGTGTGCGTCAGCTCGAGAAGCTCACGTGGTGAGCCTTCGGCAATGAGGCTCCCCCCGCGCATGAAGCCGATGCGATCACAGTGGCGCGCCTCATCCATGTAGTGCGTCGTGATGAGCATCGTGATCCCGGTATCGCGTAGCTCCTCAAAGTAGCGCCAAAACGAGGCGCGGAGATCTGGATCCACGCCGACGGTCGGTTCGTCGAGAAATAGGAGGCGCGGCTGGTGCAGCAGCGTACAGGCGAGTGAGATGCGATGTTGCATGCCCCCGCTCAGTTCATCGATAAGCAGATTCTTCGAAGTCTCAAGATTGACGAGCTTAAGAAGCGCCTGTTCGCGCGTCTCGATTTGCCGTTTGCTGAGGCCAAACACTTCGCCATAAAACGCGAGATTTTCGTGCACCGTCAAATTCCGGTACAGTGCGAGCTCTTGAGGCATATAGCCGAGATTCTGCGCCACGCCGGGATCAGGGACCTTCGTGCCAAGCACGTACGCTTCTCCCGACGACGGGCGCAGCAGTCCGCAGAGGATTCTTATGGCCGTCGTCTTCCCGGCCCCGTTTGGACCGAGCAATCCGTAGATTTCACCGTGCTTTACGCGAAGCGACAAATTGTTGACAGCTTTGAATCCGCCAAAGTCCTTTTCGAGGTTACGAATGCAAACATCATCCTTCATACGAACTCCTGCCTCGATCAGCCCCGTTTTTCATCGACAATCCTCAAGGTTTATCTGACTCTCGGTGCCTCTAGCAGCCGCGCCGTGCAGGCTTATTGGCGTCCTTCTGTGAGGCTTCAGTTAAATACCTACCTTCGTCGGATGAGCCGCTTTCACGTGAGAGCGTCGGTAAGATAATGCACACATCGGCTAACCGAAGTGAATTTCAAGCAGCTGAAGCGTTCGGAGTTAGTCGATCCATTTGGTTACTTCGCGAGCATCCGGACGTTCCAGAGCCGGCAGGCGCTTCATTGGGTAGCCGATTGCGCATCCGTTGGTTCCAAATTCGCCGTGAGGTATGCCTAGCACGGAAGAGAACTCCCTATCCCGTCCCATCTGAGCAGTCACTGAAACGAGCTGAAATCCCAGCCCCAGGGCGGTTGCTTTCAGCCACATGTTCTCCAGACAGTGAGCGAGTGATTGCTGCTCGGCAGGCGGGATGCCGCTCCGTTCTGCCACGACGATGTAGTAGGGGGCGGTGCCGACGCCTGGTACACCCGTCTCTGCGAGTTGCTCCAGTCTTTGTAAAAACCCGCGGGCTTGGTCTGGCGAGGATGAATTAGCCGCAAGTTCTACGTGCAGCTGTTCCGCGATGCGCTTCGCCTGCCGCTTCGCAAGCGCCGCGACGTGTGCAAGCTGAGTGCTCCCCTCTTGAAACACGAAGAATCGACGGAAGTCCTTTCCAGCAACAGCCTGCGCCGCATAGGGGGCGAGCAATCCCGCCCGCACAATGCTCAGGATATCCTCTCTTGGCGGAATATCTGGCGCGAATGATCTCACTGAACGCCGTGATTCGAGGATTCGGTCAAGACCGCATTATCTTGTTGGGTGAAGGGTGAAACGTGCGTCATGCGTCACACTTTTCGCTCATATGTATTAAACAGAATGATTTTTTCATCACTTGTGCGCGCGGTCGCCATTCGGCGTGGAGAGGAGCTGAACCCCAGCCGCTTAGGGTCTATGCTCGATATAAGATGCATTGTTCCGTCCGAACGGTATCGCCGCGGAGCACGATTTCATGCGCATCCATTCAATGGTAGAACAACGAGCCGGCGCCTTGTACAACGACCACGAACTTCTCGGCCGCGAGTGCACGCGTGCAACTGAGGCAGCTGCGTCGAAAGGTGAGCCGTTCACAAAGGTCTGGTGCGAATATTGCACTTTACGAAGCTGACGAGTCATTGAGTGCTCCAGCTGCTTTCCGATCCTTAGTGGGTGGACATAAGGATATATAGCGAGCACTCATCTCACAGATTCGCGCACAAACAGCCAGAAAGAGGAGATTCATAATGGTGTGGATAGCAGATAACGTGTACGAAATTAAGACCAGGGCTGTCAGTATGTTCGTGTACACAGCAGATAACCCGCCAATCTGCTTCGACACGGGCATTAGTGAGGGCCCCATCAAGCAAGCCTTTGATGCGCTAGGTTACAAACCTGAGCACGTCAAGTACGTGTTTCTCACGCATACCGACCGCGACCACGTGGGCGGCCTGAATCTTTTCAAAAATGCCGATGTGTACTTGTCGATCGATGAAGAGCAGATGATTAATAAAACAACGCCGCGATTCTTAGGGTTCGTGCATAATAAACCGCTTAAGAAACCATACAGACTGCTAAACGACGGGGATATTGTCGAGGCGGGACAGACGAAAATAGAGGCGCTAGCAACTCCAGGTCATACTCCAGGCTCCATGTCCTACTTGGTCAATGATTCCATTCTGTTTGTTGGCGATACGCTGACCCTGAGAGAAGGGAAGGTACGTCCCTTCTCAAAGCTGCATCTCAGAGATATGATACACATGGACATCGCGACGCAAACCGAATCGGTAAAAAAGTTGGCAAAATTGAAGAACATATCTCTGCTGGTCACTGCGCACTCTGGTTTCACAACGGATTTTCAATCCGCGATGAGCGATTGGGTGTAGCGTCCTATCTTCTAACCTGCCAAACTGCACAGGGGGCTGTGCAGCACTCCAACACGCTCACGCGGGCCGATCGAGGCTTATCAGAGGCAGTCACGTGCGTTATGCGATACCTATCGGACTCCACCTAATTCGCAGAAATAGAGTCCAGAAAACTGGTATTCGTTTTCAAGCGGACATCCGCCGCAGAAACACCCTTTACGCGCAAGGTTGCAGTCTGTTTTTCCGCGAGCGCAGAACAACCTCTGCTCCTGTTGCTTCATGCAGTCATTTCGGGTCGGACAACTCGAACAGAGACATAGGTCTGCATTGTCAAGCGTATCAGGAACGTTCATTCCTATCACCATCTGTTAAAGCGTTGTAAACAATTATTGCTTTACCCTTCCCATCGCAACCCGTTGTCGGAATCATCAAGTTGTATGAAATGGAGATCACAGCACGTCAGCAGACGGAAGACCTCATAAGCCAGAGACGCCATATTCATCGTGAGGAGCTGAAGCATGCAAACACTGACCCCAAATCAGGGCGTTGCGCTCGCTGCGCCAATGATCTATAGCCTCGTAACGTCGCTCGACGCGAACGGAAGACCGAATGCACTTGGCGTATCGTGGGTGACCCGCACCTCGTTAGACCCTTTCTTGTTGATGATCTCCATTGATCATTCGCGCTATTCGCACGCGGGAATTGACTTTCACAAGGAGTTCGTAGTCCACTATCCAAGTGCAGGACAGGCGGAAGCCGCGTGGTTTTGCGGCACGAGATCGGGACGAGATACCGATAAGATCAAAGAGGCGGGGCTCACGCTGATCGACTCTGTCGCGGTGCAGGTGCCGACGATTGAAGGAGCGACCGTGGCGTTTGAGTGTAAAGTAGTCGGGCAGTTCGAGACAGGGGACCATACGGTATTTGTCGGAGAAGTCGTAGCGACACGTGGTGAGCCCCAAAAGGCTGGGCACCTGTATGTTACCTCGAATTACGAATTCTTTAGCCTAGAAGGTTCGCGTGTTCCTAGTCGATAGGCTATACTCCACGACAGAGAATTAAAAAACGGAAGCAAGTCGACTTTGATCAGTAGCTTGTGTTTTCGCTGGTTCCTCTCAGTGTACTAGACTTGCTGTCGCCTTTTAACCGGTTCTTGACAAAGAGCTAAAAAAGCAGATCCAGAAAGCTTGCTTAGATAGCATGCGAAGCACTATTGCCCGGTAAAACAAGAATCATATAAGTATTGTGTAAACAACTACCGTAACCTTCGACATGTCCAAAAACGCTCCGAGGACAAATGGTCGAACAAACACCGGATAGGTGAGCTACACGACAGTCGAACTCCTCGCTTTTGGTTTCACGGCTTTTCTGGTAGGTTTCTCTGGCGCTATCGTGCCGGGCCCAATGCTTACGGTCTCAATAACCGAATCATTCAAAAATGGTTACAAGGCCGGAACGAGTGTGGTTTTCGGTCACGTCGCAGCTGAGACTGCGATGGTCGTGCTTCTCGCTCTAGGCCTGAGCCAGCTTATAGGACTAAAAGCGCCATTTATTGCGATTTGCGTTATTGGTGGGGCATTTCTTGTGTTCATGGGCATTAATCTGATAAAAAGTGGTCAAGGGAACGCCTCCGTCCAGACGACTGCTGAAAAACGAACGCTTGCATACGGGCCTATCTACGGCGGCATAATAACCAGCTTGTCGAATCCATTCTTCTTCTTGTGGTGGTTTACGGTCGGAGCGGCGTTTGTGTTCGAGGGTCTGAGACTCGCCGGATTAGTTGGGCTGGCTGCGTTCCTTATTGGTCACTGGGCCTCAGATTTCTCGTGGTACGGATTCGTTTCCATCTGTACCGACAGAGGAGCCGCCATTGCTGGTGACAAAGCCTATCGAATCGTTCTCATAAGTTGTGGCGTTTTCTTGTCCATACTTGGGCTAGGTTTTGTGTACAATGGATTCATAAACATTTAATTGCTGAGGGACACTCAACGCCACTGTTTGCTGGCAACGTCGGCATCAACGCGCGAGGGCGCGGGTGTCAATACACCGCTTTGCGCGAGAATTAGCGGCACTGTAGGTCTGCCCGGTTCCCTCGCTGCCTAGATAGCACTCGCTGCTTCCAATCTAATGTCATTCCATCTTTCAACCAAAAAGCCGCTAACGAAAACTATTTCTCTCTGACTACGTAAAAGGGGCTGATGGACGTCACTACTGCGATAGGATTACTCTTCGTAGCCATTCTGGTCCTGATTGTGCTGTACATTCTGGTCAAGCTAGGGGCCAGATATGGAAAGTACTTGGCAGTGAATTCTATACTCGGTATCATCGTTCTGGCTTTGGCGAACTTCATTGGACTTCCGGTACCCATAAACCTGATTACCATAATTATTTGTGCCTTGGCTGGGATACCCGGAGCTTTGCTTGTAATACTATTGTTCGTGCTTGGGATTATTGCCTGAGCTGAACGGCCTCACTACTAATTGTTGTTAAGCTCCGGACGCTTTTTTTTAGTTTACCTAAATTTGTATGTTGGGCGCCCCGACGATCGTTCAGCTAGGCTCAGAATCGCGGCCCGCAAAAAAAAAGACCGAGGCTGCTTGAACTCTTGTCGGTGAATAAGTGCACGATCTAGATCGATAGACTAAAGCACGCTTATCGTCGCGACCGCGCTCGTCGCTGCCTTATGCTACGTGTCACGGGCGGAGGTGGCGAAGTAGGGGCGGTTGCCGTCTGGCGCTCACTTCTGTGAACGCACTCTTGCGTTTGGCGTCGGTGTATCTCGTCGTGCCGGGCGGCTCGGATCCCTGAGAGTGGACCATATTAGAGCCTAGAGCGGGTAGCGTACTACCTATATGGACACGTTGTGATAGCGTGACTTACGGCCAGCTGGGTCTCCCTTGTTATAGGGTCTTCTGCCAGATGGCGCCGTTCCCGCCGCGGACAAAGACGTCGATTCTACTACTACCCGGCGCTGCGGCTGCTGCCGGTGAGGAGGTTAGTTTCCCGCCGAGGTTTTCCCAGCCGGACCACGTGCTGCCGGTATACCATTTATGGTACAGGGCGCCGTTCGTGCCCTGTACAAAGAGGTCGAGACGACCTGCGCCCCATGAGCAGGCCGCCGGTGATGTACCGGCAGGAATCTGCCCGCCGAGAGAGGTCCAACTGGACCAGCTTCCAGTCCACGAGCGCTGATACGGGGCGCCGTTGGTGCCGCGGACAAAGACGTCGATTCTACTACTGGCCGGTGACGTCGCAGCGGGTGACGAGGTCAGAACCCCGCCGAGGTTTTCCCAGCCGGACCACGTGCTGCCGGTATACCATTTATGGTACAGGGCGCCGTTCGTGCCCTGTACAAAGAGGTCGAGACGACCTGCGCCCCATGAGCAGGCCGCCGGTGATGTACCGGCAGGAATCTGCCCGCCGAGGGGGATCCAGGAGGACCAGGTCTTCCCTCCATCCGTGGTAGTCTTCTCATAGAGGGCGCCGTTGGTGCCGCGCACAAAGACGTCGATCACACCATTACCCGGTGACGTCGCAGCGGGTGACGAGGTCAGAACCCCGCCGAGGTTTTCCCAGCCGGACCACGTGCTGCCGGTATACCATTTATGGTACAGGGCGCCGTTCGTACCTTGTACAAAGAGGTCGAGACGACCTGCGCCCCATGAGCAGGCCGCCGGTGATGTACCGGCAGGAATCTGCCCGCCGAGAGAGGTCCAGGGCGCTGTAAACGCCTTTATGCAGATGTTGGTGTTGGCGCTGGAAGAAGTCATATCCGTCCATGTACTGCTCTGCCAGCTGCCATCATCCGCGTGATAGTAACTTTGGCCAGCTTGAGCTGTCGCTTGGCTGCTATAGCCAGCAATAGGGCTCTCTATCGGCACAGGATAATTATAGTCCTCATAGCTACTCGTTGAAGTGAACTTCACGACGACCGAAAACTTTTGCCCCGCTCGTAATGGGATGCCCGAAGTGAGCGAGATAGTATGATAACCCGGGAGGGCTAGCGCCCCTGACACGTGTCCGACAGGCCCCGACGTGCTGATCGGCCCCGAAGTGGGGTCTGTGTACACGTAGACGTCATACGGCGCGTTCAGACTGAACGTGTAGAAACTGACTGCGGCAAGACTTTCGGAGGCTTGAGCCGTGAAGACGTTGGCCCCCCATTCCGAACGCGAACCTTGACCGAAGCTGTCCGTGGCCCCTAACGGGTCGTACTGGTAAATGTTGTTGTAGTTCGTCGTCGGTCGTGCAGTGAACGCTGCGTTGTATTGGCCGATGTTCGCATCGTAATATGACACGTAGTAGTATCCGTTGTCGCCCCAGCCTGTACCCCAGCTGTTTTTCACAATCCACGCCCCATTCCCGGGCGGCGACGGGATAAAGTTGCCTGCGGCGTAATTGTCGTTCCACCCGACGATCGCAACCCCGTGATCCACCGCTGTTGTGTACGGATCGTAATAAGCGTGGGTCGAAGGGTTGTAGTAAGGGGGAGTATACGACGGCGCGATGTACGTCTGCGTATAAACTGCACCATACGTCATGATAGCAGATTTGATATTGGCGTTGTCAGTGGAGCTGGCCCTGTCAGGAATGAAGTAGACGTTTTGCACGTGCTTCTGAACTGGGCCGTTTGACCCCTCATTGACCGGCCCACTCCACCGTGCCAGGTAGGCCGTCGCCATGAAGTCGTTGCCGCCAGCGCAGGGTGGGATATCGAAACCGTGGTTGTTGTTCATGTGGCTTTCGGAAAAGTCCCAGGTCTCGCTCGGTCGCAGATATGATTCTAACGAAGCGTACGCGCCGAAGGCCCAACAATCACCACACGATCCTTGATCCTTCACCGAGGTAAGCTTGTTCAACGTGCGCAGATCATAAGACGCCGGTAGACTCGCGGAACCGACAAGAGCGCTTCGGATCGATTGCCCTTTGAGTTGCGTCAAGTTGATCGGAGGCGGAACGAAACCGGAGCTCGCTGGCGCGCTTGTGCCTGTCTGGGAGTTGGCAGCGGACAAACGCTGTTGGTACTTGACAAATGCTGGATTAAGGGGGGCAGATTGTGGCGCGGTCTGTGCTGAGACACTAGTCGCGCCAGAAACCACTTCAGTGTGCGTGACGGCGATGATTCCGCTGCAAGAGCAGGCCAGTAATATAGCAACAAAAACGAGCGATGCCAGTTTTATTTTCATAGTAACCTCAATGATACGGGAGTGCCCGCGTCTGCCGGCAAAACCGATCCAACCGAAAAGATGACGCGGATCGCGACCACGAACAAAATCGAAAGTGGAGGCTTAAATAATTTTCCAAATCATGCGCAGTGAACGGCGGACGTATCTATGATGTGTCAAGTCTGTTCTGGGCACTGATGCCGCACGCGGTCAAATAACTGCTTTCAACTCGCTTACACGGAGCAACACCAGAGAGACGAGCCGTGTTGCCCTAACCTTTAATACGAGAAAACAAATTATGCGTGTACCACGCTGTCGTCGTGACGTCCTGCTTCCACATGAAAACCATTGTTTGCGCGCTCATTGCGATTGCTTTTTTAGTGCCACTGCAAGGATCGGGAGACGCCCTGATTTGCCAAGGCACCATGGCGAGCACTGTGCACTATACCACGACGCGCGACATCATCGTCCCTGAAGGAACTCAGAAGGTAGTGGTGCAGCTTCCAACGGCGCTGAATGCGAGTCTCTTCGCATACTCGCAGCGAGGACCGTCATTCAGCATTTCATATAGCCGGAAACCCGACGAGGTAGCTACTACGAACGGCGGGACTACTGCCACGTGGCTAAACCCGCCGCCAAGATTGAGCTACACGATAGCGGCGAATTTGACTATTGATGTGAGCGTTGAGGGGCTGAATTCGGAATCACAGCTACCGATCAGGCTCAGTTCTTCCGATCAGAGCGCTAGCGAATACCTCGCACCTTCGAAATACGTGCAATCAAACAACTCAGCCATCAAAAAAACCGCGGAAACCCTTATCAGCAACGCTCACTACGAGAGTGCCGCAGTCACGTCCATAATGCTGTGGGTGCATGATAATCTCAAATATGACTCTGGCGCGACGAACCACGACGCGGCTTGGACCTTTTACAATAAGCGGGGAACGTGCGAGAACTACGC
Source organism: Methanobacteriota archaeon (assembly GCA_963701995.1). Classification (GTDB taxonomy): domain Archaea; phylum Halobacteriota; class Bog-38; order Methanoflorentales; family Methanoflorentaceae; genus Methanoflorens. Next base: position 870,861 of record OY969693.1, on the reverse strand, counting down.
GCAGCTGTCACTGGCGCTGCTGCGGAGCGTCGGAATTCCAGCGCGCTACGTGAGCGGCTATCTGGTGGGGGGAGACATCACAGTAAATAGCTACATATCGACGTACGGCTATCGTTGGAGCGCCGGGCCGCACGCTTGGATCGAGGTGTACTATCCTGACGTAGGATGGGTGCCCTACGAACCACAACAAACGCTGGGCTTTGTTGACGATCATCACGTGCGAGAATCTGTAGGCACTGACTCAAGCGGCCTTCCAGATAAGCTGATTTACACGTACACTACAGGTGACACTGGGCGGGTAGCCATCAACGAATCCTTAGACGCGACCCTCACGCGCGATACTTCGACATTGCACGTGATCAACACGTCAGCTGCCGCGAGCCAGGTAGTCATGTCTCAGGAGATGGCACACGGCGGCGTGGTTAACGATCGTATCAATACGTTTGACAGCGAAAAGCTCGTGAGTCAGCTGGCGGTGCCGAGCATAGTCGCTGTCGGTGTGGCAGCGAGTTTCGGATTCTTGCTCGCCAGCAGGCGACGCCGTTAGAAACGACGTCTGTTTCGGGCTATGCTCGCGCTGATTCGAGAGCCCAGGCGATGAATCGCCGCGCTGGAAACTCGTGAATCGTCGACAGTATGAAGCGCCCTTTGTCTGACGACGTCACCGTCAAAACGGCACCGTCTTCTGCCTCTAGCACCACGTCGTGTTCACTCGCGCCGGTCAAGTAGCCATCCGTGTGGGCTTCAAGGACATCGACGATCTGTATGGCCGGATGTTCCCTCCTGATAGCTATTTTCACGAGCTCATCTCGCACGAGCAGCCTGAACTTGCACGGAAGCCCAAGCCAGCTGAAGTCGTAGTCGTCCACGTAAGGACTGAACGCGACCAATGAGCCCCCCTTTCGCACGAACTGGCGGAGCGGCGTTCCCACGCTTTTCACTGATTTTGCAACGGTGCTGTAAGCGGGATTGCCAAAGCCGACAGGGAGTATTGCTACCTCGAACTTGGGCGAGTACGCGCTGCCAATCTGCAATGGAGAGACGCGCTCGCACGCGAAGCCGTATTCCACAAAGAGCTTCTCAAAAAGAAGCGGCCGATCCCAGATGAGCGCTATTTCAGTCATTACCTGAACGTGACTGGGCGGCTACTTAAGAGTTATTGCGACAGGGAAGGCCCCCGCGCATCGGAGAACTGACCGCCAGCGAAAATTAAACTCGCGCCGCGTTCAGGCCGTACACGCCAGGCACCGCACGCCGAAGCACCCACTAAGAGATCAGCCAACGCACGTCGCGCACAGACCTCCCACTACCGTCTTAGCACGGGTTCGACTAGTGCAAACCCCGACAAACGGCCTCTTGTTCTCACATAGACGATTGACCGTGCTTCCAGCTCTCGACCAGTTCCGATAGTTCTGCTGCGTCAGTGATTTCCTCGATCCAAATCTCGTTGAACCTGGTGCGCAGCGCGGGAGAGAGCACGTTTCGCGACGGGTGGATCTTAGGAGGATTGATCGAAAAGAACAACCTGAAATTGGGATGTAGTTTAAAAAGGGCCCCCTCTTCATCGGCAACGTAGCCGAAGTCCAATAACGTGTTGAGATACTCAGAGAGAGGATTGAGGTTTGCCTCGTCAATCAAAAGCCACGCGCCCTTCTTAACAGCTTTAAAAAGCAGTCCTCGCTTGTAGTGCCATTTGCCGCTGCGGCCTTGCGTATAGCCACCCAAGAGCTCCTCAAGACCTGAGTCTGATGACAGGTTAACGTAGTAGAGGTCCGTTTTCTTCTCCCGTGCAAGGTAGCGTATCAACGTCGTTTTGCCCGAAGCAGGGTAGCCCACCAAAAGAATCGGCTCATTGAAAAAGAGCGCTTTGACAACACTCGCCAGTGTATACCTCTGCGTCTTGGTCGGGACAATGTGCGCCTCTTGACCGGGAATGAGGTACCGACCGCGAGTAACCGACAAGTCCGCTAAGCACTGCTCCAACTGCCCAGCACGGATTGCAAGAACATCCTCAATGCTCGTGCTCTCAGTTTTAAGGCCAAATAGCGTGTCGATAAGCTTTATAAGAGCTTCCCGTTCGTTGCTGTTTCGGACGCGTGCCACGTAAATAGCTGATAGTTCTCTCGCGATGAGCTGCAAAAGCGCCGGTTCGGGCGTATTGGCCTTTATAGAGGGCGTTAATCGCCTCCCGAGCCGTATCAAGTCGCGCAAACTGAATATGTACGGCTCTTTTTCCTCCTTGCCGATGACTTTCGAGTCCGCCTGTTCCTGTAGCGTAATGTGGAAAAACGCGACAGAGTACGCCAAATAAGCGGGAATGTCGAACAGCCCGCTCAAAATCTCAATCAGGTCTTCTTCGCTCAGCTCGGGTTGATAGTGCACTTTGAATCTTGACACAAACACCCACGAAAGCCGTTCTCGTTGTGCGTAACTCAATGGGTTCGCCGTAGCAAACAGCCGGAATTCGTTTGACGGCTCGACAACCCGTTGATCGCCATTCTCTGAATAGACAAACTTGCCGGTGATCAGGTAGTCATTCAGTATCTCAAGGACTTCAGAGGTCGCGAGGTTGAGCTCTTCGAGAACGAGGCACATGCCTCGCTTGGCTGCCGTGAGTATGATCCCGTCCTGCCAGACAAAGATGCCTTGTTTGTTTGGCTTTATTCCGCCGATGAGTTCTGACTTAGAAATGTACGGGTTGAGCGTGTACGAGACGTGTTGGTTGCCCAGCGCCTCAGCTAGCCACTTGACCAAGAAGCTCTTCCCCGTAGACGTCGGCCCCATCAGCAAGAGCGGGTGGTTTAGAAGATATGCTGAAGCGATAACATAGAGCATCTCGTACGAGGCCTTGGTTACGATGCACCGCGGTGTGCTGGTGCGCAGTCTCTTTTTCTTCAGGGTGAGGCGGCCTACCTGGAGTGAGTCTTTTCCCAATAGAACAAAAGGCGAATAGGCACCAGAAAGCGGGGCAGACAATGGCTCGTTTAGCTCCTTGTCCAGCTCTCGGATGGCCGCAGCAAACCCTGCTTCCTCCTTGCCCGATAACAGTGCGCGCGCAACGCTCGCGAAGAGGTCTTCCGCGGCAGCGCGAACGTCGAGCGCCTCGTCGTCCAGCGCGCGCTCCAACTCGCGCAGCGGCGCGGCCTTACCCTCCCTGACTTGCCGCGGGTAGACCTGTTGGAGCGCTTCGATCGTGGCCCGGCGCACCTCGGGGTTGTGATCAGTGAGCAGCTGCTCTAGCGGCGCTATGTTGACGGCGTTCCCGTGTTCAGTAAGTGCTGCGTAGACGGTGCCTAGAGCTTCGGCCGCTGCCACGCGAACTCCTGCGTGTTTGCTGTGTATCGATTCCGCTAATTTTTTGACCCCGATCGCCGCTTCCCTTTGGAGGAGCGCAGGATATACCGCGCCAAGCGCTTCTATCGTGGCCCGGCGCACCTCGGGGTTGTGATCAGTGAGCAGCTGCTCTAGCGGCGCTATGTTGACGGCGTTCCCGTGTTCAGTGAGTGCTAGGTACACACGGCTCAGCGCGTTGACTGCAGTCCGACGCATCTGGTCATCTGATTGTGACAGAAGGCCCTCGAGCAGCGCGCTGTCAACTGCGTTCCCGTGTTCGATGAGAGCTGGGTAGACGGTGCCGAGTGCGTTCGCGGTTGTTTTGCGTACAACCCAGGATCGATCGCTGAGAGCCGCTTCTAACGCTTTGAGGTCGACATCCATGCCTCGCTGGATGAGAGCTGGGTAGACGGTGCCGAGTGCCTCGGCGGTCGCTTGCCGTACGGCCCAATATTCATCAGTGAGCCCAGTATTCAAGCGTGACACGTCGACCGCTACGCCCGCCTCAATCAGCGCAGGATAGATGATGCCGAGGGCCTCTATCGTCGTTTGCCGTATGTAATCGATCAGTCCGTCCAGGCCCCGTTCAATTTGAGCTACGTTTATCTGCCAGTCGTGCTTTATGAAAGCCGGATAAACAGCGCTCAAAACCTGCGCTGCCATCTTGCGCACTCCGAGGAACTCGCTGTCAAGCGCATGCTCAAGCTTTGATAACGAGGGCACCACTCCTCGGTCCAGCAGCGAAACATAAACGCGGCCGAGGGAATCTATGAGCGCCATTTGGAATTTCTCATCACGATCTCCGAGAGCAGCCTCGAGCGCGTCGATGTCAACGCTTTCGCCTCGTTTGACGAGTTCTGGATACGCGACGCCTAAAGCCCGTACAGTGGCTTGACGCACCTCTGTGTCGTGATCAGTGAGCAGACGCTGCAGAAAGGCCATTTCAACCGCGTTCCCGTGTTCGATCAGTTCTGCGTAGACGGTGCCGAGTGCGTTCGCGGTTGTTTTGCGTACAACCCAGGATCGATCGCTGAGAGCCGCTTCTAACGCTTTGAGGTCGACATCCATGCCTCGCTGGATGAGAGCTGGGTAGACGGTGCCGAGTGCCTCGGCGGTCGCTTGCCGTACGGCCCACGATTCATCGCGAAGCAACAGCCCGAAAAGACTCGTGTCGACGGCTTTTCCATCTCTGATGCGTTCCTGATACAAGGAAGCAAGCTCGGCGACGGCTGCTTGGCGTGCTGTCCACGCTGTATCGGTTAACTCGCCTTCTAATTCCTCCACGATAATATCGCGCAAAAAATCGGCGACGAGAACGTGATATGCAATCTTGCGTCCGACGATCTGGGTCCGTTTGTCCGACGCGCTCACTAACGCGTAGAGCAAGCTTAACAGGGCCTTAAGGCTGGGACTTGTAGTAAAGGTGATGAGAATCTCCACAAAAGAGCTCACGCCTTCGGAAAGCGATGTGATTAGTGCTGGCAGTTGAGGAGCTTGCGAAGTGAGATCCAGCGGTTCAAAATCCGTTAGCACTGCTTTGATATTTTGTTGCTCTTCGATTATTGAACGGATGATCGGTTCATTCTCTGGTCGTATCCGCGTGAAGCCGTAGTGACACGCTTCAACAAACGCATCTTTCTCGCTCAAGCCAGCCTCCAAGAACAGCGTCACTGCTTCAGTTGCCCGTTTCAAATCCCGAATTGTAAAAAAGTCGGGAAAGTCGTGCTTGAGTTTGAGGTAAACGCCGGCGATTAGCGCCCCGAGCGCGGCCGTGAACCTATCGTCAGTGGCTTCAGAAGGCCCGTCGCTTCGAGTGTCGCGTGTTGACGAGTCATTAGGATGAATCGCTCGTCACCTCTTGCTGGAGCACGCCGCCCAACGTCAACGGCAACTCGTCAACCGTAGCGACGTGTATCGGACGGTGATACCGCGTGCTTATCGTTTTTGCCTGTTCGCCGATACCGATGCCGACCACGCTTATGGCTTTTGTTTCTGCCACGGCTTGCAGTTCTTCGAACGTTATGCCGGTCGTGTTGACGTTTCCTTCGCCGTCGGATATGACGATTATGAGGCGATAAACATCTTCTGGCTCGCGATCGAATAGATCGATCCCTAACGCGAGCGCGTCGGCATCTGCCGTTGCCCCGAGCGGAATAAACTGAGATACGTCCTCAAACACATCCTCACGAGCCCGCTGAGTCAGCGTCTCCCCAAATGGCTTGTGGATGATTGGCGCGTCCGCGAAGCCGATGATCCCGTAGTCGATTCCCAGATAATCGAACGCCTCCATGAAGAGCAAAAGTGCGTGCAGTGCAGCAGTTCGCTTTGGTTCCTGCATCGAGCCTGATTCGTCTAAAAGCAACATTATCCGGTGGTCCAAGCGGGTCGGCCGCCTGCGCTTCAGGAATACGTCGAAATCTTTCTTGGTCGTTGGCAAGCCTTGTTGCATCTTGCGCGTAACGTCCATCACCCGACGCAAATCTGGTTTTTGCCCAGAGGCGTAATAGCCTTCGTACTTTGGCTTGCGATTCTTTGAAAGCACGTTTTCAAGCGTTCCGACGAGCATATGCAGCAATCCCGACACCGCGGCGTACGCCTGGTTGTATTCGTTCATACGGCGGCCGCGTTCGAATTCGAGGTTCCGGCGCTGAGCGATAAGGTCTCTGCGGGTGAGTTCCGAGTGCGGCTTTTCTGCTGAGATTCGCACGTGCTCAAGGCTATCCCTGTTCTCCCTAATTCTTTGTTCAAGGGTATCAGCGTCAACCGATTCGGGCACATTTCGCTTAGCAGACAGCCGATCGGCGAGTTCCTTGGCTTGCTCCTCGAGGATCTCCTGCGCCTCTTGCTCCAGTGGTTGCAGGTTAATTTCAGAGGGGTTTTCACCTTCGCCGAGAGGTTGCTGCCCGCGCTCTATGCCTAGCGTAAGGTTGTCAGCGGCTTGCTTGAGCAGCTGTTCGTACGGCTCTAGAATATGGTTCTGTATCTGTTCGGCCGCTTCCCGTGCGTACCGAAGCTTGTCGTGCTCTGCCGAGCGGCCTGGGGGGTAATGGTTGAAGATTGACTGAAAAAACTGAGCTGTGCTTTCGAGAGCAGCGCCCACTTGTGGGCTTATCACGTACGAAGGCAGCCTACCAAACCGCCAGAAGTAAAGAACGCACAACAGGTACTCGAGATGCGGGAACAGTTGGTATGCCTGAACCGCTGAAGTGGAGTATTTTTGCACCTCCTTCTGCAATTTGTGGCTGTAAGCCGTCGCGCTGAGGTCTTCTGACAACAGATCGTCGTAAATGAGATCAAGATAGGGGGTCGTTCCCTTAAACGTGGCTTTCATCCAGTTACTTGCGCGCGGATCTTCAAACGTGTTGAGCAGCAAGCGCAACGATTCGCTCGAAAGAAGACGCTTGAAGACCGGATGTTTCACGTCGATACGCGTTACTTGGTAGTGGCCGATCTCGTGCAATAAGGAGCCAATGATTTTGTCGGGCGGTGTAGTGACGAGGTCGACAAGAGGGAAGGTTATGGTGTTACTCTCATAGTCAAAAGCCCACCATTCGCCAGGAACGACGCTGATGTCAACATCCTCACCCAGTCCCGTTGAGATAATGGTCACGAGCGTGCGCATCTTCTTGAGGAGGATGGCCTGGTCTATTCTATTTCTCGCGGCTAACTCGACTGTCCGTTGACGTTGTTCTTCCGAAAGCTCAGTGTTGGGCTCGCGCGAAGGCGTTCCTGGCTTGCCGAGCGTCGCGGGCCCTGAGGTGGCGAGCGCGGCTGCTTGCACGTCCAAATGCGGGAGCTTCTTAGCCAGATGCGCGAACAATGCGTCCAACCAGTCTTTGTCAGCGAACATCGCGTAACGCTCGGGCGCCCCCAATACGTTGACTTGGTCCTTGAGAAGTGGCAGTGAGAGTTCATTGAGGAGTTCGTCGCGGTTTCGGTCGTTTCCGTTTCGCGCAAGGCGGTCAAACACATACGCAAACACTCCGAGTCGAAAGCCCACGGGCACGCCTTCTCGCAGCAATGCGTAGCTCAGATAAACGACACTGTTATCCACGCTCGCTAAAGCCGTGCCCTTTGTGTCAACGTCGAGAGCGCGCAAACTGGCCGCAAGTACGACTACGGCTGTGCGCGTTCGTGCGGGCTGATTGTTACTCAAGGAAACCCACGTAGAGAAATCACGTTCAAACTGACCTAGCATCTGCGTCACTCGTGCCCGAATCGCGGGCGGCAAATCAGCAACCCGGTTCTGATCGACGGCGAAGCGCACGTGCGAGTCAATGATGCGTATCGAGACATTCAGCTCGGGAAGACTCTTCTCTTCTTCTGTTGGCGTAGAAAACGCCGGATAATGAGCAACGGACACGTCGGTGGTTCTCCTGTGTGACATGCTCCAATCAGAAAAATGTGTCGGTCGAGAGGGGCCAACTCCTCCGCGCAACACCTATTCGACGTCACCCTTCTTCGTATATGTATTTGCGAGGCTGAATATAATGATGATGGCGTCGTATTGCTAATTAAACGCGTGGATTCTATTGGCCTTGGACATTCGCGCCAGGCTACAGAATAGTTCAACGAAGAGAGGCTTCTCAAGTGTGCGCAAACTAGTGTGCCATCTCATCCAATAGCAAAAAACACGAGGCCTGTGCGCAGGCCGAACTCTAAAGCGAGACTACTTCACAATCGCGGCGATCTGGCATAGCGCCGCCACTTCCGTATTTAGGAGTAGGCGTCTTTCCGTGTTCTAAATCCGTTCACCCGTGTTTTTGATGTCCACTTTGACACCTTTAACCTTTTCGACAGGCTCTTTTCGGGGCATCGTGACCTCTAAGACCCCGTTGTTGAATCGCGCTTTAGCTTTGTCAGGAAGTACTGAAGCTGGCAGATGCATTGTTCGTTTGTACGCCATGTAGCCCCTCTCTCGACGAGCGTAAGGCTGCTGTTCACGTGCTATTTCAGCTTTTGATTCGGCACTGATCTCTATGGTGTCCGGCGTGAGGTTGATGTCAATGTCCTCCTTCTTGACCCCTGGCAGATCAGCGACCAAGTGAATTTCTGTTCCGACATCGATAATATCTACGTCAGGGGCCCTAACCGGCCCTCGAGGCCTTGGTATTATTTCAGGGACGTACGTTTTGTACAAGTGCTCAGCACGCGAGCGCTGCGGCTCCGGAACAAGCCTCTTGTAGAGATCCTCGGCGCTCGCGAGCACAGCGTCGAGTGCGCGTCTGACATCAGCAAGGGTATCCAGGATCCAATCTTCTCTCGTGGTCATTTTTCTACCTTTCATTTGTCTCTCGACCATGTGATCACCTGCTAGTCGTTCGGCGGAGAATAATCACTTTCCAAAGAATCTGCTTTGTTCCTATTTATAACCTCACCTCTGCGTTGAAACGGGCGCCAGGGCTCTTGGCAGCTTCACGGCATCGACGCAGCTTGGCGCTGGATCGCTTAGGTGGCGTCCGTCAGGACAGCAGCAACGTGATACGGCAGCGACTCTGTGCGCAACACTTGCTGCCGGGCACACCACGGCCTGCCAGAAAACTCAATTTTAGACTCTTTTATTCATTGACTAGCGACAAAGAGCTAAATAATTGCGTGGCTATAAAGATAGCTAGTCATTTCAATAGCAGAGAGAAACTAGGTCGAACGCCTAGATGGCTAGCCAATTGAATTTCCACTAGAATAGCTCCGAGTTAGCTTGGTCAGATCGGTATGGGCATCGACATTGCGCTTATTCATCCGCCGTTTGGCAGGGGAGACGTTAGAAAGCTGAATATCTGCTCGCCGCCAATGGGGCTCGCTTATATTGGCGCTTTTCTCAGAGAGCACGGTCATCGCGTCGCCATCATAGATGCCGAGGTTGAGCGGCTGAGCAACACGCAGATTACGGAGCGCGTGCAGACGGCGGACCTCGTTGGCATCACGACGACCGCACCAACGTACGGCTCAGCCCTTGCGCTTGCGAACCTCATTAAGCAATCAAACAACGGCACGAAGGTAGTTCTCGGCGGCCCACAGGCAACGTTTTTGGATGGCGAGTGTCTCGAGAAATCAGCGGCTGACGCCGTTGTTAGGGGAGAAGGGGAAGCCACAATGCTCGATGTCGCGGATTCCATCGAGTCAGGCAGCTTACCCGACGTTGAGGGCATCACCTTGCGAGATGCGGACGCGATAGTTCGAAACCCCGATCGGAAGCTGATCGCCGATTTGGACGAGATTCCGTTTCCCGCGAGGGACTTGCTGCCGATGGCAAAGTACTTGCCACCTAAGAGCACTGGCATCATATCAAGCAGGGGGTGCCCGTTTAGGTGTATTTTCTGCGCCTCTTCAAACCTGTACCGCAAGACGTTTCGGTCTCGGAGCGCGCACAACGTCTATGAGGAGGTGGCGCAGCTTGTTGCTCAAGGCTACGACAACGTCACAATGCTCGATGACAATTTCATACTCAACAAAGAGCGCGCCTTCAAGTTTGCCGATCTGGTAGAGGAAAACAACCTAAAGTTTAGCTGGTCGTGCACGGGGCGCGTTGACTCTATTGACGAGGACTTACTCGGCAGGCTGCGCGAAGTCGGCTGCAACGGGCTCTTTTTTGGCGTTGAGTCTGCCTCGGACGACACGCTGAAGCTCATCAAGAAAGGGTTTTCGACCGATCAGGTAATTAACGCCTTTGACGTCCTTAGAGACTACGATTATGCAACAACGGCGTCTTTTATGATCGGATTACCCGGAGATGACCGGCAAAAGGTCGCCGACACGATCAACCTAGCAAAACAGGTCATGCCGGATTTCGCAATGTTTTCGGTCACCACGCCCTATCCGGGAACTGAGCTTTACGACAACATTGAGAGCTACGATCTTGAAATTACCTTGGATGACTGGAGTGGGTTCACTCTCACAAAGCCCGTGGTTCGTACACGTGCTCTTTCGACAGCAGAATTGCACCGGTGGTTTTTGAGGGCATACTTTGGTTTTTACGTGCGACCGTCCTACTTACGGCGGGCCATCGCAAAGAAGCAGCTCGGCTTCGTTCTGGGCCCCGTACAGCACGCCATTGTCGACGCATTCGGTGGCGCATTCTCGCGTCACAGTTTGTGAGTTGATGCTACTCGAGACGTGGCGACATTGATTTTGGCGGAAAGCCTTGGTTAAAAAGGATTAAGCGTAAATATCTTGCCTCATAGAGGTTAAAGCCTGACTGCAATCAGAAGGAGATGAGACGTATGGAAGCGAACAAAGTTTATGTCTTGCCAGACCTGCCCTATGGCTATAACGACTTAGAGCCCTATATCTCTGAGCAACAGCTCAGGATTCACCACGACAAACACCACCTTGCGTACGTAAACGGCGCGAACGCGACTTTTGAGAAGCTCGATGCTGCACGAAAGAGCAACGCAGACGTAGACGTTAAGGCTACGCTGAAGGAGCTGTCGTTCAACATCGGTGGCCACGTGCTCCACAAGCTTTTTTGGCCGACGATGGCGCATGCCGGCAAAGGCGGCGGCGGGGCCCCTAAGGGGAAGTTGGCGGATGCTATAAACAACGAGTTTGGCAGCTTTGACCGGTTCAAGGCGGAGTTTAGCAAAGCTGCGGCAAGCACCGAAGGGTCAGGATGGGCGGCGTTGGTGCTCGATATGCAAACAAAACGGCCTATCATAATGCAAATAGAGAAGCACAATGTCAACGTCTATCCAAACTCCCGCATCGTCATGGTTCTTGACGTCTGGGAGCACGCCTACTATCTCGACTATAAGAACGAGCGGCCGAAATTCGTCGACGCCTTTTGGAACATCGTGAACTGGGAGATGGTGAACGAGCGGTTTGAAGAAGTGCTCGAGTGCACGTGCGGGGTTACCTAGCCTTCGCGTCGCCGCAACCATACGGGGTGTTGGATGGGATTCCTATCCAATGCTCTTTCCTGCCGTCACAAGTCACGGGCATTCGCGCGGAACGCCTGAGTCGATTGGTTTGTGACGATTCAATCAAGAGTGCTTTTTTAGAGAGAGTTATTAGATTACGGCAACCGAACTCATAGTCTCGCGTCTCGCTCCCGTTTAGCCCATGCCTTTGAGGGCAAAATGTGACTAGAGTTCAACTACGCTCGCGTGACTGCTGGGGTCTTTTCGTATTGTAATCTGCTGCTGCGTGTACGCGTGAAAGGTGTCGTCGTGGCTTATGACAATGACCTGGTTCAACCCCTTAATTGCACCGATTTGCTGAGCGAGGCTGTCACATCTCTCTTCGTCAAGATGGATTGTTGGTTCGTCCAAGATGAACAGGCCCAAGCCGCTCAACGTCTCTTGCATTGCGAGACGCACAGCCAAACACGCTGAGACCTTCTCTCCGCCGCTCATTTCATACAATGAGATCACGTTACCGCCGTCTGCCTTGAAAACGAGGTAGTCCTCTTGCCAGTGAAGTTGCGATTCGTCATTGACCATTTGCCTCCAGTGACGGGCAGCTTGCTGGCTCACTTTTTTTGTATAAAGAGGCCTCATCGCGCTCAAGTTTTTGAAACTATCTCTGATTTCATCAAAGAACTTGCCGTCAGCAGCAGTCTCGTTGAGCTCAACGTCGAGTGCCATCAGATCCTCCCTCTTAACGACGAGATCCGCTTCGTGGGGTTTCAGATCTTCAATTTGTTTGTTAAGTTGCGATGCAATCCCGCGCATCTCATTAAGCCGTTTACTCGTTTCTAGGCTATCTTTTTCAATTCGCAGGTGTTCGGCGGCGTCATAAAGCTTTGATGTGGCTTCTATGTCAACGGCAAGTTTCTGCCGCCGCTCATCGAGTGCCGCCAAGTCTCGGGCACGGTTGTCGTGTCGCTCTATGGCCTCGTCAAGATTCGCCGCCAAACTGACGGACGCCACGTAGCTATCGTAGTCTTTTTGAAGCTCCCGCAATTCCTGTTCAAGTCGCGACACCAGCGCCTCATCCCCGCCCTGTTCAGTCAAGTGCGCGATAGTACCTTCAGCTGCCTCTATGTCGCTTTGTAATGCTTCGTCTCTGCGACTGAGCTCAGCGAACCCGCTGACTAGGGCTGACCGATCTGAATTCTTCAGAGCGTATGCGAGTGACTGATACTCTTCGGCGTTCGCTTTCAACGCCTCGATGCGCTCTTCAAGAGGCGTTATGCGAGCCAAGTTGTCACTAATCGCTTGGACAAAATCACGTTCGCCTGCCAGTTCTCGACGTAGTGTAGCTATTTCTTCCAGTTTCAGTTCCAGCTCACGCCGCTTGCCGTCGAGCAGTTGCAGTTGCCGTGCAGCTCCACGCGCCTCATCAATAGCGGATGCTCTTTCATCGCGTTCAGACTGCAGTAGCGCAAGTTCCGCTCGAATGGCTTCAAGTTCATGCTCGTGCCGATGGCCGCGTTCCTCAATCGATTCACACCGATCGCTCGTGTATGGACAGACACCTTTGAGGAGGCTGTCGAGATCCTTTTCCATCTGCTTCTTGTGTCCGTCAAGCTCACCGACCTTTCGTGCTAACTCGTCGTATTCACGCAGCAACGTTTCAAGCCTTTCAGCGCGCGCTCGGAGTGTGCCGTACTCTTCAAGTTCCGCTTCCAGCTCCTTTGTTGCCAGACGCTTTGTTCGTACCAGTTCTGCAGTCGCTTTGATACGATCCAAACCTGCCTGGTAGCGCTGCTGATCAAGCTTGAGCTGTGAGAGGGCTTCGATGAGCTGCGTGTGTTCGGCAGCGATTGGCGAGAGTTGCGTTACTCGATCTGACGCCTCATCAAATTGCTGAAGCTCTTTGAGCGCATTTGCCTTGGCGCTTGTGATGCTTGCGTGCGCGACACGGAGTTCGGACAGGCGCGTCGCTTCGCTGGCCACCTGCCGCGCCAGCGCCCGTACCTCGTCAAGCTGGCCGGCAATGTGTTGATACCGCAAGAACGACGGCCGGCGTTCTTCGGCGACGTTCTGCGCTTCGCGACAGTTTTGTACCTCGCGATTTGCGGTCTCGACTGCCGTCGCCACGTCGCCCGCTTTTACGTCTGCCGTGCTGAGTTCCCTTTTGAAGTTTTCGAGTTCCGCGCGAAGCGATTCATACTTTTGCTTCTGATTTTCAACCGCAGACAACTTGGCTTCGACTGCACCGATCGACTGCCGGAGGTTTTTCAGCTCACGTTCGTATTCTCGCGATCGGTTAACGAGTCCGCTGAGGTGCGTTATTTCAGCTTCAAGCACTCGCGCTTCAGACTCAGCACGCGCGATCTTACTTTTGAAGTTGTTTTTTACGTGAACGGAGTCGCTGTAGGCCTGTCGATAACTGTAAAGACCGAGAACCTTGTCGAAATGGTCTTTCCGTTTCTGAGACGTGAACTCAAATTCATTGATGACCTGCCCCTGTAACACGCAGATAACGTCGCTGAACAGACTGTCCGCCGACGAAGTACGAATTTCTGCCATGCCGAGCTCGTCGCGAATGCGTTCGTGTATTTCTTGCTTTCCGTACAGCTCGGTTTTTTCTCCGTCAATGTACAGCTCCCAACTCTGAGTCGTACGCGACAGGACGTGTCTCACGCGGTACACGTGTCCCTTGTGCGAGAACGTTGCGTCTATAGACCCTTCTGCCGCTCCTTTTCGCAAAAGGTACTCGGTAACTCCTTGCCTGTGCCGTTCTCCCGCGTAGTCGATCGTTGCTTGCTTGACGCCGTCGTCCCAGCCAAAGATCGTCCTGCCAATGCTCGTCACTATGGTGCTCTTACCGGCACCGTTTTCGCCGTATATGGAGATCGTGCCGTTTTGAAACTGGATCTCGCCCGAGTCTTCGAACGCTCTGATATTCACGAGGCGGAGGCTTTCCAGTTTCATACGTGGTCTCTCCTAAAGCGTGAGACATGCTGTACGATGGGCTCAGCGTCGTCCGTGTTCGTAAGTTGGCTTTCGATTATTTCGCGAAGAAGCGTGCGCGCGAAACCCGCAACGTCTCGCGCTTGCTCGTTGTACCGCGCAAAGCTAGTTGCGAACATGTTCATTTCCAGGTCGTCGAGGCTTCCCGGAGTCTCGATAAGTCCGCCATCGGTGCTGGAGGTGTTGTCGAGAACCGTGCTGTACAAGGGCACGTAACGCTCGTCTATGAACTGCTTGAGCTCAGAGAGGTTAGGAGGAGTCTGCGCCTCCCCGTTAAGAATCAGGCGCAATAGCGAACCCGAAACCGGAGCCTCGAGCTCGGCTTCGTCGAGCAGCGCTTGCACGACTCCCCGCAGCGAATAATCGTCACCCGGATGGTCCGCGGAAATGCTCACCATTCGCCGAACGCCGCGCACGTCGATTTCACGAACCTCGGGGCTCCCGTTTTGCATGGTGACGTCGTAAAAGCAGCGCCCGATGCCGTAGTCGGAGAAGCGGTAGTACTCCGGACTGCCAGGATTGAATATCCAGTCATCGAGGCGAAATTTGTTGTGGTAGTGCCCGAGCGCGAGGTACGCGGTCTTGGGCCGTAATACTGCGAGCTCAGGCGGGGCGATCTCCGGGTGCCCTCCTTCGGCGTATTGAGTTATGCCAGCGTGGAGCAGCACGACGTTGTGCCCTTCGGGCATTTGTTCATAAAAATCGCGCAGCTTAGACCTGAGATAGGCACCGTGGTAGCCGAGCCCGACAATCCACGTGCCGTTCACCTGACCTATTGCGCCTTCGAGGGTTCTTCCTGCCGGCGCTAAGTAGTGGCAAAGATCTAAGCGTTGCAACACATCGAGGGCGGTGTGCGTTTGAGAGCCTTTTCTTCTGTCATGATTGCCGTCAATAACAAAGAAAGGGATATCAGCGTCCTTCAACGCCCTAAGCATCTCTATGGCGTGGATCAGCGAAGTGTGATCAACTTTGTTTGAGTTGAACAAATCGCCGCTGTGAACGACACAGTCTACCCGCTTTTGTATGGCGTAATCAATGCTTTCACGAGTAGCGCTGCTCCAATCGTCGAGACGCTCGCTTAGACCGTATTGACGATATCCCAAGTGGGTATCGCTGACGTGCACAAATCTCAAAGCAGGAGCTATATACGATTCCCCAGTGATACTTAAACGCGAGTCATTATTAAAATAGTTTTTATATAATTTTGGCGTGTATAAAAAACCGATGCGCTTTTTAAATGGCTTTGAGCGGCATCTATGCGCGCCGATTCAGAACGGCCCCAAAGCCCGAAACTTACTGGCACGCGCTGCGATGGTGCGCAAGCGGTGACCGGCTGGCCCCTGTGCACTGCCTGATCACCAGGCGGAGGCACTTGGAATCAGCCTTGTCAGGGCGCCCATTCCTGAAAAGAGTAAACGGCAATCACCCGCAGCTCTGACTCGGGGCCGATTCAAGCTATGGTGATCGCGTGTTTGTCACGGGAGGATTTGCTGGCTAGAGTCTTGAGAGCCTGAACGGCGGCTTTTTCCACGCGCTGACTATCATCCTTCAGCGCTTCGGTAAGGGGGTTCCATGCACGAAGGTCGCCCAAGTGCCCAAGTGCCCAAGCGGCAGCTTCGCGCACGTCGTCGTATGGATCTTCGAGGCACTTTATGAGGGGTTCTACCGCTTGTGGGTTGCCGAGTTGTCCGAGTGCCCAAGCCGCAATCTCGCGCACGTTCTTGAACTTATCGGACAGCGCCGCGACAAGTGGAGGCACCGCGCGGGCGTTGCCGAGCTGGCCGAGGGCTTGGGCAGCAACTCTTCGAACATCACTGTTTTCGGCGTATAGCGCACGGATGAGCGGCTCGACGGCACGGGGGTTGCCGAGCTGGCCGAGGGCTTCGGCGGCAACCCGTCGAACTTCCGTCTCTCCGTCTCCCAGCGCTCTGATGAATGGCTCTAACGAGCGCGGATCGTTGAACTGCTTGAGTGCACACGCTGCTGCGAAACTGACACGCCAGTCCTGATCCCAAAGGGCGGTAATGAGCGGAAGAACCGCGCGGGGGTTGCCGAGCTGGCCGAGGGCTTCGGCAGCGGCTCTGCGGGCCTTGTTATTAGTCACCCGTAGTGTATTGATGAGGGAGTCCGTTGACGATTCACCAAGCTTTACCAATGCCTCGACAGAGGCGGTTCGCACACGCGCGTCCTCATCATCTAAAACCTTTGTGAGCGGTAAAACGGCAAGGGGGTTGGCGAGTTCGCCGAGCGCTTCGGCGGCGGCTCTACGCACGCCGCTTTCCCTCACGTGCAGTGCGTTGACGAGGGGATAGAACGCTTGGTGCTTCTTTAGAGCGGCAACGGCGCTCAAGCGCACGCGCTCATCTTCGTCGTGCAAAGCGCCAATCAGAGGATCAATCGCTCTTTGATCTGCTAGACTGCCAAGTGCGTCGACAGCTTCCATGCGCGTATTCTCGTCGTGGTCGAAATATGGGCCACCGTTTTCTATCGTGCGCGCTAAGTTTTCGACGTCGCCGTTGGCGAGCATTTTTGCAATATCTGGTTTGCTATCAAAGATCCTCACTGCTGCCTACCCCGTCAAACGACCCGCTTTATCGACAAAGCGATGCGCTTATTAAAAGTAATTTCAGAAGATTGTAAACCTTTTGAATTACACCGACTTCGCTGAAACCAGCAATCAAAAAAGAGCGAGCCCATCGGCCACGAGATGCCAATAAAACCAGCGGCCTAAGAGAAATCGAAAACTAGGGGCTTGCCGTGAAGATCTTAGTCCACACATCTGGCCCGCAGAGATCGAAAATGGGGGAGATCTTGTCGACCTGCGTTCGGCCTCCGTATTGGGAACGTAACAGCTAGCCAGACACCCGAACCGAATAGCAGCAGGCAACGCGTCAGGGTCGCCAGCCCAGATCAACGCGTGCGACGTAAAGTCCCGCCGAGCGGCGACTCTCAGCTTGCTTCCTGAGACGAGCCAAGCATGCGCAGACACAGATCCTTGCCTTCGCGAGCTTCTCGATTGTCCGGGTCAATCTCAAGGGCTTTGTTGAAGGCCTCTAACGCCGCGTCGCGCTTGCCAAGACGCCCCAACGCACAGCCTTTGTCACTCCACGCGGCCGCGAGAGTTGGATCGGCTTCGATCGCCTTTTCGAACTTGCTCAAGGCGCCCGGATAGTCACCTTGTTGGTAAAGAGCAATGCCTCCGTTAACTTGCTCCTTTGCGTTCGATGCACTCTGATCGATGCTAGGCTCTTCGGTCAAAGCGGCTCCGCATTCTCTGCAGAAACTCGCGGAAGGACTTCCGGTCGTTCCACACGACTTACAAAACTTTGTATCAGTCATAAACTCTATTTAGAATATCGCAACCAAGCAATAAAGTTTGCGTATTGTGGGCGCGTCAAAACAGAATCAGCACATTCTGGTGTTGAATCTGCAAAGTGAAGGTTGAGCCGGTGATTTCGCAGCAGCGTCAACGCGACGCGGCCGCGGAAGACGTGCATCAGCCGACTAGCGATGCGTATGACACACGGGACAGCTATGTTTGCTCAGCATGAAAGATTGGTCTCCCAAGATCATTTTCGCGCTAGCGCTCAACAGCATTGACGCTTTTAGAGGCGTGATCTGCTGGGATAACAGCGCCGTGGTCTAGTAATAGCGCGAGGTCTTTTGGATTGGCGGGTGGCCCCTAGAAGTCCATTGCATTCAATATCCGCTTGTTAAGCCGCGCGCATTGGGCTCTGAGGTAGTACTTGCTTTGTGCGATTTGCTGCCTAAGGAGCGCCTCCATCTCTTCAGCGGTCCGGTACGTAAACGGATTGAGTTCCTTTAAGCGCTCTTGCGGCAATCCCCCCACCAGTGCTGGCACAAGCATTTTGTCGCCCCACAGCGGGTGTGGCTCATAGTCAACTGCACCGCGCGTGGCTTGGATCAAGAACAATTGCGTCTCCTCAATGGTAGGCCCGGTCCCACCCACTGGCTTTTTTTTGCCGTCCACTTCTTCAAAAAGCGTCTTTGCGAGCCAGATGGGTTCATCGCCAAGGTGTGTATCGACCCAGACATACCTGGCGCCGACGCGTCCGGTCGTGTTAATGAGATACAATTCGATGGGATTATCGGTTTCCGCCCTCTCCTTCACAAACGTATAGAATCGGTGGATATGGGCGGCGTTCCCGACGCCCATCGTGAACGGCAGACAATACCTCGATTCATACTTTTCGCCGCCGACGCCTTCTCGACCTTGCGCGGGGTGGCCGATCGTTCTGCCGTCTGCAAGCACCTTTGCGGCGAGCGCAGGATCGTTCAGCTTCACCCAAGCATAGTCCGAGATATATCCGGGGCTGATGAACACGGCCATGTTGAGCGGTCCGGACGAGTCGACATTTCCATCGAAGTAGCCCGTGTCCTCCAAGAAGATGATGCTCCGCGCGTTTTGATTCAATTTTCCGTGATACTGAAGTATTTCTCCACGGAAACTCACGTCGCCGTGCTCGTCCCATTCCGTGTTTTCATGAAGCGCGTTCGGTGACGTTCCGGCGTTGTAGATGGCGTGCTGCGTAACGTCAACGTCCTCTGTTTTGGTCCAGCAGCCGCGCTCTGGACTGACGACACAGTCTTCGAAAACCGCGACAACGTCGTCATTTCGAATGAGTTGATTGGAAATAAACTCGAGTGGATTGATTCCAAACTTGTCGATGTAGATCTGCGCGATCTTCTCATCATACACGTAGTGACCGTGAGTGGATTTTCCGCTGCCCGTCAGTCCCCACACCGACATCACTATGTTCTTGCTTGTGCCGTCAACGCGCTTGACCGTAAACTCCTTGAGCGAAGCGTGCTCGCCTGTCCCCCCTCTCTTGTAGATTTCATAAATCCAGTGCGAAAGGAATCCCTTCTTCGCTTCTCCCATGTACGACGATGCAGCCACGATGGTGTAGTTGTGGAAGGGAAAGCGGATGACCTTCAGCATCTCATTTTTCCCGGGCACGTTCGGATTCTCAAGGTAGTGAGGGATCATAAAAAGCTGCGCGTCAGGCTGTGCGTCCAGATCGCCTGGGAAATTAACCGCTTGCCAGCGGTACGCGACGTCAGGGAATTGCGCGTCGCAGTAGAGCCGACATTTCATTTCTCCTTTTGAGCCCTTTTGCCCGAGCGTTGCATCTGCCTGAATCAGCGGCTGATCAAGAATGTGCTCCAGCACGCGAAGCATCAACATTCGGTGCTCCACCCGCATGTCCTCTTCACGCTCGACTACGACGCTGCCTGCAGCGCTTCGGTTCCAGATGTTTGATGCCCAGTTCCACGATCCGTTTCGAAACTGCGTTCCGTAGAGCTTAGCTCGCTCTAGCAGATCTGGTGGATTGTTCTGGATCGGCTTCAAACCGACCTTTTGTTTGTCTTCTATTATCTGGTCAAACAGCTTAGGAAAACTCGTTATCGTTATATCATCAAGGGAAATTGGCATAAAACCTCAGCGCATCTGGTTCGGCGGCGATTACGCCTCAATACAGTACTAAAGAGTATATATCTTTCGTCAGCCCGCGCGAAACAGCTACTACTAGGTTTTGGACCTGCATCGACTGTTTCTTCGTCGTCACGCCGTGAGACTCACGATCAACGGCCCTAGCCGCGACTTACATCGAGTCCCGATGCAGGAGTAACTTTCATCCTTTCTTTCTGCATAGCAATTTCGTACAGAAGGATGTGTTTCTTTGCGACGATAGACCATCCTATCTTTTTCTGGACGTACTCAAGCGCCCTCTTGGAGAAAAGCTCTCTCAATTCGTTATTTCGGAGAAGTAAGAGTATAGCAGCCTTTAAATCTTCAAGCGATCCGAGCGGGACGGTTGCGCCCGCTTGACTTGCTTCGACTTCCGCCTTGAGGCCTTCGACCGCCGTTACCACCGCAGGCTTTCCCAGAGCAAACGCGTGTGCAAGATTCCCGCTCTGCGACGCTCGATCATACGGCAGTACCGATGAAATCCGCCAGGTTGAGTAGTGAGTCGTATTCTCTCGGCGTGAAAGCCCCTGTGATAACCCGTATATGGTCCTTAACCGGAGATTCTGAAATGGCCTTGAGCAGCTTCGGCTTGTAATAGAGACCACTAGGAGACCCCGGTCTTGCGTCGCCTGCAATAACGAGAACCGCATTCTTGGCTTTGTCAAGCACGCCAGGCCATATGGCCACCACGTCTTCGAACCGCTTGTTTGGTTCCCACCACCCGATACACAGAACGACTTTTTTGCCTTCGTATCCGAACTGCCTCTTCGCCTCTCGTTCGTCGGGGACGTCTTCCGCGACCGCAGTCTTTGCCCCGTGCGGGATAACGTAAACGTTGTTTGGTATCCTCCCTAAGTTCGCCGGCAAAAAGATCTTCTGAAATTCTTCGTGCACGATGCCCGCGTCAACGGTATCCAGACTCAAGCTGGTAAAGATGGCCTCTTCTCGACCAAGCGTGCTGTATACCGAATGGTACGTGATCACCGCAGGCACACGCGCGACGAAAAGTAGAAAGAGTAAATCGATGATGCTAATCCCATAGTCTCCCATATTCGCGTATAGGCCGTATTCGTGTTGAATGTGTACGACGTCTGGTTTCAGATCCATTATCTTCTTAAAAATGACGCGCTCCCAGTCGGGCTTCGAAATATCTATAATCCCGAACACGTTTGTCTGTGATTCGTGTCCGCCCACGTCCTCATCAGTATGACTGATCACGTAGACCGTGTGACCAAAACTTTCCATCGCGTTAATCAGCTCAGATGAGTATGTTGCGATTCCGTCGTGGCGCGGGGGAAAAGGAGTCACCATGCACACCCGCAGCGGCCCGGCATCGTTCTCGCCTAGATCTGTCGTAGAATTCATAACATATCAACCCCCCGTTCACGCGGGGATTCCCTCATTCCGTGCCTGTCGCACAGGCATGACTGCGATAAGCTTGGAAGTATATTATACGTGCGCTTTGCTCTTTCATCAAATCTCGTGTCGCGGCGCCGCGGGTCTGCATGACGCGCGCGTGATAGACCGCAATACCCCGCGCCAGACCTCAGAGTCACCCAAACGCGCTTGCGAAAGCTCGTGCTTGCAAGCAAAAGAACGAAGAGCTTCAGTAAGCGTTAAAAAAAGCTTGCACTAAAGCAACTGACACAGGAGATAAAATCAGCGAATCGGTTCTATACGGCGACTTCAGCAAGGAGAACGATCTGGCCTGTCGCCTTTTTGCGTGGGGCTGGGAAGCGCAGCTCTTCGCCTATCCAACGCGCTCGCGGAACGATCAGCTGAATAAGTCTCCTTCGTATTTTGTAGCGCCTTGGCTCAGCGCCATTTCAACTGCTTCCTTATCCTTCATCAGGAAGATCTTGTCGTCCCCGACTTCCTCAACCTCAACGCTGTTTTTCAGAATCTCTTTGTGCTTCTGGAATCGCCCTATCGTCACGCGGAACTCGGTGAGGTCTTCCACCACGTTAACGTCATAACCAGCTGCCTGTAAGATGTCCTGAACCTTCTCGAGATCTGCTGGGGGGATCTCAAACCGATAGTTGGGACCGTTGTAATAATCGCCCAACTGCTTAAAAAGCCCAGGATCGCCGAGGTACTGCTTAAAAATGCACATATCGTGGAGCTTAAATATGTTAATACTCGCCATTTGAACCACCAAAAGATACGCCTAAAAGTATTTAGCTCTATTTCTAATCGCCGCGAGACCGCACCGCTGCTGCGCGCGCAGTGCTCTTCTTGCGCGATTTCATCACCTCCGCGAACAAGAGAAAGGTTAACTTGGATCAACAACAACATCTCTGACAGGCAGGCCGTCGTTCCGCGCGAAGCGCAAAGATGATTCGATGATCAAGGATATTAATCACTACTTTGAACAGCTAGAATCTGAGCTTGAGACCTGTTTCACTATCGCATCTGAAGCGCGGAAAAACGGCGAGGATCCTTCTCTTTCTCCCGAAATCCTGCCAGCTCGTGACCTTGCTGAGCGCGTTGAGAACCTCATCGGCATCCCGGGACTCGCGCAGCGGATACGGCAGCTTGACAAAACAATGTCCCGAGAAGAGGCGGCACTCGCGATTGGTCTAGGCTTTGCAAATAACGAATTTGGCTCGTATGAGAGCAAAGTCCAAGTGGTGGAAAAGGCAGTAAGAACCGCAGTCGCGATGTTGACCGAGGGGGTCGTCGCCGCTCCCATCGAGGGCATCGCACGGGTGGAACTAGGCAGGAACGACGATCGGACCGATTACCTGCAAGTTTTTTATTCCGGCCCCATCAGAAGCGCTGGCGGGACGGCTCAAGCGCTTTCCGTGTTAGTCGCCGACTACGTACGGCGCGCCGTCGGCATCGGCCGATACGTGCCGCGGGACGAGGAGGTTGAGCGATATGTAGAAGAGATCCCGCTGTACAAAACGCTCGTAAACCTGCAATATACGCCCTCGGCCAGCGAGATCAGAACGATCGTGACGAATTGTCCTATCTGTGTCAACGGTGAAGGAACGGAACAGGAGGAGATTTCAGGCTATCGAAACCTTGACAGGGTAAAAACGAACGCGGTTCGCGGCGGCATGGCACTCGTTTTGGCAGAGGGGCTGGCTCAGAAAGCGCCAAAGCTGAAGAAATATGTGTCGCAGCTCGGACTCGACGGGTGGGAGTGGTTGGACAAGATTATTCACGCTAAGGTGGCCGAAGAAGAAGGAGAGGAGGGGGAAAGAAGCTTAAAAGTCACTAAAAAGCGCGCCGGCGAGACCAAAATTGCCCCAAGCTGGACGTACATGGAAGATATCATCGCCGGCCGACCGGTGTTCTCGTATCCTTCGCGCAAGGGGGGCTTTCGGCTTCGATACGGACGAGCGCGCAACACGGGCTTTGCTTCTGCAGGAATCAACCCCGCGACGATGGTAGTGCTCGGCGAATTCTTGGCTCCAGGAACGCAACTGAAGATGGAGCGGCCGGGTAAGGCTGCCGGGATTTCCTCAGTCGATTCAATCGAAGGACCGACCGTAAAACTCTATAACGGAACCGTCGTCCGCATCGACTCTTACGAAGCGGCGCTTGAGCATAAAAACGACATCGACGAGATACTCGACGTCGGAGAGATTCTCGTAAACTATGGAGACTTCCTCGGCAATAACCACCCACTGATTCCTTCACCCTACGTGCACGAATGGTGGACTCAAGATCTTGAGGAGGCGGCAAAGCGCTTGAACGAGGCCGTGCCCCGCATTGATGCGAGTGTGCTCACCGCGTCCCGCGCGCTGCAGCTTTCGCGGCACTTCGGCATCCCGCTGCACCCCAAGTTTACCTATTTGTGG
This sequence comes from Methanobacteriota archaeon, assembly GCA_963701995.1. Lineage (GTDB taxonomy): Archaea > Halobacteriota > Bog-38 > Methanoflorentales > Methanoflorentaceae > Methanoflorens. The sequence goes on along the minus strand of OY969693.1, from coordinate 847,369 downwards.
CACGACATAACGCTCAATGAGCTCGCGCAGCTTGCCGAGGTCGTCAGCCAAACGGGCAGAATAGCGGAGGGCACCCCGCCAGTCGACGCCGCTGACGGATCTGACCCGCCGGTCGAACTCATCGTGCCGGACGACCCCAAGACAAAGAAGCTGCTAGAAGCGCTCCTCGTCCCTCACGTCGTTGCTGAGGGCAACGTGGTGATTGACGACGCAGCGGCATTCATCACGAGTTTCGGGCTCAGCGAGTCGCTTAGCAAGGACTGGTTTTCACTGAAAAGCCCGCGCATCAAATCTACGATTGACGCGGTAACGCTCCTGAGCGGGATCGAAATCCGAAAACGGGCGCCTTCAAGGATCGGAGGACGGATGGGGCGACCCGAAAAATCAAAAGCCCGGGAGATGAAACCTCCCCCGCACGTGCTCTTCCCTATCGGTAATGCGGGCGGGCGCGACCGCTCCCTTCGAAGGGCGGTGGGTTCTTCAAAAGCGGCAGCCGAAAGCGCGTCGGAGATCGACGTGCAGTACCTCGGCATAATCGACGTTGACGTGGGCGTCCGCCGCTGTCCGACGTGCTTGAACGCAACCTACCAAACGCGCTGCGAATGCGGCGCTTTCACAGAGCCTGTCACGTTCTGTCCGTCGTGTTCGCGCGATCTTCGGAACGGGACCACGTGCCCAAAGTGTAACAGACAAGGAGTGAGTCATCGGATCCAATCCATCGACCTGCGAACGGTCTACCAGCAGGCACTCATTCGACTTGACGAAACGGCACGATTTGACAGATTTAAAGGTGTATTGGGCCTGATTTCTAAGAATAAGACACCTGAGCCCATCGAAAAAGGCGTGTTGCGCGCAAAACACGAAATCTTTGTGTTCAAGGACGGGACCTGCAGATACGATTTGACCGATCTGCCCACGACACACTTCACGCCACGAGAGATCTCAGTTCCGACGAGCAAGCTTCGCGACTTGGGATATGACGTGACGGACGATGATGTCGTCGTCGAACTTGCGCCACAAGACATCATCCTCTCCCACGACTGCGGAGAGTGGCTTGTCCGCGTATCTAACTTCATCGACGATCTGCTCGTGAAGTACTACAGACAGCCCCCTTACTATGAAGCAAAAACGAAAGAGGATCTCATCGGCTCGTTGGTGATCGGACTAGCGCCGCATACAAGCGCCGGCGTACTAGGTCGCGTCATTGGGTTTACCCCTGCTTCGGCAGGCTTCGCTCACCCGTTCTTCCACGCGTCAAAGCGACGAAACTGTGACGGCGATGAAGACTGCGTCATGCTTCTTCTCGACGGGCTCTTGAACTTCTCGTTGTCGTATCTTCCTGATCGTCGCGGGGGCAAAATGGACGCCCCACTGGTATTGACCACGCGGATCGACCCGAAGGAGATCGACGCCGAGGCGCACAACCTCGACATAAGCGATCGGTACCCCCTCGAGTTCTATCGCGCAACGCTAGGCTTTGAGAACCCGAAGCGCGTTCGCATTGCGACCGTGGCGTCTCGGTTGGGCACCGACGCCGAGTACACCGGCTTTGGGTTTACCCATCAATCCTCGTCGATCTCGCTTGGTCCCCTGAACAGCACCTACAAGGTGCTCGAATCAATGATGGATAAGATGGAGGCCCAGCTTGAGCTCGCTCGTCGCATACGGGCGGTAGACCAGCGCGACGTCGCAGAGCGCGTGATTAAGACGCATTTCCTTCCCGACCTGATTGGCAATCTCCGCGCATTCTCACGCCAGAAGGTGCGATGCGTGAAATGCAATTACAAGGTACGGCGGCCCCCCATTAGCGGCAACTGTCCGAAATGCGGTGGGAAGATCGTGCTCACCGTTCACGAAGGCACGGTGACAAAGTATATGGCACGCTCCATCCAGATTGCCAATGAATACGGGGTCTCTAAGTACACGCGTCAACGGCTTATGCTCCTTGAGATGTCGGTCAACTCTCTGTTTGAGAGTGATGCCTCAAAACAGATGGGTCTGGTCGACTTCATGTAGAGGTGCCCAGCTCCTGTCGGCACCGTGTGCACCCTCACAACGCGCCGGTCTATTTGGCGCACAATGCCGCCTCATAAACGGCTGTCCGTAACACGTCTCGGATCACAATGAGTGGATAAGTATGGTGGACATTCCCAAACTGGTGCTAAACACCGGTCTCCAGTTCTTGCGCTCGCCAGCAGGCCCCATTGACTGGAGGCAGGTCGCACAAAACGCTGCAAACGTCGGTGACGCTGAAAGGCGGACCTACGAAGAGAAACGACGGCTTCTGCCGACATATGAAACCTTCGTGAGCGAGCCAACGCCTCAAATCATCGAGTTAACAGGGCTTCACGCCCCGAGCGGCCGCGACGTACGGGTCTTTGACCGATATGACTGGATCAATACGAACATCACGGCATTTGAAGACCAGCTCGCCCCGCTGGAAAAGGCGCTCGGGACGCAAGAAAGGGGTTCGCTCATAAGCAAAGGCGTATACAAGTCGAATCAGGTCATCTCGACGGTCGGTCTCGGGCTTCTCCTCGGGTACCTTGCAAAGAAAGTGCTCGGCCAGTACGACCCGAGCCTTTTCGGCCGCGAAATTGTGAGTGGGCAGATCTATTTTGTTGAGCCTAACATCGAAATGGTCGAGCGCCAACTGTCGTTTTCAAGAGATGACTTTAGACGGTGGATCGCCATCCACGAAGTCACCCACGCCGTCGTCTTCGAGTCAGTGCCGTGGCTCAAGGACCACCTAAACCAGCTTCTCAAACGGTACTTAGAGGCGACCAACGACGGGCTCACATCAGAAGGGCTCCAGTCGCGGGCCCGCGCCGTAGCGAGCCATTACGCGCAGCGGAGACAGCTCTCGCTCATGCACGCGGCCCTCTCCCGTGAGCAGATAGGACTCATCAATCAGATTCAAGCTCTGATGAGCGTCATTGAGGGCTATTCGGATTTTGTCATGGACAGGATCGGCAAAGACATGCTCGCCACGTACGATTACATGAAGCGTGAGTTTGAACTTCGTAGAAGGCGCAAAAGCGGGAGAGAGATGCTCTTTGAGCGCGCAACGGGACTCGGCTTGAAGATGGAGCAGTACGTTCTTGGAGAGCGATTCGTTTCGCACATCGCAGCGAGTCGGGGGATCGACTTCGTTAACAGGGTGTGGCGCTCTCCGCACGATGTGCCGACGCTCGATGAGGTAGCCCGGCCTGAGAAGTGGATCACGCGGGAAGAAAACGCGACGTAGGAGATTGACGGTCTAAACCGAAACGCGATGACGGCTATGGATGAACGAGTACGGGGCGTTCGGTCCCTTCCAGATCGCCGCGGCGTTCGTCACGTGAGCGGAACTTCTCCCGCTTTGCGTAGAAATCTGCACGTTCGAGAAGCCCGCGAAAAGTCTCACTTACCATGGATCTTCACCGAATAGGCCGACGTAGCCATAACGGATAAGCGCATGGCAAGAGCGCCGTGAAAGTAATGGCACTCACGTCTGTGATGGTCGTTGGCCTGTCGATGAATGCCCGATGGGGACATTTTGTCCTTTTCGTCCGCTCACACTCTCACATAGCCCATGAAAGCGATTTTTACGTCTTTGGAGCTTCTTAATTAGCGCCAGTTGCCCGGAGTGGAGAATACCCCCGCGTTGAGCAGGATAACATTAAATAGCATGCAACGTGACCATTTAACGAGTGGCGTGCCTCAGAAACTACCGTCAAAGGATTTGCTGCAGTGGGATCAGACGCTCTTCAAGGATGAGCGCTATTTTGAATTAGACTACATTCCAGAGCACTTCTCTCATCGAGATACGCAGATGCGCGCGCTCAAGATCGCCGCCCGACCAGCGCTCCGGGGTGCGCGGCCAATCAACTGTTTGTGTTCTGGGCCTCACGGCACCGGAAAGACTACGGCAGTACCTGAAGGTATTCGAAGAGATCGAAAACTACACCGACAGCGTCGTGCCGGTATACGTAAACTGTCAGATCGATGCGACTCGGTTTGCGATATTCTCAGAGATCTACAAGAAACTCTTCAAGTATACGCCGCCCGACTCGGGGGTTTCATTCAAGCGCGTCTTCAAGAAGATTACCAAATACCTCATCGATCAGGAGAAGGTGCTCATTGTCGCGCTTGACGATATCAACTATCTGTTCTATGAGAACACTGTAAACAAAGTCTTGTATGCGCTCCTGCGGGCTCACGAGGTGTCAGCGGAAGTTAAGGCGGGGGTCATCGCAATATCAAGCGACCTGTCCGTTGAGATGTCGAAGGCGCTCGATCCACGCGTGATGTCGGTCTTTCTTCCCGAGGAGATATACTTCCCGCTGTACAACCGTGACGAGGTGCGCGACATACTGGAAGACCGCGTGCGGCACGGATTCTATGCAAACGTGGTGCCGGACGACGTGCTCAACATGGTCATTGATCTTGTGGAGGAGTCAAGTGACTTGCGGGTCGGGATCGACCTTTTAAGAAAAACAGCACTGCGGGCGGAGATAGGCGCTCGGAAGTATATCGCCGCAGATGACGTGGTGCACTCATACGAAAAATCGCGCCTCGTGCACCTCACGTACTCCATACACTCGTTGCGCGAGGAGGAGCGAGACCTCCTCAAACTGATCGCAGAGCAGGAGGCAAAGATAAAGGCCGGGGACCTCTACAAGAAGTTCAACGAAGAGACGCATCTCGGCTACACGCGATTTTACGACATTATCTCAAAGCTTGATTCAATTCGACTCATTAATACTGATTTTACAGGGAGAGGAACACGCGGGCGAACACGCGAGATTCAGCTCAGGTACGAGCCGGAGGATGTCTTCAGCGTGCTTGCCGGGACTGATACGTAATGCCCGCCGCAAACGACGCGAGAATCGACACGCTCATCCAAGAGGTTCGCGACCTCAAGAGCGATATCAAAGAGCTTCGCATGCTCGTCACGTATGAACTCTTGCAAAAAGAGGAGCAGCGATCACGCGGCAGGTTTAACGATACGCTCCTCTCGTTCACCAAACAAGCACTCAAGGCGGCCGTCGAACAGCTTGCTGACCTAGAGGGCAAAACCGACACCCGCGCCCGAGACAGGCCACGACCGACCAAAGTGCCGGTCAAATCGCGCAACGACGCGCGAAAGCCAATGGTAGACGTCGACAGGGAGATCGCAATTCTGAAAAATGAGATGGCCACGAGCTTGCGGAACGCCGCGAAAGACATTGAAGACGAGCACGCGGAAGACGAGAGAGGGACCACCGAAGACGAGAGGGAGGACACAGAGTAACCCATGGTGCTTGCGCTCTTCGGCGAGCACGAAGCGATTGATGAAGCGGAAAATGAGCCTACCTGGCAGGAATTTGAGCAACAAATCCGCGACGTACTCGAGTTCGCCGGCTTCTCAACAGAGTTCAGGAAGGTCTTCGTGGCAGCTGGAAGGCGACACGAAATCGACGTAGTCGCTCACCGCTTCGATACTACCGTGCTCATTGATGCCAAGCGGTACGGCAAAGCTCGGCCCCGAAGCTCATCCATCAGGGCACAAGCGCGAAAACACCTCGCGCGTAGCAGCGAGTTTGACCGGGAGTTTTCCGTCAGCAGTGTGCCCGTCATCGTGAGCTGGATCGACGACGCGCTTCTTAGTGAGGGTGGGTGCTTCATCGTTCCTTTCGACAAGCTTGAGGATTTTATCGTTCACCTCGAACGCTACGTCGATTCGATTGCCGAGCTCAACGCGCGTGATTCCATAATCGATAATATCAATGAAAACGGCATCTTTTAATCGATGCCATTCATAAAGGCAATATTTTAAGCCTCATAAACACATCTCTATTGTGAAACTGACGACGCCGAGGGTGAATTCTCGAACTCGAGTGACGAAGCGAAGCAGGTGAGGGACATCGATGAAAGCGTGCATTATGTGCGGTGGCGCCGGGACGAGGCTCAGACCGTTGACCTTCGAACGACCGAAGCCGAGCATCCCCCTTCTTAACAAACCGTCCGTCGGCCACCTCGTCGACCATCTTTCAGCAAACGGCTTCAATGACATCGTCATCACACTCGGGTACCTGGGCCGTACTATTGAGGAGTACCTCGAAGACGGTGCAAAATTTGGGGTGGAGATACGCTATATTCGTGAGAGAAAGAAGCTCGGCACGGCAGGGAGCGTCAAGAACGCTGAGAACGCTCTTGACGGCGGACCGTTTCTCGTTGTCGGGGGGGATCACGTGATGGACTTTAACCTTCGCGAGTTTTATCAGTTCCACCGAAAGAACGATAGCATGCTCACGGTAGGGGTGATGTCCATCGACGACCCACGGGAATACGGCATCCTCGACATCGACGTTAACAATCGCGTCCATCGGTTCAGGGAAAAGCCGAGCTCAGGCGAGATATTCAGCAACCTGGCAAGCACGGGGATCTATATGTGCGATCCGGAAATCTTCACCCACATCCCAAAGGAACGATTTGACTTTGCCAAGGACCTCTTCCCGAAGCTGTTGAGCTCACCCGAACCCATGTCGGCGTGGATGGCACGCGGCCACTGGAACGACATCGGAAACGCGACGGCGTACCGGCAAGCGTCGAGGTGGCTGCTCGACAATCTGCGCGGAACAGAGATCGCCGGGCACTTCCATATCCAAGACGCGCGCTTGAACGGCCCCGCGACAATCGGAACCGACGTTTCTATTGGCTCAAACTCGGCCATCGTTGGTCCGGTGGTGATCGGCGCGAACACCACCGTTGGCGACAACGTACTGATCAGCCCCTACACGACCATCGGCTCCGACTGCGACATCGCCGATGATACGTCAGTGCTCTCTGGTATCGTCTACGATAATGTGAAGATCGGCTCCCACACGTCCGTCTCGGGTTCCGTCGTCGACAACGGTACGAGGATAGGAGATCACTGTGTTCTTGAGAACAACACCGTTATCGGTCCGCGCGTCGCCGTGAACGATTTCGTTACGGTGCACTCGGGCGTCTCAATCTGGCCTGACGTCGTCATAGACGGTGGCGACGTGTACAAAGACGCGTTGAACCCCGCCTACGACACGCACAAGGGCGGATCGTGACGAGAGACTGCGCGTCTGCAGAACGAAGCAAAGGTGGAATGGAAAAATGCTCGATATTCAAGACTTGCACGTAGACGTTGATGGCAAGAGTATACTGAAGGGATTGGACCTCAGCATCAATGAAGGAGAGACCCACGCGCTTTTCGGTCAAAACGGCTCAGGGAAGACCACGCTTGTGCTTACTATTATGGGATTCCCCGGCTACCGGGTAACCGAGGGGCGGATCCTGTTTAAGAAGAAAGACATTACCCATTTGCCCATTAACGAGCGGGCACGCCTCGGGATCGGGCTCTCGTTTCAACACCCGCCGGCCATCCACGGGGTGAAGCTGAAGGACTTGACCGAGATTGCCGCGCAACACGGTAACCGCGCCTTCAAGATCGAAGAAGTCGCCGAGACCATCCATATCCCGCCGGATTTTCTCACGCGTGACGTCAATCTCGGGTTCTCGGGCGGGGAGGTGAAGCGCACGGAGCTGTTGCAGCTCCTCGCGCAAAACCCCGACCTCGTGCTGCTCGACGAGCCCGATTCGGGCGTCGACCTCGAAAATATTGCGCTCGTCGGAGAGACGATCAACAAGCTGCTCGACAGAGACAAGCGCTCGCGCGAGCGACGTAAGGCGGGGCTCATCATCACACACGCCGGAGGCATCTTGAAGATCGTGCAGGCTGACAAGGCGCACGTTCTCGTTGACGGTCAGATCGCGTGTTCCGGCAACCCGGGTGAACTCCTCAACGATATCTGCGAGCTCGGTTATGAGGAGTGTGTAAAATGTCCAAGGTAGATGAACTGACTGAACGCGCCGAAAAGGCTCGCGAGAAGAAGGCGGCTTACGGTCCCGACATACCGCTTGAGAGTTACACGTCGAAGGCCCCGGCCCACAAGAAAGTGCAGACGCTTAAGATGCTCCCCACAAATTACCAGAACCAGTCGCTCGGCGTCGGAGTCGATGCGAGTGAGGATGAGCGATCGGGCTCGTTTTTTCAGCTCGATACGAGCGTCGTCTACTCCAAGACATCGGCCCCGAACGTCGAAGTGCTCAGTGTGACCGAAGCGCTCGACAAGTACGACTGGCTCAAGGACTACTGGTGGAAAGCCGTGGCGGTTGACGCTGACAAGTACACCGCTCAGGCGGCTCTTGAGTTCAGCAACGGCTACTTCATCAGGGCAAAGGCGGGCGCGAAGACTATCCTGCCAATTCAGGCGTGCATGTTTCTGGCCCAAGAGAGCCTGTCACAAAACGTGCACAACATCATCATTGCTGAGAAGGGCTCGGAACTGCACATAATAACAGGCTGCAGAACCGCAGACGAACTCTCCCACGGCATTCACGTCGGAGTTTCTGAGTTCTTCATCAAGGAGGGCGCCACTTGCTCCTTCACGATGATACATAACTGGGGCCCTGAAGTGGCCGTTCGCCCGAGGAGCGGCTCCATCATCGAGAGAGATGCTACGTTTATCAGCAACTACGTCTGCCTGAAGCCCGTTAAAAGCCTGCAGATGTACCCCGTGTTCCGCTGCGTCGGCGCGAACGCCACCGCATTATCGTATTCACTGCTGTACGCGACAGAGGGCTCCCATATGGACGTCGGGGCGCGAGTGATCATGGAAGCGGAGCAATGCAAGTCAGATGTCATATCACGGGCCATCACGAACGGCGGTGAGATCATCTCGCGCGGAAACCTGACCGCGCTCCACCGTGACGTCAAAGGACATCTCGAATGCCGCGGACTGATACTGGGTGACCACGGGAGGATTTTTGCCGTCCCTGAACTCGACGGAGCCGTTCCAGATGTCGATATGTCCCACGAAGCCGCAGTTGGAAAAATCGCTGAAGAGGAGATCACCTACCTCATGACGCGTGGGCTCAGCGAAGATGAGGCTACCTCTGCCATCGTTCGCGGCTTCTTGGACATCGAGATCAAAGGCGTGCCGCCGGCGTTACAAGAAGAGATGCGCCGCGCGGTGCACACGACTGAGGGCATCGGCCTCTAGTGCGGCGGCGCAAGACGCGCAAATGAACAAGGACGCCGTCGACAGCGGCTTCGTGGCAGCTGCACGGCTATTCCTTCAGATTTACGTAATAAAGCATACGCCGATCGATCCGTTTGATCCAGCGCGCCTGGTAGATAGAGACGTAGAGCGTGTTGTTACCGACGCGGATGGAGATATCAGTCTCTTTAGGCGGGCTTATAGATATAGGAAGAATAAGGGCGCCCGAACACGTCGTCGTGACTCTAAAATCCTTTCGTTGCTCTTTGATATAGGTGGCAACGGCTTCGTCAACTTCGATGTCTTCTAGACTCATCCTTAGTTCAATCTAGGGTGTTGATCGGAATATGAATATATATGCATCGACCGGTTGCCGCAGTTCTACGTCCTGCCGTTTCTCGGCCGCCGCGTCGCTTGGCCACGAGTCCGGCTCGCGTGAGGCCATTTGAGTAACTTAATAAACCACTTCTGACTCACTGTCAATGATGATTGGCAGCTACGTGACCAGTTGCTTGGCGTGCACGATACGGAGCAACCTCGTGCTGATGGTAGAGCAGGAAGGCGGGTACTGGACCGGTCGATGGATACTCCCAGGAGGCAAGCTGGAACTTGGCGAGGGCCTGGAAGAATGCGCGGCGCGTGAGTGTTACGAGGAAACGCACGTGAAAGTCGCCATCTCTCGGCAGGTAAAGGCGTACGTGTCGTATGACCCCAACACCGAGTGGGACAAACAAGTGCTGCTCATTTGTTTCGAAGCAGAGTATTTGAGCGGATTTCCACACGTGGGGCACGGCGTAACCGGCGCGAAATGGATCGAAATCGACAAAATCAAGGAGATGAACTGGCGCAACCGCACCGTGCCCGACATCATCCTCCGGATGATTACTGACACGTTAGAGTCCAGCGACGTCGAACACGTCTAGCCTCATCACGGAACGATTTTGTGACTCTAATTCGCGCTTAGTCAGGAGCTAGTACCATCGCCGCACGAGGGCGCTGGACGAGGACGGATTTTCGACAGGTCGCGCCAGCTCTAATCAAGCTTGCGACAAAGAGCTCTCGGGGCTATATATCGACTGAATCTTACTACTTCTTTATTGCTTTAATGAATTCTTCAATGGGTATCGCAGGCATGCTGAGTATCTGGACAGTTCCGCGGGCTCCGAGCTCGACCGAGGCCTTTATTATGGTCTCGTTATCAGGCGCTTCCACAAGGTTGACAAAGTCGTACGGCCCTACGACGGCGTGCTGAGATATGACCTTGACTTGCATCGCTTCCATCTCTCGGTCGACTTCCTGGATGCGATTGGGTCGCTCCCTTACCGTCTTCCTGCCTTCAGTAGTGAGCTTGGACAAAAGAATGTACTTCGGCATCAAACCACCTCCCTATGCAAGCTTCGTGTGAAAGGACTTCTGTCTTTCCCCACAAATAATTTGAAGCGTGAGCTTTTTCAGCTGATACACGGCTTCTTGTTTTTCGCAGATCACGTTCCTGGGTAGAGAAAACAGGCTCCAGACTCGCTTCTTCGAGAATCTAGGCGCAATGTCGAGTACGTGACTGATACGGCTGGATGTGCACGCTTGAGGACAGACGGCTTATTCTCAAATTATCGGCTATCACAGTTCCACGAGCTCATACGAGCTTGTTCCGAGTCCGATCTCTTCCCCATACGTGATCTGTATCGATCCTTGTGTCTCGCTCCAGACGCCTTTGAACTTGTCCTGCCCAGGCTGCAGATTGTTGACAAGGCGAGTGCCTGGTAAGCCCTGCTGCTGATTCACCAAATCCAAGCTCGCAGCGTCAATGGCTACGGGATCCGTGGAGGCGAGAATCCCGACGTCGGGGACTATCGGCGCGTCACTCCAGGGAACGCAATCGCAATCAGGCGTAATCTGCAAGAGGAAATTGAGGTACCCCACACCCCGCTTACCCACGGTCGCGCCAAAGGCGTATTCGGTCAGCATCTCCATAAACTGCGGGAGATCATGTTTCCAGTCGAGTCCGATGGAGGAGGTCGTGCACGTCGGAATACACTCGCCACAACCAACACAAAGGTCGTAGTCGATGCGCACCGCACCACCCTCAATCGTGATGGCAGATTGCGGGCACACCTCGAGGCATACCCCGCACGCTATGCACCACTGCATATCGACGATCGGACTCATGCCTTTGTGCTGGTCCGTCTTCCCCGCACTCGGAGCGCATCCCATCCCCAGATTCTTTATCGCGCCCCCGAATCCAGCCAGTGCGTGTGCCTTGAAGTGCGTCATCACGATCATGCTCTGGGCAGAAACGACGTCACCTGCGATTTTTACCGTTTCGAAGTGTTTCTTGTCGATTCGAACTTCCCGGTAATGGTCGCTGACAAGACCGTCAGAGATGATGAGAGGCGCCCCTAACACCGCGTAGTCGAACCCGTGCTCGAGCGCGGTGGCGAGGTGGTCAACGGCATTATGCCGACTTCCAGAGTAGAGCGTGTTTGTGTCGGTAACAAACGGCTTTCCGCCGCTCGCTTTGATCCGCTCAACGACTTGCCGGACGAACTCTGGCCGAAGGTGTGAATCGTTCCCGCGCTCGCCGACGTGAAGCTTGATAGCAGTTAGCGCGTCAGCTTCAATCAGCGTGCCAAATTGCGCTTCATCAAAGAGCTTTCTCACTCGAGTGACCGCGCTTTCATCGACGCTCCCAGCCTTCAGGCGCGCAAAATATACCGTGCTTGTCATTCTTCTGCCTCGGTTGCTTACGTAATCCCACGACGTAACGTCTCGCCGTGATCTGCAGCTAAGGGTTGCACCCGTTCTCGGTTCCTGGCACACTCCAAAGGTGACAACGAAGCGACTGCCGCTCTCTTTGAAGTGTGGCTATTCAGCCCTGATCTCGCACAAGCGCGGTCCATTCGCCTATCTTGTCCAACTTCCTCTTAAGTGGGAGCGGGTTATGGATGGCCGTCGCCCACACGACGTGCACGCCGTCCAGCGATTCGCCAACCTCTTTGCTGAGCGGCTCTGCCTCTCGTCCAAAAACAACGGCTACGGGGGTGCTGCGTGACAGCGCAGCAATCGTCGCCAGATATTGCAGGCCCGAGTCCTTGTGAATGAAGCCAAACGTGAGGTCGACGTCGAACGTTCCCTCGGCGATCTGGTCGATGCACTTGTCGATGTTCATGTACGACTCGATGTACGCTTTCTTGGGATCGGCGACTTTCATCAAGTTGACAGCGCTCGGCGTTCCCGCACATATCACCTCAAACCCCTGCGCTTTCAACGTGTTCCCGATGTATAGCGCGAGGCCGGTTTGCACCGGAACCTCGGGACACCCCAATAGGAGTAACGCCTTCATCACTATAGCTCCATGAATGTCGACCTCGTGTATTATTCTTTTGCAGCGTAAAAAAGCCGATCATCTGCTGCTTCTCGAAGCGGACCGATGCAGCACGCGAGACTATCTTATGTTGCTGGTGCCTGACACAATTAGAAACGTTCAAGCCTAATAGCGTCCTCTTCCGACGCAATGGATGCTGAACCCCTCGAGAAAAGCGCGCATAGCAGGATGGTGGGGGTCTTTGAGCGCGCTGAGCTAATACTGTATGGCGCAGTCGGCGTGCTGCTTGTTGTCATTGCTGTCATCGCGCTTGTTGCAGAGGTCGATCATATCGCCAGCTACTTCGTCACCGATAGTCCGATAATTGGACTAACCGATCTTTTTGCCGCGATTATCGTCCTTGAGCTGCTGATGACGGTGGTCGGCTATATGAAGACCAAATCGATTAGCCTTGGGCTGTTGTTGGGCGCGGCCCTCACAGCAATGGTGCGTAAAATCATAACCTTCGGCTATCAGCCCGTCAACGTGCAAGATTTTGAACTCGCCTTGGTCGCTACTGGCATTCTCGTAGTCGCGCTCTACTTCGTGAGCGACAAATCGATTCACACGTAGTTGCCTGCTCGTTGTTTCTACGCTGTCGACGGCTTTTTACGCTGTACCTGCGGCGGTCGATAATCGGTCGATAATTAGCCGCCCCATTCTTCACGCTCTTCGGGCGCCGGCATCAAAAGCTTTTCTGGATCGTGTTTGCTGTCTCTTGTTTTAACATATCTATGGCTCTGCTGGAAGTTGTCGTATCTTCTTTAGATGACGTTTCGTGGGGAAAGTGCTCGTAACCTACCTTGCAAGCCCGCGATGCCAGCAGGGAGAAACACTTATATCGCCTCTCGCTTGCTGCAACACCGCGAACGTTTCTCCTTACGGGCAGTGGTGTAGCAAACTGCCGGGGTCATTTCTGTGGCCCCGGCCCCCTTTAACACTATGATAGGCGCGGGATGTATAATATCGAGTATATCGATTTGACGAAAAAAGGCGTCTTTCACTACGTCTGAAGTATCCAACGGCCTTGTTTTTTTTATTGTCACACAATAGAGCAATAAGATTATTACCGGTCCCGCGTGACTGGTGGCTATGACAAAGGCAGACGAGGCAGTTGCCCTCTTTCAGCAGGGGTTCACCTGTTCACAGGCTGTACTTTCGGTCTTTGCACAGGACTTCGGGCTCGATCGGGATACAGCACTTCGGATCTCGCAGGGATTTGGTGCCGGGATCGCTTACACGGGTGATATCTGCGGGGCTCTCTCTGGTGCGATCATGGTGATGGGGCTGCGATACGGCAGGATACGGGCTGATGACGTCGCTGCGAAAGAAAAAACCTACGCGGTGGTCAGTGAGTTTCTCCAGGAATTTCAAACGCGCAACGGCTCGGTAACCTGTACGGGCCTGCTCGGGTACAACCTGTCAGACCCACAACAGGTTGCTGAGGTAAAGAAGAACAAAGTCGTGATGGCACGGTGCCCGGCGTTTGTCCGGGATGCCGTAAAACTCGTTGAAAAAGTAATTTGATTTTTGCGGGCCGGGGGGGTAATACCTGCGACCTTTAACAGCCGCTTCGACTTCTGGAAAGAGAATCACTGAGCGGCGCCGTACGCGCAAAAAAACACACCGTTCAACTTACATTCGGCCCAAATCGGACAAGAGGGGCACACACATCCCTTTTTTTCAAGGGTCTTTTCGCTTCTACCTCGTGCGCAGAACAGTCCGCCAGTAAGACTGCTTCGATTGTACGTCGGACAGCGTTCTGTGTAGCACAAGCACTTGGCGTAGTTCACATTCGTGTTTTCTACCCTCGGACGGTTCCTTTTCAACATGGATCTCTATCAGCTCTTGTATTCTTCACAAACTTAACTATTTAACCATGATCGACGCGAAAGACTGAAGCCGGCTCCGCATCATCACTCATGAGTTTGCGAATGAGGCAGCCTGTTAAGACCTAGTAGGACAGAATGGCAGCCCGGGGCATGGAAAAATAAAGCTGACATGTTAGGCCGCCTGCGCGGTGCCCGTCGTCGGCAGAGAAGTGAGTGCGGCTATTTTGAGGTGAACGATGGAAGATAATCGTGAAGGACTCAAGACACTTATTGCGGTTCTTGCGGGCTACGATAGCATTAAGAAGAACAACGATCTCGTTCAGGTATTCCACGAACTGTACGATAACGGCGATGATCGAGAGACGTTGAAAGAGTTCCATTTTCTTTTCACGGGCGGCACATTCAACCGCGTCGTGATGGGAAAAGCTGATCCAGAGGCGTCGCAGACTGAACGGTTGCATACGATGCGGGACGACGTTCGAGAGTTCCTATTGCAGGAGTGCGGCGTCACCGTTCTCCCTGATCGAAAGAACTGCGGCGTGACGATTCTTGCGAACACGATAGTGGAGCGCCAGTGCAGCGTCGTATGGTCGTTCCTGAGCCCGGTTACTACCCACTGGCTGAGCCCTGAGTATCGTGCGCTAAATCGACTCAGTGACCTTTGGGACGTTAAGCGCCTCGTGAACGCCGGTTCGGTGAAAGACTGGTTCAGGAACGAAGCTGCACGAGACGCCAAAAGAAACCCCCAGAAGGCGCCGAAATCGCCGCTCAAGTTACGACTGGGCTCACGCGAACCCGATGGCGCGTGGCCCGTCGCGGCACGAAGAGACGGAAACGCATACGACGAAGTGAGTCTACCACACCGCGCCCGCGACGCGGCGTTTTATACCCGGTTTGAGGGCCAAACGATCGCGCTTATCGCCCACGACGAGATGAAGCAGCGCATGATCGATTTTGCCATTCAGTACCAGGATGAGCTTTGTAGGTTCAATCGTGTCTTGACAACTGGCCGTACGGGTGAAGAAGTCGAAAACGCCTGCAGGACGCTGCGAGACGGAGGGACCATCAGGCGATACCTGACAGGGCCCAAGGGCGGCGATATAGAGATCGCGACAGAGATCCTGTTCGATCGCTGCCACATCGTGGTCTTCTTTGTCGATCCTATGCACCCGCACGCACACATTGACGACATAATGGTGGTTTTCGGGGCCTGCATGGCTGAGATTGAGGGCAATGATGTGAGGCTCCTCACCAATGAATTGCACGCACGAGAATGGATGGAGGAGGCCGTTCGACGTCAGAGATGATCGGGCGGTTCTAGCCACGTTCGCAGCGGACTTCGCTGGCGGATGACTTACGACTCAGCGCTTGGACTTTCACGAGAATACGCGTGAGGCCTGTGGGAAGCGATGGCGGGCAGCAATAAGAGACACATCGTTACCTAATGCGCACGGCGATTCGATGCAAAACCTCGAACTGTAGCCTGAGAAGAAGTATTTAAATAAGTACGCAAAAACTTCGACTCGCGACGTGCGGAAATCAGAGTCAAAAACATAATGCCCGGCCCAGTCATTCACATTGGAGTCGCCCTCGTAGCGTTGTTGGTTTATTTTGATGACCGCCACCGGAAGTACGTTCTCCTCTTGCTGCCTTTCGCCGTGCTTCCCGACCTCGATCATTTCGCACCGTTTTACGCTGGCCGGGATATCTTCCATAACGTGTTTTTGCTCGTGCCCCCACTCGCCATCGCGCTCTACGGGCTGAAGACAAAAAACAATGTTCTATACAGCGTCGCGTTGATGGCAGGCTTTTTGCTGTTTTCACACCTCGTGCTTGACTTTTTTAATGGCGGGGAAGCACTGTTCTATCCGCTACGGACAATGTGGTATGGTTTCACGAACACGTGGGAAGTAGCTCACGGCGCTGTCGCTCTCATTCACGAGCCACTGAGGGGCGTGTCAAGCGTGCTGTTTGGTGGTTTCGCCACGCCGCAGGTAGAGCACCCTTCTGTTGCTCTCCTTCCGAAGCCACTGAGGGGGGTGCCAAGCGAGGTGTTCGGCGTTACGCTCACCTTTGTTGCCTTAGCCGTAATTCTCTTAGTCGAAAGGCAGCTTCAATTTGACACTGATGTTCGTGGACGTGCAGAACGGACCTGAGTCTGATTTTTCTGCGGCGGCTTGCTGTTGTTGCTGGGGTCGATCGCATGCCCTGCGGTGAAGCTAAACGACGCCAAGAGGTGCCTCGTACGCGTGAGGCATTTCGGGGCCTGCATGGCTGAGATTGAGGACAGTGATGTGAGGCTCCTCACCAATGAATTGCACGCGCGAGAATGGATGGAGGAGGCCGTTCGACGTCAGAGATGATCGAGGCGGCCCGAACAACGTTCAGGCGAACCTCGCCGGCGGTGTGGTCGACGCTTCGGCGCTCGGGTTTTGAAACCATCCAGGACAGCGTGCGGGTAAAACGGATGCCTGAATGATGCGGGAGGCAGCGCCACCAGCGACTCAACCCTTCGCCGCAGCCCACGAGGAAGTATTTAAACCAGCAGTGCCAAACGAATAGCTGCGTCCCAGTGAAACCACTGCGAGAAGCAGCGTCACACGATACAATGCCGGACCCGATTACTCACCTCATCGTTGCCACTTCGCTATTATGGCTGTTTTGGGACAAGAAGTACCGAAACTACGTCCTTCTGCTGTCTCCCCTAGCCGTGTTGCCAGATATAGATCATTTGCTGCCGCCCTACCATCGTTTGCTTTTGCACAACGTCTTGATTCTCGTGCCCACCATCAGCCTTACGTTGTACGCGCGCTTTAGGGCAAAGAATGACGTTTTATATAACGTAGCACTAATCGCGACCTTCTTCCTGCTTTCACACCTGTTGCTCGACCTGTTCACCGGTGCTGGCGTGCCTCTGTTCTATCCGCTTTCAGCGACAACCTTTGGCTTCACGTACGAATTGATCATTGCCCACGGCTCTGTGGTACTACTTCCTGAGCCGCCTGCCGCGTTCGTGCAAAGCGAATTGCTCGGCATCGCGCTGACATCCCTAGCGCTCGCTGTGATTGTATTCGTTAAGAACCGGCTGCCCTTCCAAGACGTTTTGACGCCACTGAAATCTAGGGTTCATTAGCCGCGCCCGGCAAGTTCCCGCCAAGTCGTGCTTCACACGGCTGTGTGAGCTGCTTTGTGCAAAAGCTGCTGCCTTGATGATACGACATCAGGCAGCTGCTTCAGGCGTTAGCACTCGATTCATGCTTCTCGCTGTCGGTGCGTCAACTGAAAGCGCATTGTCCCTGCGCTCGTGTGTGGCAAAGGAAATGGCTGTGGCATCGGCTGTGGCATCGGCTGTGGCATCGGCTGTGGCATCGGCTGTGGCATCGGCTGTGGCTGTGGCAATGGAGTGGACCTCCTTAATCCGCTTGATTTTCGAAGATGATGTCGCCGACGCGCTTTCGTGTCTCGTCAAGCAGGTCCTCAATTTGCTTAGTCTTCGCGTCGTCGAGGTAGGTGCAGTTTGAAAAAATGGTGCCAGCGAGCGAAGCAACGCGTTTGCCGATTCCAGGAAGTGAATTCCACTTGGGTTGCCCCACGCTTGTGACGAGCTGATCGATCCGCTCACGATTTTCTTCAAGGCACTTTTTGCCCTCGTCGGTAAGCGCGTACACCTTCTTGTTTTCGTGTTCGCTCGAATTCACGTAGCCCTGATCGACGAGTAGCTGAAGCGTCGGGTAGACCACTGCGGGGCCCGGGGCGCGGCCGTACTTATTTTCGATAGCTTTGATGATTTCATAGCCGTTGAGAGGCTGATCCTGTAGGGCGAGCAGGACGAGATATTTCAAGTGTTCGTGTTCTCGTCTTGGGTGGGTGGACCAAGCTTTGTGGAAATGCTGCATATGGTGCCACGGTCCACACGGGTTCTGATACGTTTTGTAGTTCATTTAATCCTCCGATATATCTTTAGATATATTATAAGATATTATGATATTTAAGAGTTTCGCTGATTGAACCGCAGCGAGCTGTGACTCCCGTCGCAGAGTTTCTATAGCGTCGTTTCCGCTGCGTTTGGCCCGATACGATCACCGTTGCGCTGCTACGTCGTAACGAACCGCGCCCTAAGTCATCGTACAAGGCAAACGCTGATATCACGCGGGTACCCAAGACCGTGCGAGACTAGATATCCGAATAGCGACTACTTGCGTTGTCGCACAGTTGTGGACACGGAGAGAGGGAATGAGTGAAACTGCACCCGATACGCTCGATGAGGCAGACACTAATGCGCAGATCGAAGCTCAGGGAACGTGCGAAAAGCCGGTAAGCCCCAACTGCGAAACCACGGCATTGTATACCGTTATCTTGAACTTGCCTGATGGCGCTATGACCGTTCCGTGCTGCGAGCCGTGCAAAGACGAGCACGTTAAGCGCGCAAACGCTGAGGGCGTGCCCGTAACGGTCCACGCTGGCGCTCGTATAGAAGCAGGCCCGATGCCCCTGCCATGGCGGCAGAGAGTCAGGGACCGCATCGCCTCGTGGAGCGGACGGCAGCGGCAGTGGCTGGCACTCGTGATTGTCGTGCTTCTGCTGCTCATCGGCGCGGCAGTGATTTTTTTGAGGCTGGCCTTCAGCTAAAAAAGGGTCGGATACACCACGCCCTCCTCTCGCACGTGACGTCAACGTTGCCAGCGCGGGTAGGGTGCGCCCGTGGCGCGAGCAGTCGAGAGTTTCCCAGCGGCAGGCAGCCGCGATCGAGGCGCAGTGAAACCCCAGCGACGGTCGACAACGGTAAATAAAACAAAGAGATTCCGTATAGCGGCATTTCAAGCGTTTCCCACTCATCGGTTCCAGTGGAGGCGTTTGCGTCGCGAGGGCTCCTCGCAAATAGCCGCAGAATGCAGCGCTCACGAAAAAATAACCGTTTTATCGCATTAAAGAACCTCTATTTCGACTCCAATTTCCAAAAGAAGTAAAAAATCGAATCGGAACTGTTTTAATCTAATGCTGCATCGCATTATACGCCGATTGTTTGGCTGCACATTAGCAGGAGCAGGGTGTCGCCTGTCTGGCCCACCTCAAACCGTCTCGTTGTTTGGCGAACCCGTGCTCCGCGCTAATCACTGCGTATACGATTTGCTCCTCCGTTCGCTTGTCCAGCACCGCGAGTCGTCTTTCTTTTTGCTGTTGGGCCGGTTTGCGTTTCTGTGTCAGTCCCGGCGCTCTCCAAAAGCTCACAGCAGCAGCGGCTATCTCTTTGCGATTAGCTGTCAAAGTCAAAGCAGCACCTTTAAGTTCAGCGCTGGCACTTACCAAGCGTCTTCCTTCATAGGAGGTGAAAATAAATGGCAGAAACACCGACAGCACAGGGGCGACAGAAAAAACCACGGGCACAACCACCAGGCAAGAGGGTATATGCCTCTATCGTCGTGGCCTTCGGATGGCTTCTCTTCTTAGCACTTTGGTTATTCTATTATGCGACCAGTTTTGGCATTGTCCAAAACATAGCGGTTTTCTTGCTCTCGCTCGTCGTTGCCGGGGGTGATACTGACGGTATTGTGGGTCCCGTGGGCCATGAGACAGGCCGATTGAAGGGTACGGCATTGGCAGAACCATGAACTTCATTCTGCTAAAACTAAGTGTGACAAACTGCTTTTGGGTAAAGGCCGGCGATCACTACGTCCTTCTTTTTTGAGTGATGCAATAACTAAAGGTCACCACATGTGCGGCATCAAAACGCTAGGCTAAGAACTGAGCAGAGCGCCTTATTTCTCACTTATGAATAGGCTGCGGTTCCTCGCTCAACACCGCCTGCACCTTCTGCCTTGAGAGACCCAGCACCTGATACCGGTTTTCAGTCCGGCTAACCCCATACTTCCTCTTCAGGGTGGCGATAAACGTGCCCCGTTGAGGAGACCCTGAGCGCTTGTACAACGCGGGCATCCTTCGTCTGATCGAAGGAGCAACAACGATGCTCCCACAGGCGTCATAAACCTTCAGTCAGCCGATGCTGCGACGCTGGAATCCGACGAGTCCGGCGATGGTGAGCACCAAGGCTAAGAGGGTGAGCGAGACTAGGGGCATCAAGGACACCCCACTGACGAGAACCTTCGGCACGTGGTTGAATGGCGAGATGTTAAGTACCGACTGGCTCACCTGCAACGTCTCGCCGATAAGCTCGACTCCTATGAACGCGCCTAGTGCCCCCCAGCTCACGAACGAGAGCCTTGGCACGAGACCGTACAGCGCCATGGCGACCCCCGCCACCACCCAGACGGCGGGCAGGTACGCAAGCGTGGCGACCAGCATGCGCGGCAGTTCGAATCCCACGTTTCCAGTGCTCAGCCCGTAGGTCAGCCCGGCCGAGAGGCCGAATGCCGCGAGCACGACTGCCGAGCCGATGACCATGAGGGCGAGGTCGCTCGTCGCCCACCGCAGCCGGCTGACCGCGGTGGCGAGCACGTGATCGACACGCCTTTCTACCTCCTCGGACTGTAGCCGCAGTGTGGCCGTGATAGCATATGCTGCGGCGATCCAGCCGAGGAACGTAAGGGAGAGGGTAAAAAGGGTGTCAGTGTATGCCGAGGCGCCGCCAAAATGGGAAAACAAGTTTGCAAGCTGCGGGTTGACAGCCAACAGGTCCGCAGAGGTTTTCGCAAGATAACCAACCATGACGCCGTATACCGCAAACATCGCAGCCCAGGCAAGCAGCGTGCGCCGGTGCAGCCGCCACGCTAGGGCAAGTGGGCTGCGGAGCCGGGCCGACGCCCTGGCCGGGCCAAGTCGCGGCCTAAGAATGCCGGCGCCGACGTCCCGCCGTGACGAGAGCACGTAGGCTATCGCGATCAGCACGATGACCGCGCCGAGGAAGAGCGCAAATACCCCCCAGCGTTCGCTGGCGAATGGTTCGACGAGGCGCATCCACCCGATCGGCGACACCCACGACAGCCAGGACTGCCCGCTCTGCTCGTTCGCATCGCCAACGGCGCGCAAAACGTAGAAAAAAACGAAGATCGCCCCTGCGATGCCCCTCGCGACCCCGGCGCTTTCGGCCAGCTGCGCCGCCACGCCGGCGAGCGCCGCAAACGTCCACCCGATCGCTGCGAACGACAGTCCCAGTGCGACTGATCCAGCGACGGGAAGCCCAAAAGCGGCCAGTCCCCCAGTGACGAGAGCGGCGATCGCCAGGTCGGCGCCCAACGTCACGACCAAGCTCGCCGACAACGGCGCGCGTTTGCCCACTGCACCCGAGCCCAGCAGCTCGTACCGTCCGGTCTCCTCGTCGGCGCGGGTGTGCCGGATGACGGTAAGCGCGTTCGCCCCCGCAACGATCACCGCAGCGAAGATGCCCGACCGCCACGCGGTCAGTGCGCCTATGGTCGGCGCAGACACGGGACCGAGCAGTGCGACGAGTCCCGGACCGTTTACGATCTGCGCGGCGAGCGTCTGTTGCGACGCTGCGGTGGGATAGAGACTCACGAACGCAGCGGCTACGACGATCACGAAGAGGGGCGGCACCGCGATCCAGATCGGCAGCAGGAGCCGATCACGCCGCAGGATCAAACGAATGAGTGCACCAGTGCCACTAAACTCTGCCACCTTCATCGCGCGCTTTCCCCTGTCTAGAGTTCGTAGTGGCGCAAGAACAGATCCTCGAGAGTGGGTGGAGCACTCGTGAGCGCGCGCACGTCGAACCGTGTGAGGTGCTCCATGACGCGATTGATCGCACCGGCATCCACGGTGAAATGCACGCGGGCGCCGTCGACGCGTATGTTGTGCACGCCCGGCAGTTCGCTAAGTCCGGTGACGGGGTGAGCGGTTTCGACTGAGACCGAGATCCGCGTGAGGTGGCGCAGGTCTGCAAGCGTTCCTGACTCGACGATCGTGCCCTCATTGATGATACTGATGCGGTCGCACAACGCCTCGACCTCGGCGAGGATGTGACTGGAGAGCAGCACGGTCTTGCCGGCCTGCCTGACCTCCGCGACGCAGTCGCGGAACACCGCCTCCATCAGGGGGTCGAGGCCCAACGTCGGCTCGTCGAGGATGAACAGCTCGACGTCAGAGACAAGCGCTGCGATAAGGGCCACCTTCTGTCGGTTGCCCGTCGAATACGTCCGACACGGCTTCGTCGGATCGAACTTGAAGCGTTCCACCAGCTCGTCGCGACGCGACTGGTCGACGCCGCCGCGCAGCCTGCCTAACAGGTCGATGACCTCGCCACCGGAGAGGTTTGGCCACAGGCTCACGTCACCGGGCACGTAGGCCAGTCGGCGATGGAGTGCCACCGCGTCGCGCCACGGATCGGCGCCGAGGACGCTGACCTTCCCGGCGTTCTTGCGGAGCAACCCGAGCAAGATCCGCAACGTCGTGGTCTTTCCGGCGCCATTCGGACCGATAAAACCGGACACTTCACCCTGTTCAACCTCGAGATCCACGCTATCGAGAGCCAATGTTTTCCCGTAATACTTTGTCAAGTTTTGAATTTGAATCACAGACAACCCGCGCACCCCCGATCGTTTCAGTTCGTCCGGCGTATTGGCGCGTCAATCGCGTCGCTACCTGAGATCTGTGTAAGGACGTGCCGTTGGATACATAGCTCTTGTGATGATGCTATAACATACGTCAAATCCAACACCCATTGCTTTCCATTTTACCATCTTCCCCCCTCTGCGTGGCTCGCAACGTCCGTCGTCGCTTCGGCCGTTGATCAGAAGCATGATGAGCATCCCAATAATGGAAATGCCTAGTCCGGTGACGACACGATCGCCATAGTTTACGAAATACGTACGCGATCGCGAATATGAAGTTGCAGCGGAATAGCGCGACTTTGTCGCGTGCAAGCGGCAAGGCAGGGGGCCACCCTAGAGGGGGGTTTTTTGTTTTGCAATTCGATATGATTCAAGTAAGAGGTAAGGCAGTCGTAATTTTGTGACACCTTGACCTATCGGAGCCGTGATCCCTCCACCTTCTGTCTTGCGGTGCTCGTCGCCGGGCCCGGACTCGGATTCGACGACGTGCATCCTGCAACTATTACCATTGCAACCTTTTTTAACTCTCCTTACATTGCCGCCGTTGTCGTTGTCGCGTTCCTTGCGACGACGGTGATCGTTCCTGTCATGTATGTATGAATCGCGCAATGATACGGGAACGTCCCGGTTTGATTGAACTGAACCGTGTATTTGTCTCCGGTGTTGAGAGGCGCCGATTGTGCAAACGCCGAACTATTTGAGCTTATTTGATGCTGAATCGAAGTTGATCCGCCGTATGCACCGCTCGACGAATCCTGATTGATCCACGTCACGTTTGCACCTTGCGGAATCGTCAAGAATTGAGGATCAAATTGATAATTCTTGACGGTAACGTTGTTCTGATTCGCGGCGCTGATAACATGATTTCCCAATCCCGCGGTCTGTCCACTTTGCGTACTTTGCGTACATCCGGCCATCAAGACCGCTGTGATGACGCAGATTCCTAAGATTGCGTATTTCTTCATTTTTCCTTCTGCAACAGAAATTTTTGTTTAACTTGCGAGTGTCTAGTAAGGATTACTCGTTTTATCAAATTTACCCACAGAATTATCGTTATTCGACATTCCTGCTTCTAATTTCGGTTCACCGCGAGATAGTATGTAGAGCGACGTTTGTACTCGGCTGCAGTGATCTGTTTTTTAAGCAAGGATGTCTCGGTAGATTCAGGCTTGGAGCGAGCAAAGCTTAATGACCACGGCGTATTGATATCATCGTTTTTACAACCATTCTAGGTGAGCACATGAACAAGAGAATCTTGCTAGTTCTGGTGGCCGTAGCCTCCATGATCGTACTGGTCAGCCCCGTCTACGCTGCCAATGTGGTATCGACCACGAACACTGCCGCGAACAAACTCAAGGGCCCCGGATTCAACACTCCCGGAAACGTGTTGATCTCAGATCAGTTTAACAACAGGATCGTTGAGGTCAATAAGCAGGGACAGATTGTGTGGAGCTTTGGTTCAAATGACCCCACCCCCACCGGGTGCCCGGCCAAATCAGACCCGCGTACTATAATTGGATCGAACTGGGCTGAGCGGCTGGCAGGTGGACTTACGGTTATTGCAGGAACGGGCATCCCGGCAGGCGCGGATCCTCTAATGCCTGGCGGATGTGTCGATAACCGCGTTATCGTGGTAAATCAAGGCGGACACGTAGTGTGGCAGTACGGACAGTACGGTGTAACTGGTAGCGATCCCAACCAACTAAATGTCCCAGTGTCAGTCATCCAGCTGCCAAACCACAACTTCCTGATCACTGATCAAGGAAATAACCGAATTATCGAGGTAAGCCTTCTCGGCGAACAGGTTGTCTGGTCGTATGGGCCCACCTCAGGGCCTGGTGCATTGAACAGTCCCAACAGCGCTGAATTGCTACCAAACGGACACATCCTCATCGCCGATGAAAATAACGGTCGAGTCATCGAAATCACGAGAGCAGGAGATATCGTTTGGCAGTACGACATCACGCCTGTGTCACCGTTGGCTTTTGCGAGTAGGTTGCCCAATGACAACACGCTTATCACCGATGCGGGCAACGCGCGGATTATCGAGGTGACGCCAAATAAGCAGATCGTGTTCCAGTACTTCACCAACACAGACCCCAGCAGCAATCCGACGCCCTTGCCAACGAACGCAGTGAAACTCAAGAATGGGCGTATTTCAATCGCCGATCAGTTCAACAACCGGGTATTTATCATCAAACCTGACAAAAAGAGCAACCAAGATTCACCGATCGTCTTCCAATACGGACAGCTCAATCAGGCTGGTAATGGTGCCGGTCAACTTAACGCCCCGTACACCGCCTTTGTCATCGGAGACTACACAGGCCAAACTCCCCCACCTTCTCACTTCGTCTAGGGCGGGTGGCTTCTGAGCTGAACCGGAATCCAAGCGCAGTCCTCCTCGGTGGGGCTCTGCGCCCCTTTTTTTGTATTGCGGCTATCTGCTGTCAGCGTTCAACGTGCAAATCCACATCTGTCCAATACTGAATATACACATCATAGACGTGCTCAGGCAGCGGATGTAGAAAGCTGCCACGTAGGTTCTTACGTCGGAGCCTGTATTAGGCTCCGGTCGCTACATCGAAATCATTTCTTACAACGCACTTGGAACTTACACGTTCTCTTTCGTGTATGTCGCCACTTGGCGTCCTACTGTATAAGGATAATGTTCCGCCCTTGGGCTGTAGTTTGATGTTGTGCGAACGCCATCGAAGTTCTGCGACGATGCGGGATGTTTTTCATGACGCGAGGTTTGAGTAAGGTTAGCCAAAAAAAGTTATCACAACTGTCACGACACAGTTATTATTACCTTTAACTGTAAAAGGACAGCATTCGGTCTAAAAACGAATGTGAGCTAAAGACAGGAATGAGTAGAGTATTACGTCTAATGAAGGCGCTTGCAAGTCGCAGTCCTACCAGGATCGCTTCTAGATTCATACCTTTAATGAGTCCAATTTTTTGGGAAAAAGGGGGTGAACGCCTAGCGTTATCAAGTTTTCATGAAACAGCAGAAAAAGTGCCGGCGTATCATGACTTCTTGTTGAAACACGGATTAGAAGACCATAGACAGGTCAAGACTATCGAAGATTTCAAGGAAATGGTACCGGTGATGGACAAAGAGAGCTACGTCGAGCAATACCCACTTGACCAGCGAAGTATCCAAGAGATGCAAGATACAGTTGTGTTTACTATGTCTGGAGGTACTGCAGCTGCCCCTACGCTGATAAACCATAGCAAGGACGAAATTTATTCTTCAAATTACGCTAAATTATGGCTTTACTATCTGTTAGGTAACGATTTATCGAAAAAGATTTTGTGCATCAACTCATTTGCCCAAGGAGCATGGTCAGGCGGAGTACTCACTACTTTTATTTACGAAGGATTGGCAAAAGACCCGAAACTCAATTTGAGCATTGTCACACCAGGTCTCAATGCGGAGCTCGTAATTACGTTAATTGATACGGTAGGTAAATTCTATGACATCATCTTGCTTGCGGGATATCCTTCTTTTCTCAGGTTCGTCTATTACGAAGGGGTGACAAGGAAGCTTGATTGGACCGCTCACAAGGTAGTTTTGATGTGCAGTGGGGAATCGGCGGCTAATTTGAAGCGCTTTTTTGTGCGTAACTACAAGATTAACCCCTACTTTGAACTCCTTAACACGTATGGCAACACGGAAGGAGGTTGGGCAATTTTTACGCCGTTGTGCAACCTCATAGAAGGGCTATTCGAACAAAACCCGATGCATTTTGGCATTGATGGGGTGGCGTCGTTCTTTCAGTACTGTCCGATGTACCTATTTTTCGAAGAGCTAGACGGGGGACTCCTAATCACCAGAGACTCAAGTGCGACTATGATGCCGCTCATTAGGTACAAGATATCAGATGCCGTAAAACTGTATAGATATGCGGAAATGGAGAACATCTGGCGAGACCATTTCAATATCGAGCCATCAGTGACGTTAAAAAACTCTGGTTTCTCTAGAGGTACCCTTAAATGGCCTTTTTGCGCGGTAAGAGGTCGAACCGACCAGTGCGTCTTCGTGCTAGGATCATGTGTGGACCCCGATGAGCTGGCATACGCTCTCAACCTCGCTCAGGATGATCTGATCAACAGCTTCAGCTTTGGCGTTGAAGAAGACATTGCAGCAGGATTTGTGATTTACTTGGAACTCTTTCCAGGAGCGTCTATTCCTGCTTCAGATATTCCAGAAGTGACGAAAAGATATCACGATCGTGTCGTAGAGAATCTCTCTAGAATCAACATGGACTTTCAGTCAGCTTATGCTGATGTTCCGATGCTGGCTGATCCTGTTATTAGGATATGTTCGTATGGCGACGGGCCATTCAAAGACGATTACAAACGTCTTAAGCCCAAGCACCTCTTTGACAATAATAACGACGACGGCAATTAGTTAGCTAATTCGCTCCTGACTCTACATTAGGTAACGAGGTACGCCTCGCCAGCTACTGTTAGCACGTATCGAGAGATCATAAATCAACGCTTAGCAATTATAAGCGAATGCGAGCATTCTCATAAGCTATTTACGTCCAATACCACAGTGAGATATTATGACCTTTGAAGAATGCGTGGGGTATGCAACCAAGCATATTCATTGTTCCGTCGCTACCGTCGATGGCGATCAGCCACACGTGCAGATGTTAAGCCTGTGGTTTGCCGATGAGAGCGGCTTCTAATTTTCTACTGCCACGTGGGTGAGTTTCGTCTAATGGTCTACGACAGGGCTGGAAACTATTCTCCGGACACTGTTGACGTCCTTCACGATCCAACAACGCCACCATAAGAGCTATGTCGCTGATCAACAGAACCAGATTTGATTAGTTAAAGGAGCTAGATATATGGAATTTAAAGAACAATCAAACTTATTAAAAAGAGTACTGGGATTAAGAAAGGAACCACTGGCAATCACTTTCACTAATGAGGAAGTTTCAGGGGGTCTATACGAGAAAACATCGATTTGTAAGGCTTTGAAACGTGCCGCAGAAGGTGACTGTTTTGTTATTGACGCAAAGGTAGAGACCTGCCCCGGCGGCAGTAGATTTTGCGGTTTTACGGAAGTTACCGGAGAGCAGAAAAGAAGACTTCAAAGGTTCCTTACCAAAGGAGAGAAGCTCACCAGTACGATTGTATCCTTCGAGAGAATGCAAAAATTAACAGTTCAACCACCTACAGGATTGGCAGACAGATTAGTGATATGTCCACTTGAAAAAACAACAATGCGACCAGACATTGTGTTATTTCAATGTAATCCAGAACAAGCGTGTCGTCTCATAACCTTAGACACCTACTGGGATGGCATATCACCAAAACAACAAGTTATAGGGTCAATATGCCACAGCTCTATAACATATCCTGTAATGACGGGCTGTACGAACATAACTACTGGTGACTGGACAGCACGAAAACAGCAGAAATTTGAACCAGACATACTATTCGTATCAGTGCCTTACGAACGAATGCACAATTTAATAGCTGCCATCCCAAAATGCTCAGCAGGAGACGCAGAAGCAGTAATCCCCGAAGAATTCCAATCAGATTGACTAAGATCAGTGTAGTGGTTTGAGTCCGGCTTGAGTTTTGTCGTGACGAAGTTGTCGGTAGCGTGAGGCTACAGCATATCGGGTGATCAGCTTTCCGTTAGACTGCAAATTGCGTATCCTTCCAATGCTGCGTATAGATCTCATAAACATGTTCAGGCAGCGGATGCTGGTGCTGGGCTCACTTGACTCGACCTCAAGCTGCTGTTTCGAGCCTGAATTAGGCTCCGGCAACGGTAACGTTAATGGCCATTTCCCATGAACCCTTCTAGCCCCGCGTGTTGTTACCGAAAAAAGAAAGCAGGGGAGCGTTTGCATTTTTAGTCTTTGTTGCTCCAACCGACGATATAGCGCGTTCCCTTTCGGGTGGCGGTCCATATCATTGCCTCGGTTCAAGTCCCGGTGCGGCTAACCCGCTGATGCCGGAGCAAGCTTTTTGATAATGCACAACCCTTTCATCTTGATGAAATCTTACTGGATGCTGTGTGTTATTCTTATCGCAGCCATAGTGATTTCCGCGGCTGGCTGCACGACCCAGACGACTGCCACCAACCAGACGATCGGGGGGATCACAATCCCTACCACTGCGGGATCTCCCACAGAAGCAGAGGCGCGGCAAATCGCGGCAGCCGCGTACGTCTTCGGTTACCCCTTAGTACCTGACTGCTGCCACCGAAGCCCAGCAGACTGCAGTATCAGCTCCAACTCCCGACGGGACGAGGGCGCCTGTCAACCAGTTTGTGAGAGCGATCACCCCACCAAACGCGTCATTTACAAGCGTGGTGACACCGAACGTTGACACGCTCTATGCGTCTGCCTGGCTCAACCTCACGAAAGAGCCGGTAGTGCTGAGCGTGCCTGATACAGGCGGGCGATACTACATGATGCCCCTACTCTCCGCATGGACAGACGTCTTTTCGTCACCAGGAACGCGCACCACCGGATCCAACGCAAGTAACTTCGCTATCGTTGGTCCGGGCTGGAATGGTACGCTTCCCGATGGTTTGACAAAAATCGAGGCGCCGACCGAAACGGCGTGGATTGTGGGGCGCACTCAGCTGAACGGTCCCGCTGACGTCCCCGCCGTCACTGCTCTCCAAGCCAAGTACACGTTAACACCGCTGAGTGCGTGGGGCACGAGTTACACGCCGCCGACCAACGTGCCGGTCAACCCCGGCGCAAATACGACGGCACCTCCGAGTGCCCAAGTGGCGAACATGACACCCTCAACGTTCTATGGGAGAATGGCATCGCTCATGGTGGCTAATCCCCCAAGCACAGCTGATAAGCCCGTCGTTGAACAGATGGCCCGCATCGGTCTTGTGCCGGGCACGCCGTTCGATTGGAATGGCTTGAACGCTACGATGCAGAACGCGGTTGCACAGGGCGAGAAGGACGGACTAGCCCTTGTCAACGCTTCTGGTCTTAAGCCACCTGGTCTCGTCTCTAAAAACGGTTGGGGCTTTAACTATGGCCTCGGCAATTACGGGACGAACTATACGCTTCGTGCCGGAACGGCCTGGGTGGGACTTGGTGCAAATCTGCCAGAGGATGCATTTTACCCCGCCACATACGTTGATGCAAACGGGACCGCGCTTACTGGCGCCCACAAGTACGTCATGCACTTCGGAGCGAATGGCACACCGCCGGTCAACGCGTTTTGGTCAATTACCATGTACAACAGCCGGAACTTCCTCGTTAGTAACGCCCTCGATCGGTATGCAATCTCGCCTCACCTCGGTAACCTAGCGCATAACGCCGACGGGTCACTCGATATCTATATCCAAAACACGTCACCCGGATCCGCCCAGGAGGCCAACTGGCTGCCAGCGCCGTCGGATGAGTTCCATCTCGTTATGCGTTTGTACTGGCCACAGGAGGCTGTGCTAAACGGTTCATGGGTGCCACCGGCCGTTCAACAGGCGGGATAGACAGGCCAAAACTGTGCAGCCTTTGCTGGCGATGAGTCCAGCATTGCACGAGTCGTCATACACGTGTTCAGGCAGCGGACGCTTATAGAACCGCCAATCCACTCCAGAAACCCTCGTGCATCAGCATGTAGTTCTTATTTGACTGATCCCAGTGCGAGACACCACCCCAGAGCTTACCAGTTTGAGAGATCCCTCGAAAATGGCTCGGCAACAAGATCAAGTTCAGCGACAGAGCTAGATTGTGAAGTCGACGTCTCTCTAGTACTTCATGTAAATATCATAGACGTTCTCTGGCAAAGGATTCCGATAATGGCTCCACGAAACGCCTGAAACGCCGTGGGTGAGGATGTACTCTCTATTCGATGGATCCCACCGGATCACGTCTCCGTGCTGCTCTGTGAACTTACGAAGATCACTGAGTACAAAATACGCACCGCAACGACTGAGCGGTATTTCGTCCCCTGCTTCGCGCCAACGCCAGAGCCATTGGTTGAGCGCAGAGACTGGAAACATAATCTCGTCACCTTTTTTTCCGTCCAGGAGCGGTTCAACGGCTTCGATAACGCGCGGGTGCAGCGGTACGTAATGAGCCATGCGGATCTTGTCCTGATCTGCCAATACGTGTAGTGTGGGCTCTCTCGATCTGAATTTCAATGCCTCTTCAACCTGCCCAGCTGTAATTCTGCCGATCGTTGCATCTGGGCGCTGGCCGGTAAAGGCTCCAAACATGATTAAACCGTCATACGCGATGTAGTGTCGCTCGTCGAGTTCGTTTCGCGTATATCTCCCATTAAGAAATGCAAGAACGTTCTGCACGTCTTCAATGGTCACGATGCGTCCTGTCACAAGCTTACGCGTTTTTATGGCTTTTGGCAACTCAAGGAACAGGTTAAACGACTCATAACGGGCGTCAAGCCTCGTTTTGGTCAGGTAAGGAGGAACGCCCTGGCATAATAGAGAAATTTCGCCTGTGTGTCGCTGCCGTGAAACTTGTCGAGGGCGTACGTCCGTAGCGCCTCCATACACGCTTTGCTTACCCTCCCTTGTGTGCATTCCCAGAATGCGGCGGCGGCACGGCGCGGCCAGCAAAGCGAGTAGCGTGACAGCCCCGCCACCCGGAAGCTGAGGAACGATTCAGGCTCTTCGCGCGTGTAGTATAGTTCCAACGACGCGAGGGACTCACTAACGCCGCTGCTATCGTCGTCGAGCCTGTAAGCTATATGGCTTCTCTGCTTCTGTTGGTCAAACGGCTCTTCACCATCTTTGTTTTCAAATCGGAGGCCAAGTCGCCCTCGGACTCGTTTTGGGCCTCTTGGTCGGGATCCTATCGGGGTATCAAGCAGTGGCTCGTGCAAGATGGTGGGACCAGAAGCCGTAGTACGCACTCGATGGCTGCGCGCGGAAGTAAATCCTGCAGAAGATGGCGTAAGCTGGAGCCTAAAAAGAGCGTGTGGGATTAGATGCAGATCCCGTAGCCTTTGCCTAGACGCGAACATTTAAGGGTTCACGCACGTTTCTACGACCTAACAGTTTTGTGCACTAGGGCGGCACAGAGCTATAGCTGAATCCTGCGAGGTGCATATGGGCAACGCATTTTGGCTTGGGATAATCGGAGCAATCTTCGGTATTCTCGCTGTCGTGCAGGTCGTTCTGCTCGGAGGAATGGGCGAGGCATTTAACGCGATTGGCGGGGCGCAGCCCTACACAAACGCAGCAGGGGCAGCACTGATCTTCTCGCTAGTCGGCATCGCCGGCGGCGTGCTTGAAAACCAGAAGGTCCTCGGAGCAGCTCTCATGATTATCGGAGCGCTCGGGGCTCTGATATCGATCAGTCTTTTGAGCGCTCTTAGCTTCGAACAGTTCCTAACAGGAGCCACCCTCATTCCGCTTGGGGTTCTGATATCGATCAGTCTTTTCGGCGTTCTTACCTTCGTACTCTTCCTGCTGGGTGGCATCCTCATTTCAACGCACGCGCCTGATACGCACTAGGCGCTGAAATGCCTTATCATGGCGTCGCTATTCTCAGAAGACGGGCGCAGCTAACAACAACACTTTATACTATCTAGCCGCCTTTTTTTATCGACGCGTATGATAAAAAAGCTGTTAGCTATCATAGTGCTCGTGATGGTTGCCTCGTTATCAATCGCGGGTTGTACATCATCAACTAACAGCAATCAAGCGGCAAGCAGCGCATCGCACGCGGCATCAAGTGCCGCATCAACCACAGCAAGTACGACGAATTCTGCTTCAGCGTCAGCAACGCCAGCGCCGCCACACTTGAAGGTGCTGTTCTTCTATGAGCCGAATTGTCCCTATTGCGCAGCACTGAAGCCACACGTGACCCGGCTTCAAAAGACGTATGCAGGGAAGGTCCCCGTACAGTCGATCGTGAGCTATACAAGCCCGCTGACTGATGAGTACAAGGTGCCCTCAGTCCCGACGTTGATCCTGCTGAACAACGGCCGCGAAGTCGGGCATTGGGTCGACGCCACGAATACCACAGGGATTTCAGCTCAAATTAATAGCCTGCTCCGCGCGGGCTAGGATGAACGCGGCTTGACACAGAGCACGTCCAGAGCTGGTATCAGATAATCTTCCTTATGCCTCCGAAAATCAGGAACAAGCCGCCCCAAAGTGGGTAAACAGCACGAATCTGTCTTTGGCTCGATCAAACGAACTGGGACACACTGGGAACACGTTAGCCGGGCTCAGCTGCGGTCTATCTTTCAACCGAAGCGTCCGACAGGTATTAATTAAATCGGGATAACCAGGCACACGATGGTGCGTGCCCGCGCGAAAGCACAGCGCCACTCATCGCTCGCTTCTGCAGATCGGGAGACGGGCCCACGGCAGCGCTGGATACTCTATGAAACCGTTATCGTCCTCCTCATTACGTTTGTCCCGCTCTTAGTCGCGCCGTTCCTTCCGTCGATCGCAGGGCTACTTGAGATTATTGCCTTGAGTTTTCCGATCATCTATCTGTTCGCTGAGAAGCTGGCACGACATCGCCCGTGGCATGAGCTCGGGATAAAGCGTCACGGGTTCATCGCCGATTGTGCGGCGAACTGGCGCCTTTTTCTCGCCGTGGTGATCGCGCTTCAACTTATTCCCGTTACGCTCTACTACCTGTTCCTCCCTGACGCGCTCATTCACACGTCTGGGCGAGTGCCCGAGTTTAGCAACCTCGGCATCCTCATACCCCTCATTCTGGTGCTCTCACTTCGCGAAGAGCTTGTCTTTAGAGGCCTATTCCAAGAGCGATTTGGCTGGTTCATCGGTCAGCTTCCTGCCATTCTTGGCGTATCCGTGGTGTTCGCCCTGTCACACCTATCGAGCGGCTCCCCCGTAATCGTCGGTGTAGACGTGAGCTTTGTGTTCCTCGATAGCGTGGTGTACGGGTTAATATTTTCGCGATCGCGCAACGTGTTTGTGGCCTGGGCTGCACATGCGACAGCCGATATCGTCGGCCTCGCGTTGCTGCTCGCCGCCTCGATGACTATCGCCTGAAGCTCGTTAATACGTCCGTGTCTCCTCTGCGGCCAACACGCGCAATCGCTCAGCGACGAAATCGAAGACGCGTTTTCTCTCTTCGAAAGACACCTTCCATTTAATAAGGATATTCATCAGTTCCGTCGTGCTCCTGACTGACCACGCGTCCTTTTCCCCACCCATAAAGATGATGTCCACTTTACGCTCTCGTATATCTTTTTTCAGCGCCACGCAAACCGCTCCTGTTAGGGTCTTATTGTCGCGCACGTAGCGAACGTCCGTGCAACTATGCTGTTCAGCTTCTGGGCTATTCATTTTAATTCACCTTTTTTCATCTTAATACAGCTTAATACATGTTATTTCAATCAATCATAAACGTTACGATACGAGACAGGGGGGCAAAGAATCTTTTATTATGAAAACTTCTTAGAAAGAAAAATGAGACAAATTCGCGCGGAGATCGAAATCAACGCGCCGGCTGAGAGAGTCTGGCATATAATCACCGACTTCGCGGCTTTCCCGCAATGGAACCCATTTATCCGTCAAATCAGCGGAGAGCTGAAGGTGGGCGGCAAGCTTGACGTGTATCTGCTGCCTTCAGGCCAACGAGGCATGCGCTTTCGCCCTGTGGTGCTCGCGGTGGAGCCTTTCCGAGAACTGCGCTGGCTCGGGCGGGTGTGGAGCATACCAAAGTTGTTCGACGGTGAGCACAGCCTTACAATAGAGCGACTTGACGCGAATCGTGTGCGATTCGTCCAGCAAGAAGTTTTCAGTGGCATTCTCGTATCAGTGCTCGGGGACACGCTGAGTGCGGCTGAGCGCAGCTTTGGGGATATGAACGAGACGCTAAAAACGCTAGCTGAGAAATCCTCATAACAGCTTTGTTCGCTCAAAAAAAACGCTGAAATTCTCTTCACACCGCATAAAGCCCGGCCTGGAAACATGATCCCCACTGCCCTTTTTTTGCCTTGTCGCACATAGCGCGTCGCACGCTCCGGGCAGTCACCCTCCACGATCAGCGGCGAGACGAAAGAAAAAAGGACATCCTATGCGAAGCAGTAGGATGACAAAAGTATAATGAGACAATCCTGGTAGGGTGCAAAAGTGGTCACCATGGTGCAAGTATCCCCATTCCCGCCTGAACTGTTCCCGTCAAGCGCCGCTGCTTTCGTATTCAGCATCGTATTTCTTCTATGGCCGCTCAGCGAGATCATTGGCGGGGGAATAATACCGCTCATACGCCGCGGCGGAGCCCGAACGAGGAGGAGAGACCGAGGCTCGGTCTTGCTGATATTCGTCAGCATTGTCGTATCCCTCACCGTTGCCTTTTCCTTCGCTACCGCCGGCATTGCTATGCTCCCGAGCTGGGCGTTCTACCCCGGGATCGTCCTGATGGCCGTGGGCATCGCGTTCCGGCAATGGGCCATCGCCGTGTTGGGCCGATTCTTTTCTATGGCGGTGATGGTGCAAAAGGATCAAACGATTGTGGACACCGGGCCCTACCGATATGTGCGTCATCCCTCGTACACCGGCGCACTCATGATCTTCGTCGGATTGGGATTCGCATTGCAGTCGTGGGGAGCGGTCCTTGTGCTCGCGCTGATATTCTCGATTGTGTACGGGTACCGCATACGCGTCGAGGAGAGAGCCTTGATCTCGCAGCTTGGCGAGGCATACGTCTCGTATGCGCGGAGAACAAAAAGGCTCATTCCCTACGTGTTCTGACGTCTTGGCGATCGGCGCGAAAAGTGACTGACCAACAAAAAAACCTAGGTTATTGTGCGATACGGGCAAGTTATCCCTTCAATTTTGCGCTATCTCTGTACATGTCCTGCAAAATCTCGCGTAAAATGCCCTAGTTTTGCCAACGACATAAGGAACAAACAATGCGCTGCATCGGTCTGTCCTAGAACGTAAAACACACGCACGTACTGAAAAAGGGGGCAGAAAAAGCTTTATCTGTCTCGTACCTCAAATATTATTATAGTAAAAATGCAACGGCTTTACTACTTTGATAACATTAAGATACTCCTTATCGTTATCGTCGTCTTCATCCACGCCGGCCTGGCGTACATTCCCACCGCTGAAGGGTGGTCCCCGAGCTTCCCGGGACCGCTCCCCTTCGCGGACGTGCTCGTCGTCGGCACGTTCGAAGCGGTGGCCGCCTCGTTTGCGATGGCACTCTTCTTCTTCATCTCGGCGTACCTCCTCGTCGGCTCGTTTGATCGCAAGGGACGGCAGAAATTCCTTAGAGAGCGCTTCGTGCGCATCGGAATCCCGCTCTTTGGAATAGTGGCGTTCTATCTCATTTTAATAGCCGCAGTGGGGGCAAACCCAGCGACTTACTCTCTCGGCAATCTCTGGTTCCTCGTGTTCCTACTTATCCTCGCGGTCGCATACAGCGTCTGGCGGAGGTTCAACATAACGATCGGCCCTGTACCGTGTCCGGGAAACGGCACGCTGGTCCTCGCGGCTCTGGTGCTCGGTGCCGCGAACTTTGTCGTGCGCGTGTGGTACGGGTGGGATCAATGGCTGCTGTGGCACGCTGTCGAACCGGCGCACGTGCCGCTCTACGTGCTATTCATGATTGGAGGCATCTTGGCGTATCGCAACGGGTGGCTCGAGGCGTTTTCCCCCTCTTTGGTGAAGACCTGGGGCATCATCACCGTCGTCGGCCTTTGCGGCATCCCGGTTTTCAGCGCGGTGATCGGTGTCGCGCCCGTTGGAGGTGGCTTCACGCTCGCCGCGCTCCTATATGCGTTCTGGGAGGCATTCCTAGGAATTGGCATCTGCACGTGTATGCTCATCGTTTTCCAGCATCGCTGGAACACCACTGGGCGCATCAAAGCGGCACTCGCTAAGAACGTCTACACCGTCTTCCTCATTCAGATCCCGATCATACTCTATTGGCAGTCGCGGTTCATTCAAGGGGGCATCCTCATCCCGGGGGGGCTGCCGCCACTCCTGCAGTTTGTCCTCGTCGGGGCGCTTGCGACCGCGTTTTGTTTCTTGATAAGCAACTACATCGTCCGCAAGATTCCGTATACTGACAGGGTCATCTTCTGATGGACGCTACCTTATGTGTTGTCTTTTTGGATGCGTTATCTATCGTTCCATCATCTCTGTCGTCCATTAACTGCGTCAACGTGGAAACCGGCTCTATTGCGGCCTCCGAGAAAGTTAAACGCTTTGATGGCGACCTAACTCATTTCCGCTATTGTGTGCGGCCCCACAAAAAAGGGCGCTGTCTTCCTCTTTGACACGTGTGTCGCGGACAAGCCCTGTTCCATAGGTGTCGTTTGTTACAAAAGTCAGGCACTATCACGTCAGAAAGAATAACGCACAAACAGTTGTCATAATCGGCTTTATATATTCGACAATCGTCATAACAACCGTAACAAAAGGAGGCATGGTGACCACCCTTATCGTTTACAAGTCCTACCATCGCATGAACACCGAGAAGGTCGCAAAGGCCATGGCGGAAGCCATGAACGCGCAGCTCACTAAGGTTGAGGACGCACGGCCCGAAGCGCTGGCAGGATACGACCTCATCGGTTTTGGCTCGGGCATCTACGGGTTAAAGCACCACAAGGCACTGATCGACCTGATCGAAGCCATGCCGGCGATGGACAAGAACGTATTCGTTTTTTCGACCTGCGGCAACGTTCGAGAGGTCAACCACAAGCTCATCAACGAAAAACTAACAGAGAAAGGCTGTCATATCATCGGCGAGTTCACCTGCTTTGGCGAGTTCGCGGGCGCGCTGCGATTAAACAGAGACTGGAAAGGGGCGCTCGCATTCATTGGCGGTAAAAACAAAGGACATCCAGGCGAAAAGGATCTGGAGAACGCCCGTGCGTTTGCGAAGGGCCTTTTGGGTACGTCGACCACGTCGTCGCTATAAGCAATCCGTTCTCATCTAGATGCTCGTCGCCGCGACAGAGGCCTAGCAATTCCAACCAGCTTGATCTCGTTCGCCGCACTAGTTCAGTTTTGAAATGACGAGCAACTTGTTTATCGTTTTCCAATTCCTCGTTGTTGCTACGGTTCTCAGCTTCGTTTCGAACATCGCGTTGTTCAGCCTTGTCCTGGCATACCCGTTCGGGCAATATAGATACACTTCTGTGCCAACAATGACGAACTTCTCACCTTGGCCTGGTTTTATGTCTAGGGTTGACGCGACCGTTTCGTCCGGCCTGTCTGACAAAAAGGTGACATACAGCTTGTCATGCCTTACACCTGCGCTATCAACAAGCGGATTATTCTCAATGATCGTCTCGAGTTCGCGCTGCGTCCTGATGAGTACGTTTGTCGAAAACCCAAAGGTTTCGCGTAACTTTTCTTCAACACACGCGGCCATTTTTGCCTTTTCCGCACGCCTGCAGTCGAAAATGACGTTGCCACTCTGAGCGTACGTTCTCACGTTTTCAAAACTCAGCGATTCAAAAGCCTTTTTTACATCCGTCATAGGTGCGATTTTTCGGCCGCTGACGTTGATTCCGCGCAACAACGCAATGCATCTCACCGCTTCATGCCCTCGTCCATAGACTTTCGCTGCACGGCCAACACGCCTGACGGCCAGTCGTGCACTAGTGCGACAGAGCCACGCTCGTGCTGCTTTCGTTGATTCTTCGCGCCAGTGCTAACCCTGATCGGCGTGTTTCATGGCCCACGGAACCCACACGATGACCTCGATTACCCCCGCAACGGCGAACGATATCAGAACGACACCTATGTTTTGCAGAATGCTGAAGCTGCTTGCATAATAAAAAAACCATAACGCTAGGAAAACGAGCCACGCGAACGGCACGGCGATAGACTCGTATATCCTCCTCGGCTCTGGTTGTTGGTTGCTCATTTCTGAATCCCCCAGTGTTTTTTTAACACTGGATAGTTGCACGATATTGCTCCTCATTACTGTTTCTTTTTGATGGTCGAATTGTTACGCCGCAGCACGTTTCGGTTAGAAACCGCGGTTTTCAGAAGGGCATACATCGCAAGACTTATTCGGGTACGTCTCTCCTATAAAGCTGCAATGAAGGCACTATTGATGCGCGTTGGTATCGATAAGGGGTGCGGAGGAACGCTCGCTCCCATATTTGACGACGGATCGTTCGAGTTTGTCCCGATTCCCGAGAGCGTTCCCGCGGCGGGCGCCGCGACGTATAACGACAGGATTGGGAGAAAAGGGAAGCGCCTCTCAGCCTACGTCCCATCGAGCATCAAGAACGCGCCGATGCACGAAGACCCCGAGTTTTTCACGTGCACGTACGGCGACCCGACGTTGAAGCGCTATTACCTGCTGAAGCTCGTTAAAGGAGATCTGCTCGTATTCTACGCCGGCTTGCAGCCATTTTCGACTGATAGATACAAAGAAGCGCTTTACATCATCGGATACTTCGGCGTGGACAATGTCACGGAGTTCAACACGTTATCAGAAGCTGAGCTCGCAGAAAGCCTCCAGCGGTACCGTCACAATGCCCACATAAAGCGCCAAGATTCCTTACGCGATCTCGTCGTGGTAGCGGGTGCCGCGGGCAGCAGACTGTTAGACAAAGCGATAGTGATCAGCGAAAAGAAACCAGACAGAAGAGGCCGACCAATGCACGCCCTTTCTCCCGAAATGGAAGAACTGCTCGGAATATCGGGTTTCATTCAACGCAGCATTCCGCCCCGATTTGTCGTCGAAGAGCACAACGTGCGTAATTTGGTGACGCTACTTGAATCTTCGTAGTCTAGCTCCTCAATAGAACCGTGATATTCTGGGAAGCCTTTGGCGCGGGTTAGTCACGCACAGCGATTCTCGACTTGTCAAAATCACGCAGGTGGTGTCGACAATGGAATCAAAAACGAAATGCGCCTACGGTGGCACTGACATGGCTGAAAGTGCTAAGTTTTGCCAGGCTTGTGGAAGAACAACGGAGAGAGCGCCCGCGACCGGCACCAAAAACATCTGGGCTGCAAAAAACCTATCTTCAAGTCTCGCCGTGGAGATAGAAGAGAAGTACGCATGACACAAGCTGAGGATATTGAGGACGAACAGGCGATCAAACGAGAACTTGAAGAAATGCCCGAAGCGGAGAGAGAGCGCTTTGAGCGGATCAGAACAGCACAAAGAGAGAAACACGGAAAAGAGACGCCCGAGCAACTGCATAGCGCATTACACACGATTCGACGCAACGTATACGAAAGGCAGGGATTGGAAGGCATCAAAGAGGGGAACTTCGTACTGTTCCGCAACGCTCGTCTAGGTATAGCGCTGCTGCTTGAAGAAGAAGCCGAGAAAGACGAAGAAAAACTGAGAAAGGCGCTGGCGACTCATCTCGAAGTATGTTATATAGACCTAAACGGTCCACAATACAGCACAACACGCGAACGAGAACGTAACAACGAGGCTCCTTTTGAGCCACACCAAAGCCTTCTGATAAGTGGCATTGTGAACATCACAAATGTATACATAGAGCGACTCGGCTTGACGAGAGCTGAGACGAAAGCCCTGTTTAGTAAACACAATAGCAGACATCTGAGTGGTTTAAAAATGCCTCTATCGATAGATGAGAGCTGGAATCAATTGGAACCCAGCCTGGTTTTCAAACGCGAATGATTGTCAAAAAATCGTGCCACTGTGCCCCTCACCCGTTTATGAAAAGCACAATCGTAGTCGCGTGATGGGCCGCAAGTGTCAGGTGGATTCTCAGGGATTTACAGCAGTTTCAACGCTTATGGCAATAGCGATTTAAGTCTAAAAAAAGGAGTCTAGCATAATGAGTTTTAGAGTGAGACGATGCTTAACGCCTCTTTTCTTTGTTTTTCTTATTGTAGTGAGTGCTT
Source organism: Methanobacteriota archaeon (assembly GCA_963701995.1). GTDB lineage: Archaea > Halobacteriota > Bog-38 > Methanoflorentales > Methanoflorentaceae > Methanoflorens. The sequence goes on along the minus strand of OY969693.1, from coordinate 806,789 downwards.
TAATTAATGCACAAGTAGGGATAGGCGTTTCATCAGTCCGTATTGATTTCGGCACGGTCGGACGCGGAGGTAGCGCAGAGCGAGACGTCATACTCTACAACACCGGCGGCAATTCGACGCTCGCTTATTCTATCACCTTCACCAATGTTACGAATACGAGCGGACAGCTAAACGCGAGCCCAGCAAGCGTGGCAATCGCTCCAAACTCAAACGTAACGGTGGCCGTGAGGCTTGACGTACCGAGCGACGCCAAGGACGGCAATTTTAGCTCAAGCATGCTCGTTAATACGACATCGGCAGCGCGCCCAGCGCTAAGCGCTAACATCACTTACACAGTCCAAGGCAATGCACCCGCACCACCGCAAGGCGCAGACGTGCCTCTCATTGCTGGGGCTTTTGGAGTCTTTGCGCTCGTGGCTATTGGAGCGGTTTATGTTATCTTGCTGAGGGGAAAATGATGACCGACACTGACGCCGATATTGAAACGACACGCGAGGCTATTGCTGACGATGAGATGCACGCCTCGCACCGCCTTAATAGCCTGGAAGAGATAAACGCGCTATGGCATCCGTGCGATTCTCAGCAGGAGCAGCTTGACTCACTTCTTGCTCTCGCAATCCGGCTGGCCAGAGCGCTAAACCGCGTAGCTGCGACCGCAGATAGCAATAATTAACGTAGATAGCAATTATTAACCTTCAATGACCCCGTCTCACGTATTTGTTTCTACTGCAAGGAGATGAAGTATGAATCCAATAGCTAGGATTATGAACGTCAATTTATCAAATTCTCAAGACTATTGCTAGCAACTTTGGAATTGAAACAAGCAACCGGTTAAAACTAACGAGTACTGGACAAAAATCGAACAGAAGGTCAAAGGGAATATTGCGATCATTATTCTCGATGAGATAGACAAAATGCTCATTAAGAACAGAAAAGACGAATATAGCCCCATCTACAAGTTCACGCGAGATTCTAACATCTGTCTTATCGGGATCACGAACAAATATGACTTCCCTACACTAATCACCGACGCCCGTGACCAGTCATCGTATGTATATGTAGATGTTACTTTTCCGGCTTATGACGCGCCTCAGTTAAGGGATATTCTGGAGTATCGCGTTGAACAGGCGTTTTATCCGAATGCGCTGAGCGATGAAGTGATTCCGTTATGCGCTGCATTAGCGGCACAGAGAAACGGCGATGCCCGATATGCGCTTGATTTGCTATCAACTGCTGCTGACCTTTGTGAAGAAGAAGGGCGAACGACTGTTGCAGAAGAGGATGTGCGTCGTGCGGAACGACTTGCAGAAGTGTCGTTGTTACGCAGAGAAGTGGTACGTCTCTCACCACATCAGAAGGTGTTGCTAGAAACCGTATACAGTAAAGAGGAAAAGCAGTCGCCAACTGAGGTTTATAGGGAATTTAACAATATTATGAGGCTTAACGGACGTGAACAGGTCTCGCACAAGACCCTTTCCGAACTCACTGCTGAATTGGAGTTGTACGGTTATGTTGAAGTTGAACGAAAAGGGCGTGGAAGAGGTCGTGGCGTTGATTTCTACATATCTCCGACGGGCTCAGTCGAGCGAAAGGCTTTGTTGGATGCGCTTAAAGATTTAGTGTGAGGATAGTTGACATACACTGAAAAGGGCGCGGGCGTGGACGCGGAACCGATTTTACGATTCAGCTATCCGGGTCGATTGACCGCAAATATATGGTCGATACTCTCACGTCGATGATCGTGTGACGGACAGTCCGCATATATGTAAAACCGAGGATCTAAAAATGGCTATTAACTTGGATAAAGCAGGAACGAAGATTGCGAAAGCGTTACGCCGAGATAATACCCCCGATAAGGCCACGTATAAGGACAATATCGGCTGGTGGATGAACCGTTATGAGACGCTAATTACGACCGAGGCGGAAGACGTCGTACGAAACGCGGCAACGATGTTTAACGACGCGGTTGCCCTGAGGGATAACGCAGTTGGCTTACTCGCGCAGTTAGAGCAAGAAGTTAACGAGACAGAGCGCGAAATAACGCGCCTGGGTGGGATCGCGTTTATTGAACAATTTCAGCCGACGATCAAAGAACGAAAGGTATACCTCGATAATTTGTATGAATTGCTCACGCGAGGGCGGCCCGAAGAGAGGCAGGAGAATCCATGATTAGCCAAGAGATAGCCGCAGGGAAACGGGACGCTCCGTTGAAAAGAAAAGTATACTAAAACTGCAGCCGCGCTTGCAAAAGAGTCCCCTCCGGCGTTTAGCTCTGCTGCGAGCCGCTCTTATGGCCGTCCGCGCCGCCTTGCCTATGGATAATCGTGCCAAGCATAAGGCGCTTACCCAAGGGGCTAAGATACGCGTGACTTCGTTCTTTTGCCCGTTCTTCGGTCTCCGCAGTTCTGAAACTCGAAAGGAGTGCATCGAGTGCTTGGGTATCATCTAGACTCGTCTCGGACTCCTCATAGACTTTTGTTTTGACTTCTGAAAGCGCACGGCTCAATAGCTCCGCGTCGCTGCCGGTTAAAATTAGTCCGCTTTCAATCATTTTTTTCCTCCTTTATCGGTACTTTTTGTGTGCGCCACCTTACATAATGCATGATCGCTTTGTTCTGACGCTGATATTAGCGTCAAAATGGCCGTTATTCACCGCGAAGAGCGTTAAGCAAGCTTCAAAAGGTAAATGGCCGCACCCTGACGCTGACCGTAAGCTGCGAGTTTAGGTGTTAAAAAAAGAACAAGAGGCAACTAAGGCTGTTAACCACCCCGCGTACTTCTAAAAAAGTCACACGGACTTATTTGGACCAAGCATCGGCCCATGCCCGGAGCGGTTTCACAGCCTTAGAAATGCTAACCGAGGCAACAATAGTATAACCAAAAAACCTATTTGAAGCTTTATTACAAATTTAGTAGGTTACGGCGGTTTCCCTCGAGACGATAAGTTAGCATAGATTCGGATCTGTGCACGCCTTGAACGCAAGCTCGGCTCCGGCACTTCCAAAGTTCGTTTTGCTGGCCTACTCGTGAGCGGCAGCTGATAAAAAGAGCAGTTACTAGGCCTGCTTCGCTGCAGCTGCTTTCTTTAATGTTTTTATCGATTGGTCGACACTATGCACTGGGACGGCTTTAAACGAGATAGCTGGCATCCACCTGACCATGGTAGTGAAAACGGCATCTTCGCTCGCTTCGGCAATGGCATAGCCGTTCGCTCCGTTGTTGAACTGTCTCCATTCAATAAGCCTTCCGGCGCTCAGTTCAGCCTTGACTATTTCGAGCATCGTCAGATGCAGTTTCCCTGCTGTATCAAGCACCTTTTCTGCGTTGACTCGCCACTGGATAAAGAACTTGGTCACTGCGTCATCTCCTTGTTGAATGCTCTAACAGTGGGCGACTTAAACATTTGTGACAAACCCTTGTACTACTTGAAGCTTCCAAAGAAAACATTGGCAAAAAGTTGCATAGGGGGCTATGCGCGTGGTAGAACTAACCGGTCGTTGGTATAGCACATTCGCTTATTCTCTCCTTAAAGCTCTACCGTTTTTTCGGAGCCATTGCAGGTATTAAATCGCTTTAGAGCGTTATTTTTCAAAAGAGCGCCCGCTCGGAGCTACCCACGTTTATATTCAAAGGAAATAACCAGAAAAACGCGCATAAGGCGCTGTAGCGGGAGATGTAGGTTCCTTTACGTGATGCCGCACGCTTGACCCGACTGGCGTCGCTTCGAGGTGCCTGCCACAGACGGTCTACGTGATGATGCACGCGCTTGACCTCATGTTCATCAGCGCCTTATGCTCCCCACGGCGCCCGAATCTTGTGTAATCCCCCCCTGCAGCGCACGTTTTTGCGTTCGTTACCAAATGTCGGAAACATTTATGCTGCTTCATGAGTCTTTGCCTTCTGCAACACCACGGATTATCTCCTTAGGTGGCAGTGGTGAAGCAAATCGCTTTGGGTCATGAGCTGTCACTCCTGGCCCAGAGCCCCCAGTTTTGACGGTCTGAGGTTGAATTTTGGTCGATTTGTTCCTCCAACGCGCTTTGCATGGTATATCTCCCGTGTGTGTAGGGGTCGCTCCCAAATTCACCACCTAGACAAGCAGGCCAAGGTCAAAATGCGTGATCTGCTTGCCATTGGAGAGCGCACAGGCGTTAACCAACCTTTATTACTAAGAATCGTATAGGTACGCAATTTAGGAACGAACCCCTTTGCCGGGCGGGTATGCATGGATGGTGTCCTCGCACATTGCAAAACCCGCCAACGGAAGCAAGGTGTATTTGATGAAATACAAAATTAGTATGTTAAGTATCGCCATGGCCACCATCGTGCTCGTCTCGATGGTGGCTGTGACGGGCGCGAACGCGGCTATGCGTCATACCGACGTGCGCTTGACCTGCCTGCCGACGTGTTGCCGGACAAGGCACAAGCGTCGTTTAAGAACGGAGTGCTTGAGCTTAATTTGCCAAAGAAGGAGCCTACTGAAATAGAAAAGAAAACGCGAGTGACGATCAAGTAGCTTACTTTCCATATTTCCAAGCGGATAGACTGGTTGAGACGAGACCGTGTGAAAAGATGTCATAAAGTCGAGTCTATCCTTAACCAGTATGCTTTTCTTTCTTAGAGTGATTAATAACCTCTATTAGTTTATTAATAAAACCGATTTGTCCTTTTATGATTTTTCTCTTACCTAGCTCAATATCGAACCAACCAGCTTTGTCGGCCTCAGGAATCTCCTGTAGTTTCCCGGAGTTTTTTGGCCACTCATAAATAATCGTATTACTCACAATATTCGCTATATCGAGATCTTTTTCCAGAGCCCATACGTGTACTATCTTTACGCTGGATTGATTTAACTCTCCCAAATCAATAAACTCGCCATCAACTTCAAATCCTGTTTCTTCTTTAAATTCTCTTCTTGCCGTGTCCAGGGGATTTTCATTCTCTTCGGGCAGCCCTTTAGGTATCGACCACACGCCATCGTCCTTATTTGCCCAAAATGGCCCACCTGGGTGAACAAGCATCACTTCAAGTTTCTCATTCTTGAACCTGAATAAAAGAATGCCAGCGCTAAACGTAGTCATTTTCTATTTCCCCCAAGCTCTCTCGCGCTTCGCTAGAGTTAATACCTTAGCACATTTTAATCAAATAGCTTAAGAATCAAAGCTTGCCGGTGCCCAGTACCTGCATGTAAATATCATATACCGGCTCTGGCCTCGGACTCTTGTAAAATCGCCAATCCACCCCGTTCACACCGTGGGACACCGTTTGGTTAATATGTAATTCTTGTTTGATTGATCCGACTGTAGTAGATCGGATTGCTGCTCGCAAAATTTCCTTAGATCTCCATTTACGATGCGAGCGCCGCCGCCTATCTGGTACTGAAGATTCTATACGCGTCTCCCATCCTTGGTGAAGTTCTCGTTCAAGCTCACTGCGTGCCGATCTGGGTAGGATAAAATATCGCGGATAAGCGGCGTGAATTGTCGGCCGGAACTCTCGATGTCTGGGATTATGACCATGATGTCCTCTCCCACAAGCTCTTCCCGCGTGTAGCCAAAGAATGTTGCGCCATAATCGTTGATGAATGTGATTATGCCTGCTGGATCGACGGTGCAGATTATGCTATGTGCGGTCTCCACAAGAGTGCGATATTTCTGCTCGCTCTCCTTCAGCTTGGCGGCTGCCGGAGAATGCGAGAGTCAACCACAGAGCCTTCGCGGATACATATTTCTAGCCAAAGTAAAGCAACAAACTAGACTCCAGTAACCGCACAAAGCGCGGCATACTTTCTTGCTACCACGTGCATCATGAACGAAAATGAAATGGCGAAAAGCGAGGAACGCACAAGCCTCAACGTCAGCGTTGAGACACGCGATATGCTAGTCGAGTTGCTCTACGAGCTGCAAGCAGCGAAAAAAAGGCAATGCACGCAGGATGACGTTATTCGGTTTTTAGTAGAATTTTATCTAGAGCGAGCGTAGTTGAAAGCAATCAACACCATCGCAGTGGAAGCTATGCTTACGCCACAACCATCAGAGAAAACCTGTCGCGAGCTGGATGCGGGGGTTCTATTCCCAAGAAGCGTAATTCACGATCGCTTTTTTCTGAGCCAATATTAGCGTTAAAATGGCCGTTATTCTTTGAGGCATGCTCTAAACAAGCTTCAAAGGGTAAATGGTCAGCTCGGAAGTCTTTTTGGTGCGATTTAAGCGCAGCAAGTTACCGGATAAAGCGGCAATATCAGAGGCAATAAGACTGAGACTGCATCTTTCTTCGATTTGCTTTGATCTACGGGCCAAGTTCAGAGGTAGCGCGTGCAAAGGTAATAGGGTTCGGCCGCTAAACGGGTCGTGCAGGGTGCACCCACGATATAGAAAAACTATAGGATGTGGTTATGAACCAGATGCTGTATCTTCTTACAAGAATGGATTCGGCACTCTGTTTTTGGAGGGTTCTAAGAAGATGAACGCGAAAAAAAGGATCTTGTTCCTTTGCACGCACAATGCGGCGCGCTCACAGATGGCCGAAGGGTTCGTCAACGCGCGTTACGGTGATCGTTACGAAGCATACAGCGCCGGCAGCGAACCGACCGAAATGCACTTGTGCGCTATCGAAGTGATGGCAGAGGAGGGCATCGACATTGCCTCACAGCACGCAAAGCCGCTCGACGAGTATCTCGACGGATCCTTCGACTACGTCGTGACCATGTGTGCTGACGCCCAAGAGAGATGCCCCATTTTCCCCGGAGCCATTATCCCCGGAGGGACCGAGTACATCCATCACGCCTTTGACGATCCTGTCTTAGACGCGGGGCCTGAAAGTGCACCGTGCACGTCTTTTAGGCGCGTGCGTGACGAGATAAGGGAATGGATCATTGTAACTTTTGGTTCTCTTTAGCACCCGTGCGTTTTTCTTGCAGCGTCAAGATGTTACTGCCATATTTTCACCAAGATCCAGGCATTTTGTAAGCGAAACATACTTGCTATGGCATGATAGCAAGTCTCTAGTTGTTGTCTATCTCTGTAAATTGCCGTACCGGTCGCCGTCGCGTTTCTCGCTCACGCGAACTGCTTTAACCGCCTCTCGAATCATGTCTTTTGGCGGAATTTCAAATACGTGTCCCTTGTATCTGAAAATCCTGCAGTGTCCCTGAAACGGGGACGTATGGTCCGTTCCTCGCTGCACATCGTGCCCGTCGACCAAAATCGTAGGCGAGCCGAGGAAGCCAACCACCTCTGCTTCCCCGCCTTTGGCGACCTTTACCATATTCACCCTCGCTTCAACGTGCTCCTCCTCGAGAACCTGTTTGAGGGTGTCTGCTGCCTCTTTGTAATGCGGGCAGTCCTCGTAATACAACACGTCAATAGACAACATAGCGATCGCTTAAAAAGAAACCGAGTGCAAATAAAAGCTTAACTGCTGTTAAACGACGGAAATGGGCTAAAGTTCTGCTCCTATGCGGTTGCCGATCATGGTTCGCTGGAATTAACTGCTGCCTTCAATATCGGCTACTGGGGGAGGTCCCCTTATGGATGAGGACCAGTCGCTCGGCCCACGCGCGTAACTTAGATTTTGCTGAATTACCATCATCTTGCTCGACTGATCCCAGCACGACCGCTCGGTCGATCCGGGCTGAAGCATCGCTGACAATTGCAGCGATTATCGGTTCCAATGCTACGCCCGCGCTGGCAGCCATCTCGGCGATGGACATGCCACCGTTGAAGTCCTGTCGTAGCTGCGCACCGCTCATCCCCATGGCCCCCGCGGCAACGACAAACTCATCTCGAGCCATTGACCGTATCAGGGCACGTTCGGAATCATTCGCAGGCTAAAGCTTCTAATTTTGAGGCGTTTTGGCGCTAGTCACGAGACAGCTGAGAGGATACAATAAGGACTCCGCTTCGCCAACTGGTTGAGCTGATGATGCGTGCCAGTAGTATCGCGCAACAGGTCATTGTGGCCTTGAGTAGGCGAGCTATGAACGCGGCAAAGGACGGGTGACGCTAAGTGAACGTAAACGAACCTATTACCTCTTGCGCTTCTGACAGGTGCGAGTCAAAGTCTCTCGGCATCGCCTCGTAGGTAACCACGTATCCCTTTCCGTTCTTCATAACAAAAATCTGCATCGCCTTGATTTGGGTATCGGTGAGCTGAACGGGAATGGTCGCTTGCCAGACCACTTTGCAGGCGCGCTGATCGGCGAAGGTAATGCTCTCACTTGAGATAAGTGCGAAATCTCTGAGATTCGTCAGATTCTCGAGGTTAGCGTTGATGAAATCGTCAAACGTCGCGCCTGATGCAAGGTCGGCCGCCTCGACACTGACGGCGCCCACGTTGGCGTGAGCCGCATAGATGTAGAGTTTCACGGACACGGATGGATCGGTCGTATCGATCATCCATTCTCCGGGATAGCTAATGCTGAATCCCGCATCGCTTGAGAACGTCATCTGGTGTTCGCCCGTTTGCCTCGCCGGTAGAGCCTCGCCTCCCAGCAGAGTGAGCATCCGCAACAGTGCGTAGTTGGTCAGGGGTCCGGTATAGTGCAGTATATAGCGCACTCTGGAAAAAAACAAATTTTGGAGTAGTTCATCGGTCTGTAGGTCAGCCAGAGTAAACGGGCCACGTGCCCTAAGGACGTTATTCATCGCCCCGAGCAATCTCAGAATACAGTAGTATGTGCAGACGGCGAGCGTATCTGAAGAGACATAATCACGATCGAGTTGTCTGCAGATGGCCTCTATATCATTCAGGTCACGCGCTGACAAAAAGCCGTATTTTAGGAAGTAATCCTCACCGTGGATTCTGAGCCCTATTTCTTGCCACTCTAAAAGATCCCCAAGGCTACGTCCCCTAGCCTCGAGCTCTTTTACCATGTCTGCCACCTCAGGCCGTTCAACTGTGTCTCGTATCATCTTTTCCAGCGTTGAATGGTCAAAGATGACGGCAAAGAAGAAGCCGGCACCCCCATAATCAAGGAACCCTAATTCTGATTCTTCATTGGAAATGACTGCTGTGTATATGTCTTGCATCCTTTCTGACGTTATCGTCACGCCATCGGAATAGGGCGCATTGCCTGGTTTTGATGGCAAGAAGCGACGCAAGAGGGTTTGTATTTGTGGCCGATCTAATGCGATCGCTCTCATGACGTGTGAACGCACATAGACATGGACAAGATCATAGAGGTCTTCTATCCTGTTCTCTTTTTTCCATTTATCAACGAAATATGAGCTTTCAGGTCCGAGGAGTGGGATTTGGGGCACAATCGTTATGTCCCTCGGCCCTTGCGTTTTCTGGGTCATCGTCGGCCTTTATCATCCTTTTTGTCCAAGCATCCGGCATTGCGCCGATGGTTCGCTAGTGCAATCTAAATGGATTGGTCGGGGCTCATCGATTCGTGCCCGAGGACTGCCGATGTCTCCGGCTATCAACAGCGGCAGATTAAGTTCGATTTTAGCGAGGCAAGCCATCTCAATATCCGAGCGACTCGTCGATGAGTATGAGGGTCACTCGGCCCTCAGTTTCCTCATTTGCAAGAATCACCCACTTGTCGAGCTGACTTGGCGTTCCGTACGCTCGTTTCGCGCGGACATTTTCTAGGGGATACGCGTACTCACGGACGCGGCGCAATGCATCGCCAAGCGTTGGGACAATTTTGTTCGTGCCGCTGACAAGTATCAGGTGATCCGCCGCAAACGCCCACGCCCCTACGCGACTCCCCGACTCGTCGCACGCGACAATTTCGCCTGACTGTGCGATGGCGTTGACGCCGGAGACGAAGTAATCAGCAGTAATAGATTTTCTACGTAGCTCGTGCCTCTTTTTTTCGTCGTTCTCTGCGACGATAGCGCGATGGAGATCGTTCCATCGTGATCTGTCGCTGTTAACGTATTCATCGTAGCCAATCTCGAGCAACGTCGTTGAGGCACCACTCATGACCTCGGCTCCGGGCGGAATCAGCTCTTTGAGCCTTTCGAGCGCAATCTCGCCATTGTGTGCTCGAACTACTGCCAGGCCACGCCGTTGGATATTTTCGACGGCCTGCGCCACTATGCTGGCCGACGGCTGCTGATTCCAGTTCTCAGAGTCAACTTGAGCCTCGGCGGAAAGGTTTGGCGCGCTGTATTGAGTAAGCCTTCCCATTCTTTCACCCCATAAACGCTGCGGATCTTTTTCTTTAGGTCTTCTTTAAAAAAGAACTTTCTCGGGCAAAGATTACCTACCTTTTGTCGTAAGCAGTCCTCGCTCGAGCGAGGCAGTGCAGCAGATACGGCGCTGCCAGCAGAGCTCACATCTTTTCTATCCACGTTTTCATCATCTTTAGGGTCTCGACTTTGTGCTCCAAGTACTTGATCTTAAGTTCTTTCTTCAGGATGCGCTCATCAAGCATTCGTGTGGCGAGCATCTTCTTCGCGTTGTCGTCGAGCTTCTCCCACATCATCATCATCCCTCTTCCTTTTCCCATGCCGTGTCGCATTCCTGGTCCACTTTCAGGATCTTCCCACATTGTATTTCAACTCCTTGTCGACGCGCTTGAGAGCGCGCCAAAAAAACATTCTGATTGATGTAAATACGCATTTCCCATTTTTTTGTCGGGAGCCCCCTCCATTTTTGCATTTTTTCACACTTAAATGGTGGTGCAGGTTTAAGGATCGTTATAAGGTGGCATAAGCGCCAATCTTCCAATTCACCGTTTGCACGTAGGCCGATTTCTCGAGGCGCAGGCGCAAATGCTTTTCTGTAGCTGCGGCAAATTTCAGCGTGTTCGACGTAATAGGCGCCGCAGCCAGAGCAGAAATTTTCTCTCTCGTTTAGCGGGGGCGACCTCGAGTCTTTTGCCGCAGTTCTGACAGAACTTCGTCTCTTCAGTATACGCCACGCCACATGCCGGACAGATGTTCTTATCTAGATCCAACGCAATTTCGGCGTCGCGCAAGCTATCGTCCAACGCACCTCACCTCGCACAGACATTAGCACCATCGCTGACTTGTTCATTGCATGGACGGCCGGCAGGCTTGGGTCATCCGATATCAGCCCGAATTTTCTCCGTAAACTAGTATGATGGCGACAAAAAGTCTTTTGTCGCTTTATCGCGTGACCTTCTTATCAGCATCTCTATATCAAGTGTATCATTAGATGGTTCCGGAGCCACGGCTCGAAACAAACGGATGCTGACCACTAAGCATCAGCGACGAGACCGGACCGTTCGCATAATCTCTCGTCAATTTTGCACCAGTGTTTTCGGAGCCATTGCAGGTTTTACAATGCTTTGGAGCGTTATTTTTTAAGAGATCGCCCGCTCTGAGCTCCCTACGTTTATATGGAAAGAAAATACTGGTAAACGCGCGTAAGGCCGCTGCAGGAGAGATGTAGGTTCTGTTGACGTGACACCTCACGCGTTTGACCTCATACTCATAGCAGCGCCTTATGCCTCGACCGAGCGGATCTCCGTGTGTTTCATTCGCCCCGGCACGCGTTTTTGCGCCAGTCGTCATCAAACACCGGAAACGTTTATGCTACTTCGCGGGTCTTTAGTGCCGCAACACCACGTATTATCTCCTTTGGGGGGCAGTGGTGAAGCAGATCGTCTGGGCCATGGGCTGTCACGCTGGCTCCCTCCTGGCCCAGAGCCCCCACTTTTGACGGTCTGAGGTTGAATTTTTGTCGATTTGTGGACTGATTTCTTGGTCCTGCTACACCTCGACGAATCGCGCTCCAAATTGCAACCGTGACGAACCATATTGATGGCGTACTATGGCTTTACCACGTTGCAGGGGCATCTGGGGGCCTATCACTATAAAGTGGTGCAGACATACTCCTGAAACGGACGATGCTGCAGCCTTTAAATCTTAAAAAGAAACAACGAGCTAGGAACTACGGAGAGGGTAAAACACGCTGCGCGGCGTTCTCTAAGTTGGTCCGGCCCCAGTTCATTCTTTGTCCTCTTTTTTATAATTAACAATCAGATTTAACACTTCCAGGTAGGCAACATATCGCCCATTTGCAAAAGAAGCAGCGGTGTCCACTGAGTCACGATTATCTTTGGCACTTTGGTTTGCTCCTTTCTCGCACAATTCTGTAATCAGTTTAACCAGAGTTTTATAATCTTTCAATGTATGGGTAGATTTAATCATTTTATCCCTCACTCACATTACGGAAACCCGTCAGTACACACTTCTTCTGCTGTGTCAACTTCTCCAGATTTTTGCCACATAAATAGTCTCAGTCGTATGGTTCCATATAAGACATCATTGCACTATATGGATGCACATGCGTGCCTTAATTAATGCACTTCATATCTCAAGCCGTCGGTTTCGGCGGGGCCGCGAAGCTCGCAAAAGCCGTTTCAGCCTGTGGCTTTGAGGTGCTCCAAGAGCTGGAAACGTATTTCGTGCCGTCAGAAAACGAGCTTGCCGAGTACTATGACGTGGGCGTGCAGCTCGCTTCACGCATAAAAACGCAAGGTCGGACCGAAGCGTTTGTGATAAGATCTACGGAAAGGCAGGAACCTATCCGAGCAGGCGATCGAAATACGAGGTGCTGTGCATTGGAATCGACACGCGTAAGATACTACGAAGAAAGAATGGCTTGGGCCTGAAGCCACCGCAAGGGATTGAGAGCAGGATGCGAGCAAAACCGTTACCCTTGTCAAAGATGTCTCTGAAACCGACCGGTACGGGTGTTTACTGCGCTTCGTGTTTGTGGACAATGTGCTCGTGAACTACGAACTCGTGCCGGAGGGGTGAGAGCAATGCCGTATAAACCCGACGCATCGTGCGATCAGCTGTTTTACGATGCTCAGTTGCAGGCGCAGCACTCACACCTCGGCTTATGAAGCTCAGGCTCTGCGTCGTAAGCAAAACGAACAGCTGCTTCCATTGAAATGAGCATGTCTCGCATGGCGAGCAGAACGCGTTGCTAATGACGCGATAAAGAAGATTCCGTGGAGCTCAAACGGAAGATCGCCGCTGTGAGGCGTCGTGATTCAAAACGCCATCAGGCAAAAGCGCACGCAGAAAAAAGCGAGGCGCGTGCAATTTGCGTCGACAATCGCCGCAGGTTGGTCTACAACCATCGAATAGCCGAATTATGGATGCGCTAATTTGTCCAGAATATTCATGTTGGCGTCTTTGAGCGTATTACATCCCGTCAACAGCATCGCCCGGCGAAGATCATCCTTAACGTAATCAAAATACATCTGTACCGCCACGTATCCCCCTCCAATGCACACTTGTGCGAGGGGCCGGCCGATGAGGGCTACATCCGCACCAAGAGCCCGGATCTTGAGCACGTCAAATCCAGTTCGCACCGTTCCGTCCGCCAGTATGGGGATCTTTCCTGAAATCTCCTCCGCGATGTCAGGAAGGACCTCTGCCACCCCCTGGCCGCAGTCCAGGACTCTGCCCCCGTGATTCGATACATAACACGCACTTGCGCCGGAATCCACCACCTTAACTGCGTCTTCCGTGCTCATAATACCCTTGAAGATAACGGGTTTTCGGGTGCAGTCTACGAGTTCCTGTAACTCGTTCTCATTCTTCCGGTAAACCCTTTTTTCCGGCGTGGTCCAAGATGTAGACCCCGCGCCTTCCAGATCAACTTCAATGGCAATCACGTCCAGTTTTTCTGCCAGCTGGAAGAGCTTGATCAATCGATCCTGGGCCTGGGGTTTAAGGGACGGGATTCCCCACCCTTGGTTCTTCCCCACGGTGGCGACCCCCAAGTCTTCGGGACTTGTTGGGGTGTTTCCCACCATGCCGATGGTCCCGAACGCCTGAGCTCCCTTCAAGAGACCCCAATAAAACTCTTCTTCGGGCATCGCATCATTCAAGTTGGTTTTCACGCCTGACATAGCTGCCCCCATAACCGGGGCCGTGAGCTCCGTTCCAAAGATTGAAATGGACATCTCTGGCTCGTGATGAGCCTTGATCACCCGCATTTTCAGCCGGTACTGTTGCAGGGCTCTGTAGTTTGCCTCAAATGTCTTGGCCTGTCCTGCACCTCCGAGTCCTATGAGGGCACCATATTTCTGTCCAGTGCATATGTGATCTGGATCACCGTCGCACACTGGATAAACGCCGCATATGCGCGTGAGCTTCTCTCGTGCCTGACGCCGGTAATAAGTCAAATCCGTTTCCAACGTTTTCCCCCCTTAACCGTTTTTTTTTTGAGATTATATCATCGCTAACTCCTGCTGATCGGATCTTCATAGGAGCGACGTATCCGGACTACCGCTGCTTCCATGCCTGGCTTGAGGCTGCCTTTGATCTCCGCTTGTTGCATTACGTAGGTGATTTGCAGTTTCAAGCACAATTTGAGCTTCAAATAGCCAGCACATTCGACGCAAATCCGTGAACTCGTTCTATTTCCTATTTTTTTGGACAAATTCCAGTTTAATCGGCTTCTTTTCTCTCTCTGTGCAGTGCTGCCACGGCTTTTGCGATTGCGGTTCTGGGGGGAACGCCTTTGGGGCACACCAGGTTACAGTTCCCATACATTTCACAGGCCCACCAGCCATCTGGTACGTCTGCTCGTTTGAGTATTGAGTTGTTTTGTTCAACCTCTCGCGAGTCAATGTGAAAGCGGTAGAGTTTGGCGAGGGCAGCAGGTCCGAGGTACCTGGGATTTTGTCCTGCAACGGGACAGGCGCCGTGACACGCGGCGCACAGAATGCAGTTCGTGTACACTTCGAGCTTCTTAACAGCGGCAGGATCCATCAGCCGCTCCTTTTCAGGAGTGGCATCGCGTGATCGAAAAACTGGTTCTATGAACCGGTAGAACCGGAAAAATACATCCATATCCACAATAAGATCCTTGATGACAGGCAAATGGGGAAGGGGCTCCACCAAAACCTCTTTTTCGGGATCCCACGGCACAATCTCGCTAAGTGCCGGGTACGGGGCAAGAGCGACCTTGAGGGCTCCCTTCAGGAGAGATTCGACTTGGGTACGGCACGCCAGGCGGGGGACTTTGTTGATTAACATCGCACAGGTTCCACAGACTGCTCCACGGCAGGAATAATGAAATGCGAGTGAATCATCGAGCTGTTCCTGGACCACGAATAAAGCCTCCAACACCGTCATTCCTGGACTTGGCACCAGCTCAAAGGTATCGTAACGGGGCGCAGCCATTCCCTCACGGTATCGGTACACTTTCAGGTTCATCAGTAAACGCGCTCCTGTGGCTCAAACACGCCTAACGCAACGGGCTTATACGAAACATACATTGTTTCGTCTCGCAATCCCACCAGCGTGTGTTTGAGGAAGTTATGATCGTCGCGTTCGGGGTAATCCTTCCTCGTGTGGGAACCCCTGCTCTCCTCCCGGGCAAGCGCCCCACGGGCAACTGCCTCAGCCAGGAGGAGCATTCCCTCCAGCTCCAAGAACCGTACAAGTGCCTGGTTTAATTGGCGCTCTTTGTTCTGGGGCGAAGCGTGGGAAACACGTTCCTGCATTTTTTTGATCTCGTCGAGGCCTTCCTGCATCTTCTGTTCTTCACGGAATATTCCGAATTTGGTGGACATCGTGTCGGTCATCATATCCCTAATCATAAAGACGCGTTCTCCTCCCTCACGTCGAAGTATGCCGCCGATTCTAGCGTTTACACGCGTCACGGCGGCTTTTGCCGGCCCATTATCGGGAGGGGTGATTTGGGCAACATCCTCGATGATTTTCTCGGCGACCAGCCGTCCGAATACTACGGTTTCCACGAGAGAATTTCCACCAAGCCGGTTCGCTCCGTGGACACTGACACAGGCACACTCACCTGCAGCGTAGAGGCCCGGAAGTGTGCTGGCGCCGTTGATATCGACATCAATACCGCCCATAGAGTAGTGCTGACCTGGTTGGATCGGCACCGGATCCTGGATAGGATCGACACCAGCAAAATCCATCGCGATCTGCCGTATCCCTGGCAACCGTTCCCTGATCCGATCCGCGCCCAAATGGCGCAGGTCAAGGTGCACATAACCTCCCTCATATCCTCTTCCCTCGGCGATTTCCCGTTCGATAGCCCGTGCCACCACATCACGCGGGGCGAGGTCGATCGACTTCGGAGCGTACCGTGCCATAAAGCGCTCGCCATTCTGGTTGAGGAGGATGCCCCCCTCACCGCGGGCCCCTTCCGTGATCAAAATGTTCGTCCGGTAAAGGGTGGTCGGATGGAACTGGACAAACTCCATGTCCTTGAGCAGTGCGCCCGCACGCAGCGCGAGGGCCTGTCCGTCACCGGTGCTAATTAACGCATTTGTCGACCTGTTGAATATCCGGCCAAAACCGCCAGTGGCCATGAGGACAGCCTTTGCGAGGAGGCCGTGGACCTGGCCTGTCATGAGTTCCAGGGCCGTGCATCCAACGCACCGTCCGTCATTAGTTATGAGCGACGTGACGATAAACTCCTCATAAACCGGGATTTCCCGCTGCGACGCATGTTCATACAGGGTGTGGAGCGCGTTGTGACCGGTGCGATCTGCTGCATAACAGGTTCTTGGAAATCCTGCCCCGCCGAAAGGGCGCTGTGCAATTTTTCCGTTGTCAATTCTTGACCACACCATCCCCATGTGTTCGAGTTCGATAACGGCGGTAGGAGCCTCACGACACATGCGTTCAACGGCGTCCTGGTCGGCTAGATAATCAGATCCTGCAACGGTATCGCGCGCGTGACTTTTCCAGCTGTCCGTCGTGCCATCTTCGCCCTTAACGTTCCCAAATGCGGCATTCATTCCGCCCTGGGCTGCCACAGAATGAGACCGCAACGGATGCACCTTGGAGACTACCGCCCCGTTCAGGCCGGCATCTGAGATGCGTAGGGCAGCCCGAAGTCCAGTCAAACCTCCTCCGATAATGAGAACATCGTGGTGCCGAATCACTACTACCCACCCTTACACGTTATACGGAAAAGGAACTCACTGCTGTTGAATAGTCATTTTAGACCAGTTTCCCGCGTCTAATTGCCGTCACCGTCACGCTGAGAAACACGGGGATACACCATCTTCGCCGGATCGACCACACGATCAAATTCGTCTTCTGGCATACAGCCAAGCTCTATAGCAGCTTTTTTAAGCGTTAAATCATTATCGAGCGCATAGTGGGCGACTTTTGATGCTTTATCATAGCCAATAATAGGACTAAGGGCAGTTACCAACATGAGCGATCGTTCCAAGAAGGTGTTAATCTGCTTTCTATTAAGTTCAGCTCCTTCCACGAGGAACAACCGGAAGTTGTGGCACCCATCTGCCATAATTTGGATGGAATGCATAATGTTGTGGATTATTAGTGGCTTATACACGTTCATTTCCAGATAACCACCTCCTCCACCAAAAGCAACTGCTATGTCGTTAGCCATTACCTGCACGGCCACCATGGCCAAAGCTTCACACTGGGATGGGTTGACCTTCCCGGGCATAATAGAAGACCCTGGCTCATTAGATGGAATACTAAGTTCATTTAACCCACAGCGCGGCCCAGAACATAAGATACGAATATCGTTAGCAACTTTATATAGGGACGTTGCCAGGGTTTTTAGGGTGCCGCTCAGCATGACCAGGGCATCATGAGAGCCTTGGACGGCGAATTTGTTTGGCGCAGTTACAAACGGAAGGCCAGTTAGTTTTGCGATTTGAGCTCCCACTTTTTCGTCAAATCCCGGAGGAGCGTTAATTCCTGTCCCTACTGCAGTGCCTCCCAACGCCAAACGGTATACTTCTCGCACATTGGTATCTAAACGGTCTAGATTATCATCCAACAACCCTACATAGCCAGAAAATTCCTGCCCAAAGGTGAGGGGGGTAGCATCCTGCATATGGGTCCGGCCTACCTTTACAATGTCCTTCCATTCTTCTGCCTTGGCGTGTAACGAATCGCGTAAATGTTTCACGGACGGTATTAATCGCTGATTTATCGCTTTTGCTGCAGCAATATGCATGGCCGACGGAAATGAGTCATTTGAAGACTGTGACCTATTAACGTGATCATTGGGATGCACCGGTATTTTACTGCCCAGGGGATTTCCGGTTAGCTGGGAGCAGCGATTGGAAATAACCTCATTTACATTCATGTTGAAATGAGTCCCGCTTCCTGTCATCCATACGTGAAGAGGAAACTGGTCCTGATGTTGACCGGCCAGAATTTCATCACACACTTTGACTATCAAATCCCGGCGGTCCTCCGTCAGTTGGCCGAGCTGGAAATTCACGATAGCTGCTGCTTTTTTTAATATGGCGTAGGATTCAATCATCTCTCGCGGCATCAAATCGCCTGCGATACTAAAATGCTCCAACGAACGTTGCGTTTGCGCCCCCCACAACTTATCAGCAGGCACGTTGACTTCACCTAAACTATCGATTTCCTTACGGAACTCATTGGCCATATTAACCCCTCCCTAACCGGCTTTATTCTTTGATTTCAAATTGTTTTCTGGTTGAACTAGGAAAGGATTTTCTCGGCAAAAAATCTGTCTAATTGGAGGACGTGCGCAAATGATTTCGGCTGTGCCGTAGATCCAACGGAGATGCTTTGGTTTCTAGGCGTCCTCGACACTATGCGTTATGCTCCCGCAGTGAATTGCTCCATACCACCTATGTGGCTATTTATCTAGCGGTTTGCCGCAGCTGAAAAAAAGGAGGACTTAGTGAGCTCGCACGGCCAAAATAGAAGAAATGTGCGAGAATCAAGGACACCGGGCTCTGGATGAAGTGTATGCGTTTCTTTCCATCCGCGCGGCCTTGCCTATCGAGAAGCGTGCCCAAGATAAGGCGCTTGCGTAAGAGGCTACGACGCTTGCTGTCCTTCTTTCTGCTGTCCTTCTTTTTCCCCATTTCTAATACACGAAACGAGTGCATCCAGTGCTTGAGTATCATCTAAACTAGCATCGGACTCTTCAGAGACTTTTGTTTTGACTTCCGCAAGCGCCTGGCTCAATAACTCCGCGTCGCTGCCCGTTAAGATTAATCCCTTCTCAATCACCTTTCCCTCCTGGTCGGTGTTTTTACATGAACACATGACATTAAGCGTGATCGCTTTTTTCGACGTCAATAATAGCGTCAAACCGCCCGTTATTCCTATCTATGCGCACTTAGCAAGCTTCAATAGGTAAATGGCCGCACTCTTACGATGATCGTAAGCTGCGAGTTTAGGTGTTGAAAGAAGAACAAGAGGCAACTAAGGCTGTTAACCACCCCGCGTACTTCTAAAAAAGTCACACGAACTTATTTGGACCAAGCATCGACCCATGGAACCGGAGCGGTTTCACAGCCTTAGAAATGCTAAACCGAGGCAACAATAGTATAACCAAAAAACCTATTTGAAGCTTTATTACAAATTTAGTACGTTACGGCGGTTTCCCTTGAGACGACAAATTTAGCGTATTAAAGCCTTTAAGACGACGCAGAACGCAATTCTCAAATATATTTCGAAGTGCGCGGACAGGGACAGCCAGTGCTGATGATCCGGGCTGCAGGCGGCCCAAAACGTCGCGGCCTGCATATCATTTGGTCTCACCTGGCGGAACGCTCCTCGGTGACTACAATGCCGACACGGTCGGCGGCGATCATCTTGCACGCTTTCAGCGGAAAAGATGTAAATAAAATTGGGCTTGGTATGTTCAAGCAACGACAAAAATCAGCGAACGCGATTTCAACGTTTTGGCTCTAGCAAAACGTCGAATTAACGAATTAGAGATCGTGTAAAGAAAATATAACTGTTCGTCATTTCACGGAGAGAAAAGATGCGCACAATTAAAACCAAAGACGGCACGCAGATCTATTACAAGGACTGGGGGCGACGGACAGCCCGTAGTGTTTAGTCACGGTTGGCCACTCAGTGCCGACGCTTGGGACGCCCAGATGCTGTTTCTGACGCAAAAGGGCTATCGCGTGATTGCCCATGACCGCCGCAGTCATGGACGTTCGGAACAGACTTGGGACGGCAATACGATGGACCAATATGCGGATGATCTTGCCGATCTTATCAACGCGCTAAACCTGCGCGAGATGGTGATGATCGGTCACTCCACGGGCGGCGGCGAAGTCGCTCGCTACATCGGACGGCACGGCACATCCCGCGTCGCCAAGGCAGTGCTTGTCAGCGCGGTCCCGCCTCTGATGCTCAAAACTGCAGCCAATCCCAAGGGCACGCCGCTCGCTGTGTTTGACGACATTCGGAAACAAGTGTTTGACAACCGCGCGCAGTTTTTCAAGGACTTTACGCTGCCGTTTTATGGCTATAACCGACAAGGTGCCAAGGTATCTGAGGGCGTGCGCGAATCCTTCTGGCTGCAAGGAATGTTGGCGGGGATGGCTGGCGTGTACGATTGCATCAAGC
The DNA here is from genome assembly GCA_963701995.1 of Methanobacteriota archaeon. Lineage (GTDB taxonomy): Archaea > Halobacteriota > Bog-38 > Methanoflorentales > Methanoflorentaceae > Methanoflorens. The sequence continues at coordinate 786,474 of OY969693.1, read as the reverse complement.
AATTTTCCGAGACCGATTTTACCGAAGATTTGAAAAAGATGACCATACCTACGTTGGTCGTGCACGGCGACGATGACCAAATAGTGCCAATTCAAGCCGCAGCGTTGCGTACTGTCGAAATCGCGCCGCAGGCGACATTGAAGGTTTATCCGGGCGCACCGCACGGTCTGCCCACCATCTGCCAAGATCAGTTGAACGCCGACTTGCTCGCCTTTATTAAGGGCTGAGTAACCTATGGCTCCGGTTTCCTGCTTCTAGCCGGGCGGATACCGCATCGGCCCATACATTTGACGAAAGCCATTTCGCTTCCCACGAATAGGTGACTAAGGAGGCATATTCCTACTGTCCTCAAGACTGCGGTTTCGCAGGATAAAGCTTGTACTTTTGAGGCTTTTTGGCGCTAGTCATCCGCTTATTCTGACGTTAGATAGTCCTTCGGCACTTGTCAGTTCAAGGTCGAACGCAAATCCTACAATGATAGTCAAGAAAAGAAGCCCAAACAGGAACGGGGGAAGAACGTTTATTAGGTTCTGGTCATTTCCAAATATTGCCGTTGCTTCTAGCGATTGAGGGAGAACGTCGAGGGGCTATTGTACGAGCCTAGTCCACTTCATGAGGGGATTTTCGTGAAGGTTCCGACGACATCAGAAAACGTGGTGAGATGTCTCTGCTGCACAACTTGCCCGACGTTCAAGCATACCCGGTGCAGCGGGTGGGCCCATTGCGCAACCGGCAAGAGCAAAAAGCCTCCTGAAATGCTGGGATGCGGCTGCAGGAAGTGCCCCGTCTACATAGCGTACGCGCTGACTACGGGCTACTATTGTATTCACGGCGCCGCCGAGTAGTGACCCAAATTCTCAATCCATATTTCTTCGATATCGATCCCTCCGAGTCCCCTTACTTGCTCGCAGGCACGGCGCAATAACGCATTTGGCTGATCATCTGCGATTGTTGGCTCATGAGATCTGCTAGGTCGAATATTCCAGTTATATCGACAACGCCAATGGCGGCTAGTGCCGAACCTGAGCTGTCCTGTATGGGGGCAACTATAACTGGTACATTTATGTATTCTCCCGCTTGCGGTCGCGTCCTTATCACAATGTTCTCGGCGAGAACTCTTTCAAGTATAGGACCCGTGTAGTTCCTACTTTTCACTTTGCCGTCTTCAATTTGAACACCCGGATGGTTCTGGCTTCGTATCGTGACGGGCAGGCCGCCTAATATGGCGTGAACTGCCAATGCGATTGGGATAAAATCGCTGCTCGTGGAGTCTGATGAAAGCTTATATCGTTCCATTTTTTTGTCCCTCTCTCCCCATGCGATGGCCTTACTCTTCCTTTTTTCTACCGCCGCCAAAAATCCGGCTCCAAAACCCAACCTTTGGCGCAGGGAGCCGCAGGGTCACCAGTTGCTCACTATTACAAAACGGCAGGATCATAAACGAGGAACTCATGCTCCAGACTGCATAACACGCTCAAAGGTGATCAAACGGCCAATTTCGACACAGCATACCTCTACATCCTGCTCAGCATTGTCGTTGCGATCGTGTACCTTCTCGTTGACAAGCAGCCTCGGACGCGGCACCGCGTGATAGAGGTGTTTCTGCTCTCCTTCTTAGTGATCAGCGTCGGGATCGCTTCTCTTATCGGCTTTGTTGGACACGTCTTTTTTGCTGATAGCGTCGCGACCAATATCGGATGGGCGACAGGAAGTCCATTCCAGCAAGAAGTCGGCTTTGCCAACCTTGCCATCGGGATTCTGGGCATCACCTGTATTTGGCTCAGAGGCAACTACTGGGTGGCAACGGTCATAGCGACGACGATATTTCTGTGGGGGGCAGCCTATGGGCACATTATGGATATCATTGTGCACGGCAATTATGCCGCTGGTAACGCTGGCGGAGCTCTTTACGATGATATTATTGTGCCGCTTATCACGATCGTCTTGTTGGCTGCCTACGTGCGGACAGCTAGGACAGTCAAAGAGGGCACATAACTTTCTGATCGCTTACGCGCGAAAATTATTTTGTGGTTCGGGATGCTATCAGTGGCTGAGGCGCAAAATGTCTCTTTTTGGGATAGCATACTTGTCAAAAAACGTGCATTTTGTCAAATGATGGGGCCGCCGTAATACGTGTGTATGTGGCGGGGCTATACGAACGACCAAATCGCTGCTTCACGAGGTCAATCCTGATGGTCTCCGGAATTAGAAATCCTCGACGGCAACTGCGGCCATGGTTGGAAGCCCAGTTACACGTGCAACGGAGGTTGCTGCCGCGTCCCTAGAAAGACGCCCGATCTGGCTTCCTTTTGGCGAAATGAAAAGCGCTCCGGTAAGCTGATAAACTGGCTCAGGGTGGTTGGGTAGTGTCGTTTGTAGGCGTAGCCGCCGTAGCGTCGTGCGGTGCTTGTTTCGGCCGCATAAACGAGATGATCGCGGCCAACGCAGAGATGGCCGCTGACACGAGAAATGCCTGGTGCATGCCGAGCTCAAACGCTGCCAAGACCAGTGGATCGCTGCTCAACCCCCCGCCGTACAGAAAGACGTGGTACAAGACCGCTTCAGGAAGCTTGCTGAGGACGAGGGGGAATGCGATCGCGATGGCGAGCATCTGACCGGTATTCTGGACCATCGTCCGGATGCCAGACGCCGCGCCACGCTCGTTCGGCTCCACAGCACTCATCGCCGCGTTCGTATTTGGCGACCAGAAGATGCCCGACCCAGCCCCTATGAGCGCCATTAAGACGGCCACCACCCAATAGGGCGTCGTGCTCACGATAGTGGCCATCCCGATGAGCGCCCCAGCGTCGATAAGGAGTCCGCCGGTGGCGAGGTACCGTGCCCCATAGCGGTCAGACAGGCGTCCTGAAATCGGCGCAGTGACCAACAGCGCAGCGCCAAAAGGCGTCAAGAGAATGCCTGCCGTGAGAGGGTCTGCTCCGTAGGGCCCCTGCAAGAAGAAGATGAGAACGAAGAGCACGGCACCGCGAGCCAGGCCACTGAGCCCACTCGCCGCGGTGGCGTACGTGAAGACGCGGTTCGAGAGGAGGTGAAGGTTCAGCATCGGCTGAGGGACGCGTCCTTCGACGAAGATGAACGCTGCGAGCGAGACCACTGTGACCACGCACAGAACGTACACGACCCACGCGCCAGTGATGGGAAACGCATAGAGCGACACGGCGAGCAAGAGTGCCGTCAGCCCCGTCGTAAACGTAATAGCTCCGGCCCAATCAAAGATCTGATCCGCAAGCGGAACGACCGGTTCTCTGAGCTTGTACACCCCATAAATCGTGCCAAAAATGCCAATGGGCACGTTCACGAGAAACACGAGCCGCCACGAAATTGCGGTGAGTACGCCGCCGACGAGCGGGCCGAGGAGGAACCCCGCGGAAAACGCGACCCCGTTCACGCCGAGGGCGAAGCCGATGTTCCCCTTGCGAAAGGCGTCGGTGACGATCACGACGCTGTTCGTCATGAGCAGTGCGCCGCCGACGCCCTGTATCATGCGGTACACCAACAAGTCAACGCCATGGAACTGCGGGAGCGATAGCCCGCATAGCAGCGACCCGACGGTGAAGATGACAAAGCCGATGTTGTAGAGGTTCTTACGTCCCAGTATGTCCGCGAGCCTGCCTACCACGGGTACGATGGCCGCGACGATAAGCAGGTACCCTAAGAGTACCCACATCATGGTGATAAAACTCGCCTGCAGGTCCGCTAAGATCGTGGGCAGCGCGATGATCACGGCTGACCCATCGATCGACGCCATCAACACGCCAATGGTCGTTACGGAAAGCGCAATCCACTCGTAGCCGATGCGCGAATCAGTGTTCTCCTCGAGTGTCATTTTGTGTCCTTCAGAGTTCTTTGAGTATTTCGTTTCGCCATCCAGCTCGAATCGCGCAATCTCGTAGCCATGCGGCTGTTAAAGGAGAGTCGTAAGCCTCAATGTAGTAACGGGAAAGAACAGTATTGAGACTTGCCGCGGTACCCACACCAGCGAGCAATGATAATGGAATCTTGTCGATCTTATCTGGTGCATAAAGTAGAGTATTAGAATGAAAGGAAAGCCACCTGCGATTCTTAGAGGCTATATGAGCAATCTTCTGAGGATTTTTTGTGTAACACAGTTTTCGGGGAATAGTATTGTATAAAAAACACTCACTAGCTCATCTTTACAGCTATGGTTAATCCGTCGCCTATTGGTAGTATCGTACTCTCTAAAAAGGAGCTATCGACAACCATTTCATTAAACTTTTGTATGGGTGCAACGAAACGAGTCCCCTTGCTATCCAGCCCCATAACAGGAAACAGCGTGTCTTCTGCCAAAAGGAGTCCGCCAGGTCTTAAAAGACGAATGCAATCGTCAAATAACAAAGGGTACAGCTCTTTATCACCAACATCTTGAAATATTAAATCAAAGTGTTCTCGAATTCGGGGAACTATTTCGCGTGCATCACCAATTTTCACTTCAATGTTCCGTGCAACCCCAGCACGTTCAAAATGCTTCATCGCTTGCTGTGCAACGTGTTGCTCACACTCAATAGTAAGGATTTTGCCGTCATATCCTTTCACAGCATTAGCTATTGACACTGTTGAATATCCTATACTAGTTCCAATTTCTAAAATCCTTCGTGCACGCGTCAGTCGAGTTAAGACATAAAGCATCCTCGACACGTCATCATCCACTACGGTTCCGAATTCCTGTAACTCCGTAGCCTCAATGTATCCTTTTTTACTGAACCCCCTTTTTTCGTATAGAGCGTCAATGTAAGAAGTTGCTTTTTCTAAATCCATAGTCACCCCTTAATCATAAACCGTTATTTTTCTTCTCTATTTTATATCGAGGGGCTTAATAAAAGCGGGTCAACAGATGTAGCCCGAGTGCCGGTTTTTGTATAGTTGCACCTAAACGGATCTTTGGGCTCTGCTTACTGGCGTGATCCCTGCCTATTCTAGATAGCGCGGTCGCTCACGCTCGGAAAAAGGACGGCGAAATCATGGAATAGATTTCCTTCAGAGAGTCCCTAGGCCAGGCATAGGGGCTTCCTCCGCTCTCGGGACTCCGAACAAGGGACACCACTGTATGCTACACGCTTGACCTGATTTCGTTCACAAGCGCCTGCTGTGCAAAGAGGGACGCCCCGTTCGTCTGAGGTACCCGAGACCCTCAAGACCAACGAGGAGCTGGTGAGGATTCGCACGCGAGCCACGCAAGGTGCTAGCATCAACACCATAGCGAGGTGACTTCGCGCAAGTTGCGGTGCAAGCAGTCTCAATTGAGTCACGATGCCGCCGACGTGACAAATGTATTTATCGCTCGCTGCGAAATTGCATACGAAATGCCTAACTTCTGCCCGAATTGCCGAAAGGGACTCTCGTTTCTTCAACGGCACGCTGATGGCACGCTTTGCAGCGATGCAGCGGGGCTCTTGCAAATACACGCCGAGCGCAGCTTGCCATTGCGTGCTTCAGACCTGAACTCTCGGGGCCTAAAACAATGAAAGCACTACTGCTGCGCGTCGGCATCGATAAGGGAAGCGGCGGAACCTATGGTCCAATTTTTGAGGGCGGATCGTTCGAATTCGTTCCCATTCCGGAGACGTATCGATCGTGCACTGCTACGACTTACGGCGAACGAATCGGCAGGAATGGGAAACCGCTGTCGACGTACGTGCCACCAGCGCTCAGGCACGTGCCAATGCACGATGATCCAGAGTTCGAGACGTGCACCTATGGTGACGCTACGGCAAAACGTCGGTATCTCCTTGAGTTGGGTGAAGAGGACCTGCTCGTTTTTTACGCGGGATTAAAACCGTTTAATCACGACAACGCTGAGTATCCCGAAGCGCTGTACTTCGTCGGCTATTTCACGATCGATCATACGATCGATTTCAACTGGTTGTCAGCGTCTGAGCGAGCCGCGTGTCGCCAGCGCTATCCATACAACGCCCACGTCAAGCGCGGATACGCCTTCGAGAACCTTGTGATCGTCGTGGGCAGTAGCAACAGCAGACTGTTACACCACGCGCGGCTGATTAGCCAGAAGAAACCCGACACGAGCGGGCGGCCAACGTACGCACTGTCATCTGATATGGAAGAGCTGCTCGGGATATCCGGATTCATTCAAAGAAGCATACCGCCGCGATTTGTCACACAAGAGCGCAACGTTGCTCAGTTGGTGCAGTTGCTCGACTCGTCGTGAGTTCTCTCAGCTCCGTTCTTCTGCCGAAGCTGCGCAACCCAGCGTGAAGACGAGCAACGGTAATGCGCCATCGCTCACCCGATACCGTCTTGCGGACCATGCGCAATTGCTGTTTTCAGGCGCGTTTCATGCTCCACGGAACCCAGAGGATCGTTTCAATTATCAAAGCGACGACGAGAGAGAGCAGGAAAATAGCGATGTTTTGGAGAATGCTAAAACTGCTGGCATAGTAGAAAAGCCAGAATGCTATAAAGAGAAGCCATCCGAAAACCACGGCGATAGAGACGTACATTATCCACAAAGGGAATTGTTGTGCCGCTCGTTTTTTTGCCGGTCGCTGCGGGTGCGTTAGCGGTTCCTGTGCCATCTTTCACCTCCTATGAAGTAAGCCGTTTAGTAGGCAGCACGACAGAGCTTAAATGTTATGAAAAACGACGAATCGAACGCGTTTACAAAACCAGTTTCACAATCGACAGCGCATCGCTAATTTCGAGCAACCAACCCTCCATAGGCATTATTTTATCGCAGTTTCGAAATTACTCTCTGTTTCGGGTGGCGTAGCAAATTTTTTGCAGCGATTTCATTCAAAAAAAGGGTTGCGGCCGGACAAAGACGGTAAAATTAGATCAGCTGAGGTTTTGACCGATCGTATCTGTGGTTTCAGTTACGACAACCCAGTTATTAATCTCTTTATCGAAGGCGCACAAGAAGGTATACGTCGATGCACTCGTCGATGCACTCGTCGATGCATTTACGGGGCTGTTGGTTTTATACCCAAACCACGACGCTGTCGTGTCCCCCCATATGGTGGAGTTCCCAAGGTTGCCCTCCCCACTTGTATACCCGTCATTCTTTTTTTGGAGCACTAAATGTCCATATCGTTCTTTTGCCGCAGCTTCGGACTGTGCAATCTCGATCGTCACCGTGAGTGTAAGGCTTCCATTTCCGCTGCTATTGCCGCTGCTTGCTCTATACGACCCCGAGTACACATTGTCGGCTATCTGTGATATCGGATTTATGGGGGCCCACCCTGTGCCTCCGATACTTCTCGCAAAATCGGCGCTGTAATCGGGCTTTGACGAATGAGGAAAGTTTGTGATAACCACCGCAGTAAGCACCGTAGCAGTCAATAACAAGACGATTAACCCGAACACACTTCGTTTCATAGTTTGCTGTTGCCTTACGATCTGGATGTCTTGCGCTCGAGATCGCAGGGCCCGATGTGGGGCAATTCGTCACCGCGTATGCCGGTTCACCATAATATAGTTATAAAATCGTCCTAGGCTACACGCGGATGCGAGTACGCCGGATCGGTGATATCTGTGATACTAGCCGATATGGAGAACGATCGCGCACCTATACTTGGTGAAGTTCAGAATACTCGCGCGCGAATCAACCTTTCTTTTTCTTTACCGCTTCAGGTTTTGCAGAAGTTCGACAAGACGATCTGTAGTCTCAGCCACCCCTGCCTCCATTCCCGACTGGAGCATCCTGTCGCGATCTTCAACGGTCTGGAAAACGGCTATTGCAGTCACCGTTGTCTTGACGTCTTGCTCTTCGAAGGTCGCCGTTTCAAGCGATACGTGACCGGGCATGCCTTCGAATTCAGACGTTCGGACAAGCCGCTCGGGGGGCACTACGGCGTGATATACGCCTTTGAAGGCGAACTCATTCCCGTCGGGGTCGCGCGAGACCAATCGCCAAACCCCGCCTGGTCTCACGTCCATTGTATCAACAGTGGTAGTGTGCTCTCTCAGACCCCACCATTGCGGTATAAGATTCGGATCGGTGTACGCCCTGAACACGTGCTCGCGCGGCGCGTCGAAGACTGAAATGATAACGATCTCTCGTCCTCCTGGCTCTGCGGAAATATTGATAAGACCATTTTTTGTCATTTTGTTGAACACCTCCTTTGTGTGACAGTGAAGCAGAATGACCCCAGAACTATGCTTTTGTTCTTAAAAGTCTCTGTTTAAACCCAATCATTTACGTTGATAATGGTTTTCCGCTGTCTATCACGCCCCTCTTGCCAAACGGCTTTACCTCAAAAGCTAACCCGCTCAATCGCTGATTCACGTCCGCTGTCGGCAAACGTCCAAAACCACGCTTCACCGCCTTCCACACGAAATATGACAACATTTTCGGCAAATGGACGTATAAACGGTCTCTCGCTTAAGAGTCGCTCTTTCAAAGATGGGTCGTCAATGAACTTAGCTGTGCCTTTAGCGCGCATTATCTTCCCCATGTCCATCGTGGGCCCTTGCCCCGATTGAGTTTCAGGAGGCGCGTAGAAACACAACGCCAGTTTAGGATTCACCGAGAGTTGTCGGTAGACGTTACCCGTCTTCTGAGTCGAGAAGTAGAAGCCGTCCTTATCGGCAAACCACAACCCAAACATCCGCACGTGCGGCTGATCGCCGTCGACGGTAGCGATTGAACAGATTACTCGTTCGTTTGCAAACTTCACGCAATCTTCAAAAGTCATAATATCTTATTGCTTGGGTGTTAACCACTTAAGCTTAGCCCAATCTGGGGGTCTACTGGAGACGTGCAGCCCACAGACTAAGGAAGATCCTCCTGATGCTCATTACTGTCCACGTGCCGCTGCCCTTGCCCAGGATCCCGGCGGCGTTCAGCCGTTTCGCGATCTGCTCTTACGTCTGGCGATTCGACCGCAGAGAGAGCGCCCGTTTTATAAGTGCTGCTCCTGCTCGTTGCGGGACCGCGCGCATCCGCGTCATCATAGCCATAGACGGGCCTGCTCTGCGCCTTGCACTGTGCCTTCAAATGGCGCATGGTCTCTTTGATTCTCTCGTCTATGATCTCACATTCTCATTGGCTGACACTGGCCAGTATATTCGCCATCTTGCTGAGCGCTTCCACCTCGGCACAACAGTCAGCTATTTTGCTTTCCAGCTGCGCCATTGCCATCCATCTCCCTTTGCGACGATGTGTCCTAACGCAGAAAACGGGAAGTGATACGCGTGGACGAGCGATTTCTGGTTTGCGGCCGTCGCAAGGAGCCGGTGACGTGTGATGACGGTTTGCTCAGGATCGAGGTCGACGGCGGCGTACCACTCAGGCGACTCCAAATGGATGGGGTGGAGCACCGTATCTGAGAGGCATAACAGCTGCCTGTCGTTTGAGTATATGGCCAAAGCCATGTGGCCCGGCGTGTGGCCCGGGGCGGCGAGTGCCCGAATGCCGGGCAGGATCTCCTTTTCACGGTTAATGAGTTCGACCTGCCCCTCAATCGCTCCGAGCTTCGCGCGCGCGGTGTTGACGAGCAGCCGTTTGACGAAGTCCTCGGTCTGCAGTGCCCGTAAGTCGGGCATCCCCATCCAAAAATCCCATTCGTCTCGGTGAATGACAAAGCGTGCGTTAGGGAAAATGGGTTCTCCGTTAGTGCTGGTATTACCGCCGAGATGGTCCGGATGTGCGTGGCTGATGACGATTACGTCAATTTCCGCGGGCTCAATACCCACGGCGTGAAGGTTCTGCAGCAGGCGGCCCGTATCAAGGCTGAGACTCCCGCCGCCAGTGTCGATGAGCGCACGATGGGTGCCAGTGTCAACGGCAATGCACGTGTATGGGCTTGTCCACTCTGTCCACTGCTCTGGTTGAATGTGATACGCGTGAAGCTTTGCTCGCAAACCCTCGATAGGAGCGTTGGCGAAGAGAAACGGACCCGGGCTAGGATAGGTAAAAGAACCATCACTGAGCGCTATGCACTCAAAGAGGCCGACGTTGAATCTGCAAAAACCGGTATGCATAACAAACACGTTTCCAGCGGCGCTTATAAAAAGACTCCTGTGCGTATCTTCTTACGCACGTGCTCATAGAGCTGCGTCCTAATCTCCCATTAGAGACTTGTCGCTGCGTCTCTTTTGATGCGGTTAGCCTTGAGAGCGCTTCGCGGTCGACTTACTACCCCAGTAGATCCCAGCTCTTTCACAATCACAAGTGCACCACGTCGCGTTCACCACTCGTGAGCCCAGTCGTTTTTGTGCCCCCTCCCCAAGCAGATTACGGCTTTTGACGATTTCCTGCCCGTCTAGGTGGTGAATTTGGGAGCGACCTCTACACACATGAGACATGGCATGCAAAGCGCGTTGGAGGAATAAATCGCCGATGCGCTGACTTTGGTATTCCTGGCGACGGTTAGTTTCCCACCGCGTGGATAGCCCTCTTTACGCTACACTCATGAAATGCGCCCGTGATGAACTGCCAAAGGTGCGAGAAGTACGCCCATTGTAGGTTGCGTGGCGATAGGGAGCACGTTCCGTATTGCGAAGAATATCGCCGTCCGCGCTTTATCCTAAACTAACTAGCAGGGCGAGCTAAGGGGATCGTAAACGAAATGAGTGGGTGCTATTCTATGTCTCGCGGAGCGACGCGCGCCTCAACATTCGAATGCTAAAGACCACAAACCAAAGTGCTATCGCGGCGGCTAAGATAATCTCAGCGACGCCCCGCTCGTAACTGATTTGAGAGGTACCTATCAGAGCGACGATGCCGAGGGCGATTGAAAACGCCCCTAAAGGCTTTGCGGAAGAATCGACAAGCGAGCCGCCAATGAGGAACATAGCTGCCGCGAAGAATATCCCAAAAGCGAAGCTTGCGACGATATGTATGACGCCAAGCGGCTCGGGCAAGAGACCGACCCCGGCGATCGCAGCTGCTCCCAACGTCGTGCACACCGCACCTAGCCGGTACGCAGGCGAATGGGCATCGCTCAACAGTCCTAACGAGAAGATGATGCCAAGAATGCCCGCCACTGAGAGCCCCGAATCGAAGAGGAGCGCCGTGGTAGACGAGGTGACTGAGGGCCGGGAGACGTTCTCAAAGGCCGTATAGCCCATACCGCCGAGATCGCTAAGCCAGTTTTGCGTGATACTGAAATTGCCTGGTGAATAAAAGATCGCAAGCCCTACAAAGCTCAAAGCGACGATTGCACCCAACAGGCCGCACACGCCCGCGACCTGCCGCAGTGTTCGATGTATAGGTGGCGACGTTTCATCTGCTGGCACAAAGACCTCCAAACGGTGTTCTCGTTTCTTATCGCCGTCGTTCTGAAACAGATGCACCGGTCGTTATCAATCGTCACTAAACGCCAAATAACGCAGTAGCAGCGACAATAAAGCTTTCGGTATGGCGCACATACGAAAAAACCCAAAAATCGGCGACCTAGTTATTTTCGCGACGCGGTAACGTGCTTTCCGCTGCTGCCCAAAGAGACTAACATGATGAGCTGTCTAGGGTGCGAGAAGTACGCCTGTTGGCAATTTTACCCCCTCTGTGCGGACAAAGAATAAGAAAATTCCGATCAGTAAACAGCAAGCTTGAAAGACCGCTGAGTGCGAGGTAAAACTAGTAAAACTCCTTTTTATAGCTTCCAAATATTCCAAGTATTCCGGCACACAGAGACCGCTACGCCCCTCGGCTTCCCTCGCAGCGCTCTGTCGCCTCGTGGCTCTGCTACCAAAACCGACGCCTTGAATTAGCTTGTGCCTTAATTAGGCCACCGTATAGGCGTATTCCCGTTAGCAATTCAACATTAAATTCATGCAAGCGGGAAGGCTGTCGTAATTTTTGGACACCTCGACCTAGCGTAGTGAGTGCGCCGCAGATTCACTCCTCAAGGGGCGTAACGTAGCAGGATGCCAGCTTGCTGCTAATGAGCTTCTGATCGTGAAAAAGGCGCGCTGTGAGGTGGTACATGCCTTCTTCACTCGCGTAAAGCTCGCTTACGAATCGCTTCGTGCCGCCTTCTGCGATGAAATCGATATCAACTACGTCCATGAGCGTGTGGGATTTCGACGGGGGAGTTGCAGCGATTTCGAGCCGTAGATTCGGCACGTCGCGGTGGGCGTGCACGACCGTTTCCGTCTCGATTGTTTCTTCATAGGCCCAGTAGGGCCGATTCACGAAGAAGGTCTGGATCTCGGCGGGATCTTCAACGAGTCGAACCTCATAATAGGGGGAGTACCAGTTCACGAAAGCACCGTCGCGGTACGCCGTGACGTGCAGATAGACCCATCCTGTGTGGTTCGCAAAAACGTGGAAGTTGAGCGCTGCCATGTCGTGAGGGCGCAACTCTTGCACGAAATGAAAAGAGCCGCTTGTCAAAACGTCGAGATCGTGCGAGTTATAGGTATACAGCGTCGCGCTTACGTCGACGAGGGGCTCCGTTGATACGTTCCTCAGCCGGACAGTGATCCAGTGTCGCCCCCGTTCGAGCACCTCGGGCGTAACGGTTGCCTCGAAGGGATGCTTGCGTCGTTCTTCCATGGCGATTCTCTTCTCTTCTTTCTTTTCGTCGGTCATAATATCATCAAATTGAGTAGCGCACGGAAGGGGATAAGGCATACGCAAGGAAAAAACAGATCACGAAGGAGAAACACGCTCCGCAAAACCAACACAGTAATTTTGCATGTGCAGTAAGTAGGTTTTTGGGCAACAAGTAAGGAGGCATATGGGGTTTTCCTCTAGCAATTCAACATTAAATCCAAGCAAAGGGGGCGGCTGTCGTAATTCTTGGACACCTTGACCTAGCGTAGTGAGTGCGCTACGGCTACGCCTTCGCGCACGAACGGATCTTTGCCGCTTGTCAAAGTGCGAAGATATAAGCTGCAAAAGTTGAGTGTTACGTGTTTTATTGTGAAGGCGAAAAAGGAGAGCTGGGGGGAGTAAGTATTGGAAGGATTTAAGCGCATGACTGATAGGCATATGAAAGTTCGTAAAGTCCTTTTAGAACGCCTAGCTAAAGAAGTTGCAGACTATCTCCAAACTCGCTTTATTGAGGAATCAAAAATGTCAGCAGAAGAAGAAGCCTATTAGGACGCTGAAACCGATAGGCTGAATGAGATAGCTGTAAAGAAGCACGGAGAGCCCATTTTCTCACGTGACAATGAAGCATTACCACTACGCCTTGAAAAATATGCCATTAACCGCACTGAAGATGACTATTTTTTAACTTTTCATATATTTGACCCTGAAAAGCCTATAGCTCGTGTTCAAGACCTGTTCGGTAGCCAAGAAGACTAAACTAATAGAGTTTAAAATGAGGTCCTAAAATGAAAGTTAGGGGGTTTTTATAGCGTGTTCCTATAACTTATTCCTTATCTCCTCTTTATTTATTTCTTTTTTCGATTTAAAGCCAGCGAGGCGTTCGTTTTCCAGCTGCAGCAAAAAATGTAAGATAAACAACTACATAGCAGCATCAAAACCCCGCGCCCTAATGGTCACACTGTTTTTATATGATCGGATATCAAGATATCACTTTTAAGCGCGGCCGGCGGTGTATGTGCAGTTCAACACACGCGGAACACGCGGAACGCGCAGAAGGTGAGGCAATGCCAAAGCGGAAAGACCTATCAAAAGAAATCGAGCTATTATTTGAGTTGATAGAAGACATAAGCGCCGTTCGGGACGACGCACAGCAAGCAAATGCGGAATTGCAGAATGTGCTGCAAGAACAGCAGCAGCTCAGGGGGCGTATTTCAGAGCTTAGAGGTACTGTCAGATGGCATGAACAAAATGTCGGAAATGACGTCGCTACGCTTGGAGATGACGATAGACAGACGGTCGAAGTTCATTGAAACGTTGTCAAATTTAATGAAGAAGACGGCAACGACTGCGGATGAGCTCGCGCAGAACATCAAATGATCTGACGTAATTCCATCAGTTCATGCGGCTATCGACCTCACGCTTCCTTCTTTTGCCGCCGCCGAACAATCGCGCCCAGAAACCGAATATTGTTCAGAAAGGTTAAAACTAAGCATAAGGGGCGTCTTGCAGCGTCGCCTGCTCCAGAAGCCGACCCTGGGAGCAGGTAAGCGTAAGCTCACAAGCTCAAGTCATGTATGTTTTTCTTTCAATCCCCGTGCAAATACCCGCGCCTCCTCCAGATCTTCCGCATTTGGTCTTCCCTTATTAGTCCCCCCGACAAGTTTCAGAGGCCCCCAGGTATCCCATCCCTTGCAGGAGAAATCGCCCACGTTGGAGAATCCTCGATTCATCAACAGCTCTTTCAGAGCAGCATGCCTCTGTATTTCCCCTTCACCGCCCGTAGAGAAGATAAAAGCCCGTTTTCTCGTGACGGCCGGGAGCGCCTCCACAAACTGGAGGAGCCTCTTATGGAACTTCATGTAATAAATCCCTGATCCGAATCCGATCTGGTCATACGCCGTGAGGGTGTCGGGTTGCGCCTGACCGATAGGGACAAGGTCCGCCCCCAGCACTTCTGCCATCACCTTTGCTACTTTTTCCGTGTTCTGGTGGTGAATTGAAACATAGACAATCAATGTTTTCACATTGAATGTCCTTGATGATGCTTATTGTTAATACTCTCTGCTCTAGGCTCCTTTTAGACACGACTAAAATACTTCTGACAGTGCTGGGCTGCCATGTACCTCCTCGTTTTGATTTGATTTTTGTGACTACCACATAAGCCGGTCTGGCAGGTTTCAGAAGCGGATAACGTCTATGCGCCCTCCAATGGCAAGCAGATTAGGGCTTTTGACGATTTCCTACCCGACTAGATGGTGAATTTGCGAGCGACCCTTACGCACATGGAGACATAACATGCAAAGCGCGTTGGAGGAACAAATCGCCGGATATTTCTGGCCCGGTTAGTTTCCCCCCGCGCGGATAGGCTTCTTTACTCTGCCATTCATGAAATGCAAATATGATGAACTGCCAAAGGTGCGAAAAGTACGCCCATTGTAAGCAGCGTGGCGATAGGGAGGGCGTTTCGTATTGTGAGGAGTACGCCGTCCGCGCTACATCAGAGACTAGCCCAGTGGCCATTTACCCTTTGAAGCTTGCTTAACTCTCTTCACGGCGAATGAAGGCCATTTTGGCGCTAATATCGGCGTCAGAACAAAGCGATCATGCATTATGTCACGTAGTTCATGTAAAAATCACCGACCAGGAGGGGAAAGATGATAGAAAGTGGGCTAATCTTAACGGGCAGCGACGCGGAGCTATTGAGCCGCGCGCTTTCAGAGGTCAAGACAAAAGCTTATGAGAAGTCCGAGGCTAGTCTAGATGATACGCAGGCACTCGACGCGCTCGTTTCGTGCTTCAGGGATGTGGAGCGAGAAGGGCAAGAAAAAGAAAGACGTCACACGTATCTTAGCCCTCTAAGTAAGCGCCTTGTGCTGGGCACGATTGTTGGTAGGCAAGGCGACGCGGACAGACGTGAGAGTTGATCGCAGCAGGGCTGAAGCCGAGGAGGCTCCTTGGCAAGCGCGAGCCGTTTTAGCTACAGTCATTAGCCACAAGGCTCCGTTAAGCTCTGCAAGCTTGCCCCTAAGTGGTTCATGTGCGCTCGTATTTCCGCAGCCACCGCACGCAAAAAAGGCTCGTCTAGTTGCAAGTCCTTAAGCTTGTTTAATTGGCCACACGCCCGTTCGACTTCATATATTAGAGCTTCTTGGCCTGTGACAAAACTGGGCTCTTTTGGCTTGCGCTCCTGTGTAGTCATAAATAGTCACTGTGTTTGCACTAGTATTAGCCACTTCACCTCTCGCGTCACCGTGGTGCTCAACCGAAGTTACCGGGCGCAGAAGTGATCGGCGGTCAATGTGCCTGCTTGACGCAGAAGCACCTACTCATTCCCAACTAGCAGCTCGCCTGAAGTTGAGACCGGTTCAAATCACTGCGAGTGAGAAAGGTGAGACGGTCAAACGAAAGCTATTTGCGCCGCGGCACTAGCCTACTTCCGAGGTACCTGTGGAGCGCAAAGGCACAAAGGACGGGGAACCGAGAAATGCGTTGGCCTCCGAGAAGAGCCCGTATCTGCTCCAACACGCTGACAACCCCGTCGACTGGTATCCGTGGGGGCGGGAAGCGTTCGACAGGGCACGGCGCGAGGACAAGCCTCTGTTTCTGTCGATCGGGTACTCGACGTGCCACTGGTGCCACGTTATGGCCCATGAGTCGTTCGAGGACCCCGAGATCGCGCGAATGATGAACAACGCGTTTGTGAACGTCAAGGTCGACCGGGAGGAGCGACCGGATATCGACGACGTCTATATGGAAGTGTGTCAGGCAATGACCGGGCTACGAGGGTGGCCCCTCACCATCGTAATGACGCCTGACGCCAGACCATTCTTCGCGACCACGTACATCCCGAAGGAGACGCGGTTCGGGCGAACTGGGATGCGGGAGCTCATACCGCGCATACAGGAGACGTGGCGCCACAAGAGGCCCGAGATCGACACGTCTGCGGCAGAGATCGTTTCCGCGCTCCGATCATCATCGTCGCTCCAGCCCTCGGCCGGGGATATCAACGCGTCAGCGATTCAGATAGCGTACGAAGAGCTCACCTGCCTCTTCGATGACGTGCACGGAGGGTTCGGGAGTGCCCCGAAGTTCCCCACCCCCCACAGCCTTACGTTTCTGCTCCGCTATTGGAAGCGAACGGGCGAGCGCAAGCCGCTACTGATGGTGGAAACAACGCTCCAAGCGATGCGGCGCGGTGGACTCTGGGACCACGTAGGATTCGGTTTCCATCGATACTCCACCGACGCCAAGTGGCTCGTCCCGCATTTCGAGAAGATGCTCTATGACCAGGCACTCCTCGGGCTCGCGTACGCTGAGGCCTATCAGGCAACCGGGAATGACGAGTATGCGCGGGTCGTTCGGGAGATGTTTTCGTTTGTTTCGCGGGAGATGACGTCGTCCGAGGGGGGCTTCTACACGGCGATAGACGCTGACAGCGAGGGAGAGGAGGGCAAATTTTACGTGTGGCGCCTCGACGAGCTTGAGCGAGGGCTCACGGCTAAGCAAGCAGAACTCGCCCGTATCGTGTTCAACCTCAAGTCCTCGGGCAACTACAGCGACGAAAGCGCGGGGGAGCGTACCGGCAAGAACATACTTCACATGACGCGATCGGTCACAGCGCTCGCCGCAGAACTCAAGATGGACGAAGAAACCCTCAGAAACCGCATTGAGTCAATTCGACAGAGCCTATTTGAACGGAGGGAGAAGCGCGCGCATCCGCTGCGGGATGATAAGGTGCTTGTTGACTGGAACGGGCTCATGATCGCCTCGCTCGCCAAAGGCGCGCGCGCTCTCAATGAGCCGGGGTATGCCGCAGCGGCAGCGAAGGCGGCCGATTTTATCCTCGAGCATATGCGCGACCCTGAAGGTCAGCTTCTTCACCGTTATCGGGAGGGCGAGGCGCGGGTCACCGCGTCGTTGAATGATTACGCGTTCCTCATCTGGGGCCTATCGGAACTGTACGAAACGACCTTTGAGACGCGCTACCTTGCAGCAGCGCTTGAGCTTCTGGAGCACGTGCTGACGCATTTCAAGGATGACACAGGCGGCGGGTTTTACTCGACCGCCGACTATGCGGAATCGCTCATCTTACGCACGCGAGACGTGTTCGACGGCGCACTCCCCTCGGGTAACTCGGCAATGCTGATGACCCTGACGTTTCTTGGCCATCTCACGGGGAGGGCGGAGTATTTCGACGAGGCTTCGAGACTGGGCCGGGCGCTCTCACAGGAAGTCGACCGGGCCCCGCAAGCCCACACGCATCTTTTGAGCGCGCTTGATCTCGCCCTCGGTCCCTCGTACGAGACCGTCATATGCGGCGACTCGCGCTCAGAAGATACCAAACGCATGCTGAGGGCGCTTGACACGCATTTCCTGCCGCATAATGTGGTGGTTTTCCGGTCCGCAGAGACGGAGCATCCGGAAATCGCAGAAATCGCCACTTTTACGAACTTCCAGACGTGCGTCGACGGGAAACCCACAGCGTACGTCTGTCAGAATTACGCGTGCAGCGTGCCAACGACGGATACTGCTGAAATGCTGCGGATGTTGGAAGAAGGGCGTCGCGACAATCGCTGACTGGGTAGGTTTCGCGAAGGAAATGTTATTACCAAGTATCACCGATAAAAAGCCCGACTGTTGTTCATCCACATGTTCGAGGATATTAGCAACTGGGTAATTGTCGTCAGCTGGATTGTCACCTTCTTCGAGGTCGTAGGCGCCGTCATCATCTTCTACGCAAGTGCCCGCGTCGTAGTGGAGCTCGTAAAGAGTGTCCTTCGCCGACACCCCCCCGATTACACCGCCATCAGATTGGATTACACCTCAAAAATCGTTCTGGCCTTGGAGCTTTTTATCGCGAATGACCTCGTAAGGACGATACTCAGTCCCAATTTGGATCAGGCTGTTATTCTCGCATTCATCGTCGGCATCAGAGTCATCATTGGCTATTCGCTTAGTCGAGAGCTAAAAGACATTGTCAAATGAGTACACTGCTGCTGGCCCGCCGCACCGCGAGGGATCCCCTGCAACATGGCAACCGTCATATCATAAAATCCATCAAATGTGACAGCTCCGCTTCGGCCGATTAATAGTCACTTTGCACCTATCAGGGATCCTCCGAACCCGAGCGCCCACAAGAAGATCGGGTAGGCGGTCATGCGCTCCATCCCGCCTAGACCTATTCCCAGATCGTGAAGCGTGAGGGTTAGGACAAGGGCAAAGAGCGCGATGATCCCCAGGCCCACTGAGACGTACGAGAGCGGCGGGCGCAGTACCCTACATGAGACGATCGCGGAAACTGCGCCGAAGACAAATGTGACGATCGAGAAGACGAGGGGGGACGCGCCGGTGGTTTCAGGGAATATGCCACCCCTGCAGCACAGGCGCCGGTGGCCACGAGAGTGATTGTAAGGCCCTGCGGAGGGTACGCCGGCCGACCAGCGACCCGATGAATACGCATACTCCTAACACCGCGACCGACGCGTTGAACAAAAGCGCCGTTTCTCCGACACCCAAATCGCTGAGTGCGTTGGTCGCCACAGAATACCCGGGATACAGCGCTTCGGTGATGGCTATCACGAGAATGAACTGCGCCACACCCACAAAAAGGAGTGCCGCGAGGAGAGAGCGGTTCTCGATGCTCATTAGTACGCACCCAACTGTGTCTCTGGTTATTGTCGTGGGCAGTTCACTCCATCATTATATGCCTTCGCATTTTGCACAGCGAAAGGCGTTTGAATCACCTCGGGCTCATCTGTTTTTGTTTTTGAGAAAGATTTCGCTTTCGTTTGAAGAAAGGATTAACCGCGCTGGTTGATCGCAGACTCCAAAGCTGAGAGACGAGCATCAGCTCGAGTTTCTTCGACAGGTTCTAAAACTTCTTTGCTCGGTTGTAAAACCGTGCCCCGTTTCGCGCAGCACACCCCATCACTATAAGGGACGCCTGTTTTCTTTCGTGTATAGTCTCAAAAAAAAGTTCGGTATCTCGCTTATGTACTGTTGGGGCACGCGCAGTATGGACATCTGATGCCTTTAGCACTAGCTTGCCGTTGATGTTCGTATCGGTTGTGTCGAGCTCTCCAGCTTTAGAGCGCGCTCTTAGGAAGAAAGAAAGCCCCCGTCAACGGGGACGATTGCGCCTTGAACGTAGCTTGCCAAGTCACTGCAAAGAAAGAGAACGACTTTCGCCACCTCGTCGGGTTCACCCCATCGTCCAAGAGCAAGCCTTTGCTGAAAATCGTATCCGCTCTTGACGAGATCAAGCTTCACGTTGAGAATGGCATCTTTCACTAATGACCGCGTCCCTGACGTTCTTATGGCGCCCGGAAGAACGACATTGACCCGAAAGCCGCTCTTTCCGTAGTCTCGAGCGAGCGATCTCGTGAGTGCGATAACGCCTGCCTTACTCATGCCATAGTGCACCATGTCCTTTTTGAACGGTAGAACTGCCTCAATGGAAGAGACATTGACGATGATGCCGCCTCTTTCCTTTCTCAACCTAATGAAGTTCTGACACATCCAGAAGGCGGCGTTCATATTTACGTCAAACACTTTTTCTAGGAAGTGCTCGTCGACGTTCAAGTAGTCCTCCATCGGATAAACGCCGGCGTTGTTTACGAGAATATCGGGCGGGCGTTCGCCGTCGAGAGTCGACCAAAACTGATCGATTTTCTTCTTGTCGGCCAGGTCAATTTCATAGGTAGAATGCTGGCAACGAGCGGTTTCCAAACAGCCAACCGCCTCGGATAGTCCTTCTGGGTTAACGTCTAGAAGTAACACAGATGCACCAGCTTCAGCGAATCGCAGGGCGATCGCTTTTCCGATGCCGGAAGCAGCACCAGTGACTACGACTTTCTTATCAACGAAAGTCATTGATTCGGCTAGCGTGAATCTCTCCTTTGCCATGTTGATCTTGAAGAGAGTCTGTGCAGCTTGATCTATTAGTTTTTCGTCATAGCGAGAATTCGATAGTGAGAACGTGCCAAAAAAGGAGAGGGCTACATAGAAGTCCCCTCAATAATTCCCTATAGCGCCCGCAGCTCGTGTATCAGATTCTGCAGCTCCACCGCAAGCAAGCGGAAAAGACAACGTTTTTGTTGTCGGCAACGTCATGGAAGTGTGATCAGCAGGTGACAAAGATGGCAAGCGTTTTATGACTCTGGTAGGTGTAAACACGAACGACGAACGGATAGCCGCACTGGAAAGACGCGTAAAAGAACTAGAGACGTGCTGTGAGAAGCTCAAGGCCTATGTGGACGACTTAGACAAGCGGAAGGCAGACCGAACGGCTGACCGCCCGCTAGTGTACTTTCAGCCAGGAGAGGTCCCGCGCTTTGAAGGCAGCCAAGACGAGCTCACGAGGCAGCAACGACGATAGTGGCTTTGCACTTTCTTTTTCTGCCTTGATGTGAGAGGGCACGGCGCTATTTGCCGATGCTCGTTATCAGCTGACGACTGGTCAGGGCAATACCGCTCTGAGCGCGCTCAGCAATGCGATCGTGTTGTCCGGCACGTCCGATTGGCTAATTTTTGCGAGGACTGTATGTTCAAAGCTTTTCCATAATTTCAGCGGCGCTGGCTTATATGGCACTTTACCAACTGCTTGGGCGCTTGCCGTCGTGGTAGGCAGCACTGAGCTGAGCAGCACGGTAATGACAACGACAGCGGCGACGGTATATCTCTTCATCGCGATGGGTCACCTCCTGAATAGCCGCGCGGTAGAGGAATACCAACGGCCATAAAGATGTGGATCGGAAAGCTGTACTGCTGCGACGTGCGAAAGCTTTTGTGTCCAGTAACACGAGATCATGTCAAACGTAAACCAAACGACGTTAACTTACTTGCCTGCAGAAGTTGCTAAAAGTTGTTCGCCGGCAAGATTCGTAGACTACGCCCTTTGATCGACAAAGACAGAAACGAAAAACCTCGTGAGCGGTGCGAGGACTTCGAAACCACTAAGCCCTAGCCATGCCGAACGTACCGACGAACTTTCTGGGTGACATTTACTCGATCTGGTGGAGGGAGATGATCCGCTTCGTCAGAGCCAAGTCGCGCCTTCTCACCTCGCTCATCCAGCCGATGGCGTGGCTCATCATATTCGGAATAGGATTCAGCTCCTCGCTCGGCTCATCGCTGCAACTTGCCGGGTCGACAGGCACGACGAATTACCTCGACTTCCTAGTCCCAGGGGTCCTCGGCATGGTGGCGCTCTTCACAAACATGTCGTTATCCTCAGGGATGAGCTTCATGTTCGACAAGGAGTTTGGCTTTCTCAAGGAGATCCTCGTTGCTCCGGTGTCACGATCCTCAATACTCCTCGGGAAGGCCCTCGGCGGAACGACTACGGCAATAACACAGGGGCTCATCGTCCTTGTCGTGGCAGCCGTGCTTGGGGTGAGGATTTCCGGCCCTCTGGGACTTCCGGCTGCTCTCGCGCTCATAGTGGTGACCATGTTCTTCATCGGCATGGGGTTTGGAGAGTTGGGGGTCAGCATCGCGTCCCGGCTCGAGAGCATCGAGGGTCTGCAGGTGGTGATGATCTTCCTCGTCTTGCCGATCTTTTTCCTGAGCGGCGCGCTTTTCCCTGTCACGTCGCTGCCTGGCTGGATGAAAGCGCTGGCGGATATCAATCCCCTCACCTATGCTGTTGACGCGTTACGATACGCGGTCACCGGATTGCACGCGTACCCTCTCATGCTCGACCTCGGCGTCGTTGTTGGATTCTTCATTCTGATAACCATCATCGGCTCCCTCCTGTTTAGGGACGTGCATTGACGTTAGTTACGCACGGCGCTGGGGACGACATATATATGTAGCTCAGCGCCTTTTCGTTCGTGAAGGTGCGACCATGACAAAAGAACACCATAAAGACGAAGCTCTGACGTTGTCCGTTGAGCACGCCGCACGCCTTATAGGCATTAGCCGAACGACCGCGTATCGGATGGTGCAGTCCGGCGAGTTGCCGGCCGTCCGAGTCGGAAGGCGCGTCCTCATTCTGAAGAAGCCCTTGATGGAAATGCTCGAGGCCGAAGAGCATACGGAATGAACCGCGTGCAAAACGGCCCGTCAAGCCGCCGCTGTCACACAGTCCCTTTTTGGAGCGTAAGGCAGCAAACGGTTTTCGCTGTCCGTTTTTTGTAACAGATCGAGAACGCCGCCGACGCCTGCGACAAGGAAAGGGCGATTTTTGAATCGCAGAAGTCGCGCGAGCCCTTGATTTTCTGCGGTATCGATGATGATGAGCTGTCCGATCGGGTATCCCTCCCTTGTGAATTGCATCAGGGATGCTGCTTTCAACAGGCCGTGGTGGTAACGGCCTTTCTCCATTTGCAGAATACGTTGGTCCCTGGCGTGGTGGGATCTGCCTCATTCTCGTCGTCTACCACTCGGAAGGCTTTGTTCAGGCACGCTCGCAGGACGAGCAGACAAGAGGTCGTTCCGTAGCAGCGATCTAAGATGATCTCACGTGCAAAAAAAACGTACCACGCGGTTCGTTTAAACCCGGGACGATCGGACAAGTGGCACGATCTAGCGGATTTTTGAGACCACGTAATCGAGAAAAGAAGCGCAAAATAGGGCTCTCTTAAACCCGTTGTGTATAAACCACCCCGTGCAAGCGCAAAAGACAGGTGAAAAGGTCGGGGGTAATTGATCGCGCACCATGCTAAAACGCTGCGCCTCATGCTAAATCCACATTGAGCGCATCAGCAACAACAGCGCCTAGCACCGACGAAGGACAGAATCATCATCCGGTTTGGAGCCCCATTGTTGACGCTGCTGTGTCGCGGCCGAAGCACGCTGTTGACCGCTTTGGCGACGCGGCGGCACTTGTTGCAGTTCGGCTGGTTCGTCGTGTTCACGCAGCCATCGCTTTTTTCGCGTGACCCTGTTTTACTTTCCGCGCGCATATACAAAGCTTAAGTCTGAGTTCATCCAAACGACATGTCCATGAAACAAGCGTTTGGCGGCGTGGTGTACGACACCGATACGGCCATCCTTCTTGCGCGAAACGAACACCAGTTCTGCATTGAAACGCTGAAAACCGGGCTCACGAACGTCGACCTGTTCCGGACGCCGAGCGGGCGCTATTTCAAATACGAAAAAACAGTGCCGTTCTTTGGCGACGACGAAGAGCACGACCCGGAACTGACACCGCTTACCCCAGAAGAGGCGGTGATCGTGTGGAACAAGCTCACGGACAGGAGGCTCGAATTCGAAGACGCCTTTCCGGACATCGAGTACGCGGACGCGTAAATGGACGCCGTAGCGCACGCCACTAGTGCCGCATGTGGGTCGCTGTCAGCTTCATTCGAGCTTCGAAAGGGCGCGAACTCTACTGCGGTCTGTATCTTCTGCAGCACCCGAGAGCGAACAGCCATCGTTGTCCCGGGCACTTTGCGAGCATGGAGCCCCGAAGCTGTTGCGTGTCGTAGAAACGCTCGTCGATCTCCTCGTCGATATCGTGTCGGATACCGCAGAGATGCCCATCGCCTCGCAGTTCAAGCCCGTCAAATCGCTGCTGGAGGTGGGGCGTAACCACCTCGTCACGCCATTTAAATGCGGGCTCTTTCCCGTTGCCGTTTTCAGCGCGCCATTGTTCGTACCGTGTTCCGTCTACTTCCCAGCGCGTTGCGTCAATAACGCACCGTTGCATAAAGAGTGGAATCTCGTCGTTTTCAATGCGCCTGTTTATGCGCAGCGCCGGGGCGACACCCGCGTATAGCGGTTCGCCCGTTTGCGCGCTCGCTACATTTGTCGCCATAACATTCACCTCTGATCTAACCTGCTCACAGACGCGCTATAAGGCCGCGTGAGGCAGGAATTGCGTGTAAACGCGTGAGGCAGGAATTGCGTGTAAACGCGTGACACCGCGTTTGTGTCACAGCTCCGGGGCGACGGCTCCAGCGCATAACTTAAGAAAACAGCGAATATGCGACGCACCCGCAAGACAAAACCGTAAGGTGCTTAAAGCGGCCTCGCCTACACTGTAAATAGAAAATTATCGCAACCGCAAAGCTGCTGCGGCCAATATGGAGTGGGGTCCGCCGCACGAACAAGAGACGATTCGAGGTAGGGCGAGCAGCGGGCCTCAAACTCCAGTATCGAACCGGTCAGGGTATAACGAACCCTCACCGTGATTTTGAAACCTTTTTCTGATTTTGAACTTGAGATGACTACCTTTTTCAATCAGGTAATGGTTGGCAACCAGTGTTGCCGCCATAAACACGAGACGCCCAGCACTCCGCTCCAACGACCAACTCCCCAAATTCCTCCGCACAAGCTGGATTGCCGGGATTTCAAACGCTGCCTTTGCCCCTGTGATGCCTGTCGACGTCAATTCGTTCGCGACTGCAGAGGAATTTCTTGCCCCCAAGATGGAACAACGGCTCAATGCGCTCGTTGAGGGTCCCGTCCTTCATTGCATCGGGGTCGCCTGATTTTGCCACGACTTCGCCGACAAAGATCGTGTGGTCTCCCGTGTCTAGCGTGTCGATGATGCGGCATTCTATATGGGGGGGCGCTCGGCAATTCGGGGCGGCTTCACCACTTCTGCGGGTATGGGCGTCAACCCGGTTGCCTGAAACTTGTCCACATTCCTTCCTGACCGGGTCCCGACGGCCCACACCTGTTCCAGCAACTCCTTCGTCGGCAAATTAATGACGAATTCATCTGTTAGACATTCATAGGTGTAGCGTTGTCTTGAAACGCTCACTGCTACCAGCTCCGGATCGTGCGAGGTGCTCATTATCCAAGCGAAGGTCGCCACGTTCGGTCGATTGGCACGATCAACGGTCGTCACCAGGCCGACGAGTTGCGGGGCAAACAGGGTGCTTGCCGCATTGTCGAACTTGATTTTTTCTTTCATACGCGTAGTCCAGCTCGTGCGTCGCTTCTTTGCTCATCTAACATGGGATTCACTTTGAGCTTGTCTTAGGGATCTTAACCATCGCACATTAATGCGTTTTCGCCTGGCACTGCGTTCAGAGGTGGGGCGTCACCTCTAAGCGCGGCAAGAGTGCTAGTTCTTATAAAAAAACAAAAAAAGTAACGACCAACACTTTGTGCTTGCGCTTTACCGTCAGACCTCTGTGATTTAGGTGATTGAATAAGTCCTTGCCGTTACTCAAGTTCAAGCTTAACGCCGCCAATTCTAGGTGCCAACCAATTGTAAATCAGTGCTACAATTGCCACTATGATATAGCCGCCAATGAAGCCGAAAACCAAGCCACCGATAATAGCGGAAGCCTCGAGGCCTGCTCCCGAGCCGAGCGTCGTTGTTGCAGGAATGGCGTTTTGTATTGCCGAGACGCCAATTGCAATGCCAATAGCTGAAATGATACCACTAATGAGCCCTAAAATGGCATTAAGTACGGCACCCATCAACGCGACTGCCCCGACCGGAACCTTTGTAATTGTTTTTAATTCTCCCATATTATCACCTCCATTTTTTCGATTGTTACATGTTAACAAGTAACGCTATTTATTGATTTAGATTTGCTGCGCTTTTGTTGTCGCCATAAAGTCTTTTTTTCGCCGAAATCAAAGAAAGAGATTCGAACCAGCTTCAATATCTATCGTGAGCGAAGTCTGAAGAAGCAGTGCTTCTGTGTGATCTCTCGTACAACCAAGAAGCCACGGCAACTGCGCCTGACGTGGCCAGCGTCAAAACAGCAAACAGAATGGGGCACTCGCCGTGCTACTTGCACCGGAAAAGAGTCTAAGAAACTACAGAAAAAAACCGAGAATGGAGCACAGGCCCGGTAGCCGTAAGAGAAGACGGTTTTCGAGGCAGGCCAGATCGCGAGCCCGGCTCCTATTAATCACGGCACAATAAAGCTCTACACGATCGTATTTAACGTTTTCGCTCATAGTTTGCGCTTTTTTTAAAAATCTGGACTCGAAATGAAGGTATTTTATCGGGATAAGATTCTTCTTTTTGGCAACACCCAGTGCTATGCGTATATCTGCCGAGCCGTTTGCAGCTCGTTCAAGCTCCATTGGAACCGATATTTGTCGCACGCTCATGCGTCTCTTTAAGTAGTTTCGAGCTTTGCTGCGACTGTATTTTTGAGGTAGTACCGTGGTCATCATGAAAAGGAGCGCTCTGCGGGCTCGGCCTAATCAAGAAGCGGTGTGCGCATCATCGGCCAAATGAGCAGCTAGTGCAATCTATTATTTTCGTCATCAGCGCGTGCAGATAGATTACTCGAGTGTGCCGTTGAATACAAGTTGCACCGGAAACAACTGCAACTATTGAGTGGAAAAATTGGGCTGACCGGTGGTGTGCGTGAGTATGACTTTCTCATACCCTGGTATGAGTTAGACCCGCGATTTGAGCAGCCTAAAAAAACTCTTCGATGGGCCACATGGAACCCTCAGTCGTCATAGTCCTATAGTGCGAAGCCGAGCAAGTAAAGCAGGATCATCAGGATGGCTCCCGGAATTCCGGCTAAGGCACTAAATCCCACGGTGATCCAATCTATGGGCACGCTGATGCCTACCACATTAGCGCCAACAAGAATAATCAAGCCAATTATTGCGTTAGGGATTAGATACAGCAATAATCGCAAGCCGACACGCAGTAGTGCGACCAGAAGGCTTAGAAATATGACAATGAGGATTATCCCGGCGAGGATGGTCAACAGGTCCATGCTTGCTGTGAGCAGATTAATTCGTTATAAAAGCTATGATTTTGTCGTGCTGTAAGCAGCCTCAAAGTCAAAGATGTGGCACGATCCAGCTGACTTACGAACCCTCTTCAATGCCGCTATCGCGACGAGCTCGACGCAGCCGTCGGATTTCTCGCTAAGAGGAACAACAGCGCCGTCTTAACGCTTTCTCGCAAAAATCACTTCGCCGATCTGTTTCTTTGCCCCATCAAGTATGTGCTCGATCTGCCGTATCTTCTCGTCATCAAGGTACGAGTAGTTGGAAAAGATCGTGCGGGCAATTTCCCCGATGCGCCGGCCGACCCCGGGAAGCGAGCTCCATCGTGGCTGAGCGGCGCGCGTGCTCAGCAGCTTGACAGTGTCGCGGTGTTCGTCCAAGAAGCGTCTCCCCGCATCGGTTAAGACGTAGACCTTCTTGTTGTCCTCCTCGTTCATGGCGACGCAACCTTGATCCTCAAGCATCTGCAAGGTCGGGTAGATCACGCCTGCGCTCGGGGCGTGACCGCTCACGTCCCCAATGGCCTTAATAATACCATAGCCGTGGAGCGGTTGGTCGCGTAGCGTCATGAGCACGAAAAACTTAATGTTGCCGCGCTCCATCCTCATGGGCCCAAACTGCGCGACGCCCAGAAACTGATCTTGCGCCCACTCTTTCCATATTCGTCTCGGCACGATGGCAGCCTCTTCCTTTTACAATATGTCTGAAGCTATGCTTTTTGATATATAACACTTTAGGGCAGTAGGAACGGCTGTCTCGACGCGCGACGCGCTGAAAGGCCGCCTCTATGTACCAACCGCTTCCGGTGACCAAACACTAAAATGCGGTGGATGGCATACAGCCTTCACTGATAACAATCCATGCGAGTTCACGCATTTGCTGCACAAGCGCCAGGGGCTGCGCTGGAGCCATTCGACTACGAGCTTCAGAAACTTGGCCCGTACGAAGTCGATGTCAAAGTGAGCCACTGCGGCATCTGCCACAGCGACGTTCACCTCATTGATAACGACTGGGGTATCTCGCATTACCCCCTCGTGCCAGGACACGAAATCGTCGGCACGGTGGCCGCCACTGGAGCGGCCGTTGAGCAGCTCAGCATTGGTGAACGAGTCGGCGTCGGGTGGCAATCTGGCAGCTGCTTGCGCTGCGAGTGGTGTCTGAACGGCTACGAGAATCTCTGCCAGAGCAAGGTGCTCACGTGTGTCCGGCGGCACGGTGGATTCGCCGATTTCGTTCGCACTGACAGTCGTTTTACGTTCTCCATTCCGGAGTCGCTCGGTTCGGCCGGCGCAGCACCGCTCCTGTGCGCAGGCGTTACAGTGTACGCGCCGATGCGGCGCTACGGCGTGCGGCCACATCATCACGTCGGCGTCGTTGGCATCGGCGGACTCGGACACTTGGCCCTGCAGTTCGCCCACGCTATGGGGTGCGAAGTGACCGCGTTCTCGACGAACCCTGAAAAAAAGGACGACGCAGCCGCCTTTGGCGCGGATCATTTTGTAATGACCCGCGACCCGTTGCAAATGCGAAACGCTGCCCGGACCCTCGATTTCATATTAGCGACGGCCATTGCGCCACTCCCATGGACCGCCTATGTGGAGGCGCTGCGGCCCAATGGCAAGTTAACGATCGTCAGTCGCCTTGCCTCCAAGGACGAAGCAGGTGCAGTGACGGCCCCTGCATCGCTTCTCGTTGCCGGCCAAAAATCGATCGCCGGGAGCGTAACAGGCGGGAGAGCGGTAACGCAAGAGATGCTCGCGTTTGCCGCACGTCACGACATCGCCGCAAAAACAGAGGTATTCTCCTGTGCAGACACAAACAGCGCCGTGCAACGCGTGCGCAACAACGCCGCACATTATCGAGTTGTGTTGGAGACCTAACCCATCCAAGGCGTGCTTATCGAGACCAGACGGCTACCCCGCTTAGAAAATGAGACTCAACAGGTTCAACGCGCTCGTCGCTGTTAGAGAGATAGGCCAGCACTTCAGGAGAGTATCTCCGCCGCAAGGGTCATCGCTGAATCTAAGCGGCGAATCTGGTTGTGGAGCTCGCTTCCACGGTAATCATTCTTGGAACGAGGAATCAGAACGCAAACAACTAAAGAAATAAACGGTGACTGGAGAGTTGAAAACATGAGTTATCAGTGGGATGCTTCCGATTACGAGAGACATTCTTCGTCCCAGCAGCAGTGGGCGCGTGACGCAATTCAAGCCCTGAAACTTTCAGGTGATGAACGGGTGCTCGACATCGGCTGCGGGGATGGGAAGGTGACCGCCGAGCTCGCGGCGCACATTCCAGATGGATCGGTGCTTGGCATTGACAGCTCTGAAACGATGATCGAATTCGCCCACCGCCGGTTCCCTCCGGCGTTTTTCCGCAATCTGCAATTTCGCTGCGGGGATGCAACGCGCCTCACGTACCATCACGAGTTCGACCTGATTGTGTCGTTTGCAAGCCTTCACTGGATAAGCGACCACCTCGCTGTGCTTGCCGGAATAAAACGGGCGCTTAAGCCGTCTGGGCGGACGCTGCTGCAGTTCGGGGGGCAAGGCAATGCCGCATCAATTTCGGATGTCGCGAACAAGCTTACCACTGACAGGCGCTGGAAAGGTTATTTTGTGGGATTCGCCTACCCTTGGTTCTTTTACGGCGTCGAAGAGTACCGCGGGTTCATTAGTCGCGTTGGCCTCTCACCAGAACGTGTCGAGCTGATCCCGAAGGATATGGTGCACGACGGGAAAGAGGCGCTCAAGGGCTGGTTGCGCACCGTATTCCTCCCCTACACAGGGCGCCTTCCGGAGGCGTTGCGCGAGGATTTTGTGGAACAGATCGCCAGCGCGTACATCGAGCGACGCCCCCTAGACGAAAACGGGCACGTCCACGTGCAGATGATGCGGCTGGAAGTGCTGGCTACGCTGTGATGCGATCAACTCGGTTGCTTTGATGAAGATAAGCGCGGCTCCGCAGGAAACCAAAACTACACTCGGAACAGCTAAGCGCCGGACGCACTGTTGTGGTAACGGCTCGACGCGATCCTCCCCTTTTTTTAAGCCTTGAGGAGGCAGAGTGAGTCTTCAGCGCACAGTGCACGCAGCAGCTTTGGCCGCGGATGATTCCCGTGACTCTTGAGAGCGCGCTTGCCAAAAGTAGCGTGCTTCAGCTTCGATTAAGACTGCGCACATTGTCTGTTGAACGCGAAGCAACGTACGTGCAGCGCGGATGTTACGGCTTGACTTTCTTTAGAACCTCGGCGCGTTCGTGTTTGTCGCATCGCGGGCATCTCAGGTACTTCCACGCGCCGTCTTTACCTACGCCCTGTGGACTTACGAAATTCGTCACGCGCGATATCTCGAATTCCTCTCCGCACCGTTTGCAGCGGTACGCGTACGTTTTCGTGTGCCAGCTGACCAGCGCCACGAGCACCACAGCGATAAGGGCAAACCAGAGGATTACTCCTATGATCCGGTTAATAGCAAAGAGAAAAATTGCGCCTGTTACAATTAGTAGCATCCCGACGGCAAGGTAAAGGGCGGTTCGCTCCCACTCGTGCGTAGTGACGTCCTCGTATGGCATTCGTGCTCGCCTCGTATTTCTAACATTACGTTGTGGTTTACTCGCACTCGGTTAGCATTGGACAGAAGGAGTGCACCGTATCGAATGTAGGGCGGGAGAGTGATATTATGCTTTTCCCTTCGTCAAGCTTAGGGCCGCCAGGGAAGGTTGGCTTTCCTTACAAATCCTAACCTAACCTTCGGCTGTGGCGCACTTCATGTGCACGCGCGCCCAGACATGCTTCTCACTCTAACAGACAGGCCCAGTCAATCATTTCGGTTCCTATATATAGTCAAAATGCCTATTTTTTGCTATGCGGACAAGAACTATCGTCGCCATAATAGCCGCAGTCATAATCGTTATCGCCATCGTGGGGGCCGCTTTTCTGCTGACGCTGCAGGCCCCTCAAGTGCAGGGAGTGTCGGTAAGCTCGATCGACAACGTGTCACGCTCGGGCTTTACGTTAACATTTGTGATAAAACTGTATAACCCGAATGTCGTAGGAGTCAATATCAAATCCATTACGTACAACCTCCTATTGATCTCCGGCAACCAGGTCTTGAGCACCGGCACGTCAGACGGAATCCAAATCCCGGCGCGCGGAAGCGTCGACATCCCAATACAGTCAACTATTTACTTCGGCTCTGCAATCAGCACTGTATTGCAAGCCATCTTGACAAAAAGCGTGATGATGAATCTAAACGGGGTTGTCACCGCGCATCCCCTCGTAATAGATGTTAACGTTTCCTTCAGCCAGACATTCGACGCGTACCCGTACATTAGCAGCCAGGTCAGCAAGATCGTTTGAATCGGATTGCAGGCGTGGGAAACTGGTCTAGCGCTGGTCTTTTCGTTTTTTTAGCTAACGATTTGGGGGAATTCAATTACGAGAGCGTCCGCATACGTTCGTGACGCAGCAAGAGCCAAGCGCCCCGCCTGACCAAAGATTAACTAGCAGGTCGGAAAAACTTCGAAGAAGCTTTTGATCTGAGACTGCTAACCCCGGAGCACGACCGACAGGAACAGCAGGTAAAGGACCCCATTGAAGATGAGCGCTGGTGCCGTCAGCTTCGCTCTGGCCGCAAGCACGCAGACCCAAATGCCCGCTATGAGAGCAAGTATTGCGCTTATGAGCTCGATGGGCCCAAGCACCCACGAGGTGAACGCTACGCCAAATGCCACCGGAATGCAGCTCTGGAACACCATTGCCCCCGTTATGTTCCCCAAGGCGAGCGCATCCTTGCCTTGGCTGACCCACAGGACGCTATTGAGCTTCTCGGGCAACTCTGTCGCAATAGGTGCGATAACAAGCGCAAGCAGCATAGCACTTGCGTGGAGCTGCTCGGCGAGACTGACAATCTGATTCACAAAGAGCTGCGCGCCCGCTATGATGAGGACTAGCGATAACGCGGTTTGTGCAAGCACGAGCCGTAGCGATGGGGTCTGGCGCGCAGTGACGCTTTTTAGCCGCGCTGCCCACGAATCAAGCGTGAGTGGCTGCGTCGGTGCGTCTGATGCCCCCTTGCCGGTCTTGAATACGCGCCATACGTACACAATGTAAATTGCCACAAAGAGGGGCGCTATGAGCGCTTTCGTTTGCTGAGGTGCGATGAAAGCGACGGTTATAGCACCTAAATACACGAGGAAAAAGACGCTCAAATCACGCCCTGTTATTTGGCTGTCAAAGTTGATTTTGGCTCCCATCGCCCGACGGCGTCTCAAAATGAGTACGGCCATACCTGTAATAAACAGTGCGAGGGTTCCCAGCATGAACGGGGCACCTAAGATCGCTCCAATGCCTACATCCTGTCCAGTCGTTCCAGCGACAAAGAAAATTGCAATCAGGGGAATGATCGTTTCGGGCAACGCCGTTCCTACGGCGGCCAACACCGAACCGACGACGCCTTCAGAAAGATTGAACTTGCGCCCGATCCATTCCACGCCATTCGTAAAGAGACTGCTGCCGACGAAGATGAGTGCCAAGCTAACAATGAAGAGTAGAGCATTCACCGGCGTACCCCCCTTGAGGTGGTGCAGATCAAAGAGTTGTCCCCTGCAGTCCTTCGCAGCCCAAAGACGGCATACCCAAACTTGGGCCGAGTCGTCGCTTCTGCTGCTTCGTGTCGGAATTATGACTTAAAAAGCGCTCCCGCGTTAAGGCTCTTCCGGGATTAGCCTACGTGCCCCTAGGCACGCAAAAAAGAACGTTGGAGGGAACATCTAGTCAGACGACGCAGCGACTCTTTAGACCTGCTTGTCCTACTAGCACTACCCTGCGGGCCCCGTTTGGAGCTAGTTGCTCTTTCCCCTCACAGATTACGCTTGGGACGTGGTCTCCGGAGCTCTTTCTCGAATCTGATCTGCCGCGCTCTGCGTTTCAGTCACAGAACGATTTCATGACACGACAAATCGCGAAGCTATGCCAAAGTTTGAACGCCTTATCCGCTCCTCTTAGCATTTTCAATTTCCAGACCCCGCTTGATAGTTGCTTGGCGACGAACCAAGCGAGCGCTTGCTTGATTCCGGTGTCTTGCCGGTCAAACCTGAGCCGCGACAACGAGTCAAGCGATGATAAAAGGTCAGTAAACCAGAACGGATATGAGAACTTCGTCCAAAAATCAGCCGCGCTTCTGTCAGCATACACGTCGCGTCGAAAGAACCGCGAGGCGAGCAGCGTGCCCGCCTTCATCGCCGCCGATGAGGCTCGGCGTCGCTCGTGAGCCGCAAAAGCGCGCACGACGACGCCCGTCACGAGATGAGAAAACGGCTTTGAGCGATCTGGCTGGACCGGATCGCCCTTCATCATAAGAGAGTCAAGCTTCGCGCCTACGGTGCGCAGTGGGATCGCCCATCCCCCGTCACGCTGACGAATATGGAGCAGCCACTGGAAACCCTGCGCTATCCGCTCATCGCGCGCATAGCCAGCCTTGATCAGAAGCTCCATAATTGCCGCAGAGTAGTTTGGAGAGTACTGAGTGCCGTAAATACCTCTGAAATCACCCTCGTTCGTCTGATGCGAAAAGAGGTATTCAGCTGCTTGCCGCATGGCCGAATGATCGCGGGTCATTCCGAATTTCTCGACCAGCTCACCAACGATGCGGTACGTTTCGAGCTGATCGTAGTTATCCGCCGTGCGCAGGTAGGTGCGGCGAGCGCCGCGGTACGGCCAAGAGCCGTTATCCTTCTGTTTCCGAAGCAGCCTTCGCACCTCACTCAACTCCCACAGAGACGCTATTGATGGCACGGCTTCGCCTAAAAGATCCCTCCGCGCATAGTACCGGATGGCTTCGTTCTGGGCCGTGATGAGGGGCGGTAACGGGTCAAAAATCAGTTTGCGACGCCAAGCTTCCATAACGTGTCTGATTACGCGTTCGTCGTGTACGTATTCGAGGTGGGCACTCGGGCGACCTTCTGCCGCTTGTTAAAATAACTGAACACGCTGTTGGCGGTCGTCTTGTCAACGGCAGGCACGGATTGGATCTCTTCCAGGCTCGCCTTTTTAAGCTGAGCCACGGATCCGAAACGTTTGAGGAGCTCGACTTTTCGCCGTTTGCCGACGCCGGGGATGTGATCCAACGTGCTCTCAAAGAGCCGGCGCGAACGGAAGTTGCGATGTCTCCTGATGGCCGTCTTATGCGCCTCGTCACGAACGCGCATCAACACGTTGAGCGCGATCTGCGGCACCGCGACAGGCGCTGACCGACCAGGCACGTAAACGAGCTCTTCGCGCTTTGCGAGGCCGACGAGGGGGATCCTCAATCCGAGCATCGTCAGAGTATCCTTGACGGCCCGCACCTGTCCCTTTCCTCCGTCAACCACGATGAGATCCGCGCGGCCCTCACGTTCTCGATATCGCCGGCCGACAATCTCCTTGAGCATCGCATAATCGTCAATCGCAGCGACGCTTCTGATCTTGTAGGAGCGATACTCGCTAACCTGTGGTGTGCCGTCGATGAATACCGCCATCGACCCCATCGCCTCGGCACCGGCGAGGTTCGACACGTCGAACGCTTCGATCCGGTACGGGTACGAGCGCAGTCGAAGGGCGTCTTTAAGAACGTACAGCGCATCGGCCGCTGTTGGCTTCTTGAGCATCGATTCGGCGTTCTTGTGCGCGAGCGCGACGAGCCTCGTCTTCGGTCCGGCCCGCGGAACGCTCACGTGGACGCGGCTTCCTCTGATCTCGGTGAGGAGATTTTCGATGGCCTCTGCCTCCTCGATCGCGTGCTCGAGAAGAATGCCCTTCGGGACGTAGGGCCCCTCGAGGTGCAAGTAGTGTTGCTTGACAAACGCCGTCATCAGTTCAGTCGTCTCGGCCCCTTCGGTCCCCCGGAGCGCGTACGATTGTTGCCCCGTGACCCTCCCTTCGCGGACCATGAGTATGAGCGCGCACGCCTGTGAACCTCCACGGGCGATGGCGATGACGTCTTCGTCGCCGCGACGCGGCTCGACGTACTGCTGCTCTCGCACGCTCTCGAGAACAGCAATGCGATCGCGCAGCGTCGCGGCGCGCTCGAACTCCATGTCCATCGCCGCGCCGTTCATCTCGCGCTTGAGCTCAGTGAGAATGTCGTCTTGTCGCCCTTCGAGAAACCGCTGTATGCCCGTCACAAGTTGAGCATATGCGTCGGGATCCGTTTTGCCCGCACAGGGAGCCGCGCACAGCTTGAGTTGATAGTTGAGGCACGGCCTCAGAACGCGCCGCAGATCTCTGCTGCAACTGCGCAACGGAAACGCCTTGCGCAGCGCCTTCACGCTTTGACGTGTGGCCTGCGCGCTCGTGTACGGGCCGAAATAGGCCGATCCGTCGTTTCTCACCGCGCGCGTCACGGTGATGCTCGGAAACGGGTCGTCGGTGATTCGGATGTACGGGAAGCTGCCGTCATCAGTCAGCCGAACGTTGTATCGCGGCTTATGAAGCTTCACGAGGTTCGACTCAAGGATAAGCGCCTCTTTTTCAGTGTTGGTGACGATCCACTCGATGTCGTCGACCCGCTCGACGAGCGCCCTCGTTCGCGGCGCCGCTGGCGTGCCGTGAAAATACGTTCGGATTCGGTTCTTCAGTGAGACGGCCTTGCCGATGTAAATGATTCTTCCACCGGCGTCCTTCATCAGGTAGACGCCCGGACTGCTCGGCAGGTTGTGAAGCCTCTCAGCGACTGAAGGTGGTGGCATCGCTCTTAGTATCCGTTCAACACTCGTTTGAGAAACTCGCCAGTGTACGTGCCCGATCGGGCGATCATCTCAGGCGTTCCCCGCGCGACAACGTAACCGCCTTCGTCGCCTCCCTCGGGGCCCAGATCGATGATGTAGTCGGCCGTCTTGATCACGTCGAGGTTGTGTTCGATGACAAGCACCGAATTCCCCGCATCGGTGAGGCGGCCGAGCACCGCGAGCAGTTTCTTGATGTCATCAAAGTGCAGGCCGGTCGTCGGCTCGTCGAGAATGTAGAACGTCTTGCCGGTGCTCCGCCGGCTGAGTTCGGTGGCCAGTTTGACGCGTTGTGCCTCTCCACCGGAGAGCGTCGTCGCCGGCTGCCCGAGCTTGATGTACCCCAGCCCCACGTCGTAGAGCGTCTGCAGCTTTTGTTTGATGCGCGGAATGTTCTCAAAGAAGCGCACGCCCTCTTCGACGGTCATATCGAGCACGTCGGCGATATTCTTGCCCTTGTAGCGAATTTCGAGCGTTTCCCTGTTGTAGCGCTTCCCCTCGCAGACCTCACACGGCACGTACACGTCGGGCAAAAAATGCATCTCGATCTTTATGATTCCGTCACCCCTGCACGCCTCGCAGCGGCCGCCTTTCACGTTGAAGCTGAACCGACCCTGCCGATAGCCTCGGGCCTTGGCGTCGGGAAGCTGCGCGAAGAGGGCCCGGATGAAATCGAACACCCCGGTATAGGTGGCGGGATTTGAGCGCGGCGTCCTGCCGATAGGCGACTGATCAATCGTGATCACCTTGTCGATGTGCTGAATGCCCAAGACGCCGTCGTGGTCGCCGGGCTTTCCGTACGCGCGGTGCAGCTGTTGGGCGAGTTTGCGGTGGAGGATATCATTAATAAGGGTGCTTTTTCCTGATCCGGAGACCCCGGTGACGCAGGTGAAGATCCCGAGAGGGATCTCAACGTCGATGTTCTTGAGGTTGTTATGGCGCGCGCCGATGATGCGTAGCGCGTTACCGTTCGTGGTCCGGCGTCGTTTCGGCACCTCGATCCGCTTAACGCGGTTGAGGTACTGTCCCGTTATGGACTCAGGATCGCTTACGATGTCGCTCGGGGTACCGGTCGCCACAATGGCGCCTCCGTGCTCTCCGGCGCCGGGCCCCATGTCGATAACGTAGTCCGCTGTACGGATCATCTCCTCGTCGTGTTCAACCACGATGAGCGTGTTTCCGAGGTCTCTGAGGCTCTTCAGCGTCCCGATGAGCCGCAGATTGTCGCGCTGGTGGAGACCGATGCTCGGCTCGTCTAGGATGTAGAGCACCCCAACGAGGCCCGAACCGATTTGCGTCGCGAGCCGTATTCGTTGAGCCTCGCCGCCTGAAAGCGTCTCGCTCGCTCGATCCAGCGTCAAGTAGTTGAGGCCCACGTTTTGCAAAAAGTTGAGCCTTTTTTTGACCTCTTTGATGACCTCAGCAGCAATGGTCATTTTCCCGTTGGAGAGGCGCAAGCTGTCAAAGAACTCGTGCGCCGCATCGACTGACAAGGCCGAGACGTCGGCTATAGAGCGATCGCTGATGGTGACGGCGAGAGCTTTAGGCTGAAGGCGTTTGCCGTTGCACGCATCGCACGCACGCAGGCGCATATACTTCTCAATCTCGTCTCTGATGTACTCAGAGTCGGTTTCGCGATAGCGACGCGACAGGTTCTTGATCACCCCCTCAAACGGCCTGAGAAAGCGAACGTGACCGTGTCGGCCGACGTACTCAAACAGCATTTTCTGGCTGCCCGAGCCGTAGAGGAGGAGGAGTTTCTGCTCGTCGTTCAGCTCTTCGTACGGCGCTTCAAGGTCGAACTGGAACTGTTTGGCCGCGCTCAAGAGGTACTGCGGGTAGTAATCACTCGTCGATTTCGCCCACGGCGCTATGGCTCTCTTGACGGGGAGGGATTTGTCAGGCACGATTAAGTCCTCATCGAGGGTCTTTTCAAACCCAAGGCCGTGGCAGGCCGGACAGGCCCCGTGCGGGCTATTAAACGAGAACATACGCGGCTCAATTTCTCCCATGTTGATGCCGCACTCGGGACACGCGAAGTGCTCACTGAAAAGGAGCTCTTCGGCGCCGGCGACGTCGACGATAACGACGCCATCACCGAGCACGAGAGCGGTCTCAAGCGAGTCTGCGAGGCGTTGCCGGTCTTCATCAGCGATGGTAAGACGGTCGGTGACGACCTCGATCGTATGGCGCTTGTTCTTGTCGAGGTCGATGGCTTCATCAAGCTCGCGCACCTCACCATCGATGCGCGCTCGTGTGAACCCGTCACTCAGCAGGAATTCCAAAATCTTACGGTGTTCTCCCTTTTTGTCCTTCACAACGGGAGCGAGTATCGTGATGTTCGTCTCTTTGGGAAGCCGCATCACCTGATCGACGATTTCTTGCACGGTCTGCTGGGCGATCTCCTTGCCGCACTGCGGGCAGTGAGGGGTTCCCACTCGTGCGAACATGAGCCTCAGGTAGTCGAAGATCTCGGTGACCGTACCCACGGTGGAACGGGGATTCTTGCTCGTCGTTTTTTGGTCGATCGAAATCGCAGGAGACAAGCCGTCGATGTGATCCACTTCCGGCTTCTTCATCTGACCAAGAAACTGCCGGGCGTACGCGGACAACGATTCCACGTACTTTCGCTGTCCTTCGGCATAGATGGTATCGAAAGCCAGCGATGACTTCCCTGAACCACTGATCCCCGTTATGACCACAAACTTATCGCGCGGGATCTCAACGTCGATGTTCTTGAGATTGTGCTCCTTTGCGCCCTTGATGCGAATGGATTCCGTCACGCTACGCCCCTCCCTCGAGTGATCGAATCATGTCGCGAATGAGCGCTGCCCGCTCGAACTCAAGTCCGCGCGACGCTCGCTGCATCTCCGCTTGCAATCCTGCGATCGTCTCTTCGAGCTCCTCTGCAACGACGCTTATAGGGGGTTCTTCGTCGGCTACCAGCCCCGGCCGACGGCGCTCGACAAGCTCCTCGATCGGTTTGACGATGGTCTGCGGAGTGATCCCGTGACGCTCGTTGTGCGCGAGCTGCAGCGCACGCCGACGATTGTTCTCCCCTATCGCACGCCTCATTGAGTCGGTGGTAACGTCTGCGTACATGATAACGCTCCCGTTGACGTTTCGAGCGACTCGGCCGATCGTCTGAATGAGCGACCGTTCAGAGCGCAGAAAGCCCTCTTTGTCCGCATCGAGTATGGCCATGAGGGTGACCTCGGGAAGGTCGATGCCCTCTCGGAGGAGGTTGATACCGACAAGGACGTCGAACGCGCCGCGTCGTAAATCGTACAGGATATCGACCCGATCAAGCGTGCTTATGTCTGAGTGAAGGTACTGCACCTTGATGCCGATCTCGTGAAGGTGCTCGGAAAGATCCTCAGCCATCCTCTTCGTCAATGTCGTTACCAGCACGCGCTCGCTCGGTCGCTTTCGAATTTCTGCGATCAGATCGTCGACTTGCTTCTCAGCGGGGCGGACGTCCACGGCCGGGTCGACTAGGCCCGTAGGACGAATAATCTGCTCGACTGGGTGTTCACATTTCGCCAGTTCGTACGGTCCCGGCGTGGCCGATACGTAGATAACCTGGTTGACCCGCTTCTCAAACTCGCCGAAGGTGAGTGGACGATTGTCGTATGCTGAAGGGAGGCGGAATCCGTGCTCTACGAGGTTGTCTTTCCGGGAGCGGTCCCCCGCGTACATGCCGACTAGCTGGGGGATCGTCACGTGTGACTCATCAATGACGAGGAGGTAGTCGTCTGGGAAATAATCGATGAGTGTCGTGGGCGCCTCCCCCTCAGCGCGCCCGCTGAGGTGACGGCTATAATTCTCGATTCCACTGCAATACCCAACCTCACGCAACATCTCAAGGTCATATTTTGTGCGCTGCTCAAGGCGTTGGGCCTCAAGCAACTTGTCCTGGCCGCGCAAGTACTCTAAACGTTCAGTGAGCTCACGCTTTATCGAATGCAGTGCCTCGGTGTGCCTCGCGCGGTTGGTGATGAAGTGCGTCGCCGGGTAGATGGCGAGAAAATCAAACGCTGCCGTCTTTCTTCCGTTGACAGGATTAAACTCGTAGAGTCCCTCGATCTTATCGCCCCAGAGCGCGATGCGATACGCGGTGTTTCCGTATGCGGGAAACACCTCAACGGTGTCGCCTCGCACGCGAAACTTCCCGCGGAAGAAGTCAACGTCGTTACGCAGATACTGCATGGAGGTGAGCTTGCGCAAAATCTCGCTCCGTTTGATGGTCTCGCTCACCTGCAACGAGAGCACGGACGCCTGGTAGTCGTCAGGAGAGCCAATGCCGAATATGCACGAAACGCTTGCAACGACAATGGTGTCACGCCGCGTCAGCAGCGACTTGGTAGCCGAATGCCGGAGCCGATCAATCTCGTCGTTAATGGACGATTCCTTTGCCACGTAGACATCGGTGTGCGGGATGTAGGCCTCAGGGCGATAATAATCGTAATAGCTCACGAAGTACTCAACCGCGTTTTGCGGGAAGAACTCCCTGAACTCCTTATAGAGCTGTGCGGCTAACGTCTTGTTGTGCGCAATGACGAGTGTGGGCTTTTGCACGTGCGCGATCAAGTTTGCGACCGTGAACGTCTTTCCTGAGCCCGTGACGCCGAGGAGCGTCTGGTGCTTCTCTCCTCCGTTGATACCGTTGACGAGCTCCGCGATTGCCTTAGGCTGATCTCCGGTCGGCTTGAACGATGAACTTAGGGTGAACCTGGGTTGAGACATTATCGTACTGGATGTGGACTTAATTTAATATAAACTAAATTATTATTTACAAGCTATATTGGACGACAGAGGGATACTCCAAGCTAGCGGCGCCACCATGTTTTTTCCCTCTAACCGCATATAACCTTGTCTTAAAGCAAATGAAACTAATTCGGCAGCCTAAGGAAACCCTTATACGCACTCAAGAGCATGGTTGTACTAAGGAGAGTTCACCATGTGTACGGTCGGTGGCCCGTTTGGAAACGAAGACATAAAGCGACTCGAAGCGAAACAATACGCTTGCAAAGAGTGCGGGTCGAAGTTCAAGGGCATAGGCAAGAACCCGATGTGCCCATCCTGCCAATCGGAAGACATAACAGAGCTTGAAGCGTAGCACCTAGCACTGTGAAGCCTTTCGTGAGCCCCTTTTCTTACTAGTGGTTTTGGACTATCAAGAGTGCCAGCATGGAACAGCGCATACCGCTCGACGCCGACGAGATCCTGTTTGTGCGCAGTGCTGACGGCGTGATCGGCGTCGTGAAGTCAGGGGCCGCCCGGCAGCTCTTCATCGAGACGGTAGATGACGAGATCGTAATGACCGTTGACCCCGAAGATCTTCTCGTCGCATCGGGTTTCAGCAACGATCGTACGACCACCGACGCAATCATTTGCACCCTCGCTCTCATCCGGGACTCTGGTTCACCCCTCATCGTGCTTCCTAAACATCATCCCGCATCAGCGCGACTCAAGGTCGTGGCATCGGTAGGAAAGCGCACGGTCTTGCGCTGTAATATCCAAAAAGGGACGCATCCTGAACAGGACGTACTTTGCGGCTCTCTAGGACTGAACGGACTCGAAGTTAGCTCGGTCGAAGGACACGTCGTGCTTCGCGGGGACGACTCGCTAACCGTCGAACGCAAGCCTTTTCGATAGCGTTTTCTAACGCGCACACCATGGCTTTGTAATGGAGCTCGAGTTAAGCGCACCGGTTGATTGCATAGCAGATTTCACCTACAACTTTTATTGGCAGCATCGAGGCTCGAAGCTGGAGCCCAGCGACCGGATCCCGCACCAAGAAGGGAGCGCATACACCTATCGCGACGTCGTTGAGGCCCTAAAACGTGGTGATGATGTCTACGTCAGCGGAGACATCGGACATCGACTTTGTTCAAGCTTCGGCGTCGATTTGCACTTTTTCTCGGGTACCGGCGCCACCATCCCGGTGGGCGACGTGATTGTCGATGGCGACGTTGACACGCGCATGGGAATCAGTATGACCGCTGGAGTGGTGTACGTGGCAGGGGCCGTAAAGGCGCCGATCGGCAACGTCATTGAGGTCGCGTCTGATCGGACCGGGTACCAGAAGTATCGATCGATCACCGATGTCGTGTGCAACGGCCTCCGTGACGATACGCTTGTACCCCCTAACGTTCTATCGGGCAAACAGCTCATCGTGTCTGATGCACTCGTGCGAGACACCGTTGGCGCACGCTGCGCGTGTGACGCACAAATTTGCGTTGAAGGAGACGTCGACTTGAGCACCGGCATTCTCATGCGGCTTGGGACAGTGATCGTAACCGGCCGCGCAGGCATGAACTCGGGCGCCCTTCTCAATGGAGGGACGGTGATCATACGCGGGGACGCAGACGCGTTCGCCGGAATCGACATGAAATCGGGCGTTCTCGTGATAGGAGGCACGCCTCAGGGCTATCTGGGGGCTAACAAACGAGGAGGCACGATCTACGCGTGCGGAGCAACGGCGCTGCCGCCCTCTAAGGCCCTGGCGGTCACGGGAAACGATATTGCACTTGTATCCAGGCATCTCGGCATCAGTCAACTCCAAGCAATGATGTTCAAGAAATTTGTCTAGGCAACGGAGACGTGCGAGCAGCCGACTACCCTTCTCGACCTTTCGGGCGCGACGTCCCACACAATCCGCTTCTTAATCAGCATCGCAACCGACGTCGGGAAACACGTCGCAAAGCAAGATTAAAGAATGAGAGAGGTGATAAGAACGTATATGGATCGCGAACAATACCTCGCAGCGATAACCACGGCCGCGCCACGCAAGGGACGCTACCTGAACCCCGACAAGGACATTGTGAATGCTCTTGTTGACGGGATACTGACGAATAAGGAGCGTTATGGGTACCACTCTTGCCCTTGTCGAATGGCGGCGAACGACAAGGAGTGGGACAAGGATATCATATGCCCGTGCGTTTACTGTGACCCGGATGTTGCCGAATACGGCGCGTGCTATTGTGGCTTGTACGTGAGTGAAGCGTGCGCCAAGGGGGCAAAAACAGTCCCTGAACACATCCCTGAGAGGCGTCCTACCGAAAAGTGGCAGCGCTACTGATGTCCTAGGGGGGTAGTAGCAAGCGACGCGCACGGGCTTACACATTGCGCGCGATATGGGTCTATTTACGGAACGAGTTTTTCAAAACCAACCCGCGTTATCTAGAGCCCCGACTATTTCTTGAAAAACGACTAGAACGAGAGAGAGAGACAAGCTGCTGTCTGCCACCGGACAAAGGCCATTTATGAAAAAACCATCGCGGCTCGTCGGCCTAGAAGGTTAAATTAACTTGAGAATACCGATCTTAGGCTCGTAACACTTCCCTTCATCCATCAGTTCTTGCACGGCTTCTTCGACGTCATCTTCGCCGAGACCTTGTGCTTCAAGCGTCTCGATCAGACGGTCGTACGGGACGCCTGAACCGGCATCGAGCTCGTTCATTTTGAGCAGCACATGTTCCTTGTTCCTCGCAAGCGCCTCCGTCGCTGCGGAGTCTTCCTGTGTCGTGGCCGCCTCGTTTGTTTGCTCGTACCCTTGCTCATTTTCTCTGATCACTGCCTCGTCCGTCGCGCGGGCGCGTTGCGGATCGACGTTTGCCGGCGTGAACTCGCGCGGTTCGACAACGGCCTCGATGGCCGATGCGATCACCGGAACGATATCAGCGATTACGCCCGATCCGTTGTATGAGAGCACGGCACGGGTGATTCCGTCTGCGAGCACAGCATTAACGTCGCTGTCGAGCAGCTTCGTGCGAAGCGTATTGCTCTGCAATCCCGCGCTCAAGGCGATCTTAAGGGCCTCAACTCTGTCAAGCGTTCGCTCGGCAGTTGTGATAACCCAGTTGTTGCGGACCGTTTCCGTCGTTGGATTGATTTCCTTCGACCATATAGACACGTATGAGGTCTCGTCACGAGTATAGAGGCGCGCTCTTCCAAGGACGGCGACAAACTGGGGTACCTCGGCCTGAGCAAGAAACGCCGCTGCCTCGGGCTGATATTTTCCCGCATACACAGTGAAGGTGCCAGTGGGATCGACTATGCGTGCACGCCAGAGGTCATCACTCGAGCGAACGTTTTCCACTTCGGTGAGCACGCCAACCACAAAGATGCGGTTGATCTTGGCACCTGTGGGGGAGATGACGTACGAGGGACCGCTCTCGTCATCTTCTTTCACCTGAAGCGTCGACTTGTTAAGCTCATAGGCGAACACTCGCCACGCGGGGTCTTGCGCCAGTACCGATTAGCCCTCCAGTCGCGTATTGAAGCGTGCGGTATGATAAAGTTTAGTATTATGTCTGAGCTCGGCGGATTGCACCGTGAGCGCGATGCTTGGTTGCAGAGTTGTGCCACCCGCGCAAATGAAGCAACGGCGGCGAGCAAGCGACCTATTCACTGAGTTCTTTCCGTATCGTACCGTTTTAGCGCGCCGCATTGCGTACGTGACAAGGCGATCGGCGTTTTTTGATTCCGTATGCCACGTCGCCGGACCTTCCGCTTCGATAGGAGGTGATTATGCGGATGCTATATACCCATGTATTTTCATGACCAGCTCTGTGCAAACTCGTGCTTGCGGCCACCGAGGTGTCTAAGCGTGCGATTCACGATGACCCCGCCCATCGACCTTGCACGCACCATGACTATTCAGATTCCCGCTTTAGAGTGGGTGAATAACTCAAACGGCTATCGCAGACTCGTTGACGGTGTCACGCAGACGATCTCTCCGCACGCATGCAAAGGCCCTTTGGCCTCCGACCTCGACATGGAGGGCGTGCGCCCTAACGAGATGCACTGGACGCCGCTTCTTCAACTAAAAAGCCTCGACCCCCGCATACGTAAGCTTAGAGATGTCTTTACGGGCTTATACTTCATGAACGGGCAGGATCCCTTCAGGTGCCTGACGCTCACCCTGCTCACCCAGAACAAGACTGCCGAGCGCGCGCGGATGGCCTTTTGTGAACTTTCCAGACGGCTCGGATCGATCACGCCGCAGACCTTGTGCGAAGCACATCCGCACGAGATCCTGC
This sequence comes from Methanobacteriota archaeon, assembly GCA_963701995.1. Lineage (GTDB taxonomy): Archaea > Halobacteriota > Bog-38 > Methanoflorentales > Methanoflorentaceae > Methanoflorens. The sequence goes on along the minus strand of OY969693.1, from coordinate 741,501 downwards.
CCGCCCTGCAGCGGTGTGGGCCTCACCGAAAGGCGGGTTACCTCATCTCCATCGCGCGCAAGCTTATGCAGCAGGGGAACGGAGACATGTCGTGGGTGTACGATGAACCGCACCGCGCGCGAGAGGTCCTCCTTTCTCTGCCCGGAGTCGGCCAAAAAACTGCTGATTGTGTCCTGCTCTACGCGGCGGGACACGAAATCGTTCCTGTAGACACACACATCGAACGGGTTGCCCGCAGACTCGGGTTCATCGAACGCGGCGCGAAGCGGCGTGGTCTCGACGTTAACGTGGAGGAGATTCGTGGAAGCAACAGGTCAAAAGACTTGGCCAAAGAGGCACTCGAGCACGAGCTTGTTCACCCCGGCAGGAGTCACCTCCTTTTAATCCAACACGGATTTGAGTTTTGTCACGCGACTGCCCCTGCGTGCTTCCCGTGTCCGATTCGCGAAGAGTGCACCTCGATCGACAACCGGTACAAATCGGCGCTGAACCTCAGCTGCCGGCAGCAATGACGACCGGATCGCCGCTTGCGATCCCGTTTCGAGCACAAAAGCCTGAGTTCACTTCAAGTACGTATTGTATCGGCGCGCTCGACGAGTAAAGCGTACACGGATCACTGGTGCACGGCGGCACCGATGCGTAAATCTCGAGCACGTGGTTGTCTGCCGTGATAAACACGATATCGAGCGGGATGCGCATGTTCTTCATCCAAAAACTCTGTTGTTGTTGCGTTGGGAAGATGAACAGCATGCCGGCATCTTCATTCAAATAGGTCCGATTCATAAGACCCATTTCCCGCTTTGCAGGCGTATCGGCCGCCTCAGCGTAAACTGTTGTGCTCCCCACCGTTACGCGGTACGTGGTCGGTGCTTTCAACGCCGTGGTGGCTGAGCTGCCGTTTGTGACCGCGCTGCCCGACGCTGCGGTCGTCACCGAATTCGCGTTGGTCGGCGTGCCCTGTTGCGTCGTAACGCATCCTGATAGCGTGCTCACTGCGATAATGCCGCACAGAACTACGATGAGTAGAGGCGTACGCACGCGCATCAACCCAACCTCGTTTTCATGACTTCACGTAACACAGTCGTCGCATAGCCTCCTTTGGGGAGAAAGAAGCTAAGTTCGACTTTCACCCGATCTTCGGCAAGCTCATCGGGGGCGACGTCAAACCGGATATCTGCCGGCAAGAGCACGTTGCGCATTACACCCTTTGATGCCAGTCGCGGACAGCTTTCGATTTTGAAGGCGTCAAGATCAACGCCTGCCGATGCGAGAACATCTCGCTCGATCTGACCGATGACTCCGTCTGACAGCTCGGTGTCGTATCCCGGAACCGGCATTTGAACGGAGGCAGTTCCTGCGGCCAGGCCCTGGTTCACCTCGTGCATGTTCTTAGGCACGACCGTTCTGACGCGCTCCCTGTCTGGCGCCCACACCCGGTCACCGTCAAATCCGACGGCAAGCTGGAACCCCCGCTCGAGTCGGCTGCTCAGCATCCTGTTGAAGAGATACGATTGAAACGCGTGCACGAAAAGTTTCTGCAGATTCGTGGAGAGCACGCCAAGGGCGCCATCGAAGTCATTCGGATACTTCGCCAGGTGGTTAAGCATCGCGCGCTCATAGCGCAGCCGCACAGGCATGCGCTTGAGCGCCTCTTTGAAGTCATACGTTTCCGCAACCGATTGCCGCACTGCTTTGACGTCGTCAGGCTCATCGGGGAACGGCTTTGCGATGTACGTCATTACCGCCCGCTCGAGGTCCCCATCAACAAGCGCGCGCCCTACGATGTGATTGACGGGGCGGATTGTTCCAAAGCGCTGAATGCCAAAGAAGTTAGGAAGCCCGCGAGCATTGCGCGTTTCCTCGACGACGCCCCCCACCGCGCTTGTGACCTCATTTTGAGGCCCCTCAACGGCTCTGACGGTAATAACAAAATCGTTACCGTCGAGGTCGCCCAAGGAGATCGGCCTGTCGGATCTCCCGATGGGCTCGGCGACGACGGTTCCAAAGCTGACCGGCTCGGCAAGCTGAATCGAATCGATGCTCATACGCTGCGTAGTCACCGCACGCTTATCCTTCGTTCCTGCCCAGCTAATCCTTCTCTGGCTTATCTGCAAGCGCCGCGAAAGATCACGTGCCATGTGGTGCGTCTCCGTGTCCGTCTTGGTCACTTTGATTAACTGGTAGCGTCCCTCCGAAGTGAAGCGGTCTGCATAGACCTCGTTGACCACAAAGTCCTCAACGCGCTGACGGATTCGCCCGCCGATGCCGCGAGAGGCCGTCAGGTACACCATCATTCCCACAGTCACGTCGCTTTCTGGAACTGCTGTGGCCTCGGTCATCGTCGTTGCCCGCTAGAGCAGTTTAAGGTCGCTCGTCACTTTATCTAGCTCCGACTCCTTTGCCGGGCCGATACCGAGAGCGGTAACGGTTCCGGGCGGCACCTCCGTGAGCCCGGCATCGACAACGAGTGCCGTGATGAAGCCGCGCGCCTCAGCTATCGACTTAAGCTCATAAATGTCCCTGAGCGTCGCAACCTTGAGCGCGACCTTTTTCTGCCCCTCACTAAACCAGCGACGCTTTGTGGCCGGATCCGAGCGCTCATACGCGGAGACGGCAGCGTGCGCGAGCTGAACCGCCGCTTTTCCCACGGTCAACCGGAGGTCTGATCGGATAATGAGGCACTGCTTATACTCCATGCGTGCTCCCTCACACGATCGATTCGCCTGTGCGTTCTGACACGAGAGCCTAAGACTGGTTTATTATATAAATAGTAAACTCGTAACCGCTTACGACCATGGAATACGATGTCGTCGTGGTCGGCGCAGGTCCCGCAGGCTCAATGGCTGCAAAGTACGCCGCAAAAGCTGGCGCACGCGTGCTCATGATCGAAGAACACGCTACCATCGGCCAACCGGTACAGTGTGCGGGCCTTATCAGCACGCGCGCATTTGAAGGATGCGAAGTGCCCGAAACGCTCAGCAGGCACGCCATCCGCGGCGCCAATATCCATGCCCCCGACGGGCGCATCCTAACGGTCGACGGCAAACGTACGATGGCCTACGTTGTCGACCGAGGAGAGCTTGATCAAGCGATGGCCTTAGAGGCGCTCAAATCGGGGGTTGCCTCGCTTGTCAAAACGCGATTTAGCGGTTTGCGACGGCAGGGAAGCGACGTCATCATCGCCGCACTAAGCCAGGGCGAACCGATCGAAATACGGACTCGCGTGGTGATCGGAGCCGACGGACTGCAAAGCGCCGTGGGGAGGCTTGCAGGACTGGAGCGAGTGCAAACGGTGTTCACGTGTGCGCAAGCAGAAGTCTACGCCGACGTCGCGCACCCCGATTTCGTTGACCTGTACCTGGGACAGGACGTAGCGCCAGGCTTTTTTGCCTGGGCAATACCGACGCGATCGGGCACAGTAAGAATCGGACTCTGCTCGACTCAACGGTCACTCGACCGACTCGGCCCGCTGATCGAACGGCTTTCGCCGCGCTCCGCGACCTCGCTCCTACACTTCTCCGCAGGAGGCATACCGGTTGGACCCCCGCCGTGCACGGTCGCTGCCGGCACCTTGATCGTTGGAGACGCCGCCGGCCACGTCAAGCCAACAAGCGGCGGGGGGATATATCTCGGGACGCTATGCGCCAAAATAGCAGGGACTGTTGCGGCGGAGGCAGCGGCACAGGCGAACGCGTCTAAGGACGCTCTGATGGCGTACGACACGCGGTGGCGGTCCGAGATCGGGCGCGAACTCGAGACGGGATTGCGCATCCGTGCGGGATTTAACAAGCTCAGTGACGATGATCTCAACTACATCATAAGGGCTCTTGACGACCAACACATGTTGGACATCATATCGAAGTACGGTGATATGGACCGTCCGTCCATCGTTCTTCGCAAGTTGCTGTTGAGCACAAAGGCGCCTCGCTTGCTGAAGCTCATCAGGCCAATGATCAAGTTGGGGATTGTGAAAAGCGGCTCATAGAGGCGATATCAAAGAGAGAATGGCTACGCGTGCGTTGAACGACGGGTCGCGCCGTTATCCGGCAACGCTATTTAGAGGTTGGTCAAAAGCATTATTTCATAGTAAAAGAAAGGGGAGCATAATGGATGCACAAGTTGACGTACAAGCAAATCGCCCGGAATTCTCTATAAATCTGACGCGCGTCGGCGTGACGAACGTCAAGAAACTGATTAAGGTTACGCGGCGTGACAAACGCCCGGTAATCTTAGTCTCTGAATTTGACTTGTTTGTTGATCTGCCCTCGGATCGCAAAGGCGCCAACCTCAGCAGAAACTTTGAGGTGATGGACGAAGCGTTAGAAGACGCACTCAACGCGCCAGTCTACGAAATAGAGCAGTTTTGCGGGGACGTCGCCGAAAAGCTGCTCGACCGACACGAGTATGCATCACGCGCAGAAGTGCGCATGCGAAGCGAATACATGGTGAAACGCGAAACCCCCAGCACGGGCATCACGACCCAAGAGATTACCAACATCTTCGCGGAAACGACAACGTATCGCACCAACGACAAGCAACACCGCACGCGGCGGATGATCGGGGCTGAGGTCGTCGGAATGACCGCGTGTCCCTGCGCCCAAGAGCACATAAGAGAGCAAGCCGAGATGCGCCTAAAGGAGCTCAACGTCGCGCCCGCAGACATTGAGGCGTTTCTTCGAGATATCCCGCTCGCAACCCACAACCAGCGAGGGCGCGGAACCATCGCCATAGAGGTCGGCACTGGCTACGAGGTGCCGCTCGACACGATCATCGAGATCGTCGAAGAATCGATGAGCTCGAAGATTTACGAGCTGCTCAAGCGAACCGACGAAGCTGTCGTCGTTGAAACCGCTCACAAGAACCCCAAATTCGTGGAGGACTGCGTGCGAGTCATGGCACACAAAGTAGTCGAAGCGTTTCCCTACCTGCCTGATGACTCCATTGTCACCATAAAGCAGCTCAACGAGGAGAGCATTCACCGCCATAACGCCTTCGCAGAGCGCATCGCTTCGCTCGAGGAGCTTCGCCAAGAGTTAGCCCTCGAGCAAGAAGTCGAAGTAAAAGCCTTTTGTGAGACTTAACCCGCTAGAGAGGCTTTGATTGGAACCCCCTGACCTTCTTGCTGAAATCGCCACGATCAACGACCGAATACGCCAAGCTGGTCGCGAACGACTTGAACTTGTCGAGCGCTTCAACCGCGAGATCCGGGAGCTTGTGCGCGACTTCGAAGGCACCCCAGACACGTTTCGGGTGTTTCTCGATCTGACGCGGCGCCTTCAACGAATAACGCGGCGGGTCGAAAAAGCACACGAAGACCAATCACTCGATTACACCGAGCAGTTTGAAAAAGCGCTCACTGTGCTCAAGAAACGCCGTTTTGAAACCGCCATTAAGGAGCTTGATCGAATTCCGGTTTTGGGGCTTCTCACAGAGCAGCGCCGGCTATTTGAGGAATACAAGAAGGGCTATGCGGCCCTGCGCACCCGCTGCGAAAGCTTGGAAGCAGAAATCCGCGAGACGGGCGCGTACTACGAATCTTTGCAAGACGTCGACGTCACCTCGTTTGACGAGCTAGCCGCTTTAAAAGAGCAAATTGCGGCGTATAACGACGGCGTCGGCACATTCTTAGAGACGTTCGTCAAGCAAGCCCCTATCTTGGACGTCCTCAGAACAAGTCTCGACGCGAGTTACCATCCTGAGCTTGGATTCCCACCACCGCCGAGCCACGAAAACGCTGAAAAACTCCTCTCTTTTGTGCTGAGCGAGGATCTCACCTCACTCCCCCTCTATCGGCTTCTCGAATATGCCAAATACTCGGACAGCAAGCTTTCGCACTACGTGGGGGATACGACCAGCTTCAGGCAGGTCCTAGAGTCAAACGTCGTCTGGCTTGAATCGCTAGATGATATCAAACGCCGAGGGGCGCTGAAGCTCTCTCTCAACGAGCCGGGTGTATCTCTTGCCGTGAAGATCCGGAGACTTATCGTTTTTTTGGCGAAATTAAACGCCCCAACTGGTCTACTTACATTCTTGCGCGAAACTCAGAAGCTCGTGACTAGTGGGCGGTATGAAAGAATACGTGCTACGAGCGCGGTAAATCGAAACCACCTAGAAAAGATCCAACAGGGTGCGCACATTGATGATCTAAGAGCATTGGAAGATGAGCGCGCACGCTTAATGAAACAGCTAAAGGACCTGCAAGAACCGCGAGCCGTGGAAATTGAGCTTGCTTGATAGAGCTGGTACGATCAGCAAGGGATTGACCTATAATGAGGGTCGCTCCAGAGCCCTGGCCAGTAAACGCGATTGCCCCGCCAAGCAACTTTCTTATAGTTTCGATCGCTATCTCCGTAAAGGTTAGCAATGGAAATAGCTTGCGACGACGAAACATTTTCTAGTGAATTTCTTACAACCGCACGTGAACTTGGTGCGACCGCCGCCCAGGTATTTGATACTGCGAGCATAGTGGTTGACGAACGCGTGCGACTCAAATGCAGCGTTCCTGTCTGCAGGAATTACAACGTCTGTTTGATGTGTCCCCCTAACGTTATGCCGCTCGATGAATTCAGGAACGTCCTCGCGCGATTCCAAAAGGCGCTGATTGTACAGATTGCGTACGACGTGCCCAACTGGATGCTCGAACGGATCCATGCGGCTAAAGATCTTGCAAGCCTGTACAATGATGAAGCGTATCTCAAAGGGTGGGATCAGACGTATTTGGTAGCTAAAAATACGCTTGATGCGATCGCCGCTCGTCTTGAAGCTGACGCATTTAAAAAAGGCCTCAAGTTCGCTACGGCGTTTTCCGCGGGAAAATGCACGCTATGCGAAGCGTGCGCCGGTGTAGGCAATCGGTGCCGCAACCCGTACAAAGCACGACCGTCTATGGAGGCGATGGGCATTGATGTGGGAGAGACAGCACGCAACGCTGGTCTACCCTTTAACGAGTCGGCCTCCGATCGAATCGTGTTGAATGCACTCGTCCTGCTTTGCTAGCCGTGACGCCCGTACAAAGTGCTGGATGGTAACAGAATTGCTGGAACCGCTCGAGACGCTCACTATTGGTGAAGCAACCTGGAAAGACTTTGATGCCATACTGCGTGTGCTCAGCATCGTCGATCACGAATTTGTGCCGCCGCTGACCGAAGGCGAAAACCTGCGCATTAAAGTATCACGCATTTTGAACGACAGGCGGCGGGGCTGGATCAAAGCGGTCGACGGCGGAAGCATTGTTGGCGTCGTCGCTGTCATCTATAACTATAGGCGACCTCAGCTCGGACTTGTCGAGACGCTCGCCGTTGTCCCTGAGTTTAGGCGGCTCGGCATCGGCAAGAAACTCGTTCAATACGCCATGTCAAAGCTCTTTCAAAATGGGATGGAGGCAGCACTCATAACCACGTGGGAGACCAACGTTGCGGCCTTAACTATGTACCATGAGTTGGGATTCAAGATGATCTTGCGAAAAAAGGTCGACGGCGCCTACTTCAAGCTTTTTTTCACGCGCAGTTTTGAAGAACGGGCTCCTTCGCGCAATGGTTTCTCGCGATTTTGGAGCCGACGGTGACAACGAAAACAGATTAACCATTTTGTTCTGCGACACCTCGCCCCAACAAATAGTACGCTACTCTGAAGGGCCATATTGTTGAAGAAATATGGCGACCAACATGGAGCAGGGCCCGCCAGCGAAAAGAGCGCGTTTTGAGGTAGGGCCTTGCGGCGAAGCCCGGCTCCTGCTGCATCGACACATTAAACCGTGCACCGATCATATTTAACGATTTCGTTTCTGTTTTATCCTTCTTTTTAAAATCTGGACTCGAAATAGAGGTATTTTCTTGCGCCACGATAGGTGTTTTGGTGAACGCACGGCGTTCTGCCCATATCCGCGGGTAAATCACGGAGCTTCGGGCTATCCACAGAAGCGAATTCCGAAAAAAAGTGTTCTACCTGCTATAAATAGTTTCTAGCTGCATTTCGACTGCCGTTATCTAGCCACGTGGCGAGCTATGCGAACAGAGAGCGTCACAGAGACCGTTTGACAAAGATCCGCCACAACTACTACCTGTTCAACAAAAAAGCTTGAAAATTTGTTATTTTTTCCAACGAGGCGCGCACGTCAATTCCTCTTGAACGAGGGCTCGCGCTTGTTGCACAGGAAACAATCGAACCTGTTGAGTGGAAAATCTTGTTCGCGGTCGATATGCTCAAGTATGAAGCGTTCACACTATGGTGTGACTGAACCAAAGCGAAGGCCGCATACGGCCCTGCACGGTCATAGGTGGTGATTTCCATGCCGTTACACAAAGTTACGATCGCGATTTCAGACGAACTCCTAGCCGCTGCTGACAAGGAGGCGAGCTCTGAAAACAGTAGCCGCAGCAAGATCGTCGCGGCAGCGTTAGAAGCATATTTAGGCAGCGCGCGCGAGAGCGAAGGCACTGCAGACGAAGACCTAGGAATGTTGATGGTGCCGCGTGAAACGGTGACGGGCCTCGAAGCCGAGCTTGAAAAACGGGAGCGAGAGCTGCGTCATAAAGACGAGCTCCTCTACATGAAAACGGACATGATAGAGCGACTGACGGCGCAGTACGAGAGCTTCAAACAGGCGCGCGAAGACGAGATTAAGCGGTATGAGGCCATCGCGGGGTTCTATGGAAGTGAGTCGAGCAAGATCATCAACCGACTGGCGGATGTGAGTGAGACGCTTACGCGCTTGCTGCCTTCTGCTGTGTCAACTCCTCCCCCACCCCCCAGTGGCGAGGCGGGAGCTGAAGAGGTGCAGGCGCCCTTGCCGGAGCCGGAGGACGAGCCGCCGAAGCGGCCATTGAGGGAGCGACTGTTTCGACGGAAGCCTAAGGCGGACGAGGTAAGACGACTGTAATGAGCATAAAAAAGTAACCGCAACACTAGAATGACTTCGCTAGTTAGAGCAACTTACGTATACTGAATAAGAGCCTCGGATCCAATCTGAGCAGGCGTTTTAGGGCCCCTTTCGGGTTCAGCTCTTCGGCTGTTATCCCTGCGAATGCGTGAAAGATCCGGCTTATTTCGTCATCTGAGAGATTCACCACGAACTCTTTGATTCTGTACGTGCGCTTGCGTGCTTTGCCAAACGAACGGTTCCACTCAGTTTCGTATTCTCGAAGCACTCTGACCGACGCATCGTTTTCGCGCACCGCTTTGTTCGCAACCTGCCCAGCGATCGTTCCGCTCTGGAGCGCCGCCATAATGCCTCCACCAGTTATCGGCTCAGTGTGATGCGCTGCGTCACCAACGAGCATCAGCCCATTGCTCACTATGTGTGGAAGCGCGTCGCTCACGGGGCAAGCTCCCATCACCAGTTCGACCGGTTTGCCGCCGGGAAAGCGCTGCGCGACAAACTCGTCGAGGTACGCCAATGGACGCTTGCCCCTCAACTTGCTTCCAAGCACCCCGAGTCCGATGTTGGCCGCGCCGTCTCCTTTTGGAAATGCCCAAGCGTAGCCGCTCGGCGCCGCGGAGCCAAAGTAGAAATCGAGCGTGTTGTCCGTTAGTTCCACGTTTTGCATGTGATACTGGACGCAGCTCTCAATGTCCCCTAGCGTGAGCGTAGTGTTTATGCCCGCCCACCGGCCCACCTGAGATTCCACGCCGTCGGCACCTATCACGAGCTTGGCGCGCACATCAAACTCCTCACCAAGGCGGCTAAGTTTGACGCCTCGTACCGTGCCGTCTTCCAGAATCAGCCCCGTTGCACGGGTGCGCACCATAACGTGCGCTCCGGAACGAGCGGCATCCTTAGCCAGCTGTCGATCGAAAAGCTTGCGCTCAAGAATGATGCCAAGCGGTTCTTCCTTCCCGAGCATCTCGCCCGAGACTTCCACTATCGTACCATCAGGAGCGGTAGCCCGTACTCCCTTGACTTCGCTTGCCACCCACTTCCTGTCAGGTTTTACGTATTTTTCGAAAGACGTGTGAAAAACGAGCGGAGTTTCAACAAGAGGCACAGCCTCCGCACATCTCACCGGCGCCCCTATCTCTGGCCGTTTCTCTATCAGCAGAACGTCGCTCTCTGCAGCTGCGTTCTGCGCTGCAACTGAGCCTGCTGGGCCTGCCCCGACCACTATGATATCATAATCCTGTTTCATTCGCTTCACTCACGTCTCTTGCCGGCAGCAGACAGATTGATGTACCGATACGTTGTCCCCATTATCTTCAGCGGCTAACACCATCACAGCAACTATCCGCTAGATTAAACAGGGCAGTAACGAGCGTTCTTCAGCATTCACGAGCCAGATTTGCGACACTAATCACTCGGCGGCGGACACAGTGCAGATGCAAAAAAAGGAGTGTTCGAGGTCCTGTAGCGTTTAGATGTACCCTTTTCTTCTCAACCAGTCAGCTTGCGGCGGAAGATATCGCCAGACGACATCTGCCTTTTCATCTTGAATGCTCCAGGGCCGAATAATAATGACGTCGCCCACACGGAGCCACACTCTCCTTTTCATCTTGCCTGGAATTCGCCCCATACGGGTTTTTCCGTCTTGAGAACGAACGGTGATTCGGCTGCCGCCGAGCATCTTTTCGACCGTTCCAAAGATTTCATTCTGGTGTTTTCTGGGCAGTCTCACCTTGCTTGGTTGTTCTTCAATCAGCTCAACACCTCATTTGATATTTCATTTTCATGGTCTCTCCTTTAGTCAGGTAGGCGTGTGCCCTTATAAATTGCGCGTCTGCCTCTCGCCCATTCACATTGTGTCCCGGCCAGGAAAAGAGCACGAGTTCACAATAGGAGACGTGTGACATTGATTTGTAAACGGTAGCATAGCACGCGATTTGGTTAGCATGGGAACTGTTAAGTTGGAAGTCACTCTTCTACGATAAACACAAGGCTGACCGCTGGTGGATCTAATTGAGCAGTGAACCGAATCGCTTGCAGGTATTCTTGACAGTCCTCTTGGGATACGGCGTGGCACGCTCTTACAAGCGCTACGTAGACAGCTTCGATCTAGCAGGCAATGAGGTGGTGCTGGATTACGGATCTGGCTCGGGCCGGATATCGCGGCACATAGCCGAACGCCTGTTGTCAGGTAAAGGCCACTTGACGTGCGTCGACGTTTCTAGAGTATGGATGGAGACCATACAAAAAAGGCTGAAAAAGTACACTAATGTGGACTATAAGCTTGGTGACATTGCTGCACTTGACATAGCTGACAACGCCTATGACATTGTAGTCGTGCACTTCGTGTTGCACCACGTAGAGAAGGACCAGCGGCAAGAAAAAGTAGATATACTGGCACGAAAGTTAAGGCCGCACGGCAGACTGTTCATTCGCGAGCCGACTCGAGAGCAGCACGGCACGCCTGCTGTTGAAATCCGCTCCCTGATGTCTACGGCAGGGCTGCACGAGCGCGAGAGCCGAATGCGCAGATCGTTGATAATGGGTGAAGTCTTTGACGGAGTGTTCGACAAGCCCCGGGTGTAAAGCAGCGCTTAGTGACTGAGCGTCGTTTCAAAGAAACGATTTGTTTTCGGGAACGCGCGTAGGACTCAATATTGACATCTCTTCCTTCAGCCGCATGAGGTGCTTGCCGACATAACATGCCCAAGAATTCTGGTGCGCGGTATACGAGAGAGCACAGTCACAATGTACCAGGTACCAGACGTAGTGAACACCGTAATCGCAACTGAACAACCGCGACAAACAATCAGGGTTAGAGAGATGCAGCATCCCGCTTTGAAATGCGCTCTTTGTTAAGACGATAAGATCGTGCATGTTAGCTTTAAGCCTAAATATCCTAGAGACGCTCAGTAATTTCGTCATTTCCGTTATTGAACAACTCGGTTACGCCGGCGTCTTTGTTGCCATGGGGTTAGAGAGCGCGTGCATCCCGCTACCAAGTGAGGTGATCATGCCCTTTGCTGGCTTTGTCGTCTGGAAAGGGGAACTGACGCTGATCGGCGTTACGCTTGCGGGTACTGCCGGCTGCCTCGCCGGCTCACTCGTCGCCTACTTCGTTGGGGCATACGGGGGTCTGCCTCTCCTCGAGCGGTATGGCAAATACGTGCTGATACGTAAGAGTGAACTTAATCGGGCACACACATGGTTTGAAAGATATGGAGAAATCGCTGTTTTTGTCAGCAGGGTGTTGCCGATCGTGCGAACGTTCATCTCCCTTCCAGCCGGCGTCGCCCGGATGGACGTGAAGAAGTTCTCCCTCTACACGGTGCTCGGATCGCTTCCTTGGTGTTTTGGGCTTGCTTATGTTGGCGTTCTTCTAGGCCCCCACTGGTCGGATCTTGAGGCGCTCTTTAGATATCTTGATATCGTCGTCATAGCGGGGATAATCGGCCTTGTCGGTTACCTGATCTATCACAGAAAACGGATTGTGAGCCGAATGCGCTCGTGATGGTTTCGATAGTCAGCGTCGCCGTAGAATCGTAGACCAAGAAAAAAGGGGATTACGACAGTTATATCCTTAAAGAGGGGCAAGGCCCGCGCCGGGGACATGTAGCGGCCACACATAACATCTTCAGACGCTACGAGGGCGAGTGCTCAACCTACTGGTTATTGCGTCGACTGATTATTCGAACGCTTGGGGAGCGTGTCTAGCTGCCTCATTTGGCATAATTGTTTGCGATGTCGCAATCAACAGGAAGTCAATGGTATCAACTGTGCGTCACATCGACCATTAACAGCGGCCGCTTCACGCGGCCAGCGTCCACGTGTCTGCCGTACACCCGTGGATAAACGATTTAAGCACAGCCAATATTAGTCGTATGGAGATGCGATCGCCGATGCAAGAACTACGCGAAAAAAGGGACGATATTGAAGAAGCCCTCAGCACAGCACGTGAGCGCGGAGCCCAGTTCGCTGATATCCGTCTAGAGAGCTCTGATGGCACTTCAATCTCCGCGAAAGACGGGATAACGAAGATAAATAGCTCAAATGAACTTGGGGCTGGAATACGGGCTTTTTTGGAGGGGGCGTGGGGGTTTGCCTACACGACACAAGTCGATCGCCGCGGCATGGCCGATTGCGCTGAACGCGCGGTCAGTCTCGCCAAAGCCGTGTATGAGCGCGCTGAGAAGTTTTCGATTGAGGTGCCGGCCTTTAAAGACACCGTCAAGACGACCGTACAGCGGCTGCCGACTCAAGTCCCAATCGCCGACAAGCTCGGCTACGTCCTGCAGCAAGAGCGAGAAGCAAAAGAAACGGACAAGCGCGTCAGCAGCACAGAGATCGGATACGCCGACATTGTTCTGCATAAAATAATCGCCAATTCCGAAGGAACGTATGTCGACGAGACCGTCGTGCGGTCGATTGCTCGCGCGATGATCTTCGCTAAAGAAGGTGCATTGCGGCAATCAGGCTATAAGGCCAAAGGTGATGCAAAGGGGTTCGAGCTGTTCCTAGACGGCGCGGATATCGGTCGAACTGCTGCAACACAAGCAGTCTCGCTCCTCGACGCAAAACCGGCACCTTCTGGGCAGTTTGATGCCGTGCTCGACCCGTCGCTCTCCGGGGTTTTTGCGCACGAGGCGTTCGGACACGCAGCCGAAGCTGACGCGATCATTTCAGGCACGTCTATCTTGGCAGGGAAGCTAACCCAGAAGATTGGCTCTGATGCAGTGACGATCATTGACGACCCGAGCTTGCGGAGCTATGGTTACATGGCCTACGACGATGAAGGTATCCAGACGCGCCGAAAGGTGCTCTTGGAGCGCGGGATTTTGCAGACCTACCTCACTGACGTCGAAACCGGGTCGCGCCTAGGCTTGGGGTCAAACGGAAGCGCGCGTGCCCAGCGGTACGACGCTCCGCCCATCGTGCGGATGAGTAACACCTTCTTTGAACCCGGGGATTACGCGTTTGACGAGCTGCTCGAGGGGTTCAGCGGCATATACTTCATCGGCTGGCAGTATGGCTACACGACTCCTACAACAGGGATGCTCACCTTCAAAAGCAGAGAGGCGTACGCGGTCGAACGCGGAGAACTGCGCAATCATTTGAGGGACGCGGCGCTGAGCGCGATGACGCTCGAAGTCCTTCACAACATCAACGCAATAGGGCAGACCTTGTCGTTCGACCCTGGAACGTGCGGCAAAGGCGGACAGATGACGCCAAACACCACAGGCGGCGCCTACATGCGTGTGAGTGACGTCGTTGTAGGAGGGATGTAGGTGACCACTCACACCGAGCGAGAGGCTACGCTCCTCGAAGTGTGCACGCGGGCATTGGAGCTCGTAGACACGTCCATCTACCAAGGAGAGGCGTTCGCCACTCACTCGAACTCTGTCAGCGCAGAGCTCGAGAAGGGCAAGATCAAATCAAGCCAAAGCGGCTTTGAGAGTGGCATCGGGATTCGGATCTTCAAGGATGGCAGCATGGGGTACGCGCACGCATCTCTCGAACGGGTTGAGTTCGCTGTCGAGCAGGCGATCGCGGCGGCACGTGCCGGAAGTCCTGACAGAGATTTTAAATCGCTTCCGCCAGCCGAGCGCTATCCCGTCGTCTCCGGTACCTGGGACAACACGATCGCAACACTCGACGTCTCAACGGTCGCGCAACTTGCGATTGACGTCGCCGACGCATCGCGTATTGACAAGCGCATCGATATCATCAATTCTGGCGCGTCAGTCGGGCGGTGGAGCGGCGCGATCGCAAACACGTTCGGCGTTTCGGGAACGGACAGTGGAACGCAGGCAGCGCTCGACGTCGACGTGATTGCGCACATGGGGGAGGCCAGCGGAAACGGCTTCGAGTACGCTGCGTCGCGGCGTTTCGATTTCGATGTTGATTCGGTTGGAATTGCAGCCGGAGAGATGGCGCTGCGTAGTATGAACCCACAGCCGATTCCGTCAGGCAAGATGCCCGTCGTGCTTGATCCCCTTGCTGTTGGATCCGTCATTGCAGCTGCGGTCACCGTGAGCGCTGAAGACGCGCAACGGGATCGGTCGTTTCTAACAGGGAAAATAGGCGAACACATCGCCGTAAGCGAGTTCACGATCGTGGATGACGGACTCCTTAGCGGCGGCTTAGAGACAAGCCCCTTTGACGCTGAAGGAGTGCCCTCACAGCGAACCCCTCTCGTCGAAAGAGGCGTCTTGCGATCGTACCTGTACGACAGCTACACGGCAAACAAAGAGGGGACAACGAGCACGGGCAACGCCTCTCGCGGGGACTTTCGGCAGCCGCCTTCGATATCGCCAACAAACCTCGTAATTGCAAGCGGAGTTGAGGCGAACGTAATCGAGGACGTGCGACACGGCATCTATATTAGGGCCACCGGCGATCGGCCGAATACGAGCACCGGAGAGTTTTCCGGAATGGTCTACGCCGGCTACGCCATCGAAGACGGCGAACTCGAACACGCACTAAAGCAAACCAACATCGGAATCGATATCCTCGACTTGCTTCAGCAGATCGATGGCATAAGTCGCGAGGTCAAGACGTACTTCAGCTTGACGACGCCAACCGTTCGGATAAGAGATGTCAGCGTCGCAAGCAGCGGTTGAGGGGCAACGCAAGCAGTAAATAGAGGGAGAAATACATCCTGCTTGCTCGGGAGAGAGGCGAGAAATGGTGGCTTTTTTGCGAGACTTGGAAAAAACAGCGCGTCTGAACGACAGCTGGCTCTGCGTTGGACTGGATCCTGATGGCACGGTGGATGATGTTTTTGATTTCAACCAGCGTATTATCAGCGCTACGCTCGATTTGGTCTGCTGTTTCAAGGTTAATACGGCGTTCTACGAAGCGCGCGGCCCTTCGGGGTTGGACGCGCTTATTAAGACGGTGGAGTATATCAAAGAGTTCGTGCGCGTGCCGGTCATCGTAGATGCAAAGAGGGCCGACGTGGCGCACTCATCAAAAGCACATGCCAAGTACGTGTATGAGATCGTAGGAGGTGACGCCGTGACGGTTAGTCCCTATATGGGACTCGACGCGATAGAGCCCTTCATCGAGCGGCGAAACAAGGGCGTTTTTATCCTCTGCAAGACGTCAAACGCCGGGGCAGCAGAGATACAGAATCTACCGTGCGCCGAACCGCTCTACCAGGTCGTGGCGAAAAAAGCTTTAGAGTGGAACATACACGGCAATCTCGGCATCGTCGCGGGCGCTACCCAAGGCAGCGAACTGAAAACGGTGCGCGGCATCGTAGGCGAAGATATTCCGCTCCTCATCCCAGGGGTAGGATCACAGGGCGGCAATCTTCAAGCGGCAGTCACGTCCGGGATGAATGCACAAGGGCGCATGGGCATCATCGCCGTCTCGAGAGACGTCATTTTCGCGCCATCGCCCCACAAGATGGCAACTGCATTCCGCAATGAGATCAATACATATCGGGGGAGTATCGAGACCCCTACGGCCTAACTGACTGGGCGGACACTCACTTGAGCCAAGAGCGTGCTGACGTTTTCTGGCGTTATGGAGACATCCTGGATTAGTGTTGCTGCCGTCCCGGTCGCCGCCGCCCGCTGTACCGCGTCCTTGTAGCTCTCTCCTAAGACCAACGCCTGAACAAACCCAGCAACTGCTGAGTCTCCCGCACCGATGGTATTCGTGACCGTCACTCGGGGCGGACGCGCTATCCAGCGTTCATCTTCAGTTACGAGAAGCACGCCTCTAGCGCCCATGGAGACAAGCACAACATCAATACCTCGCTCGTGCACCTGGACAGCAGCATCAACGATCGAACCGATGCTGTTGAGCTGCGTAGACATCAGTCGTTCAAGCTCGTGCACGTTGGGCTTGATGATGTGGGGTTTTGCCCTCAACCCAGCCTTGAATGGCTCATCATCAGAATCGAGGACAACAGTAGCTCCTTTGGCTTTTGCGATCTCCACGATTTTCTGATAAATGATCGGGTTGACCCCCGCAGGAACACTTCCGCTGATGATAACATAGCTTGCATCCTTGAGGCGTTTTATCGTGTCGATCATCTCCATGAGCTCGAAGGACTGAATGAAAGGGCCGCGCAAGTTGAACGAGATCTGCCGATTTTTTGCTGTCTCGTGAATGTAAACGTTAATTCGGGTCTCGGCAGAGATCCTCACAAACTCGCAGTTGACGCCGAGGTTAAAAAGGCATCCTTCGAGCTCCCGGCCAGTGTACCCGCCAGCAAACCCGATCGCTTTGTTATCCACGCCAAGCCGGGTGAGCGCTTTCGAGACGTCGATGCCTTTGCCGCCTGCATATCGCTCATCGCCGTCCACTCGGTTAGGGTTGTGGTATTCGATGGACTCAACTGTGAGGATGCGGTCAAGGGCAGGATTTAGCGTAATCGTGTATATCATAGCTCTCTCTGTCCGCAGTCACCAGAATCACGCAGGCGATGTCGCGGTATCCGCGGCGACGAACAACGGCAGATTCACGGCATGTTGTACTCTTTCACTTTAAACTCTTTTCTTCCCGTGTAGATCTCCAATGCCTCCTCCACGCCTGCGCCGTTTACGACGATCGCTGAAATCGCATTGCACATTTGAATGGCTTCCTTGAGCCGCTTTTGGTGGATGTTCCGGCCCGTCGCATTGCCGCTTGCGCCGCTTATGAATATCTGCTCCCACAGGCGCTCGAGGAAAAGTTTGACATCCACGCTTGACCCCCCTGCGCACAATACTTTGCATCGGCCCGCGGCCTGAACGGCCTCTTTAAAGGCTTCTTTGGAATCGACGCCGTCTTTCTTCGGGTAGTTTACTTTCACAAAATCCGCGCCGAGGGCGGCACCCAACGCGGCAGCGCCAGCGATGAGATGCGGGTCGTGCTCATCTTTCACTGCCTCGCCGCGCGGATAGACCCAAATGATCGTGATAATGCCACGCTTGTGGGCGCCGTAAATGATCTGGGCAGCCTCGTGCAGCATGTACGCTTCGTATTCGCTTCCCGCGTAGATCGTATATCCGACGGCGGGAATGCTCAACGCCGAACTCTTCCGAAACCCATCGACTTGTTCCATGGAGTAGAATAGGCCACTGAACGGTTCTGCTTGCGCGGTCTTTACGAGGTTCGTCTTGGAATTAAGCTTTATAAGATAGTTGACTTGCGGATAGTCCTCGCCGTAGCGAGCGATCAGACCCATCTGCGTCGCAAAACACCCGATTTCAGCGCCACTAGCGATTCGAAACAAGTGCTCAGGATCGTTGTCGTCAGGGGAGATGCCGGGGCCGTGGAAATCATCGTTCAAGTGCTCAATCTTCTGATCTCCCGCGAAGAGCATAAGGCGGCCGCTTCCCTTAGTTATGGTGAATAGATTTCTTGTGTATTCCATTCGCAGCTCCTGGGGAACGTCTAACGGAGCCCTAATTGCGCTCATCGAGAAATCCATGTGGTACCTCCTGTCTGCGGGGTTTACTCCCTTTTTCACTAACTCGACCGCCTAGCTTATTGCTTTGTCGCCAGTTTAGCGCGGGTGCTGCACGATTGACCTCTACCCGTACTCAACTGGAAGCCTCCTTACGGCTATTGAGTCTATATAGATCACTTATAAAGGCAGGATAGCGGTAGGCATGAAACGTGATGGATCAGCGTAAAGAACCCGTAGAATTGTGCCCCGGCGTCTTCCAGATCCCAGCGCAGCGGCCATCGTGTCACGTTTACCTCATCGTTGGGACCTGCAAGATAGTCATGATCGATTCGGGAATTGATTCGAGCTTTTGCGATTTAAGGGATGCGTTAGGAGACATTGGATTCACGCCTGCGGATGTCGATTTGGTCGTTAATACGCACGAACACTTTGACCACATCGGCGGCAATAAGTACTTCTACCGCACGGCTATTATCGCGGCTGGGCGACTCGCCGCTGCAAAAATAACCGAAAAAGACGAATATGTCACCATGTACTCGTCATTTTCGGCCCATTATCGGTATACGAAACCGCATGTGTGGTTTGAGAACGGAGCATTTATCGACCTGGAAAACGCGAAACTCGAAGTAATCGATACTCCCGGCCATACGTCAGGCTGCATATGTGTCTATGAGGAGTATAACAAACTCCTATTCTCTGGCGATACAGTTTTTGCGCACGGGACTCTATCGGCGATAGCACCTTCGGGAAGTGCCGGTGACTACGTGCACTCCATGGACGTGCTCAATACGAAAAAGATAGAGCGACTCTTTCCCGGCCACGGATCGCTTTCGCAAACACCCTCTGAAGACATAGAACGCGCATTGAAAAACGCCAAAACAAGACTGCAGGAAGTGAAAACTGGCGATACGTGGTCTGAATCCACACCTCTAGACGAACCGGGTCAGTGAAAAAGCTATGTGATCCCTCCTATCTGCAAATTTCTTCCTCTTCCGCTAACGCAGCCGCTACACGCGTTGCTTGTCGCCATTTTAACGTGGTTCTGCCCCTTTCAAACTGACGGGTCGAAGCGGGCCGCACGGGATGCAAAGCAAAGCAACGCTGTCAAACTCCGAAGCTGTGCGTATTTTCTAAAAAAAGCGTTCGCGCTGCCGGCATGGGCACCGCCGAGGCGACGAGAGAGGTTCGCAAGTGCCACGCACTTGAATCAATAAGCTCAGGGACATCAGCGGCTGTCGAAGAGGCTCCCTATTTCAAGTAGCGCCGCGCGCCTTCTTCCATATAGCAGACGCGATTACCGATGTTTACCGCATGATCCGCGATGCGCTCAAGGTACCGAATGATGTATAGCAGGCTAGCCACATCAGCAACGGTCTCCGTAGAACATTTGCCCTGAGCGAGCGCGTTCACCATATTGTGAACGACGTCCTTATACAGGTAATCAATTCTGTCATCACGCGACTCGAAGCTGCGTGCCAGTTGAACGTTGCCTTGCGCGTACGTTTCGATGCTATCGGCGACCATCGACTTCACATCAGCGACGAGCTCGCTGAACTTCGATGCAGAAACGGGTATGCGGATGGGCTTCCCCATAGTGACGACCTCTTCAGCGATGTCTACGGTGAAGTCGCCAATGCGCTCCAAATCGGTTATCATCTTCAAAGAAGTAGCAATGATTCTAAGGTCTTTTGCCATAGGCTGTTCGAGTGCGAGGAGCGACATGCATTGCGATTCAATCTTCCGATCGAACTTGTTTATCTCATCGTCGCCGGCAATCACCCGCTGAGCGAGCTCAGCATCACTCGTCTCGAGGGCCGTCAGTACATCCTCGACTGATCGTAGGGTAATAGCGCCCATTTCTGTGACGTTTTGCCGCAATTCTTTCAACTTTCTAATGTAGCGATTCCTAGCCATGGCTTGTGTCTCTTACCCGAACTTCCCGGTTACGTAGTCTTCTGTCTTCTTCTCTCGCGGCCGTTCAAATAAGTCTATCGTCGAAGCGTACTCAACGAGTTCGCCGAGAAAGAAAAACGCCGTGTGTGAGGAGACGCGAGCTGCCTGCTGCATATTGTGCGTGACGATGATGATGGTATACTCTTTTTTCAGCTCGTGTATAAGATCCTCAATCTTTGAGGTCGCGATCGGATCCAGCGCTGACGCGGGCTCATCCATGAGCAGCACGTCAGGTTCCACCGCGAGGAGCCGCGCGATACAGAGCCGCTGCTGCTGGCCGCCCGACAGCCTGAGCGCGGACTCATTGAGCCGATCCTTGACTTCATCCCAAATCGCCGCGCCTTTAAGGCTCCGTTCTGCAATTTCGTTCAGGGTCTTTTTATCTCGAATCCCGTGTACCCGCGGCCCGTAGGCGACATTGTCGAAGATGGACTTCGGGAACGGGTTAGGCTTTTGAAACACCATTCCAATCTCTTTGCGAAGTTCCACGACGTCCGTATCCGAGTCGAGAATATTACGTCCTTTGTAGATTACCTCGCCAGTAAACTTGACGTTGTCTACAAGATCATTCATTCGGTCAAGGGTTTTGATAAAAGTCGATTTTCCACACCCTGATGGGCCGATTAGGGACGTGACTGCGTTCTTTGGAATGTCGATGTTGATGTTCTTGAGGGCTTGAAAGTTCCCAAACCAGAGATTCAGGTTCTTTACACTTATTTCAATCTCGCCACTCATGTCATCATAGTCCCTGTAGTTTCTTGGTATAGCTGTTCATTAGCCAGTCGGTAATAAATGTGATCGCAAGGATCGCAATAATCAGCACGGCGGCTGTGCCATAAGCCGTTGAGGTGTCGTTGTACTCAGTAAGGATATTATAGAGATACAGTGTCATTGGGCACGCAGGATCGCGCAGGCTGTGGATCACACCTAGAGCACCGCCTGCAGTAAGCAAGATGGCCGCAGTCTCGCCGATAGCACGCCCCATACCGAGAATCAGCCCAGTGACGATTCCTGGGAGCGCTGTCGGCAAGACTACGGTAGTAATCGACTGCCATTTCGTCGCACCTAAGCCTAAGCTCCCTTCCCGCAGCTCGCCCGGGACAGCTTTCAACGCCTCTTCAGAAATTCTGAGCGATATGGGGAGCACCATGAATGCGAGTGTCAGCCCCCCTGATAGCACAGACCATCCTCCAGTGTAAGGCAGCAAATAGATGACAAAAAAGAGGAAGCCAAAGAGGCCGATAATGATAGACGGGATGCCTGCCAATACTTCTGCCGCTTGGCGGATTACTTTTCGCAGAAGGTTCTCTCTTGTGTATTCGTTCAAGTAGATTGCCCCACCGACGCTCAGCGGCGCAGCTACCAGCAGGGCTACGCCCGTGACCGCGACCGTCGCCACTATCGTCGAATAGATTCCAGTCCCTGTCTGTCCCCTCACACCAGGATTTGTCGTCAAGAAATGCCAGCTGATGAGCGGAAGTCCCTTGGAGAGTATGTAGGCCAATATGACGATGAGGATAATGATGGTCGCAATACCCGCCCCCCAGAGCAATCCCATCGGCACAATCTCGCGGCGCTTGGCGGCCATTAGAAGGTCACTCGCCTCCTGCTCGCAAGGTTCGCGAGCCCGGTCAGAATCATAATGAATACAAAAAGTACAACTCCCATGGCAAAGAGTGCCTGCTGGTGCGCTCCTGTCGCATAACCCATCTCGAGCGCAATGGTCGCGGTAAGCGTGCTGACCGGAGCGAATACTGAATCGGGAATGGTTACAGAGTTTCCAGCCACCAGCAATACCGCCATCGTCTCGCCGATAGCACGCCCCATGCCGAGTATGATGCTGGTCATGATGCCCGAGCTCGCTGCAGGGATCAAGACGCTCCTAATTGTTTGCCAGCGCGTAGCCCCCATCGCGAGACTCCCTTCTTTGTATTCACGAGGAACGGCGCGTACAGAATCAGTAGATATGCTGATGATGGTAGGCAGTATCATAACGGAGAGGATGATCCAACAGGCAAGAACGCTCGTCCCAAATCCACCAAATTGCCCCCGTATCCACGGTACAACCACAAGAAGGGCAAAGAACCCGTAAACGACTGACGGAACACCGGCTAAGGCACTTACGGAGGGGACCAGCACGCGCCGGACCGCAGGGGGTGCAATTTCAGCTAAGAACACAGCGCACGCGATGCCTAGCGGTGCTCCAATCGCTATAGCGCCTAACGTGACGATCAGCGACCCCAGAATAATTGGGAATATTCCCCACGTGCCAGCAGCGAAGCTATCGGCTGGCAGCCAAACGCTCGTTGTCAATAAGCTTAAACCCGCTTCAGCCAAGAAAGGCACGCCTTGGCTAAAGACGAAAATGATAATCAAGAAAATAGCGAAGATCGAAGAGATCGCGCACAACAGCAAGATCAACTGGATGAAACGCTCTCCTGCGTCCCTCGTTCTTGATCTCCGAAGCGTGTGCACCGCTCTGTCGGACGTGACGACCATCACTCCTTTGCTAAAAAAAGGGGGAGGGGATATTTAGTCGTTAGGTTGTTGTTGCTGTCGTTGCTGTTGTCGCTGTCGTTGTCGGCGGGACGTAACCAGGCACGTCGTTGAGCGATATCTCGCCTTGGGCCTTTAATATCGCTTGTCCTGCGGAGCTAAGCGTGTAGTTTATGAAGTTCGCCGCGAGTCCCGTCGGGGATCCGTTCGTTACGAAGAGCAGATACCGCTGAATAACGTAGCTTCCATCTGCTATGTTGGCATAATTCGGAGCTACGTTGTTTATGTTAAGTGCCTTGACCGAGTTATCGAGTGCATTCGTAGCGATGTAACCGATTGCGTTCGAATCTCCAGCGACGTACGATTTCACCGCTCCCGTGGAGGACTGTTGGATCCCTCCTGTGCTGAAGGTACCGCCTTTCAGTACAATTTTTTGCACACCATCTCGCGTGCCGGATCCCTGTTCTCTGTTGACGACATTGATCTTCGCGTTGTTTCCGCCGACTTGGTTCCAGTTGGTGATGGCACCGGTATAGATGTCACGCGTCTGGTTGAGGGTCAGATTCGTCACAGAGTTGTGCGAATTAACGATGATGGCGATCGCGTCAACGCAAATTGGAGTGGGCTGGAGATTCGGATACTGCGCCAGCTGACTGGCTGTAAGATTGGCTGAAGCGTCACCGATCTGCGCAGTGCCTGTACCGACGGCCGTAATGCCCGCCGCCGTCCCGCCACCTGCAACGTTTACCGTTACGCCTGAGTTGTTTGCCATGTAGGCGTGCGCCAATGCTTGCGCGTCTGGCTGCACTGACGTCGAACCTGCAAGTTGCAATGTATTGCCGCTCGTGCTGGACGTACATCCTGCTCCGAACACCGCCACTGCGACGAGTAATGAGATTAGGACAATTGGAAAAATCTTTTTCATGGGTTCACCACATCCCCCTGGAGCGAATATAGATCATATGGGTATCCTATATAGACTATATAGATCAAGTAGCAGCGCCATAAAAGGTCAAGAGATGAGAGGCTTACGGGTTCGATTTTGCGACTGCGAGATTGATGGCAACCTCGGCTATGTTCATCCCGTAGTCTGCAACCCGGTCAATGCTGTTTACGATGCAGTATATTGGCAGCGCTACGTGAGCGTTTAGGTCGAGCGTCATCTCTTCAAGACGTTTAAGGATCGGCACCTGTCTGCTCTTTGCGCTTATAGCCTCCTCGGCAAGCTTCGGATCAAGTTTTGATAGTGCATCCATCGCGAGCTGTGTGATGTTATTTGACAGGACACTCGCCTCATTTATGCTGTTGCGCACCTCTTCAGGGACTGGTCCTCCTGCCAACGTCAGCACGCAGCGCGCTATTTTAGTCCCGTGATCGGCGATTCGCTCGAGCGAGACAGCCGTGAGATAGTATTCAAGACTCTCGTTTGCGGCAATGTCTGAAGCCTCCGCAAACGGGGTCTTGACCATCGCTTGCAGACGTTTGAGCGTGAGCAAATAGTGGCGGTCCACGTCGCGATCTCTCACGATAACGTCATTGGCGAGGTCGATGTCATCTTTCAGCAGTGACTTTATCGCGTCGGCGAGCATCGACTCGACGATGAGGTGCATTCTCCTGATAGATTTTTTGACTTGCAGCTCCTTGGGACTTAGAAAATCCTGTATCACGACCGATTTCGCGGTCTCTTCGACGACTTCCATGCCAATGAGGCGGTAGGACATGTCACGTATCGTCTCTCGCTGGTCGGATCGAATCTTCTGAGCGCGAAGCTCGAACGTATCATAGCCCGCGATGTAGATGGCGATCATGTTGCGTGCCAAGGCCTCGTCAAAAAGTGCGTCAATGTTGAAAATCCCGCGTTCCTGTGGCTTAACGTGTTCGTTAGGCGTTACCCGAAGCGAGCCGTCCGGCAGCGTTGACAGTGCCAATCGTGACTTCTCTTTCAAACCGAGTTGCGTGGCCCACGCCTTGGGCAGCGAAACAGTATAGCTCGACTTCCCAGTAAGTTGAATCTTTCGAATCTCCATAAAAATCAAATAATTATATAGAAAGATATGAAATATATACTTGACTGCTCGAAGAATAGAGCATGCCGGGGGCGGGACTTGAACCCGCGCTCTTCAGATGTCTCAGGTGTCGTATTGGAATACCCTATGAGTCTGACACCTTAGCCGTCTAGATCGCTGCCTTATATGCAACAACTTACTAGGCCACCCCGGCCCGCGAGATGCCATAGCGCGCCACAGCGAACGCTACAGATACTCCCGCTATTAAGAGCGCTCTATAAAAGGCTTTTGTCGCGAGCAGCCGCCACATTTATATAAAAATAATATAAATATCTTCCTATAATTAAAATAAGGCCTTTCTGAAGGGAACTTGGCGAAATAATTTAAAAACGTATTTATATCGTCAATATAATTTATAGGATAAAAATAGTAAGGGGAATATAATGAGGGACGAATCCATGCCGGTATTCGACCAAGATGAGGAGGTAATGGCTAACCTCCTGGGCAATATCGGCCTCAAGAGGAATTTGGCGAAGGCACTCGTGTACCTTGCAAACGTCAACGAATCGGTGTCCCGCAATATTGAACTGGGTGCTGGCTTGCGACAACCTGAAGTCAGTATAGCGATGCGCGAGCTGAGGGAACGCGGTTGGATCGAAGAGTGGGAACAAAAAAAGGAAGGCAAAGGCCGCCCGCTCAAATGTTACCGTCTCTCTGTCGAACTCTGCGACATCATTGACCATCTCGACGATTCACGAAAACGCGACGCACAACAAGACGAAGAAACGATCGCCACGCTCCGGAGCCTGTCTCGGACCGTGGGAATAACTAAATAGTTCGATACTGCGACAAGTTACGGCGTTAAGATCTCAACTGTGGCACTCTTTTCGCGAATGCGCGCGACGTGAACCTCAGAGACGTTTGTAAAAATGCCGTGTTCCACCACCCCGGCAAGAGCGGACAGCTCGATTGCCAACTTTTTTGGATCTCTGATGATTCCAAAGTGTGCGTCAAGGATGAGGTTCCCCTGATCAGTAACATACGCTCGATTTTCCTCAAATCGCCTAAGTTTTGCCGAAGCTCCCATGTGGCGTACTTCGCTACGAACGACTGGACACGCGAAGGGCAGCACTTCGAGCGGTACCGGCAGATTTAGACGCGGCGCGAGCTTTGAGGCATCGACCGCGACGCAGAATCGCCGTGCTGCGCGCGCAACGATTTTTTCGCGCGTGTGCGCCCCCCCACCTCCTTTAATGAGGTGAAGGCGCGAATCGACTTGATCAGCGCCGTCCAACGCGATATCGATGATCTCGTGTTCGTAGAGGGACGCCAGCGGCACGCGGTGCTCGATCGCCAGCAGCATCGACTGGTACGACGTGGGAACGCCAGAAATTGAAAGCCCTTCATCAGCGATCCGCCTCCCAAGATGAACGATCGCGTACGCGACGGTCGTGCCCGTACCAAGCCCCACAATCATTCCGTCATCGACCAGGTCTGCGATAGATTTTCCAGCTGCTTCCTTCTCTAGGTGCGAGGGCTTCACAAGGGAGCACATGAATCGCTTGGGTTTAGCCGTTTCGATTTCATCGCGCAGTTGAGCGACGAAGCTATTTAGTTAAGGAATACCATCTACGTTAAGACTACACCCGGATACGCCACCACCGATCATTACGGAGGAAAGACATGGGGATACTAGATCGTCTTACGACGATGATTAAGGCAAAAATCAGTTCGTTTCTTGATCGACACGAAGATCCGCGCGAAACGCTCGATTACTCCTACGAAAAGCAGCTCGAGCTGCTCACCAATGTGAAGCGCGGGATCGCCGACGTCGTTACCGCCAAGAAGCGACTTGAACTTCAGAAAGCCAAACTTGAATCAAACATCGAAGATCTTAACAATCAGGCGCGGGAAGCGGTAAGCCTTGGTCGCGACGATCTTGCTCGCCTCGCGCTCGAGCGGAAAAAAGATTCCATGACGCAGATCGAGTCACTCACCGCACAGATTGCCGATCTTGAAAATGAGCAGGCAAAGCTCGTAAACACAGAAACGCGGCTCTCTGCTAAAGTAGAAGCGTTTAGAACAAAGAAGGAGACCATCAAGGCGCAGTACTCCGCGGCCGAAGCGCAGGTCAAGATCACGGAATCCGTTACGGGAATCTCCGAGGAAATGGCCGACGTAGGGATGTCAGTTCAGCGTGCTCAGGACAAGACGGAATCGATGAAAGCGCGATCACAGGCACTCGATGAGCTTATTGACGCCGGTACGCTCCAGGATATGACGAGCGACCAGACAAAGGTCGAGGAGGAACTAAGCAAGATCAAGTCAAGTGATGAGGTCGATCAAGAACTCAAGATCTTAAAGCAACAGGTTCCCGTTAAGAAGAAGGCGACAAAGGAGGAGACACAGGAGGCACAGCAATGATCGTGCGCATCCTCGGTGACAACCAGTACGTTCTCGATAGCAAATATCTCGACAAGCTGAACGAGCTCGACACCTGCATGGTCGATCACCTGAGCCACGAGCAAGTCGGCGACTTCAACAGCTGCTTGCACGAGATGATACACATCATCCGCGAGAAGGGCACACAGCTCGATGCTGCTGAAATACGTGCCTCAGATCTGATCGTGCCCTCACCTGACATGACGCCGGACGAAGCGCGAAAGCTATTCACAAAGGACGGCATTATTCCTGAGTGACCCCAACTAAAGCGGCACGTCCCACAGCGGGTACCAGCGTTCCAGCTCTTGCTCTATCGGGAGCTCTGATTTCATGACAGACCGAAGCCGAAACTCATACGCGTAGTCGCGCTTATGCTGCTTAGCGTCAGTAGGCACAAATGGATAAAAATCGCCGCGCTTGTAGTTATAGATCCAAAAAATGCTTTTTTCATTTCTAAATGAGAATACCGCACACAGGATCTGCTCACCGTACCCGCCGTCGATAAGCGTCGAGCTCACCGCGTGGAGGTCTGAGACGACGTTCTCAAATTGTGTATCGGATACGATGACCCAGGCGTAGCCAAACTCGTCCTGCTTGATCTCAAAAGCGGTTTCGCTGATTTTCAGCAGCTCCTCAATCTCCTTCTCACACTTCGAAAAACCGCCCGATTCAACGGGCTTGAAACAGATGCCGGCCTTGCCCGTTGGTTGTAAGCTAAACTGAGCGCTCAGCGTGATGTAGGCAGTCGCCATTGAAAAAAGGCTCTCGACCTTAGGAGCTATGCCTTTCGTCCTTCCGAGTAGTGCGTCCAGAAACCCCATGGCATTTCAACCGTTAGCGTGAGACGCGAGAGGGGTAGTCGTGCTGCGTAAGTCGATCCGGCGCCGCGCGCGGGACTGTTGATGTTTCATTGGTTCCTCCAGTACGCTAATCATTGAGTATAGTGGAGCCTTCAGGGGTAAAACGGATGCTGCTTAAATCGGCAATAATCTGCCCAGGTGTCGTTAAGCGCTCATCGTACGTCACGGTGACGGTGAAAAAATCAGCGATCACCTCGACGTTAATAATTCCTTTTCGCCGCGCTAGGAACTTGTCGAGCTCGGCCGCATCCGAAGCTTCCCGCAGCTCGTGCAAGCGAATTTTCACTCTTTTTACGTGGTTCTCATCTGCGCGCATCAATCCGCTTCGTATGTTGCCGCTTTAGTAGATAAAAATGCCCCAGCTTTTGTGCCACGGTCACTTTCTGGATCCCCCTCCCCCACCCGCGCGTGCTCGGGTGTAAAGGGTCCACGCAAAGCATAGACGGTCGGTGACAGAGTCGCTTCTCTGCCGTTGACGTCCCGCCTTGCGCTCACAAATAGGTATTTACCGTTCTACAGAAACCTACCACTGATGAGAGAGACAGAAGCCATCCTTTTTGACGCCTACGGCACCGTGCTCGATGTCGGTACATATCACCGCGACATCACTCAATATGTGGTGACGCAATCCAAAGCGCTGTTTGGCATCGTTACCTCAGTTGATGAGTTCAACGCGCACTGGAATGTGGAGTTTGAACGCGCCTTTCGCGACGTGATAGCGTACTGTGGCGAGTTTAAAAACATGCGCGACCTTTACGGCATTAGCACAAGAAACGTCTTTCAGCGTTACGGGATAGATCTGCCTGATGTCCTAGTCGAAAAGCTGAATGGCGTGTATAAAAGCATGCTCGACGACGCGGTTACCATTCTTCCCAGCGTCAAAAAGACGCTTAAAACACTCCACGCAAGCGGATATCACCTCGGAATGGTTTCAAATGGTGACACTGAGGAGCTTTCGACGCACCTCGACGGAGCCGCCAACCTATTTCAAACGGTCGTCACCTCAGAGGAGTTCGGGGTATACAAACCGCATCGGCGGATCTTCGACGAGACTCTCAAAAAGATGGGTGTCGAAAAGGAAACAGCCGCCTACGTCGGGGATACTATCACCTCTGATGTTTCCGGCGCAAAAAACGCAGGACTCACCGCGATATGGTATAATAGAAAGGAGCGCAAGCCAAAGCCCGGAATACGCCCGGATTTTGAGATCCGTGATATGGCGGAAATTCTTGAAATCGTCGAACTCAGTGGTGGCAGCACTGGCTGCTGAAGCTTGCACGCCGTTAGGCAGTCTGTCCCGCCAGTTGCGCCTCCATCTGCCGCAGTCGCTCAATCCGCTTTTCGATAGGTGGGTGAGTTGACAAAATGTTTAGCGCAGAGCCTCTCGATATTGCCGGTATAATAAAGAACTGGCTTATACCCTCAACTTTGCGGATATCCTCCGTTGGAACGCGTTCGATATAGCCACTGATCTTAAGCAGCGCACTAGCGAGGTTTGCCGGGTGTGCGGTGATGATGGCAGAGCCACGATCGGCCGCGTACTCGCGGTAGCGCGAGAGCGCCCGCGTGATGAGGAAGCTAATGATCCATATCGCCGCGAGCGCGATGAAGAAAAGAAAGATATTGTTGTCCCTCCGGCTGCCACCTGCGCCGATGAAGAACCAGTAGCGCATGAGAAAACCCGCAATCGTCGTGACGAAGCTCGCGATAGTCATTACGAGCATATCTTTGTTCTTGACGTGTGATAACTCGTGCGCAAGCACAGCCTCAACTTCCGGCTCCTCCAGTCGTTGGAGGAGTGAACTCGTGACGGCTACCACCGCGTGGTTCTGATTGCGCCCGGTCGCAAAGGCGTTCGGAACGGCGCTAGTTGCTATAGCTACCTTCGGCTTTGGAAGGTCCGCCATGGCGCACAGGCGTTCGATCGCACTGTGGAGCTCGGGGGCCTCGTCTTCACTGACGATGTGCGCGCCGCTCGCGGCGAGCACAACCCGATCTGAGAAATAGTACTGCGCTCCCAGAAACAGTGCCACAAAAACGACTATGACCGCGATGTTTTGCACGTAGAGCAAGATGATGCCAATAAAC
Organism: Methanobacteriota archaeon; assembly: GCA_963701995.1. Classification (GTDB taxonomy): domain Archaea; phylum Halobacteriota; class Bog-38; order Methanoflorentales; family Methanoflorentaceae; genus Methanoflorens. Next base: position 711,375 of record OY969693.1, on the reverse strand, counting down.
GCGACATACACGAGCCCAAGCAAAATCATGGTCAGCAGCATGCGGGCTGAAAGCCCGACGTCACTGCCCCACTTACCTTTCATATGTTGTAATCACCTTATTGTCTATTTATACAAAAATAATATGCACGCTTGAACTCATAAAGATACCGTCGACCGCTCTGGTCGCTTTGCCCACCGCTTTTGCGCGTCAACGGGCGTCGCGCCGTGCGCTGGGCAAGGGTATATAATGAGGCAGCCACGTTAGCTAGGAACGGAACACGATGCCCACAGGTAACGAAAACGACAAGTCGCTCGAAGCCATCGACTGGGATGAGTTTCATCCTACAAGCCCGTACGACGTGTTTGTGCCTCGCACGCCACCGCGCAAGAAATGGTCTATCGTGTTGGGGGTATTGCTCTATCTCGTAGGTCAGTTCAGCGTGTCACTGTTCTTACCCCCGCTTCTTATTCGCGCGGGCGTAATTTCTTCCCGCGAAGTCCTCAACACAGCTTCAGGAATTATCACCGCGGCGACCTTTTGGTTGCTGATCGTCGCGGACATCGTTTCCGTTGCACTCATCGTAGCACTTGTTCTCAGTTTCTACAAAGAGAAGCTCTCTTCGCTCGGATTGAAGACGAAGAAATTGCCGAAAGCGCTTCTTTACGGAGTAGTGGGATTCGTTGTCGCGTTTATCGTTGCAGGTATCGCCGCTTATCCGATCGAACAACACTTCGGCGTCGACCCGACGCAGCAGGCATTGTCACAGTCAGCGACCGTATCAGGGCTGTTGCCCCTCATTCTCTTGTCCGGGGTCATTATCGCCCCTATAGCGGAAGAAATCGTGTTTCGGGGGTACCTCTACAAAGCGTTTCGAGACCGGTTTAAGCCTTGGTATGCTATCGTAATGAGCGCTGCGCTCTTCTCGGCCATCCATTTAGAACCGCTCGCCGCCGTTCCACTGTTCGTGATCGGCGTCGTGCTCGCGTACGTGTACGAGAAGACCGACAATTTGATGGCCCCAATCGCCTTGCACATGCTCAATAACGCGGTTGCTTTCCTGGTGGTTGCTGTAATCTTCGTGCGCTAAACGCCTTCATCACCGAACGAGCTTCGCAATGAAATCACCCACGCGAGCCCCCACCGATTGTGCAACAGGTGCGCACTTCACGCGCATCAAGTAGGCGACGGGTTTGAAGGAATATTCTGACAACATTTCGTAATTAGCCATCCCCTTGGCGATAATAAGCGAAGCGCGAGGCAAAATGTCTCTTAACTCAGCCGGGATCTCATCGAGTTTTATGCCAATCGCGTTTGAGCCCGTCGTGATAACCCGATCGGCCACCTTGTCCAGCCCGAACTCCCAAACGTCTTCGATCGTGGCATCCGTGAGGATGTATCCCCCGCGAACGACGAGGGTCACGCGTGCCCCGAGCTTGCGCATTTGCTCTATGAGCAATCCGTCATAGACGATCTCTCCGACGTTATCGGCCACGTAAACGACGTCACTGAGGAGGGGCTTCATCGCGTCAGTATCATCGATGTCCAGCCCGCGTCGGTAGATTGTGGCGACTTCCTTTTCAAAATCATCTGTTGCCACTTCAAAACCGAGCACGCCAAAATCGAAGGTGTTTCCAATAATTGCCGCTATGACGGCGCTGCGAAAGGGATCACTGCTCGTTTGGATGAGCGCTTGCACGGTGGGCAAGAGTTTTACTGCGGTCTCGTTGGCGAGTCGTTTCACGTGTCGGTAGGGATCGTCATCGCCAAGTATTCGGTACACCGCTCTGTGCACCTCAGTCGAAAGAAGCGCTATAGGGCCTTCAAAGCCCATCCGACACATCGTTTTCACTGCCGCTTCTTCCGCTTTGAGCTGCGTCGCAAGGTCAGTGCTTGACAGCTTCGCCTCGTATAATACCCGCGAGGCCAGGCACGGGATACATTCGGGGAACACCTGCATACACATCAACCTGGGAGCGCCACTGCGCAGAAGAGTAGAAGTGCTTATTGGCTATAAAAGCTCACGTGACAAAGCGTGAAAGTCGGCGAACTTGGAGAGCGGGCGCTCGTGAAGCAGTTAGCTGAGCTTATCGACTGCACGACAGCGCTCTGTCCTGGAGCGGACGATTGTTCGGCGATCGCGTTCGATGACCACTATTTGGTCGTCACGACCGATATGTTGCACAAAAAAACGCACTTCCCGCGCGAGATGAGCGGGTATCAGATCGGGTGGATGGCCACCGCCGCAACCTTGAGCGATATCGCCGCGATGGGCGCAGACCCCCTTGGCGTAACGATGGCCGTCGGCATTCCGCGCGAGGCTGACGTCGCATTTGCGCTTGACGTCGTGCGTGGCTGCAACGCGTGCTGCACGCAAAATGGAACCACACTTATCGGCGGCGACACAGATGAGCACGATGAACTCACGCTCGTAGGCACCGCGATAGGCCGTGTGCAGCGGGACAAGATGTTGACGCGGGCCGGGGCGAAACCCGGGAATGCTGTTTGCGTGACTGGCGAACTAGGCCTCGCTGCCGCAGGCGTGCGGATGTTGCTCGACAGCAGATACGCAGACCACCCCTTACGCGAACGTGCGCTTAACAAACTATTCGAGCCCCAGCCGAGAATTGAGTACGGCCAAGCGCTTGCCGCGTCTGGTGCGGTGACCGCTCTCATCGACACGAGCGACGGGCTCAGTCTTTCCTTGTATGAGCTGTCAAGGGCAAGCAATTGCGGCTTTTGCCTACTGGCAGCTGATCTACCGGTGAGTGACGCCGCAAAATCGGTGAGCCGCGACCGGTCTGACGAGTTGACCCTCGCATTATACCGAGGCGGTGATTATGAGCTCTTGTTTACACCGAAACGCGAGCGATTAGAGGCCATCCCGATTCCTTACACCATAATTGGCTCAGTTATCGAGTCGGGAATGCAGCTAGACGTGGACGGGGTCGTGCAGGAGCTCGAGGCCGAGGGATACGAGCACTTAGCCGCTTCTGGGCAGAAGGTGTAGCGCGTCATTTGCCTATTTCAAACGCGAGGGATTGCCGAAGACCTCGGAGGAAATGCCAAGACCCGTGCAGTTGTTATACAAGATCGATGAAAGCAGCCCGACGACCGTGCCCTCCTGCACGATCGGCGCACCACTGTCTCCTGGCAGCGGCATGTCCGCGCACGGAAATGCGAACCGGTTGAGGTTTCGCCCGGTGTCGACAACTCGGCAGTCGATGTGCCGATCATACGTGATGAGCTGCGCCGGCCCGAAACGGGCACGCCCTATGACGGAGAGCGTCGCGTGCTCAGGAGGGACATCGATTAGCGCTAGATCGTAGTCATTAAGCAGCTGAACGACGGTGCTGTCGTGCCCGTCCACGACGACTTTCGTGCCGACGGCGCCATTGCCGTAGCGAATAACGTGACCTGCAGTTAGCGCACACACGCGCTTATTATATGGGATGACTGCGCCAACCGTCCCACGGATCTCCTTACTTTTCACCAAGCATCCCTCTATGATCACGGCTTTTCGTCACCCCGCAACCGTTTGAGGAGTGCATCGGCGCCGGCAAAGCCGACGGTTTTTTCGCTCCCGTGCATGATGTCGAGATGATCGGCACCGAGACGCGATGCGATTGGGCGTTCGAGCATGCCGCCAACGATGAGATCAACGCGCTGCGCTTTGCATCGTTCCAGGATGGTCTCATGCTCGGGTGCGATGAGTACCTCGCAGCGCTCACTGACGAGCCCGCTCAACCGCGCTGCGGTATTGACGTCAAAGTCGGATACGATCAGCGTTGGTTCGATACCGCACTCCTTTAGGAAGTTCGTGACAGCGATTGCCCGCGTCGGACCGCCGATCACCGCGACCCGTCTCCCGACCACGGGAGGAACTGCCGCCTGGGCTGGACACAAGGCGTCCAGATCCACTGACGTGCCAAGCGCGTTGGCCACGTGGGCGAGAAACCGCCTCGTTGCCTGATGCCCGATGGGGAGTTCTTCGATGATGTACGGCATATCGAATTGCTCCTCCAACTGCTCAGCAGCATCCTTGCCTGTGGCCTCGCAGACGACGACGTTCAATCTCGCCGAGGCGATATGCCCGATCTGGCGCACCGTAGCACCCGCAGTGAGGACCGCATTAACGCGGACGCCGATGAGCGCTAAGGCACGCTTGAGCTCTTTAAGATCAGGACCTGCCCTCAGCAGGCCTATCAGGTTCACCGACAGCTTATCACGCGTCCGCGGCGGCTCTACAAGCACTTCAACGAGTCGCCTGAGCGTCTCGCTGTAGCCGGATCGGTAATCACCTTCAAAGCCTCCTGAATCGATTCCCAGCACCTTTGCGTTCGTCTGGACCTCTTTTACGACGCTTTCAACGTCTTCGCCGATAATACTGGAAGCGCAGCACGACAGCACGGCGATGAGCGCGGGGTGAAACTCGCTATCTAATTCGGCAATCGCGCTTTTAAGTTTCTCCGCGGCGCCAAAAATGACGTCTTTTTCATCCATGCAGGTCGAATAAACGTTGGATGTTTTGTCGCCCCGCATCCCGAGTATGTAGTTGATGTGATAAACGCAGCCCTTCGGGCCGTGGACGAGAATGACGCTGTCTTTGATGTTGCCTATGGCCTTTATTGTGCCGAAGAGCCGGCACGTGGCTCGTGGAATCCTAGCTGCACTCTTGAGCAAACCCGCTCCTCGAAATGTTTCCTTAGTACGACTGTATCAGACTCGTCGTATATATACAGGACTTCGCAGTGTCTGACCGCTTGGCGTCAGGGCACACCGGCAGCTTTGCTAGCCTGTTCGCGGCAGCGCGTGGATCGGATTAGATAGCGCGCTAAGCAATCATTAATGCTCGTCGCATTTGAGTTCTTTAAACCTAAGCGCGGCACAGTGGAGCGCATCAGGTCAAAAGATCATTTCAAGTTGAAAAAACGGATTGAGGGCTTATAAAACGCCTCGGTTGGCGTTTTACGACGCGAAACAACAGAATTCCGAAAGGCTTAAATGCAAAGAATTGCGTGAAAGGTCATCCACAAAATTAGGATTTCGCAAGCACAGGGGGGCCACTAACATGACCGAGGCAGAAATGTTAATATGTACCCGTTGCGGCAAGCCGGTACGAATGAATCCTTTCAACGGCTACAGTCTGTGTCCGTTTTGTATAGCAAGGAATGACCACACGGTAAAGGACGACGCGTGGTGTGCAGACAAGCCCGTTTCGAGTTAACAGCAGACAAGTCGGTGGAGGGGATTACATTTCTTTGGAAGAGATGTCGTTATAGAATAATTTGCGCTTTTCCTGCTCAGCACGGATTAGCAGGGGCAAGAACTGGTAGCTGCCGCAGTTTCGCTCAAGCACTAAAACAGTTTTGAACACTTCGTGCTACTTCCTTGACGCACAGACAAACAGACGCTACAGGCTGCAAAGCGAAGCGCTGCAAAAATCAGCGCAACAATTATGAGAATGATTTGCAGTCGTTGTAACAAAGATCGTTCAATTTAGCCACAAGCAACGAGGGGGTATTTCAGTGAAGGTTATCGCTTTTAACGGTAGTGCCCGCAAGGACGGCAACACCGCCATTCTCATTAAGCAAGCGCTCCGCGAACTTGAACAAGAAGGTATCGAGACCGAACTCGTTCAGCTCGCAGGCGCGCAAATTCAAGGCTGCATCGCGTGTTCGGAGTGTTTCGAAACTCGTGACCAGTGCTGCGTCGTGACTGATGACGCGGTAAACGAGTATATCGCCAAGATGCTCCATGCAGATGGGATCATCTTAGGTTCACCGACGTACTTCGCTGATATAACACCCGAACTCAAAACGCTAATTGACCGCGCTGGGATGGTAGCGCGCGCCAACGGCGATATGTTTCAGCGTAAGGTCGGCGCTGCAGTCGTAACGATGCGACGCGCTGGCGCCATTCACGCATTCGACTCGATCAATCACTTCTTCTTCATTGGTCAAATGATCGTTCCCGGTTCGAGTTACTGGAATATCGGTATCGGCCACGCTATCGGTGAAGCAGAAAACGATGCTGAGGGCATGGCCACGATGACCACCCTTGGCAAGAACATGGCGTGGCTCCTTAAGAAGCTCCACGCGTGATTGCTGGAACTCGTGCCGGACGGTGTAACGGGCAGCAAGGCTCGCGTTCTAATCACTTACGATACGCGATACGGCTCTACGAAAACCGTTGCGCGGTGGATAGCTGAAGGGGCAGCAAGCATAGGACACATCGACGTGGTAGTACAGAACGTCGCCGAAGCTGACCCGCGCGGTTTCGACTTCATCGTTATCGGCTCTCCGATTTACGAAGAGCATCCTGTGCCTAGTGTGGTGAACTTCCTTGCCGCGAATAGCGATCACTTAAACGACAAAGACATAGCGCTTTTCGTTGTCTGTGTGGACTACGGGGCAATGCCTAAAGAGGAGCTCGAGCATCGGTACGTGGCAGACTTGCAAGCGCATGCTGCAGGGCGCGTTCGAGCAATCGAGGTGTTTGGAGGGTATCTCGACGTTGACAAGCTCTCCGATACGGACAGGAAGCTCACAGAGGATTTTGCTAAGCTTATGGGGGTACCGATTACGCAAGTCAACAAACTTGATAAACAGAGCGCGCGCAAATTCGGAGCACAAGTTGCTCACTTCCTGGAGCGAGCCTAGCTGTTGAATGCCTGGATCAACTCCTTCCCGAATCATACGCTCACCAAGCATCAATGCCAAGCAGCTTCGGCACCTCGGGCCGGTCCAGTCGGAAGATGATGATGGGGCTGACAACGCGCAAAGTGCCAGCCTTCTGGCGAAATCAGAGCTCTCAGACTTGCGGCGGACACTTGCGCAACGAGGAGTGCGGCACGAACACAATTAAAGAGAATATCTGCTCTGTAAACATTCAAACCGCGGCGATAGCGCGGCGCCGCGGAAGAGCTCCTCAAAAGAAAACATGACTATCACTGACCTCGTGCTGATCGCCATTCTTGTTTCGGATCTTCTTTTCGCCATTACCATTGTCTTTTTTGAGAGGAAAAGTCCGGCCACTGTTTAGGCCTGGCTGTTGGTCCTTTTCTTCTTACCCGTTGTAGGGTTTGTTCTGTATGTTTTCCTCGGCCAGAACTATCGCAAAAAAAAGATGTTTCGGATGAAGCAAGACGCGGATACGGCCTTCAGAGCTCTCGTCGAATTGCAGAAAAGTGAACTGAAAGCAAGCGACATCCCTGCCACAGAGCATCTTTCTGCAGCATTCCGCCGCATGGTACTGATGCTTATCGAAGACAACGGTTCAATACTCACGACGAACAACCAGATCAAAGCGTACACAGACGGTAATGAGAAATTCTCTGATTTGATTGCCGCGATCAAAGGAGCACACGACCATATCCGTCTCGAGTACTACATCTGGAGGAATGACGCGCTCAGCCGCGAGATACGAGAGTCGCTTACGGAGCGCGCGCGAGCAGGAGTTGAAGTCAAGCTCCTGTGCGATGCGCTTGGTTGAGCCCGCCTCCCGATACATTTTTTTGACGACCTTAAGCGCGCCGGGGGGCAGGTGGCATTCTTTTTCCCTTCTCTGGTGCGGTCCGTGAATCTACGGTCCAATTTCAGAAATCACCGAAAAATTGCTGTCATTGATGGAAGAACTGGCTTCGTCGGCGGATTCAACATCGGCGATGAGTACCTCGGAAAGGTCAGGAAATGGGGATACTTGCGCGATGCCGCTGTGCGAATTGCCGGAACGGCGGTTTTGCTCTGCCAGCTCCGCTTCTTCTTCGATTGGAACTATGCGGCAAAGGGGCGGCACCTAGACTACGAGCACCGCTATTTCCCTGATATCTCCACGTCCGCAGGTGCGTCCGTACAAATCGTCTCAGGGGGGCCGGACACCTATTGGAACACAATTAAGGAGTCCTATCTGAAGATGATCAACTCTGCAACAGATACGATCTATATTCAGACCCCCTATTTCATCCCTGACGACAGTGTTCGCGACGCACTCCGAATTGCAGCACTTTCTGGCCTTGACGTCCGTATTATGATTCCAAACCGACCAGATCATCCCTTCGTCTACTGGGCAGGGCTTTCCTTCCTTGGGCAGCTGCTCGACTCGGGCGTTCAGGCGTACACCTACGACAACGGATTCCTTCACGCAAAGACGATAGTGGTGGACGAGGTGGCCGCGTCTGTCGGGAGCGCAAACTGGGATTTGCGGAGCTTCGGTCTCAACTTTGAGACGAATGCAATTATTTATGATACCCGGTTGCGCGATGCTTAAAAGAGGCGTTCGCCAGAGACCTGAACGTTTGTACCGAGCTTACCCCGGAACGTTATGCAAACCGTTCTGTAACAATTAAACTGAAGGAGTCGATCTCACGCCTGTTTTCAGCTTTGCTTTAAACTAGCGGCTTTCGACGGGTTTTTGATTTGGACGCCGGCTTAAAAGCAGATTGAGATAACCAGCGCATCGTGTACGCTACGGATTCCCAACTCGAGAGTGCAGAGGACCCGGCGGATCTAAAAACAATCCCTAGCAAGACGAAAACCGCGACGTTGACCTAGTTACCAAGTCCAATCTCATCTCTTCTTTATTCTCAACCGTATCCTTTTGTGTGATCACCAACGCACCAAAAAACCTTAAAATGCCCTTATCACATGAGACCCTGTGATACAGCGGTCGTCGTCGACGCACGGCGATGAGAGCGAGGAGGAGGATGAAGAAGCCGCGCCACATACGACATCGTGCTTTCAGGCGGAACCTGCAATTGGCAATGGCGACGTTGTCGGAAAAAATGGGAAGCGATCAGTTCGAGCCTAGTGCCTTTCAGATCGAGCAGGTGTCCGTGACCATTCCCGACTTGAGCCCCGCGTTCCACGGATATAAGATTGCAAGCATTGCCGATATCCATTTAGGCCAATGGATCACCCCAGCGCGTTTAGACGGCGTTATTGGCCTGATCAACCAGCAGCATCCTGACTTGGTCGCCATTATTGGTGATCTCTTCTCTTACGAGGTTGATCGGCTTTCAGCGGATATGGCTGCATCACTGAATAAGTTAAGCCCAAAGGACCTGAGCGTCGCGGTCCTCGGGAATCACGACCACTGGGTCGGCGAAGCAACCGTTCGAGAGATACTGCGACGCAGCGATATCGTCGACCTGAGCAACGACGTTCATACGCTGCACCGAGGAGATGCAGCGCTACACATCGCCGGCGTCGATAGCGTTACGCTCCACAAACATCGCTTGGACGTCGTGCTCGCCAAACTTCCGCCGTCGGGCCCAGCAATCCTATTGGCCCATGAGCCAGACTTTGCTGACGTGAGCGCGACAACTGGGCGATTTAGTCTACAGATCTCAGGGCATTCGCACGGGGGTCAGCTGATCTTCCCTGGCATCGGGACGCTTGTCCGGGGCCCGCACGCCAAGAAATACCCTCTTGGTCGGTATCGCATCGGAGAAATGGTCCACTATACTAGCCGTGGTCTTGGAACCAACGTGTTCTGGATACGGATTAATTGCCCGCCGGAGATTACTGTATTTACGTTGGCGAGCAAGGAGGGTTCATAGTGGACAGCACGCCACGGCCCTATTGGCGCTCCATCTATCGAACGTTGGTGATTTGGGTCGGCGAGGCCGTTGGCCTTCTTTTCCTGATATACTTAATTCCCGGACTCAGCGTCAACAGTTTTGCTACTGCACTGACCTTCGTAGCGGCGCTAGGCATTGTTAATGCGATCCTATGGCCAATTCTCTCCCGATTCACGCTTCCCTTCCTCGCGTACACGTTCGGCGTAGGAGCGCTGCTGCTAAACGCGCTATTAATATGGGTCACGAGTAAATTCGTCTCCGGTGTAACTGTCGAGGGACTCGGAGCGCTTATTTTGACACCGATCGGGTTGGCAGCAATAAATGTCGTTCTCGCGAGCCTCCTGACGAGCGACGATGACGCGTGGTACTACCGCAACGTCTTGAGAAAAAGGGTCAAAAAAGCGAGGGACGCGATTCAGACAGACACGGCAGGTACCATTTTCCTAGAGATCGACGGCCTTGCAGAACCGGTGCTCCGTAGGGCCGTCGCCGAGGGATATTTACCGACCCTCGCCAGCTGGCTGGAACGAGGAAGCCATAAGATTGTCTCATGGGAAACCGACTTGTCGAGTCAGACCGGCGCAAGCCAAGCTGGTATCTTGCACGGGAACAACAAAGATCTTCCCGCGTTTCGCTGCGTGGAAAAAGAACACAACAACAAGATCATGGTCTCCACGGGCCTATCTGATGCGCCTCAGATCGAAGGGCGCATCTCGAATCGGGAGGGACTTCTAGCGATCAACGGCGCGAGTCGCTCAAACCTCTTTTCCGGAGACGCGGAGGATAGTATCTTCACCTACAGCCGACTGAAAGATATGAAGCGCTTCTACACTAAATCGTGGTACTATTTCTACTCGAATCCCTCTAACTTTCCGCGCATTATCGCGCTATTTATTTGGGACGCTATCGACGAGTTCTTCGGTCGGGTGCGGCATATTGGTCTTGAACGTCAGACCGCGCTTGCGCAAGGGGCTGTTCATTTACTATCTGACTCGGGCGGGTGCCAACGTTTTTCTGCGCGAGATTACCACTGATACGTTAGTAGGCGACCTTATCGCGGGTCGCGTTGACGTAGCCTATGCCACCTACGTAGCGTACGACGAAATAGCCCATCACAACGGCATCACCGACAGCGCCTCGTTTCGCGCGCTGAAGCAGTTAGACAAGCAGTTTCACCGGATTGAACAGGCGACAAGCTATGCTCCGCGCCCGTACCAATTGGTTGTGCTCTCAGACCACGGACAGGCGAACGGAGCGACCTTCAAGCAGCGGTGTGGCTTCAACCTCGAAAGCCTCGTGAAGAAACTTATTGGTGAGGATGTCAAAGTATTCAGTGCTCTTGACTCCAATCAAGACCACTTTGGCCAAGCCATAGCTGATCCAATTGTTCGACGAGAACAGTACGTGGTTCAAAAAGTCAAACCGGTCGTTGATCAGGTCGAGCGTAAACCGCGAGGACACGAAACGTCTGCTGACGAGGCGCAGGTCATCGTATTGGCTTCGGGTAATTTGGGCCTTGTCTACCTGACTGAATGGCAGGAGCGTATGAGTTACGAGCAGCTCAACGACGCGTTTCCGCTTCTAGTTCCAGGACTCGTCAGCCAAGAATGGGTAGGCTTCGTTATGGTACGATCGCGCGCCCGCGGACCAATCGTCATTGGCGCCAAAGGCACTTATTATCTGCACGATGATCGCTATGAAGGAGAGAATCCGCTCGACAATTTCGGCCCACGCGCCGCCGACCATTTGAGGCGTACTGACGGCTTTCGTTACGTCCCGGACATTTTGGTCAACAGCTCTACGACCCCAACAACGACGAGGTCGCTGCATTCGAGGAGTTGGTCGGGAGTCACGGGGGGTTGGGTGGTACCCAGTGTAAGCTATTCGTGTTGTATCCTGCCGAATGGGTTTTAGACCAGAAAGAGATCGTCGGCGCGGAAAAACTACACCAGTTGTTCAAAAGTAAATTGCACTCTGTGCAAGCAAAACCGTAGACCCGGTGATCCACGGCGTGCGCTGAGACGACCGAAATTCGCCGCCATCGCTACAACAGTCCGTACTTCCCAGCGATTTCCTTGAATGCGTCTGCTACGTAGCGTATCTGGTCCCAACTCAAGCCATACGTGTTGAGCTTCCACGCGCGGGTCGCCCCAGAAAAAGCGCCAACAATGCCCCGCTGCTTCAGTTCATCGCTCAAGAAAAAACCTCGCCGCTTATGGGTCCGCGCTACCGTGTCAAAACTTCCAGTAGTATCCACCTTGCTCAAAGTATGCTTGCGCGGGTACTCGCTAACGCACGTATTCCCTTTTATGCCAAGGAGCGCATCGACAACGTAGTTCGACTTCGTGACGTACTCATCCCATTCCTCTACGCGACGCTTCACTGTCGGAAAAGATGCCATCATCGCAAGGATGTTGCCGCCCATAAGCGTGCAGCCGAGCATCTGGACTTCCTTCACGCCAAACTGCCGCCCAGTAACATCGCCGATCATCTGCGTGGTGCTGAACACCGTGTCCGCGTACCCGCTAGTCGTTGCCAAAACGCCGCTCGGTGCAGGCGACGCCATTGACTTGTGCCCGCTGCCGACAACAAAGTCTACGCCGAGCGCCTTGCCATCAACGGGTTTTATGCCAACGGTATACGCGCCATTGTACAAGATGGGAATGTCGTACTGGTGCGCTGCCTTTGCCGCTCCGGCGATGTCGTGCTCGTTGGCGAGAGAGTAGTCGAAGTGATCGAGCATCACGAGCACGGGCGATTTGCCCTGTTCGCGCGTCACGTCTTCGATTTTTTGTGCGACGGCATCGCCCGTGACGATATTAAGATCATTTGCGGGAACTTCGCGAACGGTGGCCTTTGCATTCTCAACCGCGAGGAACTCGGTGTAGTGTCCGAGCGCTGAGACCAAAACCGTGTCGCCTTTTTCCGCAAGAGCGAGGCAAACTGCTTGAAAGGCGCGGCGCGCCCCCGGCGTAACGCGGGCTTCATCCATGTTGAGGAATCTGGCGAGATCTTTGTGGAATTCGGCGATGGGCGGCTTGGTGATCTTATCGAGTCGAAAAGGCTTGCGGCACTGGTCACACGTCGAGTAGCCGTCGCCGTAGGCGATGAGCGCCTTCATCGCCTCTGCGGTCAAACGGCCTGCGGCTTGGATCGGCTGGATGTTGATGAAGTTCTCCTCGACTTCACGGATCGGTATATAGCCTGCGATTTTCATTCTTGAAGCTCCTCTTCAAGCTTTGACAAAGCGGCTTTTGCGCGTGCAAGAGCGTCTCGCGCTTGCATCTGTTGCTCCGCACTCAATTTGTGCAATGGGGCGGTCTCGCGCAGCAGCACTCGCAAGTCAGTAAGAGCGAAAAGTGCCTCAAATAGGTTATCTACGGCGTTATCCATGCCTAAACCCCAATAGTCCAGACGCTTAATGTTATTAATTGTTATTGACAGAAGCGAGCTCGTCAGTGGCCACCCGCTCATGGCGCCTGACAAGGCTTATTCGCATAGCGCACGAATTCGATGCACGTCAGGCGAAGCTTGATAGTCATAGAGCGCGCTTACGTGCTCTAAGCGCCACCTGCGCCTGTCGTGCCGCGATTGAACGCCGGACGCCAGATAAGCTTAATAAACTCCTAACGCTAACGTGTAGTCGCCGCCTTCGTTCGCGGAAGCGTGACAGTATGCGCGAACTCGAAAATGAAAATCAGATGCAGTCGGATGACGCCGCGACGCCAGTGAGCGAGTCAGAACCCGCTGCATATGCACTCCTAAACGCACTGTTCGATTCTGTTTTGGTCATTGACGAGAGCGACGTTGTCCTTGCTCTTAATCAAGCTGCGGCACTCTGGCTCGGCACGACCTTTTCTGAAGCGGTCGGAGCATCGGTGGGTTCGGTCATCTCAAGCGAATTGGCAAAGCAAATAACTGTTTGGAGGCAAGAGGCGGTTGCTTCGAAAACACCCATTCGAACTGAAGCAGTGATTGATGCTAAGCGTAAGGTTTTCTCGATTTATCCGGTTCGCGAGAAGCAAGGGCGCGTCGCGCGCGTTGTCATCGTGATCCGTGATGTCACTGACGAACAACGCATGCGCGAGGAGTACGAGCTCCTGGCTGGAAAGGTTGCAAAGCAGACACGGACTCTCGAGGGTTTTCTATCAGCGTCAGCCGATCTAATTTACGTGTTTGATCAGGAGAGCCGCTACATATACGTCAATCGGCCTGGAGCCCGAGCGCTGGGATTTAAGCCGCACGAAATGGTAGGTAAGACGTGGACGCAGCTCGGATTGCCACTTCAGCCGATGCAGCGCATGATTGCCCTCGGCGACATTGTGTTCGCAACGGGCCGCCCGGTGACCGACGAGTTGCATTGGGTCGATCCTGGCGGCGCGAAGGATTACGAATACGTTCTCACGCCGATCTATAACGAAGAGGGGATCGTCGAAGCGCTCATATCGACGGCGAGGGATGTCACAGGACGTAAGAGGATCGAAGAAACTGTTCGGCGCGAACGCGATCAAGCGCAGCAGTACCTCGATACTGCTGAAGTCCTCATGGTCGTGCTCGATACGACTGGGCGGATCACTCGTCTTAATCGCAAAGGGTGCGAGCTCCTCGGCGTACGGCAAGAACAGGCGCTAGGTAAAGACTGGTTTACGGAATTTGTGCCCGATCGCGCCCGACAGAAGACGCTTGACGGATTTGAACAGATCATTGCTGGAGAGATAGAATCGTTCAGACGCTCTGAAAGCCCCGTGCAAACAGCTCGCGGTGAAGAACGCGATATGGAGTGGCATAACGCACTCCTTAAAGACGCCGCGGGCGCCATAGTTGGCACGCTTAGTTCAGGAACTGACGTTACTGAGCGCAACCGAATCGAGGCGGCATTTGAGCACAGCGAGCACAAGTACCGGGAACTAATCCAGGGCGTCAACAGCGTCATCTTGCAGACAGATTTACAGGGCAATATCACCTTCCTCAACAAATACGGACAACAGCTCTTTGGGTATGCTGAAGCAGAGCTCATCGGACACAAGCTGGTTGGTACGCCGCTGCTGGCAACGGAGAGCACGGAAAGCGAGTTTGCCAGCTTCACGCAGAACCTCCTCGACGCCGCTGATGGCCTTACGCAAATGGTCAGCGAACACGTCACGAAGGACGGACGCCGCTTGTGGATTGAATGGATGTGCACGCCGCTCTTTGACAGTCAAAGCACCTTTGTCGGGGTGCTGGGTGCTGGCATTGATATCTCGGCCCGCCTAGAGGCAGAGAAAGCCCTCAAGAGCGTAGAGCGTCTTGCCGCGATCGGCGAGACTGCCACTATGGTCGGTCACGATTTGCGTAATCCGCTACAGGCAATTCGCTTTGCAATCGATTTACAGAAGAAGAAGGGCGTGCTTACGTCACCGGACGAACGCGGAGGTGCCGACTGGGATAACGTCGATCAGCTGTGCGACCTCATCGATGAACAAGTGCGCTACATGGACAAGATCGTGGCGGACTTGCAGGCCTACGCACAGCCCCTCAACCCGGAGCAAACGCAGATCAGAGCGGTCGATCTTATTGCCTCGACGCTCGCATCAATGAAAGTGCCTCGTAAGGTTCAAGTGAAGACCGACATTGCCGACGATTTATCGCTCTACCTCGATCGCCGGCTTATGCAGCGCGTGTTCACGAACCTGATCCTCAACGCAATTCAAGCGATGCCCGCGGGCGGACAGCTCACTATCAGCGCCGCTCCCTCAGATGGAGCGGTGCTAATGACCGTCGAAGATACTGGCGTCGGAATTCGCGAAGACATTAAGGATAAGCTATTCAGCCCTCTTTTTACTAATAAGGCGAAGGGCACTGGCCTTGGTCTTGCCGTCTGCAAGCGGATTGTCGAGTTGCACGACGGAACGATCACCGTGGAGAGCGAAGAAGGAAAGGGTGCGCGATTTGTCGTGAAGCTGCCTTCTTAGAGCGATCGCCGCATAACCGTGCCCGATTCCAATACACCGCGTGTGTCGGCCGGCGCAGGTCGCAGTTGAAAAACCTAGCTGTTGCACTACGCAGCTACTTAAGAAGCACACGCGTCACCTCCAGCGCTGACCGCGCGCGTGGGCAAGGGAAATGCGGAAGAATTCCGGTGGGATTATGATCAAAATCAAAAGGATTTACGAGAGAGCAAAGCCCAACGACGGTTATCGAGTCCTCGTTGATCGACTCTGGCCGAGAGGTGTGAGAAAATCTGATGCCAAACTCGATGGGTGGTTGAGAGACCTCGCGCCTAGCACCGGACATCGCAAATGGTTTGAACACGACCCGAAAAAATGGCCCGAGTTCCAAAGAAGATACCGAGTCGAGCTCAATAGCAAAACGCACCTCCTGCGGAAGTTGATCGCTGACGCCGCTGACAGGGATACCGCGCTGGTTTGCGCGTCGCGGGAGCAGCGGTGCAACAGCGTGACCGTGCTCCGAGAAGTTATTGACGGGCTTTTGGCTCACGAGAATCACGCGTAGCCCCAAAAGATTCAGCATTTATTCAAATTCACTTTCCGGCCGGTTAAAAAAAAGCGCAGCGAAAGTAAGAGCCTGCATCCTGTTCGCAGCCTGTGCACGAGCTCGACACGCTCAGAACGTGGTTATGGGCCATTCTCTAGTCGCTATGAAGTATCAGAGAGTCTAAGCTTGAGATAGAGCCGATTTGCCCAAAAAAGGCGCCTAAATCCGCGCAAAGTATCGGCTTTCGTCTTCGCGCGTGCGGCATCGTGTCCATATGTATAAAACCATCCGGACAATACTACCCGCTCATGGAGAAGGCGGTAGTAGAACGGCTGCGAACGTTTGGCATCAACGAAATGGAGGCTCACCTTTATTTGACGCTGCTCAACTACGGCGCGGAAACTGCCGGTGAGCTTGTTGATGCGACAGACATAGTTCGCGCAGATGTCTACAAGACGCTGAACGGACTTCTTGATAAGGGAATGATTGAAGAATCAGCTGAAAGGCCAACCAAATACTGCGCGGTGCCCATCGAATCGGCTCTTGGCGCAGCGGTCATGAAGCAAGCGTACCTCCTCCGGCAAATGGAGCGCTCGAAACAGGAGCTCGTTGAGCTAGTAAATCGTCAAGTTCCGGCCGGGCCTAGCGAAGCCACGTTTACCGTTTTTAAGTGAGCGGACTACTCATACGGCATATCGGCATGAGTCTTGGCCACAACACTCATCTCCTTCTGAGCGGCGCCACTAAATGATGATGATCGCTTATTCAGCTCGAGGCGGCGAATGTCCACCAGAAAGCATTGACGTCTCTCTTCAAACTGCACGCTGTGGTCCCGGGTACGAGTGGCGGCGATCGCTGAGTTAGGCTGAATTTCGTCCAGTATTGGCTTGTACCCCAAACGCGGGACACTGGAGCGTTCCACGATCCAAATGTTTGCATTTAATGCATTGGGGCAGCGGCGCTGCGAAACCTCGTTGTGAACATAACTGGCACGGCCTCCGTCGTGTATCACGGCAGCCCCTAGGCAAGTGAGCACCGCACAGGCATTGCAACAGTGAAAAAACCAAATGGCCTAACCCTTAGCGGTCAACACGGAGCGGGGTCCGCCGCACGGAATAGAAGACGGTTCGAGGTAGGGCCACGCAGCGGGCCCTCGCTCTCCAGCATCGACACAATAAACACTACAGGCGTTATATTTAACGATTTCGGTGCCATTTTAACTTTCTTTTAAAAATCTGGACTTGAAATGAAGGTCTTCTGTCGCGCAGAGATTTTTATTTTTTTAAACGGGCGACGTCCAGAGCATTTTCACGCGTGGACGCGGGGCTCGCTAACGCTCCATTAGAAGCAAATTCCGACGGGCGCTCTGACGTCGTTTTAAATAGTCTCTAGCTTCATTTCGACTGCCGTTTCCAAACTGTCCAGCGAGCGATGCTAACGCAATCCTCTACGGGCCCTATTTGATCTAGACGCTGCCTGCTGGCTATAACGTAAATAAACCCCGTTATGCGTTTGCCATTTTTGCTATTCCGGCGCTTCAACGCATTGGTCTTGTCCGAAGGTACGTGACCGTTGCACAGGAAACAAAGGGAACGGTTGAGTGGAAGGCTGTCTAACCCCAAGAGATGCTTACGAATGGAGTGCTCTTACCGCAGTATGAATAAAAGCAACCCATGAGCCCTACCTATTCATACTGTATAGTAACTCAGATTGTTCCGGCCGACGCACGAAGGCCAAGCGTAATTAATTCAATTTTCAACGCTATTTCAGCCCTCCAATGGTGTCGCCATTTTTCGACTCTTTTCAGACCTGGCCGCCCGTGCCAGCGTTCGCGAGCAAGCAACCATAAAACTAAAAGCTGGTATTCGCGTAACGTCATCAGAGGAAAAACTGTGAAGCCACTAGTGGTATTTTATTCGAGGACCGGGACCACCAAGAAAGTGGGAGCAGCTCTAGCAGAAGTGCTGCAATGCGATAGTGAAGAACTCATCGACACCAAGAAACGCGCAGAACCCCTAGGCTTTCTAAGGTCTGGGCGAGACGCAGCTAGAAACAAGCTGACGGTACTGGGGCCCCTTATTCACGATCCAGCGTTGTACGATGTGGTCGCGCTTGGTACGCCCGTCTGGAACGGCTTGATGTCAAGTCCGATGCGGACCTATAGCACCATCAACGAGTCGAAATTCAACCGCGTCGCATTCTTTTGCACGCAGGGGGGCAACGAGAATAAAAAGTTGTTTAGCGATATGCAAGCTCTATGCGGGCGGCGCCCCGTAAGCGTGCTTGCGCTTCACGCGGCGGTGGTCAAAAATGAGGAGTACAACGAGAGGCTGCGGCAATTTGCAGGCGCGCTGCAGATGCAGAGCGACGCCAATGCGGCCACAACGTCAGAAGATCGGTAGCTCCGGGAATCTCGGCCAGGCCTTCCTTAAGCGTTTATTCTACAGCGTTGCGTGTCGAGTCAAGCCGTCGCAGTGGAACGACGGAACGTTCTGCCGGTTGTAGCAAAGATCGCACCCACTCACGCTCAGTCCACAACGCGCAGCCGCCCTCCATCTCGCTGAGCGTCTCGTGACGCTGGCGAATTGCCTGCAAAAGTCTCGATTGCAGCGCCTCTTTGAGCGAGAGCTGCAGCACATTTGTATCGGAGTATGGGGAAACAGGGCACGGCTCAAGATCTCCTTCGGGGCTCACGTGAACGAATCCACGCCCCGCAGCCAGACACCCGCCATATTGTTCCTCGTCTCCTGGAATTTCAATGAAGATTGCAGGAAATTGAGTGCGAAATCGCTCTGTTTTGTGCACCAGCGTGCTCCGCTGCTCATCCGTCAAGATCCAGTCTTCAGTGCCTGCCTCGACTGACACATACTCTAGGAGCAAAATGAGCTTAGTCCCTTCGTCGATGAGGTTTTTTATGAAGCGGTCATCGGTGATCGTCGCAAAGTTAAACCGCGTTATCGTCAAAGAGCAGCCAAAAAAGATTCCTTTGGCACGCATCTGTTCCATTGCTTTCTGCAGGCGCTTGTACATCCCGACGCCTCGCCGCTCATCAGTTTCGCGTTCGTCGCCCTCAATACTGATAACGGGGATAACGTTTCTCTGGGTTCGAAAGAGGTCAAGCGTGCCCTCATCGATGAGCGTTCCGTTCGTAACTATCGGGAATATAACGGAAGGGAAATCTTTGGTAATGGTCAGGAGATCCTTGCGGATCAGTGGTTCTCCGCCTGCGAATAAAACTGCCGAGATACCTAGCTCGTTTGCCTCAGCGACAAGAGTACGAAGCCGAGCGGCACTCAACTCCGGTCCTTTTGATTTGCCCTTGTCACGCGCGAAGGCGTAGCACCCTTTGCAGCGTAGGTTGCACTTGCTCGTGACGCTCACAATAAGGAGGGCTGGCACGTGCAGGCCATTTTTCTGCCATTTCCGCCGCACGCGGGCCGCTTTCCTCTGCCACAAAATAGTTCGGAGAAAGAAGAGGGATTTCGCGGGTTCCCTTAGGGTGATGCGCACGGCATCCTTAAAATAGCCTGCAATAGCGTCGTTAAGAGCGGGAATGTAGCTGTCGTCGTCCGCCACCGTCACCGCATCGTCCAATGTTGTCACAGCCGCGGGCTTAAGCGGTTTACCTTGTCGGGATTGGGACGTTTCTCGCGTCATTGTTGTTTCTGTCTGTAGTAGTCCACTTGCTTCCCCTTATAGATCGCAATCGTATCATCTTCTCGTTTCTATAACCTGGCTAGCTGAGCTTACATTCAGTTATTTTCACAAATGACTCTTCTCGCTGTTGAATTAGAGGCACACCCCGCTCTTGCTGGCGCCAAGCCTCCGAGCGATGTCCTCCATCGTCGCTTGATCATACCTTGATGAGCAAACCTATGGCGGGACCAGCGATGATTGGTTCAACCTACTCGTCGTCGTTCGACGGCTACGCGCTCGTCGGAAACACCCACCCGTTCGGCGCCGGGCCCACAGACCTCTGGCCGTGAAGGTGGCAACGAACGAAGACTACCACTGTCACATTTGCGAGTTACAAGCCTTTAAGTTTCGACGTGTTGACCTCCTTTGACAAACCAAAAATGGCAACATCACGTACCCCGGCAGGTGATAGATGTCGACCGACACAAACACACCACTAGTGGCGATAACCCCGACAACGCAGCTGACAGCCCTGTACGCCGAGTATGACGGCTTGCTCGATGCGCTGGAAGTACTGCACCGAAAGTTGACATCAGTAAGCCGCCACAACCCGTTGACACGCTACAAGTTACGAAGGCAGAGAAACGACCTCTGTGAAGCACTCGCTGACGTGCACGAGAAGATCGCCGATTTTGACTTTGTGCTAATGTGATGCAGCGTCAGCGTGATTTCTATTACGCGTTCACCAATATCTCTTGCTTTTTTTCTTCGTTCGCACCTTGCTCACGCAACAAAATCCGTCTCTGGCGCCTCCACGCGTGAGTTACTGGTTGCCTAGAGCAATAAACTTGGATAATCAAAAAGGAGGGATAGCTCGAGGCCCTGAAGCATTGTTATGCTGGCCGCAAGCCGGCGAGTTCAGCCCTACTGCGTGGATCCGGCAAAAAGCGCCAAATCAACAGTCGCGTTCTAAAGGGGCCTGTCACCGCCTCCGCTTTGCGACGGGAAACCGTACCTCAGTCAGCAAGTCGCTTTCTGCAACTTCCATTGGGTTGGTCAAATATAGCTCCATCGGCGCTCCAGTCACCTCGTAGTCGTTTTGCGCAGCATGTTCCATCAACGCTGCATAAACGGGCGCTATTTGGTTATACGGTCCTTTGTGAATCGCTGAGAGCACTTCGTGCGCAGGGAATGTTTTGATCTGTATTTTACCCTCGCCTTGGGCCTCTCCGATGAAAGGGATTCCCACGTCAAATTGCATTTCGCCTCGCGCCATATCTTCCGGGCTGCTATAGTAGACCGCGAATGGAGGTCCTGCCATCTGCAAGCCCCCCTTCATCACCCATTCGATGACTTCACCGAGCAGCCGCCCCATGTCGTCCCCTATCGCAGTAACCGCGCCTGTGTGGAATATACACGCTGCCTGCATTTCGTTAGCCATTTTTGCTTCTATTTTTGCCACCAGTATCCCCTCTCAATTCTGGCCTGCTTCACACGAAATACTTTGCCATTTGCGCTGCTGGGGAGGGAACAAAAGAACCGAAATAGCCTTTCAGTTACCTTTGTGCCCTTAGACGCGTGCGAGAGAAAGCCGCCACGCCTATGATGAACAGAACGATAGTCGGTATGCAATAAGTACGACATCGTAGGTGATCGCCTCAATCCGTGTCCCAGAAATGAGCACGGAACGAAGCGCATTTATCGCGTGGGTCCGAGATCGAACTGCAGCCGCATCATTCTTCGTTCCCTTCGGATCGATCCAAATAGCACCGAAAGTTCCGCTCGCCCCTGCGGGGCTGTACAGGTCAGATTTACGCCCTTTGTCCGCGCGGTAGTTCCATGCCACCGCATACCTGAGTGCGCGAATTTCACGTCTGCTTGCAAAATCCCTTATGGTATTCTGCGAGCTGCGATAGCTCTATTCCGACCGCAATCGCACCCGCGAATAAGAGATCACACCGACAATAAAGAGGATCGCGGTGAGAACGATCGCAAATCCCACGTAGATCGCCACGTCGCCGAAGCTACTCCCGAAGACGAGGACTTGACGCATCGCGTCTGCGACCTGTGTCCAGGGGAGCAGATCGTAGACCTGGAACGTCGTTCCAAAAGCGGTTCCGAGGGGTTCACTGGGGAGCGGAAAGAACGCCCCAGTGAGGAATGATACCGGCACAGCAATAAGGACCCCTAATTGTGCCGCCTGCCGCTCGTTTCGGGCAAACGCCGCTAGCAGTAAGCCGAGCGAAATCGAGGCTATCCCGCCTATGATACCAACAAACACGGCAAGCCCGATGGAATTCGCACCGCCCGACCACTTAAAACCAAGCGCTACGGCGACACCGAAAAGTAGCAAGATTTGCACCACAGCGATGATGATCCACGTCAGCAGCGTGCCGAAAAGCAGGTCGAATGACCGCATGTTGGACAGTTTGAGCCTCGTTAGCGTTCCGCTGTCCGTTTCTCTCGCAAGGTCTTGTGCAACGCTGCTCACTTGCAGGAGTAGGGCGAACACAATCAATCCCGGCGCCTGATAGTCGAAATACGTGAATGAGCGCGCGCCGGTGAGGGGCTCAACGGCCGCTGAAATGTAGTTGACGTTCAGCTGGCTCTGATTTTGCCCCAGCGTCGCATCAACCTGGCGAATGGCCGTGGCCTGTATCTGGCTCTTGTATTGTTCAAGGACGTTGAAGATTAGGCCTTGCGTGGCGCCAAATGAGGCACTGCCCGTATCCCCTTCGACGATGACTTGTGCCGTGACGTTGCTCTGTCTGGGGAGCGTCGCATTCGCTGGCAGCTGGCCGCTCAGCGCGGCAGCTTGAGCGCCGCTTGCGTTGATCACCTGCAGGCCGATGTCTGAAGTCGCTTCAGTCCGCGCGGAGGCATTGGCCAATGAAACGACCGCCTGTGAAAAATTTTCCGGGATTGTAATCGCCGCATCAAGGCCGCGACTTTTAAGCATAGTCTGGGCCTGATCTGCGCTGACGTTGGTGAGAGTGAACATGTGCGTATCGGTTCCCTCGTACGTGACATTTCCGAGGAGCGCGGTGAAATTCGCGCCAGCGTTGATGTGCTGGTCGGTATTGTTGATGGACGTCGTTGTCCCTTGGTCGAGATTGATCACCGCAATCTTGTGAGGCGTCGTCCCGGTGCCAAGCGAGCTCGGACTGCCAAAAGCGAAGGCAAAAATGACCATGAATACGACCGGGAATAGCAGGAGGAAGAAAAGAGAGCGGCGATCTCGAAGTGCTTGCTTGAGCCCTTTTACCGCTAATGATAGGAACTTGACAGTCACTCCCGCAGCCCCCGTCCAGTGAGATAGATGAAGACGTCCTCGAGCGTATTTTCCCGAATCGCAATATCTGAGACGCGGGCGTGCATCGCGTCGACACGTTCGAGTATCTCGGGGAGTAGGCTAACCGCGTTCAATGCTCGTACGTTTATTTTTCCGCCCACGTCTTTGATTTCTTGGATGCCTTTGACGGATTTGAGGCCAGCCATCACGGTCTCGTTCCGTTCGGGTTCGGCGAGTTGCAGTTCTATGATATCACCGGAGCCGATGGTCCTTTTCAGGTTCTGAGGAGTGTCGAGCTGAAGGAGCTTGCCGTGGTCGATAATGGCAACGCGGTCACTCAACGCATCGGCCTCTTCCATGGCGTGGGTCGTGAGGATGGTGGTTTTTCCCTTGCCTTTGAGCGAGCGGACGAAGTCCCACAGCAACAAGCGGGACTGCGGGTCTAAGCCCGCGGAGGGCTCGTCCAGCACCACGATGTCAGGATCGTGCACAACGGCGAGGGCGACGTTGAGTCGGCGCTTCATGCCTCCAGATAACTGCGACACGCGCGCCTTCGCCTTTTCAGAAAGCGCGAGATCAGCGAGCAATGAGCGCACGCGTTCATTCGTGATGGCCCGTGGAAGGTTGTACATGTCGCCTATGACGGTGAGATTCTCTACGCACGTCAGCTCCTCCCACAAGACGAGCTCTTGCGGACAGATGCCTATACTCCTTTTCGGCGCACGCGCGCGGTCTTGTCCGTTGATGAGCACCGTACCGCCTGTCGGGGTCAGAAGCCCTACTATCATGTTGATCGCGGTGGTCTTTCCGGCTCCGTTGGGCCCTAAAAATCCGAATATCTCTCCCTTCTTGACTTGCAGGGTGAGCTCGTCAACGGCGACTAGGTCACCATATCTCTTTGTCAGGCCTCGCACTTGTAATGCGTAGGCATCGGTTGTTCGATCCGACGATTGCTCAGTCATGCTTGCGCGTCGCTAAACATTGCACTCTTAGTTCTTCATCGTTGCGCTTCTATGGACCCGTTGGATAAAAGTGTGCGCGAGGGAGCAGCGTATCACGAGCTCCTCGCCAGCGCCAGGCGACGCAAAAGATCTTCGATGCCGTTTTCAGGAGTGCCTTTGGAACTTCGTACATGTTCGTACAAGTTCCCTATCAGCGCGAGATTCTCTTGGCACGTCAGATCGGGCCATAGGATTATCTCATGCGGACAAATCCCGATCATGCCTCTTTCGACTGACTCGAGCGGTTTGGCCCCGAGGAAACCGAACGCCTCCGCTGTCCGGATCTGGAGATTCAGGTCATCGACCGCTAACAGTGTGTCAATTCTCTTAGTCGAGTTCCGCGCTTCCAGCACGATGGAATTTGCCTCTTATTCCTCTGCGCACACGCGACCTACTTGTTCGCTGCCAGTCTACCGGTTTTCTTTCTTAAAACATTCTATTTGTAGCCGATGCAGCGTTCGCAAATCGGCGTGGTGAGAACCAGGCGAGCTTTTAATATTTAAAACACCATATAATAACCTAGCCTGCCCAGAAAAGGTGATCGTTTGACTAAATGGAAATACAGCGGAAAAGAGATTTCCTTTGACCAAGTAGATGACGCGCTCAAAGCTTTGGATAACGCCTGCCTGCACTGCGGCCCCGACAAGCACTCGCCAGAGTGCCCGATTGGTAAAGCAAAGGCAGAACTGTACGACATCAAGTGCTCAGACAAGCGCCATATTCCCGACGTGCAGTTGTAACCGTTCGCGAGAGGTTTAATATGCCATCAAAGCATCGTGAAAATCTCTGATGGCATCTTCAGGGTCTTTTCCTCCGAAATACGATCGCACCGTCTCTTTCTTTTCCATTACTCCGTTGAAGGCGACTTCGACTTCTCTCTGAGTACAAACAGACGTGATATCATCAATTATGTGGTTCGCCACGGACTCGTGATTTGCGTTGTAGAAACTACCTAAGATGAAGAATTGCATAATCGAAAACAGAGCCTGCGCGTTTCGTTCCTTCTCCTTTGCGTATGATACCAAATCGGTGAAAACGTGAGACACGGACAACAACAGCTGGGAATGGACGATCCCTCTCGAGCGATCAAGAGCGAGGATGCCAACCTCTCTCAGGTATCTAAAACCGCCAAGATATTTACTATCTTCTTCGATGGTAGCTACACACACGGATCGAATGGAGTCAACGACCTCGATCTCTGTAATCGTATCGTCGATCCTGATCGCCGTCCGGGCAATATCGAACAGCTGTTCCAGCACCTCTTCGTTTAACCCCTCTCTGCGATTTTTGAAATTATAGACTGACACGTCTTCGAGCGCTGTCAAAGCGTCGCTTGCGACGTCAACATTCCCCTGTAGTGTTTCTTTCCTAATGATATCCCCTAAGATCTTAATGAGTTCCGTGTTTTCGCGCGGTCCGTTCTCCCTTAGAGCTGCGGTCTTAACGTTGTCAATAATGTCCTCAGGATTAAAGAACCGCGGAATGCGACGGAATAGATTTAAGATCAACAAGAAGCAACACGCTGTCAGAGCCACGCTGAGTGACGTGAACACTCTGATATTGTTGGGGGTTGTGACCCCGCTTACGTGGGCAAGCGTGAGGAAGTTGGTGAACATCGCGGAGAAAAAAAACACGATGATGCCCACGATTTGAAAATCTTTGAAGATTGACGCAAGGAGGAAGTGCAACACTTTCGGTGTATACTTCGATGCTGAAAATTCAATTGCGATGATCAAAACAGAGAAGGTTATTGCAAACAGCGCGGCAAGGCTTTGGGTGAGCGTGCTAAGCAAGAAACTCGCAGAACTCGCATCGCCATTGAACAGAATTCTGGTGCCAGTTAGGTCAAAAACAAAAAGCAGAAAGATTACGCCTCCTGCCGCTAAGAAAATGAAGTCAATGCGATTTAGTTTGACGTCGTGCAAAGCCATGTTTTTCAGGTAATGTAACACGCTCTTAAATTGAGTTTTTCTTGGCCGAGACTTTTT
Source organism: Methanobacteriota archaeon (assembly GCA_963701995.1). Lineage (GTDB taxonomy): Archaea > Halobacteriota > Bog-38 > Methanoflorentales > Methanoflorentaceae > Methanoflorens. Next base: position 685,425 of record OY969693.1, on the reverse strand, counting down.
ACTGGATTAGCCAAAAAAGAGGACGTAAAGATAAAACAGTTGCGCTTGCGAACGGACTTTTTTTCGAGATAGCAGGCATTTGCCACCTCTTTGGCGCTGGAGTCAACGACCTGCCGCTGACGCTTGTGGTGAGCTGGATCGAACAGAAGGCGGTCGCGATCCTGTGGAGCTTGCGCCTCGACTTGAAGGGCATCTACCTCGGTCCGATTGTCCCCACTGGGTAAACGACGACATTCTGAAATCCTCGTCAACTCGTACGATATTAAGCTGGTAAGCACTCCGGACGCCGCTATACCGAAGATGCTGGCGTAATGGACTGTCGTGAGCACGCGCACGTTGAACCGAAATCGAAGCATGACCGGTGCGCGTCCGAAAAGTTTTCGTGGCGCAGCGCCTACCTAAGTGCGACTCACGAGTCACGATAGTGGAGGAACCGAAGTGAGCGAGATAGAAACGTACAGAGGGAAAGCACTCGATGTGAAGGCATTGATCGATTACTCGACCGATTCCGTGGTTAGCAAGACCCTGATCGATACGAAAGCGGGCACGATCACGTTGTTTTCTTTCGATGCGGGGCAAGGCTTGAGCGAACACACCGCACCATATGATGCAGTCGTGCAGATCGTCGACGGCGAAGCAGAGATTACGATTGGGGGGAACGCCGTCCATGCGCGTGAGGGGACTATGGTCGTGATGCCCGCAAACGTCCCGCACGCACTTCGGGCTGCAAAGCGGTTCAAGATGCTGCTCACGATGATTCGTGCATTGCGGGCTTTGGAATGAGTCACACTGGAGTTGAGAATGACACAAGAAAAAGAAGAAGGTAATTACACAGGCGAAGAAGCCCCAGAAAGTCAGGAATTGATCGATAAAGTGCGGCACCTAAGCTTAGGGGCTCAAAGCGTCTTGTACGCAATGCTCATCGAAGAGGGAGAGGAAGAACCGGAAAAACGTGAAGGGTTCACCTCCGCTGAGATACATCAAGCGTGTGCTGCCTGTAGCTTGGATGACGCAGCTACACCGCAAACCCTGATTGATGCTGGCACTTCTGAGCTCAAAGAGCGGAGGTTCATCGAAGAAAGAAACGATCGACTATACCTCATCACGCGCCCCGAGCATATGCGTACCTTTGAAAAGTCCGTCGAGAGCAGTATGTACGTGGTTCGCAGGTAAGGGTATTTCGCCTGCTTGCTGTATTCTTCACCTACATTCGGAGGAAAAATGGCTATCTATGGCAAACGAAAAAAGCAAATTCAAGAGCTTATGGAGGCAAAGGGCGTCGATGCGATGCTCATTGCAGGGGCTGAGAACTACTACTACATCACCGGGGATTATCGGCGGCAGGCTCGAATGCTGTTCTATCAAGACCGTGACCCTACAATCATCGTCTTCCAGCCCGAGGTGGAGCAGGTTCGTGCGAGCACGGGGGTAGACGACGTCCGCGGTTGGAGCAGCGCCAATGAGCTCATGCAGCACTTCTTTACGGCGATGAAGGCCCACGACCTTCGCAAAGCTACCGTCGGTTTCGATACGCACACCGCCCCAGGATTCGAAGTATTTCGTTTCAGAAAGCTCAATCCCGACATCACGATGGTCGAGAACGACGATATCATGAGCGAGCTACGCATGGTGAAGTCAGCTGATGAAATCGCCCGTATGAAGAAGACCGCTCACGTCGCAGAGCTCGGGATGATGGCTGCGGCGGATGCGCTCATCGCCGGCGCAACCGAGAACGACGTTGCCGCAGAGGCCGAATACGCCATGCGAAAGGCAGGTTCAGAGCGTTTGGGGTTTCTTACCTTCGTTAACTCAGGCGAGCGCTCGCTCGGCTTGCACGGATTTGTCTCACGCCGGGTTATCAGCGGCGGAGACCCCGTCATCGTGGATCTACACCCCGTCGCAGATCTGTATGCCTGTGACATGGCTCGTACCTTCGTGTGCGGCCAATCAGCTGGTGGCATAGCAGCACAAGCAGTCGGCACGGAGTTCATCAAGCTTGCGGCAGCCTACGATGAGGCGCAACAAGGGGTCATTGACGCGGTCAAGCCGGGCTGGAAAGTCAAGCAGGTCACCCAGTTCATGGCAGAGTCCATTAATAAGACCGAGTTCGGCAAGTACGTCGTCCCCGGCTACATCCACGGCGTCGGTCTCGAGGCCGAGGAGTACCCCCACCCGAGCCACTATCCGCAGCATGGTGAGATCGTCCTCAAGGCTAATATGACTGTGAGCGTCGGTCACGCCGTGCTCGCCGTCCCCGGCATCGGAGGATATCGAAGAGAGGATGTCGTTCGAATCACCGAGAGTGGATGCGAGGTATTAACTCGAGGAGAAGGACTTCCTGAGATTCTCTGACTTCGATATCGCAGGGCCACCGGTGGCTGAAGCAATCGGCGCCACGCGTCGTGGGACTCGCCGAGCTAGTTTCGGGTTCGCACATACGCGAAACTGCGCCCCTCGTCTTACGTCCGACGACGACGCACACGCCTCACGTTGCGTTTTCAAGTGCTAGCTCACAGACGCTAAGCAAGCCGGAGACTCCCCAGGCAACACGAGTAAGGGGGTTGAGGCTGCATCGCAGCGAAACGAACGTGCTATGCTTTTTTTTCAGCGCGCGCTATTTATTCTATTATGGCTTATGACCGCGTATGCTCAAGGAATCTCTACTCACGGTCGAAAACGAGCGCTTGAAAGCTGAGAACGAAAGGCTGCAGCTGAAGCATTCGGAAGAGTTTAACCGCGTGCGCGCCGAAGTTCAACGCCTGAAGAAGGAGAACGACAAATTAAAGACAGAGAACAAAGATTTGGAGCGCAAATACCTCAGGATATTGAAGCAACTTGAGAAACACGCTAAGCGAGATGCCAGCGTTTAAGCAAGTCTTCGTGCGGCGAAGGATGTCGCGAGGCCATCGGCTTTGAATCTACAACAAATGCGCTGCGAGACGGCTTCTGCCCTGCGCACAGGTAATCGAAGGGCATATATTTGGCTCAAGGCGCCAGAAGCGTACAGTGCAGAAACAGCACGAGCATGGGCACGTGTGGACAATAGAAATGAAAAAAGCGCACCCATCCGTTCTCGAGCTTGGTGATGCAGAGCGCTGCTGAAAAAAAGGATGACGGGCCCTTTCGCGGGCCGATCGCTCTAAGACTACTTTATCGGTACCTTCACTCCTTCGAAACTTTCCACTAGAGGTACGGTGACCTTTAGAAGGCCATTGGAGAATGTAGCGTTCGCCTTTTTAGGCTCAATGGAATGGGCGAGTATCCAGCATCCCACGTACTCGATGTCTTCTCTAGGTGCGACAAGACAAAAGCCATTCTCAGAGGCTTCGAGTTCTATGTCCTTTTTATGTACGCCGGGCAGCTCCACTTCGATCGTGTAGATATCCTTGTCGTGATACAACGACGCGTCCGGGACGACGCCGATTCGTTCTTTTTCATCCATTGATAAACCACCGCAGAAATGTTCAATTCAAATCTTTAAATAACTTTTCCGGGCATTCGAGCTTAGGTCAGCAATGCGGCCGAAATGAAGAATTTTACAGTGCCAATGGTCAAAGACCAACGCGACTAGAGCTAGTAGTGATTTAGAGAGCAACATCGTCTACGAGTTCGAGCAAAAAGGTTCGAATCGCATCCATTGACCCTTTCCACGTGGGGAGGGACCGATAGCGATTGCGAGCTGCCAAGCTCATTTCAACTAAGCGCTGTCGATTCTGCGCTAATTCAGTCAAATGGCTTGCGAGCGCAACCGTATCGCCCGGTGTTATGAGGAAACCGTCACAACCGTGCGTGATGATTTCTCCTGCTGCACCAGATGTTGTGCCGATAGCCGGCAGACCAAAACCCATAGCTTCTGCGTAGACTATGCCATATCCCTCGTAAGAGGAGGGCATAACCAGAACGTGGCTCCCTTTCATATACTTCGACAGTTCCCGATCGGGTACTATGCCTACAAACTGCACGTTCGCGGCCAATCCCGCCTGTGCGATTTGACGACTTACTGCGCGAGCGTAAGATGGGTGTGCGTGGGGATTGCCGACCGCTGTAAGCGTCCACTGATCGTTAGGCAACCTTTCGAGCCCCTTTAGAGCGATATGCAGCCCCTTGCGCGGGATCACGTTGCCCAAGAACAGTAGACGTAAGGGGCCATTTAGCGCTCGATTCTTCAGCTCTTCGTCACTGATCTGTGGATTTAAGCGATCACTACCGGGATACGCAATAAGACTCGCGCGCTTCTGAGCGCGAGCACCCTTAAGTAAATGTTCTGCCTCTCGACGGGTCGTCGCGCTGTTGTAAATGAGTCCGTCAACGCCGGCAAGATATCGCGATTCGACCGAGCGATAAAAGGAGTTTGGCCAAGCCGGGTGATTCAGGCTGCTTGTGAGAAGGTGGACGATGGAAACAACAGGACACCTGATCTGCTCGCGCACACAGCGGTTGAGCAGGAACAGGGACGGGTGATTAAGCTCATCCTGAAGCATGATGTCCACGTGGAGCCCTAGTAAGCGACGACGTAGATCGGGCGAGAAGTTGTCACCCAGGTTTCGCAGGTAATTTCGCCGGGGCAAGGAGATGATCGCTACGCTATCTCCGACTGCGCGCAGAACGGCAACCAACGTGCGGTCGTATAAGTAGCCACCAGAGAGCGTGTCCAAGCTTCCGTAAATTACCAGCCCAATGCGCATTTTCGTTTAGCGAGACTCAGAGCTTTGGGCATGGGCACACATCACGTGCTGCGTTGCTTTACACGGCTGTGCGACGCCCACGCAGTGTCATTTTCCCAAATCTTCACGGTAATGACGCACACAGCGGGGGTATGTATTCTCGCTGAGAGCACATCGCACAGAATATAAGCAAAACGCTCGATGCTGGGATTCAGTCCGGCAAACTCGGGCAACTCGTTGAGCGTTCGGTCCGCATAGTAACGGACCTGCGCATCTAACTGAGCTTCCAGGTCAACAATATCGACGAGAAAGCCGTGGTTATCCAGCTCTTTCCCTTCCAGCTGGAGTTCTACCTTATAGTGGTGAGAATGATTGTGGTTCTCTTCCCCCCAATCACCCCCTATCAGATGATGCTGAGCGACGAAATCTCGTTTGATGGCGACGGCATACATGGTCGTCTTAATAGGTCAATAAAATCTGGATTACCTTTTCAGGGTTTTGATCCAGTAACTGATAGGCCTCTGCCGCATGTTTGATCGGAAAACGGTGCGTAATAAGACGTGACGGTTTCAGCTGGCGGATCATTTCCCACGCGACGTCAAAACGGCGCATCTTTGTCCATCGACCGGCAAATTCTGGCGCCATGCTGCTGACCTGGCTGCTGACCAGACGAATACGACTGCGATGGAAGCTTCCACCTAGGTTCAGGGTGGCACGCTTGCTCCCGTACCAGGAGCCGATGACGATGCGACCGTTGAAACCCGTTGCAGTGAGCGCCTGCTGCAAAGCAGCCGGGGAGCCTGAGATCTCGTACGTCAGATCTGCCCCGTTTGGCAACTGATCATGCAGCAACGTTTCGAGGGCCGCGTCGTCAGGATCGAGGGATGCTCCCGCCCCAGCCTCACGTGACGTTTGGCGGCGCAACGCGTGTTGATCCAAAGTAATCAGATTAGCGAGGGGGAAACCCGCTAAGATGCTTGTCGTCAACAAACCGACGATCCCCTGGCCAAAAACGAGCACATCCTCGCCGATCAGCGGCGCACCGTCCATTACAAAGTTAACGGCGGTTTCCATCGTTGGTAGGAATGCGGCGTCTTCCGCGTTTATGTCATCGGGCACCGGCAACAGCGTCGACGGGTCAGCGATGAAATGGCTTTCGTGGGGATGGAATGCCAGAACGAGACTGCCTCCCCAGTCGGCCTCCACGTCCTTGCCTAGAGCGACTACTTGTCCGACCGCCGCATAGCCATATTTTAGCGGGTAGGCGAACTCGCCTGAAAGATCCACGATGCTCTCGTCGATGGCCATTCCTTCTGGAAACTCGCCGCGATAAATGAGGCATTCCGTGCCAGGACTGATGGCCGAGAACAACGTTTCGACCAACACCTGAGTGGCTTTGAGTTTAGGGAGCGCTTCTTCGCGGACGCTCACTTGCCGTTGGGCGGTGAAATAGAGTGACGTTGTGTGGTTGACGGACTTTCTTTCAAGCAACTCTCCTGTGCCGGTGCGGGGCCTCAAAGAAGTGCCCTCACGCCGGCCACCGGCAGTCACCCCACCCTCTCGATGCTGCGACGTTGCACCAACGTCCAGCGAGTGATTCATGCGCAAGGCCTTGGTAAGTAGATACTTGAAGTTGCTTTCGTTTACGGTCGGATGCAATGGCAGCCGCTGCTCGACGTTCACCCCCAGCTCGCGAAGACACGCCACTTTGTGCGGGTTGTTCGTGAGGAGGCGCACCGAGCGTACCTGTAAATCCGCGAGAATACGAGCCGCCAGGGTATAATCCCGTTGGTCAGCCTGATGCCCCAGAAGCAGGTTCGCATCGACCGTATCATAACCTTGGTCTTGTAGGTTGTACGCGCGCAGTTTGTCACGCAGACCTATTCCGCGCCCCTCTTGACGCAAGTAGATCAATACCCCGCAGCCCTCATCGGCGATGTTCTGCATTGCGAGGTTGAGCTGTTCTCTGCAGTCGCAGCGATTAGAGCCAAGCACTTCACCGGTAAAGCATTCCGATTGAACTCGTACTAAGATATTCGATTTGCCCCGCACATTGCCCATTATTAGGGCGAAATGCTCCTTTCCATCCTCACGGTCGGTGTACAAGCAAAGCTGAAAGTCTCCGAGGCCGGTAGGAATGCGTGCGGTGACGCCCCGCTGGACGCTTCTGTTCACTGCCTTTTCTGCGTTCACGCTTCCACGTTCGTAATAGGGTTCGAGACAAGAGGCGTTAATACTTTTCTGTGGACAATGCGACCGAACGACCAGCGTGCGAAGAAGAGCTCTTGCTAATACACCAAAGACCGCGCCGATTCGACGGCAGAATCGTAGTGTCACCACGCACCAGGCGAAGCGATGCGACCGCAACCCGTTTGCTAGTAATTGTCAGCTATATAAAGAAACGACGCATAAAACGCACAATTTTGGCTTTTTTTAACATTTTTCCACAAATATTTTGCCATAAGCCACGGGAATTATGTCGAAAGATACTACTTTCAGTAGTGACTTGTAGTCATTTACCCTCTATGGGTGATGTGGAGGAGAAAACACCAACTGCCAACGATCGAGCAAGTTAAAATCTGCTCTAGCGTTTTTAGAACAAAGGTACCTGGACTTTAAACGCGCCGCTGACAAGAGTTTTTCTCGCCCCACATACCCCATAGAGCCAGATAATTTTTTGACGATATCTCTTGTAGGTGAGCCACAGCCAAGCGTTGCCGCATCAAGGCGGCGAATCCGGGAATCCTCCCTCGCGACTCAATGACTCTGCAAAACACGTGCGAGTACTACAAAAGCTGAGCGTCGCTTTGAAGCGCGTACTGACTCTGCAGGTCACGAAGCTCGAGCTGGCTCGAGATCAAAGACGTCGTAAACCCACTGGGTGCGCTTTTGCCAGTCGTGCCACAGCGCCTGTTTGGATATGCTGTACTTAGCGGAGAGCTTATCAAGAATCTCCGTCATGTTCAATTTTTGAACGTGAAGACGATACATCTCCCGCCTTCTCGCATAGAGCTGCGCTTTGTTCTTCATAGTTTCACTCTCTTCCATCTGGCGGAATGAACGTCTGCCTTGTTATGAATGACGTACGAGCAGTGCGAAAGTGATTGATACCCGCCGTACAGCTATAGATCGGTATCCTCCTTTTTTCCATGACTCACAGCTCGAAGTGCGGAGCGTATCGCGCGCCTTTCTAAGTTACAGTCGCGAGTGACTCGTTTAAGAATGGACCAAAGCTACCTGACCACGAGTATGATAAGCCCAGAGGCAGGCTAAATGCTTAGCTCCGCTTGTCCAAAAAACGCTTTCTCACTGTCAACTCGCACGCTTCACGACTTCGGTCTCGCCTTCTTGGTCGTCAGGCCGATTTCAGGGCACCTCTCCGATCGGTACGGTGCGCGCTACCTCGCAACGGCCGGGTTGCTCGTCTCCGCCGGAGGGTTGCTCGGGTTAGCCACGGTGGTGAGCACGACGCCGTATTGGGTTCTCGCCGCGTACCTGGCGCTCATGGGCGGTGGTTCTGGCCTATTCTCGTCACCGAACATGAACGCGATCATGAGTGCGGTTAAACCGAGCGAGCGCGGGACCGCATCCGGCATACGGTCTATGCTGATGAACACTGGCCAGATGCTCTCCATCGCTATTGCTTTCCCGCTTGTTCTAAGCCAGATTCCCCAGGTCGTCTTGTTCCATGTCTTTTTGTACGGGGGCGGTCTCGGCGGTACGCCTCAAGTCTTGGCGGCCTTCGAGTTCGGCATGCACGAGGCGTTTCTTGTAGCCGCTGTGTTTACGGTGTTTGCGGCAATCATCTCGTTTAGTCGACCGTCAGGTGCACCGCGCGATTCTGCGGTTGGTTGAATGGAGCCCTTGCTCTGAGGCGTGCTGCCACCTGCGTCCTGACACAAGCGGATACTTGTTCTGCGGTCGTCGCTTGAGTGACCGCAGCTCGTCTTAGCAGCGCTGTGGTCGGCTGCGGTTGAATGCGCTGCTTTTCCCCAAGCGTTTTCGTTCGCGTGTGCTAAGAGCGCTGATCCACGGAGAGACCTACCACGCGACGGTATTACCACGTCTCGTGATGGATACACGAAGGATTGAATCGATCAACCGGAGCCGGAGTCTCCGCGGGGCGTCCTACAGGGATTATACACAGCGGGATAACGTTCGCGGGCAGATTGAGCAGCTCTTTAATACCGTTGACTCGTTCTTCAAAGGGGTAAACTGCGGTCCATACAGCCCCTAGCCCTCGCGCAGTCGCGGCAAGCAGTATATTCTCGGTCGCAGCAGAACAGTCGAGCGCCCACAAGCCTGGAAACTTCTCGAGGTTTCTGTCTGCACAGACCGCAATTGCCAGCGGCGCATATTTTACCATCGGAGCCGTGGCACTAAGCCGTGAGACAGCTTCGAGGGTCTTTCGGTCTTGAATGATGACGAAATGCCACGGCTGTTCGTTCACCGCAGACGGCGCATGCATTGCAGCGGTGAGCAACGCTTCTATGTCATCACCAGAGACGGGCTCCTCGGTGTATTTGCGGATACTTCTTCTCGACAGTATAGCTTTTGTAACGTCCATTGTTCACGTCACTCCTTATTTTGGCAGCCACCGCTTGACAGAATGCGCGGCGCGGCTTTCATTTACTCGGTCTTCGTCTTTAGGCGAAGTTCAACGCATTTCCCGTGCGAGGCTCGCATAAGCCTCAGCGCAGGTGCGTGCGCCACTAATGCGAAGCACCTTGACTTCGCGTCACAGTCGCAGAGACGGTCATCTTGTTGACCACTTTTTTTGCCTATACTATTGAACAGCGAAGCGAGTTCAAAACTGTATTCCTTGTTTAGCGTCAAGACCTGCCAAAGAAATGCTGTTGTGCGGGCACGTCATTGTTCGTAAGCTCACTGAGTCCGCGGAATGCCCCGGATCGTCACCAGCGACGTGCCACCGTTTCATATTTTTACGCTCGGACGGCAAATATCCGTTCGGAGTCGCTACTCCCCGTACCTCGCCGATGGACTTGTTTGGGATCAGTTTCTTGGCTCGTAGTAGAAAAAGGAAGGTTAACTTTATCCAATGCGACGCTCAAACTGTAACATGCCGACTTTTTGCGAAAGCGCCGTTTGTGCGCGACAAACGAGTCAGCAGCGAAAGAAAAGCGGAGACGTGAGATGGCGAGAAAACGCACTCGGCCACCGGATCTAGAATCGAAACTAGTGCCCGTTACAGCCGTTTTTATCACCGAGTCATTGCACTTTGAAACGGAGTATTTGGCCCTCCGACTGACCGATACATTTCATGTGGTCGAGAAGAAAGAACAGCTGATTCGAAGCGCGATACAGTGTCTTGACACGGTGATCACAAACGACGCGGAAATGGGGATGCTCAGAAGAGAGTGCTCGTTATACCAAATAAAAATCCACCCGGATAAAGCGCAGGCACGTGCCGAGCTCCAGGAGCAACTCGCAGAACTCGGCGAGCAGCATAAAACGCTCGAAGCCGTCTTATCGGCGGTGGAAGAGGCCGCTAAATCGCCACGTACGATCACGCCAGAATACGAGAAATTTGCAGCCGACTCAAGGCGAGTCGTCCGGGCCTCGCTAAGCGGCAAAGTCGTCCGCTTTGAGAGCGTAGGTGACCCGCACCCGCTGGAACCGATCGAAACGTTAGACCCTCGTGTTGTTGCCGCACTGATACGCCATCACATAGGCCGCCCGACCGTCATTGAGTAACCTCTGGACGCAGGTCATGCATTCCCGGCGCTTCGGGGCTTAATAAAAAGGCAGGTAAGGTTTCATGAATGTCATAGATGCTCTAAACGCTCGTTTTACGGTCCGTGCGTTTGAGCCAGATCCTGTGCAGAAGGAAACGATCCTCAAGATTTTGGATGCCGCAACGCGTGCTCCCTCGTCGGGCAATACCCAGCCATGGGAACTCTTTGTTGCTGGCGGGGACACGCTGGACCGGCTTCGTCACGCTTATGACGAACGCTTCAGGACAGGGGTGCCGGGCAGCCCCGATCTACCGGCACCGCAGCAATGGCCCGCCGCTCTACAAAAGCGTATGGACGAACTCAAGGCCGCACGCTTTGAATCCCTGGGCATAGAACGCGACGACGCGGCGGCGCGGCATGCCATGTTTGAGCGCGCCCATCAGTTCTTTGGAGCGCCGACGGTGGTGTACCTCTGCATGGACCGCACACTCACGCCGTGGTCGATATTTGATATGGGACTGCTTGCGCAGAGTATCATGCTCGCGGCACAGCAATACGGCGTTGATTCAGCTGCCGCTGCACTTCTGATTTCCTACCCTGACCTCATTCGTGCAGAACTGGAAATTCCGGAAGACGTGTCGATACTAATGGGCGTCGCATTGGGGTACCGCGATCGGCAACATCCGCTAAATCAGTACCGAAGCCCCAGACGGCCGCTGCAAGAAGTTGTACGCCTGAAAGGTCTCACGTGAATCTCCGTAGCAAGAAGGCCAGTTCAACGCGTGTGGACTGATTTTCGATTGTCGACAAAGCTGATAGAGATAGTTACCCGCGGCCTGCGGACTTGCTTCGCTTGCTCTCTATGGACTTTGTCGAGATTATATAGGCTATAGAGGCACTGTTGATGACGAGCCAGAACGACTCACCCCACGAATTTAATTCCTGCTGTACCCCGTTGTCACCAAGACTGATGGTGGTAAGGCTGTTGAAGACGAGCGATCCGTCCTCGAGCCAGTCAGACAGAAAGCCGTGATACAAATAGCCATCCAAGCCTTTAAATTCGAGGTCATTTCCGACCCACTCATCATAGTACTGCTCGCGCAACTCTTTCAGATCCATGCCAATCACTACTCTATAAACAATACCAAACCCTGCTTATACTATTAACCCCGTTTGTGCGCGGCGGGCACGCGAAGCACATCTGCCGAGCTTAAATCCAAACGAACGGGGGTTGCTAACGCATTGTTTAAGAAAAGAAGGATGGGAATAACCAACGTTCGCGAACAAATGGCTCTCAAGTGAGTGCTTTAGAGGATCTTATTGATAGGCGTACGACAACACCTATCAAACCAGCCGAACAGGTTCAAATGCTCGTAACTCAATGCTGCCACCTAGCGCGTGCCGCACTTAATTGGTCTACAACTCGTGAGGCCTTTTTCTGTGCTTAACGGCACGTCGCAGTTGGCAGCAAGCGCGTTGATAAAGCGTCTGCCCAAAAAAATAGTGAAAGAACTATCGCTCGAGCTTGCATTCCCAGTTGTGCGTTAGGATGCGGCGTGGTCCGAAACAAAACGTGATGTCTCGCTTTTGACCCAAGCTTGAGCCCTAATGCGCCACTGAACTAAGCTAATCGCCAGGAGGTAGAGAGAATGTTGTTCATTTTATGGTTCAAATTCGACCCCGATCATACGGAGCGGGTCCGTGAAATGTGGAAACAGTTTAAGTACCCCGAAGCCGTGAAGCTGATAGGCCGGTACGTGCTCATCGGCAGGCATATTTCCGTTGCAATCTTCGACGCACCCGATGAGGCAGCACTGCTAAAGGTCACGGGACCCTTCAGCAGCCTCGGCGTGGCCCACGTCGCACCTGCGATGCCGCTTGAGGAAGCGCTTCAAGTATCGTGGTAAGAAAAGAAAAGAGCTTCACCCATCGTTGATGTGTTTCACTGCGTGACAGCAACTGAGATGGAGCTTAGCGTTGTTACTCACGCACAGGCCCGAGAATGCGCGGAGCTAGCAGAGGCAAGTCGTCAACTGGCTGCAACAGCTCATGTTACTTCGCGGACGGGTCCAACTCCATGACGCCAAAAGCGTTGCCTTCTGTGTCCGTGCAGTAAGCGAGATACCCCTGGCCCGGAACCGCCAGCTTTGGCATCATAACGTTTCCGCCTGCGTCCACGATCTTTTTCGTGAAGTCATCGACAGATACGACGCTGATGGTGTTCGTCGTCACCTGCTCAGGCATCACGCGCGGTAGTATCGCACCGTTGATTCCCGGTTCGCCATCGGGTCCTGTGGCAACTAGCCAGTAATCCGTGGGCCCTTCCCACTTTGTGACGGTCCAGCCAAATACCTTCTCGTAAAACGCTTTCGCCCGCTTTGGGTCATCGGCAGGCAGCTCGAAATGTACTACTCTTGACATTTTGTCCTCCTTAAGGTTTTTTGAAAGCCTTTGTAACGCTAGTACTTACACCCTTTGACCGAGAACCGTGTACCAAACGCGCGAGCGCCGCGCTAAACACGGTGCAGGGCCGCTGGAAAAGAAAGAAGCGCCCGGCACAAAAAAGTGACTTACAACGATCTATTGTGTGTTTAAGATGACACACCCCCGGTTGAACGCATTCGGCGCTTTATGCAGCACCGATACCTGCATGCGTTATGCTTATAATGATGCTCTCATGATGCATGCAAGGTTCCCGAATTTCTGGCAATCGGATCCGAAGTAGGCGTTGTGGAGAGTTGAGGAGGTGTTGAGATGCACGAAGAAGACGATACGGAAGTGCGCACGATATTGGAACGGGTGGCGAGTTACTATGGCTTTGTTCCCCGAATCTATCAAGAGCTCCGGCACAACCCGGCAGCACTCAAAACCTTTTTCTATAAAAATGAGCAGCTGGCGACTGACAAGGCGCTACCTGGACTTGCTAAAGAGCTCATCGCGATCGGAGCTGCGGCTGCTCTCGGATCCGAACATTGTCTCAGTACGCACATTGAAGGAGCAAAGCGCCAGGGCGCCATCGATGATCAGATCTTTCTCGCGATACTGCTCGGGGCGTCCGTTGCCGAAACTACGGCGCTGTCCAAATCACTTCGCGTGTGGCAACGCTAACGTGGGGCCCGCGGGCCATCGCCACCGGCTTATGTAACGGTCACATTGTAAGTCGCTTGTTCAGTCACGATTCCCGACGGACTGACATTATTGAACGTGATTGTGGTCGTACCTTTCGCGAGGCCTTGAAACGTAAAATTCTGCGATCCCGGCACGCCAACAAGATTGTGCGGGTTAGGATCGCTGATAAACACGCTGTCTACCAGTGACAGCGCTGTGCGGTCAAACTGAGGCTCCCAGCTATATCCCGTCGAAGGATTTGTCCTGAGCGTTATCGTAAAATTTCGCCCCTGCGTCGCGGTTATCGATTCTCCAGGCGTCACATTTGTACTATTCGCAGTTTTTGTCATCGGCGCGCTCTTGCTCGTTTGCGTTGTCGCAGTTGAGGTGTTGTTGTTGCTCGTGCTCGACGTGCATCCGGCTACAACGACGGTGACGGATAGCAGCGCGATCACTAGGCCAGCGATGATGACGCGCTTTTTTTCCATAAGGTCGCCTTTGCAGTGCGTACCATATATGCTGATTGGGGGTGAAGCACGCCGCATCTGCATACGATTCCTTCTCGTTGCCGTGGACGCAAAATGTCCCCACCTTACGCGTGGAGGGCGGTTTTGGCGAGTGGCGACGGGGCAACGGGAGCGGCCAAAGGCACAACTTATAGAGAGGCTTTCCTCGGCGATATAGCGGCAAACCGCATCTGTGGTGGAGTCTGACAACTATTTACCGACCGTTGCTCTCTTTATGTATGCTCTCCCACAAAGTAGACCTCCAGAAACTCGAAACAACTTGGTCGTGAACGCGGCATAGAGACGCGCACATAGAGGGCTACGTGCTTGGCTGACGCGGACAGTGGCTTCATGACGCACCCTTTCGAGGAGGGCTCGCTCTTGCACTATCAGCTAGACTGAATCGCCCTGGGGCATAGGGGAACTTGCGGACGCCGCACGCTAACCCAGTACCCGGAACTGGTACGCGAGCAGCCACCAAAGCACAAAAACAAGGATGATTAGCACAATCAAGAAGATTCCCGCAAGTTGGCGCTGTTCCAAGGCAATCACCTCCATTAACCTGTGCAGCATTATTCGATAAGAGTGTGCCGTTTGACGAGTGAAGCGTTTATACGCACACGATTGGCTTGAAGCGAGACCTGGGCAACTGCAGTCAACCAAAAGGTGCACTACCAACTGCCTGCACGCCGGAATAAAAGCCCCAGGCGCGGAACATCTCCGAAAAGCAGGGCGCAACATAAATAGGGGCGCATTGCTATATCCGATCACTTCAAGCTAGAGAAGCTGGCTCTTTCGATCGGTTTGGTGCATATTGCAAACGAACATGCAAGCAGATGAAGGCAATGGGCTGACCACGGCGGAAGCTGAAAAGCGCCTTGCTGATTATGGATATAATACCCTCTTCAAGCCGCATACCGTACGTTTCGTCAGCATCGTCAGGGAGGAGATCACGGAGCCGATGATTCTCCTCCTCTTTGCGGTAGGCTTTTTTTACGCGCTTGGCGGTGAATTGGGTGATACTATCACCATCTTTGCGATTATCGCCGCCCTCATCTTCGCAGAAGTCTGGAACGAGTATCGCGCTAAAAAGACCATATCCTCGCTTTCACAACTGGCCGCACCCACCGCACGGGTCCTGCGTGACAGCGTTACAAGGAACGTTAACACCGAATTGCTCGTCCCGGGCGATGTGATCCTCCTCTCGTCGGGCACGCGGGTGGCGGCCGATGTGCACGTAACTCAGTCGTTGAGCCTGTCTATCGACGAATCATCGCTGACGGGTGAGTCTTTCCCACAAGACCGAAAGGTCGCTGACGACGTCTATGCAGGCACGCTCGTTGTTGCAGGAGAAGGTATGGCGACCGTTTTTGCAACGGGAGCTTCCACCAAGATCGGTGCGATTTCGGCGCGCGCGCAGGAGATCAAGGAGCCAAAGACGCCCTTGCAGCTTGCGATGAAGAGCTTGGCAAAGAGCTTGGTGGGGGTGGCCCTCGCCTTTAGCATCGCCATCCCGGTTCTGGGATTCGTGCGCGGTCAAGACCTGTATCAGATGTTTCTCACGGGGCTCGCGTTGGCATTTGCCACCATCCCCGAAGAGCTCCCTATCATCATCACCATGGTGCTCGGCTTAGGAGCCTACCAGCTCTCACGCACGGGCTTCTTGGTGAAGAGGATCAAAGCCGCAGAAGTGTTGGGAGACGCGACCGTCATACTCACGGATAAAACGGGAACGATCACGGAAAACAAGATGCGCGTTGTTTCGGTATTCCCAAACGAGCACGAGGGCGAGATACTGGCAGCCGCGCTCGGCGCTCTGCCGGAGTTTCCGACCTCCGCGACTGATCTGGCAACCCTAGAACGGGCGCAAACCGCGCCGGGGCAAACGATCGGCTCGCTCGTCCGCGAACGAAGCTTTGACAGCGAACGCAAAACGCGAGCCATCATCCGCGTTTCGGACGGCGACGCGAGGCTGTTTGTGAGCGGGGCCCCAGAAGAGGTTTTCGCCCTCGCAAAAAACGGGCCCGTCTCGTTTGAAGAAGCGCTCAGAAGCGAAGCGGCTAAAGGAAGGCGAGCCATCGCGGTCGCAGAGAGGACACTTCCCCCAGCTGCGCGCGACCTGCCCTTTTCAGAACTTGAGAACGAAATGGCGTTAGTGGGCTTGCTATTTCTCGAAGATCCTCCGCGCAAGGAAGTGAAAGAAACCATCGAACGCGCTCGGAGCGCCGGAATACGCACGCTCATGGTGACCGGCGACCACCCGCTAACGGCGCATTTTGTTGCCCAAAGCGTCGGCATTGACGGAAGCACGATGCTAACGGGCGATGAACTGGATCGTCTTTCTGACCAGGAGCTTCAGGACGCAGTGAAAACGGTTGCCGTGTTCGCGCGGACAACGCCCGAACACAAGTATCGTCTGGTAACTGCGCTTCAACGCAACGGTGAGATCGTCGCTGTCACAGGAGACGGCATCAACGATACCCTTGCGCTGAAGGGCGCAGACATCGGCATCGCCATGGGCATCAAGGGCACGGATGCGGCCAAAGAGGCGGCAGACATCGTGTTGTCCAATGATGACTTCGTTCTGATTGGCCGAGGCGTTTTTGAAGGGCGTAAATTCTTTGAAAACCTCCGGAAAGGGGTTAAATTTTACCTCTCCGTCAAAGCAGCGCTCATCCTGATTTTTCTTTTGCCGGTGCTTGCAGGTATTGCCTTTCCTCTTGCGCCGATTCAGATCATCATCCTCGAGCTGTTCATGGACTTAGGAGCGTCAGCAGCCTTTGTCGCCGAACCGGCCGAGGCACTCATTTACTCAGAGCGCCCGCGCGACCTCAAAGAACGTTTCATCGATTCCGCGATGCTCAAAGGAGTTGCCGCTTCAGGGCTCAGTCTCTTCGCCGGGGTCACCATCTCGTACTTCTACGCGCTGTGGCAACACTTGCCATTGGTACAGGCCCAAACGTTTGCGTTTGCGGCTTGGATCTTCACCCTCATGATCCTCGCTTTTGTCTCGCGTTCCGAGAAAGATCCTTTGTACCACCTAGGAATCTTCGCTAACAGGGCCATGGACGTATGGGCGTTGGCGGCGGTTGCCTTCCTCTTCGTCGCGATCGGCACCCCTGAGCTTAGCGCTTATTTCAAACTCTCTTCTGTGACTATCGTTCAACTCACGACGGTGTTTGCAATCTCCTTCGTGTGCGCCTCTTGGCAAGAATGGCTTAAGGTGCTTCGCTTCAGGATAAGAGTCAGCGGACGACACGTAGCCACTCCGAGTTGATATAACAGACTCACTGGTGAGGCCGATCCGCAGCACCCGACTACTTATGGTGGTAAACCGCTGCCTTTTTGTGTGCTCTGAGATAAAGCGGGTGCCAGTTGGCTTTGCTAGAATATGAAAGGCTGGCAGTGAGTTCGTTGAGTGCCATATCCACTGCGCACGCCTTGGGCTGAGTATTACGCTCTTCTTCTAGCCTGCAAGAATAAGCGGCTCTTCATTGTCTGGTAGTTCGACATCCGGGGCCCTTTTTAACACGTATGCTGTCACGACGCCAACGAGACTCAAAATCAGTGCAACGACCGCGATGTACCCAAACGCCTGATTCGTTGGGGCGAAGACGACGGTCGGCCCTGCTGGAAGGACGACCGTAATCGGGGCCTCATACAGAGTAAGCAGCGATCCTGCAATGGCGGTGCCGACGGCGCCTCCGATAAACCGGAATACCGTATTAAGGGCCGTTTCTGCGCCGGTTTTGCTCGGTGGAACATACATGATGAGGACGTTAATACCAGAGACAAAGATGCCTCCGATACCGGCAAACAAAATCACCGTCCCGACCACGATCTCTGCAAGCGTCGCATTGAACAGGAAAAACCATATGAAACTCGCTACTACGATCAAGGACGCGAGCAACAGCGCATTTTTGGCGCCTCGACGGCTCACGATCCTTCCGAACAGCGGACCAGCGATGAGAATGACGAGGCCTGCGGGAACAAAGGCCAATGCCGATTGAAACGTGTCAAGGCCAAAGCCGACCGGAGGGGGGGTGCGTGTAAGGTACACCATCGCGAGGTATACCATAAACATCGCGAAGCCTGCAATGAACATCATAAGGTTGGTCTCAAGGACGTGACGGACGCCCTTGAGCTTAAGGTCGATGAGGGGGTCACGAACGCGCAGCTCTGCATACACGAGGGCGATCACAGCGATTATCGCGATCGCAAACAGGCCGAGCGTGTAGAGTGACGTCCACCCCCAGACGCTAGCTTCGGTCAGGGGCACCAGGAACCCGACAATCGCGATGCCGAGGAGCGTGATGCCCCAGATATCAAGGCGCGATGGAGTCCGTACTGGCGACTCGCTAATCTTCCAGAGTACCGAGGAGCGTTACGATAGCGGCGACAGGAGCCAAGAGGTGATAGTTTGTCTGCCAGCTATAGGTCTGTGTGATATATCCGCCGCCGATGAATCCAATCGTCGCGCCGACGGCAAACATCGCGCTGATGATGCCTGTTGCGGTCGGTACCTTCTCGCGCGGAAACTCATCTCGAATGAGCGCGAATGCGAGGGGGAACATTGCTAACCCCACGCCCTGAATGGCACGAAACGCGAGCAAACTATCTATGCTCCACGCGAACCCGTTCCCGATGACGGCAATCGTGTAAAGCGCCAGTGACACAAGCAAGAGCTTCTTTTTCCCGTACGTGTCCCCCAGCTTGCCAAATGTCGGCGTCGTCAGGCTTCCAAAGAGCAGATAGATAGCGGGAACCCAAGACACCACTGCTTCCGTGGTGTGAAACTCGGCCTGCAGTGTCGGCAGCGCTGGAATAAGCATGGACTCGCTAAATGACACCATGAGGCCGGTGAGGCTTAGGATCACTAAGACAAGCCCAGTGCCTCCTCCTAAGCCGTTTGAACGTGCTGCCATAACGCTTCTCGCTCGGTGGGATAGTTTGCGAGACCTCGGCTGCGGGAAAGAGTGCCTGCCTAGAGCCTGCGCGCGCCACCGCAGCTTCGCTTTGACAAGAGCAACTTTTTGCAAATTGGATAAAGTTTTTCATTTGATCTCTCTCAAAGAAAACGACGGAAATGGCAAAAAGAAGGCCAGAAATGAGAAGGACGATGAGCACTAGATAGTCGTCTCTTTCGCGCACGCCTCGCGATCAAGACTGAGTGTGGGGCTGAGCGTGCTCGCCGCCCTGAGATTCCTTAGCTCCGGCTTGTGCTCAGCGTTTCAAGCGTAACGATGTTATCGATCTGTTTGATGCTATCGTACGCTGGGTTCTGGATCGCGATTTTTGTGTACTGTTCATGCACCGTCGGCGCGTGGCGAGCGACCAACTGGTACGCCTTATATTGGAGCGACGTCACATTCGTTGTGAGAACGTACCCGGACTTATTGAGGCTTTGCACGTAGTTCGTTGCGTCGTCAGTGGTTTTGAAACGGATTATAGTCTGATTGTCATGTACGCTCGTGGTTGCGGTCAGGTTGTACTCCAGCTGAACGTTGACGGTGGTGCCGTTTTGCCACTTCACGTCCCACGAGATGACAGTTGTATTGTTCTTAAACTCTCCATAAAGCGATGATACAAACTGTGAAAGAAACGCGTCATGCTCGCTCGGTTGTGACGTTGCCGTTGAAGGCGTTGGTGAAGCGTTGTTTGACAAAGGCGAGGTGCAGCCGGCTACCAACACAGCCCCAACCACGACGAGCGCGAGGAACGATGCCCAGTATGATTTGTTCATTTTAAATGCTCCTTTCGGTATCGTTTCGGATTCGACTGTTGCTGACCGCCCACCAGAAGCAAATAGCGCAACAGCCGTGTTTTTTATAGCGTGCTAGCTTTATAAAAGCAGTGCCATGTCCTACGCCTCTAGTTCAGGCGACTGCTGACAAAGCCTGTCCTTCGCAAGGCTAAGGCCTGCTCCAACAAGTTCGCGCTTAATAGCAATAGCTGCATTGCCCTCGCGTTTGTGGCAGCCATCGCCAATTCTTCTGATTTGCATCACTATGTGGCTATTTGGCCTGCCTCGGCAGAAACAGGGCGAGCACAAACCCAAGGAGCAATATGAGAGCAAGTGAGACAAACGTGAGGTGCATTGCCGAGCTGATCGTACTGTCGAGGATGCGCTGCGCTTCAGGAATGAGACTCTGGGGGATACTGGGCGGCGCGCTTGTCTGCATATTTTGGGCGTACGCGTAAAGATTCTGTTGTATCTGTTCTTGAGTCGTCGCGTTACTTACGAGCGTAGAGGTGCTGATTCCTGCAACGAGTCCGTTGAAGATTCCCACGAGGAGTATAACGCCAATGAACGCCGTGCCCACAGAGTAGCCCAAGTTCTTTGCGGTGTTAAGAAATCCTGAGGCGTCGATCTCTTGGTCTTTTCGCACCGCGGACATCGTAAGATTGGTCAACTGAGACAGGAGCAACCCCACCCCGATGCCGAATACCACCGTGCCAGGGATGATGTCGAAAGGCTGAGTGCTCTGGCTGAAGACGTCGCGCAAGAGGTACGAACCTGCAGCGGCGATCAGAAATCCGATAAGGGTTACGAGCTTGGGCTGTAGAATAGATGAGAGTCTGCCCCCTGTGACCGATAGCACGAAAATTGCGACCGACATAGGCAGCAATGCGAGGCCTGTCTCGAAGGCGCTCACGCGCGTGACTTGCAGTAAAAATACTGGAAGAATAAACAGCACGCCGCCGAAGGCGACTTGCTGGATCGCGGACGTCGCGCTGCCCAAGATATAGAGCCGGTTTTTAAGCACCGAGATATCGAGCAACGGCTCCGCGTGGCGGTTAATGCGCCGCCTCTGCCAAAGGAGGAACGCGGCAAAGAGGATGAAGCCGACGATGATGAATAATGGCACCAACTGCCAGTACTGTGGAGAGCCGAGGAGCAAGATGCCAAATACGAGACAGAAAAGCGCGGTGACCGAGAGCACGACACCTCCGAGATCTATGTCGCGCCACGCCAGCCGTGGCGTGGATTCATGCAGGTACGATCTCATCACTATTACAGCGAGGACCCCGAGCAGTTCGAACGCAAAGATCAATCGCCAAGTGGCGAATGAGGTAAGAGCTCCTCCGTAGAGGGGGCCGATAGCGGCCCCCATCGCGGCGATGCCCCCCCAGATGCCAAATGCGGTCAGCCGGTCTTTGCCCTCGTACGCGGCACTGATCATGGTGGTCGTCGCGGGGAACATCAGAGCGGCCCCGATACCTTCCAGAAGTGACCAGCCGATGAGCAGCATGAAGACGTTAATGCTCAGCGTGGCCGTAGTCGTTCCGATGGCGTATATGATAAGGCCGACAAAAAAGGTCTTCTTCCTTCCCAAAACGTCCTGCAGCTTGCTGCCGGCAAGCATAAGCGAGGCAATCGTTAATGCATATATGGCGATTAACGCCTGAATCGTACTCAAATCAGTATGTAAGTCCACGACCACTGCCGATATGGCCACATTCATGGCGGAGCTATCGAGAACGATGATGAAGATGGCTATGCTCGCAACTACGACGACTCCCCATTTGAACCGTGGCTTCTCTTCCATCGGAACACCGCGGAAAATATCTATCTAAACGTGTACTATGCGCACGTAAGAATCCATGAGAGACGCTAGCCAAGCGCAGCTAGCCGATTCCGTATAGCGGTTTTCCGCTTTATCTTTTGTGGTTCTATCTGCATTCTTGCTTGCAGAAGGGACTAGAAAAGCCAGATACATTACGCGTCTGTTCACGCTTCGCGAGTAACATACAAACCTACCAGTTAAGTTCAGAGAATTCATCTTGCCGGGTTCGCCTACCTTTTCTTCAGTTGGGCATCTTTTCGCTCGTGCAATTGTTGTCAATTCGTGCGAGTTAAATACGTGTATATCACAACAACTCGAACCATCATAACTAACAGGAGGTGAAAAACAAATGGCTGAACAATCGATGTGGCTGCGCATAGGAGAGATTATCGTCGGTTTAATCATCCTCATATTGGGCGGCTACGCAATTGTGTATCCGGGAGTAGCTGCAGCGACTCTCATAGCATTCCTTGCGGTGGGGCTCCTTGTTCTAAGCGGTATGGAATTCGCCAGGGTTTTTGAACTAGACATATCAGGATGGCGGCGACTTCTGAACTTGGCTCTATCAGCGATCGCATTTTTACTCGCACTAGCAGTACTCGTCTCCCCGCTCATTTGGGGCGGATTAACCCTTGCGTGGCTGGTAGCATTGGCGTTGATCTTTGCGGGATTCACGGCCATCGGACGCGGCACTCCGGGGACGATAATCGTCGGCATAATCGCGGTTGTAATCGGCTTTGCCGTGCTGGTATATCCCCCGCTCGGCATAGCCACTGCAGTACTTTTGCTGGCGATAGCCCTGATCGTATTCGGGTTAGAGCTGATAGTATCAGGCCTCTTGGGAAGATGGGTGTGACCCACTTCTCCTTCTTTCTTTTTTTCCTGTAACTCCAGTGAGTGCGGCAAAAAAGGGCGAATTCCGCAAGCGTTCGCGAGCTCAAGCCGCGAAACAGCAAAAAAACAGCGTTCTCATAGTTTCCGTCGAGTTTGCGTGACGAGAGCCATTTCGCTCAAAAAAAGTTGGCTACAATATTTCCCAGAATCAGAGTACCCCCCAGACGTGAACGTCTTAAGCAGGATATGAAATATGTCCTTTAGAAGGCTAACGCACGCCTAGAAGGCAATCTTTAAGTAACTTGTGCTTCGATCCACAACCGCGCAGGTGGGTCCTCTTGCGTGTGAGTAACGATTCGGAGCGCCTCAGGTCGCAGTGGCTCTCTAAGCAGCTTCCGGGACTCGCGGCACTCAGAGAGAACGGTGGCAACCCATTTGGCCGACGCTGCGGTTAGAGACTAAACGCTACCATGTTCGAAATAGAGTTCGCCATTTTTGCCGCCATTGTTTTTGTTTTCGCGCTTGTCTCTCGTCGCGTTGAGAGACTCAACGTGACAGCGCCCATGGCATTCATCGTTGCGGGCATGTTGTTCGGCGCCTCTCACCTGATCAACGAGTCGATCAACAATGAGGTTCTGCTGCTTATCGGAAGTATCGCCCTTGTGCTGGTTCTGTTCACCGATGCATCGCGTATCAACATTTCGTTGTTCCGGGTAAATGCCAACTTGCCCGCCCGGCTGCTAATTATCGGTCTACCGATGACGATCGCCGTTGGCGCGGTCATCGCAGCCCTCCTGTTTACGAACCTCACGATTTGGCAAGCAGCAATCATAGGAGCAGTGCTCGCCCCGACCGACGCGGGTCTGGGCCAAGCGATCGTAACCAGCGAACGAGTGCCCGTTCGCATTCGAGAGGCGCTCAACGTCGAAAGCGGGCTGAACGATGGTGGGGCGGTGCCCTTTCTTCTGGTGTTCCTCGCTCTCGCGGCGATTCAGGAAGGCGTAGAACCCCCCAGCTTCTGGATAGTCGCCGTGGAGCAGATAGGCATTGGCGTGGCCATTGGCCTTCTCGTCGGAGTCGCAGGAGGGTGGCTGATCAGAAGCGCCACGCGACGTGGCTGGATGAGCAGGACGTTTAAGCGCCTGAGTTTCATGGCGCTCGCCATTCTCGCCTGGGGTATCGCGGGGCCAATTGGCGGCAGCGGCTTTATTGCAGCTTTTGTCGGAGGGTTTGCGACGGGAGCGACGGTCGGCGACGTCGAAGAGGTGGCCACCGACTTCAGCGAAGCAGAGGGAGAGCTTCTCCTTTTAGCGGTCTTCTTCCTCGTAGGTGTTGTCGCAACTTCGCTGGTGGGGACCCTTTCCTGGACGATCGTGCTCTACGCGATTCTGAGTCTGACGGTTATTCGCATGCTGCCCGTGGCGATTTCTCTGGTTCGCACGAGGTTGCGACGCAGTTCGGTGCTGTTTCTGGGCTGGTTCGGGCCACGTGGCCTCGCGTCTATCGTCCTCGTGCTGATCGCCTTGGAGGAGCCGGCACTCGCTGCTGTCGCGCCGCTGATCGCGACAATCGTCCTCGTGACCGTGATTCTCAGCGTCTTTGCGCACGGCATTTCAGCCCAACCTGGCGCTGCCCTGTACGCACGCAAGGTGGCCGCAATGGACTCCGATGCTCCGGAGCTGCGCGACGTTTCGCAACTCCCAGCTCGTAGAAGAAGAATAAGCAAATTAAAACAACGCTGACGCGAGGCAGCAAGCTTGCACGTGACGAGCGCTTTGTAACGCTCTGCAGTTGCAGCAAAATTCAAAGCGCCACTGGGCAGCATTCACGCAACAGACAGATCCCAGGGCCTGAAGCTCCACGTCCCGCTGAACCGGCGACATCGTCGACCATTATGAAAACGGCGCTCACTGTCCTTGTTGCTAAGCGTCGCATCTTCAGGAATAAGGCCGCTGCGGTAGGGATGATTTCTTGACTTGTTTTTCCTATTGAGTCAGCCAGAACAATGCATGCCGTGTTTGCAGCGTCACTTTAACGACTTAGGAGAGCATACACCAGAAGGTCCTTAGAAATTACTCAAAGTGTCAAATAACAAGCAAGAAGGCGTAAAATTTTAAATTCCGCACAAAGACTATAATCCTTGAGCAAGATAATGTCGCTACCTGTTTTTTAAACATAATCATCACATGTCTCGAATTCCGCGTCATATCGGCATCATTCCAGACGGGAACCGCCGTTGGGCAGTCGCCAAGGGTTTGCCAAAACAGGCGGGTTACGAATCGGGTTTGTTCCCTGGGTTAGAAGTGCTCAGGTTGTGTAAGAGTATTGGCGTCAAAGAGGTCACAACTTACGGATTCACTAAAGATAACACAAAAAGAACCAAAGAGCAAAGGCGAGCTTTCCAAAAAGCGTGTATTGACGGCGTCGAGATGCTTAAGCAGGAAGACGCTTGCCTACTCGTCGTCGGAGACTCAAACTCCCCGATGTTCCCGCAAGAGCTCCGCCCATACACTAAAAGAACCCAGTTTGGCACAGGAAAAATTAAAGTGAATTTCCTTGTCAACTATGACTGGCAATGGGACTTGAAGCCTCTCTATGTCCAGCCAGAAGCCACGTCGCAGAGCGGAAACGTCAACACCCTGATACGATCGTCCGATGTATCACGTATTGATTTAATTATTCGCTGGGGGGGTAGAAGACGGCTAAGCGGATTTATGCCGGTACAATCTGTTTACTCAGATATCTACATTGTCGATGAGCTCTGGCCTGATTTCAAGCCTGAACACTTCTTTGGAGCGCTCGATTGGTATGACAAGCAGGATATCACGCTAGGCGGATAGAGTCGCCTTCGTTGACTGCTAGTTTATTTTGAAAAGAGGGGAACAAACGATCAAAATGCTTATCATATGCCACCCCTACCACAACGGAAACACGAAAAAGATCGCAGACGCGATGGCGGCAGTGCTGCACTCGTAACCGAAGCACTCAGACATTATAATATCATTCGGAGCCTCAATACGGCTCCACTGATGTGACGTCTATATGTGGGGTTTCTTGCAAGTGGTTCGTGCCCAAGACATAGGGTGCTTATTTTCAGTCTAACCTCGTTTGACGGGGCCGCCTGCTGGATAGATACAGAAGATAAGGGCCTCAATGATTTCTATTCATTTTTATAAGATAACAGACGATATTGACGGCCGGAGGTCGGCAAATGAGTTCCTTAGGACAAAAGTTAACAGCGGAGTTTTTGGGCACATTTCTGTTAGTCTTCTTCGGCGCAGGAGCGGTAGTTGTAGCCCTCCTACTAGGACAAGGCGCCCCGCAACTGCCTAACCAGTTCTCCATTGGGATAACTATGGCCAACTGGCTCGCCATAAACGTCGTATTTGGCTTGACCATCGCTGCTGGCATTTACGCGTTTGCACGCGTATCGGGGGCGCATTTCAACCCCGCAGTTACCATTGCGCTGTGGGCAGTGCGAAAGTTCCCACGGCGTGAAGTCATACCGTATCTGGTAGCGCAGCTTGCAGGCGCAACCGTCGCGAGCCTGCTGTTTGCGTTGTGTCTCGGCGCGCGCGCGGTGGACGTCAGATTGGGTGCGACAACGCCGTTCTACGGGGTCGGGTACGGCCAAGCGATTATTTTGGAAGCCGTGGGGACGTTTCTCCTGATGTTGGCCATTATGGCCGTTGCCGTCGATAAAAGGGCAACGCCTGGATTTGCAGGTCTGATTATCGGCCTTACGGTGACGGCATCGCTCACGATGATCTCAAACCTGACCGGGGGATCAATCAACCCGGCGAGAACGTTTGGGCCCTTCCTCGCGCTTACGCTTCTAGGAGGGAATTTTCTATGGGGTGATTTCCCTATCTATGTGATCGGGCCTGTGATTGGCGCCGTGATAGCGGCTTTCGTCTACGTTTATATCAACGGCGGCAAAGCCGAGGAATAGGGGGTTGTGACGGTTCCAGCGCGTACTTAAGCGAAAACAGAGCAACTTGAACGGCACGTTTGCACACGCGTATTGCAGGTCATGGTCATTGAACTCAGGTAAACTGCCGTCGTGTTAATGTTTGAATGCCGCCTGCAGGATAGAATCTGAAACTATAAGAGCTATACTCCTTGCTATTCAACAGGAGGATGGTTCAGGCTATACTCACTAGCCAAACCAAAAATTCCACCGCAGAATTGCACCGCCGATTATGACCACCAGCATCAACACGACTTTTCATGTTGTATAGCGTTTGGCTGCGCTGCCAACCCCAGAACGGGGCGCAAAATGCACTCTAAATCTAAAAAAGAGAAGATGAGTCAGGAGCTAAGGAAAGGCCAAAGGAACACGAAAATGCTTCAATTACTTAACTTCTTAGATACCTTAAATCTTGGAGCGCCAGAACTATATTTGAACGAATCAAATTGGCACACTCACATTCGAGAGGAGGTGAAACATGGATTGGAAGTGGTGGGCCGTTACGATAGTAATAATCCTCTTCTTTTTGTTTGTCGTAATTGCGGGTGCACTTCTGCGCTGGGGTTTTTGGTCTAGCTTGTTCTAGCTTGGACCATAGCCTGAACCGTCATACTCAGGTTAAGCGCTTTAAATGCGCTTAGCGCCAGCTGTTCGCTCGGCGGTTTTGCGGCCTTCACCCCATGCCTTCTTAGTCAGGTAGGAAACGGAACACGCTGTGCCGGACATCGTTATTTGGGCGGGGAGTGCCTCTCGCTTAGGCCAATCGCTTACAATGTGTAGAGAGACATATACTACGTGTGAATCGTTTTATCGCTCACAAAGTAGAGTGCGACGACGAGTTTAGCGGTCGCGATTAAGGCCAGTGCGAAACTCTGCACGTCAACTGTCTGATAGCCGAAGGCGATAATCTTGCGCACCATCGCCGTGAGAGCCGCCCTAGCAACAGTCCAAGATTTAGCGACGTTGTTTTCATGTAGCCGACCACGTCATCAGCAGCTCAAGGACGATTATCGCAGCAAAAAGGTCATTTAATCCGGTTATCGGACTATCAGTGAGGCAGTAGTTCGCGATCCCTTCGACCTCGGCGACGAGAGCGATGAGCGCGAGGATATACCGGCGATTGACCTAACCGCGTCGCCCTTTTTTTCGGCATATGAAACCAGACGATCGGACATTGGCGGTCGTCTGGGCGCCCAAAACGTGTCCCGCGGAATCAGAACGATCAAATTAAATACTTTCTGAGAAGTGTCTATCTCGACGTTTCAACAAATAGGAGGTGAAAAACAAATGGCTGAACAAAAAACTTCAATGTGGCTGCGCATAGCAGAGATTATCGTCGGGTTAATCGTCCTTGTATTGGGTGGCTACGCAATCGCGTATCCGGGCGTAACGGCAGCGACTTTGATCGCATTCCTTGCAGTCGGGCTTCTTATCATCGCCGGCATTGAATTTGTGCGAGTTTTTTCAGAGGGCATTTCAGGATGGCGTCGACTTGCGAACGCAGG
Source organism: Methanobacteriota archaeon (assembly GCA_963701995.1). Classification (GTDB taxonomy): domain Archaea; phylum Halobacteriota; class Bog-38; order Methanoflorentales; family Methanoflorentaceae; genus Methanoflorens. Next base: position 657,574 of record OY969693.1, on the reverse strand, counting down.
TCTGTCACTTATCGCATTTTTACTAGCGCTAGCAATACTCGTCGCGCCGGTGTTTTACGGAGGGTTAACCCTCGGCTGGCTGGTAGCGTTGACGTTGATCTTCGTCGGGTTAGCGGTCGCCGCACGCGGCACTCCAGGGATGCTAATCGTCGGTATAATCGCGGTCATACTAGGCTTTGTAGCGCTGATATGGCCTGCGATCGGCGTGGCCACGATAGTACTCCTCGTCGCGATAGGCCTGATCATTTTCGGGCTAGAGTTGATAGTGTCGGGACTCTTGGGAAGATGGGTGTAACCCACTCCCCTCTCTTTTTTTTTGCAGTACCCGCTTGCATAGAGTAGATATTCGCCAGATTTCACGCAGCATAGACACGATACGACCGCGTCGTGCATAGCCGGGCGCCCGCGACTCTGAGACTTCCGGTGGGGCTAGTTATACAAGACTCGTACTGTCGTTTCTAAAATGTGCTGAGCCCTTGTGTCCGATTGCGAGAGGTCAGCTCGAGCCACTTTCCGCGGACCCGCCTTGCCGTGCGGCACGTTGCGCCATCCGCTGCCTGACGGCCGCCCCAATCACGAGCGCGGTCGCGGTGGCGAGGCTGATGTACCCAAGCTCATAGGTGTTAGACGTCGCTATGACAACGGTCAGCAGGATAGCTGCAAGGGGCGCGCCCAATACGAGCGCGATCGTTGCCGCCACTATAGACGTGAAGAGCAAAGCGATAGGCACGCTCGGAAAAAGCAGGCTGATAGCGAGTGCCACCATGGTCGACGCAAACAGGGTCGGAAAGATCGGCCCGCCGAGGAATCCGCTCTTGAACGAGAGGGCAAGGAGGAGCACCTTGAGGATTGCCAACGCAAGAAGCATCAAGACGCCGTATGCTGCAGGGTTCGCGATGATCGAGTGGATCTGGGATTCGCCGGAGAACATCAGTTCAGGAAGGAAATAAACAACGATCGCGATGATGATTCCAGCCGACATCACGCGCGCGACAAACCGGTCTTTGAACACGCGATCAAGTGCCTTGCCGACACTTTGAAACGAAATGCCGATGAAGAGCGCAACGAGGGCCCCAATGATGCCGAGCGCGATCGCATCAAGCGTATACTCGATCGTCAGTGCATTCACGGGCGTGAATGCGATGCTTGAGGCGAACGCCGGAAATCCGACCAGCGCGAAAAAGATGTATCCTATCGCCCCGGCCACGAGGTTCCACGTGAGGAATTGCAGCGCTCCCTTTTTTTCGCCTTCCTGTAGTTCGGTTGCGAGCAACGCAGCGAAGAGGGGATTCCCGATGAGGCCGTTGAAAGCCGAGGCAAGGCCGGCCATTATGAATCCGAGCCTTTTCTGCTCGGCGAGTTTAAGCTTCGCGCCGAGCCACCCCGCGACATACGTTACAAGGGTCGTGAGCGGGCCCTCGGGGCCGACGCTCGCTCCGGAAAGTAGCGAGAAAAACGACGTGAGTAGCGCGCCGGGAAACGTCGAGTAATCGAGGTGGAAGCCCTCACCTTTCATAGCCTCGGCCATTCCGCCGTGGATCATGTTCGGAGCACGGAGATATTTGCCGCAAAGTCCGACGAGAAGTGAGAAGAGGAGGACGAGGACCGGAATCGTCCAGCGGTTGGCTGTGATAAAGTCATTCTTCCAGACGGCGGTGTTCAAAATACTTAAGGAAGCAAACCAAACCAGCGCAAACGCGGCAGTGACGAGAGCGATGAGTACAATCTGGCGGATCTTTGGCTCGCGCTCCCCGATTGCAACGCCGATCGAAGTTGCGGTTGAGAGCGCGCCGCCTTCAGTTGCCTCCTCGGCGCCATCAGTTTCCTCCTTACCCGTCATAATCTGTACTCCCCGAGCCGGTTGTTTGGTCGGTCCGCGAATCTACGTGGACATCAACCTTCGATCTGCTTTTTTAAGTTCTTTTTTGCGTTTTAGCTCTTTTGGTCTCTGTCTGTCAAAAGCGGCTCACGTTCAAGTTCTTTTTTGCGTTTTAGCTCTTTTGGTCTCTGTCTGTCAAAAGCGGCTCACGTTCAAGTTCTTTTTTGCGTTTTAGCTCTTTTGGTCTCTGTCTGTCAAAAGCGGCTCACGTTCAAGTTCTTTTTTGCGTTTTAGCTCTTTTGGTCTCTGTCTGTCCAAAGAAGCTCACGTTCACTTGGACTGCCCCAGACGGAGCCCCTATCATTGTACTCTTTCTTCATCAGAGCTCAAGCACGAGCACACTGAGAAATGCCCCAAAAACTCACTCTTCGCGCTTCTTCGCATCGACCGATTCTTTCAGGCTCTGGACCTCTGCTTGCATCGCCTTGAGCTCGGCAAGATCGGCCTTGATTTCATCGGTCCGCTCCGCCACCTTCGGGAGCTCATCCAGCCGGTCCCTGAGTTCGCTCAGTTGTGCGAGGACGTTTCCGATCGTTTCCTTGCTTGCTTCGGTAATCTCTTCTCGGTCCGCTCGAAACTTCTCCAGCAGGGCGGACGTCGTTGTCGCTGTCACAAGGCTGGCAAAGAGAATGGCAGAAATCATTGCGATGACGCCAATTATCCTGCCAAGTCCTGTATCGGGTACGATATCGCCGTAGCCAACGGTCGTCATCGTCACGATCATGTACCACAGGGCGTCGTTCGGGCTGCTGACGTTGGGATTCACCGGTGATTCGATGTAAAAGAAGAGCAGTGCGCCGACAATGATGACAAGAAGGTAAATAGCGAGACCGTAGATGAGCCTGGTCTTTTCGGCAAACGCCAGGACTTCTCGTTCTATTCTGCGCGAGAACCTTAGAAGGGCGACGATTCGCACGAGTCGCAAAAGCTTGAAGGCAATCGTCAGCGGCACAGCAACGCCGAACGCAACGAGGGCAATATAATCAAAAGGAATAATGGCGAGAATGTCGCTCCACTGGTAGACGACATAACCCCACTTGTTATCCTGCTCGTTCACCCTAAACAGGTATTCGACCCATAAAAAGAGTACCACAACCGCGTCAAACGTCGCGACTGCTTCAAGGCTACCTAACTTCAGGGGGAAGATCACTGTGAGGAACAAGAAAAAGGCATCAAAAATGATGAGGATAAAGCACAGGACTTCGTACAAATAGCGGATTCTCGAGCTAAGGCTAAAAACGTCGTTGAGACGACGGATTCTCGCAATAATGTTGAAAAACTCAAGCAGGTCTGGAAGCTTCTCGGTGGGCTTCATAGTTCCTCACGAGCGTGTTCTACGCAGTTTAGTCGTTCAAGCCGTCCCGTGTCATTTTAAAAAGGGTTAGACACTATAAAAGTTCCGAAATGACACTTCCTGTTCCGTTTCAGTTCTTACAGCGAGATTCACTGTGGCGAAGGACCGAAGATGCTCAGCCTCTTGGCGCACAAATGGAGCTGGTGAAAGCACCGGCAGGCTGAACGTAAACCGTGCGATCTCCCCAATATCGTCATGGGGGGGGGGCCGATGTGCACACGGTATGGGAGAGAGTCACCCGCTGCTTCGACGTTGAGCTGAAACTGATCCCGCTCTAAGAGGAGACGCATCGTCAGCGCGGATGAAGTCGCAAGCGTCCAGCACGTGCTGCAAGCGCAGCAACCATCATTTTGTTCCACAATTTTTATAAAGTTCGCTGGTTATTAACTCGGCAGCCGTTATGCCTCTAACATGGAGGGATAGATAATGAATGCAAATGCATCTAAAAACGACAGCAATGCTAGTAGCAGCCTAGCGTTTTCCACTGAGGTGACCGACGATGCCTGAACCGTGGCAGGGTAAATTGGCCGTCGACATCCGCGATGCGACTCCTGACTGGACGCCGTTCGTGCAGCCCACTGCACCGGAGAACGCACCTAACATCCTCTTCATCATCTGGGATGACGTCGGATACTCGGCGATGGACGTCTTTGGTGGGCCCATCGAGACGCCCACGATGCGTCGCATCGCAGAGATGGGGCTGCGCTATTCAAATTTCCACACCACCGCGCTGTGCTCACCGACCCGGTCGTGCCTAATGACCGGGCGGAACGCGACCAGCAACAACATGGCGTGTATTACCGAAGGGACGAATGGATTTCCAGGGAGCAGCGGGCGCATACCCTTCGAGAATGGGACGATCGCTGAAGTGCTAAACGAGCGAGGGTGGAATACCTACGCCCTGGGAAAATGGCATTTGACCCCTGCGGAGGAGGAGAATGCCTCCGCGTGGAAGCATCGCTGGCCGCTCGGGCGCGGCTTTGAACGTTTCTACGGGTTTTTGGGCGCTGAGACGAACCAGTGGTACCCTGATCTCACCTACGATAACCATCCCATCGACCAGCCGTACGCACCCGAGGACGAATACCACCTTTCTAAGGATCTCGTCGACAAGGCAATAGAGTTCATCCGAGACGCCAAGGTGGTCGCGCCGGAAAAGCCGTTCTTCATGTATTTCTGCCCCGGCTGCGCGCACGCCCCGCACCATGTCTTCAAGGAGTGGGCTGACAAGTACAAGGGCAAATTCGACATGGGCTACGAGGCGATTCGTGAGGAGATCCTTGCCAACCAGAAGAAGATGGGGATATTGCCAGGGAACACAAACCTTTCGCCAATCAACCCGCACGGAGAGCCTCACAGCAGCAGTCCGGACGGCAAGCCGTGGCCGCTGCTTGACTGGGTTCGCCCGTGGGATTCGCGGTCCGACGACGAGAAGAGGCTGTTCATCCGCATGGCTGAGGTGTATGCGGGGTTTGTATCGTATACCGATCACCATATTGGTCGCCTGCTCGATTACCTCGAGGAGTCGGGTCAACTTGATAACACGATCATTGTCGTCGTTTCCGACAACGGCGCGAGCGGCGAGGGCGGTCCGAACGGTTCCGTCAATGAAATTAAATTCTTTAACGGCGTTCCCGACACGATAGAGGAGAACGTAAAGCGCATTGAGGATCTGGGAAGCCCAGCGACCTATAACCACTACTGTACAGGCTGGGCGTGGGCCTTCGATACGCCCTTCCCGTACTGGAAGCGCTTTGCGGGCTACGAAGGAGGGACCGCAGACACGTGCCTCGTCGCGTGGCCGGAGGGGATTCCGGCACGAAGTGAAGTGAGACACCAGTATATTCACGCTATCGACGTCGTGCCTACAGTCTACGAGCTACTCGGCATTGAGCCGCCCTCGGTGCTTAAAGGTTACACGCAGAGCCCCATTGAGGGCGAAAGCTTCAAGCCTACCATTGACAATCCGAGCGCGCCTGAAAAGGAGACCCAGTTCTACTCTATGCTTGGACAGCGCGCTATCTACCATCAGGGGTGGCTAGCGAACACGGTGCACCCCCCCATCTCAGGATGGAGCAATTTCGCCCACGACGTATGGGAGTTGTACAACCTCCAGGAGGACCGGGGGCAAATGAACAATATCGCCGCACAGCACCCCGACAAGCTTGAACTCCTCAAGGGACTATGGAACTACTTCGCCGGCGTCTACAACGCATTGCCACTCGACGATCGTGGGCCGGTCGAAATTATGAGCGTAGAGCGCCCACAACCAGCGAAGCCACGAAACCGCTATATCTACTATCCCAACACCGCGGACGTCTCTGAGAACGTTGCAGTCAATATCCGGGGACGTTCGTACACCGTAGGCGCAGCCGTTGTAGTTGATACCACTGAGGCAGCAGGTGTGCTCTTCGCCCAAGGTCACCTCCTGGGTGGCCACACTCTGTTCATCAAGGACAAGAGGCTCCACTATGTCTACAATTGGCTCGGGGAAGACATTCAAAAAGTCACCTCAAACGTTGAGATTGGCACTGGTCGGCACACCTTCGCTGCTGAATTCAGTAGGACAGGCCAAGACCCGCAGACCAAGAGCGCCCTCGGTACGCTCACCCTCTATATTGATACCGAGCAGGTGGGGCAGTCTGAGATTAGGACGCAGCCCGGCTACTTTAGCCTAGCGGGCGAGGGGCTGTGCGTCGGCCGCGACGGTGGGTCTCCGGTCTCGCCGGACTACGCGCCTCCGTTCACGTTCACCGGTGGAACCATTGACAGAGTGGTTGTTGACGTTGCCGGTGAGCCTTTCGTTGATCACGAGAAAGAAGTCATGAGATGGATTATGAGGGACTAGCTGCTGTCTTCGCATTTGACAGTACGACACCCGGCGACGACGCTCAATGCCGCCCACACCTCACCGCGGGCCGCTGGCAAGGTGTTCGGACTCGTGAGGCCGCGCTTGGCTGGCCTTTGGCATACGCTTCTCTCGCCCCAGGTCATCCCCTTGATCTTCTCGGAGCTTAGCGCGGTGTATAACGGCCCCGTAGTCCAGACCCAGGATCTGACGGTGTTCAACGTGACGAAGGAAGCTGTCGTCGCTCGCCAGGCAAAGGTGTTGGACCAGTTGCCGCCGATCCCAGGTGAGCAGCGTGTCGTCTACACGCCCGTCGCGCAGATGCCTCCCGATTGGTGGGCAGAGGCACTCATCACACTCGACGACGTTGCAGCATCCGCCTTACGTGATATATGAGGAAATCCTTTGTGGGAAAAATCTGAAGGTTAGGTAGGAACGGTACATCTCTTCCAAGAAGACCTAACAAGAAACGAGCCGCTATGTATCTGACCGCTGTGTTTGCGCCCCATGACATTTCTTGTACTTCAATCCGCTGCCACAGGGGCACGGATCGTTGCGGCCCGCCTTTGCCGGCGCAGTCGGCTGACGATGCTTACGCATCACTTCGGCCGGCGCACGCCCCTGTCGCAAGAGCGCAGTCATCTGTCGCATGGGCTGATCGATGTGCGCAAAGAACGCCCGGTAGCCCGCGCAGAGATAGTTCAGCCCGGATTCACCCTCGGGTGTCTCTATTAAACGGTTTTTTGGACATTCCCCGTGGCACGCAAAGCGGACCGGACACTCCTGACAATACTGCGGGAGCGTGTCGCGCTTGTTCAGTCCGAACTGACGTTGCGCGTCAGAGGCTGCCAGTTCGATAAGCGGCGTGTCCAAGATGTTGCCCAGCAGGTAGTCTGGCTCAACGAAGTGATCACACGAATAGAGGTCGCCGTTATGTTCAAGCGCGAGCGCGGTGCCACAAGTCGGAGAAAAGATGCATACGGCAGGCGGCGCCCCCGCCCACGCCGCTAAGGCTGCGTCGAAATGCTGCACGAACACGCGACCGACGTCGCGGGTGACCCATTCATCAAAAATGGTGATAAGGAAACGGCCCCACTGTTCCGCGCTCACTGAGCGATCCGTTACCGTGTTTCCTTCTTGGAAGCCCGTTTCGTTATACCGCTCGACGATAGGTATAAACTGGATAAACTGTGCCCCCACGTCGTCGCGGAAGAACCGGTACACCTCCATGGGACGCGATGCATTGGCAGCACTAACGGCGCACAAAATGTTAAATTCAACGTTATGCTCTAGCAACAGACGTGCAGCGCGCAGCACGCGATCAAAGGTCGGGTGCCCCGCCTTGTCTATTCGATAGACATCGTGCAGTTCCCGCGGCCCGTCAAGGCTCAGACCGACCAGATAATGATGCTCGCGGAAAAAAGCGCACCATTCCTCATCTAAAAGCGTGCCGTTCGTTTGTAGGGTGCGTTCAATGGTCATGCCAGAACGCGCGTATTTTTGCTCGCACGCGATCGAACGACGGTAGAAATCGAGCCCCATGAGGGTCGGCTCTCCGCCTTGCCACGCGATCGTTGCGCGCATGATTCGCTGCGCGGCGAGGTACTGCTGCAGATATGATTCCAATACCTCGTCACTCATCCGAAACCGGCTGTGAGGATACAGGTGCTCTTTCGCCAAGAAAAAGCAGTACGAACAGTTCAGATTGCAAATGGCCCCGGTCGGCTTTGCGAGAATGTGAAATGCTGGGGGCGAATTTGTGGAATCCATACCGTTTTCGTGCTGCGCACCGAATTATCCGCCGGTATACGGCAGAGTCGCTCTGCTACTACTTTTGCCGCTCTCGCGTAAATGCGTTCCGCTCGTGAGGTGTTGCGGACACCGCACGCAACCGACCGACATCTGAACCATTCTTGTGCAGTCGCTAGGCAACCAAGCAGCTGATCAGCCTGCTCAAATTCGTGGTTAGGGTTTTTTTGATAGTAGCATCTGCTAGCCCTGATGATCTCCCCTTCTCGATCAACGTGGCCCCGATATGCGTACTAGCGCTCTGTCACTTTCTCGACACGGTAGTGATTGAGGGCTTTCTCTTGGCCCGGTCGAAGGCGAACAGGCCTGCCTCCACGGCTAGGTGCGCAGGAATGTGGTTTGAGCTTCTTTGTAGCATCAGAGCGCCATTTCCCTGAGAGATAGGAAGTGTTAAGCCACGGTTTGCTTCTTGCTTAAGCGTATGCAATTGAAACCGATAACGGCGATAGCCGTTCTTTTGCTTCTGGTTGCCGCTGTGATAGCTGTTCTTTTGCTTCTGGTTGCCTCTGTGTTACATGCAGCTTGCACTAAAAGCACCACAAGCAAAACCAGTCAAACACCTAGCCCAAGTGCTAAGCCAAACACCGAGAGCGAGAAGAAGACGTTTACAAGTGATAGTAGGGGGTATACAATTACTTATCCTAATACGTGGAGGAGATTCGTTAACAGTAATGCAGACGCCATTGTTGATTTAACCCTCACTGTGAGACCGAATAAACTGAACGTGGTTACTGTTGCCAGCGCAAAGCTAAACGCAACAACGGGCACAACGCGTCGAGAATTCACTGATTTCAACTTGAGGGCATTATCGACAAAATGCGAGGACTACTGGTTGCAGTCATTTGAGGATACAGCGCTTGCTGGCCAGCAAGCATCCAAAATAGTTTGGCAAGCGACGGTTCCCCAAAGGATAGGTACAGTTACTCAAAACGCACAAATCAAAGCGATGCAATTCTATGTGATACACAACGGCAGAGGGTACGTTGTAGCTTACAAGGCGGTTACGAACGACTATGACACCTATCTGACGCAAGCACAACAAGTATTAAACTCCTTCAAATTCACGTCTTGAAAGTCAACGCGAAAGCGTAGTTCTTTTGGCCTCTCCGTAACATCTAACTCTTCTGTTCCGTTTTTCTGCACGGCGTTGCGCAGTTAGTGAGCCGCCCCGTTCATCTGGGGAGGACTCTGCTTGGCTGGTAGCTCTCGTTGATCTTCGGTAGCTTCGCAGCCGTCGCAGGGCTGCGTGGATGATTGTGATGGCAGAATAGCGATGATAATCAGCTTGTGGTCCTGACTACTGCCCGTTTAATCCAACGTTTTCGATCTGCAAGGCAGGACGTAACTGCAGAGTGGGTGGGCTATTATGCCCACCTTTCTACCCAAGCACCGGCCACCTGCTAGTTTGACTCACTATCCTGAGGCTCCGTGAGCGAGGCCGGCGTGCTGCGCGGCTTCGTGCAGACCTTTCTCGTCCTCGTACGCCGCGGGTTTGAGGTCGAATACGACCTTTTTGATCGTGCCGGTAAACGCGTACGGAGCCTTGTCCTCATACGCCCGGTCAACGACCAAGCCGTTGTCGCGGCCCACGTCCATCCCTGCATAGCTGGAGAAGCTTATGGGCACCGTCCGCGGGATCTTGCCCTCGCCGATCTTCTTGCCGTTCGCCCACAGCGTGACCTGTCCTCCAGTGCCTGGCTTGTTCTCGTCGGCTGTGAACTGCATACGCACGGTGATGTCGCCCGTCTGAAGCTTCTCGGTAGCGGTCTGCTTGTAGGACTCGATGCCCAGGAACGAGTAGGTATGATTAAGCATCCCCTTGTTGTCGACCCACAGGCTGAACCCTCCGATGAAGTCCGCGTCGGCGACAATCACGCCCTCGGCACCTGCATCGGGCACGTTGAGATCCGCTTCGATGGCGTAAGACCGTCCGAATATGCGCGGGATCATACCGCGCTGCACGTTCTGCACGTCACTTGCGAACGAGTAACGCGTGATCGTCGGCATCGGGGGCAGGATCCCGAAGAAGACGGATAAGCCGCCGAGCAACGGCAAAGCCCTGTTGCGCGCGGCCTCTTCCCACCAAAGGTCTTGCAGCTCTTTAAGCTTGTCGGGATTAGTAGCGGCGAGGTTGTTGGCTTGTGAAAAGTCGTCGGGTAGGTAGTAGAGCTCCCAAACGTCGTTCTCCGGGTCGTAGACCCCGGGTGCGAATCGTCCGATCGTTTCAGGCGATAAGTCCCACGGGGCCTTGTCAAGTCTCGCGCACGCCCACCAGCCGTCCTTGTAAATGGCTCGGCTGCCGAGTATCTCGAAGTACTGGACAGTATGACGTTCGCCTGCGTTGACGTCGTCGAAGGTATACAAGAAACTCGTGCCATCCATGGGTTCCTGAGTGATGCCGTCAACTATCTTGGGCTCCGGGATTCCCGCTGCTTCGAGGATGGTCGGACCCAGGTCGATGCAATGCGTGAATTGCGTACGCATGCCTCGTTGCTCGATCCGGTTCGGCCACGCGACGACCATCGGGTTTCGCGTTCCCCCGAGGTGGCTTGCCATCTGCTTGCCCCACTGGAATGGAACGTTTCCAGCGTGTGCCCACGCCGCAGCGTAGTGCGGTGCAGTTTGAATTCCGCCGAGTGCTTCGATGCCCCCGTACTCGTCGATCAGTTTCAACTGCTGCTCGGCGTCGAGAGGAACGCCGTTGAGGAACGTCATCTCGTTGAACGAACCGGTAAGCGTTCCCTCCATGCTAGCGCCGTTATCGCCCCAGATGTAAAAGATGAGCGTGTTGTCCAAGTCACCCATAAGCTCGATAGCATCGAGCAATCGGCCGACGTTCCAGTCAGCGTTCTCCGAGAAGCCGGCGTACACTTCCATCTGTCGAGCATAAAGCTTCTTCTCCGCGTCGTTGAGCGAGTCCCACGCTGGGAAGAGGTCGGGCCGCTCCGTCAGCTCTGTGTCCTGGGGGACGACTCCCAGCTGCTTTTGCCGCGCGAGGATTTCCTCGCGCAGTTTGTCCCAGCCTTTGTCGAATTGGCCCTTGTACTTGTCGGCCCACTCCTTCGCGACGTGATGAGGTGCGTGACTGCAGCCCGTGGCGTAGTAGAGCAACCACGGTTTGCTAGCGTCCTGGGCGCGCACCGCGTGCAACCATTCTATGGCCTTGTCGGTTAAGTCGTCGGGGAAGTAGTATTGTGTGCCGTTTTTGCCCTCCGGCACGCCCAAAATGGAGTTGTCCTGCGTGATGATGGGATCGTACTGGCCTGCTGCCCCGCTCAAAAATCCCCAATAGTGGTCGAAGCCCCACGACTGGGGCCAGTGGTCGAACGGTCCTGCGGCACCCTGGACATTGTCTGGGGTAAGGTGCCATTTGCCAAACCCGCCCGTAACGTACCCGTTCTCCTGCAAGATACGGGGGAATGCTGTGCAGCTTCGCGGCCTCGCCGTTGAATAGCCCGGGAACGGACCCGGAAACTCGGCCACCATGCCGAATCCCACCCGGTGGTGGTTGCGGCCAGTCAGCAGAGCGGCACGAGTCGGGGAGCACAAGGCTGTTACGTGAAAGCTGGCATAAGTGATGCCCGTTTCCTGCACCCGCGTGAGGTTCTGAGTCCTAATCAGACCGCCGAACGTGTCTGGGTTGCCGAACCCAGCGTCGTCGATGAGCACGACGAGGACGTTGGGGGCGTCATCCGGCGCCTTGGGTCCGGGAACGATCGTCCAGTCAGCAACTGACGTGTCCATCGTCCGCCCGATTGTCCCGCCGAAGCTGCGGTCGGGGATTGGCAGCACAGTGCGGTCGGGGGTGAACTTGCCGGCAGCTTCTGCCAAGCTCTCCTTAAGGCCTTTAAGGCCCTTCTCGTCCATCTGCGCGACCGACTTAGCCGGCGAGTCTGTTAGCGCCTGCTCAGCTGCGAGCCGGTCTTTGCTGTCGACGATGGCGATGATAGCTGCCGTGCCCGGCTTGAGCTTGTCGCCGAGCCCACTTTCGATGCCGCTCTCTACCTTGCGCTTGGCGAATTTACCAATCAGTCCGCCGGTTGCGGCTCCTGAAGCGACCGATCCCAGCAGCGGTGGCGAGACGAGGCCCACAATGAGGCCGACGCCCCCAGTCCAGCCCGTCCCCTGGCGGCCGAGGCGGTCGACAGTCGCAGCGATCTTTGACTGACCCTCCTTGTCGCGCTCGACAAGGATCATGCCATCACATGTGACTTTCTTTTCCTTTATCAGCTGTGTGAGCTGGTCGAAGTTCTTCTCTGCCGGCTCTATGGCCTGATAACCGGCCATAATTACTATATTATCCCCTGCCTGCTTCTCTTCTTTGCTCATAATTCATCCCCTCTAGAAAAATGGCTCCCGACCTTGGTCGTGACGGCGCAACTTTCTCGTCGTTCTTGAGCGAGAACCTGAAGGATATGGGGGTCCTTGAGCAGCACGTTCACATAACATAAACACTACAGCTCCCCCCTCGCTATTCTGTTGCTTGCGTTGAACATACAACCGCGTTGCACATTGAAGGAGGTTGTTCCGTTAATAACATTTGCCCGTTAAAACCCGGACCAACGTCATAGTGCGTTTTTTCTTTCGCTTTTCCCTGAATTTGATCCTGAAAACTACTGTACCAGCTGAGAGCAAGAAAACGCCGCGGTTGTTGTTTGGCGGTGCCGTCGTAAAGGTTCGGTCGCAGCGCGGAACGTTAAAATAGAAGGGCAACGTTATTGCAAAAAACCTGGTCGCCGTTAGCCTTCACCGGCGCAAAAAGGCCATATTCGACGGTAAACGGCGCCGATGACGAGCAGGAGTTGCTTGCGATCGCGACGAATACGTCAAATCTGGGCATTTCAACGGCGGCTTAGGAGAACCGACTCTTGGTCGGTCCAGCTGACTAAGCCAACTTTATTGTCCCGCGACGTAAGTGGCCCGTGAAGGGTTCGAGGAGGAAGGTTTGACCGGTTCAGGATTCACTCACAAGGCACCACTCTTGCGCGAGTTATCCCGCGCCGAGTCGACGGGGACGGCACGAAAAAGCTCCGCATTCGCCAGATGGAGGAGATGCCCGAGCCGTCTCGCGCAGGAGCTCGCCGTGCTTTATACGGCACTAAAACACCCTGAAGTCCCGTGGTACGCCAAAGCCTGCGCAGCGGGCGCAGTCGCTTATGACGTAAGCCCGGTGAATCTCATCCCCGATTGCATTCCAGTGCTTGGCCAACTTGACGATTTGTTTGTAACCCTGCTCGGTTTGGCATTGATGAAGAGGATGATCCCTCCTGAACTTCTCGAGATTTGCCGCCAGCAAGCACGAGTCGTCTCGCGCGTGGGCCCTCTAAACAAAACAGTGATAGCACTTCTCGTTGCGAGCTGGGGGCTCTCTCTGGTTGTAGGGATTGTAGTCCTACGACAATTGTGGCCGCTTCACGTCTTGTAGCTAGGCCGCTGGATTCAGCCTTACACCGACTGTTTTAAGCGAAGACGAAACAGGTTCTTGGCCTCTAACTTAGTTGGAATACTGGTGGGCTAAGGCCTAACCTAGCATCTGGCCGTCCTTTTTTTTTGTTTTATGTTAAATAGAGGCTTCATACCTTTGCCGGCCGACAAAAGCGATGTGGCAAGCACGCACGCTCGAGGTCACTGGAACTCCGATCAGGAGAACTCCGACGAGGGGGAACTGAAGGCTCCATAGCTCGCCAGATCCGATCGGTCACCAATCTGCTTCCTGGCACAAACTTTCTCAGGTGCGCAGAATATTAAGGAGGTGCTGCGCCTGCGCGCGAGGACTGCTCGGCCAGCGCGTCCTCTTCCTTTCGCTTGCCACGATAGGTTCGATACAGGGCGAGAGCAAACCCGTACACCGCCGGGCCCACAATTACCCCTATTAGGCCGAGCGCCGCAAAGGGAACGACGTAGGCGAGGAGGGCGACTGGTTTTGGTATGCCTGCCCTTCCCCGATGTCCCAAGAAGGGTATGATGTAGAGCCCTACAATGATTTGGAACAAGATAATGCTAACAATGAGCACCCACAGCGCTTTGGCTGGGTCACCAATTACCAAGAAGTAGAGCGAGACGGGAACGTACACAAGCGCCCGCCCAATGACTGGGATGATGCCGATGGTGAGCATTAGGAAGGCCGCCGTTAGCGCGTACGGCACGCCAATCAACGGGAAGAAGACGAGCGCGATGATGGCGCTGATAACCGCCGCGAAGATATAGTTCACATAGAGCGCGTGGTATATCGCGTCAAGGTGCCCTAAAAAGGCATCCACGGTGGTCTGGTGCGTGCGCGGGGCCAGGGACTTGAACTCTGCGATGATGCGATCGCCGTTGACCAGCAAGAACCAGACTAAAAGCGTAATAATGAAAAGCTGAAACAGAAAGATTGGCGCCGACTTAATCGCTTCTTGAACGATGGCTAACGCGGCATTAACGAACGCGGTGAGGATACTTGATCCCGCCTGTCCCGCGTCGACGGTGACGTTAGTGACTACGGGGGTGCCACCGAGGTAATGCGACAGCGCGCTGGTAATCGTCGTGTTCGAAGTTCCGAACGCGACTTGATAAGTTGTGAGATCATCTGCGAGTATGTAAACGACCTGAAACAACATCAGCACATACGCGGCGATGATCAGAAGCATAACAAGAAACGACGATAACTTGCGCCTGTGGATGCGTCGCTCGAGCCACCGTGCAGGAAACCAGAGAACGTACGCCGCCCATAGCGTGATGAGAATAACGTTGACCCACGGCCAGGAAATGAGAAGCACCAGGAACGCAGTAACGACAGCGATAAGCAAAACTATCGTCGCATAGCGTCGTTCTGCAAAGAACTGACCAATATCAATCACGGCTACCATCCTGCTGGTTCTTGCGATCGCGTCGTGTACAGCCACAAATAAGGCGGCTTTTGTCTATATCAAGGTTCTGATTTTGGCCAACTCTTGGATGACACGCTATAGGGCTTCAAAACGTCTGAGAGGCTGTCTGCCTAAAAGCCTGTTATGGCAGCCCAGCATATACTCTAGGCGCGAGGCTATCAGACGAACCTCTAACCGCTTGCAAACCTGGCAAACAATCAAAAGAAATTCTAGAAGAAGAGATTTAAACGCCGCCCTTGTCATATTCGCGAGGGCTCCATAATTACCTCCAAATTGCGTCGGTGGTGGACAAAGCGGTAAAAAAATGCTTGGCAGTTCGGCAGTTTTCTGCTTAAACCCACACATTCTTACATCAAGCGTCCAGTCAAAGAGCAAGCCATATCTTGACGATAGGTAAGCCAATTAGCTCTGGATTAACATCGTAGGTCCAGGGCAATCCGGAATTCTTCCAGCGGTTCTTCATCAGCTTTCCGTGGTTGATGCTTCCGGGGTCGTCCACCTTGTCACCTTCCATGCCATCGATCACATTGTAGACGTTCACAAACCCGGCTTTGGCAAGCGCGTTGACGGCCTTGGCGCCACGGTCCCCAGGGTAGGCTGTTCGGCAGTGAAAAAAAAAGAGATTTTATGTATTCAAGGTTATGACCGAATTATCGTGTGAATAAGGCAGCAATTCCACCTAAGAACAATATGATAATTGCGAGCCAAGCTAGCCAAATCACTAAACTTGGAATTAGCGCTAAGATGATTGCAAGTATAATAGCAAGTAGTATCATCCCCCCGCCACTCAGTTGCTTTGTCTCTACCATGATTTCACCTCCTGTTGAATATGTTTAATCGTTATATTTATTTATTTCTTTATTACGTTGAAAACTCGGCTTCCCTCGTTTCACTCGGTCGCCTTCGCGCTCCGCTACCAAAACCAGCACAACAATTTTGCATGTGCAATAAATCAGCTTTTGTGCAGTAAGAGGGGGGGCGCATATGGCCTTTTCTGGTTTACACTTCCATATGAATTTAGCAATGGGTGCGGCTGTCGTACTTTCCTGACCCCCTTGGCGCAGCGGAGTGAGTGCGCGAAGCGCACGAACGGAGCGAACACAGTATTGAGTCGGAAAATACCCACTCTCAAAAGGCATTTGCTTATATATATTTTTGACAAAAGAAGCACGCAAAGGCCTTGAAATTTCCGGACACTGCCACACACATGAGTGAACGCATGAAAAGTGTCGTGTAGACTAGGAAATTGTTAAGCCAACGCTTACCTTTGCTTAAAAATTCCCCAAGACCAACTTTTTCCGCTGGTTATCATAGTGACTGCGACATAAGCGATACCAATAGCCACTAAAACTACAAGTCCAAGCACGGTTGCTATTCCGATGTATCTTGCCTCAGCAACAATGGCTAAAAGTAAAGCGAGGACGACCGCCCACCCCTGCCAGGTGATTAGCCTTGGAAATCCAGGTACAAACAGTCTTTCTCCGAACCGAGGTTCCATTTTTTTCTCCTTAACGTCACATATTACTGACCAGCTAGCTCTTTATGAGCCTCTTATTTTAGATTCCTAATGTTTCCAGAAGTTTATTTATTCCGTGTCTAGTGGCTAATACCCTACCTAGCATTGTGCCTGCTATGATGCCGAGAATAACAGCAAATAAAGCAGCTCCTTGCACATAAAGTCCCGCAAAATAGCTTTTGGTGAGTACGAAAACCACATAACACACTAGAAGTATTGCACCTATCCAGTCGATACGACCAATAACGGTGTTAGTTTCTTCATCCCAGCTAAGGCGACGAGTGCGACTGACTATGATACCTACCACTAGGCCAATAAGGACGCCTGTTAAAGCCAATGCAAGGCCAAATCTACCTTCTAAAACCTCGATTATTATGGCGGCAAATATGACGAGTGACACAATAAGGTAGATTCTCAGCCGTCTAATGAGGCGGTCTTCTACGTGTTGCCGTTTAGGTTGCTCCTGTCGATTTTTCATTTTTTTGTCCAATTAGTGCTTAAATTTCGATAATCTAAGGCCGCTTTAACGACTTCTCAAAAAGACAAAAATGTTTCGAAATCGCTCTCGTGTATATGCTCGATTATATGCTTCTATCAAGTGCAATAAGCACAGGTAATACGCAGTTTGGTGTCTGGTTGGTATCTCCCTCCTTTTTCGACGTCAGCAGACCGGGGGTAGGTCGCACTACTTAGGGGTGCCCGGTCGCTAGCTACAAATGGATTATGTTTTAGATGACCCGGGAGCTTGGGTAATGATTTTAACCGCATCGGCCATCTCTGGCAGCATCTCCGCGGGAAATCCCATCACCATCTCATCCTCGGCAATCCCTGAAAACGTTCTTGAACCATCGCACCCGAGCGAAAAGTTCGGCTTTCCGGTGAGATAGGTCTGTGCAACTGCGTCCGAACAGACCGACTGGATACCAGAGAACTCGGCACGTGCTCTCCCCCCCAGCTGGAATAACGAAGATTGCGCAAGTTTCAGCATGGCCCACGGATTGGTAATGATAACAATTACCTGCGGGGTAAACGGTGTCTTCTCCAAGGGAGCGTACATGATCGCATATGTCTCTCCGATTGGTAGGTGTGGTACGCTGTCCATCGTCCTTTTACTGGAGGTAACACTCTCAAATTTCCCCAGTTTAAAATAGAACTTGCCCGTCTTCAGGGCTGGCGTAAGATCCCTGAGTCCTAGGGCGAAGGAACCGCCGTTACATTCGTGTTTATCTGCGGTAGCATAGAAGACCTTGCCCTCGTTCCTGGCTAGGCTCACCATCATACAGTGCCTGATCCGTTTATCGATCTCTGACATCCCGGATGGAATGTCATCCTTCGTCGTCGCGAAGCCCAATGCGACGGGAGCTCCTTTCAGCTTCAGAGAGGCTTTAAGGATTTCAGATGACTCTGCGAAATCCATTTTGATTTTCAGTGATTCTTCTACCATAAGTGGTTGTCTCCTGTTGTTGTACCTTAGCTTAGAGCTTAATTAATCAACGTCCGGAATATCACCCTGATGTAACCAAGGGACCACTTCAGTTACGCTGCAGCGCGTTTATGAAGCCTGCAAACAGTCATTGCAGCCCACTGGCCGCCTCTTTTTCTCTTGGGTTCCTGCTGCGTCTAGTTCAGCGGCAATGCGCCAATACAACATGCCCTGCTTGCGCCATCCCCGGGCTGCAAGTACGTTCAGTTCGTGTTCGTTAGGCGCACCTTGTCGCTTCGCAGCCTGTTTTGTTTTTCCTTCTGATAACGCGTAGGATATATACCCTTTTTTCGTTGCTACGCCGACGATAATATTCCTAGCCCGTCAGTTTTTCACCGCGCGGAAAGCCGTCATTAAGGTGTCTTGATTGTGCCTTCCCCAAAAAAAAGGAAATCGGAAATTAAAAAAAAAGAAAAAAGAGCTTATTGGAGCACACTTTGCGTTATGTCGCTGCCGCTGTTTTGAGGGCCCGTCTCCCTCTATTTACGTCTTCGATGTGCTGCAACCGCCGCTCCCTTGTGTTCTACGACGTCGTTATCCTTCTTATCATCGTCCTTCTTGTCTCGGTGATGATGAACGGCTGCGGCTTTTCCTACTGGTCCTACCAAATTTTTCACCTCCGTTATCTAGGTGGTAACTGGCGATGCGCTTTTTCAGCTGCCGTTTCGCCTCTCTTTGTTATGCGGTTATGTGCTTCAACTATTTATTTCAATGCCACTGTGCTCGCACGCTAAAGTCCCTAAGGTCGTTTTGTGCGTAGGCCGTCACTGCTGCCTGCTGCTATCGAAAGATTTTCCATCCTTGCAACATGATTTGTGGTTTTGTGCTCTTGAGGTCGACAGGGTCAGCGCCAGAATTTCGGGTTTTAAAAACCACGATGAGAGATCCGGTGATGCAGCCTGTAATCGTCGGGGAAGATATTTTAAATGGAATCCACCAGTTACCTTATGGCGTCCTGTTCATAGAGGCGCATACTGAGGGAGTATTATGGCACAAGATAAGGTAATGGGTCCGGTGGACTATTTGATGGTCAAGTTTCCCGGGAACAAGTTCAGTGGCAAGGCAGCCCCTGAGCTGTTGAAACTTGAAAAACAAGGCATCATCCGGGTGATCGATATGGTTTTCATTGTGAAGGATGAGAACGGGAAACTGGTAACATCCGAGGCAGTCGACCTGACAGAAGAAGCGCGAGCTGCGTTCAATGAATTGTCAAAGAATACCCGTGAATGGTTCTCACAAGGCGATATAGAAGAGATCGCCGCATCGTTGCCCAACAACAGCACGGCTGGCCTTCTCCTGTTCGAGAACGTTTGGGCTACCCAGTTCAAGGAGGACCTCCTTGAAATGAATGCCGAGGTGATCGACATGGGGCGGATCCCCCCGGAAAATATCGAGAAGGTAGAGAAAGACTTGGCAAAAAGAGGTGACTGAACAATGAGAGGAAGAGGAGCAGCGCTTGTTATAGGAATGAGAGCGGGACAAAGGCAGGCCGCACAGCAGCAGGAGGCCGCACAGCAGCAGGAGGCCGCACAGCAGCAGGCTGCACCAGCAGCGGCACCGGCTGCGGCACCGGCTGCGGCACCAGCCAGCACCGATACCGCTGCCGAAATACAGAAACTGGCAGATCTCCACGATTCAGGTGCACTAACGGACGAAGAGTTCACCGCGATGAAGAAGAAGCTCCTAGGATTGTAGGGGCATCTTCCCCTTTTTTTGTTTCTTCCAATAGCTTTCGCGATCAAGTCGAGCGCTTAGCAGATCTTCTGGCCGCGGTATTCTCCAAAAGAGGAGTTAGAAGCGAAGAAGCAGATTCTCGGCCTCTAGGCGAGTAAGACCGATTTCAGGCTAGCGTTTAACTAGCAGCTGCCCGCCGCATTCTTATTTTTGTTTTCTTTTACTGTTTTTAAACAGCTGCTACTAGCGCGCGCTCGCGGCCCGCTCCAGCATCTACCAGAGCTCCTGGGCCTACGCGAGGTCCCGCTCTGTGCGCCAGCCGTCGAAAACAAAATCAAAACATTGATATGAGAGCACGGTGTTTAATAAGTCGAATTCGGCGCAGATGCGGTTGAGCTGCGCAACTGATTAAACCATCGAGCTATGGTCGACCTTACGTTTTTCGAAAAGAGGCGCAGTAGCCTCCCCTTCTATCTCATCGCGATCGCGGTCGTGCTTTTGCTTTTGTTCATGGTCTGGCCGTGGATCTACGCCGTGATACTGACCCTCTGGGCCTCGTACGTCCTGTGGTGGCCAACGGTGTGGCTCGAAAAGTACATTCATCGGCGGGGTTTAGCGGCCCTCATCGTTCTCATCATTACCGGTGTTGTCCTGGCGCTTGCTCTCGTTAGCCTAACTGTCATCGTCGCGCAGCAAATCGCACAACTCGCGCAAGGAGTGTCAGCATCGAACGCATCCATTAGCTCAGGGCTCACCGACACCGTCAAACTCGCCAACCCGGATCTGGCGAAAGCAGGGCCCATAGTCGCATTAGTGGGAGCGCTGGCGACCGGGGGTGGCAGCATTATAACAACCTTCACTGAGACTGGGCAAGGCGTTGTCCGAAATATTCTGGTCAGCATACCGTTGTTGTTGCTGCAGCTCTTCCTCGTATTTTTCCTTGTGCTCGGCATTCTTTATAGGGGCGACTCCATTGTCAACGACTTCAAGGGCGCCGTACCACTCAAGTACCGCCCGATCATGAATCGATTCTTAGACCACCTCAACCCGATCTATTACACCTATTTCGTCATATACGTCGCAGTGGCCATCATTTGTGGCATACTCGGCGCTATCGTGTACGGGTTACTTGGCGTGCCGTTTTTCCTCACATTCGCGGTCCTCCTCGTGTTTGTCGGGCTCATTCCTTCTATTGGACGCGCCCTCATTTACATCCCGCTCGCGCTTTGGCTCCTAATCCAAGGACAGCAGCTCACAGCCCTTTTCGTGCTTATATTTAGCATCGTCGTTTTTGAGCTGATCATGCGGTATATCGTCCAGCCAAGGTGGATGCTACGCACTGGTAGGATACCAAAGCCGCTTACGCTCATCGCGTTCACGTTCGCTCTAGCGGCTTTCGGCTTCGTAGGATTTGCCATCGGGCCTGCGATCATGGGCTTCGCCCTTGCTATGTGGAGAACGTGGAAGGACGTTCTAAGGGAACAGGAAGAACAGGCTCCTGTCGCTCAGGCGAGTGGGTCGTAACAACGCTCTTATTTTTTAAAGCCCTGGTGTCCGCTACGATGAATCGACTTCCCCAAATCTGTAGCGGCTCACATTCATCTGCTCAGTTCATCTTGCTGCTCACACGCGGCTTAGTTTTTCTTTCATTCGTTCGACCACCAGCGGCTTTGGCTAACAAACGTATTTCGCCATAGAGAGAGAAATCCCACTTTAGCCGCATATCGCTCCGGAAAACGCATCCCGACGCTCTCACGACGCTTTGGCGCATATTGCTGCCACTTTAATCCGCTGATCAAATGTTGGAACAGGAGCTCATCGACGCTTTGGAAAAGCTCGGGATTGAACCGCCACGGGGGCGAAGAAAAGCAGGACTATGCAGCGACTCGAACGCTTAGCTGATCAGCACAACCGAGCCATTATCACTGGCGAGAAGTTTAAAACAAGAAGTAACAGATTCTTGGCCTCCATGCGCGTGGCGAGTGTTTTGGCCCTCGTCTACGGAGATGGCAGAAACTTGTCTCATTCCTATTTTTTGTTTTTGGTTTAAGGAAACCTTAACGTCCTTGCCCTGCCGACAAAAGCGATCGTGACGAGCATACTAGGAGGTCGCTAGGATTCGCTTCAGGTGAACCTCAGCTTATGTGTTTACAACCTTTGTATTGCTTGCCGGATCGGATCGGTCACCAGTCTGCTTATCTGGCGCACACTTTTAACATGAACAGCATCTCAAGAGGTGTTGCGCTTGCTGGCCCGAGTTCAATTTTGTTGCATCTCCCTGAATGCCTTGTGGATAGTGTTGGCTCGTCTAGCACGACTGAAAACAAGTCAACCTCGCGAGCGGAATCAACAAATAAGAAAGAGAGAGAAACTCGACGCAAGAACGTGTTGAGGGGGACGGAAAAAAGTGAGGCGCATGGTTTCCATTCCGAAACGTTACACAGAGAATCTCGGCGCCGACACGATCGCCGGCTTGACGAATGGCATCGTAAACGTACCAAGCGCGATAGCTGACGCCGTTCTTGCCGGCGTCAATCCGATCTACGCGCTGCGCGCGATAATCGTGGGTACTCCTGTAGCTGGTCTCTCAACGAGCTCAGAGCTCATGTCGGTGAGTACCACTGCCGCGACAGCTCTTATCGTCGGCGCGTCACTTGCCGGTCTGGCAAGCAACGTCCGCATAGAGGCGCTGTTTGTCCTTACCTTGCTCGTTGGCGCGTTTCAGCTGCTGGCGGGGCTACTGAAATTGGGGCGCCTTACTCGTTTCGTCTCGAATGCGGTAATGACCGGATTCTTGAGCGGCGTTGCCGTGCTTATCATCCTTGGACAGTTGAGTGGCTTCACCGGCTACGACGCTACGGGAGGCAGCAAACTGATGCAAACGCTGGATCTGCTCATGCACTTCAACCTGATTAACCCGATATCAGCGTCCATAGGGATTGCCACGCTCGTCATCATCATCGTGATTCGCCGGACCCGCCTGCGCAACTTCGCCGCTGTCACCGCGGTGATCGTTACGACTGCAGTTGTTCAACTTCTAGGCTTAGGCACGGTGGGGCTCGTCGGCAGCATCGCGGAGATCTCTATCGGCCCGCCGCTACCGGCACTTCCTAACCTATTGCTGAGCCCGGTCGTCATTGGTTCGGCTCTTGCCGTCGCCATCATAGGACTCATCCAGGGGGCTGGGGTGAGCAGCAGCATCCCGAATCCTGATGGTGAGTATCCTGACGTATCGCGCGACTTCGCCGGACAGGGCCTTAGTAATATTGTTGCTGGCCTCTTCCAAGGCATGCCGCTCGGCGGCTCGGTTTCACAGACGGCAGTTGTGCTGGCGGCCGGAGCGAAGACACGCATAACGAATGTCCTTACGGGTGTTTTCGTGGCGGCTCTCGTCATCGTTTTTAGCGCGCAGCTAAAAATCATTCCCCTCCCCACGATCGCCGCGCTGCTTGTGTTTATCGGAGTCGAAATCATGCGGGGCCAACAGATTCGTGAGGTGTGGCGGACCAGCCTCTCTTCGCGCACGGTCTTGGTGCTTACCTTTGGGGCGACCCTGGTCCTGCCCATTCAGATCGCGGTGCTATTCGGCGTCACCGTCTCTGTCGTTCTTCACCTCTACAAAACATCACTGGACATCCAGCTCGTCGAACTTGCCGTCGGCGAGGACGGTTCGGTCCGCGAACGCAAGCCGCCTGCGGTTATACCCAGTGATCGGGTTACAGTGCTCGATTTCTACGGGAGCGCGTTCTTTGCTTCAGCACCGACCCTTCAGGGCTTGCTTCCCGAAGCAAAGCAGGCGAAACGCGCCGTTGTGATATTGCGCCTCCGTGGGCGCCGCGAACTCGGCAGCACGTTCCTCAAGGTGCTTGGACGCTATGCACAAGAGCTTCAAAGCAACGGCGGCAAGCTCGTGCTCACCGGCGTGAGTGACGCCCCCAAAGAGCAGCTAGGACGGTCAAAATATTGGGAGGTCCTCGGCGCTCAGAATGTCTTTTTGGCGCGAGACGAGGTTGGCTCATCGACACTTGAGGCGGTTACGCGGGCCAACGACTGGCTAGAACGTCGAGAATAACGTCACGCGCCACGTTGAGACAGCCGAAACGTGTCCTAGCCCGCAGACATTGTCGCTGTGGGGTTCGGCTTTCAATTAGAATTAGTTTGCGTGCGCTCTGGAAGCAACAATACCGCACCGATGAAGAAGCACCCCGCGCCCACGAACGTGCCCAAGTTTACGAGAGCCACGTTTATCGGAACACCTGTCGTCGGCAATACATACGACGCGATTGCAGACACGCCGAAGGCGACCGAGCCCAGCAGGTTGAGGGCCGTGATCCACCACGGTAGGCTGCGCAATCGCCAACAGCTGACCGCGCGACACACTTCAAACCACGCGAGCCCACTTGCGATGAGAAAGCACGTCGAGCCAAGTGCGTCGGGTGCCCAAACGAGACGGTTAAGCTCATGTACCGTGAGGTTGGCACTCAGAGCGTGGAACGTCGTGCCGTTGAAAAACAGCGTACCTGCGAACTGTACGACCGTCGCCCACCAGTCAATCCGACGCGGTGACCAGGTTAATAGGCGAATTCTGGGTGAGACTTGTGGTTGTCGCTGAGTGTCATTGACGTTTGCCGACTCCACAACTTGCAGGAACGCGGCGCTTGTAAACCACAGGGATCCGACAAAAAAGGTGAGCGCATCAGCCTCGGGACCCACCGCCGAGAGATATGCAGGGAGAGCGCCTACCGCAAAGCAGGTAGATCCTACCGCAAACAGAATGCCGATCCACCAGCCGATTGCGCGTGGCGCCCACAACGTCGAACCACGATCGACGTTGAGATGCGAGAAATGCTTGCGGCGGGCGCGCGACGTCAGTGCGACGCGGACGCGGTCTGACTCCTCGAAGAACTCACTTTTCATAGACGATACCGTTCCGTTGACGAGCATACAAGACCTTCAAGCAGCAAGCTCGAGACGGAGACCTTCTCGCATATGGACGTGAGCGCCCCCACGCGTTTTTCCTGTCCCATTCGATCAGTTTGTTGAGTTGAATCCCTGAATATTGGCGCTGAAAACACTAAAAAACCTTAACAAGCAAAACGGTTTATACTTTCTGTCCGACGGTCTTGACGCGCTCGAGTTAAGGCCCAATTGAAAGCGGCAAGCTCAAGGCGCTTGACCGAAATTGAGAGAGGATTTGCCCTCGAAGACCAGACCGCTCTCATGCAAGAAGGAGATTTTCATGTTATCAAAGAAGGTAGATTTGAGCACGAAGAAGGAATCGGAGACAGATCACACTACAGCATACGGCCGTCGCTATTTCGGCGAACCGGTCCCGAAATACGTCATGCCTGACAATGGCATGCCTGCCCAAGCCGCCTACCAGCTCATTCACGATGAGCTGAACCTCGATGGAAACCCATCGCTAAACCTTGCCAGCTTTGTCACTACGTGGATGGAGCCGGAGGCGAACCAGCTCATCGCGGAAAGCCTCGACAAGAACTACGTTGACAACGATGAGTACCCTCAGACTACAATTATACAGGAACGCGTGGTAAACATGCTCGCCCGCTTGTTCAACGCTCCTGAAGACTGCGAATCCATCGGGACCGCGACCATAGGATCGTCAGAGGCTATCATGCTCGCTGTGTTAGCGTACAAGTGGACCTGGAGAAAGCGCCGACAGGCAGAGGGAAAGTCGTGCGACAACCCGAATATCGTGATGGGAGCGGACGTCCACACGGTATGGGAGAAAAGCGCCCGCTACTTCGACGTCGAACTCAAGCTGATCCCACTCCAAGAGGACACGTACGTTATTAGCGCAGATGAAGTGGCTGCTGAAGTTGACGAAAATACCATATGCGTCGCCGCGGTTCTCGGTACTACCTTCACTGGACAGATGGACCCGATCAAGGAGATCAACGATCTTCTCGTTGACTTAAAAAAGACGAAAGGCTGGGACATACCCCTGCACGTCGACGGGGCAAGCGGCGCGTTTGTCGCACCGTTCGTCCGGCCCGATCTCGAATGGGACTTTAGGCTCGAACAGGTGCGATCAATCAACGCGTCGGGGCACAAATATGGCCTTGTTTACCCCGGCGTCGGGTGGCTCGTCATGAAGGATAAAAACGATCTCCCTGACGAGCTGGTATTCCGTATCAATTACCTGGGAGGGGAGATGACGAACTACTCGCTCAACTTCTCTAAGAGCAGCAGCACCATTATCGCGCAATACTATAACTTCATACGGCTGGGCAGAAGCGGCTACACCGATATTATGACGAACATGATGAACAACAGCCATTACCTCGCTGAGAAATTGCACGACTCCGGCAAGTTTGAGATCATCAACAAACAAAAAACACTTCCTCTCGTGGCATTTCGTTTGAAGGATGCACCTTTCACGGTCTTCCAGCTTTCAGATAAGCTCCGGCAAGAAGGCTGGATTGTGCCTGCATACTATCTTCCCGAGAACGCCCAGGACGTCGCCGTGATGCGGATGGTCATCAAGGAGAACTTCAGCAGAGATATGGTGGAGCTGCTCTTCAGCGACGTTATGAAGGCGTACCAAAGCCTCGAACAGTCAGAAGCCGAGAGAAAAGAAGGCGCAAAGGGCAAGGAGAACCTGACTCTCTTATACTAGGGGCGGTTTTCGCCCAGCGTGCCGATTGTTGGAGATTGACACTAAGAGCCAAAGTTGGACCGCCTTTCCTACGACGAAGTTTGAGAGAGACGGGTCGCCCGCGGCTTCTGCGACAGCTCCTTCTCCGGCAGGCTCAGTCGATTTGGGGACTTACGTCACTGACACACAAAAAAGCGAAGAACGGAGTTTCGTCGCATGGAAATCGGTGCCCGTCTGATTTCGTGAGATTCTGTCTAGTTCGTCGCACCTGTAGCGTCAATTCGTGCTATAGGTGCAAAAATAAACCCAAAATGCATCCGGCTGCGCGTTTATGAGCATATTTGGATTGATTCGGCTGCAAGTCAACCGCTGCTATTTAGCACGCATCTCGCAAGCGCCACCAATACGAGCAAAGAACCTTGAAAATTCAATGTTTTCCACGCAATAAAGAAATAAATAAATAAAGATCAAACTAGAATTCAACAGGAGGTGAAATCATGGTAGAGACAAGACAAGCGAGTGGGGGTGGGATGATACTACTTGCTATCATACTCGCAATCCTTTTAGCGCTGTTTCCAGCTTTAGTAATTTGGCTAGCTTGGTTCGCAGTTTTCCTCTTGTTCATAGGTGGAATTGCTGCCTATTTCACACGATAATTCAGTTATAACCTTGAATGCATAAAATCTCTTCATTTTTTCAGCAAAGGACGTTACCAGAATAAGGCCTGATTTGAGGGACAGCACGTAGACGCACTGAACAAGGACAAGCCTAGCGACGTGACTAGATCGTCAAAGGATCGTCAAAAGCTAGCGGCATGTCTGCTCTCGCTCCTCCCCAGTTCATAGTTGCTCAACTCTTGTATGAGGTTCTCTGATTCCTTTACGTACTCCGCTATCTTCACAGAGCTGCTTTCAAACGCTGTCACTATCACGCTAGCGACTTGCTGTTTTGATATGTGGCTCTTGTCACAATCCACAGTGCTACCGAAACCTCCACTGATGTATACGGGTACGACGGTAGTCTCTGGGAGCCCCTTTTGTATCAGTTCAACTCCCGCAGAGCCAATCCATGTTGTATCACAAGCGAGCCCAACGGAGAAAAAAGAGGGGGACGTAGTCCCCTGACGTCCTCATTCACCACGAACTCAAGTCCGCAGTCTGAATAAAGAACGCTTAGACCTCTTACGCGCCTGCGTCCTTTGCCGCTTCCGTAGCCTGCTGCAGCGCCTCCTCGCTCACATTATAGGTCGTAATGTCTCCTCCTAGCTTCTTTAGCTCGGCGCTCGTCGCTGTGGCCTCATTTGTGGGAACGAGTACCTCCGACGGCGGCCCGCCCGGCATCGAGATGTTCCCCGAGAAGCCGCAAGTCGTCGTCAGACATGCCAAGTCCCCGATGGACAAAGCTGCCGACTATGCCGCCCACGATTATTCCGCCCACAACGCCCGCGAGAAGGGCTAGCCCTCCTGAAAGCACTGTTGCGATAATGCCAAGAACCAGGCCGACGCCCGCCCCTCTGGTGGTTTCTCGCGTGCCTAGCTTATGCCCTTTGATCTTGCCGTTGCTATCCTTAGCTAGGACGCCGATCGCCCCGCTTTTTATCTCATCGTTCGCCTTTTCCCATCCCTTGAGCTCTCCGGCTGCCCGGTCGGCAGCGGTTTCACTCGGGAAAATCGCGAGAACGAGCTGTTTATTTGCTGCTATGTTATCTCCTCCCTATTTTTAGGATGGATTCATAGCTCACGCCGGATTCTTATGCTTTTCCCGTTTTCAGCGTGGTTACTTCCTTTTTTTGCACGCACGCCAAGGACTCGTGCGCGCCGCGCTGCCTGTCATAGACAGCGTGGAAGCACATCCCTCGGAGCAGAGTCGGCGACTTCTAGGTGCTCGGAACGCTCCGCAATGCCATCCAAAAGGCTATTGGGCGTCACCCGGAAAAATGATTTCTTTTATGTGCGTCTGGCTTTGCTCGGGCTTCCCCGTCGTATTGACCTCGCTTGTCGCGACCCTTTCAAGAAGCGCCGCAAAAAACCTCTTGCGAAGCCTTCGTTTGAACGGAGTGCTTACGAGCAAGTGCGGGTTGAAATAGTCGTGGCGTTCGAGGATGGCCAACGCTTGTACCGGTCTGAGCTTTCGAACGATTTTCGGATCACTCGCGTCGCGTTTGAGAATGATCAGTTTTTTGAGCGTTGTCAGGGGCAGTATACGGCCTTTTCCGATTGCCAGTCGAAGATCGACGACAGCACGACCTTCGCCGTCAAACTCCGCTTGTTCAACTAGCCCGTCAAATTCGCTCCAGATCTTAGCGAGGTCCGCGCGTATGTAAAAATTCTTTTCCGAACTATAGGCGAGTATGTCGGGCCCGTAAACCCGCGCGAAAAACCAGTCATCTGAAACGACGCGTACCTCCGGGCGCCTCAACAAACCGTACGTGTGTGTCGTCTTGCCCGCTCCTGGTTCACCGAGAATGCACACCCCTTGCCCGTTCACGTCGAGGCACGCGCCGTGCAAAGAGTAGATGTCGTGTTCGTCTTCGAGGACGTCACCTGCGACGCTCAACGCCAGCGACTTGATCCAGCCGTAGTAGTCGAAGTTTAAAAGGAACGCGGTCTTTGATTGAGGGTCATAGCACACTTGATTATTCTCTTCGGCCGGCATGTTGACGACATAAAGGCGTCCGTGCGATCGTATGTTTTGGGACATAAAATAGAAGCTCTGGCCCCAGCGTGTTGCGACCGATTGGGTGTCGGTGAGCAGCTTAATGCAGCACCCATAGACGTCCGATTTGACCTCGTACGGAACCTGGGCGCGGAACTGATCAGCCAATTCTTCCTTGCGTCGGATCGGTATCAGCTTTATAACGTAAGGCACAATTCAAAGACCTCCTGCGCCGCGGCACGATTTGCACTGCGTCGCGGGTCTAGCGAGCGGTTGCGTTGGGCGTGAACTCATGTTGCAGTGCCGAATAGTCAAATATCCACAATAATCTCGTTTCTCCTAAAGATGCCGGGTATGAATGGTGGGTTGTATAGAGCGACAACAAAGTTCGATTTGGGTGTTAAGCCGTTCTTTGAGAGGCAAGCCCTGAGTTCTTCGGTCTTCTCGTCTGTCAGCTTCTGATGCACTCGCCCTGAGAATCGTATCGCTGTTGTTCTACGGCTCTCGATGACTTTAAACGAGATTCGTTTGCCCTGTGGCTCGGGAAGTGTTTCAGGGGTGAACTTCGATGGCACGGCGAACGAAACGCGGTACACGTGTTCTCCGGCCTGTTCTTCAGTAACGGGGGCAGTCATCGATATCTTTTCAGACGTCACCGGCGCCAGCATGGGGATTTCCTCAGATGATGATACCTGTTCCTCAGAGACGGGAGCCGAGGGATTGATTCCCGCTTCCTGTTTCCTCCAAAAATGTAGTGAGCGAGAATCTCAAGTCCGTTGCGCAGGGCACCATCAAAGTCTGATTCCACGTCAACTTGAGCAAGGACATATGCCGAGTACGCTCGGATGTCACAACCGTCCAGCTTTTTTTAACCTCATATTGGGGACTTTCAATTGCCACAGTCGTGTGCTCCATTTAGCCGTTCTTTTGAAGATTACGCAAAGTTTGTTGTGCGCTGTGATATGTTTTGCCCTGCTTAGACACTTCAGCCCACCAGCATCGCGCGCGCTGGCGCGTTCACACGGTTTACGACGTTTCAACTAAGTGCCGCACCTGCTTATTGCTCGGTCACATTTTTTCGGGCATTTGCTTTTTTAAATGGACGTGAAGTTTACGATTCGACGTCGGAGAGGAGAGAAAAGCAAAGCTTATAGCATAGATAAAAAATCATGCAACGCAAGGCAACTCATTTGGAGGTGAAAGATGATTAACAAAAAAATCTTTTCCGCTGTTTTGGCAACATTGGTGATTCTCTCGATCGTCGCCGGGTCGACCGCAGCGTTCGCCCAAACGCAAACGGCGACGACGAATGCGACTAAAAATGTTACTAAGGGAGCGGTTGCATCGGCGGTTAAGTCGGCGGCTGCTAGCAAAAATGTTACTAAGGGAGCGGTTGCATCGGCTGCTGCGTCGAAGGCCGCAGGATTCCTTGGCATGCCAGGCTTTGAGGCAGTGTACGGAGTAGTGGGATTGTTGGCCGTTGCGTACTTAGTGATGCGACGTCGGAAGTAACACTTTGAGTCAATACGCGAGTACAGCTGTTGCTGGGCTCGCGCTTTGTTTTTTTTTACGAATTATTGTAATTGCAAAGATGCGCAGCCACAGCCGCACTGCGCCGCGCTCCGCCTATTGTAATTCATTCGTGTTTCTAAACTCACGGAGACATAGCCGGTATCTGCGCTTTGACCGCAATCGTGAGCATCAATTGCCGTTTTAAGTGCGTTGATGTCATCGCCTAAACTATCGGCGCGGGCAAGCCCCCTTCCAAATCACCCGTCGCTCGTGCAGTTAACTTCAGCGCAATCCCGTTCTTTGTTGCTCTGAAGACTGTTATTCTCATTTCTTGCATAATCGCGAGAGAGCAAACCTTGTCCTTGGTTGCTGCGTTCTAAACACGCACAGCTTTCGAGCGCTGCGAGGAAGACATGTTCGGCAACTGTATGTTACTACAGCTCCTAATGGTGGTCGGTTTTGTCATACTGCTGCTACACGTCTTATTTTTCGTTGTTACGGTGGCGTTGCACGTCGTGTTCTTGGCACCCAAACTGCGGAAGAAGATGATGAAGCGCAATTCGTGGCAGCACACCGCCTGACCCATTGGTAGCACAATATTGACAGCGGGCTAATCAAAGGAGACTAAAGGTAAATACTCCTTAGACGACATAGTGTGCTTCGTCCGCGTCGTTGTGCGCCCGCTCGACCATTTGTGTTCAGCATTCCCCGAGCGCGTCACGACCTGAGAGTCGGGCGCGTCTCACTGATGGCGTTTTTTTGCGGCGACCGGTTTTACGTCCCAGTTGCTTGTGGCTGATCATATTCTCCAGATCCACCGAGCGATATGTTAATCGTACGCCGCTAACAAATATTCCTCGAACCGCCGGTGCCTGAAAATGGAGATCGATGTGAACCTCAAAGCACATGACCTGCTCTGGAGGAGCATGTCTTTGGGCGCGAAGAAGGCCTATCGCGAAAGTTATGGCACCGCGCGAGATGCGTTGGTCGACCAAGAACTGCGGCGCATCACTGGAGCAGGCTACGCAATGAAGAGAGGCAGCGACATCGAACTTACGCCGGCCGGAGAAGAGCTCTACAAGAAAATGACGACAATATGCAAAAAGTCAGAGTAACGGCTGTTCGACGAACGCGGCCTCGACGATCGGTTTGATATCATCGATCAATCGAATCGCCTCATCTTCAGATTCGGCGCGGCGCACGTCTATCCTGCCGCTTCGATACAGCGTGAACGTGCATCCCTCGTGGGAGCATCGTGCAACGCCGAGCTTCTCCGAGCATTGCGCGATGCCTTCCAAGAGCCTGCAGAGCGCTTCCATGGAGAATCTTTTTTCAAAGTGCGCCTCGATGACAAACCCCCACCAACGCACGGTCTCAGCGTCTTGACGTTATACTTCACACTCACCACATTCCAATTACGCCATTTGACGTTATAGATTGTCAGCCATCGACGAAGCGAGAACTGATCGACAAATTCCAGACAAAACTACGTCGCAGTAGGCCCTTTGAGTTTGAATTGCAGACGGTATAATGCGTCAAGACGCTCGAGCGTTTCAGCGTCGTCGGGGCCCTTATCGTCTCGTATCCGCACGATACGGGGAAATCGCAGCGCGAAGCCCGAAGCATAGTTCGGGCTTTTCTGGATCTCGTTGAACTTCACTTCGAGCACGATCTGCGGTTCGAGATCCACCATACGTCCGTGCTCGCCGACGATGAGGGGTTTAATCTGCTCTGTCAGTTCTCTGAGCTGTTCATCGGAGGCACCGCTCGAGACGCGCCCCACCGGCGCCCACTGCTCGTTGTCCTCGTCGCGCGCGGCAAGCTCGTACGAGGTGATCCAGCCGGCCTTCCTTCCGTGGCCGTACTCCGCAGCGATGACCACAAGGTCAAGGCTCTCGAGGGTCTCCTTAAGCTTCACCATTTTCCGCCCGCGAATGCCCGGGCTGTAGTCGGCGTTGAGATCCTTCGCCATCAACCCCTCGTGTCCCGAGTCAATCGACTGCTTAAAGAACGCAACTACGGCTTCGGGATCGTCGAGAATCTTGAATTCAGAGGGCGTGCATCGCTTATCGAGCGGCATTACGGTCTTCTCAAGGAGCGCACGTCGCTCGACAAAGGGTCGGTCCACGAGACTTTCTCCGTCCAAGTAGAGGATATCAAAGGGGCGCAGTTGCATCGGGATCTGATCGCTGAGCTCTCGTACCCGGTACTTGCGTCGGATGCGGTTGAGGACGTTTTGAAACGGTATCACCTTCCCGGTAAGCCGATCCACCGCTATCGCTTCGCAGTCGAGGATGAGCGAATCGGCGTGAACGCTCTCGTTCACCGCCGCGCGGATGTCTGGGAGCGCCTCGGTGAGATCCTCCATCTTGCGAGAGAAGAGCTTGATCTCTGGCCCGGCCTTGTGGACCTGAATTCGGGCCCCGTCATACTTCGTTTCAAACGCAGCCCGCCCCCCCATCACGTCTAACGCTTCCGTGGCGCCGGCGACGTTCTGCGCGAGCATGGGCCTGACGGGCCGCATGGGTTCGATGTTGAGCGCCTGTAAACCCGATAATCCCTCCGTTTTGGCGATTCGCGCGACAAGGCCGATGTCATTGGCGAGCATCCACGCGCGCCGCACCGCATCGGCCGGCACGCTGAAGCTCTGGGCGATGGCATCTTCAGTTACGCCTTCCTTCGAGCCAATGAGAAGGTTGCGCGTGGCAAGACTGACGATATAATACGCCTCTCGTGGCGAAACCCGGCTTAAAAGACTCGCGAGCGTTCGCTGCTTCTTTTGGGCTGACCCCTTTCCCGTCATCGCAGCGAGCTCTTCGAAATAGCGGTACGCATCGGCGACAGTGAGATCCTCCTCAAACGCCGCAAGGCTCATCGCGACTTTCTTCCCGAGAAGCCGTTCCGCAGTTATGCCGAGGTGTCCCGTGTCGCGATAGCTCTCAACGACCTCCTCGCTGCTCTTCCCGCTGATGTTCGCA
Source organism: Methanobacteriota archaeon (assembly GCA_963701995.1). Lineage (GTDB taxonomy): Archaea > Halobacteriota > Bog-38 > Methanoflorentales > Methanoflorentaceae > Methanoflorens. The sequence continues at coordinate 624,378 of OY969693.1, read as the reverse complement.
ATTACTTTGACCAGCGTCTTGCCAGCCACTCCGATATCGCGCGTGTCCCACGCCGGAAATATTCGACCGGTCAGAAATGTGCACACGATTTCGATATCGTCTTCTGAAGCTCCGGTCAAAAAACCTGCTATGATTTCAGCCTTCTTGAGCCTCGACGAATAGGCGCTCAGCTCATCGAACAGGGAGACAAGCTCCTTAAAATACATCGCATAATCAATACGGCCTGAAGTGCTTAATAATAACGGCGCGCGGTGCGACAGATTGGCCGAATGGCCAAAGCGGAGCTCTGACTCAGTTGCGCTATTTGGTGCATACCGGCTCAGGCAACAAAAGCCCTGCCAATGCGATGGCTAGCGGATGCCACCGCGCGCTTGCGCGAATGGTGAACGGGGCTCTACCGACTCCTAATTATCAGCACCGGAACTTTAGCGCCCCGCACGACCTTGTCAGCCACACTGCCAATCAGCAGACGGTCTAAACCTTTTCGCCCGTGCGATCCGATGACGATGAGGTCAATATCATGACTCCCGGCGTACGTGTCCAGTTCTTCAGCCGGGTGTCCGTCGAGCACTGTGGTCACGATCCGGTCTTCATTTACACCGCGCGAAGCCAGGTCTTTTTTGGCGTTCGCAACGATATTCTTTCCCTCAACGAGGAGCACATCGTACATATTTTCCCACGATGAATCGACGGGGTAGGCGGTAAACCCCGCGATGTCGAGGACGTACGCGATGTGGACGGTCGCATCGGTCAGTCGCGCGAAATAAGCCGCGTTATCATACACGGGGGCCATCAGGTCCCCACCATCGGTTCCGATCAGGATGTGTTTGTATTCCATCGTTTCACCAACGATCATACAGCTGCAGCTGCCTCTTCGACAGGCTCATGCGCCTCTATCTCTCCCGCTCGGCTCGTAACGAATAGCGTCACAAGCACCACCGCGAGTGAGGTGCCCAGCGCAGTGAGAAAGATGGAGGTAAACGCCGTTGCAATACGTGAGCGGGGGCCGGCACGGGACCTCGTGGCGTCTGAATCATGAGCGACGAGAGGTCTTCTGCGAGGAAGACGCCTGCGATAGTCGGTCCTACGACGCCACCAGTAGTTCTGAACAGTGTGTTCATCGCCGTCGCCATACCAGTTTCCCCCTAGAGCACAGACTGAATAATGATGTTTATCATCGACACCATCTTAAAGCCCATGCCAACTGGAGCAAATTTGACTAGCTCACGCCTTGCCTCTTAATATTCGTCTCGACAGCTGTAACAACCGTTGCGGAGGGTATTGAGCATAACCTCGTGTATTAATCTAACTAATCTAATATATCATCAAATGGTATATCATCACTCTATATAACAGCAACTGTTATATATGAAAATCACGCATGCTTGACTCATGATCGAACGAGAACCGCTTGAGCGCCACGGCCTAAAAGTGTACTCGCTCTTCGTGCTCTACTTTCTGCTCACCGAAGGCCCCATGAGCGGTTACGAACTGGCGCAGCTCATAAAGGACCGCAGTCGTGGGCACTTCCGGGCGACTGCCGGCAACGTCTACCCGCGTCTTCACGAGCTGAAAGAAGCGGGCGACGTCCGCGCTGGGGAGCCGACGGGGGGGCGCGAAAAGATCGTTTACGAGATCACCGAGCAAGGAAAGCAGACGCTCCGAGAGGGGGCGCTCGAACGGCGGCAGCACATCGAAAACTTGCTCAAGATGATTGATCACGTGCTGGCCATTACTGCGCCTGCAAAACCTTTTTCATAAGCACCAGGATCCACATCGTCTGTCCGATGCAGGTGTCTAGCGACGCCTGCAGTGCAAAGCGCATCAGCCTATGCGGATGAAGGTCCCATTAGTGGTGGGGGTCGGCGTTAGCGTGGGAAACGGCGTTGCTGTGGGAAAAGGCGTCGCTGTGGGGACGAACGGCGTAGGTGTGGGGACGAACGGCGTAGGTGTGGGGACGAACGGCGTAGGTGTGGGGAAGAAGGTCGGCGTCGGTGTGGGGGACGGAGATGGCGTCGGAGTCGCTGAAGGGACCGGTATCGGTGTAGGTTGGGGTCGTTGACTAATGACGACTGCCGCTGCTATAACCAGAAGCACGACGACGACTACGCCTATGATGAGGAGTTTCCTTCGCGTGAGCGCGCCACTAAGTCGTTCCAGCAATATCGGATTGTCAGCCTCGTGCGGCGGTTCGTAAGGGGGGGCGTGGGCAGGAGCGGCACGATCCGTGACGGGTTCCCCGCACATGGGGCAATATCGAAACTCGCCCGGCAGAATCAACTTGCAAGACGTGCACAGTTTCTTCTTTACGTCCATCCCGCTGTCTCCTCATTCAGCTGTCGTTCTTCCCCCACAAATCTACTTACATTAAGTAATACAAGCTTTAAACTTGCCGGTGCCGCAATGTTTGACAATCACCGCTGACTACTAATAGACGCTTTCGGCATTCTTGAACGGAGATCGATGTGAGCACGATCGAGTACTATCGCACGACACTGCGTTCACTAGCTGACTGGGATGACTTCTTGCTAAAAGAGTCGAGATTGCCAGGCCCACGAGGAAATCTAGAGTTGGTTAGCGTGGTTGCCGATGAAGGAACTGAAGCCCAGTTTAAGCACTTTTTGACGTTTGACGCAGAGAGATTCCCTGCCAACACACAGGGCGAGTTTTTAGCCGTATGCGGCGCGGTGGGGCTAGGACGACTTCTTGCGCAAGGGGACTGCAGCGTCCTCGAAACGCTCAGAAAATGTGCTTCTGATTCGCGATGGCGCGTCCGCGAAGGCGTGGCGATGGCCCTTCAACGCCTCGGCGACACACACATACGCCGGCTTCTAAGCGAAATGGAGCGTTGGAGTCAAGGCAGCTTCCTTGAGATGCGAGCCGCAGCCGCTTCGCTTTGTGAACCTCGGCTGCTGAAGCAGAAAGAGTGCGCAAACCAGACGCTCGTGCTGCTAGATCGGATTACGGCATCGATTTCGAGCGCGAACGATCGCAACACCGACGAGTTCCGGGCCCTAAAGAAGGGTATGGGCTACTGTTGGAGCGTGGCGGTCGCTGCGAATCCAGCCGCGGGGATGCCTTTGATGGAACACTGGTTTTCGGCTACCGACAAGGACATACGCTGGATAATGAGGGAGAATCTCAAAAAGAAACGGCTCGAGCGAATGAATGCAGGGTGGGTGCAGCATTCGCGGCTCCAACTCGAGCGCAGCACGCCTTAGCTGGCACTGTGGCGACGCTTTCACAGCCGTTGCACCAAAAAAGAGGGCGGGGAAACTCTCTTTTTGCTTTTTTGACGTTGAGTTCCCGCTGATGGCTTACGCTTTGTCATTCTCGACGCCACGCGCTAGGCTAGCGTCCGCGGATGGATTCGGTATCAAAAAACGGAGTATTTACTCATATGATCAGTATTTTTTTGGTCTTTCTCTGACTGATGGGAAAATTCTTTGGTATTCTTCCGAAAATCATATAAATGTAGAGTAAGTTACCCAAATGCACATATGACGGAAGAAGCAGACTCTGAAATGGATGAGACCGATTTAGCGATTCTTCACTCCCTCGTGAAGAATGCGCGGATCACGATATCGAAGATGTCACAAGAGATCGATGTGCCCGATGCGACCATCTCTCACCGGCTCAAGCGACTTGAGCGAGCGGTGATCAAGGGCTACACGGTGATTCTCGACCCCCCCACGATGGGCCTCGAGATGACGGCGATTATCATCATCCAGACAGAGACCGAAAAGCACGGCGCGGTGAAAATCGCGCTCTCGAAGCTTGAAGAAGTTTCAGAGGTGTACAGCGTGTCAGGAGAGTACGATCTTCTGATAAAGCTCTGGGCCCACGACATGGAGGAGCTCAATCACGTCATAAACAGTAAGATACGCTCGATTGACGGCGTCGAGGATCTGACCGAGATGATCGTCATGGAGCGCGTGAAGGAGGAGATAGTCCCACTGATAGAGTAGCGGAGGAGAGATCGATGCCCTTTCTAAGCGAGATGATAAAAAAGCCGGTAATCGACAACGCGGGAAAAGTGGTCGGAAAGCTCATTGACGTTATCGTGTCAGCCGACCGCCCCTATCCAAAGGTTAAGGCACTCAGTGTCCGTACCGCCAAAGACAAGACCATCGCCATCCCGTGGGAACAGGTGAAACGCTTAGAAAAGGAGATGACCCTGAAAGTCGCGGCGAGTGACGTCGTCGCGTACGAGAGACAGGAGCACGAGGTGCAGCTCGCTACCGATGTCCTCGATCGGCAGGTGGTCGACGTTGAGGGAAAGAAGCTGCGCCGCGTCAACGACCTGCAGCTCGCTCCGACGAATGGATCGTACCGCCTCATCGGCGTGGATATAGGCGTGACGGGACTTCTGCGCAGGCTCGGAATTGAGCGCGTCACCGAGCGCGTGGGAATTCACCCCGAGGAGAACTACATCGCCTGGACCGATGTCGACTCAATACGGAGCGACCCCATGAGCGTCAAGTTGACCGTGCCGAAGTACGGCATCACGAAGCTCCACCCCGCCGATATCGCCGAGATCGTCGATCAGCTCAATGTTCAGGAGGGGTTGACGCTCATCAACAGCCTCGATGAAGAAGCAGCGGCCGACACGCTCGAAGAGACGAGCGAAGAGCGGCAAGTCTCGCTCATCGCAGGCATGGACGCCGAGCGCGCCGCCGATATCCTGGAAGAGATGTCGCCAGACGACGCCGCCGATCTGCTGGGGGATCTTCCCGCCGACCGCGCCGAGGCCATCTTGGAACTCATGGAGCCGGACGAGTCGGAGGATATAAAAGAGCTCCTCGAGTACCCCGAGGATACGGCCGGCGGCATTATGACGAATGAGTTCATCGCCGTGAACAAAGAGCAGACCGCCCAGCAGGCGCTTGAAGAGGTCCGGAAAGCCGCAAAATCGGTCGAGAGTATTTACTACATCTACGTTACCTCCAACGGTGATGATCTCGTCGGCGTCGCCTCGCTTCGCGAGATCTTGGTAGCGCCAGCTGACCAGAGGCTCTCCGCGCTGATGCACACCGATCTTATCACCGTAGATGTCCGAGAGGATCAACACGAAGTCGCACGAAAGATTGCCAAGTACAACCTGCTGGCGCTTCCCGTCGTCGAGAAGGAGTCCAAACTTAAAGGCATCGTCACTGTCGACGATGCGATTGACATTGTTTTGCCCACTGCGTGGAAGAAAAAGGTGCCCAAGATGTTTGGCTGATCTATGAGGCCAGCCCATGGATTACAACATCTTCCTCCGGCACCTGCGAGACCTGCGGGGACCCACGCTGACCAGAATTATCATATTTCTATCGATAATGGGTCCCGGCATTATCACGGCAAGCGTCGATAATGACGCGGGCGGGATCACCACCTATTCGCTCGCTGGTTCACAGTTTGGCTACTTGCTGCTGTGGACGTTCATTCCTATGACGATAGCGCTCGCTGTCGTTCAAGAAATGGGCGTTCGGATGGGGGTCGTCTCAGGAAAGGGTTTAGCCGCCCTCATTCGGGAACGAGCAGGCGTGCGCATCACTTTTTTGCTAATGATCGCCCTGTTGGCGACCAACTTCGGCAATACCCTTGCTGAGTTCTCAGGCATCGCCGTTAGCGCGGGGATCTTTGGCGTACCCCGCTTGATCGCGCTCCCGTTAGCGGCGGCCTTCGTCTGGGGTCTCGTGATTAAGGGCAGCTATAAGAGCGTGGAAAAGGTGTTCTTGCTGGCATCTCTTCTCTACGTCTCGTACATAATATCCGGGTTCCTGGCGCAGCCTGACTGGCATCAAGCAGCGCTGCGCTCCGCGTTGCCGCAGCTCAGCTTTAGCCAGGCATACCTGACCATACTTGTCGGCTTAGTGGGGACGACGATCGCGCCCTGGATGCAGTTCTATATCCAGTCATCAATTGTCGAAAAAGGCGTACCCGTTAGGGATCTCATTTATTCGCGAATCGATGCCATCAGCGGCGCGGCGGTAACCAATATCGTCGCTTTTTTCATTGTCGTCGCGTGCGCGGCAACGATCTACGCTCGCGGCATCCAAGTGAATAACGTAGCCGATGTCTCCGCGGCGTTGCTACCGTTGGCAGGGCAGTATGCGAGCGTCCTTTTTGCGTTCGGTTTTCTCAACGCTTCTTTGTTTGCCGCGAGCATCTTGCCTCTTTCGACGGCGTACGTCGTCAGCGAGGGGCTGGGTCTCGAGGCGGGAGTCTCAAAAAGTTTCCGCGAAGCGCCTGTGTTTCACGGGCTATACTTAGGGCTCATTGTAGTCGGTGCGCTCGTGATAATGATCCCCAACGCCCCGTTGCTCTCTATTCTCTACTTCTCTCAGGTGGTCAACGGCATTCTTCTGCCCATCGTCCTGATATTCATGCTCGTTATCATCAACGATAAGAGCGTAATGGGGGAGCACGTCAATTCGCGGATCTACAACTATATTACATGGGCAACGGCCATCATCATGATCGGATTAAGTGCAGGCCTCATCGCTGCGACGTTCCTATGAACAGCGCGGGATCGCCGATCCTCCGGTGGCGGCGCGTTTTCGGCGCCTTACTTCTGACGTTACGAAAACGATCTTGATTTGTCGCGCTTGGTTGACGAAGGCGCTTGGCCGCGATAGTTTGCGCGCACATTGATCACGCACGCGACAACCTTCGCGAATGTCGCTGCGCGAATTGTGAAAAGGGAGGGCTAATGGGCAGAAATAGTGGGGCGCGGCCTTTCTGACCTTGCCTTGTAGCTAGGGAGGTGAATCAAGCAAGAAGCAGGCAGGTGTAAGGAAATGAGGCAACCATGCAACAGGTGCACGCTACGCCCCAACCGAGGTATTGCCCATTAGCATGTGCATATAAGTGTCTCATATTTAATATAATTATCCAATAATATTTATCCGAGGATATTAAGCGAAGTTCTTGTGTGGACTAAGGGCCGTCGCAACGTCTGGAACACGTGTCTCGATGTAGGTTGTGGATACTCTGAGACGTCACACAGATCACCGTTCGACACTTCATCGCAACAGAGAGAGTCATACAACAGCAAAGCTGACACGCTCGAGAGCGCACGTTACGCGCCGTGAACGACCATCACGGGAACCGAAGCTGTGCGGATGATCTTGTCAGTCACGTTGCCAATGAGCAATCGATCTAAGCCTTTTCTCCCGTGCGTTCCGACGACGATGAGGTCGATCGCGTGGCTCCTCGCATACGCATCAAGTTCTTCGGCCGGGTGCCCCTCAAGCAAAACGTCTATTATTGAGGCTTCGGCCACCCCCCTCTTTGTCAGGGCCTCTCTCGCTAAGTCAAGACTCCGCCTCGCTTCTGCTTTGATAATCACGTACGTTTCTTCCCACGACGCGTCAATGGGCTGGGCCCCAAAGCCCGTTATGTCTAAAACGTACGCAACGTGGATCGTCGCCCCTGTCAGCTGCGCGAGATACACACATTCGTCAAAGACCACCTCCATAAGCGACGTACCGTCGGATCCGACTAAGATGTTCGCAAAGTCCATCCATCTCACCCTCTTTCAAGCTTGCTTCTTAACCTCGTTGACTCCGTATTTTGTTCGCGCGTGATCAGTGCCGCGGCGTGTGTGTTTGGGAAGGGCTTGGCTTTGCGAAGAACTCAAGTCCTTTCTGCGACGCAAGCACGGCGTTAAGTTGCGATCGATGGGTGAAAACGTAGAGGAGGCTCCAAAAACGGCGTGGCCAAGAACTCGACGTTTCGCGTATGAGTCGCTGCAAGCGCACGTCGTCAATGCCCGCTATCGAAAACATCGCACCGGCCGTATCAGCGTACTCCACCGACTCAGCGAATCCGCGACCGATATCGGCATCGTCTTTCCCGCGCACATAAACCGCGCCTTCGGAATACTGAGACCCGTTGGCAAAGAAGTTCGTCTGTCCGGAATCGACGATCGGGATCATAGTAAAGGTGCGAATATCTTCAGGCAAGTTGTCATCAAACGTGAATTCCCATTTGTTGGGGTGCCACGTATGGGTCACGGGGTACAGGGCGGGGTTTGGCGATAGCTCGCCTTTGACCCACTCGCGGATGGTGAGCGTCCCCCACGTGTTAACCAGCTCTTTGCGCTCGTTCATATATTTTCCCGAGGTATCGACCCGCATCGTGGCCGGTGGCTCCGGTCCGGTCCGAAAGTAGTACGACGCGTACGCGTTGCGGTGCGCGGCAAACATCGTTAGCTGGCGATCGTCCTCAAATTGCGCCATGAACCAATCCCAGCCGGGGGGGTCGGGTTTTTTCGTATTGTTTGCGGCGCGCAGGACCGCAGAACGCGGATTTCCAAGAAGGGAGCCCCACTGGTGATCAAACCAGAAAACCCCCTTACTAAGCGGAATCGTCCTCGAATCAAGGCTTATCTCGCTGCCTCGGGCTAGGCTGATGTTGGGTATTGAGTAATAGAGGGTACCCATGCCGTCCACGCACGGCATGCAGCCGTTGTCGCCCTGGCACAGGTATTCCTTGCCTGCATCCAACGTCAGGTTAATTGAGAGTTCAATTGGCCCTTCGACCGCCTTCTGCAGACCCCAGGCTTGAACGGTGAGAGGCCAAAGCGATTCAGTTCGGGCACTAGCAATTCGGTTTTTCCCGAGCTTATAATGAAATGGGTCGAGACCGCAGCTGATTAGGCCGGTTGTGCCCGCGATAACGATCGGATCCGCTTGGTAGTGCCGACCGCCTGCCTCGCTTATGCCGAGCTGCAGCTCGACGACTTGGTTCTCGACGTCGCTGAGACCGAGCTCTGCGGCCAGCCCCGGCGGTAGCAGCGCTACGCGGAAGAACATGCATTCAACACCGTATTCGCTGCCTGCCTCGTCCCAACAGCTGCCGACGAAGAAATGCCAGCCAACGGACGTTCTAAGCTGCGGCAAGTGGTCGCGAGGGAACTGCAGATCCGCCGCTTTTGGCATTGGCTCGAATCCCTGACTCGCGTTCAGGCCAAGAAACTTGCTCGTAATCAAGTATGCCTGGTGCGCCGTCAGTTCGGAGCAATAGGCTTTTAGCTTTTCATAGCGTCGCTTGTAGTTCGGGTTGTGAGATTGTGGGTGGGCGAGAAGCCAGTCCAAATACGTGCGCATTCTGCTCCCGAAAGCCACGCTGCTATTGTTCTTGCTGAATATCTTTTCATTAATGTTCTCAGGAATGCGGGTAGGATCGTATGCGCTCATCCACAGCGCGTTAGCAATGTGTTCCGCCGTTTCATCGTCAAGCGTCACCTTGTCGACGTGAACTTCGTTCATCCGAATGACCTCCGCCCGCACGCTTGCGCGTGCTCAAGAGTACCGAATATGCTGCAATCTATTTGCGTGACCACAGTTCAATCACCTTGGCCTACCGTGCCGGCCTATTAGCGTCAGAGATCTGTCCAATTGTCTTCTTTGTAACGCGGCTCACAGATTAAAGCGTTCCTATCTGATGTGCGTGAAACGACGACTGGCGCTGTGCTGCGTCGAACAAGTCACGTGGTAGCGTGCGTGATCTGAGCGCAGCGGCGTCTTAGAACGCGCCCGAAGGATTCATCGCGTGAAAATGCGGCGTAATTTCGACAAACAGGCAACCCACGCTTCAGGCGAACGCTGCCAGAGAGACGCCGGACACCATTAAGAATACGTTTATGTATGCGCGGTAATCTGTGAGACAACGGAGATAGCCTAAAAAAATGCGAGGGTGGACGACCTGAAATTCGCAGCTCAGACCGACACGGGAAACAGAAGAGAGAAAAACGAAGACGCGTTTCGTGTAAATGAGCGTCTCAGATTCATCGCGGTAGCCGATGGCGTCGGAGGCGAACCGGCAGGCGAAATAGCTAGCCGTTTGGCCGTTGAGCAGATTGAAGACTACATAACGTCGCACATCGGTGAGGCAGCCCCTCTCTCGACCCTCGACAACGCCGTGACGCTGGCAAACGACGTTATCTACCAGCAGGGCTGCGAAGACCGGTCACTGGCGGGCATGTCAACGACGGTTGTCGCGTGTCTCTTGACCAACGAGCGCGTTTTTGCCGCCCACGTCGGAGACAGTCGCGGCTACCTGATAACGCCCAACGAGATCACGCATCTAACGAGAGATCATTCGCTGGTTGCAGAACTGGTCGCCTCAGGCCGCATTAGTCCTGAAGAAGCGCGAGAACACCCGTATCGACACGTGATTACCCGGGCGCTTGGCCTTGAGGTCCGCACAAACGTGGAGCTTGGTTCTTTTTCCTGGAACCGAGGGGATTATGTGCTGCTCTGCACCGATGGGCTTACCGATGCGATCGTCGATCAAGCGATCTACGCGGTGATTTCGGACAAGTCTAGAGCGCTGCCAAGCAAGTGCGCTCAACTCATTGCGCTCGCAAAAGGGAGGGGCGGCTTTGACAACATCACGGTGGTCTTGGCCGAGCAGACCTGACATCCCGCAGAACCGACCGAACAGGCGACTTGAGTCCACTTAGCAGAAGATCTGAGGAGGTGTGACTACGTGCCGGAACACAAGCGAATGCACCTGATTCAAACTATTAATTGTACGCCCCCGTTTGATTTCGCACTGAGCGCACACATTCTCGCTGACGGTGATCCTCAAATTGCGAAATACGACGGGACCGTGTATCGACAAGTGCTGCGGGTCGGCGGCAAGTTACTGCTTGCGACTGTCGCATCTATAGGAACGGTAGACTCTCCACAACTGCGTGCAGCGTTTACTAGTGACCGTTCGCTCACTGATGGCGACGCGACCGCGACGCACGCCGTCATGAGTTCCGTGTTTAACGCACATCTCGATGTCAACCCCTTTTATCGTGCGATCCGGAATGATCCTGTTATGGCGGAGCTCAGTGGCAAGCTCCGCGGACTGAAAAATCCGGCAACTGCCACGGTCTTTCAGGCGCTCTTCGATTCGATCATCGAACAACAGATCTCACTCAACGTGGCGCACGTTCTTCAACGCCGGGTGATAAAGGCGTTTGGCGACGTTTTGGTCGTCGATGGGAATACGTATTACGCATTCCCAACGCCAGAGCGAATGGCCCTCGCTTCGGTTGACAGCCTACGACGCTGTGGGTTGAGCCGAAGAAAGGCAGAGTACATTACGGGCATCGCTGCACGTATCGCCGCGCAGGCAGTCGATTTGGAAGGGCTTAGACAGTACGGAGAGACACAGATGATCCTAGATAGCTTGTGCTCATTGCGCGGTGTCGGTGTGTGGACTGCCGAACTCACCTCTATACGCGGCCTTAATCGACTCGACGTCTTTCCGGCCGATGATCTTGGATTACGAAGGTGGGTTGCCCACTACTACTGCAGCGAAAGAACCATCACAAGCGCGCAGGCTAGGGGCATTGCGGAGCAGTGGGGGAAATGGAAAGGCTTAGCCGGCTACTATCTGGTTGTCGCAGGACTTCTCAAAATCGTAACGAAAGCACAGAATGCGACGTGAAGGAGCGCGTTGACGACGTTCCGGCACAATAGTCGATGATGCCGGCTAAATGGAGACGAACTTGGCCCCAACGCTTCCTCGCGGGTCGCGGGCGTGTGCGACCGCACAAGAAAGGAAACGCGGTCTTATCTATGAAGACGGATTAACTTTGCTAGTATGGCAAACAGCGATTGGAGTTCGGTCGAAGAAGTCGATGTGTCCGTCAAGGCGATCGTCACGATTATGAAGCGAAAGAGAAAGCTGCCGACCCCCCTGGTCGAAGCGTACAAGCACGCTCTCGACACAAGCACGCGAGAGCTCACGCGGAGATTCTACGAACAACTGACGACCCGCTGTCCGGAGGCACTCGACTACTTTATGGACTAACGCCATGCGAGCTCAAAGAGCGTGATTACACCAAAAAACCGCGTTTTAGAAGGGCTCAAGCGGTTGGGCGGTGACTGCGGGAGGTGTGAAGCCACTGCAGAGGCTGACCGCGCGTGGCCAGTCACCTGTTTTTTACCGTCGTTTCTGGACTAGGACTGTAGCTTAACCCAGAATGCCACGGGCGAGCACACCCATTTCTTTTCAGTGCTTCACACATCCCGTAAGGCGTGCGTGCCTCGGTGAGTTGTCCGCATATGTACTTTTTTCGAAACTTCGAGGGAAATCTCTGAAAAAACCGGAAGAAAAGTGGCAAACGTTCATCATACGCACTATTCTTACAACTGCTCTTTTTATACACGTTTAAAGCAGCGCGCAAGCCTGACTTGACTGTGCTTAAGCACCTGGCCGGACTCCTTTGTGCGCCTCATCGCCGCGATATTTCCGTTATACCTTTTTCTCGGCCTAATGCTTTCAGACGACTGCACAAGAGTGTCGTGATCGGCATCAGTGCCTTCGTCATTGCGATCCAGAACATGTTCATTTGGTCAGTGGCGCGTGGCTCTACTAAGGACCTAGCGCTAGCGCGCACAAAAGATACTTTGATACTTTCTCTGAGGCGCCGCGAGTCGCTCGTCCTATTGAGCAGGCATGTGCAGATGGGGCTGCTCTGGAAGCTCAACCTCTGGCGCCCGTTTCCCGCCCCGTTTTTACGCCTCCACGCTTCAGGCGTTGGGTGGCAAAGATACGCCGGCAGCAAACGGGGCCGCAAAGACGAACACGCGCCGCTAGCGCCAAAATCGTCAAGTTTAAGTGAACGACCAACTAACAGTCCTCAAAGCTGAGGGTTTCCTCGTCCGCCATTTTCCGATCCGGCGCAACGTTGCTATCGGACACAAGCACCGTATCGGAGTTCAACGCGGGGTGAATGCAGATGGCCACTGACATAGGAGATGAGTTAACAGGCGCGCGCCTATCGCCGCTGGCACGCCTTCTAGTCATCGCAGCAAGCCTAATAATCATCCTCGCTGGCCTAAAGGCGGCAGCCGAAATTGTAGCACCTGTTCTTTTTGCGATCTTCCTTGCGACGCTCGCGAGTCCGTTGCTCCAAGGTCTCGAAAATCGGGGGCTTTCCACTGCCCGCGCTTTGGCAGTGATGATTGCAGGAACGCTAGCGCTTGGCGGCGGCTTTGTCGCGCTAATTTACCTCTCGGTTCGCCAGATCCTCATTCTGCCGTCCGCCGCGAACGCTGGCGCGCTTGGAGCTGCGCACTCGTCGCTCGCGGGCCTCGGACTTAACGGAACTCTAGAACCGGCGAGTATCCTCAGCGACAAGTTCGTGCTTCAAGCGAGCGGTGCCATCCTGCACGCCGTCAGCGGTGCGGTCCTGCAATTGGTCATCCTGATCACGCTGTTCGTCTTTTTCTTGATCGCCTTTCCGAGGTTCCGTTCGAAAGAGCTCGAAGACTACGTCGACTCGAACCCCCTATTTGCTCCGTTGCTGGCGGTCAGGCAAGACCTATGGAGCTTCCTCGTCATTCGCACTAAGGTGAACGCCTTTATGGCGATTCCCGCCACGATCTTCCTCGTCGCAGCGGGCATCGACTTCGCCTTGCTGTGGGGAGTCTTGCTCTTTGTCTTCAGCTTTATTCCATACATCGGGTTCGCGTTGGCGACGATTCCACCCGCGTTGTTAGGGTGGATAGAGTACGGGCCTATCGGAGCGATCGCGGTCGTCCTCGTTTTTGTTATACTCAACATCATTGCTGAATACATCCTCTTCCCCCGATACGCGGGCAAAGGGCTCAACATCCCGCCGTGGGTCGTGCTTGTTTCGGTGTTTTTCTGGGGCTGGCTTCTTGGCGCGCTGGGAACGCTTATTGCAGTGCCTATCACGTTGTTGATTCGGGTCTTGCTAAGCAATTTTACGGAGGCGCGCTGGCTTGTGGATGTTCTTGGAGGCGACGCCACCACCATCGGGCCCGATGATGCACCGGATCCGGCAGTCGCGTCAAAGCGGTAGAGGCGTTCGCTTTTTGCGGCTCGGCGAGAGAATTACAGACGTTGGCTTGCTTAGAACGTCTGCGAAACGCGATGAATCACTCAGAGACTAGCAGCGTGCTTGCGCCGTATAATATCCCCGCTGCGACCACAAATACCCCGACATAGGCGGCAAGCGCTTGGCTTGGGGTGGCAGCGCTCAATGTTTTGTTGGCTGCGTAGATGAGAACCATACTAGAAATCATGACTTTCGTTGCTATAGCAAGCCTTTGCGCCTTTGCTGTGCGATCAGCCCGATTCCGCCATATCGATTCGCTTCCGAGAAAACGGCTTCACTAGCCACCCCCACACGCGCTGCGCTACTCCTAGGAATGCCCAGCCACAGACGCGTGGATTAGATCTGAAACCAAGTCGTGGCAAAGTGCTATCGAGGTGCGCATATGCGCAAATTCACTGTTTTTAGACCCATCGAAAATGAGGAGGAATTTTTTTTGAAGGATCCGACAGTTATGAGGAGGTCACAGAATTCACAGGACAATAGGGTCAGTATAGACTTTGCGTACGTCGTCTTCATTTAATAGACAGCTGAGCCTGCGGAGTCTGAACTTCATGTCTAGTAGACAGTTTTTGCAAACTGTTTCAGCCCCCTTATACGTCTTCCCGCAAAATTCGCACACCTTGGAGCTAGGATCTTCTTCTATTCTCGTCTTGATATCATAGCGAACAATATAGGCGTTAACTGCCTGCATTGACGCCATGAGTTCTTTCTTGCATATGGAAATGCAGTGATCGTCGTCAGTCCAGTCGGCCCAATCCGTCTGTAGCTTCTTGTGAATTTGCTCGAGATCCGTAGTATCCATTAGATCACTTTTACCGTGTATATTCAACGTACTTTATTAGTCTGTCTATTTGGACGTCTTGAGCGCCAGTGAGGCTAAAAATTGCGTAGATTACTCCGTCCGAGCCGTTCGCTCGTGTTTGGTTATAAGGGTCGGGACCAATCGCATGCAAGCAGCTACCGTCTACAGTTGTGCACGGGTGCCGAGGGACTGGCACACGAAAGGCGAGCTAGGGAGCGCGTGAGTCGCTAGCTTTGACGTACTATCTACTGCAGCGATTCCGATAGTAATGACGACAGCGCCGCGAGATCACAGCAGCGCCGCGAGATCACAGCAGCGCCGCGAGATCACAGCGCACGCTTCACCTAATCAGCACAGACCTTAACGGCTTTAAGAAAGAGAGGAGGCAGCGCCACATATTCAAACTTCTCCTTTGGGGCAGTGCTACCAAACTGAGGTCATGGTTCGTTTTAAGAACACTTTCGAAGGAAGCAACATCACGTGTGGCGCTGCAACAATACCGCCTTAGGCGGTCTTGGCACATCATTTGTTGTGCGAACCGCTATAAGAACGTTTGTTACACTTGTGTGTGTGAATCGCGACGTATGTACATTGTACGCCGGCGCGGGGAGGGCAGTTACCACGATGCACCGGTTTCAATCTTGCGTCTGCACGTTGCACTCCGAGTTGATACGGCTATCAAACGCCCCGCCCGTTTCAGATGTGTGGTGTATTTCTAAAAGGTCAAATATAAAGCTGCCAAATCGGAAGCGATATAAACACGACGACACAGATGACATTGCGAATCTTAAAAACGTCAAAGGAGGTGTAATATAAACATGGCTGAAAAAGCAACCCCAATGTGGGCGCGTCTCCTCGAGATCATTCTCGGAATAATTGTTCTCGTCCTCGGAGTTTACGTCCTTTTCAACACCGGTGCTGCTGTAAACACAATCAGATGGATACTCGGAATCGGAGTTCTCATCCTGGGCCTCATACTGCTAATACGCGGAGCTACGTCAAAGGTCCTCTCGGGAACTGGCAGAGTATTGAACGTCATATTGGGGATTATTTTTCTGGCGGTGGGAGCTGCAACTATCGTATATAGCAGCTTTGGCACAACGTTAGTCATACTAATTTTTGCCTTCGGATTGTTGCTGAACGCGATAGGAAGGCTTCAGTTTGCAGGCTATTCTATGGCAGTCGGAATGCCGCCCGCGGTTCGTTGGGCGAACATTATTCTCGGTGTCATAGCGTTTATACTCGCTATATACGCTTTCGTAAACAGCACCTTTGCCACCAATTTCCTTGGGCTCCTAGTCGCGCTGGTGTTATTCCTCTTTGGGATCCAGCTCGTCATCGCAGGAGCAGGCAGCCGCGGCTAACACGCCGCATGCCTTTTCTTTTTTTTATAGTAAGCACGAATTCTTTGCGCAATGCTCGTGGGTGTTCTGTATGCATTAGCCGGTGGCGAATCCATTGCATCATGCGCCGCGAAGCGAGCAGTGCAAAGCAGAAACTACGCCGGGCTGTGCAAACCGGAATTAATATAAACACGCCAACCCATAAACTGGAGTTTGAATTACAAAAAAAAACGTCAAGGGAGGTGAAAATCAAAATGGCTGACGAAAATAAGAGTTCTATCTGGCTGCGAATCCTTGAAATCATCGCAGGTCTTATCATCCTTGTCCTCGGCGGCTATGTAATCGCCTATCCAGGAGTAGCTATAGCAACGCTTATACTCTTCCTAGCAATCGCGCTGATTATCCTTGGAATTAACTATTTCATACGAGTATTTGCAAAAGGCATTACCGGATGGCGACGGCTGCTTAACCTGATTCTGTCGGCGCTGGCGATCATAATCGCCGCCGCTGTAATCGACAATCCGTTCGTCTACGGATCACTGACGCTCGTCTATCTGCTCGGCTTAGCATTGTTGTTCGCCGGGATAGCGAGTGCTGCGCGTGGTACAATAGGGGGCATCGTCGTCGGGATACTCGGAATTATCATAGGCTTTGTCGTGATAATCTTCCCGGGTCTCGGCTTGGCAACGCTCGTGTTCCTGCTGGCAGTGTTCCTGGTAATCTTCGGATTAGAGTCGATAATCTCCGGGATCATGGGGAGATGGGTCTAACCCATTCCCTCCTCCTGCGCGAGCGACGCACTTAAACGTCCGCATCGACGCCTTGAACTACCATATGAGCGGAGCTTAGGTATCATTACGCTGAGTGCACAGAAACGCGAATAGCCCGAAAACACGCCTGTACGTTGGCGACACGCTAAAATCAAACAGACGTTGGGCTAAGCAGACGACAATCCTCGCTGAGATCGCGACACTAATTGCGGCAGCACCGCTTACGCTCGTACTGGAAACGTACCGGGATCCAAGAAAATTGCGCTAGATCTTAGAAACGTGTCGCCTAGCGCCAAAATTACTAGGCGCTCTTCTAGGCGTCTATGGAGCGGGGGTACGCCCTAAACCCTCAAGCTCCTTGAGGTATTTTCGCCGCCTTACCTCGTACGCCGTGCGATTCTCGCCGAACGGCACGTATTCCGAGACGAGCCACCCCTCTTGGGCCATCGAAAGCTTCGTGCGATCAGCGAGACCTTTGAGAAAGCCAAACTCGATTAAGTCCCTCTTCCCTTCCATCTTCGTAGTCATCCACTCGATGAGGTCTGGATCGTGTGTTCCAACGGCAAAGAAAGACGCCTTCGCGCACAGGATCTTTGACAGCTGCTTGAAACGCTTCTGGACATCAGCAAAGTCCGTGGTTGATCCCACGTACGCTCCCTTTACAATCCGTGCAATGATACCGGACTCCGACGCGCGCACAACGTCATTACGCGAGCGATCAAGGTATGCCTGCAGCGCGAGGCTCACACGCCCCCTTTTTGCGCACGCCGCAGCGACGTCGATTGTGTATGTGACGAGGCCCTGTCCTTCCATATCTATTTCAAATCCGACGCCGCGGCGTGCCGCTTCTCGGGCGATCGTCTGCACGTTTTGCCGGCAGCGTTCTTGGTCAAAGAGGGCCCCCAACGCGCTCAGCTTGACGGATAACGATGCATCTAGTCCATTGTCGGCAATAGACTTCGCAGCAGCCATATACGCCTCAACCGAGCCAGCGGCCTGGCTTTCCTCGCGCGCGTATTCCCCTAGCACGTCGATGATGCACCGGATGTTCTGAGCGTTCCTCCGCGAACACCAATCGACAGCGCTTTGCAAGTCGGGTAACGCCCATCGACTCTCAAGTTCGTTCATCTTTGCGTTTGCACAGCATTGCGAGTTTGTCTATTAAACAGTTTACCGTCGTTACCGAATTGGAATGCCGATGTCTGGAGTGACGCGCTGGTAACTAACCACGACTCCGTTCGTTGTCGGCGGACTAACGCTTCGTCGGTCTGCGCACATAGGCTTATAACGGGTCAAAACGTATCGCGGGACGGTGATTTTTTTGGAACCGAGCGCAGTAAGAGAGAATGGCCTCGTTGCCAACTTCCACCGACCATCAACGTCTGGCACGCAACCGGGAATCATCGTCATAGGTGGTGCGGGCGGCGGCTTGGGCAGCACGAGCGCTGTCGGCTCGCTTCTGGCAGAGCGGGGATATGCGGCGCTCGCGCTTGCGTACTTTGGGCTCGAACACCTGCCCGCTCGGCTTGAGGAGATACCGCTCGAGTACTTCAGGTCAGCAATCGAATGGATGCGCTCGGAGCCGTCGGTTGAGTCGAGTAAAATCGGCGTCGTGGGCACCTCGAAAGGCGGCGAAGCCGCGTTGCTAGTCAGTGCGACGTATCGAGAGATCCGCGCCGTCGTGGCGTACTCCCCGAGTCATGTCGTCTTTCAGGGCATTGATGAGGCATGGTCGGATGCGTCGGCGTCGAAATCCTCCTGGACGCTAGGCGGAAAGCCGGTGCCCTTCGTGCCCTTCCGAATGGACAACGACTGCATAGAGCGGTACGGCTTTTACTTGGGGTTGTATCTCGGCAGCCTTAAGGACCGGCAAGCGGTAGAGCGCGCCGTCATTCCCGTCGAGCGTATCAACGGCCCCATTTTGTTAGCCTCTGGAACAGATGACGCGATTTGGCCATCGAGCATGATGTGCGAACGGGTCATCGAACGGCTCAAACAGCTCCACTTCGCCTTTTCCTTCCAACATTTCCCTTACAACGGCGCGGGGCACCTGCTTGCTGGGCCGGGCCGACTCGCGCCGGCAAGCACAATCGGTGCCGGCGGCATGGCCATTGGCGGCACTGAGGACGCAAATGCCGCCGCGAGAGACGACGCGTGGGCGAAGGTGTGCACTTTCTTCGGCGCGTATCTCAAGTAATAGCGGCGCGCGTACGCACATCAGCGAACATCAGCGAGCGTCCCCCTTGCCCTACGGGTGCTGCAATCGTGCCCTTCCTTGTCTGACTGCTCCTGTAACCGCCGCGACCAAACCGACATCGCTAAGTACCCGACCGCCTTGACGGCAATGAGGAGTATCGCTGATACTTTCTCGTGGTATCACCTCCCAAGAGGCGGCGGGGCAGTGCATGGGTTATCCGCCGCTTTTTCAGATCTGACCAGCAGAGGCAATCTCAGAGCATTCTCAATTTCAAGCCTTTCCTGCCGGAGCCCCTACCGTTGTTGCGAGCAGCATCGTCGCAACCGCGACCGCGATTCGAGACGTTGCTACAGTCCATCCTCCTCTGGCCGCTCGGCGGCGGCGCGGGGGGCGGTGATTATTCAAAAAATGGAGTGGTGGCTGCGGAAAGGGTTCAGAGAACGTACGGAATAAGCCGTTTTGTTTTCTTCGCGTATGCGACGTATTCGTCGCCCAGCTTCGACGTCAAAACTCCCTCCTCCACGTGAATCCGATAGCCGAACGCCACACCGAAAAAAACTATGAGCACGAGCACAGCCCCCCACGACTGCAGCACGAACCCCAGTCCGACCATGGTGAGGAGCGATCCTGTATACGCGGGATGGCGCACCAGTCGATACGGTCCGCGGTCCACCACCGCTTGGCCCTCTTGAACGCCGACGGTCCGCGAGAAATAACGTCCCAGCACGGCAATCGACCACTGTCGGAGAAGAATGCCGGCGATCATCAGGCCGATCCCGAGGTAGAAAGCCCAGCTCGGTAACGATGCGATACCAGAAGCGGCAAAAAGAAAGGCGATCGTAAGGGAAAGGAGCATGCTCAGTGATATCAGTAGGCGGGAACTCCGGTCTTCGTATCTGATCGGGGTGCCGCGGCGACGCGAGCGCGGGATAATGCCCCCAATAACGAGTTCGCTGAGCAGCCACAACGCGTACACAACAAAGAATATTGATGCCGCAGTTGTCGTCGGGAATAGTCCCGTTAGATAGACCATCGTATCTCTGCTGGGCTGTCTTGTTCTTCTTCAATATGCCTTTATCGCCTATGTCGAGTTCCTTGTCCGCCCTCACCACAGCCCGTTCGCAGAATCTCCACAGCGCTCTGCGCAACGTCCCGTTATGAGGCCTCCTTTGCGGCTCCAAGAAACAAGCGCGAAACTAATACGCAACCGGTCTTCGGGGATTTCGGAAAAACAAGAACCACACCACAAAGAACACCAGCGCGACAAGTATCAACCAGGGAAGCAAGTGGATGACTACAGTGATCACTAGGAGCACGATAATAAGGATCGGTCCTACTACGAGAAGATCTGATAGTACGCTCATTACGTGATAGAAACTGCCGTCAGAAGTAATAACTATTTCTTTATCGCCGGTTAGCACGCGCACCGCCACGTCGTCTTCGCCAGCCGATGGTGATTGACACCCTCCGTCCTGCGAGGGAGCATCGCAGACAGCGCACCAGAATGCCACGTGATGTGGAACTTAACCAAACCTGCGGACGAGTGGAAGAAAAATCCATTCCCATTTAGGGGCGACGTATCTGCGCTTTGGTCGCCGAGATTCGACCGCCTTGACGACTTGTTTTGCAATGCTCTGCGTGTCTTGCAACTCGCGCTTCACGAGTCGCTCTCCCGCTTCGCGGACGTATCCCATGTGATCTTTATACAGACCGTTTACGTCCATCCACTCGTATTTTTTCGCCAGGTTTTTCTGATTGAAGCCTGTGTTATAGCCCCCAGGGTTGATGACAATCACTTTGATGCCAAATGGTTTCAGTTCCGTTCGCAAAGAGGAGGCGACACTTTCGAGAGCAGATTTTGTCATGGCATATGGCGCGTAAAATGGCGTGGGAATGAGTCCTGCCATTGAACCCATGAACACAATGCGTCCTCCACCCTTTGCGATCATCTGAGGCAAGACTTTCTGTGTTAATCGCAGCGCTGAAAACACGTTTGTCTCAAACACGGCGCTGATTCGCTGAGGATCTATTTCGGCCAACGGTCCGGAATCGCCGATAGCGGCGTTGTTGATCAAGACATCGATGTCCCACGCGTCAACTTTGTTGATGTCGTTGGCTTCAGTCACGTCGAGCTTGTCCACGGCGAAGTTCTCGCCAAAAGATGTCAAAACAGATCGTAATTCATCAACTGAGGTCTCTCTGTGAACAGTTGCATAGACTCTATGGCCTCTCTTGAGCAGCCTACACGCCACATCAAGCCCTATGCCTCCTCTGCAGCCCGTTATGAGAATACGTGCCATGATCCCGATCGCCTCTGGTGCTACTATCTCAGCAGCCTGTAATAAGGATACTTGACCGACGGCGGAAGGCCTCGAATGGAGGAAAATGGAATTTTGGGCCTCATTTGTCATTTCGGCGCCATAGATTGAAATACATTGGAAACAAGCAATGACTGCTTATTTAGACAAATAGGCACACGCTATCTCTTTACGGTGGCAGTTACTTCTTGCTCGCGGCCTGCGCGAGTGGGTTTTTGTTCTGCGCTGCCGCGTGCACAATCTGCGCGATCCGTTTTTGTCGCGTTTCAGGACGCTTGGCATTCGCGACGTACCGCAGTAGCTGTTTCTTGCTTGACGCGCTGAACGTCGCGAAGTTCTGTCCAGCGGCTTTATTGTCGGCAAACGCCGCTTCGAGGTCGGACGGGATGATGAGCTGATCTACCGCGTCATACACATCCCAAGATCCATCCATTTTGGCTGCCTCGACGACTGCTAACCCAGCCTCGGTCATCAGCCCTTTTTTGACTAGTCTCGCAACCCGTTCTTTGTTGCTTCGTGACCACGGACTCTTTGGTTTCCGAGGAGAAAGGTAAAGCATTGCCCGCTCAGCGTCGAGTGAGCGAGTGAGGCTGTCTATCCATCCGAAGCCCACGGCTTCGTCAACGATGTCGTCGTACGAAAGGCGTCGTTTACCCGCGACCGCTTTGTCATACACCAACCATACACCGCGAGAGGCCGCGTGATTCTGCACAAGCCATTGACGCCACGACGCGCGGTCTGCGGCGTAGTAATGATCTGCTTTGCTTGAAGAACTTTCAGCCACAGACGCTTCTGGGCGTTGATCGTATTTTAAGGGTACATGTGGGCGGCCGCTTACTCGCTACCTCTAGAGCGAGCACTTTGTCGTCAACGCGTTTATGACGTCGCCTTAACATGGCGGAGGTCGCCGGTCCGAATCCGGCCGAGCCCATCGTTCTTTTTGCAATCGGCCGCACTGGAGCCGTCAATTGAGCCTTTGTCGGAGGCGAGGATTGTGGCGAAAAAGAGGCACAACGAGGACAAAAAGTTGCACAACTCTAACGAAGAGTTGCACAACGCTGACATCCCAAACGGCGCGCGGCCCGATCAAACCTGGCAAGAAGCCGTCGATTTGCTACCCGAGGATGAGGTCGAAGCCGGCTCCGAAATCTACTACTTCACCGATGAAGACGGCAACATCCACTCGCGCGGATAGCCCTCTTTTTACACTGGAGTTCATGAAATGCAAGCGTGATGAACAACAGTTGCGTAGAGGTCGATGAACTCATCCTTTACCGCAGCCTCTGAAGCGCGAAAGGTCAGAGAGGGCAAAAAAACACGGTATCCCAACCACACTGCAACCTTAAGACCCTTTAAGCGGAACACAATTAGAAACGTTCAAGCCTAATAGAGTCCTCTTCCGACGCCATGGATGCTGAATCTCCCGAAAGAAGAGTGCACAGGATGGTGGAGGTCTTTGAACGCGCTGAGCTGATACTATATGGCGCAGTCGGCGTGCTGCTTGTTGTTATTGCTGTCATCGCGCTCGTCGCTGAGGTCGAAGGTATCACCAACTACTTCGTCACTGATAATCCGATAATCGGCTTAAACGACCTTTTTGCCGCGATTATCGTCCTTGAGCTGCTGATGACGGTGGTCGGCTATATGAAGACCAAATCGATTAGCCTTGGACTGTTGCTGGGCGCGGCCCTCACAGCAATGGTGCGTAAAATCATCGCCTTCGGCTATGAGCCTGTGAACGTGCAATATTTTGAACTCGCCTTGGTCGCGACTGGCATTCTCGTCGTCGCGCTCTACTTCGTGAGCGACAAAACGATTCACACGTAGCGTGCGGCCCTCTACACACTGCAAGCGATAGGCTAAGCGAGAAGCACTTGCCGCCTTAAACAATGATGTCCGGCATAGCGTGCACCGTTTCCGACCTGACCCAAGAAAGCTAGAACAACCTAGACCAAAAACCCCATCGCAGAAGTGCACCGGCAATAACGACAAACAAAAAGAAAAGGATTATGATTATAGTAACGGCCCAGCACTTCCAATCCATGTTTCACCTCCTCTTGAATGCGTGTGCCAATTGGATTCGTTCAAATATGTTCTGGCGCTTCAAGATTTATGCTGCAAGAAGTAACTAACGGAAGCATTTTCATGTTCCGCTGGGCCTCTCCGTAGCTCCTAGCTCGTTAATTCTTTTTCGATTCCCTTTGATTCCTGGGGCCCCATTACCGAGCTAGCGCAGAAGTCCATTGGTAACTGCCAGAGGACCCTCTGAATTCTATCACACTTTTACTCTACTTTTGGCTAACAAATACCCAAGATGTAACCCACCATTTTGCCTCGTGAACAACAATTGCCTGGAAGTCGATAAACCCATACTCGAACTCGCGGACTACAAAAACGATTCCGTCGCTATGACCGCCGAAAAAACTTAAGAGGAAGTGCTCGCCGCCGATTGGCACGAACAGGCGCTCATGTTTAGCGCGGCAGATCCGAGACAAACCCCTCTATTTCGGTTCAAAGTGCTTAAGTATCCACGCAACAAAAATTCCACAAACATTAGGGAGAATCAACATGTCAAAAGTCGTTCATTTCGATATTCAAGCAGATGATCCGGCGCGGGCAATCGCGTTCTATCAGAAGGTATTTGGCTGGACCGTCTCAAAGTGGGAAGGCCCTAGAGACTATTGGCTTGTCACTGCCGGACCCGAGGACGAACCGGGCATCAACGGTGGGATAGCGCCGCGCACGACCGCTGGGCAACCGACGATATGCAGCATAAGCAGCCCCTCTGTCGATGAGTCGGCAAAAAAAGTCGTGGACGCCGGAGGAAGCATTATACTGCCAAAAGGACCTATTCCAGGCGTCGGATATCTGATTATGTGCAAGGACACCGAAGGGAACATCTTTGGCATCGTTGAATCTGACCCTACCGCAAAATGACACGCCAAAGCCCTGACTAACTTGTCGCCGTCCCGTGAAACAGCAGACAATGGGAACGTGAACAGAAGCCTGCGCATTTAAAATAGGTTTAAATGGTGTGAGCGGGAGCCTGCTAGTAATGAAGGTACTCGACGAGCAGTTGCCGCGAAGTATTTTGACTAATTTATGATAAAATAAAAATAATAATATTTTCGGAATTGCTGTGGCCTTGCACACGCTATTGGCGATAGATGGATCGATTTGCTGATGACGGTGTTTGGTTCAGCGTGCGAAATTGTGGCAGATTTTTGGCCTATTTTTGGCTTACTTTTGCATGCAAGGCGTTTTATTCAAGTCGCGAGGCCCTCCCGTATTGTCGCGCCTGTCGGTGACTGTAGGCAGCACTCCTTCTTCAGCAAGCTCGAGCGAGATAACGGCTAAGAGGCAGATAAATAAACAATAATCAACGATTATACGTGCACTTACAATGATCGACTTGGAGCACTCTGTTTTCGATATCATCGAAGCTGAAATAAATAAGCTAACGCCTAATGAGCTGATCGCAGCCCTGCAGCGCAACGCGCTGGATGGTCCAAAAATGGGGGTGATGGTCCCAGGGAGCGGGTGCAGGTTCTGCGCGCCGCAGCACGACCACGGACGCAGCGAGACGGCGCCACAATTTGAGTGTGATCTCAAGGCGTGTATGATTCATTCGCTTGTGTCCCACTCGCTCGGCATCCTCCAAGACGCTGACCTCATGGTTGACATGGCAAACCTCGCAACAGCCCGCAACCGGCTCATCGGCGTGCTGCAAACGATTTTCAGTGAGCAAAAAAGCGCGGAGATTGCAGCGCGCTTGTTGAAGACGTTGGAAGCAATAGATCATCCCTCTGTTAATGAAGGCTGGGCAGATTGACCGCATTCAAGCACGATGTCCAGACTTGGCAGTTAATGAATGCTGAAGAAGAGCCGTTTAGCGTTCACTTCGCGGAGCTGCAGCGCAGATCAATTTTATGTGATGGGATTTCACTCAGCCCCCGTAAGTCAGCAGTAACAGAGAGTACATATAACACGGCACCAAGTCTTTTCTAACCGCCAAAGGAGGGTGAGTTCGTGTCTACGTGCAAAGAATGTAAGTTCTATGAGCCAATCGACGACAGCAAAGGCAGTTGCTTTGGCCACGAAGTGCCAGGCGACCGAGAGACAACTCAGTGTCCTACGCGCACTTTCGTACCTAAATAGTCCACATCGTTGTTCCCGCGCTTTTTAGAAGCTCCGACGCGTCCAGAGCGCAACAGCCAAAGTGGTGAACGTACATCGGAACGCAAGGATTGAATATCCGACGTTAAGGTATGCAAAAAAGCTCAATCGCAATCATAGCGGACGTCGCATTGATCAAGACGCGGCGAAAAGCGGCCGGTCTGCCGCGTTCTCACTACAACACTTCCTTTGCACCTACCGACCGCGTCAAAATCTGATTCTCAGCGTTTAGCGCACACGGCGGAGCTCAGCTGCGACTACAAAAATAAAAAAGGTCAGCACTCTGTGTCAGAGGCTGGATTTTCCAGTTTTTCGCTGTTTTTTGTGAAAAGCTGCCTTTTCCATACGCCTAGGGCTTAAAGCGCCGGGGCTCAGGCATGTGCATGTGCATTCTTCCGTGCATTCCCATCCTTCCCTTGCGCATTTTTTTCATCACGAAAAACAGCCCGAACATAACGACCGGCACGACGGTGAACATGACGAACATGACGGCCGCGAACAGCATTACCATCAGGTTCGCGAACAGCAGTATTACCGTCACGAAACGCAACGCCATCTTCAAAGGCATCATCATCATGCGGACCGGCGCCGCCATGGGCCACATCATCATTCGCAGTGGCAAACTCATCAGTTTAAAAAGACCCATTCTTTTGCCTCGCTTTGATTCTATTACATTTCGACGCCTCAAACTCTGGTTCCGCGCACTGCCAACCCCGGACACGCAAACACTGAACCGTGCACGTGCCTAGGGGCTATCATAGGCTCTACAGCGGACTTCAGCTCGTTAGAGCGTTTGATTTGCCAACTACTTTGATAGGCTTTCGCCTCTTTATAATCCTTTCCCTGCCTAACAGAGCAAAACAGCATCGTGCGCTGTCATTGGTGCCGCCAGTAGGACGACTGCTAATAGGGACGCGAAACTCGACGCGCCTCTATTTGCTTAGCAGCAGGTATACCGCGGCTACCAACAGCGCCACACCAAAAACCTTTTGCAAAACAACATTAGGGACATTTGTTGCGACTTTCGCCCCGAGAAAAGCTCCGAAAAAGAATCCAATGCCAAGAATCGCCGCAATCTTCAAGTCCGCGTAGCCGCTTTGGTAGTACGTTAAGGCAGCTAGCAGCCCAAAAGGTGCGGTGAGCAAAATGAGCGTGGTGCCTTGCGCCTGTTGCTGGGTGAGCCCGACGAGCAGCACGAGCATCGGGACCAGGATGATGCCCCCACCAATTCCTAACAAGCCGCTGAAAACCCCGGCAGTCGCCCCAAGGAGCACGTACAGAATTATGCTGTCCAAGCCATAGTCACCTCCCCCTTCCGCTCGACGCCTCTTGATTCGTCTCGGAGGCTTTAACCGTGTTGGGTCGAGTAGGTGCCGCCAACGAGCAGTGTTTAAAAAAAAATGTGTGTTCGTATTTGAACTTGGTGACAACGTTACGACTCACGATGGGCGTCGTGCGGATTTGCCGTCAGTGTCTCTCTTTGCACTCTTAGATCTGAATGCCGCTCGGCTATTTCTTCCTCCTTCTTCTCTAGAGCTGCGATCAGGCCGGCAATGACGCTGTCCAAGAACACCATCACATTGATCTCAAAGAGCGTTCCAAGTGGCGTGAGTGAGATCGATACGCCAGTGACCTGACGCTCCAAGAAGCTCGTTTCATCGGCTTCTGTTCGGCCGCGGATGGTCACCGTGTTGGTCGCAATCTTGCCGAGGGATGAGTCCGTATTCGAGGTGACAACGGCAATTCTAGCTCCGTGATGCTTAGCGATCTTCGCTGTCTCGTTAACCGGACCTGTTTCGCCCGTCCCGGAAACGGCGATCACGAGATCGTTTGTTTTGACGGCAGGGGTGACTACCTCGCCAAAGACGTACACGTCGAAGCCTAGGTGCATCAAGCGCATAGCAAAGGAGCGGGCGACCAACCCCGACCTGCCCTCACCAAGAAGGAATATGCGATGGCGACTTTCATGCGTCGCAATGATCTCAGCGACAAACGCGTTCACCTCTGAACGATCGAGCGAGCCTGCCTCTTGTCGCACTCGTCCGGAAATAGATTCCATTGTGCGCTTGATGCGTTTGTAAGGTTCGCCAGTTGCAGGGTCTGCCGTCACTTGACCTCCGGGTTCGTACTACTCCTTTCAACGCCGCCAGAGCCAGGTACCTTTCGGTTCAACGGAGTCAACGTTCTCACTTCGCGCCGGGTCGCGCCTGGGTCGGGCCATCTTTTGCAAGGAGAGTCATTCAGCGCCTTTTTGCAAAAAAAACGTCCGCGCTATATGGCTCAACGCACATCCAGTGAAGACGCGTACCTGCTCATAACCGATAGCATATTATACAGGCGCACGAATCGGGGGTGCAACAGCGTTAGTCTCTCCAATAAGACGCTGAAGAGGACTCGACCATGGCAAGAAAGAAAAAGCTCACCTACACTTCGCTTCTCGATAACAAAGATATTCATAGCGGATACGAACAGGCGCTGGAAACGGTCCGAGGAGAGTTTGGGCAGCATCACCCCATGTATATCGGCGGTCGTCGCGTCGCAGCTATCGAGGAGTTTGAGACCCACTCCCCCATCGATACCGACCTCGTCATCGGCACGTTTCAAAAAGGTGGGGAGGCCGAGACCCGGTCTGCGGTCGCCGAGGCGACGGAGTCGTTTCCCGCGTGGAGTCAAACTGACTGGGAAGAACGCGTGCGGATCATTCACGCCATCGCGGACGTCATCGAGAAGCAGCGCTTCCCGCTTGCCGCTCTCATGACCTATGAGGCGGGAAAAAATAGATTTGAAGCTCTCGCTGAGGTGTGTGAAGCGGTCGAAATGCTCAGGTACAACTGCGCTATCTATAAGGAGCGAAAGGGTTTCGCCGTTCCCATGTCTGAGGTCACCGGAGAGCGAAGCATCAGCACTATGCAGCCGTATGGCGTGTGGGTGGTCATCTCTCCGTTCAACTTCCCGCTCGTGCTCGCCGCAGGCATGGTTTCAGCCGCGCTCCTCACCGGGAATACCGCGGTGTTTAAACCGACGAGCAACGCGCCACTGACCGGCCTGAAGCTGCTCGCAGCATTTGTACAAGCAGGGGTTCCCGGAGGCGCGCTGAATGTGATTACCGGTCCGGGAGCGCCATTTGGAGCGGTCGTGGTGGCCGATCCCGATGTCGCCGGAATCGCTTTTACGGGGTCACGCGACGCAGGGATCTGGCTGCAGCGCAACTTCTCGGCACGCCAGCCCTATCCTAAGCCCTTTGTCGCAGAAATGGGCAGCAAGAATCCTGCCATCGTCACCGCTTCTGCAGACCTCAGCAAAGCGGTCGAAGGCGTCCTCAAAGGAGCCTTCGGCTACAGCGGCCAGAAGTGCAGCGCCACGTCACGCGTGTACGTTGAGTCAGCAGTGGCGCCTGAATTCCTCGAACGGCTCCGCGCAGCGACCGAAAAGATCGTTGTGGGCGACCCCCGCAAGAGCGACGTTTTTGTGGGCCCCCTCATCGATCGCGCCGCACTTGCGAAGTTCACAGACGCGGTCAAAGACGGTCTTCAGGACGGAGGAACCGTTGTGGCCGGCGGGACGGTGCTGCGCGACGGTGTGTGGAACCGGGGATGTTACGTGCGCCCCACCATTATGACGGGACTGCCGCGAGGACATCGCCTGTTCGAAGAAGAGCTCTTCGTGCCGTTTCTGCTCGTCGACACCATCACATCATTCGAGGAGGGCTTACGAGAGGCAAACGCGAGCGAATATGGTCTCACCGCGGGCATTTTTTCTGAAGATGAGGATGAGGTGGAGCGCTTCTTCGCTTCTATGCAGTTCGGCGTATGCTATGCGAATCGGCGCGGCGGCGCAACGACGGGGGCGTGGCCCGGCGTCCAGCCGTTTGGTGGATGGAAGGCGAGCGGAGTTACTGGAAAAGGAGTTGGAGGACTGTACTACCTACTCTCTTTTGTCCGCGAACAGACGCGAACGCGAGCGTAAACGGTGCGAGCCTCGCCGCGCTCTGCAGTGCCTCAATGTGTGAATGGTAAGTCCGCCACTGTAGTAAGAGGTGCACCAAAAATAGCAGGCCCCCGCCTCTATGCGATCGGCGTCTGGCGCCGTGCGCGGCAACGTGGTGCGCGTCGCTGTCGTCGACCGCTCTTCAAACGCCGACGAAAAGCTGACTCACGTATCGCCTACGTCTGATCGCTCCCTACAAACGATCGTCCTCTATCCACCCCTCTTCGAGAACCTGCTCGCGATACGCTATCTGAGGGAACGGACTTTGCGGTATGCTCATCTCTGATCGTTCGACTTCTTTTTGTGTGCGAAATACGTGCGTTAGGTCCTTTGATTCGATGATGCCTCGATCGAAGTTGCTGACTTTCACAAACTCCCTTTCAAGGACCATCTGAGGGTTGTACGGTTTGTCTACTTCGGTTATCTCGGCGTAGTGCTCCCAAAGACCGACGATGAGTGACGCAAGCCGCGCGTCTGGTTCGATAACGTTCAAGCCCATGCCATCCTTCGCCTCTTTCCTGCTGATGATGTAATCGTGTGAAAAACGCTTGCTCGTCAGCGTGCTCACGGCACGGTCGATCAGCTCGTCATCGTCCATGTGCTGCTTGAGGAGCTGTGCCGCTAGAAAAGCGATCTGTTCTCGGGACCTATACATTGCGCCGAGGACAAGCGGGTTGACGTTCGACGAAAGCGCGTCGAGCACTTTTTGCATCGACTCCTCGCCTCCGAGTCCGAGCTCGTTTTTCGCAAAGCTAAGAAAACCATCGATGTCCTCTACGTTAACGGGCACGTTTTGGACGAGTTGATTAGGGAGCGTTATCTTTGGGCTCAACGGGTGCTGCACGGAAGGATCGATGGGGCTAAGTTGACCCATCTCGCTCATAACGAGTTCATCTGCTCCCAATGCGATGAGCGTTGCTGTGCTGTGCGCTTTGAACGGGATGATCACGTTGAATCTACCACAGAACTCCTGAAAGAGGTTGACGAGCGCATACCCGGCCATCGGCAACCCACTCGTGCCGTAAAGAAACAGGTCAATTTGGTTTTGGTACCCCGCTTTTGCCAGATGGCGATGGAGTATGGGAAAGACATCTGTGGCGATGTTGATCTCAAGCCCTTGCCGGTCCGCCGCAACATACGATATAACGGTAGAGCCCCGCGCTGCTTCGATTGCGCTAATGAGTTTCACGCGTTCTGCTCTCGTCATGACATCACGCTCGGATTAGACTGAGGTGAGAAGCGGTTGTATATAAATGCCACCCTGCGTCGCAAGGTGCTAGTGCGAGGGATTCGTTACGTTGTTTGAACGTTTCTGTTTGCTAAACGCTTTCGCGCCAGCGTCAGCGGCACAAAAAAACACTGTTGGCCTCAACTTTAATACGATAGTCGCCATTCTGAGTATTGATCTTGGCATAGGCATTCGCAGAACGCTGCTAAGCAGATTTGGCGAATTACGACAGAGTGAAAGTGACTATGAACGCAACCGGATACGTGGCCGAGTGGACCTATCGCCCCAACAACGGGTGCAGAGCTGACCGATTCGGACCGTGCATGCTGCAAGCGGAACTCGTGCGCTCGTATTTCGACTCTCACGGTCAGCAACGCAAAGACAGAGTCCGGCTCGGCGTCGTGAGTCTCGAATGCATTACCGAAGTGTCGCACCGCCACGCGTTTTGGGTCATCACCGAAGCCGCACTCGAGTCGCTTGAACTGGACACCCAAACACGCGAACGCATCAGTGCGGAGTTATCGAAGGTCGTGCCATTGCCAAGCGAGGGCGAGATCACCGACTATCGAAACACGCTCGACGCACTCTCACGGGCGTTGCGAAAGAGACGGAGTTCGTCCACTGGAACTAAGCGAGCATAATGGACGAGCCATACCGCGTTGAAGCAGCACCGACGTTCTTCTCGGAGAGCGGCGAGGAGAGGGCACGTGCTACTCGCGACTAATCATCGTCCCGAGCGCACTAAATTCAAAAAAAAATTCCTGCTGGCGGCGTCTCATAGAAACCTTTACATGTCCTAGCGCCTAAACGTCCGAGTACAGGGAGGACCACTATCATGAGAATGGAAAGGACAATAACCTATTTTGACGCTCCTGGAGAAGACAACACGGCCGATGTGCTTGACTGCGCAAAGAAGCGCGCCAGCGAACTCGGGATCACGCACATCCTGATCCCTTCGGTGCGCGGAGCTTCTGCAGAAAAAGCGCTCGACTTCTTCGCGTCTGACAACCTCACGCTCTTTTTCGTCGGCACCGATCCCGCGCGTTTTTCGCCCGAAACCAAAAAGCGCATTGAAGATGCGGGCTTTAAACACGTGTTTTACAAAGAAGTTGACTACCAGTACCCTGATGAGGTCAAGAACGCCTTTCGCAGGTTCGGACAAGGCACCAAAGTGGCCGTCGAACTCACACTGATCGCGGCGCAGGAAGAGATCGTCGAACCAGGTACCGAGGTCGTGGCGCTTGGTGGGAGTGCAAAAGGGCTCGACACAGCGCTCGTGCTTAAGGCGGCGACAAGCGACGAATTCTATGAGCTTGAAATCCGCGAAATCCTCTGCAAGCCGCGCAAAACAAAAACCTGAGGTCAAACGGTCACGATTTTGCACGTCTGCTCGGCTGCGGCAGCGAACAAACAGCAAATCTCGTCTGAGCTACATGCAAGGCGCGGCGATGCGACCGATTATGGTGACCTACTAAGGCGGTACGGGCCAAGCGTCGATTTGGCCCCTATATCATAGAGAAGGACAATAGAGGCCGCTGAAATGGCCCGCCGACGAGGTGCCAGGCCTACACTTCCCAAAAGGCCACAATTTTTCCGACGTTGACAAAATCTCGGCGCTGATCGTGCTCGAGCACAACAACTCCATCGGCGCTTCCCACTACCTTACCGGTTATAGTTTCGTTCGGCCTGCCACCGAAGTACACTTCTATCGTTTTGTCGATGAAATGCTCAGAAATCGTCTTGTCTAGCATAAAACCACTCCCTAATTCCTTATAGTTTAGCCTCACGCATATATTATTGTAGCGTTGTAGCAAAGTCACTGCACTACTACCGCCAACGCGGTTATCGCAGCACTGAGTCGCGGTCTCACAAATCGGATCTTCCCTCGCACTTGATGTCGCTCCGTATTGACCCACAGAGCCTGGAAGGCTTTGCCACGCTAAGGTGGTCTGCCAACGTGCAAGGAAAAAGGTATCCGATGGCTTTCTTTCAAGCCTAATAGCCGTTGCGCTCGCCTGTGTAAGAAGCTTCTAAGAGAGGCGAGTAAAAAAACGGCGAGTAAAAAAAAAGTTGTGGAGGAAACTACCCCCCTTACTTCGGCTCCTTTAGGAACTTCTCGAGGGCCTCTTTGTGTCCGTATTCCTGGCTTGCGATGTCCTCGATTGACTTCTTCAGATCTACGTCCCCCAAATCGTCTGCCATTGCGATAATGGCTTTGTAGCGGTCGATCGCTGCGTTTTCAGCTGCGAGATCGGCCTCAAGCATAGCACGCCACGATGCGGGCGTGTTTATGGGAGCGGGCTTTGTCGTCGGCACCCCTCCAAGAGCAACGATCTTTTCCGAGACGTATTCCATGTGGCTCATCTCATCCTTTGCGAAGCTCTCCAGCTCTCCGGTGAGGGCGCCGCGCCAGGGACCCATAATCGAGTACCAGTTGTGCGAGTATTGCACGATCGCAGCGATTTCCATGCCCAGCGCTGCGTTAAGTTCATCTATAACTTTCTGCTTGTCGACCATACTTGTCACCATGCCGACTATGGCCCCCCCTCTTAAACCTTTTTTGCGCGGAAACCGCATTATGATTCGTTATTTCACGAGCTTCCGTTATTCGCAGCTAGTTGGTCCTTCGTGGGCGCACCTCATTAGTCTGTCACCGAATGCCGCTGCTCGAAATGCACGTTTGTCCCGCGCTAGTCCTCGATCGTGATGCGCGTGCCTGCATTATTAAAGAAGAAACGGTTCCCAAACGCTTTGGAGAGTTTCACGGCGGCAGGCAAACCGGTGCAGTGAGAGACGCCTATGCGCGCGACGTCGAGAGCTTTAAGCCCTTTGATCGTCGCTTTGAGCTGCCCTTCCGACGCCTTCATCAAGTGCGTCCCCCCGATAACTGTGCGAATGCGATCCTCGTTCGCCACGCTCTGTGCCTGGAGCAGCGTGTTGACAATACCGCGATGTGCGCAGCCCAATACGACCACAAGACCGAGATCGGTCGTGATGACGAGCGCAAGATCATCTGCCATCGGATCAGGCCGGATGCCTCCTTCGTCACGAACGTACAACTCTGGATCAACGGTCTCATAAGCCGTGTCCAGCGGGATTTCGCCTGTTGTAAGGATCCGATTGCTTATTCGCGCCGGCTCGCTCGTGCTTACAAACGCGGCGCCAAGGCTCTCTAACGCCTCACGTACGTGCGGCATCCCCGCGTAGATATTCTTATGAACGGGTCCTGAGTACTTTGGTATCCAGATGTCTGGATGCGCCACTACGTTGACTGCACGCGCCCCTTCGCGAAGGGCAGGGTCTTTTCGTGTCGCGCTGAGCACCGACCACAAACCGCCCGTGTGATCGCGGTGCCCGTGGCTGAGCACGATGGTGTGAAGCGCAGATAGATCTACATTCAAGACCGCTGCGTTGAAGGTCGCCGCGGTGTCTTGGCCCGTGTCGAGCAATACAGCGACTTCGTCCGTCTCGACAAGAATGCTTAACCCCCATTCGGCGCGCAGACCGACTTGCGCGGCGGTATTCTCACAAAGCGTTGTGAGTGTAATTGTCATGCCCGGGCCCCTTCCAGAACAGTGCCGTCAGTGTTTACGAACATTCGTTATCACCACTCCATCGAAATGCTGCTGTAGTTAAAAACTCTCCCCTCTTTTCGTTTCAATCCTTTTTTTGGTCCCCAGCTACCCCTTCGATCGATCATCTCGCCTACCGCGCGATGGCTTGTTCGGTGCTCGTAGCGGCTCTAACTGGCCAACGTCAACAAACGATAGCTTTAAACCCGCGCACGACGAGAAAGCGAGCACCGACGACGTGGCGAAAGGGTCCCATGGTTAATCGTGCGGCAGAATACTGGCCTTATGGTTTGATCGGTGTCGCGATCATTGCGGCCATCCTCAATATCGCCCTATACGCCGCGGGGGTAGTCGAGTCGTTTCTCCTCTGGTTCCTTGTCATCGTGGTAGGCTTCGGTTCGCTCTACGCTTTTATGGGACACGCGCTTGTCGCTGACGACGTTGCACGAAGTATTGGATGGCCCACCGGAAGCCCGTTTCAATTTGAAGTAGCGCTGCACAACCTCGCCGTAGGAGTCTTAGGGGTGCTCTGCTTTTGGGTGCGCGGTGACTTCTGGAGCGCAACGGTAATCGCGTTTGCGGTGTTTGGGATCGGGGCGGCATACGGCCACATACGCGACATCCGGCTCCGTCACAACTACGCGCCCGGAAATGCGGGGCCGATTCTGTATATCAACGACATCCTCTTGCCGTTGCTGCTCATCGTTCTCCTGATTGCGTACCGCATCTAGTCAAAATAAGCCACAGCTCGCGCTTTTCTGCAATGGAGTGACTTAAGGTATCTAATAGCCGATAACGCGGCAAATAGAAAGTGCTTTATTTAATGCAAATCGCGTTCACACTGTAACTAGCCTACCGGAGGTGAAACACATGGTGAGTCGAGCAGAATATCTAAAGGTGACCGCTGGCCTCGTCACGACCGCTTTCGCGTTCGTCGCAGGCCTTGCGTGGAACCAAGCGATACAATCTATTTTTATCTATTTTTTGGGAACACCCAACAGCATTCCAGCAAACCTCTCATATGCAATTATCATAACCATCGCCGCAGTGATTGCCACAGTATATATCGCTCGTGCCGCCTCGAGAGCGGCAGCGGAAGAGAGCTAAGCAGAAGTGAAGTAAGTGCGTACAAACCGCACCACTTTTTTTATTCTTTTTGCGAGTCCTCAGCGATCGCAAGCTTGTCATTTCTTTGTTCGCCATCATAGAGCGCCTAAAGATTCCCGCAATCATAAAAACAGAGGAGATACTAGTAAGAGTCAGGCCGGCGCATGCCGCGGGAGACGATTCATGACTCAGAAGAAGTATGACATTATGATCCACCTCTGGTGGGAAAAGCAGATACGTAAGATAACGATCGTATCGGAAGATACGCGCATAGAGATGTGGTTTCGCAATTTCGGACACATCACCTTAGAAGAGCGACGAACGCGTGACGTCTTCAGCGGAATTATTGAGGGGCTCACAGGGGTCACAGAAGGCGACCTACCTGAGATTTTTGCAAACGTCATCAAAAGTGGGAAGACCAAGACGCGCGAGCGCGTACGAACGCGAGAAGAGCTGCTTGCGTTGGTAAAGCGAGCGGTTCACTAAGTGCCCTGGCCAAGGGTAAATATGCCTCGACAGCGCTCAAGCCGCTTCAGCTAAGCGTCTATCTTGCAAGCGAAAGGCGCGGTTTCAGTTTTTAACGATGCAGTATGTGGTGCGCTTTGCCTCGTGCACGCGCCGTATTCGTTTTCGCGCTTCGAGGTCGAGTTTCATGTTTCGGCGTGCCAAGCGATTGAACCTTGGAATGTACCACTGACTTTTTGCTCAACGCACGCATTCAGTTGAGCGTGTGTTAATTCACGACTGTTCAAACAGGCGAGCACGGCTGCGCGTATCGTTTCATATTTTGTTTGATCGATGCGCCGCCCCTGCTTTCCTTCCGGGCGCAGCGTTTCTATTTTTTTTTCCTACAGAATCACTAATGATCGCCCACAAATCGCGCCGCGTGCGACGCCTAGCTCCTTGGCCACCATAATGGAGCTGATCTGGGAGCTTTGGCACGTCTGCCTTGCGATTCGCGTTAGATATCGTTAAAACGTTTGAGATTCATGCAAGTAGGTACGACCAGGAGCCAACAGGGGGTTTACGGATTACGACACGCGTTATTACGCTAACGTCTCGGCAATTCAAATTACTGCAGCGATCAACCTTTTCAAAGTGGCAGGCACGCGAAGAAGGACGTGCGACGACTATAAAGGAACTGCTTGCAAAGTATTCAGCGTTCGTTATCCGGAGCGACGGGACCCTACTCGGCGTTGCGACTGACTCTATGGGCCGGTCGCAGCGGCACGTACTTGATGCGCACTTTGTCGACGAGAAGGGGTTTAAGGCGCTGCAGTTCCAGTTTGCAAGCGTTGAAGAGAAGGACGTTGCGGCGCGCTGACATATCCTTTCTAGAGATCGCGTTCCCTAAATGTCGGGACTCAAAGGCACATTGCGGTCCGCACGACTATACAAGGCGTCGTGGCAGCTTTTCACCTGAGCCTGCCAGGACACGGTTGTGAACTTACCCAATCCAGCATCCTGCGCCAGCCGCCTGCGTTTCTTCCACGCGCAGTCCCAGTCGTTTAGCGCGCGCGAGTATCGAATTCGTCCAGAGTCCAAAACTCAGATCGAGTATGACGCTGTATCCTCCTTCGTAACCGTGCAACGATCCGTCTTCATACCACGCGATATAGTCAAATACGTCCAGCGCAGGGCTCACTCGTTCGCGGACCCAGCTATCGTAGTCCTTTCCTGTTTCATCTTTCCACTCAAGAAACGTCGTGCCATATAAGTGCCAGCCTGCCACGTCAGCGTGTGTGAGCTCCATGAAAGATTTTGCGCCGATGATTCGAATGTAACGCACGACCCCTCCCGACTTGGTGCGCGGATCGCGTGACTTGCGAAATCGCCGGATTGACACGCTTATCGGCTTACCGCGCCACAAACTTTCGTTACGTACATTACGCCATGCAGCATTAATATTGTTCACGGAGCGTGCAAATTCATAAAAAACCTGCTCTGCCAGTATCCAGCGTATAGACAAGCAGAGTTGTTTGAGCAACTACATTTGACTCAAGCAACGCCATTCCGCCTCACATTTGCAGCTGTCCAAACGACATAGACTTTAAACAGCAGCCCCCTTCCTTAACTAGTATGTTTTCTTACAGAAGCCTCGTGACGCTCTTAGCAGCGGCACGCGGTGATGGAGGTGGGCTTGTAAGCCCGGGCGTCGTCGGCGGCTTTACCGGCGGAGCACTCGGCGTCCTGATAAGCGTTCTTGCGGGCTTGTGGTCAGGCGTAATTGTTGGCGTCATCGTCGGCGCGTCGGTCGGTGCCTTTAGCAGCAGACACGGCGACGCGTTAGTTGAGGGTATGATTGGGGGGTTGGTTGGTTCCTTTGTTGGCGTTCTGCTGGGCGTGATCGTCGGCATCCCGCTGGGCGGTATACTGAGTGGAGCCATCGGCCTGCTTCTTGGATTAATTGCTGGCGGAGCGATTGGTGCATTCGTTGGTCAGCAAATCCTTGGAGGGGTTGGAGCGCTAGCTGGAGCTGTGATTGGAGCGCTGCTCGGGCTCATCATAGGAGCCGCCTTTGGAGCGCTTCTTGCGCCGCTAGCTGGACTGGTGATCGGGGGAATCATCGGCGGCATGATCGGCGCGATACTGTGACTTATCCGCGAACTTGGTGATGCCGGAGCCGGTTTTAAGTTTGCGTGACAGCGACGCTCTACGTGAGCGCACCTTTAAGAAACAATTAAGTATGAGCATTCAAGCTTAGTTAAGTGCTCCTGCATCGTACGGGACCCGGCGTGCTCTGGTGAGGAGGTACGCGACTGCGCTTCGTGATCGAGGGAAGCGCTTGTGGTCTGCATTTTTGGGGAACCTGTTAGGTAAGCTGAGGACAACTGCAAATGCAGCATACGCGAGGTAAAAAAATCGTTTTCGGCTGTTTGCTCATCTTAATCGTACTGTTTTCTGCGGCCCACGTGACCGCCCAGGGCGCGGAGGGCAGCGGACAAACCAAGAAGTACGTCGTTTTTAGGGATGATGACATAGCGCCTAACGCTAAATTTGCCGAACTTGAGGCCCTCAACCAAGTGCACATCGATAAGAACGTACCGGTGACGCTGGGCATCATTCCGCATCAAAATGCATCGGCAGGCAACCAGCTCCTGACAGATACGCAATTCCTCAACTACATGCGATCAATCGCTTCAAATCACCTTTTTCAATTCGCACAGCACGGCTATACGCACCAGAATATCGCGCCGTCACTGAGGGGCCCCAGTGAATTTTATGGGAGGCCGTATGCCGCTCAATACGACGCAATCAAGCAGGGGCGCGACGACATCACGCAGGCGCTCGGGGTCACGCCCACTTCGTTTCTCCCTCCGTTTGACAAGAGCGACAATAACACGCTAAAGGCGGCACAAGCGCTTGGGTTCGCGGAATATTGCACCGCCTTTGCAGATGTCAACATGAATCAGGGATACCGGGATGGCATCAAAATAGATACGATCTCGCTCGTGCTCGGCAACGAGAGCCTTCCGTCAATGGAGAGCGCAACTGCGCAGTGGCTTAACGACCCTCATAGCATTGACACCTTCATTGTGCTGTATCATCCTGCCGATTTCAGCGGGCCCGATGGCACCGTCAATGCCGCGAAAGTGAAGATGCTCGCCGATTACATCGACTACTTAGAAGGCACCGGACGCGTGCAGTTCACAACTCTCGATCGTTCGTGGACGACGGAAGGGAACGGTACCGCCATATCGCCGAGCAGCGCAGCTCCATCCATAACGACTGCCGCTTTGAATAAAGACGCGACCGGCACTTTGACAAGCAGTGAACGCAATGATGGGCTCGGGGCGTTGTTGCTCTACGCGCGTTTCGGTTTGATTGCCTTTGCTTCCATCGGTTTTTACTGGTTTGTCGCTCGACCCCAAAGGCAACGTCCGCCGAGACGATTGTGAAAGCGCACACCGCGCTACAAAAAAGACCGAATTGTGCTGCTCTAACGGCTAGCTGAGGCTCGTCCGGCTACAATTGTCTCCCCGCGTTTTGCTTTCACAAGCCTGTGCCCGTCAACGCTAATTTTACAGAGGTTGGGTGCCTTTTTGGCCTGCTGCCTGATGATTGGGCCAGAACTCGAGGTAAGACGCGTCTCGCAACTACCGGCCTAAGCCAGTCCTTCGAGCTTAGCTCTAGTCTGCTCTATTGCAACCCCCGGTGCACGCTCGGACGATACACCTCCGAGCACTATTTAAATCACCAGTCCCAATACTTCATGCGCGTGCCAGTTTTGGGAAGAGCGACCATAACCGTCACAGTCGATCTTCAAGGCGAACCCTTACCAAGCGAGAGTGCGCCAAGTCTCCTGGCTACTAACAACGTCTCGAGTGTGCCCAGTGCCGCAAGACAAGTCAAACGGAATCAGACGCAATACAAGAGTCAGACCGAAAATCGTCCTCGTCTGCTCGCTCGTTTTGATACTTCTATTCTCGATGCTGTTTTCGTGCGCAGGCAGTGGAGCGACGGATAATGCGCAGACGAACAAATATGTGATATTTAGAGAGGATGACGTCGCGCCTAACGCCGACTTCGCCGAGCTTCAGGCTGTCAACCAGGTGCACATCGACAAGAACGTGCCGTTGACGCTGGGCATCATTCCCCATCCGTACCCTACGCCTTCGGGCAATCAGCTGATTGAAGTAAATCACCAGTTCCTCGATTACATGCGATCAATCGCTTCAAATCACCTTTTTCAATTCGCACAGCACGGCTATACGCACCAGAATATCGCGCCGTCACTGAGGGGCCCCAGTGAATTTTATGGGAGGCCGTATGCCGCTCAATACGACGCAATCAAGCAGGGGCGCGACGACATCACGCAGGCGCTCGGGGTCACGCCCACTTCGTTTCTCCCTCCGTTTGACAAGAGCGACAATAACACGCTAAAGGCGGCACAAGCGCTTGGGTTCGCGGAATATTGCACCGCCTTTGCAGATGTCAACATGAATCAGGGATACCGGGATGGCATCAAAATAGATACGATCTCGCTCGTGCTCGGCAACGAGAGCCTTCCGTCAATGGAGAGCGCAACTGCGCAGTGGCTTAACGACCCTCATAGCATTGACACCTTCATTGTGCTGTATCATCCTGCCGATTTCAGGGCGCCCGATGGCACCGTCAATGCCGAGAAAGTAAAGCTGCTGGGGGATTACATCGATTACTTGCGGGGCACCGGACGCGTGCAGTTCACAACGCTCGATCGTTCGTGGACGACGACGGGTAATGGTGCCGTTGCTTCATCGAGCAGCGAGGGGGCGTCTGCTGTGGGAGCGACAGACCTCCCAAACGTCGGATTTGCTAACGGGTCGCCGGTCTTCGCGGTTCTTGGAGCGATTCTCGTTTTTTCGCTCGCCTCCGTACTCACAATTCGACTAAGTAAGAACAAAAACAGACGTAATAGGTGAGTGCAGGGCTAATACCGTTTTGGCACGGGACGACGCCTCGCGTGTAATTTGATTCCTCAAAGAAAATGCAACTGTCACGCAGCCAGCAAGAGCTGAACCGTGCCTGCTAGCTAAAGCTTGAATTTCAACGAATCTTCTTCGCAAGACCCTCGGCCAGCCGCTGCAACGCAGGCGAGCTATCGTGCGGATCAAGCTGGACTTCAATAATCGTAAACCCCTCGGTGTATGCCTGCGCCGCGTCAAGCGCTTGGTCAAGCTCATCCTCTGTCGTCACGACCGCGCCAGTCCCCCCGCCAACAATCTCCGGGAATCGACTGTACTGCCACACCTGCAGGTCGTTAAAGGGCCCGTCTTGGATTGGCCGTTCGGTCGCATACCCATAATTGTTGAGCACGACAATGATTGGGTTCAGGCCGAGCCGCGCGATGGTCGAGACTTCGATGCCGCTCATTTGGAACGCCCCATCGCCGACCAAAACTAAGGGACGAAGATTGGGATTCGCGAGTTGTGCTCCGATACTCGCCGGCACCGCAAAGCCGAGCGAGAGGTAATATCCTGGCGACAGGAATTCAGTTCTGCGGTGGGTAATGAGGTCAAGCCCTCCGAAGAGCGCATCGCCGACGTCGGCGATGACCACGGTGTTGTCCTCGAGCGCCCAGTTAAGCCGTTCAAACAGCCTCTTGACGGTAATCTTCTGTCCTTTTTTCGTCAAGAATGGTACGATAGGCCGCGGGTGTGGAAAGCCGCGGGGGGTCCGCGGCGTGATAGGGGCGGTGAGCAAGCCTTCGAGGAAGTCGTGTAGACCGACGCGCGCGTAGGTGCGATACCGAATCGAACATTGCTCGCTCGTGACATAAATTGCGTTTTTCTGGTCGATATGCGCGGTATATTGTCCGAGGTTAACATCCGTCATAAAGGCACCGAGGAGGATCAGGCAATCACTTGATTCGACAAAGTCGCGGACGGACGCGAAGCCCATCGCCCCTTCATAGATGCCTATGTACAGGGGATGATACTCGTCGACAACTGATTTACCCAGAATTGTCGCAGCGACAGGTATCTGCACTTTATCGATTAAGGCGAGAAGCTTGTCCTGCAGTCCGAACCGGTGCAGCTCGACATCGGCAATTACGACGGGTTGCTGAGACTCGTTGATCATCATCACTGCGTCGTCAAGAGCGGCCTGCAAAGCGTTAGGATCGCTCGTATCTTCTGCTCGCGGTACCGAAACCTGATATGGCGGCTTCACATGGGCGAACGTCATATCGCGCGGGAGCTCAATGTATACCGGTCGCTTAATGCGGAGTGCTTCGGATAACACGCGATCGATCTCTCGGCACGCAGTGTGTGGATCATCTAAAACCGCAGACGCGACAGTCACTTCCTCAAAGATCTTCTTTTGCGTGTTGAAGGTGCGCACTTTATGGTGGAGGAGGGGGTTCCCTATCCTTTCTTTGATTCCCGGAGCTCCGGTGATGACTATCAGCGGAGATTTTTCCGCATATGCCTGCGCTGTGGCATTGACGACCTTCAGGCCGCCGACGGAGTAGGTGACGCACACGGCGCCTATTCCCCGTATACGCGCGTAAGCATCAGCGGCGTAGCCCGCGTTCAGTTCGTCGCACGTCGTGACAAGCTTGAGCCCGCTATCGCTAAGCTGCTTGAAAAAGCCGAGCACGTAATCCCCTGGCACTCCGAAGACGTGTGAAAGGCCTAATGATCGAAGTCGCTCAATAAGGTACGCGCCAACGTTCTCGGCACGATGAGACGTTCCGGACGTAGAAGCATTATCAGTTCCCATTTGGTTGCCCGCCTTACTTGGCCAAACAGCCTCCTTTGCCGCATAGCGGTGCTTGGTTGTTGGATGCAGTTCTTAAAGGTCCAACAAGCATCAATCGTTTTAGCGCACTATTCAGCCATATACCTGTGGCCTTTGTTCAACGTCCATCAGTCGGCCAATGCGTTTTTCGCTCGATAGGCATCACAGTCAAGAGCGTTCCAATGGGACAACGACCACGAGACCTGTCTGATCGCTCTCACTGTTAGCAAACCCGAACTATCGCGACGCTAGCAGATCCGCTTGACACGCCGCGGGCTAATAGGACGTCCAGTCCTACCGACTCCTTCTCAGCGATTGCGGCTTTTGAAACGATTCGTCTCTGCCGCGACGTAATGATTTTATCGTATCTAAGCGGAATAGTGCGTGAGTGCTAAGATTCGCACCCTATGATTGTCAAAGCACGCGCAGCACGGAACGTCGTGGCTGTGTGCATGAGAACTCCCATGGAACCATCCGCCGCTATCGCCCTTGTGACCTTTCTTGTGGCGTATGGAACGTTAGCCACAGAAAAAATCAACAGGACGATCGTCGTAGGCGCAGGGAGTCTGGTGTTGCTCATCACGGGCGTCCTCACCCTCAATGAGGCCATTAATTTCGTCAACTGGGAGACCGTCGGCCTGTTGTTTGGGATGTTCATCATCCTCGTGGTGCTGTCAGATGCGGGGTTCTTTTCATACATGGCATTTATCCTTGCAAAGAGGCTGAATTACAACCCTCGCGCCATGCTGATCGTGTTTCCTCTCTTGGCAGGGCTGCTGGCCTCGTTCGTCAATAGCATTACGGTCATGCTCTTTCTTGCAGCGATCACGATCGAGATCGCCCGGCTCGTGAAGATCGACCCGGTGCCCCTCGTCGTCGCTGAGGTCGTCGTTGCCAACATCGGGGGGGCATCAACCCTCATCGGCAACCCCCCCAACCTCATACTCGGAACCCAGTTGGGTTTTGGCTTTAACGAGTTTGTGAGGAATACCGGCCCCATCGCGCTTGCTGCCGCCCTTCTATCAGTAGGGGTGCTCTATCTTACGCAGCGGAGGGCGCTGACGCCTTCCGCGAGGGTTGACACGCGTGCGCTCTCGAGAATCGCTCCTGAGACCGCCATCATAAGCAAACGGATGCTCCGTCTCGGCCTCGCCGCCCTCATCGCTGCTGTGGTACTCCTCGTCAGCCAGGGTTATCTCGAGGCGGCATTCGCCATCCCGTTGACCGTCGCCCTCGCCGCCCTCATTCCCGCTTTTGTCTTGCTCCTTGTCGGCAGAGGAGGTGTCGAGGACACCCTCAAGAAGGTCGATTACGAACTGCTCCTGTTCTTTATCGGTCTCTTTGTTTTAGTTGGCGGACTTGAAAAGACCGGGATCATCGGCGTGTTTGCAACCGGCTGGGTAGGCGCGTCTATGGGGAACAACACCGTACTGCTCTCGCTGCTGCTTTTCGGGTCGGCCCTCATAAGCGGGCTGATCGACAACGTCCCCTTCGCCGTGATGATGAGCTACGTTATCCGAGACCTGGCGCTCATTCCATCACTTCTCGCCACGGCCCTGATGGTCTGGGCGGTATCGCTGGGCACCAACATCGGGGGCAACCTCACGCCCATCGGCGCCTCGGCGAACGTTGTCGCGTACAGCTCACTGGAGACGCACGGGGTGCGCATGGGATGGGTGCGATGGATAAAAATAGCGCTCCCGCCGACCGTGGCGGCGCTCATACTTTGTGATCTCCTGCTCTACGTCAAATACGTGGTGGGATTCTACTGAATCGTTGGTGGTAACTAAACATGAAAGTCCTGGTCTGTTTTGATGGATCGCCCTCAATTACGGAGGGCGTGAAATGTGTTGTAGACGCGCTCCGACACGATATCGACTACACGCTGCTGTACGTGCTCACTGAGCGCGGCATCTACGAGAGTTACAAGCGCATATTTCGGGAAGATTTAGAGCGGATCGAAGCGCTCGTCGGAGACGTTGACTCAGAGAAAAAAGCCGCGAGACGGATCTTCCTCGGCCCTCTATGCGCGCACATGCGAGAACATGGTCTCGCCGTCCGCGCGGTTGTGAGGGAGGGGCACGCTGCCGAAGAGATTCTGGACGAGGTGCGCGAAGGACAATACGATATCGTCATGCTCGGAGACGCACAC
This sequence comes from Methanobacteriota archaeon, assembly GCA_963701995.1. Taxonomy (GTDB): domain Archaea; phylum Halobacteriota; class Bog-38; order Methanoflorentales; family Methanoflorentaceae; genus Methanoflorens. The sequence continues at coordinate 579,647 of OY969693.1, read as the reverse complement.
TCTTTCTCAGCGTCGAGACTGCTCGTAGGTAGCACGGTGACCGAGGTAATGCGGAACGCCCGCACGTGCGTCATGGTGATACACCCCGCGCGTATGCGAATCGCAGAACAACGCCGTTAAGCAGTGAGCCGCACCACGATCAACGGCCCAGGAATCACAGCTACTGATTAGGTCAAACCGCTCGAGTTCTGGGCCCTGGGGTCTCAGTTTCGGTTATTGACCAGAGGTGGTCATTCAAAACGGCACTTTTGCGTATACGTCCTGCAGATCCTTATCATTGAGCTGCAGGCACAGCAGTCTGCTCATCGATGCGTGTCCCAACACCGCTGCAGCCGCCGGGTATCGACCCCGTGCCGGACCATGTTGATGGCAAAGCTATGCCTGAAACTATGCGGGTGCACGTGCTTGCCGATCACGGCTCCATACCGCTTCACCAGCTCCCGGGCCTACTGCTGGGATACGGGGGAGGGGCGCATCGCTCGCGATGGTATGTTTAGCCACGTAGTAACGCAGCTCAGCCAGCGTTATCACGTCAAGCGGGAGCCGTCGCTGCTTGCCGCCCTTCGCCTTCACGATATTGATCACGTGATTGTGGTATTCGATGTCCTAGGGCCGCAGGTTCAACAGTTCATTGATGCGGATTCCCGCGCCATAACAAACGCATTAGTAGGTAGTCAGGTTCACTGCAGCTGCCGCGCAAGATATTTAAACGAATACGTTCCAATGCGGCATCAATGCTAAAAAGTGACCTGTTTGCAGCGTTTAAGACGACTGTAATCTTTTTAGTATTGTGCGGACTAGTTTTCCCTCTCGTACTCGTAGGCATAGGGCAAATCGCGGATAGGCCGGCTGCAGAAGGAAGTGTGCTGACACAAAATGGCACAGTTGTTGGTTCGAGCCTAATCGGGCAGTCGTTTGCCGATCCTATGCACTTTCAATCGAGGCCCTCGGGCGTGTCCAATTGGGGACCGAACAATCCTGCCCTCATCACGAATGTCAGTCAACAGGTAGCCTATCAGAAGCAGCTCAATCCGTCCATCAGCCTAGTACCGATCGACTTGGCGACGCAATCTGGCTCAGGCGTTGATCCGAATATTGCATCTGACAGCGCCTTGCTGCAAGTTCCGCGCATTTCGAATTTGACAGGCATCTCTCAAGATGTGCTCACGCGTCTCGTGAATCAATACACCGAGAATCCAGTTGCCGGCGTCTTTGGAGAGCCACGGGTCAACGTACTACAACTCAATTTTGCATTGGATAATCTATTAAGCCCCTCGGCGCTGAAAGCTGCAGAGGCGAACGCTACTGCTTTGAACGCAGCGGCGCTGAATGCAACAGTCACGAACACAACCGCGAAGTGATCTTCGTCTACGCCCTCACGACGAGGATGTTACTTTGCGCACTTTCAATAACTTTGTCCACTACAGTCCCAAAAACAACGCTCGCGCTGCGCGGGCGTTCCGACGCCCCCATAACCAGCGCATCATAATCCTTTGCAATCGCTATAATCTGCTCAGCGATGGGACCTGAACGGACTTCAACGCTTACACGCTCATTCGCGGACGCTAATCGCTTGAGGTCGTCGAGGACTTCACTTTCATTTGCTTCAGCGATGTGCAGTAACGTTATCTGGCCCTGCGTAGGTTCTGCTAGCGTTGCTGCTATCTTGAGCGCGGCGATAGAATGCTTGTATCCTGCGGAAGGAACCAGTATCCGCTCAAATGCGGTGTCGTATTTAAGATTCGACAGTATGACATCACACTTCGCATTTTTCATGATGGGATAGATGATGTCACCGTGACGAATCTTGTGAAGGGTTGATCGCAGACTATAGCCCAACACCGTCAGATCGACGTCGTGTTTCGCTATCTGCTGAACAATGGCATCATAAACAGAGGAGGCTTCTGTAATTTCTGGGACGGCCTCGACGTCGAACCGCTGCGCTAACTGCATCAGGCGCATGATGAGATTGACTTTATCAAGGTAGTTCTTGTTCCGGTCGGGATAGCTTTCACGCGCGAGAAGCACGCCGAGGAGTATGAGCGTTCCTTCATTATCGAGCAGTCTCAGCGCCGCTTTTAAGGTGTACTCAGCATTTTTTGGGTTCGAAATCGGAAGGAGGATGTGCTTATACATAAATGAGCTCGCGCCTTGTTGTTATTACAGTGCCCAGAATTTGTGCGCCTATCGATGCGCTATTCGCGGCCCTATATCTGCGTCTTATGCTCTAAATAGCCTTGTTTGAGCCCTCAAGGGTGAAGCTTTTATAGGCCCATGCATATCATGCGATGGATGGATATATACTACGTCGTCTTCGTAGTCATTTCGCTATTGTTGCTCATATATCTTACCTACGTTATACTATATCCCGACCGGTTTTAGTGGTGTGAATGGACGTCCTGGGCGTTGTTCAGATTATCGTGGAGCTTACTGCTGTGCTGCTCCTCGTCCGCCCTGTAGGCGGCTACGTAGTTGGCGTTTTTTTCAAGGAGCGAAGTCGACTCGACGCGCTGTTTGGTCCGATTGAGCGAGGCTTATACTGGGCAGTCGGTGTTGACCCGAGTGAAGATATGCGCGTAGGACGCTACGTCTTGACCCTCCTTTTGGTCAACGGGCTCATGATCGTCATTGTCATGCTGATTCTAATTACTCAAGGGTACCTTCCCCTGAACCCGACGGCCGCGGCAAACATGCCGATCGACCTAGCGTTTAACACCGCCGCAAGTTTCATGACGAACACGAACTGGCAAAGCTATGCCGGCGAGACGCAAGCGTCCTACCTCAGCCAGATGATCGGCATCACGTTTCTCATGTTCACTTCAGCCGCCACCGGAATGGCAGTCGGGGCGGCGTTCATTAGAGGGTTTGCGAGCAGGGACCAGCGGCCCGGTTTTCGGGAGATAAACGGCATTGGCAACTTCTACTTTGATTTTGTGCGCGTACTGACGCGGGTGCTTGTACCGTTCGCGATCATCGTGTCGATTTTGTTGCTAGTGCAGGGGGTTCCGCAAACGCTTGGAGGGCCAGTGAGCTACCACACGGTTGAAGGGAGTATCAGCACGCTGTATCGAGGACCGGTTGCTTCGCTCGAGTCGATAAAGCATCTCGGGACGAACGGTGGAGGGTTTTTCGCGCAAAATTCCGCGTACCCGTTTGAAAATCCCACGCCGCTGACCAACGCAATCGAAATCGTCGCAATGCTAATTATCCCTATTTCCCTGCTTTACGCATTCGGGGTGATGACAGGTAACACCAAAGAGGGATGGATTCTCATCGGAACTCTGACGACCATATTCATCGTTTTGCTCAGCATCGGGCTCCTTGCAGAATCGTCAAACCCCGCTCTCTCGAGCCTTGCTGTGAACCAGTCGAGCGGAAATCTGGAAGGCAAAGAGGTTCGATTCGGCACCGACAACTCCATGATGTTCACTGTGTCAACGACCTCAACGGGGACGGGATCGGTGAACAGCATGCTCGACAGCTACACAGCGATCGGAGGAGCCGTCCCGCTCTTCCTCCTTATGATCGGCTCCCTTTTTGCCGGCGACGGGTCAGGCCTTCTCATTGTCCTTATGTACGTGATACTGGCCGTATTCATAGCAGGCCTGATGGTCGGACGCAGCCCACAATACCTTGGCCGGAAGATCGAATCCAAGGAGGTCAAGCTCACATTCCTCGCATTTCTCGTTCACCCTATCCTTATACTCGGGTTTACCGCAGCAGGGATCATCTTCGCGACGAGCTCCTTACTGAACCCAGGGTTTCACGGCTTTACTGAGATGCTCTACGCGTTTTCGTCAGCCGCAGCCAACAATGGATCAGCATTCGCCGGTTTGAGTGCCAATACCCCGTTTTTGAACTATACGCTTGGGGTCACGATGCTACTCGGGAGGTACATAACGTTCCCCCTCATGCTCCTGGTTTCAGATTCATTCCTGCATAAGAAGACAACGCCCTACGATGCCGGAACGTTTCGAACCGACAAATGGATTTTTGGCCTCATACTGATCGGTGTCATCATCATTCTCGGCGCATTGACGTTTTTCCCGGTGCTGGTTTTAGGACCTCTGGGGGAGGCACTCCTCTAAGGGGGGCGGGCCATGGACAATCAAAAGTGGTATAGCGGGGCATTGCTCGCGGAGGCGTTAAAGGAATCGATACGGAAACTCGATCCACGGTCGCTCATCGCAAACCCCGTGATGTTTGTCGTCGAGGTGGGCTTCGTGTATACGCTCATACTCGCGATCTCTGCCGCGATAGCCGGAAGCGGACAGCCCGTGTTCATCGGCGAGATTTCAGCGATCTTACTGATAACCGTGCTCTTTTCCACATTTTCTGAAGCGATTGCCGAGGGACGTGGCAAGGCCCAAGCAGAGAGCCTGAAAAAAACGAAAAAAGAGGTCACAGCGAACAAGGTCGTCGGGGATCAGATCGTTGAAGTAAACGGGCACGATCTCGTGAAAGGCGATGTGGTGATAGTCAGTGCTGGCGAGGTCATCCCGAATGACGGCGAGGTTATCAAGGGCAGGGGTGCCGTGGACGAATCCGCAATAACGGGAGAGTCCGCACCGGTAATCCGCGAAAGCGGCGGAGATTTTAGCTCGGTAACGGGCGGTACGACGCTCTTGAGTGATGAACTTATAATCCGCATTACGGCAAACCCAGGAGAGTCGTTCCTCGACAAAATGATCGCGCTCGTCGAGGGGGCGTCGCGACAAAAAACGCCCAACGAAATAGCACTCACCATCGTTCTTGCCGGCCTCACGTGGATATTCCTTCTCGTCATCGTTACGCTTAACGCACTCGCCGGTTATTCGGGTGTACTGGTAAGCACTACGACCTTAATCGCTCTTCTCGTCTGCCTCATCCCAACGACCATCGGTGGGCTGCTTTCCGCAATCGGAATCGCTGGTATGGACAGAGTGACGCAATTCAACGTTATTGCCAAATCAGGAAAAGCCGTTGAGGCGGCAGGCGATATCAACACGCTTATCCTTGACAAAACAGGCACGATAACGATCGGCAACAGACTCGCAGAGGAATTCATCCCGCTTGGCGACAAGTCCAGCGGAGAGGTCACGAAGGCAGCGTTTCTCGCCTCAGCGCGTGATGAGACCCCTGAAGGCCGGTCAATTGTGAACCTAGCAAAGAAGCTGATGCCCGATTTGGTTGAGCCGGAGATTAGCGAAGTAATCGACTTCTCTGCGGACACAAAGATGAGTGGAGTTGATCTAGCGGATGGCTCAGAGATTCGTAAGGGGGCATTTGACGCGATGTCAGCTTACGTGAACTACGTTCCCGGTGGATTTAAAGAAATCGTTGACGGCATTTCACGCAAGGGAGCGACGCCGCTCGTGGTATCAATAGATCACGACCCTTTCGGTGTGATACACCTCAAAGATACAGTCAAACCAGGAATGCGTGATAGGCTGCACGAGTTGAAGAGCATGGGAATTAGGACGGTCATGGTCACCGGAGACAACAGGCTCACAGCGGCGACGATCGCGGCAGAAGCAGGAGTCGATGATTATGTTCCCGAGAGCAAGCCGGAGGACAAGATAAACATCGTGCAAGCGGAGCAGGCAGCAGGCAAGCTCGTTGCGATGACCGGAGACGGCACGAATGATGCTCCTGCATTGGCACAAGCCGATGTGGGGCTCGCCATGAACAGCGGCACGCAAGCAGCAAAAGAGGCCGCGAATATGGTCGACCTCGACAGCGATCCGTCAAAGCTGATAGCGGTTGTCTCGATCGGAAAACAGCTCCTGATGACGCGCGGTGCCATTACGACGTTTAGCATCGTCAACGACGTTGCCAAGTACTTTGCAATCATCCCTGCTATTTTCGCCGTTGCAATTCCTCAGGCAAACAAGCTCAACATCATGGCACTATCCTCGCCGAACAGCGCCATACTATCTGCAGTTATCTTCAACGCCCTAATAATCCCGGCGCTTATTCCGCTTGCCATGAGGGGTGTGAAATACAAGCCGAGTGATGCGTCAACGATCCTGCTGAGAAATATTGCGATTTACGGCGTAGGCGGCTTGATAGTCCCGTTCATCGGGATTAAAGCAATCGATGTCATCATAACCAGCCTTCATCTCGTCTAGCGCAGCTCACTATTTTTTCATAAGACCGCTCGTGCCTGCTAATGCCTGATCGCCTCGTGGACCACGATTGTCGTATGCACAAGGACGCAGCAGTGCGAACTCCGCACCGTGGTCGCCGAGAAGCCAGCCCTCGCCGTCCAACACGTCCGCCAATGAGTGGGATTTTAATCGAAGAGTCTCATAAGTCTGCACGCGAGATCTGAATCGCACCTGGGAGGAATCATAAGATGAAAATTGAGCTTGGAGCGCGAAATTGTCTTTACCCCATGCCAACGACGCTCGTAGGAGCGACAGTAGAGGGAAAGCCTAACTTCATCACCATCGGGCACGTCGGCATTATGGACCTAGGAAGCGTCTCCCTCGGGATGGCAAAAGCCCACTACACGAACGCCGGAATCAAAGAGAACGGGACGTTCAGCATCAACCTACCATCTGCTGATATGGTGAAGGAAACTGACTACTGTGGCCTAGTGTCGGGGAAGCGCATCAACAAAGCACAGTTATTTCACGTTTTCTACGGCAACCTCAAGACGGCCCCTATGGTTGTTGAATGTCCCATTAGCATGGAGTGCAAGCTCATAAAGGTGGTTGATTTTCCCAAGCACGACGTGTTCATAGGCGAAATCGTCACTACTTATGCTGAGGATGCGGTGCTGACCGACGGCGTAGTAGACTATGGCAAAGTGCGGCCGCTTCTCTTCACCATGGTGGACCAGAGTTATTGGAAGCTAGGCGAAAGATTCGCAAAAGCTTGGAGCGTCGGAAAGGAGTTACAAGGGGACAAGTCAACTGAAGCTGTCGGCAAGTGATACCGATGATATCTTGAAACTATCACGTGCGTGCACGAAGCTTCGCTCTCACGGCAACTGGGCACGCGGCTCGCGGACTGCGGAGCAGAAACGAGCACCGATAATAGTAAAAGCGATAAGGGCGAAGCTAGGTGAGGTAGCAATGAAAACCAAGTACGTTCTTTTGCCGGTACTGGCCCTGGTTATCTTGGCCACCTGCATATCGGGATGCACGTCAACAAACCCCTCTGGTGGACAGGGGAATAGTACAAGCGCCGTACCTGTATACCAGCCCTCAGTGAAGACAGCATCAGTCAACACAAGCGAGGGCAATGTGACGACCTATCAGACAACTGGCTCCGCTACTCAAGTAGCTGATTTTTATAAGACTGAAATGGCAAACCGAGGGTACCAAGCTTCAACAGCCGCTCACGAAGGATCAGATGTGGTTCTCACTTTCGTCAAGGGAACGAGTACGGTGCACGTCGCGATCGCCACTGTTAACGCACAAATCGGCCCAGTAAATTTGTCCCAAGCGGGAGCGACGACGTTCATAATCACACAGCGAAGTGCGTAAGAATTCAGCGACATCAAAATTTTTAGTACTCAGGCGTGATGCATGGGACGCCACGCGCTTGCACGCAGACGAGAGATAAACATATTCGAGCGTTTGCCGAGCGTCGCAGTGCGTTCTGGAGCGTCAAAATACACGGAGATGCGACACTTGTTGCTCAGTGATCGTCGTGCTGACTGGGCAGAGTAGCTATAAATAACCCACACGTAAGGGTACAACAACGCGACAATGTTTACTAGCGATCGACCGGGGAGTCTTAGCTCGCAAATAGGAGGAGCGTACGCGTGTTTTGGCCTATTTTAAGGTTGCCCACTCACGAGTCGTGACTACAGACAATGATCAGAAAGTCAGTCGTTCTTGCGCTAGTTTTGCTCATTGGATGTCCGGCCATTTTTTTGCCGGTAGTTTCAGGGGCACCATCGACGGTCCCTGCTACGACGGTTTCAAAGACCGCATCGACGACCCCGGCTGCGGCGGTTTCAGGAACCGTGCCGACGATCCCGGCTACGGCCGTAGCCGCTTCAGATGCGGCGCCTAATCCGCAGCTCGACTACCGCGTGTCGCTGGCACCCAATCAAATCTGGGACGGCACAATCGAGTATTTCAAGTCACGAGGCTTCACCTCGGTAGTGCTCGTCGCCGCAGAACCACTCCCGTACGATAGAGAGTTGCAAAAAATAAAGCAGCTGGGCATGAACCCTATTTTGGATATCGAGTATATCATCTGGAACGGCGGCGCTAACAAGTCAACACCCATAACGCAGTTCGATTCGGATTTGAGCATGTGGAAACAGGCGGGCTGGCAAAACGTAGCCACAGAGGGAGGACGAAGTGGCGATCTTGCCACGTTGAGGGATTACTTCGCCACTATCACCTTTTTTAACTGCGACACGTGCGGCCTTTGGCAAGACGGCTACAGAAATCCTGATGTGACGGAGATGTCGTGGGAGGCGTACTATCCCTCTGAAATCCCGAGCATACAGCGAGGGGCCCTGATTTCATACAACCTCGGGAAGCCGCAGGGCATAACGGCAGGCGTGTGGGATAAAAACAACGCGAACCTCAATTATAATACGTACAAAACGCTACTCGATTGGAGTTATTCCGAGGGAGTGGGTTTCACTCACTTCAATGTGTTCTTCGGGTTGGGAGCGACGATTGCGGACTATCAGCGGCTCGGATTTGATCCGATCATTTCAAAACTGCAGCAGGACTATCCGCCAAAACCGATAGGGGCTTGGCCTGCGATCACGGTAACCTCTGTTCGACAGGTGCCAAATCCTCAAAACTCTATCGTGTGGGATATAACCAATCTCGGCACCAAAGAGGCTTGGGTAGCCCCTTATGCGATACTCCATAACGGAACCGCAGCGCTGAGCCGAGTCAACGGCGAATCGGTTTTGAGTCAAGATCCCGGCTCCAGTTCCTCGGCTGCCGTTCAACAGAACGACGGCTACGGCTGGGTACACCTCGGCGCCGGTGAGGAGATTAGCATCCTGTCGCCTCCCACAGTCCCTACAAACACCACAGGAGCAGCGTACAACGTCTACGTGTCCTACAACAATACCTCCCGCGGGTGGCTTTATAGTGCGCCCCTTTATACCGCCGTCGGGGCCAAGCCTATACCAACAAACTTCTTCGGACTGTTTGACTACAGCAATACCGACGTAGCGTTGTTGTTGCTGCTTGTGCTCGTCGTGTTCCTCACGATCGCACTTGCGCCTCGATTAAGACGGAAGCGCCAGAAATAGCGCAAGATTCGTCGCTACCCGCGGTTCGAGCGAAAGTCGACCGGTTCAAACTATACTTTGATCGACGTGCTGCCGCCCTCCGAACCAGCCACACTAAATACCCTAAGAAAACCTTTTCAGTGCGTGCGCTCCTCGCAAGAATCGCTTTAGTCGAATAGATCTATTTGCGGTGTCGTCTAAAGAAATTCAGGTTACTATGCACGGTCCTCGCAAGAACCGCTTCAGTCGAATAGAAGTCCCTCTTGAGGGTCGTTATCTCCGTGCGCGGCGCATAAAGCACATAGATCGGGATGCCAATCAGAATCGACACGATTCCGAATGCTACCGTGCTGATGCCACATTCATAAATGAGGAAGGCGCTCAAGATAATGCCCGAAACAGGGATTACCGGCCCGGTGAGCCGTTCGAGGTCAGTGCGGTCACTATCTTTTTGCCTCGCTCGGAGTGTCAGCACGGCGGCACACGTGGCCAGGTAGACAAAAGCTAGATTAAACGCTGCAAAGATGATGAGTTGCGTTAGATTGCCAGTTAATGAAGCGAATAACACAATGGCGGACTGAATAATAATCGCATTGGAAGGGGTACCAAATCTTGGATGAATTCGGCCGAAAAGCCTTGGAAATAGTCCTTCCAATGAGATCGCATAGGATAGCCGGGCGGTCGCTAGCGTAGCAGACTCCTCAAACCCAGAAATTGAGATGAGCGCCCCCAGCCCAAGTATCGCACCTCCGATAAGGGCGAGCGCTGGCGTGTACGACAGGACGACGCTGCCAGCTGTGGCAAGGGGCGCGGGATCGAATTGGAGTGAGGTCCAGTTGACCACAGCGAGCGCCGTGAAGCCTACGGCGATATAAAAAAAGGTTACAATTGCCATGCCAATGATCATCGCTTTCGGGAGGGTCTTCGTCGGATCCTCCACTTCACCAGATGGGATGACCGCCAGTTCAAATCCCGTATATGCCCAAAAAATGATAATCAGCGCCGGTCCGAAATTGCTAAAACCAAGCGGCGCAAATGGTATAAGGTTCGAAGCTGCGGTGCCTGGGTGAGCAACCAAATAAATAAATCCTGCGACGATCAGCAGCAGTAGTGGGCTTAATTTTCCAATGGTAAGCACATCATTGATCCGTCCAGCACCCTTTACCCCCCGCAGGTTTATGTACGCGATAACCGCGACAAAAGCGATTTTTATGATGTCGCCCTGAAGCACGGTGAGCGAGGGCACGAAATACGCAAGATACCGCACGAAGGCGACCGGCATTACGGCAAGCCCGGCAACTTCGGCAATCCAGAGGGGCCAGCCCACTAAAAAGCCGGCAAAACTCCCCCAAGCCTCGCATACATATGCAAACGCACCCCCCACCTTAGGATCAAGAGCGGCAGCGTCCGCGAAGCTTAATGCTATAACTATCGCGATTACCCCGGCAACGATAAAAACAATGAGGCTCGCAGGTCCGAGATAGGCACTGGCCAACGCCGAGACAATGAAGATATCCGCGCCTATGGTGGTGCCAACTACGAGATTTGTAACGTCGAAGAGGTTCAGTTTTTGCGCGCTAGCGCTGTTTTTTACTGCCATTTGTGCCCCTTAGCAGCTACGACTCGTTTTCTTTGCGCTCTTTGTATATTGATTTATGCCGCCTTGCTAATGTCCAATACGACGAGCCTGCACGCGCCGCTGCGCTTGTTAGTCTAGTCATTTAGCCCTCATCTCTTGTGAATCCGAAGCGACTGGCTTCGCATAACAAAACTTGTGCGGCACTCCGCTAAGGATGCGAGCACACACCGGTAATTCCCTATCAGATCGTCGAGAAGAACCAGCCGAGTCACTTTGATGACACAGCGCGGACTCAGACACCGGCTACTCGACGGTCGACTTAAGATGCTCTCTAATTCGACTGATCTCTTCTTCAGATGCGCTTGTGGCATCGAAGATTGCGCACAAGGTGTCGAGGACACTGCGCTGTATCACGAAGTTGTCCACACTTCGATATCGCGTTGTCATAAGCGTTGTCCGTATGCCCTCGACTGCTCGGGTTATGTAGTTCTCCCGAAAGAAGGCAATATCGAGATCGCTTGTCGCACTACCGGCGACGACGAGCATCGTTTTATCACCGTAACCGTAACTTATGTCTCGCAGCAGCACGTATCCAGAAGAGGTTGGTAGTAGAGGCACGTGGCCAAAGTGCTTTTCGTAATAGTCCTGAAGAAGGACGAGGTGCCTTTCCAGCGCAAGCAGCGTCGCTTTTTCATCCGATTCAGCAAGAATGACGAAATCTGCGGGAAAACCGATCTTCCGCCAATCGATTTGAATCGTATATCGCGTGAGAACTGCTTTCTTTTTGAGGAGTTTAATGTGGTAAGCAGCCGCGTTGCCATCGCTGAGGCCGAGACGTTCAGCCAACTCTGCGTTCGAAGTCTTTGCGTCCCCAAGGAGCGATAGTAAGATTATGAGTTCCTTTTCGTCAAGGGCGATCTTGTGTGCAAGTGCCTGCGCCAGTCTCGTGACCTGGCGCGCTCTCGGATCTGCTGTCTCAAACTTCTTACTTTCCTTCATATTCGTGGGCAACTTCCTGAAACGCACGAAGCTAAGTACTCCGCTTAACGCGTTCATATTTATAGGTAGCTTTTGCCGTCTCTGGGCTTCGTGGGCTTAAAAAGCCAACGCACGAGATCGACGACCACGCATCAGAGGTTTGGGTTGCTCCAGGACTTCCCATGCAACGTGCTTTAAATAGGTGCAGCATTACCTCACTCTGATGCTCACAAAGCGGATTATTCCGTGCCTTGACGTCAAGTATGGGGATGGCAACAGGGCACTCGTCGTGAAAGGCATTGAATTCGTCTCGCTCAGAGCAGCTGGCGATCCGGTAGAACTCGCAAAGCGCTACGATCAAGAGGGCGCTGATGAACTGATCTTCCTCGATATCACGGCCTCACACGAAAGGCGACAAACAATGCTGGACATCGTCGAGGATACGGCCGACCAGGTTTTCATCCCCTTTTGCGTCGGTGGCGGCTTACGGACTCTCGATGATGTCATCCAGACGTTGCGGTCTGGCGCGGACAAGATAGCGATTAACACTGCCGCCGTCAAGGATCCACAGTTTATAACGCGCGCAGCCGAGGCGGTTGGTTCGCAGTGCGTTGTTTTGGCCATCGATTGCAGACGGAACACGAACGTCGAGAAGGGACAGCATATCGTTACTCTCGAAGATGGCACTCAAGCGTGGTATGAGGTCGTGATTTACGGTGGAAGAACTCCGACCGGCGTCGATGCGATTGAGTGGGCGATGCGGAGCGAGCGCCTGGGCGCGGGTGAGATCATGCTAACGAGCATGAATAGGGATGGCACAAAAGACGGCTATGATATTCCTATCACGAAAGCGATATCAGAGTCCACCGCCCTGCCGATAATTGCCTCCGGAGGTGCCGGCACGGCTGAGCACATCTACGCAGGCTTTGTTGATGGCAAGGCGGACGCGTGTCTTGCAGCAAGCATTTTTCATTTTAAAGAGATCTCCATAGCTTCATTGAAGCAGTACCTGCAAGCGCGCGGAATCCCCGTCCGGATGTAGATGGTTTGACCACACGCACAGAAAACAACGAGATCGTCTCGGTCACCGCTGGTCGCCGGTCAAGTAGCGCTGCGCCAATTCAGTGTAGCTTTTTGCATTTGCCTCTATCCACTGAATCTGCTCAGCGGTTACCTCCTTGACGACTTTTCCGGGAACTCCCAGGACAAGGCTGCGTCGCGGTATCTGCGTGCCTTCTGTCACGACGGCGCCCGCACCGATGATAGAGCCCTCCCCTACACGTGCTCTGTCTAGTATGATGGCGCCAATTCCGATCAGCACGGTGTCTTCTATTTGTGCTCCGTGGACTATCGCCCCGTGTCCCATCGTGACCTGGTCTCCAATCCTAGTCTCGATTCCTTCTCGTACGTGTATGACCGCGTTGTCCTGGACGCTTGTATTTCGGCCTATCTGAATCAAGGCCATATCGCTCCGTATGACAGCGCCGAACCACACGCTCGAACCTGGAGCGATCGTCACATTTCCAATGACCATTGCGGTCGGGGCAATGAAGACGCCTTCGAAGTTTCTGTTCATTAGTTCCTCTGATGCCTCAATATCACTAATGATTTGCCTTTAGGTTCAAAAAGCCAATTATTAACCTATTGCGCTATATCACATAGTAGAGCCACTACAGGTGGGGGGTTTATGGCTTCAGTCGCGATTGGCGGAACGTTTGATATACTTCACGACGGTCATAAGGCGCTGCTGAAAAAGGCCTACTCACTAGGTGAGGTGACTATCGGGCTTGTTTCAGACGAGATGGCAAGAGGAAAAGCCCTCGTGAGCAACACGTACGATACCCGAAAGAAAACGGTTACCGCCTACGTAAAGGCGCTAACGGGGACTAATCCCGTGATCGTCGCGCTTGACGACCCGTACGGGCCAACCCTGAAGGAGAAATTTGATTATATCGTTGTCTCGCCCGAAACGTTTCGTACAGCAAAGCGGATTAACACCCTCAGATCACAACGCGGACTTCCACCGATAAAGATCATATGTGTCGATTTTGTCCTTGCACAGGACGGACGACCGATATCCTCGACCCGGATTCACCGGGGCGAAATTGACGACCACGGGGTGCTCCTATGAAGGAAGCGTTCTGTTTCTGAAAACCGCTCCATTAACAGCCAGATATGCATGATTTGCGATTGCGGACGGTTCGTAGAAACGTTACAACGATTCGCATATCTGCCTAGCATGCTCGGCGACATTGCGAGCAGGACGAGATTCGCCACAATCGGGCCCTCAGCAATAGAGCAGATAGGACAAAAAAACAGGTGCGTCGGCTATCGCTCGATGGGGTTGATCGAAGCACGCGCTTCACCTGGCTCGGAGCGATTATGGTTCTGATTTCGGAAATAGACAAAGCGAAGGCTCTGAGGCTTGATCGCGCTAGTGGACTATGCGTGTCCCAACCCTTTTGCCTGCGATGACATCAAGCAAGATTCGCGGTTCGCGGCCGTCGATGACGACGGCCGATATTTTCGAGCGTTCGATAATCTTCGCCGCAAGCGGGTCGATGACCGTTTTGGCGCCGGCCTTCATCTCCTCAGACATGACGATCTTCACTAGCTCACCGGGTGTAACTTCGTCTAGTTTGACGGCACTCTTGTCAATATAAGGGTCTGCCGTATAAACGCCATCAACTGACGTTGCTATAACGAGAAGATCTGTCTGCACGTATTCAGAAAGTATCGCCGATACAGCATCGGTTGTCTGTCCGGGAGCCACGCCCCCCATCACGACAACTTTGCGTGAAGACATGGCCGTTTCGGCTTCTCGGTAATCGTGTGGAATGTCCTGAAACGCCGCGTTCGATAATGCCGAGATCAATAATCGAGCATTGACGCGCGAGAGAGCGATGCCGATAAGGTCACACACCGCTTCACTCGCCCCCATCGAACGGGCGGCCTGTATATAGTCACGGGCTGCTTTACCCCCGCCGGTCACGATGAACAAGGTGTTTTCTTTTGCGAGTTCCTTGATCACTTCAGCGTACTCTAAGAACTTTTCCTGCGACAATGTTGGAGCGATCACAGACCCGCCGACGGAAATCACTGCTTTCATCAGCGTATCATTACTAAAAAAGGAGTATAAGTCAATTCCCGTCTGCTTAGACTGTCAGTCATTTCATCGCGTTTCGTTAGTAGTCTTACTACCTGCCCTTCTTGCGAGAGCTGGCGCGCTTGAGCACTCTTTTATCAGGCGAACTTACCTGCGGCCAAGAGACCCCGCCATTTGACGCTTAGCAGAAGCATTTGACTCGTGCATCTGGCACACGCTGCCGTGCTTGGTCACGCACACGCGCTGCACTGAACCAGCGCCGTGAGGTTCTCAGTAGCTATAACGCTCTTCTAGCCACGGATCGCCCCGGTTATGGTAGCCGTGTGACTCCCAGAATCCGCGCTTATCTTCTGCCATAAACTCGACCCCGGTAACCCACTTGGCGCTCTTCCAGAAGTAGAGACGTGGAACCACGAGCCGCACGGGATAGCCGTGTCCCGGAGTGAGGGGCTCACCATTATGCTTGAGGGCAAAAAGCACGTCAGGTTCAAAGAAGTCACTTACTGAAACGTTCGTCGTAAAGCCCTTCTCTGCGTGAATTAAAACAAATTTGGCCGCAGGCACTACTTTCACCAGGTCGGTGAGCGATCGCGTGCTTACTCCCTCCCAATAGTTGTTGAGCTTCGACCACCCCGTGACGCAATGTATGTCGGAAAACACTTTCTCTTGCGGAAGCGACGTAAATTGTTCGAAATTCAGCTTCCGCTCGGTTTCCACGAGTCCCGAGATGGTAAACGTCCACTTAGCGACGTCAACGCGCGGGATAGAGCCATAATGCAACACGGGCCAGTCTTCGGTCTTTTGCTGACCTGGGGGGATTCGTTCGCTTCTGCTCGTATCTGGGCTTTGGACTGTGTGTTCGTCTTTCATAACTCATCGCTTAGTTTCCGTTAACCACGCCGATGCATTTCTGTGCGGCGTTGAACAACTTGGCGAATTGCTTCCTGAGCGCGCTGCGGCGCGCGATCCTAGGGCGTTTCAAACCGGGTCAGCCGTTTCCTCTATTGATACGCTCTATTGCCTTCCCCGCAGCATCTCGGACATCGGGATTCTTGTCCTTCAAAAGGACTCTGAGCGGCTCGAGAGCACGCTCGTCGCCTATTTCTCCAAGGCTTTTCGCCGCCCGCATCTTAACATCTGGATCTTTGTCACTCAGCATTGAAACGAGGGGCCCTACAGAAGCGGAACCGATTTGCACCAGGGCGTCGGATGCTCTCCAGCGAACTCCCTTGCTTTGGTCCTTGAGATCCTCGAGGAGGAGCTCCACCTCGTTGATGCCACACGCGTTGCCCAGTCCGCAAATCTCACCTATTGCCTGGGCAGCTTTTTCGCGCACAATTTGATTATCGTCGTTCATATCCTCGATGAGAGGTTCCAACGCTTGCGCATCGCCTATTTGTCCGAGCGCCGTCGCGGCTTCGAGTCGGACGTAGTACTCTTTATCCTTTAGAGCGTTAGCGAGCGGCTCCACCGCCTTCGGGTCGCCTATCTCCCC
Source organism: Methanobacteriota archaeon (assembly GCA_963701995.1). Classification (GTDB taxonomy): domain Archaea; phylum Halobacteriota; class Bog-38; order Methanoflorentales; family Methanoflorentaceae; genus Methanoflorens. Next base: position 563,287 of record OY969693.1, on the reverse strand, counting down.
GAGCGCTTCTGCTGCACACTCTCGCACCATCATCTCCTTATCATTGAGGGCGCTTATTAGCAGATCCACCGCGCGAGCAGATTTTGCCTTGCCCAGAGCTAAACACGCCATTTTCCTCTTATCAGGACTCGTGTGTTTCAAGTCACTAAGCAGCGATTCTATTTCCTTTTCGTCTTTCGTCGTTCCACCTGGCATTTTTAAGCCTCCGCTTTTTGCCCAGCTTAGGTCACGTCGGCGAGGGCTTGCCTGCACGAGTGCCCTACTCAGTTAGTGTCCTGTCAAGTCCTATATAGCTGCTACGACATCTCTGGATGCTTCGACTAGGAGCTACGAAACTTAAACGGGCCGCGGCCTTGCGCGCGAATCGCTGTCGTGCTGCTTCGCTGAGCTCGTGCGCGTGTTTTCCCGCTGCACTAAAAGAATTAGTTATCGGCGCAGGCTTGAGCCAGTAATGCGTTCGAGGAGTATCCATCGAAGGCCTGCTCATTTGCTACTTTGCGGCGCACCGCGACGTCAGAGGCTTTGACGTATGTACGCGCAACCCCGGAGACGCCAAAACCCTATTAGCCAAAATATGAGCATTTTGCTTCTAAAGTCTGTTGAAACGTTGCGACGAGTCAACCCAACTTGAGGAGGCAAAACCATACTTAACACTCAAAGCTGTGGTTCAAGCGTGGTCATTTATACGATACCTGGCGACCGCCCGTTACCAGAAGATATATCACTAGAAGCAATAATCTAAGCTTTAAAATATGTGGATGTTAGAATACACGCATGCTCAACGTTCTGCTACGTGACTAGTGAGCCATTTTACCGTTGATTGTGAAGATAAACGGTAGGATGCTGCACCAGCAGTGGGCGCACGCAAAAGAGGCGAATCTGATGGAAACACGGTTGGCGGTTCGAGACGTTATGACGAGGACTGTTGTGACGGCAACTCCCGAGATGACTGCTGCGCAAGCCGGAAAAGAAATGGTCGAAAAAAGGGTCGGGAGCATAATAATCGTTAAGGATGAAAAGCCAGTCGGCATCGTCACGGAAAGCGACATGGTTGCGAAAGTTATCTTTAAGAACGTTAAGCCGAGCTCTATCAAGCTCGACCAGCTCATGTCGAAACCCCTCATCACAACGAAAAGCAGCGACGACGTGCACGACGCAGTGCTTATGATGGCTCGGAAAAAAATCCGACGTCTTCCGGTACTCGACGGAGATGAACTAGTCGGGATTATTACCGACGCAGACGTTATCCAAGTCTCCTCTGAAGTCAACCAAATTCTCGACAACTTGATAGAGATGAACAGGGAGAGTGTCCTCGACCGCCGGGAAGTCGTCATGACGCAAGGCGAGTGTGAGGAGTGTGAAGAATACTCAGACGATCTGCAGCAAGAGGGAGGACGCCTCAAATGTCCGAGGTGCCGGGGCTCTACCTCGTCCGGCGTCTGCGAGATCTGTGGAGAGTTTTCTTACGTGCTCGAATATGCAGACGGCAGCATCATATGCGAATCGTGTAAGGAGAGCGTTCGATGACGCTCAACCTAATGTCACCACCCGTGACCGTGCGTGAAGATGCCTACGTGACTCACGTCCGCCAGCTCATGCGAGACGGCTACCGAAGCCTTCCGGTTGTCGATAGCCAAAGCCGCGTGAAAGGTATGGTAATACTGCCCGACGTCATCAAGGTGACCTCGACGAAATCTGACGTCACGGTAATCGGCTTCGTCCGCGAGACTGGCCTCGCTACTTCTGACTCTGTCCCGATCGAGATGGCAAAAATATTTGCGACGACCGGGTTCGACATTCCTGTGGTTAGATCGAAAGAAGATTCTACGATCATTGGAGTGATTGACTCTGAATTACTGATGAACGCTCTGAGTTTTGACAGAAACATCCCGATCGACTCAGTGATGACAGAAACCGTTCGGACCTGCAGTCCGACTGATCTCGTATCGAGAGTGTGGCTCAATATGGCGCAATACGGGTTTTCAGGCTACCCTGTGGTGAAGAAGAAGCACCTCATCGGTATCGTCACGCTTCAAGATATTCTCAAAGCAGGCTATGTACGACTCGAGCGCGAGGACGAGCGGGGAGGCCGAGGGATTCATTCAGCGGCCGTCGAGAAGGTTATGAAAACTCCTGTTATTACCGTCGAGTCAGATTCGTCACTCTGGGAAGCGGCGAATCTGATGAAGCAATACGCAATCGGACGATTGCCGGTGGTCGAAGACTCCAAGCTGATCGGGATAGTCGACCGGCAAGACCTCGTACGAGCCATAATTTGACACAACCACGGAAGGTTACAATGCTACGCGGGAATAAACGGCAGAAGAGAACTCAAGATGACTTCAGCGGCAAATCGGACCGAGGGAGCCTAGGCTTCAAAAGCAAGCTGTCGCAGCACGATGGCGACATCATGATGGTCGCAACCCGGGATGTCGTCCAGATACCTCCCACAATGACTATTATGGGGGCAGTCAAAACGATGGTTAAATATCGTGTTAGGCGGCTGCCTGTGAGCGATCCTGGAACAAACAGACTTGTCGGGATAGTCACCGTAATGGACGTAGTGAATTTTCTCGGCGGGGGCGAAAAAGCTCAAATAATCGAGCACAAGCACAAAGGGAACTTTCTATCGGCGATAAACGAAGAAATCAGTTCAATAATGGAAGAAGATGTTATCACCCTCCGTGAGCAGGATTCGATCGACGATGCCATCAAAATGATGTTGCAGGGAAACGTAGGTGGCTTCCCGATCGTCAGCGACGATAGCAAGGTTGTAGGAATCGTGTCCGAGCGTGATTTCGTCGGCCTTGTGGCCAATATCATAACGGGAAAGAAAGTCGCTGATTTCATGAGCCGTGACGTCGTAAGCCTCAAACCAGATACCACGGTTGAGGATGCTGCACGAGTGATGGTTTCAAACGACTTTCGCCGGGTACCCATTGTTCACGAGGGGGTTATGATCGGCGTCGTAACGACCTCGGACATAGTGAAGTATCTGGGAAGCGGCGAGGTTTTTGACAAGCTCGTGACAGGAAACATGCACGAGGCTTTGGGGGGACCCATTAAGATCGTAGCACGAGAACCGCCGGTTACTGTCGATCCCGATCTAGATTTGGGTGAAGCTGCAGACCTTATGATAGCGCGCGATGTAAGCGTGTTGCCGGTTGTGGTCGAGGGGGCTCTCTCGGGTATTATAACTGAGAGAGATTTTCTAAACGCGATAGTCGATTAGAAGGCTTCACAAAAGAGACTTAGCACCGGTCAGCCAGTGGGATCAACGAAGTGAGTTTTTTTTAAGCGTGACGCACGCGGGCGACTCAAACGTCGTATTGAACGAGCCTATTTTTATAGAGGTACTTAAGGAGGGTATCTAAGATCTCGTCGCACACATCCTCTTCATCAGCTATCTTTTCAACGACGACATAGTTCCCAGAATCCTCTCGTGCCATCTCGAGATACCGCCCCCGTGCGTTGATTAGGGCAGTTTCGTTCTCAAAAGTAGTCAATCCATTATCGCGTTTTTCAATAAGGGTCATGGCTATATCTGCAGGCCAGTTGATAATGAAATTAATGTCCGGCTCCGGCGCGAATTCTCGATTCATCTCTAGTATCTCTTGCCACGGTCTGCTGTCTGACTGATATGCTGCGGTAGACAAGAAATATCTGTCCATTATGACGATCTTCTTTTCTAGTAGCGCGGGCATTATGTGCGCCACCACATCGTGCCTTCGATCGGCCAGAAAAAGGTCGACTAGGTCGCTGGGTTTTTTGGGGGAGCTGTGCTCAAGCGTCCGACGTATCTGTTGTGCCTCTGGAGTTTCATTAGTCGGCTCGAAAAAGCGAACGGCGTTGAACCCAAGGGCTTTTAATCTCTCTACTAGTCTGATGGACTGCGTTGTTTTTCCCACGCCATCTATTCCCTCAATTGCCACCAGAATTCCGCGGTTCAGGCCGTGCTTCATGCTAAAAAATGCTCGAAAACTCGATAACGAATCGCTCAACGTGCGCCTTAGGGATAGCAAAGCTTACACGTACATACTTGTCGGCAAATCTTCGCGTGGTGTACTCGGCTGCTCTAATGAAAAAACCGCGTTTCAGCATCGTGTCCGCGATGGTTTCAGGAGTCTTGCCTGTGCCTGAGATATCAATAACGAACATGCTTCCCTGTGACGGATAAACGGGGAGATAGGCGCCTCGTATTTTATCGACAGCATCTTTTATAATGGCTTGATTGCCCATGATAGTCTCAACTACCTTCGGGAGCCAGCCGAGTTTGGTTTTGAGGGCTGCAATTCCTGCAATTTGACTAACAATTGAGGTCCCGAGGTCATTTATCTTGTAACGGGCCATTCGCTCTATAAGCTCGTTTGTTGCGATGTGAGCGCCCAGCCGTAATCCTGCCAAACCGCAGTTTTTTGAAAAACTGTAGATGGTTATCGTTCCTTCAGGATAAAAGTCGGCGGCAAGAGTATGGAGTTTTGCCACGTCTCGGTAGGTCACGTCATTCAACAAATAAACGCCTGCGTCTTGAGCGATTTCACAAAACGCCTTGACGTCCTTTGCCGTGTAGGTTACGCCCAGGGGGTTCAAAGGGTCAACGAGAGTCAGCATTTTAGTTCGCTTGCTCATCGCCTCATTTACCATGTCCGGCGTCAATTTGTAGTTAGTATCTGCTGAGTAGATCGGTAGGTCAAGAACTTTGGCTCCGCATAGTTCGGCAAACTTATGAATGACATAGTAGCCTGGATCTGTCGAAATCATGACGTCACCGGGCTGCAACAGGGTGCGTGTCACCTGGTAAAGCGACTCTGTACCGCCCTCCGTCACGTGGACTTCGTGGGGTGAGCTCAAATTCAAGTCTTGAAGTATGAGGGCCCGTAACTCCTCAAGTCCATACGGTGGCGGGTATTTGTGGTATTCCTCTTTGTCGATGGCATTCACCATAGCCTGCTTGATCGCTTGTGGAGTAGGAAAATGGTTGGTATTTTGCCCCATCCATACGACGGAGTCATCGTCGTAGATGTTTTGAAAAAATCGATTTTCACTGTTGAAATCGGCCACTTGAATCACATCGCTGAATGATCAGAACGTTTGATCGATCAGTTGCCTGGGGCGAGCGTTTACTACTGTCGTATGTTTAGAATTTAAAAGTGTTGTGGTGGAGGAAACGACACTTACAGAACAACGAAGCGAGCGCGTTTGTTTTGGTCGCCGCGAGCGTGTTCTCAGCTCAACCCCAGTTATCAAGAAGGTCAGAATAAGCTTTCCTTGACTGATCTTCGTGTAAATCGCGTTCCGTCTAAAGCTTCCAGCCGATAATCTTCTAACAAAACCCGAAACGTTTCGTCTAGGGGAACCGAGAGCGATATTTCCTTTGTTCTGCCGTATCTCCCTTTGCTGACAATTTTTGTGCTGATTATTCCGAGCAAATCCAGCTCCATTATTAAATCGGTGATTCGCCTTTTAGTCAACACGTCGAGGTCTATTTGTCTGCAAAGTGTTTCATACACTCGGTTTACCTCGCCGGTCGTTGCGCTTCGCGCTCCGTTTTGATGAAGTGTAATTATGCTATACAGCACCAGCTTCGCTTGGGTAGGGAGGGTGCGAATAACCTCTGCGACTCGGTTGAGTTCTATTCGCATCTGAGCGGTCCGAACGTGCTCCTCCTTGACGCTGTCGGCATTCACGCGCTCGGCGAATTCTCCTGATACTCTCAGCAGATCGAGCGCGCGTCTGGCATCCCCATGCTCCTGAGCGGCCAGGGCTGCACAGAGTGGAATGACTTCGTGGTGCAACGCGTGTTCCTTAAAGGCTAAACGTGCTCGTTCTTCGAGGATGTCTCGCAGTTGATTGGCGTCATAAGGTGGAAATATTATCTCTTCTTCTGCTAGTGAGCTCCTGACCCGAGGATCAAGATATTCTGTAAACTTCAAGTCGTTGGAAATTCCGATGAGACTTACCCGGGTGTCGGTAAGCTCGAGGTTAATTCGCGACAAATTGTAAAGCACATCGTCGCCGCTTTTTCGGACCAGCTTGTCAAGCTCGTCAAGAATTATTATGACGCTCCCGCCTTGAGAGTTGAGTGCTTCAATAAACTCTGAATAGACTTGATCTGTTGGCCACCCCGTCATCGGTACATCTTTGTTGAACTGGCGAGCCAAATACGCAAGGACACGGTACTGAGTATCGACCACTTCGCAATTTATGTACGCAACGTTACACGGAACTCCTCGTGATGCGCCGACTTCCATCAATTCTCTGCCTACATATTTGGCGCACGCCGTTTTCCCTGTACCGGTTTTGCCGTACACAAGAATATTCGAGGGGGTCTCTCCTCTAAGCGCGACGACTAAAATAACAGCAATCGAGTTGAGTTGATCGCGCCTATGAGGCAGATAGCTCGGCGTATAGGATGGCCTCAACACTTCCTTATCTTTGAAAACAGGTTTGCTTTCTAAAAGGTTGTCAAAAAGTCCTTCCAACTTTTTGCCTCCAATTTCAACAGAGGAAGCGAATGCTTGCTGGAGGCACTGAATTCTAGCAACGATAACTGACTACTCAGAGCCATCCGCTTGGTCCTACCGTATAGTGGAAACGTGAGTTAATAAACTTTATGATTTCTCAAGTTGTATTTCCAGTGCAATATAACCTACATTTCCACAGGAAATGGGGTTTTTTTCCACTGCAAACTCTACTATTTGTATTCCTATTAAGCTGTTAAGTAATTATAGGCTTATATCATCGTTCTGAAAAGCTCTTGATTCAGGTTTCATTTTGCTTTGAAATGCGATGATCTGCGCCAATTACTGACGGTGTGCAAGGGTTGCTTAAAGTAAGGTGGAAAATTTGTTCTTCTTTTTAGCATACCTTTGTTGCTTGTGGAAACAGTTCAAGACTCACCCCATGTTTTCTACTGTAAAAATAAAAAATAGGATTTTGTTTGGTAGTAGGTTATAAAAAATAGCGTGTTGTAGGGGTAATAACCTTTTAATATATAAATCTTTTTATAAAGTTATCTCAATATTTGATGTTTAAGATTCTATGGATGCGCAAACATGGGGGGCGTGTAGTTTATGCTCCTCTTGGTCGAGGGAGACAAATTAGACCGAATTATTGAAGCCGGATACCAATCCAAAACAGCCAGCTAGCATCATATCACCGCCTGGTGCTGCAAAATATGGACTGAGTCGAGATTTCCTCATGATCCCTCGTTGAGGTCCTATTGTGGTTACCCAGAAGCCTCTCTCTTTAAAAGCTCGATCTATCTCTCGGTATCCGGTTTCGTGTATGTAACAACCATGTCCTCCATCTTGAAAAACTCGTTCATTCGTTAATTTACCATCCATAAACAGTGACAAGAAATAGTCGAGTTTTTCTGTATTGATCAAGGACGTATGGTGTTCAAACATACCGATGACCTTCTTTTGATCGAGCATAGCTGCGAGAGTGTGACCGTTTCCGACGTTTACAATAATATGAGGTTCCCACGCGTGCTTGGCTACTACATCATCACACAGCGCACCCAATATTGCGGCCGGACCAGTATCCATCACTAGGATTCGCTGCATTTCATCTCCCTCTAATGTCCGATGTACGGCCTTTAGTCGTGTCAAATAGTTGGGGATCCGGCCATCCACGTAGCAGAAACTGGTCAACCCACCACCAGCAGCGATCAAGCGCTTGAAGTGCTGAAAACGAAAAACCCTATTACTCCCCGAACTCTCACCGTGATCTTGACATGCTACTGCACACTTTGTAGGCAGACCAACGTCGAATTGTTGAAGCGCAGATCTCAGTGCAGGCACATCCACATCGTTCATCTCTATTCGAACGCAGTCTGTTGTCGGCTGTGCCGCCGTTATCTTCACCCCCCACGATCGAACTTTGTCAAGATCATCATTGAGCGTTTTTGCTGCAAGCGGCGTTGCATAAACCGGATATCCGCCCTGCAAGTGAGCTCGAACGGCTGCGCTGCTCGGCCCACCTCCCATCGTCTCGCCGCACAAAAATAAGCTGCGGCCCTGCTCCGTAACAGACCTGATCCTGTTGGCGACTATTGCCGTTTGCGAAGGCATTACCATTTTTACGTTATTCTCTGTGACTAAGCTCGTGTCGTACAGGAGCACGTCTTGGGTTCCTGTACCCACGTCTAATGCGATGACACGCATAACTGAAAGATTAGGCAACGCCTCTTATTATACTTATTAACGTGGCGTCTGCGTCTTGTGCAGAATCTCCGTCAGAAATACTATATACGCACTAGCCCAATCCAAGTATATGCGACGCCAGCGGTCACAGACTCACCATAAGGCCGCCGTGAACAAGCGCTATCAAGTTGGTGTAATCTCGATCAGCACGTCTCGGTTTGCGAAGTACGGGAGCGTTAAGGCACCAGAAGAGGCCGAAGACATATCCGGCCGAATCATTATCGACCTTTTAAAAAACGCCGGCCACAAGTTTCATGCGTATGCCCTGATATCGGACGAAGCAGAGTCAATTATCACATCCGTGCGGGCCCTCCTCAGTGATACCGACGTAATCATCACAACAGGGGGGACCGGACTCGCCCCACGCGACGTTACCATCGAGGCCGTTCAGCCAATGCTTCAAAAAGAAATTCCAGGTTTTGGCGAGCTATTTAGAAGCATCAGCTACGATGAAATCGGCTCTTCCGCCATGCTCACACGAGCTATAAGCGGCATCATAGGAAACACGGCTATTTTCTGTCTTCCTGGCTCTCCAAACGCCGTGACGCTCGCGATGGAGGCCCTCATCTTGCCCGAGCTCCAGCACATTTTGCTTCACGCGGCAGAGCAGTAACCCGTTTTTGACAGAGTCGTTGATCATCATTTTGCAAAAACGGCTATTCGAGGGTCGCGTGCTTTTTCTTCAAGTCCTCCTCACTCTTTTTTGTTATCTCCATAAGAGCGGCAATGATGCCGTCTAAAAATACCATCGTGCTTATTTCAAACATTGTGCCGAGTGGAGCAAACGATATGTGCGAGCCGATGACTTGTCGCTCCATGAAATCCATGCCGCTTGCTTTCGTTCGTCCCTTCACGACTACAATAGTATCGGAAATAGTCCCAAGTGTTGAGTCCTTATTTGACGTTACTGCCGCGAGTCGCGTGCCTTTCGCTTTTGCGAGGGCGCTCATCTCATTGATTGATTTGGTCTCTCCAGAGCCCGATATAACGACAAGAAGGTCATCCGTTTCAACGGCCGGGGTCACCGTCTCTCCAACTACATAAACGTTAAATCCCAAATGCATCAATCGCATTGCAAAGCCCTTCACGACGAGTCCCGATCTGCCGGCACCCATGACAAACAGGCGCTTCTGGTTCTGTTGCGCGGCTAGGATATCCGTGACAAGTGTTTTTACGTCAGAATAGTCTATTTCATCAGCTATGGCCTGCACATTCGCGGCGATAACCTTCATCGCTGATTTGACGTAGTCTTCGGGCTGTTGGGCGAGCGGGTTCTGCATAGATTCGCACCAGTGACTTTTGTTTGCCCTCGTTATTCTTTGAGCTTTTTTGTGCTTGAAGGGCGTTGGAGAATTCTGCTTTGACTCAACCGTTTTCCGTGGACGTTCGGCGACTTGGAGACGGCTTTTCGACCTCTTCAAATGCCAGCCTGCACAAGAGGTAGGCTATTGTAGACTCAGCGCCAAGGTTCTGATTGACTCCTTTCTCAAGCGAGAGACCATCAAAACAACCGCCTGTGCCCTCATCATAGATGGGCAGCTTGAGCAGATTGTTGCCGGTGAACCAGCTAAAACACTTCAGCGCTTTTTGGTAGTACTGCCGCTTGCCGGTGATCCTGTAAGCGTCTAAGAATGCCTCGACAAGTGCGCCGACATCGATAGCCTGTTCGTCGCCGAGCGCTCTATGTTTTCCGCGGACGTACCAGCCGTCGTTTCCGATGACATTTATTACTCCGTTTGAGGTAAGGACTTGATCCCACAGGAACGTTAGAGTTCTTTCGCCGCAAGCAAGGAGTTGCCCGTCGCCAACTGCATCGTAGGCAAGCAGCATGGCCTGGGGGAGCCGAGCGTTCGAGTACCGACATGAAGTCTTCGTACCACTCCCAGTCTGGAGCTCGTGTATCCTCGTAGTTACGCAGAATCTCTACGGCAAGCGCTCTGATTCTCTCTTTCGCACCTTCAAATGACTCCTTTGAGCAATAGAAGCCGAGGAGGCAGTAGGCAATCCCTCTTAAGGATAACCTAGTGGTCGCGTGCATCGCTGCGCGTTCAAAAACAACGCGTGCAACCTCTCGGACGTTCTTAGGGAGATGCGAAGCGCCACGCGTGTATCCGCACGCCCAGAGCGTCCTACCCAAAACTTCATCGGAACCTATGCTGTCGAGGAAGTTCCTTTGGTAGCTCATGAAATTGCGCATAGTACCGTCGTCGTTCTGCGCGTGAAAAGTGAAGGCCATGTAGGTTCTCAACAAATCGAAAGTCGACTCATCTCGAAACAAACTGTAGTGCTTCGCCGTCACCAGCAACGCTCTGACGTTGTCATCAACGCAATAGCCTTCAAATCTGTTCGGAATCGCGTATTTTGCGTGTTGAAGTATTCCTGTGCAATCAGTAAGTGCTTTCACATGCCGTAACGTAACAGGAGGGAGCAGCTTATCACCTTGAAGCTTTTTTTGTCTTCTGTTCATATATATGGCTGTTGTCCCGACATTCATTGAAGAGAGGTCCTGCGTCTACTGCACAGGCCTTCGAACACACACGGTTGTTACACGTAGTATGTGCTGCCTCGTCGACCACTCATCAAAGCAACGCATCATTAGCGCGCTACTCACACGTCAACTTTATATCTATGCTCGCGTTAGTAGTGTAAGGTTTCAAGCTTGGTTTTTGGCCTGATCAGCTCTAGACATGCGGCGCACGAAATTAGTCTCTAACCTTTTGTTGTCTGCTGCTGTCGCTCTGATTTTGTGTGCTGCTTTGGCAGTGCCAGCGAGCGCGGCAACCCTGACTGTCGGTGCTGGAGGGCAGTACAAAACCATTCAGCAAGCAGTCGATGCTGCGAACCCCGGCGATACCATACGCGTCGCTCCAGGCACGTACGCTGAGAACGTCGTGGTGAACAAGCCGGTGACAGTCACAGCCGCGAGCGCACGGCCCACCGTTCAAGCAGCCGACTCGAGCAAAGACGTCTTCTTGTTAACAAGTCCAGGCGTGCGAATTGACGGCTTGACACTTACGGGCGCTTCCGGCGCTTCCGGCGTGCAGATTCAAAACACTTCGAAGTGTGTGGTAACTAATGTGGTAGCAAGAGATAATGCGCGAGCGGTTTACCTCTCGTATAGCACGAACAACGAGGTCAGCAACAGCAATCTTGCTGGTAATGGCTACGGTGTGTATTCCGACTACTCTTCCAGTAACACGATATCGTCCAACGTCGCGACTGGCGAAAAGGGCGCGGGTAATGCGCTCGGAGATGGCATATTCTTGAACTACGGCGATTCCAATACCGTCACACAGAACAACCTCAGTGCTAATCACGTCTTCGGAGTCTCGCTATTCCATTCGTCTGGCAATGACTTGTCAAATAACACCATAAGCGCCAACGAACAGATTGGCGTTCGCCTCGGCGAGGCATCCAACAATAACACGCTTACCTTTAACACGATCAGCGGAAACAGCCAGCTCGGAATTCTGATTCTCCGTGCCACAAGCGACCAGATCTATCTTAACGAGTTCATCAGTCAGCCGAACGCCGTGCGTGACGCGTCGGCCGCGATTTTGAATTCGCCGGAAAAAATGGCGTATACGTACGGTGGCGTAGAGCGAACGGGATATATGAGCAATTACTACTCGGATTACAAAGGCAGCGACTCCAACGGCACCGGGATCGGAAACACGCCCTCAGCATATGGCGACAAGTACCCGCTCATACGGCCAATTGCGAGCTACGGAACCATCATTCCTGCAAGTGCCGTTACGGCCACACCTTCCCCATCTTTGTCGAGCGGCCAGAACGAGAGTACGACAGCGACCTCCAATCAAAGCAGCAATGGAACAGGACTTCCAGGATTTGAAACACTATATGCGGTTGCCGGGCTTCTAATAGCTGCACTTGTGGTCCTCCTCAAACACCACAGATAGCGTGCACGTAATTTGGCACTTTTTCTGATGGCCGGCTTTAGGTGCGCGTTAACAAACAGGATATAGTAAGTGTTTCGCTCGTGTCAGTGCAGAGGCTCTAAGGATCTAACGCGCATCATGTGACTAAATACTGACTTGAAACATCTGTTGGCATTCTTACGACTGACTAGACGAACAAACCTTTCGTGAGCTCCCGCGTCCCGATACAGTGGCAAATCTAGAAAGAAGGGCGCGATCCCTGCTGCTGGTAACGAGCGTTAAAGCGCGCAAACGGTTTCGAGCGCATGCGCCAAAAAGCCCGCAATCGAAACACTTTTCTGGCTAGAAGTAATACTGTTTGTAAAAGAAGTATTACATATTATGCGGTGAATTTCATGGATAAGCAATTAATGCGAACGTGTGTGTCCCTACCGAGCGACCTTTTGGATCGGTTCGACGAGATCATCTCAGAGCGGGGGTACTCGTCGCGCTCTGAGGCCATACGAGATGCCATACGGAATTATATCGTGAACTATAAGTGGATGACTGAGGTCGAGGGGGAACGCATAGGAATCATCTCGCTTGTTTATGAACACGACCAGCGAGGGCTGACCGACGACCTGACCGAGATACAGCACGTCCATATGGGTCTGATTACGAGTTCTGTGCACATCCATCTCGACCACGATAATTGCTTGGAGATTATCATGTTGCACGGTGAGGGCAAGAGCATCAAAGAGGTTGCGGAGAGGGTGATGGCTCTTAAGGGCGTCAAATACGTGAAGCTTAACACGATATCACCTGGTAAAGACTTCAGTTAACCCCATGCTGCCGGAGTGGATGAAAGAGGTCGAAATAGGCCCGTGTCAGTGTTGCGCCGTCAATATCGGCAAGAAAAAGAGCTTTGTCGAGAAGTCGATCTCTGGCGTGCTCAACTTCTTCCAGGATAGTCTTATCTCAGAGGACTTTGCAAAACGTGATGGTTTGTTGCAAAGCCTTGATCCCCGAGTGAAGTTGATCTCTGCTATCGTGCTCGTTGTGGCCGTGAGCTTGACGCGGGACATCCGGGTGCTGTTCGTCTCCTATTTGTTGATCCTGCTATTCGCTTACCTCAGTAAGATAGAAATATTATTCTTTATCAAGCGCGTGTGGGTATTTGTTCCTATTTTTGCGGGTATCATCGTCCTGCCGATTCTCTTTAATGTTTTTATGGCAGGCGATAGTTTGATCACCGTCGCGACTCTCGGTAGCGGTGCACACCTTGGACCGATCCTGCTCCCCAGCACGATTTACATCACCAGGCAGGGCACGATGTTCGCTATCACGTTCATCCTGCGAGTGGCTACATGCGTGTCTATCGCCGTGCTACTGTTTCTCACTACTCAGCGTGACGTGCTCTTCAAATCGCTTCGATCGCTTCGTGTCCCGAAGGTATACGTCCTGACACTTGACATGTGCTACAGGTACATCTTTTTGCTCATGGATACGGTGAGGGACTTTTTTACGGCTAAAAAAAGCAGGACGATTAGGAGTTTGTCTGTGCGGGACGAGCAAAGGTGGGTGGCAGGCCGCGTTGGCTATATGCTCGTGAAATCGTTGGACATGAGTAACAAGGTTCACGACGCTATGATCTCCCGGGGCTTTAATGGTGACGTGAAACTCTTGCACGATTATGCCGTGCGCAAAAGAGACTACGCTGCGATCGCAACCGTGCTGATGTTCAGCTCGATGCTGGCGCTGATCTCTCAAAATATCATCCGGATCTGACGTTCTCAGATAAGGTCAAGCCATGGAGACAATCTTCGATTTACACGACGTTTCTTACACATACTTGGAAAAGTTCGAGGCGTTGAACAGCGTGAACTTAACGATGACAGCAGGAGAGCAGATTTCGATCATGGGGGCCAACGGCAGTGGAAAATCCACGCTCCTCTCCATACTGAATGCTCTGGTATACCCGACGTCGGGTGAGTTTTATGCGTTCGGTAAACCGGTGACTGAAGAGGCGTTCAATTCGCTCGAGGATAACGAGTTCGGCCGCTATTTCCGAAAAAAGGTAGGCATCGTGTTCCAGAATCCGGATATCCAGCTGTTCTCCTCTACAGTCTTCGACGAGATCGCGTTTGGCCCACTACAGCTCGGCCTGCCCAAAGATGACGTCAAGAAGCGCACTGAGGAGGTCATTTCGATGATGGGGATCTCCAGTTTAAGGGACCGGGCGCCACATACGCTGAGCGGCGGTGAGAAAAAGAAGGTATGCATCGCTTCGATCCTCTCGATTAACCCCGACGTGCTATTGTTAGATGAGCCGACCGGAGGTTTAGATCCACGCAGCCAACTGTGGCTTATTGAGCTCCTGCAGGATTTGGCCAAAGCGGGAAAAACGATCATCACGGCCACCCACGATCTAGATATCGTAGAACAGATAAGCACACGGGCCATTGTCTTCGGTGAGGATCACACTATCAAAGCGGACGCCAACTGTGACATGGTGATGAACAATCTTGAATTGCTGACGTCCGCAAACCTGATTCACAAGCATATGCACCGGCACGGCAAGCTTATGCACGAGCATCTGCATTCGCACGACGGAGAGGATCATCACGAGCATTAAGGCCCAAAAACTGCATTTTTTGAAAAAGAGGGTTTTAGCGTCAGCAATGAAGCGTGAACACATTATAAACGTGGCCGTGTTCACGTTTCTTTATCCGTTCCATTAAAAGATAAAAAAAGAAAAAAACGCACAGACTCGCGGCTATTCTTCATTTTTAGGGGCATTTCTTGTCAAAGCTCTTCCAATTAGGATGAATACTCCTCCGCAGAGCACTGCCCCTATGATTGCCGACGCATAGTATCCGAGGCTTTGGCCAAGGAACGTGTCTGATAAGGCGGGCAAGCCGTAATCTGGTAAGGGGGCGTGCCACAAACCGGACAGACTGGCAACACCTGCGGGGACAAATCCTACCAGTCCCTGCAGCGCATCGGCGCTCCATTCACCGTATGCAGTGCCACTTGCAAGCAAGCCGAGGGGTACCAGGTACGATTAGTACTACGAATACTATCAGCAAGTTTCTCAGCAGCCTATCCATCAAGGTCACCTCGTGTCACGCTGGTGACGTTGTTCTGACGCCTCCTCCTTTCTCTCCAGCCCTCTTGTAGTTGAATATAATCGTTGGATCAGTCCGTGCTATATACCCGAAGGCCAATGCCGTAATGATCGCTTCTAGAATGCTGAAAAGAAAAGCATGGCTTAAGAGCATCGCCGGTACAGTTATACCGAGCCCGTACGGCATGTACAGGGGCACGCCATCGGCAGTGTGCTCGAGTATGGGCTGGATACCCATCTCAAAACCAGCGACGCCAGCAGCGACCGTCAAACCGAGCCATCCGCCGATCCCCGCAGCCAGGACTCTTCGCCTTGAGGTAATCTCTGTTTTTCCGCTGATGAACTTGTAACCATAGAATGCGACGAAGGGTATGACGACGGCCATGTTGAAACAGTTCGCTCCAAAAGCCGTGATACCCCCATCACCGAACAGTAAGCACTGAATGAGGATCGCCACTGATGTCGTTACGACTGCAACCCAGGGCCCTAATATAATTGCCACCAATCCGCTGCCTACCGCGTGCCCGGTGCTCCCCCCTGGTATCGGCACGTTGAACATCATAATGACAAACGAGAAAGCAGCGGCTAGCGCCAGATAGGGCACTTGTTTGGACTTCAGGTTTTTACGCAGCCATGTTCCGGCATAAAGCCAGATCGGGATCATAATAATATACATTGCCACGTAGGTTAGTGGTCCTAAATACCCGTCTGGTATGTGCATGTTATTAGCAGACTGAAATAACCGCGAGTAGTTATAAAAAACTATCGATTAGTAACACTAAAAACATAAATTTATCAGAAAAGTAATAATGCAGTGCACCAAGAGAACTTCACGGCGATACGCTAATCGAGAAAGACGTGAGCCATATCAGCCTTTAGCGATGCATTTAAACCGCAACGGGCATTAAAACGGTGAATCACGCCACAAAAGTAGAGCAGGTAATTTGAAGACGAGATATCGAGACACGCTTTAAGCGGCCACATGTCCAATCTGCAATCAGACATTACCGCGTTGTTGATGCCACTTGTCGACGTCATCGGTTCCATAATGGGCCTTCAATGCATCTTTTACTCCTAACCGAACAAGTCTTACTACCCTGCTTCCGAAAGGCGTGGCAGGTCCGCTGTACAAAATCGGCTCATCCTCGCCACTTTTTTCATATGCGACCACGACTGCGTCGCTCGTCGTGCCTGTGAAATGCAATCCCTTATCGAAAAGAGCGCGCGCCTGAATAAGGAGCTAAGTGGGCATTTCTTACAATCCAATAATTGAATACAGCGCTTGCACATCGACGTGTTGGGCTACTACGCCCGCTATCTCATCAAACGGGTCCTCGTCCTCCTCCTCATCAGAATATTGACCTAGCTCAGAGATAGTTAGCGAGAGCGGACTGAGACCTGTTACGCGACGAAGCTGGGGGTGTCTCGCGTGAAGGTACTTCAGCAATGCGGCGCGAAAGTTGTCATTATGGAACAAACCGTGCAAGTACGTGCCCAAGACAAGGCCTGTTTCATCCTGAGCGCCATCATCTCCGAAAATTGGGAACTCCGAGGTTGTGGTGCCCATGTGGATTTCGTATCCACGTACTTTTTTGTGTTGTAAGCGGTCGAGAAGTGGCCCATGTCCAGTAACGTGTTTTTCCACCTGCTTCGTCTCTTTCCCAAGCATCTCAAAAACGGTGTGAGCGCGCAGCAATCGCAGCCCTTCTATGACCTTACGTTCGTTTTGCGTGCCCTCAAAGCCCTCGTCAGTTATCGTCTCACCGAGCATTTGAAATCCGCCACAGATGCCAATGATCGGGATTAACCCCGCATTCGCAATGATCTGCCTGTCCATACCAGACTTGCGTATTTCGAGCAAATCGTCGATAGTGTTCTTTGTGCCGGGAATAATCACGGCATCTGGTGTGCCGAGATTGCCTTCCAATGACACGTAGCGGATTTGAGCATACTTCTCCAAGGGTTCAAAGTCGGTGAAATTAGAGATATGTGGAAGCCTGATTATCGCAATGTCCAATGCACGGTGTAAGGCGGGGGACTTGTCCGCTAGAGAGACGGAGTCCTCAGAAGGCAAATTTACGTTCACAAAAGGAATGACACCGAGAACGGGGATACCAGTGAGCTTTTCAAGCTTCGCAATTCCAGCCTCGAGAAGTCCAACATCACCTCTGAATTTGTTAATCATAAAACCTTTGATTCGATGCCGATCTTCCTCGGGGAGCAACTGAACAGTGCCATAAAGGCTTGCAAAGACACCTCCTCGCTCGACGTCACCAACGAGAATTACAGGTGCGTCGACACTTCGCGCAACCCGCAGATTCGCGATATCACGGTCGTAGAGGTTGATCTCAGCAGGACTTCCGGCACCTTCGATTACTATAATCTCGTATGAGCGAGCAAGCTTTGCTAGCGATTCACACACATGCTTAAAGATAGTATCTATTGTAGCATAGTACTCGCCTACTTTTCTATCACCAATGGGTTTGCCTTGGACGATAACTTGTGAAATCAAATCGCCCTTGGGCTTCAACAATACCGGATTCATGTGCGCTGACGGTTCAACTTTGGCAGCCCAAGCCTGTACGGCTTGAGCTATTCCGATCTCGTCGCCGTCCTTAGTCACCCACGAATTCAGACTCATATTTTGTGATTTAAAAGGCGCCACTTTAAACCCGCTGTTTGCCAAGAGCCTGCATAGAGCAGCTGCTATGACACTCTTGCCAACGTGCGAAGCAGTCCCACAGATCATTATAAACCGTGTCATGTCCTATCGTGCACGTACTTCCTGTGAGTTGTATCCCCATAGAAACATGAAGTTTCAGCACTTCTTATCGCTGAACGTGTTAAATAGTTGTTGGGGGCCCTCAGAACAGAATCAACTGAAACAGCTTCGCGAAGTGGTGCAACTTATGATAACAAGAGCAGCTGATTACGTTCCTACATACCACTTAGCGCCGAGCAAGGTCATAGCAGCTGACTTGGACACAATGATATCAGCGCAGACCGTCCAAGGTGGAGTGCTTCATATTGCTTCGAGGATCGGAGTGAAGGTGAATGACCTAACGGTCATCCAAACAGACGTTAAGTGCACTAATGGAGTCATCCACGTCATTGACACAGTTTTGACACCCAAATAATGGAGCAAAAGCTCTGTGTGTGGTACCGCTCCCCATATTAGTGGCAGAATGACAAAGACGCCGCCGCATTTGCGAAAGGCGTATAGCGTAAATCATACTTACCTAAGACTATCGTCAACGCTATCCTCGCTGACAAGGGGGGACGTTAGCGCGTTTGCGGACTCCGACACAAACTATGACTTCGTAATAGTGGTAGCTACTGGTTCTTTTTTGCAAGGTTGCGAATGATTAGACAAAAGAGACTTGATTGTCGCTCTGGAGGGCTTACAATTCGGCCGAAAGACACTTTTTCAGTCTCATATCCGAGATCTTCAAGAATGATGACTTCCCCGTCATATCCAAGAACGTCTAAATAGCAGCAAATATCGCTCACGTCAAAGCTCGGGTCCGCAAGAATAAGCAAATCTCTCTTAAAACGCAAGACTTCTCGCAGTTTCTTCTTCGATTCACTTGGCTCTCGGCCGTGGATAGTAATTGCTATAAGGTCAATTGCGTCCACCTTCAGCCGAGCACAGGCTAGCTGCAAAGAGGATATTCCGGGAATGATTTCGGCGTCTGATGGCGCTTTCTTGCCAAGCCCCGAAAGCATCGGATCTCCCGTAGAAAGAATGCACGCATCATCGTCAAAGTGCGTTTCGTAATTATCCAACGTGATTCGCTCCCCTCGTATGTACTGGTCCGCCAGTTTCAACGCTCTAGCAGAACCGTAGACGCGGTGAGCGGTTTTGATAGCTTCGATTGCCCTCTCGGTAAGCATTCTAGGTCCAGCGCCGACACCGACTACTTTCACGTTTTCCCCCCTATAGAGTATTGGAGATCAAAAGGCGCGAACGACCCTCTCCTCGCGATTGATTATAATAATCTGGGCTTCTGTTCGCGCTTTTAAGTTGCTCAACGCAGCGTTCACCTCTCGTCCGTGAGGATCTCGGTCAAACAGTTCTTGCACGGTCGCAGCGCCAGTTCCTCTCAATACGTCAGGTTTGCCCCACTTAATAATAAGTGCGGGCAGGCCCACTATGACGACTTCCTTCCCTTTAGCTATTTTGAATAATCGGTCGAGATTACCTCCCGCGAGAATTGGCGTGTAAGTCGGGAAGTTCATCTTTGCGTATCGAAGTCCAGTCCGACCCGTCGTTAATGCGATTCGAGTTGAGTGTTTGATGAGATCCTCTGCTGACTCAATCAAACGTTCGTTCCAAGGTTCAACAAATCCACTAGTGCCAAGGACTGAGATACCACCAAAAACTCCGACCTTTTCGTTCAGCGTTCTCTTAGCGATATCTTCACCATTTATAGCTGAGATGCTGACAATAGCTCCGTTTAAGCCGCAACCACGCATAGCTTCCTGTATGGCATTTTCGATCGACCATCGTGCTTCAGGATTAATGGCAGGCATCCCGCAAGGCACTCGCAAACCGTGCTTTTTTACGACTCCGATTCCTTCTCCTGCGCGTAGGAGTATCTTTTCAGCCCGTTCAGCTCTAGCTTCGAAGACGATCCCTGCAGTTTCGTCGTTTGGATAATCGCTCGCCGGTTTAGACGCAACTGCCCACCCACTATCAGAAGTGACCCTGACAGATACCCTAAGATTGACCGGGGTTAGGATCTTGACGCGATTCACCGGCCTTATCAACGAAACAACTGCAGCTTTTGCAGCGGCAGCTGCCACGGTTCCGGTCGTGAGTCCGCGTTTAAGTAACATGCCTGACGCAGTCATCACGTACAGCCCGCTCTCGATGCGTCCCTTAAGTTCATCGAACGGGATATTCGATCGGCGTATCCATCGGTTGGGGACTATGAGGTCGGAAACGGGATCCAAGAGTGGTTTCATTCTTGGCTATTTCGTTGCAGCGCCATTGATATTAGCCCATTTACTATCGCAACAGCGACGGGTGTTCCGCCTTGAGTGCCGACGGTCGTTATTGAAGGGATAGTGAGCTCTCTAATGAGTTCTTTGGACCGGGCCGCGTTGACAAAACCCACAGGCGTTGCCACGATAAGCGCAGGTTTACATCCTTCCTTCACCATCGATGTTAGAGTCATAGCTGCGGAAGGGGCATTACCTATGACAACAATCGCGTCTGTAAGTCTATTTCGCGACTTTAACAAACCAGCTGATGCTCGTGTGAGCTCTTGGTCTGAGCTAGCGTCGCTGTCCGGAAGCTCACAGATGACGTGGCCACCCAGGCGCTGTATGTCTTTTGAGATGCCTATACGCACCATGTTGATGTCGACGTAGACGTTGGCCCCTCTTCGGATCGCGGCCACGCCTGTCGCTATCGGATGATGACAGAACCTTAACAGATCTATGAACTGAGGATTGCCCGTTGCCATCACGACGCGTTGCTTAATGCTCCCTTCCGGACTGTTATCGGCAACAATGTCTCCGATGATCTGTTGGGAAAGCTGGGCGATGCGTCGCGCTTCATCAGGTCCTCGCGCCCATGGCGTGATTCATTGTCTTCCCTTCCTCTTTAGTAGTCATATTTTTTCTGATACCCCCGCGGTGTCACTATGTTGTTTCGCCAGACGAAAGATTCCTTGTTTCCGACTATGATGGTGGTATGCATGTCGATCATGCTCTCGTGATCCATCAAGGCATCCAAAGTTGTCACAATTGTAGTCTCGCCTGGTCTCCTACCATTTTTCACAACCCCTACGGGTGCGTTCGCTCGGTACGGCATAAGCAGTTCGACACAGCGCGTCAAGTTACTCTTCCTTTTTCTGCTCCTGGGATTGTACAGAGCAATAATAAAGCCTGAATCTGCTACTTGTGCCACACGCCTCTCAATCTCCTCCCAAGGGGTCAACAAATCGCTCAGACTGATGCTTACATAGTCACCAGAAAGAGGCGCTCCAAGCGCCGCTGCGGCAGCATTTGCTGCTGTAACGCCAGGAACAACCTCAAAATCGATTGATTTGTTTGTCGCCGCCAGCATGTCCAGCACAAGCCCCCCCATCCCATACACGTTGGGGTCCCCTCCACTTATGATCGAGACGACGTGTCCGGCTTCGGCCAGCTCAATCGCTTGCTTCACCCGCTGTACCTCCCCCCCCATACCGCCTTGCACAACTTTTTGATGGCTTAGTAGTGATGAGACTTGTTCTATGTAAGACGCAACACCTACGACGTACTCCGACTGGCCGATGGCGTTCATAGCTCTCACTGTCATATCTTCAATCGAACCGGGGCCAATGCCTATTATCTGGATCCTACCGCGCGACGGCAACAGTTACTCCTCCATACGCTTTTTTAGCGAGCACAAGCTCTTTTAGACTTGATAGCGCGAGTGCGCACGGCTCTGCAACTCCTGAGAGGCCAAGTATAGCCGCACGTGACTTTGTCTGGCTTCTGGAGGAATTGATGATGCTCTTTGGCACAAAGGCAATCGGTTTCTCCAGTTCGCTAATCGCGTCTATTATTCCCTGCTCGTGTGACTTAACGAATGCAGTTGCGACAACTTTGACATCATCTATTGATGCATCAATTTCGCCGAGGCCTGCATCAATAGCCTGCAACACCGCTGCTTTGCTAATCCCTTTGCGAGATCCCACCCCAACAACTAAGTGCGTCCCTTCGTTATGCGAAAGAATAGTGACATTATTGTCAACAATGACAACTTTTGGTCCACTCAACTGTACCGTGTCAACTGGTTGGTGGAGCAACGACGCGTTGATCGACTTCGTAGACGTTCGATTTATGATTGTGCGGTGTAGCGTAGACGCCACTGTCTCGACGCTCGCAATGTCATTCGCTTCTGTGGCTGTGGAGATGACCGGAAGTCGCACAACGTCCTTCGTGTAAAGTTCACGCGCAATAGCATTTGCACCGTGATGGCCCCCCAACATAGGGATTGCATAGGTCAATTGATCGTCTATCGCGACTACTGGAGGATCAATCCATTTTTCTGTCAGAAGGGGGGCAATCTTTCTCGTCACAATACCCGTAGCCATGATGGCAACTATCCCGTCATAAAGCTCAAATGCCTTTTTGAAAGCATCCTGTTCATAAAGAACGATGTCCCCCCCAATTGCCGATTGGATTTTTTCGGCCCGAGTACCGATTTCGATCGAAGCAAATGATAGCAATATTCAAGTCTTTGGAGAGTATAAATACGACCTCCTGTCACCTTCAGGATTGAGTTGTTCGCCAATTAGTATTATCGCTGATTTTGCGATCCCGGCTTCGCGCACCCTGAGAGCGATGTCTGAAACGGTGCCATTGATTATCACCTGGTCGTCCCAAGATGCATGATACACGACGCTTACAGGGGTCTCAGGCGCATAGTGCACCCGCTTCATGATGTCCTCAATTTTATCGATCCCAAGAAGAACGGCCATTGTTGGATTAAGATCGGATAATTCTACCAACTGATCTGTCTCCAGGGTCTTTCCAGAAGGCCGTGTGATAACAAGCGTCTCGCTGGTGAGCTGCCTGCTAAGTGCCGCGGCTGATGCAAAAACAGAGGAGACGCCCGGTACGATTTGGCATTCAATGCCATATGGTTTCAATGCAAGAATCTGCTCCCTGACCGCGCTATAAATCGTCGGGTCTCCGCTATGAAGTCGAACGACTGTCCGGCCCTCACGCGACGCACTGACAATTAGGTCAGTTATTTGTTCGAGTGTTAAGCCGAAGCTATCTACGGTTCGCCCCTTGGCCTGTGAAAGCACAGCCGGGTTTACCAAGGACCCCGCGTAAATAATCAAATCGGCTTGCTCGACGAGTTTTTTACCTTTGACAGTAATAAGCTCAGGATCGCCTGGTCCCGCTCCAACGAAGTAAACTGTCATAAACGTTTGGCGTAGATCATACTGAAGTATTCGCTTCTTGCAGGGAAGTCTCTTTTGTAGCACCGTTCTCTCTTGGTGAATCCTCGCTCGAGCAGCGTAAGGTCTGAAAATCCCTCCTGCTCAAGTGACGCCGCAATTTCCCGGGGTTTCGTGGCTTTGAGAACAAGGGTGGATTGCACGGCTGATCGATCAGACACCATAAAAGAAGCGTCAATGGATTCATGTAACAGCGAGAAACAAGCCGTGATCGCACTCACTCCGGGTACCGTCTCGACTCGAATTTGTGGCTGATTTCTTTTCATTATCGTCGCTATGTGTGAAAACGTGCTAAAAATATTCGGGTCTCCTAGTACTCCGAAGGCTGTTTTTCCGGCGGCCGCGTGTTGTGAAATTATTTTCACATTTTCAGCCCAGGCTTCGTTAAGCTGTTCCTTATCGTGGGTCATCGGAAACCTCAGAATCTCGGGATCGGAATACGGTTTGGCCAATTCATACGACATGCGTCCTGGCACGAATACCTTCGTCGCTGATTTCAATACATTTACAGCCTCTAGCGTCAACAAGTTTGGATCTCCGGGTCCCAAACCCACACCAATTAACACGAGCCCACCACCATAAAGACGGGGTTATACGGACTGAACGTCGTCAGATCCTCAAGCTCACGAGCCCGCGCTATGTTGATCAGCAGCGCTTCGTCGTAAATCCCAGCATCTTTTAGATACCAAATTGCTTCAGCAGCCAGTTCAATACGAGCCGCATTGAGAACAAGACGCGTACAGTGCGGTATGAGGAAATCGATCACGCGCTTGAAATTTGAAGTGCCTCCGATAAACGCTTTATCAATGGTATCCCGATACGGATGAAGCACATCGGGAGCTTCGCCCCACAAAAGAGATACCGTAGATACGGAAGCGTCACTCAGGTTTTTCTTTGCGACCTCTATTGCTTGCGATCGCTTATCTACCGCGATAATCTTGTCAGTGAACCTTGCGGCAGCTTTCGATACGTTTCCCGTGCCGCACCCTATATCGGCAAAGGTCTCACCATCCTCAATTTGCAGTTTGTCCAAGGCAATTGCGATAATTTCAGCTTTTGTCGGTCCACCACTTAGCATCAATCTTAGCCCCTCTGCTGTTGTAGTGTACCAGGCGCGCACTCGCATAAATATTTTGAGGGTTTAGCGGCTGAAACCAGGCCAATAGGGAACGAATGCTGGCAAGCAGCTCGTTAAGCGGAGATTTGCCGTATTAACCGTTTCTACGAGCGGGAAAAAGCGTTGGCGTTGGCGACAAACAAGTCAAACCCGTGCGGCATCGAGTAAACGTGCGCGTGCAGATATGACGCCACAACGTTGCTCTCCATGATGCCGTCGCGCCCGTCGATTCCTTTACCTGTCGTCACGCGATAAGCGAATCGCACGTCGGTATCAACGGATGCAGTCGAGTAGTGATATTCGTGGCCGCGAAGGATGTCGCCGCTGCGTGCAATCGCACAATCCGCAATGGCCTGGACTTCGACGTGTCCCAATGCCTGCCTTTTCCTCGTCATTTGGACGTCCAGGGGGAGCACGTTTCCCAGTGAGACTTTCTTGCCATCAACCGTAGAGAGTGTGCGCGACAGATACATAAGCCCCCCACACTCGCCATAGATGGGCATGCCGTCGTCCGCATTTGTTTTGACATCTTTGAGAAGGCGCTTATTTGTGCTCAACTGCGCAGCATACAGTTCGGGATAACCGCCGCCGAAGTACAACCCATCCACGTCCGGCAGCGCGTCGCGCATTGGAGAAAAATAGACGACTTGCGCGCGCTTTTGAATTGCTTCAATGTTTGAGCGATAATAGAAACAAAATGCGGCGTCATATGCGATCCCGATCAGCGTATCGGTTGTGTGGCGCAGCTCCTCCGGCTTATCGACCGTGATCTGCGTCGCTACCCGTTTAATGGACTCGATATCGAGTGAGTCGTAGATTGACCTCAGGGTGGTGTCGGGCAACGACGTTTCGGACCCCATGTACAATCCGAGGTGCCGAGACGGAATTCCTTCAACGTCCGCAGCAACGACCCCCATCGGCGGGACATTTATTGCAGCTAGCGCCCGGCGAATGCTTTCAGCGTGCTTTTCACTGCGGACACGGTTTACAATGATCCCGGCGATCGTCAGTCTGTAAGGCGTATAAGACGAATACCTGATGAACCCCAAGGCCTGTGCCGCAACGCTTTCAGAAGAAGTGCTCGCGTCAATCACAAGGAGAACAGGGGCTCTTAGAATGTCCGCAATCTTAGCGCAGCTAGATATCCCGTCGTACATGCCCATCGCCCCTTCTATGACTGCATAGTCCGCGTTGCATTTTGTAATCTCTCTCTTGACGCCTTCCTCACCCATCATGAACGAATCAAGATTGTAGCACGGTGCGTTGGTCACCTTTTCGAGGTGACTTGGATCGATAAAATCTGGGCCGACTTTGTATGACTGCACGCTATATCCTGAGTCCTTAAGCGCTTTCAGGATGGCGAGCGCAATTGTGGTCTTTCCAATCCCGCTTTGAGTGCCAGCAACCAGGAGGCCTCGCATCATCCATTCATGCAGGATTCCGGTTAATAAATTTGCCTTAGCCTTAGTCTTAGCGTGATCCTAAAACACCACAGATAATGTGCACGTAATTCCCAACCGTTTCTAACGGCACGCTTTTTGGGTGCGCGTAAACAAACAGGATATAGTACGTGCTTTGCTTGTGTCGTGCAGATATCCCAAGACATGCTTCATTTAACGGGACAGCGATAGGAGGAAACGCTTCGTGTGCACGCGCCAAAATACACCGGGAACGTCTCCTTCAACAGGCGATAAAACGACTTGCCCATTATCGCCTGCTGCCGATCCGCAACGCGTTAAGGATAACTGCGAGGCTTAGCCCCATGTCACTGACTCCAATGGCAAGCCAGACGGTGATGATTCCCGGAAAGGCGAGCACCGCACGACTGACAGAACAAACAAACGTTTTCCCGACACAGTGGTAAATCTAGAAAGAAAGGCGCGATTCCTGCTGCTGAAAACTGATGATGTCGCTTTCAATGTGCAACGTTCGCAACGTATAAGTAAAAAGAAAAAATCCTTAAATCAAGAAAACTTTGCTTCTATCAAGAAAAGGTGATTTAGTTGCACATTAGCGATGGTATATTGTCGCCGGCGTGGGTAATCCTTTGGTGGATAGTTGCTCTAGCGTTTATTGCTGTTGGGCTTATTCAAATCCGACGGAAGTCAGCAGCCAACCCCGGGTATCTTCCTATGTTAGCACTAATGGGTGCAGCGGTGCTGGTTATCTCGATATGGCACATTCCCGTACCGGTCACTGGGTCCAGCTCCCATCCTTGTGGGACGCCTATGGCCGCTATCCTCGTAGGACCATTTCCCGTGGCCGTTATTTCTGCCGTAGCTCTCTTCTTCCAAACGTTCGTCGGACATGGAGGATTAACAACAATCGGTGCGAACGACTTCTCGATGGGAATTGTGGGGGCGTTTACCGGATATGGGACGTGGCTAGCCATGCGGAGGGGCGGCTTTAGCATTTTTATAGCTGCTGGAATGGCAGGATTTATAGGTGATGCATTCACCTATATCACAGCGGCGTTTCAGCTCGCCATATCGATTCATCCGGAAGCGCTGCTTAATTATTGGGGCATCTTCATGCTTGGATATCTGCCAACACAGCTCCCCCTCGCGATAATGGAGTTCGTGTTTACCGGGCTTGTCGTGCGCTACATCGCCGACGTGCGGCCTGAAATGCTGAAGTACGCCGGCTGGACACCGCCACCGGTCAAGACGACTGAGACGACTGGTGGTGCGACCTGAAATGATGAAGTTCGCCGGGTGGACACCGGCAAAGTTGGCTGCCAGGCCGTAGGAGGTAGTACGATGGACAGATTTGACAGAAATGCATTGATAGGGTTGGCAATAATGTGTGCCATCATCATCGCCTTCTTCTATACAGGTGTCGCGCTTACCGGCGGCAATCTAGGGGGTGCCGATGACAAGGTTGCGGACTTAGCGCATGAAGCTGGGAGTGGAACGCCCCACGCTTCGCTCTATGAGCTTGATCAGAACGGCGAATACGTTGGATTTGGGCTAATAGGGCTAATAGGTGGTTTCTTCACAGGTTACATTTGGGTAATGGCATTCGACGAAACAAGTAACATACAAGGACAAGGCCCAACTGAAGTTACGAGGCATAACTGATGGTTGAAATACTAAATGGGGATTCATTATCAGGGCTGCTCACCACCACAGGGTTTTTTGTGATGCTTATCGTGGGCCGGCATGTGAGGATCAGACAGGTGCGTAAAAGGCGGGAAGACGCCCGCCAGTTCACCGTCAGATGCGGCTAAAGCACGCACCACATTTTCCTCCTTTGCAAAATGCAGCTTACTCTTAGGAAACGTGTTCCTGAATGGAACCCTGCAAAAATCATAGACTACATATGTGCGAGGGCACAGACGACATAGGCGGGGGGCACGATGGACCTAAAGAAACGTGCTGCTGAATGGAACGCGGCAGACATCATAGGCGATATAGGTGGGGCTCAAGCCGGCACCAGCGTTTTCAGGAACATTGATGCTAGGATCCTGCTCCCGGCCGCTTTTGTTGTCATACTTGCACTTTCCGCAGCAAAGCGATGGTACGTGCCCGGTGCCGTTTTCGTTGTGGTGTTTCTCATCACGATGTACACGGCACCTTCGCGCAAATCCTACCTGAAACTGTTGGTGTATCCCCTTCTTATCGCTATGTTCATCTTCAT
The DNA here is from genome assembly GCA_963701995.1 of Methanobacteriota archaeon. Lineage (GTDB taxonomy): Archaea > Halobacteriota > Bog-38 > Methanoflorentales > Methanoflorentaceae > Methanoflorens. The sequence goes on along the minus strand of OY969693.1, from coordinate 535,352 downwards.
CGTCCAGGCTTACAGCAGTGCTTACGGATCCATAGTGGTTCTTACGGTGATATGGCCAATATATGCCCAAGGCATCGCCTCAGGGTGGCTGTATGCAAATAGAGTTCTTGCTTCAGTGTCTATTCTACTCCTCCTCGTGGAGTCCAAGTCGCAGCTAGAATTGATAGAAGCGCTCAGGTGGTTCAAGGTTCCGATTGAGATTAGGAACCTGATGTCGCTTATGTTTCGCTATGTCTCGGTGCTTTCGGAAGAGTTCACGACGATGTTTCAGGCTCAACAGGCGAGACTGGGGTTCTCCGCAAAGTTAAGCTGGGTAAAAAAACTCCACAACATGGGTATCATCGCAGGGATGCTGGTCATTCGATCCTACGATAGGGCATATAGAGTCGAGAAGAGCATGATGGCGCGGGGGTATTCGCAGAACGTCGATATATGCCGTACGTTTAACCGTTTCGCTAGGAAAGACTATCTGGCCGCGGCATTCACTCTCGCCGTTGTTGCAAGCATTGTGCTGGTGGGGGTGGTGATGTGACGGCGTCGGTCATAGAGTTTAAGGACGTCTTCTTCAGGTACCCCAACGGTGCCGTTGCCTTGGACGGGATAAGTCTCAAAATTGAAGAGCACACAAAGGTGGCCCTCTTAGGAGAGAACGGAAGCGGCAAGACGACCTTGCTCTTGCACCTAAACGGCCTTCATAGGCCTACGAGCGGCGAGGTGACGGTTCTCGGCAAACCGGTCGACGCTGAAAACATGGACTGGGTGAGGACCAACGTGGGAATGATTTTCCAGAACGCCGACGATCAGTTGTTTGCGCCGACGGTGTACCAGGACGTAGCTTTTGGGCCCAGAAATCTTGGCATGGATGAGACGCGCGTAGAGGAACGAGTGGAGGAGGTTCTTGACATGCTCAACATCGCACACCTCCGAGACAGACAACCAGACGCGCTCAGCGGAGGGGAGAAGCGGCGGGTTGCCTTGGCTGGCATCTTGGTTATGGATGCTGAAATTATCGCCCTTGATGAGCCACATTCTGGACTGGACCCGCTGGGATGCCTTGAGTTTAACGACCTCCTCGACGAGCTTTACTCCAAGGGACGAACCATCATCGTTGCCACACACGACGTTGAGTTTGCTGCCTCATGGGCGGATGAATGCGTCATTATGAAGAAGGGAAAGATAGAAGGGGGCGGAACTCCAGAACACGTGTTTTCGGACGTGGAACTCGTTGGCCGATCAAGTCTCGAACTACCGTCTTTTGTATCTGTATATAACGAACTACAGGCGAGGAACTTCGTCTGTAAACGAGGAGAGGCGCCATTTGACATAATGGACCTCGTCCTCAAAGTCGAAGCGCCCTCCATAAAATTTCTTGCGAATTCAACGGGGTTGCATAGAGGGGAGCGCGTTGCGCTTGCGCGTTCACGTGATTCGTGGGTCGTTGCACCAGAGGGGGCTAGCGACGGGGAAATCCTCGCACACAAAGACGGCTTGGCAGTCGTCGGGTTGGACGATGATAGCGTTCCAAAGAGAGGCGACATTACAATCTTCAAAGTGCATGATGACGAACGGTACGATGAGCGTGTCGCAGTGCGTGCACAAAAGTTGATCGAAAGCAACAGGGGAACAAAAATCGGCGCGATGGGAACAAATGCCAAGCTGTTAGCGAAGCATTACGCACTTTCACTTGATTTTGGAGTTGATGTAATCAACCAGGCGATCTCCTATGCGTCGACAGGCGTTGACGTGATCCTTCTCGCATCCGGGAACATGGCTGAATACGCCGGAAAGAAGATATACGACATATGCCCGGGCGTATTCTTCCATTACGTTAATACGAAGGACGAAGAGACATTGTGAGGCCAAGATGCTCTACGGCTGTTTCAGAGTCCCGTAGGTTTGCGACCAATAGTTAGAGAGGTAATACAGCTGGTAGGTTGCAGTGCCAAAGCTGAATCAGACGCATCCGCATCTGAGCGCTGATACGCATTCCCATCGACATGAGCATTCACACTTCCGTTAAGATCGGCTACCCTCAGAAAGATCACTTGGGATCTGCTGTACTCGGCGGACGGCAAGTTGAGCCTTGCGCAAAAACGCCGTTATCTCAGCGGATTTTCGTGTTGCGTGGTTAGCTTCACTTGCTAATGCCGCTGCGGGGTTAAGTAAGCGTGCTTAGCCGTGCTCGCATCTACTTAAGCAATGATGCACTTCGCTCGATTTATGAACGAGTTTACTTCGATACCCCCGTGAGCATACGTTCGTTAGACAATCCATCGAACGCGTGGAAGGCGATGACAACAGCACTGCGATACTTCCAGTCTGCAATCAGACGTTGCTGCGTTGTTGATGCCACCTGTCAACGTCATCGCTTCCATAATGAGCTTTCAGTGCATCTTTTATGCCTGATCTGACGAGTTTTGTAACCTTTCTTCCAAAGGCAGTTGCAGGTCCGCTGTATAATATTGGCTCATCTTCGCCAGAGTTTTCATAAGCAACCACGACCGCGTCGCTCGTCGTGCCTGTGAAATGCAATCCCTTATCGAAAAGAGCGCGCGCCTTCGCTTCCGTGGCGGTAATTATCGTCCCTGCGATCGCCCCTTCGCTCAGCGTAGTAGAGGATATGACGATTATGTTGATTGTGCCAAAAGACGACGGATTGAACCCCGCAGTTATAAACACCGTGACGCACGCATCGTTTAGAATCTGCACGTTTTTCATTTCAACTGCGGTAAGAAGCGCGATGCAGCCTCCCTCGAGCTTCAACGAGGCGGCTACTCCCTCAATATAGCTCTTCGGATCGTCGTGAGAGAAATCGTGGGGAACCTGGATGTTTAGGATGTTTTTTGTAGCTCTTCTGCCGCCATCAACGCCAGTGCTCAGGGCTTCAAAGTTGCCCTTCAGAACTAAGACCCGATCTACTATCTTGTATTCCACGGTTGTTCACCTTCAACGGTTAAGCGTGGAAACGTCGCTATTCAATGTGTGCTTCAACATGTGCTAGGAGCGCCTTGAGCTCTGCGAAAACGGGGCTGGTGTTTCGTAAGTCCGCATATAATCGTTGTGCAACACCGTGCGTAAAATCGCGGCTTTCTATCGGCGTCTGTTCCACTATCACGAGCTTATCGGCCGCAAGTTCAGCAGCTTCGAGGTTCTTTAGGTTCGCCGACCCAAAGCAGATGTTAGGCAGTACGACGATAGATGCTTCCTGTATAAGTTGTAGGTTACGGCTATGCACCTCGCTCCCAGCGTCGCGAGGAGTATAGCGCAAATGACGACGCTTTTTTTGGTGTCATGTTCATGCTGCTACCCCAAAAACGACAAGAACGAATCCTGAGGCGAATTCGAGTACACGGACGGCTACAGTGTCCCGCCGTACGGGGGCGCGAGCCGGTGATAGGCAGACGGAAGTACCACGCCCCTCGTGAAATCGGCGCCCATTCGTGCGAGCATGCATCGGGAGGAGATGATGGATCCGCGCGTAGCTTGATTTTGACATCAACCGCGTCAACCCCACGAAGGGGGATACAACCGCCCGCCATACCGTTGTCGAAGCCGCCTCTAGATCCCATCGGTTAAGTGTACCTTATCCTATATCAATTTATCTTGATGATTATCAGTTTTACTTGATAAACCAAGAAGCAAGCTGCATAAGCAGTGCTGTGATTCCTCGCGGAGAAGCGCCAACGTTTGTTGTCTAGTTCGCGTACTCTTCTTCGCGTTCGTGGTGCGCGACTAATACTTTCATCCTTCTTTTGGACAAAACATACAGTTTTGGAGAAAGAGACAGAGCACCCCCTTCGCGTTTATCACGGAGGGGATATCGTTCGAAGATTCACGCGTTAATAATAACAAGGCAATACGCGCAATGGGGGCTCGAGGCGTTGTACACACGTATTAAACGTGCAGACTTAGGTGAAGAGAGGTCCCACCGAAGCGTTTCGCCGCCGTACGAGTATGTCGCCACTGAGGGGCATCTTACCGCCATCATTGAGCGTATCGCACCTTCGTCGGTCGTGGCTATAGCGCTCGGAACCACGGGTCCCGACACCTTTGTTGACCGTATGCGGACGCTCCAATTGGCCATACACGGCCATCCTCCTGCCGTTATTGATTGTGCTCAGGTGCCTCAAGATGGGTTGGCGAAGCTGCACGACCTCTTCTCGACACCGGCCGTCAAGGTAATGCACAACGGAAAGCTCGCCCTCAAGTTCCTCTATCAGGCCGGATTCGACCTCTCAAGCCCTTATTTCGATACGATGCTTGCCTCGCAACTGCTTAAGGGCGGGCTGGAGGCAAAACACGATCTGAAAACCGTAGCAAGAGCGTATCTTGACGAGCACACGCCGGAAACGTGCGGCAGTTTTCGAGCTGGTGCCCTCACCGAGCGGCAACTTCGATGTGCGGGGCAAACGGTCGGCGTGGTCTTGAGCCTCCATGCGACGTTATCGGAGCGTATCGAGAGCGCAGGCCTCACTGACTGCATGCGCTTAGAATGTAACTGCCTCCCCGCGGTTGCGGCAATGGAGCGCAACGGCATGCTCATGGACATGGGGCAGTGGCGGACGTTGCAGGACACCTATAACGGGTTGGAGGGGGACCTCGCGCACGAGGTGTGTCGTGAGCTGACGACGTCGGGACAGCGTACCCTCGGTGACGTCGCCGCCATCAATCTCGGCAGCCCGCAGCAGGTGAAGCACGCCTTCAGAAGCGCAGGTGTTCCCGTCCGCAACGTGCGAGAGGACGAGTTGCGTAAGTATGAGGAGCTCCATCCCGCAATACCTCACTACATTCGCTACAAGCACGTCTTAAAGCTCAAAAACGGCTTTTTGGATGCCCTCCCCCGGCACGTCCATCCGTTGACGGGGAGGATACATCCCACCTTTCTTCAGGTCGGCACGGTGAACGGGAGATTCGCGTGCCGCAATCCCAACCTGCAGCAGATTCCACGAGACGATGCGGTGAGGGGGTGCTTCGTTGCGGCACGTGATCATCGCCTCGTGATCGCCGACTACGCGCAATTTGAGCTGCGGGTCGTTGCCGACATCAGCGGTGATGAGACCATGACGCGGGCGTTCCAACGAGGGGAGGACTTGCATCGGTTGACCGCGTCGCTCGTGCTCGATACACCCCTTGACCAGGTGACGAAGGACGAGCGCCTCATCGCAAAGGTGCTGAACATCGGCCTCATCTACGGAATGGGCGCACGGAGCTTACGGCGATATGCGAATTACATCTATGGGGTGCACTTTACCCTCGAAGATGCGATCGAGTTTCGCCGGCGTTTCTTTGATGCGTACTCGGGCGTGCGGGCGTTTCACCGCAGCGTGAGCACCACACCGCTGATCTCTATCCGGACCTTGAGCGGAAGGATACGCAGGTGGGAGGACGGCCAAGACCCAAAGCTGACTGAACTGTTAAACACCCGAGTTCAGGGAACTGCTGCGGATATTATGAAACGCGCGGTGACCTCTCTCCACGAAGCATTAGGCCCTACGAGGGCAAAAATCGTCTGCTGTGTGCACGACGAGGTGCTGGTCGAAGCGCCACAGGTACGCGCTGCCGAGGTCGCTGAGACCGTCGCCTACCACATGCGAGGGGCGGGGGCTGAGTTTCTGCGAAATGTCCCGCTCGATGTCGACGTGGCGATTGCTCGGAGCTGGGCAGGGAAGGGATAATGCGTCCAGCCGATGCCCATTGTGCGTTTGTCGAGAGACTTCCGACGCACGATGGAGCCTATCGTGGTTACGTAGCTTTTTTTGGTTGCTTATGAAGCGCGTAATCTTCGTCCCGTTTGAACTTCACTGGTTCAAACTGAGCACAACCCTCGGGACGGTACGATGGGTGACTGGCAAAGTGCCGCTTAGGCTCCATTTTTTCAGGCACGGGGCAGAGCCGATAGAAATGCATACACGAAAGGCACAGCAACATTGCGATCTGCCAATCTCTACGTTGTGCTTTACGTTGAGCGTTTCGTAAGTAAGGTGAAACAAAAGAGCCGAAGTCGTTTCGTTTTCGTGTCGTTGCGCCTCCTTGTCGGTAGTCGGCATCACTGTAACAAACGATATCAAACGCGATCAAACAAGGTTTATAACGAATGAGCGTACTGGTAGGTACCTTATTCGACAAAGGAACCCGCTGGCGGGCACGTCTGCGTGGATGTCGACCCTCGCGCACGGTACGACCCGCCAACGGAACACGGTGGTATAAATGAAACACACACACAAATGTACTTTTATTAGCATTGCCATGGCGGCCCTCGTGCTCGTCTCACTCTGCGCGATCTGTGCGAGCCCGCTGAGCGTGAGTGCGGCACAGGGCAGCAGCGCGAACGTCAAATCTCCCACTGTGGTCGCGCCCGTCGCCGGAGCACCTGCCGTGTGCTCACAGGATGGGAAAGGCCTCGACCTTTTTGTAAGAGGTGCGGACAGCGCCCTCTACTGGAAGCACTCAGCTGACGGCACGACCTGGTTGCCGTCAGTGCGTCTCGGCGGGGTTTGCACGTCAAACGCTGCTGCGACGTCACCGGCTAATGGTGTGATCGACGTCTTCGTGCGCGGCACCAACGGCGCCCTCTATAGGGACCAGACCACTAATGCAAACGCTGCAACCCCCACTTGGACCTGGACCAAGATCGGCGGGCAGCTCCTAGCAGGCACCGGCCCTACTGCGTACCACGTCGACGGCGCACTAGGTTGGTTTGTCACCGGCACTGACCACGCTCTTTATCAACAGTGGACACAAACAGGGGCGCTAGTCAGCTGGAAAAACCTCGGCGGGTATCTAACGTCGTCACCCGCTGCGACAGTCCTACCTGACGGTAGTCAGATCGGCGTCTTTGTGGGCGGCACCAACGGCGCCCTCTACTATAAGCATTACTCGTCTCCCGCCTGGCAATCCTGGTCCGCGATCGGCGCGCAGCTCCTCACGGGCACCAGCCCTACCGCGTACAACTGGGGAACAACCCGAATCGGCTGGTTTTTCACCGGCACTGACTTCGCACTCCATCACATGTGGGCAGGCGCGACCAGTGGCTCGGAAAACCTCGGCGGGTACCTGACTTCATCACCAGGAGCCACATCGCGGTCGACTGGTACGATCGACGTCTTTGCACGCGGAGGCAGCGGTGATTTTACTATCCTCTGGCAGAGGTCCTATAGCGGTCAGTGGGGGATCTGGACATCCATCGGCGGCGTATAACGGCGTCACCACGTGCCCGGTCTGGGTAGTACGATACTAGGGCGTATGAGCCACACGGCACCGAGAACGAACCGCCAGCAGTACGGACGGCGTCTGCGCTGCTGGTATCCCCCTCGGTGAGCGTTAGTGTATCGGGCGTAGCTCCCGTATGGCAGTGTGCACCGCAAAGCCGTCGCGTTTATCGCGTGTCGTTATGTTTGCCGACAGGTATATGGCATAGCGAGCTTGCTCTGGCGGTCTGTGCGAGCTCGTTGGGCGTGAACGCAGCAGAGGCAGCAGCGCCAACCTCCAAGCTTTTTGCGGGTTTGCGCCGCTAATCTGCCTGTTCTCAAAATCTTCCGCACAGCGAGCTATTCATTATGGCGCAATCCTGGCCACGTCGTATGATCGACGCCCGGCGTAATTCGCGTGCTGCACGTTCATATTCATTCTGTAGAGCGAAATTGTGTCCTTGGGCTCGCTTATGCGTATCGTGGCTGCCTTGGATTTGCCTCCGTCCTGGGCCGATGATACCCTCGCTCGTTGCGTATTTGTGACGGGGGTGCAGGCGGAGGACCGCTGGTTGTCACCCGCGTGCAAGGACAGAGCCAAAAAAAGAAGTGACGTAGTTGGAGCGGCACCTGGTCGCGTATAAACCAGAACCGCTCCGCGTATTAAGTGGAGTCTTGCGGCCTTAACCGTTTCGTTGTTGTTGGCTCAGTGGACGCATGCGGTTGCTAATAGGCACGTATCGATTTCGACGATCGTGTGAAAAGGCAGGTCTGTTAAGAAACGGCTACACGATGCAAGCGTGCCGAATTGGCGAAACCGACGTGTGACACTATCGAAGTGTCACGTTTTCGCGGGCAACGCCCGCCTCACGCGACCTTAACTAGCTTTTCCGCGCAGTTTGAATCGGAGGTGAACGTCTTGGCTGCGAACACGAAAAGCACGAATGCCTGAGATCATTGCTCGACCTCATCTTCTTTTCCTGGCCGTCGTTCTGGCTGCGCGAACACGACGTGAGCAGAACGCTTAACCAACGCAGCGCACAGCATGTTCGTCGCGCGGCGCATTAGCATTCACCAAGCACTGCAGTCTAGAGGATCGCTTCTTTTCGATTGATGGCCACGGATCTCTGCTTTGCGCGCGACGTAGTTTTACAACCTAACGTCAAGTCAGGGGGGCTCTGTTTCTTTTTTGATCGCTTTTAGATCGTTCAACGGTGCTTGCGGATTTACGTGCTGCGTACGCATCAGTTTCCGAAAGTGCTACGGCTTTTTTTAACCATCGTCAAGCCCCGTGAAACACGAAATCACCTAGGTGAACGAAGGTGGGACAAAGGGGGAAACGGCTAACACCTTGCACGGACATCACAGCAGTGCACGAGGTGTTATCATAGCAAGTTTTGATGATACAATTGTCGCCGCGGTCGAGAGAGTCATGCCGAGCGTCGTCAACGTGAGCGACGTCAAGTATATCCAGGACGCTTATTTACAAGTGCATCCCGTCCAAGGGGTCGGATCAGGCATCGTCATCCATCAGGACGGCTATATCATGACAAACGCGCACGTGGTGCTCGGCTCCCAAGAAATACAAGTGACGCTGCAGGATGGGCGAACCTCTCGCGCGCAGGTGCGCGGCATCGACACGAAGACGGATATCGCCGTTATCCACGTCGATTATCACGATCTTCCGGTGCCAGAAATGGCTAAGAGCGCTGATGTCAAGATCGGGCAAACGGCCATTGCGATGGGGACGCCATTCGGTCTCGTCGGCGGGCCGACGGTCACTGTGGGAATCGTTAGTGCGGTCAATCGGTCCATCCAAACGCAGGTCTCGTTCATGGAGCAGCTCATACAGACCGACGCCGCCATTAACCCGGGTAACAGTGGGGGGCCCTTGGCGAACAGCGCAGGGAAGGTGATAGGGATGAACACCGCTGTCATACAGTTTGCGCAAGGCATCGGGTTTGCCATTGCGATAGAGCCAGCGATGTGGGTTGCCAAACAGCTCATAGAGCAGGGAGAAATCGTGCGTCCGTGGATCGGCGTAAGCGCGGTCGATCTCAATCCCAAGATAGTGGCATATTATAAGCTCCCCGTCGAACGTGGCGTATTGGTGACCGCGGTGATGCGCAACAGCCAAGCTGCCATCTCCGGGATTCAGCCGGGGGATATCATCGTTCGGCTTGGGGCCATTGACATCAACACCGTGAGAGACCTGATAAAGGTGATGAACGCGCACGACGTTGGCGACGTCGTCGACGTCGACCTCATTCGTGGGGACCAGCGGCTCAGCGGTCAGACGACGCTTGAGAAGGCGCCGTCCGCGCAGCTCGCCCCCAGCCAGCCCACGGGCTGAGTGGCGCCGTTGCGGCGGACGTCACGCGTGTGCCTTTTGGTGCATAATCGGTTGCGATTCTCGCGAAGGCTTCTTGCGAATGGATCGTAACGCTTATAAGCTCTGCTCTTTCTTACGCGTTCAGGGCTTTTGCTTTACCAGTTTGACCAGGAGACAACATGGCGTCAAGGCGAATGGTTCTATTAATCGCGATCATCGTGGTGCTGATCGCGTCTACAACGCTACCGGCTCTTGCACTGCTGCCGAAAGGGCAGCTGGCTCCAGATTTTCAGTTGAAGGATCTCTCCGGTAACAGCCACAAGTTAAGCGACTATCGGGGAAAGGTCGTCGTCATTGACTTTTTTGGATGGGCGTGCGGCGCCTGCCAAAGCGATGCCAAGAACAACCTCGTACCCCTGTACAACACCTATTACAAGAACGATGCGAAGGTCCAGTTCCTAAGCGTCGAAGTCAATGGGGGGAGTGCTGCGCAGATTCAGCAATATCTCCAAGCGACGGGAGTACCGTGGCTCGTTCTAGCCGGCGGAAGCAGCCTGGTTTCGACGTACGATTTCAACAGCGTGCCAACCCTCTACCTGGTCGATCCAGCAGGCAAAGTCGCCCTCACGTCGGAATATCCGACGGATGCTCAGACGCTGAAGTCGACAATCAATGCGCTTGAGGGCGGCGCGCCCGCTGTCCCCGCACCTGCCGCGTGCGCGCGGGGTACAAACAGTCTCGATCTCTTCGCAAAAGGCACAGATGGCTCCCTCTGGTGGAAGCACTGGGATGGCACCAAGTGGTCGACGTCGACGTCTCTCGGCGGGGTTCTGACGTCAGGCCCCGCTGCGACGTCAAGCGGCACTGGTACGATCGACGTCTTTGTCCGCGGCACCAACGGCGCCCTCTATGAGAAGACTACCACGAATGGAGGGACCTCATGGTCCAACTGGATCTCTCTCGGCGGGCAGATTCCTGCCGGTACAGGGCCAGCGGCCTGCTCATGGGGCGCAGGTCGGCTCGACCTCTTTGTACAAGGCACCAACGGCGCCCTGTATCACAGATGGGATACCGGCTCGTGGTCCGGCTGGGAAAACCTCGGCGGGAAACTGAGCTCGTCACCCGCTGCGACGTCACCGACTAGTGGTGTGATCGACGTCTTTGTCCGCGGCACGAACGGCGCCGTGTATCAGCGATATTGGCCTAATGCTGGAAGCTGGTCCAACTGGATCTCCCTCGGCGGGCAGATTCCTGCCGGTACAGGGCCAGCGGCCTGCTCATGGGGCGCAGGTCGGCTCGACCTCTTTGTACAAGGCACCAACGGCGCCCTGTATCACAGATGGGATACCGGCTCGTGGTCCGGCTGGGAAAACCTCGGCGGGAAACTGAGCTCGTCACCAGCGGCAGCCACAGCGCCGGGTAGCAGTAGAATCGACGTCGTTGTCCGCGGCGGCGACACCGGCCTCTGGCAGAAGACCTATAACGGTGGGTGGTCCGTCTGGACGTCCATCGGCGGCATATAACGCTGCTACCGTTCAACAGTTCGAGACTGAGCTTGAACAGTTAGAGACTGTCGCAAAGAAGCCGACACAGATCTAAAGGTGTCGGATGAGCGCAGCGCGTCGCTTGCGGAGAAGCTGCGACAGGCGCAGGCATCAAGAAACACCGTTGTCACCGGCTTGCAACACGAAATCGAACTATTGCAGCGGAAGATAGCTAATCTGGAGACGTCGCTGCACACCGAGCGTGGACTTACGTCCGAGCTACGTCACGACAAGGAAACGCTCCAGAAGCAGGTCGAACTCGTGACCCTTCGGTTGCCTGCGTCAAAAAGGTTTTGGGAGCCGGATTTTCGGTGGTAGAAAGAAGGAGGAGTGAGGGCGGTCACAGACAAATCTAGGAGACAGAAAGTGCCTGCGTCCTAGCTGGCGTGTTCGTAAGAAAACTCGCGGGTGCTGATATTTCGCGCTGTCATGGCGCTGCGGCAAGCGTGGTTTTTTTAGGTATACCTTACACGTATTTGAGAATCAGGAGTGAGCCGTCTCGCTAGCAGTTAATTTGTGAGCAGAACGAACCTGTGCATTATTCGACGTATCCAAACGGAAACACTTAACTTCTGACGGTCCCGTTTTACGTGTTACGTCATTTCCTGTACTGAAAACGTGATATCAGATGCAGCGCGAGTGGAACTTTTCCTCATACGAAATGGAAGTGATCGGAACTATTCAAAATATCATAAACCGTATGGCCACTATTTCATTCATTATCAAGGGATGGACCGTGGCTGTGCTCGGTATAATTCTGTTGCTGAGCGGCACGCGCTACCAAGCGCTTATTGCTGTTTTCGTGTTGCTTATTTTTTGGTATCTAGACGCATATTTCCTGCGGCAAAAAAAGACGTATAGGGTATTGTACAACGAGATTGTCGAAAAAAAGCTCAACACAGGCGACGAGTTTTTTGATATGAGGACTGCTCGGCGCGAGACTGGCATAGAAGTACCAAAACCAAGCAAATTTATGCTCTCAAAAACGTTGCTCATTTTTTATGGCTCCATTTTGGTATTTATGTGTGCTTACGTCGGGATCTTGTCTGCCCGACCATACGGGGGGTAGCTTGGCGACTGTTCTTGAGGCTTTTTGAAATGCCGATCGCGCTCGACGTGTGACGTTACCTGAGCTGCTGCACCAAGGTGCGGATGCTCGCGAAAACGTAAATGGCGGCGCCTATGGCCAAGAGGACGTACCCGATCACCCTGAGTGGTGTGAACGCCAGCAAGAGCCCGGGGGCGACGACGGCAAGAACCATCAGGGCCACCTTCTGTGTTATCGTTCCCTTGACGTCAAGAGGGGTTGGCATAGTAGGATCTCTATAGCATTGAACTCCGGCAGTCTGAAAAAGCTTGCGTAAGATCGCCGCCGAGCGAAAAGGGTTTTTCATGAAAAAGCGTTCGTTTTGCTGCCATGGTATTCGTTGGGCCGCAGCTCAGTTTGCTGGTGCTTACCACGGTTGGTAAGCGCGCCCGGGAACGATCGGACTTAATCGCCAACCCGTGCCTCCGACCCTGGTTGCGAAGATACTGGGCCCAGTGATCGGGCCACGACCGTCGATGACGGACGGTCAGGTCACTAGTGCGAAAGAAAAAGATTAACGAACGCTGCCCATTTGATGTGGCACAAAAGATGTCATAACCATCTCGGGCTGTAAGCAGACAAGTCCGCTCAGAACGCGAGCGTTACTTAAAAGAACATGACAAGCAGATTCGCTTATCGTTAAAAATTGGTATATCAAAATGAAATCACTCTGGAAAGGATCAATAGCGTTTGGCTTGGTGAACATTCCCGTAAAACTCTACTCAGCGGTCGAACAGAGGCCAATCAAAATGCGGCTCTTGCACAGGGACAAGCTCTCGCCGATACGCTACAAGAAATGGTGCGACGCGTGCACACAAGAGGTGTCACAGGACGAGATCGTGCGAGGGGTCGAGGTCTCCCCAGATAAATACGTCGTCATCAGTGACGAGGAGCTTCAGTCTATCAGGCCCGAAAAATCCACCTGGATAGAGATCGTTGAGTTCGTAGACTCTCATCAAATCGACCCGATTTATTTTAAAGCCCACTACTACGCGGGCCCGGAACGGCCAAAGGACAAGACGTACTTCCTGTTCAGAGACGTGCTCCGCAAGACCGCTAAGACCGCTATCGGCAGCTTTGTGATGCGGGAAAAGGAATACGCGTGTGCGATCGAAGCGTACCGCCAGGCGCTACTGCTGACGACGCTCAACTATGACTATGAGATTCGCGACATCGCGCGCATCGACGACCTCGCGGAGGAACCGAAAATCTCGGAAGCCGAAATGGACCTCGCGCGACAGCTCCTCAGTCAGATCACGGTCGATGAGTTTGACATCACGAGGTTTCACGACACGTTTGAGGCAGATCTCGAGCAACTCGTCGCGAAAAAAGCCCGCGGTGAGACGATTAGTGTCCCGAAGATCGAATACCACGCTACCCCGGAAGAGAATCTCGTTGAAGCGCTAAAGGCAAGCCTGAAATGATGCTCGCCGCCACCGGCACAAAAGAGATCCTTAGGTCTTCTGAGTATATCTTTGAGCCTAAGCTGGACGGTTACAGGGCGCTCTGCGAAAAAAAGGCAGGAACCCTTCGCTTCACGTCACGAAACAACAGGGACATCACTCGCGAGTTTCCCGACCTTGCGTTTGGCGATCTCATTAAGGCTGATTGCGTGCTTGATGGAGAGATCGTGATCTACGATGAAAAGGGGAACCCGTCGTTCTCGCTGCTGCAGCGACGGAAGCACCACCGGACGCCGGCCACGTACGTCGCGTTTGACATACTCGAACTGGAACGCAGGAACCTAAAAACGCTACCGCTGTCAGCGAGAAAGCGACTGCTTGCGGGCGTGGTCGAAGAGGGGAGAAACTTGCAGACAATGCCGGGCACGGCCGACGGTGAGCAACTCTGGGACGCGGTGACGGCACGGCATCTGGAAGGGGTCATGGCAAAGAAAAAGGAGAGCGTCTACGTTACCGGACGGTCGCACGCCTGGCTCAAGATCAAGGATGAGAAAACCGTCGATTGCGTCATCGTCGGGTACGTCACGAAGACACGAACGATCACGTCGCTGGCGCTCGGGTTATACGACACAGGCAAGCTCACCTACGTCGGCCAGGTGGGCACGGGCTTTAGCGAGTCACTGCTTGGTGAACTTGCGAAGGAGCTCGTTCGCGCAAGCAGCGACGTCGCCCTTCCGAAGGATGTGCAGCCCGTTGTCCCTGATAAGGTGTGCGAAGTCAGGTATCTGCAGTACACGAACGACAACCGACTGAGGGCGCCGGTTTTCGTAAGGCTGCGGGACGACAAGCCTGCCGAAGAGTGCACGATAGACCAGGTGCAGAGCGTTGCTTGACGAGGTACAGGAAGAAACGGGACTTTGCGAAGACGGTTGAGCCTGAACCTGACCAATTGCAAAGCGAACAGTCGGTGTATGTGATACAGAAGCACAACGCCAGGCGGATACATTTTGATTTTCGGCTTGAGCACGACGGGGTACTCAAGAGCTGGGCGGTGCCCAAGGGGCTGTCAGACGACCCCCGGGATAAAAGGCTCGCAATCAGGACTGAGGACCATCCCGTTGCCTACGCCGCGTTTTCAGGCGAGATACCTAAAGGCGAATACGGTGCAGGGACGGTCGAAATATGGGACAAGGGAAAATTCGTCAACATCACGATAAAAGACGGAAAGGTTCAGCCTCTTGACGAGGCGTTGGAAAAGGGCCATTTCGTAATCTACGTGAAAGGCGACAAACTGAACGGGACCTACGCATTCACCCGCCTCGACAATGACTGGATAATCGTCAAGAAAGGGGAGGAGCATCGCCTTAGCGACGAAATAGACGTCGGCGGGCATCGAATCCACGTAACGAACCCCCAAAAGGAGCTTGATACGGGGATTCCGAAAGCTGCGCTTGTGGAATACTATCGAAACATCGCGCCGCTGATGCTGCCCCATATAGAGGGCCGACTCATCTCCATGTTGAGGTTTCCCGAGGGGGTAAGCGGCGAGAAATTCTTCCAAAAAAATATGCCCGACTATTTTCCTGATTGGCTTGAGAGCAAATGTCTCACGCGTAAAGGCACTATGACCTGCTATGCGATCGTTAAGGATGAAGCAGGCATCGTGTACCTCGGCAATCAGGTCATCGTTCCCCACATTATGGTAACGAGAGCTGACAGGCCGGAAATTCCCGACAAAATGATATTTGATCTGGATCCGTCGCTGCCTGATTTAACGTCGCTTCGGTCAGCCGCACTCAAACTGAAGGGCTTTCTTGAAGCGTTGGAGTTTAAGCCTTACGTGATGACCACCGGGGGCAGGGGGTACCACGTCGCGGTGCCCATCACGCGGGAGCTTGACAACCATGGCGTGAGGGAATTCGCCTTGAAAATCGCGCAAACCCTCGCAAAAAGTGACGCAGCACTGACTACGGAGCTTGGCAAGGAGAAAAGAAGGGGACGCATCTTCATCGACGTCAACCGGATATCCGCGATGCAGACTTCCGTGGCACCCTACGCCGCCCGATCTCAGCCGGGGCTTCCCATAGCGAGTCCGTTTGTCTGGGACGAGCTGCCTAACATCAGCCCGACCTCGTACACTATCAGGAACTATCCGAAAGAAGATGCGTGGAATGACTTCTTTGCTAACGCCGTCTCGGTAACGGACGTGATCAAGAAGCTTGTGTAAAGAAGCCCGTATAGCCTGCTATGCGTCAGATCAAAATGAGTATTGGATTTCATAGGCCAAAGCGTCTTTACTCAGCGCGCAGAAGTGCAGAGGTGACGTGGGGCGTCGACGAAACCAGAAGGCGCGTAGTTCTGCTCCGCATCGCAACACCGGGTGTCAGAGGTGCCATAGGCGCTGGCAGCGGAAGGTAGTTCAATGACGCTGGAAACATGTTATCTATGAAGTGGAGTCTGGTAGCCATTACTCTGATCACCGTCTTCTTTTTGGTGCTCAGCATTGCGGCGGGCAATGCTCTTTTATCGTGCCAAGTGTAGGGCCAAAACGAAACGTAATGGTGAAACTTTATCACTGGTATGGATGATCCTATGAAAACGCTCATCGTATGCGTGTCGCAGCACCACGGAAACACGAAAAAGATCGCCGATGCGATGGCAGCAGTTCTCGACGCAGAGGTTCGCCGCCCTGATGACGTGAACGTCGAGGCACTCGCTGAGTATGACCTCATCGGGTTTGGTTCAGGAATCGCCTTTGGAAAGCACTATCAGCGCTTGCTCAGGTGGGTTGAAATGCTCCCCGCGCTTGACAAGAAAGCGTTTGTGTTCTCAACGAGGGGCGCATCGCGTCAGGGGTCACACCACCGTGCCTTAAAAGGCAAGTTGGAGGAGAAGGGACTGACCGTCGTCGGGGAGTTCTCCTGCCGGGGGTTTGATACGTATGGGCTGATGAAACTCATCGGCGGGATCGCGCGAGGGCGACCAAACGAACACGACCTGCGCAATGCCGAGGAATTTGCGAAAGCTCTCGAAAAAGGCTGACCGCAGATGCCGATGACTTGTCAGTGTCAGCATTTTCGCTACTTCCCTGTGAGGGACGGTTAGTCACGGATACTTTTCACTGCGGGTTAGGATTGCTCGCGACCTTAAGCGCAAGCGCCGGCATGAGGATGTCAAGATGACTGTAAAGAAGAAGATACTGTTCCTCTGCGCGCATAACGCAGCGCGATCGCAGATGGCAGAAGGGTTCATCAACGCCCGGCATGCTGACCGGTATGAGGCACAAAGCGCGGGAAATGAACCTACCGAGGTGCATTCGTGCGCGGTCGAAGTGATGGCTGAGCTGGGCATCGACATCAGCTCGCACCGCGCAAAGTCTCTGGACGAGTTTGACGACCAGACCTTCGACTACGTCGTCACTCTGTGTGCCGATGCGCAAGAGAGCTGCCCCATATTTCCTGGCGGGAAGGAGTATCTCCATCACGCGTTTGACGATCCCGTGCTAAATGCCGGGGAAGGCGCACCGTGCACATCTTTTAGGCGCGTGCGTGACCGACTTAGGGAGTAGCTTGAGTCCACGTTCGGCCGTAACTAGCCTCGCGGTCGCGAAATCACCGTTTAATTAATACCTTTGTTGACGTTTTTTTGCCAATATTCAAACTATTCTGATTTATCAGAAAAGTTTAAATACACTGATAATTATACTATTGTCTGGAGTTTTATGACAGAAGAAGCCTCATATTGTGCGCCCGGCGATGCGGGCAAGAATAGCTGCAAGGTTGAAGCGGTCGTGAGCGTTGACGAGCGAGGGCAGATGGTGCTGCCTAAAGAGCTACGCGACCGTGCCCACATCCGGGCGGGGGACAAGCTGGCTGCCGTCAGCTGCGAGCGAGACGGCGAGGTCTGCTGCATCTCTCTAATCAAGGTCGAGGAGCTCTCGGCGACGGTTAAGGGCTTTTTAGGC
Organism: Methanobacteriota archaeon; assembly: GCA_963701995.1. Taxonomy (GTDB): domain Archaea; phylum Halobacteriota; class Bog-38; order Methanoflorentales; family Methanoflorentaceae; genus Methanoflorens. The sequence goes on along the minus strand of OY969693.1, from coordinate 517,835 downwards.
CCTATTTTCAAAGAGTTGGCGTAAACGGGGTGATGGTGGTATGGAAGAAGAGAAGATAAAGAGCGTTGTTAGAGATGGCTATGCGAAGGTGGCGAAGGGCGAAAGGCTTAATTTTATCCCGGTGAGCCAGTGCTGTGGCAGTAACGTTGATCTGGCGCACGACATTAGCCGGGCCGTAGGCTACAAGGAAGAAGAGCTTGCCTCAGTGCCCGAAGGAGCAAATCTCGGACTTGGCTGCGGCAATCCGACCGCGCTCGCTTCGTTGAAGGAAGGCGAGACGGTGCTTGATCTCGGATCAGGAGCTGGCTTCGACTGTTTCCTGGCCGCAAACGCGGTCGGTGCAGCTGGACAAGTGATCGGCGTTGACATGACGCCCGAGATGCTCGAAAAGGCTCGGGCGAATGCGCGCACGGGCGGCTACAGCAACGTCGACTTCAGGCTTGGAGAGCTGGAGCACCTGCCTGTTGCAGACAGTGCCGTTGACGTCGTGATCTCCAACTGCGTGATTAATCTCACCCCCGACAAGGCCGCCGTCTTCAAGGAAGCGTTTCGGGTGCTGAAGCCCAGCGGCCGCTTTGCGGTATCTGACATGGTCTTGCTGAGAGAGCTTCCGCCTGCCGTAAAGGACTCGGCCGCGGCGTATGTCGGCTGCCTGTCCGGCGCAATCATGAAGGACGCCTACCTAGCGACCATTCGGGCCGCCGGATTTGAGGACGTTCGCATCGTCGAGGAGTTCTCCTTCCCGCTTGACTGCATGGCCAATGATCCGACGGCACAAGCGATCGGGAACACCATCAAGCTGACTCCCGATGAATTGCGCGACCTTGCGGACTCGGTAGTGAGCATAAAAGTGGCGGGAAAGAAGCCTTAGACCTCTGTTGTCGGCGCATTCGGTGTCGGTAAGACGGTAATAGGGTATCTCCTTTCTATTATGCCCTCCGAAGAGCGTAAGGCCAGGGTCCCGCTTGAATGAGCTGCTGACGCTGTGCATATTCGTTGCGATGGTCACGGGTGCTTCTGGGCTATCGTATCCCCGGAATTCCTGTCGCGCTGAGCAGCTTTCAGGTCAGCACGACCCCTTACCCGATCGCCTTCGCTCATCGTGATGATGTACCCGCCGCTGGCGAAGGTGCGCTATGAGTGACGAAGCCTGCTTGAGCGCGTGTTTTAAAAAAAGAAAAAAGCATGTGGGTCATCCCATCATGCTTTTACGACAATCGTATGTCCTGCGCGATCGCCAAGCCGTTGCTTTGTATCTGATGACCAGATGAGGATGGCACCGAGCAAGTACGGAACAAAGTACGGTACAAGATCGATGACACGCAGAACGTTGCGCACGGTCGCATCCGCATAATCGATCTTCGCCCCGTCTTCGCGCAGCACTTTGATCTTCACGGCCATCTTGCCCACGGTCTGGCCATACGCTCCTTCGAGCAGTATGAAGTACAGGAAGAAGATGAGCAACGAGATCACACCTCCAAGCCATCCAAGGGGATTCGGCGTTGTCGCGACGCTAGGGGTTCCCGAGACATTCGTCACCGTGATGAAGGGCACTTGCAGCGGGAGCGTAATGAAGGCTGAGATGATGCCGATAATAATGGTATCGATGAGGATCGCTACAAAGCGAATGGCGACGCCCTGATATGGTGACGCGGCAGGCGCTGCGTACGGTGCCGTTTGATACACGGGCGAGGGTGCATATGGCGGGGTGCTCTGTGGCTGCGGCGGTCGAGTAGCTTGCGGTTGGATTGGCGGCGCGGCTTCGCCTAATAGCAGCGCGCCACAGCTTTCGCAGTACTTGGCGCCTGGTGACGCAGGCGTGCCGCATTTTTGACACTTGTCTTCATCCATGGTTTTCACCTCCTTTTCTGTGCGTATTTGGCAGTAGGCGGCATTTGGTAGTTAGTTCTTTTCCATTCTTGCGGCGCTTTTTTCAAAGGGTCTGCCTTCTGCCTGCAAACAATAGTTCGGGCAATTCCCAACCCTCTTATATATTCTGATTCGTATCTGTACGTCATTCAACAGCACTCGTCAGGCAGGCACGATGAAGATTGATCTGGGCGACGTAGAAGAGACCCTACTCATTCCGCTGTGGGGGCGGGCTAAATTCAGCAGAGTGTATCCCTCGCTCATTAACGACAGGAAAGCGGTTGAACTCGTCGAGATGCTCGAATATGATTTTTCGACACTCGATGAAACTCTTCGTTTTACAAGCAATCTCGTGCACGCGGCACGAGCGAGGCAGTTCGACGACAAGATCCGCGCATACATTGCTGCGCATCCTAAGGCGTCGGTGGTTGACCTTGGGGTGGGCCTGGACACCGCGTTTTATCGTGTCGACAACGGAACCATTCACTGGTACGACCTGGATCTTCCTTCGGTCATAAAACTGCGAAGGGAGTTGCTCCCTGAATCTGACCGAACGGCGTATGTTTCAAGTTCCCTCTTCGATCCGAGCTGGTTTGACGAGGTTAAGGGTACCGATGACGGCTTATTCGTGATCGCCGCTGGAGTGCTCATGTATTTCGAGGAGTCTCGAATACGACCGTTTTTCATAGCACTTGCAGACGGTTTTCCCGGGGCGGAGCTCCTGTTTGATACCCAGTCGAGATTCGGAAAGCTCGTTGGCAACTGGGGTTTGCGAAGGATGGGGATGAAAGGATCTACCACCAAATGGGCACTGAAAGATGCACGCAAAATAGCCGGATGGGACAAACGCATCAACGTTTTGGATCAGTTTCCCTTGTTCAAAGACGTTCCGCGAGATCCCGCATGGGGTACGTCGTTAACGAGGTGGATGAATTTCGTCGATAGACACAGAATAAGGAACATCGTTCACCTGCAATTATAACTGCAGCGCCTTAGCGGGTCAGGGCGGCATATCGGCTGACCCGAGCCTATTTGCGCTTTGACTTCCTTTTTTTGCCCAAAAAGAGAAAATCTAAGCTCGAAGGAGCCTGTCGAGACAGAGCCCGAATATCTCACTTCCTGCCGCATCAAGCACAAAAAGATATGGGCCGTTCCTTGCCGTCCTGCCAGACTTCGAGTCCATTCTCGTAGATGTGAAAACTAGCGATTTTTGAGAGCGGCACGCTCAACGGCTTGTGCCCTGCGAACGGGTTTAAAAATAGGCGTTGATTACTTACGATCAAGTCCCCGCGTGACGTTTCAAGCAACTCGTCGTGTTTGACGATGTGGCCGCGCGATTGACCTACTCGATAGCGCACGGGAAAGCCCCCCACCTTTATCGGGAGTGGGATCGAGACGCCGTGACTCGCTCCCGAATAGCCGAGGTTGACCGCTTGATCTCCTTAAGCACCGTCGCTGTTCGATAATGCGCAGTCTCACCTTTTTTCATAATCGCGTCGGTAACCGTGATAGCCGGGAGTTCTGCGCCGGCATACGGAGCTATGGCCACGCTATGCGCTTCCTCCGCCTGCCTGTGCGCTAGTCGCGCCCTGCAACCGTTACACAGGCCGTCGGCTGCGTGTTCTATGAAGCCGAGTTTGTGCCCGCACTCTTTGCAATATGTCATTTTTACCTCTTTTTCTTCTCGCGAGCGCTCAAGGCATCGTGTTTAAATCTCAGTCCTGTTTCCATCCGGCTTAACATGTGTGCTGGCATCCTCGCCCTATACGCCGCACGCGTTCAACGATTTTCGTCTCGCGGGCAGATTCTTTATATATCCGAATGAGTTCGTACGCTTTGGCGAGTCAAAATGGCGCAACTGAAGTTTAGAGTGTCAGCACACGTGAGCAGCGATAACCCGTCTGCAATCAAACCGGTACTTGAACAGATTATCGCTGAAAAGGGAACCGTTAAACAAACAGCTCAAGGATTCGACGTTGAGGCAGAGCTTGAAGGAGAAAGCGCGCGAGACCTCAACCGTATGATCCTGTCCGCGTTGCGACGAGCTGAGAAGCGAACGAGGCTTCGAGCGGAGTGGACATCGGGGGATACCGTCAAGAAGTTCTTTGACTACGGGTCTAAATGGACTCGAAAAGCGTGAGGTAATGAGACAGGTTACATCGCGCTTCGAGTCGTAACGACGCTGCCCAGTTCGGCGCTGCTCACGACCACGGCGAGTGCGCGTTTCGGCAAGCGATTGCCGGCGTCATTGAACGCGTTTTGCAATGTAAGGGCGCTTTCGCAGGACTAAGTGCCGACGACGGCAGCGAGGCCGGGGCCGCTGACCAAAACGGTTATATGACCGCCTTTTCATGAACCGATAGCGGTTGTTGCCATGTAGTGCTGATCGATGTGGAGGCGTGCGTGAAGTGTGGAACCTGTGTCGACGTCTGCCCATCCGGAGCAATCGCGTTAGCGTGAGGTGAGATATGTCAAAGCTAATACAAGTCGGCGTGCTTGGCGCCACTGGTGCCGTCGGGCAGCGATTCTGCCAACTTCTTGAGGCACACCCGTGGTTTGAGGTCGGAGCGGTCACTGCCTCTGAGCGAAGCGCAGGGAAATACTATAAGGACGCGGTCGATTGGCGGTTGAGCACGCCACTACCCGAAACCATAGGCGACCTACGCGTCATTTCGACACGATCAACCGACATGCCTGACGACGTGAAACTGGTTTTTTCGTCCCTTCCGGCCGATATCGCAGAAAACGTTGAAGCGGACTACGCCCGCGACGGCTACGGGGTTTCGAGCAACGCCGCTTCGTACCGGATGTTCGATGACGTACCGCTCCTTATCCCTGAGGTCAACAAAGACCACGCGAAACTGATCGACCTCCAGAAAGCGCAGCGTAGCTGGGGCGGGTTCATCGTCACCAATCCGAACTGCTCTACTATTATGCTCGTCATGACGCTCAAACCGCTCATGCAACTGGGGCTCACCGACGTCAAGGTCGCGACCTTACAGGCGGTTTCTGGCGCGGGCTACACCGGCGTCTCGTCGATGGCCATCCTCGATAACGTCGTCCCCTACATCGGGGGAGAGGAGGAGAAGATGCAGACTGAGACACCGAAGATTCTCGGCGCATTCAACGGCACGAAGGTCGTCAACGCGAGCGTCACCGTGAGTGCGATCTGCAATCGCGTCCCGGTGATCGACGGACACACCGAGTCAGTGTGGGTGGACGTTGACGCGTCCCCTGAGGAGGTAAAGCAGGCTATGGCCTCGCTCCAGCCCCTGAAAGGATTGCCATCTGCCCCCGAACGACCCATAATCGTCAGAGAGGAGGAGGATCGGCCGCAGCCTCGGCTTGACCGTGACATCTACGCCGGAATGAGCGTTTCCGTTGGCAGGGTGAGGCGCGACGTTGTCAAGGGCACAAAGTATACGCTTATGGGCCATAACACCGTGAGAGGGGCCGCAGGAGCTTCGATCCTCAACGCGGAGATGCTCGCCGCTGAAGGATTCCTTAAACAGCGGTGAGAGCACCGCGGCCTGGCGGTTGCTGATACCAGCGTTAGTTTGTCACCGGAGGATACACCACGAAAATATACGTGAGAGAGCGGCTGAATGTAGGAAAGGGCGAGAAACAGCCCCGGTTTCGGGTTGTCGCCGTAGCGGGTAAGGAGCTGCACCTGTACGCAGGCCATCTGAGGAAGACGGAACTCGAACAAATCGCAAAAGACGTAGGGGCCCACATCGTCTACTTGGAGCCGGTGCCTGAGGACTTGAAAAGGCAGGAGGAGGGATCCTGGTAGTCGCAGTCTGTGAGAGCAGCTTCGTAAAGGAGACCGCACTCGCCGGCTCGGACCCACCATATTCGTAGAGATACGATGGCGCGCGGACCAGCCGTGACACGCGGCTTGGTGCACATAAAGCGACAGCCCTTTATTTACCGTCGGCACAATAGGGGGTACCACTGTTGGAGTGATATAATGGCTGAATTGACCACAACACAAGCTGAAGAGATACTGGAAAAGCACACCTTCATCGACCGGGGCGGCGCACAAAAAGAGGCTGAGGGCATTCGATTTCGACTGTTCTCCGTCGGCACCCAGAGCAATCTTTTGCTCGAGGTCGGTTCAGACAAGGGGATCAGGATCCTCCTAGCCACAAAGATGGAACCTCTTGTCGAACGGCTCAAGGGAAGTGGCGAGATCGTTGTAGACGAGTCCAAGGACTTCTCTCTCGCAAAAGACGAGGCGGTCAAATTTGAGAAGCGGCAGGGAGACGCGCCCTATTGGTGGTCCTACAAAGTCGGGGACTATACAGAAGCAGCGCTTCTTAAGGCCATCGAGATGTACGAGACGATGATGGGCTGGGGAGAGGAGATTACCGCCCCCGCGCCGACGCCAGCTTCGTAGCCAAGATACGCGTATCGTTAAGCAAGAAAAGATCGTATCTTACGCTTTTTGAGCCAATTGCGGCCACGGTTTGTTTAGCAGCGCCCGCGGCGCGCAATAACCTTAATATACGAACGTGTGATAGGGTAACCTGCGGGCTCGTGGTCTAGCTGGTTATGACATCGCCTTTACACGGCGAAGGTCGGGCGTTCGAATCGCCTCGAGCCCATCGGTTTTTTGGGGTGCTTTGACGAAATAGCGGGCTCTGGGGAGCTTGATGACTTTGGCCAGAAGTTGTCTACTTTTAGCGAAAAGTTGTCTACTCCACGGCAAACATCGGTCACGCCGTCGTTGGCAAGGCTCGCGCTTGACTTTGAACTCGACGAATTAAGTAGTTACACGAAAGCCCGTTCAATTGGTCTAGCTCCAAAATCGGTCGATTGGATCAAGCGCGCGTCAGCAGCTTTCTGGCGAGCTACACAAGGAACAATCACTAAACAGTCGATGGATCGCCTTCGATCTCAGACGTTAGAACGATACCAGAGCACGTGGTCAAAGGGCAAGACTCTGGCGTTCGCTAAAGCCTTTCTGACATATCTCACCAAGACGCGGCTGGACAACCGCTATCAGGCTTTTAGCATCTTTCTTGAGCTGCCCAAAGTGGTCAAAGAGCGAAAGAACGTTACCAACCGGATTGCCACCAAAGAAGACATACAAAGCATCCTTGACTATATACATCGCGCAGAGAGCCGTGGAGTTATCAGCAGGTCAAAAGCGGAGCAGTATACAGCATTCACAGTTTTTGGCGCACTCACTGGACAGCGAAGCATGGCAACGATGATGAAGCTCACTGTTGGTCAACTGCGAAAATCTTTGAGAGCTGCAAAACCCGTGCTCCGCGTTGAGCCGTCTCAAGACAAGATTAGGATGGAGCACTACGTTCCTCTGCACCCACAAGTTGTTGAAGCCATTCAACCACTTCTAAACAGCCGGCAGGATGATGAGCTGATTTTCCAGCACGGCTCGTTCTGGATGTGGATCAAGCGGCAGAAAATTCCTATGTCGCGGTTTGACGGGCACTTTGTGCTCGGCGACCTTCGCAAGTTTTGCGAGCAGCATGGCGATGCTATCGGCTGGGATCAATCAAATCGTGCCTATATTATGACTCACGGCGTAAGCGGCATCGATTGGAAGCACTACAAGCATCCACTGCCGGAGAACGTGTATGATGTGTATATGACGTATTGGGAGGATGTGCGGTTAGCGTGTGACGATCCGTAAACTGACGATAACTTAGATGAAAGCACGTGCTGTTTCTAACGCAGGGGCGTGAAAAAAAGAAAGTGCAGGTCATTTGGCCTGCGTCCACCGCTGCACCATGTCAGAAAATGGCTCAGCGACCCACATGTCACTCGTGTAGAAATTCATCATTTGCGCGATCGCCGGTTCTGCGGAAAATGCGAGCATCGCCTCAAAATTTGGGGCTTCATACACCATAACCTGCAAGTGCTTAGGATGCACGTTCCATCCCCCTACTACTTTTATGCCGTGTTTTTTTGTGAGCTCTTCAAATTTGCTCATGGCTTCAAACGTCACCTTTCTGACTTCCTCGTTGCGCGTCAGACAATCCGCAGCAGTGTGCTTTATGACTGACAAAAACGTCAGCATCTTAGATTCACCTCCTTTTGCAGCGGTAGTAGTGACCGCCGTTTTTCTAAAACATGCATAAAGGCGCCCTAAGAAAATAAATGTTGTTGTAACGTCCGCTTGTTACACTGATGGGCTTATTTTCGGCTTACGAACGGCAGTGCAACTCAATCTCACTATGTTCTTTGCGATCTCAAGAAATTCACGGAACAATATAGCGATATTATTCAGTGGGATCAATCAAACCGCGCTTATATTCTGACACACGGCGTTCGCGGCGTTGAATGGAGCAACTACCGCCACCCACTGCCCGATTCAGTGTACGATGTCTACATGAAATACTGGGCGGATGTGCGTTTTCAACTCCACTCGTAGAACACGTCGGTTCCGACCTTAGCGTCGCCTGTACCTTCGATGACGCAGGTCGTGCTGTTGAGCCATGTAAGCTTCTCAGACTCTTAATCACGCGTGAACGCCACCGCACTTATAGTTGATTTGGGGATCGTGGCACCGAGTCTAGCAATTATGAGCATCCCTTTGTCATGTAAATCTAGCAAGTGGCGGTGCTGTTCCCAAGCCAACTTATAGAATCTCAACGAATACAGTGATGAGGGGCTGCGGTGAACACCAGCTTTATCATAAGGCCAATGTCTCGTAATGATTTCAGCGAGCTTACGGAAGTTATAGATACGTCTTTTTTATGGCTTGTAAGGTCTTTGGCGCTTCATAGCGTGCGAGAAGGGCAACAAGTGCTTATAAGCGAGGCGCAAGGAACAGCGGTTGGATTTGTTAAACTAACCAATGTTCAAGTGGGCAGCGGTAAGTTCGGGCGCGTACTATGGGTTGCAGTTCACCCGCAGCTTCGCGGAAGAGGAATTGCGACGGCACTCGTGAAAGCGGGGTTTGAGTCCATGACGCACGCAGGGGCAACAGCTGTTTTTGCTACGGTGCGGAGGCGAAATGCTGCGTCTTTAACAGTATTTCGCAGCCAAGGCTTTAGAAAAATAGGATTTTTGGAACTCTGGCGGCTTTTCGGGATGCGGATATTCGAGTTTTACAAGGAAATTTGGCTTGCTCCTTGGATACCTGTTTTAGTGCGCGATTAGTTTGGGGGCATACACGATAGAGAGTTAGGTAAAATAAGCTGAGATCTCAGAAATAAGGCGATGCGACAGGGTGGGATCACAAAAGCCTGCACGAGTGCTTATTTTTTCGACACCGATCTACGCGATCTTCTCTCCCGCGTTCGGCCCGGGCGCGACGTCAAACACCTCGGTGACCTTCATGACGATGCAGCCCTTAGCTGGCAGGTTCGGGTTGAACGCCTTTATGCCCTGCTTTATCGTCTCATAGTCGGGGCCGTCAGTCACGTAGTTACCCGTGCCCTTCACCTGATAGCCCTCCCTTCCGATCCACGACGTGACGGCTACGTTGCAGTTCGCTTTCTTCGCATTTTCAGCCGTCTTTTTGAACCAGTTGTCGCCGATAAGGATCGTTTCGGGATCGCGCACGACGATCGACCCTACGGGAACCGCGTTGGGTACGCCCGCATCGCTTACCGTCGTTACCACGACGACATGCATCTCCTTCATACCTTGCCCTCTGATATTCTCTATTACCTTTTCTGGCATTGCGACCATTCGACACACCTCCTTTATACGCTTATGAAAGATTTGGCGATATAGGGTTTCCCCCATCAAAGCGCTTGAACGAGCTATTCAGGTGCGCGATAAGGGCACGTGGGTTAAGGTGGCACCTTGAAATCTAGTTATTACGTTCCGACTAGCCTGTTAGTTACTCCCCGATCATCGTCTTTTTTTTTGAATTTCCTTCGTTCAGGGGCTTCTTTTGAGACTTGATGCAAAAAAATGTGGGATGGTGGCAGTCGACGTGCCTCGTACGCACGCAAACTGCGGCACTGCCCTGCCAGATCCTACTGCTGACAGAAGTGCCACCCAACGATCTGTGGAGTTTTGTGAACAGTATTGGTATTATCGAGTGGAGCCAATCAAATCGCGCTGACATCCTGACGCACGGGGTGAGCGGCATCGATTGGAAGCACTACAAGCATCCGCTGCCTGAGCACATTTATGAAGTATTTATAACGTATTGGCAAAATACCAAGATAGGCAACTAATACGTCGCTAACTGATTTTGAATAAAATATCAAACTGAATCAGAAGGAGTGAAACCGTGGTCAACCTCTTTGTGAGCGCTCTTATTATCACCACCATCATCGTTGCTGTCACAGATGCTATTGTTTTTTATGTTATCTGGCGTGGAAAAGCAAAAATAACGCCACTGTTCGTCATCTTGGCTATCATTGTCACAATGGTACCGATGGCGATCAATCTGTGGGTTCACATTTTCAGGTAGCTTGCCTAGGCACCTATATTGCAGCTCACAAAAGGGCAGGTGGGGGTGGAGTACCTGCTGGCATCCGCTGCCAGAGCACGCGTGTGATGCGTATTGCTATACTGGAAAGACGTTAAACTCCGGTTGAGTCCCCAGCAGTTCGATAGCTTAAATGACATCCTCTTCTGCTGTTCGAGCTCGTGACCGTTCGTTGCAAAGTGGTTCCAGTCAACGATCTAGAGCATCATTGCCGACGTCACGCCACGCGCAACAAGGAAGATACCAACGAGAACAAACACCGCGGCTATCAACTGATTGCCATGTTTCTTCAAGAAACGGATGATAGGGTCGAAGATGCGGTCGAAATCTTGAGGCGCCACAGCACAAACGGCAAGTGGCCCCCAAGACCAGCATAGCGCTATGGCCATTGCCAGGAAAAATGCAGCAGCTTTGTCGTAAATGGATAGCACAGCCACGCCGATATCCTTGCTGCGGCGATAACTGGAAGCGATGAGGAGATGTTGCCGAAGCCGAAGGCGATCCCCAAAGAAACCAATGCTCCAGTGCCCATTGCTGTCACGTCAAACGTTCGTGACCCCTGTTTCTTCAGGAGCGAATGAGCGCTTGCGTAGAGGAGCAGGAGACCGAGGATGAAATCGATCATCACCGTCGTCAACGACGGCTTGCCACTGGTCGTCGTGAGGCTCCCGAAGGCAAGAAAAACAAGGCATATGAGCGAAAACACGATACAGTAAGTTGCGACAAAGATCGCGCCTTTTTTGAGTCGGTGTTCAGCTGAACTCAGCACCGTCATGACCGTAATGATCGCCAAAGGGCTTATCATGGAGGCGATGGCAAGCGGTATCACGTCTTCGAGAAGTTGAGGAAGAGTGGTCAGTGCGCTCACGTCCTGCTCAGAGTGTATCAGCAGCTTTGTCAATGCGCCGCCAGCTTAATCGTTCCGATTTAACGCCGAGATCTGAGTGCGAAAGCAGGCGACCACCTTAGCTCGCAAGAGTCATCTTGTCCCTGCAGACCTGAGAAAGCCCACTGAGCATGAGCGGCGGCTTGGGGTGCCACAAGTCGAATCGGTCGCACGTTCTCACTCTCAGCGTTTCGGGGGTCGATTGGCGATTTTACAAGCATCCGCCGCCTGAGCACGTGTATGATGTGTATATGAAATATTGGAAGGACGTGGACCTCACAAAACAACTCGCTCACCCAGCTACCGACCTTCTCTCATAGTGTCTTGAAGATATCAACTGGGTGAGCAGCCGAGCGCAGTCACGCGCCAAAATCGAATAAGCTTATTTCGTATCTTGAAGCTGCCTTAGAATCTCTTCCTTATGTTCGCCAAGTTGGGAAAGATCCTTCTCAACCGCAAGGGGTTCGTTACCTACCATTCGACTAGCACGTCTGAATTCTCTTCCTGCAGTGGTAATCGAATCGGAGTAAGAATTGGTGAGCTCAGCGATGTCCTCTTTGTAATGGCTTTCCACGTCCTTCCAAGGATAAATCCCGATTTGATCTGCAGCGGACAACTCTCGAACCTGGTCTTCAATAGTCGATTTCAACCGCACTTCTGCTTGCATTGCCTCTTTACAGGTACCACTTTTTTCCTGAATATTTCTTAGTTTTACCCAGAGTGGATGTGCGAGATTGGTCGCAGGTAAATCGCATACAGTTTCAAACGCCTGCGTTCCAACAGATCGACATTTGTTGCCGATGCTCCAATGATCTTTTTGATTGAGACCTTTTAGATAAACAATTTGAGCATTCGCTTTTACGCGCCCAAATATGCCTCCCTGGCCCCCTTCAAGATGACTAATTTGCAGCAGACGTTTGTTAACTTCTTGTTGAATGCTTTGTGATTCGGCGAAGATCTTTGCCAAACGCTCGTCTTGTTTGATAAACTCTTGCTCTTGTTTGAATAGTGATTCCCCAAACTGAGCACAGGAGTATCTAAAGTCTTTTTCTAAAGCGGCTGATTCAATTTCCAGTTGGTGTAACCTTTCTTGTGAATCCGACCATTCTTTCCGACGGCCTTCCAGTGCACTCAGCTTACCCTGATGATCCTCAATTGTGCTCGAGACTTGGGCAGCGTTTCGAAACAGTTCACCGGCCTCGGGGAAAATCTCCTCTGTGTGGGACTTCTGGAACAAGATCTCTCCCAAAGTGAAGTACCCTGCCGCTATTTTGTCGTCAATGTCCCCAAGTTGAGCTTCCAGATCCCGTCTCTCGTGCTTGCTCTCCTCTTCTTTCAGACTGGACAACAGCTCTGCGGGCACCGTAACTTTACCCTGCTCAAGCAAGTTTGAGAACAGGCGAGTGAAATCCAAAAACGCGTGCGATCCTATCACGCCCGAGGTCAAAAACTGATTGGGAGGATTCCATTCATTAAGATTTTGAGGATCTTTATGCCCACTAACCGTGGAGGTAACTGAGGAGGCCAGATTCTCCATAACCGTAAGGGAAGCGGCGGAAAAGCCTTCGGGTGTCACAAGCTCGAATGAGTTGATATTAAACAGCCAGGCTGATGTGTATCCCCTTTTCCAGATAGACGATTTGCTCCTTCCGCTGCTAAAGACGGATTTTGCTCTCTCAAAGCTCTGCTGATCAGTAAATGCGAAACAAATCGTCAGGTTGCTTGATCCATATCTGTCGAAGACGGTCACATAGTCTAAACCGAACTTTAGAAATTCTTCGTGCATCCTTTTGTATCGTTCAATGATTGTGCTGGGGTCTTCAAAATCGACGACCTTAACGCCAAACACGAGGGGCAGCCCTCTGGCGTAGCGTAGACCCGCAATTGGAATATCGTCCGTCATGTGATGCCAATCAGCCCTAAGATTTTGCTGTCGTGCCGGACTTAGATCTCCGAGCTTTATTTGTTTTTGATACCACGGGAGTTCTCGACCCGTATAAATTTCAACTGCGATGATGGCCCGATTAAACCATTTTGTGCTTTTGTTTTCTTGTTCATCCCTTGTCTGAGCATCCAATTGCTCTATGTCAATGAGATATCCCAATCGTGTTAATAGCAAAGAGGCACAATAGTAAAACTCAGATATATTCATCGTGAGACCTTCTGGCAAACGACTTGTTCGCCTACGTCGCTGATCCCACTCAATTGATTGGGCGTGACATTGTTGAATGTTAGAACGGCGCCGTAAGGCCACATCACAAAACCGTTCGACTGCTGACCTTGCAGAGCCACCTGATCGGGCGACGTGATTTGCCACATTCCTTGAATCATGAGTTGACCGGCGGGGGCGATGAGCTGTGCCTGAAACGCGCCGCCGGGACTCAGTTCCAAACTCATCTGGCCCACCATACCGGACGGATGAGCGATTTGAATCTGCCAAGCTCCCGGCAAGATTTTCGCCAGGGAACGCGGTTCCTCCGGGGGTAGTTCAGGAGGCAGTTCAGGAGGTAGTTCAGGAGGCAGTTCAGGAGGCGGCTCTTTAACCTCTATCGAGTTGCGAACTGCTGCAACAAGCTCATCAAGATACTGATCCATCGGTCGCGAAAGCGCATCGAGCCGTTGGACACGTGCAAGGAAGTACTCTAGGTCGCCGGCAGGGTAGACGTTTTCAACTCTCAAAGGGATGATAGGCTTCTTCTTCTGATGGGCTATGGCGAGTTCATTCTTACACCCGTCCGAATTGTTCGACTTAGCTGAAAGGATGAAAACGACAGTCTTGCTTTCATCCAGCGCCCGGGATATCTTGGCCGCCCATGTTTCTCCAGGCAATTCGTCGCGCGACGAAATCCAACACCGTATGCCGCAAGTTTCAAGGGATCTAACCACTTGATTAGCTGTAGTTTGATCTTCGTGATGGAAGCAGATAAAAACGTCGCGGGACATAGCCTCAGATCAAATACATAACTTTGATATAGCGTCTAGTAATACTTTGCGTTTAATTCGACGAATCGCGATTCTCAAGCCGTCTATTGCAAAAAAAGCGTCAATATCCACAAGATTTAGCAACAAAAAACGTAATTGAGATAAGTGCCCGAAGCATTTAGAAATCCAGAAAACGCAGAAGTTTGTGATACGCTTTGGAGCTAAATGGGGGTTATGCGTGACGTCCGAGAAGAGTGATGCTGCACGCGCGGATATGAGTTTGCTGCTCGAGCAGTATAAACTCTATGTCCAGATGGCAGACAAGATCAGTGACCGACGGGCCGACGCGACAGGTTCTTCATCTCCATTTTGACCGGGCTGCTCGCGCTGCTGTCGATCGTTTTCCAGTTCCGAGGCGGAGCTGCCCTGCAGCAAGTCGTGCTCTTAATCGTCGGTGTCGTTGGCATTCTACTGTGCTACACGTGGTACGTCACCATCCGGTCGTTCCGGCAGCTCAACTCCGAGAGGTACAAGGTCGTTCGCGAGGTTGAGAAGCGGCTTCCTTTCGCTTTTTACGACGTTGTTTGGGCCTACCTCGGGCGGGGCGATGACCCCAAGCTTTACAAACCGCTCACCCACGTCGAGCAGTACATTCCCGTTTTCTTTGCTCTCGTCTACGCTTTGTTGCTAACGGGAGGTGCTTACTTGCTACTCATACGCTAGGTGCTTATGAGCTGCACTGAGTGCCCACGCTGCGAAGGCCCCTGCAACTGAAAAATCTCCGCCTCATTGAGACGACATCGTTGCCTGGACATATATAAGATACTTGAGCGAAATTTAAGGCGATTTGCTTTGTTCCATCGTCAGTAACACTCAGTTCCAACTCAGCGAAACAAAAAGAGAAGATTTAAGGATAATAATTAGATACCACCAACTTGACATTCACAGCAGATAAGAGGCAACGAAAGGCACTTCAGTCATTTTTGGAGGGCCAATGCCAATCATTGTTCTTTTGTTTCTCTTAAGTCTCTTTGCTTCCGTGATTCTGTTCTATTGGTTGCAGTCTTATGCTTCTATTGAGAGCGAAGGAATC
Source organism: Methanobacteriota archaeon (assembly GCA_963701995.1). Classification (GTDB taxonomy): domain Archaea; phylum Halobacteriota; class Bog-38; order Methanoflorentales; family Methanoflorentaceae; genus Methanoflorens. The sequence goes on along the minus strand of OY969693.1, from coordinate 502,646 downwards.
AAGCTTGGCGGAGCTGGAGCCGCGTTCGTGGTCAAAGCAAGGCACGTATGTGGCTAAGCGACTTCCGCAAGTTCGCTGAACAATTTGGAGATATCATCGGCTGGGATGCGACGAACCGCAAGTATGTATTAGCTCACGGAATGACGGGGGTAGACTGGGAACATTATAAACACCCGCTTCCTGAAGATGTCTACGACACGTATATGCGGTACTGGCGGGATATAGAACTGGGAGATTAAGATTGACCTTTTTGTGGCTATTACTCCCCCCCTCAACTATCACAACGAAAGACGATGGGTCTTGCAGCGCATATTCGTTAGATATTGTCCGTGTGCAACTATGTGGTTCGCACACCGTGACATAGACTAGACCGCTTGCGTCATCAACTATGCTAGAAAGGGTTCATTTAAATTACCAATGTTGGAATATCCCCTGCTCTCCCAGTAACCTTTATAATCGGTGTTATTAGATATTTCAATCTTTGTAACCCATTTAATCCATTTAATACCCCATTTACTCTCTGCCACTAGCTGGAAGGGGTAGCCCCTCGCTGGTGGTAAGGTAACATTATTCATTTTGTAAGCTAAAAGTATTTGATTACCCCGGAGATATTCCAGGGGAAGAGATGTAGAATAATTATCATAAGCATAAAAAATGACCACATTTGAACCAGGAAGCGGCCGGGCCTCATTTATCAGATCATAGACTAAAATTCCTTTCCAGAGAATAGTAACATCCCAACCATCCACACAGTAGAGCGTTACCACTTTTTCATAATTTGGGTGGCCTATAACATCCTGGTAAGTGTAGTTACGGGGGTTTTGCACCATCCCTGTAATTTCCAACCGATAATCAGTTATATTTATGTATTGGGGTCCTTTAATGGAGTTTTCCCTGAAATCATTTACTGAAGATAACTTCTGACCCTGATAATCCCGAACCTCAACTGTATCCAGTTTATTTTTATCTGTCGTTGTCGTGCAGCCCGCTACTGACAAAGAGGCAACCAAAAGCAATAGAACGGCTATCGCAGTTATTGATTTGAATTGCATACGCCCATGTAAGTGTGCGAACTTTGGCTTAATAATTCCTATGTAGAAAGGTTAAGAGGGCTTCTAGCGGAAGAACAAAAGTATAGCGCCAAGTTACCTGCGTTCAAGCAATCGTATCTTTTCCGCGTTAAATTCCTCATCAGTTAATATGCCATATTTTTAAAAACACCTATCCGCGCTTATCTTGATACTCTCTAAATAGTAGTCGATGAGCTCAGTCGAGTTGTCCACGCATAAACTCGGCGAGTTCGTGGTGAAGTTCGTTACCTTCGTCTTCAAACCACACAAACAGAGATCGCAAAAATTTTCTGCAAGTCTCAGGGCGCTATATCACACGCGCTGACCTTGTTTGAGTTACCGAAGCCGCTCTCCTATTACGTCGAGGACGGGACGCTCTCAGAGGCACACATCCGGGCTATGGCAGCGAGTCGGTAGGTTGGGCAGCGGCGAATGAACAATTGCCGGCAGCGCAACGGTGCCAAAACTGCCTCACCACCGGAGTGCACGGGGGATCCATCGAAGAGTTCTCCATGTGGCGCGCGCGAGTGGAAGACGCCGAGCGACTGCCACAAGCTGGCTTCGAAGCACGTGGCTCTGGACTGCCACAAGCTGGCTTCGAAGCACGTGGCTCTGGAGCGCTCTCCTTAGACTGCTGGGATCGGTGGGTTGCCCCAGTTCGCACGAGCGACACCTCTCCGGGGGGCATCCAGACAGAAGCGCCTCGCGTAAATGCACTGCATTCACATCATTCAGAATTTCCCGGACGGACCCGAAGCAGGTGATGTCTCTGTCTGTCGGGGCTATGTGCCGGCAACAATAGGAAGCACGCCCGTCTGCGTTGACCCAGAATCCACTCCAAGGCTGCAAGCACAGCACCGTCGACAGGTTTGTTGAGGGTGCGTCTGCCTTCGCGGCACCGCCGTCACTAAGCAGGGCTGCGAGCCGCGGACCACCCACACTGATGGTGATTCCGCTCATCGCCGCCAACGCGCTGGCACGTTGGAACTCCGTTGCTGCTTCTTTCATGGCGACTGAGTCAAGGATTGCGATGGAGCGCACCCCGTGCGTGATTGCGGTTGCTGTCTCGAAAACATCCGAGAAGAAGACGTGGTCAACGCCCAGAGTTGAAGCCATCGCGACGAGCCGCGTTGGATCCCGGTAGTTCTTGGTCGTGACCGTGCAGTGGATGGCGATCGAGGGAGGCGGGTGCCCCTGGACAACTGCCGCCGTTCTCACAAGGTTGAGGTTCATCACGATATCGCGAAGCTGCACTGGCCTTCGAATCTCCCTGAGGAGCTCCGCGTCCGCCGTGTCAATGCTGGTCACAATGTTGCCGAAGCGCGCGAGAAACGAAGCCTCCTCCCAACTCAAAACCTTTGCGAGGTTTGACATGATCCCGACGTTGTCGAAGGAGAGAAATGGCTCACATATCGTGGTCCAATCCTCCAGTATTGTCGTTTCGCCGTTGCCGCAGAGGAGGATGCCTATTGGCCGGTCGCGGGCAAACAATCGCCTGCTGTGATCAATGACCTCGGGTGCCATCTGATGCCGTGGGTAGTCGGGGAAGTCTGTCTTGTCGGTGTGCATATAACAATAGAGGCACCGCAGGTTGCAGTTGGCCGTGTAGAGCTCAAGCGTGGCGTTGTAGGGCGTTCGTGGTCCTACAATGGCTGCCGTATCTTTGGACATTATCGGAAACTCCTCAAAGTAAAACAGAATTGCCCCTGGTTTCTGCTATTTCCATCACATCTACTTATCGCAACTACCAGTAGCAAAACAGCTATCGCAGTTACGAATTTCAGTTGCATACGCTTAAGCAAGTGGCTAAAAGTAACTTAACTATTCCCGTTCTTTTTTTCTACCAGGCAGCTTTGGGGCCGCAATCAGGCCTTGCGACTGTCCGCGCTGCCTAGCCTTTCGATAACAATGCCTAGCACCAGGCGTTTACTTAAGGGGCTAAAATACGAATGATGTCTTTCTTTTTCTTGTCTATCTTTCGGCATTAAGGAAGTACGAATGAGCGCAAATTTCTTTGAGTGCGGCCATTCACCTATTGAAGTTTGCTTGGCACTCGCCTTAGTATCGGGTGCAGGCACGGTGAAGCCGAGTCTCAGTCCTTTTTTCTCCTTCTTACACCTCTTGCCAGATTTTCTTTGACTCTGAACCTGACCATCTCCCTCACAATATCTAACGGAATCGGCCCATCGATTGGAAATTGAACCGCTCCTTTTGAGTGCTTGTAAATGGATAATTTCTCCTCGAAAGCGAGAATGCCGGAATGGGTTGGGTAGAACCCGATATGCTTCTTATAGGCGGCAAACCACACTAAGTTACCATTGAGCTTGAAGGTGGGCATCCCATAACTGATGGCTTCTTCGGCCTCAGGCGCCGATTCTTTGATTGCACTCTTCAGCTCCCTGAGCTTGTGCTGAACATTCTTAGGAAACGCAGTGATGTAGTCGTCGATGTCTTTGAATTGCCTTCTTGAACCCTCACTATCCATATTCATTATCCAGAATTGACCCTCTGTCGCCGATATAACCCGCATGCGGCCAAAAAGGATGGCCTGGCCCTCTCCGTGACCCAGGCATTTGCTTGACCACTGCCCCTGCAACAATCTGCGGTGTTGCAAAAGTAAAGACTCGTGAAGGAGCATAAATTTTACTAACAACACGCTCGCAAAGCGTGCGAACAGTAATTGTGACAGCTGCAGGCGCGAGGCTCTGGCGCTCGGTGCCCTGAACAGAACTCTGAGGCCCTAAGAAAGGGGGGAGGCGAGATCGTGTTTAATGCTCGATCGCAGCAGCAAAGTAGATGTTTTTCCCGGAGGCTTTCAGGGGAATCCCATACACCATACTGCATCCTTTGAACATCCCGAGTTTCATTGCGGCAACGCCGGCGGTATACATGACGCGGTTGTCCACGTTATGGATGCTCGCAGTTTTCACCGCTGACCCTACAGCAATGCCAAGGTCAGTAACCTTGAACACGCAGTTCGGACCTTTGTAATCCGTTTTATTGGCCTTTGACGCTGCAACGGCTATTTCCATATCCTTGCAGCTTACGTACCCGCATCCACCACAGTTCAGTCCGAGTGACTTCTCCCCGCTTACTCCGATGAGGAACGTTGCATCACTGACTTTGACCTGTTCACCGTTGATCCGAAAAAAGTCCATGCCGGTTTCGGCAGCGATATGGATCATCTTCTCGGCGATCTTCTCCTGGTCTTTGCCCGTGACGATCTCAATAGTGATTGAATCGAGTCCTATGGCTTTCGGTGCGGTCCGTACTGCCAGCGCCATGAGTCCGGCAACGATTTTTACTGCTTCTGTTTCTGCAGACATACTGGATTATTAGTATTACGCAAAAAAAGTATTACGCAAGGAAAACCTGGGGCGTTACAGGATTGTTACAATCTATCACATTGGTCCCTTGAGGATTTGCGAGCGGATATGGCCATGAAGTCCACACCAGTTTGATGTTACTAAATGTAAGTATTTCTCGGCACGTTTCAGGGATTTGTCTATCGGGGGCTCCAAATTTACTCATCGCAACGGCCGGTTGCGATTTTCAGGTGCTAGGGACGTCGAGTGCCGGATTTACCCAAAAATCATCTTCGCGATTCTGCCTACCTTTTGTGCAAATCCACGTATATCATATCTTCCGCAACTTTCCAGAGCCTCTCCTGAACTGACCGATCATATGTCAGTGCTGATGAACGAATCGGTTTCTGATCTTCGAAGTATTGGCCCGATACCCCATTAACTTCAGGATCTAATGCGAGATACAATGAGGTTCGTGCTCCGTCCTCAACAGATATTCCGGGGTAATCGGGGAATGCCATTTTGAGTAGTTTTGTATTGGTAACACCGGGGTGAAGGCAGTTCGCGGTGAGCCCGGTCCCTTTTATCTTCCGCGCTAAGATATAGGTAAACGTGATATCAGCGAACTTCGAGAGGGCATAAGAATCCCACGCTTCATAGTGCTTCTCCCCTTGGAGGTTGTCCCATTTAATAGAGCGGACATCCTCATGGGCACTGGACGCAACTGTGACAATGCGGGACGGTGCGCTTTTCAAAAGCAAGGGAAGAAGCAGATTGGTGAGAAGAAAAGGGGCGAGATAGTTTACGGCAAAGGTCATCTCCACCCCGTATGGGGTCAGCCGTCGTGTCTTCTCAAAGACGCCGGCATTGTTGATCAGCACATCAAGCCGGGTATGGTGTGAGATGACATCCGCTGCCATTTTTTTTATCTGGTCCAGGTCTGATAGATCCGCGATAAGGAGATCCGGCTTCTCCCTGCCTGTCTTCTCTTTCAGTTCCTTCTGTACTTTCTGCCCTTTCTTTGAATTCCTGCTGTGAACGATTACCTCAGCACCGCGGGAAAGGAGTTCAGCGGCCGTCGCCTTCCCGATACCATCCGTAGAGCCAGTGACGAAAATAATTGGGCGTGCCATAGGGGCATATTTCTGGAGGGGGAGGGATGAAACTTTCGGATATCGAGGTATTCGGCACATGCAACAGTAAGTGCCGTGCTGTATGGGACAAAGGAGTGCGGCACGAAGTTCAAATATGCGTTTATTGTCGAGGTAGCGGGAATATAGTTCTAATGTATGCCTTGAGTGCTATGAAAAAAGAAAGAAGCACTTAAGCGATTCTTTAACTTATTCATTAAGCGTTATTGTGCTTCGTAGTTTCACGTTCTGTTATTGTAGTAGAGGGATGACTAGTCCAATGATTAGGCACGTTACGCCAATGAATACAAAAGGCACTCCCCATACCCCAAGTGCATTGAGATGCCTCCTTTCGACAGATGCCGATGATACCCTTAGTCGATTCTTCGAGATTCCCGATAATCCCCGATGCGTCCCTACCAGTGTGAAGCGTGTGAAGCCGTGGGCAACGCAATGGCGAATAAGAAACGTAATATGCTCCTAGCAATGGCCACTGGGACGGGGAAAACCTTCACCATCGTCAATCTCATTTACCGGCTCATGAAATCAGGGGCAGCAAAACGGATTCTCTTCCTAGTCGACCGTCGCGCACTGGCTGCTCAGGCGGTCCGTACCTTTGCATCATTTGAGACCGAGCAGGGGCTGAAATTTGATAAAACATACGAAGTCTACAGCCAGAGGTTCCAGCAGGGAGACCTGGAGGACGGAGAGGCGTTCAATATCAATGTAATGCCCGAGTCATATCTCACGAATCCGCAACCGGGCCATGCTTTTGTCTACATCTCCACCATCCAGCGAATGACCATTAACCTGTTTGGTAGTTCTTCGGTCTTTTACGCCTGCGATGAATCCCCGGATGACGACGCACGGAAACTGAATATCCCGATTCATGCGTTTGATGTTATTATCGCAGATGAATGCCACAGGGGCTACACGGCTAGCGAACTTTCGGTGTGGCGGAATACTCTTGACCATTTTGATGCGGTGAAGATCGGATTGACCGCCACCCCTGCCGCCCACACCACCGCATACTTCCGTGACATTATCTTCCGGTATGGATACGAACGGGCGGTGCGAGAAGGATACCTAGTTGACTATGATGTGGTTGCCATAGAATCAGGCGTCAGGATGAACGGTATCTTCCTCCGTGAAGGAGAAATCGTCGATGTTGTTGACACAGAGACCGGTGTTCGGCATGCTGATATTCTGGAGGACGAAGGGGAATTTCAATCCGCCGATATCGAAGCGAAGATAACGTCGCCGGATTCCAACCGCAAAATCCTAGAAGAGATCAAGAAATATGCTGATGAGCACGTGTATGATGTGTATATGAAGTACTGGAGAGACGTTGAACTTTCCTTTCGTTCTGAACAAATATGAGCCTGAATATCTCTTCCAAATCGAGCTACAATGGCAAAACGCCAACCATAAATCGCAAGCGGTAAGGGCTTCGTCTATTTAGGTGTGCTGACAAAGCGAAAGTCTACGGTGCATTGAGTGAAAGTCAAAAAAATAAAACTGCAGCTGACGTGTGCCGCTTGGTTAACTCATCGATCGAGCATTCATTCGCCTATATATGAAGCGTTCCGTTCAGGGTCACGTTTAATGGCGCAGGGGGACTCGGCACGGGGATGGTAAACGGATTAACAAAAAGAAGCCACACGAATAGAATTATAAAGGCTACGAAGAAAATACAAGGAAGCGCCCAATAGCTGGCCCACCAGGAGGAATGGCGATACGCTGGTGTGCGCTCCTCTTGTTTTTGTCTATCTTGAAATAGTCCCATCCACAGGATTCCCTTTGCATGCCTTTCTTCCTTCCTGAAAGGAAATACCTCAGTGCAGAACTTCACGTCCACTTCTTCGCCCTCGAACAGCCGTCGCTCCATCTCCTTTAAAACGGATTGCTGCGAGCCTTCCACGATGTTCAGCATGAAAAGCTTACATGCCCAGACCAGCGAAATGGCGATGGCGGCGGCGAGCATAACCAAAAGCAGCAGCCGCGTAAGACCCGGGTAAGCAGTCGACGTTGTTGCGCCCAACACGGCTGTGAAGACGGCAACAAGTGTATCAACAAAGAGCAAAGTAAGGAAATACTTGTTATAATCTAATCGCTCGTTCCTGGTCTTTGTCCACAGGTCAAAATACGCCTTGTAGGCCTCGATAAGGTTATCGTTATCGGCCACGAGTCTAACCTAAAAAGCTATTTACGTAGATGTATTAATTTTTTGCTTTTTCGTTCGATGCCAAGAACTAAACTGAGCGTTCACTTTCTTAGGATTATCGCTAGTTGGCGGAAATGTTAACGAACGGCGTTTTCGGAGTTGACTGACGCTTTTAAGCATCCGCTGCCTGAGCATGTCTATGATATCTACATGAAGTACTGGAGAAACGTCGACTTCACAATCTAACTCTGTTGCTGATGAAATGAGCATGGATGTAACAACAAGCATAGTTGTACTGGTTGTTCTGGTAGTAGCATACATCATAGCTTCGCTTTACTATCCTATGCTGGCAGGAGGGGCAGCATATAGTCCTGCTCCGAGAAAGACTGTAGCTGAGGCTCTTAAACTGGCAGACCTTAAGAAAGATGAAGTCTTCTACGACCTTGGATGTGGAACAGGAGAAGCCCTTTTAGAAGCCTCAAAGTTATGCGATCATGTGAAGGGAGTTGAGATAGAGCCTATTCGATGGTTTATAGCCAAGCTCAGAGCAAGAAAAGCCCAAGTCATTCTAGGAAACCTTTTCAAGCAAGACATTTCTGACGCTGATGTTATATTCATATTCCAATACGAAGGAAGGATAAACAACAGAATCGTGATGAAAATAAAGGCTGAAACACGAAGCGAAACAAGGATCATAAGCTATTTGCACCCAATAGAAAATATGAAGCTTATCAAAAGCCAAAAACAGATTTTCATTTACAAGACATGAAAGGTTCTGTCAACTCTTCGCCTCCTAGAGCATTACGCGGAAATTCTGCTCGCAAGCTGGTGATATAGTGCAGTGGATCAGTCGAATAAGAACTACATTCTCACACACGGCGTTTCTGGTGTTGACTGGTCTCATTATAAACATCCGCTGCCGGAGACGTCTACGATATTTACATGCAGTATTGGGAAGACGTGACTCTAAAATAGAGAAGAATATTATGATGAGATACGTGGCTAACCTTTATCTATCTAGGGTGGTCACCTGGACAAAGATGAGCCAATGGTGAAACCTACCTGTTTCAGGTCGGCTTTTGTAATTAATCATCGTCGATCACAATAATTACGGCATATTTGGAAATATATTCAGAGGCAACACTTTGAAAAAAGCATGTGTCCTCACTAATGGCTGTCCGGAGAACCAGTTAGATTCTGCCCGTATAGAGACTTATTTAGAAGAAAACCGTTGGCAAATAGTAGATAACGTTAAAGATGCTAACATTATTCTATTCAATGCCTGTGGCTTGACTGAATCCTCAGAGTTAAATTCGATTCATTCTATTCGTAATATTAAGAAACAAATAAAAGATAACCAGCGATTGATTGTTTGGGGATGCCTGCCCAAAATTGACCCTGAAATGCTTTTCCAAACTCATCAAGGGCTTTCCTTTGGAGAAAGAGAAATCGATAAGCTGGACGAAATAATTAACGCTACAAAATCGATACATGAAATAACTGTCAACGAAATTTGCCAACCGTTATATCGAGAAAGTAGACGGCATCGTCTTAGTAAAATCGACCGTTTACCTATTAAATTTGTTGATCTACTGTATCTAAGGTTAACATCAAGTAATTATTTGCATAGCCGGATCGCTTACGACAGCCCTAGCCCCCTAATACAACTCGATACGACCGGCAAGGAGGGAACGGGCAATGATTCTTCAATCTTTTACATTAAGATAGCGACCGGTTGTTTAGGAAATTGTTCATATTGTGCGGTAAAGAAATCCCGAGGCGACATTAAAAGCAAACCCATTGATGAGGTAATCGATGAATTCAACGCCGGGCTTAGCCTTGGTTTCAAAGAATTTAGTCTACTGGGAACAGACTTGGGACCATACGGTAGAGACCTCGGCTACAATCTGGCAGACCTTATCACCAAAATGGTAAATGAAAAAGGCGATTTTAAAATTGGCTTGCGTAATATCCATCCCCTATTTCTGAAGCAGATGATTAATGATTTAGTTCCGGCTTTTGCTACAGGAAAGATATGGTTTACCGGGGTCCCTGTTGAGTCCGGAAGCGACCGGATTTTAAAACTGATGAAGCGGGGATATAGTGTTGGTGATTTCAAAGAAGGCATCCAACGACTGAAAAAGGCACATCCGGACCTATTCATTTCCACTCAGATTATGGTAAATTTCCCAACCGAAACAGAGAACGATTTTGCTGAGTCCATGAACCTTTTCGAAGAATCTAATTTCGACTATGCCGAAATCTACTCATTTTCACCACGTCCGGGTACCTCTGCTGCAGACATGGAAGGTAGAATTCCTGGCAGAGTAGCCTACTTCCGGGAATTAAGAATGGTAACTAAAGCCTTATCCCATGCTATCTAATAGATTATTCAAGTGAAACCATAATAAGTGAAGAAAATATACATGTAGCTTTACCCATATCGGTCCGTAAACTGACGATTTTTCGGGTAGGTTTCTGCTATATAGGACAAGTAAAAGAAAAGGGAACCACTAACCTCACTCCCTCTTCTTTTATCAACGTTTCCAGAATTGACCACTCCCTCCAACTAACCACCTGGCTTTTCTTTTACCCTTACATAGACTAGACCCCAATTCCTATAATATGACTTCAGTTTTTCTTTCAACATTCTGTGCGATCTTTTCAAGGAAAAGTTGGGAAGAAAAGGTAAGATCAGTGTCCGCGTTTGTTTTCCGTCGTCGAACCACCCATGGATGCCGCACGGCTTCTGCGTGCGTTGGAACCGGATAAGCTTGAGCGTGGAATAGTTATTGGACGTCCCACCAACACCACGAGCATGCGCCGTGAGCGTCCCTTTGCAGCGTTTACAGGACAACGCCCACAAGCAACAATTGCTCGTTTGACCGCCGGGCAATTCAGGACAGCGGTTAGCCACAAGAAACCGGCTATTGAAATTCTGCCAGAACAGGATAAAATCCGAATGCAACATATTGTCCTCTTCATCCGCAGGTGGTTGACGCTCTCGCACCGCTTCTCGATAGCCAGCGAAATGATGAACCTATGTTCAAACGGTTGTCATTCGAAAGATGGCTGAAGCAGCAGAAGATCCAGCTTTCACACTGCGATGCTCATTTCGTGCCCGGAGACTTAAGGAAATTCTGCGAACAAATGGGCGATATCCTGCAGTGGGATCAGTCGAACAAGAATTACATACGGACTGACGGCGTTTCTGGAGTCGATTGGCGGTTTTATAAGCATCCCCTTCCTGAGCACGTTTACGACGTGTATATAAATTACTGGCAAAATACTCAGCTAGGCAACTAAACTGTCACTAACAGTTTTTGAATCAAATATCAACACTGAAGCGTAAGGAGTAAAACCATGGTCAACCTCTTTGTGAGGGCTCTTATTATCACTACCATCATCGTTGCTGTCACAGATGCTATTGTTTTTTACGTTATCTGGAGTGGAAAAGCACAAATAACGCCATGGTTCGTCATCTTGGTTGTCATAGTCACGATGGTACCTATGGCGATCAATCTCTGGGTTCACATTTTCAGGCAGCTTAGCAAGGCAAGTTTGCCTTAGCTCACAATGCGCACAGAAGAAGGAAAAGATGAGCAGTTACTGGGCTAAGCATTACGCCGCTTTGTTTTGTCGGTGATTTACACTTCAGCGCAGCTGGCTGAAAGGTAGACAATTTCGCTCATAAATTTCTAATCATTTTAGCTTGGGAGATCCCAGAAGTTCGCTGGACAATATGGCAAAGTTACTCAATGGGATCCGTCAAACAAGAACTACATACTCACTCATGGGGTATCAGGAGTTGATTGGCGATTTTATAAGCATCCCCTTCCGGAAAATGTCTACGATCTCTACATAAAGAGTTGGGGAGACCTCTCTCGTTAAGGTCATCATCTAACAACCTGACGCTGTTCGACTAAGCTGAATACGATTTGCTCTCTTGATCAAAAAAATGGCTTATCAGTGGGTGATTCAATAAAATCGAAAAAAGAATGGCAGACGTGGGCCCGTTGACCGAAATTAGCTATGCATTGCCCGATTACGAAACCGTTTTTTAAACACGTTCGTTCTACTTTTTCGGGTTTGTTATCGTTCATCGTTCTTTATATCTTACTCCAGTCGCTCTTATGGCGCCACTACGACGCAAATTCCATAAAGCGAACCGGATACATATGTATGGGGCATCTATCTTTGTTCTAAGTTCATCAGTCCATAGTGGCCCGTTTTCCAGTTCTTTTAGTATAGCGGCTTTAATTTGTTTATACCGCATTATTTTTTATTCCTCTAACGGATACGGGTAGTGTCCTTCGTACGCGTATCCATTCCACGATTTTATCGCGGTCGCAGCGCATGCCCAAGTATTCCGCCGTTGTGCACCAATAAATTATAATCGTTAAGAATGAGTTTAGATTAACGGGTTTCTTTTTTTGGGTTTATTTGTTGTTATAACCGCTAAGCGTTGCCGGTTTGTCTTTCTATAAAAAGATTGTACAAAATGAAAGGGGAACTGTATCGTCGTGAGATTGTTCTGCGCTGCTGCAGGAACCGCGCCAGTCCAGCGAAGAGCGTGGCGACAAGGAGTGCCGCCACGGCATAGGAAAACAATCTTAAGTGTGACATACGCGCCTCGGAAAGGATTCGACGCCTTCTAAAGCAGAAGGAGAGTCGATAAAGATTCTGGTTTGGTATAAACTGAAACTACTAGTTGAGGAGGCCGCTATCAGTTTTCCGCTGCACGGAAAACGCTCTACGCTGCTGTTCACGAACAAAGGCAATACGATGGACTACCGAAAGTGTGACACGCACGCCGACTGTAGGTCGCGAGTGGACCAAAAGCACGAGCGATACCATCGGTCGCATGTTATCTTGGACTAGTTGCGCGTGCTTTTTGAATAATAAAGCCGGGTAAAACCTAACTTCCCGAGTGAGTTCTACACTAGTGGAACGGAACCGTTATGCGGAAACGAGACGATCTAGAAAGTATGCAACCGATCTGCACGCACAAAATAAGCGTCCAGAGTTCGAAGTCGTCGCACACATATCGGTTATGGCGCGAAAATCGTGAGTCATCAAATATCCAGCGTTCCCAGTCACATATTCAGACATTCGCGAAAGCTAAAAAAGAAGGAGGGCGCCTCGATGCTCGAAATGGTAAGAGAGGATTTACGCTATAAGTCATTTACGGAGTGGGGACAATTTGGTAACGGAACGGACGGATATGTTCTGAGCGAGCTCAACGACGTAGCAGACCTGGCTGCGGTCATGAACAAGTACAGGCCGTTAATCACGTGGGACATACGTCCGGTGCTTGGTCTTGACGAATCGATGGTGGTGATAAATGAAGCCGGCGCGACCGTACGGTTTGATTAAAAGCTTTGCCTAGATATACTGGAGCGAATCTCGTCCAGTAACTGTTCGACGTAAACAAAAGGGCTCGGTTCGTGGCCATTTCGCGGCGGCCATAGTCGATAAGCGTGCATACGTGCCCAGGCAGCGGATGCCGATTGTTGCTACATAGCCCCGCTCATATTCTATGATTGCCCAACGATCGCCGTTGCCCCGTTTTGTTGCCTCTTTTTATTGGACCTCACATACTACCTTCTTGTTCTTCGAAATCTCCTGATGCGATCCATCTCTCTTCTACAAGCGACCACCAGTCGACCGCTAACCCTTTCAACACGTACTCGTATGGCAGCCAGCCGTAGCCGCTATCGCCCCACCCAGTTCCCCACGAGTTTCTGATGAGTAAGGCGCCAGTATGCTCTTGATTGCACGCGTTTGCAATCTTCATCGTGTCGTCATAACCGACAGCGAGTATAGCGTGGCCACCCTCGACTTGTTCCTTTTGACACGGGAAGGGAATCTTGCCGTCCGTTTGCGCTTGTCTAATTGAGGAGTAGACCGTGAAGCCGAACATCGCCGGAAGCTGGGCTGCGATGTTTTTCTTAATGCGGTCGAGCAGCACGTCTTTGGGCGTCGCGGGCGGATCGAGACGGAAGTACTTGACCGCGGCATAGTTTTGACCATAAGCGTAACAGAACGCCGGAGGCTCAGCGTTGAAGTCTGGATGCGTATCGGTGTACGGCCAAAACTCCTCGGGCGGCGCCCCAAATAGTACGAGTGCTTTCATCGTCGTGCGAAGATACGCGCCATCATCTGCGGTCTCGTGGAGCAAGTTTCTCGCAGCCTTGTACACAAAGAGTCGAGACACCTTGACGTAGGTGCCAAACGCTTTGTTTTGGAAGTACTCTACCAAGCCGGCGCCTGCATTAGCTGTACACGAGCCGAGCTGTTGCTGGTCATCGACCGGGGGGCACCACTGCCGGAGATCCACTGAACTCGGTAAGCTTGGCGCTTCTTGTTTATAGACGCCGATAGTTCCAAGGGCGGGCTTGACCTGATCGTGGCTCGAATTGTAATCGCGGTAATCGGGCAGGTCGCGCCTCCATCCCATTCCTTTTCCATCAAGCATTTTTGCCATAGTTTCATCCTCTATTCCTGTTTTTAAGGGCGCTCAAGCCCTTGTCGCGGAAAGATTCGCGGAGGCTGGTCGTCGGCTCCGCGCTTCAGACACAGAAGCAGACTCCCATTTGTCAGCTACCACCTGGACCTGGACATTGTCGTGCTCATTGTTATCCTGGGCCAGTGGCTTCAGCAGCATAAGCGGTTTTCTGAACACATAGGTGACCCGTGCCGGGCACCGCGCAGGCGAGTAGCTTACGTGGAATCGCCAGAACATGGTGGTGGGAAAATCCTACATTAATAACGCACAAACAGATGCCACGCAGAGTTGAGCAGCACGACATCACTTTCTTAGTATTTAGCACAGTTTTCGTATATATTGATTGCGACAATTATAAATATTAAATTGAGTTGACTTTGCAATATTGCGCGCTTCCATCAACGTCTCTACGGTTATTCTTTGGCCGTTGCTTCAAAGGAGACAGGCTGCCGAAAGCCTTAACCCTTCAAAATAAAATTGTTTTTTGGGGTGAGGGAGATGAATCTTTCCACTCACTGGGTCGCGGCGCTCGCCATAGGAATTGCTTTGTTCCACAACGTTGAGCTGGCGCTCATCGTGAGTATGGGGGCTCTGATTCCGGACTTGGACAGAGAATACTTTTTTGTCGCACGGGATTTCATCGGAAAACATCAGCTTCATCGAGCCTTGTGCCACAATTTTGTGGTTGCCGGGATATTGTACCTGATCAGTCCTTTCCTAGCTCTAGGTGCCTTGAGCCACTATTCTTTTGATATCTTTACGTCGGCTACTGATCGTGGGGTTGAACTCTTGTTTCCGTTCACGAGGCTTGTCGGCGGGTGGCTGTACGGCATCGAGGGGGAAGCAGAAAATGGGGCAAAGAAGTTCACGTACGGGATTAAGACGGAAACGAAAAACGGGGCAAAGAAGTTACAATGGTGGGTAGAAGACCCGTGGCTTTTGCTTCAGGCAACAACCGAACGAGACTTGCGAGAACCCACTGAACAACCCTGGAGGCGATCGTACGGGCCGTTCAAGAATAGCCGAATCGTGGACTGGGGCATATTTTTCACAAGTATTGCCTTCCTAGCCTGTTTCTTTGCACTACGACCTAACTTCTATTCGTCGACGGAACTCCTCTCGCTTTCAAGCATCGCGCGCTGGGGATTGGTCATTTTCTTCTTGGGAGTCGTAGCGTTCTTCGGGCTAGGAGAATGGTACCAAAGACGACCTGACGAAAAGAAGCTCGAGACGACAAAGTGGCTCACAGCAGGACTGGTCCTTGGGCTGATCCTGTTCTTAGCGGCTGGTGTCTTGGGATGGATTGGAGGGATCTTCTTTTTGAGCTTGCCCAGCAGCTCAACCCTTGTGGTGCTTGGTATCGGGCTCATCGCAACAGTCATTGGATTCGCTATATCCTACGCATACAAGAGGATGACTCAAGACTTGACGCTATAAACGTCAAATTCTCGCAGCCTGGAGATCGGAAGGCCATCATGACTATCACGACGAAATAGCAGTGTGATTAGTCTCTAATCGGCAAGCCGAATAGAAGCTACGCGGCGATGGCTTCGCGCTTTCGATGCTTTAGAACCAATCTCATAATCTCAAGGCGAAGGCAAAGAAAGTCAGGACGTGTCCACCCTAACAAGGTTAGAAACAATGGAGAGAATCGTTATGAAACGACTTATTGGGTACAAACTCGAAAACGGACAAACTGTTTCAGTTCAAGTCGATGAACCTGAGGATGCAAAGCCCACGGCTGTGGGACTTTCGTGGCCTGGAAAGCAAGATGCTGAAGTAACGTGGGAAGACGCGTTGAAGAACATAAAGCCTGCGACCGAGGCAATCATCAATACCATTCAAGGGTTAGCACCAAAACAGTATCAGGTCGAATTTGGTCTCACCTTTTCCGCTGAAGCCGGAGCGATCATCGCATCAGCAAGTGCGGAAGCCAATTTTCGAGTTACCCTTACGTGGGGTTAGAGTCTCGCAAAGTGAGCCGAAGCTAGACAGCTAATTCTTGGCGAGCTCCCGCTTCGTGTTGGGAAGCCTGACGATCGGGCGTGAGGTTCCTTGTCGCTCGAATCGCCTGATAACGTGCGCACGGGGCGAATGGTGCCATAAGTGCCTTGTAGAGACTCCAATGACTTTTTTGCTTTTTTTCCCTGCTCGACAAAGAACGGAGCGTTTGTGCGATTAGGAATCGCCAGCATAGTAACGCCGGTTGAAGTCCAATACTTCATAGGGATTTCGAGATTCTCCCTTTTTTTGGTTTTTGAAGCTTATTTTAATGCGAAATGAACGCTCGCGTCGATCTATGCTGTTGCCGGAAAAACGGTGCATAACGAGCCCAAACTGACAAAAAAAGCCAATATTGATAAAAGCTTGCTAAGCAAGAGCTTTATGAGCGCGGATTCATATTCTTACCCACGTTCAAACTGTCAATAATATAGCCGGCTGGTGTGAAAGATGTCTCCGTACCAAGCTTCGAATGATGGTCTGTCATTGACCGCATATGCAGGCGATGGCTCAATCCTTCTCGCCTTTGATCTTAACGAAGAAAAGACCCCTGGTTTAGCTGGCTTTGCCATAAAGGCAAAAACTCCAGATAAAGGCCCGTACGAAACTAACGAGTATTGGTTGAAGAACAGGTTGAGCTTTGAAGAGGGCATATCCAATGAAGTGGAACTGACACCTGATAAGTGGGTTGAATCCGACAAGGCTCCTTTTCAGTCCTTCCATTGGGTACACTTTCCTGGAGCAGGCCCGGGGCAGTATGTTTACTCAGTGTATCCGTGCTACTTCGAAAATGATTGCTCTCTTGCCATGGGCCTCGGGGCTTCCTTGAACGTTGATCTTAGTTATCGAACGCTTCCGGGCGCGGAGCTTGGATTCACCAGAGCCCTTGTCTCCTCACAAGCATATGTTGACCGGTTCAAGAATGCTGACATCGAGCCAGTGGTGAAGTCAATCGATTTCGACACAGCTCCGTACCTGCCTCAGTATGAGTGGCTCGGCGCTCACGCAAGAGAGATGACCTTTGATTTTCTAAAGGAGAGCCAGGAAGATCCATCTGTGAGCATCGACGTATTCTCGTACGATCTTGACGAGCCGGATATAATCCGGAACATAGCGGCTATGGGGTCTCGCGCTCGTGTTATCCAAGACGATTCCGACTCACACGTAAAGAAGGGTGCTCTCGAGCCCGCCGCCGCTGAAGCTTTAACAAAAGCCGGGGTAGCGGTTAAGACTGGGCACTTCCATCGATTTGCACACGACAAGGTATTGATCCAAAAAAAATCAGGCGCGGCTGTCAAGGTGCTCACTGGCTCCATGAATTTCTCGATTAGAGGGCTCTATGTGCAGGCCAACAGCGTCCTGATTTTCGATATCCCGCAGATCGTCAGCCTGTATGAGCAGGCATTCGAACAGGCCTTTAATGATATGCGCGACTTCAGATCATCTCGTATAGCCTCGAAATGGTTCGATGTAACGACCGCTGGTGCATCTCTCGTATCGTTAAGCTTTGCGCCACACTCAACAAGCTTCACGTTAGGTGCCGTATCGCAGGCTATTGAGTCGGCGAAAAGCTCGGTCTTGTTCGCGGTCATGCAAATAGGTAAGAGCGGAGGTCCGGTCACGCCCGCGCTTGAGAATCTAGGCGCACGTGACGATCTTTTCTCTCTCGGAACGGTTGATACCCGCAGTGAGCTCAAGCTCTTCAAACAGGGAAAAAGTCACGGCGTGACAAGCAAAGATTGGCTAAGAGAAAATGCACCGATGCCCTTCAAGCCTGAATTGAGCGGGCTTGCCGGGCACGTCATTCACCACAAATTCGTCGTGTGCGATTTCAATGGGCAGAATCCTGTCGTGTTTTGTGGCTCTTCAAATCTCGCCGCAGGTGGAGAGACTGACAACGGTGATAACCTGATCGCCATTCGCGATCCAGCTATTGTGTACAGCTACGCGGTGGAGGCCATTCGGCTCTACGACCATTACCGGTTTAGGAGCCTCCACGAGAGTAGCACTTCGAACAATCCGCTAAAGCTCGATGCGTCTGATCGCTGGGTGAAACCCTATTACGATCCGAATGATATCAAGTTCTATGAAAGGAAGCTACTCAGCACGTCGAGTAGAGGATCTTCGCCGGCTGTCTCGTGAGCTATCGATTAAACGACGCTCACGCTGCAACAGGCTCCCACACACGACAGGAGACGTCACCAATGCTATAGGCATATGAGGCGATGCGCCATTCAGGCATTTCTGTTTTTTTTTGGCTCGCTTGACGTGCTCCCGTGCTCTTGATCGCTAAGCCCGCTCTTCTTCTCTTTGCAGAAGTCGCCGCAGCACTGCGGCAAATGCCTTCACGGTGACTATTGCCAAAAAAACAACCTAGCACAAAACCGCGACGAAGCCAGGCGGAAGCTCGACTTTAACAGCCTGTCACTCATCTCGATGCAGTAAAAGGCATACATACCCTTGCTGTCGCAATCGCCTATCGCAGTCCCGTGTAACGAACGAATGTAACAAACGTCTATCTAGATCTGCGCACGATGAAAGCGAGATGGAATAGAGATAATACTTGGCAACACGCGCCGCTCGCACCATCCCAAAGCAAACAAGCGGAGCGAGGTTAACCCGGGAGGAACAACATGAGCATTTGGCAAGGCTTGTACATTTACGGCGGCCAGCTGTGGGCCGCCTGGAAGGGTGAGGTCGGTGATGACCAGATTTTCTGCTCGCAATTCGAGGCACTGATTGGAGTCCCAAGACAGCTATCGCAGGCAATACCCGCGTGGGACTTGCTCTTTCGGGACCCGGAATTGGAACGTCAATGATTGTCGCGTGGAAGGGCGCTGGAAATGACCAGCAGCTGTGGTACGCGTCCTTTGACGCGTGGAGGTGGTCGGCACAAGCGACCATCCCTGGAACGGGGAGCAGCATTGGTCCGTCGCTGTGTGAATTCGAGGGCAAACTCTGCGCCGTGTGGAAGGGCGCTGGCGACGACCACCAGCTGTCGTACGGGTCTTTCGATGGCGCAAACTGGTCGGCACAAGCGACCATGCCTGGGACCACTGGGCAAGACCGCTGACAAAACATCGGTCTTCGGCGGAGCACCAGAAAGTGCTTATTTTTTTATTTCGGGGTCTCAGCAAACGTGGCCGTGATCAGTTTTTTTTTGGGAAATAGATAACGAACGCTTCAAGGAACGCCGCCGCAACACGGATTGCCGACGACAAATGCCTTCCTTGCATTACAAATTGTTCTTTTTGGATAAGCTTGCATTGCACACACGGATGTGTAGCAAATCTTTTTTAAGGTGAGTTAAAGAATTAAAAGCCAAAAACCATAGGAAAAGGATCAAAAATGTCCGACACAGAAGAATTCAGACGCGGCTTAGGGTATATACCAGATAAGCCAGACTCGAGAGATTATTTGTTTGTTGCAAGGCCGGAAGTAGTTGCAGTACTGCCGCCTTCGGCTTTACTCAACGATCAAACTCCTGTCGAAGACCAAGGAAATCTGGGCAGCTGCACGGGTAACGCGGGCGACAACGTATTTAAGATCCGTGACTTCCTTGTGACCGGCACCTACTTCAACGGTTCGCGTTTGGCGCTTTACAAGTGGGCCCGCGACCACGATGGTAACACCGGCGACACGGGCTCAACGCTGCGGAGCATGGCGTGGGTACTCGCGAATCAGGGAGTGCCCCCAGAAAGCGAGTGGCCTTACGACACGTCGCAGTATGACGTGGAGCCCCCCGACAAAGTTGCCCAAGACGCCAAGAAGTACGAGGCTACGAAGTACTACCGCGTGGATGGCAGCACGCAGCAGCAAACCCTGACGAACATAAAGACGGCGCTTAGCCAGGGCTACCCAGTCATGCTGGGCATTACCGCCTACGCCTCAATATTCAAGGTCGCGGCTGACGGCAACATCCCGATGCCTCACCGGGGAGAGCAGCCAGCCGGCGGCCACGCAATAGCCATCGTAGGTTATGACGATGCGCACGATAATGGCGATGGCACTAAGGGCGCTCTGAAGATGAAGAATAGCTGGGGCACGTCGTGGGGCGCGAACGGTTACGGTTGGCTTTCCTATAGGTACGTGCTCGATTTGAAAGAGGGAGGCGTAAGAGACTGCTGGGTCCTCGTGGCTGAGTCAGAGTTTCCGGGGCCTGCACCGCAGCTGTAGCCCCAACTACAGCTACAACCGCAGTTATTGACTGGGCCATCTGCGACCGTTCGACTCAAAATCTCCGAAAATCTAGGCGCGGGGCGTCGATGTCATAACGGCAGTACGGTGAACGGCGTCACTGTGGGGGACGGCGTTGCTGTGGGGAACAGCGTCGGTGTGGGGGAGACAGAAGGCGACTCCGTGGGGACGACGGTGGGCGATTCCGTGGGGAAGATGATTTGTCCCTCCGTGGGGGCGGCGGGCTGCAAAACGGTAGGTTCTGCTGAAGGACTACTAGGCTCCCCTGAAGGGGTTGGCGACTCTTTGGGAGTTTTAGAAGAGACCGCAATCGGCTGAAGTTGAGATCGCGGAAGCAGTACAAAGAGCCCAGCGATGACGACAAATGCAACGACGACGAGGACAGCGATTACGGCCACTCTCCTTCCGGCGTGAGGTGGCGCACCGCCTCGTCGCTCACGTGCTGCAGAAGGTGCCGTTCCGTAGGGGGGTCCGGAAGGAGGCAACACGCCCGCGGTTGGCGCTGCGGCCTCTGCCAGAAACGACCCGACGATTTCTGCAAGCGCACCGAGGTGCGCTTCAAGCGGCGGCGTGTACGCGTCAACCGGCTCTTGCGAACCTAAGAATAGTTTAAGTGCGTTGCTTGGTTCGACGTCCTCGATTCTGAGCGGGACGATGGGGATATTCTTGTTGAACGCGCGGCCCGCCTGCTGAGTAACGAGCTTTGACGCGTTAGCAGCCGAACTGAGGCACAGAACGACGACGACGCTTGTATCGATGGCTGTGAGAATTGCCTCGGTTTCGTCTTCGCCGGGAAGCACGTCACGAGGAGCGATCCAGCAGCTGATGCCCTGCGCCTCGAGTGCGGCGCGGGCGGTATCAGCAGCTGACTTGTCTTCTGAGGCGTAGCTGATAAACACGTCGTGTGTCACGAACGAACCCGCCTTTCACCTGTTCTACCTATCAGAAGCGACCGCGCGTGAGCGTCGCCGCGTCTGAAGCCTAATGCCCCCCTCTGGCTTTAGCGCGCTTTGGGGTGAGCTCTAATGAACGATCAAAACACCGCGCGGCCTCTTTCGCGTTACCGAGGCTTGCGAAGGAGAGCCCCCTGTTGTACCACGCGTCTGCGTTATGCGGATCGTTTGCCAAAACCTTGTCGCAACAGTCGATGGCCTCGCGGTGACGGTCTGCCTCCGTGAACGCAGCTGCTCGTTGCAGCAACGAGACAGAGCCAAGCGCCTTCTCCGAGACCGACTGCTGCTGCTGCAACTCCGCGTGCGTCGGGTCGATCGCGCGAACGCGCGCGTAGCAGTCGACGGCTTCCCTGTGGCGCCCCAAGCCCGTAAGGCACACGCCTTTGTCGAACCACGCTTGGGCGTTATTCGGGTCAATGCTCAGCGCGCGGTCATACTCCACGATCGCGTCTTCGCACCGGTTACACTTCGCCAGAACGGCTCCTCTACGACACAGGGCATCCGTGTTTTGCGGATCGATCGCAATCGCCTTGCCAAGGCTCTCGATGGACTCTTGATCGCGACCGAGTTTGGAAAGACATAGCCCGGTGAAGTACCAGTAAGTAAAGCTTGTCGGATCGATCTTCGTCGCCGCTTCACAGCACGTAAGCGCCGTTTCGTCTTCGTCGAGATCAAGCAGAGCAGAGCATTTCAACCCCCTCGCGCCGGCATCGAGTGGTTCGATGTCGAGGGCTGTGTCAAAGCACTCCAAAGCCTCACGAAGACGACCGAGTTCCTGGAGGCTCATCCCTCTGTTCTTCCACGCTTCGAGCGAAGTGGGATCAGCCGCTGTAGCCTGCTCATAGCACCGGAGTGCCTCCTCGTGACGATCGAGCTTGACGAGGACGTTCCCCTTCGCGTTCAACGCCTTTACGTTTTTTGGTTTGCTAGCGAGTGCTTTGTCATAGCACGTCAGCGCGTCTGTTTCAAGGCCAAGCTCGCACAACTGCTCGGCCTTTTCTATCCACTCGTGTGCCCTTTCAAGGTCCAGGTCATGCACTTCAGCTCCCTGTACGGCGACTCGCGGGGATTGCTGACGGCCCTCCGGCGGCGGCAACGAGTTGAGGAGATCGCGCACATCGGTGACAAGCCGTTCAACATGGTTCTCTATCGGCGGCGGCAGGGCGTCAAGCCGGTGCATCCCTGCGAGGTAGTACTTCAGATCACCTGCGAGGCTCACGTCATCGATGCGTGCGGAATCACCGGCATCATTCTGTCGTCGCTCGTGGCGATGGCGACCTCCTTGGTGCAGTCCTTGGATTTGTTCGAGCTCGCAGAGAGAATGAGCACCATTATTCGACTTTCGTCAATTGCCCTGACGATCTTGCTCGCCCAGGTCTCTCCAGAGCGCTCGTCGCGTGGCGCGATCCAACACGGTATATCAGCGGTCTCAAGCGCCTGGCAGACTTTGTCGGCGACCGCCTTGTCATCATACGAGTAGCTAATAAAAACATCGCGAGTCATGCTACCTACGGATTTTTTATATAACAAAGGGCTACACCAATAGTAATATTTTTCGCTAGATGCTAACAAATGGCAGCCGCTGCGACTTTAAATTGATAAAACGTGACAATACTGATAAGTCAAGCATCGCGATGCCGATCAGCAGACCGCGCTTTTTTTTAGCGCCGAGAGTCGTGACATTTGAAGGCCTTGGGCATATAAGATAAAAGCGCGCATGCACCCCACGTGACGGAATGCGCAGAGGGAGAACGCGACCACAGCACGCTGCTCGAACAGTATAAGCTCTACGTCCAGCTGGCGGACAAGGTGAGCGACCGCCGAGCAGATGCCAACAAGTTCTTCATCTCGCTGCTCACCGGGCTGCTCGCCCTTCTTTCCGCCGTCACCGGATTCAAGCCCGCAACGGCCATCGAGAGCGCCTTGTTGCTCGTGGTTGCCATTCTCGGCGTGCTGCTCTGTTACGTGTGGTTTGTGACCATTCGCTCGTACGGCCAGCTAAACTCAGGCAAGTTTAAGGTGATCTACGAAGTCGAGAAGCGCCTCGCGTTTCGTTTTTATGAGCGTGAGTGGGAGGTTCTCGGAAGGGGAAAAGACGCGCGGCTTTACCGGCCGTTGACACGCGTTGAGCGTTACGTGCCGCAACTATTCGCCATTCCGTATGCGCTGTTGCTTTTGATCGCCCTCTACTTGCTGGCTACGGGTGTCTGACGTGCTTGCACTCGTCTTCGTCGCACGAACGTGTTTCGAGCTCTTCGGCGAAGATTCGCGACCAGAGTGAAACATGATTACGTTCTTTGTCAAATAGCACACCGACCCTTTCAATAACTACCCGCTGGGCGAGACTCGGGAAAAAAATGACGCCCAATCCGTCCACCGACCGCGACACCGAGGATACGACGCCGAACAGGCCTCAACCACGCCCGTCGTTAGCAACGCGAGCGTTTGGCTTTGGTGCGCTGGACTATTCCCGAAATCTGACTTGTATCGGCGACTGATGCAGTAAGCAAGAAACCGAACAAAATTCCAGAAACCGCTGAGAAGAGTCGCGCTTCCGCGAGTATATCGCCAATCCCCACGCCATGCTCTTCAACGCTCGGTCGTATCTCTTCAGGAGGAAGGCGCCTAGCGCTCATTCTTATTCACCGTTCCGCAGCCGAGCTTCTCTTCGCATCGTTTCCCGTGTGGTTCTTGTCAAATCTTTTAGCCTTGGGATAACGCAGCAACAGTAATGAGTGCCACGATTGCTGCTAATTTGACTGTCATTTTCGTAACTCCCTTTTTAACGTCCGCAGATCCTACCCCAAACACTCTTTGTAGGCGTCGCTCAGCACTGAAGCTGTAACGCCTCACACTCCCGCCGAAGGCGTTAAGTTACCAAAGAAGAGGTGTCCTCTGCCAACGCCGAGCAGCGTCAATACAACTGCCAACACGATGAGGATGATGACTAGAACTACAAGTGCGATGATTTCAGCGATTGCGAGAACGAATCCAACGGTATGCCAAATCCGATGAGTCCCCAAAAGCCGAGATGCATCAACTAATCGAGTGCGTTACGCGGTGGCTCGGGTAGCTCGACGTTTGCGCGATACGACGAGGTAGTTGACTCCTAAGGTTCAAGCATCGGCGCATTCTGCGGTAGTGGTTCGCCATATCGTCTGCAAAACTCAGCATTTACGTAGTTAATGGCCATGCATTTTTCACACACCGTGCGTCTGCTTCTTCCTGTTACCAGATCCTGTGGATTATTTTCGGCTTAACGGTTTTCTTTTTTCGGGCCGAATATCCGAGACCAAAAACCGACTTTGGGAGCAGGTAATCGCAACGTCAGCAATTCGACTTGCTTCTGCAGGGTCTCCTTATCGGCTTTCAATTCAAGCGAGTGGCCCCTCTCAACTTGTAGCGCCGCTTCGAGGCTTGTTTTCTCCTTTTCCAGGAGTTCAACGCGGTGCTGCAGGCCAGTGACAACAACGTTTTTCGATGCTTCTGATTCTCGCAGCTTTTCCAGCAAAGAGCGGTTGCGCTCTTCAGCTTCCTTCAGATTAGCATCGAGCTTCTGCGTAACACTTTCTAGTTCTTCAAGCGAGGTCTCTAGCTGTTGGATACTCGCAGAACGGTCTGCCTTAATCTGTTGTATTTGCTTCTCAAAGTCGGCGCGGATTTGCTGCGTCTCAGCATCATGCTCAGCGATAAGTCTCTTAATCTTTTTTTCGTGTTCGTCGCGCACGCGTTGCACTATATTTGCGCTTTCCGCGCGCTGATTTTGGACTTGTTTTTCGTATTCCGCGCGTTGAAGCTGCAAAGTTTTTTCAGAACTAGCTTGTAGTGCTTCCAGTTCACGTCCGTAGTCGGCTAGTGTTTTTTTCTCTGCGTAGTGCTCTTCGACTATCTGGGCCAGGAACGCCGAGAGCGATTTACCCTCAGTTGCCGCTTGCTCTTTGAGAAGCGATGCCAAGTTGGACGCTAATGCAATCGAATAACGATTTTTTCCGCTTTCCTGCGCCATTTACCCTCTTGGTTTGGTCTTTTTCAATCTGTTGCAATGTTGCTGCAAATATGACCTCAATTGCAGCACAATACTCCTGTTATGCTGCATGCTTATAGCACCATTAAAGGCTTCCGAAATAATACGAGATAGGTGTGCTGCATACATGCTGCAGATTCCAGTTCTTTTGCTGCAGAATGACTGAAAGTGCAGCGTCGGTGCTGCAGTTCATGTGCAAAAGGTATAGGATTAGAGGGGCGTTTTCCCTGTTATAACGCGGTGCACAAGATGGGCGCGGAGGTGGGTGATCCCGTCGTGCTCGTCAATCCGAGCGAGGTCGTCGAGGTAATGAAGACGGCCTCTGAGGGCAGGCTCATCACCATTGTCGAAATATGGAAGAAAATTTCAAAAAAAACAAGGGGTCACGCGTGCTGTAATTCTCACGCTAGGGACAGGAATTGTACGGTCTTCCAATATTGTATATATAGCTCATACACGTGCTTAGGCAACGGACGCTTGTAATGCTTCCAATCAATGCCACTCACGCTGTGCGTCATAATATACGTTCGGTTTGATTGATCCCACTGAATGATCCTCGTCGTATCTACAAAAAACTGCATCAAAAGACCTAAGTTCGTAAGAAGAGTCTTAGAGTCAAGATGGTGTCAGTGAAGCAGTCGCTTAAACTAAACAAGATCTACACTATGGATTGTCTTGACGGGATGAAAACTATCGACGAGAAATCGATAGACGTGATCGTGACATCCCCGCCATACAACATTGGCAAAAAATACAAGGGCTATCACGACGAGAGACCTCGAGGCGAATACTTGGATTGGATGGAGGAGGTCGCTGCAGAATCGAAGCGAATATTGAAGGATGAGGGGTCTTTCTTTCTCAATGTTGGGGGAAAATTCACCGACCCGTGGATTGCGATAGACGTCGCGAACAGATTCAGAAAACATTTCACCCTCCAAAACCAAATCCATTGGATCAAATCCATAGCGATACCCAAAGAGGATATGGGGGACTATGCGCACACGAAGCAGAGTATCGCAGTCGGGCACTATCAACCTATAAACAGCTCTAAATATCTCAGCGGAGGTCACGAGTTCATTTTTCACTTCACTAAACTTGGCGATGTAGCGCTGAATAAGCTGTCCATCGGCGTACCATATCAAGACAAATCGAACATCGGACGATGGAAATCCGTGAATACTGACTTGAAAGAACGGGGCAACGTGTGGTTCATTCCATACAAAACGATTCAAGAATCACGACCCCATCCCACAGTTTTCCCACAGCAACTCCCCGAATTATGCATTAAACTGCATGGATATGACGAAAGCACCGATGTGCTCGATCCGTTTATGGGTATCGGAACCACTGCCTTAGCATGCCTTAAGTTGGGCGTCAGATTCCTCGGCTTTGAGATAGACCCGTCCTACGTTGAAATTGCTAATGAAAAACTAAGTTAAAAAAGATTGGCTTAGGAGAAGAATTCATTTGAATGTGAAAGATGCAATTTTGTCTTTGATTGAGGCAACCCACGGTCTGCAAAGAGTCAGCTTCAAGGACGTTGTCGAAGTCACGGCGAAACATGCTATGTATCCTGTGAACCTTGAGCAGCAAGAAGATCAAGAACTGATTGAAAGCCTGACCGCGTCTTGCAAGCATTTTCTCGCGTTATGTAATAAGACCAAGAGACGGTTTTTTGGAAACAGAATCAACGAAGTCAGCAAAGCGATTGAAAATGAACTTGTTGAAGAAATACGAAAGACGGGATTAAGAACGCAAATGCTAGGCGCAACAGGCTATCCGGACATCGAGATGCAAGACAAATACGATCGCATCACTTACTTAGAGGTCAAAGTATCAAGCAAGAGTGAGCCAAGCGGCCTAAGGACTTTTTACTACACTTCAGGGAAGAAGATCAAAAGCGACGCAAGGCACCTCTTATTAGGGCTACATATCACGGAAGAGAAGGATAAATATTGGAAGATTAAAGAATGGACTTTGACCGACTTATCCAAGCTTTTTGTCCACCTTAAACCTGAGTTTAACGCGAGTAATGTCGACATTTACAGTGAGCAATGAATAATTGCGAAAGCTGAATAATCTGTTTTGGCCGATTTGACAACGCACTACGCGGTAGTAGAGCTGCGCGTCTGTTTAAAGCGCTCAGTAAAGCGGAGTCGGCATTATCGCGAGTCGACTATTTAGCATCAATAAAAATCTTGAAGGTTGTTCACTAAGATTCTTTCATATGCGTATCCTTTCAATATTGCGGGTACACATCGTAGACGTTTTCAGGCAGCGGGCGTCTGCACTGTTTCCAATCGAAACGGCTCGGGCGCATCACGATTATATGCTCGATTTCAAGAATCGAAAAAACGAGCCTTTACACGAAGGTGGGGCGTTCGAATCGCCTCGAGCCCACTTGTTTTTGAGGGATGTGGAGCAAAAGAACGCCTCTGGTACTTTTTTTGGCGTAGGGGGGCGGCGCCTCAGCGAGGCGACGATCGTGGACGGCTATCTGTAGGACTTATCAGCGGCAGATATAATGAGAGGGGCCCGTCAGCTCCACATTTTCGAGAAGCAAGCGATGTGCGCCGGCAAAAGTGCGGTACGCCAACCCCAACAACAGAAGAGATAAGTACTGCACCATCATACTATTTCTAGCGGCTTACTTTTGACATCCTGGACAGGATGGATGCCGACCATCTCGATTCGTGCCTTTTTTGCGATATCGATCTGAATGAGTATTTACTAAGCGAAGATTCGAACCGGTTGCTGTGGGGTGTGAAATCGAGGCGCAGCTCAGGAGAGGGTGCTACACACGTTTGCGATTGACGCGAGAGGGTTTGAAAAGGTTTACAAAGGCAACGTCGCGGCGCTAGCCGGCGTCGACCTGGACGTCAAGGCCGGCGACATCTTTGCATTGCTTGGACCCAACGGCGCGGGCAAAACGACGCTCATGCGCATTTTGACGACCCAGTTCAAACCAACGTCCGGTGAAGCGCACATTTTCGGGCTGGACGTCGTTCGAGAGGGCGCAGAGGTCAGAAAAGTGATAGGCTACGTCCCCCAAGAGACGAGCGTCTGGAGCGATATCAACGGCTACGAGAACCTCCTCATCTACGCTAAGATATACGGCCTACCGTCACGGTCACGAAAGGAAGTTATCTATGACATGCTCGAGAGCATGGGGCTGCGCGCTGCCGCGGAGCAGCTCGTGAAGACCTACTCAGGTGGCATGATCAGGAAGCTCGAGATCGCGTGCGCGATGCTGATTAGGCCCAAGATTCTGTTTCTCGATGAACCGACGCTCGGCCTCGATCCCGCAGCCAGAATCGCTGTCTGGGAGAAACTGACGTCCTTTAAAGAGGAGTTTGGCACGACGGTGTTTTTCAGCACGCACTACATGGACGAAGCGAACGCCTACTCAGACGAGGTTGCAATTATCAACATGGGGAGGATGGTCACCTCAGGCACGGCTGAAGAACTTAAGCACTCACTTGGAGGCGAGCTCATCAAATTCAGCTTGTCCGACCATCGCGTCGATGAGCATACGTTGGGTAGGATACGAGGTCTGGAGCGCGTGAACAGCGTCGTCGTTTCTGACTCCACCCTCAACGTGACCGTCGAGGACGCAGAAACCGCGCTGCCCGGCGTCATGGATGCACTCAGAAGCGGGGAAATCCCCGTCGTGCGAATTGCGACAACGAAACCAACGTTGGATGACGTCTTCTTGAGGTATGCGGGAACGACACGCGGATCCCGCGCCGCCAGCACGACTGGGCGGGTTGAGGGGGAGGCAGGAGGCAATCGCCGTGAATGACTCCTTAAGGGTAGTGCTTGCTATGATGGAGCTCGAGCTTCGGAGACTCAGAAATGACCGGACGGAAGTGTACACAAGGGCCGTTCAGCCCGTGTTGTGGTTGGTG
The DNA here is from genome assembly GCA_963701995.1 of Methanobacteriota archaeon. GTDB lineage: Archaea > Halobacteriota > Bog-38 > Methanoflorentales > Methanoflorentaceae > Methanoflorens. Next base: position 473,386 of record OY969693.1, on the reverse strand, counting down.
GTTTTCGGAACGGTCTTCGGTCAGATACACGCCATTCCGACCAGTGGAATACCGTACGTTGACTACATCACTCCTGGCGTCATGCTGCAGTCAGTCCTATTCGTCGCCGTCTTGTACGGCTTGACGCTCGTGTGGGAGCGGGATACCGGTATCTTAAAAAAGCTTCTTGTGGCACCGGCTTCCCGATATGCGACTGTTATAGGCAGATCCATGTCTTCAGGCGTCAGAGCAATCATCCAGGTAATAATCGTCATACCCGTGGCGCTGCTCCTCGGCGTGAGCTTCATCCCCAACCCTGCCTATTTCGTGGCAGCGCTCGCAATATTATTCGTCATTTCCGGGGGGTTCGCCGCCCTCTCAATCATTGTAGCATCGTTATTGAAAACCAGGGAGCGATTTATGGGAATCGGCCAAGCGCTCATCCTACCGCTCTTCTTTGCCAGCAACGCCCTTTACCCGATAGCGTTAATGCCTCACGCCCTCCAACTCTTCGCGGTTTTTAACCCGCTGACATATGCCGTAGATGCTGTGCGGGGACTAATGATCACTGGTAATCTGGCGCTCCTTCCTCTTGACGTTGCCGTCATAGCGCTCTTTGATATCCTCATGTTTGCACTGGCTTCATTGAGCTTCCGGAAGATAATCGAATGATCAACCGATGATTCCCATATCGATCGGTCGCGCCCTTTTGTTGAATGCCGTCGTTACGGGCGGCAAGAGGCGATTTGCACTAAGCCTATGTCTACAGTGTGTGCTATGGTTCACCGCGTCTCGCAACGTTTGCAATAATGCTTCCATGCGATCCTTTTGACCATCGTTGCTGTCGAAAAAAAGAGGAGCAGAAACGTGTAAAAGTTGATCGTACTGTAGACTTAGCGAGACTCCGCACAGCAAAATTCCCCACACGCTGAACGCGGAGCGATGTTAGTCTCCGCTAAACCTATGGAAAAGCGCCACATTTTTAGAAAGTGGCACACTTTTGGTAGGATCTTAGCAGCGCACTCATTTTTATAACTTCAGCGATCATTCTTTAAGCATATGGAACTAAGGAGCAAGCAGATAACGAGGGGGGTGACACGCGCACCGCAACGGGCCCTCTTGAACGCCTTGGGCGTGGCAGACGAGGATCTCGAACGGCCGTTTGTCGGCATCGCTAACGCCTGGAACGAGATCGTTCCCGGTCACCTTCATCTGCGGGATCTCGCCGAGTTTGTCAAAAAAGGGATATACTTGGCCGGCGGCATCGCGTTTGAGTTCGGCACCATCGGCATCTGCGACGGCATCGCCATGGGGCACTCTGGCATGCGCTACGCCCTCCCGTCCCGTGAGAACATCGCCGACTCCGTTGAGCTCATGGCGCAGGCGCACCAGTTTGACGGCTTGGTCATGGTGGGGTCGTGCGACAAGATCGTTCCCGGGATGTTGATGGCGGCGCTGCGGATAAACGTGCCGACCATGGTAGTGACCGGGGGGCCGATGCGAGCTGGGTACTACCAAGGCACCGACGTCACGCTCGTCTCGGCGTTTGAGGGGGTCGGCTGTGTCCAGGCGGGCACCATGACCGAAGCGCACCTTGAGGAGCTCGTTAGTCGGGCGTGTCCCGGGTGCGGCAGCTGCCAGGGCCTGTACACGGCCAATACCATGGCCTGTATGACCGAGATGCTCGGCCTCTCGCTTCCCTATTGTGCGACAACGCCAGCCGTTGATGCCCGAAGGAGGCGCATTGCTGAGGCTACCGGGAAGCGAATCGTTGACCTCATCATGAACGGGGTCACACCGCGTGACATCGTGACCGAAGCGTCGTTTCAGAACGCGATCATCCTCGACATGCTCATCGGCGGCTCGACGAATACGGCGCTGCACCTCCCTGCAATCGCGCACGAGGCGGGCATATCGCTCCCGCTCACGCTTTTTGACGAACTGAGCAAACAGACGCCGCACATCGCATCCCTGAATCCGAGCGGCCCGTATACCATGAGCGACCTCGACGCCGCCGGCGGCGTCCCCGGCGTCATGAAACGCGCTCGGACGCTGCTACGCAACGAAACGACCTGCTCGGGCAAGAGCGTTTACGAGATCGCCGACGAGGCACACATCCGTGACGATGCAATCATACGTCCCCTCGACGATCCGGTGCACGCGACAGGCGGCATCACGGTGCTGTTCGGGAATCTTGCTCCCGACGGCGCCATCGTCAAAAGCGCCGGCGTGAGCGACGACATGCTCCGCTATACGGGAAAAGCACGCGTATTTAACTCCGAAGATGAGGCGATGCGGGCCATTCTGGCCGGATCGGTGAGCGAAGGGCAGGTTGTGGTCGTGCGCTATGAAGGGCCCAGAGGTGGACCAGGAATGCCCGAAATGCTTGCGCCAACCGCCGCGATAGCGGGAATGGGGTTGAGCGTACCCCTCATTACAGACGGTCGTTTCTCGGGCGGGACTAGGGGCGCCGCGATCGGACACATCTCACCAGAGGCGGCTGAGGGCGGTCCGTTGGGGCTTTTGCACGACGGGGACGAAATTACCATTGACATACCGAACCACCGGCTGGCCGTGCGGCTGACCGACGATGTCCTTGCGGCCAGAAAGGCAACGTGGACGCCGGCGCGAAAAGACGTCGGCGGCTACCTGAAAAGATATGCCGCCGCGGTGAGTTCAGCAAGCAACGGAGCGATACTGCGCGCGCCGTAGGAAACACGGGAGTCGTGATCTTAGTGCGCCGCCTAGCTGGCCTTGTAGACGTACGCGTTGCCGAATCTCGTCACTGCCGTGTAACCGTTTGATCTGAGGTAACTGTCCAAGGCGGTCCGATTGCTGGACCCGAAGTTCTCCGATAGGATCGCGTACTTGTAAAAGTCTCTGTCGCTTTGAATGGCGGCCTGTAACGCAGCGGTGCTGTTTGACACCTCGTCTCGGTACGCCATCGGTGAGGAATCAAACGCAGATGGGTTTGTGATGTAGAACAGCGCCGCGCGCTGCGAGGAGCTCGCGTTCGCAAACGGGTCGTTCGGGTTGGGGAGGGCGAAAAACGCCAGTGTCGTACCGTTGCTGGGGATCTGGCCCACGTACCGAATCGCGTTGAAGTCGTCTTGGCCGATCACCGACTGATACTTGTTGGTGCTTACCGCCCCCGCAGCATTGGTCGAAATGACAAGCGCTATCAGCACGACAGCGACAATTCTGCCCGGAGAGATAAGTGCAGATCTGCGTCCGAGAGATCGCTCGATCATGGAGACTCCGAGACCCGCAGCGGGTATGAGAACCGCTTGGGCATACGCCACGCCTCGCCCGAGGAAGATATCAGCGGTCGCCGGAGCAAACGAAAAGTAGACGGTTGACAGGGTCCAGCCGACAAGTATCCCCAGGATGAAGGCGAGCAAGACGAGATGAGAGAGCTCCCACTCTTTGGTCTCGATCAGAGAGCCTGCGAGTCCTACGACGGCGAGCGCCGCTATCAGCGGCGTTACGTAGAGGAGGATGTACGTCGGATCGGGGTACATTAGTTGGAGCGCAATCAGCGGGAGAACAGACTGCATCGCGAACGGCGCCGCGCCGATGGTGACGAGGGCTGGAGTGAAGCCCGTCGGCACGCCATAAACGAGGAAGCGCCAGGCAAAGAGCACCAGCCCGAGCACATACGTCGGAATAGAGGCAACCGTCGTGAGCGTGTTCTGTCGTTTCATGAGCTGGGCGATCACCACGAACGCGAATATGAAGGGCGTGTAGACCCCGTAAAGGATGTGAATGTCAATGGAGAGCCCCAGCACAAATGCGCCGGCTAAGAATGAACCCGCCTCTCGTGAAGCACAGAGATAGAGGCCAAAGAACAAGAAATAGGTGCCGACGACCTGCATCATCGAGATGTTCGTCCTCCAGAAGAGTTCGAACAACGGGGACATTGAGCCCCACAAGAAGAGCGCGACGACTTTGCCGGACAGGCTCACCCCGAGTCGCTCCAAAACGGCGAGGAGCATTATGGAGGCCAGAACGCCCAACACGGGTCCGAACCAGATCGCCATGTCGACGATCGACGCGTGACCGATCATCGCGAACGATCCCATGGTGAACTCGAAGCTTCGCTCGCGGATAACGTCACCCGCGCCGCCTGTCAGGAATGAAGGTATGCCCGTGAAGCCCGTGTGCGCGAAGTAGGCCGCGCGGGTTGCCCAGTAGAGCGGATCAAAGTAGGGAATCGTGCCTATCGTCGCCGGATACCACAGCCGTATAACGGCCCCGAAAAGGAGCATCGCGACGATTATGATATTCTCAGGCTTGAGCAGTGCGGCCGCATTGATCGGTGCCTGCTCACGGTTCAAGGCTAGGGCGAAAACGAACATGAGGGTCGTCCAAAGAAAGAGCGGCCCGACGATCGTGAGAGGACTCCCCGGTATCAGCAAGTTCGTGTACACGATTTCGAGAATGGCGAGGAAGACGACGCTAAAACCAATCGCCGTGCCGATCCTGCCTGCGACGCTTTGGTCTCCCAGAATGACGAGCGACGTAAAATACCCCGGGAAAAAAAGGAGAACAGCGCCAGCACAGAAGACCTGAACAAGACTCCCAATAGGGATTGCAAGCGGTATGCACAGCGCCAGAAAAATAAGATAGGCGACACTGATGGGCCTGAGACTCTGAAAATTCATATTTGGGCCTTCTATACTTTTCCGATTATATATGCTTTATCAAGTATGAGGTGTTACACGTTTACCGCTTGCCGGGGTTTGGTGCGGCCAATTTGAGCCCCTCGCGGGCTACGAATGCGTAGCCGATCGCGAAGGCGAAGGCGCCGCTTTTTACCCGAGCTCTGCAGCGCGGACGTGAAGCACCGATGTCCACTAACAGACGGATCTTCAAAAATACCGCAGCATTAGCCTCCGCGGACATTTTTTCGCGTCTGATGCGCTTCGGGCTAGCCGTCGTAATAGCCAGGACGCTCGGTCCTGCGGGATACGGTGTGTATGCGTTTGCGTTCTCGTTTGCGGAGGTCTATGGCGTCATCTCAGATTTTGGCATGAGTAACCTCATAATCCGCGATACCTCAAGGGAGAAGAAGTACCTCGCTCGTTATGTCGGAAACATCTTGTTCGTTGAAACAGCGCTTTCCTTGATCGCCTACGGCTTCCTGTTCGTGCTCGTGGGCGCAATGAACCTACCTCAGGAAAAAGCCGTTATTGTCTATATCGCCGTTATCTCCTACGTTCTGACGGCTCTCGCGCAGATCGTCCGAGCGACGTTCAAAGCCCACGAGAGGATGGAGTATGACGCGACCCTAAACGTCATTCAACAGAGTGTAACAGTCATCCTTGGCATCAGCGTGCTGTATTTCGGTTACGGATTGATCGCGCTCGCCATGGTGTTCGTTTTAGGAAGCGTGATCAACCTCATCGCAAGCCTCGCGCTTGTTTCAGTGAAATTCACGCGGCCTAAGTTTAGGCTAAACCGACGCTTTTTGACGTATTTGGTCAAGGAGGTCCCTTCTTTCGGACTGATTGTATTCTTCTCGCTTATCTACTACAAGATAAGCACGCTGCTTCTGTCGTTTATCCAGGGGGATGCCGCGACCGGATGGTTCAACGCCTCGTACGCCATGGCGGTGTCGCTCACCTTTCTGCCCGCAGCGTTCATGGGGGCCCTATTCCCCGTAATATCGACGCTCCACGTCTCCTCGAAAGACCTTGCAAAGACCGTTTATAACGAGTCATTTCGCTATATGGTTATCTTGGGGCTTCCGCTCGCATTCGGCACGACCGTGCTCGCAGATAAGGTCATCGACATCATTTATGGGGCGCCATTCCACAACTCAATCGTCGTCTTACAGATCGTCATCTGGTCCGTCTCAATCCTATTTCTCAATTTCGTGCTCACCACGACGCTGACGTCGATAAATCTGCAGCGCGTCGTTATGTATGCCACGGGACTCGCAGTCACCGTCAACATAATTCTCAACCTCCTCGTTATCCCGGGATATAGCTACGTCGGGGCAAGCTACGTAATGATAGCGACAGAGCTCACCACTTTTTCTATCTGCTTCTACTACGCGTCGAAAAACTTGTGCTTCATTCGGCTGCACCGGCTTCTGCTCAAACCGCTCGTAGGGTCATTCGTCATGGCGGTCGTCGTGTATTATCTGAGGCCAATCAACCTGTTCGTCATAGTCGGGGTTGCGGTCTGGGTGTATTTCGCTACCCTGATCGCACTGAGGACGTTCACGAAGCAAGACGTGAGCGTTATTAAGAGCATAATCGGCAGAACGTGAGCTTATGTCGCGCAACAAAAGAGGGACGAGAGAGGTGGGGCGCGTGTGAGAGTAGCACTATCGACGTTCGAATACGACCGGAACCTCATCGGCGGTGCAGGCATTTACGCGCTGGAGCTGAGTCGGTGGCTGGCACCGCTCTGCCAGCTCACCGTCTTCAGCTGCGACGCATATCAGACTCCGCCAGACGCCTTCGCTGCCGCTTGGTTTGGAGCGGGAGTACCAAACGTGAGATATCGGCAGCTGCCTCGACCCTTGCGAGGTCACGGGGTTGTGGCCTTTTATTACTACGCGCTCGCTCGTGAGCCATTCGAAGGGTGCGACGTGCATTTGATTAACGACCTCTCGCAGGGGGTGACAGTTCATCGCAACGCTCCTCTCGTGCAGATCCTGCACCACCTGCCCTCGTCGGAGCTGAAGCAGTTATCAGTGTCAAGATCGCGCATGGCAATCAGATTGCTTGCCGCGCTCGAAAAGCGCGCAATAAGACGGGCTCAAGCGATTATCTGCGATAGCAGCGACACGATGGCGCAGACGCTCGCGCGGTATCCGGAGCACGAGGAGAAGCTGAGAGTCATACCTAACGGTGTTGACGTGAACCTTTTCACACCTGCCGACACACCGACCGAGGGCGCTGTGGCCGATAAGCCGCTCGTTGCGTGCGTCGCGCGGGGACTTGAGGCGAGAAAGGGTATCGCGTACTTGATCGAGGCGCTCGCGGCGGCCCAGCGCGTCACTCCGGTTGAACTCGTTATCATAGGCAAAGACTCGCAACGATTGAAGCAGCGGATGCTGGCACACGCACGCGCGCTCGGTGTAATCGACGTGGTCACGCTTGTCGATTCTGTATCACTGCACGATCTTATCGCGCTCTATCAGCGCGCCACCGTGACGGTGGTGCCTTCACTGCTCGAGGGATTTAGCAGGCCGGCGCTCGAATCGATGGCGTGCGGAACTCCCGTGATCGGAACGGCTGTTGGAGCGATCCCAGAACTCATCGACGAAAGCTCCGGGGTGCTCGTCAATCCCGGAGACGCAGGCGCTCTCGCTGCGGCACTGATCGATTTACTCCAGGATGACCGGCGAGTGAAGCGGATGGGAGCGGCCGCACGGCGACGTGCGGTTACGCTTTTTGCCTGGGATAACGTTGCACAGCGCGTGCTCAGCGTGTGCGAGGCGGCGACCTTAGCGTGAGGTGACCCCTTCATATATTTCTTCGAGCTTCTGGACGTGGACGTCCAAATCAAAGGTTCTGGCCGATTTCCGCGCATTTTTGCTCATTTCGCTAAGGAGCTTCGAATCAGACGAGAGCATTTGTAGAAGCGAAGCGAGCGCCGCAACGTCACCGGGCGGAAACAGGAAACCGTTGTACCCGTCTTCGATGAGCTCAGGAATTGCGCCTGTCCGGCTTCCTAGGACCGCGATCCCGTGCTGATAGTATTCGGGTATCACGAGTCCGAACGTCTCCGCGTAAATGGACGGCACGACAGCTACATCGGCGATGCTGTAAAGCCGCCGCAGCTTATCAGGCGCTAAAAAGCCATAGAAGACAATTCGCTCGTCATCGCGCGCATCGCGCTGGAAACGCGCGCCGTCACTGCCCTGACCAACGACGTGCAGTCGCGCATTTTTGAGATCTAAGCCCTTTACGGATTCGATGAGGGAGTGCACCCCCTTGTGTTTTCCCAGACGGCCGACGTAGAGTATGTCAAACGTGCCTTTGTTCACCTTTGCGACGGGCTCGCTTTCCGGTATGCCAAGGGGAAGTTTCAGCTTTCGTGCGTCCGCAAACAGCCCGAAGCCGGAAAGGGTGTTAAGCACAAAGTCAGACGGGGCGATAACGACAGCCGGATCGATTCGTTTGTAGAACCAGCGATAGACCCTACACGGGCTGTGGGCATTCACGCACGAGGCATTAGCTCTCGTGAGCAGGGTCGTCTTGGGACAAATGAGGGTGTAGTCGTGCACAGTGTGAACCGCGGGAATGCCAAGATCCTTAGCGGCACTAAAAACAGAAGCCGACAACCCCTTGAAATTGTGCACGTGCACGAGCTCTGGCCGCTCACGCTTCAGTACGTCCTTTATGAAGCTGTACGTGTGTGGATTCCAGACATCGAATGCGTGCCAGAGTGGCTTGATAAAGCCAGGTTTGCGCGAATAGTGATAGTTCGAGTAAAGATTTAACGGGTAAAATCGGTAAATGGCGTCTTTTCGCTCGCCTACTTTGTCGCGAGTTGACGATTCGTTTCGGCCAAAGGGGGCGGCAGTTATCACAGAGATATCGTGACGTTCGCTGAGCCTCTCTGAGATGTGGGAGACGTACAGCTCAGCGCCACCGTGAATGTAGGGCGGGTAAAGGTTAGAGACCATGCAGATTTTCACGAACACAACCTCGAAATCTACGATGCAAAAGAGCCGATCGAATACTTCAGTCTATTCTTTTCAACTGAGCTCATATTAAGTCATCGTATACTTCCATAGTCCGAGCAATCGCCTGAGTCCAGGTAAACTCACTCTTAACCCTCTGATAGCCGTTGTGGCCCATCCTGTCTGCCAGCTCTTCATCGCTCAGCACCGCTCGTATTGCTTCCACAAGTCCGTGCAGATCGCCTGGCTGAACTAGGAGCCCATTATAGTGATCTTGGATCACTGACGGGATGCCTCCAACGTTCGTACCGATAACTGGTCTGCCGCAGGCGTTTGCCTCAGCCAAAACCATCCCGAACCCTTCGGCATCGGTGAGCGTGGGGAGCACAGCGAGATCCGCTCCACGATAATAAAGGGGCATCTCCTCATCGGGGATGAGCCCGGCGAATACCACCCGGTCTTGAACTCCGATACGCCGCGCATAAGTTGCGTAGTGCGAGCGCCAGTTTCCATCGCCCACAACCACGAGGGTTACGCTTGGGTCAAGACTTCGGAGCGCACGGATAAGAATGGGGAGCCCTTTGTGTCGGTGGGCTTTGCTGAGCTGGCCGACGAAGAGGATAATGTGCCCGTTGAGACCGTGCTTATCTCTTATGTGGCCAGAGTCGACCGTCGGATTGAATGTCGCGACGTCTACACCGGGGGGCACGGCGGACGTTTTGCTGAGGTAACCTTGGAGAAACGGAGAATGCGCGGCGTAGCGTTGAGAGGTCGTTATGATCCAACTAGCGCGGCGAATGGTGCCCCTCCCGAGGAAGCGATAGTAGGCCTTTACCAAGAGCTTGGTCGTCGCATTTATTCCCACCGCGTCATTGTGGTAGGTCAAGACGAACGGCCTATCGCGAGTGACTCGTGCGGCGATGTCAGCCATGTACGGGACGGGCAAATGTCCGTTCACCACGTCGGGGTCAACCTCGTCGATAACTCGCTTTATGGATCCAAACCAGCGCAAACTGAAGGGGGTGTTCGACACCGTCGTAAGTCGGGGAAGCGTGAAAATCCTCGGGCCGGACTCGTCGAGCACGTGTGAACAGGTTATGACTGTCGTGTCGACTCCTGCGTTGTGCAAGCCGACTGCGATTCTGTACGTGTACTGCTGAAGCCCTCCTACGCCGGAATAGTACGGCGAAGCGATTAGCGCTTTCATACGGGGTTTCCCTCGCGCCTGTTCAGGAATGAGCTGTAGCCGCCACGTGACCGGCACAGGAAGAAGTGGTACGAAGTCATCTGGGCGGCCTTCGGTTAGCTGATCCGTTTCGCGTAGGTATCTATAATGCTTTTTGAGATATCCGACCACGCGAATTTCTTTGACATTTCGAATCCGTTTTCAGCCAGTTGTTCACGCAGTGCGCCGTCGCTGATGAGCTTCAAAATAACGTCGGCGATTTCATCGGGCGAGCCGTCGCTGACGAGGAAACCATTGACGCCGTCTTGAACAAGTTCCCGGACAGCGCTCATTTCGTGACTTATGCTGACCACCGGCAACTTGCACGCGTTTGCCTCGATGATAACGAGGCCGAACCCTTCGCGAACGGAAGGGAGAACGAATATTTTCGATGACTTCATGAGCGCCGTGAGCCCATCTTGATCGACAAAGCCCGTAAAGGTGACGTTCTCGTCGAGTCCAAGCTTTGACGCCAGGTCTTCGAGCGAGGTTCGCTCCGGACCGTCCCCGATAATCGCGCACCTAATGGCAGGAATCGTTGTTCGCGCAATCGCAATCGCGTTCAGCAAGAGATCGACGCGTTTTTCACTGATGAGCCTTCCCGCAAACAGCACGTCGGTTGCGGTCGACGCAGGCGCGATCATCGTAATACGCTCAAGATCGATCCCGACGGGAATGACCTCGATGCGTTCGGGTTTGACGTGACACCGTATGAGGTCATCTCTCGTCTTGTGCGATATCGCAACGATACCATCAGGGAGCCGCATCGTCAGTCTTTCAACAATTCTGCCTATCCCGCCGCGAATCGGTCCAAGATACTCCCGCCAATAGGTGTCCCATACCTCGAGCCACGTGATCACTAAAGGTTTTCTTTTTACGATTGAGGCAACTTTGCCCGCGAAGCACGGGAAGTAGGGGAATTGGTTACAGTCGATAACGTCGCAATCCGCCTTCAGCAAGGCCGGCAAGACCCTCAAAGAGTAGACGAGGGCCTCGGTAACCGAGCGGACGCCCTGCTTGTTGTACAGTTCGCGAACCTTGCACACGCCGTGGAGGTGAACGTTGTCCGTGACGATCGTATCAGCTCCCTGCCACCATTTCATGCCGTAAATGTGGACCTCGTGCTCTCCGTTTTCGGCGAGCTTCCGCGCGAGCTCCCACAGACGCTTGTCCGCTCCCCCCATGTTGTAGGGATAAATTGCGTCCATCACGTACGCGATCTTTATAGCGCTCGCCTCCCGCCAGGAGCCATCCATCGCTTCCGTAAGAAAGACGCTATCTTCAGTCCGTCCCTGATGGAACTTAGCTTGGGTCGATCTGCGCGCCTGCCGTAGTCTATCGCGATTTCCCCTACGCTAAAGCCGTGACGCGAACATTCAATAAACATGTCCGCTTCAATCTCAAATCCCTGTGCGACAAGGTCCATACGGTCGACGACGTACCCCCCCGGTACCCCCAGAACCCGGTGCACAAGTCAGTTATGTCTTCTTTAAAGAGCATCTGAGCCACTCCGGTGAGCACCCGATTGCCAAAAACGTTGGTTCGGGTCATGGCACCCTCCTCGCTGCACCCTTTTATCTGTGAGCCAAGAACCACTTTGTATGTGCTGAGAAGGCGTACGAAATCCGTTATGCGCTCTGGCGGGTAGGTGTCGTCTCCGTCGATCATAATGAAGTAATTTGCGCGAACAGACGCAAACGCGACCTGCATCGCCGATCCCTTCCAAGGCTGCTTGACAGGCAGCACGACCGCGTCCTTTTCAAGGGCTTTTTGCTGCGTAGCGTCTTCAGAGTCTCCGTCAATGACGTATATAGCGGTGTCGTAACCCTCTTCCGAGAGCACGCGCACAGGAACCCTATCAATCACCTGGCCGATAGTCGCCTCTTCATTGAGGGTCGGAATAAGCGCCGCTACCTTAGGTTTCATGGATCGGCACCTCTACTGTCGAGAAACGCTGTTAGACTGAAGCTTTGCTTTTTGAGCTTAAGTCTTGCGTTCTGGTTCATTGGGCCGAACAAAGGTCCGGTGTGCCCACGTTGTTGCCCCATTGTCGTCTAAGATTAACTATATAGGCTCGACTTGTCTATCTCTAATAGAGATACCGCGGCTATTTGTTAGAGGCACGATGGATACCGTTGTTTTGTCTGTTTTTCGGCTGCTGATAGGGGTAGCACTCTTCTTTTTCATTCCTGGTTTCTTCTTAACCGTTGTGTTGTTTCCGAAAAAACAAGAGTTGCGGAGTCTAGAGAGGGTCTCAGTGGCGGTTATTACCAGCGTTCTTGTTTCAATTGCCGACAGCACAGTTCTTCTGATGACGCTCGGATTAAATTTTACGACGCTCGCACTCTCAATGTCTGCGCTGGTGGCGCTGTTCGCGGCGTCAGCGTTCGCCCGGTGGCGGCGCCTTCCGCAGTCTGACCGACTCGTCGTGCGGGGAGCAAGCAACCCGAGCGTACTACCGGCAGTGGGAGCCGCGATTTGTCTTTGCCTCGCCTTGGTTGGCACGACGCTCCTGTTAGCCCCCCACCCGAACGAAGCCAGCTACAGCGAGTTCTATGTCCTGGATAGCAACCGGCAGACCGTCGCCTATCCCACAAACGTGACTTCAGGCACGCCGTTTACTCTGATCCTCGGCATCACCAACCACGAGAACGCCAGCAACAGGTATGCCGGCACGGTGTCGCTAGGCAATTCAACCCTCTATCGTTTCGACAATCTGACGCTGATCCAAGGGCAAAACGTTGAATGGCCTACACGTATCTCACTCACTTCATTAGGTGAAAGGCAGAAACTGAACTTCACGCTCGTTGATTCCCTTGATAAGACCTACGAATTGCACCTGTGGGTCAACGTTCGCGCGCCCTGATAGATTGTTTCACGTGCTCGACGGCGTCGCTGCCTCGTTAAACTCGACACTGGCGTGGCCAAAGTACTGTTTTAGACGGCAGATGTAGCCGACAAGCACGGCGCTGTAACAGCCTGTTGGATTATCTGAAGGCATCAAAAAGCACTAAGCGCTCTCGCACCAAGTCCGGTATTCGCGCGTACCCGCCAGCAGCGGCAATCTCCTGTTCGGTGATATTAAACGCGTGCATTAATGGCGCGTTTTTTGTTTCGTTGTAGTCCGTAACCCGCGGGTCTGAGTGTATCAAGCCCGTGAGCTGCGTCGCAGTTCTTTCAATTGATTTCTGTGCACCAACGACAATCAACAACACGTCCATTGCCCCTTCGTGAACGCCCATTTCAAGCGCTTTTCGTATCTGCCGGCAAGCGCTCAAGTGGAGGAGAATTTCGACGCCAAGGTCCGTAGCGATGTTTTGATGATCGCGAAACGACCGCATAGCGTTGCGCACTGCACAATCAACGTGCCGCCGACCGGCGACTTTTGTGGCGTCGACGGCTTGAATTGTCGAGTTGGTTGACTGCGCAATGGCGTCAAGCTCTCTCAGAAAAGCCTCGACGCTCCCAATGGTGATTTTTCCTGCCACGACGTCATATTCCATGGGTTGACTCACTCGTCTGTGAGAAACGTCGGATCTCCTCGATCCGTTCGATCAGGAACGCCCCGGTGTTCGCCGAGTTGCGTAAAGATATCTGACGCGACCGCAGGACCAAGAAGCGCCGCCACCGTTTCAAAAGGAGCATTCTTGAGTTCTTTTCGGCTTGTGAACCCCGCATCGTGCAGTTTTCGAGCGCGGACCCGGCCGATGTTTTTCAGTTGCACGAGATCGAGGAGCTCACGATTGATACCAAACTGGATGCGCGCCGTGAGCTCCCGGGCTTGTTTCCTTGAAGGAACCTTGAGGTACGCCGCGAGCTCGGCGAGCGCGTGACTCACCCACTGCACCGTATCGACGAGATTTCTGATGTCGCCCGGCCCGACGTTGTAGCTTTCCGTGATCTCCTTCTCGCTTACTTCGGTTATCCAGTCGTTGACGAGCATTGCCGTTTTTACCTCAGAGAGGAACCAGTCGTAATCGACGTCTCTGAATCGATTAGGAATCTCATCCAGGAACTCGTCGAGGTGCCGATTGACAAATTCAGTTACCGCGCGGTAATCCTTGTTTCGCATGAACAGGCGCTTAACGTCGGGGGTTGAACAGATGAGGTGGAGCAGCGATATGTCGCTCACCGTCTCGGCGTTGCTTAGTCCTCTTCGTATCTTCACTGCAGTCAACGGATCGACATAGAGCCGCGATACGAGATGCCCAAATGTCGTCGCCTTGATGCGCCCGCTCGAGTCGACAATCATCTCTTCGTTCTCGAGAAACGCCAAAACGCGGTCGATCGCATATCGCAAGAGGTTCAGTCCCGTCTTTTGCTGAAATCCGAAGAACGTCGCGTCAAAGAACTGCTCGAGATCGGCCCTCGTGTGCGCGAAACCGTTTGCAATGGTCGAGAGAACGTGCATACGAAGCGCCGTTTCCGTTCCAAGTTTTGAAATAACGTCTTCGGCCTCGCTGAGAATATAGTGGTCTGCGAGCGCCTCACACTCGCTCGGCGATTTGGCGATGAGGACTGCCTCCCCGTACGCGTCGAATCCGGGCCTCCCCGCGCGACCGGCCATTTGCTTGTATTCGAGCACGGGAATGTCCGTCATGCCGTAGTTCGCGTCGTAGCGCTTGTAATCTCTGATAACGACCCTTCGGGCAGGAAGGTTGAGTCCCGACGCGAGCGTAGGCGTCGAGACGATGACCTTGATAAGGTTGGCGCGGAACCACGTTTCGACGAGTTTCCGGTGGTCGCTGAGAAGGCCGGCATGGTGAAAAGCCGCCCCGTGGCTCACGCAGTAGGCGAGCTTCTCAGTAATCCCGGTCTCCCCGTGGATTTTCGCACCAAGCTCCTTGCGGTCGAAATCGCCCTGTGATTGAAGCGTCGTTGCGATTCTCTTTGCAAGGCTTTCCGCATTTCTCCGCGTATTGACAAAGATCAAGCATTGGCCGCCTTCTCGCAGGGTATCGATGGCGAGCGCAATCGCCGGGTCGGTGGCGCCGTCTGAAACGGCCTTTTTCACAACGCCGCGCGGAGGCGCGTCGTGTACGAACGCGATAACCCCGCGCTCAGGAAGATAAAGGCCCTCGTGCAGTGCGACGGGCCTCCAGTCGCTTTTTATGAGTTGCGCGTCAAGCCAGGCTGCCATATCGTCGGCATTTGAGACCGTTGCACTGAGCGCGAGAATTTGAGCTGTCGGATTGAGTCTCTTAAGCTTGGTCAGCGTTACCTCGAGCGTTGGACCGCGATCTATCGAGTTCAGCAAGTGTATCTCGTCCGCGACGACGACGCTAAGTGCTTGCATCCACGCAACGCCGTTTCGCAGCAGTGAATCTGCTTTCTCTGAAGTGGTGACGATAATATCGTTGCGTCCTAGATTGTCGTCACGAACGTCGTAATCTCCCGTTGAGATCCCGACTCGCACGCCAGACGCGGCAAACAGCGAGAATCGGTCGAACTTCTCTGAAGCGAGCGCCTTCAGGGGGACGATATAAAGGCATTTGCCGCCCTTAACGATCGAATTGAGCATCGCGAATTCTGCGAGCAGCGTCTTGCCGGAAGCAGTGGGCGTTGCGACCACCATACTCGCGCCGTTGAGCAGCCCGCAATCCAGTGCCTCGGCTTGGGGCGGATAGAGCTCCGTGAAGTCAGGCTGAGTGTAAAAACGCGTAATCGTCTCCGGTAAATCCGTTACGTCCATGCTGCTCTAGGTAACTCATATGAGCAGTCCGATATTAATACCGTTCTCAGCAGTTCCGGCGCCAGCCGAGCATGAGGCGCTGAGCGCCGCGCTCAACGGCCGACGGTCGTTAGGCCAGCTTTATGCCGGCGCTGCTAGGACGTTGGTAATCCCGCGTTCGCTCATTTCGTGTAAAGCCGTCGCGCGATCTATGCTTAGCAAGCGTCACAAAAAAATAGTCTAAGGCCGCTAACTCTTCCCTCTTCGCGACATATTCAACGTGTCTCTTTTTCCACAGAACCAACAAGCTCACGATAAGCGTGAGACAACCCATGCATCGACCCTTTCTGTGGAATCAACCGAGGTCCCGTTAACGGCCTTAGTGATTTAAGACCGAGGCAACATGAAATAGAGCCAGTAGCTATTTTAAGATTTATAACAACTTTAGTTTGTTACTCTGCGCACGCCCGCACGAAAGCCGCGGCGTTGCGAGCAGGGATGGCCAGGCGCTTTTAAGCCTCAAAGGACCGCTTACAGATTGCCGATACGTGCCAGAAAGCTTTCGATCTTCTGAACGTACGAGTTGTCTTCTACGTCTTTGTGCAGAATTTCGACGGTGGTAACCGGGGTTGCCTTACACAGTTCTTGCATTTCTTCGAACGCGCTCTCCGCCCCTGAACGATCCTGCGTGCAAAAGAACGCGACACGAGTGAATCGGTCTCGCTTGCGCGAGATGTACGCCCGCATAGAACTTGATACGGCTTGAACCCAGATTGGCGTGCCAACGATCGTGAGATCGTAACGCGCAGGATCTTTTTTCGTGGCCTTGATGGCCGCGGGCGTTTTCAGGACCGCATCCTCGCGCGAAAGGCCGTACCCGGAAAAATCGCTTCGGTCTTCTTTGGCGACGATCTCCTCGACGTCTCCTGAGAGGGCGCGCGCGATCGTTTCAGCCACCTTTCTGGTGATTCCGGTACGAGAATAAAAAACGACGAGCGTTTTCATAGCCGGTTATTACGTGGCGCCAGGCTTAACCGTTTCTTCCTTTGTAGTCACGACCACCTCGGCAGCAGAAACCCCGTCCCTGTTGCGGAGAGATGGCGAAAGATACAAATGCTGATTGGCCGCCTTTGGATTAGTAGGCTTGAGTGTTTCCGCGCGAACGCCGATCAGTTTGTAGCCCATGGGCGTCGATCGAGGTGCATGGAACGTGATCTTTGATCTGCACATCCACTCAAAATATTCGGGCGATTGTACAATGGCGCCGGCCACCATTCTTAAGGTCGCAAAGAAACTGGGATTGGACGGTATTGCCGTCGCGGATCACTTAACTATCAAGGGCGCAGTTGAGACGCGCAGGTTGAACGACGATTCTGATTTCTTGGTCATCGTCGGCGCAGAAATTGAAACGGCGAACAAGGAGGACCTTATCGGTTTATTTCTTACAGAGGAAATTGAGTCCAGAAATACCGCGGACGTAATCACCGAGGTCAAAGCGCAAGGTGGCATTGTTTTTTGGGCGCATCCGTTCCGAGTCGGAAAGAACCTATTACGCCCCGAGGCGATTGAGCGACTTGATCTCATTGAGGGATTCAATTCGAAAACGAGCGCTTCGCGCAACGCGCTTGCGCAACAGCTCGCTCGTCAATATGATAAACCCGTCATAGGGACCAGCGACGCGCACCAGGCCGCGGAAATAGGAAATGGCAAAACGCTGATACGTGGCGCCGATTTTGGCGCGACGCGGGAATCGCTTGCTTGTGGGAAGACGCAGATAGTGGATTCTCACTTGTCCTACGATTACCTATACGATACGCTCTGAGAATCAATCGTCACTGTTCGCAGACGGCGTTCGTTTGATACCAAGAAAAGGTTTCGTGCTAACAACGGCTCGACCTATCGGGTCTGCATGCTTAAAAGCTCTCTGTCTTTCAGGCTGCTTAATTCCGTGTATCAATCACGTTTAATAATGAAAAAATACAAATAGGAGTGAAGCACAAAAAATAATGACTAAACTTAGCGAGGTGACCAGCCAAATTAGACAGCAAAGCGTAACATCGGAACTGTTTTATTACGTAAGTATTGGTCATTCCGACCAAGTAAGCGAGTCGGCCGTCGATTTGGAGATGGCCGACGCATCTTACACAGTTTGATTAAAACAACTTTTTTTGGAAAAGACGCGAAGGGCACACCAATTTTTTCGTGCAGCCGCTGCCGCAATTCTGTTCGTACTAACGTGAATAGACTTGAGAAACAAAAAAATAGAGAGCAGAGAAGTATCTGATTCTCTACCCATATAGCGTCTGTTGCCGCCCAGCTATGTTAGCGCAAACGAGTTGATTATCCTCTGTGCTTGTGCTAGATACGTGTCGTAGTCGCTTGGAATGGCTTTGTACGTCACCACATATCCCGTGTTATTGTTTATCAGCCAGGTTTGCATCACCTTGAGTGATGTATTAGTTGTATTTGTCGCGCTGATCTGCTGCGGAATGATTGCTTGAAAAACGATTTGGTGCGCAGGCTTGCCAGCGAATGTCAAATTGGTCTCGTTGAGAATTGTAAAGTTCTTGTAAAACCCTGTGCTGCTGTAGTTTTGAAGCTCCTGCAAGTTGAAATTTGAGAAATCGCTGAGTTGTTGACCAGCGGAGAGTGAGTATGTGCCCACGTTAACACCGTCAATTTTCGTGTTCGGGTTCTGGTAGATGTACACCTTGACTGGCGAAGATGCATTTGTGGAAGAGTCTATGCTCAAAGTGCTTGGATACGTGATATTGAAACCAGCACCGCTTGAAAACGTCGTATTGTTACCAATTGTCGTTTGCGATGCAGGGATCGGAGTCGGAGACGGGCTCGTATTTGTCGTGCAGCCGGCCGCCGTCGCTGCCAGTGTTATCAGCGCTGCGATCACGAGCGCCGTAATTAGATTGCGATTATCCATGGTATCAGCTCTCGCGTATATGGAAAGCTTCTAGACAATAAAGGTTTGTATCTTCACCTAGAGCTGATTCGACGCCCGTCATGCACGAGCAAGCGATGGACTGGTTGATTTCATGTCGCTCGCTTCAATGCAGGAACAAGTCGCGGCTGCTCGTTCACCTTGCCCCCCCCAATAAGTCTTTATTCGAAAAGGAACTTCAGTGATGATGAGCAATCGCAAATCGTTACACGTTACGATGTTTCATGGTTTTGGAAACAACGCTTGAGACTTCGCAGCCTGCCACGTAGGTGCACGCATGGCGAACGCGACAATCAAATATTCAAAGAGGCTAGACATGCTGCCGCCCTACCTTTTCGCCCAAATAGATACGTTGAAGGCAGAAAAGGAGGCACAGGGAATTGACGTCATTGATCTTGGAGTGGGCGACCCAGATCAGCCAACGCCGCCCTATATCGTAGATTCGCTCGTGCGCGCCGCGCACAACGATGCGAACCATCGGTACCCGTCCTCTGAAGGTATGCTATCGTTTAGAGAGGCCGTGAGTGAGTGGTACGCGAAGAAAGGTATCGCTGTGGATCCAGCGCGTGAGGCCTCCGCTCTGATCGGATCGAAGGAAGGCATAGCGCATCTTCCCTTAGCCTTTATCAACCGAGGCGATAAAGTACTTGTTCCCGATCCCGCGTATCCCGTGTACCGGATAGCAACTATCATGGCTGATGGCACGCCGATAAGCATGCCGCTAACTGCTGACAACGGCTTCTTGCCTGACATTGATAAGGCGGCGACCGATGCCAAGTTGCTCTTTATCAACTATCCGAACAATCCAACAGCCGCTGTCGCTGACCGTGGCTTTTTTAGAGCCATCGTCGATTATGCCTCTGACAACGATATTATCGTCTGCCACGACGCAGCCTATTTAGAGTTGACATATGACGGCTACGAAGCTCCGTCGTTTCTCTCCGTACCCGGGGCAATGGATGTTGGAATCGAAATCAACAGCCTCTCCAAAACGTACAATATGACCGGCTGGCGGATGGGGTTTGCCGTAGGAAACGCCGACGTCATAGCCGGCCTCAGAAAAGTCAAATCGAACCTCGATTCAGGCGCATTCCAAGCGGTACAGGAAGCAGGGATCGCTGCTATGACGGGGCCACAGGACACGGTTGAAGTGCTCAAGAAACTCTATTCAGAGCGCAGAGACGCACTGGTCGATGGCCTGCGGGACATTGGCTGGTCCGTCGAGAAGCCGAAGGCAACGTTTTACGTCTGGGCTCCCGTTTCAGACGGAAGCTCCTCTTTCGAGTTTTCAATGCGACTTTTAAACGCCGGGATTGTCGCAACGCCAGGCATTGGCTTCGGAGACCACGGGGAGGGCTACATCAGATTCGCGTTGACGGTGCCCGTCAGCACGATCGAGGAGGCAGTTGCGCGGCTCAAGGAGGCCCTCTAATGGATTTCGGCACGCGCGAGCATCTCGGCGAGAGGAACGGCCACCTCGTCATTGGGGGCGCCGACGTCGTTGAGCTCGCGCGGAAGCACGGCACGCCCCTCTATGTCACTGATGAGGGGCGCATTCGAAGCAACTACCGGCGCTTCGCGGCCGCGTTCCCCGATGCGGATGTATACTACGCCGCAAAGGCGAATGGCCACATAGCGGTCCTGCGCATACTCGCGCAAGAAGGTGCAGGCGCCGACGTATTCTCCGATGGTGAGCTGTATGCTGCTCTCCTTGCCGGGATCCGACCCGACCACATCCTCTTCAATGGAAACGCAAAAACGGACGCCGAACTTGTAATGGCGTGTGAAACCGGCGTGAGGGTGTCCGTTGATTCACCCGATGAGCTCCGAGCGCTCGCACGAATTGCCTCAGATGCAGACAGAGAGGTCGAAATCGCATTCAGGGTCAATCCTGACGTATCCCCCGCGACTCACCCCAAGATCGCAACGGGCTTGGCGCAATCGAAATTTGGAATCCCCTCGACTCAGGTGCTTGCGTGCTACGCCGACGCGCTCTCACTTGAAGGTGTCCGGCCTGTTGGCATTCACTGCCACATCGGTTCACAGATACTCGAGCTTAGCCCCTTCGCAGAGATGATGACGCGGATGATGGATCTCGTTGAAAAGCTCAGAAACGACCTTGAACTCGAACTTGATTTCGTTGACATCGGCAGCGGACTGGGCATACCGTACGCCGGGACGGCGCCAACCCCAATCGACCTCGCGAATGTGATTCTGCCGATCTTCACCGAGCGTACACGCGCGCTGGGGGTGCGCCCCAAGCTCGTGCTTGAACCGGGAAGATACGTCGTTGGTGACGGCGCAATTCTGCTCTGTGCGGTAAGCACCGTCAAGGAGGCGCATAGCACTTTCGTCGGCGTTGACGCCGGGTTTAACCTCCTGCTTCGCCCGACCTTGTATGAGTCGTACCACGAGGTGATCGTCGCGAATAAGCTCGATAAAACACCCGATCACGTGTACACGGTCGTTGGCCCGATATGCGAAAGCGGCGACATACTGGCAAGGGACAGACGTCTTCCACACGTTGAAAAAGGGGACCTAATCGCTATACTCGACACAGGCGCGTACGGGTTTGCCATGAGCTCTCAGTACAACGGACGCGCGCGCGCTAGTGAAGTCCTCGTTAACGCGGGTGAAGCAGAAATCATTCGAAGGCGCGAAACCTACGACGATCTCTTGATCGGGCAGCGTATTCCGCCGCGCCTGCTATGAGGGTCCGCTATGAGGGCGATAGAGTTCGTCAAGATGCAGGGTAATGGGAACGACTTCGTCATCATTGACGAGACCGAGAAAGTGACCATCAAAAACAAATCGAGTTTTGCCATAAAGACGTGTGATCGTCGGTTTGGCATAGGCGCCGATGGAATCCTTTTCGTATCGCGGCCTGCGGGGGCCGATCTCGGCATGCGATTACTTCAACCTGACGGTTCTGAAGCGGAGATGTGCGGAAACGGCATTCGTTGTCTCGTCATGTACGCCGTCGATGCCGGATATGTGAAGCGTGGCAGTGTCAGTGTAAAGACTAAGGCGGGGGTTCGCGAGGTCACCGCTAAGAAAAGCTCGGTAATTGTCGATATGGGCAAGCCTCGGTTTGCCCGCTCAGTGATACCAGCTCTGGGGACGGGTGGTCAGTTCATCGAAAATATGCACGGGGTGGTGGTTTCTGCTGTCAACACTGGCGTCCCTCACGCGGTCATCTTTGACGATCAAGCTGACGTTGACGTGCACGACCTAGCAGTAAAGATTCGGTTTGATCCCGTGTTCCCTCAAGGAGCCAACGTCGATTTTGTGAAAGTCGATGGTAATACGCTTGTTGTTCGGACGTACGAGCGCGGCGTGGAACGTGAGACTCTCAGCTGCGGCACCGGTGCTGTCGCAGCCGCAGCTGTAGCGAACCAGATGGGCCTCATAGGCACTCGGGTCACCGTCAAAACGTTAGGGGGTTCTTTGAAAGTTACTTTGAGGAAAGACCGCGCCCTGATGGAAGGGCCGGCGGAAACGGTCTACAAGGGCAGCTATTTCCTGAAAAAAGGCTAAGCGTCGGAGAGTCCCTGACCCGTAATCTTAAAATATGCGCTTGTCTCGAGCGGCATTATTGAATGCTTCTTCAATATCGCGCATCGCCGTTCCGAGTGAGTTTTTACGAACTGTAAAACGATGGCGGAGACGTTATCAAGCAAATACCCAGCAACAGGCAGCACCTCCTTGGTGTCGGTGTCGACATACACCTGATTCGTTAACATAACGGCTAGGTCATACTTTTTAGCTAAACCGAGCAGCAAGAGAACTTGATCGGCGATGGCGTGTCGCGACTTAATCTCCGTTTTTTTTGCTTGTTCGAGCCGATAGTACGTGGTCGCCGCGTCGAAAATGATAAGCCCTACATTTTCCTTCGCTATTTTCCTGATATTGCGCAGCGTAGCCCGCTGCTGGTCGAAGCTTTTCACCTCGAAAACGAGCAGTTTTTGACTGATCTGTGCAGTGTCTGTCGAAGCGATCTGAGCGAAGCGTTCACCCGGGAACGGACCAGAAGCGATAAATATCACGCGCTTTTCGCGTCTTATGACGTTCGTAGCTAGCTGTATGCATAGGTTGGTTTTCCCGCTTCCCGGCTCTCCATAGATATGCGACACGACTCCTGTCGGAAAGCCGCCCCCGATGAGGGCATCGATGCCGTGGCAGGTACTTGGATAAAGCGTACTGTTCACTTCCTCTGAGCAAATCTAACCTCAAAAACAACGCAAAGCCGTTCGCTATGGCATTATAGAGAGTTAGAGTTATAAACTTTCGTTCCACAATAAAAACAGGAGGGGCAAAGATCTACATAGCCCTAGCAACGACGGACTTCGCACTCTACCAGGATATCACGAGAGAGCTTCGCGAAAAGAGGCTCAAATTTGTAACTGTTGCGCCAAGCGAAGCTATAGGACGCGAAGTTGGCGTAGTGATTACTTCAGACAAGGAGGCGAGCGCGATCGCCTTTCCGAATGTCGTTATTGCGTCTGATCCCGAGATGGCGGTCAGCGAAGCGTTACGACGTCTCAGGAACACCGGCGTACCGGAAAGCGCCGTTATAGGGATCGATCCAGGAGATGAACCCGGAATTGCCGTCGTGGCGAATGGTATCGTTGAGGCGGTTTACCGTGTCCCCTTACGGCAGGCTTCGAAGATTGTGGAGCGCATTCAGCAGACCTATCCTGATATCCTCGTAAGAATTGGAAACGGAGCACGCCTGACGAGCACGCATTTAGCAAACGCCTTAATTTCGCGCGGCGTCGCCGTTGAGTTCGTCGATGAAAGCGGAACCTCGCCATACCTAGGGAAGGGCACGGCAGGAATCGCGATCTCAGACATCGTTGCCGCAATCAACATCGCATACACGCAAGGCACCGCGGCGGGGCATCAAGACGTGCTCCCTTCGAAGGGTGAGATCCGGCGGATTCAAGAGAGGACCAGAGAGCTCTCTGAAGGTCGAACAACGATTTCGCGAAAGCTTGCCCAAAGGGTAGCGAAAGGCGAAATAATAATAAGCCAAGCTCTGGCAGAACACGAGGGGGCAGGCGAGAATAAAACACGCTAGCCGCCGAGTCGGGCCCAAGCCTCCTGTTCAGCTATCCTCATAACACGCTTAACAGGGACATTTAACTTCTTGGCAAGCGCAGTTGCTTCGTCAAATTCGGCGGCAACGTTGAGTACAGTCCCGTGCTGGTCTGTCGCAACTTTTACGTTGATCGTGTGGGATTCATTGCCTATGCGCACCGTTACGGGCTCAAAACGCCTCAGTGTTTTGATTCTATGATGTGTCGGCGTGATTCGCACCCCCAAGCTGCCAGTTTCTTCAATGATCTTCTTTGCAAGTCGGTGCGATTCAGCGGGTCGGGCGATCACCTGGATAATGTGTCCAGTTCTGCTTTTTTTCCCCGTCGTAGGTATTATTGCCACGTCAAGCGCGCCAATTTCGAGGAGCCCCTCTATGAGACTTCCGAGTACTTCCCCTGTGACGTCATCCACGTTAGTTTCAAGCACCTGGACGTCATCGAGTAGCAGATCTTCATTGACCTGGCCGAGCGTGGCACGCAGGACGTTTGCGTGAAGGTAGTCTCGAGACCCAGCGCCGTACCCCACGCGCTCGAGGGTCATTTGCGGCAAGAAAACGTCCGAAATTCCGGTGAAAAAGGCAAGTATAGCCGCACCTGTCGGGGTGAGCAGTTCGCCTTCAACGGGCCCCCCTCTGGTTATCAGGTGGTATTTGGAGAGTATGGCAGCGGTCACAGGAGCGGGTACGGGCAGATGCCCGTGATCAGTCTCTACAGACCCCCCGCCCACGCATATAGGGGCCGTGAATACGGAGTTAACCTGGAGTTGTGAAACAGCAGTACAAGCGCCGATCACATCTGCAACGGCATCTTGAGCGCCCACTTGGTGGAATACGAGCTCATCTGTATGAACTCCGTGCACAGCTGCCTCTGCCTCTGCTAGGATCCCAAATATCGCGCTCGCGTCTGCGAGTATCGTTGAACTGATCCCGCACGATTGAATCGCGTCGATGAGTTCCGGGTACGAGCGTGACCCGTTGTGCGCGATCACGTTGACGCGCGTTGCCCGTATCCCTGACTTTTGCACCTCGCAGATCTGTACTTCGACGCCGGCGGCAGCTTCCATGTTCTCTCGAACGGCGGATGCGTCCGCGCCAAGATCGATGAGGCATCCGGTCAGCATATCCCCCGAAGCGCCGGAAAAAGGCTCAAATGCAAGTATCGTCATGCGTATGCAATTAGGGTTCTTTTAGCCACCCTTATATATCACCATGTTATCATATAAGCTTAGGTTCTGATCGCATGCCGCAAGAGGTCCAGCTAAAAGTCGCCAAAGCCTATCCGAACGATTCTGGAAGGGGTATCGCTCGACTCGACCCAGACACACTTCTGAAGCTTCAGCTATCTCCTGGAGAAATCATAGAAATCGTTGGCAAGACCAGTACCGCTGCCAAAGTCTGGCGCGCCGATCGTCAGGATTGGCACGAGGGCATCATACGGATAGATGGTTTCATTCGTCAAAACGCAGGCGTTGGGATGGGGGAGCACGTTCTTGTGCGCAAGCCAAAGGTGAACGAAGCGCAGAAAGTTGTGCTTGCCCCTCCTGAAGGGAGTGTTGCCCAATCGCTTGCCGAGATGACGGATAGCGTGCACCGTCAGCTGCTCAAGCGCCCAATGGTTCAGGGGGACGTCGTGCCCATTATGAGTGTCGCGTCACATCCGCTCTTGCGGGTGCCGGGTCAAGCCGTGCCGCTTGTCGTCGTCAATACGAGCCCGCTCGGCGTGGTATTCATCACTGAGCGGACCCAACTTGATCTAAGGGATAAGCCCGTCAAAGGGTTTGAATCGGTGCGCGCTACGGGCATCTCGTACGAAGATATCGGAGGCCTAAGCGACGAGATACAGCGCATACGAGAGGTGATCGAACTTCCTATGAAGCATCCCGAGGTCTTCCAAACCCTTGGCATAACGCCACCGAGCGGCGTGCTGCTTCACGGGCCCCCTGGTACTGGCAAGACGCTCATTGCAAAAGCAGTTGCGAATGAATCGGGCGCAACGTTCTATTCGATAGCGGGACCTGAGATTATGAGCAAGTACTACGGGGAGAGCGAGCAAAGACTGCGTGAAATCTTCGAGGAAGCCCGCGAGCGCACTCCCTCGATTGTATTTATCGATGAGCTTGATTCAATCGCGCCGAAGCGCGAAGACGTAACCGGAGAAGTCGAGCGACGCGTTGTCGCGCAGCTGCTTACCATAATGGATGGGCTTGAAGAGCGGGGCGAAATAATCATAGTCGGAGCGACAAACAGGGTTGAAGCGATTGATCCTGCGTTGAGGCGTCCGGGGCGGTTCGATAGGGAGATTGAAATATCGGTGCCGGATTATAGCGGCAGAGAGGAGATACTACAGATTCACACGCGGGACATGCCACTCGCCAGCGACGTCAAGCTTGAAGCGCTAGCGAGCATCACCCACGGCTTTGTGGGAGCAGATATTCTCTCGCTGACGAAAGAGGCGGCGATGCGTGCCTTGAGGAGATACATGCCAGACATCGACCTGGACAAGGAGATTCCGGCAGAGACCCTCACTAAAATGAAAATCACTGACGAGGATTTCAGCGAAGCGTTTCGAGAAATTCAGCCGAGTGCCCTCCGTGAGATTCTTGTCGAAATTCCTGGTACCACCTGGAGCGACGTAGGCGGGCTTGAGGAAGCTCGGCAGGAGTTGATCGAAGCGATAGAATGGCCTCTGAAAGAGCCCCGATCATTTAGAAGAATGGGCATTAAGCCGCCCCGGGGCATCTTGCTCTTCGGACCGCCAGGAACTGGCAAGACCCTTATCGTCAGAGCGGTGGCTAATGAAACTGAAGCGAACTTCATAAGCGTGCGGGGCCCAGAGCTGATGAGTAAATGGGTCGGCGAATCAGAGCGTGCAGTAAGGAGCATTTTTAAGAAGGCGCGACAAGTGGCGCCTGTTGTTGTTTTTCTCGACGAACTCGATGCGCTCGCCCCGGTGAGAGGTGTAGAAGACACGTCACGGGTCTCGGAACGAGTCGTGAACACTCTGCTGACGGAGCTTGACGGATTGCAAGATCTAAAGGACATTGTCGTGATCGCCGCTACGAATCGGCCCGATATAGTGGATCCTGCGCTCTTACGCTCAGGACGATTCGACCGAATGATATTGCTTGGTGCGCCTCAGAAGAGTGCGCGAGTATCAATCTTGAAAATCCACACGCAGACAATGCCTCTCTCCGATGACGTGGATATCGAAGAGCTTGCTGATCTTACTGAGTGGTACGTAGGCAGCGACTTAGAAACTCTCTGCAAAGAAGCGGCAATGCTCGCGTTACGAGAGGCGATGGACATAAGTTCCATTGAAATGCGGCACTTTAGAGAGGCACTCAAAAAAGTACGGCCGGCGATTGACGAACACACGATGCAATACTATGAGCAGATAAAACAGAAATTTGCAGGGGGTCGACCTGCTGAGCCGACGACGCACATAAGCTATCAGTGAGCGTGGTACAAGAAACCCTTTATATGATAACTGCATAGCAAGCAAAGATGAAAAAGGAGATATTCGCTAAGAATCTGTCTAATAAGCAAGTAATGGGGAGCGATGGTACAGACATCGGCACACTCTATGACCTCATTATAGATGGGAACACAGGCGATATCCTTGATCTTAAAGTGAAGCCCGATCCCGACCTGAATCTGCAGGAGTTTAGGACAGAAAACGACTTTATATTTCTGCCATTTGACGCCGTCAGGGCGATAAAGGATTACATCGTCGTCGATAGAAAGTTAATCAAACAGGCGCAGTGATCACAAGAAATGCTGCAGCGCCCGTTTGAGACGAGTGTCGTAGATTGTGCTGAAAAATGTCGCTTTGGCTCATGGTTTTTGTCAGGATTGATTCAGACCGCTGACGTGCAGTGACGTTACCGAGCGGGTGCACAAACTGAGATAAAAAGAGGCAAGCGTACTAATCCATAAGGCTTTGCGGCACGTAATCGGACTAAAAAGCGGTTGTACATCCTCTCCGTAAGTCTATTACGCATCGCTGCGTTCAAAAGGCCCATATCAAGCATCGCGTTTGCAAAGCTTCAGATGGGCAAGAAGTTCTTATCGGACGTGCAATATTAGGACTCGACAGGATGCGACTAGATGAAAAGAGCACCGCATTCGGTATCTCGTGCGCCATTCTGTTTTTTTGCGGCTGCTGGATACACGGTAAATCTTAAATCTCCTAATCAGACAGTCGAGCAGCATTGTCCTCTGTCGTTCGCGAACAAGACTGCAAATAGCGCTTTAAGGTATTTGTGACTTAGTAAAGAGACCGCAAAAAAAAGCCAGAGCAGGGGAATGAAATGCAAGTCGACGATTTAATGAGTGCGCCTGTATACACAGTATCACCTGATGATACTGTCAGTCACGTGAAAAACGTGATGCTTAAGCATAAAGTAGGCAGGGTAGTAGTTGCGTATGAAGGGGCTCTTGTTGGCGTTATCGCCAAATACGACCTCGCGAAGATGCTCGAATCGTCAGAGGCGGGTTGGCGAAGGAGACATCAAGATCGCGCTCTAGCCAAGACCATAATGTCTGAGAATCCGCTCACTGCTTCACCTGAGACGTCACTCGTGAATGCGGCTCAAGAGATGATAGCAAACGGGATCGGCTGCCTCCCGGTAGTAAAAGACGGCGAACTAGTTGGCATCTTCACTGAGACTGATTTGGTAACCTATTTTGCAACCACAGACTCGAGAGTGCAGGTCAAGACTATAATGACCGATTCATTTCTCACGTGCCACCGCCACCACTCTATCAACCACGTGTTGCGTGACATGGAAACCAACCACGTTTTTCGGACGATCGTTCAGGAAGGGAACGGTGTTCCTGTTGGCATAATTACACACACCAATCTGACTTTTGCCAAAGAGCCGTTTGTGAGTTCAAAAGACATCGTGATGGTGAGAAAGGCCGAACACGCAGGCGTGCAAAAAAATCGATACGTGCGAAAAGTGCTCCAAGTTGCAGAAGACATCATGTCAGAGCCGCTCATAACCATCGGCAGTGATTCAAGAGCAGTGGCCGCCGCGCGATTGATGGTTGCGAAGCGTGTAGATGCGATTCCTGTCGTCAGAGAGGAGTCGGTCGTGGGCGTTATATCCAAAACCGACATCGTTAAGAGGATGGTAGAATAAGGTGGCTGCCTGTTTGGTTTGATGAACGACGGGAGTGACTAATGCGATTCGACAACCACGCCGCAATCACAGCATCAGATCTAGCTGCACGGGCGTACGTCATCGATAAAACTGATCGAATATCCCACGCCCTTGAGCTCATGGAAAAACACAAAGTCAATCAACTGCTCGTCACGAACGAAGGGGAGATCTTCGGCGTTTTAACGAAAAAAGGGATTGCACGCACACTGGGGGCAAGTGGCGACGTTATTAAGCCCGCTTCATCACTTCACGTGACCAAGGCAGTAGATGAAACTTTCACCACCGTAAGCGGCGCACTGACTACCGGCGAGATCAACCTCTTGATGAAATCTTCCGAGGTATTGGTCGTCGTCTGTGAGCAATCTACAGGGTGGATAACGTTTAACGAGATCGTCAAAGCCAGCAGACCAGTCGGATCTGCAGGCGAAATCATGGATCTGCCCGTAACGTGTTCGTCCTTTGACCGAGTAACCCACGTAAGGCGAAGGATGATCGACGAAGATGCGTGGTGGATGGCGGTCGTTGAGGACAGTAAGCTCGTTGGCATTATAACAGAGAATGACATCGCGAAGGCGATGAGCCAATTTAGAGATGTAGTGAAGGCTCATTATCAAGATTCACGGGTGAGGAAACTCGTCGTCGAGGATATTATGGTCACCGACATCGCATTTGTGAGAACTAGCACTCCGTGCGCTGAAGTGGTAGATCTAATGCTGAAACACGACCTGGAGGGTGTGCCGGTCTTAGATCAAACGGATGCGATGGTCGGCATGATTACTCAAAGTACTATACTTCGCAAGCTTGAGTGACGCGAGATCAGCAACAGCCCTCTGCAGGCTGTCCCGCTTAACAAAGGCGCTGTCTGCTACCTCGGCCTGATGCCACCCGTACAGTCGATTACTGCTGGGCCTCCGACCTCGCCACTGATCTTAAACCGACAGCCGGCCACCATCTCAGTCACCTCCACGGCAGTAACGGTGTGAAGCGTCAGCTCGCTTATTGCAATTCTGGAACGTCCCTCTGCTAGCGCCAGCCAGATAATCAACTGGTCGCCCAGATGCACGTCGAACGGTGCCCGTTTCGATAATTGTATTAGAAGCCGCGCTGCCGCCTCTCGTCCAACGAGCTCAGCAGGCTTCCCTCGCGCGCCTAAAGCATCCCCTGCTAATCTACCTCCAGTTGACGTCTCCGCCCAGAGCACTATGCCGCTTCCAGTAGACGGGCGCTCTTCTCTTTGGTCAGAATCTCGCTCGATGCTTACATTTGGATAGCCCGCGCGCGTGCAGCTTTGTGTCGCTGCTTCCGCTTGGCGTTCTGCGACGTGAGCTTGGAGATTGCGCGAGTGTGATATCCCCCTGATATCTCGTAGAGATCCCATACTGATCACATTAATAGCAGTTAGTCTTTCTACCGGCGTGACGACGACCTTTATGACCCCCCCGCCGCGAGGATAAAACCCCCTCTTTACGAGGCGTAATTCGTAGAGAAATCCCATGCTAGCTAGTACAGGATTTAAGACATTGATCACGTAGTCAACTTGCGGTGCCAAAGGATTGTTTGTGCCACCGATAAGGGTAACAGATGAAGGTTGATCGGCGAATGCGAGCACGGGCAGAAGTGCTTGCAGTATGAGTGTAGTACTGCCGGCCGTTTTCGCATCAAAGCTATAAATCCCGCCGCGCCTCCGCCCTGGAACGAAAGTTACTTCAGACGAGCCAAGCCCGAGCCCGCTCACCT
Organism: Methanobacteriota archaeon; assembly: GCA_963701995.1. Taxonomy (GTDB): domain Archaea; phylum Halobacteriota; class Bog-38; order Methanoflorentales; family Methanoflorentaceae; genus Methanoflorens. The sequence continues at coordinate 442,911 of OY969693.1, read as the reverse complement.
TCGCGTTTGCGACCTCCGCTAAGGCTTGCATCGCCGTTAAATGTTGAGGTCGCAGTCCAGGGTTTGCCCGGTTGACCCTCACGTTCTTGATTGCAACGGACTCGCCCGCCAAGGCTGAAAGCGCCAAGCAAACGCGCAGCACTTGCCCACCCCCCTCGCCCATGCTGCCGTCAATGTTGATCATCACTATTTACGTAAGCTGAAAATATGAAAAACTACTGGTGATCTGCAACTCGTGGAACGTGAGTCTCAAGTCGATCAACATCGACTCAACAAATCGCTGGCGGTTGCTGCAGATTGCGGCGGGCAGTTGACGTGTAGTAAACCGTCAAGCAAGTATTATTTAGTACTTGATCCTTCTACTACTACCCGAGTTTTGACTGCAGCGTGTATAGCAGTCGATTGTTCTGGGAGCACAGCATGGGACGACAGGACACGACTACAGTTTGTAAACTTTGTCAGCGCCGCTTCGAAAAGTCAGAAGTAGGTCGAATCAAAATCCTAAGACGCGAAAAAAAAGGAGAAAGCGCTCTATGGGTCTGCTCTCACTGCGCAGGGCGAATTAAGTTCGTAGAGCACTGAGGCGCTGAGTGTCCTCGGGCGCAAGTCAAGGCAAGCTAGTCTTATGCACGTCTGCCGTGAGCAGGTGGAGGGACCGGGTCTGCGTTTTTTGTCCGCGCGCATGGCGACCTAAATGAATTTTCGGCCGATCTATCTGAGCTGTTCGGACAGCGTAACGAGGGCGCTAGCGTGCTCTCTGATGGCATTAATGAGCTCAGCTCGGTTGGCTGCGATCAATATGTATTTATGCCCTTGTTGTGTTCTATGAGCATGTGAGGGTTGTTTCACTCACAGGTGAAGAAAAACAGCGTGAGCGCTTCCTTGCCGAACTTGCTCGTCGCTACAAGGTGGCGTCGCTCCGCGAGGAACACAAGGCTAAGCCGGCGTCATTCACGAGAAAAGTCGCAAGCGACCTGCTTTCGATACAGTCACCCACAAGATACGTTCTGACGCAGCGCGCTATTGATGCAAATGAGATCGCACGAGAGCTCGATCAGTTAGCGGAACGAGAAGACATTGATTTTGCTGTTGTTGTGGGCAGTGCGCTTGCATCAAGAATTGCATCTTTTCAAGAGGTTTACGAGGCGCGATTAGAGCCTTCTCTGAACTTCGAAAAACAGTTCGAGTCGCTTGCGACTGCACCGGAATGGATAACGCTCGGTGCACTCGTAAGAGCCGTGCGCGCACACCCTGATATTCACAAAGCCGGAGCGATACTCACGTTCACAGGAGTTGTCCGCGGAGAAGCGTTAGCCCTTGAATTTGACATCTACGAAGGAGAAGCTCAGCAGCGAATCTCTTCAATCGCGCGCGATTTGATGGCAATAGAGGGCATCGTCGACGCAAAGATATACCATAAATCAGGCCGTGTCAAGAAAGGCGAAGACATCGTGTACATCGTGGTTGCGGCGGCACATCGACAAGAGGGCTTTAAGGCACTAAGGGATGCAATAGAACGGATCAAGAAAGAAGTTCCCATTTGGAAAAAGGAACTTACTGAACGGGGTGACAAATGGGTGGGAATATGAGAGCGGCACGCGCTAATGACGAGTTCATGATAACAGGCTCGCGTTTCATTCGAGCGGCACTTATTCTTTCTACAAGACGTAGAGGGGTCTGATCATGAGGCTTTTTGGAACGAACGGTGTGCGGGGGATAGTAAACCAGGATGTTACTGTAGAGCTCGCCCTGCGGCTGGCGATGAGCCTGGGAACACTTACGAGGGGCACTGTGGCGGTCGGACAGGATACGCGCGTGTCCGGTAGTATGCTCAGTCACGCGGCCGTCGCCGGACTGCTCGCAACGGGTTGCAAGGTCATAAATCTCGGCATAGCGCCGACTCCTGCGGTGCAGTACTTCGTGCGCGACAACGCCGACGCGGGAATCGTGATCACCGCATCGCACAATCCGCGCGAATACAATGGGCTAAAACTGATCGCAGGAGATGGAACGGAATTCGCAAGTGAAGGAGAACTTGCTGTTGAAGACGTATATTTCAAAGGTGGCCTCAGGCTTGCTGACTGGCGAGAGACTGGGGAACTTTCGGACACCAACGTGATACCCGCTTACATTGAAGGTATTACGGGAAAGGTGAACGCCCCGGACATTAAAAAGCGCGGGTTCGCTGTGGCCGTCGATACTGGCTGTGGGGCGGGCAGCATTGTTACGCCCTTCTTGCTGAGCAAGCTCAACTGCAAAGTCACGACGATTAATGCGCAGATCGACGGCACCTTCCCGAGTAGAAATCCAGAACCGACAGAGGACGTGCTTACCGATCTTGGAAAGATCGTCCTCTCGAACGGCGCCGATTTGGGTGTTGCACACGACGGAGATGCCGATCGAGCGGTTTTTATCGACGAGAAGGGGATTTTCGTCAATGAAGACGTGCTGCTCGCAATTATCGTCAAGCACGTTCTCTCTAAGAAAGTAGGCCCCGTCGTCACACCTGTCAGCTCATCGCAGCGGATAGTCGACGTGGCTGAAGCAGCTGGCGGTCACGTCATATGGACTCCTGTCGGGAGCATCTACGTCGCGAGGATGATGATGCAAGTGAATGCAGTGATAGGGGGAGAAGGCAACGGGGGTATCATCTTCCCTGAACATCAATACTGCCGAGATGGGGCGATGACGGTAGCGAAGGTACTTGAAATAATGACCGAGCGTCGCAAGAAAATCTCCGAACTCGTCAAAGAAATTCCCAAACGATATATGGACAAGACGAAAGTCACCTGTAGTGATCGGGATGCAACAATGCAACACATTCGTTCATCTGTCGAAGGAAACATCGACACAACCGATGGCGTAAAGGTTTGGTATGACGATGGTTGGCTACTGATACGCCCCTCTGGGACTGAGCCAATCATCCGAATTTTTGTCGAAGCTGAAACGAAGCGAAGAGCCAGAGACCTCCTAGAAGCAGGTAAGCAACTGACCAAAGGCTGCTGATGCTAGAGCGCATGAATCGAATTATCTGGTCTGGTGAGATATGAGCCTAGAGGAGCTTTTGATTCTTGATGCGGAGGCTGAAGCACACGAACGTAGTCTAGAGTTTTTTGTGACGGGTTGCAGTGGGTTTATCGGTACCCACTTGGTTGGTCGTCTCCTTAGTAACGGACATATCGTCACTGGCTACGACTTAGTCCAACCACAGTGCGTTCACCCAAATTTTGAGTTTATAGAAGGGGATATCCTCGATTTGGAGAGACTTCAGGCGAGTATCGTTAAACCTGACGGCATCTTTCATCTCGCAGCGCAAACCAAGGTGCCTGATTCGACGCGAGATCCGGCTTACGACTTCCGCGTCAACGCGCAAGGCACGTTCAACGTCTTGTCTTGCGCCTCGGACGCTCGTTTCATTTATGCCTCGACGAGTACAGTCTACGGAACCGCTTCAGTCCCGACCACAGAAGCTCATTCTCTACATCCTGTTTCCTTCTACGGCGCTTCCAAAGCTGCTGGCGAGCTTTATTGTTCTGCATTTAACGGCATTTTGGGACTGCCAACGATCTCTCTTCGTCTTTATAATGTCTATGGGCCAGGCAATGCCAAAGGCGTCATGTACGACCTTATAAGGAAGCTGCAGAGGGATGGTAGCACTCTTGAAATCCTTGGTACAGGACTCCAGAAGAAAGATTACGTGTATATAGATGATGCGATTGACGCCTTCGTACTTGCATACGACAAAGGGATCCCGGGCGATGCGTACAACATAGGCAGCGGTAGCGCCACCACCGTCAACGAGATTGCCATACTAATCTGCAAGTTGATGGGCCTAGGTCCCGATGTCTATCGCACTGGCGGCAAGTCTTGGGAAGGCGACATTGAGTCAACGCAGGCTGACGTATCGCTTTTTGCCTCGTTTGGCTGGCAGCCCAAAATCGATATGAAAACGGGCTTACAGCACCTTTATAAATGGATTCAGGATCAACAGTGACGAGCACCATGCAAATAGCTTTGGTGTCCGCGCAATGTGTGCTCGCAGAGCTCTAGAGTAAAAAGAAATAAAGCGGCAAGTCCAGCTAAGTGCTAGACTCACCTGCGTATGTGGCTAAAAAGCTTATCGCCTACGCCGCATCACTAAATATGCAACAACCAACAACCCTGTTACTGCGTACACCGCCTCAAAGCCCGGCAAGCCAAGGAATCCTCCGCTCGCTGTTGCTGAGGCCGTCGCCGCCGTCGTTGAGGGCGGTACTAACACGCTGTCGATGACGTGAATTACGCCGTTTGTCGCATTAATATCCGCTTTGGTTACCGTGGCGTTGCCAACCATTAATGTGGTGCCGTTGACAGAGTAGGGTAGGGACAAACCGTTGAGCGTCGTTAGCGTGCCACTACCGGTAAAGTTGCTCTTGAGCAGTTTCGTGGGGATGACGTGATAAAGTAGCAAGCTCTGTAGCGCCGTTGAGTTATTTTGCAAATTCGCGAGAGTGGATGCGTTAACCTTGGCAAAAGCCGCGTTGTCAGGTGCGAAGACTGTGAAGTTCCCCGGGCCACTCAACACGCTGGTAAGGTTTGCCTTCTTCAGCAGGCTCACAAGTGTTGTCAAGTTCGTGTTGTTCTCTGCAATTTGTGCTATAGTCTGGGTAGGTTTTGCCGTCGCAGTCGTGGTTTGCGCTTGCGCGAAAGCGACACTTGATACTGCGATAGTAGAGAGAATCATTAAGGCCGCCACCGCAGCAGAAAAGAGCTTCTTGCTGACCATTTTTCACCTCTAAAATTCACTTAGGCTTTCTTTGAGTTATGACCTCACATAGGCAATAAACTTTGCTTTTTCTCCACAGCGGCATCACCAGATAGCAACAGCGAACGGCCCTGCAGCCGCGTGACTGTGTCCCAAAGAGCACAACTAACCGCTCACAGCTATTATCTCTCGAGTTTCCGTGAGTCAGAAAAGAAAAAAAAGAGGCGTGAATCTAGCCGAGTGCTAGACTCACAAGATATGCAGCTTTAAGAGCTTACTTCCTACGCCGCATCACCAGATACGCCACAGCCAAGAGTCCTGCTACTGCGTACACTGCCTCAAAGCCCGGCAAGCCGAGGAATCCTCCGCTCGCTGTTGCTGATGCAGTCGCTGTTCCTCCTCCGGCAGGTGGTATCAGCACAGAATCGATGATGTTTATCACGCCGTTACTTGTCTTAATGTTCTTTGTAATTACAGTGGCGTTAGTGCCGCCGGCGAGTTGCACTTTGGTGCCATTGGTTGTCCAAGTAATCGTGTTTCCTGCGAGCGTTTGAGCGCTTCCGTTTGTCGTGAGATTGACTTGACCCACTACGACGTGGCTCTTGAGGATCGATGCGAGCTGCGTCGTATTGTTTGCTAAAGCGGCAAGCGTCGTATTGTTAATTTTGTTAAAAGCAGCGTTATCCGGTGCGAAAACTGTGTAGTTTTTGGTAGTGTCGTTCAGCGCAGCTGTCAGGTTTGTTGCGTTAAGATATTTCACAAAATCGGACAGCGTGGGCGTTTCTTGTGCGGTCACTATGATCGTCGTCGCAGGAGTCACTACTACCGCGGTTTGCGCTGATGCGATAGTGGTTCCAGCTATGACACTTAGAATCACTAACGATGCCAACACAGCAGAAAAGGACTTTTTACTGACCATTTTTCACCTCCAAAATAGTTCGAATTCTTCTGCGAGATTTGCTATGCAATAAATTTTGCTTTTTCGGCGATTCTGTCTCTTTGTCTCAAGACAATCATTTTTGAGTCTCGAACGACCTCGTGAAAATTCGGCCGCGTGTATAACTCAAAATCGCTTAAGCGAGACGTCAATCTTTAAACAAGCTAAAGCAATAAAATCTTTTTGGTCTGACTCGTGGCGCGGCAAAAAGATTATTTCGTGCGCGAATCGCTCTAATATTGCATCTTGGCCATTTTCCATTTGAGCCCTTAAGACGCTGTGCTGGCATAAGTTCAGTCAGAAATGCCGCTTAATGCGGGACTGACAGGACAAATAGCATATTGTTTTATATCTGCACCGAGAAAAGAAGTGCGGAGAAGTTGACATGTCTTGGAAGGAAATAAGCCCGCTGAGCAATATCCGTAGCAAGATGGATGGGCTCTTGGAGGATGACCACGACGAGTACGTAGGACCAATGACCTCAACGCCGCCCGTCGACCTCATCGACCTCCCTGGGGAAATCGTTGTTTTGGTTGATCTTCCAGGAGTTAGCAAGGACGACGTCAGGCTTGAAGGCAGCAGCGACATGGTGGAAATCACGGCGGAACGCACTTCAAAATATGAGGACGATGAACACCTCATAAGGGAACGCGCGCCGCGCGAATATTACCGCTCTATCAAGCTCCCTATGAACATCGATGATGCTGCCGCTCGCGCAAGCTTCTTCAATGGCGTGCTCGAAGTTCACCTGCCTAAGATTGGAATCGCTGACAAGAAGCTTATTTCTATCGAGTAAGCCGGCTTAGGCTGAAGTGGATTGACGGCATCAGACAGGTCTTCTCTTCATCTTGTGCTCGGTGGGGGTAACTCTCATCATGCGCCGCCACACCGAGGTATAAGCTATTCAGACGATAAATATTCCTTCTGGGTACTGCCGATGGGTGCAAGCCGCTTGTGGTTCGCGTGAGAATTGAAGCATTTACGGTCGACAATGTCCCTCGAGTAAAAGGTGGGGACGACATAACAGATTTTTTGCAGGACGCTGACCTTCGCGACGGGGACGTCGTTGTCATTGCCTCGACGATTATCTCAAAGGCTGAAGGATTGATGGAGAGCTTGGAAACATTCTCCCCCAGTGAGCGGGCTTGTAGGATCGCTGAACGACTTCACGAGGATCCCCGCTTCATCGAAGCCGTGCTCGGCGAAACCACTGAGATCCTGATCGAGAAACCGTTTTTTCTTGTGGTGAGCAAGTTTGGTCAGGTCTGTGTCAATGCTGGGTTGGATCGCTCCAACGTGGCCGAAGGTTTTGTTTTGCTCCTTCCAGATGACCCCTCTGAAAATGCACGTAAGCTGCGCGATCGAATAAAAGACCGATTCGGCAAAAACGTAGCTGTGATAATCACCGATACCTGCGGTAGGTCTTTTCGCGAAGGACAAACCGGAGTCGGCATAGGGTTTGCCGGAATTGCTGCGATGAAGGACTGGCGCGGCGTGAAAGACCTTGAAGGGAAAGCGCTAGAAATAACCAACGAAGGTGTTGGGGACGAAGTAGCTGGTCTGGCCAACCTCATGATGGGCGAGGGCGCGGGAGGTACCCCGATCGTTATCGTGCGGGGTATCAGCTATGAGGATCGCGACTGTCCCGTGTTTCGCTCTGAAGAAACGGACATAATACGGCAAGCAATTAGGGATGCAAATAGACAGAGCAAAGCGTAGCCAGTGCAATCAGCAGCTCGTCTCTCTAGGCTCGTCCAAAACAAGCCCAGGTTCGATGTAACCGCTGGTTGTACGAATTCGGCACTCAAAGTCCCGCGACTTACGGCGGAGGATGCAAATTTGGGATCCACTCAGCGGCCACAACGAGATAATCTGGTAGTACGAGAAGCAACCTTAGACGATTTGCAATGCATTTTAGAGCTGTACGCCCAACTCTTCTCAAACACGGATCAAGCTTCAGAGAACAGAAAAGAGCGGCTCCCGGCACATTATGATGCATTTTCGGAAATCAAACGAAGCCCGGACAGCTATGTGTTTGTGGCCGAATCAGCTGGGGCTATTGTCGGCACTATAGCGATCTCAATCATCCCTAACCTGTCACACGGTGGCAGGCCTTGGGCAGTTATTGAGAACGTCGTGGTAGATGAACGAGCTCGAAAGTCGAGCATTGGTGCGACATTGATGCAACACGCAATAGGTCTTGCGCGAGCCCGAGGATGTTTTCGGGTGATTCTCTCAAGCAGCGTGCACAGAGAGGGTAGCCATAAGTTTTACCAGAGACTCGGGTTAGAAGCCTTTGGCTACAGTTTCAACATGCACTTTCCGCCGGCTGGAAAGGCCTAAGCATAGCCTTATGGGCGTGCAAAAATCCCACTCCACTCAAGGGGCAATGATCTTGGTCTGCGCTCCAAGATACATATTTTCGCGCAAAAACAGAGCGTCCCGGCCGGGATTTGAACCCGAGTCTTGAGCTCCGCAGGCTCATAGGATATCCACTACCCCACCAGGACTCGCGTATCTCTATGTGCTTAAGGGTATAAATCGGTATTCAATCTGAGCTGCGGGGCCCTTCAACGTATCTCGCTATGTCACTACCGACTTCTGATGTGGTCGAGGTGCCACCAAGGTCAAACGTTCGCACTTTGCGTTCGCGGAGGTTGCGTTGAATAGCGTTCATAACGCCGTTCGCAGCTTGTATTTCACCAAGACTCTCAAGGAGCATTGCCCCTGCCCAAATCGTAGCAATCGGGTTGACTTTGTTGAGACCCCTATATTTTGGCGCCGATCCGTGAATTGGCTCAAACATTGACGTTCCTTCAGGGTTTATGTTACCGCCCGGAGCAAGCCCTAGTCCCCCTTGGACCATAGCTCCTAGGTCTGTTATGATATCGCCGAACAAGTTCGGAGCTACAACGACGTCAAACCATTCAGGATTCTTCACCAGCCACATCGTCATTGCGTCCACAAGGTTAAAATCGGTCTTAACTTCTGGATAACGCAAGGCCGTTTCGGTGAATATTTGACGCCAGAAGCCATAAATGTCCGTCATCGCATTCATCTTGTCGACGCTCGATAGGTGCCTCCCTCTTCGAGTGGCCAGCTCAAAAGCGTACCGCATAACGCGCTTGGTGCCCTCGGCTGATATTAGCCCCAGCTGATAGGCTATTTCGTCGCTATTAGAGTCGATGTCAAGGCCGAACTTTACGCTGTATAGGTTGCGGGTCACATCTGCATCGCGGTGGGTGCTGCCTTTCTTGACGCGGCCTCCCACTCCCACGTAGAGGTCTTCAGAGTTCTCGCGCACTACCACATAATCAATATCGTCAGGGCCCTTATCTCGAATTGGTGTCTCTACGCCTTCTAGCAGCCTAATAGGGCGGAGATTTATGTATTGATCGAAGTAGAACCTCAGTGCGAAGAGAATTCCGCGCTCGAGGACTCCAGGGGGGACGCGCGCGTCGCCGACCGAGCCGAGGTAGATAGCGCGATAGTCGCTCAGCTCTTTGAGCGCATCCTCTGACAAAAGCTCTCCCGTTGCGAGATAATGCTCTGCTCCGTACGGGTACTCTTTCCACTCGATATCGAACCCATACGTGCGGCCGGCTGCTTCGAGAGTCTTTTTCCCTTCGGCGATGACCTCTGGTCCGACGCCGTCTCCAGCGATTATCGGGATTTTGTACGTCTTCATTTTGGCTTCACCATAAGTGTTCAAGAAGCACTGAAACAGGTCACCACGACAAATCCGTCTCAGTTTCGCGGCGCTCACGTTTTTCAAGCTGCGTGCCGCTTTTTACGTATTCGACGAGTCCGCCGGCTTCTATGATATTCTTTATAAACGGCGGAAAAGGCGTCATCGCGTACTCCTTTTTCTTAGTCTCATCGTAGATGCTGCCCTTTTCCAAATCGACGTGCAGAATATCTCCGTCCTCGATTTCGGTTGTGTCGCATTCGACGACAGGCAGTCCGATGTTTATGGCATTTCGAAAAAAGATCCGTGCAAACGAACGCGCAATCACGATGCTGACGTTATCTCTTAGAGCTAAAGGCGCGTGTTCTCTCGAGGAACCGCAGCCAAAGTTCTCCCCAGCGACGACGATGTCGCCTTTGATGACTTGGTGAGCAAAGTTGGGGCGGACGTTTTCGAAAGCGTGCTTTGCGAGATCTTGTGACGAGTTGAGCACGAGATACTTGCCTGGAATGATGGCATCTGTGTCAATGTTATCGCCAAACTTCCAAGCTCTACCTGTAATACCCCCTTTGGGTCGTGTCATGTTCCGCTCCTAATGCGACCTCGGATCGGTTATTTCGCCGTCGATCGCGGACGCTGCAGCTGTCGCCGGTGAACAGAGGTACACTGAAGCCCCCGGGCTTCCCTGTCTTCCCACGAAGTTTCTGTTTGAAGTGCTTAGGCCCACCTCGCCGGGACCCAGTATCCCAAACGACCCGCCCATACACGGCCCGCAACACGGGGCCTCGACGAGCGCGCCGCTATCGGTAAAGATATCCATAAGGCCCGTTTTAAGCGCTCTCTGGTACTCGGTTCTTGAAGCCGGAATGATGATCATCCGGACTCCGCGTGCCACTGTCTCGCCTTGCAGTAACTCCGCAGCTGCTTTTAGATCTTCGTACCGTCCGTTTGTGCATGAGCCAATAAAGACCTGATCTATATGCTGCCCTTCGACGTCCGTGACAGGAACTACGTTGTCGACTTGGTGGGGCTTTGCGACCATCGGCACCATCTCAGTAGCAGCATAGCATCGCACAACTTTTGTCGCATCATCGTCTGAGCGCAGGGTAAAGTCTCCGCCGATTGCTCGTTCTTCTAAGAAAGAGGCAGTCGTTTCGTCGGGAGCGATTATCCCGGTTTTTCCCCCCATCTCGATTGCCATGTTGCACACGGTCATCCTATTCGCGATGTCCATGTGCTTGACAGTGTCACCACGGAACTCACACGCTTGGTAGGTGGCGCCGTTTATGCCGATGTCGCCAACGATAGTGAGTATGAGATCTTTGGCATACACACGCCGTCCCAGTCTTCCATTAACATCGAATGCGAGGGTCTCTGGCACTTTAAACCAGAGCTTTCCCGAAGCAAGGGCCACCCCCATATCGGTTGAGCCAACACCTGTCGCAAACGCTCCTAAGGCCCCGTACGTGCAGGTATGTGAGTCAGCGCCGATGACGAGTTCCCCTGGAAGCACGTGCCCCTTTTCGACCATGACCTGGTGGCACACTCCCTCTTGCACATCATAGTTAAGGATCCCCTGTCTTTTTGCAAACTTCCGAAGCTCCATGTGGTTGACAGCGGCGTCGATCGAGTCAGCAGGTACCTGGTGGTCAAAAAGCATGATTACTTTGGTGGGGTCCCATACCCGGTCGGTTATTTCGTAAAGGGTTTTTACTGCAAGAGGTCCTGTAATATCGTGAATCATAGCGACATCTATTGCAGCTTCGACAAAGTCGCCCGCTTTCACGACTCTTCCTACAGATCTTGAGAATATCTTCTCGGAAATGGTCTGCCCCATGCTCGATTTGCCCCTCATGCAAAAAACAACGCGTAGGCCGCTCTCATAACACGCCAAGAAAGTATAAAAATATTTCATCGCGGAAAAAGGCTGCGCGCACGGCAACCGTGCGGCTATGATGCCCCGTTCTCGCAAGGGGCTTCTTACCTCTCACTGTCTTGTCGGGCTTCCTACGTGCCTGTATCTCGTTTGACAAAGTTATTAAGATAGGGGCGTGTACTACGGTAAGTGCAAGGAAATATGGACGCTCTCTCCGACGACCTGGCGAGCATCTACGAGCGCCTCACCACCACAATCTCAAAAGAGGAGTTCGCGGCTAGAGTGCGGCAGAAGGTGGAGGACATGTCGGGCTTGTGTGACGAGAAGACGGCGGCCCTGCTCGTCGCCCACGAGCTCGGTATCGACTCGGTCGTGCAGATCGCACAAATTGATGCACAAACGAGAACTGTCGCATTTGTTGGCAAGCTCACGCGTGTCTCACCGACACGAGAGTTCTCCCGCGACGGCGATGTAGGATACGTCGCCAATCTCGTCGTGTCGGACGCAACGGGTTCAGTTCGCGTAGTTTTGTGGAATGACCTCGCACAGCACGTCGAAGAGCTTCAAATTGGGCAGACTCTGAAGATTGCAGGAGTCGCGAGGGATGGGCCATATGGCATCGAAGTAAATGCGCGAGAAATTGAGGTCGATGAATCGGTCGCTAAAACCGAAATGGAGCTTCCTAAGGGCCCTGAGGGTATCGGAGGGCTCATCGCAGGGCTAAACGGGGTTGACGTAAGAGGGGTCATACTCGAGGTTGACCCGGTGCGTACTTTTTCTAAGCGCGATGGTTCCGTTGGAAAGGTCACTAACGTGACGATAGGCGACGAAACGGGAAGGGTGCGCGTAACGCTTTGGGACGATATTGCTGAAAACGTGGTTGATTTTGTTTCGGGAGACGTGCTCGACGTCAAGAACGGGTATACGCGCGAGCGGTACGGACGGCTCGAAGTGCACGTAGGCAATCGGGGGTCGCTCCAAAAAGGGACGGGGCATATTGAGTTCGTTGAGAAGATCATTCCTATTCGGGACGTCCAGGTGGAAATCACATGTACCGTCGCAGCAATCATCGAAGAAGTTGGCGCGCTCCGCGAATTCACCAGAAATAACGGCAGCGCAGGAAAAGTCAGAAACGTAGTGGTGAGCGACGATACGGGTAAAATACGAGTCGCCCTTTGGGGTGACAAAGCGCTAGCGATCTCTGAAGAGGATACACAAAGCCAGATCACACTGCGCGATTGCATGCCGAAAAATGGGCTCAACAATCAGCTCGAACTGAGTGTAGACTGGAGAAGCGGCCTTTGCTTAGCAGATAAGAGCGGACGCGCCCAGAAAGAGCACGCGGCCCTGCAAGAAAGTGCTGATGCTGGCATTACCGGGACAGTAATATCATCGGCTATGGCCGTGTGTGTCGACAACGGGGTCGACTACGTGACTTTTGACAAAGCATTCGACAATCTGGCGCTCGCCGTCGGGGATGAGGTTATAGTTGTCGGTATCAAAACGAATGACAAGTTTGAGGCGAAAAGCCTATCAAAACCGCCCCAGGACGTGGCTTTGCGAAAGCTCGAGACAATCAAGCGAAGGCTCAGTGCGCTTCAATCATTCATTTGATGGACGGAAATGCGACACACTTTCGCTCTGCACTCAAAAGTCTTTAGAGGGCAACAAGTGATTAGCGTACACGACTCTTCAAAAGTTGCGAAAAAAGGGGGGGTTGAGTAGATGGAAGAGGTAGAAGAAATTGATGGTTTTGGCATAGAAGACCTGCCAGGCGTAGGCCCTGCTACCGCAGAAAAGTTGAAGGAAGCTGGTTTTAACTCAGTGGAAGCAGTTGCCGTAGCATCCCCTTCAGAGTTATCAAACGCGGCGGATCTTGGTGAGGCTACCGCCTCCAAGATCATAATAGCGGCGCGCCAAGCTGCAGACATTGGCGGTTTTGAGACGGGCGACGTCATTCTTGAAAGAAGGCGACACGTAGGCAAACTTACGACCGGAAGCAAGGCTTTTGACGAGTTGCTTGGCGGGGGTGTGGAGACCCAAGCAATTACCGAGCTTTACGGAGAATTCGGCTCAGGAAAGACGCAAGTTGCGCATCAGCTTGCGGTGAACGTTCAGCTCGCGCGTGAAAGCGGCGGCCTTGAAGGATCGTGCATACTAATTGACACCGAGAATACCTTCCGACCGGAGCGCATCAGCCAGATCGCGGCAGGTCTCGATCTCGATCACGAAGGCATACTGAGAAACATCCACGTCGCGAGAGCCCACAATTCCAATCACCAAATACTGCTCGTCGAAGCGGCAAGCGAGCTATCGGAACAACTTAAGGCGACTGAGCTTCCCGTACGACTTCTTATCGTAGACTCGCTAACTGCCCATTTTAGAGCTGAATATGTTGGTAGAGGTACGCTTGCAGACAGGCAGCAAAAGCTGAACAAGCACCTGCACGACCTTATGCGTTTTGGAACGTTGAATAATGCAGTCGTACTCGTCACTAATCAAGTTCAGGCAAAACCTGACGCCTTTTTCGGCGATCCAACCCGACCGATCGGTGGCCACATATTGGGGCACACTGCGACTTTCAGGCTGTATTTGAGAAAATCGAAAGGAGGCAAACGCATAGCACGCCTTGTAGACTCTCCGAACCTTGCTGAAGGTGAAGCGATATTTTCGGTGGAGTCTGAAGGAATACGCGACTAAACGAGCACAGGTTCAAGCGTTTCGCTGTTGTCCTAAGCCACCGTTGACCGTGACCTTGATCAAAGCTGTAGCATTTGATATCGACGGCACTTTAACCTTTCGCGACCGCTCACTGGAGCTGGCCGCCGTTGAGTCAATTCGACAGCTAACCGTCCCTGTTGTTTTAGCGACGGGCAACATTTTGTGTTTTGCTGCTGCGCTAGCGGTCACAATCGGCAACATCTCGGCCGTGATAGCTGAAAACGGAGGGATCGTTACTGACGGCAAATCAAAGATTGTCAGCGGCAATATTGACGCATGTCGCCGAGCAGCGCGAGAAATCGAAGGCAGCGGTGTGCTGGCGCTTGAAAGGATCAACTCTGGGGAACGCGTCACCGAGATTGCCTACAGCAGGGACACCTTGTCGGTCTCAGACATAAAATTGTTTCGCAAGCTAGTCGCACAGTGCTGTGACGATGTTACCGTCGTTGATTCGGGGTTCGCCCTCCACATCAAGGACGCGCACGTCAATAAGGGTGTCGGCTTAGCTAAAGTCGCTGAGTTATTTGACATTCCCCTCAAAAAATTTGCAGCGTTCGGCGATGGAGAAAATGACGTAAAAATGTTAGAGATGGCTGGTACGGGAATTGCCGTCGGCAACGCAGATCCCAAGGCACAAGCTGCCGCAAGTTACGTCGCCAAGCAACCGTACGGCTTAGGCGTCGTTGAAGGGCTTAAATACCTGCACTTACTGTAACTGCCCCGGCGGCCTGCGAACGCCTGCGAGGTTTCGTGCTTATCGCTAATCCACTTTCTATGGACACAGACCCCGCCATACTTTGTCTCGTAAACCTATCCTTCATCACAGCTGTAAAAATGGCGATCAGAGGCTCGCAGCAAGCAGCTTGTCATCAAAGTTCAAAGTACTGCTTGACGATTTTATAAGCGCAGAACTCGCCACACATCGTGCAGGTGTTTGCATCTGAGGGCATTCGTTCTTTCCGTACCTGCGCTGCCGTTTGTGGATCTAAAGCAACCTTAAATTGTTTTGCCCAATCGAGTTCGTTGCGCGCTTCTGCCATCTTCAGGTCATCATCCCGGTCGCCAAGCTTAATCATGTCTCCAACGTGAGCCGCAATGCGAGCTGACACTACCCCGAGGCGCACGTCTTCCGGATATGGCAGCGCAAGGTGCTCTGCGGGAGTGACATAGCAGATGAAATCAGCGCCATATGAAGACGAAAGAGCCGCGCCAATCGCCGCCACGATATTATCATAGCCCGGTGCGACGTCCGTCACGAGAGGTCCGAGCATGTAGAAGGGCTTCTCGCCCGTTAAGCGCTTCTGCAGCACAACGTTGGCTTGAATCTCATCGACCGGTATGTGTCCTGGTCCTTCTACTATCGTTTGCACGCCAAAGTCGTGTGCTTTGTCAGAGAGCTCGGCATTTATAATTAGTTCTTGAATCTGTGCTCTATCAGTAGAATCATGCACAGCGCCCGCGCGCATGCCGTTTCCCATGCTGAGGGTGACCTCGTGTCGCTTGAGGATTTCCAGGAGATAATCAAATTCGCTAAACAACGGGTTTTCTTTCTCGTTGTGCGCCATCCAGGCCGACATAAAGGCCCCCCCTCTTGAGCAGAGGCCAGCGTGCCGTCCCTGGGCCTTGAGCCTTTGGAGTGTAGCCCAGTTTATCCCCGTGTGAATCGCCATAAAGTTGGTGCCGAGTTTTGCTTGTTCTTCGGTAACTCTAAAGAGGTCATCCTCTCGCATATCAACGATTGAGCCGGAATCGCGTGCAGCTTCAATAAACGCTTGATAAAGTGGCACGCTTCCGACGGAGAGGGAAGTTGCTTGGATAACCTTGCGTCTGATTTCATAGAAGTCGCCAGCGGTCGAAAGCTCCATTATGGAATCGGCGCCAGCAGCCTCAGCGACTTTTGTCTTTGTGACTTCGAGATCGACATCAGCTATGTCTGACGACGTCCCCACAGAAGCATTAACCTTCGTCTTAAGCCCCTTGCCAATACCGATTGGCTTAGTGTCCCGATATGGGCTTACTGGAAGTACGATCCGTCCATTCGCAATTCCGCGACAGATAAACTCTGGCGTTACTCCCTCAGCAGAGGCGACAACCTTCATCTCGTCAGTGATGATTCCTTGCTTTGCGTGATCAATTAGCGTCATGATTCACTCCGTGTTCTTTCGGTTAGGCGATGGCGGTAGTGACGGACAATCCGTTAAGTGGCGATTACAGATTTCTTTCGCTTAAAATGTTTTGGTCGCGTGTTCTTGGTTATAGTCTTATAGCTAAAAAGTTTCCCTTGTTCACAAATATTTTTTTTTAAACAAAAAAGAATATTCGTTAAATAACGATATTGCTTCGTTTCAAAGAATTCGAGTCTCTAAGATAAATAAAAGTTGATCTTTGTCAAATTTTAATGATTTAGCTCGCTATTTCTTGTACTTGCCGAGTAGTGCGTGAGCTTCGTCCCAATTGTAATCATAAATATGCATTGAATTGCCAACCGTGCACAAAGTCCCCAACTTTAATCCTGTAGGCTCTAACATCTCTTTCTTGATTAATGAAAGAAACGCATTGATGTTAGCTTCGTACGCTTGAAAAACGTCCCAGCTGCGATACATAATATGGACGTCAAGCCTTTCATTAGGGTGGAGGTACACCCAAATTCGTTGAAAACAAGGCTGGTCTTCGTCTTTAAGACAATCAATTTGAGGAATCCACGTGATTGCCTGAATGCGCTTGGATCCAATCCGTTTCTTCAAGAGCTGCTCCCGTATCCAGGACAGCTGATCGATTCCGTGGCCTTCAACCAATCGTTCTAGATAAGTGTACTCAAAGTTGTGCTGATGCAGGTAGGCGCGATCGAACTGCTTTTTGTACTCCTCCACTCGGGCTTTTGTACAAAACGCATCACCTTTGTGCCAACCAAAACTAGGCCTGTCGATTTCGATCATGCCCATGAGAATTTGGCGCGCTTTAAGTCCGTACTCCGTATCGACGACGTTGCCAAATTCCATGATGTGCCTGACTGCTTTGTACCACGCCTCAGGGAGGGTCAGCGTTGTTATAGACATCATCTTTTTGCATCACCTTGGGCGTCCCTAAGATTGAGGACGCACGTACGCACACGCCTGCGCGTTCCGAATGTGATCGTCAGGCGCATCCATCACTGAGCGCTAAGGAAAAAAGCCTCGGGAGGGATTTGAACCCCCGACCTATTGATAACTTGCTCGGCAATGTACGTGTTCCCACATATCGATGCATTAGGCGCATTGTTGCGTCCCAGTTACAAGTCAATCGCTCTTCCAGGCTGAGCCACCGAGGCGCGTAAAATCGTTTTTATGTATGCTCCCCGATACTTATACGTTGTTAGTGCGCGGCCACGGAATGGGCTGACTAACGGACGCTAAAATGCCTCCTGGAGGTCTTTTGCCTCGATAAGCGCCTGGACTCCGGGCAAGACGTCCCCGGCTAAGAAATCTATGCAAGCGCCACCTCCGGTCGAAACGTGAGTCATGTGTTTGTCAACGCCAATGTTACGTGCTGCAGCCGCGATGTGGCCCCCACCCAAAATCGAGAACTTTGCTTGAGCCGCCGCTTGAAGTGTTTCATTGGTTCCAAGCGCAAATGCTTTTAGTTCGAAGACTCCAGCAGGCCCATTCATTACCACGGTTCCTGCAGCTTTGAGCTCAGCTGAATACGCTACAATCGTCTCTATGCCGATATCGTGTATTGGATAGGCCTTTGGTAACGCTGAAATTGGCGTCTCAAGACGCTTGCCGTTATCATCAAGTGCGACATCGAGAGGGGTCACAATTTTGCCATCGTACTTGTCAAGTAATCTCTTGCATATTTCGAGATAGTTTCCGTATCCCGACGACTTTATGTCTTCGAGGCTTGGGGGTCCTATGTCGACTCCTGATGCCGCCAAGAAGATGTTTGCTACTAGCCCCGTGACGAGCACCTTGTCCGCGCTGCCTTTTGAAAGAACGTGCTCGATAACTTTGATGCTGTCGTCTGCTTTCGTGCCTCCAAGCATGAACAATCGCGGCCGTTGGGAAGTGGTAAGCGCCTTTGTCAGCATGTCCACCTCTCGTTCCATCAGCTTGCCAGCGCCTGACGTCAAGGTGCGCGGAAAAGCCACGATTGACGTTTGGGCGCGGTGGGCTGTGCCAAATGCGTCATTGAGGTACAGATCGCATTGCAGCGATAATTGCGTGACGAGATGCGTCTTCGTAAGATCTTCAACGGGGGCGGTGAGCATCTCTTCGGAGCTAAAACGGACGTTTTCGAGGAGCACTACGTCTCCGATCCCCATTTCTTTCACGGATTGTCGCACATTGCGCCCGTAAATATCATCGACATACGTTACGTCCTTTCCAATGAGCGAGGAGAGCTTTTCGGCATGTCGCTCCATTGTGGTGAAATCTCGCTTTCCGGGCCGTGACTGATGTGCGAGCAGCACGGTCTTGGCATCTTCCAAAGCTGCAATCGTCGGGACGTGGCCGCGAAAACGTACGTCATCCAGAATCTCTCCGTTGGGGCCGATTGGTGAATTCAAATCAACGCGCACAAGAACCACTCGCCCGTGCGTGTCGAGATCATCAATCGTAAGAAATGGCGGCATAGCCAAGCTTATGTCGAAATGTACGATATAAACGTATCTAATTGTGGCTAAAAAGGCCTCAGCGAGAGTTTTGCAGCGGTTGCGAAGCTAACGTTGGCTAATGATACGCAGGCGCCACCGTGGAAGGTGTCGATCGCGGCGAAGATCTCCGTGCCGGAGTATTGATCGGAGACCAGAACCACGCTCGGCAGAGCGAGTCGTAAATCTCCAATCCACGGTATAGCAGGCTGTTGTGCTACGCCAATTATCCACGCGGGCTTGACCGGTTCCAAAGGTGGCGTTCCACCTAAGAGCAGCGGTTGATCATACTCCTGGTTGTTGTCGCCTTTAGTGACGTATCCGGCGTTGGCAGCCGTTTGATTGTTTGGCAGACGGTCGCCGGCGTTTACCCAATACATTGCTCGGTGTATGATTGGCGTCGCATTCGGATCGCCATTTGGCCTGTAGACAATGACATCGCCGTAGTTGCCGAAGCTCTGATAATTAGTGGCTTTTCCCTCATTGTAAGTGACGATTTGCACTCTATCCGTCACTCGCGTAAGCACGACGTCGCCAATATTTATGTGGGGCTCCATGCTTCCTGATTCGACGGCTACGAGAGGAGTGACAGACCCTGTGTACGCATAAACGATCGATATCACTAAGGCGACAACTAACAGTGCAACTAATATATCACGTAGAAGCGCTAACCAATAATTATCAGTCTTCCAGAATCTCTCTGCACGTTCTCTGGTTTGATCCTGCATGTATTTCTGCCAAGCAAGTATAAAATGCGGTACCAAGCTGGCTGACGTCATGACCATAGTTATAGTTGACGCTTTATATAATCTGCCGAAACGCGCTTGGGAGCCGGCGCTATTAACGCTCAGGCAGGCGGCTTCCAGCGTGAAGAACAAGCAGGAGGACGGATTTCGCCACGTTCGTGTTCGTTAACAATCTTGCACAAAGGTCCGTCCCATAAATCACACACTGCCATGATCCGAACCGACATAATTCAAAAGCTCACTGAAAGCGGCTTCCTCATAACGCAAGAAGCGGTGGTGACGATTCAAGAGACTGATATGCCCCTAGACCTAGTCAATGAGATTTTGAAACACGTTGATGAATCTGTCGTCGTGATCGGTCAGTCTCACGTCACGGCGGCAAAAGAATCGCTTCACTCTCAGAAAAAAGTTGTGAGGTCGTTAGCTTTTCTTACTCAAACCGACGATGAATCCGCCGACGTACTGGCAACGACCGAAGTAGGCCAGACGGACGTGGCAAATAGGCATCTCGAACCTCGTCGGAAGCCACGACCGATAGCAGTTCTTGCTGACATTACTGAGAGTTCCACGTGTGTTGGCACATACGAGGAATTCGTGCGTTATTTCAGAAACAGGTATGATCGCCTCAGCGAAATCATCAGGAAGCGGCTGAACTCCCGACCCATAGAGAGCTTGACCTATTGGAACCGAGGGCGCGAAGGATGGTTCGACGATGAGCGCGGGACTGGTGGAAAAATCTCCATCGTCGGCCTGGTGAACGAGACGCGCGACACGCCAAACGGCCATCGAGTGCTCGAGCTTGAGGACCCCACAGGATACTTTAGCGGTATTGCGTTAAAAAACAAAGGTGCCTATGACGCTGCTCTGCAAGTGGTTCTGGACGAGGTGGTTGGCATCACTGGGTCTCTCTCGTCAGACGGAAAAGTACTCTTTATCGACAGCATTACGTGGCCCGACATCCCTCCGCAGCACCAACCTACGCACGCAGAAAACGACGTGCACGTAGCGCTGACCTCAGACATTCACATTGGCAGCAAGACCTTCTTGACAAGTGCGTGGGAGGATTTTACCGAGTGGGTAGCGGCGAGCGAAGACGAAAGAGCGCAAAAAATTGCCTACGTGATCGTGGCCGGTGACGTCGTGGATGGCATCGGGGTGTTTCCAAATCAAGAGGACGAGTTAGCTATCGACGATATCGACGACCAATATGCTGCGGCAGCGTATCTGTTTGAAATGTTGCCGTCGAACATCTCCATCATAGTCGCCCCCGGAAACCACGATGCGGTACGCCAAGCAGAGCCGCAGCCTGCGCTTTCAAGCGATTACGCAAAAAGCTTCAGTAACAACGTCACGTGTATCGGAAACCCCTCGCTGATTGAGCTATGCGGCGTAAAAATACTCATATACCACGGCAGGGCCTTGGATGACATCATCGCGGCCATTCCCGGTTGCTCTTATGGCAACCCGGATGGCGCGATGAGAGAGATGCTTAAACGACGACATCTTTCCCCAGTATATGGGAATAGGGTTTCTATAGCCCCCGAGAGCACCGATCACTTCATCATCGACAGCATACCCGACATTCTTCATTGCGGGCACGTACACACCATAGGCGCATCGCACTACAGGGGGGTCACGGTGGTCAACTCAGGTGCGTGGCAAGATCAAACGAAGTACCAAAGATCGCAAAACATCAATCCGAGACCGGGGATCATGCCGGTGTGTAATCTTGGGTCGATGGAGACGACATTTGTGAATTTCCTGGAACCTAACGGGCACTAATTCCGGCTGAAGAAGATGGCAACTCCGGTTGATTTCGACGTCGCGCACCTTTGCGATCGCTTGGTCTGTGCATTGGAATAGAACGTGGTTGCTAGTCCGGGGGTTGCGTAGATGTCCAAAGCTATTAATGAAAGTAGCGGGACCTTTGCTTCGGTGTCCCCTATAGCAGCTTGTGCTGAACCTCAACTCACGCTCATCGCGGCCATCAAATCGTCCATCGAATATAACCCAGGCGGCTGCTTCATGATAAAGCGTGTAGCCAGCATCGCGCCACTGGCAAATGCCTGTCTGCTGTGGGCCCTATGGCTAATCTCCAATCGCTCGCCGTCGCCAATGAACAACACAGAGTGATCGCCGACGATATCCCCGGCGCGTATGGAGTACGATCCAATCGCACGCGAACGATCAACGCCTTTAATGATATCAATCGCTTTGACCGCCGTTCCGCTCGGCGCATCAATTTTGTGCTTATGATGGGCTTCAATAAGCTCAGCAGCGTACGCCGCGCTCGGTAGGTTCTCTGAAGCCGTTTTTACCAACTGAAAAAAGACGTTGACGCCTATCGAAAAATTAGGCGAAATTATCGCCGCGACCTGACCTTTGACTGCTTCTTTCGCTTCTGCACGTTGTTCTGCGGTGAATCCAGTAGTTCCGACGACGAGTCTCACTCCAGCGCCTGCGGCAGCTTTGATGATCTCGACCGATGAAGCGGCGACTGTAAAGTCAACTAATACGTCAGGCTTAACGGTTTTGAGCGTGTTGGCAAGCTTAGTCGCGTCCGTTACGTTAGGGTTGCACATCTGTTTGTCAAACGCTGCGACAAGCACCATATCCGAAGCTTGCGTCACGTTGTCAATGATCAAACGCCCCATTCGGCCACACGCGCCTGTCACTGCAACCGCTATCTTATCGTTTGTCGTCATGCCTTTCCGCCACCCCTGAATGCATCTGTCCTCTAATCTGCGTAGACCGCAAGCGTCTCCTTTAGCTTGACGACGTTTGGCTCTGCCATCGTGGTTAGAGGCAATCTGAGCGGTCCACCCGCAAGCCCGAGCAAGTCACACGCCTTTTTGATGGGAATGGGGTTGGTCTCGATGAATAGCGCCTTGAAAAGTGGAGCGAGTTGATAATGGACGTCGCGCGCTTTCTCAAAGTTGCCTTCGAGGCATAACTGTGCGAGTTGCCCCATTTGCTTCGGAAGGATATCTGCGGTGACTGAGATGACTCCGGTCGCCCCGAGGGCCATCATAGGAAGTGTCAATCCGTCGTCTCCCGAAATAACGGAAAACACAAGGCCACGGGTAATCTCAATGATATTTGAAATCTGGGTGAAGTTCGCGCTTGCCTCCTTCACGCCCGCAACGTTACTGTACTCGTGTGCCAATGTGCTAATCGTTTCCGGATCCATGTTGATGCCGGTGCGTCCTGGAATGTTGTACAAGATGAGGGGAATCTCACACGCCTGTGCGATAGCGCTAAAGTGCTTAATCAGCCCACTTTTCATCGGTTTGTTGTAGTAAGGGACGATTAGTAGGGCTGCATCAGCGCCCGCATCTTGTGCATACCGTGTCAGCTCGACCGCCTCTGCGGTGTTGTTTGATCCTGTCCCTGCGATAACGGGAACACTCGCGGCGTCTACGGTGAGTTCAACTAGTTTCTTATGCTCGTCAAACGATAACGTCGCGGATTCACCAGTACTGCCGCAAGGCACCAGCCCTGCGACGCCCCCCTTCTCAAGATAGGCGATGTTAGAACGCATCCCCTCAACGTCGATTTTATCATCGCCCGTAAATGGCGTGACCATCGCAGGGTACACGCCCTTGAATCTCATGACTTTCTCCTGTTGCCGATCTCAACCCTGTGCGTTATATATCCGGCAACTCTGTTCCTAATGTTCTTGCTCTCGATGTTCGTGTATTCCGACACGAGCAACTTATTCTTCTCATAATCAGAGCTAAATGTCTCCCGATGTCCTCGGAGTAGCTCTTCTGATATGCTTTTGATGTACGTAGGTCTGATACTTCCCGTGAAACCACCTCCGTGTTCCTTTTATAGCTGAGGGGCCGTTACTTGGTCACCTCAGCGCCGATGAAATCTTCACGACTGTATCGGCCACCTGTTGCGCTGCGTGGCCGAGAATGAGGACCATAGCTTCCGTGCCGACACCCCCGCGGTCGTATATGACGTCGGGCATGCCATTGCCCTGTGTCAAGCTACTCTCGATAGCGTGCGCAATGCCCCACTCGATCGTGCTCGTTGCTTGCGGCTCCTCCCGTCTCTCGAAGCTCTTCGTTGCGAGGTTGAGCTCTTGGCACGCGCGAATCACCTCGTCTGAGTACCGCAGGTTCATCGCGCTCTTCATATCAGCATCGTGGTTCAATGCCGCTAATATGGCCCCTCCAACGTGACGACTTGCACCAAAGGTCACGCAGCCAACGGGCGTGATGGTCTCTCCGACTTTCACAATTCGTCCCTTGACCGCAGCCACGTCTGCTAAGTTCTTTGCGCCCGAAATTGCCATCGCTAAGTTGCTTCCGACCTCAGGTATAAGGTTTAGGTTTATAGCCTTAATGGTGCGCAGCCCCGCCTCGACGTCGAGTAACGTTAGGTACCGCTCGGCCCTGTGTAGCGTCGCCGCAAACTGATTTACAGCGCCGGGGCCAGAGCCTACGCGTTCGCTGTTTCTGATGGCGTCGGTGACGAACGTCTTTGCCATTAGAGCACTCTGGTTTACGGGGTACCCTTTAGCAAGGAAAACGGCTATAGCTGCCGAGAAAGTGCATCCTGCCCCGTGCGTTCCCCTTTTAGTCAGCTTGCCTCTGAGCAGCTGAAAACTGCCGTCATACAGCACGTCGGTCCCGCCCAAATGGCCTCCCGTGACAATAACCGATTTAGGGCCGAGAGCATAGATTTCGCAGGCAGCACGCTTCATATCATCGAGATTGTGTATGGCGATGCCTGAAATGGCTTCTGCCTCTCGTATGTTTGGGGTTATGACTGCTGTTTCGGGCAGCAGTCGCGCAAGGACTTCTTTTGGTTCCCCCATCACCAACCGCCCCCCCGCTTCGGCGACCATAACTGGATCAACCACGATCGGAACTTTATGCTGCGAAAGCACATCAGCTACGGCTTCTGCGATCTCGACGGTGGCGAGCATTCCCGTCTTGACGCATCGGATGTCAATGTCGGTGAAAACAGCACTCATCTGAGCGACGACGGTGTCGACAGGCAGATAGTACACATCTTGAACGCCAAGAGTGTTTTGCGCGGTGACGGCTGTTACCACAGAGGTCCCGTGCACGCCGAGAGCAGCAAAGGTGCGCGTGTCGGCTTGCACCCCGGCTCCGCCTCCTGAGTCTGATCCTGCGACAGTCATAACCGAGAGCATCTACAGTGGTAATGGATTAACATTTATATATTTCTAATCCAAATCTCTTTTTCGCGATAAAAATCAAAAATAGAGCCCTAATAAGCGTTTTTTATGAGTGAGCAATTGTCTCCAGTGGAAATAAAGGGGGCCGTAATAGCTATGTCCGAAGAGGCGCGATCGCACGCTAAATTACTCGTCAATATCTGGGATGAGAAGTACGTTTTACACCCCTCCTGGTGGAAAGGCCCGTACGATATCTCTCCTGTGCTGCGGAGGGTTGCGGCGGGAGCTGATGTGCTCGACGTCGGCTGTGGCACGGGGAGGTACCTAGTTCCGCTTCACAGGAACGGTTTTAGGGCAGTCGGGGTTGACCTCTCGAGAGAGGCACTGGTGCTGCTCGATCCTCAATACGCGCGGGTCCTTTCGGACGTTCATCAGCTTCCATTTTCGGACCGAAGCTTCGAGGCTGTCTCGTGTTATGGGTTGCTCGGGCACCTCACCGGAAATGGGAGAAAGAAGACAGTGGGGGAGCTTTTTCGGGTTTTAAGAGATCGCGGCCTGGCGTTTGTCGAAGTCCTTGGACGGCGCGACTTGCGCTGCGGCCAGGGAGTGAAGATCGCAGCAGATACCGTCATTCGAGGGGGGATTCCACATCACCATTTTTCGCTTTTTGAGCTCTGCGAGCTCTTTCAATCGGCAGGGTTTGTTGTGAAGGCGCTAGATGAAAAAGTCAGCCATAAACAGTACAAAGGCGCGGAACACACGAGGCACCGCATCGTGATGGTAGCTGAGAAGCCCTGAGCGTCATTCGTTCCTTGTTTTTCGTGACACAGGCGAGAATCAGAAAAAGGTCATGCAGAAACGGTGAGTTCGTTTAGCCTGACTCCGCCGGGAGGTTGCGGTTTTTTTACATTCGCCGTCCGGATTCGATCCTGCAGCGAGTCCGACGGAACAACAGAATAACAAGATATATGTCCGAGGAGCGTTTCACTGTGGAGCTGAAAAGATGGGTGCAAACGCTCGATTGCTGTGGGTAGTCATCATCGTTGCAGCAGCAGCCATAGCGGTGAGCAGTGCTGGCTGCGCGTCAAATCAGACGACGCAGTCGCCGACGCCGGGCGCCCCTGCTAGCTTCTTAGTATATACCAATAAGAATGCGGGAGTGGAAATGAGCTATCCGAGCGACTGGCAATTAACCGGAAATTCTGCGGGCGTCACCATAGCGACGTTCCAGCGCGGAAACGATAGCATTTCGTACCAGATTCAACGTGTTCCCCTTAATCAATCAGGAAGAACTCCTCAAAGTCTCGCATCAAGCTTGATAAGCGACCTTCAAAAAAGCAGCAACAGCGTCAGTTTGCTTGAGAATCATACGGTTTCACTGGGGAGCAAGCCCGGATATGAAATTGTGTTCACATTCAAAGCACCCAACGGAGAGCTTTACAAAGGGCTAATGGTGTGGACCGTCAAAGGCAATTCAGTCTATGTAATTCAATTTACCGGAATTGCGGCCCAGTATGACGAAGAGCTTGTGACGGCGCAGCAAATGATATCGTCGTTTAAGCTCACCTAGCTGGTGAATACTAATGTAGGGCTGTTAGGAATGCAGTCTTAGCTTTTTTGAGGAAATGCTTGAGACTCGATCCGACGTCAAAATGCTCAGCGATCCTCCTCAAGCAATATGGAGCACTCAGCGCGGCGTCTCGCGACGTGGCTGATCTCTTGGCGCTTTTGCGCTTGAGATCATCTCATGCGCTTGAATAAGAAGTCTGTCGCCACCTCGAATGGCCTTGCCGCAACGTACGCGCTTTTTCCGAGTTTCTTGTTCAGCAAGAAGGTGATCTGGCCCTTGATGATCGCGAACTTCATCTTGGTCTCCGAGAAATCGGCATCAAAGATGCAGATGTGCTCCAGGAAACCGCTTTCGGGCGGCCTCCACGATTTGTTGATGCGCTCTTTTATCCGTTCGTGCAACGCCGTATTCGGCAGCGGATACGGCATGGTGAAGGAGAGATAATCAAGCGGAAGCGAGGAGGCGAATCGAAGCGTGTCAAGTACCGTTTCGTTCGTCTCTCCCGGATAACACACGATAAAGAATGCGCCGACGTTAAGCCCTGCCTCGCGCGCTGAAGTTACCGCGGACCGTGCTTGCCTAACGGTGATGCGTTTGTTCATCAGCTTCAAAATATCGTCATTGCCCGATTCTATGCCAAAGAAAACGCGGCGGCAACCTGCATTCTTCATCGCCGAGGCAAGTTCGCGACTCATCGAATCCACCCGCCCCAGGCACTCCCAGGCGAAAGATAACCCTCGGTGTTTGATTTCGGCGCAAATGTCGAGCAAACGCGCTCTGTTGAACGTAAACACGTCGTCAGCAAAGTGGATGTAATCGTAGCCCAACGAAAGAACTTGTTCTACTTCGTCAACGACGTTCGCCGCTGACCGCTCCCGATACGAAACCCCGAAGACGGCGTTACTACAGAATTCGCACCGAAAAGGGCACCCGCGCGTAGTAATCACTGTCGTCTTGCTATATCGGAACTTCTGACGTCCATACTGGATATACCGCTCGTTAGGGAGCAGCTGACGCGCTGGAAAGGGCACATGATCAAGATTGGTTGCGAGTGGGCGCGGCGAGGTTACTACGACGTGCCCACGCTGACCACGAGCATCCCCCCCTCCTTTCTCGCCGTCACGATACGCAATCCCGGCGACTTCAGTAAGGGCGTCGCCCGTGGCAAACGCACGCACCAGCTCGGCCATGGTGCGCTCTCCCTCTCCCATAACAACCACGTCGAAGTCATCCAAAAACGCCGGGGGATCACACGATGGGAGAGGGCCGCCTGCCACTAGCAGTCTTGTGCGCGAGCGCAGATGCTGTGCGAACATGATGCTCTCTTCTTGCATCGTGATCATACTATAGATCCCGACAACTTCGGCCTCGGCGCGCGCTGCTTCTTCGAGTGCCGCTTCCACCGTCGTGAAGGTGCAATCTAGAATACGCACGTCGTGTCCTTCCAGCTGTAGGCTTGCGGCAACGTAACAGACCCCAAGTGGGGGGAAACGAAATATCGATCGACTGTTTTTTGGTTTGAAATAGGGGTAAATAAGAAGCACGCGCGTCATACGTCCTCGCGAATCGCAATATCATAGTCAAAGTCGGCGTAGCGCGGCGCGAGGACGTAGGCGACACCGGTCCACGAAAGCCGCCCGGGCGCCACTTCTCTCCCCCTGTACATTGTGGATCGAGGCACGCTCGGAAGGGAGAGTGATATGCTGTGACGGGAGTCGCTGAGCGTGACGCAGTCGGCGAAGGTCTCTTCCCACGTTCCGATTTCCTTGCCGAAGAGCTCTAAGCCGTTAGAATCACTGTAGCGATCGAAAAGGCTACCGTCTTGCTCGTTAAGAAGGATCACTTCCGTGCACCCGGTGTTATTCAAGCGGCTTGCGTCAACGCTTACGCGTAGCACGTTTGCGCGCTGGTCGACGGTGTAAGAAACGCGCGCGGTTCCAGCAGAAGACGTCGTTTCAAACGTCGTGCTAAGTCCCCACGTGAAGCGGAGTGCGCGGTTAAAACGTTCCGTGAGGCCGCGCGAGATTGGGATTGCCCTATGTAGGCCTGCAAACCCTTCCGTAAGCCGGTAGAAGCTATCATTATGTATGCTCTCGCCGCTCTTCAATGTTACACGTTCTTCTAAGTTGAGGTCATAGTCTACAACCCACGTACAATGGTGATTGTCTGCTCGTTGCTCGTTCACACGTGCCCCCCCAGGAAAAACGACACGATGGGCGAATTTCGCTACTGGCACGCCTAGCCCAATGCCCTCTCCAGACAAGTCAGCAGATCCACGTATGAGCACCGGCCCTTTCTGTATTTTGCTTGTTGGATACGGGCCAATGCTGCTCGACGCCCTAAGCGAAATGCATAAACGCTCCGACAGCGAGGTGTGCGCCAAAGAAGGGATGTGGTCGTTTAGCACGTTGAATCCTCGTGATCAAGCTCTAGCTTTAAGCTTGGATTCTACCGTCTGGTCATGATCCGCGTCACGCGTAGTAGACTGTGAGATAAATGTTAATGCCGAGAGCGATGGCGACCAGCCATACCCCGAGAGCAGTCCGCATGGCGTTCTTGCGTTTGACTACGGGGCGGATGACGCGTCCGACTTCGAGGTTGATGTAGATGAAGATCGCGATCAGCACAAGCCCTAAAATGTGATGGATGAGGAGCTTAGGGTACAGGAAGGGAATCGGCGGTACGTTTTCAACGTATCCGATCAGCGAGGGCAGCATCACTGCCAATATCGCAATGATTTGCACGACAACGGTTCCTCGCACGATCGTGCAGTGTCGGATTATCATTCCCCTGCGCGCAAGATAAACAGCACCTAGGACGAGCGCGATGAGCACGAGCTGAACAACCAAGTTTGCTGTGGCCAGTGCTCGTATATCAATTGCCATATAGCCCCTCCCTATTCTCTTCTCTCACCTATGAAAGCGTTGCGTTTCGGCATTTCTTAGAGCTTGCAGACGGCGCAAATGCTATCGCAAGAGCTGGGCCTACGTCCTAGCAGCGCCCGATACGACGCTACAATGAGAGAGCTTTTTACTGAGCGCGGTTGCAAGGACGTCAAATGAGGCGTGCTCTCGGATCAACGTGAACATGCGCAACACCACCAGCAATCGCTATACACGCACAACGGATGATCCTAAATAAGAGCGCCAGCCGGTTATTGAGCTGCACAACTCAAACGCCACTGTGAGCGCGAAAAAAAGTACCCTCTTGTGGTAGTTCAACTGGCAGAGGCTTCGCGTTGCCTCCTTGGAAAACAAAGGATGTAGCCGTTCGTCAGCAGAGCCCTTTGTGGAAAACTCGACCAAGAACGTGTCGCCCCAATGTACAAACCCAATGCGCTATTCTTCCTCGCAAAGATTCCGCCGCATGCTTTCAATGAATACGTGTTCATCAAATTTGCTCGCATTCTTCTTGCAAGCTTTTTCATAACGTTGTGGTTCTTCCGAAACGCACTGTATCGCTTTTTTTAGGGATTCTGGATGTGGATCCACCAAGAAGCCTGTGGCACCGTTGATAACGGTCTCTCTTAGCGCGCCTTCGTTTACCCCGACTACGGCTTTTCCGCTGGCTTGTGCTTCGACAGGAACCAAGCCAAAATCCTCGTCAATAGGCGTACATACAACCCCTTTGCAGGTTGCATACAATTCCAGTAAGCGCTCTTGTGGGATTATCCCTAGGATCTCCACGTTTGGAGGCAGATCCGCGAACAGTTTGTGATACGCGACCAGTCCTTTGTCGCGACGTGCATATCCGCCCACAATTAATAGATTTTCATCGGGCAAGCGTTTGAAGGCTTCTATTTGCAACTCGACTCTTTTTTCAGGGTATAATCTGTTTACTGACAACCAGAAATCACCGAATGCTTTAGTATAGTAGTGATCTGTAGGTACAGGGGGGTAGATTACGGTCGAATCCCTACCATAGTACAAGGCTATGCGTTTTTGGACAGTACGGCTCAGTGTTAGGATTTTGGTGACCTGTCGGATAGCGCGCCTGTCAAAATAACTATGCGCGGTCGTCCAGCTCCACGCTACTGCTTTCTTCGCCAAATTTGATTGACGGGCGATGTTGAAGTGTTTCAAGTCATAAAAATCCCTCCGGGGGGTATAGCAGTAACATATGCTGGGCTTGTGCCTGTAGGCCGCGTAAAGTGACCAGAATCCGCTTAAAAGGTACTTGTCAAATCCCCTAAAACTCACTCTTCTGAACAACAAGCTTGATTTGATTGGACCTATCGGGGCCCGGTCATCAATCCGACCTAAGTCATAGATGATATCTTGTTCGATGCCTAATTCTCGAATAACTTCTGGGTCGACATTCGCTGCCGCGATTCGCGCGTCAAATGCCTTCGCTATCGTCGCTACTACTTTTTCTCCACCACCTAACACGTCGAGCGAGTCGTGAAAGATTAGCAGTTGCAAATCTGAGTTCATCGGTATTTCGGAATTCTTGTTCCTGACCTTGGAGCGGTGATAGCTTGAGGTGTCTTGTGTAGCCGCTCTTTAATAGTCATCATTTTGCAGCCCGCTCTATAGCTGGATCAAGCTCAATTCACTAAAACAGACTGAGAGCGCCAGACTCGTGGTCCTGTCAGGAGAGAGTAGACCTGTCGTAAGGTAAATATGTTAGCATTTTGCCGGAACCTTGCCTGATACAATAACGATGGCCCTCGTGATCGCTTCTGTTCGCGCAGCCGTTCGGAGCGTGTGGCACCGACGTTGACTTGAGAAGAAGCAGCTGTGTTGCAGCGTAGGCGGGTTTTGATGTTCCGATGACGGGACTTTGGTTTGTATTCCGAGGTAAGGGGCTAAATCTCTCACTTGTAACCCTGAGGTTACCTCTCCCTTTCCGCAACTTCTTGGCAAACCGCTAGCAATTCAGCACCGGCCTTTGCCCACGAGAATTTCTGTGCTTGTGCTATACCTTTTCGGCTCATCTCTCTTTTTAATTCGTCGTCGTCGAGCACAGTGCTTATCGCGCGTGCGAGCGCTTCGACGTTATATGGGTCGACGAGAAGGCCTGCTTCACCGACCACTTCTGGTAATGAGGAGACGTTTGAGGCAATAACCGGACACCCGCACGCCATAGCCTCAAGTACGGGGAGTCCAAACCCCTCGTAGAGCGAGGGATAAACGAAGACGTCTGCGTCCTCGTAGAGCGACAGTACCTCGGAGTCGGTCAAGTAGCCGGCTAGTTTTATGTTTAAACCCTCATTGCGCCTTTGCATGTCGCACAGGGTTGATTCGAATTCGGGGACATCTTTTCGTAAATAACCCACGATTATCAATTCTGTGTCGCTGCTTGGGTTATTTCTATGAACCAGCTCAAACGCTTCTATCAATCGCAGATGGTTTTTACGAGGGGAGACGTCAGAAACCACTAAGATCTTTTTGCTGCCGAAGCTGACGCGAGGAGTTTTGGGAGTTATAAAAGAACCTAGATAAATTACTGTAATCTTGTCCGCCGGCAAGCTCCAATAGCTGATGGCATCTCGTTTCGTGGATTCGGAGTCTGCCACATATCTTGCGGGGACGTCGGAGAACTGGTTCTTCCACATGTCATATAGCCTCGTTGTCCTTGCTGGGTCCACGTTATCTTCAGGAAATACATAGATGGTAAAGTCGTGCAAAATCTGAATCCAATTTGACTTGGGCAAAACGCCATACTTAATCAGAAGGGCGAATAAGCGCAGAGGTTGCAAGGGATCGAAGACGGCCCAAGGCTCAGCGAAAAGAAGGAAGACATCGCTGTTCTTATATAGCTTAATGGTTCTCAACAGAGTCCACGGAAGCAGGAATGAGCGTGCCGTGAACAGAGAAACTTTTCTCTGTCTCAAAAGAGATGGGCTTACAAAATCTAGGCCTTTGTGGGCTATAATCGAAATTGACTCTACACTGTTTGCCTCGCAGAGCTTTGAGAGCAACTCCTCTGAGGCCCTCGGAATCCCATCTTTGTATTTTGGAAAAGGTGCTACAGCGGTAATCTTCATGGATTCACAGCGGTTTTGCACAGCCAGTTTACGCCGTAAGTGTTGCGAATTGGTGTCTAAAAGCTTTACTGTCAGCAGCATAAGAGGAGTCGATGCAAATCCGTGTGCTACGACTCTCTCGCGGTATTTACAAAACTTAGGTACACACGATCAATCATATCAAAACGCAGCTGGACACGAGTCCAACTTCACGTGGTCCACAAGAGAATATGGCTACGAAACGAACGGCCCTTGTGTTTCTTGAGTACAAGTTTGAAGGCGATAATACTCCTGAGGCTGCACACTGAGGGATGCGATAATGCGGCCGTGTCTGTCTTCATAGCTAGTTTCTTAAGAGCAGGGGCAGGGCTTTCGATCGTGGTACTCCCACACGTGTGTGTGTCGTTAGTACTAGAATTCATGACCCGTTCTCATGAGTTGACCTGCCTCGTTGTTCCCCCCTTAAGGGGTTGATGAGTGAGTGACAAACGAGTAGAACCCCCTCCGCACTCCTGCTTGTTGATAGTTTTTGTTTAAAACTGCAATTGCCTCGCGTAATCGTTTTAGCCTCGCACTCATTGACTAATCTAGGGCTTGCAAATTTCACAGAGCGTGTTTCACTGGCATTTATAAGCCTGATAACACGTAAGTTACCGCATCTAATCGACAACCACGTGTTTGCTTGAGACAGTTCGGACGAGAGTGAAGGAGCTCAAAGAGGTACAAGCAACCGGTGGGAAGAGGGATGGGCGGCAATCTGCACGCTCACTCGATGGACGCAACCTGATATACGGGCGAAAAACATGAGCACTGCAAGAACAATAGCAAAAAGCTCCGTTTTTTTGCTTATTGGGCAGATCGTTAGTTTGGGTATTGCAGCTGTCTACGGGATTGTACTCGCTCGATATCTCGGCGTCACAGGCTTTGGATTACTGAGTACCGCAATAGCATTCACGTCAGTTTTTACTCCCTTCACTAGTCTGGGGCTCAGCACGTTAGCTACAAGAGAGGTTGCGCGAGACAAATCCTTAGCCAGTAAATATCTAGGCAATTTGATCATCATCGAGATCGCGCTGGCAAGCGGCACGTTCTGCTTGATTGCTTTTGCAGCGTATGTCTTACGATATCCTCCAGAAACAATCACCTTGATTTATGTTTTAGCTCTTTCTGTGGTCTGTGCAGGTTTCACCGGCGTTTTCTACTCACTGTTTCAAGCTTTCGAGAGGATGGAATACCAGTCGTTAGGGCTGATCTTAAGCACTGTCGCTATTTTCGTCGTTGTCATATGGGGAATCACTGCAGGGTTGGGTGTCGTTTGGTTCGCCTTTGCTTACTTCGTGGGCAGCTTGGCTGTTACGATCTATAGCTTGACAGTCTACAGTACAAAATTCAGTCTGCCTCACGTTGAGGTTGATTTGAAGTTTTGGAGAAGAATACTTCCAGAGGCGCTGCCATTTGCCTTGACCGGACTGTTTACTACGATTTATTTTTACATCGATTCAGTCCTCTTGTCGGTGATGAAAGGAGCGGAAGCGGTTGGCTGGTACAATGCCCCCTATCGATTGATCATGGTCCTACTGTTCATCCCAACGGTAGTCAGTACGGCGGTATTTCCGGCAATGTCGCGCTTTCACGCAACTGCAAAAGACAGTTTCAGGCTGATTTATAAAAGATACTTTAAGTACATGGCTATTGTCTCAGTTCCCCTCGGTATGGGAACCACACTGCTTGCTGGCCAGATTATTACGCTTATCTTCGGTGTCGAATACAACAACTCCGCAATGGCGCTTCAAATACTCATCTGGGCGACGGTTTTCATATTCCTAACGGCAGCCTTTCTGCGACTGTTCGAGACTTCAAACAGGCAAATGATAGTGACAAAAATTACTGCGGTTGGTATGGTCGAAAATGTGACACTGGACCTAATACTGATACCGCGATTCAGTTACGTTGGTACCAGCATCGCGACTGCCGCTACTGAGTTAACGGTTTTATTGCTCTGCGTTTTCGTAAGTTCCAGGATCACATACCCGCTCTCCAAAAAGGACGTAGCAGGTTTGGTCAAGATCGGTGCGGCGAGTTTATTGATGGGCTTGTTTATTGTTTACCTAGGGAACCTTAATCTACTATCTGTTTTTCCTGCGGTACCGTTGTACTTCACGATGCTATACCTCTTACGCGTGGTCGATAACGACGATATTGCGCTGTTCCGTAACATCGTACGAGGAGGCTAAGTTTGGAAAACTTGAGCTCGCTTGAACGTAAGAAGAACACTCCTAGAATCAGAATTAATCTGATAGCATACAGAATAGCATCACAGTCTGCCCCTTGAGAAGCAAGCTCTCGACCGATTTGTGCGTCAAATGTCCGTTCTCGTGCTCATCCACATAATCATCTCAATCAAGCGAACAAACGGGCTTCTTGCCGCGCCGCTCGAATGGGGCATACTAGCGCTCTAGAGAACCACCCGGAGCTGCGGTTCGCAATCAAACTCCAAGGCGTGTTTTTCGCACGTTTTTCGCACGCGACCTCGCGAGGCCTTGCTTAGCAACCTGGCCGTAAAACTTCGTTGACTGCGATAGTTTCGGATTTCAGCTAGCTCCAGCCTTTCTCCATTGTCGCGCCACCGCCCACTGCGCCACAAAGCTTAGAAGCCAAAAGTACTCGGCGAGGCGCGGGCTGTAGAACGCCACGAGTATCGATAACAGGAAGACGCTGGGGACCACAACCCCCTGAAGGGTGCTCAAGCGGACTTCGCGAATGGGTGTGCTCGCGTCAATGAGCCGAAAGTGGTAGGATGCGTACACCCACACCAGAGTGAGCGCAAACCCTGCGCAAGCGATGTTTGATGCATAAAACGCGACGGGAAGCCAGGAGTTCTGGGCGCTGACCACAACAGCGGTCGGGAATGGAACGAAAACGATAAACAGCAAGAAGATGAAATTCAGCCAAACTAGTGTTTGATCATAGCGCTTAATCTTGTCAAACACCCTGTGGTGTGCGGTCCAGAACGCTCCGACGACGAGGAAACTGATTAAAAAGGTCTCAAACTGGCTCGATAAGCCCTGCAGCAGGTTCTGAACCGCCTCTGGTCCGAGGTTTTGGGGCAACCCGGCGAGGGGGAATGTAAACACGAGCAACGTCATAGCCACGGCGAAGATAGCATCGCTAAAGGTATCCAGGCGCCAGAACCGCGTGTCGCGATTAGCATCCATATCGGGCCGCATATGTTCTTAATTCATGGGCTTCGTAAAAAGCATTACCGATATGGTCCGCGCTGTGGAAAACAATTGTACTGGTTGTAGACCGCTCAAAACGACCAGAGCTCGTCTGCCTCGAGAACGTTCGGTTAAGCGCAAAAAGCCAAAGATATGGCGTACCTAACCCACGTCACTGACTCGAGCGGGCAATCTTAAGTAAACTATCGAGGATTTCCAGGGTCAATAAAAGCTGCGTACATACGGTGAGTGCAAATGCTTTCTTCCGTTCAGAGCTATCTGCGAAGCAGCCGCTTAAGCAAGCTGCAATCTCCTGTGCGCTCAACGTTTAATCTGAATGCTTTAAAACGTCTTCTGAGTAACAGGACGGACACGTCGGGTTTTTGCCCATCGATTTGAACATCTTCCCGCAGTTGTTGCAGTGATACTTCACAAACCAGCTCGTTTCCATAGTAATGACTGGGCCACCGCCGGAGCACATGTTTTTCCCAAATCTTTAGTGGTGTTTCAAGTCGATAAATATTCCTGCGTTTTTTTGAGAGCCGGGGCGCACATTGCCGGCGAGAAATAATCTCAAAACTGGGCTCACCTGATGCGCTTGGCTACTTTTCCGATCGTCGTGGGCACTGCCGACTCCGAGGGGGGTTACTGTAGACGTTTTTAAAAGAGGCTTCAACAATCGAACTAAATAGAAATATTTAACAATGAGTATTCGCGATGTTGTATTACGCTCTTAGACCCAAAAAGAGAAGCCCGAGCCGACTTAGGCTCGGGAACTGTGCTGCAGATCCGCGCTCTGTTGTAGCAAACGTGGCAACCGAGTGCAGGTCTGCAACCTCTGTCTATGATCCGTCTCTTATTTTCTTGGTGCTATCACATTAATTTTACGGTCAAGTTTTCGCAAATGCTTTCGCGTCTGCTTAGACTGTGCTGTTCAGGAGATTGACACGATGCGACCGGGGTGCTTAGCCTAAGCCTGAAAACAGCATGCCTCGCGGTACTTCACGGGATGGGCTGCAAAGGCATTAGCACTCAAATTCGTGACAAATGGCAAGCGTTATGGTGCAGGCTGCAGTAGAGATGCCGGTGATTAAATGCCGTATTGCCAAAACTGCGGGACTAAAAATGAGGAGGGGGCGCAAGTCTGTGTCAACTGTCAAGAACTCCTGTATGACACACGTCGTAGGCGGGCTCGTCACGATGGCTGCTACGGACCTCGTGGCGAGCAACGCCCTGAAGAGGAATGCTTCGGGCTTCCGCACGGGGGCATCATCGTCGGAATAATCTTCGGTTTGATTCTGCTCATCGGCGGAATACTGTTGATCCTCCAGCAAACGCTAGGAATTTCAGTTAGTGGACAATTAATCGGGCCTGTGATCTTGATTGTGATCGCGGTACTGATTCTTGCAGGGGCACTATACCAGCTCGGGCGGCGCCGGTCATAAAACAACGCACCGTCAAGTCGCACACGGTTGTTCGCACGCTGCACAAATTCGTTTGTGTGTATCCTGCGAGAGCGAGATCCTGGTAAAGAGCACAAATATAAAAAAGCCGATGAGGAGCGCGTTCAACGCACTACTTTGAAATCGACTGTCGATTGCAACAAGCGCGAGGAACATTGCGATTATCATTAGCGCGTTGAAGCAAAAACGGCGCACCGGTCCCAGCGATTCAGCAATAACATACGGAGCGAGGCCGAAAGCGATCCCGACGATCCCGAGGGCAAACGCGATCCGGTCAGGTAGACCGTAAGGGCCCTGCAGCAGAAAAACGTAGCACGCTGCAGCGAGCGAGATGAGGGCGCCACAGAACAGCCCCAAGCAGGCGGAGCATAGCGTTCTTTTGCCGAGAAGGAACTCGTGCTCATGATAACGGTCGCAGGTGGGATGGTGTCCGTGCGTCACTTTAACGCCGCCTATCGAGGACGATTTTTGTAAATCGTGTTCTCTATGACGCACCGCCTCAGAACGCTCGCTGTTCGGGTACTCTTTGTGGG
This sequence comes from Methanobacteriota archaeon, assembly GCA_963701995.1. Taxonomy (GTDB): domain Archaea; phylum Halobacteriota; class Bog-38; order Methanoflorentales; family Methanoflorentaceae; genus Methanoflorens. The sequence goes on along the minus strand of OY969693.1, from coordinate 405,665 downwards.
AGCGTCGCGCACAGTGCTGTGGGAAAAAGACCGCGATCATACCTAAGACGCACAGCAGCGAGAATACTGATCCGGTAAGCTGCCTGCGCCACGCAAATCCATCCGAAACGCGCGGTGAAAGAAAGGTAATCATAGCGATTACGCAAAGGGTGGAAAAAGACACAACGACAAGAAAGAGCAGGTATCGAGTCTTCCACTTGCCCTCAGGCATCCGGGGCCCTCCAGAACAAGTCCTTAAGCTGCTTCATAAGACCTTGTCCGGCTAAATGCCGATAAGTGAGACGCTTCAACGCATTTGTTGAGAACATCCCTTTAAATCGCCGTGAAAAAGAGCCGTAGAAACTGCGATAGCACTTGTAGAGCTCTTCTTGAACTTGAAGACGCGACAAGTGCTCCGTTGGCATTATGGCGTGGGCCATGTCATAGTGCGCCCAATTGCGATCTTCAATCCAGCCGTTGTTCAGCGCTTCATCATAGATCCTCGATCCTGGAAGAGGCGTTAGTATGGTAAAAATCGCCAGGTCTGGGTCCATTTCGTCGGCAAATGACCGTATGCGATCTATTGACTCAGCAGAATCGTGCCGCTCGCCTATGATGAACATGGCCTGAGAGAAAATATCATTGCGCTTTAGCTGTGATATCGCGTTCTTGGCGTCTTCAGGTCGAATCTTTTTGTTAAACGCCTCCAAGGTTGATTCGCAGGGACTCTCGACGCCGGTGAGTATCCAGCGAAGGCCGGCTTCGCTAAGCGTGGGTAGCAAGTTTTCGTGTCTTCTTACGTCATCGCAGCGCGCCTGCATGAACCACATTATGCCTTGCGACAACCCCCTGTCGATGAGCTCCCTGCATAGTTCACGCGTGTGCGCGCCTAAGCCGAAATTATCGTCGGTAAGCCACTGGAATTTCATTCCATACTGTTCGTAGCTGTACTGCATCTCATCAGCTATCCTCTTAGGTGATTTGCTCCGCCACTTCCATCGCCAAAAAGCGCACTGCGTGCAGAATGAGCAGTCATTAGAGCATCCTCTCGACCCCTCCACGAGTGCGTATCGTTTTGTGACATCAGTCATCATCTTGAAGTGATACTTCTCGATGACGTCCGCGACAAAATGGTAGCCTGGATAGGGCAACTCGTCCAAATTCGTAAGCAGAGGTCGGTCTGGCGAATGATATATAGTCCCGTCGTGTGCGAACGAAACCCCCTGCACATTTGAAAACGATCGCCCTTCGCCGTGAGCGCGAAGGGTTTCAGCTAGCGTTTCTTCGCCCTCCCCTCGAATCACGATGTCTATTTCCGGATACGAAGCGAGACTCTCGTTAACGGTAGCGGTAAAGTGTTGGCCGCCGACAACCGTTAAGATCTCTTGGTTGACCGCCTTGGCCGTTTCAACGGCGCGCACCGTGGTGTACGCGTTACACGTGGCTAAGCTGCTTGGGACAACGACGCTAGGGTCTACGCTCTCAATTCGCTTCTCCAACCCCCTCCAATCGACATTGGCGGCTTGACAATCAAGCACCTCAATGTCCACGTTTTCGCAGTGCTCCTCGACGTAAGCAGCTAGTTGCAAAATGCCCAAAGGCGGCGGCAAGTATTCGCCCATCACAAACCATGTGTCTTTTGGCGGTTCGACAAAAAGAACTCTCAGCGGTCTCACAAACCTTCCTTTTGCGCGGAATGGATAAAAACGTTAGCAAAAAACCTTCATCCGTGGGCGCAAAGGCGCAGCTACGTTCTCCAAATTGACAGTGAGCGGTGCCTCCCTAAAACTACTTAAGCGCCCGTGCGGTATTGTACCGTTATGCGGTCAGCGGAGACCAGATTGAAGCGAAGCGATGATCAACTGTTACGATTGGTCTCTTTTGGCGTTTTCCTGCTGATCCTCGGCATTATCGTACTCGCCACGCCGAACCTAAGCGATCAAATAAGGGCGTTTGGTCAGGACCTCAAACTTGAGCAAATACAGCCCGGCGTTAACGCCAGTTTTCCTGTTCCACAAAGTCCGCACCCACAGCTGTATGGCGCAGCGGCACTGTTCGGTCTCGCGTTTGGCGGATACTTAATTCTTCTGCTCATCGCGAAGTCTGTTTTAGGCGCTGATCTCAACCAGAAAGCAGAAACCCTTACGGCCGTCATCTTCTGGCTGAGCATCGGGCTCGTTATGCTCGCGCTTGCACGCGAAACTATTACTTGGCTAGTATTCATTGCCATCGTCGTTGTGCTGATTGCCATCATCATACTTGTGAGAAGCACAGCGTTCTTGATTAGCAAAAAAAGGCTGGGCTCGCATTAGCATGCGCGAACTCTGTCCTCCAAGGGCTTGCGGACTGTTCTTGGGTTCATCCGATCTTTCACCAAATCTGATCGCGCTGCTGCATTTATATTGGCATTTTCCGCTCTTACTGCACTGTTTTTTGTAGCCATCTCGTCTGAGACAACGACCGAAAGGCTAGCGCTCCATCATACACCGTTTGATAGATACACGTTGGTAGTCCTGCAAGCTTTGAGAACGTATGGGGCAGCCGTATCGTCGGGGCATATTTGAGGTGTGATATTCATGATATTCGGGTCTGGCACGCCAAACGGGCAAAAACTGGGCGAGAAGCGAGACGTCAAAGGGCTCATCAAGGCGTTAGGGTATAAAAAAAATTCGAATGTTCGCAGGGACGCTGCTAAGCCCTTGGTTTCATCGGCGATAGCAGGGCAGTGGAGCCGTTAATAGGGGCGCTCAGCGACTTGGACAGTGATGTTCGCGGGTGGATTGTCTGTTTCTGAGTATGCCGCTATGATGTCGTGCCCAGTGCCGGCGCACCGTGTCTAACTGAGTCTCTGTTTTGTTCCTCTTCTCCACTTTTGAAGCTAAAGAACGCTTTGAACTGCTGCTTTGAAAGACAGCCGTGTCCTGTCGCGATCGTGCACCGGACAACAGATGCCGGCGACGTTTGGGAAAATGTCGATCGTACGATAAAGCCCAGTCAAATGAGCGTGCTCGGGTAGGCGGTAAAAGGCCCAGCCTCGCCCCAGCTGTTGGCAACGCGGCGAGGTTGTGCTTAGAGGCCTGCCAAAAAAAGGCTTTTATAAAACCCCCTGCCAAACATGATAAGAATAGACATGGCCCAAAGGGCCAGCCCTCCAAATCTTCGTAAGTTCACGTTAAGCGACCTTTCGCAAAACGCGCCCGGTCTGATTGAACACAGAACGTGTCCTGGACATTTGTGAGGAGGACAAAATGAGCACTCGCAATACTGAGAAAATAGCCATCGTAACGGGGGACGTCGCCATGGATTGGAATCTGGCAACCTGGCACGACCTGCGTAAACCTGATCTGTCCGCCTGGGAAACGACCAGCACCTACTGGCAGCGTGGCGGCAGCGCCCTGCTTGCGGACCTAGTCGAGGCGACCACGGTGGAGCTGCGTCGGAACGGATCCGCGCAGTTTTCCGTCCGCCAGACCGCCGCGCCGCGTAAGTCCTGCAAAATGCACACGAACGACGGCCAGTACCACCACTCGTATGCTATCTGGTCACCATTCAAGCAAGGGGACAAGGCCCCGCTCGACCACGAAAAAACCGCCTGGCGGGTGGAAGAGTTCCTGGGTCTGGACCGGGCACGGAGCGATGCCGTCCACGAATGGCAAAAGGTAGTCGACGATACGCGCGATGCCGACCTGGTAATCCTCGACGATGCCGACCTGGGGTTCAGAAATCACTCAGAGCTCTGGCCGAAGGCACTCGGTGCCGAAGGAAGGCACCATCCTTGGATTTTACTCAAGATGGCGAGCCCTCTGACCCAGGGGCCGCTCTGGGAACAACTCCACCACGACTGCTCCGATCGATTAGTCGTGGTCGCCACGGTGCATGACCTGCGCCTGAGCGAGGTGCAGGTCAGCCGGGAACTCTCCTGGGAGCGCACCGCCCAGGACGTTTTCTGGGAGCTGGTTCACAACCCGTGCGTCAACGCGCTTTCGCATTGCGCGCACGTCGTTATCTCGTTCGGGGCAGCCGGGGCGATCCGCTTTTCCCGAGAACACGGCAATTTCCAATGTTCTCTATTCTTCGATGCAAAGGTCATGGAACGGATGTGGGAGAAACGGCACCCGGGAGGCATGATCGGCTATACCACATGCCTCACCGCCGGCATTGCCCGCCAGTTGATGCGCAACCCAGAAGAGCCGGACATCGACGCGGGAATCAAGGCCGGGCTGGCCGCGATCCGGACCCTCCACGTGGAAGGCTACGGTGAACGAGGCGCGCCGCCCTCCGAAGCCAAACTAGCGTTTCCGATAGATAAGGTCGCGGCGACCCTCGCCCAGCCGACCACGCAGTTTTCGGTCGCCCCGGTGCAGGATCCGATGCGTTTCATCCGCCAGAAAGGTGCAGAGAACTCGCTCGTCGAAGGGTATTGGACTATCCTGCAGGACCGTTACCCCGACACCCTGCAGGACCGTTACACCGACACCCTCGACACTGTCGCAAGAAAGGTCGTTCTCGAAGGCCCCGAAGCCGCGCTGGAAGGGGTACCCTGGGGCCAGTTCGGCAAACTACTCACCGTCGACCGCCAGGAGATCGAAAACTTCCGCAGCATCCGCAACCTGGTCTTTGAGTATAGCAAGCAGGGACCGCAGCAATGCCCGCTGTCGGTGGCGGTCTTCGGCCCTCCCGGATCGGGCAAGTCCTTCGGGATTAAGCAGATCGCCAAGTCGCTTCTCCCCGACGAGATCGAAGTGCGTAAGTTCAACCTCTCTCAGTTCGATTCGGCCGAGGATCTGCTCTCGGCCTTCCATCAGGTCCGCGACGTTGGCCTGAGCGGCAAGATCCCGCTCGTGTTCTGGGACGAGTTCGACACGCCCTTGGAGGGGGTGCCGCTCGGCTGGCTGCGCTACTTCCTGGCGCCTATGCAGGACGGCGTGTTCCAGCAAGGCCAGATCACCCACCCGATCGGACGATCGATCTTTGTCTTCGCCGGCGGGACCAGCCACACCATGGCTGCCTTTGGTCAGGCACTCACAACGGAGGAGTTTCGGACGGTCAAGGGGCCTGATTTCGTCAGCCGGCTCAAGGGCTATATCAACGTCCTGGGCCCCAACCCAGTCAAGGGGAGCGGCCCGAACGCGGCGACGGACCCGTTTTTCATCATCCGCCGGGCAATTTTGTTGCGCTCAAGCCTGAAGCGCAGTTTTCCGCAATTATTCGAAAAAAGCGGCCGCAAGGAAATGCTTAACATCGACCGCGGCGTGCTGCGCGCGCTGCTGACAACGAGTGAATACAAGCACGGGGCGCGTTCGATTGAGTCGATTATTGCCATGAGTCAGTTGACGGGCAAGACCACCTTCGAACGCTCCAATCTGCCAGCCGAATCCCAGCTCGACCTACACTGCGACGGGAAACGCTTCTTGTCACTGGTGCGAGAGGTGGAACTGGAAGGGAAGATACTCGAGGAGCTGGCCGAAGCGGCCCACGACATCTTCTGTGGGGGGCTGAGATCCCGTGGCTATACATTCGGCCAAAAAACCGATGAGAACCGCAGGACCCACGCCGCCCTCGTCCCGTATGCCAAGCTCCCCGAAGAACTGAAGGAGCAGAACCGTCTGAACGTGCGCGATATCCCGGCCAAGCTAGAGGCGGCCGGCTATTTCATGACCCCGGCCCGCAGCACCGAGCTGCCCTTGAGTTTTCCCGATGAGGCGCTCGAACGGCTGGCTGAGGCAGAACACGAGCGCTGGATGCGATCCATGTCAGACGACGGGTGGTCGTATGCCTCTGAGACTGACCACACCAAAAGGAGGCATAAAAGCCTGATTCCATGGGACGAGGAATCCGAGGAGGATAAAGAGAAGGATCGCGATCTGGTGCGCGGCATCCCCATGATTCTGGCCCGGGCCGGATATACCATCGTCAAATCCGGCGGCTGAGTAAGACATATGACCCACTCTTCTCACACCTTCCGCGTCTCCGTCAGTTCCACCTTCACCGACTTCGTAGAAGCGCGCACCGCCCTCCAGCGAGAGGTGTTGACAAGGCGTCAACTTTATAAAGAGCACGACTGTCGCTTTCAGGCCATCGCTTTCAGGCCATCGATCAAGGCTGAAGAATTACACTTCCTAGCGCATTTTAAGGCTATTTTACCGGTCGGAGAGCGTTGGGCTCGCTCTGACTCTGAGTAGGCGTTGCACATCACGGCAATCCTGCTCTGACCCGACGGGGATCAAGAGCCACCGCCCTTCGGTGAACACCTGAGCGTCTCTGAGAATGTCTCGCACCTTAGCACTGAGGCGCAGCTGCAATGCCTCTTCAAGCTGCGCTGGACCGATAATAATCTGCACAGTGAAGCTGCCCGCTCCTGGATAGAAAGCGGCGAGTACGCGACCGCCACTACGAAATCGTAGCGCCCATCCGTAGTTCTTCCCGTAGAACGCAAAATCCCGCTTGACTGGGTAGTTTTCTTCGATGAACTGCGTGAGCCCCTCCCATAATCGTCTCTTCGATCGAACCGAAACAATGACGGCTTCTATCGTCGGTTGACGCTGCTTGTCAACGAACGCTCCGATGCTCACGAGGGTTCAGTCGCCCTCTCACTATATCAGTTGCATCGTCAATCGCGCGACAACGGCTATTTTCTTGTGCTACAGCCTCGTTATGTCAGTTGCGGGACAGCGAACCTCAATGAATAGGCACAAATATCGCTAACGTGCAAAGAACGCCGATGAAAATGGCAAAGTAGCTGAAATCGACGCGCTCAGCAATCTTTAGAAGCACGCTTATCGTAAGCAGCCCAAAGGCGAAGGCAACGACGATGGCGATGAGTGCGTAGATGCTGTAGTAAATCCCCCCTTTCAGGAGCTGCAACCCGATCTCCGCTCCGATCACAGCCGGGATGTAGAGAAGAAAGCTGAGGTTGAGTGCATCGGTCGGCGCGTACCTGCGGAGGAGCAGGGTAGATATCGTCAGCCCGGATCGACTCAATCCGGGTAGGGCGGCAAATCCTTGGATGATGCCGACGAGCAGCGCGTCCTTCACCGACATGCTCTTGTTCGCGCTCACCGTTCGCCGGGCGATCTTCTGGAAGAGCCCGGTCACGATGAGCAGAATGCCGATGAAGAGGAAGGCGATGCTGCCCGTAATGTGGATCTTGTCTAAGCCGAAAACGAGGAGCGGTGCGCCGACCAGTCCTGTGCAGAACGTAGCGATGACCAGAAACGTCGTAAGCCGGTTGTACCCGCTCGGAGCACGCACGTTGGAGAGGTAGTGCGGTAGGTTTCGAATGATGCGCACGACTTGGTCTCTGTAGTAGAGCACTACTGCAAAAAGCGTCCCGATGTGAAGCCAGATTGCATAGTAGACGGCTTCCGAGAGACTAACGTCGGGGTTGAAAAAGGTTATCAGAACGAGCGAGACCATCGCTTTGCTGCTGATGGGGAGCCACTCTGTAACGCCCTGCACGATTCCTAGGACGATTGCCTGTATGAGTTGCGAAATGTCCATGTGATGCAGTGTCTTGTAGCGCAGCCGTAGGTAGGACGCAGCCCGATTAAGAACTTTTCGGTATCTCGGTTAGCGCCTGATCAAGCACCAGACCCTCCGCCTGAAAAGGCGCTAAAGGCTGTTGGGGTTGAATTGCAGCATTGATCAGCCTACATTCGTAGTATACCAGCCAAGAGGCGTGAGCGGCGTTGGTTAGCCGAATTTGTCTGTGTAGAGCTTAATTGAATGCATTATTGCGTTTTTAGCGCTTTCAGCTCCTTCCCAACCAGTGACATCGGTTTTTTTGCCCTCAAGCTGCTTGTAGACGGTGAAGAAGTGTCCAATAGCTCGCATCTTGTGTGGGGGCAGATCGCTTATGTCGGTGATTTCCGCGTACATCGGATCTTTATCGGGTACAGCCAAGACCTTGTCATCGTTGTCCCCACTGTCAATCATCCGCATCAAGCCGATGGGCCGCACAGCGATGAGGCATCCTGGAAAGGTTGGTTCATCCATCACAACCATGACGTCCAGGGGATCACCGTCGTCGTAATACGTCTGCGGGATGAGGCCGTAGTCAGTCGGGTACTGCACAGGTGAATAGAGCACCCGGTCAATGGCAAAGATGCCAAGGTCTTTCTCATATTCGTACTTGTTTTGGGACCCTTTTGGGACCTCGATCAGCGCGTACACTACTTCGGGCGGGTGAGGTCCAACAGGAAGCGATTTCCATAGATTGGTCACGGTAACACCTGCTGCCCTATACTCATCCGTTCTATAAAAAATCCCCTCAGCAGGGAGTTGGCATCGCCTCGCATCTGGCTGACCTCGCACTCCTGATCAGTGCTTCTGGCGCACGAGCTGACGAGGGCGCATTATCACTGGTCTTGTGATGCATGCGCTATGAGTATGCTTAAGCAACCAAGCGACGTTATTGCGCGCGTGACAGTCCTATGACGTTATTAGCGACACCGATATGCACGCTATGCAAGCACTTTCGCGACGTCGTCTTCGCGCACGCGACGTGCGATGCATATCCTGACGGAATACCGCCAGCCGTCCTATCTTGGGAACAAGATCACCGCATCCCGTTTCCAGGCGATCACGGAATTCTTTTTGAACCACGAGACGAAGAAGCCGACCAGTTTGTGAAACGGTATCTCATCAGCATGGATTTGCCTTAGGGCGCCTATGAAACGCGTTTCGGTGCGCAGCAGCGCGTATCGAACACACGCCGGCGAAGCTGTCGTGTTGCTTGTCGCGCTGCTTGATTCTGCAATCTGTCACGATCTTGAATGAAGCTGTGAGCTCACGGATGCCTTTTGAGGCGCCAGCTGCTGTGAAACGAGGCTCCGTGCATTACTTTCACGCTGCTCTCGGCAAACTGTTATTCCAGGGGCTAGCCACCTTCTGTACGATGCTACACGATATGGCCGAAGTGGATGAGCTCATCTTTGAGCTCAGCGATTTACAAGGCACGTATGCGGAGAACGCCGCAGAAAAACTCATACAGACGTGCTCGCGCAGCACTGAGGCGTTTCAATATCTGCAGGATAGGGTGTGCGACGTGGCGATACCGGAGCGGGCCCGGAATCACATCCATTTAATCATAGCGAAGATTCGGACGTGGATGAGCCTCCACCACGCTTACGGCTGGGCGGAATCAGATTACGCCTACTCGTTTGGAAGCTCCTCATAACCGATCCAGGACCTGCACGTGGGATTTGAAATAGCAGCGAGATAGCAGGCCCTCGAGAATCGGTATAACGGTTGCAGCCGCCAAATTGCGTTCGGTCAGAACGATGCGTTTTTCTTGCGTGGCACGTGCTTCAAGATGACGCCGTGCTCGTGTGCGCCGTTGCCGCCGCACCACTCGAAGCAGTCGCTACAATCCAGCTCGCGTTGGTTTCGTCATAGCCGTAGAAAAGAGCAGCCAGCGCCGGGTTTGTCGTACTGCTTGCTTTGTAGCCGTACCACTTCTCGTCAACTCTGCCAAAGACCGTCTGTCCATTCCCCAGATTGATCTTCGATTCATTCGTCTTGACATACCCGGCATCGGTTCTTTCCTTCATCAGCTGGAAGTACCGGCCGTAAGAATCGTTTCCGGACGACATCAATTCGACTGTGAAGTTCCACGTGAGCCCTTGCACGTCCGCGTAGTTGCCAGAATACACGTTTGGCGTAACTTGCGTGAACTTATCGACGGCGCGCCACCCGCTCTGACCGAAAGCGGCATCATACGATCCGCTTGAGTCTCGCGGCTTAGGGGTGGGGGTAGAGCTGAACGGCAAGGAAGACGCGCAGCCACTTACGAGCACCGCGGCTGCTACGGCCGCAGTGAGCACCGCTGCCAACGTATGCGCCTTCATGTTAAGTCTCCTGGCATTCTCAAGGCGGGTATACTTGCGCGCGAAACCGATAAACGTTTTCGGTTTCAGCTGTGAGGAGGCCCGACGAGGGCACGTGAGCTGGGTGCTTGTGGTTGAAGGAAAGCTGATATTTCAAAAAAATACCTTTCTGTTAGCCTCCACGAGGCGTCCTGTGGTGGAGCCCTCCTAGCCGCCGCAGCGCATCCTGTTCGGGATAGTCATACGCGCCCTCGTAGACGAGGCTCGCGGTGCCGACGAGCAACGGTGCGTAGACGCAGTAGCTATGACCCGTTATCCATCCGATGTCAGCCGTGCACCACCTCACGTCATCGTCGTGTATGTCAAACGGTTTGTAACGCGGTGTCACGCAGGAATAGGCTTTCGACGCGAGCGTTTGCGCTTGTTGGCAGGCATTCGAATGATCTCCATTCCCACCTCGGCGAGCAAGTGTGGTATGTGACGCACCGCTTCTCGGTCGGACTCCTTCATCTCTTCGGGAAGGGCTGACCAGGGTATGATGTACGGGCTTACCTTCTTCGCCACGTCCTTTGTCGGCCCCCATTTCCAGCCGTCAAGGAGGCGTTCCACGTTCCAGCGGGCGTGCTCGAGCTCCGCCATGATCTCCACCTCGCCGGGCGTGAATTGCCGCGGCATCACGCTCGCGTTGCGCGCCTTCCTGACGGTATAGCCGGCGGCGTTCAGTTTCTGTGCGATATGGTCTGCCTGCGCCCTGTTGGATTGTTTCAAGTGGTCGACGAGCTTGTCCCATTCGGTGAGCGAGGGTTCCTGGCTCTGGGTGAGCTTGAGACGGTTGCGATAGATGTCGTGGATTTCCCTCGCGATGCGCTCGCGCACTGCTGTGGGGAGCGTTTGCTCGGTTGAGCCGATGAACACCTGTGCCGAAAGCGGGTCCTTTGGCAGCTGTATGAGCGTCTCGGACGCGCTCCATTCGTCGTCTTGGATCAGCCGCGCCGCTTCGTGTCCGCTTCCCGTGACAAGGGCGACGCGTGCGCGCAACGCGAGCGCGAGGCGGTATTCGATGCCGGCGATGCTGCCGCCGCCGATACCGAGAAGCTTGACGCTCGCGGGCGAAACGTCCGATCCGATGAGATCAACCCAGGTACTGCAGGGGCTCCGAAGGGTTGAAGCCCTCGCCATCAGTGCGGCGGATCTCGCGGTATCGCTGATCGACTGCGGCGTCCGAGGGAAGCACGTGCGGCACGAATCCTATGGTCTGCAGCTCGGGGTAGCGCTCTTGCACGTCCCCGACCACGCGGCTGATGCCGCTGCCCGTGCCGCCCGAGATGAGCGTCCCTGTGTACCCCTTGAAGGCCGCGAGCATAAGCCCCCGGTAGCTCGCTGCATATGCCGCTCCAGGAGAATCGTAGCCGCCTGCGACGACTGCTACCGGCTCTTCTAAGCGTCGGCCATTCGGCGTCGTCAGCTTTTTCAGGTGGGCGCGAGCCTCGGCGGAGTTGAATCGTCCGGCCCATCCTATGAGCAACACGGTGCGCGCCCATTCGTACCCGCGCAACGCCTCGTGCACGGGCGCGAGCTTCACCAGTGAGTGGTAGGCACTTTCGATCGGCCACTCGGCGGTGCTCATCTGTATCGCCTTCGCATAGGCGATAAGGCTTTCGTGGTGCTCATCGAGGAGCAGGTGGAGCACGCCGAGGGCGTAGTAAGCCCACGGGATGTTGATGCCGACGGCGGTCTGCTCCCAACAGCGTCGTATCGCCATGCGCATCAACGGCCGCACTACGTCGATGATCGACGTCGTGCCGCGGTGGCTGATCTCGAGCTCGAGATAGTTGATGAGCGCGTAGGGATCCGACGGATCGAGCTCGAACGCCTCACGGTAGAGCTCGCGCGCCCGCTCTTCGTCGCGCTCGCGATACGTATCGGCAAGGCTGACGAGCGTGTCGGAATCGCGGACTTTCGCGAGTGAGGTCTCGAGATAGCGCTGTCCGGTCAGGTAGCCCGCGCTCTCGGGCGTCCCGCTGTGCCGCTTGCAGAGGGCGACGCCCAGGTCTTTGAGAAGTGGGGCGTAGCCTGTGTCCGCGTACGCGGTGAAGGTCTCGATAGCCCGCTCCCAGTCGCCCAGCGTCATCTCCAGTCGGCCGATGCGGTGCACGTGTTTGACGTTGTGCGGGTCGTACTCGAGGATCAAGGCGAGGGTACGCACCTCATCTCGTACCTGCGCCTCGCTCATATAGGCGCCGTAGTTGGCGGCATACGCCGTAAGCCGGTTCTCGATCGTCGCGAAAGATTGGTCGGCGTCCTCGAGCACTGCCGCTATTCGCGCGAGCTCACGCTGCCACGGCCTGGGGAAGGCGAAAGCACTCTTATAGCTCTTGTCGTGACTGAAGTCGGCCCACGCGTGTTCGAGCAGGGTGCGCACCTGTATCTCCGCCTTCAAGCGGGCGACGGTCTCGGGTACGTCGATCGAAACCCCGCCGACAGTCATCGAACCGGGACGCAGGCTGACGATGTAGTGAACCGAGCGGTACCCGAACTCGGTCGGCTTGAGGCGCTGGTCAATGTTGACGCTGTTGTCCCAATCGATATCGAAATGCTGCTGAATGTACGTGCAGATCGTCGTCACCTCAGTCTGGGTATGGGTGATGACGCGTCCGCCGCAGAGGTCGGTGAAGTCATTGACCGGATCGCTCGTCTCGGCCCGTTTGCGAATGATTTTCTCGGCGAAACTCGATAATGACTTAGGACGCGTCTGAACGATCGCGAGGGGCGCAAACCGGTCGGCGAGCGCCGTGAGGATGCTGTTAAGAACCTTCGCGAGCTCTTTATAACGTGGTGCAACGCGCAGATAGTTCTCGATCTGTTCCCGATACCACGCGCGGAACTGCTCTTGATCGGCCTCACTCATCGTGCTCGGCACCTTCGCTCATTTCGAATTGATGTGACGCTCATACGTGTGCCTCACTGCGACAGAACGTTTCGCCGCGATTGATCGCCCGCAAAGAAGCGCCGAAACTGCGTCGCCAGGTCAATCTGGTGTACCTCGGACAGCCGCACCCACCTATAGGAATCGTGCTCCCTGCTAAGCTTGACGCTCTGTGTGACGAGGTCCCCATCCATGATGAGGCACGCCACTTTGACCGCGGGCACCTCATACTCGATGGCCCCCAGCAAACGCCGCACTGATATCTGCAGGCCCGCTTCTTCTAACACCTCTCGCCGCAATGCCTCGTCAAGCCGCTCTCCCGGATCGAGCTTGCCCCCGGGCGGTTCCCACCTCCCTGGGTTGGTCTTTGAATCGGGCGATCGGCGCAGAAACAGGCATTTGCCCTCGCCGTTTTGAAGCAGCGCGTAGGCGGCGATTCCCCACGCTTTGTCACTCATTAGAACCGATCCTCCTCGAGCGTCGTGTGCGACGACAGTAGGTTTAAACTAAGGTTATAGGACGCCTCTGCCTTAAAAGTGCTGCTTGTGCACCAAAGAACAAGCTCTGCCGCGAGCGCGAGCCAGAGGCTAGCAGTAGAGCGCGGCAGCACCCTAGCGCCGCTGCCAGCACGAGGTCATCGTATTCACTGTCGCGCCACGATGCTTGTATAGGCGCCGCGAAAAAATTCAATTGACCATCTGGAGTGGTCTTACGAGCGTCAAGCGTCAAGACTCACTGCGTGCACTGCCACAGAGGCTCGACGTTGCCCGCACGCGCTGAGTGTTTCACACCGGAAATAGGCGGCTTAGACCCAGATTCTCGCGGGCGAGGTGCTTCACGTGTGATAAGCCGCCCTTACGCCTCGTCAGTCGTCGAACGTCACGTTTCGATCAGCGTCGACACATCGCCTACGTCGATGCCAAGCTCCCGGGCCTTGAGCACCCTTCGCATGATCTTCCCGCTGCGGGTCTTCGGGAGCGTGGCGGTAAAGGCGATCTCTCCTATGACGGCAATCGGCCCGAGCTCGTGCCGTACGTGCTTCTTAAGCTCGTTGACGAGCTCTGGAGTCTCTGCATATCCCTCTTTGAGGATGATAAACGCTTTTATGACCTCCCCTCTGATCGGGTCGGGTTTCCCGATCACGGCTGCCTCCGACACCGCTGAGTGGCTCACAAACGCTGATTCGATCTCGCTGGTGCCGATACGGTGTCCCGCGATCTTGAGCACATCGTCGGCCCGCCCCTGTATCCAGAAGTAGCCGTCTTCGTCTTTGCGTGCGATATCCCCAGAGACGTAGATCCCCCCTGGGATCTGCTCCCAGTAGGTCCTCTTGTACCGCTCAGGGTTGTTGTAAAGCGTCCGCAGCATCGACGGCCACGGGCGTGTAATGACGAGCAGCCCGCCACGCCCTCGCGGCACGGGTTTCCCGTCCAAGCCCACGACATCCGCTTCGACGCCGGGGAGAGGCTTCGTCGCCGATCCTGGTTTGAGTGGTGATACCGGGATCGGCGAGATCATGAAGCAGCCGGTTTCTGTCTGCCACCACGTGTCCATGATCGGACAGCGCAACCCTCCGACGTGTTCGTAGTACCAGACCCAAGCCTCCGGGTTGATGGGTTCACCGACCGTGCCAAGAATTCTCAAAGAGCTAAGGTCGCAGCCTTGGGGCCATTTCTCCCCGAATCGCATGAGGTGGCGGATGGTCGTCGGTGCCGTGTAAAACTTCGTCACAGCGTTGCGCTCGACCACTCGCCACAGCGCGTCCGGTTCGGGATGGTCAGGCGCGCCCTCGTAGATAAGGCTCGTGGTGCCGGCGAGCAATGGTGCGTAGACGCAGTAGCTGTGACCCGTTATCCATCCGATGTCAGCCGTGCACCACCACACGTCATCGTCGTGAATGTCAAATGCGGTCCGCAATGTCGTCGCCGTCGCAACCATATACCCGCCGGTCGTGTGCACGACGCCTTTTGGCGTTCCCGTGCTTCCTGACGTGTAGAGGATAAAGAGCGTATCTTCTGCGTCCATCGGTTCAGCGTCACACGTGGCGCTTGCTCCGTGCGTGAGCTCGTCATACAACACCTCTCGCCCTGTTTCTGGGATTGGGACTGAGTTGCCAGCGTGGCGCACCACCACCGTCGTTTCGATGCTCGGGCTCGCGTCAATGGCTTCATCCGCGATGCTTTTCAGGTCGATCACCTTTCCCCGGCGGAACGTTCCGTCTGCAGTGATAATGATCTTGGCATTCGCGTCGTGAATGCGATCCGCCAGTGCACGCACGCTAAAGCCAGCATACACGACGCTGTGAACTGCTCCGATCTTCGCGCACGCGAGCATCGATACGGCAGCCTCGACACACGGTGGGAGGTACATCGCCACACGATCCCCCTTTCGCACGCCGAGGCTCGTTAGCGCGTTTGCCATCTTGTTCACCTCACGGGCGAGCTCGGCATAGGTGACTTTGCGCTCCTCCCCTCGTTCGTTAACGTAAAGGAGGGCAACGCGGGCGCGACGTTCCGTGGCGAGGTGACGATCCACTGCGTTGTATGTGACATTGGTCGTGCCGCCTACGAACCACTTATAAAACGGCGCCTCGCTTGTGTCGAGGACTTTAGTCCACGGCGTAAACCATTCGAATTCCCGCGCCTTCGCCGCCCAGTATGCCTCGATATCCGTGCCTATCCGAAGTTCAGCTTCCCAGTCTTTGACGCGCGCCGCTTCGACGACCGCGGTGCTCGGGCGAAACACCCGCTTTTCGTGCAGAAGGACCGAGGTTGTCTCCTCTTCTTCAATAGCCACGCGTATCACCTGTTTGACCGTTTGGTGAGTTGGATGGCGCTTAATCCGCGACATCCACAAGCTCCGCACCGTATACGTTCGCACACCTACATAGGCCCTTGCCGCGTTTTGTGCGGGCGAGCGCGACGCCGTGAAAAGTCGAGGAAAAGCTGAAAAAATGAGGGGACGATATTTCTCCCGCTCGCGTTTATCGCGAGCGTCTATGGCATGAACTTCAGGGAGCCAGAAGTGACCTCCCCGTGGGGGTATCCTGGGTTCTGGCTTGCTAGCGTGGTGATCGTCATCGCGATGCTGCTGTATTTCAGGCGCAGACAGTGGATCCTGCAGTCGAGAGCGCAAGGGTAGGGAAAGGTGACCACGGTGGTCATCGGCGCCGTGCGCTCGGCCGCTCTTATTCACGCTCTATTTTCCGACAGCGGAAGATGACCGTGCCCCCTTCTGTGTACGGCGGCCCCGGGTCGACGCACTGCATGTAAGCGTGCGCGGGGTCTTCAGGCGTCGTCAAGCCAAGGGCAACGGGGCACCACGTGTGTTCGAGGATCGTCGTATAATGGAGGAGGGTCGAGAGCGCGTGGGTGCACAGCGCACCGGTTTTGGCAAGCACGATATTAGGCCCGTCTGTGATAATGCGGTCCCCGACGGAATGCACCGGGCATATCCCCCGTATCTCGTGCACAGTAATTTCTAGCATCGCATTACCTCAAGAGAGAATAGCAACGGCCCTTTATATCATTTGGTCGGCGCAGCGGGCAAAGCACCACGTCGGACGAGCCATCCTCATTCGCAAGAAAGAAATGGCCGCGCGCGAGCATGCTTGACCCGTTGGCAGCTCGCCGCAGCGTTTTCGGTTTGATTGCGCTTAACTGCTATCGCCGTTGACCCGCGCCAGGCTTCCCAGGCGGTGCGCGGGCCTTACAAGCGTCAAAAACGCTTAAGAGCCTGGAGGCCTCAGGTAGACGTATGAACGTAGTTGTCATCCTTGCCCCCGGGTTTGAGGAACTCGAGGCGGTCACCATCGTCGACGTGCTCCGACGCGCCGGCATTTCAGTCCTCCTTGCCGGCATTGCGGATCCGCCCATCGTGGGTGGGCACGGGATCAAACTAATGTCTGACATCTCTATCGACGACGTCAAGGCGTGCGACGCCCTTGTCCTTCCAGGGGGAAACCCCGGCTACATCAACCTCGAACGCGATCAACGCGTTCTCAGGCTCATACGCGCAGCATACAAAGCCGGCAAGTACGTTGCCGCGATTTGTGCTGCGCCGCACGTGCTCGGCGTCGCGGGCATCATGGAAGGGGCGACGGCGACGTGTTATCCGGGGCTCGAAATCCCGGGCGCGCAGCGCGTAGAAGAAGAGCGTGTAGTGCGGCAGGGTACAATCATTACAAGCCAAGGCCCGGGAACCGCCATTGACTTTGCCCTCGACCTTGTGGAAGTGCTGACGACCAAGGAAAACGCCCGGGAAGTACGGAAGGCGCTGTTGGCGTAGCGGTGCGTAAAGGGGCACCGATTGAGTGGCGTGCCAAGGCCAGAACGCTCACCTGCGAGAGCGCGGCCCGTGCATCGTAGCGATGAAACTGACTTGATCAGACAGTGGCGGCCGTGCACGCGACAGATGGCTTCGCTTGGCACCGTCGCGTACGTGCCCCAGTTGCGGCTAAAAGTCGCGCTGTTACGGCAATAAGCCGTAGTAAGGGGACCGTTCTCGAAAAAGTTAAATAGGATTTCAGGCACCGTCTAAACCGTGAAGTGCCTAATCGCATTCTATTCAAGAACCGGAACGGCAAGAAAGGTTGCGAGAACGGTGATGAGCACCATTGGACAGCAGACGTCGTTCAAATGTGACTTTGAAGAGCTCATCGATCCTACCAATCGAGCGGGCACTGCAGGCTACAAGCTCTCCCACCAAGAGGCGGCAGAGAAGAAAATCGTTCCGATCAAGCCGACCATGTACGATCCCTCATCGTACGACCTCGTAATACTCGGCGGTCCGGTGTGGGCGTACACGGTGGCCAGTGCCCTCAGGACGTACATGACGAACAACGCGGGCAGAGTTAAAAACGCGGCATTCTTCTGTACCTACGACTACTCGGGAAACAAGACCACGCTGCAGGATATGCAGGAGCTCACTGGAAATCCCCCTATTGCGACGTTCTATACGACAACGAAAGAGGTTGTGAAGGGAAAACACATCCTAACGGTTCAGAATTTTGTCGCCACCTTGGATCAGGGGATGCGCGCCGTCTCCACCTGACGAACCGATTACGGTTGTATTGACGACGGCTCTCGCTCGACGGCGGTTTGTCGCGCTTCACGATTTTGCTGAGCCTTATTTTTTGATCGACGCCTTGCGTGCCTCTTCCGCTCCGCGCGCTTGTACACGAAGGCGAAAGTCAGGCTCACGTGTACTGGAATTATGCACGCTTATCGACTATGGCCGCCATGAAATGGCCACGAACCGAGCCCTTTTTGTTTACGTCGAACAGTTAATGCACGAAATTCGCTCCAGTATATCTACGCACAGCTTTTAATCAAGCCGTACGGTCGCGCCAGCTTCATTTATCACCACCATCGATTCGTCAAGACCAAGCACCGGACGTATGTCCCACGTGATTAACGGCCTGTACTTGTTCATGACCGCAGCTAGGTCTGCTACGTCGTTGAGCTCGCTTAGAACATATCCGTCCGTTCCGTTAGCAAATTGTCCCCACTCTGTAAATGAGTTATAGCGTAAATCCTCTTTTACCATTTCGAGCATCGAGGAGAACAGTTTCCTGATTTCTTCCGGTGTAGCGGGAATAGCAAGCATTGAATTGTCAATGCGCCATCTAACAAAAAATTTGGGCATTTTGTGACCTCTTCGCGTTTTGTAATGGGGGTGTTTAGTCACCCGCCACCGTTTTGAAACCTATACCTCTTTTTCATCCTAAGAGTTGTGGTATCGGGATCCGCGAGAGATAGAGGGTCCGTTCATCGGAAGCAAGAATTCAAACGTCTGCTACTATCTGTGGTGCTGCGAAGCGTGCGCCGAAGAAATGAGATCAAAATGAAGCCCAATTGACAAAAGGGAACAATGTTGACAATATTTAATAGCGAAATCTTTATCAGATAAGGTCGTAATGCATTATAGTAATTTTCGCAAGGGAAAAAACCTAATTACAAGGTTCGGTATGGAGCGCGTCGGCTGCAGAGAAACCTCGTAAAGGGGAGAAAACCCGATGTCGAAACCCGATGTCGTCCAGTTAACAGAAGGTCTAGATGATCTTGCAGAAAGGCGAAAACATATCGAGTCGGATCGCCAAGAAAGACTTGGCGAATTACGCACTCTTTTTCCATTGACCGCTCTTTTGGCACCCGCAATACTGCTAGTTTTCGCTGGCTTCGCAGTATATTTCCTTAACAATAGCACGGAGGACCAGTTCTCTTTCGCAATACTGAGCTATTTTCTCGTATTCAGCGGTGTGTTCATGCTATTGGCTTACCATTTTCGAGTGCATTTAACAACCACGGAATACTGGTTTGAGAGTAGGTACAATAAAGCGCATCTCGAAGAGGCCCTAAAATATCATGAGCGGCTCCTAAACGCCCAAAAAAAACAAAAAGGGGAATCTCGACCTTCGAATGGAAGTGACACGGGAAAACGATCAATCGAAGCATTAGTGGAAAAGTTGAATGAGACGCAAAAGCAAATAGATGATTTAGCTTTTCGCAGCAGGTGGGGAGTTTACTCTTTCGCTTGCGGCCTTGTGATACTTGCAGGGGCCTTACTTGTGCTGTTTACGGTGCTGGACCAGAAAAATCTTTTGACGATCTACTCTTCAAACCCAATACACGGCGTCGGCGTAGCGCTTTTTGTCGTCTCGTATCTCGCATTTTCCGTCATAGGGTACCGCAGTGTAAGAGTCCTGCAGCAGTCATCAGTTAAGTCTTTTAGCGCCAAATTTGACTTCATCGATTATTTGTTTAGCATAGTCCCTCGAAAAATGCGTGTTGGTGACTCAAAATCAGTAGAGGTATGGCTTTTTCGTGATACGGAACTTAGTGATAACGTAGAACGCGACGCTTACCTTGAGGTAGAGCTCGAAGCAGCCGGTGTAAATATTGCGTCAAAGAAGCAGCTGAAGCTCCCGAGTCGATTCCAAAGTATAAAAGCTCTGTGGAGTTGCCATTTTGTCAATACTGGGAAGCACACGGTAAACTTCACCGTGAACAAGGTGAGTCCGAAAGAGGATACCAAAGAAATCTATATTGCGTCACTTTTTGTAGTCCAAGTGGTAAGCCCATATAGAGCGTCTTTGAATGCAGCGCTCACAGTGGCTATCTCCGCATTGTCTGCGTTGACTGCCTTCTTTAACATCTTACATCCAATTTAGGCTGCTTTGACCGGCCTCTAAAAGATAAAGATCGTTTTCGCCGTAATCGTCTCAGTCTTCAGGAATAAGCCCCCACCAGAGCATATCTATGCGCTCGTTGCTGTCCTCGTCGACTTCCCCTCTGTCGTGATTCTAGCAAGCGACTTTTTTCATTGTCGCGGTACTAAAGTTGCACAACTTATCCTCAGAGTTATGCAACTCTTCGTCCTCGTCATCCGCGGCTTCTGCCTTAATTTTCGCGTCCGATTGTAAAAAGAACGATGGGCTCGAGGCAATTCGAACGCCCGACCGTTTGTTTACCTTCACCAATGGGCGGACGAGGAACGGATTTTACTATTCAGCCGTCAGGGTGGTCGAAACGTCAACTTCGATGGTCGTGTGAAAGCGGCTGATTGACCATCCTAGTTGCATTAAAAACGGCGAAGCTTCCGCAGCTGAAAAAACATTTAAGCAATCACGCCGCCTTCTGACTTTTTTGGTTGATTTTTTCGTCAACGGGGTAATAAATGACAAAAATCACCGTCGAAGTCGCCACAAAGCATGAGCAGCAGAATCCCGTACGTCGACGTCCGCATCATTTGAAGCCCGCGTGAGTGCATCGAGCGCTCGCGAATCGTTGAGTTGCCCGAGCGCGTACGCGGCGTACGTGCGTACCACCGTACTACCGTCGCTCAGGGCGCGCATCAGTGGCTCAACGGCCCGCGTATCGCCGATCTTGCCCAACGCGTCAGCGGCGTGGGCTCGGTCATTGTTCTCCGAATTGGCGAGAGCATTAATGAGCGCATCAACGGCGCGGTCATCGCCGAGCTGGCCAAGCGTTTCTGCCGCGGCTTTGCGAACAAAACGATCATCGCTTTGTAGGTTGTCGATCAGCCCGTCAATGGCGCGCATGTCGCCAAGCTTCCAAAGCGCGTGTGTCGCCGCCTTGCGCACGTACTTGTCTTCATCGTCTAAGTCACGGATCCACGGTCGGTTACCCATAACTGTGTCAAACAGGGCGTCCGCGGCACGATCATCACCAATTTGGCCAAGACTGCGTGCAGCTGCCTCGCGCACGAGCCAATATTCGTCGTCCAACGCGCGGATGAGGCGTGTAACTGGGCGTTTATCACGGAGCTGCCCGAGGCCTCGTGCTGCCTCCTCGCGAACGACGCGGTACTCGTCGGTCAGCGCGACGACGAGCGGTTCAATCGCGCGCTTATCACGGAGCTGGCCCAGCCCCTGCGCCGCAGCCTTTCGAACGTATATATCGCCGCTGCTGCCCCGGTCCGCTTCGCTTTTTGGGCTCGCAACAATCGTGATGAGCGCCTCAACGGCGCGCGGGTCGCCAAGCGCCGCGAGCGCTTGTACTGCCGCCTCACGAACGAACCAGTGCTCGTCGTCAAAGGCTTCAGAAATCAGCGGTTCAAGGGCACGCTGATCGTCCAACTTGCTTACGGCGTGCACGGCCGCCTCACGAACGAACCAGTGTTCGTCGTCGAGGGCAGCGATGAGGGGCTCCACGGCGCGCTTGTCACCGAGGTGGCTGAGTGCGTGCGCCGCTGCGTCGCGCACGAGCCACTCTTCGTCGTCGCGCAAGGCGTTGAGGAGGGGCGCTACGGCGCGAGTATCGCCCAGGTGGCCGAGCGATTGGGCGGCCATGCTCCGCACGCTCGTGCTCTCATCGCTCAGCGCGCTGATAAGGGGCTCAACCGCACGGGTGTCACCGAGTTTGTCGAGCGTGTATGCCGCGTACTTGCGCACCACCTTATTTTCGTCGTTTAACATGCTGATGACAGGCGCAACGGCTCGCTTATCACCGAGCTTACGGAGCGCTCGCACGGCCTCGCTCCGCGTGTGCCATTCCGAACTTCCCAAGTCCGCAATGAGGCTTTCTACGTCGCTGTCGTTATTCATCTTGATCGCCTCGTGAAAGTACCCCACCGCAGTGGCGCTTGCGCTACGGCGCGTGAGATTAGATTGAAAACAAGACAAGGTTCAGCAGCATAAACGTTTCTGTTTAGCTGACGCGTGCTAACGATCGGTGCGCACGATCACGCTGAATTAAGCGGTCTGACGCGTTTCGCGCGTGGAACGACAACCGCACGTTACTCCGCGAGTAGCGGGCCTACGGTCTCACTCGTTGCAATCGCAGTGCGCCAGTTCACTCGTTTTACTGTATCGCATAGAATCCGCGACATCCGCGAGGGCAGCCGTGCCTGACGCGCTTTCAGATGAACTGGAACGAGTTGACCATGTTTTGGACCGTTGACAAGTACTGGTTGTAGTGCTGGGGCTGTGCGTTATATGTGAGCTGGTACACAGTATTGTTTTTGACCGTCCAGATTTGCATGCACTGGAGGCCTGAGCTTTTGATCGTGTACACGAGCTTGTACGCGTTTTGTCCCGCCCAGCTCGTCAGGCCTGACTCTTGCATGGTGATCTGGTTGCTGTCAACCAGCTTCTGCGCGGTTTCAAGGTTCGTGCTAGTAACGTTATCAAAGTTGGCCCCCTTTGCTGACACGTTGTTCACGAACACGTTTTCTGCCTGATTGCTCGTCGGCAGGTAGACTATCACGGCGATCGGAGGCTCGCTAGGAGCGGTGTTCGGATGAGCCTTGGTCCAGCCCTGAGGAACCTGAAGCTGAAACCCTGCCGCCTTATCCACGAAGGGCACCAGGTTCATACTGGCCTGATTCATCTGCTGCGTGAAGAACCACCCGCCGCCCACCGCGGCGAGAATCACCACCACCGCGGCAAGCGCGATCGTGGTCCGCCGCATGCGGACTACCTGTTGCTGTCGCTGCACGGCAAGCGCTTCGGCGTCGGCAAGCGCTTCACCGGCGCTCTTTTGCGTGAGGTCCTCGTGCGTCAGGAGGATGTGCACCGTGTCGGCGAGTCGGTTTATGTGGGCTTCGCACGGCGCGGTGATAGCGTCCAGCCACTGCTGCGGGCCGATGAAGTATTGCAGTGCCGCGCCGGGGAGCACGTCCTCGATCCGAAACGGCACGATGGGAATCCCGCGCGAGACGGCTCGCTCGCACTCGCGGAGCACGTGTTGCGATTGATTGGAATCCTTGGAAAAAATGAGTACGAAGAGTTTGCTTTGGTCAATCGCGTTAATGAGCTCTTCGGCGTAGTTCGCACCCGGCAGGATGTCGCGCGGCGCTATCCAGCACTGCAGCTTGCGCTCTTCGAGTTTGTGGCATACGGCGTCTGCGATGGCCTTGTTCTTTGACGAATAGCTGATAAAGATGTGTTCGCCCATATACCTCCCTCCGTTGTCCCGTGGTAACTATGAACAAACAAGCATTTTAGATTTGTTTGAACGCGCCCTTTCTTAAGCCTTTCGACTTTCTGCGCGCGCAACACGGGGAGTTCTCGCCTCTGCGCTTCGGATTCTGTCTAAGGTCGCTGCTGCCTAGCCAAACCACTCTGCCTCTATCATGAGACGGAGCCACTCACGGTGTTCAGCCTCTAGGATTTGCTCGCAGCGCCACAGGTCGCGAAACACTTCGTCGGCGTCGATGGTTGTGTGTCCCTCGGTGGAGGTTCCGCGGAGGCGTTTGGCACTCTGAGCGAGCTGCTCCTCCGCCTTTTTGAGTGCAGACCGCGCCGCGCAGTAGCGGCTCCTGTTGCGCGCGGGCTCGTAGGCTGATCGAAACGTCCGGACGCCCGCCCCGATGACAGGGAGTGAAGCGGCAATGAGGATCAGCGTGATGCTTATATCAAATGCGGGTGCTGTTTGTGCTGTGATTTCCGCGCTTTGCGCGAGGTCGAGGGAGAAGTGCGCCAGCGCGGCACTGATGCTAAAGAAGAACAAGAGAGGCGGCAATAGCTTAACGTAGCGATCCCTTCGTGAAAGCTCGCGGGACTTGCACTCAAAATACTTGAGCTGGCTCCTGCAGCGTTTCGTGAGGTAGTAGTCGACGAGACTGTGCAGCGTGTATGCGTTCGCTTCACTGCTCGCTAAGCGCGTCGGTTCTTTGGGTAAAATTTCGTTTTCTGCATACTTTTTCAACTCCCGTCTCAACTCATCCTTGCTGTTGACCTGCGCGATTTTGTGACAACAATTGTGCAGCTTTGTTACCGCACGTTCGCGGTCTTTCGGGTTAGTGCCCCAGAGCCCTGGGTCAATGAGGAACTCGAACTTGAGGAACCTGAACCGCTCAGCCTTGTGGCGGAGGCCCAGCCACTTCTTTTGCACGAACCCGAAGATACCGAAAAGCACGGCCGCTAATGCGATGATAGCCGTGATACCCTCCCCATAGCGGGGAAAATATTCAACAGATCCGGGGATAACCAAGTGCAGCTGGAGGATCGCAAAGAGAACGGCGAAGGTACCGGAGACGGCGGCGGCGCGGTAGAGATGCTGATGATGGCTTTGAACGTGCTTCGCTTCGCAATCCGCTTTCCGATACGCTTTGATAACACCTTCACATTTTTCGAGGTTAGCGACGAGCGGCGGCCACTGCGCCATTTCCTCAGGGGTGTCGCACACGTCGTCAGCCTGTTTGCGACAGTCGCTGACAAGCGCGCTTTGCTCGGTATCAACATATAGCGGCACCGTGACGACCATGGCTGACCCCTCAAGTAATGACGCGGCGCACCTCTGCAGACCGAGGTGCCCGGAGGCCGACGCGCTGCGTGTTCGCTTCCTGTTGGGTCCGCACCGCGCGTGGACTTGGTAGCGCATCGCTCATTGACATATGTAGGCTGGCTCCAAATACAAAAAACAATCCTTTTCGCGCCGGATCTGCACGTAATGCGCGAGAGCCCAACCGTACGCCTACTGGTCACCCGTTTCACAGACTTGCAATCCGATCGCGTCGAGGAGCGTGGGTATGTTGCGCATCATCTGGCGCTCCTGGTCCTTCACGTGCTCGGGCAAGTCGTGCCACGGGACAAAATAGGGGCTGATCTTGTGCCGGATGTCCCTTCCAGATCCAGGCATCCACCCTCCGTTGAGGCGCTCTAGCACCCAGCGACCGTGCTCCATCTGGGCCATCACGTTAAGTTCCTCAGACGTGAAATCAGTAACGGGCGCCGCGCTGCCGCCGGTACGCTTCTCGACGGTGTACCCGATGTGCTCTACCTTCTCAAAGATGCGATCTGCCTGGGCGCGGTTCGAGTGCTTCAGGTAGCTTGGTAGCTCGTCCCACGGCGCCATCGACGGATCATCCGCGGTCGTAACGCCCCGCTTGCGTGCCCGATACGCCTCGTGAATGACCCGCGCCAACCGCTCGCGGTCGGCCGTATCGAGCTGCTGTGGATGGGGCTTGATGAACTCCTCGATGATGTAGCTGTCAGCGGGAACGCACACGAGCCCCCGCGATGCCCGCCAGTGCCGGTTGTGCAGAAGCTTTTTCGCCTCGCGACCGCTTCCCTCGAGCACGGCGACGGACGCGCCGAGGGCCAATGCCATCTTGTATTCGCTCGCGGATATTGAGCCGCCGTCGATGCCGAATACCCGCACCTCCGAGGGCGAAACGCCTGAGGCGGCGAGGTCGCACCAGGTACTGGATCGGTTCTGTTGCGCTGAAGTCGGAATCGGGCGTGAGCCGAATCTCGTAGTAGCGATCATCGAGGGGCGTCACACCGTGCGGGGCGTAGCCGATTGTGTGGATCGATTCGGGAAACGCCTCTTGCACGTCTCCAGCGATACTGCTGATCCCAATGGGCGTCCCTCCCGAGATGATCGTGCCGGCGTAGGTGCGAAACGCTTCAATCACGAGCGGACGAAAGACGTCGAAGCTCGCGTCGTCGTCGGTCGTGCACCCGCCTGCGAGAATTGTGACCGGGGGGACGATCGGTGCCCCTCCCGGCGATGCCAGCACCTGCAGCTCCGACAGCGCACCGGGCGCGTGAAACCTGCCCGCAGCGCCGATCAGGAGCAACCGGTGCATCCATTCGTAACCGGCGAGCTCCTCCTCACGCGCGTCGAGGACGCTGAGCGCGTCATACGCGGCGTCGATCACAGACTCCGTGTTGCTCAGCTGGAGCGCTTTCGCGCACGCTGCCAAGGCGGGATAGGGCTTGTTGAGGTAGAGATAGCTGACGCCCATGCGGTAGAACGTCCAGGGCGAGAACGAGGCCTGGCGCACCTCGCGCCAACACTCCTTCAGCTTCGTTCTGGCGAATTCGGCGAGGTCGTCCCGCTCACCGCCCTCGTTCGCCGCGCGCTCTGCGAGGTACGCGCTCAGCGCGAAGAGTTCGGAGGACGCCTCGTTGGGCGGGTTGTCGGATGAAAATTCGCCTATGTCCTCACCCCTGTTTGGTAGCGTGTGTTCGAAGGCCCCAGTCATTCGAACGGCTCGGTCGGCCGATCTACGAAAAGAAAAACCCATTCTATTTGAGAGCTGCTCGCGGTATAAAAAAGTTTGCTCGAGTCAGCCGCGGGTGCGGGCGCATCGCAGTGTGATGGGCGCTACAGCGGGTTAAGCGTCACCGTGCCCTCTTCGGGCTTAGCATCGTAGCTCCCAGCGGCTAAACCAGCTTGCAACCAGCGCCCGCGAATCCTCAGCACGAGCGGGCGCCAAGGCAACTAACACGTCGCCTCGATCGGTCGAATGGCAACCGCCAAGCTTAGCGAGTCGTGAGAGCACAGGCTGGAGTAGTTGCAGTTTGTCGGCGCCAGCAATTACCCCCTCGAGCTAGACGAGGCTGATAACTATAGCGGGATTCGTTGATTCGTCGACGATCTTTGCCGGCGCAACGTCGTTTGGAACCGAGAACGCGATGTAGACGGTACACGCCCCGTTAGAGTTAAGCTGCTCTGCAGCGAGCGCGGCGGTGCAGCTCGTGTTGCCTACGCCGTAGTTTGCATAATACGATCTTCCGTCGTTGCCCACCAGGACCGAATCTGTATATCTAAAGGACGCAGTACCGTTCATCGCGTTCACGGCGCTGACGTTAAGAATAACGTATTTGCTGCCCTGCACGGGATTGAGAGGCGCATACATGTCGCTGTCGTAGGTCGCCCAAACGTGGCGCGCTTCTGGGTCAGTGCTGTTCATCACGCTTGTGACGCGCAGCGTCAGGTTATTGGCCGTAGCGTCTTCGTCCAGCCCCGCCTGCACACTGCGTCGGGGTTCCGCAAATGCAGGATTCTGCTCGTTACGTGCTGATTCGGTCGTCAAGGCGGCTTGAAGCGTGGCGAGGAGAATGATGGCAGACACTGTAACTATCGTTATGGTTGCAGCGATTGCCTTCGAACGTCGTCTCATCGAAAACTTTTGCCTCCACTATCGATAAATGACCTCCGCCTGCACGTCACCATTTACCACGGTTCCATTGCCGACGTTTGACTCGTGAATCAGTTGGGCTCCGCTAGGGAGCGTCACCGCCGTGTTGAGCGTGAAGTGATCGATCCCCGCTTGTTTTTGCACGTAGAGGGTGTAGTGGGAAAACACGCCGCCGGAGCCGACCATTGCGGGAAGCGTATACGTATAGGTAACGTTTGTCGTCGTGTGTGGCGGGACCACGACCCAGGAGGAGATGGCGGTGAGTCCGTCGCTCTGAGTGACGAGTGGCCCTATTGACTGCGAACGATATCGTGCATCGAGCAGCTGCGCGTCCTTGGGCACGAGCGCCGTCGTAAACACCTTGTAGTCCCACCAGTTGTTGTTTTGGTAGGTTATCGTAAGGTTCGACGTCTGCGTGCCGTTGGCTTGAAGGTACGTTTGGTACGTGAGCGTGCGGTTCACGTTGAGGTCTGCTTTGTTCCCGGCGTAGTTTGAGTCCACCACGTACACATAGTCGCCTGCTGTAGTCTGAATTGCTCCGTCGTCGCCTTTGACCGCGTCAGGCGCGTAGACCAGCAGGTGTCGTTGCTGATTCAGCGTTTGGAGGGTGCCGAGCACCAGGAGTTTGCTGATGGGATCAGAGGTTTCTATGGTGGCAATGAGCGTGCTCGCCAGTTCCGTCAAAAAGTTGGTAAGCTCAGTTTTTTTCGCTTTATCCTTCGCTGAGGCCGAAATGTAGTGCACGCGATCAATGACGTTCCTCCACGTGATCACCTCGTTGCCGACCGTCACGGGTCCCGTGGTTTTGAGGAGCGCCTGGAGCGCCGTCAGATCCAGCGCAACGACCCCGTCGGTGTGTTGCCCGGCTACGTTCGCGTACGCGGTGGCGAAAAGAGGCGCGAAGGTGGCGAAGTCATACTGGACGTTCATATCCCGGAATGGCACGAGCGTCGTGTTGTAAAAACCCGTAAAGCTTTCTGGGCCAGTAATGTTTACCACAGTGTCGTTCGTGGTATTGGCGTGGGCCGTGTCGCTATAGCGCAGCTTCAGATTCTGTGGCACTCCGTTTTGAACGTCGACGGTGCCCACACACGCCAGATAGCCGCCGGTGTTCCTCAACTCACTGTTATCTTGGAGCACGAGAAGGTAGGTCTTTTCGTGGAAGTAGCCGAGCGCGCCGAGTGCATCGGCAGCAGGCAGCAATAGCGCCCCTACTACGAGTGCGATAATCACGACCGCTGCGTACCGCATCGGACGATCGGAGTCGTCGGCCATTGCGACACATGATGGCGCGCCAAGCTTATAGTATTTGCCGGGACTGACGCGATTCACCGAAGACGCCGTTTGCGTGCCACGGCTTCCTTCGGCAGTGCGTCCGTCGAGACCGCGCCTCCCACGCGTGTGAAGCGCCTCGCATCCTTTGCAGCATGGTCGGACGACGCAACGGACGTCTCGGGCCTTGACGGAGCGGCGGTGCAGATTTGGGGCCGCGCAGCAGAGACGTGAGCGTGGCCGTCGCGGCGTTGATTGCGCGTTCCGCCAGGACGGCGGCCACGAAACCTTGAACTCACTCCCAGACTCGCTATGGCTGCTCGTGAAAAAAGCATTAAACAGTCAGATTGCTAAAATAAGGCAATATCAGCGAGATTGGGCAATTCAGCAACGGAACGCTTATAAATCAGTAAAATAACGTACAAGGGAACTTCAATACGGCGACCTCCTCCATTGAGTGATCGGCTTACCGCCGCTGCCAGCGTTTTGCCGCGCGGAGTAGAACCTAGCATAAACAAGCGCGTGAGGCGTGTTGACGTTAGCTAAGGGAGGAAGAATGAAAACGATACGATTGGTACAAGTCGTTGCCGTAGTGACGCTATTGCTCTCCGTCAGCATTCTAAGTGCTTCCATGGCAGTAGCAAAGCCACAGAACGTGTTCAAAGCGTCGGCGACTCCGACCCGTCCACCGTTTCCTTCTCGTCAACCAGGAGAGTCAGGGCGGGATTGGGCACGGGATGTACTACACTGGGTGTCGCAGCTCTTAGATTGGCTAGGTAATCACTTACACTTACACTTCCCGCATTTCTAGCGGTCGTGTGCCGTTAACTTCGCGCTGCTTCATAGGCGACAGCGCAGACTGAGCGCGGAAGGTTCAGTTACTGTGGATCATTTAGTCCTTCAAATAGATTCAGCTCTGCAAGGCGGCAAACGACATATAGACCACCCTGAAGATGTCTGTATCGCTTTTTGAATCTTGGTCGTTTTTTTTGCGATACTCGATTTTCTGGCAATGCTCTTCTTAAGGGAAAATATTGCACTATTTCTTCAATATTATAATTTGAAAACAATTTAGAGCTCCTTTCTCAAAACAAATCGCGCAGCTTATATATTTTGACTGTCTAACTTGTTGACACGCATCTTTAGTTCAGACAAAAGTTGTTTAAATTGGGGGGAGGTGATGCGTAAGAGCGCTGCGATCTGTTCGAAAGCAGCAGCAAGAGATAGTGGAGTTTCAGTGCAGGGGCCAAATTTCACGCGTCGAGTTCGAGACGTTTTGTTGCAATGTTGGCGGTGAGAATGCCGTTGCAAGGACGCGCGCTCAACGAGTTTCGAGCCGCAAGGCGGAAACGCTGGGCCGTAACTGAATTTCAAGTTATGCCTTTAGAGTTAGATCCATGATACGGCCGCTTGTGAACGGGACAGCGCTTCGAGATTGCTAAAAGCAACGCATGGAACGAGTAGCGTTTATCATACCCACAGTAAATGAAGCGGGGTCAATTGGGCAGGTAATTGACCGCATTCCAATTGACGATTTACGAAAAGATGGGTATGAGACCTCAGTTTACGTCGTTGACGGATTATCGGTTGATAATACGAGGGATATCGCCGCTGAAAAAGGCGCGCAGTTGATTATTGAACAACGTAAAGGGAAGGGCGTAGCGCTTCAAACGGCATTTAAGTCGATCGATGCGGACTACGTTATTATGTGCGACGGAGACAACACTTACCCTCTTGAGGTGGCCACCGAGATGGTCCGGCTCCTGCAAACAAGCGATGTCGTGGTTGGCTCACGACTCAAAGGTACCATCGAAGCGGGCGCGATGTCTAGGATGAACGTCATAGGGAACACTCTTCTCACGCTCTTCGCCCAGCTGCTTTTTGACGCTCGCATCACCGACCTCTGTTCGGGGTTGTGGGCCTATCGAAGCGACGCAGTTAGCAGTCTGAAGCTCTCCGCACAGGGGTTTGACATTGAAGCTGATATGTTTGCTCAGTGCGTGATCAACAGGTGCCGCATAGCGGAAATCCCGATCACTTACCACCCACGGGAGGATCAGCCGAAGCTCTCGTCAGTCAAGGATGGCCTGAAAATTGGTCTGTTTCTGTGCAAGCAACGTTTGCAGACAAGAAGGATGGCAGGCAAATCCAAGCCAGAACCTGAATGGCCAATGCACGAAGCTCACAGTGACACTAACGTGTCGCGCGGCTTTAAGCAGAGTTGACGGATTTATGATAAGCATGTTCTTGTTCAGCAAGGGCTTGGAACAAGCAAGAACCCTGGATACACGATCGGACGCGAGAACTTCTCGCGAGATAGATCACCAGACGTTGATGTTCAATTAGCTAGGCAGACTTAAGAGTGGCACAAGATGAACGTCCTAATGCTGACCTCTGAATTCTCTCCCAACTGGCTGGGGGGGATAGGGACCTACGTCACGCAGCTTGCTCGCCATATGCCTAACGACATGACGGTTCACGTGGTCACTCCTCGACGGACTAAGCTCGGGGAGGTGTCGTTCGACAACGGTCAAGCGCGCTCGCAGCTTCCTGAAAACATTCACGTTTACAATTTTGGTACAGCGCGAGATACCTTTCTTCACTATTTCTATTTTCAGCTGGCGTGTCTAAAAAGCTTGCCCGCCTTTGCGAAACGGCTCGAGATTGATATCGTACATTCACAAAACACTATGCCCGATCTTTTTCTCTCTCCGCGACGGCTAGGAGTGCCGATAATCTCCACCGTCCACACCGTGGAGGACGGGCGATTGCCCATAATTAGGAATGCAGCAAAGCGCTGCAACCGTAGACTCTCTGAACTGGATCGCTCAGAAAAGATGTCACTGTACTTTTCAAAGGCCCTGTACGCTGCAGGGCGGGCCTACTACCGAAACAAGAGATACTATATTGCGGTCTCGCAATGGACGAAAGAACAGATCTTGCGGCATCACAACGTTGAAGAAGAACGAATACGCGTCATACGTAATGGCGTCGATCGCAGCGCGTTTTGCGGGCATAATGGTCCGCTCGCTCAGAAGCACTTCCCTGATCTGGTCGAAATAGACGCCCCAAAAGTACTATTCCTCTCTCGCGCCACTGTGAGCAAGGGCGTGTTTATACTAATGAAAGCAATCCCGCGTATCCTTGAGAAAGCGGATGTGCATTTTATCTTTGCAGGTCCTGGCTCTAAGCTCCCTCCGTGCGATTGCCAGGATCATATCACGCAACTTGGGTACGTCGACCACCGCCTGACGCCGAGTCTGTACGGGTTATCTGACGTCTTCGTCTTGCCATCTTTCTTCGAGAACTTCCCCCTGACCATACTGGAAGCAATGGCCGCAGGATGTGCGGTCGTCGCATCAAACGTCGGCGGCATTCCAGAACAAATTGAGCATTTGCA
Source organism: Methanobacteriota archaeon (assembly GCA_963701995.1). Classification (GTDB taxonomy): domain Archaea; phylum Halobacteriota; class Bog-38; order Methanoflorentales; family Methanoflorentaceae; genus Methanoflorens. Next base: position 373,867 of record OY969693.1, on the reverse strand, counting down.
CAACGGGCTACTCATACGAAGCGGGAGCGTTGTCGACATAGAAAGGGCAGTGATAGCACTTATACGCGATGAAACATTAAGAACGAATCTTGGACGCAATGCTCGACGCACTGTTGACGAATCCTTTGATTGGAAGCGCGTTGCAGATGAAGTAACTGCGTATTACCGCTGGGTGCTTGATGAAAATCCTACGTGTCAGTCCGCCACGCCATCGTGGACGCATACCGGTAGGCAGAGAAGACCGGTGTGAGAACTCTATCAATATAAAAGCTTGATTCCCAACTTGAAAGCTGTAAGCCGTAGAAAATGTGAAAGCCGTCCTATCAAGACGTCCGCGTGGGCTGTGCCCGCGGCAAGAACCGAAATCCAACCCACTCTCGATTCTGTGAGTACTTGGACTTTAACAGCAAAAAACCTACGGACGAATAGAATTGTGCTGACATCTGAACTTTGTGGTCGTGATAGAATAGCTCGGTGTCGACTGAATTACCATTCGCTTTCGTAGTGGCGATTTTATCAGATGGGTAGTATTAGCCATGTGTTGTAGTGTAAAACGCGGATCAGGAAAGTCTCCGCTTTTTGAATCCAGTTCCAGCGGTTCTACGTCAAATGAAAACGCGGCGAAACGCAAAAGACTTAGCGACGAGCTTTGCAGCACGCAGCGGGGGTCGGCACGGTGCGCGAGCCCTCAATCGCTCAGGGATGTGAGATCATGAAAGTGTTATTGGTGAACCCCCCTAGGTACCATGGCATTCACGTGATCAGGGAAGACAGATGCGAAATAACCGAAAGAGAAAACCTCTTTCCCCCCTATAGCCTCGCCCAAATTGCCGCAGTGCTCCGCGAACAAAACCACGAAGTCGCTTTGATCGATGCAAATGGGCTCAATCTGAACCTAAACGACATAGATCGTGCACTAGCCACTGCCCATTATGATGTATGTGTTTTTCGATTTACCCCCACCACGTTATCTGGTGATCTAGCTGTCGCAAATGTAGCCAAAAACGCGAATGAATCAACTATGACGATTGGCATCTGTTGGACTTTGAAGAATTTCGCGGCGAAAGTTTTGCGCCAGACAGAAACGCTTGATATGTATGCCATTGACGAGCCACTTGTGACAATCCCGCTGGCCCTCGACGCTCTTGAGCAGAGCGACGGATTGGAAGCAGTTGAAGGAATCGCCTTCAAGAAGAATGCAAGGATCGTAGAAACAGATCCCTATAAAGGCGAATTCGATTTTGATGCAGTGCCAATGCCAGCGTACGATCTCCTACCACCTCTTGATACCTACTTCCTGAGGGGGATCCGTTCGACCCCATTCTCAATAATCCAGACGAGCAAGGGATGCCCCTTTCGATGCATCTATTGCACGATGTCAGGTACCAAATGGAGTCCGCGCTCTGCAGAAACAGTTTTTGGGGAAATAAAGCACCTCAGGAAGGAGTACGGCGTCAGAACACTGAGTGTTTTCGACGAGACCTTTACCTTAGATAGGACGCGGACCACTGAAATCTGCCAGCGAATGATCGATGAGGATCTAAGCGTCACATGGTATTGCAACACGAGAACAGACAGAATCGATCTCGAATTGCTCAAGTTAATGAAACGAGCTGGGTGTCAGGGGTTATCACTTGGAATAGAATCAGGCAGTCAAAGAATTTTGGTGAACGCGCAGAAGGGTACGACTGTCGAACAAAATGAAAATGCAATTGCTGCAGCGAAAGCTGCCGGAATAAAAACCTATTGCAGCTTCATGTTCGGTCTGCCGGGCGAGGACAACGCCACGGTGCAACAGACGATTGAATTCGTCAAAAGAACGCTGCCTAACGGAGCGCAGTTCAATGTGGTGGTGCCCTATCCAGGGACGGAACTCTTTGGTCAGGCTGTTGAAAAGAATTGGATCGCCGCGAATGTAGACTGGGAGCAGCTGTATCAGCACATCTCGACGATGCGGACGGAGGAGTTAACAACAGAGGAACTCGAAGAGGCTCGAAAGAAGGCTTATCGTTCGCTATATTTCAATCCGAAGTGGATGACAGAGAATTTCAAGTGGGTCGTGAAACAACCATCAGATTTACCGCTAGCCGTGGCGTATTTCGTGAAATCTCTCAGGAACTATATAATTCACGATATGGAGCACGCACACTAACTCAGGGTCAATGCGTTTGACCCTATGTCCTACCTGCTTTCTTGCTGCCGCCATGCCGTATCTGCGTCGCCCTTGGTTCTATCATACTTGGCCCAAAGGGGAAACCCCAAAAATCCTGTCATTATACGACAAACTCTGGTCGATCGCGCTTATTAACTATACATAAGTGAAACCAACTAAATGTTAAGGCAGACTGCGAGCGGCAGACTTGGAATTCTTCGGGTTTGAGAGTTCAGCCCGGCAGGAGCGACACGTGGAAACGCTGACATACGTGATGACGACGACCTTCTACCCTCCTTATCACTTGGGCGGAGATGCTCTTCATGTGCAGCAACTTTCGCGAGAACTTGCCAAACGAGGGCACGATGTGCACGTGTTGCACAGCATCGACGCTTATCGGCTGAAAAGAAACGATCGCCCGAAGGCACTATCCACGGCCGATGGGGTAAGCGTTCATCCTTTCAAGTCACCATTAGGACGAATTTCACCCTTCATTTCTTATGTCGTCGGATCGCCCTTCCCCATCGCTGAGAAGATGATCCAACTGGTCAAGGACATCAATCCCGATGTTGTCCATCACCACAACATATCGCTGCTCGGACCCTCCATACTCGGTGTGCAATCGCCGATAAAACTTTATACAGCTCACGATTACTGGCTGATTTGCCCCCAGAGCTCGTTGCTCCGCCGCGGCACCTCTTTGTGCTATGGGCCGCATAATTGTTCTGTTTGCTCCTTGCTGTCTAGAAGGCCACCGCAGCTCTGGCGGTACTCAAATACGCTTAGAAAAAAATTGAAAAACGTTGACGTAATAATTGCCCCAAGTCATTTCGCGAAAAGTGTTCTTGAGAAAAATCAGGTCAAAGGAAAACTAGTCGTCATGCCGAATTTTTCGCGAGAAGTCAGCCGTACCGAAGCCCCCCGCAAACGTGAATCCCCTTATTTTCTCTATGTCGGAGTCTTCGAGCGCCACAAAGGGGTTATGGATCTCGTCACTACTTTCATAGAGATTGACCATTCAGTCCGTGCCAACTTATTGATCGTCGGACGTGGTTCTCTGGAAAATGAGATAAGAGAATCAATAAAAAAAAGCAGTTCCGAAAAAGACATCCTCTTGCTCGGCTCTTTGGCAGATCCGGAACTCGCCAACCTTTATGATCAGGCATGCGCCGTTGTGATACCCTCAACGTGGCACGAGAATTGCCCTCTCGTCGCGTTGGAAGCACTGGCCAGCGGAACCCCACTTATCGTGTCGAATAATGGCGGCCTGCCTGAGCTTGTCGACGAACCTGAATTGGGTTTTGTTTATGATAACCGCGAAGAATTGAAAAGCATCTTGCTAGACTTCAGCAAAGACGAGTTTAATCCTAACGTCATCAAGAAAGCAGCCGCAAGGTATTCACCATCCAGATACGTTCAAAACTTACTGAAAAATATAGCATAAGCTGGTATCTTGGTCAAGCCACTCAGATCCAATATTTCATGCCCCTGCTGTAATCTGTTGGTCAGCAGGTTGCTCGCTGGACGTATGCTCAGCTGGCTCGGCATTCGGTGACAGCAGAGGCTGCAGAAGCGAGGTGCTGAGAATTGCTCAGGATTGGCAAGAGACTTTGCTGATAAATTCAATAAGCCACAATTACCGTGAGAAGCCAGTACATAAATTGAGACGGCCTTCGATGCAAATCTTGTGCAACACTGCACGAACTTGAACACATACTAATTAAAGGGATAGCTCCACTGTGATTTTGTTCTATTCGTAATGATGCAGCATATTGGGCAAGCTATTACTACGACTGTAACGAAGAATGACTAACTTTATGTTACCACAGTTTAAGCATCGCATCGACGACAGCACGATCTTCTGGGCCTCAGTGTTGCTGCTTCTGTGGGGGCTGATATCATATTTGCTGGCCATTCGCGAAACGGGGATCGTAAATAGCATTGATCCAACAAGCAGCTTTGGATTATTAACCAATTTGGGAATCTTCTTCGTGATCTCCGTTGTTCTGATCACAACCTCAGGACCGTTGCAGATATCGCAGAAAAGGGAACTTTACTTCGTATTGTGTTTGATAATTTTGGCATTAGTAATATGGGGCACTCCCCTCTTAGTCGAGCAGAACCCGGGCAATGCTGACGCTTGGATTTATGGTTTTCTTACGCAACATGTTCAACAATATGGGCTCGATTTTTCTGCACGCGCAAATCCTAGCTTTGAGTACCTAGGATTTCCTGGCAGCTTCAGCTTTTTGTCGAGTCTCTTGTCGATTTCAGGAATGAATATTCTTACTTTTATGAAAACTGTCCCTTTTATTCTTATCCCGGCGACAGTGTTCCTCGTATACTGTTTCTTTAGTTCATTGATCAGAAACAAAGAAATTGTCCGCCTTTCTGCTGTTATTTTTGTGTTGGCCAACGTATATTTGCATTTTGAGCTTACGCCAGAAGCAGTAGGCTTCCTGTTGTTTTTAACTGCCTTGATTCTCTTAGGTGGGCGGTATCCCCATAAATCTCAACTGCCAGTCACTTCCATTTTCATTATCACAGCAGTCACCCTCGCCGTGACGCACCCGACCAACATGCTGATACTAATCATGATTTTGCTTCTCGCTGCGATCTCACTATACGTTTTTGAAAAAAGAAAGGCGGGGACATATACGAAGGCGGGGACATACACGAGTCTGCTTTTGATTTCGCTATTTTCTTTTCTCGCGTGGTTTATTTATCAGTCATACGCGTGGTTCAGCACTATTCTTTCGGTCGACTTGTTGAAGGGGACGATCGGACAAACTGCATCAGTAAGTGCCGGATCGCCTATCTTATCTCTACCTCAAAACATTAGGACATTCGCTCTCTTCATAGGGCTTGCGTTGTCAGTAGCTTACATAGGATATGGTTTTTACAAAAAGAAAAACCCGCACATGTTATTCGCAATTCTCGCAACTAGCGGCTTCTTTTTCGCTATTACTTCATTCTTTCCACTTGGAGCAAGTGAGCGAGCCTACCAAATTGGATTTCTCGCAATAAGTGTTTCAGTGGCGAGTGTACTGTTGAATAATAAGCTAGCACTCAAGCAATATCGGCCGGCTTTCACGGCTTTCGCAATCTTGTTCTTGATCGTGACCAGCACCGTCTACGTCTACGAGTTTCACGACATTCAGCCGCAAAACTTAATCGATGCCTATGGCTTCGTTGCGGCTCATTCGCAACCGGCGAACTTTACGGTAATTCAAAATCCGTTGGTTACGAATGAAGTGCTTTTGCTGGCAAATCAAACAGCGTATAATCAGTCGAAGAACATGCCAAACGCTTGGACTGATCTCATATATGTGCAAAATGGAAGAATTTCCAGTCTCCCGAGACTGATAGGCCTCTCTCCGCGATCGGAACTAGAAGCGTCTCTAGGTGGGCACGCTGTCCAATATAACGACCTGATCAAAACTGTCATTGACAGCAACAGTACTAACAAAATATATGATGCACCGTATATTACGTTCTACGAGCTGAATTGACGTCCCTTGTGTATTTAGCTCGCTATGCGCGGACTCGCATGTCACAGGTAAGCCGCAATGGACGGCCTGAAGGTTGCCACTAGACATACTTGATCTGGGGACGGACAACACGAAGCAGCCTATTAGGAAAAAATATAAGGTTCGATAGGATTGCAGAGCAAAAAAACCGCGCGCAATTTCATTTCATACAGCGGCTTTGACCTAGGCTTAGTGGTCATCGTTAACTTCATTTTCTTGGCCCTAATCTTCGTGCCATTACTAAATACCACAGTAGTTCGCTTTTTTGCCGGGGCTGTCTTGCTGTTATTTCTGCCCGGATACGCGCTGATCGCCGCAGTCTTTCCAGAAAAAGATATGATAGATATTCGACAAAGAATGGCTCTTTCAATAGGCTTAAGCGTGGTGGTCTCAATTCTGGACGGGATTTTCGTGGGTTTAGTTCACAGCCCTCTAAGCATGGAACTCGTCGTGTTTTCTTTGACACTCATCATTTTAGTGAGTGTCTTCACCGCAAGCAGACGAAGGCAGGCTCTGCCACGTAAAGAACGTTTTTCGCCGGAGTTTCAAGCGATCGTAAATGAGTTCAGACAAAGCATTACGTCGACTTTCGAAAGCCGCAAACACAGGACTCTCGCTGTTTTAGTCGCGATCACTTTGATGGCTTTGGTTTTGCTGGGGTCTTACGTTGCAGCCACCCAGCCTCGAGAAGAGAGCTACACCAGTTTATATCTCTTGAACTCCAACGGTGAGGCTCAAAACTACCCCACCGAATACAGACTGAACGAATCGCAATCAGTTATTGTTGGTGTTCACAACAACGAACAAAGGACGGAGACTTATACGTTGAAAGTGCTGCTCAATGACAGTGGCGAATCAACAGTGCTGCATCAAGAGACCTTTTCCATAAACAATGGTCAAACGTGGCAAAAAAACCTTACAGTAACTCCAGATCGCATTGGCACAAATATGAAGCTGGATTTTCAGCTCTTCATCGACAATGGAGCGACGCCTTATAAAGAAACGTACTTGTGGATAACTGTGAGCTAGTCACACGCATCATCATTACGCAGCAGCTTAGGAATTCATAACTCAAAAAAAAGTGTTGCAAGGCCCAATTGTGACTGCAGAAATAAGGGACTTTTATGAGACAGATTGCGCGCGAGGAAGATATTGAGCAGAAAAAAACACGATGGTGAAGGATTCAGTCTAAACGACCTCGACATTCTTTTTGTCCACAACACGATAATGTGGTACCGGGTGCCTTTTTTTAAGCTCTTGAGTGAGAACTTAAATATTACATTCGTTTTTACCGATCCAATGGTGAGTTCATATGCACACGGAGGGAGTTATGAGAAAGAGCTCGAGCGTTTGCAAGCCGCCAATGCGGTAATCTGCCAAAAGGCGCCAGGAAGTTTATCTCGGTATTTCTCCGGTGGCTCTTTTCTTAATCTTTTTAGATGCTTGTTCTCTTGTCAGTATGACATTTTGGTCGACATCGTTCAATTCCCAGCCGTGATCTCGCTGTTCGCGGCGAGAATACGAAAGAAACCGCTCATTCTTTGGTTGGGTTTTTGGTCATTGCCTAATACACGATTTTTTAAGCTAAAAATGGCTGTAGCAAGATATATGGTCCAAAGAGCTCAGGCTTTGGTAGTTTATGGATCTAAGCACAAGGAAGCTGCAATTCGATGGGGAGTCGACCCAGAGAGAATTTTCATAATGCCGAACGTAAGCTTGATTGAAACTGACTTGTCGCATCCCGTGAAGATTAGTGAAATGCGAAGGAAATATACTACCCTGGAGAACGCGCTGGCCAGTGGCATCTTTGATAGAAAAATCGTTCTATATGTTGGAAAACTCATCATGCGCAAAGGCGTGGATTATCTAATCAAAGCATTTGCTCTCCTCAAACGGGAAATTGACGATGTAGCACTTTTGATCATAGGAGATGGGCCAGAAAAGAACAACCTGGTACAACTTAGCACGAGCTTGTTACCACCAAATTCCGTCTTCTTTTTGGGACGCATTGAACAGTCCGATCTGCCCTTCTTTTTTTCACGCGCGGATGTGTGTGTCGTGCCATCGGTGACACTTGATGATGCCGAATGGGGGATTCACACCGAACCTTGGGGGCTTGTAATGAATGAAGCGATGCAGTTTGGAAGGCCAATGGTCGCGACAGATGCTGTAGGCGCAGCATTTGACTTGATCAGAAACGGAACGAACGGGTTTCTGGTTCGCGAAAAAGATGAGATAGCCCTTTTTGAAGGCCTAAAGGCGATTCTAGGCGACGACGAGCTTAGACTTCGGATGGGACAAGAGTCAAAAAAATTGATTGAAACTCATTTTCAGTATAAGGACATGCTGCGTAGCTTCTGCTCGGCTCTCGAATTCGTTTGTCGCAACAAATTATAGCTGCGCGTTGATGGCGCGAAATGTGCTAGGGGCTATTCGCTGCGAACGGCACGTTGATTGACAGAACGGTGCATACGTCAGCTGTTGAGGAAATCAAGCTTCGATTTAGCTAATTCGCATAGGCGCCCTCGAAGTTTCATGCATCTAAGAGCAAAAAATAGGAGGCGCCACAGAATAAGCAAAAGTTTAGTCAAGAACCATAAAGGAGTTTTAGCTAAAACCGGAAGGGCACAGGAATGACGAGGCAATGCAGACCTTGATTGGTGCTGGAAAAAATCCCGCAAATCAAGGCTTGTTGCGAAAAATCCACGCTAACAGGGACAATGAAAATCACAATCTTAGCGCCGAACTTAGCGCGAGACCATGGGGGCCCACTACGAGCCCGTATGCTTGCGAAAGCACTCCAAAGGGAGTTTGAAGTGGAATTAGTAGGTCCCGACCTCGGAGAGGGCGTCTGGACACCACTGGCACAGGACAAGAGTGTCCCGTATCATAGCGTCGAGCTGGAAAAGGGATCTAAATCGTTTGCGCAACTTCGTAAACTCTATAAAAAGATTGATGGAGACATACTCTATGCTCAAAAACCAGTCTTACAAACTTTTGGAGTGGGAATCTTAAAGAAACATTTTGACAAGGTCCCGTTGATCTTAGACCTTGATGATTGGGAATGGGGAGAAAAAAAGGCTCAATACAATGATTTGTATGCAAGTCGCGCGCGTTTTCTTATGCGAACGTTTCTCGGTTCTGATGCTTTCATTACCTATACGCACGCGTTGCTTCAGGGATATTTAACCCCTTATGCCGATGCAATCACTGTTTCGAGCAGCTTTCTGCAAAGGAAATTCGGGGGAGAGACCATTTACCAGGCACTCGACACGTCCTTTTATGACCCAGGAAGGTTCGATCGCCAATCGATCATAGCAAAGCTTGGCATCAAAGAGTCCGAAAAGGTAGTGATGTTTTCAGGACACCCGGGACCACACAAGGGTGTTGACGATTTAGTCGCGGCGGTAAGTCGGATAAAAGATGTTAATGTTAAACTAGTCGTCGTCGGGATCAATGATAGCGAGTACCTGTCGTCGTTTGGTTCGCGAGGCCAACAGGATGCTGGGAGAGAGATTCTTAGGATTGCCAATGCAACCGTGCCATCAAGCGACAGAGTATTTATCAATCGCGGACGTAGTGGCCATCCCGCAGAGGCGTAGCCCGGCCTCAGTCGGCCAAATGCCCAGAAAGCTGTTCGACGCCATGGCGATGGCTAAGCCGATAGTAGCGACTAACATAAGCGATCTGCGGCAAACCTTGAGCGGCTGCGGCTGGATTGTAGAACCAAGCGATCTTTTACAATTGACAAGGGCCATTGAAAATATATTGACACATCCGGAAGAAGCTCAAGAAAAAGGCAAAAAAGCTCGTGAAAAATGCGTCAGAGACTTCAGCTTGGATGCAGTTGGAAGAAAATTAATCAGCATAACAAAGAATCTGACGGAAATTTATCAAATTCGTGGCGAATGAGATTTGCTTCGAGACGAACGGTCCTCATTAGCTTGCGTCTTTGTCTGAATTCGGAAGATTGCAGTACGCACTATATCTGGTAACTAGTTAACTGAGCGGTCTGCAGCAACAAGCTTCGCATCCTCAAACGTTTCATTTGGGCCCCATTGAAAGCAGCCTGTCGTCATCCTTACGATTTCAGCTAACAATCGCTAGTAAGCGTCAGATTCAACAATGTCACGAAACTCGTTTACAAGAGCAACAGCGTGTCTGATGCTTATGTCCGCAAGCAAGAATTTAAACTCGAAAATTTGCCCAGGAGCTAAACTCGAACGCTCTTAAGATGCGCAAATAAATGTAGTAGCCCTCCGTTTGAACAATTTTCTCGCCCAGCTCATTGAGTAATTCGCGCGTCACGAACAATGGCGTAGCACTAGCGGAAGGGATAACAATCTCATTACTGCATCTGATCTGCTCCTTCACTACAGCAGCAGACAGATTACCGCGCTTTTTGCACCTCTCGTTCCTAATGAAAATACTCATTTGCATAAAGATGCCAATTGGCTAATTAGCGACGTCTACAACCCCAGTTCTGCTTTTTTTGCTGAGACACGAGGTTAAGGTACCCCAGGCGATTTGAAGATCAAATTGGTTGCACCGCGTAGCAGATTCTTCGGGCAGGCATTCGATACGGATCAAAATCAACGTCTTTATAGGCGTCACTTTGATCTGTTCGTATAGCCTGACGCATAAAATTGATCGAGTTGCAAATCACCGGCGACATCAATTATCGCGCTATGGAGCTACGATCTACTAATCTTATATATCGGTCCACGGTTAGGTCATTTGAGGCATACCCTATGTTTTCGCTCAAGGCACGCAGTTACCGTTTGTTAGGCGTGCTTTACGAGACAATTTTCAAAGAGAAGATGGGCTATGAAACTCAAAAATTCTTCATCGGTACCTCTTACGCGGCGATTGGTATCCTGTCCGGTGCTCTATTGACGTTTATATTCAACATCCTCGCCGCGCGGACATTGGGGCCCGATAATTTTGGCAATCTCAGCCTTATCTCGACAGTGGGCGGTATTCTCATATTATCGATGACGTTTAGTAATACGGCGACAGTCAAATATGCGGCGGGCGCGAAAGACGACTCAGTGCGGATCCGTATAATCTCCACCTCAGCAATTCAAATCGCGTTGTTTGCAGCACTGTCCGTAGGCATCTATGTTTTCCTTGCCCCACAATTGTCTCACGTGTTTGGAATTTCTGGGACAATATTCTTTTTTTCTGTAGTATTTGCCGTTGCCGTTACGCTTTTTGGGGCAACGACAAACTACCTTCGGATTCTATCCAGAATGAGGGCTTATGCTCTTTCTAATGCACTTCAATCCGTCATAGTTCTCGCGGTTTTTCTTGTTTTTGTCAGCAACAACATGCGGTCATTGCAATCGGCAGTTTTCGCAATATATATCTCATATACAACAATCGGCCTCATTCTTGTTCTCTACGTCAGAAATTACATAAAGCTTCAGTTTGACTGGTTTTGGACCAAAAAAATAGTAAAGTATTCGTCCTTTGCGTTTCCCGGAGCCATAGCAGGCGCATTCATGGGCGTCGACAAACTACTCATCAATACGTTCATGACGACGGTGGACGTTGGAATCTACAGCGCGTACTTCCTCCCGTCGATGACTATCGCGCTTATGCTGTCGGGCATTATTAATGCAACGTTTTTCCCTTATGCGTCTCGAAGCGGCGATAGACAGACTCTTTTGCGCAAAATCAATAAAGTCGCACCGTACATAGCTCTCTTGTTTATACCACTGATCGTTCTTTTAGAGACGATCGTCTTCCTTTTCTACGGACGTCAGTACCCTTTTAGCTTAGGACTGTCGTTCTTGTTCGCGATAGCTTCAGCCTTTTTCCTTCTTTTTCAATGCTATGGGTCTCTTACGGGATCCGTCGGTACAAGCGGAGCGAAAGTGGTTGCCATCGGCAGCATTCTTGCTTTTTTCGTTTTGGTAGGTCTCGACGTGGCATTAATTCCGCGCATTGGCATTTCGGGCGCTGCAATTACGCTCATTTTTGCATGGTTGATCCCCAGCTTTTTTCTTTTTTCAAAACGGCGCGTTTTGAGCGGCAGTCCAAAAAGATACTAACTGACCCAGGTTCTACACGAGAGCAAAAAGCAGTCTTAACATTTGATGCGAGAATCCTCGATGGTTTACTGACTTTTCGCTAGCTACTTTCCTCTTAAGTGCGTGTCCTTCGGTGTAACCATCGGACGGTGATCTGCGACATAATGAGCAGCAAAAAAAAGAAGCTAGATCAAGCAAAAAACAGGGACGAATTTGTGCATTCTGGCAAAGCTGTCTGGGATCGGTTGGGAATGTAGAAGTGCTACTCCGTGGCCCAGTGCAAACTAGCGACATGATATGGTCTTACCGAAATAGAGGAACTCATAAGTTCGCTCTTCAAAAAGGACGCTGGAGCTCCACAGGCCTAGCCGCAATCCAACCGTCATTTCATTGTAAGGCACGTGACGCGACAGAGTGCGAGGAGCAATAAATCAAGGGGGGGTTTGGCGGTTTGATACCTTTGGTAGCCGTCGATGCTCCTGAGCGTTTTTGCGTACATGTCTCGAAACATGAAACGATTGATCGCAAAAAGGGGATGCGTGGCGCCGTAGGCGCCGTAATTATCTAAGGTATCCAGAAGCGTTCCCGTGACGTTGCGCCGGATGCACGCGTCGAAGTTCGCACTCACCTCGCTTTCACGTGGGTAATCGACGTGTTGTTTTGGTGCGCCTCGACGTGGCCCTTATTGCGCTCATCGGCATTCCGGGTGCCGCGATCACACTTAGCGTCGCTTACTAAAGCCTAGTATATTCTTTTTTTGAAGCAAGTATGTTGAATGGGGATTAAAATTTCAGGTTTATTATGCGCACTTAAGCACAACAAGCGCGCTTTGAGTTTTTTTTTGAGTTTCTTGGACTTGCATTTAGAGCCAGAATCTAGCTGAAAAGCGAGATTTGCTAGTAACCTACCTAACCTTGCCCGTTATTGTTAACGAGTTTTGCCGAGCCTTCGTTTGAAAAGAAAGTCTTGGCTATACCGTGACGCGTGACTCGAACAACCACAATAAGCGTATATCTTGAGGCACGCCATAGCCAACGTAGATTGACCCTCCAGAAGCATAAAAATGCTGGAATGTCTGCTCGTATGTCCTTTTGATCAAAGCTTTTTTGGAGCTGATAATAAATGCTTCTTAAGCTTAGCAGTGACTTGTGTTTAGGGCTTCGATTTAACGCTGCTGCTACAAGCTCGAGCGCGCGTCAGCAAGAATTATACCGGAAACCTTGATTCAATTGCCTTAGGAGGTCAGACAAGACGCCATAGAGCCGAAGCCCGCCAGCATTCAGCGGCAAATGCGGTAACGTATTTGAGATTAAATGCGGTAACGTATTTGAGATTAATAGAAATTCAAAAATAGTAATTCAAAACATCCACAAGGCGACCGATGAAAATAACGGTAGCAACGCCAGATATATCGGAAGCGTGTACCGCGAGGGCCTACATGCTTGCGAAAATGCTTCAAGACGCGTTTGAAGTGGAAATTGTTGGTCCGCTGGTTGGCAGCGGAGTCTGGGCTACTTTGGCTGAGGATCAAAGGATTTCCTATCGTTTCTGCAAACTAGAAAAAGGCTTCAAATCATTCAGTCAACTGAACGATCTTTCTAAAGAGCTCGATGGGGACCTCATCTTGGCGATTAAGCCACTTTTAACTAGTTTTGGAGTAGGACTCTTCAAGAAAGTTGTGAACCAAGTCCCTTTAATCTTGGATTGCGATGACTGGGTGTGGGGGCTCAAGAAAGCACAATACAATGATTTGTATGCAAGTCGCGCGCTTTTTCTTATGCGAACGTTTCTCGGTCGCGATGCGTTTATTACTTATGCGAATGCCCTCCTTCAAGGCTGTTTGACTCCGTACGCGGATGCCATTACTGTCTCCAGTAGCTTCTTGCAACGAAAATACGGTGGCGAGCTCATCCATCAGGCAGTGGATACCTGTTTGTATGATCCCCGTAAGTTCAATCGCCTAGCCATTAGGGATAAGTACGACATCGCAGAAACGGACAAAGTCGTGGTGTTTTCAGGAAATCCAGGACCACACAAGGGCGTTGAAGATTTGGTCGACGCCATGCATCTCATAAAAAAAGCTGACATCAAGCTATTTGTCGTGGGGATCAATAACAGCGAATACTGCTGTCGCCTCGTTCGTCAAGCTAATACAATTTTGGGATCGAGGTTTGTCGGACTACCCTTCCGACCTTTTCAACAGGCACCAGAATGTCTGATGATGGCGGATGTTGTAGCTATCCCCCAAAGGCACAGCCCTGCTTCAGTCGGCCAAACGCCGATGAAACTCTTCGATGCCATGGCGATGGCTAAGCCGGTCGTTACAACTGATGTGGCAGATATAGGCGAAATCTTAGGGGACTGCGGCTGGATCGTTGAACCTGGTAACTCACACCAACTGGCTCTCGCTATTGAAAATGTTTTTATGCATCCGTATGAAGCCGCCAAAAAAGCGGACAAAGCTCGGGAGAAATGCCTAAAGAATCACAGCATGGATGTAGTAGGAAAAAAGCTGATCCGAACTGTAAGAGAACTTATGTAATTGCGGACGCGCAGGAAGATCAAGGCTTTAACTGACGTCTATTTAAGGCCCTTGGATCGCTACAGAGACAAAATGGCGTCTTGAGCAAGAGAGGGAAAAACCCTCCCTATTTTAGTGCTTACGTGTAACTAAGGAACCACTTAGGTACAAGCTTCAAAGAGGTTCACACATAAAGAAAGGGTTTACACGGTTTTCACGCGCAAGAATTCACCTGCAAATCCTAATTTCGAAATTGTAGAGTTGAACAACTGCGGCATTTGCCTGAGTATTTACTTAAGCTCTGAAACGAAAAGATGGTATAAACACATTTTCGAAGCAGGGGAAATGACCGCGATTGTGGGCACGTCGGGCGCGGGGAAAGAAGGCGTGGCGGTCAATTTTGGTACACTTTTGGTACACTTTTGGTCAACTTTTTCGCACGCTAAAACGGTTTCCCCGGCTCAGCCGCGAGCTTTGTCACCCCATAATGGGAAACGGGCAACGGTCGAGGATCCTCCTTCATCGGCAGCTCGGCGTCTCCATATACGGAAGAAGAAGACGAATAAATGAAGCTTTTCAGCTCTGTGGAGCGATAAAACTCCAGCAATCGCTGCGTTGCTTCTACGTTGTTCTTCGTGTAAGTTGCAAAATTCGCGCCCCACGACGCCCGAACGCCTGGCTGTGCTGCCATGTGAAACACCCGGTCGACCGCGGAAATCTGTCCATCTCCAAGATGTCTTGTCTGATAAGGATAAACCCCTCATGCTTCAATGCGCGCGACAGATTCGCGAGTTTCTGTTCTTCTGGATAGTGATCGGTGAGGCAATCGATCCCTATCACATCGTTATCGCCTTGTAATAACCTGTCAACCAGATGCGAACCAATGAATCCTGCACACCCGGTTACCAAAACTCGCGTCATTTTTTCTCCACCGCATCCGCGCCCGTGCTACTCATACACTTGGAAACTATGCGCGCTGCGATGTCGATCGTTCTAGCTTCATTCCCTCTTCACAAGCTCTCGCTGCGGTCATGCTGCCGGCCTGCACAATCGGACCAAAAGGGAAGCATAAACTTTGACCAAAGTCATGACGGGGCCTTGTGTTCCGAAGTAAGTCGCTTTTTGACGATATATTCGATCAATTCCCGTTTCAAGTCGTCTCGTTCGAGTGCGAAGTCGATCACCGCCTTCAGGTACCCAATTTTATCCCCCGCATCATATCGCACTCCGTCGAGCACATACGCGCAGACCGGGCGTTCATTCAGGAGCAATCGAATCGCGTCGGTAAGCTGCAGCTCGCTCCGTGCGGAACGGGGAACCCGTTTTATGCAATCAAACAGATCTGCCGTCATCACGTACCGTCCGACGATGCCTAAACGGGAGGGGGCCTCTTGCGGACTTGGTTTCTCGATTACGTCACTCAAACGGTAGAGCGAATGACTCACCTGTTCCCCTCTTATAATGCCATAACTCGATGTTTTTTCTTCCGGGACACGCTCTACAGCAAGAATAGGGTTCTCGTACCGTTCATAGAGAATTCCGAGTTGCTTCGTACACGGAACGATTGACTTTATGATGTCATCGCCCAGCAGCACCGCAAAAGCATCACTCCCGATGTGTTTCTCTGCCTTCAAAACGGCATCTCCGAGCCCTTTTGGCTCTTTCTGCCGTATGTAGTGAATGTCCACTAAGCTGGATATCGTCCTTATCTGCTCAAGTTGTCCGTATTTGCCATCGTGGGCCAGATGATTCTCGAGCTCGGGGGAGAAATCAAAATAGTCTTCGATCGTTCTCTTGCCCCGCCCGGTGATGATAATAATATCGTCAATTCCCGAAGAAACTGCCTCCTCGACTACAAACTGTATGACGGGCTTATCCACAATCGGCAGCATCTCTTTTGGCTGCACTTTCGTGGCAGGAAGAAAGCGGGTGCCTAACCCCGCTGCGGGTATCACTGCTTTTTTAATCATGTTCCCATTTTCTTATCGGAGGAGGTCGGTGTAATTGCAGATCGTCTGAGGGCGGAATACCTGGCCCAACGCGTGAATGTTGTGCGATACGGTGTCTCTTCTTCCCTCGGACAGATCATTAAGCGCCTCTGACTGCTTTCGCTGCCGCGCCACACTCTAGGAGCATCTATAAAGAAAGCCTTATGATGGCAAGCGGCTTCGCAGTTTGGCGCGAAGTACTCGGGATGAGTCCGTTAAAGACTTTTTGATTTGTTCTGCAACCCGGCTCCGACAAAAGGTTGATCCTCTGCTTCGGAGGATTGACATCACGACTTGTGGCCGATCATTTTGCAAAATGCCACGCCCCCTCAACGACATGCAAAGGCTATATCTGCAGAAAAACGAGACGCTGCTTTTCGTAGAGTACTCTCGTTATGTCACCTTGAGCAGCATACTGCCGCGTGTGCGTGGCACGATAACTCCTTTTTTCTTCTTTAAAGGACATCTGGGCGCGCAAACACAACTTTTAAATGAATGACAGCACACGAAAACGCTGTGCAGCGCATATCGATCGTCGGAACCGGATACGTTGGCCTAAGCACTGCTGTGTGCTTTGCGTCCAGGGGCTACGATGTTATCGCTTCTACGCGTAGCGAAGATAAGGTACGCATCATCAATTCCAAGCGAGCCCCCTTTCACGAACCAGGATTGGATGAAGCGGTGCGAGCAGGCATCGAATCGGGACACTTACGCGCAGAGATTAACCGTTCTGAAGCAGTGCGTCAAACTGAGGTCACATTTATCACCGTAGGCACGCCAGAGAATGCTGACGGAACAGTCGACCTACGTTACGTCATTAGTGCGAGCGAGGATATCGGGCGTGCGACAAAACGGAAGAGAGCCTACCACCTCGTTGTGGTCAAGAGCACCGTACCGCCCGGGACGACGCGCGGCTCCATCAAAGCCGCTCTTGAAGAAGCCTCGGGACTTGTTGCAGGCCGTGATTTTGGCCTTTGCATGAATCCGGAGTTTCTCCGGCAAGGATCAGCACTTCGGGATACGTTGTACACGGATCGTGTGGTAATTGGAGAATATGATGAGCGGTCAGGCCAACAGCTGGAGGATCTGCTTGAGGGTTTTTATGGGCCGGGTGTTCCCATACTCAGGATGAGTCTTGAATCGGCAGAGATGGTCAAATATGCGAGCAACACGTATCTCGCGATGAAGATTTCCTATGCAAACGAAATGGCAAATATTTGTGAGCGGGTGCCAGGCGTCGATGTGTCCAAGGTCATGGCAGGTGTGGGACTAGACGAGAGGATTAACCCCAAATTCCTCAATGCAGGGGCCGGGTTTGGCGGCTCTTGCCTACCCAAGGATACAAGAGCGTTATGCAAGTTCGCCGAGGAACAGGGCTATTCAGCGCCTTTGCTGAGGGCTACGCTGGTAATAAATCAAGCGCAAGCCTTTCACGTCGCCCAGCTCGCTCTTGCAACGCTCGGCGAACCACGGGACAAAAAAGTGGCCCTCCTCGGCCTCGCTTTCAAGCCCGATACCGATGACCTGCGCCAGGCCCCATCCCTCACCGTTGCCCGCACACTCATGAATGCTGGTGCGCACGTCAGCGCGTTCGATCCCGTGGTAAAGCGGGTGAGTCAGCCCGGCTTTGAACGGCTTGATTACCCGCCCTCAATTTCAGAATGCCTTGCAGGAGCGCACTGCTGTATCGTTTTGACTGAGTGGGAGCCGTTCAAGCGGCTGACACCAGACGACTTCATTCAATCCATGGCGACACCAGCGGTGGTCGACGCCAGGCGTATTTTTGATCCACACGAGTTTGGGAGTCGCCTTACGTTTCTCGCTGTTGGCCTGGGACGCGATTTAGATGTCGCGTGCACGTTTGTAAGCGATGACGATGAATGAATACGACGCACGTGCACCTGTTATCGTTCGATAACGGTTTAAGAATAGCAGTGCGTGTAAACTTTTAATTATATATAGAATAATATAAAAACAAAAAAATAAAATTATAAAATTTAAATGTGTTGCTAGTGTGATCGTCAAACCGTCATAAGTCTTGATCCGCGAATATCCTCTGTAGCGTCTTCTACCACTCGTACATACGACGATGCCACTTTCAGGCGATCAGCCGCTATCGTCTGTGCTACCCTGAAAATATCGTAAAGTTTTGGTCAACTTTTGGTCAAGTTTTTGTCCCGTGCTCGTGGGGGCTGCTCACGGTTGGTCATAATACATCATGTCAGTCAAAGATGGGAGCCGCTTGCCCCTCGCGATCTTGACCTCATCCTCATTGCGAAACGTAAGCTCGGGCAACACGTGCTGCGCCTCTCGATAGAAGTGCGTACATCGCAAACAGCTTCTCAGTCGGGACCGAAGACAAGTTCCGCGTTTCGAGTTCCCGCTGAATCCGGCTGAGTATGTCCCCGAAAAACTCGACCTGCTTGCGCGTTGAGAGGTAGAACTTGTCGTACAGGGCCTCAAGCTCCACCGCCCGCAGATTGTCGATCTCTTCTTTCAAGTCCCGGTCCCAGTTTATCAAGGTGGTCTTACTGACTCCGATCTCAGCGGCTATCTTTGCGAGCGGGAGCCCTTGACTCCGCAACTCCATAAAACGTTCTTTACTCCGCTTATCTTTCATACGTCTACATATGCGCGAATGAGGATTAAGCTAATGTGCGATCTGCTTGCTGTTTGATCGTTCACTCGTGCGCGACACGCTCCGACGACGTGGTGCCCGATGGTCGCTCTGGATCCGGAGCGCACGCATACTCGTTATTGGTCACGACACGAAACGCGCGTTGGCACTAGATGAGGAAACAATCGCGTAAGTGAGCAGAGCTGGATGTCACTGCTCGTCTCATCGTGCGTGCGTTCCGCGTGGCAACACGGCGTAACTTCGGACTTTTGGCACTGCGTACACGAATAGCGCTGCTGCCACCAGTATTGTCCTTCCAAACCAATTGTCGGGCCGCCCGCTCCGGAGCTGAGGCCTGTCTGTGCCCGAGAGTAGTGCTTCCACGTCTCGTGCGGTGGCAAGGAGCATCCTTCACTGACCCCCTCGTTTCGACGCCAGTAGCGGCAGGAAGCGTGTAGCAGACATTTTTATAGGGAGCTTCACATTTACTCATCAAAAGCTTCGACCTCTGGTTCCAGCATGATTATCACCGAGACGCAGCGTTTTGTGTACAGTCTGCTAGCGCTCACGTTTGTCACCATCGCTCTTTTGGTCTTACTCAACGTCTACGCGCTCGAGATCTTTCTCATACTCATTATTATTGAATTCCTCGTGCTCGTCGAACTGACGAAGCCCTCTATGATTACTATGGCGTGGAGAAAGAACATCGCCGTATTTGTCGTAATCTGTGTCGTTGTGTTCGCCATCATCCTCTATCAGAGAACAGCGACTCTCCTGTGATGAAGCGGAGTGCTTTATGCGGAGGGCGGTGCGATTATCGCTGACTTAGTTTCGCTTCCACCCATCAGTCTATTGCTTACGGGAAATCGCCGACTGCACAGTGAGCGGCACGCTTGGTTATAACTACTCGTAGCGTTTGCCAGTCCGCTGCCGGTGGTGATCGCTAGCGATTGGAAGCATTCGCTGGATTTTGCTGTTTCACAGAAATGTTCGTCTTGACGTAAAAAGCAGTCACGCTCCTTTAGAGCCGCTCATCGGCCTAAGAAGACAGTTGCTTACGTGCAATCAATCTCGTAGACTATGCGAATCGTCCGTTCAGCTGAAGACACCAAGTCATTACTACGTCCAGAGACACGAAAGGGAAAGACGCTGTCGACCTTTCGGCCACATAGGGTTTGCGTATCTGCACGCTTTCACACTTGCGCCGCTCTTCGCATCCCGACGCCCGCCTAAGGAGCGTTTTTATAGTGCTTTGACGATAGTAATCGCCTGATTATTACGTAATCTTTTTCACTCACGGGGCACACATGCGCGGTTTCAGGCGGCAGGCTCGAGTTGCGTGCATTCTCTCAGCGGTTTTGCTCGTTCTTGTCGCAGGATGTGCGTCGGCGCAGAGCTTCCCCTCGCACACCGAGCTCAATCCGCAGACCGGCGGGTTTGACTTTCCCACTCAGCTCCCGCTTTTTGCCTCGCTTGCCACCGATGCGAACGGCATCATCGCGAACGTCACCAAAGGCAACTTCTCCAACGCGAGCGCGCTGCTTGTCCACTACAACAGCACGGTCAATCAGATCACTTCATCAGCGAACGCCTCGCAGGAGAGCCCGGCCGTCGACGCCATGCACGCGTCGCAGGGCTCGTTCACGCTCCTTATCGTCGATGCACAACGCTTCAACACGCTTAACGCGAACGAATCCCTGCTCCTCACGGCAGCCCCGCGTGGCAACGCCTCCATCGCAAACGCGCTCGAGATGCAGACGCTCGGTGCCGTCCTCAAAGGGCTCGCTGGACTAATCAACGGGCAGAACAACGATATCTACGGCGCTCCCGTTCAAAACGGGCTCGACCTCGCTTCGTATGGCAACACCACGGCGCTCTTGAATGCGTACGCCGCGCAGGTGAACAGGAGCGTCGCCAACGTTACGGGGGTGGCCTTCGTGACCCCGACCCTGACGCTCACCGAGAGCGCACATAACGCCACCTACGGCGACACGCTCGTGCTCGCGGGCGGCCTCAAGAGCAATCAAACGGGGGTGTCCAACGCCACGGTGGATGTGCACGTCGATAACAGCACCGTGGCAACCGTACCGACGGCCGCGAACGGATCGTATGCGTATCCGCTCCCCATCCTCGCCATCCCGGCAGGCGCGCACGTCGCGTACGCCCGATACGCGCCCGTGGACACGCCCTACAAGCCCGCGCAAAGCGCGCCGGTCAACTTTTCGGTTGCCGCATCGCCGGTGAACAACACGCTGAGCTTCCTGTCGTCCAGCATCGCTCTAGGCAACAACGTGCAGGCGCGGGGGACGCTCACCACCGCGACCGGACCAGTTGCCAACGCGACGGTGGTGCTCTCCGTGGGCGGCAGTGACGTCGCGAATGCCCGAACCGATCAGAACGGCAGCTATTCGTTCTCCGTTTCGTCCCTGCCGCTCTACCCGTCAGCAGTGCAGGGTGGCGTTACGGCCTACACGGTCTTTGACCCGAGCGGCCAGCCACTCGTGTCCGCCGCGAGCGCCGCAGCGAATCTGCCCGCCGATTTGACCGGCCTGTTCGGTATCGTAGCAGGGCTTGTGCTCGCCGCCTTGTTGATCGTCTTCCTGTACCGCGGCGGTTATCTACGGCGGGCACCCGTCGAAAAAGAGGAGGTGCCAGCTCCAGTTCTGCAGCCCACGAGGGAGGCACGACCGATCGTTGTGCCGGTTCCCGTCGCACGCGTAGTGGAAGCGCCACAACAGGTCAGCGACTGGGACAAGGTTCTCGGCGAAGCCCACGGGGCGTTTGAGTGTGCTGACGACGAGAACGCTACGAAAGCGCTGTTTGAAGCCGCCGTGACGTCGCTCGCGGTCGTCGCGCACGTCCCAATTGCCGCGTACATGACACACTCGGAGAAGAGCTGGGCCGTCGCCGCAGCCTTCCATGATGAAAACACGCGCCGCGCGCTGCGGCAGTTGACCATGGCGTACGAACTCGCCAACTTCGGTGACCGCACGCTCACGGAGTCGCAGCGAGAAGCCGCCTTGAGCGCCTTTGCGTCCCTTCGCGGCCACGTCAGCGGCGCAGAGGAAAGCACGTGAAGCTGAGCTACGCGCTCATCGCGGCCGTCGTCGTCGGCGCGCTCCTCATCAGCGTGCCGCTTCTCAACACGACCAAGGAGGACTTCAGCACGTACAACGCGGCGTGGAACGGCGCCTCAGACGCAAAGGCCCTCGCCTCCCGCGACGGCTATACCACGCGCTCCGTCTTTGCGCTCAGCGAGATCGGAAGCTCGGGCGGCGGCGTGCTCTTCATGCTGAACCCGAACAGCTCGGTGGGCTTCTCCGGCGGCGACGCGAGTACCCTTCAGTCCTTCGTTCAGAACGGCGGTGTTCTCGTGCTCGCCAACGACTTTGGCAACGGCAACGCCGTGCTCAGCGGGCTCGGGGTTTCGGGCGCACGCTTCAACGGCTCACTCCTCGAGGACAACGTGAGCAAGGGGGTCGACGCGGCGCACCCCCTCGTCACAGACGTCAGCGCCTCAGGCCTCACCGCCGGCGTGCACGAGCTCTACTTCAACTACGGGACGGCCCTCGACACCTCAGGCGGCAACGTCACGGTGCTCGCGCGAAGCGCGCCGACGAGCTACCTGTCGACGTCCGCGGGCGGCAACGCCACAGTCAACACGACCACTGGCGCGCGCCCGGTCCTTGCCACGCTCGACTATGGCAAGGGACGCATCGTCCTGCTCTCCGACCCGAGCGTGTTCATCAACGACATGCTCGGCCAGGCGGACAACCAGCAGCTCTTGACGAGCATGCTCGCGAACCTCACGGGGGGCGGCAAGCCCGTACCCATCATGTTCGACGAGTCGCACCGCGCGTCCGCGCCCGTGTGGAGTCTCCTGTACGACCGCATCAACGCAAACGATACTGTAAAATACACCGTTGTCGTTCTCTCCATTGCGGCCTTTGTAATCGGCATCAACGCGAGCGCGCTCGTCCGGCGGCGGCAGCGGAAGGATATGGGCCCCGCGCCGGTTGATGCGCCCGTGAACGAAGAGGCCGTGATCACCGATATCGTCAGGACCCACCCCGGATGGCGCCGGGCGCGTATCAAGGGGTTCCTGAAACAGCTCCAGCAACGGCGGAGGACACGGCGTGGCAACTGAAAGTGACTTGAACAACTTACCAGTGCCGCTCGACATCGACATGGTCGCCGACACGGCGCAACGCATCAAGGACGAGCTTCATCGCGTGATCGTGGGAAAAGACGAGCTCATAGAGACACTCTTTTCGTGTCTTCTCGCTGAGGGGCACATCCTCGTTGAGGGCAACCCGGGTCTTGCCAAGACGACGATAACGAAGCTGTTCGCGCAGACGCTCGGCTGCACCTTCAACCGCCAGCAGTTCACGCCCGACCTGCTTCCAGGGGACATCATCGGGAGCTACGTGTTCGACCAGAAGACCGGCGAGTTCTACGTGCGCAAGGGGGGCATCTTCGCCAATATCGTCATGCTCGACGAGCTCAACCGCGCAACGCCGCGCACGCAGTCCGCGCTCCTCGAGGCGATGGAAGAACGTACCGTCACGATCGAGGGCACGACGTTCCCGCTCGAAAAGCCGTTTCTGGTCTTAGCTACACAAACGGTGGTGGGTCTCGAGGGTACCTTTCCCCTCCCTGAGGTGCAGCTTGACCGTTTTTACGTCAAAATGACGCTCGATTACCCGAGCACAGACGAGGAACTCCAGATCCTGAACGTGAAACTGGGAGACGCGCTCGTCATCGCCCAGGTCACCGACCGCGAGGCTATCCTTCGCATGATCGACGTCGTCAGAAACGTCTACGTCGATGAGAAGGTGCTTGAATACATCAGGGACATCGTCATCAGCACCCGCACTCACAAGGATCTCATGCTCCCGGCAAGCCCACGGGCGTCGATCGCGCTGCTCGGCATGGCGAGGGTGCGCGCGGCGACACACGGCCGGGATTACGTCATACCCGACGACGTCAAGGCGATCGCCTACGACGTGCTCAACCATCGCATGCTCCTCTCCCCCGAGTCGGAAATCGAAGGCGTCACGCTCGAAGAGGTGATCGCCGCGATTCTGATGGAGGCGCGGCCCTCGCGCTGAGTACCAAAGTTCATAATCATGAAGACCACCCGTCTCACGCACCTCATCCTCGCGCTTGCTGCGCTCTTTATCGCGCTCGGCGCTCTCCTCGACTCGTGGTTCTACGCCGGAGCCGGCTTCGCGCTCGTGCTCTACGTCGTCTGGCGCCTCCTCGCGTTCCAGGCGGCGATCGCGGCGCTCAACCTTGACGTGCGGCGAAATGCAGACAAAGCTGTGGTGCGACGTGGCGGAACGGTCACCATCGACGTTGCCGTCTCGTCAGCGACGCCCGTCGAGGGGCGCTTTACTGATGCGCTGCCTCGCGGCGCCGAGCTCGTGGACGGAACGAACAGCGCCGACCTCGCACTGGCGGCGGGGCAGACGGCGACGTGGCGGTATACGCTCTTGATGGCGAGCAGGCAGAGCGCACAGATCGAACGCGCCACCCTCACCGTGACCAACGGCTTATTTTGGCACACGCTCGAGCTGGGTGCCGCGGCCAGCGTGGTGCAGCAGGCTCCCTACGCTGTAAGCGTCGAAGGCGGGGCCGGCGGGCCGGGAGGGGCGCCCGGCGTGACGAGCGCGTCGGTCCAGTCGCTGTACCGCACGCGCCGCACCGGTAGTGGGACCGACCTCTCGCACATCCGTCCCTTCGCCGCGGGCGATCCGCTCAAGCGCATTCACTGGAAGGCGTCGGCGAGGCTGAACAAGCTCATGACAAAGGAGTTCCTCGTGCAGGTCGAGGAGGCTACAGGCGGGAGCGCGAGCGTCAGCCTCATCATCGACCAGGGCGGGACGATGACCCGTGGGCCATCCGGCGCCACTGAGCTCGATTTTGCGGTCAACGTCGCGAGCCACGTCGTCAAGTCGGCGATCGCCAAGGGGAACCGGATCGGCCTCGTCACCTATGATGACCAGGGGGTTGCAACGAGCCTCCGGGCCGACCTCTCACTGTCGCACGCGTCGCGCGTCGTCCGGTCACTCAACGAGATGGAGCCGGGCATTCCGCTACGCGCCCCCCGCGCGAAGCTCGACATCACGGGAGCCGACGTAGCGCGCGTTAAGCGGCACTTCGCGGCGACCACAGACGACGAGAGCGACGAGGACGTCCGGCACTTCCGGCACGTCGTCTCCTACATGTACGCGCGCGGCGAAGGCTACCTGCACAGCCTGAAGCGCGCTCCGGCATTTCGCGCGATAGCCGCCTCACTCCTGCGCGCACAGGGCCAATCGAGCATCGTCATCGTTTCTGACCTCGAAAACGACTTCAGCCCGCTTACCGAGGGCGTTCGCCTCGCGACAAGGCGCGGGGCCCGCGTGTACGTCGTCGCGCTCTTTTCGAAGGTATTCGAGCAGTTCGCGGATCCGCTCCTTGCGCTTGAGGATGTCTATGCGGCCTATGACGCACACCTGAGGCGGATGCGCAAGCTTGAGCAGATCCCCAACGTAAAGGTCATCGAGGCGAACACGGCGGAAACGCTCCAGCCCGCACTGCAGGAGGCACGGATCGCGTAATGGCGCCGAGCGGCATCACCCAGCGCGCCAAAGCGGCGCGTGCACGCCCCTCTGAGGTCCTCCTCATCATCTCAGTGCTTGCGCTCATCGCCCTCGACCTCGCCCACCTCACCATCGGGACGTTAGTGGGGGCCGGCGCTCTCGCCGCTTTTGCTGTCGCGTATACCAGGCGGTGGCATACGTCGAGCTTCGGCTTTTACGGGCTGGTAATCGCCGAACTGAGCGCCATCGGTCTGGGGGCGGATCTCACTACCGTCGTGGTGTACCAGGCGCTGTGCCTGCTGCTGCTCACGTCGGTCATCGCGCCGTTTCCCCGCCTTGGGAAGCTCCGCACGTATGCGAAGCCCGCGCTGATAACGGCCATTGTCGCGGCCGCATCGCTCGTGCCCGGCATTGCTGCCGCGTACGCGAAGTGGCTCACGGCGGCTCAGGCGGCGGCGCTGTCAGGCGTCATTCTGCTCGGGGCGGCGTTCGCGCTCGCATGGATGCGCCGACCGGCGCTCGTGCAACGCTCTGTGGAGGCCTGACATGGAAGCGACCGACGACCTTGCCTCATATCGCCTTCGAAAGCGCATTCACGAGCTCGAAGCGGAGAACGCTCGTTACCAGAAGAACCAGAACCTCGCGCGAAAGTGGGAATTCCGGATCACCGGCGTGGTCCTCCTGGCGATCGGAGCGACTATAACACTCGTCGCGTACCCGTCGTACAACTTGTCGCCCATCGCCAATGTCTTGCTGATGGTCGGCATCGGCGCGCTGTTCGTCGGCGCTGTCACGATGTTTCTCAATACGGAGCGTTTCATCAACCAGAAGGTCGCAGAAGACCTCAACCTGAGCAGCGTCATCGTCGTTGATGACCTGCTGCGCGATCTTCGGGTGAAGAACCGAGGCGTGTATCTGCCGTCATCGATGACCGGCACGAACGTCAAGGTGTTCATACCGCTCAGACGGGAGTACGAGGTGCCCGCAAAAGTGCACCTCGGAGAAGACCGGGCGTTTTTGATCGACCTTGCCAACCCCGCACAGGAGGGCGTGCTGCTTAAGCCGCTCGGCTACCACCTGTTTGCGCACACTACCCGCGACCTGAAGGTGGACTGGAGAGACGCCCGGATAGAGACGGAGGGCGCAGAGGAACCTCAGCAGGACCGTGAACAGCACGCCGGCGACACACTTGCCGAGAAGCTGCAAGACGTCCTCGTAAAAGGCCTCGAACTCGCCGACAAGGTCGTCGTCTCACAAAGCGACGGTGAGCTCAGCGTACGCCTCAAGAATACTCCGTACTTTGGAACGTGTCATTCCGTAGGAGAAGAAGCGCCGCAAGTCTGCGAGCAGATCGGTTGCCCGCTTTGTAGCCTGATCGCGTGCATCTACACCGAATACGCTGACGCGGCAAGCACGATAGTGGAAGCGCGGAGTGAGGAACGGGACATCGCCGTTGTGTGCAAACGCTTGTCAAGCGGGGCTAAATCACAGAGAATACAGGACGCGCGATAGCGCGAAAGCGCCGCGAATAGAGCAGGAAACCTGGCTTATCATCGTTTGGACGTGGCGCGCACGCGCAGGTCATCCGGAGCTCACGTCAAATCCATGACGATTGGCGGGCTCGAGGCGTACACGAGCTTTGCTGCGTCTGTGGTTGCCGGCACGGAAAACAGCACGTATAGATCGCTTGCAAAGGATTCGGGGAGCGTCCGATTCTTGAGCGCAGCGGCGCTGCAGCTGCTGTTGCATACCGCATAATTGGCATAGTACGCGCTGCCGTCGCGACCCACGATCACGAAATCAGTGTAGGTGAACGGCACCGCAGCGGATCGGGCGTTCGTCACTGTAATGTTCGCGACAAGGTTCTTCTCGCCGGGCGAGGGCGTAAGCGCACGATAGTACACGCCCTTATGGTGCGCTTGCAAACTGAGGTTCGCCCA
The DNA here is from genome assembly GCA_963701995.1 of Methanobacteriota archaeon. GTDB lineage: Archaea > Halobacteriota > Bog-38 > Methanoflorentales > Methanoflorentaceae > Methanoflorens. The sequence continues at coordinate 346,497 of OY969693.1, read as the reverse complement.
CACGCCAGCCGTCGCCGGATCTGACGCATCGCTTACGTTGTTCACCCGCAGCACAACCTGGCCGTTCGTGGCGGTGGTATAGGGCGCCGCACGAACCGACGATGCGGTCTCGGTGTACGGCGCGTCCTCGCTCGGGTGGACGGTAACGATGAACGCTCCGATGCCCGCGGTGATGATGACGATGGCGATCGCGACGATGACCGCCGCAGCGATTGTGCGTTTTCTGCTCACGGCATTGCTCCCGCCCTACCTGCACACCATCTGCAGGTGTATGTCGCCCGTCGACGTCTGATGCGCTTCGGCGTTTTGAGACGCGAGGAGCCGCGCCCCATCAGGCAGCCGCACCTCCGGGTTGAACGCATACTCGTTGATTCCCGCTTGTTTTTGGACATAAAGGTCGTAACGTTCTTGCACGCCGCTTGAGCTGACGACGTGAGGCAGCGTGTAAAGATACGTGATGGTGCCGGTCTCATTCGCGGGCACCCGCACGGACGTAGAGAATGCGGTGAAGTTCGCGTCGCCGGTCGAGAGCGGTCCGTTGAGGTCCTGCGCAGAGGTGGTCGCGTTCATAAGCTCGGCACCGGGCGGCACAAGGACTGTCTGAAACAGCTTATAGTCCCAGAAGCATGTGTTGTCATACGCAATGGTCAAGTTTGCGACTCCCGAGCCATTGGCGAACAGCTGGATGTGATAATCGATCGAACGATAAACGCCGAAGTCCGCCTTCTCTGAACCCGTGTTCATGTCGACAACCGAAATGAAGTCCCTTGCGGGCATAGCGCTGGCGCCCGCGAAGTTTGCCGTGAGGGAATCCCCTGGCACGTAGAAGAAGAGGTGTTTCTCGGCGCCCAATTGCTGCACGGCGTTAATGAAGTCCAGTTTGACGGGGAGGCTTGCGTCGCGAACGATTTCAACGATCTTGATTGCGAGGGACGACAACAGAGTGACTAGGGGCGCTTTGTCGCCTGTAGATATGCCTGCATAGTAGTGCGCTCGATCGACGATGTTCCTGCTCGTTATGACGTCACCTGAAATGTTGATCGGGCCCGTGATGCGCATAATCGCCTCTACGGCGGTGAAGTCGACCGCGATAATGCCGTCGGCCTTCTGTCCGGTCACCTGGTAAAAATTTGACAGCATCGTGGGCGCAAACGACGCGAAATCATATTGCATGTTCGAGTCGTAGAGCCTCACGCGATTCTCGTTAAAAAACTGGATGAGGCTCACAGGACCGCCCAATTTGACGACGTGCCCGGTCCACGAGTTGTTTTCGTAGTAGAGGTGCAAATCCTTGACGTTCCCGTCGTGCACGGTGAGCAGCCCCATACACGCCATCAAACCGCCGGTTGGCCTGATCTCCGTGTTGTCTTGCAGGATCAGCACGTAGGTCTTGTCGTTCATGAAGCCACCGAGGCTCAGCACGTCGAACGCGGGAAAAAGCAGCGCTAAGACGACGAGACACGCGATCGAAATGGCAAGGTAACGGCCGATGCGATGATCGCCGGCGGGCATTTTAAGAAGGTATGGCTGCTCTTCAGCTATAAAGCTGCGGCTTCTCACGCGAATTCGACCGTCGAGCACCTAGGCGTGGCAGGGGACGATGCCAGTGCAGGCGTTTTGCGCACGCGTGGCTGAAGAGACGGCAGCGTACTGGTCGGCGCCACTAAGGCGCCATATGGGCCGCTTGCCACATCGAGTGAACGGCTCGGGCACCGCAACGAGTGGCCCAGACTCGCGTTTTTGGCGTGTCGAGGTGAAACGACGGGCTATTTGAAAGCTGTCATATATAAAAAAAATTACATAAAATTATTTTTATTATTCCTTTATCGCTGCTAGCTTAGCGTACAAGGGCGTCATCATTTTTTGGTAAACTTTTGGTAAAACTTTGGCCAAAAGTGTAGGCGCACAACTCTTCTTCTCTCGGGCCCGTCGCGCCCGTATTCACGCACGGGCGTATGGCGGTATTGTCACCGTCGGCGCGAGTGAGTCCGAGCCAATCAGCGTCTGCCGTTTTGTCGTCAAATTGGAGTGTTGGAAGTCCACAGATAGGACACGACAGCTACCAAACCAAAAAGCAAGATTTATAAGGAGCAACAGCGCATTGCTTGGCAAGAATCAAGCAGCAGTTCGCTCCAATTGCCGTTTTTCTATGCCATAGGCTATCGCGGCCGCAGCTAGTTCAGAGTCGGTGCTGATTCGGGCCAATCGCGAGAGTACCTAAAGCGGGTGCCATTATGAAGAAGAAGACACGGTTAGCGTTTGCGCTTGTTATCGTTCTCTCAGTTGCTGTGGTTGCGGCGATGAATAAAGACGCACTCACTGCGACTGGTCAGTTAAATCTGTACGGCACATCATCGTCGAATTTAGGCGATCCTAATACCCGGTTCGACACCGCCGTATTCTCATCAGGCGGCCTGGTGCTCCACGACATAAGCGGGCAACAAACAATGGCGCTCGGCAACTACGTCATCTACACTGCCGACGGGTTTACGGTCGTCCACGACCTTGTAAACAATGTCTGGCATTTTGAGTGGACCGTGAAAAACAACCTCAACGTCCCGATAACGGTCCAGCCGTCGGCTAAACTCTACGGATGCGACAGGAGTCGATTTGGCTCCAACGCCCCCTATGATCTTGCGGGAGCCTCCCAGGGCTGTCCAGCCCGCGGCCCGTCGAACAACGCCGGCTCGTCGCTAACGTTCGCCAAGCCCTCAGCCGTTGACGGCACGCACGACAGCACCCTCGTTACGATGAGCTTCCAGGTCTCCACTCTGAACATCGCGAGCGGATCCAGGTCCTCGACCGCTACCAACAACGAGCCTATCATCGCGACGTCCGCCATTAACCAGTTCCTGAAGCTCCACCCCGAGGCCGCCAAAATACGACCCGCGGCCAACCCGGTGCTGCTCAGAAAGGCTGTCTGCTCGGTGGACGCACACATCGGCACCGTCTTTGGCAAAACAACCACGCTCCAGCCCGGGCAGTCCGCCACGATCACCTCGACGGTAAACTCCAAGGACTGGGGCTTCGCCTGCTCACCGGTCAATCACGCCCTCATCAACTACAATGTCCAAGCGGGCGGCAGCACCTACCAGGCGCTCAAGGCGAGCGAGCTAATCGTCTTTGGACAGGAGGACGCGAACATCTGTGGCACCTAACGCCGCCTTCTTCAGGACACGAAACGGCATCGCCGCCATCGGTATCGTTATCGTCGTCATTTTGGCGATCTTCGCGGTGACGTGGGTCTATTATCCAAACTTTTACGTCGGCCTCGGCCTCCGCCACGACCCCTCACTCGAGAGTTACGTGAACGAGCTCCACTCCACCGTGACCAACGAGCACCCCCAGAACCTCACCAGCTGGAGCGTTACGTGGCTCAACAGCACCGCCGTCAACGTCAGCTGGGGCTACACCTATCTTGGGCCAGGCAACGAGACCAACAATCAGAGCAGGATCGTCCTCTATCAGGAGAGTTTCGTCACGACCGACTTCTACGGCGCCAACACCGCCTCAAGCTACGTCGGGAGCATCAACAGCACGTACACTCTCTTGAACACCACGTACGGCAGTGGCGGTGCCTTCGAACAGGCCTTTGGACACCCCCCGTCCACGTTCGCCGCATACTACGACAAGGCGGGACAAGGCAACTTCATCTGGCAACTCGACCAGTTCGTGCAGGTCGGCAGCCTCACGCGGACGTACTCCGCGTGACGGGGTGCGCGTCAAGACGCGGTGCAGCCACTTTTGGAGCGCGTAAACGAACAAAGAACCGCATTTCACGCCCTGTTGCGCGTCTGAACATAACTTTCCCCCCCACAAAAGCACGAGAAGCGTCGTCGTGAGCTCCGAGATGTCGGATCGCCGCGACCACATCGTAGTGACGGCACCCACGGCACGAGAGCGGGTCTCTTCTGCGCAGAAGGTTTTAATGCTGGTGAGCCGAAAACGACCACTCAGATGACATCAGAAACGAAGCAAACGGTGAACCTGTACACGCTGCCGGTGTGTCCCAACTGCAATGTGCTGAAGCAATCCCTTATGGAGCACGGCATCTCCTTTGAAGAACACGACCTGGACTCGCCGCAGTCGCGGACGACCCTACTCATGCAAGGGGTCTTTACGACGGTCGCGCCGGTGCTCCAGGTAAGGGACACCTTCTTGACGTTTGATGATCTTTTTCACAACGATGAGCTCGATATCGACCTCATCTTGAGCCTGTTGCGGTGCTAAAAACCGCGTCGAAGGCTTTTTTCATTTGGAGGCGGGGCGCGTACAGAGTCGGGTTGAAAAAGCCCTAAAAACCGCGTCGCTCGTCCATATTCCCCGTATTCTTTGAGAGAAGTGCTTATAACCTTGCCAACTAATTGCGCTGCCGCTGGAAGGCTCACCTAAGAGCCGTAGGCACATAAACAAGGTCACGCAAAAAAGACTAAGAGGGGGAGACGAAGGGCTTCAGCAAGGTTTGCGACACGCTAAAGCCCGTTCACCTGCGATGCTGGTACTGCCCACCTCCTTTAATTCTTTTTCGATTTGGTGTGGCCCAACGGGAGGGGCGATGGCACAGATCCACGCAAAACGGCACGTCACGCTCGCGCTTTTCGGGTGCGTGCGCTGCGGACGTTTTCTTTTCGCGCCGAGCTGGTACGAACTCGACCGAGATGTGGCCGTGTGCACGTGTGAAGCCTCGCGCTACAAGACAACGAACGTGCGCGCGCCGGATCACGTTCAGGGCTACTGGGACGCTCAATGCGCAGCGGTTTATACCTCCTACCGGAGGCGGTTGAAGCGCCACGCCCCGCCGTCGGTTCACGCCGAGCATGTCGCGAGCGATTTCGCTGGCTGGAGCGTGGTGGCTGCAATGGACGAAGGGGAGAACGAGCTGAATCTGGACCGCCAGGAAAGCACGCTCCCTGCCGAAGACTCGGACGGCAGTCTCGGGTTCGCAAGCTTCCAGCGACAAGCGGGTTCTGTGCTGCATGCTTGCCGTTCAGCGCTCAGTTCCGGGTTTAGCTTTATTGCTGACCTCGAGCGAGAAAGCAAGGGAAAAACATAGCACAGCGCACCGAAGGCGTACGGTCAGTGAGAGAAGCAACTTCGACGCCTATAGGGTGTTAGGCAGAGCGTTCCCGATAAGTTGACGAGGAGTCCGGACCATCGGTCGTAGTTCTTTTCATCTGAGCCGGAACGTACTCAAACGGGCCTTGCGCGCTGAAGACACGTACCCGCGATCGCTGAGCGAGCGCTCTTATGCGAGATGCCTGGCTCTCTAAGCGGTGCAAATCCCAACATTGATTTACTATCGCATCGTATGGAATAGTGTAATAAGCATCGAACTATTACACCGTTTGCAGGAGTCACATTCGACGGGAATTAACGCTCGTCGTGCATCGACAGACGCCTTCAATTTGCACAAACGCTCGTCAATCCGACTAGTAATCTGACATTTATCACGGAACGAGTCGCATGCGTTTCCACTCCTGATATATTTGTTATAGAGAAGGTGGGCGAATGGCCATATCCACACGAAAGAGAAATCACTCCTCTAAGAAGTCATTAATCCCGATGCTTCAGCCCCGGACCCTCCAGACGACGCTCTTTGGCGAACAGGCCGAGGAGATGCCCAACGTCAGGACCAGTGACGGGTTTATCCTGCCGTGGAATAGCGAAGCGATCGTCAAACAACTCATTCGCGAAACGGCGCTGGCGCAGACGTTCTACGGAAAGCGGGGCATGAAGCGGCCTGAGGCGAGGCGCATCGCTGACGTCGTTGAAAAGAAGATAAAGCGGATGGACGTGCACGAGCTGAGCGGGCCGCTCATTCGTGAGTTCGTGAACGTCGTTCTGCTCGAGGAGGGGTTTGGCGACTGGGCACGCGCGTGCTCCCGTGTGGGGACGTCACTGTACGACGCTTACCGCATCGACCACGGCGAGGGGTTCGAAGCGAAGGAGAACTCCAACCTAACAGCAAACCCGGAGACGTCAGCCAAGAAGAAGCACGACAAGCTGAGCAAGCAACAGGTGCTACTCATGCTCCCTCAGAGCATCGGCGACGCTCACCGGTCGGGCGACTTTCACATTCACGACATGGAGTACGCGAACGTGCGGCCGTTCTGTGCCGACTATGACCTGCGGTACTTCCTCTACTACGGTCTGATGCCCGACGGCACCGGCGCACACGCCTCCGTCGCCGGCCCAGCCAAGAGTCCCGAGGTCGCTATACTGCACGCGGTCAAGGCGCTTGCCGCCGGACAGACGAACTGCGCGGGCGGGCAGGGCTTTTACAACTTCTTAACGTTTTTGGCTCCCCATCTCGAGCACCTCGACTACACCCAGATCAAGCAGCTCATGCAAGAGACGGTCTACGAGCTCACGCAAGTGTTCATCGCGCGCGGCGGGCAGATGGTCTTCAGCAGCCTGCAGCTCACCCCGGGCGTCCCCGAGCTGTGGAAGGACAAGCCCATCGTCCTGCACGGCAAGGTCTGGGACGGCACGCAGGCGCCGCTGCGGACCTACGGCGAGTTTGAACGGGAGGTGCGTCTCGCCTTCAAGGCCATCATGGAGGTTATGACCGCGGGCGACAACTGGGGCAAGCCCTTTAACTTCCCCAAGCCCGAGGTGGCGATCGAGCCCTCGTTCATCGTGCCGCGCACCGAGGACGCCTACTATGGTCACCCGGAGATCCCCACCCTTGAGGACAACTACGCGGCCGCGTTTAAACTCTCGGCCGAGTTCGGCTCGACCTACTTTGACAACATGGTCCCCGAGTATCGGGGCGCGGGGAAGGGCGTCTCCTGCTATCAGTGCTGCGCGTATATGTTCAAGGTCGATAGAGACGAGGACCAGCACTTTGAGGACAAGCTCTACTTCAGAGACGGCGCCCACTTCTCGATGGGCTCGTGGCACGTCGTCACGCTCAACGTCCCGCGCGCGGCGTATCGCGCCGAACACGACACGGAAGCCTTTATCGATAACCTCAAGAACCTCGTCGACTGCGCCATCGAGTTCTTCAAGATTAAGCGCAAGTGGATGGAACCGCTCCTCGCGGGCAATCGCCTCCCCTTCCTGCAACAGCACCCGCGCGACCCGAATACGGGCGAGCGTGGGCCCCAGCTCTACGACTTCGACAGCCTCGTCTATACCATCGGCGTGGTCGGGGTGAATGACGCCGTCAAGTACCACACGGGGTCGGCCATACACGAGGACCCCGCAGCGTGGGAACTCGCGATACGCGCCATGACCGAGCTTCAGGCGTACTGCCGACAGGCGGGGAGTGAACACGGCATCAAGATCGCCTTGGCACGGACGCCCGCAGAATCGTGTGCGCAGCGGCTCGCCGTTGCTGATCTGCTCAACCCTGAGTTTACCGACAAGTGCCGCCGCGTCGTGGATGGAAACGTCTCTGAGGCAATCAAGCGGTATATAAAGTCGAAGTCGCGCGATCTGCCGATCTATTACTCAAACGGCACACACATCCCGGTGAGCGCTGATATCGACCTCTTCGATCGACTGCGTTACGAAGAGGTCTTTTACCACTGCTTTGACGGCGGGGATCTGACGCACGTGTTCCTTGGCGAGACGAAGCCCGACCCTGAAGGGCTTATGGAGCTCGGCTTGAACATCGTCAAGAACACGCAGATCGGGTACTTCGCGCCGGGGCGGGATTTGACGCTTTGCCTCGACGACTCACACGTTGAGGGGGGTATCCACGAAGAGTGTGCCAACTGTGGTTCGCACAACGTGGAACACATCGCCCGCGTCACCGGGTACATGAGCGCCGTTTCAAGCTGGAACGAAGGCAAAAAGCAGGAGCTCAGAGACCGGCATCGCATCTCTCTCGGGCGCGTCGTCTGAGCCGCGCTTGGGAAGCCGTCGCGCCGCGCCACCAGTATAGACACGGTCGCTTTGCGTCGGGCTCACGCTATCGCTGTTTAGCGCCTGTGAAAAAAACTACCCGCTGCAAGCGCTTCCGCGCTAACGCCAGTTCTGACTGCCGTTCAAAGTCGTCAACGAGGCTACACTATCATCAATACGCGATGCGATCGACGTATCGCGCCGGCTAACCGGCGACTATGGAGCTCAGTACTTCTTTCGCCTCGTTAAGAAGCTCTTTCACCGCTTGAGCGCGTTCGACGTATCCCGGCACGGAGCTGATCAGCCCCTCACGGGCGTCGGCCTTCAGGAAGGCGTCGGGTATCATGTTGATTTTTGCTGGAAGCCCTTCTAAGTATGCCTCCATCGTCTGCATTTGTTCGGCGGCGACGTCCGCGCTTTCTACGAGCGGCGCTGCGGCGTCTTTGAGTGCAGTCGTCGCTTCAGTGGCCTTACTGTCGTTCGCCTCGCCCAGCGCCTCAGCTACGCGCCGCGCCTGATCATGGATAGCGCCGTAGCGCGCGCCAAGCCGCTCCAGGAACCTCTTCCATTCGTCAACGCTCATGCCGCTGTTTGCCGACAAGTCACGCCTCACAAGGGGCCTCGCGACGGCGGGCAGATCTTCGACCACTGCGCTAAAGTCATCAATGCTGCGTGAAAACGCCGCGACGCTGTCCTTCCCGGTTTCACACGTCTTTATGAGGCGTTCCACCTCTTCTTTTTGCTGCATAGTTTGATTATCCGTCGGTTAGATGTTCATCAGTTTTTCTTTCTTTTCGGCTGACAGTTTCGTCCGCCCCCCCATCTGTGACTCAACCATATTCCACAAACGGAGCATAAGTTCTGCAAGCGCTTCGCCGATCTTGTTTGACTTGAACTCGTGAATATGTATGCCGCCGGGCCCAGGCACGTCCTTTTCAAGGATAATGACTGCCACCGGGCCGATTGTTCCGCCGAGTCCAAACGCGACGGCGTCGTTCGTTCGTCCTTCGCGGCCGCCACCACCGCCACCGCCGCCCGTTCCAAAGTTGAACTGGTAGATGGGGACGGCGACTTTGTCACCAAACTCGACGGCCTTGCCCAGCGACTCAACGCCGCTGAAAATGGACTGCAAGTTGGCGAGGACCTCGCTCATAGTTGCGTTGCTATCCTCCACGTAGATCACCATACCGTAATAAAGAGAGCTCGTAATAACTCTTTTGCTAAAATAAGGCTCAAGCGCCATCGAACTTCCGCGCTTAAGCCGGTCGGGTCGCTCACAAGTCAATCGACGAGCCGGAACCGACGATGAGGCGGTAGCCCTTCGGCAGCTTCTGATCGGTCGATCGTATCTGCGTTTTGTCGCCGATCAAGCTCTCGACGATCGTTTCTTTGCACGTGATGACGCTATCACCGATGACGATCGAATCTTCGATGTGCGCTCCCGAAACGTGCGTGTTATCGCCGATTGATGTGTACGGGCCGATGTACGTCCCCGCGTCGATCGTGCAGTTTTCCCCGATGATGGTCGGGCCGAACACCACGCTCCCGTGTTTCAGCACTGACCCCCGGCCGACCGATACGCGGCCCTTGACCACGGCACCCTCTTCGACGGCGCCCTCGACGCGGGGGACGAGATCGTCGAGGAGAAGCCGGTTGACCTCGAGGATGTCCTCGGGCATGCCGGTATCCTTCCACCATCCCTGGATGACGTGGTGCTTTACGAGGTGGCGGGTGTCGATGAGCTTTTGTATGGCGTCGGTGATTTCAAGCTCGTTTCGCCACGACGGTTCGATCTGCCTGATCGCATCGAATATCGGGGTCGTAAAAAGGTACACGCCCACGAGCGCAAGATCGCTTTTGGGCGCTTTAGGCTTCTCAACGAGCCGCAAAAGCCGACCGCTCGCTTCGTCAAGCTCGGCGACGCCGTACCGTTCAGGCTCAGAGACGCGCTGGAGCGCAATCACGGCGTCGCACGCTCCCTCATCGAACTCGGCGACCAGCGGGGCAATCCCGTGGCGAAGGATGTTGTCGCCGAGGTAGACGACGAACGGGTCTTTTCCCATAAAGTCCTCGGCGCACGCGACCGCGTGCGCGATCCCGAGCGGCGCGCCTTGATCGATGTAGGAGACGTTCACGCCGTACTGTGAACCGTCACCGATCCGCTCGATGACCTGTTCCCTGCCGTTGAGGCCAAGAATGACTGCAATATCGGTGATACCGGCCCTTTGGAGGTCCTCAAGCGCGTAAATGAGCACTGGCTTGTTTGCGACAGGGATGAGCTGTTTGGGGCCGCTGTGGGTCAGCGGACGGAGCCTCGTACCGCTGCCTCCTGAAAGCAATAACCCTTTCATCGCCATTCGTCCCGCAGAAGGGTGAGCCCCTCGCGCACGTTCGCAAGGCGCATTCCTAGGGCGCGTTCGGCTTTTTCAACGCTGAGCGAGGAGTTCATCGGCCGTCGCGCCCGCTGCCGTAATGTGTCTGTGGCGGTCACGTTAATAAGCTTTTCATTTAGCCCAAAAACGTCCGCGATCGCGCAGGCAAAGTCGTAGCGATTGACTTGCTCGCGGCCTGAAACGTGGTAGACGCCCGTCAAGCCAAGCTCACACATGCGGAGCAGAGCACGTGCGCAGTTCCCGACATAGGTCGGCGTGTTGTACTGATCATTGACCACGTGAATCGCCGAATTCGCGCGCAGCGAATCGATAACCCAGGTTACGAAGTTCGGTCGGTCGGGTCCGTAGAGCACGCACACGCGAGCGACCGCGTTGCCGCTGCGCGCTAGGGTGAATCGTTCACCGGCGAGTTTTGACTCGCCGTAGACGTTTATGGGGTGGGTCGGGTAGTCCTCCGAATAGGGGCCATTCTCTCCATCAAAGACGAAATCGGTCGAAATGTACACTACGTTCGCGCCTTGTTCGCCGCACGCGTCAACGACGTGCTTCGTGCCAAGAGCGTTTACGTCCCACGCGCGTTTCGGTTCGACTTCGCACGCGTCGACGTTGGTAAACGCTGCGGCGTGTATGACGTAGTCGGGGGCCGCGTCCTCTATGGCTGCGCGGACCTGCTCGTGCTGCGTGATATCCATCTGGAGGCCGCCGTGCAGCGGGCGACTGTTGTACGCAGCAACGGTGGTTGTGCCCTGTTTCGACGCCTCTCTAAGGAGGGCGCTGCCGAGTAGACCGCTTGCGCCGGTAATGAGTACTTTCATGGTGCGTTTCTGATCCTGCGAGCGTGAGCTCGCGTCGTACGCTCCACTCTCGCAGCGTCTAATAAAGGTTTCTAGTGCGAACAGGCGTGCTATGCGCGTCCTATTTCGAGAACGACCGGCGTGCTATCGACTGTCGCGTCGACGTCGTCTTGGACGTCGCCGTGGGCTGCGCCTGTCCTACCAAACTCGGGTACGGCCATCGTGCGTTCGTTTCTCTCGTTCTAGCGCGGCAAACAAAGAAATACTTGCACGCACAACGTAGAAGAGAAATGTATGTGCGCACATGACGCGCCGGTAAGCGAAGACCATGCCCGTGCCAGTCACCGAACTAAACACGTCAAGGTGTATCTGTGGCGAATGCCCCACGTCGTATTTCAGCCACGGAATTGGCATCTTGTTCTGCGCTTCGGGCATCAGTGACGTGGAGTTCGCGAGACGAGGCTGTAACTGTCCGATTTGCCCTGTGTTTCGGGCGCATGATTTGAGCACCGGGTACTACTGCATTCGAGGTTCAGCATAAGGCGATTATCGGGTCGCAGGTCTTGGGCAGGAAGGCGGCATGAACGTCCTAAATACTTTCGAGAACATGGGCAAGTGCATCTGCTACAAGGGGACGTGCCCGACGTTTGCAAAGAACAGCTTAAGCGGGGGCTTGTTCTGTTCGATAGCGCGCTGCGCGGAATCCCTAGAAAAAAGAGGATGCTCGTGCGATTCGTGTCTGATATGGCACGAGTGCGGGCTTACCGAACTGTACTTCTGCGCGGAGGGATCTGAAGGACGGTGATTACGATTGCCGAGCCAGAAAGGCGGTGAGACACGGTCTGACGCGTCTCGTAACGATGCGGAAAGTCGTCTTGTCGCACACGGCGTTGCCGCGTCATCCCGAAAAATGACGGCGCGAGACACGTATGAGAATATGGGCAAATGTCTATGCTACAAAGGAGCGTGTCCCACGTTCAGACATAACAACCTGAGCAAAGGCCTTTTCTGCGCTCTTGGCAAACGTCAGCCGCTTCCAGAGAAGAAGGGGTGTCCGTGCAACTCGTGCCTCGTGTGGGTCGAGTGCGGCCTCACAGGCCTCTATTTTTGCACGCGCGAGATACTCGAAGAGGGCAGGCGGTGACGCTTTCCTAAGATGTCCTTATATACCTGCCGCTGCCTCTGACACACAAAGCTCGGAACGTCGGAGCAAATTGTGAAGAATAACGTTGCCCACCGCGCCGGGGACGCTCATGGATCTGCTAAGCTTTGCCCTGTTGACCTTCTCGTCAATCTTCATTCTCATCGATCCCATTACCGTAACGCTCGTCTTCGTCTCGCTAATAAGGGACGTTGATCGCGCGCACCAACGAGCGATCGCGCGTGACGCCTCTCTGTACGCGCTCATCATTCTGCTGGTGTTCGCCATCGGGGGTTACTGGATCCTCCAGCTTTTTGGGATAACGCTCGCGGCGCTTCGAATCGGAGGCGGTGTCCTCCTCTTCTTGATCGGAATTGAGATGGTCTACGCCCGTGTATCTTATACCAAGCAGCCCGTCCCGCAAAGCGCAGAGGAATACGCCGAGGACGTGGCGGTGACGCCACTGGCAATCCCAATCATCGCGGGTCCCGGAGCCATAACCACGGTCATTGTGCTTACCGGGGATGGTGCTGAACTCGGCTGGCCTGCGATTGCCATTGTTTTAGCGGCCATTTTCGTCGTAATTTACGTGGTCTATTATGCGATGGTTCACTCCTACATCATTGCGGGAGGGATACGAGAAAAAGAGTTCAAGGTCGTCAATCGTGTTCTCGGGCTCCTCCTCCTCGCCATTGGGGTGCAGTTCATCATCACTGGCATCAAAGCAGCGTTCTAGCCCACTGCGTACCTCGCCGGGGCGATGATCCAACCGTGTCCAAGTCGACAAAAGAAGGAGAAAGGCCCACTTTCTGGGCAAATAACCCCTAAAAGTCACGTGAAACGATGTCTCATCCAGAAACCTTATGTACCTTGAAGCAAGAGTTTTTGTATTCATTGTGAACGTCCATTTTTCGAGGTGTGACTTTTATGAAAAAACAAGCAGCAATGATAGCGATATGTGCCGCACTTCTTCTTTGTGTAGCCGCAGCAGGATGCACTAGTTCGAGCTCGTCGTCACCGACTCCATCGGCTACTGCAAATTCTTCACCTCAAGCAGCTACCGCGTCAGCAACCGTGACACCCACGGCAACAGTGACACCCGCGGCAACCGCGACGCCCTCCCCCTCTGCTTCTTCGGGAGGAACTGCAGGCTTGACTGTGCTGTTCTTCTATGAGCCTGGTTGTCCCTATTGCGCAGCATTCGAAAGTACGTCCAGCTTTCAACAGCTTCAAAATAAGGTCCCTGTGCAGTGGATCGTGAGCGCTACGAGCCCGCTGACCGATCAGTACGGGGTGGCGACAGACCCGACGCTCATCTTGTTAAAGAATGGTGCTGAAGTCGGTCGTTGGGTCGATCCTGCCGATGCGACCGGTATCCTGGCGCAGATAAACGCAGGTTAGAGGCATCCTCCATCATCACTCAGCGTTCAACGTAGTCGGCTGCACGCCTCGCCGGGCGATAATCCAACCTATGCCGAAGTCGACAAAAGAACGATAGAGCCCCCCTTTCTGGGCAAATAACCCCTAAATGTCACGTGAAACGATGTCGCATCCAGAAACCTTATGTATCTTAAGCCAAGTTTCTCTTTGTTAGCAGTGAATTCATTTTCCGAGGTGTGACTTTTATGAAGAAACAAGCAGCAATGATAGCGATATGTGCCGCGCTTCTTATGTGTGTAGCCGCAGCGGGATGCACCAGTTCGACTTCGACCTCGTCGTCACCGAATGCCACTAACGCTTCGACCACGAACGCTTCGACCACCACCACTTCAGCGCAAGCTTCAGCTCCAATATTGACGCCTTCAGCGTCTGCCGCTCCGACGCCATCATCTTCCCCGACCCCGACCGCGTCTCCGACGCCATCATCTTCCCCGACCCCGACCGCATCTCCGACGTCATCCGGTTCAGGAGCCGGATCGGCCGGTTTCACGGTACAGTTCTTCTACAGGCCGGAATGTCCCTATTGTCAAGCATTAGAGAACACTACGAGCTTTCAACAGCTTCAAAGCAAGGTCACCGTGCAGTGGATAGTGAGCAACGGGGAAGTCCCGACACTCGTTTTGCTAAAAAACGGTGCTGAAGTAGGTCATTGGGTCGATCCTACCGATGTGACTGCTATCTTGGCACAAATAAACGCAGGTTAAGACTGTGGCGATATGCAGCGTCAGGCGGCCCGCCGCCGACGCGCGCCCTTTTTTGTTCCAGTCTTTTTCTTTGTGCTCTTTTTCTTACCGTTGAACCACTCGCCGCGTCCCTCTTTCTTCAGATAATCTTCAATTGCCGCGTGCAGGGCATCGGCCGCTAGGTTCGAGCAGTGCATCTTCACCGGAGGCAACCCTTCGAGATTCTCAGCGACGTCGTTTCGCGTTATCTTCAGCGCCTCTTCAATCGTCTTTCCGATTGCCAGATCCGTCACCATGCTGCTCGTCGCTATGGCCGCTCCGCAGCCGAACGTCTTGAATTTGACGTCAGTGAGAATCCCATCTTGCACCTTGATCTGAATCTGCATGAGGTCCCCGCACACCGGGTTCCCGACCACCCCCACACCGCTCGGGTTCTCGATCTCACCCATGTGGTGCGGGTTCATGAAATGCAGCATCACTTTCTCGCTATACATGTAACTCCTCGCCTCGCGTGCGCCTGTCGCGCGTGAACACACTATCGCACGCGCTTAGCCTTTTTTTATGTATCGCTCGTGTGTTCTTGATGAGAACGTATTGGCGGTTTTCGTCGCCCCTAGATCAGCTACGACGTGGGGAGAGTCTCACGCAGGCTACTAACGTCCTGACGCTTTATCGGATTCGTGCAGTAAGGGCATAGGAAATCGCACTCCATCTTGCCATATGGGCAGATCACCTTAGAAAGGACGGCTAACGGGTGTCCCTTGCTCTTGATGTCGAATTCCTTGTTCCACCCAAACGGTGCTCGCTTCACGGTGAACCCGTCGTTCTTCAGCGAAGCCTCAAGCGACCTGAGTATCTCCGAGGCTACTTGCGGGGAGCTTAAGGTGCTCGTCAGATGCGCAAACGGGAAAAGCATGACGCGAGTTTCTTTGAGCTTGCCCAGCACGTCAACGATGCTGTTCTTTGCCGCTTCAGCTACACAGGCCGCGTTGAGCTCATCGAGCTTTTCCACGCTCGAGAAAACGACAAGACAGTCTTCCATGCTGTCCTCTTTCGATTCTATGTCTTCGGCTACTTTGGTTCGTTGCGTTGCCTTGTAGCTGATATTATCGGCGTGGATTAGAAGAAGTCGAATCGTGCACCTCCCCGGTTTCGGTTACGTCGATCAATCGGGCCTGAGCAAATCTTCCACATGGTCAATCTGTTCTTACATAGCTCTATTTGCCTCCGTAATAATCAGCGTGCAGTTGCAGGCATATTTTGTCCTTTTGTGAACGTTCAATAGTCGGCGTACCGCACACTAAACATAAGAGGCGAGCTTTCAGGTTGACGCATGAGTGAACAGGTAGACCCCCTTTTTGAAGCGCTGTTTGCGCTCACCGATCTGCGAGTGCTGCTAAGGGAAACGGCACCGCTGCATAAGTTTAACGAGGAACAGCGAGCACAGGCGCGCGCGAATCGGTCGCTCGCGCAAAGGAAGCGCTGTTGAGGTTGGAAGGAGTTTTCGAGAATGAAGATCAATGACATACCCGTCCGTGAGGTCGAAGAGAACTACGTTAACATTCATCTAATCCAAGCGGCAGGTCGCCTCACAGGAGAGGCTATGAAAGCCCTCATCGCCTACGGCGATGGCTACTCGACGTGCGACCAGTGCCGCAAGCCTTTTAGACTCGATAAGATGCGCACGTGGAAGCTCAACACATACGGCTTAACGTGGGACCAGACATCGTACGTGGCAGATGTCTTTAAGGAGATAGGCGAGAAATATGACCTCCTGTAGCCATGACCGAAACCGACAGGTCGTCAAAGATCAGGCCGCGATGTGAGATCATCGTGCAGTATGTCCTTCCTGTGATACGGGCTGAGATGGCGGTGCGGATGCAGGAGGAAGGAATAAGTCAGGCACAGATCGCACGAATACTCGGCGTTACTCCTGCTGCTGTCAATCAGTACGTCAAGAGCAAACGGGGAACGGCAGGACAAGACACCGAAGTGCTCGAGTTGATCGACGATTACCTTGAAGAATACAAAGACGACCCCGGGGCCCTGTCGGTGCACCTCTGCGACGTGTGTAACAAGATCAAATCACTGCTTGAAAAACGCGAGAATGAACCAGCGATTGATGCAGGCTGTTGCTCTTGATGCGGCGAGGACAGGTTTCCGGGCGAGCTATTCGGCTAGCCGGTAGAGGCTCTGGCGTGCGTCCTTTATGTAAAAGAGTTGAGGAAAATCAAGTTCCCATCTCGAGCATCTTGTCAAGTGCTTTCTTGGCGCCAATGCGGACTTCTTTAGCTACCGTGACACGAAATTGCTTCTGTTCGAGCGCGCGGACAGCGTCTTCAAGGTGCGTACGCTTCATGTTTGGGCACACCGTTTCGGCGAGTGCCGAGAATTCTTTTGTTGGTTCCTGCTTCCGGAGTCGATGGAGCATACCCACTTCGGTTCCAATGGCGATGTGACGTGCGTTGGTTTTTGCGGCGTGACGCAGCATGCCGCCCGTCCCGTACACAAAGTCAGCTGCTGCGATAACCTCTGGCCGGCATTCGGGATGCACGATGATCTCGCAGTTGGGTACCTCCTCCCGCTTGATCAGCACGTCTCCTAAGGTAATCACTTGGTGGGTCGGGCAGAAGCCGTTCCAGGAAACGATCTCCTTGTCGGTTTTCGTCGCGAGGTAGTCGCCGAGATTTCGGTCGGGAATAAACACGATTCGATCTGCATCAAGCGCGTTGATGATCTTCACGGCGTTCGCCGACGTACAGCACACGTCGCTTTCTGCCTTGACGGCGGCCGAAGTGTTCACATAGCACACGACGGGCGCACCCGGGTAGCGCTTTTTGAGCTGTTTCACGTCGTTTCGGGTGATCATGTGCGACATCGGGCACGTCGCCTCCTTCACGGGCAGCAGCACCTGCTTTTCCGGTGAGAGGATGGCCGCGTTTTCCGCCATAAAGTCGACCCCACAAAACACGATAACGGCACACGTGATCTCAGACGCGATCTTCGAAAGCTCGAACGAATCCCCTACGTAGTCAGCGGCATCTTGAACCTCGTCGCGCTGGTAGTTGTGCGCCAAAATGACGGCGTCATTTTCCTGTTTCAGGCGTTTTAACCGGTCACTCATGGCTATCGATTCATAGGCATGCACTTTTCATCGCCCTGGATGTGTGTGCATATTTCACACATTCGTTCGTTTAGATTAAGGTCTTTTCCATCTGCAACGTCTTCGGCGAGCGATTGGATGAGCGTTCTAGTGTCGTCGCTGACGGCGATTGTCGTCCCCCGTTTACTCGTCACGTACTGGCTGACCGCGGGCTGTGTGATGCCGAGACGTTCTGAAATCCTCATCTGGGAGAGGCCTAGCCGCGTGAGCTCCTTCGCAACTTCTGAGCGGATGGTAGGAAGGATCTGCCAGACTGCCGCTTCACAGGGGGATCGTTGTGCTTTCATGATTCGCTCAGAGGAGCCACATATTGTAACGTTCGTGTCCTATTTTTGTCCTCTCCGAAACCTTAATGGTCAGATGCTCGATATAACAGCCCTATATAAATATTATAACAATTGTTATAAAACAATTGTCGTATAAGAGGTATATGATGCAAAGACCTGGAACGATAGCAGTACACGGTGGACAATCGGGCGATCCCACAACGAAAGCGAGGGCCGTTCCGATCTATCAGACGACATCGTACCTATTCGACAGCACGGAGCACGCGGCGAAGCTTTTCGCGCTGCAAGAGACGGGAAACATCTACACCCGCATAATGAACCCGACGAATGACGTGCTTGAACAACGAGTTGCCCTGCTCGAAGGTGGCAAAGCCGGGCTTGCGCTCGCAAGCGGTCAAGCGGCGACCACGTTCTCGATCCTGAACATCGCCAAGCCCGGAGACGAGATCGTGTCATCGTCGCAACTGTATGGGGGCACCTATACCCTTTTTTCATCGACGTTGGCAAGGATGGGCATCAAAGTTCATTTGGTAGACTCGACAGACCCGAATAACTACAACGAGTGCGTCAATGATAAGACGAAGGCGTTTTTCGGTGAAACGCTCGGCAATCCAAGCTTGGACGTTCTAGACATCGAACGCATCGCTCAGATAGCACACGATAACGGCGTTCCCCTCATCGTCGATGGCACTGCAACTACGCCCATTCTGTGCCGACCAATCGACTTCGGCGCGGATATTGTCGTCAATAGTCTCACTAAGTTCATAGGGGGGCATGGCACTTCCATCGGGGGGCTCATCGTTGATGCGGGAAACTTCGACTGGACGAACGGGAAATTCCCTGAATTTACCACGCCTGACCCTACCTATAACGGGCTTGTGTACGCCGACGCGTTCGGAGAACTAGCTTACATAGTAAAGGCGCGGGTGCATCTGCTACGCGACATAGGCCCCGCTTTGAGCCCCTTTAATGCTTTCCTGATCCTCCAGGGACTTGAATCACTCCACGTGAGGATGGAACGCCACTCTGCTAATGCGCTTGCCGTCGCTCGCTTCTTGAATGAGCACGAACGCGTTTCGTGGGTGAGTTACCCTGGTTTAGAGACCGATCGTTCTCATCGACTAGCGCAGAAGTACTTGCCACATGGTGCCAGTGCGCTCGTCGGCTTCGGCATCAAGGGTGGGTATCGCGCTGCCGTGACGTTCATTGAGAGCGTGAAGCTTTTGAGCCACCTCGCCAACATCGGTGATGCGAAGTCGCTCGTGGTGCATCCTGCCAGCACCACGCATCAGCAACTGAACCCCGAAGAGCGCGTCGCAGCGGGACTCAGCGATGACTTCATTCGGCTTTCTGTGGGGATCGAAGACGTCGCTGACATCACTGAGGATATAGACCAAGCACTCGCATGTACGTCGTAGACGCCATTCCGCGGACCCAACATTACACCTTTGATGCCCTTAAGTTAGATTGTGGAAGGACGCTTTCGCCGGTGACGGTCGCGTATGAAACATACGGCCAGCTGAATGCTGCCAAAGATAACACAATATTGCTCCTGCACGCCTTATCTGGCAGCGCTCACGCCGGCTTTGCAAATGATAAGGGCGAGCAAGGCTGGTGGTATGACTTTATCGGACCAGGAAAGGCACTCGACACAGAGCGCTACTTCATCATCTGCTCCAATTTCCTCGGAGGGTGCAGCGGGTCAACGGGGCCGGGCAGTATCGATCCCGCGACAGGGCGCCCTTATGGGCTTGGCTTTCCGGTCATCACGGTCGGCGACATGGTCCGCGCGCAGAAGTGCCTGATCGATGGCTTGGGAATTGAAACCCTCTTGACTGTTGTCGGTGGATCCATTGGGGGGATGCAGGCGCTGCAGTGGGCCGTTGATTATCCTGATATCGTGCGATCCGCCGTGATACTCGCCGCGGCCAATCGACTCTCCGCGCAAGGAATAGCGTTCAATGAAGTAGGCCGCCAAGCAATCATGGCAGACCCGTGCTGGCAGAACGGCGACTATTATGACGGCACGCCGCCCCGCGCAGGCCTTGCGCTCGCCCGGATGATAGGACACATCACGTACCTCAGTGAGGAGTCGATGCACGAAAAGTTTGGCCGAGCGCTCAAAGGGGCGGATGGTTATCGCTACAAGTTTTCAGAAGATTTCGAGGTCGAGAGTTACCTGCACTACAAGGGGAACCGATTCGTCGAGCGTTTCGATGCCAACTCGTATCTTTACATAACGAAAGCGATGGACTATTTTGATCTGTCTGATCTCACTTCAATCAAATCAAAAATGTTGGTAATATCATTCTCGTCAGACTGGCTGTTCCCTCCGGCGCGGCTGAAAGCGCTTGTGAGAACGTTACGCAGGAAACGCAAAGACGTTACGTACTGCGACGTTCAGTCATCGCGAGGCCACGATGCATTCCTGCTCGAGGTCGTGCCGCTCACAGAACTTCTGTCAGGGTTTCTCGATAACGTGTACGGGTGGTAGCGGTGCAACGATTTGACCAGGATATCATTGTTAGTCTGATTCCCCGTGGCGCACGCGTACTTGATCTCGGCTGCGGAAACGGGGACTTGCTGACGAAGCTAAAACAAAGCGGTCACTCCGATATCCGCGGCGTTGAAATCGACGATCGATGTATAGCCGCTTGCGTGCGCAAAGGGCTCTCAGTCTTTCATGGCGATATCGACGAAGGGCTTGGCGACTATGATGATGCATCTTTCGATTATGTCGTGTTAAATCAGACGCTACAAGTCGTTCACAAGCCGACCCTTGTTATTCAGGAAATGCTCCGCGTAGGAAATAGGGCGATTGTGAGCTTCCCCAATTTCGGCTACTTTAGGATACGGTGGTACATCCTGACTAAGGGGCAAATGCCAAAAGTCGACTTCTTGCCCCGCGATTGGTATGACACGCCCAACATCCACCTGTCGACGATCAGTGATTTCGAGGTGTTTTGCCGGACGAGAAATATCGCTATAGAACAGCTCATAGGCTTAAGAAGCTGCACGACCGGCAAGACCGTGAAACGTTTTCAGAATCTACTGTCTCAAGTCGGCATATTTGTGATAACGTCGGAGCGTGATATTTCAACCTAGCACCTGCTCGTGCGCGCTAGTCTCACTGAAGCCACGGGGGTACGAGATGCCATCATCGGTGCTTCGATAGGTAGAAGAAACTGCTGATTGCGATGACGAATAGCGTTACGGCAATCCCGAGATACAATGGGATGTTGCCACCCTCAACAAGGCTGTCGTGCTCATCGCTGGAGGAGTTAGTCAAGCCGCGTTCGATGTCATTCATGTCGACGTGACTGGACATCCAAAGAGAGAGCGCCAGCGCGCCGATGAACACTGCTGCAAGGATAATGTATTGCCACTTCACGTTACACCTCAGGCGGCTGGGAACAAGCAAGTCATGGCGCGTCACCCAATAAGCGTATGGCCGCAGCGGCCAGGAGCAGAGGCCCCTAGAATACTAGATGAGCCTCTCTGGATGTGAATATGCCGCAAACTGACGCCCGGTAGCAAAACATATGAGCGTCACCCCAGCTTGAACTGCTGCCTCGACACCAGTGCTAATAGGTGCTGCTTTCGATAGGATCAATGGTATGCCTGCCCGAGCCGCTTTCAATACCATTCCTGCGGGTTGCCTGCCGGATGACAGCAGGAACGTGTAGGAGAAGGCGTTGCCTGCGTATATTCCAATGACCTTATCAACAGCGCTGTGTCTTCCAACGTCGACCGCTTGCGCCAGTAGCTTGCCCGTTGCGTCAAATAGCGCGGCTACGTGGACGCCATGCGTCTGTCTGCGCGCTTGAGTGTCGAGGTGCATCAAGCTCTTTTTGAGGGCCACCTTTTCAAACGTTGCTGCAGAATCAACGCGCACATCTTCGTTGGTCCACCACTTCATCCCGATGCAGCCCGAAGAGCGCACTTCCTGCCAGAGCTCGACCTGATCAAACGACGAGACAACGATGGAGGCCTCGTTCTTATCATCATTAACGTCAATGCTTTGAATCTCTTCAAAACTCGAGACGACTCCCTCAGAGATCAAGTATCCGATGCAGAGTTCTTTGAGCTTTTCTGGCGACGCAATGAGCGTCGCGATCCTGATGTCGTTAACAAATAGTGTGAGGCTGTCCTCAACAGCTACGTCATCGTAATCCGGACGCTGGCCGCCGTCATAGTCCATGATTACTCTGGGGAACCGTTTGCTGTAACTCATAGCTGCCTTAATTATGTTGATACGAAACTTAAAGGCAACCGGTGATCCGTGGGGTGTCGATTGGCGTTCTTGATGCGTTTAACGAGCTCACACGGCAGGCGTTTGCTGTTTGGCCAGTTGAAGCGGAACTAAACACCGGAAGGCTAAGCGATAACGTCGCCGGTGTGAACGCCGGTCGAAGCGAGCCCCTGCTGCAGAGTAAGGTTCCCTACCTATGGATGGCCGCAGGGCATTAGGGTGAAGACCGTGATCTCCGGTGGGCAATTGATCCTCAGACGGATTATGCTTGTTCCTATTCCGCGGTTCGTGTAGTGTGTCATGTCGCCGACGCGATATCGTCCAAGAGGGTACTTTCGAGAGTACAGACCGCGAATTGGAGGCCCTATTCCCGGCACTATCCACTGCCCTCCGTGCGAGTGTCCCGAAATCTGCAAGCTAAATCGCCCTGTACTAGCGCTTACATCCGCGAAATCGGGCTCGTGGGCCAGCAGGATTGCAGGTCCGAGGGGCGGGAGCTTCTTCAGCACCTTATCCAACCGATGTTTACGCGACGCAACGCTATCAACGCCAGCGACGTGCAACGTCGCTCGTCCCTTGTTCACCGTCATTGCGTCGTTGCTCAGGTCGATAACGTTGCTTTGCCACAATACGTCGCGAACGGCCGTCGCCCCGACCAAGTGATCGTGATTGCCGAGCACCGCAACACTGCAGTCTTTCGGTCGCAATTTGTTCAATGAGGCGACCATCTGCTGAGACAGTCCGTCTACCTCGTACGAGAAGAGATCGCCGACAATTGCTACCAAGTCAGGATGTTGCTGGTTAATGAGGTCGATCACGTCGTCAAAACGCGGCGCGTTGAGCCATTCATCCAAATGAATGTCCGCGATACTTGCAATCCGATATCCGCGAAACGCAGGATCGAGGTCGGGAATGGTCACGTCAACGTGGCCGATCTCAAAGGCGCTCGGCTCAAATCCGCCCCGGTGCATCTTCTTTAGCAAGCGAATTATCACGCGTTGTCTCTTGGTACGCCGGCGCTGCGCTTCCGAATCACGTGACTTTTTCATTAGCTGCTCCTTAAGCTCAACAACGCGTCGCTCGCCGTTATCTGGTACACTGCCACAAGATGAGAGACAAATGCCGCTGTGTGCCGCTCAAGCGCAGGGGCCGAATTGCTGCAACTGAACGAGTACTTTCATTAGCGAGATACTTAAGCATTTGGCGATTTTATAGCGTGGCGTCTCCGGCACCATTTCTTGCTTAGATTCCATTTCAATCAGCTATCAGTATGCAAGTTTGAGCGGCGTAAATCGGCGGAAAAGAGCGAGTGCAAGCAAACTTTGTCGCGATAACACGTATTATTACGTGCGAGCTGTAATAGTGAAGTGTCGAGAATGCCAGCCTGGCGGAATGGCTACGCAGCCGCCTGCAGAGCGGCGTATCCCGGTTCGACTCCGGGGGTTGGCTCTTATCCATCTCAATATTCAACCATCTTTTTGTGCTGTAAAGGGGTTTAAGCCGAAGTGCTGCGGATCGCACCATAGACGGCAAGACCAGACTCAACCCATTTCAGACTCCGCCTCGCCCGAGTAACTGCAAAACAGCACGCGTGGGAGCCCGAATAAGAGTTATGAATGTCCAATACGTGCACGGCGATCCCAGACGTAGTCAATGGTCCGGAAATCAAGACACTATTTAGAAGCGGGTCGAATCAGAGGGACGGTTGCTTTTTGCAAAAGGCTGCTCGCCAAAAAGGAATAGTAGACGCTGGGGTGAAACCAAATTTACCAAACTACGAGGGAAAACCAGGCGAACTACACACGAACGAACTGGAAGACAAATTGCTTACGTACCTATACTTTATCGTGTTCACCGAACTACTTCGCGAGACGATAGAGGCTTTGGCGTGCATCTTCTATGTGAAAGATGCGCGCTACAAACCCCCCCTCTTTGAGTCGCTTAACTGCATATCTCACCGTTCTATATAGCAAATATGTCTGCTTTTCGATATCGCTCAAAGTCATTGTTCCGTTGTTCTCAAGCGTCTTAAAGACCAATTTCACACTCGGAGGGTACTCTCTGAGCCTTTCTGTGAAGGGCTCGTTGTTCGAAATTGCTTCTGCAATCACACTGTTCACGGTATTCACCAAATAAATTAACGGCGTTAACAATATAAATATGTTTCTCGATCTAGGCATTTGTTGAGGAGTCTCGATGCTCCCCTACTTTTTCAACAGCACGCGTGGGAGCGATACATGATTAAGGTAGAAAAAAACTTACAGGTAAGTTTAAGCGCTTTGCAAGAGATTGTTCAAGATATTATGGATAAGGCTACAGTATTTGCATTGAACGAGTATATGCTTAAGATTGGAGCAGCCATCCAATGCTCAAGTCGCGTTTCAGATTTCATGAGGCAGTACGAGAAGCTTTATGGCGACGAAATTGGTGATATCTTCATTACAAACTACATTAAAGACGACAAAATCCACTTTGAGAACTTGTGGTTCTTTTCAGAAAAGCGCTCGTGGGAAATGCGGGACTTTCTTACCGAAGACAAGATAACTCTGGTCAACCTGAAAAACCGAGTTCAATCTTGGACTGTCGAAAAGGAGGACTACGATCTTAAAGATTTTGAGGGTGACTACTACAACAAGACCGCCGCATCCGCGTCATCAACGCTCTCTCTGTCTGTAATGCTGACAAATGAGCAGACTTTAAGATTTAAGGCTGCTGGAAAGAACTGTGATTTCCTCTATGAAATCCTAAAGGAACATATAATTAAGAACGAAAGGCCAGATTGAATGAAGGAGTTAAAAGCTGAATTTAATCCCCAGCTCAAACATCTCCGGAATAACGACACAAATATTGCGCCACAGCACCTACAACAATACCTCACTAACCTAAGTCACATCCGTCTTGCTGCGCACCGAATCCTCAAACTTGCTTTTTATCGTGTGGAATATGGTTTCGGCACTACTCCGCTTGTGGTATGCTCCAGGAACTTTGTGCTTCGACATTTAAAGTAGAGTACATTTGTTCTACATTGAACGCCCTTGGTCTCTCCTGTATCCACGTCCGGAAGGGAATGTCAGGCACGGCCCCCCAGACAAAAAAACGCATTTTTTCGAAAGACTGGCGTTGCTATCTTCTCACTGTGCTATGGCAACGCACTTGCACGCACACCGTTCTACTGGCGCGCAAAAAAAAAGAAAAGGCGGGTACTCGCCCCGCCTGCGATGCCGCGCGCTAAACAGCGCCAGGACCGCGCTCGCCTGTTCTGATGCGGATCACGTCGTCTACTGAGGAGATGAATATCTTGCCATCTCCTATATTGCCTGTTTTCGCAGTTTCCAAGATCGTGCGGACAATACGCTCCGCGTCTTCTGTCTTGACGACCATGTCAATCTGCGTCTTAGGCAAGAGATCGAGGCAGGTACTCGCTGCCTCGGTAGACCTCCGTAATGCCTTTCTGCCTGCCCTGGCCTTTGACGTCCGTAACCGTCATTCCAGGGCCGAGCTCTCGCATCGCGTGCTTAACTGCGTCGAGTTTTTCCCGTCTTATGATCGCCGTGATTCTTTTCATACGCTCACCTCCACGCCGTTTTTTAAACTCCCCGCCCACGGGGACGCGGTGCGGGCAAATGCTGTCGGCCCGGGACACAGAGAGCAGCTTCTTTTTCGAAGTTGCTTGCACAGCTCAGAGCCCGTAGCCGCCATCGTACCCTCCTACTCCCATTTCTGGGACGTCCAGGCCGTCTACTTCGGTCTGCGATCCGACCCTCAGTCCGACAACTTTGTCTATGAACGTGAAGATCGCAAGTGAGATCGCCGCTGTATAAACGAAGCATGTCGCCACGCCAATGCATTGTGCAGCGAACTGACTGGGATTTCCGTAGAGAAGACCGGTTACCGCGCCGGAAACGCCGTTCCAGCCCGCGCCGTACGTGCCATCTGCGAGGAGTCCTAGGCTGAGACATCCCCACGCGCCGCACACGCCGTGCACGGCCACCGCTCCGACCGGGTCGTCAACTTTTAGCCTCTTGTCAATGAAAAGCGCGGCTTCGACCACGAGAATGCCAGCGACCAATCCGATGAGGACAGCGCTTTGCGAGTTAACGAACGCACAAGGGCCGGTTATCGCAACGAGTCCGGCAAGTAACCCGTTGCACATAAAGCTGACGTCAGGTTTGTTGCTCCGGACGCGCCACATCCAGAGCGTTGCCGCGACCATACCAGCAACCGACGAAAGCATCGTGTTAACGGCGACGACACTGATACGGAGATCGGTCCCTGCGAGTGTGGAGCCCGGATTAAACCCGAACCATCCGAATGCGAGGATGAGCGTTCCGAGCACGGCCATAGGGATGCTATGCGGTGGAATAGCGCGGACCTTCCCGTTGACGTACTTGCCGATACGAGGGCCGAGCATCCAAGCGCCGACAAAGCCGATCGTTCCACCTACCATGTGTACGACCGTCGAACCCGCAAAGTCGACGTACCCGTTGCCTAAGCCAAAGTTCGTGCCGAGCTGCGAAAGCCACCCACCGCCCCAAACCCAGTTGCCAAAGAGCGGGTAAATAATCGTCCCGATGAAAAGACCGTAGATGCAGAATGCCAAGAATTTCCATCGTTCGGACATAGCCCCGGTCGGAATCGTGGCAGCAGTATCCATGAAAACGACTTCGAATAGGAACAGCACAAACACGCCGACGTCATAAGCACCGGTCAGGGCAAAACCGTGAGTACCGAACAGTCCGAACGGATGTCCCAGTATACTGACTGCCACCTCGCTGTTAAGTCCGGTAAACCCGCCCAAGGTGGGAAGCGTCGCCAATCCGCCGAACATGAGGGCGAATCCACAGAAATACCAGCCGAGCACGCCAAGCCCGTAGATCAATATGTTCATGCCCATCGTATGAGCCACGTTCTTAGACCGCGTGAAGCCGGTTTCAACGAGTGCAAACCCCGCCTGCATAAAGAAAACGAGGAAGCCGGCCATGAGTGTCCATATGAAGTTGATGGCCGTTGTATTGTGGCCGACAGCACTGGCGAGCTCAGATAACGTTGGCTGGCCAGTCACGTTTGCAGGAACGCCGGCCGCGCCAATGCTGCTGCCCGTTGCGTCGGGCTGACTTCTGTCAGGCAACGCCTGCGTAGCAGCAATTGGCGTTGAGGCGTTCAGTGCTGAGTTTGTAGGCTGTTGGGCACTTCCTGCGATGTACCCCGATTTTGCCATCATCAAACTCACGAATACGAGTATCAAAAGGCAATTTATTATCAATTTTTTACTTGGTTTCCATGTCATTTTGAAACCTCACGTTGCGGGGGAATCTGGGCCTGTTTTTGGCCTGTTTGGACGTAAATGGGCGGGGAGCGCACACAGAGGATCGAGGCGCCCCCATCCTGCGCAGTTCCGCGTCCTGCGCTTGTTGGTAGGAAGCTATATGTAACGGAAGTAGGTTTCCTGCTTCCTACTAACAAAATGCAAAATGCGATTATCATATTTAAAATATTCGCGAACAAGCAAAACAAAATCAAACAATATTGCAAGTCGGTCGCGACGTAACGAAACTACCACCGCGTGTTCAAGCTAATCGACCTATCTTAGTGGCAGATGGAGAAACAGCAACTAGCGATTACTACTTATTGTTCCACTTCAAAGTGTTCGACACTAATCCAAGGCCGGAGGGAGCTAGCCGTTGAAGCCTGACGAAATCGATATGCGCGGGAAGATAGCTGTCGCCCTGGATCTCGTGGAGGAATGCAGAGAGTTCGCAGCCTTGGTTCCCGAGGTCAGGACCAACCTGGTTTACGCTCGGCCCAATTCCAGGAGCAGAGATGATGTTTTGGGAATAGATGGACGCATAACCGTCGTGAAAGGCTTGCCTCACGCTGCAGGTAAGCCCAGATTCGGCGCGTCAAGCCACATGGCCCGACTAATGGTAGAGCTGGGCAAAGCTGATTCGGCGTTTCGGGCAGGCGTGAACTTCGCCAACAATCCATCTCTGACGAAATGGCTCAAGGAGTATTGCAAAGCAAAAGGGTGGATTTTCAGCGTGATCGACCGCAGTAAAGAACCGGAAGAAATCAAGGAAGCGGAAGGCGCATCGATGCCCTGGAAAGTTCAGCAAGCGATAGATGCCGCCGGTGGCCGGGTCCCCAAGATCTTCTACGAAACGGGTGCCATCGGTAAAGAGCCCGTGTCGGTGCTTGTCGGGCGGGATCCTATAGAAGTGGCAGAGCAGATCTGTGAAATCGCGAGACGCTACCATGAGCGATAAGATCGGAAAGATAGACCTCGACACGTTCACCTCCTATCTGCTCCCGCGGCTCGGAAAAAAGGACGACTCGGTAATCGTGCCGCCGACAACGGGTATCGATGCCGGAGTTATCGACATCGGCAACGACAGGGTGCTTATAATAGCGGAGGACCCGATCTTCGCTATCCCGCACCAGCCCCTGGAGATGTTTGGATGGTATACCGTCCACATAGGCGCGAGCGACGTGGCGGTCATGGGCGTGAAGCCCAGATACATGACCTATTCACTGTTGATGCCTCCCGAGACGAACGAAGAGGACTTCCACATCATCGTGGATGCCATCCACAGGGCTGCCGTGGAGCTTGAGATAGCGATCGTCGGAGGGCATACGGGGTACTATCCAGGGTTTGTATCACCCACCATAGGCGGAGTCACCGTCTTTGCCATCGCAGACAAGCACGGCTATGTTACACCAGCCGGCGCGAAGGCGGGCGACGATGTGATCCTGACCAAAGGGCCGGCAATAGAGACAGCGGGGATTCTCTCGGTGATCAGGGAAAAGGAGCTTTTAGAGAAATATCCGTCGCCTCTGGTCGAGAAAGCTAAGGCCCTCTGCATGCAAATGACCGTGGTAAAAGACGCCTTGTTAGCCATGGAATCCGGAGGCGTAACTGCCATGCACGACGCGACTGAGGGCGGCGTTATCGGCGGGCTCTTCGAGATGGCAAGCGCAAGCGGCGTAGGAATGGAGATAAACGAGGAAGCGTTTGTCTATCCGGAAGAGGTGAGGATGGTTTGCGAGGCGTTTGGCATCGATCCTGTAGCAGCGATAGCAGAAGGTTCACTGCTGATCACAGCCAGGCCGACGCATTCGAAGAGCATAGTTGAAACGCTTCACGCTGGACGCATAGAGGCATCAGTCGTCGGAAAGGTGACAGGCGTTCCTGATACGAGAACAATCAAGCGACGCGATGGAACAATTGCCCATCTAGGAATACCGACTCAGGATCCGTTTTGGCCGCTATTTTTTGACGCATTGTGACGGCCGGTTACGAACACCGCCGACGGGCGACTTAAAGCTGCCGTAAAAAACTGATTGTTTAGCGCCGTGAGCCTGCCGCACTTCTCCCGATCACTAGTCGCACTAATACACGAGGAGCAGCCCATACGAGTTTAAATCGCTGTGAGTTATTTTTCCGTACACATTGCCCTCGCACGGAATTACCTCTATAGGCAAGCCAATCTTCCTCACCGTTGCAAACACGTCGATTCCGACGGCTTCCATAGAGGTTCGCACCTTTTCAGCGTGCCTACAGGCCCTTTTGAGCGAGAGATCGACGACGCCTTCTGCCTGCTCAGCTACACACTCGTCGCAGTAGATACACGGGTACGCCGCAAAGGCCAGGGATTTGTAATAACCTTGATAGAACGCGTGTTGCTCGAGCTCGTACACCGTGTCGCCGATCCAGCGGATCAGCCTTTCAAGAAATGGATGCCAGTCTTGAGGTATGCTCTTGGGGTCGATATCTTCCATCCCAGGTATTCCCTTGAAGTGCACAATGTACGCTTTTGCGTACTCTTTGAGGAGAGCTCTCGTTTCCGATGGGCCTGGGACATACGGGGGGCAACCGAGGTGCTTTGCGAAGCCCTTGCAGCCAAACACGCACCGCCACCTTACCCATTCGCTCACCACAATTTCACGCGGGTCAATCTCGTAAATCTGAGCATTTTTTCTCTCAGCCAATGCTTTAAGCTCACTTTCTAAGGTTTTGTCGTCCATCTGCATCGCCTTAAAATATGAATCGCAATTTAGACCGTTAGATTGCAGGAATAATTCTTATGAGCACGTTCGTTGTTTTTCCTGTTTATTGCACAACTGTGAGCTGCTACTATATCTGCAGGCTGCTAGATGTCTCGATGGGGCATGAGGTCGCAGCCCGTGCACGCAGCGCACATCGTCTCTGCCACGTCAGCTCGCAGGCCGTACTGGTCGAGGAGTGCGCGTTCCTTTCGTGCTAGTCGCAAAAGCCGTTCGGCACTAGGTCGCCGCATTCTTGTCTGTGACCGCAAGGGATGTTCGACAACCGCCCTCAGTATAGGGATCACGCCCATTTTGATTAAATCTTGCATGCCGTTTATGATCGACTGATCGTCCTCTCCCAGACCGACGAGGATGTTGGAAAAAACCTTGTTTCGACCGAAAATCTCTACTGCGTCTTTGAGGGCCTCCAAAACAAAATCCAGTGACAGTCCCGGACACATCGTTTCAAAAAGCTGACGGTCCATCGTTTCGACGTTGTACTTTATTTCGTCAGCTCCTGCCTCCTTTAAGAGTTTCGTTGAATTCTGTGTTGGATAAACAGCAACCCCGATCGGAAGATCATACTTCGCTCGCAATATGCGAACGATAGCTGCAACCCGCTCAACTTCGTTTTGCGCGGACTCTTCAACGCCGGAAGTCAAAGCTATGGCTTTTAACTTGCGAGCGAGCGTCGGTTCGGCAAGAATTCTCGAAATCGTTGCTTCCACGTCGCTCTGGTCTTTTACCGATCCTTTCAAAAGCGGTACTGGGCAATACTGGCAGTCGTATATGCACACTTCGCTCACCGTGATATACGCCTGATCAGGGCAATGGGCAATGGCATCCTCAAGGCATCCACGAACGATTTCTTTTTCGTGATCGCGGATGACCACCTCTTCTCCATCAAGTGATGCTTTGAGCCGAGACTCGTGCTTTATTCCTAGGCGCACGCGGTGACCATTAAAACGCAAAAAGAATGACGTTAGCCCGGCACCCGGCCCTGACGCAGGAGTTGTGATACGCCCCAGCACGCGCTCATCTATGTCGACTCCCCCCTCTGCAATGAGAAAGGCTTTGATCTCCGCGCTCTTGTTCGTTGTTTTCATATGCGTTCGCGAAGCACTGAAAGTGTTCAAGGGTTGGCCCTAGGCTTTCGCGTTAGGCGTGCGGCGAATGAGACGTTCGGGGAACCCCGTCCTACACGGGCTTGAGTCTGTTCGTTGTTGCGGTAGCGTCTGACTTTCATTCCTCCGGTAGGATTTTGCATAACACTCGTCTATTGGACTACTTATATACTAAGGTCTGGACAATAACTGCTATCAACTGAAGAAATCTAAGGAGATCGACTAAGGTGATGTCGACTGGAGCAAACAAAGAAACTGGGGCTAACGATACTCATAGAGACTACGAAAGAGTGTGCGCACGCATTCGCTCGTATGAAGGTGCGCTCATAGCATTTTCAGGGGGGGTTGATAGCTCTGTCGTTGCTGCTCTTGCCAGAAGGGCTTTGGGAGACGCAACAGTTGCCGTGACGGTAAATACAGGTGTCCTTCATTACCGCGAGGTCGACCAGGCAACGGCGATAGCGAAGACCATCGGCATTCGCCACAGATCGATTTCCGTAGAGCCACTGACTATTTCTGAAATCGCGCACAACGATCCGGAACGATGTTACTACTGCAAGCAGTTTATCTTTGGCGCGTTGTGCGATCTAGCCGAAGAACTATGCTTGAACGCAGTGATGGACGGAACGAACGCATCGGACTTTGCAGGGCACAGGCCCGGCACGAAAGCTTTGCGCGAACTCGGCATCGTGTCTCCTTTGTACGACATCGCTAAAGATGACGTGAGAAGCTTAGCGCGCAGTCTTGGGTTACCGAATGCAGATGCACCATCCGCGGCGTGTCTTTTGACTTCACTTCCTTACGCGACTACAGTAACTCGGGAAAGAGTTGAAAGGCTAAGAAACGCCGAACAGGCGGTTATGGCCCTCGGCATCGCGAAAGTCAAAGTCCGAGACCACAATGGTTTTGCTCGCATTGAAGTCGACCAGGAAGACGCCGACAAAGTCATAGCGCACTCTGCAAATATAGCCGAAGCTTTCTCGCGGCTTGGGTTTGCTTATGTTGCCTTAGATCTAGAGTGGTTCAGATCGGGAAGCATGGATATCGCACTCAACCGGGCAGGCACGACGGGGCGGAATCATAAAAGCGAGATCCCGCGCTGCGAAAGCGAATGGGCCGGCCTGCAGAAGCCAAAGCTTCTACGGTGAGCTCTTAAGGCAAGCCGTTGCCAATTTTGATTCGATCTTTCCAAAGGGACGAACAGTCTGCTGTGGCTTCAGTTAGAGAAGATAGAGCTTAACTGTGAAAACTGGGCGCCTGACACTCAGAATCGTTCATGTTCGCACTCTGTACGTTACGTCATTCTCCGAACCTGATAAGTAGCTCTGAGTTCATGAATCGGAGTGAGAAAGACCGAAACGCATCACTAAAGCTGCTATGCCGCCAGAAGAAAAGCACAACGCACATTCAGTAAGGCCGTGCAAAGGAGGCGGCATTTTGGTCGAAGGCACGTTTGACAAGCCATTTTCAATGAAAATACTGTGTCGGATTCTGCGCGACGTGGGCAAGTGCGCTGAAAAACTCGGCGTGGCGCGCTTCTTCCACAGAGGATGTGGCATCACGTTATACAGAAATGGCAGGGTTGACGTCCACCGCGTCCAATCGACTGAAGAAGCCATAGCGATTCTTGACGAGGTGAAAGCAATAATCCGCGAGGCGTTTGTGCAGGGCGATCAAAGCAAGAGCTCTCCAGCCCCGTGGCGAGCCGAGTGACCTTGGCAAGATTATAACGTGGGCTCCCAGGTCCACCACTGATTTCCGCCATAGTTCCACACCATTGCGACGCCTATTCCGATGAGTTGCGACGTGAGATAGTAGAGACCGAATACACTCGTCAAGAGCCACAAGATCAGTAGGTTGATTACAATCCCGACAAACCGCACGGCGTGATCTCTGTACAGTGCCGTGAGTGCGTATCGAAGCCCGCTTGTCCCTCTGTCTTTGAATGTCCACGATCTGTTCAAGAAGAAGTTTGACAAAAGACCTGCTTCTATCGCTATAACTCCCGATAGCAGATAGAAGACCCCGAGTTCAGTAAGCGCATATAATACGGCTAAATTCAAAATAGCGCCCACGGCGCCTACGGCCACAAATTTCCAAAAACGATGAAACTCGCCCGATCGCAAAAAGAGACTCCACGTGTGATGAAGATAATCTACCGCGTTTTTCACTCCGAATTTGCTCACTCCATTCTCTCGTTTGTCAAACGTATAGCCGACCTCTGAGACCGTTGTGTAATCTCCTTGAACAAGGATCTCAAGCAGTATCTTATAGCCTACAGGGCTAAGGTTTGCGTGGGCAATGATGCTCTTTTTGAAGGCGAAAAACCCGGACTCGGGGTCCTTGATGCTGCGTATCTCTCTGAAAAGCGTTCGGGCGAGGAGGTCGGCACCTTTGGATAGTAATCGTCTTAAGTGGCTGAACCCTTCCAAAGCGCCGTGCTCAGCAAACCGACTTGCTATCGCGATATCCGCTCCATTTTGCACGCGCGAGATTAATTCTGGTATCTTTTCAGGAGGATGTTGCAAGTCGGCGTCCATAACGACTACTATGTCATAATTCGCTGCTTGAATCCCCGTCAGCACGGCGGTCGCGAGCCCTTTCTCGTCCTGCCTTCGTATGACCCGCACCCGATCACCGTCTTGCCGCTGTGACGCGACCTTCCACGTTTCATCAGGGCTATCATCATCAACAATGACGATCTCAAAAGGATGGCCCAATGGTCCCACGGAACGATGGATTCGTTCCAGAAGTTCGGGGATGTTTTCCCGCTCATTGTAGGTAGGGATTATTATGGACGCGTTGTTATTCGGCATTGACCCGGGGAAGCACGACGCGAGCGCCGTTAGGTTTCTTTCAGATGCAAGATTGTCATTCTTTCCATAAGAGCCTTTCATCGCGGCCGCCTAGAAATCGGAGGCCTTTTCGGCGAAAAAGCTGAAACGATCCGGCTTAAAAACTGCAGCGACTGCAAGCCCTGGCCCATTCACGCCGTGACCTATCCAGCGTGCAACTGTAGGCCATACGAGTTGGAGGCCGCCGAACAACCAAGCAAGGTCGCCCGTGGTTCCGTCAGTAACTATTCGGGCTTTCCGTAGCCTTCATCCCTGCACGCACAGAGAGGCGACATCTGTCGCAGCTGATCGACGATTTCGGGAAGGACTTCGTTTACGTATTGAACATCTGCTTCCGTCGTGTCTCTCCCTAGGGTGAGCCTCAGACTGCCGTGGGCATCAACAGGGTCCAGGCCGATCGCCAGCAGCACGTGTGACGGTTCAAGCTTCTTTGACGAGCAGGCGGAACCAGTCGATCCAGCAATCCCCTTTGCGCTTAAGCGGAGCACAAGTGACTCCCCCTCGATGTAGCTGAAGCTGAAATTGGCGTTGTTCGGAAGACGGTACTCCTTTCCACCGTTGAGTCGAGTGTACGGGATGTCTCGCAGTACGGTGTCGATGAGCTCATCTCTGAGTCTTTGTATGCGCACATTGTCCGCGAAATCTTCTGTCGCCAGTCGCATTGCCTCACTAAAGCCAATAATACCCGACACGTTCTCGGTGCCGCTTCTGAGGCCGCGCTCGTGGCCGCCACCGAAAATGAGCGGTTTTAGTTTGGTGCCCTTCCGCACGTAAAGGCATCCGACCCCTTTCGGTCCGTATATCTTGTGTGATGACACCGAGAGCATGTCCACATTGACCGCGGCCACGTCCACTGGAATCTTGCCGACGCTCTGGACGGCATCGGTATGCATGTAGACGCCGTGTGACGCTGCGATCGCTCCAACCTCAGCTATGGGCTGTATTGAACCGATCTCGTTGTTAGCGTGCATGATTGATATGAGTCGCGTGTTGTCCCGAATCGCCTCTTCCACTTCGCCAGGATTTATCCTGCCGCCATCATCGACAGGAACGTAAGTCACCTCGTGTCCAAGCTGCTCAATAAACTTGCACGTCTCGAGAACCGCGGGATGTTCGATCGCGGAGGTGATAATATGGTCGCTCTCGCCACTGCGAGCGCGTAGTACTCCACGCAAAGCCATATTGTCCGATTCAGTTCCCCCTGACGTAAAAACGATCTCTGGCGGGGCCGCCCCAATCGCGCGCGCTATCTGTTCTCGCGCGTCCTCGATCGCTTTGCGCGCCTCAAGCCCATAGGCGTGGAGGCTCGAGGGGTTTCCGAAGCGCTCTAAAAAGTATGGACGCATCACTTCGAGGATCTCTGGGCGCATCGGGGTGGTCGCGGCGTGATCAAGATAAATCATGGTATCACAGTGTGTCGGTTGTTGAACGTCGTACTTAACCTCTCTCTTTGAGGCATAAGAATTTGGCACCTTTAGGACTAGCGAACGGCTCCTGCCTTCTGCGCGAAAGCCGCTTGCGTCACGCCGCGACTACCTTGTAGTAGTATGTGTATCCGTTAGTGTAGATCTTGTCAAGTCCTGCGGCGCCGTTGTCAATCGCTGTGATGCGCCCGCTCCATTGCGTGGCGTTTTGGGGGCTGAGCTTCCATTGTCCGTTCAGGAGGTGCTCGTAGTAGTACTTCGGCGGTGTCGCTGTGAGGAACAGGTAGTTGATCCCGGTGTGCCCTGCGCCGCTCCATTGCTGCAGATATGCGGGATAGATGAAGTCGAGCACGGTATAGTTCGCCCGCTCACTGTCATAAGGGTGCATCACCAAGGAGCCGGCATAGTACCAGTAAATCATCTCGTCTCTGTAGTCGGTCATCGTGGCGTTGTCAGGGTCTTTTCCAACAGTCCAGACAGCGGCGGCGGTGACCCGGCCGTCGGGCGGCGCAGTTACGTTGAAGGTTGGGTTGTAGTTCACCGCAAGAATGGTCGCGTTCATGGCCGCTAGTAGCAGGAGCATCGCAGCTACAGATGGAGCCAGCCACCTTTTTTTGACCGACACACCTTGTAATATCAAGATCAAACCTACGGTGGCCATGATGCCATAGACAAAAGCAACCCAAACGATAATACGGCTGCCAAGATCCAGAGACGTAAGCGCTTCGATTGAGCTGAGGTAAGCGGGAAGTGTGTTTGCTGTCCCCGCGCTGAACTGCGAAACAAATCCCAGCGCTGTCACAGCCGCGAGCAAAATAAGACTTAGAAAGAGGTATCGTAGATAGGCAACATCCACCTGATCAGCTTCATGGCTGCGGAGAGATACCGAATACGCACCGGCGTAAACAACGAGGGGAGCCAGAGGCAGAAAGAAAGGCAGGTAGCCTGACTGTAATCGCGTTGCAAGGGAGTACATGACCGCTCCAGCTCCAAGCAGAATCGTCAACGCCGCGACAGATCGTCGGTAATCGTTAGATCCCACGAGTAGGTTCGCCACACGCGTTAGTGATTGCGTGGTGGCTGCACGCGACGCTTCAGTACGCCAAAAAAGAGCGTAGCACAGCGCAAATACTGCATAAAACGCTGCCAGGCCTACCGCCGTGTAAAAAAAGATGCCGACATATACGCCGTTGTAGCCATTAAGCACGTGATAATAGCCCCACCAGGGCACAAACATAGCGGCGACGTAGACAGGAGCCGCGTACTTGAGCGAGGATACGAGGAACGGCATCGTGAGTATCGCGACGACCAGAAAGCTCAGGTGGTGGGTGAAGAGGGTCGCGAGCAATATCGCTGTGAGCATCGAAAACGTATACGCGCGCGAGGTTCGTCCGACGTAGTACAGGTAGAGGAACAGCAGTGCGCCGCAAAAGAGGATGAAGCCCACGTTCTCTTCGATCATACGCGACTGTTGGTGCGTGAGGCCCTCGAACACGCCGATGAGAAGAATCATTACTGGGATCGCCCAGCTCGTGAGGCGGCCTGAACGCGACGTTATCAGGTAGGCAACCGCGACCATGACGATAGGCGTCGCTATTTGCAAGAAGTACTGCGCGAGCACCGTAAGATCAATGCCGGTAAAAACGGTGAGCGACGCAAGTAGCGCTTCGAGGCCGATTGAATACGCACCGTAGTACATCGACTGCGTCGCAGCCGGGGAGTAATGCCCGCTTATAACGTACCTGTTAGTATCGCCGAGGAGCTTCCATGGATCGGGGTCGACCGAACCGCCCCACATGGCCAGCGAGTATCCGACCCTGAAAATGACGAGCACGACAGTGATTGCGAGCAATGCAGCGACGTACTTCCTGTTCAAGCACTCACCCCCGTACCTCGGCGCGCGTTTTTAGGAGACACCTCAACATCGCCAGCGTATCGCGCGTAAGGCTGACCTTGCTGTTCGCCTTATTGCTCCACGTTATGGGCACTTCGACGATGTTGAACCCCTCTCGGTGCGCTTTAGCGATTATCTCGGCGTCAAACGCAAATCCGTCGCAGGTGATAGTGATGGCGTCCCACACCTCGCGCCGAAACGCTTTGCAGCCGCACTGAAAATCGCGTATGGCAGTGTCGAGCAGTAGGCGGGCGAGCAGGCGGTAAATGGATCCTGAGAGCCGTCTCGAGAAAGGTTGCGGGCAGGCAATGATCGACCCGCGCAGCATTCGTGACCCGACGGCGAGATCGGCACCCTGCTCGATCGCAGCTGCGACGCGCATGAAGTCACGGGGGTGAATCGATGCGTCGCCGTCTACGAACCCGAGCACTTCTCCCTTTGCCAAAGCAAGCCCGCGTCGCAGCGCTGCACCCTTACCGGCCAAGATCGGGCTGCTTGAGAGTATCACGTTGCTGTTGTGCGTCGCGAATTCTTGCACGATGTCGGGTGTGTGGTCAGTGGACGCGTCTTCGGCAATGATGAGCTCCAGGCCTTCAAAGGCACCGAACTCGTCAAGCAATCCGCCTATCTCGTCGGCCTCATTATGCGCCAGAATCACGACAGAAATCATTCTCTTTTCTTACACCGTGCCAGGGGGCATAAATATTGTTCTATTCCAAACCGTGAACGCACGCAGATCTAACCGCTCGCCGAACCTCAATCAGCAACAGCGCACCGAAAAAAGCCGTATTTCAGAGTGCAACAAGAATAAATAATAGCTATCGTCATACGATCACTGTTCACTTGGCGCAGTGATCACTTTGGAGGAGCGGTGCCAAAAAGCTTAGAGGAGATCAACGAGCGCATTCGCGATGGGAGCGTTTACGTCGTGACAGCTGACGAAATGACTGCCATCGTGGGCGAGCTGGGGTCCGAGGACGCGGCAGGAGAGGTTGATGTCGTGACCACGGGGACGTTTGGCGCGATGTGCTCGTCCGGCGTATGGATGAATTTCGGCCATTCAGATCCGCCGATCAAGATGAGTCAGGTGTGGCTCAACGATGTCGAGGCGTACGCCGGCGTCGCTGCGGTTGATGCGTTTATAGGAGCGACCCAGCTTTCGGAGACGCGCGGCCTCGAGTACGGCGGTGCACACGTTATCGAAGACCTGGTGGCCCGCAAAGAGGTCCATATGAAGGCTGTTGGCTATGCCACCGACTGCTATCCGCGCCGCAGCGTAGAAGCCTCTATCTCCATCGTGGACCTTAACGAAGCGACGATGTTGAATCCGCGTAACGCTTACCAGCGGTACAACGCAGCAACCAACTCCACTGACAGAGTGCTCTACACCTATATGGGAACGCTGCTCCCCCGGTTCGGAAACGCGACGTACTCTGGTTCGGGCACACTCTCACCCATCTATAACGATCCGGACTATGAAACTATCGGCGTCGGGACGAGGATCTTTCTGTGCGGTGCGCAGGGGTACGTCGTCGGCAACGGGACGCAGCACGACCCGGCGAACAACTTTGGCACGCTTATGGTGTGCGGTGACCTCAAAGCTATGAGCACCGATTACCTGAGGGCGGCGATTCTCCACAATTACGGCACGTCGCTGTACGTGGGCATCGGCATCCCTATTCCTGTGCTGAACGAGGGGATTGCGCGAAAAACTGCCATCAGCGACGCCGATATCAAGACGACGATCCTCGACTACGGCGTTGGTCGTCGGTCGCGGCCAGAACTAAAGACGGTTAGCTATGAGCAGCTAAAATCAGGGACGATCGATCTCAATGGCAAGGAAGTGCGCACATCATCCATGTCGAGCTTCTTCAAGGCAAAGGAAATCTCCACCGAACTCGCGGCGCGCATACAAAAAGGCGCATTTGAGCTCGCCCTGCCGACAGCGCGGCTCCCGCGGCAGGCCACACAGAAGCCCTTGAAGCAACTTTCTGCGGTGCCACTCGTGCGTGAAGTGATGCTGCCAAGCATCACCGTGCGTGAAGCGATCAGCGTGCACGAGGCTGCCAAGATCATCGTGGGACAGCAGGTCAATCACTTGCCGGTTATCTCAGCCAGCAACAAGCTTATCGGCATAGTCACGGCGTACGATATCTCCAAGGCGGTTGCGCTAAACAAAGGCGATAGCTTGAAAGGCATAATGACGAGGCGCGTCGTGACGGCGACGCCTGATGAGCCGATCGACCTCGCCGCACGGCGTCTCGAGCGGCACAACATCTCGGCACTTCCTGTTATCGATCATACGAATACCGTCATCGGCATCATCACCAGTGAGGATCTGAGCAAGCTCCTCGCGTGTAGGTAAGCGGAGGACAGGGAGGCATCCGTGAAGATCATATTGAAGTTTTCACAAAAGATTATGCAGGATCCGCTGCTTGCAGATGTCGTGCTCGAAACTGGCGTCCGCATCAACATCGATCGGGCATTTGTTGACGCCTCTATCGGGGAAATCGTGATCGACGTGCCCGACGAACGCGTCGAAGAAGTTGCCGCAGCCTTCCGGCGACGCGGGACTGAGGTGCGCGAAATGGACACGCCAATCGTATTCGATGAAGCGGAGTGCGTGCAGTGTGGCGCGTGCGTATCAGTCTGTCCTGTTGAGGTATTTGAGTACAAGAACGACAGGACGATTTCGATCAACCTCAAGCGGTGCGTGCTCTGCAAGACCTGTATTGCGATGTGTCCGCACGGCGCTCTGAAAACTGCCGAGGAATGAAGGATAAGTTTCAGCTCAAGCAAACGGTCGTCACAATCGTCGCGGACGCACCTGTGCACATCGAAAACGCAAAAGAGGCGATACGCACCCACCGACGCGAGCTGGAGCGTTTCATTGCACTCAATCCTTTTTTCCGGTTCGCACTTGAACCTCTGGGTGACTATGTCGGAGTGCCGCCGGAGATCGCGCGCCGCATGCTGGAGGCCTCTTCTGCGGCGAATGTAGGCCCGATGGCTGCTGTTGCGGGCGTTATCGCGGATCTCGCGGTTGAGGCAATGGTTGACGAGGGTGCATCTTATGCCATCGTTGACAATGGGGGCGACATCGCGCTCTCAACTGACCGCGAGGTGACCGTAGGGATATATGCGGGCGAGTCAGCCTTCAAAGACGTTGCGTTCAAGATTAGGCCAACACCATTTCTCGGCGTGTGCACGTCCTCAGCGACGGTCGGTCCGTCGATAAGCTTCGGCACGGCAGATGTCGCGTGCGTCGTTGCCGAAAAGGCGTGTTTGGCTGACGCTGCTGCATCGGCGCTTGGCAATTTGAGCACTGATCCTGAAGCGGCCTTTGGCGCGATAAAGGACATTAACGGAATTCTTGGCGCCCTG
Source organism: Methanobacteriota archaeon (assembly GCA_963701995.1). Classification (GTDB taxonomy): domain Archaea; phylum Halobacteriota; class Bog-38; order Methanoflorentales; family Methanoflorentaceae; genus Methanoflorens. The sequence continues at coordinate 305,769 of OY969693.1, read as the reverse complement.
TTAATCGTGCAAGACAATCTCGTTACGTGGGGTACGCTGCCCACGCTCGTCCACGCTTCGGTTGACGGAGCGTGTATAACGCACGCCTAACACGCCAAAGAACTGAAACGATCAACAGAGCTTGCGACAAGCGCGCGCTTTTGTGGCCCCACGAGGCATACTGAAGCGAACTGCCATAATTGACTCTGGACACTAAAGGTTGTTGCGCCACCACTCGATCGTTCTGGTCAACCCATCACTCAGGCCAACGTGGGGTTGCCATCCAAGCGCAGTGATGCGCGAGATATCTGCCCACATCCTGTCTATTTCGATGGCCGCTGATCGGCGCCGTGCGCGCTGGGATGCTACGGTTACGCGTTTGCCAAGGATCTGCGCCACGTGTGTAATCAGTGCTTCAATGCTTATCTCGACTCCCGATGCGACGTTGTAGATCCCCTGGCCAGCGTCAGCGAGTCGCAGCAGAGCCTCGACAACATCATCGACGTAGGTAAAGTCCCGCGTCGGCGCCAGGTTACCCATCGTCAGCGAGTCGTGGGTGAGCGCCTGCCTGATAATCGATGGTACGACAAAGTCAGGATGTTGACGAGGGCCGTACGTGTTAAACAGTCGCGCGATCGCTGTCGGTATGCCGTACGCAGTGCTGTATGCGGATATGAATGCCTCTGCAGCTAGCTTGCTTGCGGCGTAGGGCTCTTGAGCGTGAACGGGGTGCTCTTCGTCGATAGGAACGTACCTGGGAGTGCCATACACGTGGGCAGTGCTCACGAATACGAAGTTCTCGACAGATGGTGATCGCCGCGCGGCTTCAAGAACGGTTATGGTGCCGGCAGTGTTCGTTTCGAACGTTAGGACTGGATCATCGAGAGCGTGTCCGACGTTGGATTGGGCGGCCAAGTGAAACACGGTCGAAGCGTCGCTGATCGAGAATGCGTGGCTGAGGTCGCCACGCACGACATTCAGGCGGGGGATTTCTTGGGAAAGCCGGTCAGGCCGCCCCCGCGCGAGAATGCTGATGGCGGCCCCGCGATGCGCTAGACATTTGACCAAGTGCGAGCCGAGGAAGCCTGTAGCGCCCGTTACAAAGACCGTTTCTAGTTTAGCCATCTCAAACTCCTTCGATGCCATCGCACAGACGAGGAGCAGCTTGGTCACTCGTGGACGGGCTTCTTATCGGAGTCGACATCCAATTCCGACGAGCAGCTCAGTCACGTCGCGGTGCAGCTGTCCGACGTCGCCATCTCTATAAGTGGAGATTCGGAAGGTGTAACTTGCGCGCGGCGCGTAGTGATCGATGACGTTCACCGCGGTAACCCCTGGGACGGTGGAAAGCACGCGGGCCACAACATCGGGATCCGCTCCGGCAGGAAAAACTGCGGAAAAATCCCGGTACCGCTGGCCGCGCGCTAGGCGGTGCTGCTTGAGCTCTTCTTCCGTCATCAGTTGCACGTTTTCCGTCTTTAAGGTAACCTCCTTAGATCCCTCTTCTACGGCGATTTCGTCCGAGGAAGCTCCTTTTATGATGCCGACGTGCACGGCTCCGGTGTAGACATTTCGGAGCCCGCGCGTACTTCCGATGGATCGCTTAAACTCCTCTAACTCTTTAATTTTGGCCATAATGAGCTTGTTTGAGCGTTTTAGGGCCGGCTCGGCGTCCCCGAAATGCTTTGCCGCGCGCTTCATGATCGCAACGAATGCGTCGCGATCCTTCGCGTTGATAATGTCAACGAGCGTCGCGCATTGCGTGAGAAAAGCCTCGTGGACAGATCGATCGGCGCTCATCTGGATTGAGGCGTAGAGTGCGGGGTCCTGCCCCAGGATTCGTCCTACGAAATCTATGAAAATCTCGTAAACGGGGCTCATAAAGCGGCGCGAGCGTTTGATATCAAAGCGGAGGGCGTCGAGTGTAGCGCCCGTGGCGATGTAGCCGAAGTGGGTTAGTCCTTGAATCACCGACATGAGGTGGTCGTGCTCGTCAGCTGAGAGCTCCTCGACACGAGCGCCCGCGCTCTCAAAGAGATCGACGAGAAACTGACGTCCGCGCTCCCCGCGCACCGGCGTGACAATGACGGTCTGCCCCTCCACGTCGGGCAAGCTGGGACCAAAAAGGGGATGGACGCTGACGAGCTCGACGCCTTGTGGGGCGCTGGCCAGCATCTGTTTGACGGGGTCTCGCTTGATGGATGTTATGTCGAAGAGCACCGCGTCTGGTTTCAAGTGCGGTGCCACTTGTGCAATTACGTTGCAGGTAACGTCGATGGGCACAGCGACCATAACCACGTCGTAGTCTTCGTAGCGGACGCGCGACGATCGCCCAACAAGCGTGACATCCACCCCCCGTTGCACAAAAAATCGTTCGAACCAGCGCCCCATCTCTCCGTGGCCGCCTACGATTGCCGCTTTGAGTGACATTACTGCCTTCCCTCGTCGTCCGTCCCGTTCGCGCTTCGGAGTGCTTCGCGGACTGCCGCCTCCATAGTCTGCACGGGCGGGTCTAACGCGGTCCACAGGGCGAAGGAGGCCGCCCCTTGGTGCACCAACATCTTCACGCCGTCAATTGTTTGTAATCCTGCGGCGCGAGCCTCGCGTAACAAGGGAGTCTCGAGAGGCTGATAGACGATGTCGAAGACCACGAGAGCGGGATGCATTTGGGCTGCGGTGACGAGTGTCTGTCCTTCGAGCACGCCGCGCATTCCCACAGTGGTGGCGTTGATGAGCACGCGTGCCTCACGTAGCAGGCGATCGACCTCATGTAAGCTGTGTGCCTCTATGTCGCCACAACCACAGTCGATGTTCTCAGCGGTCATTTGCCGGGCCAAGATGAGCGACCTGCTCGCCGTCCGATTGGCAACGAGTACGCGTGCTCCGTTGAGCAGCAGCTGTGCCGCGATCGCCTTTGCAGCGCCCCCTGCGCCCAGGAGCAGGATGCTCGCGTCTTTGACCGTAACGCCAGCCTCCTCGAGCGCCCTGACCGCTCCAACGCCGTCGGTGTTGTAGCCCGCTCCCACGCGGTCGATCGTGTTCACCGCGCCGATTCGTTGTGACAATGCATCAGGCTTGCAGTGATGCAAAGCGGCTTCTTTAAGGGGAAAGGTAATGTTGAGTCCGCCAAACCCGAGCGCTCGCGCCCCCCGTATTGCCGTTTCAGCGCGCTGCTTGTCTACGTCGAAGGCGACGTACGCCGCATCGAGGTCTAGCGCGGCGAACGCGGCGTTATGCATGACGGGCGAAAGCGAATGAGCTATCGGGCTGCCAAGCACGCCATAAACGGTCGTTACTGCCATGAACGGATCTCTTCAATTGCGCGCTTTAGCCGTGAAACGCTGAGCATCCCTGGTGACGCGCGCTTTCCGGTGAACCCGTACGGCCGCATCTTGGGGGAGATGTGCTGCCCCACGTACCCGTAAAGTAGCGATGAACCGTAAATTCCCATAAGTGGCCTGATATGCGATCCGAGGGCGCCCATGGGCACCAGGCAGAAAGTAAAGCCCTCTTCTCGCACGGCTAGGCTCACGTCAAGCACCCTTGGCACGTCTCGCAGGTGCTCAATGGTGACTGCCAGCTTGACGACGTCGCCGAAGCCATTTGCCGTTCGCATGATTTCCAGCATTGCCGCTGCCGCAGGCGTTCCGTCGAGGTCGTGATAAGAGAGCAACGTCGGACGCCCGTGCGTCGCCGCTTCAGCGATCAGGTCGTCCCTATCCGGCGCCATGAGCTCAATGTCTACGATCGACGCGTACGAAATGAGGGGGTTGAGCTGCTCGCGGCGGTTCATCGCGGCGTTACCGCCCTCTTCGACTCGTCGATTCGTGAGGATGACGGGTAGCGAGACCTCTTCGAGATCGCGCAGTACGCCGTTCGTGTCATCAGCGAGATCGACGCGAAACTCGATGATATCCGCTCCCTCTTCAACGGCCTGTCGCGCTTGGCCTGGCTCGTATATGACCCCGACGATCTTTGGTCCTTCGTCTCCTCCAATAATCACGTCGCCCAGCTGAATCACATCATCACCTCTCGATGAGCGTCTCCTCGACGCCTATGCCGAAATGCCGTCCTGCTCGCTCGCAGTGCGTAAGCACCACATCCCCTGGTTTCAATTCGGTAACGGCGAGGGGTGTACCCCCTTTCGCGACAAGCTTGATGGTCTCGGCGTTCTGAAGCAGCGTCTTGATCGTCGTCCCGTCGACGTCAGCCTCAATCAGAATGAGCGGGCGCCGCTCGATCTTTACGCGGCCGATCACGCCGTGACGCGTCTCCCCGTCACTGCGCACGATCATCACGTCGTCTCCTGCCTGTAGCTCCGATAGGTACCGCGTCTTTTCCTCTCCATAAATATACGCGTGCACCGGCCCGGCATTTACGCGAAATGGCCTCGGAGCGACGTAAGGGCTCTCTTCGGTCTCCGCGTGGACTAGGAAAAAGCCGTTGGCGCCTGACCCGATAAGCATGCCCTCGCCGCTGACCATGAGTGAACACGTGTCGATGCACACGCGGTCGCCCATGCCGACAGGCTTCACGGTCGTTACGGTGGCGGGTACAAGCTCGATGATGTGCTCCGATTTATGCGCAAATTCGATCGTTTTTGCGATTTGTGATAGATCATCGGTATCGAGGAGCACGCCGTCCGCACCGTGTTCCAAAGTCTCAAGCGCTGTTTTTGCCTCTTCGAACGATCTTACGCCTGCGATAATGTCGACCGTTCCCTGCAACGCGGCGATGAGGTTCTCAAGGGGGATGACCTTCCAATCCGTTCCGATGATGATGAGGTGGCCGCACGCCGTTGCGACCTCTTGTGCGAACCGCTCATGGGCTTTATCGGAGATCACGACATAAGCCGCGGTCTCAGCGGCCAGCGAGCTTAACCGTTTGTAGTCGGTCGCGTCAGTTGTCGTGCTTGGAAGAAGCAGCGTTCCGTCTCCTTCTCCGCCTTTTCCCACGACGCAAATGTCAGCGCGATTGTCTCGCCCCTCGTCAAAGGCCGCCACCATTATCCCGCCAAGTTGCTTCACGGCATCCACGTCAGTTTCGCTGACCAACACGCAATCGGCGCCCGATTCGAGCGCGAAGGTAATGATCGGCTTTCGTTCCTCCCACGGGCCCGCGTCCGCCTTAATCCACACGCTCTTCATAATTTCCCACCATGCACATCGCCCTCAGTCATTTAACGTTAACGCTCTACTTCTTGGAGCGCCTCTTCGACGGAAGCGTTGTCGTGCACGATGCGCGATATCGCGCGAACGATGTGAGTCGGTTTGTCGTGCTGGAACACGTTGCGTCCAATGGCCACGCCTCGTGCGCCTACCGCGATGGCGTCTGAGATCATCTGAAGGAGCTCAGTGTCCGTCTCCACTTTGGGGCCTCCGGCGATGATGACCGGTACCGGACAGCTCTCGACCACGCGTCCAAACGAATCAGGGTCGCCGGTGTAGTTCGTCTTGATCATGTCGGCACCAAGCTCTGCGCCTGCGCGCGCGGCGTGGGCGACGACCTCCTCGCCGTACTGGTCCGAGACCTTGGCACCGCGGGGGTACATCATGGCGAGGAGAGGCATGCTCCATTCGTTGCAGCGTTCCGCAACGTTACCAAGCTTTTGAAGCTGGTTTGCTTCCGTCTCCGAGCCGATGTTTATGTGCACGCTGACCGCGTCTGCGCCTACTTTGAGAGCCTCCTCGACCGTACACACGAGAACCTTGTCGTTTGGGTCGGGGCCCAATGAGGTCGAAGCGCTCATGTGGACGATCAACCCGATATCGCGGCCGTACCCTCGATGACCGTGTGCCACCATTCCCTTCTGCATCAAAACGGCGTTTGCTCCTCCGGCGGCCACCTTGTTCACGATGTCGGAAAGGTTTACGAGGCCTTTGACCGGGCCTATGGAGATCCCGTGATCCATCGGGATGATAACGATGTTGCCGCTCTCCCGATTGGTGATACGCTCTAGTCGTACTACTTTGCCTGTTTCCATGTCAATCCTTCCTTATTGCTAAAGTGTAACACTGTAACGCGGCTTCCGATATAAACTTTTTTGAAGAACCCTTATTACTCAAGCGACCAGAAGGAGAGCGTATGCTCGTTGGCGTGCTCGGACCAGAAGGGACGTACAGTGAGATGGCCGCGCTAGCCCTCGGCTTTCCCGAAGACGCGCTGTGTTACTTCACCACCATAGAAGACGTCGCCCGCGACCTTATCGGGCGCCGGCTTGACTGCGGCGTCATCCCCTTGGAGAACTCGATCGAGGGGTCGGTCGGAACCGCGCTCGACGTGCTGCTCACCATGCCCCTGCAGATCGCCCGCGAAATCATCCTGCCCATACGCCACTTTCTTGCGGCCCTCGAGGGCGCAGACGTTCAAGTGGTGTACTCTCATTGGCAAGCAATCGCTCAGTGCAACGCGTTTTTGCGCGCGTTTGGGCGGCAAGTGGTCGCGGTGAGCAGTACGTCACAAGCTGCGCATATGGCGAGCGAGGATCGACGCGCGGCAGCGATTGCCTCATCTCGCGCCGTGGAACGCTATCACCTGCAGATCATCGAGGCGGACATTCAGGATGTCAAAGATAACTTCACACGATTCGTCGTCGTGACGCGGCGTGGTGGACAGCCGCAGGCTCAAGAGGATTTGAAGACGTCAATCGTGCTCGAGCTGAAACGGGATAGACCAGGAGCCCTCTATGAGGTGCTCCACGTGTTTGCGGAACGGCAGCTAAACCTCACGAAGATTGAGTCGCGGCCCGCAAAGCGATCGCTCGGTGAGTACATCTTTTACATCGACCTTGAGGGCAGTGCGTCTGACGCCGTAGTTCTGGATGCGTTAGGTGCGCTACAAGAGCACGTATCACGACTAAAGGTGCTCGGATCGTACACTTCCAAAACCCTGCTCACACCATAACAGCACGAGCGTCACAAAGCATCCGTACGGCTCTTCTCGCAACGGCGTTTATTGGATCGCGGGCGTTCACTGTCATTCTCGTCGCCTTGCTTCACATCCCACTCATGTTCGTGTTTCTCCCGATAATCCCGTTTCTGTTGCGTCGGCGAGGCGGTTCTCCTGTCAGGCGCTGCGCCTCGTGTGGGTGGCACACGGACGACCGGAGCTATGACTGCTGCCCGCGCGACCACGCCTGGTCACAGATGCTAAATACGACGGGGCGCAATGAGAAGAGAGCATGAAGCTGCTCGCTACCGACGTCGACAACACGCTGACGGGTGACCGCGCCGCCTACTCGAGCCTAGTCGCCCTGCTCTCGATGCATCGTGACGTTACTATCGCTTATGTCACGGGCCGCGATAAGATCCAGATGTTTGAGATCATGGTCGCCGAGTGCTTGCGCGAGCCGGATTACTTGCTGTGTAACGTCGGCACCGAAGTCTATGAGGGGCCCGATTACCGGCGGGATGACGCGTGGACGCGGCACATCGATCGTCAGTGGGACCGCCTTGAGCTACACCAGGCACTTGCGACTATACCGTATCTTTTCCAACAGTCGCGCCAGTTTGAGTTTAAGCAGAGCTACCATCTTTTTCGCAAAGCCGATGTTGTCATACCAGAGATCCATAAGCGGCTCGATGAGATCGGCATCGCACACAAGGTTGTCTATTCGAGCGGGACCGACCTAGACGTCATTCCGAAACGAGCGGGAAAGGGAGAAGCGGTCGACTACGTTAGAAAGAGGCTTCGAATTCGTCCACGAAGCGTCCTGGCAGCGGGCGATAGTGGGAACGACATTGAGCTGCTCTCTGCCGGGTTTTTGGCGGTCGTCGTCGGCAACCATAAATCGGAGCTCAACGCTGACGCGCTGCCTGAGGACGTTTACTGGGCGCGCGAAAACTACGCGGCCGGCATCATCGAAGGAATAGAGCACTTCGGATTCTTGAAACCCGCATGAGATGGAGGCGCAATCGCCTATGCGGCGCGCGTTAATCAATCGATTGGAATCTTTCGAAGAGAGCCTTTGACGCGATCTTTTTCGCTTTCGCGCGCGTCAGCTGCGCTCTCGGTAAAGTAGTCAAGTGCGGCCGGACAGTTGACCGCCAGTTGTTCGTAGAAGCGTCGCGTTACTGAAACGTCACCAATTTCGATCTCGTGCTGATAGGCGTCTGCGAGCATCTTTGGAAGGGCTCCGACACGCTTGAGGATAACGGCAATAGCTACGACCGCTTGATTGGTGTCTTCGGTAGACCAGCTCTCATCCATCTCGGCATACAGTTTCGCTGCAATTACAAAAAACTTACGCAGCCGTTTGGGATTTATTTGCTTGTTTTTGCTCAACAGGGGCTTTTCGTCTTACGTCCAGAGGATTTGCGGTACGTCCGCGTAGGCGAGCACGAGTGACGAGGTGCGCGGCGCCGGTTCATTTTCGCTCAGCACTCGCAACGTTTTTCCCTTCAGGTTTGAATTGCATTACGCGATGACCTTTGCAGCTGAGATGAAGGAGAAAAAGCAAGGGTTCTTGCGCGAAATGTACACCATTGCGCAGGGTCGATTCGGCGTCTTAATTGATTCCTATGACGTCGGCGAAAAGCACGGGTTTGATTGGGAGACACTCGAAACGATCGTTGATTACTTGGAGGCAAAAGGGCTTGTCGCTTCGTATGAGGGCACGCTATATGCATCGCTTACGCTCAAAGGAGTTGAACGCATCGAAAGCGCTCAGTGATTCACTACCTCAGTACTCAGATTGAGGCTCTTACTTCACTTTAGCTAGTTCCATTGGTAATCGAACTGCTGACCATCGATCGCGAGCATACGCCCTCTGCCAAGTTGGACGCATAAAGAAAGGCATTAATAGTCTGCGCACGTTGACGATCTGGAGGCGAATCCCGTGAAAGTTCCACTTAATCAAGACACGATGATGAAGTGCATCTGCCCCGGCTGTCCGACCTTTCAAAAAAACGACCTTACCGATGGAACGTACTGTGCAATGGGCGCGAGCAAAAAGAAGCCCGAAATGAAAGGGTGTGACTGCTTGAGCTGCCCCGTCTACGCGGAATATAACCTCAGCGGCGCCTACTTCTGCATACACGGTGCGGCAGATTGAGACGCTTACATTGAACGGGCGGCGTGTCGCACTTATATCCACTCTCTGGTTCGACACTGTCGTCAGCCGACGAGCACACGGGGCGTCAATAATTGGAACTCTGTCCGACCGTTTTTTTTTGCGGTTTTGGCCGTGTAACTTGGAAATCGTCCACGCTTCGCGTTAAACCCAGTTGATGCCGAGCGCGTTCAGGTTGGGGCTCAGAACCGCTGAGCAAAGCTATTAACGCACAACCCGCATGCATTTGTCGTGAAAGGCATCATCATTGGCGGCACGAGAACCGGCGTTGGAAAGACCACGATAACCATTGCCCTGTTAAAAGGGCTCTCTAGCGCTGGCTATGAAGTGCAGTCATTTAAGGTCGGGCCGGGGTTCGTGGATGCTAAGCTTCACGAACGGTTGACCGGGCGGCCGTGCTACAACCTCGACGCGTTTATGATGGGCGAAGCGGGTGTCAAGCGTGACCTCGCGAAAGCGAACGCGGATTTCGTCATCATCGAGGGCGCCTCCGGGGTGTTCACCGGCGCGTCGAGCACGGCGTGCATTGCCGACATCATTGGCGCTCCTATGATCCTTACGGTCGATGCGAGCGCCTCCTCAGAGAGTGTGGCTGCCACGGTTCTTGGATTTATGCAGTACGCTTCGTACACGCCTTATGACGTGCGTGTCGTTGGCGTCATAGCTACGCGCGTTGGCAGCGACACGCACGTCGATGACATACGAAAGGCGCTAGAGAGGATTGGGGTCCCGCTTGTGGGTGTCCTTCGGAGGGACGTCTGGGAGCGCAGCAGTCACCGAAGCCAGACTCGTGGACGAGAACCCGCAGTTACAGATGCCAGTCTCGGTGCGATCTGCGAAGATCTTGACGTTGCATCCATAATCGGCGCCGGCGCAGAGCTTATCGTTCCTGCCCCAGTGCCAGGCTCCTTCAACCGGGCACACGTAACGATCGGCGTTCCTTTGGATGCTGCGTTCTGCTTCTACTACCGCTCAAATATTGAGGCGCTCGAACATTCTGCGCAGCTCGAATACTTCTCGCCGCTGAATAATCGACTCCCGCCCGTTGACGGCCTTTACATAGGCGGGGGATTTCCCGAGGCGCACATTCAACGGCTCAGCGCAAACGCGCCACTTCTCAATGATATATACGTGAAAGCCGCAGAAGGCATGCCCATTTATGCAGAGGGTGGCGGACTTGTGTATTTGGCTCGCTCACTTGCGGTGAACGACGGAGCTCTGCACAAGCTCGCCGGCGTCATTCCCGTCGAGGTCAGGATGACCGATAATTTGCAAGCGCTCGGGCACTCAGAAGTTGAGATCGTGCAAGACTGCGCTGTTGCAGGCCGCGGGGAACGCCTGCGCGGGCACGAATACCACTATTCCGTCGCCGAACCAGACCGCGATGCCCGATTTGCCTACAAAATGATCCGCGGGACTGGTATTCACGGATGCGATGGTATTGTCGAATACAACGCGCTTGCTTCGTTCCAACATATGCACGTTTATTCCATGCGGCACGGATTTGACGCGTTTGTCGGTGCCGCCCAGCGATATTCGAGATCCTAACATCCTCGAATGCTGCTTCTTCGCGCAAATCGACGCCCGTTTCTCACAGTCTCAGGCGGCGAGATCGCGTCACACCAAGGTGCTTCACGCGACGCTAAAGTCTCTACCGCGCGTTTAGCCCGAACCAGAGTTGAGTCGCGGCATCCTGCCCAGCCTCAGCCCCTTCACGGTCGCAAACAGCCGCATAGCGCTACCGCACAACTTCTATCTTATCTCGGCTTATCTTACCTGACGTTTCATTGTCAGTCTGATTTGCAGGCCGCCCGTGAACGTGGCGCACACCTTCCAACTGTGAAACCTGCAGGGTGGCCGAGCGGATGAATGAAATTAAGCCGATCTTGCCGAGCTTAAGGCGATGCAAGCAGAGGTGCAGAGCTTGAAGGAACCGTTGTAGGCGAAGGATCAGGAAGATTAAGGGAGCGGCGTATGTGGCCAAAGTGCTTGGTCCGGCCTAGCCACTCGTCCTCTTTTTTGATCAGGTGGTTCCGAGTGCTTGCGATAGACGTTGAAGCGCGTCAAGTGGCAGCACGTTGGTTGGTATAACTGCCACGCAGTAAAGATAGGCCGCCACGCAGAGTAGTGCGAGAGGGATAAGGAAATGCGCGCGCTTCTTTGGGATGAGCTCGTCGAAGCCGATGATGAGTGCGAACGGTGCAATAGGCAGCAAATACCGGCTAATGTCTTCGTGGAAAACAAACAGCAGCGGGAGAAACATAACGAGCGCGTACAGAAAGAGCTCTCGGAAGCGCTTTTCATAAAGCTTGACAATACCGAGGCCATAGAGGAAAAAGAGCACGACGTACCACTCGCCAGCAAATGCACTGCTGCTCTCAGGAAGAACGGTTTTTGCAGGGATGAGCAGCAGGGGAATCTGCAGGTACTCAGTGTTCACCGCAAAGTAGGCGAAGAAGTTACCCAGCGAATACGCGTACAACGTGAACAGCAGCAACAAGGATGCAGGGACCGCAAGGGCTAATACGACTCTTTTTGGTGTCAGCTTCCTATTCTAGAGCCAGGAACCTAGCAGCACGAAAAAACTGAGCACGCCCCATATCCGTGTCAGCGAAGCCGCGACGCCGCAGAGCGTCGCCTTGCCCGGCGCATCTTTTTTCAAAGCGTAGAGCATCAGTACTTACGAGCATGAAGAGCGGTTCGGATGCGCCAACGCTCCTGTACAAGAACCAACGCGGTGGGAAGAAAAGGAATAACAGGGAGGAGGAAAATGGATCGTGCACCAGTTTGAATCGTGTCGTGAACGCGTAAAAAGTGACCACTGCCCCGGCGGAGATCGCAAGGTTCGCCACCACCATCGCGGTGAGCGGGGCAGTTACGAGCGAAAAGAGCCATATCACGGACGGGTACCCGGGCAAGTGCGCTGCATAGTACGCAGCCGGCAAGCCAAGCGCACTGTAGATATTGGCGTTCTGGGTGTAGAACGTTTTTGAAACCACGGCGTAGAGCGGTCCGTCGTAGTACCGCTCAATCACGGTGATCCCCGTAGCTGGCAGTTGTACCCCCAGAATGGCGTGAACATTTAACGCAAAGGGTAGGTACAAGAGCAGAGATGAAACGATGGAGACAGCGACCAGTATAGCGATCTCACTTTTTTCGTTCATCGCCTCATGTTTTGCATTTTCCTATAAACGGCTGGCGATAAGCGAAGAACAGACGCTGCCCATGGGCGTTCCCCTTCTGTTGTTTCGCTGATCGTCATTCACGTGCGGCGACAGAGTGTGCGCGCAGCCAACCCGCTTGAGCACGCGCCGCTCTTGGCTGACAGATGAGCGTTCTGGCTCTCGCGGACGATGCCTCACGTTGTTCTCGCCTTTCCGCGCCGCTCAGCTGAAGGGCAGGTGTTCGAAGCCAACGAGGGAAAATGTTTATTGCTGGCTGTGGCGTCTAGTAAGCGATGTACCGTCGTACGCGAGGTGAAGGATGTTAGGCAAACTGGCGTTCATGAAATTGCTGCTGATATTAGGTTTCATAATCGTCTTGATACACGTCCTTGTATTGGCCGTGACCGTATTGATCCACGTTGTGCTGTTGGTCCCTGTGGTGCGGAAATCCGTGATGAAGCGTAGTTCGTGCTGTCAAAGCGACTGACTGCTCTCTGATTCACTGGCGCGACCTCGCAAAAGATGACCGTTATGGGGCTTACTGCGTCGCGCGTCGCAAACAGGACAGGCGTTATGCACCTGGAATGTGCTCTTACTCACGGCATAAGGATCGTAGCAAATAGGCACATTCTGTTTCCAAATCTATGCTCTTTTTATTGGTTTCTGTCGTGACCCGTCCGGAGTCTCGAACACAGCAAAAGGGTGAGTTACGCGTTGGTCGCCGTAAGAATCAGCAGGAGGGTTAGGAGACCGATACCACATGACGCTAGCGAGGGATAGGGGCGCCCGTGTTGGAAAGGGGCGCAAAGGGCTTGCTATAGCTGCGATAGTCATGATTTCTGGCATAGTCCTCATCTACGTAGCCAACAATACGTTGAGCGCCGCCACCCCCAGCCAAGCACTTGTTGCCTATGTCGGGGTATTTGTGGTCGCCGCGGGGATACTATACGGCGCAAGCACTCTGCTAGTCCCCGAGTGAGTTATTGCCTTTCGCCGACTTTCTAGGTTAGCCTGAGGGAGAGCTTCCGGAGCAGACACATCTGCGCACGCCTGCTCGGTAGGACGGGCGACTCACTGCGCCCTCAGAGACGTGTCAACGTATCGTTTGTGCAGGTGCCCGCTAGGTCCTCAGTAGAGCCACGCGCCGGTGATCCAAATGAATATGTTCTGGATCGCAATGACGACGGCAATTATGCCGGTCACGATATTTTTGTGCCAGTTGTCTGAGAGCATGAGGCCGAGAAAAAGGTATAACGGAAATATCGCGGCGATGAGGCGCACAAAGGAGTCAGGCCAGGTACTCAGCAACAAGCAGGTGCCTAAAGAAACGAATGAATACGCGGAAAGCGCCAGATCCCTCTTGAGGAGAGCCAGAATGGTCGCGACCTTGAGGAGGTGTCGACCAAGAAGATAGGCACAATGGCGTAGTTAAAGGGCACCAGGCCGGCCGCTTGGAAGCCATATGCCTGCACGTTGTTAAACAAATTGGCAACGGAGAGAGTCCCTTTCCAGTTTGCGGCTTCGACGTTTGAGACGATGAACGGGTTGCCGAACCGGTACAGGTAGAAGAGGTAGAGCGTCGCGACTCCGGCGCAGGTGATCGCGATGACGGCAAGCTCCCTGGTGACGCGCGATCGCTCGCGATGCGAAAAATACCCGTAGAGCATGTCGACAACAAAAATCACGAGGATGAGCGCCCCGACTTGACGCGTAAAAATGGAAAAAATCGCGAGCAGCGCCGCATATCCAAACTTCTCTCGCTTCCAGTAGTAGTACGCGCCGATCATAAACGCGAGAAAGATGGGTTCCGAATATGACACGAGATTGCATACAGGAGCACCGGGAACACCTTGTAAGCAAAGCACACCCGCAGCCGGTACTTCTCGTCCACGATGAGTGGCACGAGCTTGTAGAGGAAGTAGAGGCCGAGGAACGAAAATGCGTTCGAAATGAGTACCTCACGATAATCGTGCTTGCTGAAATTAAAACGGCACCCACAGCGGGCGTTAGAAGAGTACCATATGAGCAAAAGACGCCAGCTACCAGTGGTGTCGCAGCAGCGTAGTGAGGATGAGGGGCTGTATCCAATGGCCTATCACTTGCCATTTCTTTCGGCTGTGAAAAAGCCGTGGGGCTGCATTACGCTCTTTTTTTCTTCAATGGGTGTGCCCTGACTCTGAGCAGGCGTTGCACGTCACGACAATCCTGCTCTGACTCTACGGGGATAAAGAGCCACCGTCCTTCGGTGAATGCGCGAGCGTTTATGAGAATGTCTCGTACCTTAGCACCGAGGCGCAGCTGCAAGGCCTCTTCAAGCTGCGCTTGACCGATAATAATCTGCACAGTGAAGCTGCCCGTTCCTGTATAGAAAGCGGCGAGCGCCCGACCTCCACTGCGAAATCTGAGTGCCCATCCGTAGTTCTTCCCGTAGTACGCAAAATCCCGCTTAACTCGGTACTTTTCGTCGATGAACTGCGTCAGACTCCCCCATAGTCGTCGTAATCAGATTTAGGTGTTGCCTTGGGAAAAACAGGGCTAAAGGTGGCCTGCACGCGTTGCCCTTGCTTCTGGTGCTGGTGAATAAAGCTCAGTGAAAGGGAGCACTTTCGCACCCCCCCATGACAAATGCCAAGCATTATGGTGCAGGCTACAGTAGAGATGCTGGTGATTAAATGCCGTATTGCCAAAACTGCGGAACTAAAAATGAGGAGGGAGCGCAAGTCTGTGTCAACTGTCGAGAACCCCTATATGACACACGTCGTAGGCGCGCTCGTCACGACGGCTGCTACGGACCTCGTGGCGAGCAACGCCATAAAGAGGAATGCTTTGGCCTCCCCTATGGCGGTGCCATCGTCGGAATACTCTTAGGTTTCATTATTCTCATTTTCGGAGTGGCGTCGGTCCTTTCTTTAACGTTGGGCATATCATTTAATCGGCATCTTGGCCGGGCCGGGCCTCGGATTGTTTGTTATCTTCGTCGTCAATCTCTTGAGCGCCGCTATTGGCCACGGCGGCTGGGGTTTGGTCGGAGCGAACACGATCATCCACCTGAGCGAGATTGTTACCGCGTTCTGCATCTTCATAAAGACAAAACCCAGACTTGAGATGTTCACCATGGGGGCCGTTGCGGCAATAGGAGGGTTGATCGTCGGCGACGTCGTCTTTCTCATCGTCATACTTGTTTCAGGCATACAAGGAACTGAATTGCGCGGCGTCGCCCCTGATCGTCTACCTGATCCCGGTCCTCATATTAAATCCGATCGTGGCTGTCGGCGAGGCAGTTGTTGCGGGCTTCGTTGTTGAGTATTTGAGCAAGGTTCGGCCCGATCTTCTTGTACAATGAAAACTCCACCAAGCTTAAAAGGGGCGATCAATCACTTCAGAAACTTTCTGGTATCTGGAGGAGGGCTCACTCTCGCGCTTTTTATTCTGATTCATGGTTTTATTTTTGGGTTCTTATTTCACCTTTATTTGACCGGGAACACAGATATTGGCATATATTTTGCGGACGCCTCAAAATTCGCAAGCGGTTTGTTGCCGTACCGCGATTTTACCCTCGAATATCCTCCATTGTCTCTGATCTTTTTTGGTTTGCCCAGAATAATAACTTCTTCTGATGCCCTCTATACCAAGATTTTCCAGTACGAAGTCCTGGCTTTCGATATTATCGGACTCCTTCTGATATTTGATATCGCCCGTCGGTTAGGAGAGGCCCCTTGGAAAGCACTGTTAATTTATACCCTGGGCGTGTTGGCGGTTGGGCCGATCATAATTCAAACGTTTGACATCATCCCGGCCGTCATGACGCTCGCAGCGATCTATCTCTTCTGGCTTGGGAACCATAAGGCCAGCTCGGCCGTGTTAGCCTTGGGTACATTGACTAAGATATACCCGATAGTGATTGCACCTATCTTTTTGCTCATCTATTTCAAAAACCGTCAACTCAAACAAATCCGCGATGGGGCGGTCACCTTTCTTGCCGTTTGCGTGATCACGATCCTGCCTTTTATTATTCTGGGATCTGGCAGCATCCTGAATTTGGTAAGCTATCATAGCCAGAGAGGAGTTCAGATAGAAAGCACGTATAGCGCAATTGTACTCGCTCTGGCTAAGTTGGGCTTCACTACAGTTAGAGCAGAGTTCTCGTTCGGTTCGTTGAATATCGTAAACCCGACGGCCACGGTTCTTGCTAAATTCTCAACCTACATTATGGTGGTCAGTTTGCTGATAGTTTACTGGTTTATCTACCGACAGGTGAAACCGGGCAAAAGCCAATTTACCCGTCTCGGTGCTTATGCCTTACTGACACTAGCGACCACGATGGCCACCAGCAAAATCCTTTCGCCGCAGTATTTCGTTTGGCTAATACCCATTTTTCCGCTAATATGCGGCCGATGGCGCACACCGATCTTAGCGACCTTTATTCTCATCGGTGGACTCACCTACGATATTTTTCCCTTGCATTACTCTGAGCTGCAGAATTTTCAAGCCACCACGGTGGCTATCCTCGTGGCCCGCGACATCCTGTTAGTCCTGCTTGCAGTCTTGGCGGTGGTCTCCTTGAAGCGTATGAAAGCTTCGAATGATCCATCGGGGCCGCTTAACGCACGGCGTTGAGAGGCTTCTTTGGAGTAACTGATAGGGGTAAGCGGGGGGTTTATTTCGAGCGTATCACCACTGCTGTTCCGTTTGCCAAGATCTCGTGCATGCAGTCGGAAATCTCGGACGAATCAAAATAAGAGCTTATTACGCCGTTAGCACCGACTGCTTTAGCGTGCTCAACAAGTCGATACAAGGCCTCGTCTCTGGTGTGTTGCATTATCTCGACGTACTCGCGAATCTCTCCTCCTGCGAGAGACCTCAACCCAGCAGTGATTTAACGGAGCGTTGGCCGGTCCACTGATCGCGATCGCGATACTGATTTAGCCGGAGCGATTTACTAACTGAGGCACCGATCATAAAACTTCTTACGCCTTACATGTCAGTCCGCACGCTGCACAGATCCGTTCGTGTTTGTCTTGCGAGGGGAGAATCCGGGTAAAGGGCGCCAGCACAAAAAAGCCGATAAGGAGCGCGTCAAGCGCGAACTATGAGCTCTGTTATCTGCACCAATGAGCGCGAGGAGCATCCCGACGATCGTGAGCGCGTTGATGGAAAAACGGCGCACTAGTCCCTGAGCGTCGGCTGGTTTAAGCTAAACATCTTGATCAAAAGGGGGTACATGGGCGGGAACGCCGCTGAATTCGGATAGTTTAAAGGCATATCCTTGGTACGCGATGCCTTGATACCATCTCCCGTCCCAGTTTGCTAGGAACACGGGATTTTGAAACAACGCCGAAGGCTGATATCGCAGGCTTACCAGTATCGCGCCTAAAAGAACGATAATTTTGATAGCGGCGTACACAACGAGGGTGTTGACTGGTGTATCAGTCGTGTAGTAATAGATAGCGCGCATTACGAGCGCTTGAGCCCTGTTCTCGACGGTACGGTAAGCGGACCTAGTTCTCGGTGCATACGAGGTTTGTCATACGGTCGGCGACGCTACATGTGTTTCGGCTCTCGCATAAATCATCTTCCCTAGATCGATGACGTGCCTCTCACGCGCAACGACAACCGAACCCCTCTGGCTGATTTCGCACGGCTCTCGTCAAAATACCGCACCTTCGAGCTTGACCCCCGAGAGAACGGCGTACGTCAAGTCGGCGTGTGCCAAGTTTGCCCCTCTGAGGTCCGCGCCGGTGAGATCAGCTCCCGTGACCGCCGCGAAGCGCACGTCGGCGCCGTGCAAATCGGCATCCACGAGAATGGCACCCGTGAGATTCGAGCTACTAAGATTTGCGTGCGCCAAGTTCGCACGATTGAGCTGCGCTCTTTCTAGTGTTGCACGCGCGAGTGTCACTCGAGAGAGGTCGGCGTGCGTCAGGTTAGCCCCGTACAGCGTCGCCCGCTCCATAGATGCGCCGCCCAGGTTGGCATCTCGCAAGGTACTGAAGCTCAAATCGGCGGCGGTAAGATCTGCGTTACGAAGGTCGGCGCCACTGAGATCGACCCAGCCCAAGTCGGCCTCGCGCAATTCGGCGTTTCGCAAGTCTGCCCTGCTCCCGCCAGGCTGACCCCGCCATGTCTTGTGGCGATCGACGATGGCTCGTATCGCTGCGGCGTCCATGCCCTATGCCGTTGTTGTCGGAAGGACGCTGCGGTATGCCGGCATGATGCTTGCGAGCAGCGCCAATGCTGGGCCCACGTAGAGCCCGGTCCACGCAAGAAGCGCGATTATTCCGAGCGCGAAGATCGCGACCCGCGGTCCGATATCCGTCTCCTCCCTTCGTCGCAGGGCTACGCGCAGCGTGAGGAAGCCTAAGACGATGGGCACGAGCACGAGTAGGAGCGTGATGATCGCCTCCGATTCAAGGGAGGAACGAGTGATTGCAAGGAGCATCTGTGCGAGATTGTACGCGCCGGTCCCGATGAAGATGAGGCCAGCGAGCGTGCCCAGTAAGGTAAAGGGCGACCGCAGCGAGGCGTGCGTGTCGCGTCTCATAACGAGGATCCCCAGCCCGACGATCACTACGAGAACGAGGGGGGCGACAACGACGAGCGGGTTCTGTCCCTCCCACAGGTGAACTTGGAACACGCTGTAGGGAATCAGCAGGTACTCGGTCGGGGTGTACGTCTCCCGTTCGCCGATGGCGAGGCCGTAGGCGCCACCGTTGGCCGCGTCATACACGGCGACGTAGTACGTTCCGGTCGCAGGGGCGCTGACCTCGACGCTTCCGAGATCGTAGAAGCTGCCGGGACCAAAGCCCTCGTACGTGCCCTTGTCGGGCTGCTGACCTTGCATCACGATGCTCGACGCTCCGAGTGGCACCGCGACGTTAGCAGGGACGTTTACGTTGCTCGTCAATCCCGGGCCCATAAGCGCAAAGCTTGGCACGAAACCGAGATTTGAGGCGAGGGTGTTTTTGTACAGCTGCACGTAGATGCTCTCCCCCTGTGTGATATCGAAGCGATAGTACCTGAACTTGTCCTGGCTGGAGCGTGGTGTACAGCGCCCAGGACTTCGTGGGGTCATTGACCGCGTAGGCCGAATTCAGACTGGTGTTGTTACCCGGAAACACGGGCGAATGCGCAGAAACTACAGGGGAAAAAGCGCGTAGATGGCAAAAGTTGCGAATAAGATGGTAAGTACGCGTCTCATGCTACCCCGTTTCAGCGTTCTCAGCAAGAGATTTTTTTGTCCTGGCGGCTATTCACAAAGCGCGGCCACGAAGACTCTTATGCGATATCCGCTCTGCCGTGAATAGCAATCTCACGCCGCGCCTACTTTTGAAGCTCTTTGATAATGTCGAGTGCTTTTGCAATATGCACGGCGGACATTGTTTGAGATTTTGCCATTCCGGTGCCGGCGATCGTGAGCAGCGCTTTCATCATGGCCTCCTCGCTGGGGGCCTCAACAATTCCTGTCCAGTCGTCTGTGCCCATCGTGATGTAGAGGTCTTTCAACTCTGCCCCCGCCGATTTGAACGCATTTTGAGTCATCTCGTACCGCTGAGGCAGGTCATTAATCTTCTCCATCCCTTTTGCGGTCCACGTGCCGCGCCATATATAAGTGGCCATAGCGGCCTCACCTCCTGTTTTCGTGCTTCGAACAAGTTGAACCGTTACTAGTTAGCTCTTTATGTAATCGACTGCACCTTGCTCCTTCATTATGCCATATGCCTCTTTTTTGGAGGTAACGTCCGTAACGCCCATCTCGTTGCGCAGCCAAAACCCGCACACCATAACGTCATTGTAGAGACAGTGATAGTTTTCGCACGGCCTCTTTGTCCTCAAGCTGCCCTCGCACACGTCGAGAAATGAATAGAAACCGCGAAGGAGCGTCACGTTTCTGTGCCATCGCGAGCAAAAAGCTCTCTCCTGTTTGTGCGCGCGTGCCCGCGGCGCCACTTCACCCCGCCGTTCCGCTTGTCGGCGGTCTCTCTCGGCGCGATAGAGCTTCACCGCTTGTCCTGCTCGTTGACCGAGCAGCGCCGCGAGGGCGTCTGAAGCCGCCTCTCTCACGCCGTCGTGCGCGTCCGCCAACGCATCGATAAGCGGCTCGACCGCCCTGCTGTCTCCCAACGCTCCGAGGGCTCTGGCGGCCTCCGTGCGAACGACGTTATCGACGTCATCGCGCAGCACCCGAATAAGCGGTTCGACCCCCGCCCGAACGCCGAGCGTTCCGAGGGCGCCTGCCGCCGCGTAGCGAACGTTTGCACCGGCGTCGCCCAGCGCTCGAACGAGTGGTTCAATCGCGCGGCCATCGCCTAACCGGCCGAGCGCCTCTGCCGCCCGTGCGCGAACGGTCACCGCCTCATCACGGAGCGCGTTCGTGAGCGGCCAGACGGCCCTCAAATCTCTTAGCTCGTCTAGGGCCTGTGCCGCCCGATAGCGCACCGTCGCGTCATCATCCTTGAGCGCGATAATCAGCCCCTTGACGTCTTTTTGATCCTTCATCTCGTCAACGTTCGGTGCGGGCACAATAGCCACCTCTCATCGTGCGTTAGGTCGCAGCGATCTAAGAGGGATTGGCGCGCCCTTGTTAAAACCGTTGTGCTTCAGAAGCGTCGGCGCGCCGCTCGTCTGCACGCCGAAAAGGCAAAAAGTGAAGAGTTACGTTACTCAAACGCACTGTAGGCCAAAGACACACTCACGCACGGCTTACGCCGCGGCGGTGCCCGAGTCGGCGCGTGACCGTGTCGTCTCACGGCGACGGGCAGGTGAACGGTTTGGCGCCCTCTGGAGATACCGATGCACAAACGGTCGCTGCCGCAGACAGGACGCTCGTGCTGATCGTCGTCGCGCTTGCCTCCTTCCTCACGCCGTTTGACGTGTCCGCCGTGAATATCGCGCTTCCGTCGATCGCAAGTGAGTTCGCGATGGACGCCGTCACGCTCGCATGGGTCGCGACCGCGTACCTCCTCACACTGGCGATTTTTCTCGTTCCGTTCGGCAAGTTCGCCGATATCTATGGCCAAAAGCGCGTCTTCGCCTACGGGGCGGTCCTCTTTGCGCTGGCGTCGTTTCTCATCTCGCTCTCATTTTCAAGCACGTCGGTTATCGCATTTCGGGCGTTCCAGGGCTTCGCCGCGGCTATGATAACCGGCACGGGCGTTGCCATCCTCACGTCAGCGTATCCAGCGCGCGAGAAGGGCAAGGCGATCGGCATAAGCGTTGCCGCCGTCTACCTCGGTCTATCGGTCGGCCCGTTCCTCGGAGGGCTCATGACACAGTACATCGGGTGGCGTAGCATCTTTTACATCAATATCCCGCTGGGAATCATCATTGCCCTCGTGAGCGTTCGCAAGCTCAAGGTGGAGTGGGCCGACGCGAAGGGCGAACGCTTCGACCTCGTCGGCTCGGTCGTATACGGGATCGCCCTGTTCTCATTAGTGTTCGGTCTCACACAGATTCCCGCGTTGAGCAGCCTTGGGCTCATCGTCTTTGGGGTCGCTGCTGCCGCGTCGTTTGTTGTCTGGGAGATGCGGGCGCGATTTCCTGTCTTCAATGTCAATCTCCTCGTCAGAAATCGGGCGTTCGCCTTCTCAAACGTGGCCGCGCTGATCAGCTACAGCGCGACGTTTGCCGTAACCCTGTTGCTGAGCATCTACTTGCAGAGCGTGCGGGGATTCAGCCCTGAGATAGCGGGCATTATCCTGATAGCACAGCCCGTCGTGCTGGCTGCCGTGTCGCCGGTGGCTGGACGGCTCTCGGACAGGACCGAACCGCGGGTCGTCGCCTCGGTCGGCATGGTAATGACCACGGTCGGTCTCGCTCCCTTCATTTTTTTGACGGCGACAACGCCCATACCGCTGGTCATCGCGAGTTTGGCTATTCTCGGATTCGGGTTTGGCCTCTTCAATTCTCCAAACACGAACGCCGTTATGAGCTCTGTTGAAAGCCGCTTCTACGGGCTCGCATCAGGAACGGTCGCGACCATGCGCACGATCGGGCAAGTGGTGAGCGTGGCACTCGTTGAGCTCATTTTCGCGCTCATCATCGGACAGGAAGTGATTACGCCGAGTTCTTCGCAGCTGTTCCTCCAGAGCAATCAACTCGCGTTTTCGCTCTTCACGGTGCTCTGCATCCTCGGCATCTTTGCGTCGCTGGCGCGTGGGAAGGTGCGGTAACGCGTGCAAAAGAGAATCTCTGCGCTGTTCTGAACCCTTAGGCAACGCTCACGAGAAATCAGACTACGCGAAGTAACTGGCGCTCGATCGATCAAAATCTTCAACGAGCTTGATTTTGAGATCCTTCGGTTGCCACGAGACGTTCGGGTACGCGAGGTGCGGGATGAAACGCTCGGTATTTGCCGCGAGAAGTGTCGCGGGGTGCTCGTCACCGAAGGCGTTCTTCGTAATCGCGTAGACACGCTGTCGGACATCGCGCTCGCTCAGGTAACCCAACGAGTGCATGTACTCGTGGAGCTGCACGTGAAACACGTAAGGCTTCCACAGCGTGGAGTCGGTCTCCTTGATCCGCTGCAACGGCACCTGGTTCATGACGATGATGTTCGAGCCGACCGGGTAGAAGGCGCCGAAGAAGCCGTTTGGGTGGTTGCCGAGGTTAGCCAAGCCGAGCATTATGCCGCCTCTGCTCATGCCCGTTGACTTCTCGACGGTCGCCTTGACCACCTCGAAGATGTCGGACAGTGTTTCCGCGTTTTCAAGCAATTTGATTAAATATTCGTCCATAGTGCTCCGCTAAAAACAGTTTGCACGGCTTGTTCGGTAACTAGATGTCTTCAGATATATATTCAGATATAATGGTACTTAAACATTTCACTACGAAAGTGCCGCGCCGACGGTCGGCTTTTTAGGTCGACTCTGACTCTTGAACAATGCTAGCAAACGCGCGGTTTGCAATCCAGGTGGCAGCGCCGGCTCCCTCTCTCAGAGCGGTGCGCTTCGGTCGACGTGACATCACCACACGTTTGAGTGGACCCTGTCCGCGCTGAACCTATGTTGTGCTGGCGACTCTTCTGCTGGATGGCCGACCACCACAAATGCGAGCGGAATCACGCCTTCGGGGAGCTGGCAGTGCTTGGTAAATCCTGCAACGTGCCCATCCATCGGATAGACGCCAGTCCATACGGCTCCCAATCCAAGCGCGCGAGCAGCAAGGAGCTTGTGTGTCGTCTCATCATCAATTTGCTCGTTCGTGTATCGACGTACACTTCTTCGCGTAAGAATAGGTTCTAATGCATCCATATGGTTGTTCCTCCATCCGTCATTTGTGTGCGCTCAGGTGCTATTATGCGTGCGTCGCGCCGCAGTAAATGCTACTTTCTCCGCCAGGCGGAATATTGGTAAGCGTACTGAGAGTACTTGTTCTGCCTACTGCAGCTTCGGTCCTCCGCTAACGACACTTGCTAGCTCTTGAAGCCTAGCCATGCTGGTGCTTATACGTCCAAGCGGTCGCTTCCGTAAAGACCGCTTCGTGCAGTTTTTCTCAGCGGCTTTTTCGGCGCGGGCGAATTGAGTCCTTCGAACACGCACGCTGCACCTTCGGCGCAATCGTTCAACTTCGTTTCCAACACGTGGGTAACGGCAGAAAACGTTACCTCTACAAAGTCGATGCCCCTTGAAGTCAACTTCACGAGGTGAGAAAGGGACTCGTGGCGCTGCTCGATAATTCCCTTGTTCATAAAATAGCTGACTACAGATACGCACGTGTGGTGATCGAAACCCAGTTTTCGTGTGATCGTACGAACGTCCCCGCAGGTGCAGGTGTCGCCCTGCGTCACTGAATAGAGCGTATGGATAAACTGGTCTTGCTTGCATCGCAAGTCGTCCAGGTGCCGTGGCATAATCTCGCCTCTGTTATACGTTTATTATTCATTCCAAAGCTCAAATAACTTCGTAAGGAAAAAATGTTAATACACTTTTCTAGGCGAATCCTCCAGCCCAGACGTTTTTTCGCGTCTCGAAACCTCGGTACTGTGGTTACCAGCTTTAGCGTGGATCGCTGTCTTCTGCTTCTTAGCGCGGCGCAAGCGCGTTGTGCAATCGGGGCACTAACGTGATGACTTGTTTAGGCTGCAAGATCGAGTGCGTGCCGGTGTCGCGCGTTTCTTGAACCGTATTCCGCTATCTCCGGGATAGGGGTCGCGATGATCGTGTTCACCGTAGCGGATATCCGCGGGAATCCCTTTGGGAAACGCTTCGCACGTGGTCTTTGAGTTTGGGCACCGATGAGTGCATTGAAAGCAGCGCGGGATATGGGCAAGCAGCATCTATGAACTCCATGCGTTTAAAGCGCACGATGTCAATGAAACCTCGCCGAGAGCGTGGCGAAATAACTCGGAGCCAGCTGTACCTCGTCTCTGAATAATTGCTCAAGCGCTCTAGCTGCCGTTTGCGCTGAGTCGAGTTTGATCTTCGGTAGCAACGCAGCCGCTTTGAAAAGCGGCCATAAGCTTATAACCCCCGCGCTGTAATCTCGGCTATATGCACATCGGTAAGTCAGTTCGCCTTGAGCGTATTTTTAACCGCGACACGAGCAATACCATCATCGTGCCGATGGACCACGGCGTCAGCGTAGGCCCCATCAGAGGCCTCGAAGATCTCCGCATCGCCGTCAACAGGGTCGCCGAGGGCGGGGCCAATGCCGTGCTTGGGCATATCGGCCTGGCAAAACACGGTCACAGAGGCTATGGTCGTGACGTCGGGCTGATAATGCATCTTTCAGCGAGCACGTCGCTTGCTCCCGATCCAAACCGCAAGGTGCTCGTAAAGACCGTTGAAGAGGCCATCAAATTTGGCGCGGACGCCGTCAGCGTTCACGTGAACGTTGGGGCGCAGAATGAATCCGAAATGCTCGCCACGCTCGGACAGATTTCGGAACGATGCGACTACTGGGGCATGCCGCTGCTCGCCATGATGTATCCGCGAGGCGAGAAGGTCGGAGATGAACACGACGTCGAATACGTGAAGCTCGCTGCGCGCGTTGGCGCGGAACTGGGGGCCGATATCGTCAAGACGAACTATACGGGCGAGGTGGACACCTTCAAAGAAGTCATCGCTGGATGCCCTGTGCCGGTCGTAGTTGCGGGTGGCCCGCAAATGGACACTGAGCACGAGCTGCTGCAGATGGTGAGAGATTCGATCGACGCCGGAGGGCGTGGCGTCGCTATAGGCCGGAACATATTTCAAGCGAAGGATCCGACCAGCTTAGTGAGAAAAATCGCGCGTGTGGTGCACGAAGGTTACGACGTCGACGAGGCTGTACGACGGTAACCCTGCGCCACTTTCAAGTCCAGCGACCGTCCAGCTATGTTAGGACGGGCAGCAGTACGCCCGCCGACGGTTTGCAGATTCGTGGCGTACGCTCGTTTTTTAAATTCTTAAGCAGGCGCTGCCGCGGCCAACACGAGTTCAGCCCAAATACCGGCTGACGAATCGCTTAAGCCACGTTTTTGCCACAGAGAGCGTCAGCAACGTAAGGATGCCTCCCGACACACCTCGCCGCAAGGCCGTCCGCGTGACGAGCCACATCAACGCGAAGCGCGCGACGTGACGCTCAAGGATCGCGACCATTCGGGTGGTCGCCCAGGTGGCAACGATAGTGATCCACAGGAAGGTAAGAGCAAAGAAACTCAGCGGGAACGAAATGAGTCGGTCGATAAACAGCGTGCCAAGAATGCCGACAGCAAGAAGAATTGCCGTGGTGCGCCACATGGCAAATCGGCGCTTTCGGCGGCGCAACATCTGGTCGATGAACCCGTCTATGATCTCTTCTCGATACTCAGGGGTTTCGTTCACCGCCATGATGACGGCTTCGAGGTCGTCAGAGACTTGGCCGGTTTGCATACTAAAAGATAGAATAGGGATGTATATATACACACCTTTGGTGGACGTGCGACGGGCTACCGCCTTCTGCTTATGACGTAAGCGACGATTACCAGTCCGCCGACAGCGAAGGCGACCTCGAAGCCGGGTATCGGGTTTCTGCTCGTGGCCGCAGCGACGGTTGGGTTGCCGATTTGGATGGGAATCGTTCGATTCTCGCTCGTGAGGTTTCCGCTAGTCGCGTGGAAGTTAAGGTCGTAGTTGCCTGAAGCGCCACTCGCGGCGGTGATATTCACCAAGAAGACCGCTGTTGAATTGGATGTGATATCAGAGGCGCCTCCGTTATCGACGCTGATGTCTTTTGGCAGGTCTTGGAAGACCAGGTACGTGGAACTTGCGGTTTCGGCGCCTCGGTTCAGCACCGTAACGTTGACCGCGACCCTGTCGTTTTGGTAGGTGGGCGCAGAGATCGCCGTGATGGTAAGCGTGGTGTTGCTCTCCGTGGCGTTAGTCTCGTTCAAAATGTTTGTCGCCTTGCTTGTAGTCGCATTACTGGTGGCATTACTGCCCTGGGTCGCGTTGTGACTCGATATCGTTAAATTCGCCTGAGTCACTTGGATGTAGACCTGGCCGACGGCACCTTCGGGTAAGTCTGGGGATAGCTGTACATTCCAACCGAGTAGGCCGTGCCCGAGCATCATCTCAGCAGGTACCGCGGTGTCGTTTGGCTTGCCGGTGAGGCCGCTCAAGTCCGCCGTTACGTGCGTTTTCATCTTCTGCTGATCGAAACCGGCGTTCGAGTCATTCCATGTCGACGGGTCCCCGCTATGACAAAGCGCGCAGTTGTTGCTGACGTCTGCCTGAACCTGAACGAACCCTGCAGGGCTGACGCGATTAGTGGCCGTGCCGTTCACGAGGAACGAAATCTGCGGCGTCGCCGGATCGGTGATTTCGACGGGGGCGAGCTTGGGGGTGGAGTTGTCTGAATCGGTCACCCGGATCAGGTAATGGCCTGTAGCGAGGTCGGCCGGCGGCACCCAGCGGTATTCGATTTGACCGCCCGTGCCTGGAATCATGTTGTTCGCGCCGCCGTCTTTGACAACTGCGATGGACGTCCACACACTTCCATCATCGTCGATGCCGTTTTTGTTGGCGTCATAGTCGTACTCGATCTTTGCCGCATCTCCTGGCTTGCCGAGATCGGACTGTATGAGGACTGCGCCTCCGGCATTGGCTTGCTTCTTGTCAACAGAAACCAAGGTCGTCGCTGCGATCGGTGCGGCAACAAGGGTAGCAATAAGCGCGGCGACTATGATGATAGGTATACACCAACGTACGCGCTCTCTCTTCATGAGACGTCACATCGAAAAAACGGTCGCTCGGCCCTGCACGCATGGTGAAACGTATAGCTATAAAAACGCTTCGAACTTGACTTGTCGACGCAACGCGAGCTAAGGGCTATTTTTGGCTGCGTTTGGCTGCGCCTTTTGTGTATCCGCCAGCACGTGGTCAATGCGCTGCAGGGCCTCGGCGGAGTTGTCCCACAGGAGCTCGAAGCTGGCCTCGAGATATTGTGCATATTCGGGGCTATTCGTCCAGAAAGCGGTATCAGCTGCGTCTTTTCCGTGGCGGAGCGCATCAAACGTTATGGTCGTCAGACTTTCGTGAGCGTCGGCGACGAGAAAGCGCATCCCCGCGTAGTCGTCGTGGTGGCGGACCTCGATGCCCCCCGCAAGAGCCTCCCGCACCGAATCGATGTTACGCAGCAGGATTTCGGTGATGTACCGCACGCGGACGCCTCTATTTGTCGCGTCGATAAAATACTCGAGTAGCCCGCTTGCAGAGAGTATTGGAATGCCGCCGAGTGACGAGATGAATAAGATGCGTTCTTCGGCGGTCTTAACGAGCTGCTCCATAGCTGCAAGCGTGTTAGAACGGCCTTTAATCACTTTAAACGTATAAAGGTCGTTCGCGAGGACGTCACTGGATAAGTACTCGTGTGCGAGCTTTAACACTTCATCCCGATTCTCTTCCATCCAGCGAAGCTCATACGCGTGGCGCATCATAGCGGCCTCGAGCGCCGCTTCGACTGAAACCGCCGCGTATTTTGTTGGCTTCTCGACCGACTCTTCAACCATCCCTTTTTCTGCGAGCGTTTCCAGGATCCGATACACGTCGACTCGATAGCTGTGCAGCAGTTTGGCGAGTTCGCCTGTCGTTTTCGGACCGTACTTCAGCAACAATGCGTACAGGTGCGCCTCTTTCCCGCTGAGGCCGAAAGCTTCCAGCTTTTCAATCAGCACCTGCTGCATAGGCGGGAATACGTAGCGGTCGGACTTATGCCTTTGGGTTGCCTCGGCATCATAATTACGGAGTTCTACTAGAATCGTAAGCTGCGGGTTACTATTCGCCGTCTTCCCGAACCGCGCTGCGATCAAGCCTTCCGTCTGCGGGCTGTCTGTTCTTTCGGCTGATCGTTGAGTGAAAGGAGGCCTTGCAAACCGTGCTGTCTGAACCCTGTAACTGAAACCGCTTCGCTTGGTTTCTAGCAGAACTAACCTCGCTGCACTGTCGTGTACAAAAAAAGGGGGGAGCGAACTCCCCGATTTGCACCCAATAGCGGCCTAAGTTTATTATGGCGCCGCTGGCGCTCCTGCTAGTTGTCCCGGCCACGGCGCACCCGACAGCCATTGGCAGTCTTTGGTCCCAAGGTACGAGAGGTGGTACAACTGGTACTGCGCGAGGTTTGTCCGCACATAGTCATTGTTGTCCGGCGCTCCAGACGTTGCATATCCGTCCGTGCGCTGGAGGACGCCGTTGAGGGTGTTAGCCGCGTTCTTGTACTGGCCGTGGCTTACTTGCAACGAAAACGTGTTCAACGTGGCTAAGAGTGTGGCTTTGGTGCCCGGCGTAAACGCAGAGTTAGGAAGGGCAATCAGGTTTTTTGTGAGCTGATTAGCATCGGCAAGAAGCCCGTGATATCCCGCCACGCCGAAACCTGATCCTTTGTAGTTGGCCGCGGTATTTACTGGATCGCCGTTGAAACCGACTAAATATATTTGGTACTTGTCGTCGCCGCTCCTCAGCGTGAAGGCAAAGTTACCGTTTACGGTCGTCGTCGTCTGCAGTTGAACTGAACTCCCGACGGAAGGACCGTCCGGGTTCCAAGTAACGTCATTGGAGCCGGAAAAGACGATCGTTCTACCATCAATTCCATCTCCGTTTGGACCGAGTAGTTGACCTGAAACCTTCAAACCACTATTTATTGTGGATAGGGAGTTTGCCCCCCAGGTTCCACCAATGGTGCTTGTCAACCGAACGTCAGGGGGCGTGGGGCCAAAGTTAATGCACCCGCTAAAGCTAACTGATAAGACTACGAGTCCGAGTATAGCTGCGGCGAGAATGTTCTTATTCAAGTATTCACCTCCTGAGTCAGTGTTAGTGCAATCTCTTTTAATTATTGTCTCTAAGCTTAAATCTATCTTTATTTGGCAGCATTTGCCTATTAATATAATTATTAACTTTATTTTACTGAACGCGCTAAAAGTTACGGGTATCGCGTTATTTCCCCTCAGCTATTTTTGACATTTGCCGTCCTCTCATTGTGCCCCTCACTACTGCCACTATTTACTGATAGGTGCAGGAGCTTCTTCTGATTGCTAGCCAAATACTAACGCGCCCAGGTTGGGCTTTGGAATATTGCGAGCACAAGGCGTCGTGCCACACTGGGCCGAGCTAATGCGATTCCCCGAACGCATTTTCAAGGCTTCTTCCATCTAAACCGTCTACGTAGGGCGCGCTAAAAAAACGTAGATGCAGATTCTTTGTAAAGCAATCGCAAACGTTATGTTACTATCCATCGTCATACCACGCAAGATTCGCGCAAGCAGTTGGCTAAGTTGCAGCAGTTTCACGCAATTTTTTTTGCGCTCACTACGATGAAATGGATAGCATGATCGACATTGATTGGCAACGCTTTGACACAGGGTGCATTCCGCTCCGTCGATGTTCGCTGTGCCGTCATCAGACGAAGTTCGATGCCGCCGCGCAGCCGAAGTACTATTGTGCGCGTCTCAAGCAATGGACCTCTCCGATGTTCGAATGCCCTTTTTGGGACGCACGAGAGGAATGGAAAGAGTGGTATGCCTACTGTATGTCTCCAAAGGCGTAAAGGCCCCGATACCTCCCAAAATTGAGGAAGTGGCGTGCTGTGCGATCACGATCTGAATGACCGGACCCGCGCTACGAAAATATGAGCGACGGTGTTGCTTTTCGGGCGAGTCGCGAACGCAATAGCCTAAAGTATTCCCTTCGTACTCCGCACTCCTTCTCGGGGCTGCAGCGCGTCATTGAGGGCGACGCCCAGCGCTTTGAAAATAGCCTCGATCGTGTGATGATCATCGGTGCCATAGGCGTTCACGTGAATCGTTAGCATGGCGTGAGAAGCGAGTGATTGGATGAAGTGTTTCATCAAGCTGGCATCGATGCCGTCGACGCCTGAGGCAATCGTGGTATTAAACACCAGGTAGCTCCGTCCAGCTGCATCGACGGCGATGGTCGCGAGCGAATCGTCCATGGGAATAGAGGCACTTCCGAACCGTTTGATGCCTTCCATGTTCGTGATCACACTTCTAAGAGCTATTCCGAGCGCGATGCCGACATCCTCGACGACGTGATGGGGATTGCCGTCGCTTAGCACCGTAAGGCGCATCCCTATGCCGCCGTGCAGGGATAGCGCCTCGAGCACGTGCGTAAAAAATGGCACGCCGGTGTCAATGGCTCTCTCCGAAGCATCATCGAGATTAAGATGAAGGTCTATTTTGGTCTCTCTAGTCTTTCTCGCGACGTCAGCCGTGCGCATATCGATCATATACTCTAGAGGTTACTCACTATGTTAAACGCTTCGTTGAGCGTGAACTTACCGGTGTATAGCGCGGAGCCGATCACGACGCCGGCTGCCCCCGTCCGAGCAACCGCTCTGATGTCATCCAGAACGCCGATGCCGCCAGACGCGATGACGGGGATGTCTACGTGCTCCACGAGAGCACGTATGACGTCGCTACGTACCCCGCTCATCCTCCCCTCCGTTTCCACGTCCGTAAAGAGTAGTGAACCTGCGCCTAGCTCCTGAAAGAGCAGGCCGAGCTCCTGCGGCCTCAAGCCGGAGCTTCGGGTCCATCCCTCAATGAGGACCTCACCGCCTCGCGCGTCGACGGCCACCATAATGGATTCGCTGCCAAACTCGCGACTCATGCTGTGGACAATGGTCGGATCTCGCACAGCAGCGGTGCCCAGAATCACCCTGTTTGCGCCGACCTGAAGTAAATCAGCGACGTCTTCATATGCGCGAATCCCGCCGCCAACCTCGATAAACGCGTCGAGTTTTGCTAGCTGATAGATAAGCTTCAGATTCCGCGGCTTCCCGAATGCGCCATCAAGATCGATGACGTGAAGGCGGTCAGCGCCACTACTGATCCAGTGTTCTGCGACAGCAAGCGGGTCCTCGAGCGAAACGAGGACGTCATCAGGTACCCCTCCGACAAGCTGGACGCAGCGACCATCCTTAACGTCAATGGCGGGAATAACCTCGAATGGCACGATTTCAGCACACCCCTACGGTAAGACAATGCAGTCGGTCTGTTTTGCATCGTATTAACTGTTTGTAGCTCGCACGCTTGGCACAGCGAGTGCGCAACGCGCGATCAGATGCTTTCTTAGCTGCCACGGAGCTTCCATCCCGAAGGTGAACCGCAACAGTGGTGAGCTGGCACGCGATGAGCAAGACCCAGATGCACGAAGAGCTGCTTTGAGTCGAACGCCGGAGCAGTTCAGAGTGCGCCTGATCCGTCATGGGCAGCGGACGCCATATTCGCAAGCTGTTCTAGCACGACGATTGCGGCCTGCTTGTCGAGCGGCTTGTTGTCATTTCCGCATTTCGGGGAGTAGATACACGCCGGGCATCCGATGTCACAGGAGCACCCTGTGACAAGCTCACGGGTGACGGTGACAATTTCAGCAATCAGCTCTACGGCTTTTTCGGCCAGGCCGATCCCCCCCTCAAAACCGTCGTAGATGAAGATCGTTGGAGCAGCGGTATCGGGGTGGCAGGTGGTCGAAACGCCACCGATGTCCCACCTATCGCACATAACGTGCAGCGGCATCATGGCGATCAGCGCGTGCTCTGCGCCGTGCAGACCGCCGCCGATGTCGAGCTGCTCATTTGCCACTTGCGTGACGGCCTCATCCGGGACCTTGAACCACAGCGCCATCGTGGTGAAGCGGAGCGGTGGCAAATCAAGGCTCTCGATTCCCACGACTTGATCGTAGCGGAGCGTCTTGTATCCAACGAACTCCTCAACGACTTCGACGATGCCGAATGACACCACGAGCCCACCTTGAGGCCTTTTTTCGAGCTCTTTGACGATCCGAAGATCAACGGTTTTCATCGGTTCTGTGTGGTAATCCACGTTTTTCTTGCTCACGGAAACGATGCGGTTGGTCAAGTCGAGCTGTTCGACGACGTAGGTCTCACCTTCATGAAGCAGCACCGCCCCCGCGTGAGCCTCTCGGTATGCGCGAGTCTTGTCGAGCGTTTCGAGGAGCCGCCCTTCGCAGAGCACTTTGAATATCTGAGAGGAGAGCGCGTTCAGGGGGACCGCCTCGGTGGCTCTGCCCCTGCCTGAGTACACCCACCCGTTCGAAGTGTCTTTGGCTAAGCCTTGGCGCTGCAGCTCCTCAAGCGATTCTGAGAGGAGAGCAGGAAAGTACGCTGCGTCGCGAGGTAGCCGAAGCGGAAACTCGGCAGCCGCGCACATCACGTGTCCGAGGGTGATGTACTCGTTCGATAGATCGATAATGGCGTACTCGTGCGACCCTCCGAACAGCGCGCCAGGATGCTTCATAAAGTACTGGTCGAGGGGGTCGTGAAATCCGACCAGGGTCGCGAGCGACTCGCCCTGCCCGCGGCCCGCTCTCCCCGCTTGTTGCCACGTCGAAATGATCGTGCCGGGATACCCTGCCATGATGACGGCGTCTAAGCTACCGATGTCAATGCCGAGCTCCAGTGCGTTCGTCGACGTTACGCCTACCAAGCGACCGCTTCTTAAGCGTTCTTCGATCAGGCGCCGTGTCGACGGCAAGTAGCCGGCCCGATACGCTGCAATCCGGTCGGCGAGCAACGGTGTCGATTCTTTAGCCTCATTTTTTGCCCAAAGGGCAATGAGTTCTGCCATCTTTCGCGACGGTGCGAAACAGAGTGTCTGCAGCTGGTTACGGATAAAGAGGAGGAACAAGTCTTTGGCCTCCTGATGGGCGGACCGTTTCCCTATGCCGTCAGCGTACGGGTTATACAGGACGAAGTACTTGCGTTCTCTCGGGGATCCATCTTCAGATATAAGGGTGAAGGTCCTTCCCGTGAGCTTCTCGCCAAATTCAATCGGATTTGCAAGGGTCGCAGTGGAGATGACAAACTGCGGCTCGGATCCGTAATACGAGCAGAGTCGCTGCAGGCGCCGTATCAAAAGGGCGACGTTCGATCCAAAGACCCCACGATACACGTGTGCCTCGTCAATGACAATGAACTTCAGGTTCGCCAGGAATCGCTGCCATTTGTAGTGCCAAGGTAAGACGTGATGGAGTTCGTAGGGGTTACTGATCACGATCCTCGCACTCGTTCGAATCTTTGGCCGCTTATGCGATGGCGTGTCCCCGTCGTAAACGCTCGGATTGACACCTACGGCGCTAATCAGCTCGAGCTCTTGAAGCACCTTCAGTTGATCATTCGAGAGCGCTTTCGTTGGATAGAGGTAGAGTGCAGTCGCGTTATGCTCACGGTCGAGCTCCTCAAAAATGGGTACGTTGAACGCGAGCGTCTTGCCCGAAGCGGTGGGGGTTGCGATAACTACGTCTTTGCCTTCGCGCAACGCAGCGCGCGCTTCGATTTGGTGCCGGTACAACCGAATGCCCTTTTTGCGCAGGTAGACCTGGACGTTTGGTGCGATCTCTTCGGCCGTTTCGGCAAAGATTGGTTCTCGGGCAGACAACACTTCGGTGTGCGCAACGTTCCGGCTGAACATTGGGTCGCTTTGCAGGATTCGCAGAACAGTCTCGACAGATATGATTACCCCTCACAAATCTTGGAGAAAATGTGCGCTAGCGCGACTAGATCCTGTCTGTTATGGTCGATAATCGCGACTAACGGTCCGGCGTTCTGTGTGCGCAGATAGGTCTCATAGAATTCCGGCACTAACGCGCTAGGAATATCTGATTGACGAGCGCCTAGTACGTGTTTTTCCAACGAGGCCAGCTTGAAGTCAGGAGTCAGCCCTCGCCACCTTCGCCGCGCGAACGGGAGTACATCGAAGTGAGCTCTCTGCAGATTGCCGTGGATCCGGTAGTATGCGAGGCGTTGCTCAAGGAAAGGAACGTCAAAAGCCCTTCCGTTGAACGTTACAAGAGCAGCGCTTGCGTCAACGTGCGAAAGCAGCGCTTCCAGTGCCGCCGGTTCTTCGCCCACATTCCTTGCAACGTACTGGCGGACGGTCAGGGTCTCGTCGACCGCCTCAGCAACTCCTATGACGATAATTGGGCTCGCGAAGAGCCCCAGAGTCTCGAGATCCACAAAAAGCAACTGGTCTGGCGTGTGAAAGCCTGAGGCGTGCAGTGCGAGCGGATAGGATCTCGTAAACCTTCTTCCAACCCATTCGATCAATTCACCCGAGTCGCGCGTTTCGACAAGCTTTAAGAAGCGGAGCGCTTGGGCGCCAAAGCGGTCGTGCTCGACGAGATCAGCGATGCTGCGGTAGCCACGCTCCTTCAAGGCGCGCTCGGTCGTCTCTCTAACGCCGTGGAGGAGCTTAAAATCTGCTAATATGCTCTCTTTGGCTCTCTTTGGAGGTATCGTATGTATGCTTACCCTCTCTTCCGTCTCTACGCGGTAACACGTCCCGCGGTCAGTGACGAGTTCGGTTCCAGGAGTCACCTCTTCGAGCGCTTTTCCGTCGTGCTTTTCGATTAAAGCTCGCTTGAGCGCAAGTGCTTGCGCATAGTCGCTGTGGTCTGTGGGGTAGAATAGTCCAGGAATGAACTGAGAAGAACCCACCTTCTCTCCGTCAGCAGGATCGCTCGCGTGATCCACGCGAGACTTGATCTGCGCCCCGACTCGCCGGAGCTTCTGATTGTCATGCCCTTCAATCAACAAAACAGCGCATCCCCTTCACGTTACGGAACGTGCAAAACACGGTCGGATGACCTATTCAGAAAGGAGTGTCTGCAAACTTAAGCCTTTGTTGTCTTCTCGTCGGAGCGGCACATTCAGTGATGAAGCTCTTCATTAACTGCCTTATCAAGTCTCGCTTCGATGGAACCGGAGTCAAACTCATCGGCTCTCGCGAGCTTAGCATCACCGGTGCAAGCATTATTATACGAGCAGAGAAGCCCTCTTAGGGGGCTAGTTCGTGGACGAATGTCAGATCGTTATCACAAGAGATGATGCCGGGTACTACATCGCGACGTGTCCGACCTTAAAAGGCTGTCACTCATACGGCACAACTCTCGAAGAGGCACTGGATAACATCAAGGAGTGTATTCAGCTATGCGAGGAGGAGCTTGAGGAGGAGGGACGGAACTGAAGCCGATCCAGAGCTGCGAGCAAACGGGCGCCGCCGCCGCACACATCGAGAAGTTTCCGTCAGTGAGCGGCAGCGAACTCGTCAAGTTCCTGGAGTCCATAGGTTATCGCGTCACTCGAACGCGCGGTTCACACGTTCGGCTCGTTTCGGAGGGCGGCCAGGCAACTACGATACCGATACACGCCCATCGCCAGCTTCCTAAGGGGTTGCTGCACAGCATCATTCACGAGCTGAAAATGTCGAGGACCGATTTTTTCAAGATGTGGGCGTGTTACGAAAAGACGTAATTATCGAGCGCTTAGAGCTACTGTCGTGTTTTTGGTTCGGGGCGCTGTGCAGAAAATTGCCGAAGCAGCCGCGAACCGCCATACAGCGACTTCTTTGACTGCGACATCACAGCAAGGACTCTTGTTTCAAGTCAGGTTTATATTCTAGTAAGTCAACACAGTATCGATTTTTGCAGGCCCTTTAGTCTGGGGGGAACCGGAACCTGACCTCAGAAGTTCAAATCTGCTTTTCCCCCCCAGGCCCTAGTTTTTGTAGCAGAGACATAACGGCTGTTCTTCTTTCTCGACTACGCGTAGAGCTCGAGCTTTGCGTCAGTGAAGGTGCAATCACGGGCGCCGGAAATCTTGGTTGGCTTCACTTCGACAAAACGAAAGGCAGAAGGCTTGACCAGTCAAGATGTGCCGTTGTTGGGTTGGGTCTGTCCATCCTTTGAGAATTGGCGCAACGTCTGCACGATCGTGTCGTGCAGCGTCGGGTCCATGGAACAAACGAGGGATAGATTAGTAGCGGTGACTGGGGCATCTAGTGGGGTGCCATCACCCGTCGTGACGAATCCGTGCGACTCGCGCACGATGAGCTGCGCGGCGGCGATGTCGTAACTGCTCAGGCGATCTCGCGTGTCAACAACTGCGTCAAGCGTTCCCGAGGCGACCTGACACAGGTCGTAGGCAATACTTCCGAAAATCCGCACGATGCTGCGCTTTTCGAGCTCAATGAGTCCACGCGGAATGCGCGATACTCCATAAGCGTATCCAGCGACCACGGGCTTGTACCGAGGGGATTTTTTCGTCACGAGCGGCGTCGAGTTGAAGCGCGCGCTGTCGCCTCGTTTGGCGGCATACGCGTCTAAGGAGTTCGTGACTACTGCGCCCATAGTAACGTCACTCAAGGTGACGTCGTCGGTTTTCGGTGCGTAGGCGAGCGACGAGCAGAAGTACGGAAAACCGATAGCGACGTTGGTGGATCCGTCGACTGGATCGAAGATGAACGTGCACTGCGGGTCGTCTCCAATGGTGCGGTCGCCCCACTCTTCTGAGACAATCCGCGCGCTGATCCCTCTGGCGAGCAGTTCGTCTTGCAGCGTTTGCTCAGCAACGAGATCGAACCTTCGCGTCACGTCGCGCTCTTTCTGCTTTGTTATCGCGGAGAACCCTGTCTCCGTTTTGACGAACGCAAGCACGGACTCCATTGCCCGCGTAGCCATGGCCACAATGCTATCAAGTTCCATCAACAAGTCGCTTTATCTCCTGCACGATGACTCCGGCTGCCTCGGTCGCCGCAACGAGCTCGCTGTCTATGGTCAACTCAGGGTCTTCGGTCGTCTCGTATGCTACGTTCACCCCAGGCACGGCAGCCTCTCGCGCGCGTGATTGCTCATAAATGCCCGATGGCGTGAACTCTGTCACCCGATGTGCCTCGCGCTGCACGCACGTGTCAAGCGAACAGCTGACATAAACTTCGGCGAAGCGGGGTATGAGTCGACGAGCGAGATCGCGATAGCGTTTTCGGTTTGCCGTTGCGTCGATGATAACGTTCACCCCACACTCGGTAAGTACCTTCGCCGTATACGCGAGAAACGCGTACACGATATCGCGTTCCTGCTCCGAATACGTCGGCTGGGGAGTGACGATAGTCCTAATCTCGTCAAGTTGCAGTGTTTTCAGCCTTTTGTCCTTGAGCCTCTCCGCAACTTCTCGTGCGATAGTGGTTTTGCCGCTTCCGGGAAGCCCGGTAATCCAGATAGCCCAGGCCATTGTCAAGGGTCACCCCCAGGGTCAATCCTTCAAGAGTGCATTGACGTTCTGATAGTCGAACGTTTCGGCTTCAAGCACGTTTCGCACGAAGTTGAACAGCCTCTGCCGCACCTGCCGATCGATGTTCGGATACCATATGGGGCTTGCCACAACAAGCCCCCTGAAAGCATAGAATGGTTGTATAACCTCAAGGAGTTCGTGATCTTGCGTCTCCTGCAGGTAGGTTCTCATGAACGAGTCAAACAGCGTCTTGAACTCTCTTGCCAGCTTCCCGTACTTCTGTATTGAATAAAAGAGATAGTTCACGCTTAACGACGTCACGTCATCGGCGGCTTCTCCGAATTCTCCACGGCTCCGGTCGAGAACGGTAAAATCAGTGCCGTCTCTGAACATGATGTTCCACGGGTGATAATCGCCGTGGACCACGCAAAGCCGATGCGCGCGATCTTTTAGCGCATATCGCCAATCAATGCAGCGCTTTTCGAGCAGGCGGAAATCATCTTGCGAAAACGCGTCGAAGCCATTCGGGTAGCTATCGATCAGGCCCATAATGAGCTCGCCGTGACCTATGAGCTCGCGTATGCGGCGCGTGTAGATAACAGGTTCATCGCGTTTCACTGCGTGTATAGCGACGAGGTAATTTGAGAGCGCTTCGGCACGGGCCACGTCGAGATCGGTCAGCGTGCCCGAGTCCCTGACGGTATTGAGGTCGTGGAAGTACTCGGTTCCCGTGACCAGATCCATCAGGATGAAGTACTCGTCGGCGTCGCGGGCAGATCGCATCCTTCCGTCACGGGCGAAGTAGCCCACGTCGAACGCGCGCACGTGCCGAGGGAGTGAGCCAAAGGTGGCGTGCTGCCAGATGAGTATCTGGGCGCGGTCGGAGAAGTGATCGTGACCAAAGCCCCCCTCACGTCGCATCGACGAAAGCACAACGGATTTGAGCACGCCGTCGAGCGAAAACGTGATCTGATAGGGCCTTCCATAACCAAAGCCTTTGAGCTCCTCGGTCGGGTGACCCAGTTCGCTGACCTGCACGACGTTCGCATCGCTTCCAAATACGTCTTTTATATAGTCATCGATCGCGGTCATCGGTCAAGCTCCTTCCATTCAAACCTCTCCCCTAGAGCAACGTCCGCACAGACGAGCTACGTTCCGAGCGTCCACGAGTGGAGGTACGCTTCTTGCTGCTGGGTGAGTTGCTCAATCTCAATACCGATCGCACTAAGCTTCAGAATGGCCACCCGTTTGTCTATTGCGGTCGGCACACTGTGCACCGAGTTGCTCAGATGCGCGTGGTTTTCGACGACGTATTTGACGCACAGTGCCTGGTTCGCGAAGCTCATATCCATGACTTCAGGTGGGTGCCCGAAGGCGGCCGAGAGGTTGATCAGCCTCCCCTCCGCAAGCACGTAGAGCGTCCTGCCATCGGGCATTCGATACTCGTCCACGTTCTCTTTGACATTCGTCGTGCTTGTCGCCATCCCCTTAAGCGCTTCCAGATCGAGTTCCACGTTGAAGTGCCCTGAATTGCAGACGATGGCCTGATCTTTCATAACCGCGAAGTGTTCCCCTCGAATTACTGAAATGTCGCCGGTGACCGTGATGAAGAGATCTCCGATCCGTGCCGCGTCGCGCATCGGCATCACCCTGAAGCCGTCCATAACCGCCTCAAGGGCTTTTCGCGGCTCGACCTCGACAATAACCACGTTCGCGCCGAGGCCTGTTGCGCGCGCTGCGACGCCTCGGCCACACCACCCGTAGCCGACGATAACGACGGTTTTTCCGGCAAACAAGAAATTGGTCGCATTCATGATGCCGTGAAGCGTGCTTTGTCCCGTCCCGTACCGATTGTCAAACATCATCTTGGTTTCGGCATCGTTGACGGCGATCACAGGGTATTTGAGCGCGCCTTCTGCCGCCATTGCCCTCAACCTGACGACGCCCGTTGTCGTCTCCTCGCAGCCGCCCATCACCGCGCTTAGGTATTCTGGATGATCATTGTGAACCGTGGCGATAACGTCCGCGCCGTCGTCAAGCGTGACCTGCGGGCCGATCTTGAGTGCCTCTTCTAAACACGCATGATACTCAGCGTCGCTTTCGCCGCGAAAGGCGCATACGGAGATCCCGTCGTTTGCGAGGGCGGCGGCTACGTCGTCTTGGGTGCTGAGTGGATTTGAGCCTGTGAGCGCGACGTTCGCTCCTCCGGCGCTTAGCACACGGATAAGGTTCGCGGTTTCGACCGTTACGTGAAGACACGCAGTAACGTTAATGCCCTCCAGCGGTTTTTCGCGGGCAAATTCATCCTTAATCTTCTCAAGAACGGGCATGTGCCTGCGAGCCCATTCAATTCGTCGTTCCCCTGCACCAGCGAGGCTGATGTCCTTAATTATGTTCTTCATCGCAAAATTCCTCATCTGCTACGCAGTCGCCTCCGGCAACCATACGCTTTATATAGCTACCAATGATAAAGCCAACCGGTAAAAAGGTTGTCAATCGTGCAGCGAATCGAGGCAGGATGTCTGAGAATCGTTTTTTGTTTACTTCCGAATCAGTAACGGAAGGGCACCCCGACAAGATCTGCGACCAGATTTCGGATGCCATACTGGACGCGATCATCGAGCGCGACCCTAAGAACGCGCGAGTCGCGTGCGAAGTCGCAGTGACGACGGGGCTCGCGGTGGTGATCGGCGAAATCACGACGACTTGTGCCGTGGACATACCCCGCGTGGTGCGTGATACGATCCGCGAGATAGGTTACACCGATTCGCGATTCGGTTTCGACTGCGACAACTGCGGGATCATCGTATCGATCAAAGAACAGTCTCCGGATATCGCTCAAGGGGTCAACAAGTCGCTTGAGTGCCGGGTCTCAGCCGTGGGCGACGACGGATTCGACCTCGAGTGTCTACAGGTGCCCGCGGACGTAGATGAGGATGCCGAACTCGGCGCGGGTGATCAGGGGATGGTGTTCGGCTATGCTACGAATGAAACACCGGAGCTGATGCCGATGCCGATTCTGCTCGCGAATAAGCTTGCGCTGAGGCTGACTGAGGTCAGGAAATCTGGAGAAATAGGCTATCTCGGCCCTGATGGCAAGACGCAGGTAACGGTGGAATACGTTGACGATCGGCCTGCCCGAGTCGACACGGTAATCGTATCTTCGCAGCACACTCCGGACGTCGAACTTGACACCATCAGACGGGATATTCAGGCGAACGTGATCGACGTCGTTATCCCCGCCGAGATGATCGATAAGGACACGAAGGTTTACGTCAACCCCACGGGTCGGTTCGTGATCGGAGGCCCCAAGGGCGATGCTGGCATGTCGGGGCGTAAGATCATCGTCGATACGTACGGAGGAATGGCGCGCCACGGCGGGGGCTCTTTTTCGGGGAAGGATCCGACAAAGGTCGACCGATCGGCAGCGTACGCGGCCAGGTATGTCGCGAAAAACGTTGTTGCGGCTGAACTCGCCGACAAGTGCGAAATCCAGATCTCGTATGCGATAGGCGTCGCTCAACCTATCGCGATATACGTCAATACGTTCGGCACGGCCCGCATACCTGAGGAGTCCATCTCTGAGATTATTGGGCGCCGTTTTGCACTCACTCCCGGGTGGATCATTAACACACTGCGACTTCGACGTCCGATCTACCGACAAGTCGCCGCCTATGGGCATTTTGGTCGCGCTGATCTCGATCTGCCGTGGGAGCGCACCGACAGTGTGGAGGCGCTACAAAGCGACGCGAACGCGGCTAAAGCGGCGCCGAAAGCATCGAGTTAGGCGAGGATTGCGCGAGGCGAGATGGTGTCTGGTTCACAACGCTGAGCGCGCTCGGGGAGGTTGTCGATTGAAGGTAGGAATGCTGGGCACCATCTCGTGGAGAACCCCGCCACGCCGTTACGGACCCTGGGAGACCGTCGTCCATTACCTGACCGAAGGCCTGGTCGAGCGAGGCTATGACGTTACGCTCTTCGCGACGGGCGACTCTGTCACGAAGGCGAAGCTTGAGTGGGTGTGTCCGCACGGATTCTATGAAGATGAATCGCTTGACGCTGGCGTCTATCAATGGCTCCACATATCAAACGCTTTCGAAAAAGCACACGAATTCGATATTCTTCACAGTCACTACGACTTCTATCCGCTGACCTTCTCACGGCTCACGGATACTCCTCTTCTTACGACCATACACGGATTCTCTTCGGATCGGATTCTGCCCGTTTACAGAAAGTACTGGGATAACTACTACGTGTCCATCAGCAACGCCGATCGAGCGGAAGGCCTAAACTACGTTGCCACCGTGTACAACGGGATCGACGTCGGCTCCTTTGAGTACGGTGACGCTCCCGATGATTATCTTCTGTTCTTCGGACGCATATCGCGTGACAAGGGCACGCATCGCGCCATTGAGGTGGCAAAAGAAACCGGAATGACGCTGAAGATTGCCGGGCTCGTCGCGAGCGAGCATCGCGCCTATTTCGAGAAGTGCGTCAAGCCTGAGATCGACGGAGAGCAGATACAGTATCTCGGGACGGTGGACGAAAAAACGAGAAACGAGCTTTTCAAGCAGGCGTACTGCAGCTTGCACCTGATCTCTTTTGCTGAGCCGTTTGGTCTCACTCTGGTTGAATCTCTCGCAAGTGGCACGCCCGTCATTGCCACAGACCAGGGTAGCGTGCGGGAGATACTCGTCGACGGAGAGACAGGCTTTATCGTTCAGAGCGTGCGCGAGGCGATCGACAAAGTGGGCGAGGTTGGCAGCATTCGAAGGCAGCGGTGCAGGAAACGCGCGGAGCGCTTTGATGTGGATCGCATGGTCGACGGGTACGTCAGCGTCTACGATATGATCATGGAGCGTGAAGCCGAGCGCTCGGCTGTCTAAGCGATGAGCTACAACAAGCTACGGAGCCTCTACACACGCGTTTTACCTAACGAAACGGCTGCGCTACTCTTCTACGCATCGCTCGCAGTCTGCATCGCGATTTGGAACGTTAACATCTTCATCAACGACGAGGTGACGCTCGCGGCGGAGCTCATTAATCTTGCTCGCGGATCGCTCTCGATCGACACGCTGCCTACCAAGCTCTACGAAGGCCTCAGTTTTGGAGGCTCGGCCCCAATCCTTGGGTTTTCCTTCCAGGGCCACACGTACGCCTTCTACACGCACGCCATCCCGGTCTTTGCGTCCCCGTTGTACGCGTTCCTTTACCTCATCAGCGTCATGGTCGGCATC
The DNA here is from genome assembly GCA_963701995.1 of Methanobacteriota archaeon. Lineage (GTDB taxonomy): Archaea > Halobacteriota > Bog-38 > Methanoflorentales > Methanoflorentaceae > Methanoflorens. Next base: position 262,819 of record OY969693.1, on the reverse strand, counting down.
AGGCTCTTCTTCGCTGCTCTGTGGTCATTTAGTGTATTCATGGTGAGCTCGCTTCTGGGAAGGCGTTGGCACCACCCACGACTCGGTCGCAGTCTTGGCGCGTTTGTCGCGCTTACCCTCTTCATCATCAACGGCTACATCGGCACTCGTCTGCCGCCGCTTGTTTTTGACCAGTGGGGCGCTCTTATGGCCATCCAGCTGTTTAATATCTTGGCGATGGCGGCCATCGTCCTGCTTTCGTTGCGAATCTTCACGCGGTACTTCGCCGATGACCGCGTGGCCGCCTTTGGGGCCGTATATATACTGATCGCGACGCCCCTTACGTTCTGGGCGGTCTCAGCGAAAGATCAAACAGCGTCGGTGTTGCTCATCATAGCGAGCGTCTGGAGCCTCTATACGTATCTGCTAGACGGCAAGCAGCGCTATCGCTACCTCTCTTACGTTTTCGTCGGGCTCAGCGTCTGGGTGCGGGTTTTTGACGCAATTCCGCTCCTGATCGCCATCATTCTGACGGATTTGCTGACCTCAGCAGCGAGAATTAGAGCGGTGATTACGGCCGCAGCCACGGTGCTGCTCGCGATGATCCCGTACTTCATCAATAACTACCTGCTCTTTCACAACCCTTTCTTGTCGCCCGTTTATCTCAGTGCACACCCAGAAATCGCGCAGCAGGCGTCCCCGATTAACGCAACCACTGGTTCAGCACTTTTCTCCACGATCCAAAGTCTGCCTATGCTCTTTTTAGCCACGTGGAAACTACAAACCGTGCCGAGCTGGCCCCAAGACCTCTATCACGTGCTGTTCTATGTCGACATGCCGGTAACGCTCTCGGTGTTTCAGATTTGCCCCTTGCTTATAATTCCCCTCTTTGCTGCTGTCCCGTACGTCGTGCGAACGCTGCTCAGATTCAGGACGGGAGCGGCGCGTCTAAGGGTAGAGAAGAGCCGCGCAATCGCAGTCACTTTTTTCATCTGCATCGTCGCGCACGTCATAATCTACGCGCCTTTCGGCCTAAACCAAGGATTTGGCCTTGATATGCGCTACTTTCTGCCGCTGTATGTCCCGCTAGTCTTCTTCACGCTCGCAAGCATACGCGAGGTTCTCGTTCACGCGTCGCGTATTAAACAAGCATTTGCCGCTGCGTGGATCGTGCTCAGCGGATCAGTGCTCGGGTACGCGGCGCTCTTCACGCCCGCAGTAAGCGGGCTTATCGGAGCGTTGGGTTTCTCGCTGAACCGCACGCTTGGAGTCGTTACCGCAGTAACGATGAGTCTCTTCGTGCCGTACTTCGTGGGCTACAAAAAACGCCTGAAAGACTTGGCGATCCTGGTGGGATTTGCCACCTTCGTCTCGTCGTATTGGCTGTTTGTCGCGTGCTGGGTCTGGCAGAAGACGCCCATAGGGGTCCCCCGTCCGGGAATGATGCTCCCCGTGATGGAGATCATCCATCGCTTCATCATGGCGGCGATTGCTTCATAGGCTGATTGCTGCGAATAGCGGAAATAGCGCTTATCGGCCGCCGCGCCGTCGATCCCTTTCGTACCTCCCGCTACGTCGCGAACCCTTTCGCACGGCTTCGCCGTCTACGTAGTCGTACCGATCGAGAAATCGGTCGAGCCGAGAAAGAAAGCCGTCTGAGGATCCGTATTGTGGTCTGACCTCTCGTCTGAAATCCGGAGGACGGCTCGGTGGCGCGTATTGCGACATCTGCCGCCTCTGAGCGGGAGCACGCTGATCTGACGGCCGTCGTTGAGGAGGCAGCCGTGGCGGGGGTAGAACATCTGGCCTCTGACGGACGGCGCGCTGGGCACGTGGAGCGCGTTGTCGTCTCTCGATCGCCGAACGATTCAGCCCCGCCAAGAAATAGAACGCAAAGAGCACAAGTCCGCTCAGCGCTGCGAAAAGTGGCGCATCTGGTATGTTAAGGATTGCTGCTGCCCCAAGCACAAGAATAGGGTACCCGAGCACGACAACCGTGTGCCCAACGCTCTTCGTGAAGTCGAGGGCGAAGTAGATCAGCAAGGTCGGAACAAAAAAGATGCCGAAGAACGACACGATTTGAAAGAAGACGGAGAGTTTGTAGAACCCGAACACTGCCGGCTCGAAAGGATTCGCGCTATATATCACGAGCACCAGGAGAAAGAACAAAAGATAGATGAACGCAGCCAGGCTCGCTAGATCTGACAGACCGAAAATTGATTCATCTTTTTCGTATCTTCCGTACGGGACTGAACTGGTGTCGGCTTCGCGCATTGAACCACGTAGTGTTAGGTGTTTCGGCGTATTTAAACAATTTCATCGCTCGCTATTTAGGTGAGTTTGGCTCCGATACGCTGTTCGCTTGGGGTAGGATGATAAAGGCGCTTACAAAAAACAGGCAACTCAGGGCGGATGTCCCCCCTAAAGCGCAAAGCAAAGACGCGGTCGCGTGGCCCCAAAAGTCAGTAGTTATTGTGTGATTTTTGTGATCAACGAAATAGCATGAAGAGGGTTTTGTGAGAGTTCACCAAAATAGTTCGCTAGTAGACGCTAGAATGCCTTTGATCGCCACGGCAAACACTTCGAGCGCGTGCGAAGTTGGGTATCGGCGAGGGTAATGAGGCATCACGCGCGCCTCGTCAATCGGTGGCGGTATGGCGGCATCGTAGGCTGTCAGGTCGGTTGGGGCGCCTAACACGCTTTTGATCTTGGAGCGTTGAGAATCGGATAATGCGTGCCGGAAACGTGTGACGCTAGGAGGTCTCCGCCGGTCGAACGTGCACTCTTCTGTAATTGTGACAGACACTAGCGATACACTTTCACCTAACGCACAGGTAACGTATACGGGCTACTTCGCAAAAAACAAGAACCGGTGGCGTATCCATCGCCACGGCGATTCGCCCTTGGCTGAAGTTGAGCTATGCGTGTTCGATGCCCGGTTTGGCGAGTGAGGCAGTGATCAGGTGTCTAGTCAAAATGTTGAACCCCAGTTTCAGAAGTCTTTTCGCAAAAGAATTCGCCATCCGCCGTGTATCCTCGATCTGTTGCGTCACGGCGTGCCTTCTGATATGGAGTGCGACGCGGCGCACTTGCTCCTCGTGCGATACGTTGTGACAAAAGGGCTCAGCGACGTGCAAGGGAGAAAAATGGCGCAGACGATGATGCGGAATTCGGTCCTCTTCGGGAGCACGAGGGGGGTAAGCGACGCCCAGAAGTTTGTGGAATGCCTTTCACAGGCTCGAGAGAATCCCTGGACGTACTGCTGGAACTGCCAGGATATCTGGCGGAGCAAGAGACTCCGAGAGCGCCCGGCGTGCACGGGCTGGAACTGCGAGTACTATCAAGCGAGGCCAATCAGAGAACCGAACTACGAACGTAGTGCGGACCAAGCTTCGATGGAAGAAGAGATCCTCACGTATCTGCTTAACGATCCGAACAGTATCACCGAAGGGCTAAGGCTAGGGCTCTGCTCAGAGGGATTCGCGGATGAGTACATATCCAGAGGGGGGATTCGTTTGCCTTTTAATCGTGTCCTGTGGCACACGTGTCACTATCTCGCCTATCACGACCGACAGATGCGATGCAGCGCAATCTTGAGCCTCCTCTCTCGAAGCCCTGAGATGCGCCCGCACGTGAACGAAATAGCGCGACATGTGCAGCGGCTACGAAACCGTGCATCGTGCCAGCGTGACACATTTATAAAATACTTGAACCTCACAAACGCACGTGGGGCGCGGTTCAGAGCGCAAGAACTCGTTCAAATGGCGGAAACGGCTCTAGCTTCGAGCACTCTTCCGCTTGAAATCGTCTTGAGGACGCTTAGGGATCAATCGAACACATTGTTGTTTGAAGCGAGCGATAAAACGCGTAAATTTGAGGAAGACCTCGATTTCTTCTTCACGAATCTTTTTGCAAAGAGGAAGGATGTAATACCTACCCCCTCAGAGTGGCTAAACATCGCTTTTGGTGGGGGCTGGAAGCCAGGCAAGTTATACGCAGTGACTGCATCGTGCGATACGGAGGCAACGGACTTCATTGCGTGGTGTGCTGACTTTGCTGCGCAGCGTCGGTTTCCTACGCTATACGTAAGCTATGGAATAAGCAAAGAACACTTTGCAGAGCGCGCAATTGCACGGCACAGCGGGATTGATGGAACGGAGCTTTCACGGTATCGCGAGAATGCCTTTGATTCTGAGGCAGACGAAACGACATTGAAGCGGGTAATTGAAGCAGGAGAACGATTGAGCAGAGGGGTGGCCCGTTACCTGACGGTCGTCGAAGCAAATGCAGGAACGAAAATCGCAGGCGTGAGAAGTGCCCTCCGCACGGCTCAAAATCAAGTTAACGCGAATGAGGGTAGGTCGATGCTGATAATCCTCGATCGTTTGCCGCGTACATCGACCAATGCCGGGAGACTCACAGATTCCGTTCGAACAAGAGCGGCTTTTGATGAAAGCTCACTGTTGACAGACCTGAAACGCCATCTACAAGATTTTGCGGTGGCTATCATCGCCGTCTTTGTAGGAAATAAAACGCCAAACGCACCATCTTCCGCAAACGATGAGGCAGCTATAAAGCCTTCGCTCAGGGATTTAAAGGAATTATTCGGCGCTGATTACACGCTGGCCCTCCACTCAGCGCACACCATAATAAGGGGCACAACATCCGAAAAAACCGCTGACCAGCTCCATCTTGCACAGGAGTGGTACAAGAAGAATCTTTCCCAGTGTCGAGGGCGCGTGGAGCGCCTTTTTGACGAGGCGGCCGGCGATTATCCTTTGGATGAGACCTCTACCTACACACGGATATCGCTTTTTGGAAGAGACGCAAAGGTACTCGCTAATCCGGTCATGATCTACGAGAGGCCTTATCATCGATTCAGAACCTTGGACGTAGAACCGCTGGGTTTAGAAAAGCACAACAGGCTTCCATTTGACGAAGACTGAACGAGTCGTGATCACCGACTCTTCTTCATAATCGTGCTCTGAGCTCCGGCGCATCTTCGACACAGAAAGCTTCATGTAATAGCTAAACGGCAATTCGTCAGATCTGGCCGAGCTCTAAAATGGCGCACATTCATCTTCCGCTGGCGTTCTTCCCCAATGGGCGTATTTTGGTGGTTACTAGCCCTCGCCCTGCTCCTTGTCGCACTCGTTATCACGCGAAGGCGCACGATCGCAATTCAGCGGCTAGCGATCGCCGGCGTTTACAAGAACCTCACGCCGCTCATAGGCATCTTGGCCAGACCGGGCATCGGATTGCTTGTTATCTTCATCGTTAATCTCTTGCGCGTAGCCGTTGGTCACGGCGCGTGGGGCTCAGTCGGAGCGAACACGATCGTGAACTTGAGCGAGATCGCCGTCGCATTCTACGTCTTCAGAATGACAAAGAGCCGACTTGAGCTGTTCACTAGGGGTGCCGTCGCTGCCATAGCTGGGCTAGTCGTCAACGTCGTTTTTTGCATTGTCATACTGGTTTCAGGCAGACAAGGAACTGAGTTACGGGGCATCGCACTACTCACTTACCTGATCCAGATCTTGATACTAACCATGATTGTGGCAGTCGGCGAGGCAGTTGTAACGGGCTTTGTTGTTGATTATTTGAGCAGGCTTCGGCTCGATCTCATCGGGGAATGATTGCAGTGACGTCGCAGCCATCTGCCAAGACCGCGAGGGCATCAGCAAGCGGCGTGCTGCATTCTAAGTCCTCGACGCTGGCGACTTTCACCGATTATTTCTTCTCAATCACGACAGCCGTTCCGTATGCCAGGATCTCCTGCATATAGTCAGAAATCTCCGACGAATCAAAATAGGCGCTTATTATGGCATTGGCACCGACTGCTTTCGCGTGCTCCACGAGTCGGTATAGCGCCTCATCTCTGGCGTGTTGCATCATCTCGACGTACTCGCGAATCTCTCCTCCTGCGATAGACCGCAATCCTGCCGTAATATTTCTTCCAAGCCCTCTGCTCCGCACCGTAAGGCCGTAGATGAATCCTCGGGTTTCTATGATAGTGTATCCTGGGATCCAATTTGAACTTACTACCAGAACCCCGTCTATGGCAATGGGTGAGCCTGGCATCGGTGACCCCGCACTTGCACCAGCTGCTGGGGCGTTCTTATCTACACTGGTCCCGCACTGAACACAGAACTGCGCATTAAGTGGTAGCGGGGCACCACACGTTTGACAAGACTGTTCTTCACTCATAAAAGGCCTCCTTTCCGTCGTCAATTCACGCGAATTCCTTTGCACAGTGATCACGGGTTGTCAAGACTTAAGCCTTTTCAACCGTGACCTGCCTTTGACGTGCCTCAGTTCGAACGATAGCGTATGCATTGGTCGTGTGGCAGCCCCACGTCCAAACTGTGAGGTCCTGACAGAAAAGAGCGCCGCTCTCGAAGAGTTAAAATAGGTAGCCACTATCACAATGCATTGTGAAGCCCGTTACGCAGAATCGGCGTGGCGTCACGAAACGCAGCTCCGACGTGGTGCGCGCAGGAGGCGTTTCAACGTGAGTCCGGCGCAAGCTGTGGATGCTGAAATGCGATCTCGTGCTACGAGGACTTCAAAATGACATCGCTTTCGAACAAACCGCTTCTCATCACGTGCGGCCTGCCTTACGCGAACGGGCCGTGCCACATCGGTCACCTCAGAACGTACATCCCGGCGGACATTTACGTTCGGTGCCTTAAGAAGCTCCAGCAGGACCCGCTCTTCGTGTGCGGTTCGGATACGCACGGAACTCCCATCGTGATTAACGCTGAACAGCAAGGAACGACACCAGCCAAGCTTGCCGCGTATTATCACCGCTACTGGGAGGACACGTTTAAGGCTCTGTCAGTCGACTTTAGCCATTATGGAAACACCGATGCTCCCACAAATCACTTCAGAACGCAGGAAATCGTCAAATCGCTCCAAGCAAACGGCTGCATATACCCGCTGGTCATACGATTGGCCTACTGTCCCGAATGCGATCGTTTTCTACCGGATCGCTACGTCGAGGGAGCGTGCTTTTTTTGCGGCATGCCGGCGCGCGGGGACGAGTGCGATCAAGGGTGCGGCCGCCATCTCGAACCGGGGGAAATTGTCGATCCGACGTGCAAAACGTGTGGGGCCAGTGCGGAGTATCGGGAAGAGCAGCATTACTTCTTCAAGCTCTCCGCGTTCAAGGACTTCTTGTTAGCGTACCTCGAATCACTCGGAGGTACGGCCAACGCCCGCAACTATGCGCGCGAATGGGTTAGCAACGAATTGAAAGACTGGTGTATTACGCGAAATCTGGCGTGGGGCGTCTCATTTCCGGGAACGGATCTAGTGGTCTACGTATGGGTTGACGCTCCGATAGGGTACATCTCATTTACCGAGGAAGCGACAAGCGCCTGGGAAGACTACTGGAAGAGCGATTCGAATATAATTCACTTCATCGGCACCGACATTATCTACCATCACGCCGTCTTCTGGCCGGCGCTATTAAAAGGAGCGAGCTACACCTTGCCGGCGGCTATCGTCGCGTCGGGAATGGTCAAAGTCGACGGCAAGACGTTCTCAAAAAGTCGCGGGTATGTGGTTTGGGTAGATGAAGATTACCTCGACCACGGGTTTCATCCCGATTTGCTTCGCTTTTACCTCGCCAGCTATACGTCACACACGAAGGAGCTGAATTTCTCATGGCAAGTCTTTGGTGAGAAGATCAACCGTGAACTCGTTGGGTCCCTGGGGAACTTCATCTATCGCACCCTACACTTCGCGTACAAAAACTTCGGGCGCGTACCTGAAGGTCCCGTCGATTCTGCGATAATGGAGCGCGTAGCTGAGACGCGCGAGAAGATGGTGAGCGCACTGGAGGAGTATGAGTTTAAGAAGGTCGTGGACGCGGCGATGTCGCTCTCAGACTTCGGCAACGCATATTTCCAGTCAAAAGAGCTCTGGAATCTAGTGAAATCCGATAGGACGGCGTGCGCGCGCGAACTCAAGAACTGCATACAGCTTGTGAAAGCCCTATCGGTGTTGTTGGAGCCGGTCATGCCATCGACGATGCGTGGCGTTCAAGCGCAGCTTGGCCTGACCACGACGTATTTTTCCGACGCCACGGTGGAGGTTGAACCGTTGCATCTTCCCAAGCCGGCGCTGCCGTTCGCCAAGATCGACGAGAAGAAGATCGGTGCAATGGGGGCTATACTAAACGAAAGAATCGCCGGGGCGGATCTTAAAGGTCCCGCCAAGGAGCCGGGCACGGGGGAGGCGACAATCAAGCTTGACGACTTCAAGAAAATGGATCTGAGGATCGCCCGCGTCGTCGAAGCCGAACCGGTCCAAAAATCCGATAAGCTCTTGAGAATTACAGCGCAATTGGGCGAAGAGACCCGGCAGATTGTGGCGGGAATCGCGAAAGACTACGCGCCTGAGGACCTGATTGGCACTGACGTAGTCGTGCTTATCAATCTCCAGCCGGTGAAGTTGATGGGCATCGAATCTCGCGGCATGCTGCTCGTCGCTGAATACGACGGTAGGTCAGTCATCATTCGACCCGCAAGAAAGATGCCGTCGGGCACCAGAATCAAATAAGGAGGTCGAAGCGTGGCTCCCCCATCGCGCAACGCGCGGATCATCGTAACGGTGACCGGCTCTGATCATCCCGGCATCGTGGCGGCCGTCACCACTCTACTCGCAAGCGTGAATGCCAACATCGAGGATATTAGCCAGACCATCGTGTCCGAGCTGTTTACGATGATTATGATCGTCAACATCGGCGCGGCGAAGTTCGAAGATCTAAAAAAGGGACTTGACGCCGTTGGTGCCTCCCAGGGTGTGAGAATCACCGCCCAGCACGAAGATGTTTTCCGCTATATGCATCGCGTGTAGCGCCCCCCAGACCGTGCTTGCTTGAGATTGCACTCTGTTCGCACGGTGGTTCTTTGGGAACGTGCAGATGAGCTCGTGTTCCTCGCCTGAAATTGCCGCGGGATTGTTTCAACCCCGGACGCTTGATGTGACCGCTCCGCCACCAGCAGCGAATCAGACGGGGGCTCTGTGCTGACAAGGCGCTTAGCTGTCATTTACGCGCTACGACGATTTCTCTTGTTAGACTCTTATGCACGTATTGCGTGTGACGTCCTTCGATCGTGAAACCAGCATCCGTGACCTCGTGCTCAATCGGGCTATGGGATATCAAAACGGCCCGCGCGTTGCGTTTTAGCACGCGAAAAATTTCGCCTAAGGCCGCTGCCTTCAGTTGATTCAGCGAATGGGCTCGTATGCTTACGGAACGGCCATATGGTAGATCGGTTGCGACAGCGTCCACACACTCGTCCCGTAGACCCAATCGTCGAGCATCTTGGACCAGCAGATCACTCAGAACGTCATAGTAGTCGAGGTTCATCTTCGTTCCAAAAACCATCCTACCGTCGACATCTGACCCCATGATTGTTGCCCCGAGGAGACCAGCTTCAAGCAGTATTCCTCCTGTGCCGCAGAAAGGGTCTAACAAGAGCTCTTCAGCTTTAACACGTGTGAGGTTTACAGCGGCTCGGGCGAACCGCGGCAGGAGCACGCCGGGATAGAAATAGGGCCGCACACGCGGGCGCCTCGATTCGAAGCGCGAGCGATCGATCAACGCTAATGTTGCCCCGATTATGCAAACGCCTTTGCAGAGCAGAGCTCTCACTTGAAGCTGCGGATGGGTAAGATTGATTTCATATCCGCGCTCAGCAAGCGCCTTTCCGATCGTAGCCTCGACCTCTGTGCTTTTCAGGCCGTGTCCAATGCGCTTAGCCCGCACCGCGACGCTGACCCGAGGTAGCTCAATGCTTCCGGCTGCTCGGTAGATGGATCCGAGCTCTTGTGAGCACACGTCCTTAACCTCGAGTATCGCGTGCGTCATCGCTAAGCGGTCACCGAGAGCCTGGTCATAGGCATCGACATCAATCACGAGAACGCGTTCAAGCTCTTGTACTAGGGCACCGTTGAAAAGTGCGAGAACCTCTGCTCGTGGAATGCTTTTGTTCTCCCCGGATAGCTCAAATGCAAGTTTCATGTCGGTACTCCGGTCATATCTGCAAGCTCCCAAAGGCCGACTTGCCGTTGGCCTACGACTCCGGTTGGGCGCAATCGCTGGTTATCTTGGTCCACTCGCGGGCTGCGAACGCCTGAGTCGCTCGTGAATCACCGTCCGACAAATTTGTGCTGAGCATGTTGCGTAAGTGCCATGCGAGGATATATGCTATGGCCACCCGGTAGATAAAATTGCTGTGCTCGCGTAATTGCGAAGCGCCCCAGATTTTCAGGCGGATTGCTTTCGGAACACCAACGACAGCCCCTTAACGTTATATATAAAAAGCCTTTATAAAGCAACAAAGAACGGGGGAGAAAGCGTATGGTCGAACCGCGAGACACTAGTAATATCGAACCGCGAGACACTATTAAGATCGAAAATGTGGTAGCCTCTACTGGCATCGGAATAGAGATAAACCTCAAGCAAATCACGCTTGCGTTAGAGGGTGCAGATTATGACCCCGAACAGTTTCCGGGCCTCGTCTACCGGACCAAGGACCCGAAGACGGCAGCGTTAATTTTCCGATCGGGAAAAATTGTCTGCACGGGTGCAAAAAGCATCGATGACGTTTATAAGGGCCTTGAAAACGTATTTCAAAGTCTTCGCAATATTGGAATCGACGTGAAGGGAACGCCCGAGATTAAAGTCCAGAACATCGTCGCGTCAGCAGACCTTCACTCAGTGTTGAATTTGAACGCGATTGCTATAGGGCTCGGGCTAGAGAATATAGAGTACGAGCCGGAACAGTTTCCGGGCCTCGTGTACCGTTTGTCAGATCCTAAAGTCGTGGTTCTTTTGTTTGGTTCAGGCAAGCTGGTAGTCACTGGCGGTAGAAAGCCCGAAGACGCGGCCAATGCAGTTGATCGAATTGTTAAGGAACTTAAAAGCCTAAGCCTTTTGTAGGCTTTTGAGCGCTGGCCACTCCGCGGATGATGATAATCCCTGAATCAGAGCGCTCAAACTTGTCGCTGGTTGGAGAGAAGGTCTTTGCCCATCCTGACATGGTGAGGGCAAATGAGTACGTGCTGCGTGAGTACGTCGCGCCCGTGCGTGACGTATTGATTTTTGTGCCGTGTGCCAAGGTGAAGCCTTACCACACGAGCCCAAGTCATCAAAATTACGACAAGGTCATTTTCAGCATTTTGGAGCCAGAAGAAGTGCACATCGTCGCATTTGGCACGTGCGGCGTCACTCCGCGGGAGCTTGATACCGAGTACCCATTTGCTGACTACGATTTCGTACTCGGCGACTGCGACGTCATGTCAGTCAAGAAGAGGTTCATCGAACTCGAGAGTGCGCGGCTCCACCGATATCTAGAAAAGACGCGGAGCAACTACCGCCACCGTGTTGCTTATTGCACAGGTGATTTTAGGAAAGCCATGCAACAGGCTTGTGAAATGACCGACCTTGCTGTCACCATTCTACCTCGGGAGGTGACGCTCGAACGTTGCCGGGTTCGCGGCAGGAGGTTTGAGTACGGGAGCTTAAGCAACGCGCAATACTTGGCTGACTTGAAGGATGCGCTGCGCTCACTCGTGGTCGATCCTCGCGAAGACGTCCAATTGGGGACGCTTGCAAAGGCTTTGTATGACCACGACTGGTACCTCCTCTAACAGCCATGACCGAAACCGCGTGCTTTTACTCTGAATACCTAGGTAGATTCGTGTCCGTCGCGCTAAGCGACGACGTTGTGTGTCAAGTTGCGCTCGAGGCAGCGGGTTCGTTTAACGCACGCGCTACGACAGCAGCCGCAATGGCACTTGAACTCTACTTGAGAGGAGAGAACGTTGACCTTGGCACCTTCCAGGTCAACCTTGGAAACCGCTCGGCATTCGAACGGGCCGTACTGCAATCGGTGCGAGGGATACCAAGAGGGAGTACGGCGACTTACTCAGGATTGGCCGCGCGATTAGGGAAGCCGAACGCCGCGCGAGCGGTAGGCAATGCGCTGCACCACAACCCGGTTCCGCTATTTGTGCCGTGCCATCGAGTCGTAGCCGCATCCGGCCTTGGGGGCTTTTCTTGGGGCTTTGACATCAAGCGAAAACTGCTTCTGCTTGAAGGCGTGTGCTCGCAAAGCGTAGGGAACCCGCTCTGACGCTTGTGGAAAGAGCGCCCTGCTTCTTGCAAGGATCACGTTTGTTACAATCGATCGAGCGTGACCGTGTCACCTGAATTAAGATTAAGCTCTGTGGCAGCATCACCTTGGTTGATGGACACCTCCACCAAATCGAAGCTTCCAACGGTCAACAACGGGTGTCCGTGAGCTACTTCGTCGTACGTTCTCACAAGCTGTACCGCGACGGAACCGTTGAGAAGGTGCGCGCTGCCGTAGCCCGATCGTCGTATCATGAGGATGCCGCTGATATTCGTCACGCAGTTCCCAAACCGGTCGACGTAGACGACGGTGCCGCTAACGGTGTGCTCAGACACCTGCGGGTCTTGGAGTTCAAGGTCCACGTGCGCGGGCGCAGGCTCAAGGTTTCGCAGCCGCCCAAGAGAGATATACGCTCCCACCGGGGCGAAGACGTCTCTCGCGTGAAACGTGCTTGACTTGGCCGCCACTTGGATGCACATCGCTTCGAAATCGCCTAGGGAGCGTGCTGCAGGAATCAGAAGTCCGTTGTCGGGGCCAACGAGGTAGTGCCCTCCCGCTTCGATGACTAAGGCCCGCCTGCCCGTTCCGACGGTCGGATCAACGACGGCGATGTGCGTTGTGCCTCGAGGGAAGTACTTGACCGTCTCTCGGAGGATGAACGCCGCCTCGCGCACGTTCTGGGGCGAAATTTCGTGAGTTACGTCGACAATACTGGCGTGCGGCGCTATGCCGAGGATGACGGCCTTCATTACGGCGGGATAGAACGTCCCAAAGTCAGAAATGATGGTTATGATCCCCATAGTCAAAGATAACGTCAGATGAGGTTTAAGCCCTTTGCGATATTCGTCGCCTCGCGCCGCTCTGCATCGCTCACGAACCGATTAATTTCAGGGTAATCGGTCACGTTATAGGGTGAGTACTGAAACATCAAGTTGAACTTGACGTCGCGCATGGTCTCGCGCACCCACGCGACGATCGGCCCCGTGCAGCACTGAACGTGTCCGGGCATTACGAGATGGCGTATCATAAGCCGTTGTTGCGATGCGAGTAGGTTTCGCGTAACGGTTTCCACGTACTTGTCAACGTGTGAGTACCGTTTCGCGCAGCGGTCGTTGCCGTATTTGAAATCACTCAAATAGACGTCGATGACGCCATCGAGAAGCTTAGCGGCTTCCGTAGAGTAGTAGGTGTTGGAGTTAAAGACCATCGGCACGTTCAAGAATCGTGCATCGCCCTCCGTTTTTTGTTCGAGGTCGGCGAGGGCGCGCATGGTTTTCAGAATAGTACCGATATGCGGGGTGGGATCTCCCCCGACCCAGTTCACATTGCGCGCGCCCGCGATTGATCGTGCGTAGATTCGCCGTGCAAGCGCATCTGCATCAGCGATCGCACCCGCCTCCGGATGTCGTGCGATATCCCAGTTTTGGCAGAAGGCGCACTGAAACGTGCAGCCCGTGAGAAAAATCGTGTGCGATGGCACGAGCTCGCGTTCCTCACCATAATGAAGGAATTCGGATGAATATTTCGATCGCTGGACGCCGCAAAATCCAGGTTTCTCTGCTCTGTTGGTGTAGCATCGGCGTTCACAGAAGTGGCAGTCACCACATATACGCTGCGCTATTTCGATCTTCAGATCGAGGAGGGACGTGGTCGTGACGGCGGTTTCCTTTTGCTCGCCTGTGGCAAAATTGTCGTGAACGCGCCATAGTTGCTCAGTGGGAGCGCTTAGATCGGCGTTTGTCTCTATCGTTCGCGCCCTTCGATACTGTGACACTCTCTCTTCGTGCATGGCATAGCCTCAGTAACCGTCGCTGTGAAATGGGGCGCAAAAAAAAAGTTACTGAGGGACCGCGCTCGAACGGCCCTTCAGATCGTGTGAATTTATGGTGAATTTCTTGAGGTGCTCGAGCAAGCCGTCGCGCTTTCGACCGAGCAGGCTGTTTTCGAGAACCTCGCCGATAGAGCTAACGGGGATTATTTGCACCGTGTCTTTGTACTGCTTCTCGAGCATGACGTCGCCTTCGTTGTCTTTCGGAATGAGTATGCGCGTGATGCCCGCCTTAGCGGCTGCTTCCACCTTTGGCGTGACCCCTCCAACGGGCAGCACCTCTCCCCGAACCGAAAGGGATCCGGTCATCGCAACGGACTGGTCAACTGGAACGTCTTCAAGCGCGGAGATCACGGCGGTGGCGATTGAAATTGAGGCCGAGTCCCCCTCGACGCCCTCATAGGTACCGATGAACTGGATGTGCACGTCTTTGTTGGTGATGTCTTCGCCTGAAAACTTCTTGATGAACGCCGAGACGTTTTGCACTGCCTCAAGAGCGATCTCTTTAAGCAAGCCAGTCGCGATTACGCGGCCTTCCTCCTTTGACTGTGCAGGGGTGATCTCCGCTACGATGGGCAGGACGACGCCTGAATCATCACCCATCACTGCGAGGCCGTTTACGCGGCCCACCTCGGCGCCGGTATTCCGAAACATCTGATAGTCGCGGCGGCGCTCGAGATATTGATCTGTAAGCTGCTGTTCAACCGACCGCGCCATCTTCTTGGCTTCGATAACGTGTTTTGCGGTCGTGTATTCAGACGCTTCGGCCCGAGCAACGTCCCCCGCGACGCGGATCAAGCCGCCGAGATCTCGCAGCATCAAGGTAATGTGCCCCTTTCTCCCCGATCGTCGGCGTGCCTCACGGATTATTTCTTCGACCGCATCGGCAGTGAAGTGGGGAATCTTCTCGTCCTTTTTCACCTCTTGAGCCACAAACCGGACGATTTTTCGGCGATTTTCTGGAGTATCCTGCATGGAATCGCGCATGTACACTTCGTAGCCATAGCCGCGGATACGCGAGCGTAGAGCGGGATGCATGCCCTTCACGGCGTCGAGATTTCCGGCAGCGATCATCACGAAATTGCACGGCACAGGGGTCGTTTTTACCATGGCGCCGCTTGAGCGCTCGGATTGGCCGGTGATGGAAAACTCCCCCTCTTGCAGCGCCGTAAGGAGGTGTTGTTGCGATTCAATTCTGAGCGTATTGATTTCGTCGATGAAAAGAACCCCTTTGTTCGCCTTGTGAATAGCCCCTGCCTCGACCCGGTCGTGTGCCGGCGTCTCAAGTCCTCCCGATTGAAACGGGTCGTGCCGTACGTCGCCCAAAAGCGCCCCCGCGTGCGCTCCGGTCCCGTCGACATAGGGGGCGGTCTCTTTGCCATCGTTCATAACGAGGAGCTTTGGTATCAACACATCTTCACGGGGCGTAATGTAGCGCAGCGCGATGAAAAGCATAGCAGCGGCGATGATACCCATTATCGGTTGATTGATCGCAAAAGAGTAACCGACGATTGCGAAAACAATCACCATCGAAAGCATATTCCTGAACTGGATCTTCTTTTGTGCTTCCCGTTTGTGTGAATCGACGATTTGCCGCCCTTTCCCTGCCGGCACGACGCGCACCTTAGGACTGTTACCATCCTCCGGGTTGTGATATACGAGGATGTCCTGTAGCTCTTCTTTGGGGAGGAGTTCTGCCATGGACCGGGCGAGCATAGACTTCCCCGTGCCTGGAGAGCCGATAAGCATGACGTGCCTGCGCTGCTTGGCCGCCTTTTTGATCACCTCAACGGCCTGTTCTTGTCCAATCACTTGGTCGACAAGCATTGGGGGCACGGCGATCTCATCGGTAACCGCTATGTCCATGCCGCCAAGCAAAGCTGACGCCTTGTGCTCAAGAGCTGGTGCTTCCGTGTCGGTGATGACTTCTTCCGCTTGTGACACCTTGAAAAAAACACTCCGTATGTACTTATGGTTGCTAGTATCCCGTTGATTAATTAAATATTTTCTGCAAGGTAAGTCAATTCGCGCGCTTTATCTCAAAAGCACTGCCTTCAGTCTTTTTTTGGGCTGTTAGCCCTCACGGACCCTGCCTTAGGAATATCTCTATCGCGCGCGCGGCGCGTTTGCCAGCACCCATCGCGCTGATTACGGTTGCCGCTTTGTAGCAACATCTTCGTCGGCAACGACGTGTTGCAAAAAGGTGGGAGAGTTATCGTCAATAAGGGTAGTACATCTGTTCCCCTATGGATTGCCGCACGTTAGCGGAGGAAGAATGTTGGCGGGTCTTGACCGGTCACATCGATAAACGCTGCGTCGAGTACAAGTTGCTCCCGTTGACCTCGACGGGGCGTATGATCGGTCTCGCAGATCCCCGCGGGATTCAGAGTTTCTTGAGGGTCTGCACAAGCTCGCCGACTGTCTCCTGCGCGTCGCCGTAGAGCATCCGCGTGTTGTCCCGGTAGAACAGGTCGTTCTCGATCCCCGCAAAGCCCTTTCCCTGCCCGCGCTTTAGGACGATCACATTCTTTGCCTGTTCGACATCAAGGATTGGCATGCCGAAGAGCGGGCTGCCCTGCCGGTGCGCCGCCGGGTTCACGACATCGTTGGCCCCGATGACAAGGACGACGTCAGTGCTGGGGAACTCCGGGTTCACCTCGTCGCGGTCGAAGAGGTGGTCGTAGGCAACCCCTGCCTCGGCAAGCAGGACGTTCATGTGCCCAGGCATGCGCCCGGCAACCGGGTGGATCGCGAACTTCACCCGCACGCCCCTACGCTCGAGCAGGTCGGTCAGCTCCTTCACTTTCTGCTGGGCTTGGGCGACTGCCATGCCGTAGCCGGGGACGATGATAACCCGGTCCGCGTAGGCGAGCAGGACTGCAACGTCGTCGGCCTCGATCGGTTTCACGCTGCCCGATACCTGCGCCGCCTGCTCCTCCGTTGCGCCGAAGGCTCCGAAGAAGACGTTTGTGAGCGAGCGGTTCATTGCCTTAGCCATCTTGAGCGTGAGCAGCGAACCCGCAGCGCCGACAATAACGCCTGCTATGATCATCGCATAGTTGGGGGTGACAAACGAGAACCCGTCAAGCGCAACGGCCAGGCCGGTGAAGGCGTTGTACATCGAGATCACTACGGGCATGTCGGCCCCGCCAATCGGGAGCGTCATGAGGAGCCCGAAGCCGAGAGCGAGAATAAAGAAGAGCGGGAGGGACGCGTTTACGGAAAGCGGCATCGATGAGGGCTGCAGGATGATGAACACACCGGAAACGATGGCGAGGACAAGGACTGCCATGTTGACGATTTGCTGGCCCGTGAAGGTAACCGGCCGCGATGGCATCCAGCCCTGCAGCTTCAGGAACGCGATGAGGCTGCCTGAAAACGAGACAGCCCCGATCAGGCCGCCAACTACCGCAAGCGAGCTGATGGGAGTGGTCGGGCCAAGGAGCACGACTGCCGAGATCCCGGCTGCCGCGCCGCCCCCCATCCCGTTGAAGAATGCAACCATCTGGGGCATGTTGGTCATCGCCACGCGCTTGGCCGGTATATAGCCGAAGCCGCCGCCGATCACGATCGCGATCGCGATGAGGCCGATGTTGGTGAGATTCGGGGTAAAGAACGTAACGAGCGTTGCGATCAGCATCGCGGCGCCGGCCCAGACGATCCCGCTCCGAGCCGTGAGCGGGTGGCTCATCCGCTGCAGCCCGACGATGAAGAAGAAGATCGTCGCAATGTATACGGGTTCGATGGCAAAGGAGAAGTCAGCCACGTCACGCCCCCTTGCCGGGCTTCTTTCCGCTACGGTCGAACATCTGGAGGATCCGTTCCGTGACAACATAACCGCCAGTCACGTTCGCTGCCCCGAGAACAACTGCCATGAACCCGATCACCTGCTCTGTAGGCGTATTGGCAAGGCCGAGCGCTACCATCGCCCCAACGAGCACGATCCCGTGGATGAAGTTCGAGCCGCTCATCAGAGGTGTGTGTAGGATGGCGGGGACACGGCTGATGGTAACGTAGCCGGTGAATGCCGCCAGCATTGCGATGTAGATAGCGATCCAGAACGCAGTGATCTCGGTCATAGCCTCCCTCCGCTGATGAGGTCAAGCGTTGGTTGATGCCGCACTTCGCCTGCGTTCACAAGGATGCTTGCTGCCAGGATCTCGTCAGTGAACTCACGGGTGAGCGCCCCGTCCTCATTAACAAGGAGCGAGAGGAACGACTGGAGGTTCCTTGCGTACATCTGGCTTGCGTGAAACGCGACCCGGGCCGGGAGGTTCTGCGGGCCCACGATAGTGACACCGTGCTCCTTTACCGTCTTTCCACTTTGTGTCAGCTCGCAGTTGCCGCCCGATTCAGCAGCAAGGTCGACGATGACGGCGCCCGGATGCATCGTTGCGACTGTCTCTTTCGTTATCAGGACCGGCGCCTTCCGGCCGGGGATGCTGGCAGTCGTGATAACGATGTCAGCCCTCGCCACCGCGGCAGAGACCATCTGCTGCTCCTTCACCTTCTCTTCCGGCGTGAGCTCGCGGGCGTAGCCGCCCTCGCTTTCCGCATTGATCTCAAGCTCGAGGAATTTCGCGCTGAGGCTCCGGACCTGTTCGCCCGCGGCACGCCGGACATCGTATGCCTCGACCATGGCGCCAAGGCGCTTGGCTGTGGCGATCGCCGTGAGGCCGGCAACGCCCGCGCCAAGGATGAGCACTGTTGCCGGCCGGATCGTGCCCGCGGCCGTTGTCAGCATCGGGAGGAACTTGGGGCAGTTGTATGCGCCGAGAATCACTGCTGCGTACCCGCCGGCCGTTGCCTGGGAACTGAGTGCGTCCATGCTCTGGGCGCGGGTGATACGCGGGACAAGCTCGAGGGCAAAGGCGGTGACCTTGCGGTCACGCATCCGTGCAACGGTTGAAAGGTTGTTTGCCGCGTTCATGAACCCGATGACGATCGTGCTCGCTGCGAGCATCTCGACATCGGCTATGGCTGGGGGCTGCACGCACAACACGATTGTTGCACTGGCCAGCAGTTCGGCCCGGCTGGGCGCGATCTTCGCACCGGCGGCAACATAGAGGTTGTCTGGGTAGAACGCTCCTGCTCCCGCATCATGCTCGACGCGGACCTCGTTCCCCGACTTCGTGAGTTTCTGGACTACTTCGGGCACGGTCGCAACGCGGTGTTCGCCCGGGGCCTGTTCCTTTACAACGGCGATCACGATACCCTTTGTTTTGTGTGCAATGGTGGGGGCGCTCATAATTCCCACCCTGCTTGTTCGGCGTTTTCGATACGGAACAACCTTTTCACTCCGTGGATGGTCTGCAATGTATCCTACTAGTTGAACCTATACGCTTTTTACCTTACGCACCCAGACTGCCACTCCGTGCCTGGGTCGCGCCGGACATGCCGCTCTTCCTGTAGCCATCGCCCCGGGGCCGGAAACTAGAACAACGGTCGACCATTGTCTCACGTCTGTAGGCGCGCATCGACTTTTATAGCGTATGTCGAGGCGTGATTTCTTTCTTTTGTACAAGGTGATGCATGTTAAGACGTGACACTCTACGGAGAAAACCGCATCAAATTTGCGTAAGCATTGGTAGATACGGTAGAGCCAAGTATACGCCGACCGCAATGAGCGCTAAGCCAGCGACGCGCTTGATCCAAATGGTCTTGGATGATTTGCCGACGAGAGACGACGACAAGCGAGCCGAATAGGCAATAGCGAGCATAGGGACGGCGAAGCCGAGAGAATAGATCATGAGCAGCAGTCCGCCTGTAGCAATGTTGCCATTTGCAGCCACCCACGTCAGTATCGTAGCTAGGACCGGCCCGGTGCATGGAAGCCACACTATCCCGAGTGCTAGCCCTAAAGCCAACCCGCTGGCTATGCCTTCAGTCGGAATATCGTAAGTCTTTCTTGACACTCCGTCTATAATGCCTAATCTTGGCGTGTTGTAGGGTAAATGGAGATCGAAGAGCATCCAGAACCCCATTGCGATAATCAAGACTATTGCCGCTGCGAAGAGATAGGAGCTATACGCTGTAAACACGGCCCCAAAAGCTGATGCGACGAGGCCCATGGTCGTAAACGATATGCTTAGGCCTAGAACGATGGCGACAGGCCGGTATCTGCCGCGATCCGTTGATGAGGCGACGATGGCCGGTAGCAAGGGTAGCACGCAGGGAGAAAAAATACTGATAAGCCCTGCTCCGAATGCGATCAGTGGATTTACTTCCATATGCGCGCGTCCTCAGTGACGTGTGTTACTTGCGTGCGTCTTCAATGGCGCTTTTCACTGTGCTCGAGTCGAAGACACCCACGAAGATCGCGGCGGCCCCGTCCTTGCGTAACACAACGGTTGTCGGAGTCGCGGTCACGCCATACGCTTGGCCGATGCTCCTTGACGTCGCGTTGTTGTCGATGTTGAAGTTTACAAACGTCACGTTCGTGCCATTGTACTGCGATTGAAGAGCCGCTATCATCGGTCGTGTCTGCTCGCAGGCAGGGCAGTTGTTCTGCGTGATGAACAGGATGACCGTTCTGTTCTTCATCAAGTCGCTAACCGCTTTAGGAGGCGTTATTCCGCTTTTAAACTCGTAGCCCGACTGATTGATGCACCCGCTCATTGCGACGCTGAGCAAGCATAGCGCAGCAATAAGTGCGATATATCGTATCCTAGCCCTTGACTTCACCGCTGACTCCCTCTACTGTTCTTTTGTACTAAAAAGCTTGCAATGACACATGCCGTGCTGCTTAAGTTCTTCTTCGTGGTAAACGCACGGACAGATTATCTTTCGATCCTCCTCGGCGTCTCCAGTAGTAATGCGACACGGGCAGTAACGCTTTCCGAATTTCTCCTGCCTGGCAGCGAGACCCTTTGCGACCTCATCGACTCGCTCTTCGTCAGGATTGAGTTGCACTCCTCGTTTCTCTGCATACCTTTTGGCCCAATCCTTTATCTTCTTGGCCTGTTCGTCAACGTCCATGAGGTCACCGTACCTTATTTACGCTCCCACAAGCGCAAAACTACTCGTACGTTATGTTATATTATCATTCCTCTTTGATGAGCGCGCCGCACTTTTTCGCATCTCATATCGTGCTCTAAATCAGAAAAAATGCTTACAGGTCGCTTTATTATTTGTGACGAGACAAATGCGACGATCTGTGTTTGGTGAACGTTGCTCCGTGCGTCGCCCTCACGATCGCACAGACTCGGATTGCGCATCTACCCAAAAAAGCGACATTTTCAAGGGTTGAGTTCAAATGCGCACCCCATGACTCCAAGAGCACTTGAGATATGCCTTACTCCATCGAAACCTTCTCAAGCTGACTTGCTACGTTCCAAATGAGTGTTCGCGTGTGGAGCGGCATGTTCGGATCGTTGCTTATGTCGTCGAGTATCGAAATCGCGTACGCTGCGCGGACAGCTTCGGCCTCCTCTCGATCGAGCAGCCTCGTTTTGGCCTCGTCGGCAGCGCGGCGGATATTTCTCGGCACCGAATCATCCCCAACGATACGGGCGAGAATATCGACGCTCTTTTTTATGATATCCTGTTTGTCCGGCATCGCGTTCACCCCGACGTCCAGCGCTGTTTTTGTGCGTGTCGTTCAAGCCTTAGTTCACACCCCTCTGATGACCCGCACAATATATAACGTTTTATCAATTGCCTGTTTAGAAGGAGAAATAACCGTTGATTGGCCGTCTATGCAGTTTTTTGTGGCGGTGATGCGCCCCCGTTCAGGGGATCGATCGCCTCTTTTTAGTGTGCAGAAGCCGCACTGTCGGTAGCGTTATTAACGCTGAGGCAACCGTGAAAGTATCAGACCTAGGCTTACTTGAGTTCTCTCCACTCGGTATCTTCGCCTGCGCCGGTGAATTGAACGTCTGCCTCGTTTTCGTCGCTCGCAGCCCCGCGATCTTGATCGCCCATAAAAAAGAAATAAAACAAGGCTCCGATGATAAAAAGAAGCGGAATTAGTGCGATGATGAGGTAGGGTGAAATGCTGCCGATAATCTTGCCGAGGTCGACACCATTCCCGCCGCTGGTCGGCGCCGTGCCGTTGGTGCTGTTCGTTGAGACCGTGGCCGGTTGCAGCGTCGGACTAGCTGTAGGAAGCGATGGTTCAGCAGACGGAATCGCCGAGGGGACTAGAACATTAGGTATCTCGCTCTGAGCAATTGGAGCGTCTACCGCAAGCGCGTATACCATTGTCGGGCTGCGTGTCGCGCCAGTGTCCTGTCCAGAAATCCACGCTTGGGACAAGCCTTGGTCGCGCGTCGCCTTCACCGGCGCGGGCGAAGTAACGCTAGGACTTGCTAGAGCGTGAGTTGCAAGTGCCGTGGGCAGCAAAATCAGAAACACAATCGCTCCGAGAGCGCAGATGCGCTTGGGTTGGGTCATATGGCGGCCACCGAGCCTTCTCGCCTTCAAGTTCTCCGCGAGAGTATAAGAGTTTGCGCACGCATACGCCAGCTGTTTGCGAGGCTAAGCAAGAAAGAGCCCTCCAGCTGCAGACCGTCAAATAGAGAAGTTAAGCGGCGACGGGATTTGTGAAACTCTGCCTCAGCGTTCGTTGATCATTGTGGGGCACAGTGATGCATCTGCACTAATAGCCGGGCCAGTCGGGCACGCCGTCACTTGAGCCACGTCATCATCGCGCGGAGCTTTGCGCCCACCGTTTCTATTGGGTGCTCTCTCTCTCGTTGCGTATGTGCGTTAAACACGGGGCGGTTAGCTTGATTCTCAAGTATCCATTCGCGTGCGAACTCCCCTGTTTGAATGTCATTGAGCAGCCCCCTCATGGCGTCGCGTGTCGCATTGGTAATAATGCGCTCGCCTCTAGTGAGATCACCGTATTCTGCCGTGTCACTGATTGAATGGCGCATCCACGAGAGCCCGCCCTCGTGGATAAGGTCGACGATGAGCTTCAATTCATGCAGACACTCGAAATACGCGATTTCAGGCTTGTAGCCTGCTTCGACCAGCGTTTCAAAGCCGGCTTTGATGAGTGCGGTGGTTCCGCCGCAGAGAACGGCTTGTTCCCCGAACAGGTCGGTCTCCGTTTCCTCCTTAAACGACGTCTCTAGCACGCCCGCTCGCGTGGCCCCGATGCCCTTGGCATACGCGAGCGCCGTCTGGAACGCGCTACCCGTGTAATCCTGGTACACGGCCACCAGTGCTGGGACGCCCTCCCCTTGGGTATAGATGCGCCGCACGAGGTGGCCGGGACCTTTGGGCGCAACCATAACTACGTCCACGTATGCAGGGGGAACGATCTGGTTATAGTGAATGTTGAAGCCGTGCGAAAACGATAGCACGTTTCCCTCTTGGAGCTGCGGTTCAATTTCAGCCTTATACACAGCCGCCTGGCGTTCGTCGGGCAGAAGCACTTGCACGATGTCTCCGCGATTTGCCGCCTCTGCCACGCTGAGCACGTCAAAACCGTCTTTTAGCGCCTGATCCCACGATCTCCCCTTGCGCAGACCGATGAGAACATCTAGTCCCGAGTCCTTGAGGTTCTGTGCTTGGGCGTGCCCTTGGCTGCCGTAACCAATGATTGCGATTTTCTTGTCGCTTAGATGTTTCAGGTCAGCGTCTTCGCTATAAAAGATTTGAACCATGTTACCCCTCCATTTTCCATCAATCGTCTCTTAGTTTATGAGCCGCATAAAAAAGCTTGTCGCACGAGCGTGTGCCGCCAGCGTTGAGACATATCCCGGCAGCGCACCCCTCGCCCTCTATCGGGGGGGTAATCCCGCTGCGCTGTAGCGATTTTCGTCGCTCGGCGTCTCTTAGTCGCAGCGCCCGCTCTAGTCTTTGCCGCTTTGTATCACCTTGGGTCCTCGCCCTAGAGCTAGCGTGCCCGTCCTTACGATCTCCTTGATGCCGAATTGCTTGAGCATACCAACGAGCGCGTCCAGTTTTCCCTCATCACCGGTCACCTCGATGATGAGGCTCTTGGGCGCCACGTCGACGATTCGCGCCCGGAAGATGTTGACGATGTGCATAATCTCCGCTCGATTTGAGCTGTCGGCGGTGACTTTTATGAGGACGAGCTCTCGGTTCACGTACGACTCTTTGGTGAGATCGCTCACCTTGATGACCTCGATGAGCTTGTTGAGCTGCTTGGTGACTTGTTCGACCACGGTATCGTCGCCGGTCACAACGATGGTCATACGCGAAACAGCTTCGTTTTCGGTAACGCCGACGGTCAGGCTCTCGATGTTATAGCCTCGTCTGCTGAAAAGGCCGGCGGTTCGCGCGAGCACGCCGGGCTTATTTTGAACGAGGACAGATACGGTGTGTTTCATCCGCTACGCCCTCCCGTTCTTTGCGTCGATTATTTCGTTAAGCGCCGCTCCTGCTGGAACCATGGGGAACACGCACTCCTCGGGTTCGATTCTGAAGTCGATGACAACGGGCTTTGGCACCGCAAGCGCCTCTTCGATGGCGGGCGCTACTTCGCTGGGCGAGTCCACGCGTATTCCGTGAGCGCCGAACGCGTCGGCGAGCTTCACGAAGTTGATCTCGGAGAGCTTCGTCTGGGAGTACCGACGGTCGTAGAAGAGCTCTTGCCATTGCCTGACCATGCCCAAGTAGCCATTATTGAAGATCGCGACCTTGACCTGAACGTCGTAGGCGACTGCTGTAGCAAGCTCTTGGCAGTTCATGGTGAAGCTCCCGTCTCCGGCAAGGTCAAAGACGGTCTCTTCCGGCCGACCGATCTTCGCTCCGATGGACGCTGGGAACCCGTACCCCATCGTCCCCAAGCCTCCGGAAGAGATGAAGTTTCGCGGGTGGCGGTGGCTGAAGTATTGCGCAGCCCACATCTGATGTTGCCCGACTTCGGTGCATACGACCGCGTCTGGGCACAGTCTGCTTATCTCTCGCACGATGTACTGTGGCTTTAAGCCTGTCTCGCCGAATTCAAGCGGGTACTCGCGCTTCCACGTCTGCACCTTTTCCATCCACTCCTTTGTGCGCGTATCCTTGAGAAGTGGGGTCAGTTTTTGGAGCACCCGTTTCACGTCGCCGACGATCGGTATGTCGACTCTGACGTTCTTGCCGATCTCGGCCGGATCGATGTCGACGTGAATGATCTTCGCGTTGGGGGCGAAGCTCGCGATTTTGCCCGTTACGCGGTCGTCGAAGCGCGCCCCGATCGCGATGATGAGGTCTGATTCGGTAACGGCATAGTTCGCGTACTTTGTCCCGTGCATGCCGAGCATCCCCAGCGACAGTGGATGTTCAGCGGGCAACGTCCCCATGCCCATAAGCGTCATCGTCACCGGCGCCACGATAGTTTCGGCGAGCGCACGGACTTCTTCAGAAGCCCCGCTGATCTTGGCGCCGCCTCCGACGTAGATTACGGGGCGGTGAGCCTCGTTAATGGCCTTCGCCGCGCGCTTGATTTGACCAGGGTGTCCTTCGTAGGTCGGCTGATATCCGGGCAAGTGCACCTTCTTCGGATACTCAAACCTGGCACTCGTCGTCTGCACGTCTTTTGGGATATCGATCAAGACGGGACCTGGCCGACCGGTGGATGCGATGTGAAACGCCTCTTTTATCGTCTGTGGGATCTCGCTCGCTTCGTGAATCAAGTAGCTGTGCTTCGTGATCGGGAGTGTGATGCCTGTTATGTTGGCCTCTTGAAAGGCGTCGTTGCCTATGAGGTCAGTGGTTACCTGACCCGTAAGCGCGACGAGGGGCACGCTATCCATGTAGGCGGTCGCGATCCCTGTGACGAGGTTCGTTGCTCCGGGACCGGAGGTAGCCATGCACACACCTACTTTCCCGGTTGCTCGCGCGTAGCCATCTGCCGCGTGCGCGGCTGCTTGTTCGTGGCGCACGAGGTAGTGCGTAATGGCATCTTGGTTAAAGAGTTCGTCGTAGATGGGTATGACGACGCCTCCAGGGATGCCGAAAATCGTATCCACGTGTTCGTATTCGAGACTTTTCATAAGTGCCTTGGCACCGCTCAGGTTCATTGCATCTCACCTATCATTTCAACGTTAGTAGCCTGTTTACGCCCTCAACGACCGCTTCAACCGACGCTATGATGATGTCCGCGCGCGCGCCGCGCGCTGTGATGACGTGACCGTCTCGGCTGAGCTTCACCCACACCTCGACCAGCGCGTCGGTGCCGCCGGTGATGGCATCAACGTGGTACTCTTCGAGCGTTATATCCGCAAGCTTTCCTATCGCCTTTCTAAGCGCGTTTAGCGCGGCGTCAACTGGCCCGAGACCGATGCCCGCTTCAACGACGTCTTGGCCGTCGACCGACAGTTTGATCGACGACGTCGGGGTAACGATGTTTCCCGACACGACCGTCAGCTCTTGCAGCTTTATGCGCGCCTCGCGATTGATCTCGAGCACAGCATCGGCAATGGCTTGTAGGTCGGCGTCGGTGACGCGTTTTCCCTTGTCGCCCAGCTCCTTGATGCGTTTCAGTATGTCGCTCAGTTGTTCATCGTCCGCGTCGAGACCGAGCTCTTGTAGCGCGAGGCGCACCGATGCGCTGCCCGCGTGTTTTCCGAGCACAATCTGCCGCTCTCGACCCACCATCTCAGGGGTGATCGGCTCGTACGTCCGTGTGTCTGCCAGCAGTCCGTGGGTGTGGATGCCTGACTCGTGCGTGAACGCGTTTCCTCCGACAATGGGTTTGTTCTGGGCAACGGGCACGCCCGTAAGCCTGCTCACGAGCCTCGAAATGGGGTAGAGCTCGGTTGTGTTGATGCGCGTCGCGTAGCCATACAGTGACTCGAGCGTCATCACGAGCTCTTCGAGCGACGCGTTTCCCGCGCGCTCACCCAGACCGTTCACCGTCACGTGTACCTGCGTCGCGCCCGCGCCAAGGGCCGCGATGGAATTCGCTGTCGCGAGGCCGAAATCGTCGTGGCAATGGATGCTTAGGGGTGCTATCGTCGCGAGGTCAGCCAACTGTGCGGCCGTGCGATCGGGGATGAGCACGCCAACGGTATCGCAGTAGCAGAGCCGTTTGGCGCCTGCGGCGACGCCTTGACGGTAGAACTCGCGCAGAAAATCGCCATCCGATCGTGACGCGTCTTCGGCGCTAAGCTCCACTATGAGGCCGTGCTCGGTGGCGTATTCCGTCGTGTCCACGGCCATGCGCAGCACGGCGTCTCGATCCTTGCGCAACTTTTTTTCGATGTGCAAATCCGACACGGGCACGACGAGGTGCACTGAGTCGACGTCGCATTCGAGACAGTAGTCGATATCCCCCCGAAGGGCGCGCGCGAAGCTGCATATCTCGGGGCGCAATCCTTCGTGGGCGACCGCTTTGATGGCGGTCCGCTCGCCTTCCGACGTGACCGCGGAGCCCGCTTCGATAACGTCCACGCCGAGTTTGTCGAGGGCCTTAGCAATCCACAGTTTCTTCTCGGCAGTGAGCGACACACCAGGGGTTTGCTCTCCATCGCGCAGCGTCGTGTCGAAAAACTTGATGTCGTTAAATAAAGCGATCCCTCACGGTAGTCACTTCCTTGCTGTAAAAGGAAGCCGTAACTATATAAAAGCTCTCACGCGCGCCAGTTTCGGTCCCGTTGAACGCGTTGGAAGGTTAAAAGTAGTCCGCGACGGTCTCGAGCATGCGGGCGATGAGTTCGGCGGCGGCGTCGAGATCTTCGAGGTTGAGCACCTCGACGGGGGTATGGAGGTACCGCGTAACGACGCTGACGACGCCCGCGGGGATCCCCGCGCGCGTGAGGTTGATCGCCGTGGCGTCTGTGGTGCCGCCCGAACTGACGTCGCGCTGGTACGCGATCCGCGCCTTCTGAGCCGTCCCTTCGATCCAGCGAAGCACCGAGTCGGGGGTGATGAGGCCGCGCCCCGCCCCGTCGACGACGGTGACAGAGGGGCCCTTGCCGAGCTCCAAGTGCGCCATCTTCTTTTCGATGCCGGGATGGTCCCCCGCTATGTTGGTCTCCGTGGCGATGGCAACGTCGGGATTTAGCCCAAATGACGCCGTTTTGGCACCCTTCAAGCCGACCTCCTCTTGCGTCGAACCGACCGCGAACACGGTGGTCGTCGCCTTGGTGCGTTTCATGGCCTCGATCATCATCGCGCATCCGGCCCGATCATCGAGGGCTTTTCCCGTAACGAAGTTGCTCGAAAGCCGGGTAAACTGGCGATCGATCGTGATGGGCGTGCCGATTTGCACGCCGAGGCCTTCGGCGTCCTCGGCACTCGCGGCACCAATGTCGATAAACATGTCCTTCATGGGGATTGGTTTTTTCTTTTCCTCCTCCTCGAGAATATGCGGGGGCTTCGAACCGATCACTCCTGGAATATCGCCTTTGGTTCCGTGGAGTCGCACGCGCTGGTTTAGCAGCGTTTGGTCGAACCAACCGCCGATACCGATGAAGTAGATGAACCCGTTTTCGTCAATGTACTTGGCGGAAAGGCCCACCTCATCCATGTGCGCAGAGAGCATTACGGAAGGTCCTTTTCCTGATTTTGTGGCGATCAGATTGCCGAACGCGTCAATCCTGATCTCATCGACGTAGGGCGTGAGTTCGTGCGTGAGTATGTCGCGGGAGCTCCCTTCGTGCCCGGAAACGCCGTGGGCATTTGACAGCCGCTCAAGCAAGTTCCGCAAACCGTCTAGCTTGTCTGACATCATTCTACAAGAGCGCATCCTAGCATTAATAGGTTTCTTACGAAAAAGGGGCGTTAGCAAGCCTTCGTTGGGATGACTCTGCGTGTGGTACGCGTTCAGCTCTGCCGGATGCCCCGCGGCTGCGTGGGAAGTTCTATAAAGGTGCTGTGAAAGATCGTGACTGCGGATCTCGGGGAGCGATGAGCCCATGGTGACGAAACGGCAACGAGTAGGTGACGGAGATCGGTGGGCCAAATACCGTGCGTCTCGCGGCGCGGCGACGCATGAGTCGTACGGCAGTCTCTTTGAGCCGGGACGAAAGGACGACCTGCGGCGCACGCTCGCGGCAAAGGTGGCAGAGGGGCTTAACGCGCCAGAGGGGCCCGCCAGCGAACGCATACTTGGCATCATCGATGAGATCATCAGTGAACGTGAAGGGGGGTGGCACTTTTCATTGTCACTGGAACGACTGCTCTGCGATCTTCGTGCGAACGATCATTGGTCGCGACACTTGTGCGCTGACTGTTCACTGCCGGGCTGTTGCTACTTCGATATCATCAGGCTGACGTCTGATGACGTGGAGCGCTTGCGCGCGCACCTTGAACTGTCGCTCGACGAGTTTGTCGCGCAGCACTGCGTACGGTACGTCGATGATCACGACCGCCGTTACACGTACGCGCTAAAAAAAGCTCAGCCGTGCGCGTTTCTCGGAGACGGCCGATGCCGGATCTATGCCGATCGACCCGCAGTCTGCGCGGAGTTCCCATTCGTCGTCGATCGAAAAACGCGCGACATAAGGGAGATTCGACTGTTTCCCTTCTGCAACGTCCCGTTTAATGTGCTAAGACATGAAGTGACGCGTCGTGCCCTTAAAGGCATCAGATAGCGCAGCGGTTCGGCTACCGAGAGTAGCTTTGCGATTAATGCTACGATCTCGGATGTTAAGCGGGGTGCGTTCGACCCGCGAATAGTCGCCCCGATCGCAGCGAGAAAGAGCGGGCCTGCCGGGATTTGAACCCGGGTTTGAGGCTCCGGAGGCCGCTGTGCTATCCAGACTATACTACAGGCCCGTGGACTACTAGTTGCGTTGGCAGGTATATAATTCATCTGATAGCCGCGCACGAGAAAAAAAGGTTTAAATGGGTAGTTGCGCATTGGAGAACACACCAAACCAAATGCCGTCAAGCGTTCGCACAAGGAGTCTGGGATGAATCGCACAGTTCTGATGAACGGGGCGTACGTGGCGTGGAGCCATGCCACGGTGCACATAAGCACGCACGCCCTCCACTATGGCACCGCCGTATTTGAGGGCATACGGGCCTATTATAACGATGAGAAAGGACAAAGCTTCATCGTTCGACTGACGGAGCACGTCGAGCGGCTCTACCGCAACATGCGGGTGCTCAGGCTCAGCATTCCGGTCACCAAACAGGAGTTCGCCGATGCCATTGTCGACGTGGTGCGCCAGAACGCGCTCAAAGAGGACGTCTACATACGGCCGATCGTCTATTGGGGGGCCGGCACCGTCGGCCTCTACCCGTACGGCAGGGCAAACGATTATGCCATCTACGTCGAACCGATGGGCAAGTACTTCGATGACATCGATGCCGGCCTCAAGGTCTGTGTAAGCTCGTGGGCGCGTCTTTCAGACAATTCGCTTCCACCCACGGGCAAGTTCGCCGGAGCGTACGTCAACAGCGTGCTCGCAAAGGTCGAAGCGGTTCAAAACGGATACGATGAGGCCATACTGCTTACCAAAGATGGCTTCGTCTCCGAAGGGAGCGGCGAAAACGTGTTTCTCGTGCGTAACGGCACCGTTCTTACCCCTCCCACCTCAGATGACATTCTCGAGGGGATTACCCGCGATGCGATCATAACGCTCTGCGCGGATCGCGGTTACAAGGTAGTGGAGCGAAGGATCAGCCGGTCTGAGCTCTATTCAACGGACGAGCTCTTCTTCACCGGCACCGCCGGAGAGGTGGCCCCTATCACGAGTGTCGACGGTATCATCATCGGTGAGGGCGCCGTCGGCGCGATAACGCACGAGCTTAAGGACGCGTACTTCAACGCGGCGCGCGGTAACGAGCCGCGTTACGCGCAGTGGCTGACGCCCGTTTTCTAGTCGTGGGTTTTTTTCGGGTGCAGAGTCTTTTCCGGCGCTACTAGCCTCGTTCGACGCCAATACGGCTCTTGCTGTAGCTCAGCCGCACGCCGATTGAGTGCAGGTAGGCGCGCGAGTCGCCGGGGCAGTGGATAAGCACCTCGGCCAAATCATCAGGCTTGTCGATATCGGTACTCATAAAGAACGAATCGAGGATCTTTAACGGAAGTCCGCGCTCCTTGGCGATGGCGACGTGCTTCAGGAAGCTCACTTCGTAAAAATCGACCTTGAAGCGGGAGGGGTCGCGCATGAAGATCGCGTTGGTGCCACCGCCGCGCCCCGGGACGAGCGTGACGCCCTCCGAGTACATCTCGCGCACGTGCCACTCCTGGATGAGCGGGATGTCGGACATCACGATGAGGGTCGGTTCGCGCACGTGCCTGATGTAGGCGTTTATGGCCGTGTTCAGGTCGCGGCGGTTGAGCTCAACGTGCGCCCAGGCGCACTCGGGATCGAAGTCCTCGGTCGCTAGAATCGTCACGTCGACGCCCTTCAAGCCGCGGAGCACGTCGCGCAGCATCGCCTGTGAAAAGGCCATGCGTTCTTCGGGGGAGAGAAATGGCGCGAGCCGCGTTTTCGCTCCGCGTGTCTTAAACGGCACTACCGCTTTTGCCGCGTTCATCGTCGCCTCACCGCTGGCGTAAGTGTCCCCGTTATTTATATATTACCGCGGCCATGTAGTGGTAAAAACGGCCTCGCTTTTTATGTCGCTTGAGCACCTGAGCACCGCAGACATCATCAGTGCGCCTTTGGAGACGCTCTCGTTTGCCCTTCCGGCACGCGTCACGTTCTCGCGCAACGTCTTTGTGCCGGTGACCAACGTCTGTCGCAACGCGTGCGGCTACTGTGGGTTCAGGCGGGACATCGGCGACGCTGAGGCACAGCTGATGGCGCCCGCAGAGGTGGAAACCCTGCTGTGGCAGGCCAAGGATGTGGATTGCACTGAGGCGCTGCTCACCTTTGGCGAACGTCCGTATGAGGTCGACGGCTTTGTCGAGAAGCTTCGAAGGCTCGGCTACGACAGCTTTCTTGACTATCTCTATGACCTCTGCACGATGGCAATTCGCGTCGGACTGCTCCCGCACAGCAATCCGGGCATTCTCACCTTTGACGAGCTCGAGCGGCTAAAACCCGTGAATGCGAGCATGGGAGTCATGCTCGAGACTACGGCCTCCGTTGACGCGCACCAGGGCTGTGCAGGCAAAGAGCCCGAACTTCGGCTCTGGACCATTGAGGATGCGGGCAAGCTCCACATTCCGTTTACCACAGGTCTCCTCATCGGCATAGGGGAAGATTGGGGTGATCGTATCCGCTCGCTAGAACTCCTCACGGAGCTGCAGCACAAATACCGGCACCTCCAGGAGGTCATCATCCAGCCGTTCGCGCCGAAGCCGGGCACGCGGATGGCCGACGTTCCTGGCCCGAGTCGCGAGGTGCTCCTCCGCACGGTCGCGCTGGCACGTCATCTCCTTCCCGATGACGTCGCGGTTCAGGTGCCGCCCAACCTCACCGAGGTGGCCCCGCTGCTCGGCGCGGGGGCGTCCGACCTCGGCGGGATTTCGACCGTGACGGTCGACTACATTAATCCGGAGCACGCCTGGCCGGATGTGGCGGACCTCGGCATTGCGCTGACCGAGCGGTTGCCGATCTACCCACAGTACGTGCGTGCCGGATGGTACAGCGAGGCGCTCGCTCCGCTCATCAGGGAGCTGGCTGACGAGCGCGGGCTCCGACGAAAAACGACCGACGAGACAAGTGACGGGTGAGGCTATGGATATCGTTCACATTGGTAAAGCAAAAACCGTGTACCGCACCGAGGACGCCGAGGAGTACATTATCGAGTTTCGCGATGACATCACGGCCTTCAACGGGAAACGGAAACGGACCGTGCCACAGAAGGGCTACTTCAACGCGCGAATTTCCGCGCGGCTCTTTCAGCTTTTGGAGCAGCGAGGGATCGCGACGCACTACAAAGGGATGGTGGACGATACACGGATGCTCGTCAAGGCGGTGAGTATCTTCCCGCTCGAAATCATCGCTCGAAATATCGCCGCGGGATCACTCGTGCGCCGGTATCCCTTCAAGGAAGGGCAGAAGTTTATTCCTCCTCTACTCGTTATCGACTTCAAGTCCGATGCTTATGGCGATCCGATGCTCAACGATGACCTCATACGCGCGTTACGCTTCGCTACCGAGAAGGAGCTGGCGACAATTCGTGAGCTGACGCTACGCGTGAACACGATCCTGAAAGACCACTTAAATCGGCGAGGGCTGCTGCTTCCCGACTTTAAGCTGGAGTTTGGAAAGGGAAGCGATGGGAAGATTCTCGTCGCTGACGAGATAAGCTGCGATACCTGTCGCCTGTGGCTGAAGGACTCGGGCGAGTCGGTCGATAAGGACGTTTTCCGCTACGAGCGAGGCGATTTGATCACGGCGTACGAAGAAGCGGCCAAGCGGATACTAAGCTGACATCTCGCGGACGCGGCTCGAAACCGCATCATTAATAACGTCCCTCGAACGTGTGGTAATAGCGACAGGTTCCGGTAGGAGCCTGAACGTGACAAAATAGGTGCAAATTGTGCTTCGTTCTATGCGGAAAGCGCGACTCGTATTCGTGGTGCTCATTCTTCTGTTTGTGATTACTGTTGGTTTTGTACCAGCGCACGACCCCCTGCACGGAGGGCTACACCTCGTTGATGCCAAAGCACTGCCGGCGCCCAGCAGCACAGTGACGAATAATGTTACGGTGGGCTCAAACGGCATCTCGCTTGGAAGCCTGCTGGAAGCAAACGGACAGGTGAGCGCCAATGGCAAGCCGCTTCCGAACGCGTCAGTAGTGCTCCACATGGGCGACGTGAAGATTGCATCCGTGCAGACGGATCAAAACGGCCGTTACGCGTTCTCGGTGCCTGTCGGCGCATACTACTTTTCTGCAGCATTTTCGAACGGCGCGATGGTGTACTCGGTCATGGAGCCCGGTAATTCCTCTTATATCAGCACGCCGAGCGCGGCAACAAGCGTTCCGGTTGATCTAGCGCCACTGTACGCGATCATCGCGCTTATCATTGTAGTAGTCGTTGTTGTCCTCTATGTCTGTGTGCGGTGGTCCCGCAGAAAAGGCTCTCCCGTGGCAGGCTCTCCCGCGGCAGCCTCTCCCGCGGCAGCCTCTCCCGCGGCAGCAATCGTTCAGCCTTTAGACCCCGAAAGGACGCTCCGCGCCATTAAAGAAAAGCAGACCGTGATGCCATCGACACAGCCCCAGACGCCCATCGTGGCATCAGAGACAACGGCAGAAGCGCCGCGGCAGGAGGTGCGCGGATCGGCCCCGCAGATCGAAGCGGTGCAGCCCGTCGCAGGCGAGGCACCCGAAGAACAAGCGCCGCCCGTCTCTGAATCACAACCAGCTGTTTTGGAAGACGCAGGCGATGCGACGGCGCTCAAACAAGCTCGCGAGTTGTTCGAACAAGGAAACGACCGGCTGGCGATCGCGGCGCTGTACGACGCGGCTTTGGCATTGCTCGCGTCCCGTGCAGGAGTGACGCTCGCCCCCCACATGACGCACTGGGAGCACTACGCCGTTATTGAGGCTGCTGTTCCGGAGATGCGTGAGCCCTTGCGCACGCTGACGATCGTATTTGAACGCACCCACTATGGAGGCAAATCGCTCACGGACGAACAGCGCTCGGCCGCTATTGCCGCGTTTGAATCGATTAGTGCCTTCGCCGAGGGCGTAGAGCCGAGCACGTGAGACTATTTTGCGCATCAAGCGCACACGAAGCGGCTCGCCTTGGCAGTCAGTAAGTCGCTCGCCTGAGCAGGAGGCCCACGCGCCACAGCGCGGTGAATTGCGCGAGGATTGCGACAAGGAGCACTGCTGGTTCAGCCAATCCAACGAGCAGCCCTATGGCGAGGATAATGAGGCGTTCGCTTCGTTCGGCGACCCCAGCCGTGCAATGAAATCCCATTCCTTCACCCTTTGCGCGAACGTAGCTCACGAGGAGGGAGCCCATAAGAGCGGCGCTAACGTAGATCCAGTTGACGCCAGCGATGCCAAGACCGAGTAACACAATGCAATCGACGTAGCGATCAGATATGGAGTCGAAGGTGGCGCCGAAGGTCGTTGCGGCGCGTCGGTTGCGCGCCACGGCGCCGTCGAGCATGTCGACAAAGCCGGTTACGAGGATCAGAACGCCGCCCGCGACGAAGAATCCGAGGGCGAGAACGATGCCAGCGAAGACGCCGATCGCAAGGCCGGCGAGGGTAAGCATATTGGGGGTGACGCCGAGACCGACGAGGAGATTCGCCGGTCGCGAGAGGAGCCGATCAACTGAGTCTTTGAGTCTGCTTAACACGGGTGTCTCTCCGGTGGCGTTCAACGACCTGCTTGCAGGAAAGGCGCGTTCCCGTAATATAGTTGACGAATTGGTGCGACGCTGAGGGCGCCGCTGGTTCAGCGATGGCGGAAGCCGCAACGCGGTGCCGCAAAAATTGCGCTCGGAAGCATTGTGCTCAAGGCAGCGTCGCGGACGCCCAGGTCCGTGGCGAAAATTCAGCCCCTCGAGCGGTATCGGGTGGGGGGAGGTGCGAACGGACGATCCGGCGAAGAACCTGAAAGCAGTTTTGGTTCACCTAAATTTTATATATTAGGTTAGCCTAAATATTATATAGAGAAACATGTCCCAGAAGCACGAACTGAGCTCCGCAGAAGAGGAGTATCTCGAAGCCATTTACACGAAGCAGGAGGGGAGAGCGCGCGTCGCCACCACCGGAGATTTGGCGGCCTGCCTCGGCGTGAGAGATGCAAGCGTCACGGAGATGCTCAAGAAATTGAGCGAAAAGGGGCTCGTAGACTACACGCCCTACCGTGGCGCAACACTCACCGAAGCCGGATGCACGATTGCCACAAAGGTAAAGCGCAAGCACCGGCTGCTTGAGCGCTTTTTGGTGGATATCTGTGGAATCGACACGCACGAGTCGCACAAGCAGGCGTGCGAGATCGAGCACGTCATCTCAGATAAGGCAATAGATAACCTCTCCGCCCAGTTGGGCCACCCTTCGACGTGCCCCGGCGGAAGCGCCATACCCGAGAGCGACAGCGAGGACGAGACACAGGTTTCAAAGCTGTCTGACGTGGGAAAAGGCGCGTACACGATACGGTTTCTGACCTCCCGTGAGCCGGAGACGATCAGCCGGCTGTGCTCGCTCGGCCTCATTCCCGGGCTCACGGTGCGCGTGCTACGCACGATCGCAAAGGGCCCCCTGGTCATCGAGACGAAGGATACGCAAATCGCGCTCGGCAGGGACGTCGCAGAGTCCCTTATCGTAAGCCCGGAAGGGACGGAAGCAGACGGGCGACGAAAGCGAAGACGGAGAGGCGCTGCCTCTACGCCGACCCCGGGCTAGCCCGCAGCATCTCCATGATGCGCGACGCAGACTTGCTGTAAAGGGAGCGGAGCGGATAGCTTACCACGCACATGCCCGAAACGACTTCAAAAAAGAAGGACACCGCACCAAAGAGTATCGCGCTGATGGGAAACCCCTCGGCGGGAAAAAGCGCGATGTTCAGCCAGCTGACGGGAGTCAACGTCATCGTTTCCAATATCCCGCAATCAACGGTGATGGTGCAGAAGGGACTGTCGCGCCTTGACGAGCACACCGTCTTGGTGTATGATCTGCCCGGGGTCTATTCCATCACCGCTGTTACCGAAGACGAAGTGGCGACAAAGGACTTCCTCCTCAGCACCCCCTTGGACGCCGTCATTGCTATCGTTGACGCCACGCGGCTCGAACGAAACCTGTATCTGACGTTGCAGCTCCTCGAACTCGGCCTCCCAGTCGTCGTGGCCCTTAACCAGGTCGACTTGTTAAAGACGCTTGACCTTGACATCGACGTCGCTGACCTCGAAAGAGAGCTCGGGGTGCAAGTCGTGCCGACCATCGCGACCCAGGGAGAAGGGGTGCACGAGGTGCTGGAAACGGCGTTTCACTACGCCGATCAGCCCTCGAAAAGGACGCATCGGCAGGTGAGCTATGACGACCACGTCGAACGCGCCTTGGCTGCGATTATCCCCCTGCTTCCCGAAACGAACATCCCAAAACGGGGTTTTGCGGTGCGGCTCCTCGGGGGCGACAAGGACTTTGAGGCGCGCGTGGATGAGCACACGCTCGCGCGCCTCAAAGCGTTCAGGGATGAGGTAGAGCGGGCCCACGGTGAAGACGTCGCCGTCACCATCGCCCGGGGACAACACTCGACGGCCGACCTCATCGCGAGTGCCGTGCTGGTCAGGAAAGTCCACAAACCAACGCTCGGCGAGAAGTTTGGCGAGGTTTCGACGCGTCCGCGCACGGGTTACCCCCTGCTTGTCGCGCTCGTCGGCGGCATGTTGGCGCTTATCTTCTTCGTCGGCGGCTATCTGAGCACCCTGATCACCGCGTTCTTCGAGGGAATCGTCTTCCCACCGCTCTACGGGGCTGTGAACGCGCAGGTTGCCAATCCGTTCATCACGTCCGCCGTCCACTCCACGCTGCTCGCCTTAGCGGCGGCACTCGCCATCGCCGTTCCGTACATCCTGATCTTCTTCATCTTCCTGGCAATCCTCGAAGACGTCGGCTACCTCCCGCGCGTGGCGCTGCTGCTCGACAGGCAAGCGCACGTCATCGGCCTGCACGGCCGATCCATCATCCCCATGCTGTTTGGCTACGGCTGCAGCGTGCCTGCGATCATGGCGACGCGGGCCCTTCCCACGAGAAAGGAGCGGATAATCACCACGGTTCTCATCACGCTCATTCCGTGCTCGGCGCGCACCGCGATAATCCTCGGCGTCGCGGCTACCTATGCGGGAATCCAGTACGCGCTTGCCATTTACCTCATCTCCTTCGTGCTCATCATCGCCTCCGGGAGGCTGCTGCGATCGACTGTGCCAGGGAGGACGGCGGGGCTCGTGCTCGAAATTCCGCTCATCAGGAGGCCGGCGCTCGTCCCGATCCTGAAGAAGACGTGGCTGCGGATGAAGGAGTTTCTTTACATCGCCGTGCCCCTGCTCATCGTAGGGAGTATCGTGTTCGGATGGCTGGATCTAACCGGCCTCAGTCGATTCATCGAGGCGCCGATGGCGCCGATCACCGTCGGTATTCTGGGACTCCCCTCCTTCACGGCCATCTGCCTCATCTACGGGGTGCTGAGAAAGGAGATGGCCGTGGAAATGCTTGCGATCGCGTCAGGAACGTTCATATTTAGCACAGTGATGACACCGGTTCAAGTATTTGTGTTCTGCCTCGTCGTCACCCTCTACGTTCCGTGCATTGCGACGTTTGGCGTCATAGCACGGGAGCTCAACGCGCGGTGGGCTGTGGGCATCTCGATCTTCACCATCGTTTTAGCGCTCATCGCTGGCGGGATTGCGTTTCGGGTGCTCACCTTCGCGCGTTAGTGATAACCTGGGAAGGCTGACGGCTCCGCGGGCGCCAAAACTTCACGCGCCCGCATTCTTGTCTCTGATTTTGTAGCGTGTGTGATGGGAAGTGAAAAAAGGCGGCGGAAGCTCATTCCACAAGCGTGGTCACATCACCGGCGTCAATACCAAGCTCTCGTGCTTTGAGCACTCTCCGCATGATCTTCCCGCTTCGCGTCTTGGGAAGGGATTGCACGAAGATGATCTCTCCAACCACGGCAACCGGTCCTAACTCGTGTCGCACGTGTTTCTTGAGCTCCTCCATCAAGTGCGCATCACCCGTAAGTCCTTCGTTGAGGATGAGAAACGCTTTGATGACCTCGTTTCGTATCGGGTCGGGTTTCCCGATGACCGCGGCCTCTGACACAGCGGCGTGGCTGACGAATGCAGATTCCACCTCGCTCGTTCCGACCCGATGACCGGCGATCTTGAGCACGTCATCGGCCCTCCCTTGAATCCAGAGGTACCCGTCCTCGTCCTTTCGCGCAATATCCCCTGGGCAGTACACGCCACCGGGAATCACTTCCCAGGACGTTTTGACGTACCGTTCGGGGTCCTTGTAGAGCGTCCTGAGCATCGAAGGCCACGGGGTGGTTATGATGAGAAATCCACCCTTCCCGCGGGGGACCGGTTTCCCGTCCTTATCGACCACGTCTGCGCGGATCCCTGGTAATGGCTTGGTTGCCGATCCGGGTTTCAGCGGAGCCGTCGGCAACGGGGATATCATGAAGCTCCCCGTTTCGGTTTGCCACCACGTGTCCATGATCGGGCAGCGCTCGTTACCGACGTGCGTGTAGTACCACATCCACGCCTCCGGGTTGATTGGCTCCCCCACGGTGCCGAGTATTCTCAGCGACCTCAAGTCACGACACTGGGGCCATTTGTCGCCAAACCGCATCAAGTGTCGAATCGCCGTCGGGGCGGTGTAAAACTTCGTGACCCCGTACCTTTCGACGATGCTCCAAAAGGCGTCAGGTTGCGGGTAGTCGGGGGCGCCCTCGTAGACGAGCGTTGTGGTCCCCAGGAGCAGGGGTGCGTACACGACGTAGCTGTGTCCGGTGACCCACCCGATGTCCGCCGTGCACCACCACAGATCATCGTCGTGAATATCGAAGACGTCTCTAAGGGTGGTCGCGGTCTCCACCATGTAGCCGCCCGTGGTGTGCACCACGCCCTTTGGCTTCCCTGTGCTGCCCGAGGTGTACAGCAAGTAGAGCATGTCTTCGGCGTCCATGCGCTCGGCCAGACATTCAGCCGGTTCGCCCTCGACCAGGGTGTGGAAAAACACCTCTTTTCCGCTCAGGTCCGACATCTTTACCGGGTTCCCCGCGTGTTTGACGACGATCGTCGTCTCGACGCTCGGACAGCTACTGACCGCCTCGTCGGAGACCGCCTTCAGGTCGATCACCTGCCCTCGCCTGAACGTTCCGTCCGCCGTTATCAGCACCTTTGCCTCTGCGTCGTTAATTCGCTCCGCTAAGGCGTGCACGCTGAACCCGGCATACACGACGTTATGCACGGCCCCAATCTTCGCGCAGGCAAGCATGGAAACGACCGATTCAACGCACGGCGGGAGGTAGAGCGCAACGCGATCCCCTTTTTTCACTCCCAGTTTTTTGAGCGCGTTTGCTGCCTTGTTGACCTCCCTCCACAGCTCATAATAGGTGACCTTCCGCTCGTCGCCGCGCTCATTAACGTAGAGGAGAGCAAGCTTGTAGCGCCGGTCGGTCGGAACATGGCGGTCGACCGCGTTGTACGCGATGTTCGTTTTGCCGCCGACAAACCATTTGTAAAACGGCGCCTCACTCGTATCGAGGGTCTGTGTCCACGGCGCAAACCATTCGAACTGCTGTGCCTTCTCAGCCCAATACGCCTCGATGTCCTGCCCTGCCCTCAGTTCCGCTTCCCAGTCTTGCACGTAGGCGACATCAGTCACTTCCTTCCGCGGAGTGAAGAGCCGCTTTTCCCTAAGGAGGACAGAAGTAACGTCCTCCTGCTGTTTTTGTTCTATTTCCCGATCTTTCCCTTGTTTTGTATCCACAGCTAACACCTTTTCCTGTCCCGCCGTTCGAACGCATACGAGTGCCTCATCGTGAATCTGCGCCTAAACAAACCGGTTTTCAGAAAATAAAAAGAGAATCCCTGCGAGTAATGCAGGGATTCTCTTCACCCCAGCGGAGCAACGGTCCTCTTGTACATCTCATTTAATACCTGCGCGAGGCCTGCATAGATTGCCGAGAACCCGGTGAGGATCCCTTCATAGCCAGCAATCGTGACTACGGTGGCATTCCCCGTTATCTCACCGATTGCCAGCAGGAAGAACAGCACGGTAAGTAAGCCAAGGACAACCTGCAATGCCCGGTTTGCTTTGAGCGACCCGATGAACATGACGAGCGTAAAGATCCCCCACATCACAAAGTATGCCGCCAACGCATTCGAGCTTGTCGCATCCGCGAGCCCTAGTTTCGGAAGGATCAGAAGGGCGACAAGAGTCTCCCAGAAAATCCCGAAAGATATGAATGCGGTCATCCCGAACGTGTTGCTCTTCTTCCACTCCATGATCCCTGCAATAATCTGGCCGAGACCCCCGTAGAACATCCCCATCGCGAGGATCATCGAGCCGAGCCCAAAGAGCCCTGCATTGTGCAGGTTCAAAAGGACGGTCGTCATCCCGAAGGCGGTCAGCCCGAGCGCCGCCGGGTTTGCGGTCACGTCCAGGTTCTTCACATGGGTGACGTCGATCTCTCCTGATTCGTTTGTCATAAATCGTTTAGTCTCCTATACTTTTAGTCACGTGTATCTACTCAAATGCAGCAACTGTCATTGCCAAGGGCCGTTCAGCAAACGGCTTCAGAATGGCAAAGACCGTAGAAATACGATGAACGCCAATCGACTTGCTACCGCATCTACCGAAAAAAGCTTCTGGCGCGGTGCCCGGATGAGGCTCCACGAGCAGATACTGCCTAGGCATACGTTAATGGCTAGTGCAGCGGATAGCCGCGGTCTTTTCTCTGAGTCTATGCCAAACAACTTTGCTGTTTGGGTTCCCTTCTCTAAAATCGTTTGAAGGTCGTTCATCGGTTTCTGTCATTATTAATCATTCTATTTAACAATTACGGTGGGACGAGCCCTCCTATAATTTTCAAATAGCTGTTTTCAAGAAGACCCTCCCGTGCGTATCACGATCCGACCGGAGCGTTTGCCGTGCATTTTTTCGGGAAACTTGCCGTTGCCGCCGTGTGAGAGCGACCGGTAGGCTTGTGGGGCCTTTTTCAGCACCCATGCCTTTTTGGTGTGGAAGGTAACGTAGAGCTGTGAAGCTTAATTTCGATGATCTGCTCAAGTGGTGGGGCGCCGTCGCTTTGGTGCTTATTGTGCTCAGAATATACGGACTGCTCTAAAATTCCCGATGATCGAAGAACGGCGCCAAGCGCGTCACGATCGATCAGAGTCAAACTCGTAAGCATCCATAGCTAAGTCGCCCCAGTACCAGCTGTGGTGTAGGACCGTGCCGCGCGCGTCGTCTCCTGCCGCCCCAAACGCTACAAGGAGCGGCATAAAGTGATCGGGGTACGGGTGAGCACGTTCAGCGTAAGGGCCCCGCTCCCGATACTTCAAAAGGCTTAGGCGGTCGCCCCGGGTCACTGCGTCGGTCAGCCAACCGCCGAATTCGTAGGCCCAATCATCAGTGGCGGCACCTTCGCCCAGCGATGCCGCCGCGTGGCCGAGCGGGTGGACGGCGCCACCGCTGCCGAGTATAAGAACGCCGTCATCCCGGAGCGATGAGATGGCTGCACCAAGCGCAACGTGCTGCGCGGGGTCGAAGTGGCGCTGGATCGAGAGCTGCACGACGGGGACGTCCGCGTTGGGAAACATGAGCATCAGCGGCACCCACGCGCCGTGGTCAAGGCCACGATGCCGGTCAAGATCGCGGCCTAAGCCAGCGCCGTGAACAAGATCAGCCACCCGCCCGGCAAGGTCTGGTGAGCCCCGTGCGTCATAGCGCAGCCGGTAGAGTTCAGAGGGGAACCCGTAAAAATCGTGGATCGTTTCGGGCGCTTCTACGGCGTTAACAGCAGGTCGTGATGTATTCCAGTGGGCAGATACGCATAGAATCGCCTGCACGTTCTGGTATCGGTCGCCGAGCATGGCCAAGAACTGTCGCGCCGGGACGTTTTCGAGGGGTAGAGTGGGGGCGCCGTGCGATACAAATAGGGTAGGCAATGCGTCTGCAGACACGGTTCTTCCTCAAATAACGTTACACTAATTATCAAGCTGGTATCGACAGACCTTCTGGCACAGCGGACCACCTAAAGTGGCCTCTTTTTTGAGCAAGTATAGGGGTGCCGTCAAATTTCGCTTATAGCAAATGAGGGCCCTTACGCAAGACCAATCTGTCGCATCAGCCCGACCAAATCGTAGAAGAGTTTCTCTTCGGTAATTTCGCCCTTCTCATTCCAGTGGGCGACCGTGCAAAACTCGACTTCAAATTTCTTGTTTGTGGGTTGAATGTCCTTTCCGTCAGGGCCGGGCATAGGGCCAGTCATCGTACCGGTGAAAATGGATATCGAACACGTCCAGTCGCCTTCGCCGAAAAGCACCTGATATGGGTGGTTCCCCACACGGTTGTCGGGAAAGGTCCTGAAGAATTGCTCAGCTTCTGCTTGGTGCGCAACTAGTCCTATTGTCGGTTCGGGTTGCCCTGGCCAATACACGGCAACTTCTTCGTGGTGCCGTTTGTTGAACGTGTCCCAGTCCTGGCTGTTCCAAGAATCATCCAACGTTATCATCAATTGCTTGTTTTCTTCAACACTCATTTAAAGCCCCTCAAAAACCGGAGTTGTGTTGAGCATGAGGAGGGCAACGTCGTAGCCCATAAGCGTTTCCGTCTCTTTGGGTGAACGCGCCGTCTGTGGGAACAGCGGACGCCTCACGCGTGGCAACGTAAAGCGCTCGGCGATGGACAAACACCTACTGAAA
The DNA here is from genome assembly GCA_963701995.1 of Methanobacteriota archaeon. Classification (GTDB taxonomy): domain Archaea; phylum Halobacteriota; class Bog-38; order Methanoflorentales; family Methanoflorentaceae; genus Methanoflorens. Next base: position 219,660 of record OY969693.1, on the reverse strand, counting down.
GGTCAAGATGAGCGTTGATCACCGTCAACCACGTCAAAAGAACAAGCTTTATTGCAAGAGACGCCAGTTTTGAGCATCAATTGGTGAGGCGTATGCCGAAGAGAGTATTGATCGCGTATGGAAGCCGTTACGGCAGCACCGAGGAGATCGCGCGCGCAATGTTACAGATCTTCGAAAAAGAAGGGCTAGAAACACAGCTACTCGATATACGAAGCAAAAGGAATGGCCCGCATTAGCGTCGTTTGACGGCATACTCGTCGGCTCGGGGATCAAGATGTTTCGATGGGTTGGAGACGCGACGACGTTTCTCAAGAAGCATGCGGACGAGCTCAAACGCTCAAAGCGAAAGGACTCGTGGTAGGCGTTTTCGTGAGCTGTGGATCCGCGTCAACGCCTGAAGGCCATGCGGAAGCAAAGGACAGGTACGTAGAGAAGGTCTTGACCGATCTCGGAGTCAAAGCAGAAGTGGATATATATGACGCCTTTGGCGGAGTTCTAGACCTTTCCTCCTCGGCGCCAAAAGGCTTCCTCGACAAGCGGATGCTCGGTATGGCGGCAAAACACATGGTCAAAGATACGGGCATCCACCTGACGGAAGGTGCTCGGAACGATTTGCGAGATTGGGATCAAATTCAGACGTTTACGGAACATTTCGCCCAGTTGCTGAAAGCAGGAGATGGCGCGAATTGACGAATCGGGAGGCCGCAACCGATAGTTCGAACGCCAACGCAGCCGTGCGCCGGCTTGGATTCTGGTCGGCGGTCCTGACCGCGGTATTCGCCGCGGCATTTTTCGCGGTCGGTATCGCGACCCCGGTGCGATCTATCCCTTACCCTTATGTAGCCTCATTCATTCCCAACGATTACCTCTGGATGTATCCGGCATTCCTGTTGGCGCCGACCTTCGTCGTGCTCGTGGCGTGCATCCACTCCTACGCGGCCGATGACAGGAAGGTATTCAGTCAGATCGCCTTGTCGTTCGCGGTGGTCTACGCGGCCGTGATCACGACAGACTACTTCATTCAGTGGACCGTCGTAGAACCGAGTATCTTGAGCGGGGAGACGGCCGGCCTCGCTCTGTTCACGCAGTACAACCCTCACGGGCTCGTTGTTAGTCTCGAAAGTCTTGCGTACCTCATGATGAACGGGGCGTTCCTATTCGCCGCCGCTGTTTTTGCCGGGGGAAGGCTTGAGCGCGCGCTGCGATGGCTGTTCGTCGCGAGTTTTGTAGTGGCGGTTGGATCGTTTGTCGGCCTCTTGCTACTGGGGTATGCCATTGTCACGTTTGAGGTGACAATCATCACGATCAACTGCGTCGTGCTTGTCATCACAGGCGTGTTGCTGAGCGCCGTGTTCAGGCGACCGGATGTCTTAGGCCCCAGCGTCTGACTACTGCGACGAAGGTAATTCCAGAAGTGCGGCCGCAAAGCGCTTCGCCTTCTCGACGTACGCCCCGCTTTCCACGTCGTTAGCCGCAACGTTAAGCACGGCGGCCGCCTTTTTTCCGGAAAGTGTTTCCATGCTTTCGAGCATCTTTGCACTGCCCTCGCTGTCCGGCTGTCCGTGCGTGCAAAAGAGGGCGACGCTGGTGAACTTGTCTTTGTTTTGTGCAAGATACGTTCGTATCGGGCTGGACATTTTCCCCGCCCACACAGGACTGCCGATGACTACCATATCATAGGACGCGGCGTCGTTCGTCGTTTGTGCGATTTTCGCGCGGACTCGCAGGAATGCCTGCATCGCCAACCTGCCCATGCCCTTGTCTTTCGTGTCGGACACGATCGCTTCGATATCGGCGTTGAGGTTTTCAGCAAGCGCTTCGGCGACCCTTTTCGTGTTTCCCGTTCGCGAGTAGTAGGCTACGAGTGTTTTCATCGCTGTGCGTTACGCCGCACCCGCTTAATAGTGTGACGGGTCACCCCCAAGGCCCGATCGGTCAGACCGAGTAAGCGCCTGATTTGGCGGCGCAATACGAACGAATAAATAGGTGGTGAAAAATCATCTTGTGGAGCACCCGTGGAAGCGATTGAAGTCTCTCATCTGGTCAAGCAATTCGGGGCCTTCACCGCCGTCAACGATATTAGTTTCTCGGTGGCGGTCGGGGAGACCTTCGGGTTTTTAGGCCCTAACGGCGCCGGCAAGACGACCACGATCCGCATTCTCACCGGGATCTCACGTCCGACCTCGGGAATGGCGACCATCTTCGGCCACGATATCGTGCGCGAGACTGTTGCCGCACGGCAATCTATGGGCATCGTCTCCGAGACCTCCAACGTATACACTGACCTGACCGGGTGGCAGAACATGATGCTCGCCGCGCAGCTCTATCGTGTCGGTCGCAGCGAGCGTGACAGAAACGCGACCGAGATTTTGAAGCGCTTTGAGCTGTATGAACGACGGCGCGACAAGGTGCACGGCTTCTCCAAGGGAATGAGGCGGCGGCTGACCATCGCTATGGGGCTGGTGAACAGCCCGCGCCTGCTCTTTCTTGATGAACCCACGTCGGGGCTCGATGTCCAGAGCAACCTCATTATCCGCGACGTCATCAGCGACCTCATCCGGGGAGGGGTCACCGTGTTCTTGACGACACACAACATAGAGGAGGCAAACGTCCTCTGCGACCGGGTCGCGATCATCGACAAGGGCCTCATCGCCGCCATCGACGCGCCCGAACGGCTGAAAAAGACGATTCAGAGCGTCCAGTCGATCGAGGTCTCCTTTGATAGCAGCTCTCCCACGCGGCTTGACGAGCTCCGTCAGGTCTCGATGGTGAACCACGCACGCAAGGAAGGCGACAAGTTCAAGCTTTTCACCGAGGACCCTTCTGAGGTCATCGACGGCGTGATGGCATACGCTCATACCCACAACACACGGGTGATGAGCATCACGACCCTTGGTCCGAGCCTTGAAGACGTCTTTGTCAAGTTGACCGGGCTGCAGCGCTCAGGTGGTGGAGTTACTGCCATCGATTAATCTTATGGGGCTCCAGGATCGCCTTTCCCGCGAGCTCGTTGCCGCGTGGGCGATTGCGAAAAAAGATGTCGCCATCTACTACCTCAGGCCAGGGACCATCGTCGGCGGAGTACTTTTTCCTCTCTTCATGTTCCTCGCGTTTACGGCAGGAAAACTTGCGACCCCTATTGCTCTGATCCCGGGGCTGATTGGCATCACGACCCTCTTCTCAGCATCATCTATAGAACCGGTATCGATCCCGATCGAACGGAGGACGGCTACGTTTGACCGACTTCTCGCCGCACCCATCTCCCTGAACGCGTTGGTGTTAGGCGAGAGCCTCAGCGGTCTTCTCTACAGCGTTGTGATCGCGTCTGTGGTGTTTGTCGCGGCGCTGCTTATCTTGAGGACGCCGATCGCGAGTATCGTCCCCATTGCGGTCGGGATCCTTCTCAGTTCATTCTGCTTTGCGACGATGGCGTCCCTCTTTGCGGCATATCCGACCGAGAGTCCAGGGGATATCATTTCCATGGTGAACGTCGTCAGGTTCCCCCTCATATTCATATCCGGCGTCTTCATCCCTATCGCGACACTCCCCTCCTTCGGGCAGATGATCGCCTATATTTCGCCGCTCACGTACGCGAACGACCTCATCCAGGGCGGATACAACGGTAAAATGACGTTCCACCCGATTGTTGACGTCGCGATGCTCATCGTCTTCATCCTGATCTTCCAGGTAATTGCGAACTACCTGTACAGGCGATTCAACGATTGAGCGCGCGTAGCGAGCGTAACGCAACGTATGGCTTCGCATCTCCGTCGGTCGTGCGAGGCGAACGGCTGAACGCGCAATCGTCCAGGTAACGCTCACGATCGGCGAATTTGCGAGCTTTAACCCCATCAACGAATAGCCGATGTAATTACATAGGAACGTGAGAGAACTGATGAATAACGCAACGAACGTGCCCGATTACGGCAATTGGGTCTCGGCGAGAAGGCTCTACGCGCTGGCAGCGGTTGCTATTTTCTTTCTGGCCTTCTCTTTTGTGTTTCTCGCCGCGCTTGCCGGCGCGGCTGCGTTTATCGCGGTGTTCGCGTACCTCGCATTCGCTCGCTACAAGTTCTCTCCACGAGGCGGAAACCTGCAGGCGCAAGTTCGAGACTTGGTACTCTGGCATCTGGATTGGGACGGACGTGGCCAGGCGCTCGACATCGGGTGCGGCAATGGCCCGCTCACCATTGGCGTGGCAAAGAAGTTCCCGAACGCTCGGGTCACGGGAATGGACTATTGGGGTGGAACGTGGGGGTATTCACAACGTGCCTGCAAGCGCAACGCAGAGATTGAAGGGGTCGCAGACGCGTAACCTTCAAAAGAGCGAGCGCATCCTCGATACCGTTTGACGACGGATCCTTCGATGCGGCGTTGAGCAATCTCGTCTTTCACGAAGTGGGTGACGCCCGCGACAAGCGAGAGGTGCTGAAGGAGGCGTTGCGGGTAGTCAAGAAGGGCGGGGCTTTCGCGTTTCAAGACCTGTTCTTGCTAAAAAGGGTGTATGGGGACGTTGACGATCTGCTTGAAACCGTGAGAAGTTGGGGCGTTACGAGCGTTGAGTTCGTAGATACGAGTAAGGCCCCCTTTCCCAAAGCACTGCGATTGCCGTTCATGTTGGGCGCAATCGGCGTTGTGCATGGCAGAAAATGACGCGTTTGCTGAAGCTTCAGCAAAAACCATCCTTGTGAATCGAAGTATGCCAGTGCGGAACGTGGTGTGTTATTCGCCTGTTCCGGCAAATCTTTACAGAAGTCACCTAGGGAGCGGGAAAGAGCTAACTTTAACCGTGCTCACTGACTAACACGGACACAAAAAGGAGGTGAAAATCATGGATGAAGACACATGTCAACAGTGCGGCACACCAGCGTCACCTGGCGCGAAGTACTGCGAACAGTGCGGTGCGCTACTCAAAGGGGCTCCGCCTGTGCCTGCGCAAGGTACCGCACCGCCACAAGCCGCGCAGCCGACACCGCCAACGTATCAGCCGCCGCCATTTTCCGCCCGTGCCGCGTCGCCGTACGAGAGCGTCGCAATTCGCTTTGTCGCGATCCTCATTGATACCATTATCATCGCCATCATCTCAGGCGTGCTCACGCTCCCGTTTCAGGCACCCTTCGTCACGGTGACGAACCTCACTGGGACGCCGAGTGTCACGACGACGCCAAATCCGTTCAGCTGGGTCGGAGGGCTGATCTCGCTGCTCATCTTCTTCCTGTACTTCATACTGCTGGAGGGAGCGTACGGCCAGACGGTCGGCAAGATGGCGGTCAAGATCAAGGTGGTGCGCGAGGACGGGACGAAGATCGATTACGCGGACGCAGCGGTGCGCAACATCCTGCGGGTCATCGATCTCATTCCGTACTTTATTCCGTACCTGCTCGGCGCCATTCTGATCTGGTCATCAGACAGGAAGCAGCGGCTCGGCGATCGTGCCGCACATACGGTTGTCGTAAAAGCGTGAGTCGCTCACGCTTCTCCTTTTTTTTAAAAGAGGTCGTTTCGAGTTTACGGCACCGCCGGGAGTCGACGGCGTCCTACGCGTGAGGTCCGTGATGAGGCATCTCGTTGCTGCGAAAGTCCGTACAGAAGGGAAAAAGCGATCTTTGATCACGAGCATAGCGTGCTGCCGGCCGGATTCGGCGCCGCCCGAGGCCTCGCTTGCACAAGTCGATCATTAAATGCACGCACCGCTAGGTTTCACATCTGATGGTCCGTTCTGACTATGGGGGGCAGTTTTGGTCAAATCAGGGTTGATTGCCGGGACGCGTTTAGATCGCGTACCGTTGGCGATCGGAGTCGATAAGCATTGAAAACTGGAAGCTAGTATAATACCAGCACGGTCCTTGAAGGGGCGCTCTTGGGCAGCGTCTCTGCACTAATACTTTGAGTGCTGTTGTTATCGTTTATGATGACAGAGGCACTCGCGCACGCCGCCAGCTGCGTGCTGCCCTCAAAGACCGCCCTGTAGGAATGGCCGTTAGGACTTGGCGAGGGGTCACGAGGTATCACGATCGTCGCATTCGGCTGACCTTGAGACTGTCGCTCACTTGGCGACGGAGATGTTACACTTGGAGACGGAGATGTTACACTTGGCGACGGATTGGGGGACACGGTGACGGTGGTGTTAGCGGTGCCCTGCGATCCCCCACCACCAGTTACCGTCAGCTGGATCGTATAGTCACCGGGCTGATCTGGCGTGAACGACGCGTTCGCAGCAGTCGATGAGGATATTCCGGCACTGCTGCCTGAAGGGGCGCTAGAGACGCTCCACGCGTATGAGGTGATCGCGCCACTGCTTTGACTTCCGTCGAGAGTGATTGTACTGTTCACGGCGTAAGGTGGAGGGCTCAACTGAATGTTTGCTGTAGGCGCTTGTGGAGCAACGGTCACAGATGTAGACCCCGAGTAGAGCATCCCATTAACGTCGAAAACGTCGACGTCAACAGTATAATTGCCAGATTGTTCGGCAGTAAATGAGGACGTATTACCTTGATCCGAATGGTTGACATTGTTGTTCGACGGGTCTGTTATCGACCACTCGTAAGTCAGGTTGTACGGGTTGGCGACGGTTGCGTGAAGGGTGATCTGATCTCCCACATTAGGTTGAGATGGCGGAGGCGGCGAGACGACGTCGATCGTCGCGCCGAGCATGACTTCCCTAACAAAAAGGTATTTAGAGGAGGAAACGTGATTTTGACCAGTTGTGGCTTTTGCGATGCTGAGGCCGCCAGAACTGACCGAAGGGGAATTATTCGCTTCGCGTGTGATCCTTGGATCGCTAAATGTCTGAAGGACGGTGGCGGAAAAACTTTCGCGTCTCAGCTGAAAAGAAAACGAACCATCAGACCTCGTCACGACGGATCCTAATGTGGCCCACGCGTCACCGGATTGTCGTTGAAGGCTTATGGTCTGTCCGGCGACACCGTTCCCACCCGTTGTAAGAACTCCGGTAAGCTGCACGTTCCCGGTGGCGGGGTCGATGCTCGGACGAGAGGAAACTAATGTAAGCGTCGTTCCCGAAGCTGCCGGCCAGAGATGGAATGGCGTTCCTGGCGCCGCAGCTGCTATGGCGACGGCTGCGACAGCGATCATCGCCACGACCATCATGCCGGTCTTGTACGTGAGCAGCGAGCGAGCTGCGCCACGCCCAGGTGAGCGCTCAGCGCCCTTATCCTCCTCGCACCGCTCGGCGTGCTCTCTGATCTCCTCTCGTATCGCCTTTTTGAGCCTTGCGCATAGAATGCTCGCCGCAAGCTGCTGTAGCCGGGAGCAGACCTCTTTGGTAACCCTCGTGTTGGCAGCGGCGCATAATTCGGCGTTCGTGTCCGGTTGGCGGATGTGCCAGGCCTCATCGCTGCCTAGGTAGAGCTGGTCAGCGTCCGCGAGCGACGCATCAGCGCGTAGCGTCTCGCTCAGCGGCGGCGGCGCCTGCCCCTCGCTCAAGACGAACGCGGTGGACTCAGCGATCGCCTTCTTGAGCGCCTTGCACACGGTATCCGAGACGACCTGCTTGAGCGCCGCGCACACGGCGTTCCCGGTGACCTCCTCGAGCGAGATATTAAGCGCCTCGGGCGTCACGTGAAACGGCACCTCATGTTCCCGCCGCAAGGCGTTATGTATCGATGTGGAGATGGCGTCGGCGAGCGCCTTGCACACGGTATCCGAGACGACCTGCTTGAGCGCCGCGCACACCGCGTTCCCGGTGACCTCTTCGAGGGAGGCACACACGTCGGACGCCTTGGTGCCGCCTACGTTGCGCGCCGTTTCACCAGGACCGTGCCGCTCGACGCCCTGCTGTATCGCCCTGTGCATGCCATGCTTGAGCGAAGCACAGACGGTGTCGTCAACAGCTTTTTGCAGCGTCACGCACGCTTTTTTCGAGAGCGCCGCTTCAAGCCTATCACATAGCGAATCCAAAAATGATTGATCGGGAATCTGTGCCTCTGACGTAGACATACAATTCGCCGCTTTAACTTTCTTGGTTAGCGCACGTCATAATAAGTGTTGCGCTGCATAAAGTTGTCAATATTGCTTTGTTTTGACTATTCGTGAGTTGTAAAGCGATAAACGCTAAGTTGTGCTATGAATCGTCGCGCTCTGGTGAATCTGCACCGCTCTCTCTAAGGTCGGCCCCAAGTTTGGGTAGGCGAAGCCGACTGCGGGTCCCCCCGTGTGCATCGCTCGCGCGAATTGCTCGTGGAACGCACGATGGCAGACGCTTTGAACTGGTGCAGCTGCGCTCGCACACGCGTTGGCACTCACTGATACGGAATAGCCCTGCTGAGCAAAACTTGTTTGTGAGCTCGACCGCGACGAGCGCTGCGGCGCTAAGGTCACGTTGAGACGGCACACGGATTTGTGGGCCAGCTTTAGTGGAACCCTGGGCCTATGACGGGCGCATTGAGTTGGCGTTTTGAAGATTCTTGATCCGTTAGGGTTATCGCGGAGTACCTCAAACATTCGATCGTCGGCAGTACGAAAGCGGCCCGTTCCATTCTTGTTGGCGGGAATTTGGCAGCACGAACTGCTGGCGATCGTTTGGAAGGCCACAGCGTGAAGCAAAAAGTCATCGAATTGAACGACGTCACGTGCATTCTCGCGAAGACCAACGTCGGTCTGTACGAAAATCACCTGATCGACACGGCAGTTATTGACACCCCGCTCGATCTTGAGGCGATTCTCATCACGCACGGACACGCCGATCATTTTGGGTCGGCGAGCACGCTCCAGAGACGCACGCGGGCGCTCGTGGTGGCTCCGAAAGAGGACGCGTTTCTGATCGAAATTCCGGAGGTGAACGTTCGGGGTATGTTCAGCTGGGCGCGTCCACCGGTGGAGATGACGACGCGATTCTTCCTCGGCGAGGCGTGCACGGTCGATTGCTACACCGAAGACTATCCCTTCGAAGGAAAGATTGCCCCGTTGCTCTTGCCGGGTCACACGATGGGGCACACGGGCTATCTGTGCGACGGGGTGCTCTTTGCGGGAGACGCACTGTACCCGAAAGCGGTCTGGGAACGGCACAAGCTCCCCTACTCAATAGACGTCGAGCTCACGCGACGCTCGCTCAACGCGATCAAGAACACGGCGTTTGACTGGCTCGTCCCGAGCCACGGCCAGGTCATGGCGAAGGATGAGAGTGCCGCCCAGATCGCGCTTCACCTAGAGCGGCTTGCCGAGATTGACGGGATGATACTGCGACTTTTGGAGCGTCCCCGATCAACGGAAGATCTCATCTATGCCGTGCTCAAAGAGCTCAACGTGCAGGACAACCTGGCCCAGTATTGGCTTTCCGTCACGACCATAAAAGGTCACCTGAGTGGACTCGTCAGCACCTACAAAGTTGCGTACGACATTTCCGATCATCGGGTGTACTGGAAGGCGAAATGAGTGCCTTCGCCCAGAGGTCGTATCTTGCCTTTGCGCGAATCGACGCGCTGCGAAACGAGGGCCTGAATAACGGATGGGCAGCTGAGCAGTACCGCTGGCGCGCGCGTGAAAGCAGACGGCCTGCCGGCTGTTTCCGAAACAGTAATTAAACGAATCGAAGGGTGATGTTGTGGCAAACTTTGAAGACTGCATGCGCTTTGCTAATCAGCACAAGATCTGTTCAGTCGCGACGTGTGATCGCGAGCAGCCACGGGTCCGGATGCTCGGGATGTGGTTTGCGGATACACGAGGCTTCTATTTTAGTACCGTAAAGACGAAAAAGATATTTCGAGAGCTTAGAGCAAATCGGAAGGCTGAGATGTGCTTTTATGCCCCGCCAAAAGGCCCGCTTGGCCAAGAGGGCTCAACGGGCATCGGAACGATGATGCGAGCGTCAGGCGACGTGGTTTTTCTTGACGACGCGAACCTCAAGGAGCGCCTTCTTGAAGAGCGACCGTTTCTGCGTCCTCATGCCGACGATCAGGTCATATTCCGGATCCAAAACGGCGAGGCGACGTTCTGGACGTCTGCAGACAGTGGGCGCGAATCAACCCTTGACCGAATCCGCTTTTGAAATGGGAGCCACAATCTCCTGCCCCGCTGCCCCTCACTATCTCACGATGCGTGTTACGGCAGGGCGCTCCGTGCCCTCGGCGTTGTTTGAACCGAGACCGGTTTGAGGACTCGACAGCGCGGATGTTCCACGCCGATAGTACGACGGGTTGCCTGGGCGGAAAGCTATTTTTCGCCTTTGACTTCCTTGCCCTTGTAATACTCTTCCTTCTTTTTTTCCGCCTTGCCCTTTACTTCCTTGCCCTTGTAATACTCTTCCTTTTTCTCTTCTTTTACGTCCATAGGACATCCCCTTGTGTGGTCGATTCGCGCGTATAAAAAACCATAACCCGCGTGAACTCGGTAAATGCCGCGCGTCCACTCTTCTTCAGCGGTGATTGATGCGATGGAGTCCCGTTTTGGGGGTGACTTAGGTGTGCTGCGAGCCGCGTATCAATTCGCCCGCAGCGCGAAACGCTACACAGCGGCTCTCGAGGACTGAAACAATCGTGCTTCGCGTTTAAAGAAGAGGTCGCGCAAGACTTTGCGCTGGAGCGGCGAGGCATCCAAACGAGTTTATTGCCATCTTTTACCATAGTGGCGCTGACAACTCGGATGCTCAAACAATTGATAAAGCGCTTTATACGAGGCGGTGCCACGTGCGATCGATGAAAGCCGTTGACATCATCAAACTGATCGTCTCCATCGCGGTGCCTGTGTTAGCGGGTTTGGGGTCGTCAGTGTTTACCATCAACTCTATCTCAACGTGGTACGCCGCGCTCAACAAGCCCTGGTTCAATCCGCCGAATGCGGCTTTCGGGCCAGTTTGGACGATTCTTTATATCTTGATGGGTCTGGCGTTGTTCCTCGCATGGCGATCGCCTCGAACTCGCACAAGAGACATCGGGATCGCTCTCTTCGCTGCACAGCTCACCGTCAACGTTGTCTGGACGTTAGCCTTTTTCGGGCTGCAGAACATCCTGTACGGCCTGCTCACCATCGTGCCGCTGTGGATACTGATTGCTGCCACCATCTCTCAATTCTACAAGGTGGACCGGCGGGCGTCGTACCTGCTCGTGCCCTACATCGTGTGGGTGACCATCGCCACCGCCTTGAACGCGTCAGTCTACCTACTCAACCGGTAAAGACGACGCCCGTCAGCGGCGTAAAAACTCGCCGCATTCTCATCGCGGCTGAGCGAAGGGCACAGCGTTATCGCAAGCCAGCGCTGTCGCGCTCCATGACGTTATATAGCGTTTTTACCTCTGATCGTAAGTCGTCCAAACGATGCTCGAGCTTGTCGATGCGCTCTCCTATCTTGCCCTTGCAGGCGCGGAACTCTGCACAACACGTCTCTAACTCGTCTATGAGCTTCTTTAGGTCATTCATTTCCTTTTCATAGTCCATCTCTATCTCGAACCTCCTTTCGATACGGATGAGGCCTCGATCACGGCCATCCAGTAGAAGAGGGACGTAGACGATATAAAGCCACTATCCCGAAAATGCCGATGAAGGGCGTTCGGTGGCCCTTAGACCTTCTTAAGCACCGCTCAGCGGATGCACTAAAACAAGAAGCACTCGACGTTCTAGAGCCGGTTTGTGCGTCCTGTGATGACAAACGGTGTCCCGTCGCTGCTCGCACTCCTTGACCGTTGTTTTGGTCGACAGCGGTGCACAGCTAAGCGCGGCGCTTGGGTCGAGACTGCGTACGTCTGGTTTGGTCGTCTTCGCGCTTTGCCGCGGCAGGCGGCGCAGCTTCCCGCGGTCTGATTTCTGCCTGTGTTCCGTCCTGTGGGCGCACAGGCTTTGCAGTGCGCGCGTTTAATACCATGTCGCGTTCAGGTCGGGCCGCTTCGCGTCTGTCGGCAACCGCCAGATTCGCCCGTCGCAGTGCCCATATGACGAGGAAAAATGCGGTTATTAGGCCGATGCCGAAGATCAGTGAGTACGCGGTGACGCCGCCAGTTGCGGCAATGAGGGTTTGGGAATAGCCGAGAAACAGTCCTAGGGCGATTACGATGGTGAGACTTAGCCCGATCGAGAGCGCGATTCGCTCGGTGATTTCGAGCTGGTTGAGCCTGGGGAATACCGCAAGCGACATGGCAAACCCGGGCACGAAGAGCACGTAGATGAATGCGAGGGTGAGTTGGAGTATGTTTGTCACGAGTTTGTTCCCGTCGGTCGGTTGTGTAGCGTCTCAACGAAAAGTGCGACGTTTTCAAACCGGTTTTGTAAGCGAAAGACTTAAGCCTTTCTAGGCGTGAAATCTAAAGTTCCTCGTTGCGAGATCAAAAGAGCCTCAATCCCGCGCACGTTCGCTCCGCCGCAAAACAGCGTCGCGGCTTGCATCGTGGGGAATCCGGCTCCGGCCCTAGCCGGTTCACCGACCGCTGCCACGCGTGCTACCTGCTTTGCAACTTCGTGGCGAGCATCACCACTTTTTTCGCCAAACCCCTGCACTCCTGAGCGGCCTGACCGTCAGGCGCCCCAGTAGCAACAGCGCCAAAGTGTCCCCCAGAGGCGAGAGGGTCGCCGCATACGACCATGCCGTGCACGATAAACGCCTGCAGGAGCGCCATGATGGTGGTTTCCCTCCCTCCTGCACGGTGTCCTGAGCTGACGAAGGCAGCGCCGACCTTGTTTTCCAGTTGCCTCCTGACACGGATCGAGTCTTCGATGAACTTCTTGATCTCGCTTGCCGGCAGGCCGAAGTATACGGGTGAGCCGATAACGATGCCGTCGGCCCAGACAAGGTCATCATTTGACGCGTCGGCCACCTCCTTGAGTCTGACCACAGCGCCTTCTTCTTGTGCAGCGTCGGCTAGTGTCTCTGCCATCGTTTTGGTATTTCCGGTGCGCGAATAGTAAACCACTAACACGTTAACCATGGTGCCCTCCTCAAAGCCAATGGCACAACGATGACTCTTTAACCTTGCGGCGCTTATCGGCGTCGAGGTAAGTCTTATCATCGTCCGCGTGGCTCAGTTCTACAACGTCGCGTAACGCGCATCGTTAATGGCAAGCAGCCTCCTCGGCGCGGTCAGGAGTCAAGAAACTCATACGCTCTTGTGAGGAATCACGTTGCATACCGAAGTGAGAACAGGCAAAAAAAACGATTTTTTGGGTGACCAGGACGGATCGCTTGTCGGCCAGACAGGAGGTGACGTGTGCTCGTGCTCAGCGTTAACGTTATCGAGGCGCTCAGCAGTTTCATCATCTCGGTCATCGAACAGCTCGGCTACGCGGGCGTGTTCGTCGGGATGACGATCGAGAGCATCGGCGTGCCGCTGCCGAGTGAGATCATCATGCCCTTCGCCGGCTACGTCGTCTGGGAGGGAAAGCTCACCCTTATCGGCATCACCGTTGCCGGCACGCTCGGCTGCCTTGCCGGTTCCCTCATCGCCTACGGCATCGGCGCGTTCGGCGGCAGGCCGCTCCTCGAACGTTACGGTAAATACGTGCTCATACGCACACAAGAGCTTGACCGGGCTGAGCAGTGGTTTGAAAAGTACGGCGAAGGTGCGGTGTTCGTCAGCAGGTTGCTTCCCGTCGTTCGAGCCTTCATTTCATATCCCGCTGGCATCGTCCGCATGGACGTGAAGAAGTTCTCTCTGTACACCGTTCTCGGGTCGCTTCCGTGGTGCTTTGTCCTCGCGTACGTGGGCGTCGTACTCGGGCCTCATTGGGAAGACATCGTTGGACAATTGCGGTACCTCAATATCGCCGTTGTTCTGGGGGCGGTGGCGCTTATAGGCTACCTCATCTACCGCAGAGCGTGGGTGATGGAACGCTTGGGCGAGAGGGGCAACCGCTAGAGAGTTTGAGAAAAAGTCGCACGCGCGTTCGATTAACCACGTGGCGGGTTTTTGCTCTATCGCTTCTTTACTAAGAAAAAAGATCCGAGAGGGGGTATTGAATTGAAACTATTTTCGCTGTTTTTGCGTTAGTATTTCACCAAATTTGGCGGGAGCGAGCCGCGTATGCGGCACTTAGCGCGTTGGTGGTTATGACGTTTTTTTGCGTGCCGACAATCGATTTGTGGGATAAAGTCAAAGGGCAACGATTAAATCGTTGTACACTTCTTACTTGTGCGATCGAGCAGGATTCTGCCGACTTCCGCTTGGTAAGTGGAATCGAAACCGAAATGGAGGTGAGGGAGATGAATTGGCTCAGGATTGTAGAATACATATTGTTGCTTATTTTAGTGATCGGCTTCGCGTATCAAACCTACGTGCTTGGGTTTAAGTGGAGCTTCGCAGCTGGCATCGTTATTCCATTGATACTCATCGTTCTTCTGTTCATTGAAGATCGCATGAAATAACGGGGAACGCCAGTCCAATCGACGATAAGGCAATCAGAGTTCTTAAGTAGTAAGATACCGCACCAGCAAAAACCAAAAGAGTGAGCGAACGCTGAGGCGATTTAAAGCCCTATAGTGCATTCGGAACGTATACGTCCTTTTGGAGGGAACTCACCACACCAGACTGGGGCGATCAGAGATAACTCTTTCTCGTTTTCTCTTTCTTGCAACTGATAAATAGTATAATCGTTATATAGCGGCGGCTCCAGGCACTTACCAACCACCACGAGGGCTGCCCAGTAGAATTGTCGTCCCGAGCCGATTCTTAGGCCGCACGAGCCTAGCATTGTTAAAACCGCAGAATGGTGGGTATTCATAGTTAGTGGCGTCACCAATCTGCTTCGTCTGCTTAAATGAGATTAACGACGATCGCTGGATTTGTCGCGCCGTACACAACCTTTACGGGCGCAACGCCGTTGGGAACAGAAAATGCCACATGAACGTCGCACGCCCCGCCTGGCCTGAGCTGATTTGCGGCGACGGAGGTGGTGGAGCTCGCGTTACCCACAGCGTAGTCCGCATAGTATGCCCTGTCGTCGTTGCCGATTAGCACGAGGTCTGAGTAGCTGAATGGCGAAGCACCCTCCATCGCATTCGCCCCGCCACTGATGAGCAGCAGAAATCGTTGCAGTTCGTGCGCCAGGAATTGCTTTGCCCCAGCTAGACGAGGTTGACAACGGTTGCGGGATTCGTTGCTCCGTAGACGAACTGCGCTGGTGCAACGTTGTCTGGAATGGAAAACGCGATGTAAACGTCGCACGCGTGGCGAGGGACGGGGCATCGCCGTTGTGTGCAGGCGTTTGACAAGAACGCCTGAGTTCAGCGAGAGTAGCTCGACGGCGACACCTACGAGCGTGAACTCTGGATAGTAGACGGCAGCAGCAAGGCCAATAAAGAGTTTAGTGGAGACCTCATCCTGAGAAAATGGACCCCTCCGTAAAATTTAATTAATATTATATAATCAGAGAGATATGCAACTAGTGATTATCTCAATGGACAGTCCAGAACTTGCTAGAGAACTAGAGCACGTTGAATTGTTACTTAGAACTTCAGAGGGAATACTTAAAAAAGTATCCGCATCCGCAAACCCAGTTCAGCATTATATACTCATAATCGACAGTTGCGGGACAGCATAATAGAAGAGATAGATCGACTTAGAACGTAAACCTTAAATCCCTTTGGCTGTCCAGGGAAAATCATGCCCCAGATATGTTGCTTTTTTAGCGACGAGCTCTTTAATGAGATTGACATGCGGGCTTCAATGGAAAACACTGAAGCCCGTCGTTCGGGTGTACGCAAAGGTTCCTAAGTACGTCGCGACGCGAGACACAGGCCCATTTTTATCGTCCACGACCGCGCGTGTTTGATATTTTCCGCCGGTGGGGTTCCAGGGGTACCATTACTAGAACTCGATTTGCACCGCGGGAGCGGCTTGTCCGCTGGTCGAGGTTGGCGACGGCACTTGAACTTCGGTGAAGCCGGGAACAACTGCTCCCGTGCCGCCAGATAACTACACGTGCAACGCCTGCAAGTCACCAGGGCCTTTTGTGCCGTGCACTAGGTTGGGCCACCGTCCGGAAAGCTTCCTGTCGCGCGCCAATGTGCCACGTCTTTTCCGTACCACGTTAACACCGGAGCGGGGCCTCGTTTTCGTACAGGGCAAAGGAATGAAGCACTGGGCACGTACTAAGCCGTGACACGTGGCGTAGGTTGTGATGCTTAACGCTGCTCAAGTGCAGCATCGGAAGGTTATTTCCTGCGCACGTTTAAGTAATTGAAATCATCTTTCTAAGGTACTTTTGCGGGATTAAGCAGCTTAACGCTGCTGAACTGAGCAACCTACGAACAAATCGGTTTGTCAGTAATAACAGTCTGAACATAGAGACGAACGATGACAGACGTCCTTTGCGAACAGCACGAGGTGATGCCACATTAACTTGTGGCTCTTTATAATTTTTTATATAAATCAAAACTATTAACAAATTTAAGCAACTTTTAACTTTTAACAATAGTTAAATTCTGATGCACTAGCACGGAGAAAAGTCTTCGCAGCTGTGGCCTTAATTCGAGGTGAATGACCAAAGGGGGGATCGCCGATGCCACGGACGATATCGCAAGAGCAGGCGAGATGATGGAAACATTAGCTATCGTCATTCCGACGTTAAACGAGGGACGCTCAATCGCCAAGGTTATCGACGGCGTGCCGGTTGCCGATCTCTTGCAGAGCGGGTTCGAAACTGCCGTGTACGTGATCGACGGAAAATCCACCGATAACACGAGGGAGATCGCTGTCGAAAAGGGTGCCACGATCATACTCGAAGAGCGGAAGGGAAAGGGTGTGGCCATTCAAACGGCATTCAAGTCCATCACTGCCGACTACGCGATTATGGTTGACGGGGACGATACCTACCCGATCGACATGGCGACTGAGATGACACGTCTACTCAAGCAATACGACGTGGTCATCGGATCGCGACTCAAGGGTACCATAGAGCCGGGAGCCATGACTACACTCAACGTCGTGGGGAACGTCCTCCTCTCGCTCCTCGCGTGGGGGCTGTTTGGTGTGCGTGTCAGCGACGTGTGCACGGGTTTCTGGGCCTACCGAAGCGGCGCGATTCGGCGCTTGGAGCTCGCAGCGCCCGGCTTTGAAATTGAAGCTGATATGTTCGCTGAATGCGTGAGGAACGGCTTGCAGATCGGGGAAATCCCGATCACCTACCGCGCTCGAAAGGATCGGCCGAAGCTCGCGTCACTGAGGGACGGCCTAAAGATAGGGCTGTTTTTGTGCAGGCGACGCCTGGAACAGGTGTACGAGAACGTCGATCAAACGCACGTCGACAAAAAACCGCGGCTCAATTGAAATCTCGAACAAAGCGCGCGGATCTCGCGGTAGATGACGTATGAAGCCGTTTACACGCAAAGCGTGACGACCGTTCAGATCGACATCACAATTGGCGGACTCGATGCCGTGTACACGAGTTTTGCCGGCTGCGTCGCTGCGGGAACCGAGAAAAGCACGTATACGTCGCTCGTGAAATTCTCGTTGAGCGTACGGGCTGCGAGGGCCTGTGCGCTGCAGCCACCGTTGCACACGGCGTAGTTGGAATAATAGGCGGTGCCATCGTGCGAGAGCAGCACGAAAGCTCCGTAGGTAAAGGGAACCGTCCCCTGGTGTACGTTCGTGACGCTAACGTTTGCGACGAGATAGGAGTTACCAGGAGGCGGCGTAAGTGACAATCTGTACACTCCGTAGTCTCGTGCTTCACGATTGAACGTGATCCACGCGCTGCGTGTCGCGGGGGATGCAGCATCGGAGATGCCGTTTAGCCGTAGCGCGATCGTGCCGTCAGTCGCGCTCTGTCCCAGCGTCGCGTGTGTCGCCGACGTCGGCTCTTGGTACCTGACCTCGCTTGCAGGCGACGTCGAGACAAACGTCGCCACGATCGCAGCAAGCGCAACGATGACGACGAGAATGACAAGCGCAGCGCCTTTTTTTGCGTTCATGCCTCTATCTGTACACGACGCTTACGTGAGCGTCTCCGGTGAGCACCTGATTCGAGCCAACGTTTTCAGCGTGGATCATCGTCGCTCCGGGGGGAAGCTGCACGCTGACGTTCAAGACGTATCGAACGATGCCCGCTTGTTTTTGCACGGTAAGGTCGTAGCGGTGCCCTATCCCACTTCCCTGGATGACGCTCGGTATCTTGTAGACGTACGTCATGCTTCCGGTCGTGTTGGCAGCCACCACGATGCGCGACGAAAAAGCGGTAAACCCCTCCCCGCCAGTAATCTCAGGGGCCTTGAACGCGTGTGAGGTGTTATATGCCGCGAAAAGCGCAGCCCCAGGCGGAACGAGCGTCGTGGAAAATACGTCATAGTCCCACCAGCAGTCGTTGGTGTACGTGAGCGTCAGCGTGGAGACGGCAGAACCGTCCGCGAGGAGCTCAATGTGGTCGTCTATCGTTCGGTTCACGGAGAAATCTGCGGGTCCAGTGCCGAGAGTTGCATCGACCACGGAGATGGAGTCCGTTGTCGGCGTCGCGCTTTCGCCGCCAGCGTTGCGGAACACGAATCCCTCGCTGGGATAGATGAGCACGTGTTTTTCAGCCTCTAAACTCCGCAGCGTGGTGAATAGCGCGAGTTTCTGCGGGATACTTGCGTCCAGGATCGATCGAGCGAGATCGAATGTCAGCGTCGACAAGAGGCCGGTGAATGTCGTCTTCTCGCCTTCGATCCCTGCATAGTAATGCAAGCGATCAGCCACGTTTTGGCTCGTTATGACGTCGCCTGATGCCGTTATCGGCCCTGTTATCTTCATAATCCCTTCGAGCGCGGTGAAGTCGAGTGCGACGATCCCGTCGACCTTCTGTCCCGTCACGTTGTAAAAGTCGGATTTCATCTTCGGAGCAAATGAGGCAAAATCGTATTGGACGTTTGAATCAGAGAGCGCGGCGGCGTTAACGTTAAAGAACTTGGTGAGGCTTTCAGGCCCGTCGAGCGTGACGACGGCGCTCAGCTGCGGGCTCTTCAAGTAGTAGTACCGCAGGCTCGCGATGTTGCCGTCGTGCGTGGTGACCACCCCCACGCACGCCATTAGTCCACCGGTACTTCTGATCTCATCGTTGTCCTGAAGGATGATGAGGTAGGTCTTATCACCAAAGAAGCCCGCGGCGCTCAGGCCGTCGAACGTTGGAAAAAGCAGCGCGGCGACAATGATAATGAGCAGAGCACCGGCGACGTATCGGCGCGTCTGGGAGTTATGACGAGTATCCATCCTGATTCACGCCATGCCCCCTCTTTTGTAATAACTTTAACTTGGGACCCCTGGACAGGACGCGCTCGTGGCGTGATTCATGCTGTAACGCTTCGAAGGCGACACAGCATCCTCAGTCTATGTTCACCCGTCTGCTGCGTTCACGTCTCGGCCGAGTGCTTCGTTCAAGGCGGGTATAGTCGAAACTGTATGCAGACAACGTGTCTGGTCGCTGCAAAAGGAGCAGACGATCGCTTGTCCAGCCAGACTGGGATCTCCAGCGCAGCAGCTCAAAACGCGTGGGAAGGTACGAGCCAGGCTGATCATCCCCCATCTCGTGTGGCACTAGCAAAAGTTATCAAAAAACAGCAATATCCACAATATCGTGCAATTTTTTAGTAAGATATATATGGTAGCCGCTGCCAACGCTGTTATCGAGCATCGACGTCAGCACGCGTTTCAGTAATCGTCGCAGAAAAGGGGCTTACGTTGTGCTGACCTTGCTCACACGAACTGAACGGGCTTAATGCTAGGAAGCAAGCCCGATTTGTGCGTCGAAGGAAAAATGAAAAAAGTAGTAGTTTCTTTGATAGGGCTATTCGTGGTGGCACTTTCGCTGTTCGCAGCGATAAATGTGGCAGCTGCTGCTACCAACACGTGTCTCGCGACGAGCTGTGCTCAGTGCACGAGCTGCACCACCTCATCGTGCTGTTCCTCTCCGTGCCCCGTCACGTGGCCGGCCACGACCCCTACCTGTCCGGCAGTCGCGTGCTGCGTCGTAACCTCCGCTTCTGCTGTTCAAACCGATAGTCCGGTTCAACACGCTTCCGATAGTCCGGTCGAACACATTTGGAACCCGTACCAGGTTTAAGCTGGGGGTCCTAGGATAGCGGCAGAGCGAGCCGGCTGTACAGCATCAGCGATAAGCTCTCGCATGTGTCAGCGTCGCCATGCGCGATAATCGTGCCGAGGACAAGGCTCTCTTAACGGACTAAGATACACGTGGCGTCTTTCTTTCTTCTGTCCTTCTCTCTCCGTAGGTCTGAACCGCGAAATGCACGTCTAGTGCTTGAGTGGCATCTACTCGAGCCTCGGATTCCTCAAAGCTCTTTGTTTTGACTTCGGCAAACGCGTTGCTCAATGATTTCGCGTTGTTGTCTGTCAAGACAAGTCCCTTCTCAATCATCCTTTCTTCACCATCGGTCGGTGCTTTTTTCACGGACGCACAACACTTTTCGCACCTTGGCAGTTCATTATATGTGCACTTCGTGAAGAGCAGCGTAAAGAGGGTTATCCTCGTAACGGAAATCAAGTGGTCGCCACGCGAATACCAAAATCAGCACATTACTCCGGGAATGACTTAAGCAGAAACAAAGCAGTGAAATAGGGAAAAATGAAAAACTATGATCGTAAACAATACGAACGAACGTGTTTAGAATAGCGGTTTCGTAACCGGTCAATTCACAGCTAATTTCGACCAACGGGCCAAGGTATACCTTTCTTTTTTCAACGTTGCGTAGCTACCCTAGTTGCGTTGTTTTTAGCCCCGGGTAGGGGGATCTGTCTCGCAACCCCGTTTCATGCGAGCCGGACCGCGGTCGCCATTTTTGAACGGATCGCGTCAGGAGACTAAGTCATCTTTTTTATTAGACAGCACTGAGCAAATACGCGATAACGCGGCGGCTAAGCGGTCTCTCACATGCGGGGCGGATCGCTCGCTCGGATCGATCGACACCTACGCTTACCGAGAGGGACACCAGCAGCAGACACTGTCCTTGCCGCTGGCGGTTTCTCGGTGTGTGGTAGCGCACCGGTAGTCTACACCCCGGGCGGGCCGGTGCGGGCGTTACGGAGGGCCTTGTAGGCCCTGCGCATCTAATAGTGCCACACCCCGCTATAATAAGCCTGGAGGGCCGTCCATGGCGCCGCCCATCCAACCGTGCCACACCCCGCTAAAATACTCGTTGAGGTAGATGTAGCCGTCGGTGAAGCGCGCCTGGACTTCGATGGAATACCCCACCATTGTTGCTGTTGGTGACGAGGCGGGCTGCCCACCACGGCTTCCCCAGCCGGACCACCCGGACGCTGCAATCCAAGTTCTCTGCCATATAGCGCCATCCGTGCTTTTTATAAAGACGTCTAGACGATCGCACGTCTGACTACCATAAGTATGGACGTGCATTGCGCTGACCCCCGGTCCTGTACCAGAGGCAATCGCCCCGCCGACGTTTTCCCAGCCGGACCACCCGCCGTTATACCATTTATGATAGAGGGCGCCGCCGCTCGGTGCAAAGACGTCGATAAGACCACTCCCTCGCGATACGGCTCCGGGTGACGAGGTCAGTTTCCCGCCGAGGTTTTCCCAGCCGGACCACCCGCTGGTATATGACTTATGCCACATGGCGCCGTCGGTGCCTTCTACAAAGACGTCGAGACGACCTGAGCCCCATGAGCTGGCCCCCGGTCCTGTACCGGGTGCAATCTGCCCGCCGAGGTTGGTCCATGGGCCCCAGCTTCCCGAGAAATGCCTGGTGTAGAGAGCGCCGTTCGTGCCGCGGACAAAGACGTCAAGAGTAGCAGACGACTGCGATACGACACACGGTGACGTCGCTAGCTGTCCGCTGAGGGACGTCCATCCCGCCCACCCCCAGTTAGGTAAGCCCGGTGTGGTATCCTCTCTGTTGTACCAGAGGGCGCCGTCATAGCCTTTTACAAAGATGTAATAGTAGTGACTATTCTTCGGCATGCACACTGAAGGCGATGTGTCGGCGGGGATGGGGTTGCCACTCACGCTCGTGCTCGCACACACCGCACACAGTGAGACGAGCACGAGGGCTGCTAACGTAATACTAATAACGCTACTTTTGTATTTCATCATACGATCACCTCGCTTCGTTCGCGGTCGCGCCGTGCGCATCCAGCAAGCACGCCGCCAATAAGGTAAGCAAACCAACATAACTTAAACGTTCTTTCTAGCCGCTTGAGGCTCTTGGATTGTCGTTTTGTCTACTTGTTATGGTACATTAAAAAGAAATTAAAAATTGTTCAAAATCACAACCGTTGTCTAAAACTATACTCTGCGCAACGATACCTGTTACTGACTAGCTCCAACAGAAAGGTCGATCAACTGCTCGGGGCAGCCGCAAAGTCGAATTGTGACGTAGGGTGGTGAATGCTAAAGAACTACGGTGTGCGTGTAGCTTACACGCACATAAGGTGCACGATTAGCAGCGGCTATTCGGTGTTGATGAATTCCTGATTTTTGTTCCCCTGAAAGCGAGGATTAGGCAGGCCCCTGCCGCTTGCGGTGCTCTGCTGGCTCTCTCACGTGCTTCGAGTTGGATCTGCTCGCACGACGTGCAACAGGAGGCGACCATATCGGGCTCAGCGTTACCCGAGCGCCCGAAATGACCGCTAGAACCTCACAACGCGAGAACAAGCGTTGTCAAAAGTGTGCAGGTAATAGTCGTCTCAACCGAAGTGGGGGCGGTGGAATCCCTCCGTGGCCGGCCAGTCACCCGGGCGTCCAAAACGAATCGCTAGTGTGCTCTTCGGTTTCTTGTGAATCGCTTCCCTGAAGACCTATCGGGTCAGGGCGCTTGCCTTCAAGAACACTCAAAAACGACCAAGTAGCAGGTCACGAAGGAGGAAGAGACCGATGAAAGTTCTCCTAAGATGGCCCTCACTCGTCAATTGTCAGGCCGCACTATCTTCTTTACTTTTTAAGACCATTGTGAATGTTCTGAAGGTTGCTTTTTTTGTTTTTTTGGAGAGAACTCATGTTCTCATCTGTCACGGCTTAATCGTGTACTGAGTTAGTAGAGCCACAAACCGGTTATCCAGATGAAGCGGTTCTGGACGTGGTCGTGGAACTATTGGGTTGGGATCAATGTTGCTATCTTCATGCAATATTGCAACTTAATTGCAATTTTGCCACAAATCTTTTATACTTAGGCGTATTATCTTAGTGCCGTATCTTAGTGCCTAGGGGGGGAAATGTCTCGTTCGTTTTGAGGGGCTTTTGATACGGGCGTTGACACCTTGGTAGAAAGGCGCTTTGCAAATACGTGGCTTAGCCGTAGCTGACGACCTAGCCGCGGCTGTGAAAGAATCGAGCAGTTCATCGCTGCTGAGCGGAGCAACCGATTAGCAAATCGACTTGACGAAAGCGGTGAATCGCCGATTCGACCGAAAAAATATCGCAAGAAGCGGGTGAGGCGATGGAGACAGTAGCTTTCGTCATTCCGACGTTAAATGAGGAACGCTCAATCGGTAAGGTCATCGATGGCGTGCCCGTTGGCGACCTCTTGAAGAACGGGCTCGAAACTGCCGTGTACGTGGTTGACGGGCAATCCACTGATCACACGAGGGAGATCGCGGTCCAAAAGGGTGCCCAGCTCATACTCGAAGCGCAGAAAGGAAAGGGCGCAGCCATTCAAACGGCATTCAAGTCCATCAACGCCGATTACGCGATTATGGTTGACGGGGACGATACGTACCCGGTCAGCGCTGTTTCCGAGATGCTGGGCCTGTTACAGTCATATGACGTGGTCCTCGGATCTCGACTCACAGGTACCATACAGCCCGGTGCTATGACCAACCTCAACGTCGCCGGGAACAAGCTCCTCTCGCTCCTCGCGCGGGCGTTGTTTGGTGCGCGCATCAGCGACGTGTGTACCGGTTTGTGGGGCTATCGTCGCGACGCGATTCGGTGCTTGCAGCTCTCAGCGCGCGGCTTTGAAATTGAAGCTGACATGTTCGCGGAATGTGTGCGAAAAGGTTTGCGCATCGCCGAGATTCCGATCACCTATCGCGCCCGAGCGGATAAACCGAAACTGTCTTCGTTGAGAGACGGCGTCAAGATCGCTCTTTTTTTGTGCAAGCGTCGCTTGCGGTTGTCTCACTTGAATGGCCTAAGTGAAGCGGGAACGGAGCGGCAGCGACGTATAATACCGATTGTGGAGGACACTGATGTTGGGCATTAATATATATTCTTTTATATATTCTTTTGCCACAATACCTGCGAAGCCCTTAATCTATTTGTTGCTGTTCGTTCTTTCATTTCTCATCGTGTGGCTATTTGCTGGGTATCCGTTGTTAATGACCGCTATCGCGCTACGACGGAAACCGCAGGCAAAAGACTACAATTATCAGCCATTTGTGTCCATCATTGTGCCTACATACAATGAGGAAGCGAGTATTGCGACGAGAGTACACAACTTGTACAGTCAGAATTATCCGAAACAAAACTATGAAATCATTGTCGTAGATTCAGGATCAACGGACAGCACGACGCGTATAGTGCAGCGATTAATTGAACTGAACAAGGACGGCGATTTACCACGGCTCAGCTTAGTACGCGAGACGGAAAGAAACGGTAAGGGTTCTGCTATAAACGCGGGAACGTCGCATGCAAAAGGGGATATCGTATTGGTCACGGATGCGAACTGCGTCTTCAACCTAGACGCCTTAAGAGAACTAGCGCCCCATTTCAAGAATCCACAGGTCGGAGCAGTCGGGGGGAGATACGTGGTGCTCAATCCCGACAACGCACTAACCCTTTCGACGAAGTTCTACCGTGATCTTGAACACGTATTGAGGAGTGGCGAATCAGCACTCTGCTCAGCAGTTCTGTTCGATGGGGAGATGAATGCGTGGAGAAAGGGCTTGGTGGACATCGACCCGAGTAGGCCCACAGAAGATTTTGAAATGTGCATAAAAATACGGAAGATGGGGTACAAAATCGAATACGAGCCCGAAGCTGCCGTTTATGAAGCGGCTCCGACAACATTACATGAACAGGTGAAGCAAAAAAAGAAAAATGGCGTCGGAACGATAGTAAGTATTCTCCATAATTTAAAGTTCCTCGTGGTGCCAAAAGACCTCTATCGCCTGCTGCTCTTGCCCTCTCATAAAGGCCTTGCGATGCTGTCACCATATTTGCTGCTCGCAGTCCCCGCATTGTACCTTGTGTCGCTCGACTGGGGCGTAGTGCTGTTTCATATGACGACGAGCATTATCGCGTTTGGCGTGACTTTTGCCCTCTTGACGCTGGCGCGTTTGCAGTTGGGAGACAGCTACCGAACCGAACGTCCAACAATAGCTGCAGTGGCAAGAATGATTTGGTACACTCTACTGAACGCGTACATCGTGCTTATAGCGTGGAAGGATGTCGTGACCGGCAACTATTCAGTCCGCTGGGAAATAGTAAGAACGACGCGTGAGGGAGGTACAAACGGGGGTTCATTGTGAAAGTCTATCTTCTGCACCCTTATTGTTTCAAATGGAAAAACCCTTTCCGGGTTTCATAGGTGCGCAAGATGGCAGGGGTACGAGAAATGAATTGTCAAGCATCGACCTTTGAGACCGAGCTCTTTGGGCTTGAACAAGAAGAAGATTTTGAGAATTTCCTTGATATTATCGACCTTAAGAATCCCAACTTTTCCCGGTACGTAAATGAGGCGAAGATCGATTGAAGCTCGACGATACTGAGGAACAAGAAGAGGTATCCACATGACCGAGGCAGAAATGTTGATTTGTACCAGCTGCGGCAAGCCGCTACAAATGAGTCCTTTTAACGGCTACAGCCTCTGCCCATTTTGCATCGCAAAGAATGAGCACAAGGCAAAGGATGAGGTGTGGTCCGCCAACAACAAGGTTTCGAGCTAGTTTTATGGGTGCGAGATGGCACTGGTCGGGTCATCGCTGGCACATACTTGTTCCCAATTTGGCTGTCGCTCGCAAACGGAGTCATTGAAGACGCCAGCTACGACGCCAATCTCGTGGACGGGTCAGCAAACGAATGGAGTGTAGCAGCAGTCAAGAATAATATTAACGCGTTCGATCCGGACATGGTGGTGATTGAGTCGAATATAGCAAGTTATGATAAAGAATCTGTGAGAGCATGGCTCTGATTAAGAATCTCTCCGTTTGCATGATAACCTGCTGGTATCACAACATTTCTATGGCCAATTATTCGGAGAATCTTATTAATGCATTAATGAGAAGAGACGTCTCAGTCAAGGTTGTAACGAGTCATTGTGCGTGTAGAACGAATTATCGGGGCGCTTCTTCCCTTTTTGACGGCAAATACTATCTCGTTACCACACCGTTTGATTCTTACGTAGATAAACCTGTGCGACCCAGGATTCAAGGCCTCTTCTATCGTGCAAGCAGGATTCTTCTGGGATTGCGCTACGCAAAGCAGTGCAGGGACTCCGATATCCTCCATTACCAGCAAAGCAACGTTTTCTCTTTTGGGGAGTTGCCCCTTCTTACTCTTCTCACTCAAAGGAAAGTCCCGTATAAGGTGGTGACCATCCATACTCTGTATGATATCTACAAGTATAGGCCCCTACGATTGCTTCGCCGAGTGTATCACTATGCTGATGCTGTCATCGTTCATTCCGAGCAACAGAAGGAGCGCATGATACGGGTTGGAATTCCAGAAGACAAACTTCATGTGGTATTCCATGGTGGTCACACGGTCAATCTCAGGGGACTGGTGAGGACGAGAGTTACTTTTTTCGGGAGCCCCGAAGAATATAAAGGCTTCTTTACGCTTCTCAAAGCGCTTCGAATCCTACGTGATGACGGGATCAAGATCAACCTAGAAGTGTACGGTATCTACGGGGAGGAGGTGGAACAAACAGCAAAAAATGAGGTAAGACGGAATAACGTGGAGGATCAGATCCAGTGGTATGGTAGGGTGAGTGAGTTAGAATTTGATGAAAAAATGCAGGAGAGCATCTTCACGTTCGCCATCTACACCGAACCAGTTTGGGGAAGCAATATTATTACACGAGCCATGATGAATGGCACGCCGGTGATCGCAACCCCTCTAGGCGGGAGTTCAGAATATTTAGGTGATACGGGTACGTATGTCCCTCCGAATGACCCCCCCGCTCTTGCCTCTGTTATCCGCTCTCTTTTCGAGAATAGGGGACTCAGGGAGAATCTTGGAAAAATGGCCCGATTGCGAGCGCTCCAGTATTTATCCTGGGATGACATCGCAGAACAAACCATTCGGATATATCAGTCCGTGATTGACACGTGAAATGTAAAATATTTCTAGGATTCTTTTTGGAAATAATTTGAAGAATAGAAGCTTTCGGCAAGCGTCCGTTACGCGCTGAGATTGATTGAAGGTGCCAGCACGCACTCGCTTGCTTCATCATCGTACACACACCCCACTGCTTATGAATAGCACTTCATCGGCGCTGTGGGGCTCTGCGCTTCGCAGGGCGCCCGTCTGCCGTGCAATAGGTCTGTACATCGCCACAGCAGGAGCTATTGCTGATCTGACGTTTAGGGATGACTCAATGCTTCTGAATTTGGGGATAACTCGTGAGCTCATTTGTACTGGATGAGGTAGCCTACAACTAAAACAAATGGTATGAGCGCAATAAGAATTACTTCGATAGCCGTTCCATCTATCTCGAATCTGAAGTTTAGACGTTCGGCTTACCAAATTTCAGAAAGGAGTTTTGAGCGACAATGTTCAATTTGACAGCTTTGTTGCAGTTTAGGGAAGGAACTGATACCATAGCTATAAGAAACGCAGCAACTATCTTGATGGACTCAAAGATTCGAGCGCCTGCAAGATTTGACCAGCTATTATGAACGTCTAGGAATAGAATTTAAAATCGCCCGTCTTCAGTGACGAGAGGTAAGTGATTTACCCCAATTATAGAATAGTTGAGGATATTAGTAGTACCATAAATGAGTATTTCCCTTCACTACCATCAATCCCCCCTCTCGCCGTGATCTTTACAGAAGGGTTCAATTTGAATTGTGAAACACGATAAATGAATTCCTTGTATTCTTATTTTCGTGTCATTAGAAACTAAAACCTATATTATGGTTCAATACATGCAAAAAATGCCGATTTAAGTGGTGATTATAATTAAGAATCTCTCTGTTTGCATGATAACCTGTTGGTATCACAACATTTCTATGGCCAATCACTCGGAGAATCTTATTAATGCATTGATGAGAAGAGACGTTTCAGTCCAGGTTGTAACGAGTCATTGTTTGTGTAAACAGCTATATCGCGGCTCTTCTTCCATTTTTCATGGCAAATGCCGTCTCGTTACCACACCGTTTGATTCTTATTTAGATGACCCTAACCCATCCAGGATTCAAGGCCTCTTTCATTACGCAAGCAGGATTCCTCTGGGAGTGCGTTACGCAAATCAATGCGAAGACTCCGATATTCTCCATTACCAACAATCCTCAAATTGGTCTTTTGGGGAGTTGCCCCTTCTTACTCTTCTCACGCAAAGGAAAGTCCCGTATAAGGTGGTGACCATCCATAATCTGGAAAGCCCCCCCCTACGGTTGCTTCGAAGGGGCCCCCCCCTACGGTTGCTTCATCGAGTGTATCACTATGCTGATGCCGTCATCGTTCATTCCGAGCAACAAAAGAATCGCATGATACGGGTTGGAATTCCAGAAGACAAACTTCATGTGGTATTCCATGGTGGTCACGCGGTCACTCTCAGAGGACTGGTAAGGACCAGAGTTACTTTTTTTGGGACCCCCATGAAGAATAAAGGCTTCTTTACCCTTCTTAAAGCACTTCGAATCTTACGTGACGAAGGGATCAAGATCAACCTAGAAGTGTACGGTATCTATGGGGAGGAGGAAGAAAAAATAGCAAAAAATGAGGTAAGACGGAATAACGTGGAGGATCAGATCCAGTGGTATGGTAGGGTGAGTGAGTTAGAATTTGATGAAAAAATGCAGGAGAGCATCTTCACGTTCGCCATCTACACCGAACCAGTTTGGGGGAGCGCTATTATTACACGAGCCATGATGAATGGCACGCCGATGATCGCAACTCCCATAGGGGGGACTTCAGAATATTTAGGTGATGCGGGTATGTATGTCCCTCCGAATGACCCCTCCGCTCTTGCTGTCGCTATCCGCTCTCTCCTCGAGAACAGGAGATTGCGGGAGGACCTTGGAAAAATGGCCCGACAAAGAGCGCTTCAGTATTTGTCCTGGGATGCCATCGCAGAAAAAACCATTCGGATATATCAATCCGTGATCGATACGTGAAATATAAAATAGTTCTAGGATTCTTTTTTGCCCCCGAGTGAAGCGACAACCTATAAAAGGGCCAACCACGAAGCTTAAGAATCATTGTTGTCGTGAGGTCAAAAACTACGTTAAAAGTCGCCTTCGCAGAACAAATCGGCAATTTCTTCGAAGCTAGGGTACCTTCTTTACTCAAGCCTCTCAAAACATTTTCAAGAAAAAGAATTCTGGAAATTGACATTTTGAGGACTGCCGCAATTCTGCTGCTCGTTCTATATCACGCACCGATAAGCGCCTCCGCTGACGTTCCCACGACGGTAGTGACTAATTACCCGCTGGAACTTGTGGGGTTTACGGGAGTGTGTATTTTCTTTTTTGTGTCTGGGCTTTCTCTTTCCTTAAGTAACAAAATTCGCGATCGAAGTGACGTACTTTCCTTTTTCAAGAAAAGGATCGTGCGGATATATCCTCTGTACTGGGTCTTTGTAGCAGTGATCTTGATCTTCTACAGACCTTCACTTGTCGATTCTGCGATCTATGTCGTTGGATGGCAAGCTTTGCTTTACCCGATATTTATCTCCACAGCTATCTACCATTTCTTGAGCGTACTTCTCATTTTTTACTTGCTCTTTCCTTTGCTCGCCGTTTCCAATGATTTGAAGAGGCTGCTTATCATATCTCTGATCCCCTTCCTCTTCTTTGCCGCAATACGACTTCTATGGGGCCTTTCTGATTTCATGTTCCTGCAGTACTATGGTCTGTTTGTCGCAGGAATAGTTGCGGGAAAAGCGGACGTCCACAACAAGATACGTCAGATAAATTCAAATTGGTTCCTTGTGTTTACCATACCCGTATTTGGCGCTCTCTCATCCATTTGGATGATTTTTGCAGAACGCTACTCCAATACAGTTGTATTGGCGGCAGTTTTGAGCTACCTGCTAGGCATATTGATCGTTTTGATCACGCTGTATTGGGCTACTTTCTATGTGATGACTACTCGTGCTAGATTTTACGTCTTTTTCATCTTTGTCGCTTTTTCAACTTATGGAATCTATTTTATCAATATGCCCTTCTTCCTCCGTGTAAGCCATGCGCTACAGTTCAGATTCGACATAGGGGGAACGGCTACCACGGCGATTCTTATTGCACTCATACCATTTGTTGTAGTTGCGGGTTATCTCTTGCAGTTCATTACAAATGAGCTAACGAACTCTCCCAAAATACAGAAGCATTTAGTCAATCGCTAAACGTCAGATCAGCAATAGCGCATAGGCTATTATGCACAAACAGGTTGCACAAAAGAAAGGCACCCTGCGAAGCGCAGAGCCCCACAGCGCCGATGCGGGCCTATTCATAAGCGTGGAGAGTGCGTGTACGATGATGAAGCATTCGAGCGCGTGCTGGCACCTTCAGTCAATCGCAGCCCATAACTGAGGCTTGCCGATCTATATGGTTGTTTCCCCCGTATACACAGCACGAAAGACAACAAGACAGAAGTGCGTTTTTTTTTGAGTTAAGCGGGCAGGGACTCCCGCTAGCCGAGATAGCGGCTGACTCAACGTGAGCAAGAGCACCCTGACCGACGGGGAGCGCCAGAAAGAGCAGATCGACCTCCCTGCCGACATCAACACCTACCTGAAGGACTTCAAGATTCCTGCGACGTTTCCGCAGCCGATCACTATGGAGAATTCGATGACCTCCAGACGGTATTCGAACGCATTACAAGCGAAGTACTCAGTTCTGAAGACGAGATCGGCCTCGGAGGAGAGCTGCGCTAATCATCATATAGGAACGGGCAAAATATAGAAATAAACGACACACCTTCTTATAGGAATGAAAATACTAAGCGTTGTCTTGTCGTCCCCAAAACAGGACGCTGCGTGGGTACGAATCTTAAAAATAAACGAAATTTTGGAAAGGGATCATACAGTCCATTTCGTATGCTACCGCCGCATTGCGGCGAAAAAAAATCCAATCAATGCGATTCTTGACTATGATGACCTTGATATAGACTACGTAGATTCGTCGCCACTGACGGTGCACATTAAGCATTTACGACGTTTGCTAAAAGACGATTATGATGTTGTTTTGGCGAATGTCAGCAGCGCGACGGCCTTTTGCTGCCTATCAGGGAAAATAACAGGCACCCCCCTAATTTTTGATATGCACGGTAGCGGGGTTGATGAATCCTTGCTGTACCACCCATCTTTTTCGTCGCAAGTCTTGCAAGACAGATTTACTCAACTATTAGCCCTCAAATACTCGGATAAGGTGTTTTGTGTCTCTCGTGCGATGATTGATTATCTGAGTGCGCACAACGGCATCTCTTCTGAAAAACTTGTTTATGTTCCAAATGGCGTAGAGGGACGATCATACGATCTAGTCGACAAAGAAAAGATAGACTTCTTGCGTAGACGATTTGAGCTAAATGGTAAATTCGTTTTTGGATATGTTGGCGAGTTTCAGAAATGGCAGGGCGTCGAGAACCTCATTGAAGCGGCTAGGACATTTGACGATATTGACATCAAATTTCTTATTGTTGGCGGGGATGAGAGGAGAGAAGAACGAAACATAAGCTTTGTGCCTCGAATCCCACCTTCCGAAGTTCCATATTATTACACATTGTGCGACGTCTTAGTGCTACCAAGGCCATATAACAAAGCGACTGAGTTTGCTGCACCAACAAAATTCGCGGAATATGCTGCCGCTGGCAAGCCAATTTTAACAACAAAAGTAGGTGACGCTGCAAGGCTGGTTGACAAATACAATTGTGGGGTGATCGTCAAAGATAGTAGCATAGGAAACCTAACAAGAGGCATAAAATCTTTAAAAAATGAATCTAAGGAGGAACTGAAACGTTTGGGCGAAAACTCCAAAGAGATGGCAGTAAAAGAATTAAATTGGGACGTAATAGCTGGTCAAATCTTGCAGGCGCTCGAATCTTTGAGTCCATCAAGATAATTGCTGCGTTTCTTATAGCTATGGTATCAGTTCCTTCACTAAACTGCAGCAAAACTGTAAAATTGAACATCAACAACCCTGACCCTTGTAAAAAGGCGCGTGGTTGATCGTTCCCCCAGTTCTCCATTTTTGGCGGCATCCGGGAAGAATCCTGAGGCAAAAGACGAAGGTGAAAAAAACGAGACACTCGCCTCCTCGATCACTTGTAACCATACTTGCGCTCATCGTAATGCTTCTCGCAGCAGGACTCGCTCCGTGTCTGTATGTCGCTGGGCAAGCCCCCCCTCCTACTCTGCTTTCAGCGAATAACACGACTCGTGGCCCCCAAAACGTCACTGAACTCGCTTCCTTCCTCAATACCACCATTTCTGATGAGCTTTCAACCTATCACATCCCCGGCGCAACGATCGCTGTGGTCAAGGATGGCAAGCTCCTCTACGCCAACGGGTACGGGTACGCTGACGTAGCTAACAAGACGCCCGTCGACGCGAACGCGACGCTCTTTGAGATCGGCTCAGTGACCAAGCTCTTCACCTGGACGGCCGTCATGCAGCTCGTCGAGGAGGGCAAGATCGACCCCCATGCCGACGTCAACACCTACCTCACCGACTTCAAGATCCCTGCGACGTTCCCGCAGCCGATCACCATGGAGAATCTGATGACCCATACAGCGGGGTTTGAAGCGCAACCTGAGGGGGTAGCGGTTTCTGATCCTAAGGACATCCAGCCCCTCGGCGCGACCCTTGCTCAGACCATGCCCGCGCGCATCTGGCCACCGGGGCAGGTCTGGTCGTATTCCGATTGGGGGGCTGCCCTCGCCGGCTACATCATCCAGGAGGTCTCGGGCATACCCTTCAACCAGTACGTCGCAGAGAAGATCTTCACCCCGCTTGGCATGAACAACACGACGATCGAGCAGCCGGTGCCGTCACCGTTGGTCGAGAACGTCTCAAAGACGTACGCCTATAAAGACGGCACATTTCAGCAAACGCAAGACTGGACTATCGGAATGGCTCCTATTGGCGCCATCCACAGCACCGCCAGCGACGTGGCGAAGTTTATGATCGCTCAACTCCAAAACGGCGAGTACAACGGCACGCGTATCCTCAACACCTCGACCGCCCTTGACATGCACAGCGCCCACTTCACCCCTGATCCCTACACCAAATTCGCACTCGGGTTTTTTATGGGCAACCAGAACAACGAGAGTAGCATCAGCCACACAGGTTACACCGCATATTTTCGCAGCGAGATCTTCCTGTTGCCTGAGCGTAACGTCGGTTTGTTCGTCTCTTACAATAGTGCTGGGGAAGGCGGTACTGGGGGGATCTGGCCTTGCAGGACCTCACGCAGAAGTTTCTTGATCACTACTACCCTTACACGCCACCCTCGCCGAAGCAAGCGAACTTCAGCGACGCGCAGACTTTGACGGGCACCTACCAGAGTACGCTGAGCGTATACACCACTGTCCTTAAGTATTTTGGTGCTTGGGCAACAGACGTCGGGAGCTCGACCCTCAGCGTCACCGGATACGCGAACGGCACGCTCACTTTGTCCGGCGTGCCTGGGAACTTCGTAGAGGTGGCACCGCTTGTGTTCGAGGCCCCGGACGGGAATACAACGTTTGGAGGTGGCTACCACCTCATCTTTACCACTGACAACGGCACCACGTATCTCCACTCAGATGCAGAACCACAATACTACGAGCGCCTCCCCTGGTACGCCACCCCTGCCGACGTCACGAACCTCGGCTACCTCTGCCTTGCCGTCTTCGCTTCTGCAGCGATCTGGCCTCTAGGCGCGCTCCGCGTGCGCCGGCGACGTTGGCGGCACGCTGAAAGCACAAACGAAGGGAGGCACACTCGCCTTTCTTCCCTTGCGCACTGGCTTATGGGCTTTACAGGCCTGCTCTATTGGATTGTCTTCCTCATTCCGTTCCTCCTCCATTTCGTACTTGGCACCGTGCAATTCGAGTATCTAACCAGTAGTATCACCATCCCTCCACCCATCGTCGCATGGCTCGCCCTCCCGCTCATCGCGATCGCCCTCACCGCCGGGGGCATAGTTTTAGCTGTCCTCGCCTGGGCCCGTCGCTACTGGACCACGTTTGGCAGAATCCACTACACGGTCGTTGTAGGGGCAGCCCTTGCCTTTATCGCATGGCTCGACTACTGGAACCTCATTGGATTCAAATGGTGAACATCACAGTCACGTCACGAAGTTCACTGTGCAATTGTCATTACACAATCCCAAACAGACGATCGTGGAATGACTGCTTTTTGACTAATAATCAACTGCCGGGGAGTTTCTCTAGCCCAGACGTCTGTATGTACACATCATGCACGTGCTCAGGCAGCGGATGCCTGCAAGATCCACTTAAAGTACGACACAAGGACAGCAACCAAACTCTGAAAAATGGAGAGCTGGTATATCCAAGCGTCAAATCACAGCCGATAAACCGACCCTTTGGATCTGGCAACTCATTTCGAAAGTTGAACATCTCGCCAAGACCGCGTATAAATTTCGTATACACCTTCCGGGAGCGGGTGTTTGCAGTGATCCCAGCCGACCCC
This sequence comes from Methanobacteriota archaeon, assembly GCA_963701995.1. Lineage (GTDB taxonomy): Archaea > Halobacteriota > Bog-38 > Methanoflorentales > Methanoflorentaceae > Methanoflorens. The sequence goes on along the minus strand of OY969693.1, from coordinate 184,985 downwards.
GGTCATCCCGTGCGCTAAAACATACATACGGTTCGTCGTATCCCAGCCGATATTGTCTCCAAATTGTTCAGCAGACTTGCGGAAGTCGCTTAACCAAAAAGTGCCTCCGTTGAATTAAGAACACGCGGAAGGAGGATTTTTGCCTTTGTAGCCACTTTTAAAAAGAATCGCAAATAGGGGCGTTTCATCGTCGTTTTCTTCAAAATCGTGCGCTAAAACGTTTTATAGTGCCAACAACTGCCGGATGCAGAGGATCGCAGGTTCAACTGTTCTTTTTTATGTTCGGCGAAAACGTGAAGTTTGCCTTTTTTTTCCTTGACTGCAGCTTGAGTTGACCGACTTTGAGGTGTCGTATGGCGCATGGACGCAACGCGTTGTATACTGCGAGGAGCGCGAATGCTCGGCAATTACGAGCTTTGACGCACTTATACTTCGTTCGCCCTCAGCAGCTTTTGCTATCTAATCTATTGCCATCCACGCTCGGCTGATTCCCCTGACGCCACTTTCGATTCGTTCGAGCGACGCTGTCGAATTCACGTCAAGATATCAGGCAACGCTTTCGACGAAGTTGCCCGCTCTTCGTGCAGTTCATTACGCTGCTGTTGTAGAATCTGCACAAGCCTTTTTGACTTAAATTTTTTCTGGGCCAGCACGACAAAGCTAGGGTTCGCTATGTTCATTGCGGCGTGCCATAGACAATCGCGCAGAGGTCTCAACATAGCTATTGCTGATCACTGCATCGAAGAATGCGGACCACGATTTTTTATGACGGAAGTCTTACACTGAACTGCAACGACAATGTTTTTGCTATCACTGGAGGCATTAGACTTCTGCCTTATTTAGGAAAAAGCGTTAGGTATGGCCTGCTTAAACTGCTTAACCAAGCGACTAGTTGCGAATTTATCAGCTTATCTTGTGTCTGGTGCCAGACTTCGCAGCAGGACGTCTGACCTGTGAAAGAGAGTTCCAAGATCTTTTTTCAAATCCACCTTTCTGAGTGAAGTCGCGCCGCGGTTGCTTGATTATTCGAGTTTGCTCGAATTCCTTGCTATGTGCTGTTTGTAGCGAAAATCGTGGATTGACGTGTGTTTCTCATATTCGGTCTTTCAGAATATCTTATGTCGACCGCTCAGTCGCGTCATCAAATGTAAAAAATTGTGTGGCACAAAACCAATTACGTCTTCCTTTGTGCGAGGAATCTGAAAAACTGAGTTCGACCTTTTGACAAGAATGTTAGGTGCTTCAGTTCTGCGCACAGAACCACTGCGCCGCACGTTGTCCAGCAAGTCACTGAGCGTTACTGGCGTCAATCCTTTAGTGACAACTAGGTACCGCAAAAGCTTTTCAGTTCGTTCTCTGTTTCGGACGGAAGCTTCGCGAAAGAGGTGGCATAACAAGGTCAAATGCACAAAGCGTTGCTTTTTTCCTCGCGCAAGTGAAGCGTCGACCATATTCCTAGTAAGGAGCCAAGGCAAGCCGTAGGTGTCGATCGAAAATGGTAGGGAGTATATGGCACCTTCTTCAGCTTCAATGAGTATTGGTTTTGCTGGTTCCGGATAGGCGAAGTACCTGTAATAGCTCGATGAATCACTTATTAGGTAATCGAACTGGTTTTCGATCAAGGCCTTTGCGGTGTTAACGTCCATTCGGTGGAGATAGTTTGCGCCACGGCAGTCTTCCGCCATTCTCGATTTCGCAAGGTCGATATACTTCTTCTGCGCCAGCAACTCAACGCCACGTAAGTCTTCGTGCCACAACCCGTGGATGCCAACCTCGTGCCCGTGTTCTGCAATCAAGCGGGTGCAGTTCGGATACACAGTGTTTATAAGATCGGTTACGAAGAATGTCGCTCTGACCTTGTATTGATCCAACAAAGCAAGGATTCGCGGAAGTCCGTATTTCACGCCGCCTACCTGCTCCAGGTCGAAGACGAGAGAGAACGTTCTCCCTCCTTGGGTGTTTCCCGGTCCTGTGCCACTTGCCCCCGTGCCACTTGCCCCTGTTCCATCGTAACGTACCATCTTGTCGCATTTGACGAAATCCTCAAAACATTGTGCCATCTGTTCAGTTCTTTGTGCTTCATCAATGCCGCTGAAAGTTGTGTATCCCGTTCGTAGTTTTTCAACCATTGGAGCGGTGGCTACCCGATTGCATACTTGATCATTTCGCGAAAACGCCAAAAAATCAATTGCGTTCTGGTTCACGGCGTCACTAAGTTCTCGCGCGCTCTTATAGAGTCTCTCAAAGTCAACTATCTTCCAAAAAATGTTCCATTGCTTCGAAGCTAGGGCCGTATCCAAAAACTCAACATCTGCCGGATCAGCAATTATAAGGACATTTGCCTTTCTCATTTCCAAGCTCGTCATTCTATCTCAACAACAGGTGTTTAATAGTGATCATCATTTCAACTTTTGATAGACAGCCGTTAGCTGCCACCTTTGTTAAATATATTGCTCAATGTCCGAATCGCCCATTGATCGCAGTTCTAAAAAGGCAGTGCGGATTGCCGCGGAGATTTTACTGCGGTGGACTTCCAACAAGTTTTTTGTAAGCGCAGCATCAACACAAAGGTCTGCAGTCGCAGTTAACGTAGCCCTGAACGTGCTGCTAATCCCGAATTACACTACTTTGGTGCATCATTTGCAACAGTGGTCACGGAAGCCTTTGCGCTTGCTTTGGCTCTCTTTTTCTTGGGACGATGCGGCCGTGCTCGTAGGTTAAAAAGGTCGAGCGTGCCACCTATTTTCGGTTTAGCTAGCGTTGGGTTGTTTAGCACTATTGCTTTTCGAAAATGCCCCATTGACGCCGATCATAATCATCGACCTCGCTGTGTACGCTGTAGTTATATACAAATTCGAATAACTTATGATGATAAACGGATGATTCTCGGTTTGCTTAAACCGTGAAACTGACAAAAGCTGAGATGTGAACCATGGCAGAAGAAATAGGTCGCATAATTCAACTTCCGAGAGTTGAAGACGTGAGAGGCAATCTGACGTTCGTTGAAGAGAACCGCCACATACCGTTTGAGATCAAACGAGTCTACTACCTCTACGACGTTCCAGGCGGAGAGTCGCGAGGCGGACACGCACATAAGCAGCTGCAACAGTTCATCATCGCGGCGACAGGCAGTTTCGACGTTATCTTGGACGGGGGATCGAGTCAGGAACGATATAACTTGAATCGATCCTATTACGGCTTATACATCCCGCCGATGGTGTGGCGTGAAATTGACAATTTTTCCTCAGGCTCCGTTTGCTTAGTCTTGGTGTCAGATTATTTCGATGAGGAGGATTACATTCGAGAGCATGACGTTTTTAGGACGCAGGTGCGAGCGCAACAAAAGGACCTCAATGAATATCCCGGTGGCGCTATCTCGTTAGAGAAGGTAGTAACTATATCACAACGGCGTGAGACTTCATTCCACGACTCGGCTGATGATTGACTAGGCTTCTTGGTGACTAAGACGCTATTAGATGAACTTCACTCGCGTTTCAGACACATTTAGTTGAAAGGCAATAAGAGTCGCTAGTATGATTGAAGTGGTCAAGTACGCATCTAACTACAAATCGCTGTGGGACGACTTCATAAGCAAGGCCAATAACGGGAGTTTTCTTTTCTATCGAGACTACATGGAATACCACTCAGATCGGTTCATCGATTCTTCCTTTCTTTTTTTTGAAGAAGGCAATTTGGTCGCTGTTATGCCCGCAAATATCGCAGATGGTGTCTTCTACAGTCATGCTGGTTTGACTTTTGGCGGGGTAGTATCTGATCGGAAGCAGATGGTAATGAGACTGATGTTAGAGCTATTTGACGCTTTGATGGTGTATTTAAGCGAACATCAGATTAAGACCGTAATTTACAAAGCGATTCCGCATATTTATCATATTTTCCCAGCAGAGGAAGATCTCTATGCACTGTTCCGGCATAATGCAACGGTGGTTCAACGGGATGCATCGTCGACAATAGCATTGGATCAAGAAGTACCTTTTAGCCGACTCAAAAGAAGGCGCATAAAGCTGGGTAAACGCAATGAACTCATAGTGAAAAGAACGGACGATTTCGGGGCGTATATGTCACTCGTCGCCGAAGTCCTCGCCCGCAAATACAGTGTTGCTCCAACTCACACCGCAAAGGAGATGGAACTGCTCTCGAAGAGCTTTCCAGAGAATATAAAGCTCTTCGCTGCTTACAAGGATGAGACTATGCTTGCGGGCGTTATTATGTTCGAGTACAAAAGCATCGCCCATGCACAGTACGCAGCAGCGAGTGAGGAGGGCGAGAAGATGGGTGCGGGAGAGCTTCTCTGGGATTACCTCATACACGACTATTACAGCGGCAGGAATAAGCGGTATTTTGATTTCGGAAGATCAACGGAAAAAGGCGGGCATTATCTAAACGCAGGTTTGATTGCACACAAAGAGGGCCTTGGTGCACGAGCTACGATGTATGATACCTACAGAGTAGACGTGACAAGTAACAGATCCCTCTAAGATCCACTCCAAAACAGGGCGTGTGAAAGAAAGCGTTAACTGCACGAATGCTGTTTCCCTCTTGCATCGCTTAACAAAAGGCGATTTATAGCGAGGGCGACCGCTCCATGATGCCTTATTTCACACTGAGCAACGCTTTAAGATAAAGGATAAGCATGGTGAAGAGACAGATCCCATTTTTTGATGCCAAAAGAGAACACGCGGAGATACAACAAGAGATATCTGAAGCAGTTGAACGAGTATGCGAAAGTGGGCGATTTGTTTTAGGAGATGAGGGAGCCGCATTTGAAGCAGAGTTTTCAAACTACGTTGGCGCTAAGTACGGAATCGGCGTAAATTCAGGTTCTGACGCTATCTTTCTCGCTCTTAAAGCTCTGCGAATAGACGAAAACAGTGAAGTAATTACCGTCTCTCACACGTTTGTGTCGACCGTTGATGGCATCGCAAGATGTGGCGCAAAACCGGTCTTTGTCGATGTGGAGCCTGACACTTATTGCATTGATCCTGCCAAAATAGAGGAGAAGATCACGGAAAGAACGAAAGCAATACTGCCGGTCCATCTTTACGGTCACCCAGCACACTTAGACGAAGTCCTCAAGATAGCAACGCAATATGATCTCTCGGTAGTCGAGGATGCCTGTCAAGCTCATGGAGCAGAGTACAAAGGGAAAAAAGTAGGTAGCTTTGGCGATGTTGCGTGTTTTAGCTTTTATCCCGTAAAAAACCTCGGTGCATGCGGCGACGGTGGCATCGTGACGACAAACGAGAACAGCCTCGCAGAGAGAATCAAGCTGCTGAGAAACTACGGCCAGTCAGGGAAATACCATCACGACTTTGTAGGGATCAATAGCCGTTTGGACGAATTACAAGCGGCAATACTGCGAGCCAAGCTGTCGCGACTTGATGAATGGAATGAAAAGAGACGGCGATTAGCGGCATTATACACGGAATTACTGGAGCACACAGATGTCGTGCTGCCTGGCGAGAGTGCTTACGCGAAGCACGTGTATCATTTGTTTGTAATACGAGTAGCTGAGCGTGACAAATGTCAGCGACTCCTACAAAAAAGAGGCATCCAAACACTGATACACTATCCAATACCAGTTCATAAGCAAAAAGCCTACATAGAGTTTGAGAGTGCCAAAGACTTGTCAGTCACCGAGCATATCTGTACCAAAATTCTCTCTCTGCCGCTCTCTCCCTCGTTGACTGAGGAAGAAGTTGAGTACATAGGTAGGGCAACTAAAGACGCTGTCAGTTAGAGTGGTTTATGCCCTCATATAAGAGTGAAAGAATCCTTGATCAATTGAGAGCGTGTATCCCCAAAAGTTCGATGACTTCGAGCTGATAAAGGTTGAAGGCGCATTGGTATTGGCCGGAGATCACCTCTAAGAATGTTATAAGACAAGATAAGTGCTCAAAAAAAATTTGGCGGCTAACAAACGAAGCGCTGATCTAGGTGCTACGTTTAGCTCATTCTTTAACCAAAAAGATTGCCTCTTTTATCCCGGACCGACAAGCAGAGATACGATCTGAATCATATCAGGCAATCAGTTCAGCTCTCGACCATAGCCTGTTCTTGAAAAAACGTGAAGCAACTTGCGGCAGCTTGCAAAAATACGAAAATATCTGTTTGTTAGCTTTGTTGTATTCTCTGATAAGTGTGATTTATTATGGCAACAGCTTTTGATAGGTCTTCGGGTTTATACCTCTGGTCGATAGGTATTGTAAGCATCCTTTTGCTTAAGTCACGTTCGTAAACGTATTCGCTAGGTACATACTCTTCTATGTCCCATACGATTGGCGGATAAATATCAGCCGTTATTAGCGAGTTTTTGAATAAATCTCTTTCTTCTTCAGATTTAAATCTTAACGGCAGCAAAAATGGACTTTTGATATCGTCAAGATTGAATAAAAATAAATCCTTTTGTATAATATTGTCGTACATAAATTTTAGATTCTCAGCTCTGCTGTTAATAATATTCGAATAAGAGATATTATGCAAGATATACAATGAAATAGCAGGGATACTTTGGGGTATTACTTGATGTTCATATTTTTTCAGCTCATATTCATAATGAAGCGCCAAATAATGCCTTTTCACAGCTTCTAAACGTTTTTCAAATCCTACAGGCTTTTTGGTATACCAAGCTTCAAAAACGGAATCAAGCTTTTTGTCGTCATGGGCAGGCACATTATCCACGGTTATCCCATTTAGATATAGATATCTCAAAACCATAGCTTCCAACTTTGATTCGTAGTCTTTGGGAAAAATATCACTTGCCACGAATTTCTCTGTATTGTGGTAGACTATTCCTCCATCTGGGATAGGAAAGAGCTTTCTTAGACTAGCAATTAGATAGTAACAGTCATGCTTGATCGAAAATCTGTTGTTATCAAGTATTGAATGACTTAAATCCATAATTACGATGTTATCTCTATCTAATAACTCACGAATTTCTGTGTTGGAAACAGATTCCGTTCCAAAATAATCAATAATCAAGATCACTGAGTTAGCAATATCCGCATTCAAAATTGGCTTTAACGGATCCTCGTGACCGTACAGATTCACTTTTAAGTTCATTTCGGTGAAAGGTTGTATAATCGAATCACACAGATATGACGGTAAATAACACGGTCTATTTTTGATTTCATCTGTATTTTGCAGGACAGCTTTAATTGCCTGCCTGCCGTCTCTAAAAAAACTATAATTTTCGTATAAGCTAGTTAAATGGTGATACGTTGAATCACCATTATCAATATCAGCAAATCTAGGAAATTCAAAAAAACCTCCTATTTCCATGGTAACACCTCTAAACGTTAAGAGCCGACCAACATACAGCCTTCATAATTTAAATGGCTTGTGTGCTGCGAGATAACACAATGCCGACTAATAGATTAAATTCGCCGGATACGCCGACCGCAAGCACGCTCGCAAGATAGGTTCGCGACCTATAACCGATAGGTATGAGAGACGATAAACAGTGATACATAGTGCAATTCAGATTAACGGGCAAAGACTTATTTAGTATTTGAGCGAGACTAAGTGGTAACACGAGCGATCTGCAACGAAATCTTCTTTCCTGCTCTATCCGTTGTTGACCGACGGCGAGGTCGCGTGTATCGCTGAGGCAAATAAAGATGCCATTAGTTAGCGTAGTGATGCCCTCCTACAATCACGAGAAGTTTGTCTCCGAAGCTATTGAGAGCGTTCTAGGTCAAGACTTCGAGGACCTTGAATTAATAATTGTCGACGATGCTTCGACAGATACATCAAGACAAATCATTCAAAAATACGCTATGGAAGACGCTAGAGTGCGCGTAATCCTTCACGAGACAAACTGCGGAATCGCAAAGACGATGAACGACGGTATCGCGGCTGCGAAAGGCAAGTTTCTGTCGGATACTGCATCTGACGACGTTTGGATGAAGGATAAGCTCAGCAAAACACTTGCCGTTCTTGAATCCGATGAGGACCTGGTCGTTTGGACGGAGGCGGAGATTATCGATGAGAACGGACAACCGGTGGGCTCAACGTGGACTGAATTTACGAACACTGTCTACGACGTCGAAGCAAAGAAAACAGGGGACACTTTCCACGATCACTTGGGCAGGTGGGAGCAGCTTATCGGCTCGTATATCCTCAAAAGGGCAAATCTGGGCGACATTAGGTATGATGAGACTTTGAAATACGCAAACGACTATAAGTTGAGTCTGGAGTTAGCAGCGAAGTATACGTTTTATTTCATACCAGAACCGCTTACCCAGTATAGAATACACGCGGGCAACACCAGCGGCGGCAAGGAGCCCCCAGACAAGGCACACATTTATCGCCAAGAGGATATTATGGTTCTAGAGTATGCACTGAGTAAGTGGCACCATCGCATGTCGGCAAAAACTAAGGCAACGGTATTCACGAGGTTAGGCTCTCGTTATTACCAGCTCGGCCAAAGTAGAAAGGCGCTGATGTGCTTCTGCCGGGCATTTGCATACGACCCCTTCCGGAGGTCAAACCTTCAGCACCCACGACGTTTTCTCCAGTTCACGCGGGACAAGTTGGGATTGGGACCCTAGAACGCAAGTAGCCGTATTCAAAATATGTTGTATTGCCCCTTCTCGTCAGGTGAGGTTCGTGCTAAAATCACTCTGCTTCTGAACCGTTGTTTCATTGCCGTAATAGTCGGTCTTCCTTTCTACTTCGCAGTAACTAAATAACGATGCAGAATGCATTGCAGGTAGCCCATGTACATTCATACGCGGGGGGTGCGCAGAAGTTCGAAAGCGTAGTAATTCGTCTTATCGGCTTCATGTACGCAGATCGGTATTGTTGAGATTTATAGCAAAAATTCCCATCTTACTGCTTCTAGATCTGAATGGCCGCCGCGTTTTTTCGTGTGTGATCGCACTTGAAGGGGCTGATCGATCCACGCCGATCGCGGGGCCCCTCTCTTGCGAACGTTGGCGGCTACTAAATGGTAGCTGCTTGTTGAACAGATCACTCTTTCGCGTCTTTGCTTCATCACTGCCTGATGTGCCCTCCGAAAAACTACCCCCAATGGCCTCCTCCCCCAGCTATTGACTTATACCTGTCCCATAGGGCGCCGTCATAGCCTTGTACAAAGATATATTTGAGATATGATCCTTGCAAATCGCACGATGAAGGCCCGGTGCCGGCGGGGGGTTGGCACTCACGCTCGTGCTTACACACACCGCACACAGCGAGACGAGCATGAGCGCTGCTATCGTAATACTAATAACACTACGTTTGTGTTTCATTGTCGTGAGCCAACCCTCAGTGTCTTGTAGTTTCATTGATTTGTCTCCTTTTTCATCAGCCGGCTGCCGCGTTGCCTCAACCGCCGTGTAAAAGCTAAAAAAGACGCCTCGCTCTTTTTATAAAGTTGCCGCTTAGGCTTACGCGTGCCTTGAGCTTCGTCTTATTCACTATCAGCTGATCTTAACTGACCGAGGAGTCTCACTATTCCGACGAGGAGCTCTTTGTCTAGTAAAAAAAGGGCCGCTGAATAGCTCAACAGGCTCGCAGCCGTCACGATGGCTAATATGGCGAAGTCTTGTGTGACTCCCAGTTTCTCGAGTAAGATTTGAAGGAGATACGCAACAATTCCTAGTGTGAGTGCTGCCAATGTAACTGACCACAGCGGTGCCAACGCGTGCCTTACCTTCAGGTCTATCAATCGAAATGCGATGGCAAAAATGGGGTAAGCTATCAAGTATATCGCGACTGTGTACGCGAGTACGACCCCTTCGACCCCCCCACGAAGCCCGACAACAAAGGAAATAAGAATGACAACGGTCGTAAAGATGCCCAACCTGAACATCATATCAGTCCTGCCCTGAGACATGAATATCCACGATACATTTGTTCCTATTGACAGTTCTATTCCAGCTAACGCGAAAATTTGAATTAGCGGAATCACGCTTACCCATCTTAGACCGTAAATCACTCGGACAAGCTGAGGCGCCGCGACAAGCACCCATATCATTAACGGAAAAGAGATAGCCCCGACGTAGCGATTAGCAGCAATGTAGGCGTCGCGCACCAACTTTTTGTCGTGTTGGATGATCGAAAGTGCAGGAAACATGACGCGCCCGACGACATCGGATATGGTATTAATCGGCAACACTAGCAAGTTGAAAGCTAGATTGTAGAAGCCGAGGGCAGCAGAGCCAAGAAACCGCCCGACGAGGAGATTGTCCATGTTTTGAGCGAAATAGGTAACGAAAGTATATCCTGTGAGGTTCGCACCGAACCCCAGCAGCCCTTTCACGTGCTGCAACCCAAGCAAAAGATGGGGAACCCATCGAGCATAAATTATAGTGAAGGCGGCCAAAACAACGCTGGAAAGAACCGTGTACCAAGCCAAACTCCAGACGCCGTATCCGGAAAAAGCCAAGAAAACAGCTATGATGCCAGAAACCCCCGTGGCGCAGAGGTTGATGAGGGCGAGGGCTTTGAAATTCATGCGTCTTGTAAGCAGCCCATATGACACATTGCTCAATGAAATTATAAAAAAGGTCGTTGATATGAACACGACAAGGGGGATCAGTCTTGGCTGAGAATAGAAAGCAGCTATTAGCGGCGCAGAGGCTGCGAATGCCACGGTCAGCAACACGCCCAGGCCTACGTTAACCCAAAAAATCGACGATAACGCCTCGTCAGTAATCTCTTTTTTTTGCACGATTGCTGCAGTTAATCCAAGCCCCGAAAAAATGAAGATAAAATTCGAAAACACGGCCACCATAGCAATCAGGCCGAAGTCACTTGGTGTGAGCAATCTCGCTAAGATCGCAGAAATCAAGATTGACATTAGCAACTGAGCGACTCGTGACGCTGCAGTCCAGCTAATGCCGCGTACGGTTCTCGTCTCCAAGGTCATGCTAATTCACGGAAGGATGCGTTATGGCGCGCTTCTCACAGCTTCGTCTGCTTCGCGTTCGATCAGTTGACGCTGTCAGGACAAACCTTCGAGCTGATACGGCATCAAGCCACTCGGCTACTAAGATCGCAAATGTGGGCGCAAGCCTTTCAATGCACGTCTAATACGTAAAACCTGGCATTTCGTTCACGCGCTATGAATCGTGATCTTGAATATGTTGGAAAGAGCAAAAATTAGGGAATGCGTAGTTTACTGAGCATTGTGATGAAAAAATGCCCAGGTAACGATCGTGTAGTTCAAAGAGCGGTACCAATATCGTCACTGAAAAGATCGAGCTACTTTTTTCGAGCCGGTGCTCGTTAATACTTAGCCCTCCTCGCAAGCCGCTTGCTACTTCATAAAAAAAGAAATTGCGCGCAACAGCTATGGCAGCCTTTACTCAGTTGTCGCGTATCTACTCATCTTCGTCGCTGATCTGCCATCCTCTGAAGAAAAAAGAGGCTTTAGTTTACTTGCTGATGGCAGGAAAGCGAAGGCAATGGCTTGAGGCTAGCGTCTTAGACCCCTCAGCTTTTTAGCCCAGCTCAGCTTTGTCCGTGCAAAATAAACGGTCTTGCCCACCGTGTCGATTCTGTCGATAAAGCAAAACGGTTCTAGTATTGGATCAAACTTCGCTTCGTATCGAGAGAGAGGCGCATCAACTTCGCCCAAATCCAGCTTCTTAAAAACCTCTGATTTTGCCCGCCGAACGACTTCCCATATAAGACAATTTGTGTGTGCGACGGGGGGGAGTTCATGACGGTCAGTCCGTGGTTCCGCCCAGTAAAAAACGGGAATATGCATCTCAGCTGTTCTTCCGAGTATACGCCATAGGGCAAGAATTGGTACTTCGAATGTCGCTCAACAGTCTTCAGGAAGTCCCACTTGTGAAATAGTGATCCCTGCGGGCTAGTTTCGACAAACTGGTCCCATCGCTTTTTATCGTCAAGCAACTCAACAACCATTTTTACGCCACCACGTGGGGGGTGCCCGCTTTCTGTACAATTGCCTTGATCTGGGACCTGGCACGCTAGTTGTTACACCTGTTTCACGTTGTTTCACTTTTTTAGGTCTCTTAGGCTCCGCATTGCCCTCCGCCCGATCCTGTACAGCGTGTCGGTTTTTTCGAGAGTCCAAAATGGTTCTAGTACCTGGATCAAACTTCGATTTGAACATAGAAAGACCCTCATCAGACGAGCCTAAATCCAGCTTTTTAAAGCCCTCTGATTTTGCCCGCTTGACGATTTCCCATATAAGATACTCATTCACAGCTCCGACCTTGCGTGCATTAACCAGGCCGATCCAATGGTGATATCGCTCCTTTTGCATAGCACAGCACGCGGCTGCGGTCGCAATCCTTCCGTCAATGGTAAGGTTGTACACGGTCACGTCCTGGGGGAACGTAGCCACAAGCTCCTTGAGATAACTATCGCTGAGCAGAGGCACTTGCGCCCCGAGTTCGGAGAACCTCTCTCGCCAGATGTCAAGCAATGCGCTTACGTCATTCGTTTGTTGTATCTCAGGTGAAGATGCGCTCAATTGTTTGGTCTGCTGCCTGCAGCGCCTAGAGAATGACGCCCAGATCTCGTCGAGGGATTTTTCCAAGTCGATAGAGTACGTCAACCTAAAGTGCTCCCTGTATTTCTTCCAAATGAAGAAGCGTATGTCAAGGAAATTTGGGACGGTCGTAATAGACACGAAATTCGGAGCGATCGTATCAATTTCGCTGCACACCTCGCTTGTCACTTGGTCAAAGATTTTTGCCTTAGCAGTTGCCTTGAGTGTTTGCACGCTAGGATCAAAAGTGGGACCTAAATACGGAATTTGTGTGTGCGACGGGGGGGAGTTCATGACGGTCAGTCCGTGGTTCCGCCCAGTAAAAAACGGGAATATACATCTCAGCTGTTCGTCCGAGTATACGCCATAGGGCAAGAATTGGTACTTCGAATGTCGCTCAACAGTCTTCAGGAAGTCCCACTTGTGAAATAGTGATCCCTGCGGGCTAGTTTCGACAAACTGGTCCCATCGCTTTTTATCGTCAAGCAACTCAACAACCATTTTTACGCCCTGGTCACGCACTAAGACGATACCCACCAGAAAGAGTGAGGTGAGCAAAGATTAATCGGTTTTAAAGGTTAAACTGTCGGTCGCCGCAAGTCGAGAACTTCTTTAAGCATCTTGTCATACCGTTCTGTGGCAGCAGTTCTCGTGAACTTCTGTCTAATAAGGCCTTGCGCAGTGTCTGCCACCTTTTCTAATTCCCTATAGTTTAAGATCATTGTTATTCGTTGTGCTATACGTTCCGGCGCGGTTGATTCAAGCAAAAAGCCCGTGCCTTCATCCGCGATCACATCTGGGATAGCGCCAACTGGTGTCGCTAGAACCGGGGTGCCGCACGCCATCGCTTCCAAAATACTGGTGGGGAAGGCATCAAGAGAGGTAGGCAGGACAAACAGTTTCAGCTCGTTATAATAGTCGGCTAGACCCGTCTCAACCCAATTCGCCAGCGTTATGTCGATGCCCCGTTCGGTACTCAGGTGGTTGCTCTGCTCGTTGACCCAGTCGCTCAAGGGCCCTGACCCTACTATCGAGAACTTCAGATCTGACACTTCCTCTGCGGCCAGAGGAATGGCGTGAACGAAATCAACTATCCCCTTTTCTCTCGTCATTCGACCTACAAATCCTACGACATTTGCTCTCTCTGATAACCGCTTGTTCTTCTTGTAGCGTGTATCGTCTATGAATCGGGCGCCTTCTGGAAGGACTTTCTGCCTGTATTTTTCTAGGCCAAGTTCTTTTATCAAACCTCTAGATTCGGGGGATATTCCGTCCAATAGAGTGAAAAGAATCGGATCTTGCAGCCTCCACAGCCGGGCTGTCGTAGTGGTGGCTTTGCCTCGCGTAACGACTTCGATGCTCTTCTTTCGCAGCAGTTTCGTTACAACAAGCGGCAAAAGATATCCCGGATATGCTACGTAAAATATTACAACATCCACCTCTGCACGCGCTCTTGCCAATTCCAAGCTCGCCCGACACTGGATCAGGAACCACTTTAAAATCCATAGGACCGCCGAGAAATACTTTGGTCTTAGATCCCCCAGATAGTGCATACTAATACCAATATCTCGCACAACGGTTTTGCTACTGTGCGCTGTATCGATCCGATCAGTGTTCCCATCTATGAGCACTATCTTATCAGAAATCGGTTCAAGTATGACGATGAGCTCCGAGAGAAACTTGTAAGGCGAGTAGGACTTCCACGGAAAAGAAACAATGGCAACCTTGGGCTTCGTCTGACTGTATGGCCCACTTAACGTAGTTTGTGGCATAGCGTCCCGTATAATTACTGACGTTTAGGTTTATCCCTATTATTGCAGACCGCAGCTACGTAGGTGCCAGCGTGACACACTGATTTCCGAATTATCTTTCTCTGCCCCGTAATAACCGCAGCGCACGGAACGTTATGAGAGAACAGACGAGAGCTACTCAAGTGAACGTACATATGTGATACACTATTTGCTGTGCTTCAAACTAATTAAATATGGTTTAGGTTCCGATCCAAATAACGCTCGAGTTCGTAGGCCATCGTTAGTAGTAGAGTGATTCATAAGCTCGTATGGTTTTTTTCCCCAGCAGCTTGGCTGTCAGAGGCGCCAGGTAAAACGGATATGCAAGCTAGAAAAGAACAACATCTACTTCTTTTCTTATTCTTACCAGCTCTATGCTTGCTAGCAGTTGTGCCTTAAGGCATTTCGTTAGCCACAACAGTTTAGGATAGGGGGCGGGCTGAAGGTCATTAGCAGCATACATACTGGTGGCAATGTCCCTCAATTCAACTTTTTCAGAGGTTTTTTCTATTCGCTCGGTGTTGCCATCAATGAGCACAGGTCGATCAGTGATTGGCTCAAGAATCTGCAACAAATCAGACAGAAACGTGTATGGCGCTTTGGATACCCGAGGAAAAGATACAATCGCAACGCGCGGCCTCGCAGAGCTGTTATTATTCAAAAGCGCCCGACACCGCCTCGCCTGTTATTGAGGCGAATCTCCGTGAGGTCTCATTTGTGATTTTATGTCCGCATATGCCATTTGCGCTTCGCAATGATAGATCGGGTTGTTTGTTAGTCTGTATAATGTGAGAAACGCCTGATAACGGAGCCCAGCACTGTCTGTTTCGTCCGCGCCTCGTTATCAATAAGTAGATAAAACTAGTAAAATAAAAAAAGTGGGGATGCGCATCACAAGCCATTTGCACGTGTGGCCGAAGGAAGCGTTCGCTTCGAGGGACTGAGATAAGAGTCAACGCGCGTCTCTCCCACGCGCTATTTTTGGCCATTTTTCGGGTATTCGACTCCCGTCGGCGCGTGCTAGCCCGCGTACATTGCTATAGTATACCAGCACATTCATACTCGAGCAGGCCCTTCCCCCCGCAATATTAATGTTTGGCAGCGCAAGGACGGAGCGCTTTTCGGGTGTTATTTAAACTTCAACGCCCGAGACTCGATTAAAAACCATGACAGCACAGCAGCAGGAAATGTAGCAATTATAGATAGTCCAAAAAGCCTGGCAGGGGTTAGCGTGTCGACAAGGAAGTATATAATCAACTGCTGAATCGGAAATGCATAAATATACAATCCATAAGAAAAATCACCATATTTTGCTACTCTGTGCAACCTCGGTGTTCGGAGAAATGCGAAGTAAATAACTAGGTATGGAAGAACAAGAGAAGAGACATATAGTCCGTATGCCGTGTGGAATGAAAGCGCCCAGATAAACAGTGATAAAAGAACTATTTTGTAATCAAGTCTTATCTTATCCCGGTACAAGTAAAGTACCATTCCTCCTATGAAGCAGGTGCTCCAAAACACGTTGTCAGAGGAAAGGTAGGGCAGTGGGCGAACTGGGACAATGATTTGGAGCAATATACCAAACAAAAAGAGCGGTATGACCACAAGACGCTTTTTTACTAATCCTACAAGCCCCAATAATAGTACAACAATGTACATTGAAAACTCGAAGGGTAACGTCCATAATGACCCATTCACCGGTGCTCCCGGGTACGGATTATTTACAAACACACCGGGCAGCACGAAGCGAGACGCGCCCCCCCGAGCCAAGTAATACAGATAGATCGTCCTTAGATAGTTCCACGTTTGTGGGTTGCGGAAATAATCGTTTAAGCTCAGTGTAGTAACGAAGGGGCCCAACAAGAAAACTGTCAGAACAACAACAACGATTAGTGCAGGAAATATGCGTAACACGCGTTTTTTTAGATACTTGAAAACGTGAGGGCCTCTTTCCCAACTCTTCGTGATTAGATAACCACTTATCACAAAAAAGATGCCTACAGCAAAAGTGCCGCCCGTACTGATGCCTGTTAATATCATTACGGGATCCGAACTTGTATCACTTGACCCTAACAAAGCGTATGAGTGGCTAAATATTACGGTGAGTGCTGCAAAAATCCTTAAGAAATCAAAATTATTTTGAAATCTAGTGCTGCTGCTTTGCATATGGTTAATCAGTGAAAACCGGTGCTACACCATTGTCAAGTGTATCTTATAATTCTCGAACAAGTCAGCAAAAGCTGACATCACGAAAATGCGATGGTTTCACGTTGTTACCACGGTATTTGAGTGGGAGGTCACTATTACTTTACTTGAGACTGATTAACATTAGGCTTAACCGCATAAACCTTGCGCTATTTGGTTCTAAATATTAGGTTATTTCCCCGCCGGAACGCGCAGAGCAGGTACTTCTTTTCTACGTTATTCGTTATTACCTACCTCAAGCGAAAACGTGCACGCCTTATGATCAAAAAGCGTAGGGTCAGTAGTTTATTTAATCAGAATTATCAGTGAGTGCAAACCCAAGACACTCACTGTGTACAAAGTCGTACGGCATCTTGGACAAACGCTAAGAATGAAAGACAACAAAGCTGCGCAATGCCAAAGTAATCTAAAAAATGCTCTTCGCATCAAGGCGCTTTTCTTTCCAGTCGATAGCGAACAGGTCCAATATCGAGGGTGTCACGCTTATAATGCTCGGAGCTTTGTTTTTCACCTCTTTCTCGATATTTCTGAGCAAGAGTACCGCATCCTTGTTGTGGCCGCCAGAGGCCACTTTGTGATCGGTCGCTTTTCCATAGAGGTCAGAGTGTACCTCCCAGCCGACGCCGCACCCGTCCGTCAGTTCGAAAAGAATATCGGGATACATGCGCTCGCTAAATTCTCCGTTATCGACATCCTCCCTTATCTTTACCCATTTCATTACTGAGCCCCCATCTCGTGTTCCGAGCTCAGAGAGTTCTCCGATGAGAGCGTTCCGTAGCAGGTCGTACTCGCCATCGGAGACTAACTCACGATTGATCTCAACCCCCCCGAACGGGTATGACTTGATGCCAGCAAAGTTAGACAAGAACGCCCTGCTTTTAGTGCGGTCGATGGACCCAACAGACGAATAGACCGACTTGCCGGTTTTGGCAAGCCGCTCACTTTTCGCGAGCACCCGTATGAGTACGTGTTCGATGTTCAACCTGGTCGACACTTCCAAGACAGTTTTTCGAACCTTGCTGAGCGCCTTGGACCTATCGCCTTTCATCGTGACATAGCCTCTCGCTCTCAAGAACTCATTGACGTTGACCGTTCGCGCGGGCCGCGAATGGTGGCCGTGGTCGCTCAGCACGATCATGCACGCCTCAGGGAACGCGTCCACAAATTCTCCAACAAAGCCGTCCAGTGTCTTGTAGTAATCGAGGATGGTGCCCTCAAAAGCGGTACTGCCCGGGTACGTCGGGTCACGTTCGTCATAGAATCGCCATAGTCGGTGCTGAATGACATCGAGTGTGTTGAAGTATGCGAAAAAAAGATCCCAGTCTTCATTGCGGCAGAGCGACATCGCGATCTGTTTTTCAGCCTGCATCACCTCTTTTCCGAGCGTCGCCCAGCCGCCCAAATGTTTGATTCCGGGAAAGCTCCCCCACAGACCGCGTAGCGTGTGCGGAATCGCGTACTTCGCCATCGCCGTCTTTGGACACGCGTCAAGTTTGAGCTCTGTGGAGATCCAGTCTATCCGCCGTTCTACTGGCGATATGCCCACCATAACGCCGTTCACGTCCCACGGAGGGTACATCAATGAAGGAAAAACGATCACGCATCGGAAGCCCTCCGCGCTCAGGTAATCCCAGTACGTCTTTCCCTTCAGGTAGTCAAAGTTCAGCTTTTGCAAATCGCTTAACGTCGGATCGAAGATGTCGTAAACATAGAGCAGGCCGTGATTTCCAGGGCGCAAGCCGGTGTTGATGCTTGCCCAAGCCGGGATCGTATCCACGGGAAAGACCGACCTGGAGAACAACGTCGGGCTTTCCTGCATAAGGCGTGCGAAGTTCGGCAGCGCTGCCTTATGGTCCAGCAAGACGTATGGATCGAGCGAATCAATTCCTAGTATCAGGGTTTTGGTCATGTGACTAGCTGAGCGACGATTTTCAGGGCATCTTCCGTGAGTTCCTTTATGGATCGCGTTCCGTCGAGCGTGACCACCCGGCCGACTGAGAGTTCTTTCAGCAGCCCCTGTTTCTCTTCGTCGCGTTCGTACAAAAACTCCAAGGACGGTATGTCATCCTTTCGAGCAAACGCCAGTTCAGGGGGGACTTTGATATAGAAAACTATCGTTGGTTCCGGGAACAACTTCAAGAGCCACACCACGAACTTGTGCGACTTCGAGCCGTCTGAGTGAAGTTCAAGGATCACGTCATAGACATAACGGTCGGCGATGACTATCGTGTTTTTCAGCAGCGAAGCAATAAGTGCTGGGCACACCCGGATGAAGTAATCGAACCACGTCAAAAAATCAAAGAAGGGGATCTCGTTGTGGGCTGAGGCTATGCCTTCCTCGTTACCACGTCTGGTCATAGCATATTTCGTTTGCGCGGCAAAAGGCTTGAACACCCACGACTCAAAGCCCCGCCAGCCGCACCACAAGTACTTGCAGGAGATCCCTGCGTTATTGAGTGATTCACGCAGCGACATTGCAACAGTCGTTTTTCCGGATCCGTCGATCCCCATGAAGCACGCAAGGATTCGTCTTTTCATTTGATCAAAACGTGGCGTTCTCGTGTGACCTAGTATTCTGCGCCGCAAACGACGCGGACGCCAGGAACCAACAACTCTTCAGCTACGACGATCTGAGTGCTTCGGGCCGTAAAGTGGTCGACCTTACACAGTGCTTTAGCCTTCTCGACGGTTACAGTCCGACTCGGATCGATGATGCTACGCAACATAGGCGCCCCTTATAAGTTTTAAAGTTGTTTTTAGGTGCGAAGCTTTTTTGTCGCTGATCAGTGAGCGGAATGCCGTAAACGAGGGTTACTGTCTCTGGGTTTGAGGTGAATACATAATAATCTTTCGAACGCAGCTTGGCCCAACGAACGCTTTTTTTAAGGAAGGCCGGCAAGCGGAGAGCGTTTGCGCTCCGGTGGGCTGTCGGCACCTAATTTCAACCACGTTAAAACGGAGAGAGAAATGGAAGACTCGTCGCTTTGATTTATGTGCGCGATGGCTCTGAACCAAATAACGAAGCAAAGGTACTTTCTCAAAGCGTTTCATTCACAGTTCTACGCTATGACTGAAATCATTTTCATCGCGGCAAGCGCGACTGCTTCATTCATTCGGATACGAGCTCTTTACGCTCAGCCTCCCGGGCGAATAACCCGCTCATACACCGAGACGAGTTGTTTGGCTACGCTCGTCCACGAGTAATCGTTGAGCACTTTTTGCCTTTGCGCTATGATATTTTCGTCGATCTCACTCTCAAAAACGGCTTTAACTGCTCGTGCGATCTGCTTGGAAACGTCTGCATTCATATGAATGGGATAGCCACCAACCTCAGTCAGAATGTAGCTCAATCCGCCGAGGTCGGCAAGCACCGCAGGAGTGCCCGCGGCGATGCTCTCCAAAGCGGCAATTCCGAATATCTCAGCTGTTGGTGTTAACACAAAAACATCTGCCGTCGCGTAAAACTCTCTCAGCCTATCATCAGATATTTGGCCTGTGAAAAGGCAGTTGTCGTAGACGCCTAAGTTGACCGCCTGTTGCACCAGTTCTTCGCCATACCCTTCATCTTGGCCGACGAAAACGAATTTCGTAGCAGGATATTCCTCAAGAATGTCTGGGATCGCTTGGATTATATATGGAACCCCTTTATACTTTGCCAAGCGAGCAACGGAAAGCACGACACGCTCGGGATTGCCGAGATCTCTCAGAAGTCTTACCGACGGCTTAAGGCTCTCGAACTCTTCTCGGGAGATGCCGTTTGGGATGATGCTTATCTGCTCTTCGCGCGCACCCAATTGAATACATTCTTCCCGGTTTGCCGGAGCTACCGCGATTAGCGCTGCAGCAGAGCGTAGAACGCGTCGCCCGAATGCTATATCGCCAAGATTTTTGATGACTCCCCTAAAACCTCCGTACACAGATATCAAGTCGTGAGGGGTTAAGACAAACGGCTTTTTTTTGCGTTTCGACGCTATCGCCACGAGGCTTGGCTCAGGCTGCAAGTATGCGTGGACGTGAACGATGTCGTACTCTTGAAGGTGCTGAAACAGGTAGCGTGCTAATCCCGGTGTAAATAGCCCCGTATAAAACGCCATCTTGGGCTTAAATCGATAGATCTTCACACCATCGTCGTTGATTTCAAAAGAGGGTAGATCCGGCAATGAATTTCGCAGCGTGAACCCCTTGCTTGAGATACCTGGTACGTCCTGTAGGTCTACAGAACTCGAGGTAAGGACCGTAACGTCGTGACCAAGTTTCGCAAGTTCTCTCGATATATGGAATACGTGGAGTTCAATTCCCCCCGCCTTCGGATAAAATCGCCCTACAACTTGAAGTATTCTCATCTGCTCACCCAGCAGACCCACGTCTTCTTTCTTCGCCTCTGCTTTCGCCTAGCTTGTGGCGATAGAATTACACGCAAATCGAAGTGCCCACAGCATCAGTGCTGTTTCGCTTTTTGCCTGACAACTGCTGATGCTATATCCAAAAGTCGTCGCTGAGGTTCAGTCGTTGACGGCTACGCCGCATCAGTGCTGCCTCCATGTCTATGAGACTGCTTGTGCTAAGCGACGACACGGAGGAAATTTTTCGTCTCTTGCGAACAAGCTTACTAAGCGGCTCACTTTTTTTTGCATTATGTTTAGATGCTTGTATAGCTTTCGCTTCATTTTTTGCACGTTCGAGCTGCTAGTGAGCATTACGACGGTAGATGGCAGCTGGCGCGTCGCTCCCAGCAGCAACTTTTCTCAACGCCAGCGGCTCTCCGCGCTTTTCGATCTTTTTTGTGGGCCACAACCAATTTAGTAAACTGATTCTGGCCGTTGCCACTTGATCCGGGCAGTGCAGATCGGCGTCGGAGCCTAGCTGCGGCTTACGCTCCGGTTCCCGAGCCAAACGGGCTGATCGGGCCTGAAACTACGCATACTTGACAACTAAACTCAGAACTATCCAGTCTCTGGCGGTAAGGGCAAAACCATTCCGAGGCGACGAGGCTGCAGGGGGACGGAAGTCCATGGCACCGCTTTAAGTCGCCGGTTGCGCCCCATCCGAAAGAGCTAATCACCGTGGCGATGGGTCACTCAAGCATCTGCTCGTAAACTTCAACAAGGTTTTGAGCGATATTCTCCCAGGAATAGGGAAGAACAAGCTCTCTCGTCTTGACCGCAGCTCCTTGCGATTTCAGAACCTTCACCCGGTCAGGAAATTCTTCGACGTCGGCGTAGTGAAAACCATCTGCTTCACTGAAAATCCGTGGCAGGCCGCCAAACCGCGTCGAAACCACGGGCAATCCACACGCCAAAGCCTCAAGAACCGACAACGGAATATCGATGCTTCCAGCGGCATCTATCGTCGGAAATATGTAGCAGTCCGAGAGCGCATAGAACTCCTCGATCCTCGGATTGTAGACTTGCGTGACCGCGACGCCTGCCTTCCCTAACACATCGGCAACTTCGCGTTCGTATTTGGTTGACGGCCTTCCGACCAAAAGGACCTGGTTGTCACTGTCACCTTGGATCTTTCTCAGGCACTCTAAGTTGCGCGACTTTTTAACAGGCCCCACGTGCAAAACGACGAATTTGTCTGCTTCGACTCCATGCCTTGCCCGCAGCTCCTCTTTTTCCTTCTTTGAAACCGGATGAAACCGTTCTAGATCGACGCCACTGTACACGAACGGCATTACATTGCAGCCGAGCCGGCTGTATATCGCTTCAGCCTCATCTGATTGCGCTAATACCAAGTCAGGTTTGAGGAGGGGAACAACTGGTTTGAATAAAGACGAAAGCCCAAACCAGAGCCCGGATGAAAACCCTCGGAACGGGATAAGCGACGAAAACATAACGGTCTTGGAGCTTTTTGACCTCCTTTGTAAGATTCGTGCGAGGAGAAAACTAAACGGTGAGGCTGATGTAGTCAAGTGCAGGATGTCTGGCTCGAACGCTTTCGCTTTTTGCCACTCGTCGACGGAAAGCAGACGCTGCATATCAAATAACATTACCTCGCACTTCCGTGCTAGAATCGGCAGCAAGTTATGAGCCATGACTTTGCGAGCTTCATCCGGTGGAGAGATCGTGCCCACCCAGCATAACTTCATCTTAAAACCTCTTAAATCGGCATTTGTTGAATCAAAAACATAGGTTTTTGCGCTAAATCGAATGACACGAAAATGAGGAAGACAAGGAATTTATTTATGTGTTTAACAATTCAACTCGTAACTTCTGCAGAGATCATGGAGAGGAGAGGGATTGATGGTAGTGAAGGGAAATATCCAGTTTATGATACTACTGCTACACTCACTAATTCTATAATTTCGGTGAACCACTCACCTCCTCTGCACTGAGGAGGGACGATTTTGAATCCTATTCCTAAATATTTATAATCTTGTATGAGAAGACCTCCGGT
Source organism: Methanobacteriota archaeon (assembly GCA_963701995.1). Lineage (GTDB taxonomy): Archaea > Halobacteriota > Bog-38 > Methanoflorentales > Methanoflorentaceae > Methanoflorens. Next base: position 162,101 of record OY969693.1, on the reverse strand, counting down.
GAGAAAACCATCGCTGCTATTTTATTTCCTTGATGAATCAGAAGATGTTCCTTCATTACATTTTTCAATCGAGTCAGGCCTAATAACCTGCGGTTATCGGGAGCGGTGGAATAAATCGTGCGCGTCGCGTGCCCTGTCCTGCGAGTGGTCCAGGCCTTTAACACGAGCCACTGGAAAGTCCATAGCCCTACTATGACACAGGACGCGAACACGAGTTTGTTTGCAACACGATGACGTTATCATTGCGACAGATTATGTTGAACAGACAGCGATCATGTACGGTCAATGACATCTGTCGGTGCTGTCTTAACGGAACAAAAAAAGCACGAGATATACAAGTTTCTGCTGTATCTCTCAGTCTCGGGCAGTCACGCTCGTAACAAAGAGTCAACATTCTCTCATCTTTGCATCGTCTTTACAAGAGAAGGAATTAACGCATATCAACAAGCTGGAATCGTAAGGCACGTTATCCTATCTTCCGTCAAACACCGGAAACTGTCACTGTTACGCGGAGAACGTCTTCTCTTACAAGTATATACTAGCACCTCCGTTAGAGTAAATCAGACTTCTGTTGCTAATAAGAGGTGTGACATTTACGTACGACGTCTGCGCATTTACGCCTGCAGCATTGATGAGTAGAAATTTATTGTTTTCTATGTTGTACGTGCCCAGGAACACGGTAGACCTATTAGTTATCTCTTTCTGTATCCAATAAGGAATCTGCGCTTGTTGTCCTATTCCAAGAACGGCGGCAAGTAGGTAATTGTTGTAGATATCTTCGTATACGATCTGTCTACCTGTGAGAGTGGCGGTGAGGGTGACGGGCTGGTCCACTGCTGGCGTAGTGGTGGACGCGGAGAGGGTGATGGTTTGAGCAATGCTGCCGTCGTTTGCGGTGGCTTGGCCGGTGGCTTGGCTGGCTGTTTGGTTGGTGGATTGGTTGCCGCCGAAGTTGACGATGAGGAGGCCGCTCGATAAGGGTACGTAGGCTGCGTCCCCGTCGAAGGTGGCGTAGTAGTCGACTTTACCGGCGCCTCCGGTCTGGGTGAAGGTGATCTGGCCGTCGGAGTTAGTGAACTTGGTAGTATCGGTGTACTTGATTCCGTTGAAGTAGTGGAAGATGGTGACGCGTTTGTCGGAGAGGGGAATGGTAGCGATGTGAGAGACCTGCCACGTGGCTCCGACTATCGCTTGGTGACTGAACTCACTGTCAAGCTGATTGCTCAATGCGATATTCTGATAGCCCTCTGTAAGGGCATATAAAAAGCCGGTCGAAAGCAATAAAAAAAGCACCAAGTATATCGCGAGCAACTTTGTAAGACGCGAGCGGCTCACTAATGCTGAGTTGTCAAACCCGAGCTTGCTTGCAACTTTTCTTATTATCACGCCAGCAGTTTCACCGATTGAGATGAAACCTATAGCGAGGAACGGCGCCAAGAAGAACAACATAATTTGGTATACTCGGGTCCAATCTAGGCCAGCGCCGAGATAAGGAACGGCTACAGAAGCTAATAGGAATCCGGCCGCGATAGCCGAGAGCATGACGTAAGAAATTTGGAGATTGAAACGTAGCTTTCTTAGAAAAACTGTCAAGCATACGCCTGCTAGCATGAAGAACACGTTGAGGTAGTTAAAATACGCGTTTACCCGATGCAGTATGCCCGGTAAAGGGCCCTGTACGACAACGTTTGCGGCTTGGCTGTACGTGGGGTTGAACAAGTCACTTATTGATCCCGCGATGTGGCTTCCGAGTAAGAGAACCTGTTGGGTTACCGTCCCTTGTGCAGTATAGAAGTACCACGCAGTTGACGCGATGAAAAGTACTGATACGGAGACAATCGTTACGACGCTTCTTGGAGGTGACTGGGGTGATGGTGCGGTGATCTGCTTGTCCTCGTGGATTCCGCTCTTAGTTCGTGAGTATCGCCCTGTCAGTCTCGATCTATAGACTCGTGCTACGGTTAATACGAGCCACATCACAAAAAGGAAAAATACAACTATGTACGTCAGCCCGTAATGAGATACCACCATACAGAGACCGAATACTATAAATAGTGCTGATTGGATCCGTTGGCTCATTTCTTTGCTCACGAGCAGCAAAATCAACAAAACTAAGAAGAGCTCGCCTATTTCCTGTCTCGCCAACGCAGTCATTTCGACGTAAAATGGCGCAAACGATACGAAAAAGAAACACGATAGGAATGCTACCTTGTCATTCAGCTGTCTTCGGAATATTTGATATAAGGCAACAGGGACTAGCGCAAATATGACAGGGTATACGATCTTGAAAACCCATACGAGGTCGAGGCTTGAGATGAGGGAGTAAATAGGCGCAAGTGCGACAACGCTTAGCATTCCGTTGAACTGACTAAGCAAATTTGGATTCCATACACCTGTGATCAACACCTTGTGCGCTAAATTCCACTCGGTCTGAATGTCAGCTCCAGTCAGCCACGCTGATATTAGCGTCTGCTGAAAAACGAGGGATAACGCGATCACAAAAACTGCCAAGGGATATAGTTTCGAAGGAATGACCTTATCGAACGCGATCAAAAGGACAACGACACAAAGTAGCAACCACAACAACAACTGTCCTGCGTCTACGTTGTAGGTGTTGACGAGGTACGTGCTAAAAACTGCGAGGAACGGTATGGTACACAGAAACAATGTTGGGGCCAACGGAACCGACATTTCGGCGGTGAAAAGCGGTTTTGGATGTGTTCTGTTTCTGAAGTAGGCAACCGCGCACAACAGCAATACCACAAAGCTTACCGAGCTCGTGACGGCAAGAAAAGAAAACGGTTTGATCGTGTTCAGCGCGTTGAAGACAATGTTGGCCACAATTCCGATCGAAAACACGATTGCGGCGCTCAGCCCGACTGCATACAAGGCAGTTTCAACAATATCTAGGTCGCGCAGTCTGAGAGCTGTTAGCAAAAGTATCCCAGGAACGAAGGTGAGATAAATAAAGCCTATAAGCGGCCAAACAATAGGTATCGAAACTCCTAACGCACTTAGTCCCATCACCGCCCATAGCGCAATCTGAAGCGAAAGCACCGTTGCTAGCAGCTTTTGTATAGTTACGTCGTTTAGTTTGATGTGGAACTCACGTCGTCCCATCACCGCCCATAGCGCAATCTGAAGCGAAAGCACCGTTGCTAGCAGCTTTTGTATAGTTACGTCGTTTAGTTTGATGGGGGTCTCGAGCTTCACTGGATCACGGATTTACGTCGGGTAATGCGATGAAATAATAAGACAAACGCAAGGCGATCGTGGTTCGTGGGAAAATGTTGCCTGAGCACTTATATATAACGTTAGTACGCTTCCGGTGATCAGTCGTGCGTATCAAGTTTTTGCAGGCACTTTATATCGAAGCGCACCATGCTTGTCGAAAATTGAGGTTCGCTTCAATCAGATCGGTTTGTGATAATCGCTTGCTTTGCGCCTATCTGCCGCCCATGACATAAACAGTTTGCGCGTAGCCATCGGTTAAAAAGATCGTCTGGTCCGTGACATTTTCAGTCGAATACGCTTCGCTAAGGGTATAATGAATGCTATCTGTTCCACGTCGGTGGGCCCGTTCGTATGTGACCTCCGTGGTATCCCACCACCTCAACATTCATGTGTCTTGGGCTGAGTAAGTAATTGCTTGCTAGAATCAAATGGTGCGGCTGAATACTACGTCTTAAAATAGCAATACAACGCACGATGCGAGCTGCAAAGAGAGCAACGCGAAAAGCGTTTATACTGACAACCACGTGTAGTACGTGTTATGGCGCTTACGGCGACGCTGCCCTCGAGCGGTTCAAGCGTGAGTAGTCTCACGTCGACCACCTCATCAGCAATCGCGTGGAGTGAAATCTTACTCGGCGCCGCCGTCGCGATCTGCGTCCTTGTCTTCGTACTTGCTATACAAGATGTGATGTCGCGGAGCGACTCCCGGAACGCAAATACTACGGCAGCGTTGCGGGCCATCAGCGTGCCGCTTATCGTGACGTTTTGCGCCTGGTTCTTGTTCGAGGCAGCAGCGCACCACTTTTAGTGACTGGCCCCCCAACGCTGAGCGGCTTCAACTGACCGCACCTGTGGTCACCGCGGAAGGAAGCCGAGCACGCCAAAAAGGACGATGTTGTTAACGGCCTGGATCGTCACGATAAACACCAAGCTTCTTGTTTTGTAGAAAGCGGCGCCCAAGATGACGCCGGCTGCGGTTGCAAAGAGGAGCTCGTAGACGTTGGCGTAGCCCGCGTGCATGGCGCCGAAGATCACGCTCGTGATGAGGATGCCTGCAACCACGCCGCTTCGGTCAATGAGCTGCGGCTGCAGCAGGACACGAAAGAGCAGCTCCTCAACAAGCGCCACAAAGAAGATCATTACGATGCTCAGCTGGATGAGCTCTGACACTGACGCGTTCGGAATAAGCGCCTGATTCGCAAGAACGGCGTGTTCAATAAACGCGAACCCTGTGCCGACAACAGCGCCAAGCGGGACTAACAACACGGAGCGGCGCACGTCGGCGATGCCCAGGTCATACCGGCTCATTTTCTCGTGGACGATGACCGAGATGAGGGCCAAGAACATCACCCCGTAGACGATGGCGAGCCAGTAGATGGTCACGGTCGGCACGAGCGCAAACGAGAGGTTGACGACACGAAACACCGATATGAGAGCGAGCGCTTGGACAAGCTGTACCCGCTCGCCGTGCAGCGCTACCACGATAACGGCGACCGCGACGATGTTGAGGGCTTGCACACCGACGCCAAGCACACTGTAGCCTGCAAAGAGCAAGCCCTCGCCAGCGAGGACAAGGAATATGGCGAGGAGCTCATACCAAGCCAAGTTGAAAACAGCCCGCACCCTAGCTGCAGGAGCTAGCACGGGTTTTGTGGCGTATTTCACCGGTATTTCGGTGCTCTGCGCACGGCTATACATGCTACGACCCCTGGCGTAAACGATATACGCGTGTGTGGTCGCGACGCTCTCCGTGAGCGTGAACTGATAGTGCCCGGCGGCGTCGGTGACGGTGGTGGCTCTGAGCACCTTGTTCGTCGGATCATCAGTGTTGTAGAGAGCTACGGGCACCCCTACCATATCTGCGCCGCGGCTCGTGAGGTGTCCGGCGATCGTGACGCCGTCCCCGACGATCTGGTGTGGGGGGGTGGCGATGGCGGTGATGGTCGTGGGAGTTTCTACCCCCACCACTCCGCGCCTCTGCACGTCGTCTCTGCCGGAGGCACTGCGTGTAGCTCCGGTTCTCTCAGCGCCTGCATTCGCGTCCCGGTCCCCGGCAGCAAGGCCAGCGTCGTCTAAGGTCGAGATGCCGCGTTGTTGTCTCTTTTCTTTGTCGCCCGGCAATCTCGCAAGCCCCCTCATAGTTCAAAACCCGTATCGCCGGCTGTTTATACGCAGAAAGTCGTATAGGTTCTACTTCGACAATAGAATATAATACTACCGTCACTAGGGTCGTAGCACCCGTAGCAGCGATATGCCGGAACGTGCAGAGTTACTGTCGGTACGGCCTTTGCAACCGTGCGCTCGGGTTCTTCAGTGCTCCCTCAACCACCTTTTCGTTTGAGCACATGTGCGCGGGTGGTTGTGCCGCCGCTGCGGTCTCACGTCGTGTTCGTGTCCTCAGCTAAAACGTCGGCGACGCGCCAGCAGCGTAGCGCAATACGAATGTTGCGTTGATCGTGCGAGCGAACGAACCGAGCGGTTTACGGTTATAAGCCAGAAGCGCGTTGAGGTTAGTCGTACACTCGTCCGGAGACGTGCAGGAGTGAGCGCATGAAGGCCATCATACTCGCCGCGAACGATAACACGCAGCTACGCCCCCTGAACCTCCGAAAACCGAGCGCGTTGATCAAGATTAACGGGATCCCCCTGCTCGAACACCAAATACGGGGGTACAGTCGTGCAGGCGTCGAAACGGCTTCCATATCGGTCGTCTCTGGCTATCAGCACAGACCGGTCAAACGTTACCTGATGCGCGAGCACCCCGAAATACGCCTCGTGAAGAATCCCGTCTATCGTTCCGCGGGCGCCCTGTATTCGCTGGACCTCGCCTTGCGAAGCGCAGAGCCCCACACCGCCGACGAGGGCCTCTTCATAAGCAGTGGAGAGTGCATTTATGATGATGAAGCAATCGAGCGCGTGTCGCGCGTCTCGGGGAGCACCATCGCCGGTGATAGCAGCCGTTACGGGGCTGCATCGACGAAGGTCGTCGCCGAGGACGGAGACGTTGTGCTCATTGATACCGGCATTCCGAAACGCGCGGCCACCGCGGTCGCAGCCGGCTTGTGCAAGCTTGACGCTCACGCTCGTGGCGTGCTGAGCGACATCGCCGCAGAGCGCACTGCCGAAAAACGAGACGCGCCGATGGCGGTAGCACTTGGTGATCTGATTCGCCGCACACGGATGGCGCTCGTCGACATCACGGGAACGAAGTGGGCCGCCCTGCGCACGATGGACGATGTGCACACGGCCGACAAGCGATTCAGTCGTTTTTCATCGTCCGGCAAGCGATGTTTCGTCCTCGACCTGGACGGGACCGTGTACGTGGGGAACCGGCCGATCCGCGGCACCGTTGAGTTCATCAACCAGAATGTGGACGATCGAGCGTTCTATTTTGTCACGAATAACACCTCGAAGCTTCCCGAGGATTATCGCACACGGCTCAACGCGCTTGGCATACCCGCTGACGCGGAGCATGTCATCACGCCGCTTGCGCCCCTTATCGCGTGCCTGCGCGAGCGCGCCCTGACGCACGTACATCTGCTCGCGAATGCTCGCGTCGCCGCGTACCTGCGGCAGGCGCTGCCCGGACTCGAGCTGACCGCCGATCCGGAGGCGTGTCAGGCGCTCATCGTGACCTACGACACAGAGCTCACGTACGGCAAGCTGCGAGACGCCGCGCTGCTGCTGCAGCAGAACCCCCGCTTGACGTTTCTTGCGACGCACGGCGATCTCGTGTGTCCCACCGAGCACGGGTTCGTCCCCGACATCGGTTGTATCTTGTCGGTGCTCGAACAGGCAACCGGCCGCACGCCGGACACGGTTTTTGGTAAGCCTAACCCGCTCTTGTTGGAGCGCGTGACCGGCCAGTACCGGCCAGGCCAGATGGTCGTCGTCGGCGACCGACTGTACACCGACAGACAGATGGCGCGCAACGTGGGATGCGATTTTGTCTGTGTATTAAGCGGCGAGACCACGCGCGAACGGATCGACGAAATGAGCGAGGACGAGTTCCCGTCGCTCATCGTGAAGGATCTGGGAGACCTGCTGACGTGAGCAAGTGGATCGACCGACCCGGTGCCGCCGGCGGTAGCGCTTGAACGGAAACGACGTGGATGAGAACGTCGGCGATTTTCTCTCCAAGCGCGTGCGTTGCAGTATTCAGATGAGCAGGCGCCCCGCGGCGGAAACTATATCCGAACGACCTGACACCTCGCGTGCTGCGCGTCTCGGTAGCTCTCCGCAACGCTTCAGAATCAGCGCTGTGGGTGGGCCCGCACTCACGACGTCAATCTGTTCGCCCGCACGGCATCGCTGCGTGCTCTCTCGGAGCAGCGTCCAAAAACGGAAAGGTAGTTAAGGAAGAAGTGAGAAACCGAAGGGCTATTCCCGCGCTTTGGGAACGAAAGAGTCATGAAGCTCAAGTTTGGCGAACGGCTAATCGAACCCGACGTCCGGCGGCTCTACGACCTTCGTGACGTCGCCTTTGACAGTGCTTGGTTTGAGGGAGCGCCGGATCGCGACGCGTACTACATGTACCGTGACCTCGCGCGCACCCCGACCGACGCGGAGACCATTACACGCCACCAGCTCCGCTATGACATCACGATCATCCCGCCGTTCAATATGGGGCTCGAGTTCGTCAAGACGTATGGGCACTACCACCCGCGCATCAATCCGAAGCTCCGGTACACTTACCCAGAGATATACGAGGTGCTCGACGGCGACGCGCACTACCTGCTGCAGCGCGCGCAGAACGACGAGAGCGTTGACGAGGTGATTCTCGTTAAGGCCACGCGCGGCGACAAGGTCATCGTGCCACCGAACTATGGGCACGTGACGATCAACCCGTCGGAGCGGACGCTCAAGATGGCCAACTGGGTGTGCCGGTCGTTCGAGTCGGTGTACGAGCCCTACACAACACTGCGCGGGGGGGCGTACTACGAGCTCATTAACGGGCGGTTACTGCACAACCGAGCGTATCGTACCGTGCCTGAGATACGGGTCGCGTATCCGGTTGAGGTGCCCGACCATGGGCTCGTGAAACGCAAGCCGATGTACGAGCTGATCGAGGAGCCGCACCTTCTCGAGTTTTTGACGGCGCCAGAGAGGCACACCGGGCTCTTTCAGGAACTCTACCATCGATAGCGTTCGCGGCTTCATGCAGGAGCGGCCGACCAGGACGCATCGCTGCGCGTCTGTGAAATGATCACGGGCTGCGTGCGGACGTGATGTCAGCTTGCGCGGTATTGATCCGGTCATCGACAGCTGCGGGCAGAATCCGCCGGTCCGGTTCGCGACAGTCCGGTGCGAAACAAGTCTTATCAGGCGCTGCAAGAGCCCTGATTCTTCTCCGAGCTCAGCTTATTTTGGGTGCGCCGATCCACCAGTCGCGCCGAAATCGATAGCCTTTTAGGAAGCGGACAATCCGGTGAGCACCTAACAACGAAACGGTTAAGGCAGGAAACCCTAGTAAACATGAGGGACGGTTCCGGTTTATACGCGACCAGGTGCCGCTCCAACTGATTATTTCGCTTCTTCACTCTCTATTGTTGTGTGCCGCCGTACCAAACCTCACCCGCTCTAAGGATCGCGCTGATGGCCGGAGCGTTGCCACGCTATAGGTACGCAAGCTTTATTAAAGGACGACGTATAGCTTTCTGAATTAACATAGCATTGATGAGTCAATACTATGCCTCGTTGACACGTGCGCGTTGTCGACGAGCTCGGAGGTGAAGAGATGAAAAAGATGGTACTTGTAATATGCGTCGTCGGGATACTGCTAGGAACATTCATCACATTTTCAGCGGGCGCCCGCAGCTCAAGCCTCGCTGATGTGAGAGCGAAACACGAACGGCAGCTTATTGCTATAAAAGGGGTTTCAGGTGTCTCGACGGACACAGCGACAAACCAAATCGTCGTGTACACTGAGACCCAGAAGGCCTGCGCTAACGTTCCAAAAGAGCTTGACGGATTCACAGTGCGATGCGAAGTGATAGGAAGAATAGAGGCACTCCAACCGACAGCCGCGGCCAACCCCACTGACGGATCCTCCTTGCCCGGAGGCTCTAGCGGGCCGCCTACAGTCACCTATTCGAGAACGGGTATCGATAGGCCAGTATTCGGCGGAATAAGCGTAATGACCTCAGCTTTTCCGAATGCAGCAGGGACTCTCGGCTTGGTGACACAAGACGGCCAAGTTTTGAGCTGTGCGCACGTGCTAGCGATGGACGCCAACGCCAATTTCATCGGGACAGGGACTGCCGTATGGCAACCCGGTGGACTCGATTCGGGGGGGGTCGCTAACCCCATAGGAGCATTAACCAAATCGATCCCAATTACCTTTGGTGCTTCCGGAACCAACTATGCGGACGCAGCAACAGCCAGCTTGTCGGTTGCTGGGAATAAGGGACAAGTTTTAAACGCCGCTAACACAGGTTTTATCACAATAAGTGGCACGACAAGTGCTCTTTTAGGGGATTCCGTATCTAAGAGTGGGAGAACCTCTGGCGTGACCACTAGTCAAGTAACTGATCCCAGTGCAACAGTAGTAGTCTACTACACTTCGACCACATACGCCATATTCACAGACCAGCTGCTTGTCCGGCAACCATTCATATCCTCAGGAGACAGCGGCTCGGCTGTGTACAAGACCGTTCAAGGCCAAGCAAAGTTTGTTGGACTCGGATTCGCGGGTTCCGATACAGTAGGAGTTGTGTGCAAAGCACAATACATTACGAGCGGGTTGGGAGTAAATTTCGGGGGCACCCCTACGCCGACCCCTACGCCGACCCCTTCGCCCGGGAAACCGCCATCAAGCCTTGGGTGACGTAGAGTTACGATACAAGTTAGTCGCAGCTCATATTCCGATGTTTAAAACGATCGTTTCCGTCTGTTTAAACGATCGTTTTCCCTTTCTTATCTGACACGATTCAATTGTCGGCCGCTCTGACGCGAGTTGTGAAGCACGTGCGTGTCTTGACGGGTCGCGCCCTGCGTACTTTTAAAAAATCAGATCGCTGACGACGACGATACACAGGATGGTATCGCGCTCGCAAGTCCGGTGACGCGAGCGGCTTTTCAACACTCGACGATCTTCATCCCTCGACTCGAGGCTGCGAGGTATTTCGCGATGCCGTCGTGGAGGGGCAGGGCTGCAGAAGGCTGGCTAGCCCCGTCACAAATACCCAACGATATGGTGGGGTATCATCGGCCAGGGCGGAAGCATATCTCAGGCAGTGACGCTCATAAACGAGCCCATCAAGGATAGTACTTCGCTCTACAGACGGAATACTAGCTTGCGGCGCACCAATTGCGCGCTGAACGTCGATCATACGACGCGACCGTGATCGCGCCATGATGTGTGGCACGCTGTGCGAAAGATTTAGAGAACGGGCAGATTAGTAGCGCAAACCCGCAAAAAGCTTGGAGGTTAGCGCCTGTGTTGCGCTCACGTCCAGGGGGCTCGCACAGATTCTGCAGGGAGAGCTCGCTATACGTACCGGCAAGCGTATCGACACAGGATAAACGCGACAGCTATGCTGTGCACACTGCCATACGAGAGCGACGGCTCGATACGCTAACGCTCACCGAGGGGATACCAGCAGCGCAGACGGCGTCCGTACTGCTGGCGGTTCGTTCTCGGTACCCTGCAGTCATGCGCCCTAGTATCGTGCTACCCAAAGCGGGCACGTGGTGACGGCGTCATACACCGCCGATGGGCGTCCAGACGCCCCACTGACCGTTGCTATAGGACCTCTCCCAAAGGATAGTAAAATCACCGCTGCCGCCGCGCGCAAAGACGTTGATCGTACCAAGCGACCGCGATGTGGCTCCTGGTGACGAGGTCAGATAGCCCCGAGGTTTTCCGAGCCACTGGTCGCGCCTGACCACGAGTGATGAAGGGCGTAGTCAGTGCCGGTGAAAAATCAGCCCACTCGGGTTGTCCCCCAGTTGTACGCGGCAGGGCTGAAGCCTGCGAGGAGCTCCTCTTTTTTGAAGCCACTAGCACGTCCACGTGAGTTGGATCGATTGAACGGTCACGTCTCCTGACGCAGTGGTCTCGCCCGCGATTCCGCTCACGATGTGCGTCTGAAGCGCTACCCAAATAGTTCCTGCGCCGTCGGTCGTTTTCAGCTGGTTTAACGTGGTCGGGCCCATATACCCTGTCGTCCCCCCCGAGCGTTGATATGGTCTCGAAAGGGCCGAGAGCGTTGATGCCGAACTCGCGATCACCACTGCCTTTATAGGCTTAGTTGGGTCGCTTCCGGCGCCCAGTAGCACTGTGGACGAAGAACTGCCATACCTGCCGGTTCCGCCTCCCACGAGTTTGTAACTCACCGTGGCTGTGACGACCACCGGCTTATCCTTCAGATTCTTCCAGTCGGCGTCGCTCAGTTTCCAGTTCGCCCCGAGATAGGCCATGTTCGTGCCTTGTGAAGCTACTATTTCCCCTGTGCTCGCCGTAGTTGCGAGCTTGCTGCTCTTCGGGTCTGCGGACTGCGTGAAGCTTATCATTCCTTTCGAATAGACAACTTGCGCGCCGTAAAAGTCGAGCGATTGCCCCTCCCACTTCATCGTCTTCTGAAGTAAACCATCGGTCGGCGTCGCCGTCGCGACGGCTGATCCTAAAATCGCAAGAGCCATTGTGACAATCATGCTTGCTGCCACCAATTGTCGCTTCATAGATTTTGCCTCCCTTCCTGTATCGCGGCAGCATTGAAGCTGCCGCAGCGTAAGCTGAGGACTGTGCGGTCTTCGTGATAAGCTTTGCTTTGCGCTCAACTGTCAATATTGCCTTATTTTGTCAATCAGACCCATTTTTTGCCTTTTTTGTACGGGTAAGCCTGCAGTTCCGAACGTGACGAATCTTTTACCTCAGTGGGAGGCCCTATAGTGCAACCGCTATACTCACACCACCATCGTCCAGATTTTAAGCTATCCTAGCCGATCCCAATTCAACGTGAGTTTAGCGGACTGGCCGGAAAAGCGCTGAGATTTGCCAAGCGAGTGATGAAGGCGGAATCGCACTCTTCACGAACATAGTTAAACTGCTAAATAGAAGTTCAACAATGGCCCTCATACGGAAAGAGCGGCGTTCTGCTGATCACACGTGAGCGGATCTCGTTTCTAGAGCCAGCAAATGTTTTTCTGCAAGTTTTTTCTCTGTGTGAAAAGCAAGCAAGTCACAATGGAGTGGCGTCGCGAAAATAAAGCACTGCTAAAAAAAGCACGTTGTCCCAACGCTCTGCTAGGCGATGAGATCCCGATTGCGCTGAGCAGAAATACAGCGCGAGGTGACGACGATGTACCGTTCGTGACCTTAAAGATTTTTGCGTTGGTGACCGTCATATCCTAGCGAAGACCCGGTAGCTCCTGCGGCAAGGTCGAGCATTCTGAGTTCAGACTTCCTTCTTACAGCATGTATGGCAGGAAGGTTGCAAAAAAAGGAGCCACCACCAGCAGCCCAATCGTCCGTTGCCGGCGGTGCGCGTTTTTTAGTTTGGGTGGGTTATCCGCGGGTGCGTACTGCCCAGAGCGCCACCTGATTAGGGTCCCGCGATGCTTGTGGCCGACCAGAACCAGTCGGTGGTGGCGGTGTAGGGTGCAGCCCCCGTTTCATACCAGATGCCGCCATCGCCGCCGCGCGCCCCGACATAGAGAGTAGCGCCCACTGCTATTGCTACCGGCGGCGATGTCAGGATCCCGCCGAGATTGAGCCAGCCGAGCACGCCTGGTCGTAGCACGGGGTTGGGCACGTACCACGTCAAGCCGCCATTAGTAGACTGCAGTGCATACAAGTGGCCGTCTGCACCTGCGACGAAGAGGTTAATGTTCCCGGCTGCATCCCTGACGAGCGATGCTCCGGCACCAATCCTTCCGTCGTGGAACTTAGTATAGCCACCCCATGAGGCCATGGTGTTCATCTTCTCGTAGATCACGCCGCCGGTGCCCTTGACAACAACGTCGATACCACCGGTACTCGTTAGCACCGCAGCGGGTGTCGCGAACACGACTCCGCCGAGGTCCGTCTGTGAAATCATGGCAAGGTTCATGTCGAGCGTATCCACCACGAGATGGTTGGTCCCGCTGGCGACGAAAAACACGTCGATCTGGTTGGCGTTGGGGTTGTAGACCGCGAGCGGGCCGGTTCCCGCAGCAGCTGCGCTGGTCGGCATGCCTACGTTGCTCCAGGTAGTGCCACCATCGGCGGTCTTCTTCCCCCAGATGGTGCTGTCGGTGCCGCGCGCAAAGATGGCGACATTACCAGCCGTACCTACGGACACAATGGAGGGGTTTGTTCCCGTGCCGATCGGATTCCAAGGTTGAATATATTTCATATAGTAGATGGTGTTGCCCTGAGCGTTGGCCACCCCTTGTACAGCGATCCAGACGTTACTACCATCGTAGCACGCGGCAAATGCTCCGGTGATCGGGGCGCCGACGGTCGCCGGCTTGGCCGCACTCACGCCCGTCGCCGCAACCATCGAGATAAGCACGATGGTCGCCATGGCGATACTTAACATTCTAATTTTATGTTTCATCAATATACACCTTCCCTCCGTTGACGGGTTCTACCCACCGTAAGTGAGGATCTGCATCCACGCGGAACGGCGCGCACGCCAACGGGCTTCAAGCTTACCAAAACACGTAAAGAGCGCGTATTCACAATAAAGGTTGTGTTATGTGTTTGTCGTGTCTCATCAACGACAGTCGGATACTGCGCACGAATTGCAATCGTTCAGCGCTCACGACACGCGCTACGTAGCACGCAACCGATCTCGACGCGCGCAACCGTTATGATACCGCATTTGCGTGACCGCTATAATGCTTCCTAGCAACACGCAGCAAGAATGCGGAAGACAATGCTGTGTTCATAACCTAGCACGCGCTAGCAGCGATCGCCAGACGTAAGCAAAAAGAAGCAAAAAAAGAGGAACCACCAGCAGCAGTCTAGACGTCCGCTGCTGGCGTGCGCATTTTTTCTAGTTCATACGCCCGGGTAGCGTGCTACCCAGAGCGCTACGTGATCAGGGTCCCGTTGTCAAGAAGAACCAGGTCCCAGTGGGCGTTGAGCCTAAAGTCACGTATTGCTCCCAGATGTTGCCATCGCCACCGCGCGCATCGACAAAGGCATGTCCAGCAACACCGTACGCTCCCCCTGATGCTGATGGAGGCGCTGTAAGGATCCCGCCGAGATTTGCCCAGCCGAGCACGCCTGGTCGCAGTATGGGGTTGGGTACGCGCCACGTCAACCCATTATTGATAGACTGCAGTGCGTACATGTGGGTGTCTTGACCTGCGACGAAGAGGTAAAGATTGTTTGTACCTGGGTCTAGGGCGAGCGATGCTCCAGCACCAATCGTTCCGTCGTGGAACCTAGTGTAGGCACCCCATGAGGCCATGGCGAACATCTTCTCGTAGATAATGCCGCCGGTACCCTTGACAACAACGGCCATGCCAGCAGTATTAGGCGTCCACGCCGCAGCGGGTGTCGCGTACACGACTCCGCCGAGGTCCGTCTGTGAAATCATGGCAAGGTTCATGTCGAGCGTATCCACCACGAGATGGTTGGTCCCCATGGCGACGAAAAACACGTCGATCTGGTTGGCGTCGGGGTTGTAGACCGCGCACGGGCCGGTGCCCGCAGCAGCTACACTGCTTGGCAAGTTGACGTTGCTCCAGGTGGTGCCATCAGTGCTAGACTTCGCCCAGATGCCGCCGGGGCCGTTCGCCATGATGACGACGCTAGGCGTAGCCGTCGGAACGGCCAAAGCAGAGGGGTTTGTTCCCGTGCCGAGGGCATGCCAAACCGTACCAGTCAAAAAGTTCTGGTAATAGATGTTCAAACCTGAGGTGGTGGGCGCACCTTGTGTAAGGTGCCAGTACCCAGGGACAACACTGGGGTCCCATAACAGGGCAGGCCCTCCAATAGTCGGGGCGCCAACCGTGGGTGCCCCTTGGATGGTCTTTGGCGCTGCGCTTACGCCCGTCGCCGCAACCATCGAGATAAGCACGATGGTCGCCATGGCGATACTTAACATTCTAATTTTATGTTTCATCAATATACACCTTCCCTCCGTTGACGGGTTCTACCCACCGTAAGTGAGGATCTGCATCCACGTAGACGGCGTGCACGCCAACGGGCTTCAAGCTTACTAAACGTATAGAAGTACGACGTATGCCTAATAAAGGTTGCGCTATGTGTTTGCCTCAATGTTGTCATTCTGGGACAACGTGCACTTCTTTTTGGTAAGCGCACCGCAGTACTTAATTAATTAAAATTATCTTTTGTACGTGGCTTTTGAAGGCCGGTGCATCTTGGCATCGTGACGCAACCGAACTGAGCGGACGAGCAAATCTGGTGATGAACGGGGGAATCACCGGTGCGACAGTCGACGCGAGAACGGGCGATGGAGACGGTCGTCATTCCCACGATAAACTAGGAACGCGCGATCGGCGAGGTAATCGACGGCGTGCCGGCTGCAGACCCCGTGAAAAACGGCCCCAAAACTGCCGTGATCGACGGACACTTTGCCGACAACACGAGGGAGATCGCCGTTGAAAAGGGTGCTCAGATCATACTTGAAGAGCGGAAAGAAAAGGCGCGGCCATCCAAAGGGTTTTCAAGTCCATCTCGGCCGACCACGCGATTACGGTTGACGGCGACGATGTGTACCCGATCGAAGTGGCGTCAGAGAAGACACGCCTGCTCAAGACCGACGACTCGGATCGCGGCTCAAAGGCACGTTTGAGCCGAGAGCCACGTCCAAGCTGAACGTCGTGGGCAATGTCCCCCTCTCGCTCCTCGCGTGGACGGGGTTTGTCACCCATACAAGCGAGCGACGTTCTTCAGCGAATCATATGCGAAGATTTATGTCAGGAGTTGCATTAGCTGTGACGTGGTGTATAAGAAGCGGGCATAGGCAGGCTTCGGCACTTCGACTAATGGCACAAACGCTGTCGGGAAACGCGCACAAGGGGCCAGCTTGTGTGGCGTTATTTAGTATGCCGACCGAGCCAAAGCGAAAATAGGCAGTGAACTACGACATATGAACGGTAGAGAACTCTACGAGAAGCGCCAGGGGGACTTTCACTCTCAGCTAGCCAAATCACGTAACCCGGTGAGAGGGTGGTTCCATAGGTTTCGGCAATGTGCTGTGAAGGAGCTCGTCACTGAAAACTACAAACCGGGTAGTATCATCGTCGACGTTGGGTGTAACAATTGCGTGTGGAACACCGACAAGCTCCCCCTCGTGGGCGTTGACGTTGCCCAAAACCTTGTGGACCACGCTGTTACGCGCGGACGCCTGAGCAGCCCGGTGATCTGTGACATCACGCGAATCGCGTTACAGAGCGAGTGTGCCGATATCGTTATCGCAGCAGAAATCCTCGAGCATATTGTTGATCATGATCAGGCGCTTGCCGAACTCAACCGAATACTCAAAAAGGATGGCAAGCTCGTCCTGACCGTTCCGTATGACACCTATTTCAGCGCGTGGAAGCCGTTGTTTTGGCTCCACTGTTTGTTACACGGGTGGGTGCTTGGCGATGACTACTTCAGGCAGCAGGGTGGTCACGTTAACCACTTCAGCCCCAAAAAAATAAGAGAATTGCTGAAAAAGCACGGCTTTTTGGTTATAAGACAGTTCACGAACTTTCGCTTCACAATCTTCACGCTCGCGCAAAAAGCGTAAACCAAGCACCCGCTTGCTGGATGCTGATTTGCACGGCGCCGACGTGCGCTTTGTGGTGGTCACCTGACCTCACCAACGCGAACCTCAGAGGGGCAAACTTGGCAACGGCGACTTCACGTACGCCGTTCTGTTGGGAGTCAAGCTCGAAGGTGCGGTATTTTAACGTGAGGCGTGTGAGATCAGCCAGAGACTGGTTCGGGTGTCGTTGCGCGTGCGAAATTGATCTAGAGAAGATGATTTATGCGAGAGCCTAAAACACATATACCGTCGCCGACCGTATAACCCACCTCGTATGCGTAGAGAACTATCGTCCGCTTACCGTACCGTCGCGAATAGGGCTCACGCGCTCGTAATGCGCGCTATCCATTACTACACGAAGGATACGCCGCGCAACACCCTCGTTGTGTACGCCGCTATCAAAATCGTCGTTCTTGTAGGCGCGATCCTGGTAACCCAGCTATATGCGCCTTCGGCGTTGTTTAAATATCCCGTGTTCCTGGTAAAGTGGGACGGGAATTGGTATCGAGGCATCGCGTACCAAGGGTATGCCTTTGGCTTTCCGAATTCAGCAGCGTTCCCGCCCATGTACCCCCTTTTGATCAAGATCTTCAGCTTGAATCAACCGAAGCTCATGCCCTGGATAGAGGTGTTCATCTCGAACGCATTTTCGTTCCTCGGCCTCTACTTCCTCTACAAGCTCGTGCCACTCATCGTGGACGAGAAGTACCGCCTGCGGGTGTGCTTCGCCTACATGGTGTTCCCGGTGCTCCTGGTATGCAATCTCGTGTCCTATTCAGAGCCCATCTTTCTCGCCTTTACGATCGGCGCGTACTACTACTGGAAGC
This sequence comes from Methanobacteriota archaeon, assembly GCA_963701995.1. Taxonomy (GTDB): domain Archaea; phylum Halobacteriota; class Bog-38; order Methanoflorentales; family Methanoflorentaceae; genus Methanoflorens. The sequence continues at coordinate 144,328 of OY969693.1, read as the reverse complement.
GCGAGAAATTTGGATACGCCGCACTGCTCGCGATATTTTCCATTTTTACGCGCCAATTAGGTGCGCTTATCCTCGTGATCTTTCTTGTCGACGTGCTCTACGGGTACGTTTCGCATCGCGAGCGATCGCGCGTCATCCGGGAACTTGCCGTCATCGCGATCACCGGCGCGGGCGTCGCGATGCTCTACCTCTTCTACCTCTACCGGTTCGGCAACCCGTTCATCGTCTCGAGCGTTGACGCCGCACACTGGAATGCGACGCTCTCCGTTACCAATTTAGTTAACAACGTGCGCACGTTTGGATTCGGAGGGCCCAGCTTACCGCCGTTTAACTACACCATCGTGCCTATCTTCTTGGTCGACGCCCTCCTCGTGGTAGCGACCATTCTGGCTTTCCTCAAGAGGGATGTGGCGCTCTCCGCGTATTCATTCGTCTCATTAATCATCTGCTCGTCGCTGATCTCCATAGGCAACTCCTTTGTGCGCTACGTCGCCGCTATTTTTCCGTTATACCTTTTTCTCGGCCTCATGCTCTCAGACAACTGGCACAAGAATAGCGTGATCGGCATAATTGCCATCGTGATCGCGATCCAGAACCTGTTCATTTGGATCAGTGGCGGGTGGCTCTACTGAGGAACACCAGCGGGTGTGTACCAGGTGGCACGTGAACGGTCAAAAATCGAACGTGCGCTGATGACAATGCCCGATGACCGAAACTCAAGGGGAATGGTACCGCCGATGACGTGGCTCGCAGCGCTGTATGTCGAATATGATGGCCTTGCTTGATACGCTTGAATCAGTGGAAGTCAAATCGCAGCTAACATGAAAGCGCCGCTATAACCAGCTGCAATGAGTTGCGGAAAAGCGCAAGGCATCCGCGAAGCTGGTGAGCACGAAAAGATTGCTGATTTTGATATAAGGTTCAGCAGCCACAGCGTTCAGAAGTGCACGAGCGGCAATCATAAAGCGCAACCATTTTCAGCATTGTCGTCAGCCAATGATCTCGCAACAGTCATCAGGCGGGCTCCCACGTCCACCACTGGTTCCCGCCGTAGTTCCACACCATAGCCACGCCGATGCCGATTACCTGTGACAGGAGGTAGTAGAGACCGACAAAGCTGGTCAGAATCCATAGGATCACGAGGTCGAGCACAATTCCAACGAATCGCACGGCGTGATCTCTGTATAATGCGGTGAGAACAGATCTGAGTCCTCTGGCCCCGCGGTCTTTGAACGTCCACGATCTGTTTAAGACGAAGTTTAACAAGACTGCTGCTTCTATGCCGATGAAGCCTGACAGAAGGTAGAATACCCCGGACTCTGTCAGCCAATACAGCACAACCAAATTCACGGCGGCGCCCACCGAACCCACCACACAGAACCTTAAAAAACGGTGAAATTCGCCAGATCTCGAAAAGAGGCTCAATACGTGGCGGAGATAGTTTGGCGCATTGTTGACTCCCCGTGTGCGTAGGCCGCCTCCTTGTTTATCAGACCGGTATGCGATCTCTGAAACCGTCGCGTAGTCTCCTTGTACAAGGATCTCCAATAATATTTTATCTCCTACGGGGTTGGGGTTTGCGCGCGCAATGACATCCTTATGAAATGCGAAAAAACCCGAATCTAGGTCCCTGATACCTCGAATCTGCCTGAACAGAGTTCTCGCAAGCACATCGGCGCCTCTCGACACGATTCGTCCAAAAAAATCGAACTTAGCGAGAGCGCCGGCTTCAACGTTCCGACTGCCTATCGCGATGTCCGTCCCATCTTTAACGTGCGAGAGCAACTCAGGTATCGTTTCAGGAGGATGTTGCAGGTCAGCACCCATGACGACGATAATATCGTAATCTGAGGCTTTGATCCCTTCTAATACGGCTGTTGCAAGTCCCCGTTTCCCTTTTCTTCGTAGAACTCGTACCGGATAGCTATTTGAGTAATCGGAAGCAACCTTCCAAGTTTCGTCGGGACTGTCATCATCGACAATAAGGATCTCAAAAGGATCGTTCAGTGGCTCCATGGAACGCTGAATTCTCTCGAGAAGCTCGTGTATATGGTCCCGCGCGTTGTAGGTGGGGATAATTATTGATACAGATGTATTCTTGTTGCGCATGATGGGCTAGCGTTGCAGTGACGTCAACTTCGGCTAGACATAACAGCGTGGTTCTTCTAATAAAGAGTCTGCTATTTAGGAAAGCTCTTCAGGATCTCAGTATCAAGATTATTATCTCAAACTGTTGCGAGTGCATCCGCCGACGACCGCCTCCGCCACTGCTTCACGCTCCTATCGTGTGAAGTTCGGGTGGAACGTGTGGCGTCTGCAGAATGGATTTTTTTAGCGCGCACACAGAATAAAGGCGAACGCGATGTGCGCCATCAAGTCCACGGCTACCCCTCGCTCTGTATGTGTTCCGACCCGGTTCCCGCAGCCGAACCGTCAACGCCCGCCATCAAACCGTCAGCGCACGAAAAAGAGCACCGCCAGAACGACGAGGCAACAAACGAGCGGACGACTGGCGATGTAGGCGCATTTCGATCTGGTTAAGCAAGTAAGAGAGGATTCTGCCTCACCTCGATTGAGGTACCTTGAAACAACAGTAGTTAGTTGACGAGATGATAGCGGGTAACACCTGACAGCATAAACCCGCATATCGCTTAGCATCCGTTACGGTGCGTGCACGTGCTGAGCGACTAAGTAGAGTTGCTATCTCTATCTTTCTTCACGAGTAAATAGAGTTGTAACTGCATAATTTGAGTTTTCTTTTTTTAATTCGTGCAAGACGTCATAACCTTCGCCAAGAAATCCGTATACCTTTATGTGCGCACGTTCTCTCAATTTGTTGACTATTTGCTCACGCTTCATATGAGATAGCACAGGGTCGTGGAAGGACGAAGCTTCGAAACCTTGTGTCTCCAACGTACCTAACATCTCATCATATGCGCTTTCTGACATTAGCGAAGGATGCAATTCCGCTACTATCTTTAATGGTTTGCTCTTTTTGAGGACGCGTAACGCTCCTTTGATTATTTGGTATTCGTACCCTTCGACGTCCATACGAATTAAGGCTGGACAGCGCTTGACGTGCTCGTCCACGAAACTGTCTAAGGTTTCTAACTGAACGTTTTCTTTTCGAATCATACCCCCACGCGAGGGTTCTACCAACGATGCACAATTTCTACGCTCGGGAATAAAAATAACACCCGTGCCACGTTCATTACTTAGCGCGCAATTAAACAGCTCTATATTTGTGCACCTATTTACGTCAACGTTTGTTTTAAGATAGTCAAAATTGTCACGAACGGGTTCTATTGCATAGACAAATCCATGAGGTGCTAGTTTAGACTCCAATAAAGCATAATAGCCAATGTTTGCTCCTATGTCAATGATAATATCGTCGTCTTTTATAATCGTACCCATCAACTGAGTCGTGTGGGGCTCTCTAACGCCATAAAGGCTTAATTCTTTGCTCAAACCCTTGTCGCGCGGATTTAGTGCCATTAGGAAGCAACGGTCCAATATCTTAATCTCGATGGTTTGGTGGTGTCTGCTCAGCAGGTAATAGCGAAAATTTTCCAGTTGCGAATGAGAGGTCCAATCAAACGCATTTAATATACGCCAAAAAACTGGCTTAAACCCATTTTGGTCGATGTATATCCTTAGATTCGAGGCATAGTCACTCAGGATTTTTGGGTTCATTCTGCGGCACGGAATGAGTTCCGAAAACTTAAGCCTTTTGAAACAAATTAGGCAAAAAAACGTGCGTGAAATGAATGGTAGATTAATCGAGTGTCTCTGTGTGTTGTTTAGGCCATTTATCGCTTGTTTTACGTAGAGTGTATATGAGTGTTATCCGATGTGGCGTGTCTCGCTATCGCTTTGGGGGAACAAAGTGAACACGATCTTCAATCCTAAGGTCTTTCACCAAACCGTTTGAGGTGCATAGAAAGTCAGCGGCGCTTTTTCATTGTCCCTAACTACATGCAACTTGTGATCTAGTTTTATCCTGCGTTTATTCGCTGCCGCCGTAACATCTGTCAAAAAGAGCATCATAAACATCGACATTCTTTTTCGCAACGTTGTGCCAATCATAGTAGTTTTTCGCGCGTTCTCTGTTTGCACGGAGCGCGGCACCGTCTTCTAGAACTTTGATTACTGCGCTCGCAATTGCTTTGGAATCCCTCGGAGGGATCAACAAGCCTGCTTCAAACTGCTCGACCAGACTTGGTATTCCCTCGACGTTGGTTCCGATGAAAGGTGTTCCGCACGCCATTGCCTCGATCCCCACGACCCCTAATGCTTCGATTAGAGACGGCAGAACAAACACATCAGCCGCATTATAATAAAGCGGCAACTTCTCATCAGGAACCCGCAGTTCGGAGTCTCCTGCTGGAATGAAATGAATCTTATCCTGAATGCGGAGCTTCTGGGCCAGAACTTCAAGGTGCTTCTTATAGTATCCCTCTCCAACTAAAAGCAGTTCTGTATCGGGCAGTCTCTCGCGTATGGGTGGCATGGACCGAATCAAATAGTCCAACCCTTTCCTCTCGACCATCGCAGCGACGCACAACACGTACTTTTTGTTGGAATCTAAACCTAAGTCGTCTCTGGCTCTGTTCTTGTCGATTCTCCTATAAACAGAGAAATCGATTCCCATGGGCGAGATGTGAACTTTTTCTGCTCCAACCAGGCGTGAAAAGTATCCTTCAGTAGGCTTATTGAGAACGAGGAAACAGTCGACGCGTTTTTTTAAGGCTCTTTCGAAAAAGAATCCTTTTAACAAGTAAGACGCCAGATAGTTGTATCTCGTCCTTTCTGGAGTATCCAAAAAGAGCTGCAGGAGCGATCTATCTTCGTAGCACTGGACCAATATCGGAGTTTTTTTGATGCTAAGAGATGCAAAGACAGTTGTCCAAGTAAATGCCGAGTGCAAGTGTACAAGCGAATTCTGTTTTTTCACCTCGACGCGCAACTCGCGCAATAATGGCCAGGAGACCTCGCCGAGGTTGATTCGATCGGATCCCATGCGTTGTGCAGGGAAGAATCGATAAAGTATGCCGTCGTGCTTTGTTACAAATTCTTTCTCTAACCGGTTTTCGATGCTCCAACACTCTAGGTCATATCGGTCGCTGCTCTTTGCAATCTGTTGAGCGAGTCGAACGTGCCATCCCCCACCATAAGGAAGTTCGTTGACTTCTTCTTTTACTCGAAAGCCGGGTAGAAAAGAAGAAAAAGAGTGCGTATTGGCTAATATAACTTTTTCTCTCATCGCCGCGCACTCCTCTCGATTGACGAAGGGTCCTTACTCTTTTGACTATAGAATGGAATCGTATGCGTTTATGGTCTTTTGAACGGTTGTTTCCCAGCTGAATTTGCGCGCCTGTGCGTGTCCTCGAGATCTTAAACTTTCGCGCAAGCTTTCGTTGTGTACAATCTCGAGAACATTTCGTGAGATATCTTCGCAGCTCAAAGGATGATCTATGTACAACGCGGCGTCTCCTGTAATCTCCGTCAGTGAACTATTGTTGGAGAGCACGACAGGACAGTCGCACGCCATAGCTTCAAGAGGCGGGAGTCCAAACCCTTCATACAACGACGGGAAGATCAAAGCAGTTGCAGCGCTATAAATATGTGGTAAGTCATCATACGCTACGTATCCAGGCAGAATTATCCTTCGCTGCGCTTCCTTTTTGACGTGACTCGGAACGTCGCCCGAATTAATGTAAGCTCGTATCTTGTTCTCGCTAATCGGTCCAATCAGCACCAAATCGTCAGGTATTTCTTGAAAAACACTCACGTACGCTCTAATGAGGGTTTTTAGGTTCTTTCTCGGACCGTCGTCGCCAACGTAGAGCAAATAACTACGTCGCAAGTCATATTTACGCATAACTTGACTGTAATCGCTATGAGGATGAAAAAAAGATGTGTCGACCCCTAAATGAACAACTGTAAGCTTATCTTTGCGAACTCCAAATTTCGCGATCAAATCTGCCATCGTAGAGTAGCTATCTACTATGGTTAAATCACAGTTTTCGATCAGCTTTGGGAGCACGATCGCAAAATCAAACCGCAGTATGCGATCGGGCACGACTCGCGTATAGCATGCCGGCAGCATAACCGGCGCAATATCGTGAACGGTGAGCACTTTTTTTGCTGGTAGGTTCCGGTGTCGAAAGAGAAACGGTCCGAGGTTATCGACATTATGTATGAGAGAGATCGACTCATCTTTTATCAGACGCTTCAATAGCAGACTGCCCAAAAAAACCTTTATGTTTGGTCGGTTTAATGCACGATTGTGCAGTACTTTCACATCGACGTCTCGCGCTCGCAAGCCCGGTATCAGGTATCTGTTTAACGTCCACTCCCCAGTTTTGCCCGTCGGTGGTATGATAGCTACTCTCATAACCTTCCTAATTTACTAATCACACCGTGCTGCCCCCATATTAAAATTGCTTTGTTGAGATCAGCGTAAACGACGGTGCCGACTCATCTGAAAACGGGTACTGCAACGCACACGCAGAGAGAGAAAAATCGCGAAACCCGCTAAGTTAGCCGAAAAGTTATACGCACAACCGGCTGCCACCAAGCAAACCGCGCGGAACCTACCCCAAACGCAGCTATCTAGGCGCTTGGTGTAGCACCCTAGTTCAATCATCCCGGCGAAACGGTATCGCGCTTAAGGCGTTGCCTGGTTTGAAGGGGTGCCCCCCGTCTTTTTTTGCGTCGCTCCGGTCTGACTCGTTCGCTGATCCGAATGCCATTCTGGCGAGCTTGTGCTGTTTGGAGCCCCTGAAAACCCCATACGAGCGAATTCGTCCGCAATCACGACAATAACGACGTGCTGAGGGCAGTTCTTTCCATAAACTTTATCAAGCGAGAGATAATGCAAATAGCCGGTGCGAGCTGGTGCGTTGCAGGGCAAAAATGATAACCTTTATGTCGAGTCCACGACTATACACAGACGGAGCAACGAGCGTTTAGCCCGAAACAATGAGCGCGACCGAACTTGAGCAGAGCCAGCAGACGGCCACTGATGTGGACACGGATTCGGCCCCTCCGACGATCATGGTCGGTATCCCGTGCCACAACGAAGAGGTGGCGATCGGCAGCCTCGTGCTGCGCGCCTCCCAGTACGCGGATCAAGTGGTCGTGCTTGATGACGGCTCCACCGACAAGACCGCCGAGGTCGCGCGCTTCGCGGGCGCTCAGGTGCTCGTTCATGACGTTAACATGGGGAAGGGCGCTGCTTTACGCGACCTTTTCGCGTACGCGACGCAATCTGGCTTTGGCATCATCGTCATTATCGATGGCGACGGTCAGCACAACCCCGATGACATTCCGAAGCTGCTCGACCCGCTTCTGCGCGACGAGGCCGACGTGGTCAATGGAAGTCGCTATCTGAACGGAGAGACGGGAAGCACCCCGCGCTACCGCCGGTTCGGACAGGTCATTCTCGACAGAGTCATCCATCTGGGGCTCAACGGGGACGTCACCATCACCGACACGCAAAGCGGTTTTCGCGCGTTCTCGATCAAGACCGCACCATTTTTCAAGTTCAACTCCGACAAGCTGACGATTGACAGCGAGATGCTCATGGAGGCGGCTAACGCGCAACTGCGGATAAAGGAAGTGGACGTCGGGGTTCGCTACGACGTGGGGCGCTCATCTAAGCACCCGGTAAGTCACGGGCTGCAGGTGCTCACGGGCGTACTGCGCAGCATCGAGTTCAACAGGCCGCTGCTCGCGTTCACCGTTCCCGGCTTGATCATGGTCGCCATCGCGGCAGGAATCGCCGCGTTCGTCATTCAAGCCTATTTCATCCTCGGGCACGTCGTCTTGGGCCCGACGCTGCTGATGCTGCTTCTCACGGTAGTAGGGACATTTTTTGTGTTTACGGGGATCATCCTCCACTCTCTGTCTGCGCTCTCTGATTCACGGGCCGAAATGCGTGGCGAATCACGATAAGCTTTCAGTCTAGCACTTGCAAGCGCTTTCTTGCACCGGCAGGCTCGCGACGCAACTCGAAAAGGCCGCGGGCCCTCCTACAACGCTCCGACAGGCCTCTCTGCTGTTCCGCGCTCATCGAGCAATCACGAATTGTTCTGAGAGCTGACACAAGAACAAAGCGCGGTCACACAAGAAACGACAAAGCTTTAAGGGCTGCACGAGAACGCGAACGCATACTCGGTGAACAATGAAGTCACGAATCGCGCTCCTCGGCTCACGTGGGATACCGGCCAAATACGGTGGGTTTGAGACGTTCGCGGAACACGTGGCTCCGGCACTCGCCGCCGAAGGCCGCGAGGTGTGGGTGAGCTGCGAGGGCACCGCTCCGCCACGGCCCTCCGAGTACAAAGGGGTCAAGTTGTTTTACTTTCCGCTCAAGCCGTTCAGGCGGGTGTTCTACGAGACTATATACGACGTCTATTCACTGTTGCGCGCGAGCCTGACGTGCGACTGCGTGATCATGCTAGGCTACGGCGCCGGGTTCTTCTTCTTCATTCCGAAGCTCTTTAGAAAAAAAATCGCGGTGAACGTAGACGGGCGTGAATGGACGCGCGAGAAGTACAACTCCCTCGAAAAGACCGCCCTTCACGTCAACGAGCTGTTTGCGCTCCGCTATGCTGACGCGGCGATTGCCGATGCGCGGGCAATCCAGGCGTACCTCAAGGCATCGCGGGCGAGGGAAGCGTTCTTTATCCCGTACGGCGTCGATGTGCCCGCGAGGGTGCAATGGTATCCGTCCCAGCTAGGGGCGCTTCCCGGCGACCTCGATCACTTGGAGATCGGCGAGTACTTCCTGATCGTCGCGCGTCTTGAGCGCGACAACAACATCAGCACAATGGTTGAGGGCTTCTTGACCGCGCGCACCGACAAGAAGCTCGTCATCGTCGGGAACTTCTTAGATTCGAGCTATGAGGGCGGCATTCACGCACTTATTGCGGAGCACCGAGGTCAGGATCGAGTCACGTTTAGCGGGGGAATCTACGAAAAGGACCTTTTGACCATGTTGCGCCAACACTGTTTTGCCTACCTCCACGGGCACTCAGCGGGAGGCACCAACCCCTCGCTGCTCGAGGCGATGATCGCTCGCAACCTCATCATTGCCCACGACAACCAGTACAATCGGGAGGTGTGCGGCCGCTTTGCCTTGTTCTTTAACGACCCCGCGAGCCTGCGCACCGCGATCGAATCAGTTGGGGACCAGCCAGAAGCGTACGACACGCTTCGAGACGGCGCGTTTGACCGGGCGAAAAACGAATACGCGTGGGATCGCGTCTTACGCGACTACGAAGCACTGCTTGACGACGTTCTGCGATGCGGGAAATGAAGCTCCTTCTCGTCAACTACATGGAAACGACCGCCGCGGGCGGAATCAACACGGTAGTGCGAGAGGTAGGGGGGGCTCTCGCGCACCAGGGGCACGAGGTCACGGTGCTTCAGCCTAATCCTCATCATCGCCCGCCGGAAGAGCTCTGCCAGGGGTTTAGAATCCGGCGGGTGCATGCGCCGATGGGTGGCCTCCTGTACGGGTTTGACGTCCGGCTGTGGGGGGACCTGGCCGCCCTGTACCGCACGATCACGCCCGAGGTGGTTCACGTGCACGGCTTTCACTCGCTATTTTCGGCTGAGGCCGTCTATTTTCTCAGACGGATGGACGCTGCCGTCCCACTCGTGTTTTCTTTTCACTTGGACGTGTACCGGGAGCGGTTTTTGGCGCGACGACTGTGGAAGGCGTACGAACGGCTCGGAAAAAAGATGGTGGGCGCGCTCACCCACGTCATCGCATTTTCTCAGTTCGAAGCCGAGACGATCGCGCGCGAGTTTCACGTGCCGCGTGAACGGCTGTCTGTGGTACCGCACGGCGTCCCAGTCATCGATACGCACAAAACGCGTGCGCCGGGAGCTGGCCCGCGTCTCCTGTACGCCGGTCACCTGTTGAAGCGAAAGAACGTGCAAGCGATCGTCGAAAGCTTGGATGTGCTCGTGCACCGGGAAAAGGTCCAAGGTGCCTCGCTGACAATCGTTGGCGCGGGCCCCGAGCGGGCACGCATCAGCCGTTTGATACGCGACCGGGCGTTGGAGGCGCACGTGACGCTGAAATCGTTTTTGGCGCCAGTAGACCTCGTGCGTGAGATGAAACGCGCCGACCTGCTCGTGCTGCTGTCAAGCTCAGAAGCGTACGGCATCGTCGTTGCAGAGGCGCTCGCGCTGGGTACGCCGTGTATCGTGGCGGACGCGACCGCGCTGCACGAGTTCATCGCCGAGCCCGGCTGTTTTGGAGTTGATTACCCTCCCGACCCCGAAAAGGTCGCCCGGCTCATCACGGAAGTTTTTGAGAGCACGGTGCAGGTGGGGCCGTTCAGCGACAAGATACGTACGTGGGAGGCGGTTGGTCGCGCTTACGAATGGCTGTACTGTCGGTGCGTCGAGGGCGATTCGTGACCAGCTCATCGGCCGTCGCTCAACGGCGGCCGCTCGTCGTTGGTCCGCGCACGCCGTTATGACGACGTGTTGACTTCCCGCGGCGCCCCAAACACAAAGGTTAATCACTTGCGGCGGTCCGTTCCGCTCACGACGAACCAGGCGACCGAGGAGGTAAGCGACCCCGCCCTTTGTCCCGAGCAATTCACCGCGCGTGTTATGATAACCGCATTGCATCAAGGCTCCTGCACATCAGGGTTACAAACAGCGCGAGTCCTGTCGTATACCGTCAAATATAAGATCTCTTGTGCGCATCAAAAGGCCCGTGCAGCTTTCTTCACTCGCCACGACCGCCCTTCTCTTTATTATTCTGATCCTTCTCGTGCCCGCCGCTGGCGTATCGGCACAAAATGTCACGAGCGGGTCCTCTTCCGTCCAAGCCAGTAGCGTAGGAAACTCCTCCCCTATTCAGCACATTGTCATCCTGTTTCAGGAGAACCACGCCTTTGACAACTACTTTGGGACCTACCCCGGGGCAAATGGGCTGAACGCGAGCGTCGCGCTCCCCGTCAGAAAGGGATCAATGGTGACTGTGAGTCCCTCCCACATCTCCTCCGTCGGAGCGCGTGATTTGGATAACAATGCAAGCGTCGCCCGCATGGCGTATGATAACGGGACGATGGATGGATTCGTCTATGCGGAGGGCACCGCTCTTACGATGGGCTACTACGATGGCCGCGATATCCCCTACTACTGGGATTACGCCTCGCAGTTCGTCCTCATGGACAACTTCTTCACGTCGGTTATGGGCCCTAGTTTACCTAACCACCTGTACTTGATCGCCGGTCAATCGGGGAACCTGACAGGGAATGCACGAGACCTTAAGGTTAATTTTCCAGTCATAATGGACGAACTTGATAGCAGAGGCATCACGTGGAAGTACTACTCTGGCTTCGCACCTCACCTCAACTTCACGGTGTTTAACTCGATGAACCCGTTATCCGCCGTCGCATCGTTCCAGAATAACGCCTCTCGATTGCAGAACCTTGCCCCAAACAAAGCGTTCCAGAATGATGTCCGCAATGGCACGCTTCCCAACGTAACCTGGGTCATGCCGTTGGGGCGTCAGGATGAGGAGGGGGGGATAGACAGCGTGACAGCTGGAGAACACTATGTCGTCTCTACAATCAATACCGTAATGCAGAGCAAATATTGGAATTCGACTGCGATTTTCGTCACCTGGGATGACTGGGGCGGCTGGTACGACCACGTCGCTCCACCGCAAGTCGACTCATTCGGCCTTGGGTTTCGCGTCCCATGCTTGGTCATCTCTCCCTATGCGAAACAGGCCTTTGTAGACCACACCCAGACGGACTTTACGTCGATCCTCAAGTTCATTGAGACGGTTTACTCTCTTCCGCCGCTCACTAGCCGAGACGCGGCAGCAAGTAGCATGCAGGAAGCCTTCGACTTTTCCCAGGCTCCCCGAACGCCACTCGTCCTTCCAGGCCCCTACGTCGCCGATCACTATCCGCTCACCGTTAACAGCAGTGAAGCCGCCGCTTCAAACGGAGCACCTATTACGGATTATGCGTGGATGATCGTTGCCACGACTGTCGCGTTCGGCGTGCTCGCGAGCCTATTGACGGCCACTCGATATCGCGGCGGATCGCAGTGAGCCCCCCAATCCTCACGCCCGATATCTAATCCCTGTCTTCTTGTGACGTTCGGTTGAAAATGTCGCAGGACGGCTGGTTCGTGCTGGCGCCGTTAGCATCGTTTGGATCGTGGTTTGCGTTTCGAAAATAACACGGTGCGATGCGCGCGGCGCCCTCATAAACCTTGTAGTAGAACGTGGGCAACGCACGACCAGAACGTTCTCGTACTCACCGATTATGACGCGGCTAGGGTGAAGCACGTCATAGGTCGATGCGCCTTGGCGAAAAAACTCTGGATTTACGCATAAGCCAAAATCAGTTCCCACTTGCTTTTTCGACGCTTGCTCATTAATAGGCCTTAGAACAGCTTGCGAGGTGCCCGGGATGACCGTACTCTTGACAGCGACGAGGTGATAGTCCTCTTTTTCGCACAGGGCGGCGCTAAGTCTTGACACGCTTTCTGCGCCGAGCGTTAGGTTGATACTACCGTCAACACGGTCTGGACTGCCGACTGTGACGAACTTGATATCCGAACGCAAAACGGCCTCGCTACACTCGCTGACTGCGCGCAAGGTGCAGAATTCGACTGCCTGCGACAGCTGCTATCCATAAGCGGCTCGTAGAACGGCGCTTTTCTGGCGCATATAAGAGCGAACTTATCCTTGTGTGCGTAGAAGCGACGACAGCATATCCGCGGGGAGCAAAGTAAATTGCAGCGCCCAACCCAACGGAGCCGGTCCCAATTATAGCAATCCTCGCCACGTCATCGCATTTTCCCAGTTCGAAGCCGAGACGATCGCGCGCGAGTTCTGCGTGCCCCACGAACGGCTGTCCGTGATACCGCACGGCGTGAGGGTCATTGATACGCACAAAACGCGCGCCGGGAGCTGCGCACATCGTCGTGACGACGTGTTGACTTCCCGCGGCTCCCAAACGCAAAAGTTAATCCTTGCGGCCGCCCGTTCTGCTCACGACGAACCAGGCGAAACCGAGCAGGTAAGCGACCCCAACAGCGCCTACGAGCCACAGCCGATATGGCGTCAGGGCACTACTCACTTCGATCAGGGTTGAAGCAGCGTCGGGGGCAGCTCCTGTGCTCACCGTCACCTGACGATCAAGTGTCGTGAACTGCACGCCTTCCTTGGTTTTGACATAGTCAATGTAGTCACGCAACAGCTGCACCTTGCGCGCGTCGATCGAGCCTCCGGGTCCGTTGAAAGTCCACCAGTGGTACAAGACAATCAACGTAGTGCTGGAGGGATCGCTGAAGAACTGGTCGGTCTCGTTTTTTGCGAGCTGACAGCTCTCGCTCATTGCGGTGTAGTTCGCGCCGACTATATTAATGGTGGCCGATTCGACCCGTATCCCGCTTTCGCGTCCCTGCAGCGTCGCCAAATCTTTTCCGCCCGTGCAATATTCCGTGAATCCGAGTGCACGCAACGCGGCGGGTGTGATAAGGCCGCCGCGGTCGTAGGGCGGAACAAACGTGGTTGGTGTTATCCCGAACGCGTCCTCGATGTCGTTGCGTCCCTGCCGTATCGCGTCGTACTGTACGTTGAAGGGCTCTCCGGCAAACTCGCTCTTGTTACTCGAGCCGGGCGTTAAACCGTTATTTATGTGGGTGTACCCGTGCTGCGCGAACTCGAACAACGGGTTTGTCGCGATCGAGCGCATGTAATCGTAGAACGCAGGTTCTTGGCGCAACTCGTTGACCGGTGCGCTGGGGAAGCTTGAACCGAAAAGCAGAGGCTGATCGCCAGGGAACAGTTGGGCGTCGCTATACTGAGCCGTAGGGTGTGGTATGATCGCCAGTGTCACTGGCACATTCTCGTCGATGTGAACCTGATTGACGGCTTGCAACGTCTCAGTCTCATTAGCGGGCCTCGGTGCAACGTCATCATCGCGAAAAATCACGTACTTTTTTGTTTGAGCTGGTTGAGTACCGATCTGCGCTGTGGAAAACAAAACCGCTAGAACGAGTAGCAAGGCGAGAAAGATCCTGCGTTTTATCATGACCCTTATTGCGGCGTGTGATGTTCGGCGCACTCCCTTGCCGTTGAAGTGTCTCCACGTCTTTCACTGAGTCTTTCACTAAGGCTTTTTCCGACGGATCGTCCTGCGTGGTTAATGATCTCTCCGTTCGACCCGACGATCAGGTCCTTGTCGCGTTCAAGAACCGCAAGTTGTTTCGTAAGCGTATCACCTACCCAAACATCATCACTCTATTTGTGCGATAAACCTTCCTTTTGCCTTTTTTCAATGCCATCGTTTACGGTTTTTCGAGATGCCCTTGTTGTACGCATGAAATATCGCCTGAATCCGAGGATCCTTTGCCGCATAACTGTCAATAATCTGTCTTGATGCATCTGTCGAAGCGTCGTTGACGATTATCAGCTCAAAGTCGCCAAAATCTTGCGCTAAAGGCTTTCAGTAGACTTGGGAGAAAGCTCGCGCGATTGTAAGATTTCATAATTACGCTTACTAATCGCATTGTCAATCAGCGCCACTGCAAGGAATGCTTTGTCAAAACTTCCCTCAATAGGTTTGTCCTTATTCTTAAGTTCATTGCTCGCGAGCGTACCTGTTCAATGCCCGGTTACTGTAAGGCACTTGCGCAACGAGATATTCTGACGCTTTTGATTATAACGCAAAGATAAAGTAATTTCCGGCGTGACCTGGGACAAAATATGCTCGCGATGCGGCCGTCAAGAAGAGTGTAATACTCGCGCTTAGGGCGAGAGTTTTGATCCCTACCGAAACTATTTAAGGATCGCTTCTTTGCCTTCTCACCGCAAAATGCGCCATCCGAAAAACTGTGTCGTCTGTTATGTTCCCGCACACCTTGAGCTTCAGGCCTATTTTTTGTGAACTAGTCAGCTAAATACTCAAAGTGCAAAGTGCAGCATGGGCATGACGTCATATGTCTACTTTCTGCCTGATGCTTGTAACAAATTACGGAACTTCACGGACACGCCGGCCGGAGAGAACTGGACTCTTTGTGCCAGTATGTTCTCTTGTTGTTGACGATATCGATCGGTAGGCCTTGTTTCGAGAATATCGAAAACAGTGTCTCGCAAAGCCTCGTGGTTTTCACAGAGATACCCGATATCGCCCATTTTCTTGAAGTAATACTCGCTCAATGGGCTCTTCAGGGCAATGATGGGTTTTAGAAATAGGAACGCATCGAGAATTGAACCACTCGCCCTTAATTCGTAAGCGTTTGGCACATAAAAGAAGAGGGCGTAGTCGGTATTTCTGCAATACTTTTCATACGCGTCCGCATCCAGTGGAACGTCAAGAGAAGGGATATTGACCGACCTGTGGGGCACGGCCTTCAGCTGTTCGTCCCAGACGTAGCCAACCAGGGTGAATATCGGCTTGTACGTCGTTTTTGCAGATTGAACCTCTTCGGCCAGCCTAAAAAAAATATCAGTCCCTTTCTCAAAGCTTCCGACGCCGTAGGAGCCAAAACGAATGGCATCATCGGCGAGCGGTTCCGGGCTGACATCGTCTCTAAAGAAGTAGGGAAGATCGATAGAGCTTACGTACCGGCTCACCCCAGGCACGTACTGTTTGAGCCGCTCCTCGATACGTGGTCCGAGAATCACGTAGCGAAGCCTGCGCGTGTTGCAAAATGAAAGCCAGAGCCGCAACCAAAAGAACAGGCGATGCGGTTGCAGCGACGGTACCGTGGTGACCTCTTGAAGTACGTGGTGCAGGACAGCCAGGCAGGCTATGTCGCTATACTTCCTGAGCAGTGCTTTGATTGAAATAAGGCCAGGACTCATTACGGAGCAAAATATGATCGTGTTCACGCGGTTTTTATGCGCCACGCGAAATACGTCGCGGTAGAGGCGAAAATCCGGTGCAAATCGCTGATGCTTTTCAACAAGGGTCCTGGGGGGAATGGTCATTTCACGGTATCTGACCACGACTGAATGGGCGTCAAGCGTGCTCTTTACGAACCTAATGTGCTCAGCTTCGGCGAGAAATAAGAGTTCCTCGTCTTGAAAAGCCTCAGCTACTGTTCCGATCAAGGCGGCGTTTACCGATGCGTGTTCAAAGCCCCAACACATGGGTTCGCAAATAACGATCATGACGTGATCCACACTCTGGCTGGTTTACATCGGGGTAAATAACGGCAGCAACTGTCCTTCCCTGAAATGAGCTAAAGCAGCTAGCGAGCGCCTGACTAATAAGATTTGCGGCTGTTCAGGCGAGTTAGCGGACGATTAATTAACTGTGAAGCTCAGCTTTAGTTTCTTTTTTTGTGCAAACTGCAGCTAACTGCCCAGTTGATTTCCACATTTTATTGAACCCACTGCGCAGGTGTTTTTCTGAACGTCAAGAGCCCAAAATCTTATATTAGGATCTCCAGTGCAGAAACCCGTTCATTACGTGGGCATACGGTCTCTGCTGATCAATTCTGGGCCCGCTTCTCATCATTGCTTTACCACTTCACACCAAATATCGGCGTAGAAGGTTTTTGATGAGAAGATCTTGGAAAGAACGAAGATCACGGCTCGCGGTATTCGACTGTTCCACAAAGACATACCCACTGTCGCATTGATCTCAAAGACGTCTTTGTAGTCCCGTATCTTCCCTGCACTTAAGCGCACGATATTAGTCACCTCTTCTTTTGAAAAACCACAATGTTGATGTGTTTTGTCGAGTTGATGCCATTCAACTACTCCGTGTTTCCAGAGCGCCTCGTTTCTCTTTGGAACACTCAAAATGACGTTATCTTGGCAACTCTCGATAGATTTGCTCAATAATGCACATGGATCTTCTACGTGTTCTAATATGTGATTCAAAACAACTGTGTCTGTTTTTGGAAAGGTAAGTGTTAATGCATCGCCTATCATGAGCTCAATGCCCGCGGGGTACGCGGAATCTTCGTACCGTTGTGCGTCAATGCCTATGTAGCGCCCAGTCCACCCATTTTTAGTCAGAAAGTTGTATAATTGGCACGTCCCACAGCCGACGTCGAGGACACTCCCTTTTTGGTATTCCAAAGTCAGCGGGTCGACTGGCTGTACATAACCACGTGTTTTCCATCCAAAATCAAATTCTTTTTTGACTATTTCTGCGCAGTCGTTCCTGGTCATTTTTGCGCGCCCGTGTCCGAATTGCTCTTTGTGTTGTTGGGAAAGCTTATAGCTCTACTTAACGTTACCCCGGACAAGTTCATTTTTTGATCTTTTTGAAGGTCTCCTCGTATTTTGCAACGGAACTTGCATTTTCTTGAACTAATCTGGAGCTGCATCTTGCACGGCAGACTGCCTCATCTTGTTCCAGACGAAGATCCCGTTGCCCGCGAGACCAAAAATTGCCGAAATGACAAATGCTGAAGCTGCAGCCAACGGGCCAATTATTGGCAGCAACCAAACGTTGATGGCAACGATTATAGCCAACACGACTACGTTTATCAGCCAACTAATCCGAACTACTCCGAAATTATAGCCAATGAGGCCAATTGGCAACGTGAATACAAGAACGCACCATCCCACACATAATAGCTGCGCCACGAGTATGCCGCTTGCGTATCCCGCTCCAAAGAAGAAAGGCATCAATAGCGGCGCGAAAACGGCGTAGATTAAACCTCCAACAACGGCAACGATCGTTAGTAGCATGGCGCTACGCAGGAGATCCTTATTTCCTCTGAGAGTTGTTGCAGAAGCTACTCGCGGCCAAAGCGCAGTACTGGTAGCCGTCATCAGCAGTGAAATGGGAAACGCGACGTAAGTAGCTGCAGTGTAAATACCAATTTGGCTCTTGATCAGGAAAATCCCCATAATCCATATGGGTGCGCTGGACGCAGCCACACTAACCATTTGATCGACGAAATTGAAGCGTGCAAAGGAACCGATGCTTGATGAATCCGAAGCGGAAATTTCGCCGCCTTTGATCGCTGGAGGTGTGAGGGCCCCGCGTAATTTGAGATGAATTGATCGCCAAGACGTGTCGCTCTTGACGAACGCGGCTTTTGGAGTGACCGTGATAAAAGCCAGCGCGCCAATACAGGTCGCAATCACGCTAACGATAATAACAACCTCCACGTGCCAAAGCGCGAAAAAGGCGACAAGTAAGATGCCTGCAAATGAAATCAAAGCTTGTGCCACTTGAATAATGCTGTTCATTCTGAAGCGCCTAATTGATTGTGAGTAAATAATCGGGACGCGTGCAAGTGTGCCGAAAATGCCTATCAAGAGGCTCAGCTGCAGTATTGGGATCAGACTGGTATCGTGCCATATTGTGCCTGCTATCGTGGGGGCCAAAACAAAAACAACGAGAGACAGACCCAGGACGAACAGCATGCGCAGGCGAAACGTCCAGCGCAGAATTGCAAACTGTCCCTCGACGTCGCCTTGTGAGGCAGCTCGCGACGCGTAGCGAATTGCAGTTTGTCCGATCCCCATATCAGATAACCCAACAGCAAAAGATGAGATGCTTATGACGAGAGCGTATTGTCCCATTCCAAACGGTCCTAAGCCTCTGGCTATTAGCGCTGCCGTTATAGCGCCGGTTAGTAAGCTTGCCACTCCTGGAAAGGTTGATACAATTACGTCCTCTATGGCTTTAAGAGACTCAAAGATGACCTTTTTAGGCAGTGCGATAGCAGATTTAAACGACCGCATAATCTGGCAATTGTGGTTCGCACATAAGTTCGTTAATGAAGTGCGTGCAATATAGGACGGACTTCAGAGTTATATGGGCTTCCATCCGCAAGAGGCGACAAAACTAGCTGTTCTAAACCTGATAGGGGGTTAAGGCGTGAAGCGTTGCCCGGTTTGAAAGGGTGCTTCCCTTTCCTTTTTTGCAGGCTAATCTTTTGCATCCTAATTCTCCTCATATTCCCGCTCTTCTCGATGAATTGGACAGGACTGCTTGGGATATTTGCAGCTTATCACGTGCCTAAAGTGACAATCCGCGGGATCTTTTGTTCACAGTCATGGCGGCTTGCTGCTGTTCTCGGTCCTCGCGCTGAGTTAAGGGGGTTAGCGACAAGGACGCTAAGTCAAGTACTGCAACCTAAGGGTGCCGAAACTGCTTTGCTGCAACTTGTACGCCTTCGTTTCCGAATACTAAGTCGTTGAGTGTGCGCACCGTCAGCTTTGACAAAAAAACTCGCCCACGTGAAGCGTCGTGTATTAATCGGATTTTGGCTCACAATAAGGTTAAATATACGATTATCCTTTTGAGTCGTGGCCTTCGCGATAAGGACGAGGATCGCCGGGGCCGAACAAAGCAGTGGCGCGTGGCGCGCAGCGTCCCAGTGAATGAATCGCCTATTATTCAAGAGATCAGTAGGAAGAGCCACCTCTAAGACGCCGGCCCCTACCATAAGTCTGCTATACCGGCTGCAAACACGGAGGAGGACGAATCATGATGACCGGACCATGGCAAGTGTCGGAGCGCAGCCAATATCCGGAACGTCGCTGTTGCAGCACAAGGCCACAAAGACGAGCTCCGCCACATTATGATGGGCTAGAATGAGCTCCGTGACACGCTTTTTGTGTCGCTTGACCACGTAGTTCTTGCACGAAGGCTGCAATGCGCAGCGTAATCGAGGTGCTAATGTGAAGATCACGTTTGTGCTGCCTGGCTATGGGAACCATCCGACAGGCGGGTACAAAGTGATCTACGAATACGCCAACCACCTAGTTCGCACTGGGCATACGGCGACCATCGTTTATCTGTGGGAACCCGGAAGGTCTACTTCTCATCACTTCCCACTCACACTTTTTTCGCGGCTAGACCGTCACCGAGCGCGACTCGTTTACAAAAGTCGGAAACCCAAGATCAGCTGGTACAGTCTACACAGGGACGTGAAGCTGGTGAAGGCAACCGATCTTGAAGCGCGTTACGTTCCAAACGCAGATGCTATTTTTGCCACAGCTTGGCACACCGCTTCTAGCGTAAATGAGTGTCCTAGCGAGAAAGGAGCGAAGTTCTATCTTGTACAGGATTTTCCTCCATGGCTTGGCGACAAATATGAGTTGGAGCAAACTTGGCGCTTGCCGCTCAAGAAAATCTGTATATCCAGCTGGCTAGCTGAACTCGTAACACAGGCGGACGTGCCCAAAGAAGATGTTGAAGTGATACCTGATGCCATCGATCACGACCGTTTTCGCGTCATAAACAGCATTCGCGGACGAGCGAAAAGGGTTGCCATGTTGTATTCTTCGACCAAGTATAAGCGATCTCAGTTGGGCTTGTCCGTATTATTGAAGTGTAAGGACGCCGTCCCGAACCTCGAAACAAGCCTTTTTGGCCCCCGAGAACGACGACCTGCGGCGCCCCCTTCGTGGAGTGAATACTACAGCTCTGTAAATGAAAGCGAGCTTGTCAAAATATACAACGCAGCATCGATTTACCTTTGCAGTAGCGCTGCTGAAGGCTTTGCCCTGCCGCCAGCTGAAGCGATGGCGTGCGGATGTGCCGTTGCAACAACCGATTGTGGGGGGAATCGCGATTATGCTGAGCACGAAAAAACTGCTTTGGTTTCAGATCCCGATGATTTTGAATCCTTGGTGAACAACGTTCTTCGACTCCTGTCTGACGAAGAGCTGCGAGTCAAAATTGCGCTCGCAGGAAGAGACCGAATCGCAGAGTTCACGTGGGAGAAAAGCACACGGCGATTGATTGAATTCGTAAATCGTCATAGCTGACATTTTGAACGCCACAATTTGCTAAGACCTCTGCAAGTTAAAGATTGACCCACATAAGCATGAGTTAGGTCGCCTCAAGATCGTCGTGGACGCGCCCTGCACCATTATAGCACGAATGCTGAGTCTGTCCAAAGCTTGGTAGCACTCCTGCAGAACCGCCTTATCACTTGAAAAAACTCGATGATTCTTTGGATTTGTTGCTTCACTGCCGGAATCCTCAGTGCTCCTTTCTGTTTTCGCGTAGTTGATCATTGTCTTGATCTTTCGACGGGCCAGCGTGCGCCGTTAACGTCAAGCTGATTCACCGTCGTCGTAGAATGCAGGTTAAGATGTTATCGGCGTGAACAGTCCATCGATAAATCCTCGAACGAAGTACCGGATATGACCGAACTGACGCGCTTTTAGAAGCCCCGGGATGCTGTAAGCGGGGTACAACAGCAAAAACGAGATGAATTGCGGGACTCGCGCATACTTTCTTGCATTAATCACCCAGTTTCTGTGAGGGTAGTATTCCGCAAATTGTTTTACTTTTGAAGTCGAAGCCATTTTTTTGTGCCAGATCTTACTGTTAAGGTCGCATACGATTCTATACCCAGCTTTGCTGATTCGCACGCACCAATCAAGCTCTTCACCATAACAAAAATAGGTTGGATCAAGCTTTCCCACCTCTTCAATTACTTTTCGTTTAATCAGAAAGCACGCGCCTACCACAACATCAGCAGGCAAAAGCTTATCCGCAGTGAAATGTTCGATCTCGTCGTCCCTTTTTCCCTTGTTAAGGATTATTAATCGTCCTGTCCAAAAATCAATACGCACGCCTGTTGACTGAATGACATTTGGTGCGTCGTACCGATATATTTTCGGGCCGACCACTCCTATACTGGCATCCGCATCTGCAGCGCGTACGAGTTCCGTAAGAAAATGCTTATCGACGACAGTATCATTGTTCAGGAGCAGCACATAATCAGCAGATGCTTTTAATGCGTAGCGCATCCCTATGTTATTTCCTTCGGGATAACCGAAGTTCTGTTCGTTCTGGATAATGACAAGCGACCCGTTAAACGCTTTGTTGCGACTCTCTTCAGCCAGTTTTTTGGATAGAGTCGCTACTTGTATATCTTCGGCTTCATGTCTCGTGTAATTTGTGACATGTAGCGGTTCGATTCGACAGTTGTATGGGAGAGGAGCCGATTTGTCTGCGACATCGCCTCTGGCGTACGCTCTTATCCTTGCTAGTGAATCATCCTGTGAATTATTATCGACAATGACGACGTCATAGTTCGGGTACGAGATATCATAGAGTGATTCCAAACATTCTATCGTATCTTCCCAGCCGTTCCAATTGAGAATTATAACGAAGACCTTTGGCCACTCCACACGATCCATTCTATCTACGTTCAATTGTACGTGCTATTAAAAGGTTTCCCGGAGCTCCTCTGTGTGCGCAGCATCTGCATGGACTCCTCGCATCGCTTCACTTCAATTACGCGGCATTACTTGGCAGCGTACGCGCAGTACAGACAATTCTTTTTAAGTCCGTGCAATGACAGCGTCTCGACGATTCCATCAGCGAGGCGGACGGGCGATTTTTCTTGGATAAGGAAGCCGGTTTCTTTGTTGTCTTCGTGAAGGGGAGATAAACAACGTTGAATACGGCGTTCCATAAGCAGTGCGAGCGTAATGGTTCTATATTTTTTGAACAAAGTAACATAACGATCACTGAAAACGGCGCAGCTTTTCGTCTGCTCAACGTCCTAAAGTGCTCAGCAAAAAACAGCTGAAGCACGCAACAAAGACGTTGAACGAGAATATCAGTCCAGTTCGCCCTATAGTGACGGTTTATCCTTCCATTTACGTGGCCTTGGTGAAAATGCGCAGTCTCCCTTTAAGATTGTCGTAGACTGCCGCTTTTTGCCGATCTGGCACTTTCGTGCACGGCTTACGCGGGGTTACAAGAAACGGTCGAGTTAGCCCTCGTTTCAGTTTCGCTCTCTTTAACCCTCCTTCTAACGCTGCCCCGCCTTTCAAAGGTTTGGAGTACCCCTCGTCAAGAAGGTTCGCTCCAGCCTCATTCGCGCTATGGTCCGTCTCACTGACGCTCGCCTTCGAACGGTGTGCGTGCTGGCAAAAGTGAATGCATGCACGTGTGAAACTTCTCACTGCACTCATTAAGAAACTACATATAGAGCATGAACAAAAAACTGAATCACGAAGCGCGCTCGTTCGGCTCTTTATATTCTTTCGCGGGTACCGAAATCGCACGCCCACTGAAGGTATGTCCACGAAGGGGGCCACCGACGTCGTATCTATGAAACTCAACAATCCACTCGAAGCAAACGACTGGGACATCGCCACGTTCTTCAAGCTCATCGCGTCGCTTCAGATATCCGTCTGGATCGTTTTAGCCATAGACGCCGTCGGGGTGCACGTGCCGGTTCTACGGGGGGTGCTGATACTCGTTTATCTGCTCTTCGTGCCCGGGATCATTCTTTTGCGAGTTTTCAGGTTGCACGAGCTCAACGTCATTGAAGGGTTTTTTTACACGGTGGGCTTAAGCGTGGCAACGATTATGCTCACGGGCCTCTTTATGAACACCGTCTATGTACGTGGCATTACGTCGACGCCGCTCACGCTCGTTCCGTTCATCGCCACGATGAGCGGGGTTGTCCTGATGCTTTGTGTGTTAAGCTATCGTCGCGACCGGGATTATTCTCGTTCTACAACGATCGACGCGCGCGTAGTCCTTTCGCCAGTGACACTCGGTTTGTTGCTGCTGCCCTTCATGAGCGTCTTTGGGGCGTACCTGTTCAACGTAAGTGGCACGAGCGTCGCAACCGTTCTCGTGCTCCTCGCCGTCGCCGCCCTGATTCTCGTATGCGGCTTTACCCGCTACGTGCCGAAACGCTACTACTCTCTCGTGATCGGGGCGATCGCCCTGGCGCTGCTGCTCCATAACGCGCTGGTGACGAACTACCTATGGGGATTTGATGTCCAAATCGAACACTTCGTGGCACAGACTGTCGTCAGCAACGGTTTCTGGGGTGCCCCTGCGATCTTCAATTACAACATACTGAACCTCAATGCAATGCTGAGCATTACTATGCTCGCTCCGCTGCTCTCTGTCGCGACCGGCATCAGCGTGGCGTGGGTCTTGAAGCTCATTTTTCCGCTGCTTTTCGTTATGGTGCCCCTCGGCCTCTATAGGTTGTACGAAAAACAGACAACCCCTCGCATTGCCCTGTTCGGCGTGTTTTTTTTTATGGTGACTTTTTCGTTTTATACCGAGCTCCTTACCATGGCACGCCAGGAAATCGCGGAATTCTTCGTCGTTGCGCTGCTGTTGCTGCTCGTAGACAAACAGATGCACAGGATGCCGCGGTTCTCTCTCTTCGGCCTATTTGGCTTTTCGTTGATCGTCTCACACTACGCATTGACGTACATCTTCCTCTTCTGTTTCATTCTCGCGTGGCTCATGCTTTTGGTGGTGGGGAGCTTCGACGTGCGAGCGCTGACGCAGCGGGTCGCCCGCAAAGGAGATGCTGACCGCTCGGTGCCGCCGTTTCGTCGGCCGCGTCGACTGCGCTATACCGGCATCAGTGCGGTTTTCGTTGTCGGCTTCACGTTCATCGCGGCCGTTTGGTACCGCTTTGCGAATAACTCACAACCGTTTGACACGTTTGCGCGCATACTCGCCGTCACCCTCGCGTACATCGGAATACGGGCACCGTACGCGCAACTTAGCGGGGCAAACAACGCCTCCGATATGCCACTTCCCATCAGCGTTTCACGCGCGAACGGGGGGCTCGATACTACAGGACTTCAATCAATTCTTGCGTATAAGCTTCCCTTGCACCAGGTCACTGAATATCTCGTCCTCATCGCACTCATTACGGCTATCGTCGGGGTTCTTTTCGCCTTGAAAGAGCGATCAAGGCTCAAATTCTCGAATGAGTACCTGGCGTTTTCTGTCGCTATGTTGGTCGTCCTCTACCTCTGTCTCGTACAGCCCCTTTTTGCGGCGAGTCTAAACCTCTCGCGGTTCGTGCAAATAGCGCAGATGGTGCTGAGCGTGTTTCTCGTCATCGGCCTTGCCGGGGTTTTCAGCGTTGTTAAGAGGCGAGGCGCCAAGGTTGCTTCACAAGGAACGATATCCCCTCCCTTTAAGGCCTTGGCGTGTTTTATGGTCGTATTGTTTCTGTTTAACGTGGGGCTCGTGTACAAGGTGGCTGGAGAACTCAACGATAGCCCCACGGTCATGGCGTTAGACACGAGCGTCGACTTTGGAAAGTTCAATGACCAAGAAATGATCGCCGCGAAGTGGATAGGCGCAAACGCCTCTGGTGGCATCATCGCCGCCGATGACTTCCGATACTATGCTGTCTACACGTTTGATCCCGCTCAGGCGAGGATGCTTGCCAACGGCGGCTCTTGGGCGAATCTCGCACCTGGATCGTACGTCTATCTCGGCACCCCCAACGTGCAAACGGGGAAACTCGTCGTCGGCTTGAACACCATAACCAATCTGCCCACGGAACTGGACGCGCGCTACTACGTGGGAGGCAGCAGCAACATCTATTCTAACGGTTATGCTCAAGTCTATCGCGTGAATGGGTAGTCGGCTCACACGCCGTTTTCCGGCTGCAGCGAGTCCCTAGGAATAGCAGATCTTCTTTGACACGGCGTCATCGGTTTGGGCGAGCTTCATAGGGATTCCTTCTCAAGCAACGTCGATACGGCGGGATGCAGAACTGCATAGCCCCGCGGTCGCCCCTGAAAGTAGTGGGCCTTTTCAAGCTCGCGTTTCATCGCATTTGGAGCGCACGCAAACATTTATGAGCAGGCACAAACGAATCAGAGCCGCGTGAATCGTAACACCGCCCTCACTGTATTTCTTGCCATCGTTTTAGTCGTCGCGATTTTTGGCGTGATACTGATCGTGGTGCTCCCCCAGCCGGGCGAGCCGTTCACCGAGCTGTTCCTTCTGGGGCCCGGTGGGAATGCGAGTAACTACCCGACCAATCTGACCGTCGGCCAGACGGCCAACGTGACCGTCGGCGTGGTCAATCACGAGAACGCGAACGCCAACTACACCCTGGCGGTCACACTCGATAACGCGACTGTCACCACGCGATCATTTAGCCTGGCGAACAACGAGCAGTGGGAAAACTCCATCTCGTTTGCGCCGACGCACAGCGGCATGGGGCAAAAGCTGGGCTTCTATTTGTTCAAGGGGGGCGACACGAACGTGTATCGCTCGGTGTATCTCTACCTCACCGTGAAGTGAGTGCGAGAAGACCGCTTTTTTGCGTGCGCTCGCGTAGGCAGGCTTCGATGGCTGATCTGTTCCCAGCAGCTATGATTCCGCGCTCAAGAGGCGTGCGAGCGACAGGCAGTAGAGAGTTCTAGGATTTCCGACCAGCGCGAGTGCAGCGCGCTCATACAGCGGTAAGAGCCACAAACGCTGCAGCAAATTCATATAGGTGCACCGCGATCATTGATGATGATTATCACAACGGCTCGGTGGGAAAATGCCAACGGCACTGATAACGGGTATCACGGGACAAGATGGGTCATATTTGGCAGAACACCTCTTGGAAAAGGGCTACGAGGTCTACGGGCTGGTAAGGAGGCTGAGCACCCCTAACGAGTCCCGCATCGGGGCCTCAATGGATCGACTCGTGTTGCTCGAAGGGGACGTCACCGACCAGTCATCGCTCAACGTCGCCGTCGAGACGGCGATGCCTGACGAGGTGTACAACCTCGCTGCGCAATCGTTCGTCGCCACGTCGTGGAATCAACCCGTATTGACCGGTGACGTGACGGGGCTTGGCGTGGTGCGCATGCTGGAAGCCGTGCGGCACTTCAGCCCTGATGCGCGTTTCTATCAAGCCTCAAGCAGCGAGATGTTTGGCACGTCGCCGCAGCCATTGAAGAACGAGGCTACGCCATTTCACCCGCGAAGCCCCTATGCTGTTGCAAAAGTGTATGGGCATTACGCTACGATCAATTATCGTGAGAGCTATGGACTATATTGCTGCAACGGCATCTGCTTCAACCACGAGTCTCCGCGGCGCGGCATTGAGTTCGTAACGAAAAAGATCTCCGACGGCGTCGCACGCATCGCCTGCGGCCGGGCGAACGAACTTCGTTTGGGCAACCTCGACGTGCGGCGCGATTGGGGCTTTGCTGGCGATTATGTAAAGGCGATGTGGCTCATGCTGCAGCAAGATCAGCCTGACGATTACGTGATCGCAACCGGCGAAAGTCATTCGGTGAGGGACTTCGCCGCGCTTGCCTTCGATCACGCCGGCTTGGACTGGGAGAAGTACGTCAAAATCGACGAGCGATTTATGCGGCCCGCAGAAGTACCTGATTTGAAGGGAGACGCGTCAAAAGCTCGTGCTAAGTTAGGCTGGGCGCCCGAAACCCCCTTTGAGGCACTCGTGCACGAGATGGTGGGGGCCGATATGGCCCGGTACAGCCAAGCCTGAGGGTTTAGCGCTGACTCTTCTCTTTGCGGCACACGCGGTCTCCGTTGAATTCGTCGAAGCCCAACGCGGCTCACCAAAGGCTGAGCATCCAAAATGAGAGTGACGCTGATTAGAGGGCGGGGGATAGAGCCGGGCATCAACAAAATAGCGAGAGCGCTCGCAACGCACGGCTATTCGGTCAAGCTGCTGATTTGGGATCGCGATGGCGTTGCCGAGTCGTACAATGCGGCTCTGTATCGCACGTTCAAGTGTAGGATCAGGGCCCCGTATGATCGACCGGCGGCGCTGCTGTATCTGCCGCTCTGGTGGGCATATGAGCTCGTGTTCCTTGTGCGAGACGACAGCGATGTTATACACGCGAGCGACTTTGACACGCTGCTCCCGGCTATAATCGCCAAATTCATCGGGAAGCGAAAGCTCTGCTATTTCATCTACGATTTCTATGCAGACAATCTGCCGGACGGGGGATTTCAGGGGCTGAGACAGCGTATTAGGCGGTTCGTCGCGCGCCTTGAACGCACAGGAATCGGCTTCGCTGACGTGCTGTTTTTGGTGGATGAGTCGCGCTTTGAAGAGGTCGACGGAGCACACATTAACAAGCTCTATTACGTGTACAACTCCCCGATAGATTACATAGCGACGTCCCGCGCGAGGGCGGCCGGAACCTCATCGAGGCTGTCGGCCGACGAGATCGTCGTTTTCTATGCGGGGGCGATGCACGGCTCCCGCGGGCTCAACTACATGTTCGACGCGGTGAGCGCTGTCGAAGGCGTGCGACTCAAGGTGGCGGGACCGATCACCGACAATGAACGGATTCTTGACGAGCTGAGCCGCGTCGGGAGCAAAGCGCAGTATCTTGGGTTCTTGCCCTCGTACGACGACGTCATTAGGGAGACGCTTAATGCAGATCTCTTGTTCCGGTTTGAAGATCCTAAGGTCCCTAAGACGAAGTATGCGAGCCCCTCTAAACTGTTTGAAGCGATGATGTGCGGAAAGCCGATCATCGTAAGCGATGAGAGCGCGATGGCGAACATCGTTCGAAAGGAGCAGTGCGGGGTGGTAGTGCCCTACGGCGACGTGTCCGCACTCACCGACGCGCTGAAAACGTGCAGGGAGGACCCGCAGCTTCGCGCCGAGCTAGGCAACAACGGGCGTAAGGCGTATGAAGAACGTTACAGCTGGGCGATCATGGAGGAACGCGTGCTTAGTGGCTACCGCGCTCTTGGCTAGCGCTCGCGCAGTTTGAGGATTGCCGTGAAGGTCTTAGACATTACTATTCACGTAGGCCTCTCGCAGCCGAAGAATGGAGCACAGGAGAGGCACGCCAATCTGGCCAGACAGCTCACCACCAGAGACAACAGCGTTATCGTGCTTGAAGCCGCGGAGTTCGTCGATCCTGAAGATGCGACGCTCGCCATGATTTACTCGTACAGCGATCTCAAGTTCGTCGGCAGGACGCTGCGCGTTTTTCGCGACCTCGCTCCGAGTTTTGCGCACAGCGTCATACGAATACTGCGTGAGAACGCGGTCGACCTCATTCAGATATCGCACCCGAGTGGCGCTTTCGCCGTGAAGCTCGCCACAGTGCTGACGGCCAGCGGTGCTCCGCTTGTCTATGCCCCTCACAACGTCGAATCGGAGCTTGTGCGCGAGACTTTTTCAACTGACCCTCACTATACTAGGATCGAGCGGTTCGTCCTTCCGCGGTATATCTTCTTGCTTGAGTTTCTCATCTGCCGGTTTGTCGCACAGCACGTTATCGCGGTGAGCGAGCGCGATAGGGACGTGATCATCAGGCGGTTCCGACTTGCCCCTCAAAAGATAACCGTCATACCGTCCGGCTGTAGCCTGGACAGGTTGCCGACCAACGAGGAGAAAGCTCGCGCGCGCCGTGAGGAGGGCATAAGCGAGCACGCGCCAGTCATCGTGTTTCACGGCTACTACCCGTACCCGCCCAATCGCGAAGCGTTTGACGTCATTGAGCGGTACCTCGCACCTCGATTACGAATGGTCAACGCAAACGTTGTGTTTTTGGTGGGCGGCACCGGCGCGCCGACATTTGAGCGAGAGAATGTGCGTTCAGTCGGCTTCATCGAGGACTTGCCGCGCTTTCTTGCGGCAGGGGATATCGCAACCGTGCCTATAGGCGCCGGAAGTGGAACGCGGCTAAAGATCTTTCAATACATGAATAGGGGGCTTCCCATAGTAACCACTGAAAAGGGTATTGAAGGCGTAGCAGCACACAACGGGGAACACGCGCTCATCGTGCCGAGGGTCGACGAACGATTCGTTGATAAAGTGGCGTACCTTCTTGGAAACGAAAGCGAACGAGCACGGTTGGGTGCCAACGCACGAAAGCTGCTTAAAGCGAAGTACACGTGGGATGCCATCGGCGCGCAATTGCTCGGCGCATACAAGCGTGTGCTGGAGGGGCGACATGGTTCTTAATCCCCTGCTGATGAACGATTGGCCGCGCAAAAGGACGCTTGTAACAGTCCTCAGCCTGCAGTTTCTTGTCTGGGCCCTCATCGGATTCGACGCGGCAGGGGTGCAGATACCGCTTTTGCGAGGCCTCTTTGCCTCTGTGTACCTCTTGTTCGTTCCCGGTATACTCGTCCTTCGGGCCCTCCGCCTGCACAAGCTCGGCGGCGTGCGCACGCCGCTCTTCGCGGTTGGCCTGAGCCTCGCGACCGTCATGGGTACAGGACTTCTCATGACAATGCTGTATCCGCTGTTCGGGTTCGATCGGCCGCTCGCGCTTGTCCCTGTTGTGATGACGGAAGGCGTGATCGTCACCACCCTCGCCGCACTGGGTTATTGGCGCGACCAGGGCCCAACAGAGGACGGCGTCATCGATCGACGTGACGTACTGACGCCGTCCGTGTTAGCGCTGTGTGTGCTCCCCTTTGTGAGCATATTTGCAGCGTACGCGATGAATGCGTACGCCAACAATGTGCTCCTGCTCGCGCTAATCATCGTCATCGCGATCACGGCGCTTTGGATCAGCACGTCGACATCCGTTCCAAAGGAGCTCTATCCGCTCGCGGTATTCGTCATCGCGGTCGCTCTCCTCTATCACGGATCGCTGATCTCGCCCTACGTCTGGGGGTGGGACATCCAACAGGAGCTCCATACTGCGAACGCTGTCCTTGCTAACGCGCAGTGGAATGCGCACGCTTCTGGCGCAACCAACGCCGTGCTGAGCGTTACGCTGCTCGCTCCACTTATCTCAATTGTGTCAGGCGTAAGCGTGGTGTGGATTTTCAAGACGATCTATCCCCTCCTGTTTGCCCTCGTTCCGGTCGGCCTATTCGTCGTGTTCCAAAAACAGACGACCGATCGAATCGCTCTTTTGGCATCCTTTTTTGTCACGTTCCTGTTCACGTTCTTCACCGAAATGCCCGCACTCGCGCGACAGGAAATCGCCGAGCTGTTTCTGGTCCTGCTCTTGATCTTGCTGGTCGACAAAGGCGTCGGACCTGCGGCCGGGAAAACGCGTCTTTACGCCCTCTATGCAGTGTTCGCCGTATCTGTTGTTGTGTCGCACTACGCGCTCGCGCTCATCTTCATCGCGTATCTCGTCGTTGCGTGGCTCGTGCTCTTCCTTGTCGACAACCCTGCCATGCGCCGCCTGCATAGGGCCGCCCCTTCTGGGCCGCCCGTAAGGCCTTCTTCTCGCCCGAAACGGATGGTGACGCTGCCCTTCGTCTTGTTGTTCGCCGCTTTCACGGCCACGTGGTACGCGACCCTCGGGTCCGCGGCGCTGAGCGGTGGAATCACCCCTACACTCGCCCAGATTGGCACGCTTCTCTCATCTCCTAACGTCCCTCTTGCAATCGGGATCGGCGCCGCGGCGTACGCCTGCGCCCTTGTGATCGTGTACGTGCTCGCCAGACGAGCCCAGCGGGGGGCGCCGACGTTGCCGCGACTGTTTGGGGCGCCGGTCGCCGTTCTCTCCGCGTCGCTTGCCCTCACGCGCTATTGCGGGATTTCGGTTAACGAACTGCTCCAGCTCGGGACACTCTCGCCTCTCCACGAGGTCGCGGAGCTCCTCTACCTACTCGGCCTACTTCTCATCATTGTGGGCCTCGCTGCCCTCGCGCTCCGCCGTTGTCGTTTCACGTTTGATCAGGAGTTCGCCGCGCTTGCGCTCGCGAGCCTTGCGATTTTGATGGCAGCCGCCGTCATCCCGTTTTTGGCGGCCATCATCAACACGACGCGGCTCTATCACATCTCAACGCTCCTGCTGGCCCCCTTCTCTGTTACCGGGGCGCTGCTGATCGTGTGGGTTCCTCTACGCGCGAAACAGCGTGAAAGGACAGGCGTGAGCCTCGCTTACAAGCTGGTCGCAGCGCTCCTTGTTGTGACGCTGATGTTTAGCACTGGACTCGTCTATGAAGTCACGCGGCAGGATCCGACCTCATTCTTCTTAAATGATGCCATCGATGCCGCCCGTTTCAACGCGAGAGAGGTCGCCGGGGCTCAGTGGCTCTACGCGGTGAAAGGCAGTGACACGGGCACAGCCGCGCGGCCCGTGTATGCCGACGTGTATCGCGGCCTTCTCTTAACTAGCGTTGATTTTAATAATTCGCTTAAGCAGCTCAGAGATCCCGCGGCGAAAACGCCACTCGCGGGGTACGTCTTTCTAGGGACTGTCAATTTGCTCACAGGGACGAGCGCGCAGCCCTATAACGCACGATCATTCCTCAACGGCACGCTGATATACCACGCGAGTTTGGCTGGTATCGCGAAAACGCGTAATCGTGTGTTTGACGATGGAGGTGCCGTCGTATATTACCACTAGCGAGGGGGCACGCCCTCGCCCCTGGCGTCCTTCGTCTGTCGTGCGGAGGTCGCGGCATCCCGCTGGATTCGGGCACAAGCGGTCCGAAGAACGCCGCTTCTTTCCGTTCGACGGGCACGTAGAGGCAATGTTAGCGCTCGCTCGGTGTCGGAACAACTGGCGCATCATGGCTGAGTCTGGGGTCTCTTTTCGTTGCGCAAAGGCGACAAGCAGAGCAGTGTCAGGTCATGTATCTATTTATAACAGAGCGCACCCAAAGAAATTGGAGAGCGTGCGGCTCCTGCACGTCGCACGAAGCAGAACGATGCCCTTTCAAAACGACTTCGACGGCGCGAAGCAGTCTGCTAATCGTGCGACCAGCGCTGCTATACTGGCCACCAGCGCACGCGGCAGCATGGTGGCGATCCCCGCGTACAATGAAGAGCTCACCATAGGCAGCGTTGTTGCCCGTGCACGGCGCCACGCCGACCGAGTCGTCGTCGTCGACGATGGCTCTGATGATAGCACCGCAGATGTGGCTGAGCTGGTCGGCGCCGAGGTCTTCCGGCACCTCACAAACGAGGGGTACGGCAGTGCCATACGCCATTGTTTTGAGATAGCGCGAGACTGCGACGTCGACGTGCTCGTCACGCTCGATGGGGACGGACAACACAATCCCGATGACATCCCGCAGCTTATCGACGAGATGCGAGAAAGCGGCGCCGATATCGTGATTGGCTCACGCTTTGCGCGTGGGGTGAAAAACCGGACGATTCCTCGCTACCGGAAATTTGGGATGAAGGTGCTTGATCACGCAACAATGCTGGGTTCAGGGCTGAGATTGACCGATTCGCAAAGCGGGTTTCGCGCATATTCGCGAAAGGCCCTTCACGCGATCGACGTGAACCAGAATGGTATGGGTGTTAGTTCTGAGATCATCATCAAGGCGGCCGATAGTAACCTCAAAATCAGAGAAGCGGGAATTGTGACTCGTTACGACGGTATCCGCGATTCGAGCAAGGGCCCTGTGCGCCACGGACTTGATGTCATCAATTCGATCATTCGCGTGGTCTCGCAAAAGCACCCGATCCTCTTCTTCGGCGTTCCCGGGCTTTTCTTCTTGGCTGCTGGCGTAGCCCTATTTCTTCGTGCGCTTGACGTGTTCAATCGCACCAACAACTTGATCACTATCTACATGCTGGGATGGCTCTTCTGTGTCGGCGTGGGTCTTTTTGGGGTGCTTGCCGGACTCTTGCTGTGGTCCGTCCAGGATATCAACGCGCGGGCCAGAAGGTGAGGACTGCTGGACGCTCTGGCTGGGGGGGAAAAGCTTCATATGCGGCTGCGCTCAAGCCCTCATCGTGAGATTTCGGTGGCAGACCGTGGCTGATTTTCCTTGTCGCGTGTCGTGAAAATGGCCGATGAGTATCTCGTGAGTATCGTTATCGTGACGTACAACAGCGCGGACTACATCGAAGCGTGCCTTAATTCTATCTACGCGCGGCGTGGTCGAGCAGCCTACGCCCTCGAGATCATCGTCGTTGACAACGATTCAAGTGATGATACCGTTCGAATCCTTAAGGAACGATTCCAGTCGGTGGAATTGCTCGAAAACGACGAAAACTACGGGTGGGGCCGTGCGAACAAT
The DNA here is from genome assembly GCA_963701995.1 of Methanobacteriota archaeon. Classification (GTDB taxonomy): domain Archaea; phylum Halobacteriota; class Bog-38; order Methanoflorentales; family Methanoflorentaceae; genus Methanoflorens. The sequence continues at coordinate 110,657 of OY969693.1, read as the reverse complement.
CAGGGCGTAGCTCGTGCCACGGGCGATTTTGTCGTTATCTTGAATCCCGATACGCTCGCCGAGGAGGGCTGGTTAGACGCGCTCATACAGCCTCTTATTGGGCGCCGAAGGTTATTAACCACCCCTAAGATTTTGATCTACGACGGTTCCACAATCGGCAACTGCGGAAACGTCTTGCATTTCACCGGCCTCGCATTTACGAGAGGGTATGGGTCAGACAAAGACGCGTGCGCTGTGTCGGAGCCAGTGAGCTACGTTTCAGGGTGCTGCTTCGCCGTGCGCAGAGATGAGTTTCTGCAGCTCGGCGGCTTTGATGAGGCCCTCTTTCTCTATCACGATGATCTTGATTTTACGTGCAAAGCGTATCTTGCTGGATTTGAATCGCTCTACGTCCCTACGTCAATCATTCGACACGATTACCGACTCGATGTCGATCCGGAGAAGTTATTTCTGCTGGAGAAGGGACGCTACGTTTTTCTCAGAAAATACCTGTCGACCGGCGATGTGCTAAGATTCGTGCCCTCGCTCGTCGTGTCTGAGGTGCTCAGTTTCGGCTTTGCCGCCAAGCTAGGCGTTCGGGGGGTCTTGTGTAAGCTGCATGCAGCGCGCGAGGGCCTTTTTGACGACGTGCCTAGGCTTCGCGGCGACAAAGAGAACCTATTCAAGCATTTCAGTCGAACCATACCCAACGATCAGCTGACGACCAATCGCATTGAACGAGCTGGCGTGCGGCTTGCAAATCGGATTTTTGTGCTCAATTATGGGCCGCAGATTGAATCAAGTGGTTGACACCTTCCTTGCTCTGCGCACTCTGTGCACCCTGGCAGGGGGCGCTGTGAGACGACGGCGTGGCCGCCATCTAGTACCGTTTCACGACGTGACGTTGCTTTGCGTCGCTGAGGAGGTTTCGGCGGCCGATCACCCGACCATCCGATCGCCGTTGTGTCCCCTACGGCTGACCGAGACTATATTTTGAGCTATTGACATGGGAGATACAATGCTGTCACTGCGGGGGTGAGGGACAGATGAAGATCGGCTGGCGGGTTTATTTCGGCCTCCTTCTTATTGCGCTCTCTGCATTGCTCTACATGGTTCACTTCTACTTATTCCACGATTTAGCGTATATCAAGATCTACGGACTTGGCGACGTTGCCTTTCTTCCGATCGAGGTGCTTCTTGTCGTCCTCGTCGTTGATTGGGTAATAAGCCGGCAAGAAAAGCGGAGTCAACTCACCAAACTAAACATGGTAATCGGTGTCTACTTCAGCGAGGTCGGCACCCCACTCCTGAAAGCGTTTTCGGACTTTGACGCGCAAGTCGGGAGGATTCGCGATGAGCTTTTGGTGAAGGGCACGTGGACGAGCCGCAACTTTGCCGACGCGAGTTTGCGCATAAAACAGCACGAATACAAGCTCTTTTTCGAGAAGGGCGACCCAAAAGCGTTGCATTTCCTAGAGAACCTGCGCAATTTTCTCATCTCAGAGCGGACGTTTTTGCTCCGTCTCCTTGAAAATCCGAACCTCCTCGAACAGGAAGCCTTCACCGAACAGCTTTGGGCGGTCTTCCACGTCGCTGATGAGCTGCAGTACCGGGCCGACCTCGCTCACCTGCCCGGCGGTGATTACCGACACCTTGCTGGTGATGTAGGACGAGCATACAGCGCGCTCACCTCCGAGTGGCTAAGGTACATGGCGCACCTCTTAAAGCGATATCCGTACCTGTTCTCCTTGGCGTTGCGCACAAATCCGTTCGACCCGGCTGCTTCGCCGGTGATCAAAGACGCAGGCTGATTCCCTGCAGCAGCATCAAAGCCCGTGCAAACAGTACGGCAAACGCAGGCCGTTGCACGCGTCGATCCCGAAAATTATTCGACGTCGACAATCTCGAGCTCCGCTGCAAGCGCGGGGAGGAAGGTTCCCACGTCCGTGACGATCCCGATAGCCTGCGCCGTCCCGCGATCGATGAGCTTCGTCACGGTGGCCGGATTAATGTCGACGCAAATCGTTTTGACGTACGAGGGGAGCATGTTCCCGACAGCGATGGAGTGCAGCATGGTGGCCATCATAAGCACGAGGTCAGCGTCTCTGAGAAGCTCCCGCATGGCATCCTGAGCCGCCATCGTATCCGTAATGACTTCGGGCAACGGGCCATCATCGCGGATGGACCCAGCAAGCACGAACGGCACGTTATTGACGACGCTTTCGTACATAACGCCACTTTTGACGAGCCCCTGGCGCACCGCCGCTGTGATCGACCCGCAGCGGATCACCTCACTGATGGCGTAGAGGTGGTGCTTGTGTCCCTCGCTGACAAGTTCGGCTGTCTTAATGTCGAGGCCGAGCGATGTTCCGTACAGGTCACGCTCGATGTCGTGAACCGCGAGCGCGTTGCCGGCGAGAAGGGCATCCACGTACCCACGGCGGATGATGCTCGCCAGCGCCTCGGCAGCGCCGGTGTGGGATACCGCCGGCCCGGCAACGACGGCGATCTTCTTGCCTTGCACCTTAGCGTGCACCATTTCGACGGCGATTTGGCGTATAAGCGTCGCTGAAGGACGCTCAGAGGACACGGCGCCGCCCATAAACTCAAAAAGGGAGCGAGTACGCGGTCGCTCAGGGGGAACAACACGGACACCGCGCTGGCCGAGCACGATCTGGTCCCCTTTCACCACTTTGTGGAGCGGCGTGCACCGCGCTCGGTCATCGCGAACGACGATCGTGCAGTCCATCTCGATATCCTCTACGGGAATCCAAGCGCCGCGGTGATGAACAAAAGTGGGGTGATTTGTCGTCGAATAGAACCCTTTCGGGACAGCTTTGTCTTTGTCGGCGGCTCCTAAACGGACGTCTTCGATCTCGGGAACTTGGGCTCCGAGGCGGTGAAGGTCGCTCATAATCGCATCAAGATGTGCCTCGTCGCGTCCCTTGACCGCCAGCCTGACGTAGCTCGGGTCGCTCTTGTGCTCACCGATCGTGAAGGTGATAATCTCGAACTCACCGTCAAGATCCATGATCTTGTCGAGCACCCGCGTTAGCGTGAGTGAGTCAATAATGTGTCCCTGCAACTCTACTTCGCGAATCGTTCTCATGCGACGTTCCCAGCGCGCCAGCCAGCCGATGCGGTGGCCGCTAGGCTTACCTCCTCACCATCATCGTTCCGATGCCTTTGTCCGTGAACAGCTCGAGCAGGAGTGCGTGATGGAAATTGCCGTTGATGATGTGCGCGTTTTGCACCCCCGCTTCGAGGGCCTTGATGCACGCGTGCACTTTGGGGATCATTCCGCCGCTGATGCTCCCTGTCTCAATCGCGCGCTGCGCTTCTGCGAACGTCATGCGCGAGATGACCGTTTCGGGATCGCTCTGGTCGCGTTGAATGCCGCTGACGTCGGTCAGCGCGATGAGCTTGCGGGCCATAAGCGCTGCCGCAATATCTCCGGCGACGGTGTCCGCGTTGAGATTGAGACTGTGGCACGCGTTATCGACCGCAATGGGTGCAACCACGGGAATATAGCCTTTCCCGGCCATGATCATTAGGATCTCTGGGTTGATGACTTCTGTTTCACCGACCCAGCCGAGGTCGACCTCCTGCTCGATACCTTCATAGACCACCCGCTGAGGGCCCTTTTTCCGCGCGGCGATCATGCGTCCGTCCTTCCCGGACAACCCGACGCCTTTGCCGCCGTGCTTTCCGATGAGCGCGACGAGGCGCGTGTTGATGTTGCCCACAAGGACCATGCGGGCGATCTCTAGCGTCTCTTCGTCGGTGACGCGCAAGCCAGCGGCGAATTCAGGTTTTTTACCCATCCGCTCCATCTTCTCGCTGATCTCGGGTCCGCCGCCGTGGACGAGTACGGGCTGCATGCCGACATACCGCAAAAGCACGATATCTTCGATGATGCCCTCCATGAGACGCTTGTCGATCATCGCGTGGCCGCCTATCTTGATGACGACGAACGATCCGTAAAACTCACGAATGTAGGGCAACGCTTCAATGAGAATTTGCTCCCGCTTCATTTACCCCTAGTTCCGACTGAGAATAGAAATATCTTCCTGCGCGCGCATCCTCAGGCGGTCGATCGGTCGTTGCGAACGCTCGGGGAACGCCTCGCCCTTAAGGCTATATGCCTCGAAGACTATGAGACAGGTGGCGAACGTCAGATTTTCGCACGCGAGTGGCGGATCATATGGGGTACAAGGCGGCGTGTATTCAGATGGGTGCGCTCGGCACGCGATCGGAAAATGTCGATCACGCGGTCGAGTTAATCGACGAAACGGATGCTGACCTCATCGTACTTCCAGAGCTGTTCACCCACTGCAGAGATTTCAAGGCCGGAGAGCCCATTCCAGGGCCCACAACCGAGGTCTTTGCGCGGCTCGCTCGCGAAAAGGGCAGCTGCATCATCATGGGAAGCATGCTGGAGGTGGACGAGCATGGGCGGATGTTCAACACGAGCGTGCTCATCGATAAGCGCGGCACGATCTGCGCACGGTACCGCAAGATTCATCTGTTCTCCTATCGTTCGAAAGAGAAACGCTCGTTGATCGCAGGAACGGAAGTTGTAGTTACGCCGACCGAGCTTGGCGTCATCGGCCTTTCGATCTGTTATGACCTGCGTTTTCCTGAGCTCTATCGAGCCATGGTCAAGCAGGGGGCTGAAATTATCGTCTGTCCTGCCGCATGGCCCTCCCCTCGCCTTGAACATTGGATCGCGCTAAACAGAGCACGAGCTATCGAAAACCAGTGTTACTTCATCGGCTGCAATCAAGTGGGCACGCCGGTGCCGACGACGACCTTTGTCGGCGGCAGCATGATTACTAACCCGTGGGGAGAGACGCTTGTCGCCGCGGGTGACGCTGAAGCTATCATCACCGCGGTAATAGACGTTGCGGTGGTTAACCAAGTCAGAAAGGAGTATGCTTTCCTCAGCGACATGGTCCTACTTTGACGACGGCAGCGCACGATGCGCTCGCGCAGGTGCGTTCGATTTGCAGGTCGACCGGACGATTTGATGACCGCTCCGCTGCGAGCAAAGTTTAAGAGCCCTTGTGCTATAGTAGAAGTCTGGCTCCGGTAGTGTAGTCCGGCCAATCATGAGGGACTCTCACTCCCTCGACTTGGGTTCAAATCCCAACCGGAGCATATTTTTGATTCGCCGGCGTCTGTCGCCAGTTCTTCAAGTGATCCGTCAAGTGGCCATACGCATGGCCGCTTCGTTTCGCTCTTCTTGGGAGAAAAAAAGGCGCGGCCGGACGGCGGTCACGGCTCGGTTTAGCGTCACTCATGGAGCAACATTTCGCGTGCGATCTGCATTCCTTTGATCGCGACCGGAAAGCCTGCATAGACTGCCATCATCAGGATGGTCTCGACAAGCTCCTGTCGTGTGCACCCAACATTGAGAGCCGCTTGAATGTGGTCGCGAAGTTGATCTTCTCGATTGCCGAGGGCGGTGAGAGCGGCGACGATGCATAGTTCCCGCTGCTTCGTGTGTAGTCCCGGACGGGTGTAGATATCCCCGTACGCAAACTCAATAACGTAGCGTGCAAGGTCGGGCGCAACAGCGTCCATACTCTGAATGAGGTTTGTGATGCCCTCCTCGTTCACCCTGCGCAGCGCTTCGATCCCGCGCCTATATCGTTCGTTTTCCATGCTATCTTCACACCCATGGCGCCGCGCGGATATAAGCGCTGTTATCCGTCAGCGGCATCCAAATGCAATCTGTATGGTCGGGCGTCGTCACTACCTTTTTATAAACGCGTAGAAGTGTTGTAAGCGATCAAAGTGACTGGGTGCCTATCGCTGCCTTTCATCACTAACTACGGCTTGATTGAACTGTTTCTCGTCAGCGCCACCTCATCAGTGCTCCCTATCCCCACAGAGCCGACAATCGCGCTGCTGCTGAGCGAGAATGTGAGTCCGCTAGTCATCCTGCTCGTGCTGATTCCTGCGTCGGTTCTTGGCGCGTCGGTGGGTTACCTCTTGGGGAAATACGGGATACGGAGGATCATCCCCTTCCATAACCCCGAACGCGAAAAGAGGGTCCGGGCTTGGTTCGGTAAATATGGGGCAGCGCTGTTGATAATCTCGCCATGGATTCCCTTTGCCGGCGATTTGGTGCCTATCGTCGCTGGAATCGAAGAGTTTAACCCGACCACATTTCTCATCATTATGTTCGTGGCTAAGGCTATCAAAGGCACAGCGATCGTGTACTTCCTCTCCTTCTTCGTTCAGCTGGTCGGCTTGCACTTTTAACGCGTCAGCCACTGACAGCTTGATTAGGCGGGGCACAGCAGCACCCAGCGTCCGGCCGGGAGAATGGACAAGAAAAGAGGCGTTGTGCGGGAGCGTGATTACTCTTCGATAAAGGAGATGGCCTCAGTCGGGCAGCTGTCAGCAGCCTCTTGACACTCACATTCGCTGCAGGCAGTCGCGTCGATGACGTGCGACAATCCATCATCCTGAAGCTCAAAGACGTCGGGGCATATGTCTTCACACGCTCCACATCCGACGCAGAGCTCGACATCTATTTTGGGTACTGACATGGTCACGCTAACCATGCTGCTTACTCTTCACGTTTATAATTATCGGTCTTCTGGCTCAGGCAGCCCATTTGAACCCCTTGGACGGCAACGCTTCCGAAATTGTTCCTCTGGCTCGCGCGGAATGCTCATGCATAACACATAAGACTCAAGACCGCGCTCATGCGCTCGTGTTTGATACGCATGCCCACATGGACACTCGTCCGTATGAGGACTTTGAATTGATGGGGGTCGCCGGCGTCACGGACGTACTCACGCTCGCGCACGACCCGATGCGAATGTCAACCGCGGACGTGCTGCTCGACCACTTTCACAAGCTTGCGCACGGCGAAGTGCGCCGAGGCGCGGAAAATGGTATTAGCGTGCACGTCGGTCTCGGTGTCCACCCGCGCTCTATAAACGCCCAGGTTGACGAAACGCTACGAGCGCTCCCCGAGTATCTCTCGCACCCGGATGTGGTCGCCGTCGGGGAGATCGGTCTTGAACGATGCACTGACGTCGAGGAGCGGGTTTTTCGCGCGCAGCTCGAGATCGATTACTATCCTAAAGTCATCCATACGCCGCGGCGCGGGAAAAGAGAGGCGCTCGAACGAATCGTTGCGATCGTTGACGACGTTGGGGCCAAGGATGTGGTTATCGATCACATCGATCTGTCTACGATCGATATCGCACTCGACGCGGGGACGTATGTCGGCATTACCGTCCAGCCAGGCAAAGCATCGGTGCAAGATGCGGTGGAATTGATCAGAGAGTATCCTGAAGCGAGGTTTGTCGTCAACAGCGACATGAGCGCGCAGCGATCGGATTGCTTGTCGGTCGCACGGGTCTTGCACGCGCTCAGCCTAGAGGGGTACGCCGATCGAGGGCAGAAGGCGTGCGTACAAAACGGCCTCGACCTATTTCTGCGATAACCGTTTGCGTCGTGAAGCCCTCCTCCATGATCTATTTTTTCCTTGCGTATGCTTTATTACCTTCCGTGCGCTAGTTAATTTGATGATACTATGACCGACGAAAAGAAAGAAGAGAAGAGAATCACGCCGAAGGACTACTGGATGAGTGAGCCCTTCGCCGAGATGCGCCGCATGCTCGACACGTTCCGCGCCAACATGGAGGACACCCTTGAGCGCGTACTCCCCTCGCAAGCGCCGATGCCCGCTTTGAAACAGCCACGCGTTGACGTCCTTGACCTTGGAGACGCCCTCCAGGTGGTCGCAGACATGCCCGGCGTGCAGAAGGAGGATATCGAGATCAACCTTACCCCCGAACGGATCGAGATCAGCGCTGAATCGAGCACCGAAACGGAACGCAAGGATGAGGATTATACCTACCGCGAGCGCGGCTACGCATCGTACCGCCGGATGCTCGACCTCCCCGCCGACGTTCTTCCAGACAAGGCAGAAGCAACGTTCAAGAACGGCGTGCTCGAGGTGAAAATCCCGAAGAAGGAGCCCACTGAGGTGGAAAAGAAAACGCGAGTGAACGTTAAGTAGGTTGGTGCGTTATGGAAGAACGACGCAAGTACCCCTTCGAGGCAACCGTTGCGCCCGAGGTGCTCGACCGGGGGCGCCACTGGATCACCGTCCAGCTGAGGAACGTATCAACGGAGCGCCTTGTCGACGTAAGCGCGACGCTGTATACGTATAACTCGTACGATCTCGACGTCTTGCCAAGCGGCTCTTTTCATTTCGTGAAAGAGTTGGCCCCGCAAGACACGGCAGCGCTCAACTTTCAGATTTTTGCGAACCACACTGGACGGGTCTATCTGCACGTCACGGCGTACCGCGATGGTGCTCTCGTGAGCTGGTACTCTCCCGATCAGGAGGTTCGACTGACCGAAGATCCCGCTGAGATCCAGACCTTCTTCGCGAATCGGCCCTACTGGGCGTATGAAGAAACAATCGAGGCGGAAACGGTCGTGCACGCCCACCGCGACGTGCCGAATCTACGGCTCGAAATCGCTGCAACCCCCCCGTCGAAAGCCCACACGCTCATGGACGTGATCGATATCGACTTCATCGCAGAAGGCGGCACGAAACGATTCGTAAGCGAGCTCTATGCGAGTGAAGAAGGCACGTATCTCCTCACAGCGCGCCTTTTTCACGAACAGAAGCTCATTAGCAGCAAGCAGACATCATGCTACGTTGCGCCCTTTGAGGAGTGAATCTACGGCTCATTGGATACCAACAACAGCCACTCTCTCACGAATTCATTCGTCACACAACTGCAGCGAGGCACAATGAACAGAAATGTGCGGGCCCTTAGAGGGTACTTTTCGAACTACATCCGAAACGAATTCGACAATCCGTTCTACGCCTCATTCAAGATCACCCACCGGTGCAACCTGCGGTGTGGCTTCTGCAACGTCTGGGCAGATAAGATCCCTGATCTTAACACGAATGACGTGTTCACTGTCATCGACAATCTGTCTCAAGCAAGCACCTTTACCATCAGCTTTGAAGGGGGAGAGCCGCTACTGCGCAAGGATATCGGCGAAATTCTCCGCTACACACACGACTGCTCGAACTATATTCTGTTTACCACCAACGGACTTCTCATCGATCGACGGCCATTTACAGAGTACGCAAGGTACTTCGATTTTCTGCAGTTATCCATTGACGAGGGCCACAGCAACGTGCACATGCTTGACCGGCTCGACTTCTTTTCTGATCTTGGGATCAAGACGACGGTGCAAACAGTCGTAACGAAGCGCGATCTCGATAAGATCGAGGAAAAGGTGGAAAAAGTGCACGCACACGGCCACAAGATTCTCATCATGCCGGCGTTCAACTTTGATGGCACCGAAGACCTCACGCCGGATCTGATGGCGCTTCGCGAGATCGTTACGCGCATGAAGCGCGAGTACGGGAACACGCTCACAACGAGTGGCTCGTACATCGAGAGTTTTGACCAGCCGTACACGTGCCGAACGCTTAGCGTTATGATCGAGCCGAACGGCGACATTATTTACCCGTGCATGCCCATCGGCACGAAGTTGGGCAATCTCCTCGAAAACGACCTTCAGACCCTTATGACCTCGGAACGGGCACAGGCTGACCGTGAGCAGATGCTGCGGTGCGACAGGCACTGTCTCATCTACTGTCACGCTGAAACGTCCCATCTCATGTCACTGCGCAAGCTCGTCCCCTACGCGCGGAACATCGTGACCTTCCGTGCGTTTGGCTAGGCGGTCGCATCAGAATCTAGGAGAGTCATTTGTTGCGTCCTCGTTCGCGCATTGGGTTCAAGCGCCCACATCAAGGCGAAAAGAACAATGCTCGCGATCGTAGGGCGGGCGCAACTAGCGGCAGACGAGGACTGGGAAATACCATCAAGCGACGCTCAACTACTTGAAAAACCACGGAGGTCATAACGTGATCAAAGATGCCATGTTATGGGAACCGATCGAAAGCGAGGCCGTACACTGTTTTGCGTGCGCACACGAGTGCAAGATTAAGAAGTGGGAGCGTGGGATCTGTCACGTGCGGCAGAATCTCGACGGCAAGCTCAAAACCCTCATCTATGCGGAGGTGAGCTCTATGAACGTCGATCCGATTGAAAAGAAGCCGCTGTATCATTTTTACCCCGGATCAAAGGTGTTTTCGCTCGGTTCGGTGAGCTGCAACTTCAGGTGTGAGCACTGCCAAAACTACGACATCTCCTTCGCGGAAGTCGGAGAGCTGGGCACGACGGAAATCCTTCCTGAGCGTTCCGTGCAGCTCGCTCTCGAGCGCAACTGCCGCGGGATTGCGTGGACGTACAATGAGCCGACGATCTGGTTTGAGTATACATACGATTCTGCGATCCTCGCTAAAGAAGCTGGTTTGTATACGGTGTACGTCACCAATGGGTATATGACGTCGCAAGCTCTCGAAAAGATCGGACCCTATCTCGATGCAGCAAACGTCGACGTGAAGGGCTTTAACAAGAAGTTCTACAACGGCGTTTGCAAGGCGCGCCTCGATCCCGTGCTCAAAACGTGCGAGCGCATGCACGAGCACGGCATCCACCTCGAACTGACGTATCTCGTTATTCCCGGACTGAACGATGACGAAGAACAGCTCACCGCTTTTAGCGAGTGGGCCGCGGGCGTTGACTGCGATACGCCGGTTCACTTCTCGCGCTTCCATCCTGATTGGCGTATGCTTGACCGTCCCGCAACACCCATAGAAACGCTTGAAAAGGCGCATAGCGCCGCAGCACGGGCCGGACTGCGCTATGTCTACCTAGGCAACGTTCCGAGCCAGCACGAGAATACGTTCTGCCCCGAATGCGGCGCCGTCATTATCGAACGAACCGGTTATGCCATCAAAAAACGAGGTAAACAGTGTCCCGGATGCGGGCGCAAAGCGCCCATTATCGATCAGTAAGACTTCCGGGTGATGGTGAGGCACACCTTCAGTATCTTTTTCATTCGGTCGATGCTGAGCTCTTTACGGGCCATCGCGATGTCGCTCATCAGGTCTTTTCTGCTCATGCGCGTGTAATGCTCGTTTCTTTCTATTTAAGAACTTCGAAATGAGTCTTGTGCGCAAAGATTGGCGCATGAGGCTTACCCATAAAGGTTAATACCGTGTCGCGTCCTATCGGTTGTGATGCCATGATCTGTAAACGCTTATCTGAGGTGACTGACGCCGAATTCGACCGTCTTCTCGACCGCGGTGCGGCCGTACGTGAGGTTATGGGCCACGTCCAGAAAATCATTAACGATGTGAAAGAAAACGGCGACACCGCCGTCATGCAATACACCTTAGAATATGACAAAGCCGACATCGTCGGGCTTCGAGTAACAGAAGGGGAGCTCCTCTCAGCGTACGAAAATGCCTCGCAAGACGTCATCGACGCGCTGTATCATCTTTCCGACAACATCACGTCGTTCCACATGCGGCAGGTACAAAGCGACTTATGGCTTCACGAGGTTGCTCCGGGAGTTGTCTTCGGGCAAAAGACCACGCCGCTCGATCGCATCGGCGCCTACGTGCCCGGAGGATTTGCGCTTTACCCCTCCACAGCACTCATGAATATCGTGCCGGCCAAGGTAGCCGGCGTGCGCGAGGTCGTCGTGTGTATTCCACCGATGCCTGATGGCACCGTGCCGGTGGCAACGCTTCTCGCTGCCGATATTGCAGGTGCGAACGCTGTCTATAAGATTGGGGGGGCGCAGGCGATCGCCGCAATGGCGTATGGGACACAGAGCGTCGCAAAGGTGGACAAGATCGTCGGACCAGGCAACGTGTACGTAACGGCCGCAAAGCTCCTCGTGCAGAGTGCGGTGGAAATCGACTTCCCCGCGGGTCCAAGTGAAATTGCGGTGCTCGCCGATGGAGGGAATCCCGAGTTTATCGCCGCTGATATCCTCGCCCAACTCGAGCACGGCCCTGCGTCATGCGGTTTCCTGCTGACCCCGTCTCCGGAACTCGCACGCGAGGTCAAAAAGGAGCTCACTGCGCAGCGTGAAGCAGCCCCGCGGAAGGATCTCATTGATCTGAGTAACACTGCCATTCTTGTGGGCGACAGCGTGGACGCGTGCATTTCGTTCATCAACGACCTCGCTCCCGAGCACCTCGAACTCATGGTGCGCGATCCGATTACCGTGTTGGAAAAGATCCGCAATGCCGGAACCGTCTGCGTGGGGGACTATACGCCCGCAGCTGTCGGTGATTACGCCACCGGAATAAGCTCCACGTTGCCAACCGGCGGATTCGCCAAGTACGTCAGCGGGCTTAACGTCGACCACTTTACTAAGAAGATGAGCGTACAAGTGCTAACGAAAGACGGGTTGGACAGCCTTGCGGACCTCGTCCGTTCGCTGGCGCAGATCGAGGGGTTGCCTGGGCACGCAGCGTCAGTGCTGCGGAGGCTTCAATGAAGCTCACGCGCTCGAGCGCGATCGTTCCAGAAACTGACGTGACCGTTGCGGGGTGGGTGCATGAGCTTCGTGACCTCGGGGGTATTAGCTTCCTTCTGCTCCGTGATCGCGATGGCGTTATGCAAATCACCATGCCAAAGAAGAAGGTCCCCCCGAACTCGTCGAACACGTGCGAAGTCTCAGCCGGGAGTCCGTCGTCCGCGTCTCGGGACTCGTCAAGGAGGAACTGAAAGCGCCGCAAGGCTTTGAGATTATTCCCTACGACGTTGAGCTGCTCAACGCTGCGGAATCACCGCTTCCGCTTGACGTTACCGGCAAGGTGCGGGCCGATCTTGATACGCGCCTGGATGCGCGGTTCATGGACGTGCGTCTTCCAGCCACGCGCGCTATCTTCCTTATTCGTGCGACGGTGCTCCACGAGGTACGGGCGTTTCTATCAGCCCACGATTTTATTGAAATTCAGACTCCTAAAATGGTGGCCACGGCGACTGAGGGCGGGACGCAGCTCTTCCCCATATCGTACTTTGACCGCGAAGCGTTCCTGAACCAGAGCCCGCAGCTCTACAAGCAGATCATGATGGCGGCCGGTTTGGAACGGGTTTTTGAGGTTGGCCCCATATTTCGCGCCGAGGAGCACGACACGCGCAAGCACCTCAATGAAGTCACCTCGATTGACATAGAGGCCTCATTTTTGGACGATAAAGAGGTCATGGAGCTCCTTGAAGAGCTTATTCAGCACGTCTATGTCGCCGTTGCCGAGCGCTGCAGCGCGCCGCTCCAATCGTTGGGCGTGACGCTTTCGATCCCCCCTATTCCCTTCAAACGAATCACTTATGCGGAGGCGATTGAAATCGCAGATATCCCGTGGGGAGACGATCTAGACACCGCTGCAGAGAAAGCGGTCGGCGAGGAGATAGGAGAGCACTACTTCATCGTAGAGTGGCCGGTTGAGCTGAAGCCGTTCTACGTGCAGCCACGCAACAATCTCTGCTACGCCTTCGACCTCATGCACCCGAGGATGGAACTCGCGTCAGGTGCGCGACGGATTCACGATTATGCCCTCCTCGTCGAACAGCTTGCCGGCAAATCGCTCGCGCCTGAAAACTTTGGGTTCTATCTCGACGCATTTCGTTTCGGCATGCCGCCTCACGCCGGGTGGGGTCTTGGGGCCGAGCGTCTTCTCGTAACCATGCTCGGACTCGCCAACATTCGGGAAAGCGTTCTTTTCCCTCGCGATCGACGGCGGATTACGCCATAAAACCGAATTCACCGTTTGCGGTTCGAGTACATACCATAAAGTATAAGGTGCGAACCCCGCACTACATTACGAGGTAGGGTATGCGTTATCAAGACGATCCAGATGAGATGCCGCGTCGCTTAAGGGTCAAACAAGGGGTCCCGCGCTCGACGCTCGACCAGCGCGTGACGAAGCTCGAGAACAAAGTTGCTGAATTGTCGAGCTTCGTAAACGGTATCACTCAACAGCTCGTCGACGTCAGTTCTTCAGTCCACGATATGGCACTGCTTCCGCGCGTGAACGAGAGCAACGAGCTTCCAAGCGAAACGGAGCCGGCTGAGCCTTCGCTTCCCCAACTGCAGACAAAAAAGAAGACTACCTATATCATCGCGGATGCGGATTGTACTCCCGAGCCCCAGCGTCGTCTAGGCAACGATATAATCATCGCTGATCGCGAATTATGAGCGGGCACGCGGCCCGATGAGACTATGTTCATTAAAGAACTTGAGATTCACAACTTCAAGTCATTCGGAAAAAAGGTGAAGATTCCTTTTTTCGACGATTTTACGGCCGTGTCCGGACCTAACGGTTCAGGAAAGTCGAACATCGTTGATAGCGTACTCTTTTGTCTCGGGCTCTCGAGTTCGCGGACTATGCGCGCTGAGAAACTCACCGACCTGATTTTTAACGGGAATGGCGCTGACGAGGCAATGGTCAAGGTGAGGTTTGACAACGCCGACGCCGAACTACCCACCGACGCGGAAGTGACGGTTGCCCGAAAGGTGCGCCGCACGGCAAGCGGGTACTATAGCTATTACTACCTGGACGGCAAGCCGTGCACGCTCGCAGACATTCACGAGCTCCTCTCGAAAGCGTGCATCACCCCAGAGGGCTACAATGTCGTGCTCCAAGGCGACATAACGCGCATCATCGAGGTAAGCCCGCTCGAGCGCCGCAAGATCATCGATGAGATCGCCGGTATTGCTGAGTTCGACCGAAGGCGGGATCGAGCGCTGGATGAGCTCGAAGTAGTCAGGGAACGTGTTGAACGCGTCGACATCATACTCAACGAGGTAGCGCTCCGGCTCGAGCAGCTTAAAGTCGAAAGGGAGCACGCCCTCAAGTATCAAGAGCTCAAAGCAAAGAAACGGGACTACGAAAAAATGGTCTTTGCGTCAAAGCTCAACAAGCTCGCGCGGGAGATCGAGGCGACCGAAGGTGACTTGGCGCGCAAGCAGCGGAGCAAGGACAAGGCGGTTCACGAGCTCAGCGCAACGCGAGACGCGATCTACGATCTTGAGGGTCAGCTGAGCGCACTCAACAGCGCTGTGTCTGAAAAAGGCGAAAACGAGCAATTCGAATTGACGAAACACGTTGAGAGTATCAAAGGGGGTCTTGGGCAACATCAGAGTAGGATCGATTTTGTGACCAAGGAGGCAGAGCGCCTCGAATCACAGAAGCGCAAGGTATTCATCGAGGTGAACGCCCTCAAGCAGAAGCATGAGGCACTGCAGAGCGATCTGGGCGCTGAAGCGGTGCGACGGGCAAGCCTTTCAAGCGAGCTCGAAGAGCAGGAGCAGGAGCTCAACGCGCTCAAAGAACAGCTTGCCACGCTCGACGAAAATGTGACTCAGGCGCGCGACGAACTCTTTGAGAAGCGCAAAATGCTTGGCGAGGAAAAGGACAAGCGGGGGGACGTCGTTCGCGCCCGAGACCGTGTGCTCGATGTCCTACGTCGCGCCTCAACCGACGTGCACGCGCTGGAGGGGAAGATCGACGCCATGCGGTCAGGCGCGGCCTCTGTCGAGCGTGATTTGGGGAAGATCCATCAAGACCGCGCCGCGCTGACGCGAAAACTGGAGAACGCGCGCGAGAACATCAAAGACCTCGAGGTGCGACGTGAGGACCTGAAGCTCGCCACGGAAACGGTCGAAAGGCGGCTGAATCAAGCGCATCAGGAGTTCGTTCGCGCGGAAGCGCGCCTCAAAGAGAGCTTCGGCAAAGCGGTGGAAGCGATAATGGCCGCCCAGTTGCCGGGGGTGCGTGGCGTCGTAGCGGAGCTTGGCAAGGTCGACCCGCGGTATATCACGGCGCTCGAAATTGCGGCGGGCCCGCGCTTGCGAAACATCGTCGTCGACACGGATGCGGACGCGGCGCACGCTATTGCCTATTTGAAAGAGCAGAACGTAGGCCGCGCGACGTTTCTGCCTCTGAACAAGATGAAGTCCATACACCGCGAAGCGCTCCCGGCGCGCGACGGCATCGTCGATTACGCCATCAATCTTGTTGATTATGACCCCGAGTACGCAGCGGCGTTTTCATACGTGTTTGGCAAGACCGTTGTCGTCACTGAGCTCGAGCCGGCTCGCACCCTTATTGGCCGGTACCGCATGGTGACGCTCGATGGCGAGCTGCTCGAAATGAGCGGTGCCATGACGGGAGGCATCGACCGACGGGCGCTGAGGTTTATCGCCGGAGAGGAGCAAGAGCTGCACAAGCTTAGTCGCCAGATACGCGAGTACGAAAAGGAACGTGAACGCCTGCAGCAGGAGCTCAACGACGTGGATGACCTTTTGCTACAAGCACGGCACGAGCTCGTCACGACTGAAGGCGAGCGGGAGCGTTTGGCGCGGGAGACCGAGGCTTTTGAGGCGCGAAAGGAGCAGGCTAACGCAGAAGCGGACGCTGAAATCGTCCACCTCGCTGCGATGCGGGCGGAGAAAGAGCAGGCGGGCGTGAACATTAATGAGCTTGAGGAACAAGAGGCGCTACACGGTTCAGCTGTTGCCGCCCTTGAACATGATATTGCGGAACTTGAAAAGCGGCTCAAGGGTACCGACGCGTCAAAGCTCACTGAAAACCTCGCTCAGATCGCCGACGAGGTCCGACGGCTGCAGGCTCGCATCAGCAAATGCGATGCAACTATCGCTGATTTCCGCCTTCAGGAAGACTATAACGACAAGAAGCTTGCTGACGCCAAGGAGCATTTGGAAACGACCGATGAGCGGATCAAGGAGCTCCGCGCCAGCATCCGTGAGCATTCCGAGGCTTCTGCGCGTCTCGAACAAGAGCTCGCCGACGTTTGCGGCCGCGAGCGCGAACTCGCGCGCGAGCTTTCAGAACTGCGTGAAGGTCGGGATGCACTACTGGCGCAGATTAGCCTGAAGGAGACGGAGAAAGCGGACCTTCAGCACAAGATTGATCGTACCGAGCAGGCGCTCGAAACCCTCGACTATCAGCGGTTGGAGCTCGAAGCCCGTCGAGACGAGCTCAAAGCAGAGGCGGGCGAGATCGACGATGTGCCGCCTGAGGAGCCGCATGAGGCCATCGTGGCAGCGCTGAGAACCCTCGAAGCGCAGCTCGAGTCGATGAATGACGTCAACATGCGTGCCATCGAGGATTATGGCAACGTCGCCCGACGACAACAGGACCTCGCCGCACGCAAGGATACGCTTTTCAATGAACGCGTTGAGATACTCGAACGCATCGACCGCTACGGCCTGATGAAAAAGGAGGCGCTGCTCACGGCGTTTGAAAGCATCAATGCGAACTTCAAGGTGATCTATGCGGAACTCTCGGGAGCCACGGGCGAGCTCGCTCTGGAGAACCACGAGGATCCCTTCGACGGCGGCCTCTTCATCCGCTCATGGCAGCATGGCAAACACGTGCAGCGAATCGAGGCGATGTCGGGCGGAGAGAAGAGCCTTGCAGCGCTGGCGATGATCTTCGCCATTCAACGGTACATGCCGGCGCCGTTTTATATGTTCGACGAAATCGACATGTTCTTGGACGGTGCAAACGCCGAACGGGTCGCACGCATGATCAAGAAGCTCTCCTCGAACGCTCAGTTTATAGTTGTCTCACTGCGAAAACCCATGATCGAAGCGGCCAGTCGCACGATCGGCGTCTCTATGCAGGAGGGCAACATCTCGAGCGTCACTGGGGTGAAGCTTAATTGACCAGCGATGGACGCGCCGGCGCCACCGCCAACGGTGAAGCGCCTGAAGATTTTGATGAACGATCAATTGATATTTTGGTCTCGCTCGCGAAAAACGGCGAGATCGATCCTTGGGATATCGACATCGTCGATGTCACCGATAAGTTCTTGGCCCAAGTCGCGGAGCTCGAAAAACTCGACTTGCGGGTGTCGAGCCGAACGCTCCTTTTTGCATCGATACTGCTGAGGATGAAGGCGGACGCGCTCGAGGAATCGGAACCGCAAGACCTAGACGAAGAAGAATTGCTCGATGAAGACCTTCACGCGTGCTTCCCCGCCCTAAAGCCTAAGGTACGGCGGCACGCGAAGCGGCGCGTCACTCTGTCAGAGCTCATCCACGAGCTTAAAAAAGCGACAAAGCGAAAGGAAAAGTCAGACGTGCGCCGGCTCATACAGCTGCAAGCACAGGAGTTTGACGCTCTCGCAGTGGCGCACACAGAAGACATCGAGCGGCAGGTCAAACGAGTGCAGCGCGAGCTTAAGCGACGCTTCGGGAAGCAGGATCAGGTGCTCTTTAGCGAGCTCGTTGTCGATAATACTGCTGAGCATATCGTACAAACCTACATACCATTACTCTTCATGGCAACGAGGCGACAGATACAGCTCGAGCAGAAGGAACTGTTCGGTGACATCTTGATCCAATGCAAAAACCTTTAACGCCCTTGCCGCGTTCATGAACGGTAATGAACGATAGAGACCTCGTCGAGGCAGCGCTCTTCGTCGCAGGAAGGCCATTGACCCTTCTCGAACTGGAGTCTATGGTTAGCTTTGATGCTGATGTCGAAGAAATCGTCGAATCGCTCATCGAAGAATATCGGGAGGATGGTGCGCTTGAGATCGTTCAGACCGACGAAGACATCGTCATGCAGGTGAAGGGCGAGTATGCTGACGCGGTCCGCACGATCGCTCAGCGTGATCTCGAAACGCCCGTACTGCGCACGCTTGCCGTTATTGCGTTTCATCAACCGGTCACACAATCAAAGGTAGCGGAAATTCGAGGTAACAAAGCGTACGGGCACGTGCATGAACTTGAGGCGCGCAAGCTCGTTGAATCGGAGCCTTACGGTAGAACTAAGATGCTCCGAACTACCAAAGCTTTCGCGGACTATTTTGGTTTCGAAACGGAAAGCCTCGAGGAGATTAAGCAAAAAATCGGGCTGCTTCTGCGGTAGCCGTGCGTGCGCGGTGCAGCCTCTCAGCCGCAGTCTTGAATATCCGGCAGTTGGTTAGCGCTCTGTTGTCGAGTGCGAGCCGCCCGATTCGCGATCTTTGCCGCGAAAGCGCCGGCGACGAAGCCTGCATCCACGTTCACGACGGCCAATACCGAGCACGACTGCAGCATTGCAAGCAGGGCAGCTTCTCCTCGACCGCCCAAACCGTACCCAGTGGAGACAGGAACACCTATCACAGGGATGTCAGTCAGGCCTGCTATAATGGTGGGAAGGGCCCCCTCTCTGCCAGCAAGGACAATGAGCACGTCTGTGTCCAGCAGTTTGGAAAGCTCTGGATATAGTCTGTGAATGCCCGCCACGCCTACATCGTACGATATGATTGTCTTGCAGTTTAGTTCTTCAGCGAGAATGCGTGCCTCCTCTGCAACAGAGATATCTGCAGTACCGGCGCACACAACGCCGACAAGCCCGTAGGGGGGTTCAAAGTGCGGTTTTTTTCCAATAGCTGCGATGCGCGCTCGATCGTGCCATTCGACGTCAAAGTGTTTTAGTGCCCGCAGCTGGTGCTCCGAAACCCGAGTAATTACGACCCGCCCTTCCACCTTAAGCTGCGCCTCGACAATAGCGACGAGATCTTGCGCATTCTTGCCTTCTGCTAGGACAACTTCTGGAATTCCTACTCGATGCAGCCGCGCGGTATCTAGCTTCGCAATTTCAGCAACCCTTTCATATCCATCAATAGTGATCACGCGTCGAATAAGTCGTGCGGCTTCTTGTTTCGAAATCTCTCGGTCGGCGAGCTTATTGAGTATAGTCTCCAAGCTAGGCATGCGCAGTTATGTTCCTAGCAAGTGTAATAAATGCACCACATTGAGAAGCACAACGGGTCAACCCCATCAGCGCGCGAAATGGACAGCCGGCAATTACGGTAGGGCGGAGACGTTAAATACGGTCCGTTCACTTCTATCGTGTAACGAGCCATAAGAAAGCTGGAGGAGAAGAGAAGCCGCTTGAAAGCTTCTAAAGACAATAGGGACGCGAAACGGCCGCTTGCAAGGCCACGCGGCACCCGCGATTTTTTGCCGGGTGCGATGGCAAAACGCCGCTTTGCCGAACTTCAGTTCAGAAACGTAGCCCAGCGCTGGGGGTATGGCGAGATCGCAACACCCGCGTTTGAGCCGCTCGACCTTTTTACGATCAAGTCGGGAGAAGCGATAACAGACGAGATTTACAGCTTTACAGACCGCGGGGGTCGCGCGCTAGCGTTGCGGCCTGAGCTCACCGCGCCCGTCATGCGCGTGTACGTGAACGAGCTGCAGTCCGCGCCTAAGCCGCTCAAGTTCTACTATTTCGGTGACTGCTTTCGGTATGAGCGGCCCCAGTCCGGGCGCTACCGGCAGTTCTCGCAGTTTGGCGTCGAATTGATCGGAAGTGCGAGGCCAGAAGCGGATGCGGAGGTGATCGCGCTTGCGCAGCACATGCTTATAAGCTTGGGGCTTGAGGCAAAGATCCACGTTGGCTCTCTAGACGTCCTCAGGGCCGTGTTTTGCGAGCTTGACGACGAAACCTGTGCCCTCGCGATGCGCTTAATCGACAAGGGCGATTTCGATCAATTGCAGGAGCTCCCGCACGGCGACACCGCTATAAGGATCATCGAAGCAGAAGACCCGGTGAGCGAAGCGCAGAGCGTTGCGTCAGTCGATCACCTCTTGCAGGTTCTTGAGCTTCTCGACACCCTCGCCATAGCGTATACTGTTGATTTCGGCATCGCGAGAGGGCTCGAGTACTACACCGGGATCGTCTTTGAAGCCTATGCCCACGGCCTCGGCGCTCAGAATCAAGTTCTCGGAGGGGGCGCATACCGGCTCGCGCACCTCTTCGGTGGCGATGACGTGCCGGCGACAGGCTTTGGAATTGGATTTGACCGGATCATGCGGGCCGCTCACATTCAGAGCGAAGAGCTGCCGCGGATTCTAGTCGTTCCCACTAAGGACGCGCGCATCTACGCGCTCCGCATCGCCGATGAGTTGCGGGCACACGTCTGCGCAGATGTTGACGTTATGGGGCGAACGGTTCGTGCGCAGTTGACGTATGCCAACAGCGCAAGTTTTGACTTCGCCGTCATTATCGGAAAGAGCGAAATGCAGACCTCAAAACTTACGCTGCGCAATCTGAAGACTGGTGAACAAGAATCACTACACGTTCAGGAGATTATCGATCGCGTCCTACACCACACATAAGGGAAAACGGACTATAGGAGAGTGCTCTTATGAATGTCGTGCAGACTGTGCTATGGAAACTAATAAACCCAATAGCGATTGTAACGGCCCGCTGTGCGGGCAACATGAGCGGCTTTGTCGCAAGCTGGATCACCCAGGTGTCCTTCGTGCCGCCGCTGATTATGGTAGCGGTGAATCCGTTGCACTACACCTATGAGCTCATCGTCAAAAGCAACGCTTTTGCAGTCAATATTCTCAGAACCGATCAAGCGGAATTGGTTGATGTCTTCGGCAAGAGCTCGGGCAGGAAAGTTGCAAAGTTTGCGTCGGCGGCGTACGATCTCGGGAGCACAGGTTCGCCCATCCTCAAAGACTGCTTGGCGTTTGTCGACTGTAACGTGACGTGGACCAGAGAGGCCGGAGACCACGTCCTTGTTGTCGGTAGCGTCGCTAGTGCCGCCATTACCTCTGATGGCGAAACCCTTCAAGAAGCACGGTCAATGTACGCGCAACGTACACCAAGCGAGATTCGTCATCGAGGGATCAACGATGGTGGAACTTAAATTCAAAAATGGCCTCATTCCGGTCGCTACGCAGGACAACGAGACGGGAGAAGTGCTGATGATCGCCTTTATGAATGAGGACGCGTTTGAGATGACCCGAAAAACAGGCTGCGTCCACTATTGGAGCCGAACAAACCGGCGCGTTTGGAAAAAGGGGGAGATATCGGGCCACGTTCAACGGGTAAAGGAGATCTTAGTTGACTGTGATGCGGACGCGCTTGTGATAAAGGTGGATCAAGTTAAAGCGGCGTGTCACACTGGCTTCTGGTCGTGCTTCTTCAGGACTATCGACGGGCGGATAATCGGCGAAAAGGTGTTTGATCCCGATGAGGTGTATGAAACGCGCGACTAAGCACCAGCTGTCGCCGCGCCAAAGTGAGTCGCTAGGACGCTCTCCAAACTCGAAGACGCTCCTCGCAGGCTGTAAATGATGCGAGGATGGGTACCCGCCTCAAGTTCATGAGAAATGATTCTGCCAAAGCATCTAAATGCGCTGGTCAGGGTTTTGTCCCGAACAAGATTACAACTCCTTCGGCTGCGTGCAGACGCCGGCGAAATGTTTAGGTAGATGTGTTGCACACTTTTTGCTGAGATCATGACGCGTAAATGCATCGAAAAAAGCTGTCTGTATCACGCTGAGTGCGAGCGTTACTTTGAGGATCAAAACTTGACTGACTTCAAGAAAACGAAGTCCGCGACCGGCGAGGAGCTCTGCGTATTTCATTGGGGCATTGGGTTTATGCGCGCAATGAAGAAATGTCCCGACCGGGAACCGAAAGCATAAAAACTGACCTTAAAACTTCAGTTTTGTTGGAGACCCCTGCGATTGTTAACGTTCGCGGTTGCGCGTATTTTTTTAGGCCCTCTGCGCTTGTACCGTTGTTACCGTTTGTCGATTAGATGCCCGTCGTTCAGCCGGCAAGTGATAAGCGGCCTCGTCCCAGCAGGCACGCTGTTTCCAGAAGCTTCGCAGCTGGTTCGCGCTTCTGAATACCTTCGTGCCGCCAATCGCAGTATCTGTGATATAACGGCGCAGTTGTTCGTCTGGTTTCGTTGTCGGACGTCTTTCATCTAAGAGGGCAAGTTGTCGTCGCGATTACAATCAATCCTCGTTTTTGTCTTCGAGGCGACTAAGATACCGGGGGTTACGTAAGCTAGGTTTAACGTCATTAGGATTGCGGCCCCAGCTTTCTTCTTCTTGCGCTCACGGCAGACACGTGCGCCGGTCTCGAAGCGCTATAACGGAAAGCCAGCAGATTGCAGGAGAGGCACGCGTGAATGCCAACGGTAAGAAGTGATGGAGAAGATGCTTCAGGTTTAAGAGGCGCGGGTTCGTATGCTACTATTATGCCGAACAAGACGTATTCGATGAACGTTTCTGACATGAGTGAGGACGAAGTTGACGAAGCGGTATCAGATGCGCTGCACGGAATCGTGAGGGCCATGAATCTTTGGCAAGAAAAAAAGTCGTTTCACAAGAAGGTCACCGAAGCGCTGTTTGACATTTTGAAACAGAACGACCTCACCATTTTCGATGTGCTTATCAAACGAGATGAGAAGGTCTGCGAGATTCTGGATGAACCTACGAAAGACATCCCTGAAGGAAAAATGCTTGAAGGCTCGATAGATACGGAAACGGTGAAAGTGTATAACCTGCGCTCCAAGGATCCGAACGGCAATTTTGAGCTGCTTTATAACAATGAGTTTAGAAAGGACATCCAGATGACGCTGCACACGGAACGAAAAAGAATCAAGATGTGATCTGGTCAAGAACTCATCAATCCCTGCAACGTGCATTGCAATGCAACAGGGCCGGTTTGTTCTCAGTTTGGGGGTTCATTCATGTCTTTGTCTGAATACGATCGTAAGCGATACCACCGACAAATAATCATTCCTGGGTTTGGGGAAATAGGGCAGGAACGGCTGAAAAACTCGACCGCCTTTATCGCTGGTTTAGGCGGGCTCGGCTCACCTCTCGCGTTATATCTTGCTGCCGCGGGCGTGGGGCATCTGCAGCTGATCGATACAGATTCTGTCGAGCTCAGCAATTTGAACCGCCAGGTACTGCACTGGGACGAAGACTTGGGAAAACAAAAGGTGGTGTCAGCATCGCAGAAAGTGGAAAGGATCAATCCAACAACGCGTGTTGAAGCATTCGATCTGACTATCGATGATAAGAATGTCTTTGAACTCACCGAGGGTTGCGACATCATTCTCGACGCTATGGACAACTTTACGGTTCGGTATATGCTAAATTCGGCGGCTATTGCTCACCACGTCCCCCTGATCCACGGCGCGATATACGGCTATGAGGGGCGACTTACGACCGTGTTGCCGGGCAATACGGCTTGCCTGGAGTGTATCTATCCGCACGCTCCGCCTCGCGCAGTGTTTCCGGTGTTGGCTACGACGCCAGGCGTGATAGCATTGCTGCAAGCAACAGAGGCCATCAAGTGCTTAGCTGGCGTCGGCGTCCCATTGGTCGATGAACTCCTCATCTATGATGGCGAAATGATGACATTCGACAAGGTTAAGGTGGCCAGGAACCCGCACTGTAAGTCGTGCTCCGGCTCCTGGTCGGAGTAGGCTTACCGTCAAAAAAGCGCATTTCGTTGTAGCCGCGCGCTGCACCAGAAATCCTTGTCAATACTCAACGAGATAACGGAAGCGACTGGGGGGACCATGTCGCTAGCACGATCGTAATCAACGTGTGACGCGGTTTCTAAGCGGTGATTGCGGTCGCATCACTTGCGGGGTGGACGGTTTTTTTGGATGCTGTCAATGTCGAAGTCAAAGCGGAGCGTTTCAGGCTCGGAGGTTGCTGCTGTCTGCCTCCTCAGACTAAAGATACGCCATAACACCAGAGCCAACGCCAATGCGGCAATCCCTATGATGCCGATGAACCTTTTGTTGCCAGCATAGACTGCGAAGGAACTGGCAACAATAGCTATCAGTACGAGGACGAGTAGCACCAGATTGGTTTTCAAAAGGTGACTCAGGGCCATGGCTTCCAGACAGTGGTGAGGTCGGCGCGATGACAGTATCATGTTGAAACACTATATAAAGCTGATTTGTCGACCGTCAGAAGATTCGCGCTGCGCACTGAGGTTTGCCCCTGCAGTCGCTTCTACGCAAGCAAGACGGCTATGATCCCTGAGAGAAAGACGCCGTCGAAAGTACCAGCACCACCAATCGAGGCAATAGGAGCCCCGACCTGCTTGATGGCTCTTAGATTCGTTAAGTCGGCCCCGATCAGAGTGCCCAGCACGCCACACACATAAGCCAAAGCAAAGGCGTTGTCGACCCCTGAAAATAGTGTCAAAACGACGATAGTATAAACGGCGGCAACGAGAGGAGAAACAAGCGCCGGAGAGACTATTCCTACTCCCTTTACGGGTTTTGATATGAGATGGGAAATCGCGGCCACAAGAGCCACACCGACGATCGCAAAGGTGATAACGTCCGGAAATCGCCATAGCAGATAAAGCGAGACAACTGATGGGATTAGGGCGCCACCGACATTGATAGCAACGACCGTTTTACGTGAGCCTTCAGCTGCTGCTGGCACCCGGTAGGTCATGCCGAAAACGGTGACGTAAGCGTCCGTCATGATCGGCTCAGACGCTTCGAGAGTGAATAGAGGTATGTTAATGAAGCTCCCGATGAGCACAGCTAAAAGCAAAATTATTATGGCTTGAGCAGAAAAACCGATTCGACCAAAAGCCGCTCCGATTAGTCCAAGGAAGATGAAAATGAAGAGTATGATGAGAATGGCAATGATGAATACCGTGATGACCCTTGAAAATGGGCTATAAAAGTACTGTCGATGATCTACCATCAAGTCTGCCTCATCAAGCGTTATGGGTACATAATGAAGAAGGCTAAAATATAGCTGCTAAATGTAATCAGTTATAGTTATAGGTTTTTGGCGCTTTGGCAAAGAGCGCTATGGCTTGCTATCGTCGACTGTGTCGTGCGAAACATTGCCGCGATTCGAAGACTACTCGAAGGTTGTATATCTTCGTGCGCCGATCCGCAATGCCTAGTGTGCAACGATATTCGCTCGAATAAGCAGAGTTCCTGTGAGCGAGCACAAAACCAGCCATCGTTTCGCAGCTGGCCTCGCAAAAAGAAGCAACAAAGGTCTTAATGGGGCAGCTGCGATAGCAAGATCACTTCTACATAAGAACTAGAGAAGACCAGATGGCAGGTCCCAAAGCTCCTAGAGAAGACCAGACGGCAGGTCCTAAAACGGCAGGTCCCAAAGCTCCTAGAGAAGACCAGACGGCAGGTCCTAAAGCTATTGCGGAGACCACAAGTGCGATCATGACCCATTCGCCATCGACTAGCAGATCCACGGATTTACGTACCTTTGCTCCATCTCGGCACAAATGGACAATGTACCAGTAGCCGTAAGCAACACTTGCGGCGAGAACCATTATGTACTTGTAAAATAGGCCTTGAAAGATGGCAAGCGCGACCCACGGAAGGAGTGTTGAGTTTAAAGCAAGTAGGACGTTTCTTGTTTTTTGTCTCCCTAAGGAGACCGGAATGGTAGCCGCCCCTGCGAGTCTATCCCCTTCAATGTCGCGCACATCAAACAAGACTGTGTTAATGAAGACTTTGAGAAAGACAAAGTATGCGATGAGCGAAATGGCAATGTAGCTGCTGAAATGAACTGCTAATGGCAGGAATGCTGCGCAGATAACAGAGGTTCCGGCTATCGTCACGTTTTTCACTACAAGGACGTCTTTGAGTCGAAACCCGAAGATTCGCACGCTATATAGACACCCTGCGCAGATCGCGACTAAAACAACAAAAACGGCAGATAGATCGCTAAAAGACGCGAATAATAGGGCTGCACCACCTGACCCCACGACCGTCAACAGGACACGTGCGTGGTGCTTCTCGGTGTAGTCAGCTACTTCAGGTGCATTAATCGAATCTTCGTCGAAATCGGTAAGTCTATTTAAATTATACGTGCACAGCGTCAAGAAAAAACACGCAAGCAATAATGGCGCGTTGAAAATGTTTAGCAGCAAAGAAGAAACATACAGTATACTCGTCGTCGTAAAAGCAACTAAGATCGCATTCAGTGTGAGGAACGATAAAATCCTTTCGAAGAATGAGTAAAAGGCACGCTGTCCGCCGTCGACGACAATTCTACGCCTTTGAAAAACCGAGTCGAGGTGCGCTGCCATAAAACATCCGTTTTTTTTAGTAAATGCTGGCCCCAAGCTGTCACTTAGAAGTAGATCAACCTCCTTTGACGTTAGTCTTCTAAAACCACTGGTTCTGACAAGGAAGTGTAATAGTCAAACAGCTTGTTGCCCCAATCAAGCGCCTCTTCATTGTAACTCAGGAGGTCGTTTGCCATGTCGTACATTCCGTCGTACCTGAAAAGTCCGATGCTAAGGAAATAGTCGGTGACTGTGAAAGCTATCTTTGGGTTTTGCTCTATCACGCGCAGTTTAAGATTCTGTTTAAGAGCTTGTTTCAGCTCGTCAAGGTCAGACAGTTCAAGTATCTTATCGAGCACCGCCCGCGTTACGATGAGCTCACTAGCTACCCCTTTGGACACCAATCTAACGAAGGTGGTAATCAATTCGGGGAAGAACATAGCTGTAAGGCCCTTTATTTCACGAGAGTTATCGAGAAAAGTGGCAAAAGTCTCAAAAACTTTCGTGACGTCGGTCGCGGTACTTGTGACGAGGAAGGAGTCGTGCAAGCAGCCAAACGTCTGAACAAAAGATTCTGGAATGTCGCTCAAGTCGTGTTCGAGCCAAAAATCGGTGTGCGCATTCAGCACCGTTATCGTTTTGGCGAGATCGTCGAGTTTTGACGCTATGATTTTGCCGATGTTGGTGAGCGCGTATCGCCGCTTCTCGTCTTCCTGCGTCAGATGATCTCTTTCTAGCTCTCTCAAGGCGTGGATCGCTGCCGTTGACGAGACTCCGGTTTCGTTTCGTAAGTCTGCAAGAGCTGCTGGACCGTTTCTAAGCGAGAGAATTAGGTTCTTTCTGAGATCTGAGCATATTAGAAGCTTCATCATCTCTGCAATAGTGGCTTTTGACTCTGTTACGGTTTCATCCGGTGTGCTTGCTTGCATGTTCTTAGCCTAGCTAATTGCTCTAATAAGTCAATGATGTGAACCATATAAATAACTTGTTGTTGAGGCGCATTTAGCCAAAACGGCTCAAAAATGTCTTCTTTTTGCAACATATGTGATATAGTTGTATGTTGCCATGTAATGACAATATTGATAAATCTTTGCAACAGGACACAGACCACAAACGTGGAGTTCACGAGTAGCAACAGATTTCATGTCTTGTTCCCGCCCAAGGCTACGGGGATGGTTCGTGCGCTTGCCTTCCTCTCACCTTCCTGTCTCGGACGTCAGTAACCACGCTGTTAATCAACGTTCGCCTGCATCTTTCTCTCTCTCCTTCATAGTCAATAGAGACGAGAGATCTACGTCAACGCATCCCTGATACTCTATATAGACCTCCGGAGCAGCGTCTTGCGCCCCAAAGCTTGTCCGCACAGCGCATCACGCCCGAATCCCGGTGTTTGATAGTCTTCGTTCAGGTAGCTTGAGAAAGACAAAGTGAGCGACCAATAGCGCGATAAGCGCGATTTTGGCATGGGCCGGAAATGGCAGTAGCACAGTTCCTAGAGTGATCGTGTACCTGCGATCGTGACATCTTTAAAAACCGGGATTCTTTAGTCTAAACCTGCGCGGTCCTATACCATAAAAAACACCCACACAGAACGCTAAGAGGATGGCGCGCGTGCACACGGATTGCTGAAGCAAGCGAGAATTACCGCGATGTTGATTGATTGGACTCGCAAAGAGAATCTAGTCTCGGTTTTTTTTACGAATCGAGCTCATTTGGGCAGATTAAGTAAGTCTTCTTTGAGGTCTGTCACTTTGTTCAAACTATACACAACATCGCCAAAAAGAAAGTAGCGTTAAAGGGAGGTGCAAGTAGCGTTAAAGGGAGGCGCTGAAGAGACCTTGAAGCACAAGAGAGATGGAGAGTATCGATACCAACACTACGCTAACTAAATCGAACTCAACGTAACAAAGGGATATACATTCTCTAGCCGCGTGCGTGGCTGTGGAAAAAGAAATTGGGAAAGGAATTCCACGTCTGGCGTCGCAGTGCCGCTAGAGAAAGACTGGTTCTGCTTTTTCGACACAGTATGCAAACAACTCACGCCCCCATTTCAGTGCGTCAGGGCTGTAACTCAGAAGGGTGGTAGACCAGTCGAAAATTCCATCAGGCCTGAAGAAGGCGAGCGTCAAGAAATAGTCGCTAACCGTTAAGGCAAAGTTCAGCTTGGGTTCAAGTTGGAAGAGCTTGAGATTCTTCTTGAGGGCTTTTTCCAGCTCTTTTCTATCCGCCTTTTTTAGTGTTGCGTCCAACACGTCGGGCGTGAAAATAAGTTCGATGTCTATGTTTTTGTTTACCAGTTTGACAAACTGCATCGTCAGATCTTCGACGAAAATCGGGGAGATGCTGCGGACCTCCTTGGCATCTCCAAGCAGCGTATATAACGTGTTAAAAGTCTTGAAGACATCCGTAGGAGTACTCGACAGAACGCTCGAATCGGCGAGACACTCGATTTTATCAAGCAAGTGTTTCGGAATGTCGCTCAAGTCGTGGTTAAGCCAAAAATCCATGTTTTGTGATAGCGCGGTGATGGCTACGTTGATCTCTTCGAACTTTCGCGTGACTATCTCGCCAATATTGGTGAGCAAGTAATTGCGCTTCTCGTCTTGACGTGTTACGTGCTCCTTTCCTAGCGCCCCCAACGCGTGCACAGCAGCCGGTGAGCTAGCCCCAACGTGGTCGCTCAATTCAGTAAGCGTCATTTTCTTGCCGTCGCGGAGTGCTTTGGCGAGGCTACTTCGCAAATCAGAACACGCTAGGAGGCGTAGGATTTCTTCAACTTCCAGGCTCTTTTTTTTGGAGTTAGTCTCGTTCACGTTTCACTCCTTGCTTCTATTGGGTGTCGGCTTTCTGCAAACCTGTGCTCGGAGTTATATGCTCACTATTTGCAATGTGCATAAAATTTATGCATGTTGTCATGTGTTTGCAATTAATACTTAACCATTGTTATTTTATTTATGTTTAGTGTTGCTTTTCATAGTAATTATTGCTAAATATTGATAACAATGAACAATATTTATATACTTTTACAATAGTTAAGTTCTAACGCACTCGGACAGGTAAAAGTGTCAACGATAAACGCAAT
This sequence comes from Methanobacteriota archaeon, assembly GCA_963701995.1. Lineage (GTDB taxonomy): Archaea > Halobacteriota > Bog-38 > Methanoflorentales > Methanoflorentaceae > Methanoflorens. The sequence goes on along the minus strand of OY969693.1, from coordinate 80,805 downwards.
ATCTGAAGAAAAAAGCCCCTTTCTGATGATCAGCCCAAAAGCTTCGTTATGAAGCTCAGTGATTTCGTTCGGGTGCGCCTTAAAAACAGGTGTAATTAATAGTGAAAGGAGGTGCGGAGTCGGGGCCAAAAGGAGAACCCTCGTAAGCATCTACAGCACGATGCGCGGTGAACCACCAAAGAGGAGGATAGGAACATGAGCGAAATCGTACGTGAAGTCAAACAGATGGCACACGCGATCGCGCAAAACCTTCATGCGATCGAACGCCAAAACGAGGAAAAGATCGTATTTAAGGAGGATAAGCCGCCAGAGTGGATCACAGAAGTCATGGCAGCGGTTCACACCGCAGAAGGCTTCGAGCTAATGCAAAATACGACGTGCGAGTTTATAGACGAGGCCGCACGCTTGATCGTATTTTCACGCGCAGATACGTTCGATGAACTACTCGATGAGGAGCGCAACATAAAAGCGGATGTTTATATCGTCGATCTTTTAAAATGGGCGCAGAATAACCCGAATAGACTTTCCAAGGAATTAGAGAGTTGCGCGCCGACGATCGTGCAAAGTCTCTCGATAGCACAAGAAGAGCATAAACGCGAAATATTCAATATTTTGCTTAATGAACTTCAAAAATTTGCCGAAAAGGCAGCAGAAGAGCGCACAGAGTACGAAATACCGCAAGCGGCGGTGCGCGCAGGAGAATGCGCACCAGAAGAGCGTTTCGAAGGTAGCATGCACGAGCCCGTCGAAAAGCCCATAGCCGACACGGTCAAAGATGCTGAGCTGATGATCCTACGAGCAACGGAAAGAGGGGATTTGGACGAAAAACGTCGTTTGGCGTGATATAATGTCGTTAGTGAAGAGTAAGCGGGAACTGACCGACGCGGTTGATGAGCTGGAAGAGCGCGTAGCGCCGCTGGAACGAATAATTGAAGAAATTGAAGTGTATGAAAATGCAGCCCGGCTCTCGCCGCCGTACTGTAAGCATTCCGCGCGGCTGCCCGTCACGCTAGTCGCAGAGCGCACGGCGGATAGGCCCGCGCACCTTATTCACGGCTTCCACTGCTTCGACTGCGGGCGAGACATAGCCGAAGGAGAATAAAAATAAGGTTTTAAAAATGATTTATATGATTTTAATCTCACTTGTAACCAGCGCTCTTTGCTTGATTACCGGCATCGGTCTTACGATCATTGGTGCATCACTGATCGGTACATGCTTAATCACACTAGGATTTTCGAGTCCGTTAGTTACATATTTAGTAGCAAACTATGAGGGTTAATTCTCGGCGAAGTTTGGCGAGCGGATCGCTCAAGCAACCGCGCCAGAAAATTGAGGCTTAGATGGCATCAGTAGAGCATTCAAGAGTGATTGGGGTCACCTATCAGGACGCTAAAGGTCAAGACGCCATTCTGTTGACCACGCCTGAAATCAAAGTGAAGCTTCTGGATAATGGGAGGCTCACCGGCATCATGTTCAAGGATAAGAAAAACGGTGCGGAGACCTGTTTGGGTGGATTAAACATCAAAGGGGTCATCGACGAAGATGAAGACCCCTCGCGTGAGAACATTTTGACCTCGCGCAAGGTGCTGTGTAATAGGCTGTGATACGATGCTCGTGGAAATATTAAGCGGCATACCGTCTGATGCCAATGCAGAACTGGTTTTAGTCGGTCTGTTTCTATTTTGCGTCGGTGCGGCCCTGTATGTGTGGCGGGCAGGGAAGAGTGGATGACAGCGCGATCTCACCTCTCTACCTTGGCGGAGTCCTCGTTGTTTGTCGGAGCCGTAAGTCTGCGGCCACGGCGATGACTATGACCTCTTAATCTCGGCTATTGTTACCGTCTATGCGTTTGTTTCATACTCCTTAGGATTTTTGGGTCTGGGTGTGTCCAGCGTACACGCTCCTCAAATGGTTAGCGTTGTCTGTTCTATTCGAGACCGCTCCCTACTCTTTTTTTTAGCGCAAAACGTGCGAATGCGTATCGCAAGCACTGGCTTCATCAAAGCTGTGGCTTTGCCACTTTGCCACGTCCACCACGTTTAGCATTGCTCTTATCGGGTCGTTTGGATGCCCCGGGGGGATACGCGAGGGCGTTGAGCTGGGGACTTCAAGCGTGCTGATTTTAGATATGGCAAAGAAGGAGGAGATGGATTACGCGAAGCGCACCTTTGTCTAGGAATAAATAAGAAGAGGGCTTTACTTGCTGGCCTCCGCCGCTATCCGAGCAGCAAGTTGCACGCCCACGTCATAGTACTCGGCAAGCTCGTTTTCTGACGGCACGACATACGCTTCCAGCTCTTGGAGCACCTCAAAGCCGCAGGATGAAATGGCGTCTCCGAGCTTCTTAGCCCCGCCGCCTCGCCACCCCATAGAGCCAAACGTGACGGCGAGCTTCTTTTGGCCAGTCTTGTCAAATCGCAGCCCGCGGAGATAGTATACGATATCCCCGATGCTCGGGAACGGCTCGTTGTGCATTGTCGGAACGCCGAACAGCACGATCTTGCTATCGAGGATATCCTTTACAATCTCGCTTCGTTCGTCGGTGTGCAAGAAATACACCACAACGTCAACCCCCCCGGCGATGAGTCCCTCTGCGAGCGCGTGTGCAATCTTTTGGGTCGAGTAATGCATGGTGTCGTACACGATCGTGGCTTTGTTCTTCGCTTTTCCTGTTGCCCAGTCCGTGTAGGCGCTGATTATTTTGGCCGGATCGGTCCAGATTTGTCCGTGAGAAGGCGCGATCACCCGTATCTTGTCGAGCAACCCGAGCGTTTTGACTTCGTCCAATTTCTTGAGCACTAACTGTGAAAGCGGCGTAATGAGGTTCGCATAGAACTTCTGCGCGGCCTGCATTAGTACGTATTCCGAGACGTCGGAGTCGTATCGTTGCGCCAAGCAGAGGTGTTGTCCGAAGGCGTCGTTTGAAAACAGTATGCCGTCCTCGTTCAGAAAGGTGAACATGCTGTCCGGCCAATGCAGCAGCGGCGCCTCGAGGAAGGTACACGTTTTGGCGCCAAGCGCAACCTCATTGGCGGTCTTGACCGTGGCAAACTGGACCTCGTCGAGTGCCGGATAGAGCCTTTTCAGCCCCTTAACGGCAGCTTCCGTGCAGTAAATTGGCGCAGCAGGAAACTTTCGGTGAATCTCGGTCAATGTCCCGCTGTGGTCGAGCTCGATATGGTTCTGAATGACCACGTCGAGTGCGAGTGGTCGCCCCTCCTTTCCGCACGCGTCTTGAATCCGTGCCCACATCTGTGCTGATGTGCCTGGGTACGTGTTGTCTATAAGAGCGGTGCCCTCCTCACCGAAGATGAGATACGCATTGTACGTCGTGCCGTGCAGCGTATATCCGTGGTATACCCGTAACTCCCAGTCTAATACGCCTACCCAGTAGACGCCGTCAGCAATTTGAACAGCATCAGCTTTCATGTTTTCACCTGCTGTATTAACATGAAATGCTCCATTATTAGTGCTTCGCTGCGCGTTTGCGAATCAATGCGACGAAGTGGCGCGCAAAAGCATGTTTTTTTATATTGCGAGCCAATACTGTTGACAGCATATCTGTGATGGCTGAGATATTTAAAGCGCGATAGCAGCGAATAGACGTCCTTTTATCGATTTCAAGGTGCTGGGCATGGGAGCCACTATAATCGTCGGCGGGTTCTTTGGAGACGAAGGAAAAGGTAAGATCGTCGCGCACGTCGCATTTGCAGACAAACCCGCGATTATTGCCCGCGGCGGAATTGGCCCCAACGCAGGCCACACGATAGAGGTAAGTGGACGAAAGTTCGGTGTGCGCATGATACCCTCGGGCTTCGTGTATCCGGATGCGCGACTGCTCATCGGCGCGGGCGTGCTTGTTGATCCACGAGTGCTCCTTAGCGAAGCGGGGGCACTCAAGGTGACAGGGCGAGTCGGTGTGGATTATCGCTGCGCGATAATCGAAACAAAACACATCGAAACGGATAAGCAGGATCCGTACCTTTCACAAACGATCGGGTCAACCGGAACTGGCTGTGGCCCGGCTGCAGCTGATCGAGCGAAAAGGATAACGGCACAAGCACGGGAGGTGGCAGAACTCTCGCCTTTTTTGACGGATGCAGCGGCTGAGGTAAACAAGGCGCTTGAAGCGGCGAAAAACGTGATTCTAGAGGGCTCACAGGGATTTGGCATCTCTCTCTTCTACGGGACGTTCCCCTATGTAACATCAAAAGATACGACAGCCTCTCAAATTGCTGCCGATATCGGCGTCGGACCGACGCGCATAACTGAGACGATCGTGGTCTTCAAGACATTTCCGACACGCGTCGGAGCGGGGCCCTTTGACACACAAATGAGCGAAGATGAGGCAAAAAAGCTAGACATTGAGGAATTTGGTACCGTTACCGGGCGGCAACGGCGCATCGGGTGGTGGGACCCCACCATGGCAAAATACTCTGCAATGGTAAACGGCGCCACACAGGTGGCGATAACAGGGCTGGACAAGCTTGATCCATCCGTTAAGGGAGCGACCCATTACGATGAGTTGTCCACAAAGGTAAAGACGTTCCTGCGCGAAGCTGAAACGGCAGTAGGCGTTCCGTTTACGCTGCTTTCAACTGGACCAGAGCTCACAGAGATTGTTGATTTACGAGAGGAGAAACTCGAACGCGCGTAATCGTGTACAGCGCATTAATAGGCGGCTGAAATGAAGCGGGAGTTACTGAGAATATTGTGCTGTCCTGTCTGCAAAGGCCCGCTCGTACTAGATGTCGAGAGCGAAGAGGCAGGAGAGATTATTAAAGGCACGCTCTATTGTAAGGCTTGCAGTGTGTACTATCCAATAGATGAGCGAATTCCTAACTTGCTTCCGCCTGAAATGAGGTGAATTGTGCAGAGCGTATATATAAACCGGAAGGGACTGCAATCTATCGAAATCGAGGAACCCTTAATTCGACTTCCGCTCAGGCCAGGCGGCAAAGCGACTCTCGATATCGACGTAGTTAATTATGAAGCTCCGACACATATTTACCTCTCATCGCGTGGCGCGATCAAAGACAAAGTAACTTTCAACCGCAATAACCCGTACGTCGATGGCGAAGAACTACTTACTATCACCGTCGCAAATCCCCCCGGTCAGCAGGAGCTTTATGAGGGTGAGGTAAGTATATCGACCGGGTACGGTTCACGGGAGGGGAGCTTCGTTCTGCAAATCGGACAACTCGAAAACGAGCCGCCGCCTGACGCTATTGAGGTCGACGATGCCCTCTCGCGCATGGATTATCGAAGTAAGGCGCGCCCCACTAGGGTTTGGCAACCTTCAGTGCAGTTTCGGTGGCCGCATCCTCGTGTAGACGCAACGAGAATCAGAAGAATGAGGAATCTTCCTTACATTCTCCTTGCGATCGGCGTGATCATTGCGCTGATACTGCTAGCCGCAGGCGGCATCAGCTACGGCGTGGCGATCCTTGGCTTTATCGTCGTTGTCGTTTTGGCGTACTACACGTGGAGATTATTAGACTGAAAGCTCGCAAGCGGAGGCCACGATACGCTGCACCCGCACTGTGCGTGCAGCTATTACGTTATTTGCTGTTGTTGCGAAAAGCATTCTGAAATCAGGCTACGCCCTAGTCTTGAGTATAAATAGCTTTTCGGCAGCATATTAGAACGATAACATCATCATTGGCATTGTGGAGAGCTAGAAGGATGCGATACGTCGTCGTCACTGGCGGGGTCATGAGTGGCCTCGGTAAGGGCATCACAGCCGCCTCAGCTGGCAGACTTCTGATCAACCGCGGGCACAACGTAACGGCGATCAAAATTGACCCATACATAAATATCGACGCCGGAACCATGAATCCCTTCCAACACGGTGAGGTATTCGTCCTCAAGGATGGGGCTGAAGTTGACCTTGATCTGGGAAACTACGAACGATTCCTCGACGTTGAGCTCACCGGCGATCATAATATTACCACAGGCAAGATCTATAAGTCGGTCATCGAAAAAGAGCGGCGAGGGGACTACTTGGGAAAGACCGTTCAGATTATTCCTCACATAACCGATGAAATAAAGACCAGCATCAGGACCGTGGCCGACCAGGCAAAGGCCGATGTATGCGTCGTGGAGGTGGGTGGTACCGTCGGCGACATCGAGAGCATGCCATTCTTGGAGGCCGTGCGACAAATGCACAGCGAAGAAGACCACTTCGTCCTGCTCCACGTAACGCTCGTGCCAGAGGACATGACCGGCGATCACAAAACGAAGCCGACCCAGCACTCGGTAAAGAGCCTGAGAGAGCTGGGACTCAGTCCTGACGTCATAGTTGGCCGAGGGAAAACGCCGCTCGGCAAAGACGCTCGCGCCAAGATCTCGCTCTTCTGCGACGTGCCACTAAACGCCGTCATCAGCGCGTACGACGTACCTGACATCTACCAAGTGCCCTCGCTGCTTGAGCTTGAGGGCTTAGGCGACTACCTCGTGGAGAAACTCGTCCTCGAAAGGAAAGCTGCCAGACCCTGGGATGTGATGAAAAACCCACCTATTTCGCGATCAATTGCCATTGTCGGCAAATATATGTTTGAAGATGCGTACTTCAGCATCAAAGAGGCTATCAAGCACGCCGCAAGCGCTCTTGGAGGAGGCATTGACGTCAAGCTCGTCGATGCAGAAGACCCGCACGCCCTCGAGACGCTGAAGGCGGTGCACGGTATTTTGGTCGCACACGGGTTTGGGCCTCGGGGAAGTGAAGGGAAGATAGACGCTATTCGTTTCGCGCGCGAAAATGACGTTCCTTTCTTAGGAATCTGTTTTGGCTTCCAATTGGCAATTGTCGAGTTTTGCCGTAACGTTCTGGGGCTCGAGGCAACGAGCGCTGAGCTGGATCCTACGGGTGTCCACGTCATCGATGTACTGCCCGAACAGCTTGACGTCGATCACATGGGAGGTACCATGCGACTGGGCAACTACGAAATCGTCCTCTCGCCTGGGACGCGCGCGCATGCGATGTACCAGAGTGCGCTCGTGATTGAACGGCACAGACATCGGTTCGAAGTAAATCCAGAGTACATTGAGCGTATCGAGCAAAACGGAATGGTGTTTTCAGGGAAAGCTCGAGACGGCATCCGAATGGAGATTGCAGAGATTCAGACGAAGAGATTCTTCTTGGGGACGCAGTTCCACCCAGAGTTTAAGTCGCGACCGGGCAGGCCGTCACCACCGTTTCTTGAATTTGTGCGATCCGTCCTCCGCATGAACACGAGCACGTGATTGCACTTGACGCGCGGCTCAACGTTGAACAAAAGAAACGATTGGACTCATGGTAAATAGTCAGGAATTTATTGAGGGCGCAATCGCAGAGATCAAGAGAGAGGTGGGAAATCATCGAGCGATCATCGCTCTCTCTGGCGGCGTCGATAGCTCGGTTTGCGCAGCTCTCGCGTACCAGGCGCTGGGAGCTAATTTGTATCCTGTGTACGTAGACACAGGACTGATGCGCAAGGGGGAGACTGAAAACATCAAGCAGGCTTTTCGTCACATGCCGTTGACGATAATCGATGCAAAGGCGCGATTTATTAATGCGCTCGACAGCATTGTAGATCCCGAAGAGAAGCGAAAGATAACAGGCGAGACGTTTATCCGCATATTTGAGGAAGTGGCGAGGCAGAAGCAAGTAGAGTACTGGTACAAGGTACGATCTATCCAGACATTATCGAATCTGAGGGACAGATCAAGTCGCACCACAACGTCGGTGGCCTCCCCTCGGAGATTGCGTTCAACGGGGTCGTTGAGCCCCTCAAGTACCTGTACAAGGATGAAGTCCGCGAAATCGCGCGGGCCCTTAAGTTGCCACCTGAGCTCAGTGAGCGCATGCCGTTTCCCGGACCCGGGCTCGCGGTGCGGATTATTGGCGAGGTAACCGAGGAGAAGCTCCACATTATCCGCGAGGCGAATGCAATTGTAGAGCAAGAGGTCTTGAGGTACAAACCGTGGCAGACTTTTGCGGCGCTTTTAGAGAAAGGAACCGGCGTGAAGGGCGACGTGCGTTTGCACGGCTGGATAATCGCAGTGCGCGCTGTGCAGTCGCGAGACGGCATGACTGCCGACGTGCTTGAAATGTCTTATGACGTACTTCGCAGAATTGCTTCGCGCATCACGAGCGAAATACCGGACGTCGCGCGCGTGGTCTACGATATCACGCCGAAGCCGCCTGCCACCATCGAATTTGAATAGACCCGCAACGTCTTGTGCGAAAAAATGGTCTCTTAGAAGTGCACTGCCAAGCGTGGACGTACTCTGGCACTGTCGTAGGACGTGGAAGAAATGAGCGTACCCGAAAAAGAAAAGGTAGTCGCCCAAGAATTGCAGCACTATATGCCGGTGTTCACGCGTCAACCGCTAGTGATTGAACACGGCAGAGGCGCGATCGTTACAGATACCGACGGGAATGACTACATAGACTGCGTCGCAGGAATCGCCGTCAACAGCATCGGACACTGCCATCCGCGCTTGGTCAGCGCCATAAAGGCGCAAGCAGAGAAGCTCATCCACACCTCAAATTTATACTATACCGAACTCCAAGCGCGCCTAGCCGAGCGCATGACAAAGCTGACCGGCATGGAGCGCCTCTACTTGACGAACTCCGGAGCTGAATCAAACGAAGCCGCGATGAAGCTCGTGAGGAAGGTAACCGGCAAGAAAGGCTTCGTTTCGACTAAAAACGCGTTCCACGGGCGAACCATGGGTTCACTTAGCGTGACGTGGAAAGAGGCAATCCGAAAACCGTTTGAGCCCCTTATTGAGGGCGTCACCTTTGTCGATTATGGTGACGTGAACGCAATTGCCACAGCGGTCACGGCGGACACCGCTGCTGTCATCGTTGAACCGATTCAAGGAGAAGGTGGGGTTATTGTGCCTCCAGACGAATACTTGTCAGGGGTCCGTGAGCTCTGCACAGAGCGGGGCATACTGATGATCGCAGACGAGGTGCAAACCGGCTTCGGGAGGACGGGAAAATGGTTCGCGTGCGAGCACTCCGGCGTCATTCCGGACGTGATGACGTTGGCTAAGGGTATGGGCGGCGGCTTTCCCGTAGGCGCTATGATGTCGCGCGAACCATATAAGTTCGCTCCAGGCGATCACGGGGGGACGCAGAGTGGCAATCCACTTGCGTGCGCTGCGGCTCTTGCTACGATCGACGTGATCGAAAGCGAATCTCTCGTCGAGCAGTCACGCTACAAGGGTGAGCTGCTCAAAAAACTGCTAGGTGAGCTCGAATCGACCTATACTGTTGATATACGAGGTAAAGGACTTATGGTCGGTTATGAGTCGTCGCTTTCGGTACCTCCTATCGTCGACTATGCCCGAGCGAACGGCGTACTGCTGAATAACACCTCAGAAAACGTTTTAAGGTTCGTGCCCCCTTTGGTGATCACAAAAGAGCAAATTGCAACGGCTATTGCAGTGGTTGAACGTGCCATCAACGTATATTCCGGGTAGGTCTGCCGAGGACGTAGCGCAAGCTTATGGCATCAGTCTCGACCATGTGATAAAACTCGGATCAAACGAAAACGCCCTAGGACCGAGCCCGCGAGCAGTTGAGGCGATTAAGCAACACATCAACGAAATAAGCGTTTATCCCTCTCCTGGGTACGTCGAGCTCAAGGACGCCATCGCGCGCTACACTGGAGTTTCAGCGGAGCGTGTCATTGTCGGCAACGGATCGGACGATCTCCTCAACACTCTCCTGCGCTCCGTCATAGCGCCCAGTGATCAGGCGATTATTCCCATCCCCACTTACTCGTACTACGAAATAATCGTTCAGGCGGGACACGGCACGTGCGTCTACGTCAAGCGTGCGGACGATTTTTCAATCGACGTTGACGGTGTAATCGAAGCAATCAACGATAGAACCAAGCTAATCTTCATTTGCGCCCCCAATAATCCGACGGGAAACGCAATCAAGAAAGAAGCGCTGAGGCACTTGCTACGATCGACAGAAGCGCTAGTCGTGCTGGACGAAGCCTACGCTGAATTTGCATCGCAAAGCCACATTGAGCTCGTAAGTCACTTTGATAACCTGATGGTCTCTAGAACGTTTTCAAAAGCTTTTGGATTGGCCGGGCTGCGCCTCGGCTATGCGGTCGTTGCGGAGGGGCTAGCGCGTTCGTACGAGAGACTCATGCTTGCCTTTTCCGTGAATCAATTGGCCGTCAAGGGGGGGGTTGCAGCGCTTTCAGACCGCGGCTTTCTGGACAAGACCGTGTCGATGGTAGCGCAGGGACGTAAGTACCTGCGCGACAAGCTCCCCTTCAGGACGTACCCAACGGAAGCGAACTTTGTCTTCGTTGACACCGCGCCACACACCTCGCGCGAAGTATCGGAATACCTGCTGAGTAAGGGCATTATCGTTCGCAGCTGCGAGACGTTTCGTGGATGTTCCAATACACACATTCGAATCACCGTCGGCCAGCCGTGGCAAAATGCGATGCTTATCGGTGCCCTCAACGAATTTGTGTCTGCGACCTGACCTCGTTATTGGCCTATGAAAATTGCTCTCACAGGAACTCCCGGCACCGGCAAAACCACAATTGGCAAGATTCTCCGCGACCGCTATGGCCTCAAGGTGGCGGACTTAAACGAAGTGATTCGCGCTCACCAGTACTACGCAGGGTGGGACGAAAACCGTGACTGTCTAATAGTTGATCTCGAGGCACTGAAAGCGCACCCGTTTTCAGAAGATCTCGTGCTTGAGGGGCACCTCTCCCATAACCTCCTGGTCGACCGTGTTATCGTCCTCCGGACTAATCCGGTCGCACTTCGAAGGCGCCTACAGCAGAAGGCTTTTTCAGACAAAAAGATAAACGAAAACGTAGAAGCAGAAATCCTTGATGTCATCCTGGTTGAGGCCTTCGCGCAGCACGGTAACAATGTGTACGAAGTAGATTCGACAGGTACGCTGAGTGAATCAGCACAACTCGTCTGGGAAATCACACAAGGACACTGGCTCGAGCGATTCGCCGCTGGCCAATGCGACTGGACTGCCTATTTGAATGACGCTTGACACATACCGCGGAAGAATGGGGCGGATTTTAAATCCGATCGCGCTAGCGCTTTACAGGCACGGCGTAAGTGCAAACCAGCTGAGCGCCCTATCCCTCGTTTCTGCAGTCGTCGCCGGCGTTGCGTTCTACGCGCAACTGCTTTCATTGGCGATATTAGCCATTGCCTGCAACGCACTCTTTGACGCATTAGATGGGTGCTTGGCGCGAAGTTCTAGCAGCGAATCGATGCAGGGCGACCTAATCGACCACGTCGTTGACCGCTATTCCGATATTTTCATATTTGCGGGTATTACGCTCGGTGGGTACGTCGCTTGGCAGATTGGGCTGCTCGCGATTGTAGGCGTTCTTATGACGAGTTACCTTGGAACCCAGGCGCAAGCACTTGGCGTTGGCCGGAATTATCGGGGCTTGCTCGGGAGAGCAGACAGGCTCGTCCTCATTTTCTTTGTCGCTTTGCTCAGCCTCATATTCCCGGAAAACGTCATCTGGTTCCCGTTGCTCGGCTGGATGATGGTTTTTGTGGCCTTCGCCAGCAATTTCACAGCGCTGCAACGATTCTATCTCGCTTATCACCAGTTGTAGAGGAAAAACGCGCAGCAAGCGCTGTGTGGCGCATTAGAAAATGCTGAATCGCACGCCTCATGCGTCAACTCTTCGCCAGGTAGACTATAGCACTCGCTAATGACGAACGATTCAGAGAACGGCGAATGCTGCTCGCTTATGCGAACATTGACCCCAGCTGCTGCGCCTCGACGTTAGGCATGCCCATCACTTTACGCACGGCATCGTCAAAATCGGCAGCGGTCACTGACTCGCGCTCTGCGCGAATGGCAAACATGCCGGCTTCCATCGCGATTGCTTTAATGTCAGCGCCACTTGCGCCCTCAGTGAGCTTCGCAATCTTCCCGGCGTCAATCTCGTGAGCCAAGTTCATGCCAGAGGTGTGGATCTTGACAATTTCAACGCGGGCTTCGTAAGTTGGGAGTGGTATGTCGATAAGGCGATCAAAGCGGCCAGGCCGAAGCAACGCGGGGTCGAGTATGTCACTCCTGTTTGTCGCACCGATGATCTTGACGTCGCCGCGATTTTCAAATCCGTCCATCTCGGCGAGGAGCTGCATCAGCGTCCGTTGGACTTCACGATCTCCCGAAGTTGCGCTGTCTAAGCGCTTCGCTCCTATCGCGTCGAGTTCGTCAATGAAAATGATGCTGGGGGCCTTTTCCCGGGCCATTTCAAATAGCTCTCGAACGAGTCGAGCGCCTTCGCCGATGTACTTTTGAACGAGCTCACTGCCTACGATTCGTATGAAAACCGATTCTGTTTGTTTTGCTACTGCCTTCGCAAGAAGGGTTTTTCCTGTTCCTGGAGGGCCGTAGAGAAGCACCCCCTTAGGCGGTTCTATGCCTACTCGCTGAAATAGCTCAGGCTTTAATATTGGGAGCTCTACCGTTTCGCGCAGCTCTTGAATCTGACCGTCAAGGCCTCCGATGTCATCGTAGCTCACGGTTGGGGTCTCGATGATCTCCATCCCATACACCGTGGGGTCCTTCGAAGGCGGCAAAGCGCCGACGATAGCGAGGGATTGTTGGTTCAGCGCGACTCGGGCGCCCGCTATGAGTTCCTGTTCGATGAACTGCGAGGCGTTGACCACGAACTTTGGACCCGTTGAGCTCTTGATCACGACTCGATTGTCGTCAAGCACGTCAAGGACGGTTCCTACCAGTAACGGTGGTCCTTTGAGTCGTTCAAGCTCACTTCTGAGTTTTCGGACTTCGCGCTCGTAGCGCACCTTCTGATTCTCGGCGGATCTCTTCTCGTTTTCGACCTTGCGATTGGCATCGCGGAGCTTGAGATTGCGCTCTTCCAGTTGACGGACGCGATCCAAGAGGTATTCAGAAAAATCGTTCCCCTTCCTTTCGCTTTCGTCAAACGAATCTTCCACTGTCGTCTCCTCCGCATGGTATTTAACAATGCATGCTATATATCCTTTTTTCGAGGAACGCCATGCACTGCGAATTATGCGGGAAAGAAATCCCAGGAAAGCCTAAACGAGTTGTAGTCGAGGGGGCACAGCTCGAAACGTGCGCCACTTGCGCAGGTCTTGGTACGGAAATCCGCCGCCCCCAAACGTTACGCGCACCCACGAACAAAGTCGCCGCATACGCCCGCACCCGGTACCGGGATATTTATCGCCAAATGGAGGGTGAACTTGATCCCGATTTCGATGATATCGTGAAGTACGCCCGTCAAAAAAGTGGACTAACCCAGGAGCAACTGGCAGCCAAAATAATGGAAAAGGCGCTCATCATAAAGAAAATTGAGCGAAAGGAATTGACTCCTGACGATAAGCTGCGAAAGAAACTCGAAAAGGCGCTGAATGTAAGTCTCCTCATCGACATCGGTAGGGAGAAAGCGCAGAAAGGCAAGCCGTCCGAAAACTTGACCTTCGGAGACGTGGCCATCGTCAAGCGGCGGCACTGAAGGCGCTGCCTTTGTGCAGACAGCTATTTGCCGAGGGGCGTACGGTGGTTATTATTAATGTGACTAGAAGTGTGCAGGGCGCTGCTAACGCTATCAAGGCCGGTAAGGTAGTAGCCTACCCGACCGAGACTGTCTACGGAGTTGGCGCGCTCGCCCTGCAAGAATCCGCCGTAAGGAAAGTGATCGCGCTGAAACAGATGGCTTCAAAGCCTATCTCGCTTGCAGTTTCTAGCTTCGACATGATAGAAGCTGTTGCGCATATCGACGACGCCCCCCTCCTCCAGACGCTATTGCCAGGGCCAGTAACCGTGCTGTTGCGAAAGAAGGACGTCGTTCCTGATATCCTCACGGCCGGTACGAACCTCGTCGGTATTCGGTTTCCCTCGCACATTGTTACTCGAGCACTGATTGACTCTGTAGGGGCCCCCATCACGTCGACTAGCGCTAACGTGACCGGCGCGCCTCCAGCAATGTGCGCAGAAGACGTAAAGATCGGCGTCGATTGCGTGCTTCAAGGGGGCAAAGCCACATTGGGTCCTTCGACTGTCGTCGATCTCGTCAATTATATGGTGGTGCGCCGAGGTGCGGGCTTCGACACCGTGTATGAAAGAACTGGGATTCTACCTCAGAGCGGGGAGCAAACCTGACCGGGCGTCAACAGTTCGTCCTTTTTGCCAACAGCATCCACGCGTGCTTCATTTTGGCCGTCTCTGGAGGGCGATACTTCGTGAACAAGGCGAAAAGTGCGAGGTTTCGTCCGCAGAACACACGTCAAACGCCAGGAATGGGTGGCACGTGGCTAGTTTCGGCAGCAGACGTGACTCGCGACTTTCATGAGCACTCATAGATCGCGTCTATTTCACAGGGTTTTACACAGGCCGGGCGGCTAAGTACCAAAAGCGAGAAACTTAATGATGGTGCAATGACAACACGATTGCGAGATGATGTTGCAGGAACCAGTTAGAATAAGAGATTTTGTGTTAACCAAAAATAACTGGATTTACGCGGTCGTTTCATACGACAATGAGCCACATATCCGCGGCTTCTTACGCTACATTCCGGACAAAAATGGCGACAGAGTGAGCCGGGACGGTACGCGGTTTCGCAAAGTCGGTTTCGAAGAAGCACAGCAGCTGATGCATAAATCTGTTCACTACCGAGACGGGCTCTGTGCCATTCCCTCCGAGGACATTGCGCAGCTGGAGCGCCCTCGGCAGTGCGTCGAACGCTGCGATGATGCCGACGTTGCGTCTATCGTGGATTTTTTTGAGAGCAACGGCATCAGTCGGCGCCATATGGGCGTCACAGGTTCTCGACTTGTCGGGCTTGCAACTGAATCGTCTGACATCGATTTTGTTCTTTACGGGAGGCCGAGCTTTGAACGCGGGCGAGACGCTCTGCGCGACGCGGTAGAATCCGGATTGTTGCCCGAGATTGATACTGGTATGTGGCGGCGGATATTCCGAAAGCGCACTCCGGAGCTGACGTTTGAAGAGTTCGTTCTGCACGAGAAAAGGAAATGGAACCGCGGGTCAATAGGGGCGACGTACTTTGATCTGCTATTCGTAAGGGACTTTGATGAGATAGCCATTGAGCCTCGAGGAACAGACGATGGATTTGCGACTGTCCGCGCTACAGTGACCAATGCTACCTACGCATTTGACAGCCCTGCTATTTACGAAATAGAGCACGAGACCGTCAACAAGGTGCTCTCATACACCCACACCTACGCGGGCCAAGCAGATGAAGGTGAAGTGATCGAAGCGCGAGGAATCTGCAATGAAGCTGGAGTTACGCGCCTGATCGTCGGCACCTCGCGGGCGGCCCGAGGGGAATGGATCAAAAGCTGCACGTTGCTATCACACAACAGGACAGAACCAGGGTGAGATTCGTCTCAGGGTCGACTCGGCGAAATATGATGTTTTATGCTCATCGCAGTCCATTCAAATCGGGCGTCGTTAGCGCATGGCATCCGAGCACATGGTGAAAAGCGTCTCCGCACCCAATTGCGGCAAGGGGATCAGTATGTGGCCTCCGTATGTGACAAGTTGTGCATGCGTGAATAGACGTGGGAAGGAGCGGGCGCAGGCCGGTCGCGACTTGCGGGTGATGTAAGTGGAAGTGCGGATTAAATACGACAAAGGAACGCTGCTGATTCGCGGCGATGCGCGGGTTCCGAACTCCCACTGGGACGCGCGCTCTGGCGCGTACAGAGCACTGGCGTTGGACTATGCAGATATCACCGATTATCTCGAGAGCAGTCACATCAACTATGTAGATGAAGCGCTTGAGTTGCTCCCGGTCCCGCGCCTGCAGTTCCACGCCTCGTTGCGGGACTACCAAACAGACGCGTTGGACTCGTGGATCCAAGCGGGAAAGCGAGGCACGGTTGTCTTGCCGACCGGTGCTGGAAAAACCATTGTCGCTGTCGGAGCAATTGGCACGCTGCAAACGCCTTCGCTAGTCATTGTACCAACGCTCGATCTAGTGGAGCAGTGGCGCCGCGTGCTCGCGGCCCAATTTGCGATCGAGATAGGGACGTACGGGGGTGGGGAAAACGTGCTCAAACCGCTCACGGTATCGACGTACGACTCGGCTTATTTGCGCGCCGCGGAGCTCGGCAATCGATTTGGGCTCATCATATTCGACGAGGTACATCACCTGCCCGCGCCGGGCTATCGCCACATCGCCGAAATGTTTCTGTCGAGAGCGCGGCTAGGACTTACGGCAACGTATGAACGCGAAGACGGACTGCACAGCGAGCTCCAACGTCTCATTGGCGGCAAAGTCTACGAGCTGACCGTGCAGGACCTTGCCGAGGAACACCTTTCTGGCTACGAAGTTGCGCATCTCTTTGTCGACTTGACGCCCAATGAAGCTGAGGAGTACGCGCGGATGTATGGTGCATTCATTGATTACCTCGCGCGCCGCAATATTCCGATGCGTACGCAGTATGATTTTTCGCGGTTTATCATGAGGAGCGCGTGGGATCCAGAGGCGCGAAAGGCGCTTCTGGCTCGAAATCGGGCGTTGGATATCGCCTTGAACTCACGAGCGAAGATGGAGGCGCTCAAAGAGCTCCTTCTCGAGCATCCTAGTGATCAGACGATCATCTTCACGCAACACAATAAGCTCGTCGACCGCATCGCGCGTACGTTCTTGATTCCCGCAATCACGCACACGACGTCTAAGGACGAGCGCAGGGAGATCCTTGACAACTTTCACGATGGCGTGTATCGTATGATAGTCACGTCCAAAGTGCTTGACGAGGGCGTGGACGTTCCCGACGCCGCGCAAGCAATCATCCTGAGCGGAACCGGCAGCTCTCGAGAATTCATTCAGCGCCTCGGGCGCGTGCTGCGAAAGCGAGAGGGAAAGCGCGCGAGACTCACTGAAATCGTGACACGTGACACGACCGAAACAAAAATAAGTCACCGTCGGAAGCGAAAATGGAGGAACGCAGAGCGTGCTGCCTAGCAATCTTCTCATCGCCCATTCTCGCTCGGGAAAGATAAAACCGGTGTACGCGCCCCTCGAAGAGCGTTACTTGGAGTTAGCATCGCGTTTGATCGAAACCTATGAAGCACACGTGGGCAAGCGCCAGGGCGAGCTAGTAAAGCACTGTCAGCAGTTCGAGGACGACGGCTTTGATTACCGACTGGTGAGGGGGTTAATCGCGTTGCTCGACCGATCAGCAGTCTTCGAACCGCGAAGCCATATTGCTCCCAAAAAAGCGCGCCGTGAAGTCTTCACAGAGGCAAATCGTTATGCGCTTGTCGCGACGAACGAAATGAAAAAAGAGGTGATGGCGCAGGCAGCATCACGACTCGACATCTCACCATTGCAGCTCGAAGAGTCGCTCTGGAGCGATGCTGAGTACGAGTTGGTGCTTGAACGCTTCGCTCCTCTGCGTCCGCGCGAGCTAATCCAACAGTACAACCTAAGCTTGACGCAGACGTTGCTGTTCAAGGCGGTCTCTCTTGAGTTTACTGCTGGGGGCAACTACCAGCGTATTTTCAGGCGGCTAAAGTATCTGGGCCTCATGTACACCGCAGAGCAGGTCGGCGGTCTTTATCGAGTTTTCGTGGATGGCCCCGTCTCGCTCTTCAAGATGACCGAGCGGTACGGCACATCGCTTGCGAAGCTGCTGCCATCAATCGTGGAGGCTCGTGAATGGCGCCTAAAGGCGCATATCCTTGGCGGAGAACGACAGGCACCTAAGCTGGTCGAACTGGAACTTGACAGCGACAAGGTAAAAGAGCTCCTTAAGGTGCCGGCTGCCGAGGAAACAAGAGAGCGCTTTGACAGCTCCGTTGAAGCGGCGTTTGCCCGATCGTTTAACGCGTTGAAGTTGGGCTGGATTCTGAAAAGAGAACCAGAGCTTTTGACTGCCGGTCGGTATGTGTTTATCCCCGATTTCGGCTTTGAAAAGAACGGTGTGAAGGCGTACCTGGAAGTGGTCGGTTTCTGGACTGACGAATACCTTCAGAAGAAGCTCGGGAAGCTGCGGGAGCTCGACGTTGAGAACTTACTCATTGCTGTTGATAGAACCCTCAGTTGTGCTAAGTTCAAGGAAGTGAAAGGCCTCGTCATCTTCTACGACAAGAAAGTGCCGCTGAAGCCGGTCGTCGACTACCTAAAGCAGTTAGAGAAAAAGACCATCACGCAGCAGGCCGAAACCATCGACAGCACACGGCTTGGACTCACAGGCGACGTAATCGACGTAACGCAACTGGCCGACAAACAGTCTGTATCGGTGGGGGCCGTCGTGCGGTGGCTGCAGGCCAATCCAGCAGCGCACTACCGTCTGATCGGCACGCTTCTCATAAGTGAACAGAAGCTTGGCGTAATCGCAGAGAGACTGGAAGCGCTTGAAGGTAGCGCACTACCTGCTGCGCTCGGTGTAATCGAAGAAGAAGGCTTCTCATCTCCAGAGAAAGTGTTAGAAGCTCTCGGCTATGTTGTCGAATGGCGCGGCCTTGACCCAGACAGCGCCACAATTCGGAAGCAACGTGACGCGCCACCGCTGTAGGATCACCCGGAACAAGAAGACGTTGGTCCTGCGAGGCTTTGCTTACGCGCGGCACGCGGTGTCGAGACATCGAGTCTTGGTTTTCAACTGCAGCTTCGGGAGCCCGCACTTGCACCGTCCAACGATCGTAGCGTTAGCAGGCAATAAGAATGCGGTTTTACATCCGTCGTAGTACTGTGCACACCCCACAATGATTCCCTTCCTGCGCACGATGGTTAGAGGACCATGGCAGCGAGGGCAGATGAAGTTGCTCGTTGCGAAGTGCTTGGAAATCACATCATCCATGCTCTCGCATCGACGGTCAATGCACACGTCAACGCCAAGAAGCTTGAGCCTGAATTTGGGCAGCCCGCACCTGCAAGTACTTTCGGCGAGTTCTGCTCCTGTGGGCAGTTTGTAAAGAGCTCCGCAATCGCACGTTATTGCGCTTTCAGCGCGATTCAATGAGCCGCCGCATTGCTTGCAGCGCCCCACGGATCTCGAGCGCACGTCTAAACCCCCTTCGTCCGGCTTTGTGTTCTTCCTGCGCGTGGCGTCGTGGGGGGTCGTGAGCTGCGTCTCCAACGCTCCTGGAGGGATCGAAAAGGGTGGTACTTCCGCCTGATCTCTTGTCCCATTGCCGGTAGTTACTGGTCTTCTGCCCGCGTAACTGGTAGCTGCTCTTAGTTCGCTCGGGAGTCCGGCTATCACTATTTCTTTCTCTCGGATCTGCGGAGCTTCGACGCAGTCGAGATGGTCGACTCGCACTTGATACGTGACTCGTTCGTTTTGAGAGCCATAGGTGCCGATGGGAATTGATTTGGTGTATCCATTCGCCATATAGAAGCTATCGCGAAGCATCTTGAGCCCATTGGCAAACACGGTTACCGACACACGTGCGCCTCCGCGAGCGTTTGCTAGAGTTGCGTGACACATTAGGCCTTGTCCAAATGCTATGGAATCGGGCAACTGCATGTCAATCACGATTTCGGGCAGCTTGCTTATTGACTGTGCGATCCGCGTGCCGGCAACGAGTCTTGAAAGCGTGGCTGGGGTGATGTCAAACGGCGACCTGATCCCCTGCGCATAGAGCTGAGTCGCTTGTTTTATGCCCACTCCGTCCAGCTGAAGCAACGGGCACAGCTGCTCTGGCGCTCCGTATTCAAGTCTTAGAGCGAGAATTTTCGCGCGCAAGACAGTTTCCGGTGCGTTGAAACGGAGGAGGAACGCTTTGAGCGCCGATAAAAGCCGAAGCGCGTTTTGTCGGATGAGCCACGCATCGCTGCGCAGCACTTCTGGGACTTCTCCGCGCTCAATGTATGCCTTTAATATCGCATATACTTTCGACTTTGGCCCTTTGTAGTGGGCTTGCGCGCCCTTTATGGCTGAGAGTTCGTTGCGCCTAACGACCACGCCGAGGAACTCTTCAGCCGAAGCAACGGCGTCGAGCAGTTCCTCGTCTGAAGGCCCTTCTCTCAATTGTTTGAATCCGCGAGCCGTGTCGAGGCGAAGGTAATACTTCGAGGCAAGCGTGCCAAGATCGGTCGGAAGCAGATTATCCTGTGCCTCGACCGCGAAGCCTTTTTCGATGAGGGCGTTCACGTGATCGTCCAACAAAACACTTGATTCGGGGTGTTGCACGTAGTAGAACGTCTCGCTAAACCATTGTTGGGCATCCTCGCGGCTCTTGATGGTGCCCATGCTGATTTCGGCGTTCAAATGCTCACTGAGCGTCGTGTGCAACTGCGAGCGTATGGGTGGCCCCTCCCGCAACATCTGCACGAAGTCTTCCGCACGGTCGCGTGGAGCGATAATCCACCCGAATCCGCGTTCGTCATACTGGGGCCTTCCAGCCCTACCGAGCATTTGGAGCAGATCCAGTGAGCTTGTTTCCTCATCGATGGCTTCGTTCGCGATGTCGCGAATAACGACAACACGTGCAGGTAGGTTCACGCCCCAGGCGAGCGTCGACGTAGAGACCAGTATCTTGATGTGTCCGGCTTTGAAAGCCTCCTCAACAAGGTCTCTGTCTTGCTTCACAAGACCCGCGTGGTGAAAACCGATGCCGTTGCGCACGGCGTCTCCGAGGGATTTGTTCTTGATTCGTGCTGCCACTTGTTCGGACTCTTGTGTTGCAAGTCTCGCCCTTTTTGTGGCGAAGATCTCGACGAGCTTTGACGCTGCCTGAGTCGTGTCAGACCGCGTTGCTACGAAAATGAGCGCTTGACCGCCGGCGAGGTGCGGCTCGATCAGTGAGATGGCCTTGTAAAGTCTAATGTACTTGTCTACGAACTTGTTCTTACCAGGATTGTATCCAAAAACGTCGGCTTTGAGTGGAACTGGGCGGTAAGAATCGTCAAAGGCAAAGGTTCGCTCTTCCGTGGCCCCTATCCATTGAGCGACCTCGCGAACGTTGGGCATCGTCGCGCTGAGTGCAACGATCCGGACTTTGTTGTCCCTGATGCGCTTCATCCGCGTAATCAAAGCCTCAAGCACGCCGCCGCGCCCATCAGAATCGAGCAGATGCACTTCATCGATGATAATAACCGAGACGTCTCTTACGAACTTGTGTGTCGTGCTGTACTTTCTGCTCGAAGAATCCCATTTCTCCGGCGTCGATATGATGATGTGTGCACTGCGGGCTTTTGTCGGGTCCAGCTCGCGTTCGCCAGAAACGACGTAGACCTCAAACCCCATTGGCTCGAACAGTCTTTGCCACTCGCCTTCTTTCTCGTTCGTGAGTGCCCGCAGCGGGGCGAGGTAGAGGATTTTGCCGCTTCGCGGCTTTGAGAGCTCCCGAACCATCGCAAGCTCAGCAAGGACAGTTTTTCCGGATGCGGTGGGCGCCGCAACAACAACATCTTCATCCGATGCGAGGAGACTTGGCAGTACGCGCGACTGCATTTCGTTGAAAAATGTGAAGGGAAAGAGAGACGCAAACTGACCGCTAATTGAATCTACAACTGAGTGCATCCTCTGACCCTGCCCGATAACAATAAGATTCTCCGCTGAATGCTATTTTAAGCTATGCATTAGGGGGAAAAAGTAATATCGCGTCATCAGCAATGGGAAATGACAGGAACGGTGCGCGAAGATGGCGTTTGACATAAAAGACGACAAAGTGGTGCTCTCTAGGGGGTCCTTTGCGGAGGAGGACTACAGCTACTATGGTCGGCTGAAAGGCGACGGCCTCGAGCTGTCACTCGTCGAAGCTGCCTTCTTGATAGAACGGGATCGGCTTGAGCTGGGGGTCTCGCTCAAAGAGTTTATGAAAAGAGCTTCGGGCAAGCAACCCTACTTTGACCTCAAATATGTGGTCTACAAGGACCTTCGCGAACGGGGTTACTACGTGCAACCAAGCGTGACGGACTTCCGGCTCTATCCGCGCGGAGGACGGCCAGGCGAGGGTGCGGCTTCTGCCTATGTCTACGTGCTTTCAGAACGTATTGCCGTTCCCTTTGCTGACCTCGTGCAAAAGGTCAAACTCACTCAAAACGTGCGGAAGAAGATGCTTCTTGCGGTCGTTGACGGGGAAAGCGATCTGACCTTCTACGAAGCTAAAAACGCGCGCATGCGGGGCAAGATGGCGCCCTTAACGGTGGACCTCTCTGAAGCCGACGCCACTCTTCTTGACGACCGAGTCGTTATCTGGGATCAGCAACACGCCGTGCAGCTCTACGGAGCTGGCTTTTACGGAAAGCTCGTTGATGAGAAATTGCTCCAGCTCTCGCTTCTTGAGTGTGCGTACCTGATGCGACTCGGGTTGCCAGTTGAGGACGGGGCGACGAACAAGCGCTTCACCGCACGGCAATTCACGCGCAAGGCGAAGGCCCTCGAACCAGAATTCGTGAGGAAGCTTGATGTATACACGGATCTTCGCGATCGCGGTTTGGTCGTGAAAACAGGTTTCAAATTTGGCAGCCATTTTAGGGCATATGAGGAAGTCAGCGACGTAAGCGCGATACCGCATTCGAAGTACCTCGTGCACGCACTTCCGGAGGACTATGTCGTAATGCTTCCGGAGATGTCACGCGCCGTGCGTCTCGCACACGGCGTGCGCAAACGAATGATCTTTGCTTATAGTGGAAAAAACGGTCTCGAGTACCTTGACATTGGGCGGGCAAAACCGTAACCCGCCTGCCGTTGGCACGCGACGTCGCGATACGCCTGATCTGGCAAGCAAGTTGCAGCGCCTTGAGGTCTTCGCTACTATGCGGTGTCTTTATAATTGCTGGTGACTATCACTAGCCGAAATACGTATCGGAACAAGGCCGACAACGATGCCAAGCGATGAATTTCTCGTCACACCGTGGGAAGTAGAGGGCCACGTCGACTATAAGAAGCTGACGGCGCTCTTTGGCACGCAGCCCATTGACGACGCGCTCTTGGCGCGATTCAAGAGGTTTACCGGCTCAATCCCGCCTATGTTGCGAAGGCAGGTCTTCTTCTCGCATCGAGACTTTAACTGGATACTGGATCGGTACGAAGCGGGTGAAAAGTTCGTTCTCTACACCGGGCGAGGGCCTTCAGGGCACACGCATCTTGGTCATCTGATGCCATGGATCTTCACGAAATACCTGCAAGACGCATTTGATGCAGACCTATACTTTCAGATGACCGACGATGAAAAATTCCTACAGAAGGACGAGCTAAGTGCTAATGCGACGCGCGGTTTTTCGTATGACAATGCCCTTGATCTAATAGCGCTCGGCTTTGATCCGGAGAAGACTCGGATATTCCTCGACACGGAGTACGCACGAACCCTCTATCCGATTGCGCTAGAAGTGGCAAAACGCGTGACATTTTCGGCAGCTCGCGCGGTCTTCGGATTCGACAGTAGCACCAACATCGGAATGGTCTTCTTCACGAGCATGCAATCGGCGCCAGCATTTCTTCCCGCGATCTTGTCCGGGCGAAACGTTCCGGTATTGATCCCGTGTGCGATCGACCAAGACCCACATTTTCGTATAACTCGTGATGTAGCTCCAAAAATGGGGTACTACAAGCCCGCACTAATCCACAGCCGCTTTTTCCCGAGCCTCTTAGGACTCGACAAAATGTCTGCATCGATTCCTGAAACGAGCATCTTCACCACAGACAGTCCAGAGGAGGCGCGCACGAAAATTGCCAACGCCTTTACTGGAGGGCGAACGACGGTGCAAGAACAGAGGGATTTAGGCGGGGTGCCTGATATTTGTGCGGTGTATCAGTACTCATTCTACCTCTTTGAGCAGGACGATAAGCGGGCCCTTGAGCTGCGAGAAGAGTGTTTGCGCGGCGCGCGCGCTTGTGGCGAGTGTAAGAATGAGCTCGCTGACAAGGTCGTGCAATTCCTCAAACAACACCAGGCTGCGCGCGAGCAAGCGCAAGACCGAATAGAGGATTTTATCATCCGTGACTGTCAGGAATGACTTGATCCGGTAACCCCCTCTTCGAAACACCGTGCGGTCAGGATCGATTATTCTCAAAGGGTTCTCCATCTAGCGTCTACTGACGCGACGCGCACATTCGAAAGATTGCCAACCTCAGCAACACTGATAGGTCGGACTGGAACTGAGCGCGCTTTCCTGAGAAAATGCGAGAAGATCGTTACGGTTTCCCATCGTCTTTCAGGACGTCAGTTGGCTCGTGGAGTAGCACGTCGGAACAGCAGCGAAATGCGACATCTCTGTTTTGGCAAGCTTTTGCGATCGCAACGTCTCGTATTCTGCTGAAAGGAGTATAATCTTTGTTTATGAAAACAGCCTCGATATCCTCCTCAGCGACCAGGCGATCTACGATCGTCTCTGGGCGTCCCCGAAAAATGAATAATCGGCCACGTGCCGCCGTCACTTGGCGGGCGAGGTCGTCGAGTGATTCGATCATGGACTGGAACGCATTCGGACTGAAGTACGGATTTCGCGCTCCTTGTCTCGGGTCAAAGACAAACAAGGGCACCACCGTTTTAGAGGCCTTAGACGCTTCAATCAGCCCAGTGTTGTCGCTTATGCGTAAGTCTCTCCTGAACAAAAAAATGGATTTCCGTAATCTGCCACTAGCCATCCCCCGCAATGCCCCACCTGTGTCGTGGTGGCTCGCAACAAGTCGTTGAATCCTAGGCCGCGCTGAGGCCCAGCCAGAGAGACTCGCTGCGCGACAATACCGTCATTTTGGCCTGCATATGGTTTGTGTCGACAGGTAACAATAAATAATAATCGTGTGTACGTGAGTAGCAATACGCGTATTTTACTCCTTATAACGTCAGAGATTCGTATGGTGCAGCTATCTAAAAATGACTGGACACTTTTTCGTGCCCTTAAGCGCGCAAAGCGAGGGACCGTTGAAGCCCTGTCAAAAGACGCCAGCTTGAAAACCGAGACAGTTCTTCAATCAGCGTACCTTCTTCAAACAGAGGGGCTGGCGCAGGTAAAAGAAACCGTCGAAACTGTCTACAAACTCACAGCTGAGGGCGCAACTTACGCTGAAAAGGGGCTTCCAGAACGGCAGGTTCACGACTACTTGCTCATAAATGGGCCAACTCTGCTGACGGACCTCAAGAGCATCTTTCCAGCCGTGTCAATCGCCGTTGGCTGGCTCAAGCGTCGCGGGTGGGCCAGCATCGAGACTGCGAATGGCGACTCCGTACTCTCACCTCGCGAGGCAGACCAACTGCCGGAAGAGCGCATGCTTCAGGACGTCAAGGCTGGGATCCACTTCACCTTGAACGACGTCTCGGTTGAGCGACAAGTAGCAGAACCGGCTCTTAAAGAGCTCGAAAAGCGCAATGTCGTGCACGCACACCAGATTGTATCACGTGAGGTCATTTTGACCCAAGCGGGCGACGAAACGCCACTGCGTGCGCCACCCACGGCCGACTATGATGTTGCTGATCTTACGTCTGAACTCATCAGAACTGGGGCTTGGCGAGGACGATTGAAGCCCTACGACGTAAGAGCCGCTACCCTTCCGCTTTATCCCGGCAAAGCACATCCGCTGCGACGCCTTATTGATGAAATGCGCGAAATCTTCATTTCGATGGGATTTACCGAGTTCGGGGGGCCGATCGTCGAAAGTGAATTCCATAATTTCGACGTTCTGTTCGTGCCGCAAGACCATCCCGCACGCGATGAACAAGACACGTTCTACCTCAGTCGCCCAGCAGCGCTCGAATTGCCAACGGACTTAGCAGCGCGCGTGGCAGCAGCACACAGGTTCGGTTGCGAGGGTTCTATAGGGTGGGGCGGCGAATTTGACCTCGAGCGATCGCGCAGAGCGGTCTTACGAACCCACACGACCGGGTCCGCATTTCGTTATCTGGTACGCCATCCGCAGCCCCCGACAATGATTTTCGGCATCGACCGCGTGTTCCGACGAGAAAGCATGGACTCAACGCATCTGCCGCAGTTTCACCAGTGCGAGGGGACAATTCACGGTGAAGACCTTAGCCTGGCCGACCTGATCAGCGTGCTTAAGGCGGTCTTTGAGCGGCTCGGATTTAATCGCGTTCGATTTAGACCCGGCTATTTTCCTTTCACCGAGCCGAGCCTTGAGGGCGATGTCTTTGTGGACGGCAGCTGGCTTGAGCTGGTAGGGGCCGGCGTCTTTCGGCCCGAAGTGACTCAGCCGTTAGGGCTCAAAAGCGTTTTGGGATTCAGCATCGGTATTGAGAGGATTGCTATGCTCAAAATGGGGCTGGCCGACATCAGAAAGCTCTACATGAGTGACGTCGCTTGGCTGCGCGATACGCCAAGCGCGCTGCGTTGAGGTGTCCAAATGCCAGTTGTTACCCTTAATCGTGCGGAGCTTGAGGAGATGGTTGGCGCCGACGTTCACACGATCGTTGAGTTGCTTCCGCGCCTCGGGGCAGATGTTGAGTGCGTCGACGACGAGATACAGGTCGAGTTTTTCCCAAACAGGCCTGATTTGTTTAGTGTTGAGGGCGCGGCCCGAGCCATAAAAGGGATGCTGGGACTAGAGAGGGGTCTTCCCGCGTATGCGACCTCACCATCGGGCATCGAAATCGGGGTCGACCCATCGGTAAACGCGGTGCGCCCACACGTGGTTTGCGCCGTTGTGAGAGGAATTACGATCGATGAAAGGACGATTAAGTCTTTGATCGATCTGCAGGAGGACCTGCACTGGGGGGTCGGGCGGGACCGCAGAAAGGCTTCCATAGGGATTCACGATCTCTCTCGCGTCTGCCCGCCGTTTAGGTACACTCTTGGTGAAGTCGCGTTTATACCACTCGATTTTTCCGAACCGATGACCCCTGCAGAGATTCTTCGCGTCCATCCGAAGGGAAAGGAATATGCACACATCGTCGGCGATCACCACCCCCTAATCTTAGACGCAAACGATCACGTTCTCTCATTTCCGCCCATTATTAACGGTGAGCTCACCCGCGTTACCGATAAGACGACCGATCTCTTCATTGACGTGACGGGTATCGAGCTGAAAGCTATTCAAGACTGCCTTCACATACTTGTCGCAGCGCTGCATGACCGAGGAGCGTCGATCGAGACGGTTGACGTCGTTTATGGAGGTGGCGACCGCGTGCAGTGTACTCCTGAACATGGGCAGCTCGACATTCGTCGTCAAGAATAGCGACGTAATGCGGCGTATT
Source organism: Methanobacteriota archaeon (assembly GCA_963701995.1). GTDB lineage: Archaea > Halobacteriota > Bog-38 > Methanoflorentales > Methanoflorentaceae > Methanoflorens. The sequence goes on along the minus strand of OY969693.1, from coordinate 53,671 downwards.
GGCACCAAGATCGCGGACGAGGTGATCACGACCTCACTTCAAAAAATGCGGATGAACGCCGAGGTGCACGCAGTCGAGATTACGGTGTCCGTTCCGTGCTACCGGACTGACATCATGCATCCGGTTGACATCATAGAAGACATTGCTATCGGTTTTGGTTACGAAAACCTTCCGCCTTCGTTTCCGAAGCTTGGAACTATCGGCAGCAGGCTGGAAGAAGAGCAGCGGTCAACCGTCGTTAGGGGCGTGCTACAGGGACTGGGATTCCTTGAGGTCATCACGCTTATGTTGGCGTCCGATCCCAAAGAAGCCGTCATTATTGAGAATCCGCTCCTTGAGGAGCACATTAGCCTGCGAACGAGTTTGTTGCCTGGCTTGATAGACACGTTGGCCCTCAACCAGCACCGAGAGTACCCACAAATGGTGTTTGAGGTGGGTGACGTGGTCCGCCTTGTCGCCGACGCGGCCGAAGAACGTCGCCTTTGCGCGGGCGTTATCGCATCCAGCTCAGCCAATTTCACGGAAATAAAAAAGGTTGTGAATGCGGTCTTGCGGGAGCTCGACCGTCCGTTTGAGGTCACTGAATCTGCCGACCCATCATTCATTGAGGGAAGGCGTGCGACAATTATCGTCAATGGACAGGCCGTAGGAACTTTTGGGGAGCTCGACCCGGATATTTTGGTTGAGCACAAACTGATTTATCCTGTAGCGGCTTTCGAGTTCCGCCTGTGACGCTTGCTAGATCGACGGGGCGTCCGGCGCCTTGCGAAACTAGCTCGGGCGAATTGGCACACGAGCACGGGTTGGCCGCTGCTCGATGCTGCTAGCGCTCGAGCTTAGCATAGAATTAGCTCGTAGTCATCCTTTTCGAGCGCGTGCCCCCAGGTCTGACGAGTTCAGCTGGCGTTCGCGACGAGTTGTGCGCTAGGGAAGGGCAAAATCTAAGTGCGCGCGAACGACGCCATTACGTATGAGCGGGAGCGCGCTACCTAGTCCGTTTGCGCCTTTCATCGTTGGCGTCAACTACATGCCGCGTGAGCATGGTTGAAAGCGTAAAAGCGGACCCGGAGGGATTTGAACCCTCGACCGCCGGCTTAGGAGGCCGGTGCCCTATCCTGACTAGGCTACGAGTCCTAATGAGGGGGTTTCGATGGCGCGTGTTAAGCCTATGGGGTAGGGCAGATTCGAACTGCCGTCCAAGCGTCCCAAACGCTCGAGGATGGACCAAGCTACCCTACTACCCCGATGGCAACTGCTATGGGACTTCTGACAATAAAAAGTTGTCTAGAACAGGGGCAGAGCTTGACAAGCGAAGGGGCAGCTTTAGTTTGCATCGATATTGGGGCGGACGCAAAGCGTGGTGGCTCGCTCCGTCGAGGACCTAGGCCGGCACACCCAGCGTTTTCCACCAGCTAGGTCATCTAGCCAATCTGGTTCGCAAGTGCGTTTTATCATAGGTTCGCACGCCTGATGGCAGCGACCCAGCGAATTCACTTGATCGTGGCGCTGCAAGAAATCACTTCACCGCTCATCGAGACGGTCTTCCAGTATAACGAAGTCGTGCTCCTCATCAGCAAGCGGGCTGGACGCCAAGCTGTTTAGGTCGGCAACGACCGCGTAGCCATCCATTGTGGCGCGTCGATAGTTGGGTTCATCCCTTTGTGCGATGATCTGATGTGCTACCACTCTCCCTCGCGCCTCTCGTATTGGCGTGACCTCGGTCTCTTCGATAGGCACGATGGCGGTGAGGAACGTATGCAGCGCCGCTTCGAACGGAGTTCGTGTTTTGAATTTCATCGTTATGGTTAAGTGTGCACATGGACTATTATAGCTTACCAGCATGAGAATCAGACCACGTTTCAAGCTGTGGTTCGTCGGCGAAGACGGGGAATACGTGTTTGGCCTCGGCACGATGAGGCTCTTTGCTGAAATAGATAGGCGTGGGTCTATAAGCGCCGCGGCGCGCGAGCTGGGGATGTCGTACCGCTACGCTCTGGAACGCATAACCGTCGTTGAAAAACGGCTCGGTCGGTCTCTCGTTGAGAGGACGCGAGGCGGAAAAGAGGGGGGCGGGGCGAAGCTGACTGCGTTCGGTTATGAGCTTCTAGGGGATTATCGAGGCATGGAAGGCTCACTGAACCAGCTTACCAAATGGTACGTCGACCTCTCTGATTGATATTTACGCTAGTTAGCCGCCCGAAACAGGCGGGAAGATGGCAACTTCATCGCCATCCGACAGAATCGTGGCGAGCGCTTCCATTTCGCGTATATTCTTGCCGTTTACGAGGATCGTGATGTATGAGCGAACCTCACCGTCGTCGTCACAGAGCACGGACCGCAATGCAGGGTGCTCTGCCTGAAGTGCTGCGAGCACCTCGCGTATTGTGCCTGCCTCTACAGCTAAGTGGGGGTGTCCCACGATTTCGCGCAAATTTGCGAACAGACGGACGTTCACAAGTCCCATCAGTAACCTACTCGTTTGAGTGCACTATAAAAACTTTCTGTCGTTTTGGTAAGACCATACATATATATGACTAAGGTTATATAAAATGATACAAGCATTAAATCGTTGCCTACTGCTTAATATCGCGTTATTTCATTCAAGCAGAATGCGAAAGACACTTTGCCTCGTCCCCGTTGGGGGGAGTCCGCATTTTCACAAGCACCCAGTGGCTCAGGGATTTCTGCCGCTGTGAGGCGGCCAAGTAGTATTATGAATACCGTGAAGCGCACTCAATCGCAGCGAGGGGTTCCATAAAATCAACGGTATGGTATTCGGTTGCTCATGTTGATCGCTAGGTTTGTTCCAAAGAACTGTGTAGCGTGTAAAACGTGCGAGCTGGCGTGCGCCCTGCGCCATAGCCAGTCAGGTGACATTAACACTGCGATGTCTGAGCACCCTTCCCCGATCTCGAGGCTTACCATTGGATACAAGGGCGGGAAGTTACATCTCACACGATGTCTGCACTGTAAGCGGCCAAAGTGTATCGACGTGTGTGAAGCGGGTGCGATCGTAAGAAGTGAAGCGGGCGTGGTGACGATTGACAACGAACGCTGCACCGGCTGTTTCGCGTGTATTGATGCGTGCCCGTTTGGGGCGGTATTGACGCGCGATCGCAAAGCGGTTAAGTGCGATCTATGCGACGGCGCAGCGGAGTTGTCGTGCGTTCTTGCGTGTAAGTGTGGTGCATTGGTATATGGACAAGAGACGTAACAAAGGAAATACAAAAGCGGTAACTGTGGACCCTGCGGCGCTCGAGATGCTGCCACGTGCAGAGCGGGACAATATGCAAACGATGTGGGACAGGGCCGAATCCATGCAGCCTCAGTGTGGCTTCGGTGAGTCCGGTCTATGCTGCCGGATCTGCTTGCAGGGACCTTGCCGGATCAATCCTTTCGGAAAAGAGCCACAAAGAGGAGTCTGCGGGGCGAAAGATTACACAATTGTCGCGCGTAATCTGATCCGGATGATGGCAGGGGGCTGTGCAGCCCACTCTGACCACGGACGGCACTTGGCGTCCGCGCTTAAAGGGGTCGGCGAGGGTCAGGCACCCGACTATCGCGTAAAAGATGAGGCGAAACTGCGCGCACTTGGCGCAAAGCTCGGTCTGGAGAACGAGAAGAGCGTTAGTGAACTTGCGGTGGCGGTGGCGAATGCCGCTTTGGAGGACTTTTCACGGAACGATGACCAGGCGTGTAGCTGGCTCAAGATCATGCTCCCCCCAAAGAGGCTGGAACTCCTTGAAAGAAATGACGTAATCGCGACCAACATTGATAGAGGGATCACGGAAGTGATGCACAGAACGCACATGGGGTGCGACGCTGATCCGGTGCCGTTAATATTCGGGGGGATCAAGTGCTCACTCGGCGATGTCACCGGCGAAAACATAAGCTCAAACATCTCAGATGTCTTGTTTGGCGTCCCGCAGATGGTGGTCTCAGAGGCTAATCTTGGAGCGTTAAAGCAGGACTACGTGAATGTCTGTGTGCACGGGCACAATCCCATTCTGAGCGAAGTCATCTGTGACGCTGCTGACGAGCTGCAAGGTGAGGCCATAGCCGCTGGTGCGAAGGGGATTAATATCGTCGGCATTTGTTGCACTGCTAACGAACTGTTGATGCGTAGAGGCATTCCGATCGTCACGAATTTCGCGAGTCAAGAATTGGCGATAATGACGGGCGTCGTCGACGTGATGGTCATCGATTATCAATGTATCGCGCCATCGGTGGGATTCTGGACGCAGTGTTTCCACACAAAGTTGATATCAACGATGCCGATTACCCGCATCCCCGGCGATACACATATCGAATTCAACGAAGCTGCGGCGCGCGAAGGCGCCAAAGAGATCGTGCGCGTCGCAATTGAAGCATACAATAACAGAGATCCAACCAAAATATTCATTCCTGACATTTCGAGCAAGGTCGTTGCAGGCTTCAGTCTCGAGTACATAAAATCGTTATTGAGCAGCTTTGACGAAAACGAACCGCTTAAGCATCTGGCCGACAAGATTCGCAGCGGAGATGTCCAAGGCATCGCACTTATCGCGGGATGCAACAATCCCACGAAAGCTGAACACGACCTCTGTCATTTGACTATCGCTAAGGAACTGGTCAAAAATAATATACTGACGCTTGTGACCGGTTGTGCGGCCCAATCTCTCGCGAAGCACGGCTTGTTGACGCCAGAAGCAGTCGACGAGTACGCCGGCGAATCCCTCAAGGCGTTTCTCAAAGACGTCGGGGAAAAGACCATTGGCCAATCGTTGCCGCTCGTCCTTCATATGGGGTCTTGCGTGGACAACTCGCGCGTGGAAAACTTCGTCAGCGAACTCGCGCAGGTGATGGGCGTCGACATACAGGACCTCCCCATCGTCGCAAGCGCGCCCGAAGCCATGAGCGAAAAGGCGGTGGCGATCGGGACGTGGTGCGTGGCAACGGGATGGCCCACGCACGTCGGGGTTTACCCGTTCATCAAGGGGAGTCCCCTTGCGGATGAAGTCGCTCAGGCGACGGCACACGACGTCTACGGCGGTCACTTCATATTTGAGCCCGATCCTACGGTCGCCGCGAAGACGCTGGTAAACACCGTCCAGTACCGCAGATGGAAGATGGACGCGCACAGTGAACTAGATGGGGGGGTCACGTACTGGAACGGGTCCACGCCGTCGGTGGAGGCACCCGCGCTCTCGAATGAGGTTCTCTATAAAAAGGCGATTGACGGGGCCATCATCGCAACCGGGTATGCAGACCAGCTGCTGAACAAGGCGATACGTCAGCACGGTCGCGATAAGGAGATAGGATACCCCAGCACTGGGTATTATCTTCCTTGTATCACCGCGTGGACAGGAGAACGAGTGACGAAACTCGCACAGCTGCCGCGGCTCCTCGGAGAGGTAAGAGGGAAGATAAGGGAAGAGTACACGTTTGACAACGCGGTGGCTTCGGGCGAAGCGACGATGATCGCTGCAGAAATCGTTGAAGCCCTCAAGTACATCGACAATCCTGACCCATACGCGGCCACTCCGTACACGGGGTTCGTCGCTGACGAGGTGCTGCGAAAGTTGGGGATCTCGTTCGTCGATGATACCATACCGGGAGTCCTCGTGTTGGTGGGGAAGGCGAGAGACCCGAAACTGCTTGCGAAGATCATCAGAGATTGTCAAAGTAAGGGCATGCTAGTGATTCCTACCTTTGATACCATACAGCAGATTAGGGAGGCCGGCATTGAGATTGGCGAACACAAGGGGCTCGACCGGCTGCTTTTTTGTGTAGGCGAATTCACGCAGGCAATTCACGGGCTGAGCTTTGCGATCCGCGCCGCGTTGACCTTCGGGAACGTCAAGCCAGGCGATAGGAAAGGTCTCTCTGATTACCTCGCAAAAAGGCCGAAAGTCGTCGTCGTCCAGTTAGGCCCTATTGATGATATTAAGGCAGCGATTGAGTTCGCCGTGCTGTTCAATGGCTCACCCACGATCACCGATCAAGACGTGGAGGAAGTGCCGGGCAAATATGAGGTGGAGAAGGATTACAATCAGATCGTCGCCCACGCGATAGAGATACGGAACATGAAGGTCACGTTCGGCGAAGTTTCGTTGCCGGTCGCCTATGGGCTAGCCTTCGAGGGTGAAACGGTGCGTAAGCCGCAGACCTACCTCGAGTGTGGAGGGCCGACAAAGACAAAGGTCTTTGAGCTTGTCAAGATTCGCGATGCTGATGCTGTTAAGGACGGTCAAATCACGCTCATCGGCAAGGACGTTGATGAGATGGAAGAGGGGAGCGTGTCCGCGCTGGGGATTCTCGTTGAAGTGTATGGAAAGCACATGAAAAGCGAGTTTGAGCCCGTCGTCGAACGGCGCATCCATCAGTTCATCAACTATGCGGAAGGCGCGTGGCACACGGGTCAGAGAAACTTGATCTGGGTGCGACTGAGCAAGAACAGTGTGGCCAACGGGCTCCGCCTCAAGCACTTTGGAGACATCCTTTACCACAAGATGAAAGAAGAACTCGGCGGTATTATCAGCCGGATACAAGTCACCATCGTGACCGACGAGAAGGAGGTGGAGAAGCATCTGCCAGAGGCTATGGAGGCTTATGCAGAGCGGGATCGGCGGATTGCAGGGCTGACAGACGAGAGCGTTGACGCGTTCTACTCGTGCACGTTGTGTCAGAGCTTCGCCCCGAGCCACGTATGCATCATCTCTCCGGAACGCCTTGGGCTGTGTGGCGCACTGAACTGGCTAGATGCGGCTGCGGGGTACAGCATCGATCCAAACGGGCCAAACAAGCCGGTTGAGAAGGGCGCCGCGATTGATGAGCAGAAAGGCCAGTGGTTAAACGTGAACCAAGCGGTCCGCGAGCTCACCCACGGCCACATCGAGCGGATGAATCAGTACACTATGATGGAGGATCCGCAGACGTCGTGTGGATGCTTCGAGTGCATCGTGGCGATTAACAGTGATTTGCAGGGGGTGATCGTCGTCAACCGCGAGTACACAGGAATGACCCCGATCGGCATGAAGTTCTCAACCCTCGCCGGGTCTGTCGGTGGGGGCAATCAAACGCCCGGATTCATTGGCGTCGGCAGGCAGTTCATTACGAGTAAGAAGTTTATCCGCGCGGATGGGGGGCTAGCGCGCGTTGTTTGGATGCCGAAAGACCTGAAAGAGGCGCTACGAGAAGATCTCGAAACGAGGGCAAAGGAACTAGGCTTGCCGGACCTGGTCGACAAGATCGCCGACGAAACTATTACGACGGATGCGGATGAACTAGCGGAGTACTTGGCGAAGGTCGATCACCCGGCGCTACGCATGTCGCCGATGGGCATGTTCTAAACGCGCCGTCGTGAGAAGCTCAGGGGTTACGGCGATGGTAGCAATTCCAAAGGAAAGTTGGAGTGGAAAGATAAAGGAGATCGCATTCGGGGCAACTGATGACGAAGGCGGAACGAGGGACAGAAAACTCCTTTTAGGCGGAGAGACGACTCTTCCATTTTTGGCGTTCGAGGGCAAGGTTTCGCGACCGGCGATCGGAATGGAGGTGATCGATCACGTTGGCGATGACTACCCCCACATCATCATCGATGAAATCGGCGACGTCATCAAGGATCCCGTTGCGTGGGCGCGTGCGTGCGTTGATGTCTATGGCGCAGACTTCATCTGTCTGAAGCTGCTGAGCACGAATCCAGAGGAAGCAAACGTCAGCGCTGAAGATGCGGCCTCCCTCGTGTTGACCGTGCTCGCGCAGGTGAAGGCACCGCTCATAATACAGGGAAGTGGCGACTATGAGAAGGACGCCCGCGTCATGGAGCTCTGCGGCGATGCCGCCAAGGGAGAACGGTGTTTGCTCGCCCGCGCGGAACAGGACGGTTACAAATCGATCGCCGTAGCGGCGATCGCCAACGGCCACGATGTCGTCGCGTTCTCAAACATCGACGTGAATATCGCCAAGCAGCTCAATATCATGCTCACCGAGTTTGGCGTCCCAGTCGACCATATCGTCAGTGACCCGCTCATGGCGGGAGTTGGTTTTGGGATGGAATACGCTTACTCTGCCATGGAACGGATTAAACTCGCCGGTCTCGTGGGAGATAAGATGCTCCAATCTCCGATGATCGCCGACTTAAGCGTGGCGTGGAGTGCGAAGGAAGCCTATCGCGTTGACGCTAAGCTGGGCGACGAGAGGGAAAGAGCGATCTTTTGGGAGGTGGCGTCTGCGTTGGCGGCTTTAATGGCCGGTGCGAACGCCTTGATACTCCGACACCCGAAGTCTGTAGCGACCACGAGAAGAGTTGTCGAAGAATTGACAGGGTAACGACCATGCCGATGACAGCGCTCGACATATTCAAACTCCTAGCCAAAAAGAACTGCGGCGAATGCGGGGTCCCCACGTGCTTGGCGTTTGCCATGATGTTGGCGAATAAGCAGACAGAGCTCACGAAATGTCCATATGTGTCACCTGAAGTGGTGCAACAACTCGAGAGCTCCGCTTCGCCGCCTATGCGCACTGTCACCGTCGGTGACCTTGAAATCGGAGGCGAAACCGAGCTGTTCAGACACGAGAAGAAGTTTTTCAACCAGACGGCGTATGCGGTGGTGATCGAAGACGACAGCGACAACGAAAGCATCGCGGAACGGGCCAAGAAGCTCGATGCGATGAAATACGAGCGGATTGGCATCATCTCAGGCGTGGACTTGATCGCGATCAAATCGAAAGGGGATGCACAGCGGTTCTCTGAAGTGGTGACGCTTGTGAAGGAAAGCAGCGGATTGCCGTTCGTTTTGATGAGCGATGACCCTCAGGTCGTTGAAGCAGGGCTTAAGGTCGTATCGAAGGCTAAGCCGTTGATTTACGCCGGCAATGCGAACAACTGCGCGGCACTTGCAAAACTCGCACGGCAGTACGCGTGCCCGCTCGCGCTCTACTCAGATGACGTCGATGAGCTTGTGTCGCTGTCTGAAATAGCAAAGAGCGAGGGCGCCGATGACATCGTGTTAGATCTAAATCTCGGTGCCAAGCCGTTGCGCGACGCATTGGAATGGCTCACCATCTTGCGTCGACTCAGCGTCAAGAAGCTTTTCCGGCCGCTGGGCTACCCTATCTTGCTAAACGTGGACAACGGGGCGGACGTCGAAACGCAAGCGATAAGGGCCACGTTAGGAACGCTGAAATACGCGTCGCTGATCATCTTTGGGGACCTCGATCCCGCGCGGTTATACCCTCTTACGACGCTGAGGACTAATATCTTCACGGACCCCCAGGCGCTCATACAGGTCAATCCAGGTCTCTATGACATAGGAAAGCCCGACCGGAACTCGCCAGTCATCGTCACGTCAAATTTCTCCCTCACATATTTCACCGTCGCAAGCGATATTGAAGCGAGCAAAGTCCCTGCGCGCCTTCTTGTCGTCGATACCGAAGGCCTGTCGGTGATGACCGCATTCGCCGCTGACAAGTTTACGCCAGAGACAATCGCGCAGGCGCTTGAGGAATACAAGGCCGCAGAAAAGGTGGATCACCGAAAGCTCATAATTCCCGGCATGATCGCCATGCTGAAGATGAAACTCGAGGAGCTTACGGGCTGGGAAGTCATCGTCGGCGTCAAAGATTCGTCTGCACTGCCAAAGTATTTGAAAGAGCTTACAAACGGATAGCTGCGCTCACGGCGTTATCGAGTGCTCTGCAATCGCGCTCACTGCTTTAAACGCTGCCGAATCACCAGGCAGCTCAAACAGAGATTTCCCCTCCAAAGCATACTCTCCAACTAAGGCATCTTTTGGGATAGCGCCAATGAGGTCTAATTCCTGTTGCCGTATCTGGTCCTTGATGCTCTCCGGTAGGGCGTTCTCGACTTCATTTAACACCAAATACGTTTTTCCGACGACAAGATTGAGGCCCTCAGATAGCTTCTTTATCCGACTCGCGGTGACTATGCCTAGCACGGTCACGTCGCTCATGATGAACAGCACGTCAACATCTCTCGTTGTGCGTCTTGACAGGTGTTCCATACCCGCTTCGTTGTCGATAACAACGTAATCGTAATTGACGGAGAGCCTGTCGAGGACATCACGCAACACGTTGTTGATGTAGCAGTAGCATCCGGGCCCTTCAGGCCGCCCCATCGCGATAAGGTCAAACGTGTCTCCTTCAACGAGAGCCAGACGTATCTGATACTCGATGAGTTCACTCTTGGCAACCCCCGCGGGAAACTGCTTCTTAAGCAGATCCTCTCGTAAGTCGCCAATCGTTTGCTCGACGTGCATTCCGAGCCGCGCGTCCAAGTTTGAGTTCGGATCTGCATCGACAGCCAAGACAGTGGCGCTGTCAGTGCTCAAGTGTTTTACAAGGAGCGAAGCAAAAGTCGTTTTGCCTGTTCCGCCTTTACCCGTTATCGCAATGGTTTGCACGCGGTCTATCCGTAATGCTGTGTGAGGAAACCCCCACCGCTATGCCTACGCTGCTCTTCTACTTAAATCCAGGTCACTCGTGCGACGTGTCTTATCTTTGGGCGACCGGCACGTGGCCGTCTCGCGTAGCCAGTGATCGAGAGCGGGCACTCATCTCGCAAAGGGCTGTCAGGTCAAAAGGATACGCCACCTACTTACGTGTAGACTCGTGTGGCAATGTGGGGAAACTGATCAAGTTCCGTGTGCGGAATGAACAGGGCTGAGGTAAACTCTTTGAAGAACATGCTGCTGACGCTCAGCTCTATGTGTGTCATATTTTCGACGATCTCTGCTGCTTTGTCTTGAAGGTCCTGCGAGAGCAGTACCATTCGTGCTCCGCCAAGGGCTCCATTGCCAATGAACTTGAACGTATCGAGGGGTAGGTCAGGAAGCAATCCAATCGTAATCGCTTTCTTGGTGTCAAGGTAGTTGCCGAAGCTTCCTGCGATGAAGACGTTGCACAAGTCGCTAAATTTGTAGCCAAACGTTTTGAGCAGCACATTACAGCTCGCGTAGACCGCGGCCTTTGTTCTCAGTATGTTTTGAATGTCCACGTCGGTCATGACGATGTTCTTGTCAATGGCTGTGTCTTCTTTGAACGCCACGATGAACTGGTTGCCGTTGCTTCCGACCTCGGTTCTGACGTTGTTCTTGTCTAGCTGAATTTTCCCCGTTCGGTCAATAACGCCACTACTGAAGAGCTCTGCGATGAGTTCTATGAGGCCCGATCCGCAAATGCCCTTTGGCTTTGCGTTGCCGATGGTCGAGTACTCTACCAGACCGTCGTTGATCCACACTCGCTCAATTGCGCCGTTCATCGCCCGGACGCCGAACTCAACTTCGCCACCTTCAAAGGCCGGACCCGCTGAACACGAGCACGACACGAGGAACGTATCGTTTCCCAACACTACCTCGCCGTTAGTGCCGACGTCGATCAGTAATGAGACGTCCTTACTGTCGCTCATCCCAGACGCGATGATGTCAGCTGTGACGTCACCACCGACGTAGCTGCTCCGGCACGGAAGCGCATAAATATAGGCGTTGGGGTTGACGCTCAGGTCGAGCTTCACCGCCTTCATCTGCGGGATGAAGGACATCACTGGTATGTAAGGCTCGTGGCGTATGTACTTGGGATCCAGCCCATAAAAAAGGTGCATCATAACGGTGTTGCCTGAAAGAACCGCCCGACAGATCCTTTCATAGCGCACGTTGTTTTCGATAACGAGCTCTCGTATGAGGTCATTGATACCATACCTGATGGTACTTGTCAGTTTGCTGAGGCCATCGTCGTGCTCTTCGGTGTACATCACTCGGGAAAGGACGTCTTCACCGTACACGACTTGCTTGTTATAGTCAGATCGAGCGTCAATCACCCTGCCAGTTGTCAAATCCACTAACTCGACGACGATCGTCGTAGTGCCTATGTCCACTGCGATTCCGATCAAATCGTTATCTGAAGGAGGACCGATGTCGATGATCTCTTTTGTGTCCCAGAGATCCATCAGCGTGACGTTCACGTTCCATTGGTTCTCTCGAAGCACTCTACTTAGTCTCTTCAAGGTGGGCAGTCCAATCGTAACGTGCCCGATGTCGAGATTGCGCAGGGCGTGCGTGACTCTATCGAGGTCGCTCACGTAGTCAGCTAGTGAAGGCGGAATTAAAGAAAGCGGTACCTTCAGCACAGGCGGGTCAATCGCTGGCAAAGGCGTGATCACGCTTTTCATGAGTATTTGGTGTGATTCCACCCTGCTTTCTTTAGGCACGGTCACTTTCAAATTGCCTGTGACTCGCGCCAAGCAGGCCAAAAAGTAGCCGCCTGCTTTTTCTTCAGCGGTTAGCAGGTCAGTCTCGTCGCTTTGGACGTTCCCGTCGATGAGGACCTTACACTTGCCGCATTTGCCTCGGCCTCCGCAGATGCTATCTATGTAGATGTCGGAGCTCGTGGCTGCGTCAAGAACAGTCGTTCCCCGTTCAACCTTGACAGTTTTATTGTCAGGTTTAAAAACAACCTTGAATTCCTTCTTCAAATTGCCCCAAAAGCCTCACATTGTGTTCAAAATTGACGTGTCTTTATATACTATATTTTTATATATAGGTTGCGAGGTGTGTAGCGTTGAACGCGCTCATCCGAAAGCGTTAAAGCGTAACGCCCACCTGATCACTTGCACTTTAGCGAGGGGTTGTTCGTGATAGTCATTGGCGGTAACATCAACGGCTACTCAAAGTCGGTCGGAGCGATCATCGATCGACAAGATACGAAAGCCGTTCAGGAACTTGCAATTCGGCAAGTCGACGCCGGGGCGCAAATCATCGACCTCAACGCGGGGCTTGGCAGGAGCGATGCCGTTGAGCTGATGAAATGGCTGGTAACGACCGTGCAAGATGTGGTTGACGTAACGCTTTCCATTGACACTCCTAAGATAGACGTGATGAGAGCGGGTATCGACGACGTCAAAGGAAAGTCGATGATCAATTCGATCCCCGCCGAGCAGGAGAAGATGGCGACGCTTTTTCCATTGGCCGCAGAACACGATTCAGAAATCATATGCATGACAATGGACGAGAAGTTCATCCTTGGCGATGTCGACAAACGAGTGGAACAAGCGGCGACGCTTGTCGCAAGCGCCTGCGAATATGGGATCGATGTCGAGAAGCTCTACGTCGATCCGGTCTGTCTGCCGGTGAGTACGGCGCAGGATCAAGCTCCCGTGGTTGTCGAAGCGGTGCGGCGGATTGGCATGCTTACGAGCCCCGCGTCAGTGCTAAAGACGACCGTCGGCCTCAACAATATCTCGCACGATACGAAGAACCCGCGGCTGATAGAAAGAACGTTTTTAGCGATGCTGATCGGGGCTGGTCTTTCGTCAGCAATCATAAACACCGAGGATCGAGAGCTGCTCGACACGATAAAGACGTGCGACGTGCTTCTCAACAAGGACGTGTACGCCACGGACTATCTGAGAGCGTAACGCTAAACGCGCTCACAAGGGCGGTTTGTCAATTTGTGCTTTCTAGCAGCGCGGTGCGGGTCAACTAACTTTTGCTAAAGCTTAAATAACATCCCCATTTATTATATCGGATGGGTTTGGTCACATGAAGCCAGAGATACTGTCCGAGATTAAGGCTGCTGAAGCAGAAGTCCAGCGGATGATCGACGAAGCGCAGACCCAAAAAGAAACGACAATCGAGGACGCAAAGAAGAAATCGTTTGAAATTGTCGATGCCGCAGAGAAGGAAGCGAGTAAGATAGCAGGCGATTTGAACGCGAGCGCCGATGCAGAAATAAACAAGGCCAAGCAAGAAATCCACAAAGCGGGAGAGGCAGATATTTTAGAAGTTAAAGAGCGCGCAGAGAAAAAGCACGCTGAAGCGCTCTCTTATTTGGCTGAGGAGTTTAAGAGGACGCATTATGTTTGAGCCGCAACCGATGACCAAGGTCGTCATTGCAGGATCTAAAGACTATATGCGCGTCGCGATAGATGTCATGCACAAGCGTGATGCAGTCCACATAGCTGACTTCGTTGATGAGGATGAAGACTTCAAAATCGGCAAGCCGCACGCAAGCGCCACCAAGCTCTCCGAGCGCGCAGTATCGCTTCGCTCTATAGCCAGTTATCTCAGCATCAAAGGCAAGGAGGACATCTCGAATAAGTACCAGGAAGGCGCCATCGTCGATACGATTGACGCGAAAACTGAGCACCTCGACTTTGAAGTCACGCAAGTGACGGCCAGTATCAGCGAGATAGAATCCAAGATTAAGGACGTCAAGGACAAACAGCGGTTGCTCGAGCCTCTTAAGAGCTTCGACCTGCCACTCGACCTCTATACTGGGTATCGCTCACTAGCGGTGTTCGTGGGGACATTGAAGGGATCTCCAACGATCAGCGACATCACCAGCGACTATGAGCTAGAAATCGTCCCCTATGGGCGGGGCCACGCGCTCGCTCTTTTTGTTCCTCGGAAATTCGAGGACGAGATTCTGAAGCGCTTACAGGATCAGAGCTATGCAGCTCTTCCGCTCCCCGAAGTGGAGGGTACTCCGAAGGACATACTCGTAGATCTCGATGCACAGCTCACCGAACTTGAATTGCAAAAGCAAAAGAGCGAAGAGGATTTGGCAGACCTCCGCCAAAAATACATCGAATATATTCTCGCCGCAGATGAGTACCTCTCGATAGAAACGCAAAAGGCAGAAGCCCCGTTGCGCTTCGCCACGACCACGAACGCGTTTATAGTCGAAGGCTGGGTTCCGACGAAGGATCTTGAACCGGTCCAACGCGATATAGACAGTGCAACAAACGGACACGTAATCGTTGCCGTTGACACGTCTGTAGGTGCCGATGTGGAAAAAGTTCCCGTCGCGCTCAAAAACCCGCTGCCTTCACGGCCGCTAGAGGTCCTTATTGAGGCTTTTTCCACTCCTAAGTACAACGAGATCGATCCGACGACGTTAATGACGTTCATGTATCCGTTTCTCTTCGGCATAATGCTGGGCGACGTTGGTTACGGCGCAATCTGTATTGCGCTCGGCCTCTTAGTAAGTCGACGAATCAAATCCAAGGGCATTCACGATTTGGCGGTCATTCTTGCTTATGCGGGCGTGCTCTCAGTTATTTTCGGATTCATTTTTAATGAGTTCTTTGGGGTGGAACTCTTCGGGCACAGGGGGTTACTCACGTTCATTGAACAGTATCCGGCAATCCCGCGTTTGGACAATGTGCTGACTCTGCTCATTGTTACGCTGGTTATAGGCATACTAATGCTAACACTTGGATACGTTCTGGGATTTGTTAATGAATACCGACAGCACGGGTTGAAGCACGCAGTGTTTGCGAAGGTAAGCTGGCTGTGCATGCTGTGGGGGGGAGTCTTGGTCATCATTCTCATTCTGCCGCCGCTTACGTCTGGGACGGGCATTCAGCTTTCTGCAGGACTGGTGGGGGGGCTGGCCGTCGCTGTCATTGGCTTCGTCTTGCTGATAATGGGTGAAGGCGTCATCGGCATTGCCGAGCTGCCGTCACTTCTGTCAAACGTGCTGTCGTACTCGCGATTGCTCTCAATAGGCATCTCGTCGGCGGGTATAGCCCTTGCCGTTAATAGGCTGTCGGACGCGCTTTTCTTCTCTAAAGGAGGCATTTTCATCATCTTCGGCGTGCTCTTGCTGCTCGTCGGTCACGCGGTCAATACGGCGCTGGGAATTTTGGATTCTGGGTTGCAGGCTTTGAGATTGCATTATGTTGAATTCTTCACGAAGTTCTATCGCGGAGGAGGCATCAAGTACGAACCGTTCGGTTTTGAGAGAAAGTACACGGAGGAGAAATAAAATGGTAGATCCAATAGGAGCAGGGCTGGTCGCACTATCTGCAGCGATAGCGGTCAGCGCAACGGGAATCGCAGCCGCTTTGGGCGAGCAAGTTATCGGCTCAGCAGCCATAGGTGTGATGGCGGAAGACGAGGGTTTCTTTGGGAGAGGCCTAGTTATGACCGTTATACCGGAGTCTATTGTCATCTTCGGACTTGTTGTGGCGTTGATATTGCTCTTCGTGACTTTGCCTTCAATTTGAGGACATATGGGCTTGGAAGTCGTCGTCAAGGACGTCTTAGCGCGAGGAGAGGAGGAAGCGAACCGCATCAGGCAAGAAGGAACGGACGAAGCCAATGCCATAATCGGGGGGGCCGAGAACACGGCACGTCAGATCCTCGAAGAAAGGCGAGAGCAGGCACTCCAGCAAGTTGAGCGTCGAAAAAACAGAGAAATATCCAGCGCGCATCTTGAAGTTAAGCGAGCGATCCTCAACGCGAAGAAAGAACTGCTTGACAACGTGTATAACGAAGCCCTGGGGGCGCTAGCTGCGCTTTCTGAATCGGAACGAGAAACTATCATCAAGAAGCTGCTCGAATCACATACTGACTCAAAGCGTGTATTTTCAAATAAAAGCGATGAATCCATAGTGAGACGAATCACCCAATTAGAATATGGCGGCACGATCCTTTGTTCGGGCGGCATAGTTTTGGAAACTGAAGATGGCACGGTCATACACGACCTGACCTTCGATACCCTTCTCAGAAGCGTGCGTGAGACGTCTTTGAAGCAGCTCTTAGAAATTTTGAATGTGTGAGCGCAATGTACGCGCGGCCAAAAAAGAGCAAGTATTCCGGATCTTCAGTCAAAGCGAGATACGCCTATAGCACTGCACGAGTGCACGCGATGAAAGTGAAGCTCTTTCCGACGGAGACCTATGCAAAACTCCTTGTCATGGCCCTTCCTGAAATAACGCGCTTTATTGAAGAGTCAGAGTACAAAGCCGAAGTAGACGAACTCGCACGCACTTACGCAGGCATAGACTTAGTTGAGTTCGCTACGCACCTGAACTTGGCGAGGACATTCACCAAGCTCATGGAGATGACGATGGGCGAACCTCACGATTTGATCGTCGAATATCTCAGACGGTGGGACATCTGGGATATCAAAACTATACTGCGAGGAAAAACGTACGGAGCTTCCGATGAGGAGATAGTGCGGATCCTCGTCCCCAGTGGCGAGCTCTCGCGCGAATACCTGCAGACTCTCGTACGGAAGCCGAGTGTTGATGAGGTAATCGCTGCGTTGAAAGGCACCGTCTATCACGATGTGATTAAAGATATCGACTACACTGAATCTTCAATGAAGGTCGAAGACGAACTTGACAAGTTCTACTATGCACGAATGGTGGACTTCGTATCTAAAATAGCGGGCTCTTCGCTATACTTGACCGTCATTAAAATGGAGATCGACGTCGCCAACTTAAAGACACTTTTCAGGTTGAAAAATGCAGACATTTCAGGCTCGCGCGTCCTTGAATATGTGATACCGGGTGGACTGTATCTCTCAGACAAAGAGATTGAGAAGATGGCTGATGCGCCCTTCGACGAATTTGTAGCTTTGTTGAGCAAATATCGGTATTGGAGCGCTATTTCGGACATCGTTACAGGGCGAATGGAATCATTGAGCAAGATCGAACTGAGGCTCGACAATTACTTGAACGAGCACGTGTGGAAGATCTCTACGTTCAATCCGTTGACGGTGCTGCCCATGCTGGGGTACATGTTGAGTAAAGACGCAGAAGTGGATAACATCCAAGCGATAGTGCGCGGCAAAGAGGCAGGACTCTCACAAGAAATCATTAAAGACCATCTGATACTATAGAAGAATACACTTTAGGGAACGTTATGTAATGCGGTGAGTTGCGTGGAAGTTGCAGTTGTCGGCAGCGCGGATTTTGTGACAGGCTTTCTATTAGCAGGCGTCCGAAAAACGTTCATCACCACCGATGCTGATTTAGAGCCGACCCTTAAGGAGGCCTTAAAGGACGAAGACATTGGCATATTAATCATGAATAGCGACGATGTGGAAAAGGTGTCGCTGCCTCTACGCATAATCTTGGATGACTCGGTAGAACCCACCGTCATTTCAATCGGCGGCGAGGGAGAAGAGCGCACACATTTGCGAGAGAAGATAAAGCGATCTGTAGGTGTTGACTTGTGGAAGTAGAGCAAAAGGGCAGGATATATCGGGTTGCAGGACCTGTTGTTACTGCTACCGGAATCGAAGCAAAGATGTATGACTTAGTAAAGGTCGGGGACGAAAGCCTCTTGGGAGAGGTCATCGAGATCGACCGGGACAAGTTCATCATTCAAGTTTATGAGGATACATCGGGCCTTAGGCCAGGTGAGCCTGTGGAGAACACGGGATTGCCGCTCTCTGTTGAGCTGGGGCCCGGACTCTTAAGCTCAATCTATGACGGCATTCAACGGCCTCTTCCAGTGTTGAACGCACAGCTAGGCGACTTTATCGAGAGGGGGGTCGCCGCTTCGGGACTCGATCATTCGAAGAAATGGGACTTTGTACCCGAGGTGAAGCCCGGCGACGATGTTCGCGCGGGCCAAGCTGTCGGCTACGTGCAAGAGACACCGCACCTGAAGCACAAGATAATGATCCCGCCTAACAAAAGCGGCAGCATAAAAACCATCGAATCAGGAGAACATACGGTCGATGACGTTATATGCACGCTTGATAACGGAACGGAACTCAAGCTTATGCAGGAATGGCCCGTTCGTGTGTCTAGACCTGCAGTCGAGAAGTTGATGCCTGATACCCCTCTTGTCACAGGGCAACGTATTCTAGATGCTCTGTTCCCAGTGGCGAAAGGCGGAACTGCGGCCATTCCTGGGCCATTTGGTTCCGGAAAGACGGTCGCACAGCAACAGCTTGCCAAGTGGTCGGATACGCAGATTGTGGTGTACATCGGCTGCGGGGAGCGGGGGAATGAGATGGCCGACGTGCTTACAGAATTTCCGGAGCTTGAAGACCCCCAAACAAACGCGCCACTTATGGATCGAACAGTACTCGTGGCAAATACCTCGAATATGCCCGTCGCGGCTCGTGAGGCGTCAGTCTACACGGGCGTGACCATCGCCGAATATTTCCGCGACATGGGATATGACGTCTCGCTGATGGCAGATTCCACGTCGCGATGGGCTGAGGCCATGCGTGAGATCTCTTCGCGTTTGGAGGAAATGCCCGGCGAGGAAGGGTATCCTGCCTACCTCGCTGCGCGACTGTCAGAGTTTTACGAACGCTCGGGGCGTGTCAAGACACTCGGTGGCGACGAGGGCTCGATCACCGTTATCGGCGCCGTGTCGCCACCAGGAGGCGATTTCTCGGAGCCCGTGACCCAAAATACGCTCAGGATTGTGAAAGTATTTTGGGCTCTTGACAGCAAGCTCTCACAAAGGCGCCATTTTCCTTCGATCAACTGGCTTGATTCATATAGCCTCTATACTCAAACCCTCGCGGAATGGTTCGTCGATCATGTCGCCGGAGATTGGGAAGAACTTCGAATGCGGGCTATGGCGATACTTCAGAAAGAAAGCGAACTTCAGGAAGTCGTGCAACTGGTCGGTTCTGATGCGCTCCCTGATGATGAGCAATTAACCCTGGAAGTTGCGAGGATGATTCGTGAGTACTTCTTGCAGCAAAACGCGTATCACGAGGTAGATACTTACTGCCCACTTCAAAAGCAACACGATATCCTCGCCGCCATAATGGTTTATGACGACCTCGCGAGAAAGGCTCTTAATATGGGCAGACTCGTCGATGAGATCATCAACGTCCCAGCAAAGTCAGACCTTGCGCAAATCAAGTTTGAAGCAGAATACGGGACCAAGCTTGAAGAGATTGAAACAGCTCTGCGAGCGGAACTAGCATAGGGTGAAGAAAATGAAAGAATATCGAACAATCACATCCATTGCCGGGCCCCTCGTTTTCGTTGAGAAAACGGAGCCGGTTGGGTATATGGAGCTTGTCAACGTCATCCTCGCAGATGGAACTGTAAAAAGAGGACAGGTTCTTGACACGTCCGAAAAACTGGTAGCACTTCAAGTATTCGAAACGACGGCGGGTATTGACCGAAACTCGAAAGTACGGTTTACCGGTGAAGTTATTAAGATGCCCGTCTCGACCGAAATACTCGGTCGAATACTCTCAGGATCAGGAGAACCGCTCGATGGCGGTCCAGAAATCGTACCTGAAAAGCGACTCGACATAACGGGCGCGGCTATTAACCCCTATGCGCGGGATAATCCTTCCGAATTCATCCAAACGGGAATTTCCACGATAGATGGCATGAACACCCTCGTTCGAGGGCAGAAACTGCCGATCTTCTCGGGATCGGGTCTACCCCACAACGATCTGGCGCTCCAGATTGCCCGCCAGGCGAAAGTGTTAGGAGCAGAGGAAGCCTTTGCGGTCATTTTTGTCGCTATGGGCATCACGGCAGAAGAAGCGCGACACTTTATGAACGACTTCGAGAGAACCGGGGCGCTTGAGCGGGCTGTCGTTTTCTTGAATTTGGCAGACGATCCCGCCATTGAGCGACTCATTACCCCACGTCTTGCGCTAACGACGGCTGAGTACCTCGCCTACGAACACGACATGCACGTCCTCGTTATACTCACGGACATGACGAACTATTGCGAAGCGCTGCGGCAGATCGGTGCTGCCCGCGAAGAGGTGCCGGGGCGGCGTGGCTACCCAGGATACATGTATACGGACCTCGCGTCGGTCTATGAACGCGCCGGACGAATCCGCGGGAAGACGGGTTCGATTACGCAAATCCCGATTCTCACCATGCCTGGCGACGATATCACCCACCCAATTCCCGACCTTACGGGGTATATTACGGAAGGGCAGTTCGTGATATCGCGTGAGCTACACAGGAGGGGCATATACCCGCCGGTGAACGTCCTCCCCTCACTCTCACGCCTTATGAACTCGGGGATAGGCGTCGGAAAGACGCGTGAAGACCATAAGGCGGTCTCGGACCAGCTTTATGCGGGGTACGCCGAGGGCAAAGATCTGCGCGGGCTTGTGGCGATCGTCGGGAAGGAGTCACTCTCCGATCGTGACAAAACGTTCCTCGAGTTTGCAGATATCTTCGAGGACAAATTCGTACGACAGGGTTACGAGGAAGATCGCGGTATAGAGGAAACGCTCCAGCTCGGCTGGGAGTTGCTTGCAACGTTGCCAGAAGCGCAACTGACCAGAATTGACCGGAAGCTTATTGAGAAATATCATCCGGCACACGTCGCGAAAAAGGCTGAGGAGCCCGTGCCGGCAGTCTCTTCGTAGTGTGGCTATCGGCAACGCCGCAGCGGCGATAGGTGAGCGCGCGAATAGCGGCAATACTCGTTTGACAGGGAGAACGTATGGCGTTAAGGGAAGTAAAACCGACGCGATCAGAACTGCTCGAAATTAAGAAGAAGATACGGTTGTCGGAGTCGGGCTACAACCTGCTGAAGATGAAGCGCGACGGGCTCCTGCTGGAGTTCTTTGACGTCCTTGAAAAGGCCAGAGATGCGAGCATGGACTTGGCGAATGCATACAAAATCGCCAAGGAAAAGATCGATATCGCGGAAATGGTCGAAGGCGTGATTGAAGTCTATTCAGCGGCGTTTGCGTTGAAACATAAGCCAGAAATCGCGTTAACGAGCAGAAGTTTGATGGGAGTCACGGTTCCCGAGGTATCGTTCACCTCGATTAGCCACAGCATAGATGAGCGCGGCTATGGCATCATAGGGACATCATCGACGATTGACGAAGCTGCGGCCGCATACGAGGAGCTGTTAGACAAGATTATACGTGCGGCGGAAGTCGAAACCGCAGTCAAGCGACTGCTTATGGAAATTGAAAGGATTAAGCGTCGCGTTAACGCGCTTGAATTTCGGGTTATCCCGGACTTAAAAGAGGCCGAGGCGTTCATCATGTTCAGGCTTGAAGAGATGGAACGCGAAAATATTTTCAGGCTTAAGAAAATCAAGAAAAAAGCGGCGAGTTCTGAAGCTGCGTGACATGGGCTGTTTACGGTCCGAAAGAACCACCTCGTGCCGCCTCACACCTAAATTTCTGCCCAGTCGTTCTGGCAGGTGGGTATCTACATTTGATCGACCTTGGGATTGCTTTACACCGCTGGGTTGTGTGCTGTCCAAAAGAATCTATATGAGCGCTTCATATGCTTCTACGTGGCGATCTGGATATAGTGCTACGATCGCAGACGCCGCCGAAGCGAGTCCGCTTAATCCATTTCCAAAAAAGATATCTAAACGTAATTAGAATACGATTAGGGTAATGTTATGCCTGAAGCCCATGACGAGGAAGTTGGAAGGCGGCTATTTCAAATACACAGGGAAAAAGCCGTTGAAGTTGCACTCGAAAAGATACGGCGAAAAATGCCGTCAGAGTGGAAGTCATTCACTTCAACAGACATTGACGTGCTCAAGCACATCCTAGGTGAGGCCTGGGTATGTATAAAGCGGAGCGACTGGGAAGGTATCTCTTTTGCAAAGCTGACAAAAGATGATTTAGAGGAAATTATAGTGGTCGCAAAGCAAGTGAGTAGCAAGGAAAAACCAGAGAAAATAGCAGTCGATGAAGTTTGCGCCACGATAATAGCTAAAGAATAGTTAGTTTGGCATCCCGAAGAAGGCACAATCACTCGTCTTTAACTAGGGGATGCCTGCTTACTGACCGGAATTACGCCGCGGCAATAGGAGCGGCTTTCTGTTTCTTCTTTTTGGCATTCTGTTCAATAATCTTTTTGACCTTCTTCAGTCGATATAGATCCTCTCTTTCTCGCTCTCCGATGGCTATCTTGATGTATTTTGCTTGCCTCTTGAGCTCGGGTATGAGCACTTGTTCGAGGGCGTTTACTCGCCTTCTATTCATCTGAATTTCGTCGCCGAGCCTTCGGAGAGATGTCTCAGTCTCTGCAAGCCCGATGATCAGATCTAGTTCTGTTTCATACCTCTCTGCCGTTTCGTCTATCCGCCCGCTTGTCCCTATCATACTGTAACCACGTTCGAGGACACTTTTTGTAACGGTCTTTCGTTCAACGAGTGGAACTGGAACCCCCATTATGTTTTTTCCCCGAATGTCAAGGGTTAGGGCTCGTTTTGTTGCAAAGGAAGCGGATTTCAAGGCCACGAGGTCGTCAACTGCTTCAGCGACGCACAAAGAGCGTTGGGCAGCTACGGCTGCGATATCCAGTTCTTCTCGCGATCTGGAAACCGACACCATTATGTGAAAAAACTCTTGAATGAGGGCGTCCATCTTTTGGCGCAAGAGGTCCCTTCCCTGCTCGGCCAGTTTTATTTGGCCATTTTTTTTGATCAGTTCCATTCGAGTGGGGTGAACTTGTTCCACGTCAGCTCCCCTTATGAACTGGATGATATTTTTGAATATAGTCTAGTTTTATCCTTTTTAGCTCCTCCTCGGGAAGCATCGAAAGGACATCCCAGCCTATCCCGAACGTCGTTTCAATGTCTCTGTCTTCATCTCCTTGAGATATGAATCGTTGTTCAAATTCATCCGCAAATTCTAAGTACTTCTTGTCGAGTTCGGTCAGCGCCTCTTCGCCAACAATGGCAACCAAGCGTCTCAAATCCCTGCCGTATGCGTACGATGCGTAGAGCTGGTCCGCCACATTTCGATGATCTTCTCTGGTTTTTCCCGGCCCTATCCCCAAGTTCATCAGTCGAGACAGACAGGGAAGCGCGTCAATAGGAGGATCTACTCCTCTTCGGTACAGGTCTCGGCTTAACACGATTTGCCCTTCAGTGATGTAGCCAGTCAAATCGGGCACAGGATGCGTAATATCATCGTCGGGCATGGTTAGGATCGGGATTTGCGTGATGGACCCCCTTTTTCCTTTGATCCGTCCCGCCCGTTCATAAATTGACGCGAGGTCGGTATACATGTATCCCGGATAGCCGCGCCGGCCTGGCACCTCCTCACGCGCGGTGGAAATCTCTCTCAAGGCTTCGCAATAGTTCGTCATGTCGGTGAGGATGACGAGCACGTGCAAGTCGTGCGTGTAAGCGAGGTATTCTGCAACAGACAAAGCACACCGTGGCGTGGCAACACGCTCAATAGTCGGGTCATCTGCTAAATTCATAAAGAATACCACACGCTCCAGTGCCCCGGTACGTTCAAAATCCCTCATAAAGAATGACGCATCTTTGTAGGTAATCCCCATTGCTGCAAAAATGACGGCGAAGTTCTCTCCCTCGCCCACCACTTTCGCCTGTCGTGCTATCTGAGCGGCAAGCCGGCTTGCCGGCAAGCCAGAGCCTGAGAATATGGGGAGCTTCTGTCCCCGAACTAGCGTGTTTAAGCCGTCGATCGCCGACATGCCCGTTTGGATAAAGTCAGCCGGCTTGTCGCGGGCGTACGGATTTATTGGCGTTCCTGTGATATCCACGCTCTCTTCTGAAACAATTGCTGGCCCACCGTCTCGTGGATTGCCGACGCCATCGAAGGTCCTACCAAGCATGTCAAATGAGACGTTTAGTTTTGGCGGCTCCCCCGTAAACCTGACGCGCGTGTTGAGATCGTCGATCCCACTCGTACCTTCGAACACTTGCACGACAGCGAGCTCTCGAGAAACGTCCAAAACTTGACCGGTCCGCTCTTCTCCATTGGGAAGCGTAATCTTGGCAGTCTCCCCGAATGAAACGCCTTTCACGTTCTCGGTGAATATTAGCGGCCCAGAAACGTAGTTAATTGTTCTGTACTCTTTCGTGAGTAAACTGTGGGACGTCACGTTGCCGCCTCCAGAGACCCCACACTGCTGTCTATTACGTCAATAAGGCCTTTTATGGCATCCAGCTCTTCCTGTTCCTTCATGCGCGCAATAGCTGTTTTTACTGGCAAGGCCAGCACTTGTTGCAGCGAGATCCCCCTGCTCAACGCCTCGGTTGTCGCATCGTTGAAGGCGAGGATCGCTTTCAACATCCAGTACTGCTTTTCAAGAGGGCAAAAAGAGTCAATCTCGTCAAACGCGCTTTGCTGTAGGAAGTCCTCGCGTATCATTCTCGTTACTTCTAAGATCGCCTTTTCAGTCTCTGGCAACGCATCGGGACCTACTAGTTGAACGATCTCCTGCAATTCGACCTCCTTTTGCAGGAGAAACATGGTTTTGTCGCGTAGGTCTCTCCAATCGTACGCGATGCTGTCAACAAAAGACTCTTGGACGCTGTCGAGATAGAGCGAGTAGCTGTTTATCCAGTTGACTGCGGGAAAATGTCGCCTGTACGCTAAGCTAGTGTCCAGAGCCCAGAATGCCCCAGCTATGCGCAGCGTGTTTTGAGTTATCGGCTCTGAGAAATCACCACCGGGCGGCGACACCGCGCCAACGACTGTGATTGATCCGGCGCGCCCGTCTGCACCTAGACAAACAACCTTGCCGGCACGCTCGTAAAAGGCCGCCAACCGCGTTGCTAGATAGGCGGGGTATCCCTCTTCTCCAGGCATCTCTTCCAGTCTCCCCGAAACCTCTCGGAGCGCTTCTCCCCATCGTGATGTCGAGTCTGCCATCAAAGCGACGTCGTATCCCATGTCCCGGTAGTATTCAGCCATGGTGATCCCTGTGTAAATGGAGGCTTCCCTAGCCGCAACAGGCATGTTGGAGGTATTTGCTATCATGATGGTCCTTTGGATCAACGGTCGCTTCGTACGCGGGTCAACCAACGCAGGGAATTCGGTCAGCACATCAGTCATCTCATTGCCTCGCTCTCCGCAGCCGATGTATACTATAATCTGCGCATCAGCCCACTTCGCGAGCGTTTGTTCCGACACGGTCTTTCCGGTGCCAAATCCACCGGGAATCATGGCAGTGCCGCCTTTTGTCACCGGAAACATGCTGTCAAAAATGCGCTGTCCTGTAAGCAATGGCAACGTGGCATCCAGCTTTTTTGCATACGGCCTGCCAATTCGCACTGGCCATTTCTGCATCATTGTCACGTTGGTCTTGTGATCCAAGACGCACACGGTATCCTCTACCGTGAAGTCTCCACCTGCTATTTTAGTCACCGTACCTGATACATTTGGTGGAACCATTATCTTGTGTTCAATATGGTACTGGTGTACCGTTCCTATGACATCTCCTGCTACCAACGTATCGCCTTGCTTCACTGAAGGGGTGAACTCCCATTTTCGATCTCGGTCAAGCCCGGGCGCCGTTATGCCCCGCGAAATGAAATCTCCACTTTTTTCCATCAATATTGGGAGAGGTCTCTGAATGCCATCATAGATTGACGATATTATGCCAGGACCCAATTCGACGCTCAGCGGACTCTCGGTATCTACGACTTCCTCCCCGACCTGCAGTCCTGATGTATCTTCATAGACTTGGATGACGGCCTCATCTGCGTCCAATCGTATTATCTCGCCGTTGAGCTGCTCGTGACCGACTCGCACGACATCATACAATCTCGACCCGCGCATTTCGTGAGCGTAAACGACCGGACCCGAAATCCGTGAGATGAATCCCTGTAGCATATCTTATCTCCTTACAACGATATTGTAGCCAATCGCCCTGCGCAACATCCTTTCTATGTAGTCGGTGCGATCAATTTGTCGCGTTCTCGACGGTATGGGAATAACTATCGGCCTGTGCGTCTTTTCGATTTTCTCAATGAGTTTTTCATCGAGTGAAGCCATAAAATCCTCGTTCACCGCGACAATGCCGGTATCATCTTTGTATAACAAGGGCGGAATTATGCTCTTCGCCTCTTCCACGGTAGAAGCCTCGAGCACCTCCACTCCAGCGAGTCGAAATCCCGGTGCAGTTTCAGGATCGGTAATGACTACAAACTTATACAAACACTAGTTCCCCCATCAATTCCTTTTCTGGCACATACTCTATCTTGCATAAGGCTATTATCCGGATATTTGCGATCTCGTTTAACTTAGCCCACAGATAGCCAACGGCCAAGGCGATGCTTAACGGATCTCCAGTGAACAGGCCCAGCGCTTTGTGCAAGAGGAACGTATCGAGCTCTTTTTCAAATGCTGAGATCTTCTCCATTTTGACGTACTCGTCGGGAACTCTAGCGAGAAAATCATAAGAAGTGCCGGTCAATTGTTTAATAGCTCCGTCAATCGTTCGCGTTGCGCTTAAGGCCGACAGCTTGTTGATATCTAACTCTTTTCCACCGCGAATGAAGTAGTATTGGATATCTTCCGTTTCGACTTTGTCTCTTATGATCCGCAAAACACTCTTTATGTTTATTATGTCTATTTCTGTCGTCAGCATTCCGCGAATGATCCCTTCGTCGTATGATTCACCCGCCGTGACGTCCAAGGCGTTGTCGTAATAAAACTTATCTAACGCATACTCTAAAACAACGAGATCGTTTCTTTCGCTGTATTCCTTAAAATGCTGCGTGAGCGGGCGTGAATACTCGATCCCCCAGGTTGCAAGTAAATCTATTACGGCCTTAACGTCTGGTTGCTTGGTTAGCGCAACGAGCGTCGCGTCGTCAAGTGCGCCTGCCGGTGCTAGACTCTCTAATATCTCGTTTGCCGGCTCGTGGATGTTTTTTCCCCTCAAGATCGTTTTTATATTTTGGATATCCCACCTGTTGAGGAATATCTGCATAAGGGTCTGCGTGTCTTCTCCCTTCACAAAACTCAGAATTAAACGAAAGGTATTACTTAAACTCCGTCGAAGCGCATATTCGACACAAGCTATACCCGTATATTTTACACTCGCGTCTTCTATGTCCTCCCGATACGGCGTCTCCTCCAATTGATTGATCACAGACTCAAGGTCCAACTTGCCGGCTAGCTCCTCGAGTTCTTTCCGGTCAAGCAGGCGACTTTTCATCGCCCTGATTCGCGCATTCGCATAATCGTACTCCACGCTAATCACCGTAAAGAGTGGCAAAAACCTGTCTTTCTAGGAACTCTTTAGCCCTGTCGAGTCTCGACTCAATTGTATTGAATACAACAACTTTTTCGTCTCTGGTGCTGACGTTTAACCCTCCTGCAGACGTTAAATCGACGACAATCTCAGAATTCTCATTCAGCTCATCTAAGATTTGCTTGCAGAGGTTTTCATCCCTCATGTCGATATGAAGCCGCGCCTTCTCCCCCCTAGTTCGTGCATCGCTTCTTGGATCATACTCTTGAAACGTCCTTTGTAGCTTTCGTGATCTCTAAGATCGTCTAGACTTTTTTTGGCTTCAACAAACGCGCTTTGTATCATCTCATCCTTTGCTTTGATCACGTCCATTTTAATCTCGGACTTGGCGTTGTAAATCAGTTTGTTCCGTTCTGACTCAAAGGATTTTTCTGCACTGTCGAGGTACGACTTTTTGATCGTCTCTGCCTTTTCTTCAGCAGTTCTTTTTATTTCTTCGGCGTCTTGATGAGCTTGCTTTATAATCCCGTTAATTCGTTCCTCAGTGCTCTCCTCCATCGCTATCAGCAAGTCAGTCAACTGATCTGACATCATTTGCATCAGCACCTTTTTTCGGCTTTTTCTTTATTCAGTACCGTTTTTAGAAGAGAGGGATTAGCGCCTGCAACAATGGTTTGAGACTGTTTGGAAAAGTAGTTGTAGAGCTCAGACGAGGATATCCCGCGCGAGCACTTAAAGTTCCGAGCGTTCATATGTCAGACTAGAACGAAAAGGATAATCGCTGCTATGACGAAGCCTAAAATGACCAACGTTTCTGGAAGCGCTAAAAAAACGAGCGCTAAACCGAACAATTCTGGTTTTTCTGCAATCACTCCTGCTCCCGCTGCACCAATCTTCGCCTGTGCTATCCCGGTTCCGATTGCACCTAGCCCAAACGCTATTGCAGCACCAATTGGTATCATCGGTTCGACCATTTTTTTATCAACTCCCTACGCATTTTCTGTAACTCACGTTTTTAGGGCCCTGTCACCACTAGCGAGTTCGAAAATTCACAGTAGTCTCTCTGTGGATAGCGTATCTGTGCGCACATTTGGCTTGCCTACACATTGCTCCGCCGTTGCACGCGGGTTGTTTACGAATCATCTGGGCCTCATTAACAAAACAGTTATGGTATCGTGCGGCGCGCAGCCTGCATCTCTGCTCTCATTTTGCCGTTCCTCGTTTGAACGGATCGTACTGTCTGCCTCCGCCCTCATAGAACTTTGAATAGAATTCTACGACATGTAACCTTAGTGATTGGATCGAGGGAGCAAACATACACAGAACGACATTTACCGCGTGAAGCAAAACTGCGACCAAAATTCCCACCGCCAAAATTGACATTGAGCTTCCTAGTTTATTGGCTACAAGCGCCAAAACTACAGAAGCCATACCTATGGCCATCAGCCTCGCGTACGACAGGATGTTTGTTAGCGAACTCATAATGTCTATTGCCGCCACTATCCCCCCGCCATAGAAAACTAATGGAATTCCTATTAAAAGCATAACGACGCCAGGATACAAAAGCAGAGCTGGAATGACCGCAACAGCTGCGAGAAGAACCAATATTATACCCGTTATGGAGAGCAGCATACCAGCTTTTTCACCCATGAGCTTTTTATGCCTCCGTCTCGCGGCGTTTACCATGCCTAAGCTCAGGCCCAAAAGGACCATAAATCCCCCAATGGCGATCGAGAAGAGGAGAAACGGCACGATCATTTCCATTCTATCCAACGACATTCCATTTATGGTGACCGGCTCTATCCAGCCCATCATTTGTCCATAATTTCCAAAAAATTCGCCGTAGAGGTAGCCAAAGAACATGGTGGGAAATGAGCAGATGATCATGATGTTCGCCAATTGCTTTAAGGCGTTGCTGCGCTCGCTGTAGAGTCTTCTCACGAAGAGGGCAAAAACAAGTATGCAGATGCCATATCCGATATCGCCCACCATAAGGCCGAAGAAGATTGGGAAGAATACTGCCATCAACGGAGTTGGATCAATCTCCCCGTATCGTGGCGCGCTCATCAACCCGCTCAGAAACTCAAAGGGCTTGACAAGTCGCGGATTATCGTAGAACGAGGGCGCAGCATCGCGTTCCTCTTTAGGTACTATGAGGTCGTTCACAATGACTCTTCCTTTAAACGCCTCTTTCAAACCCTCTCGTGCCTTCTTAAGTTGCTTTTTCGGCACCCAACCCGTTATGACAAAAGTAAAGTCAGTCTCACCAAATTTAGAAAAAACACTAAGCTCTTCGTTTCGGTCCTCAAGCACTTCTTTGAGCACCGCAAGTTCTGGATGCCATTGCTTCGACAGTTCTGTCAAATCTTCATTTATGGTATCCATTTCGGCTGTAAGCTGCTTTCTTTGTTGCTCTACTAACGTCAGGACCTCGTCAAACGGCTTACCTAAGAATTCAGATGGTAGCCGGACCTCATTGACGTTTTGAGACCAAATAAATGAATGCACGTGGTCGGAATAGTTCTTGTTGAATACGGTCACCGCAGCCGTCGTTTCATCGTCGATGTCTGCGGACATGAGCTCAAACTGGTTGTGCGTAATCTCAACGAGTGCTGACCGGATAATGTCCAAGACGTCCTTATACTGTCTGCTTATAAGAATTACCGTGACCTCAAAACCCTGTAGGATTGGGATTTGAGATTCTAAGGGCTGCAGTTTCTCAATAACTTGTTCATAATGATTCAAATTGGTGAGGGTAAATTCAATGTCGCTTTTTCGCGTTGCAAGCTCTTTCGTCGTTGCCTCAAGCTCGCCTATGACGCGACTTGCCTCCGCTACAAGTTCTTCGTCATTTTTCCACCGAAGGTCGCCATAGATCTGAGCCTTCAACTGTTCGTTCACAGGCAGTTCGGGCAGCAAATTGACCATGCCGTTAACCCTGATCAATACGCTCGCGACGTCAGCTCTTGGCCCTTGCTGTGAGCGCCGCAACATTGTGTCGCCCGGAGAGATCGTCTTTGTCGCGTCCTCCAAATGAACCGATCCTAGGTTGTATAGAAAGTCAACTGCGCTGTGTAGGTCGTGTTTTGGTCCAATGACTTGGATTTTGGCCATCTTCTGAAGCATAGTGATCTAACCTGAAATCACGACGTTTACAATTTCGTCGATAGCCTTTGGCAAATTTTGTTCTCCTTTCAGTCTTACAGCTTTTACTTCATCCTCACCGGATCTGTGTAGTTTATCGACTTCTTCAAGGACGCTCGCTAGCTGTTCTTTATGCCAACTTTCTGCGGTTCTTCTTCCGTCAACCTCCGCATTTTTTAAAATGTCGGCAGCCTCTCTTTTAGCATCTGTGACGATCTGTTCACCATCTCTTCTGGCCTGATCTGCTCTTACGCTTAATTCGACCTCTTTTTTCCTTATTTGCTGTAAAACAGAAGGTTCTTCTTCAGGCATTCTCTAATCCACCACATTTTTTGCCCTATAGTCCGCGGCGCGCTTTTAGATGTGCAGCTATCCCCTGATCTGGAGCGTGTTGTTCGATCTTTTTTTGGTCGCTATATTTCGTCTTTTCAGCTGCGCGCAAAACGCGCTCTCGACACCTGTCTACCGCTCCTTGTTTCAGTTTATCAACTAGCTGTATAACACCGTTATCCACATTGTGTCACCAAGGTGTTACATTTTTATCAATATTAATTATGTAAATATAAGTTGGGCAACGATATATGTTACGGTGCAATATTCTCAGAATAAGCACCTTTTTTGCTCTCTTCAACAATAAACAAGGAAAAAAGACGCTTGCGCCATTTTTTTGATGAGACGCTGGCAGGCGTATTTGTACGTAAAAGCGCGCGATACGGCTAGGGAAGGGTGTGGGTGGTTGCAGTCAGGACTTGCGTTATAATGCAAGAATTCCAAGGTTTGAAGGTTAGCGCAATAGGTGTTTGCACAGCTCCATGATTGCGTTGCCGCCTTCAAACCACTTGTCAAAATAGCTGCTGTAATCAGTCGTTGGTGTAAGCGTCGAAGTTGGCGTTGGCGACGATGTGGGGGTGTTGACAATACAACCGGCTATAGACAGCGATGCGACAATAACAAGCACGACGATCGCAGCCACTTTTTTGATCATACGTTAGCCTACGCAGACGAAAACATGAATCAAAACGCTACAACGGTAGCATGATAGCTTAACTGTGTCGTTGAGCTGCTGTTAGTTTCCCCCCGAATAGATTGGGGCAGTTACAAGCGATGCGGGTCAAATCTTTTTTTGCTTTGATTCGCAGTTAGGGTTCCGATTAAATCCCTTCTTTGGTCTTGAAACTGTTTTTCTGTAATTACACCCTGATCGCGCAGCGCCTCTAGTTTTCTGATTTCATCGAGTACGTACTCCGTTTGTAGCGCTGTGGGTCCATGCGCTTCATGGTCACCTTGCGATGGCTCTTCGATAGGAGCACCGCAGCTAACGCAAAACATTCCATGATGTTCCACGGTTTCGTGGCAAAATCTGCAAAGCTTTTTATCTGCCATAATCCTCTTTTTTGCTCATACCTTTCGCCTTGTTCGCTAAACTCAACACGTAAAACTCAGCCTTTACAACTTAAGTTTTCGCTTTTTTTACGCAGTTTAACACTCGCCATAGGAATGACGGTCATTTTGACGCTAATTCCATCATCAGAAAAAACCGATCATGCATTATGTCATGCGGTGCACGCAAAAAGCACCGATAAAGGAGGGAAAAAATGATTGAAAGCGGACTAATTTTAACCGGCAACGACGCAGACTTGCTAAGGCGTGCGCTTTCAGAAGTGAAGACAAAAGTCTATGAGGAGTCCGAGACGAGGCTAGATGATACCCAAGCACTCGATGCCCTCGTTTCGTCCTTCAGAAATGCGGAGACGGAAGAACAGCGGAAAGAACGGCGTCACACGTATTTTCTCCCCTAAATAAGCGCCTTGTCCTAGGCACTCTTCTTGATCGGAAGGCTTAGTTCAAACCAAGTCTTTTAGCGCGTCCAACAACGCCTTTCGCTCGACTGAGCCCGTCGGAGATATGTAGAAATCAACGCCACGGCCCCTTCCGCGCCCTTTTCGTTCAACTTCAACATAACCGTACAACTCCAGTTCAGCAGTGAGTTCTGAAAGGGTCTTATGCGAGACTTGTTCACGTCCGCTGAGCCTCATAATATTGTTAAATTCCCTATAAACCTCAGTTGGCGACTGCTTTTCCTCTTTGCTATACACGCTTTCTAGCAACACCTTCTGATGTGGTGAGAGGCGTACGACTTCTCTGCAGCTGCACGCGGGAAATCTAACGAAGGCATAAGGCTGCGCACCTCCTCCTTTGCATTCCACTCGCAGCACTGTCTAGAGTGCCCGAGCTTTTATGTACGGAGTTAGCGTAATGACTCGTGGTGAGGATCGTGAAGCGACTCAAAGTCAGGGACGTGATCGAGCACAGAGCGCAGACGATTGATCCGAGTGCATCACTCCTTGAGGCGGCAAGGCGCATGGTAGAAGACGCAACAGACGCGTTTATTGTGTCGCCGCTTGAAAAGGATGAGCCATTCGGCATCATTACCCAGAGAGATATCGTCGATTTGTTCGCCGACGAGGTCGATATTGGCAAAGTGACGGTGGGAGAGATGGCCAGCAAGCCACTCTTCATCGTATCCCCGGGAATGCCCATCCTGTACGCTGCTAAGATGTTTCGAAAAGCCGGGGTGAATCATCTGGCCGTCTTCAACGGACAAGAAATCCTCGGGATTATCTCGTGTGATGACGTCTTGGGAAGCCTTCCCAATTTGATGGAGCAAATCTACAGCGAGTTCGACTAGCCGTTTAGCCGACGGTGCCCGCACTTTGAGCGTTGGTGCCTCTGAGTAGGAGGTTCGGCGAGGCGAGAAGTGCTTTAGAAATACTTTTTGACTAAGACCCAATCTCGGTTTGACTCGCTTTTTTTCCAAAACTATTAAGTAGCTATCGTGTAATCATATTACGAAATAGCTTGATGCATAAGCATCTTTGGAGTCTATCTGTTGTATTGAGGCGATCATAATGGCTGAACAACCCCCTAAGAAATCTGTATTTGAGGACTATGGTATCGATCCCGCGCTCTCCGAAATTCAGAATTTCAAGGCTGAAATCGTGTGGGAGCTGAAGAAAGCTGAGGTGCCATTCCCGATAACGAGTCGCGAACAGCTGATGACCGTGTTTCCCAAGGGCTGGAGCATGCAGTGCTCGATGAAAGGTCAAAAAATAGAGCTTCACGAGTACGTTTCTAAAATGAAGGCCAACGAGTTTCCTATCAGGACTGCTGGCGACGTTGCGGACAAGCTTGCGTCGTTTTGTACGATGTAGCTCAACGTCGTATCGGTTTTTGCCGCAATGGACTGTTCCCCGTTCAAAGAAGCCCGCCATTCTGAGCTTTTTTTGGACACCTACCTTTTTTTAAATATTCTTATATAATTGAGCGTGCATAAAAGACATGTTAGGTCATAGGTGTTAAGCGCTGGTGGGCCTATGCATGCAACAATAATACCAGAAGAATGGCAGTTTGAAAAAGAAGTCGTTTGTTTTAACTGCCAGGCAAAAGCAACGCAAGTTGTGCGGATTACGGACAGACAGGGCAGCGTTATATGCTCGGCGTGTGGCGCGGAGCGTCACTATGTGATACGAAGCGTAATTTATGGGACGGATACGCCGCCGATGGCCCCTGTGGGGATGAAATATGATGCGTGGGACTTCGCGAAGACCAGCGAATGTCTGAACTGTAAAGAACACGCAAGCCACAACGTCCATCTCGACGAGTACAAGATGAATGTGATCTGCGGCGAATGCGGTTTTTCGCGAGTGTTGAAGCTCGATCATCTTGTCTTCCCGCGTGTCTTCCCGCACGAGTAAGCCCCGCCGAAGATGAGCACGCGGTTGTCCGTCTTTCACGCAGGGCAGTGTAACCCGAAGAAGTGCACGGCCAAAAAACTTGCTAAATTTCATCTCGTAACTCTTTTCTCGACGCCGCGACCCTTGTGGGGCTCTCACACGGTACTCCTTGATCCCTCAGCGTCCGTTCCGTTATGCCGCGCGGATGTTGTGACGACGCTCGTTGCGGTTGACTGCTCTTGGAAACAGCGTGAGCGCGTGTTCGAGTCCTTCCGGGCGCGGACACGGCGACGACTTCCGTATCTTTTAGCAGCCAATCCGGTGAATTATGGGCGACCGTACGAGCTCACAACGGCAGAAGCGCTGGCGGCTGCGCTCTACGTCCTCGGGGAATCGCAACGCGCACGAGAACTCTTGAACAAGTTCAAATGGGGTTCGACATTTTTGACCTTGAACGCCGCACCCCTCAATGAATACGCCGGCGCGAACACCGTCGGCGACGTGCTTGCAAGTGAGCGCGCCTATATAGAAGGCTAAATGACTTCTTATCCGTGTTCTTGCGGTTAACGCAAACAGAAAGATTAAATGCTGTAAGGCGTATGGTTCTACCGACGCGAGAGGTACATCTGATGGCACGTTTTCCAGAAGCTGAAAAAAGGTTGCTGAATATCAAAATCTGCATGCGGTGTAACGCCCGCAACCCGCCACGGGCGACTCGATGCAGGAAATGTGGTTACAAAAACCTGAGGGTCAAGTCGAAGGAACGAAGGGGTTAGCCGATTGAGGATCGAGCAGCACCTTGAAGAGGCGATCAGCAAGGAAGGAACGATACATCTAACGCTTATCGATCCCGACTCACAGTCGCCAGAGGAAGCCGCGCGAATTGCACGGAGCGCCACGGCGGGAGGCACGACTGCGGTTCTTGTGGGGGGCTCCGTAGGCGTCGGGGGGCGTGGCCTAGAGTGTACCGTATCGGAAATTAAAGGTAGCACGGGCGTCCCTGCTATCATCTTCCCTTCAGACGTAGGGAGTCTGTGTATAACGGCCGACGCGATGTTTTTCTTGTGCCTTATGAACTCAAGGAACGTAGCGTATCTCAGTACAAACCAAGCGCTCGGTGCCGTTTTTGTCAAAAGCTATGGAATAGAGCCGATTCCTGTAGCGTACATCATCGTCGAACCGGGAGGCACCGTTGGTTGGATAGGTGACGCGCGTTTGATTCCGCGCAACAAACCCGAGATCGCCGCCGCATACGCGCTCGCAGGAAAATATCTTGGGATGCGATGGATCTACCTTGAGGCAGGGTCTGGTGTCCCGGATACGGTTCCCCCAGAAATGGTGAAGGCGGTAAAAGCAGCTATAGATGATACAAGGCTTATCGTCGGCGGTGGGATACGCACCGACAAACAGGCTGAGTTGCTCGCGAAGGCGGGAGCGGATGTCATCGTAACGGGCACGGCAATCGAAGAGGACGTTGACATCGAAGACAAGATCGCACGCTTTGTCCGCGTAATACAGCACTAACCGCGTGCGCAGCACCCACCGGCGCCTGGCGCCGTGCTTTTTACGCGCTCTTGTTCTTTTCTTTCCAGTTGCTGTAGTTGCATTGCGGGCAGCCGAGATCCCAAAATCGCTTGCCGCTTTGTACCTTGATAAGTCGCATGTCGTGTTGTTTGCACTTGCGCGCAGTTATGCGCAGCCTTCCTGATTTCGGCAGTGGGAGTCCAAAGGTGCACTGCGGATATCCACTGCACCCCACAAAGCGTCCGCCCCGTTTTGAGCGACGTACGACGAGATCCGAGCTGCACTGAGGGCACGTCCCAACGGTCGCATCTCCGCGTAGCCCTTCTTGCAGCGATATGCTAATCTCGTCGAGTTGCTCATCGAGCGTGCTCAAGACCTTATCGAGAATGTCCCTCGAGTTTACCACCACAAACTCCTTTGACAGCGTTCCCGCTTTGACCTTCTCCATCTCCTCTTCGAGGAGTCGGGTCATCTCAGGTTTCGTGATTGTGGGGGCGTAGCGTTCGAGCGATTGCGTGACGCTGCACGCGATACCAGTGGGACGAAGGGGATTCACGTCAACATAGCCCCGCTGAGCGAGTTTCTTGATGATCTCGTGGCGGGTGCTTTTCGTCCCCAACCCGAGCTCTTCCATCTTCTTGATCAACTGGCCTTGTCCCCATCGCTGCGGCGGCTGCGTCTCCTTCTCCACAAGCTGTTTGTTCGTGACAGTGAGAACGTCGCCCTCGCGAAGGTCAGGGAGGTAACGCTCTTGCGTCTGTGCATACGGGTAGTGATAGCGCCAGCCTTGATGTGAAAGTTCGAGCCCAGTCGCTCTGAACGGCTCTCCCTGGGAGTTCAGCGTGACCTTTTTCGTGCACCATCGCGCTGGGTCGGAGAGCGTTGCAAAGAACCGTCGCACAACAAGCTCGTACACCTTCCAACTCTGTGGCTCGAGATCAGCTTGTGTGGCGCGCATCGTGGGATAGATCGGCGGATGGTCGGTCGTTTGCTTTTTACCTCGGGTGGCGACCAGTTGCTCCTTTTGTAGCAGCAAGCGAGCATTCTCAGCGAATGGACCGCTTCTAAACATGCTCACTGAGAGGCGGAGATCGAGCTCATTTGGATAGACTGTGTTGTCCGTGCG
Source organism: Methanobacteriota archaeon (assembly GCA_963701995.1). GTDB lineage: Archaea > Halobacteriota > Bog-38 > Methanoflorentales > Methanoflorentaceae > Methanoflorens. The sequence goes on along the minus strand of OY969693.1, from coordinate 16,461 downwards.
CGGATAGCTTATCCATCCCGCCGTGTAGAGGCGCTCCGCCGTTTCCATAGCGCGGCTTGCTGAAATACCAAGCGCGGTTGCTGCGGCGAGAAACTCGGTCGTATTGAAGGGTTTCGGGGGGGCGTCCACTCGTTCGGATTTGGCAAACGTAACGACGGTGGCCGTGTCGCCGATGTTTTGTGCCGCCGCCGTTGCGCTCGCTTTGTCTCCAAATCGGTCTGCTTGGTGCTTTGCGTGAAACGTTTCGCTGCTCGTGCTGAGGTCAATATATATTTCCCAGTATGACTCTGCCACGAATTGTGCAATTCTTCGCTCGCGATCGACGATCAGCGCGAGCGTCGGACTTTGTACGCGTCCCGCAGACAAGAAGCGGTTGCCAAGTCGCTTCGCAGCCGTCGATATGAAGCGCGTGAGCGCAGCACCCCAAATGAGGTCCACCGCCTGCCGTGCCTCTCCGGAATGAGCGAGGTTAAGGTCAATTCTGGTTGGCGATCGAAACGCGCGTTTGACCTCAATGGGAGTCATTGCGCTAAACCGCACGCGGTCCACCCCGACGTCCTTGACGGACTTGACAATCGCGCACGCCTCCAAACCGATGAGTTCGCCTTCCGTGTCAAAGTCAGTCGCAATGGTCACCCGGTCGGCATCCTTGGCGGCCCGTTTGAGTCCTGACACGATGGTCTTGTGCGTGGGAACGGTGACGACGTCAGCCCGGATTAGCTCGTGAAGGTTTGTCTTCCAGTCGCGGTATTCCTCTGGAAAGTCGAGCTTGACAATATGCCCCCTCAGGCCTAGCACGGTCGTGCTATTGAAGCGATACGCGTTAGCGCTGGCGACTTTGGTTGCTGATGCTGCTCCGTCAGAGAGAATCTCGGCGATCCGCTTCGCCGCGATATCTTTCTCGGTCACGATGAGGTGCATCAGAGTTGCTCCCGAATGAGACGATTGGTGAGGGTGGGGTCAGCCCGTCCGCGCGTCTTCTTCATGACCTGACCGACGAGGAAGTTAAGCGCGCCTTTCTTGCCGTTGTGATAGTCGTCAACGGCCTGTGGGTTCTCCTCGATCGCTTGCGTAACGGCAGCGGTGATCTGTTCGATTGGGGCGGCGTGAAGCGCCTGTGCGTCGATGATCTCGCACGGGGTCCCCCTGGTGTCGAGGACAGTTCGTATGACCTCGACCGCTGCCTTTTCGGTAATGGTTCCTTGGTTCATGTTGGTGATGACGTCGATTAAGAAGTTGGGCCTGAACGCGTCAAGGGTCAGCCCGCGGTAGTTCAGCTCGCCCTGGAGCACGTCAACGACCCAGCTTGCCGCCGCCGACGGGTCGACTCGTGCGGCGACCGTTTCGAAGTAGTCGGCTAAGGGCTTCGACGCGGTGAGCACTTTCGCGAGGTAATCCGAAATGCCGTACTGCGCGATGAAGCGGTGACGTTTTGCGTCCGGGAGTTCGACTTGCACTTGCTCGCGGAACTGCTCGGCCACCGGTTCGGGGTCGACGCGCAGAAGATCAGGTTCGGGGAAGTACCGATAGTCGTGTTCTTCCTCTTTTGAACGGAGTGAAATTGTGATGCCGCGCGCCTCGTCGAAGTGCCGCGTTTCTTGCGTGATATGGATACCTCTTCGAAGCAAGTTTCGCTGGCGGGTTATTTCAAACAGGAGCGCTTTTTCCACGCCCTTGTATGAGGAGATGTTTTTGACTTCGGCCCGTTGCCCGCCGGCGATTGAAATGTTAGCATCGACGCGAAGCGATCCTTCGAGGTTGCCGTCGAAGACGTCGAGGTATTCAAGGATGTTGCGCAGCTTGTTCAGAAAGCGACGCGCTTCCTTGGGGGCGCGAAGGTCGGGCTCGGTGACCACTTCAAGCAGCGGCACGCCGGATCGATTATAATCTATGAGTGAGTACTGCGCCTTCTCGATGGTTCCGCGGTACGTAAGCTTCCCCGGATCTTCTTCCAAGTGCACGCGCCTGATCCGAATCTTCCGTTCCTGCCCTGCGCTGTCGACCGTCAAGTAGCCATTAGTGCCGAGCGGAAAGTGGTACTGGCTGATTTGAAAGCCTTTCGGCAAATCCGGGTAGTAGTAGTTCTTGCGATAGAACTGCGTCTGTTGCACCGAGCAGTTGAGCGCTTTCGCGACCCGCTCGGCGTAAACGATTGCCATCTCGTTGACGACCGGTAGACTCCCCGGAAGCCCGAGACAGATGGGACACGTGTGGGTGTTTGGCTCTGAGTCTTGATAACGCGTTGAACATCCGCAAAACAGCTTCGATTGGGTTGTAAGCTGTGTGTGCACCTCAAGCCCTATGATAATGTCGGTTCTTTCCGTGGTCATGTGATACGGTTTTTTGTCGCTGCTTCTCCTGCCGAGATCTGCGCCTACGACATCTAAACAGCGGCATGGAAGCGCGTGATTGCTTGGATATTTAGTCAATTTAGAGCGGGACGCCTGTAATGTTTTTGAGGCCTTCCGTTAGGATAGTTTCCAGCTACTAGTCGGAACGCTACCTATTATAATTAACTGCGCGGGCGCGGATGGGTTGCAGCTCGTCGCACTGACTGGGAAGGTTGAAGGATAGGGTTATCATGCCACGTGATCGGACGGTATCACAGCGAACCAATGAAAAGGTTTATCTGATAATCAGCAGCTTGTTTGTGGGAGGAGTCAATATGAGCGCGTATAAATGGGCCATTCTACTGTTGATCATAGCCTCATTGCTCGCATCGGCTTGCACCGTGGCGAGCGCGCAAAGCACGCAAGGAGGCGTAGTAAAGATCAGCTCGCCTCCAAAGAACGGCAACGTCGGGCCTACGGAGCGCGTGAGCGGTAAAGCTCAGCTTTCAAAGGGGTATTCACTTTGGATCGTGACGTACGATCCAACCGCTGGCAAGTACTATCCGCAAGCCCCCCCGCTCACGGTGCGCAGTGATGCGACCTGGTCGTCTCGTCTCTCGGTAGGCACCATATTTGGCGTCGGCAAGACGTTCCAGATTTACGCGGTCGTCGCCGATCAAAGTGCTAGCACTGCGCTGAGCGGTTACGCCACGCAGCGAACGGGAATAACGAAACTGCCGCCAGGTGCGCAGGCCGTCGATGCAGTCACCGTAAAACGAGTGGCAGCAGACGTTGCGGGCGCGCGATCTGCAAGCCCCTCGCCCAGCGCCGTGCCGCGCACGGCGTCAACCGCTGGATCGAGCGCGACCGCAGGGGCGAGTACTTCTACGGCGAATGTCGCTCAAGCGAGTGCAGCCGCAAGTAGCAAAAACCCGCTTCCCGGTTTTGAGGTGTTGTACGCACTTGGTGCTCTTGCAGCCGTGTTTCTGGCATTACGAGTCACCCGCCGTAGCTAAGGTCCTGTAGTCGCGATTGGCCAGTCTTAAAACGGTTGCTTCGAGACAGATCAGCTGGAAGTGGTCAATCTATGGTTGTCACGACGAATGCTGTCGATGACCCTTCCATCGAAAATATAGTGGAGCAGCTCTGCACCAACGAGTGCGAGCTTCCTGAAGAAGATCATTGTGCGCATCACTTGGGTTAGATACGGCGTCAGCGCACTATTAAGCGCACTTAACGAAGCGGTATCACTTCGCCGACGCCGCGAGCCGTGGTTTCATCAGACGGGACAACGCAGCGTGTCTCACCCGGGTGGAGCACTTGATTAACGGCGCACGCTAGGCGATCAGAACACTCCATGCATTCTGGGGCCTGCAGTTCGTTCAAGCGTGCAACAAGACGCCCATAATAGAGCGTCACACGTTCAGCCATCATAGTTTTTCCCCTCCTTGCAGGATACCGTGCTCTGGATGCGTTTAAGCTTGCGTGATCACTTTCTTGTGTCACACCTCGTGGCTGCCGTTTGCGCATGCCATTTGCACGTCCGCTGAGAACAGCTGAGCACCAAGAAACACATGCGTTGTGAATGGCTATCGCTAGAGTGAAATGACGACCAGATGTTTGAACGAGCGATGAGCTGCAAAAACCGCGCACGGTGTGTCTGAAGGGTACGCGCACAGGGCTGGGTGCACTCTGCGCTTAGCAGCTAAGGGTGAGCAGCATCGATGGCCCTAGCGACTCGTCTCAGTCGCGACCGGCTTCAACCTGCTGTTCGAGTACTCGCTTCGCGGCATTAACGGCTTTTTTGCTACAACCGCTCCTATTGCCGATCTTATTCATTGCCTATGCCAAGTGCTTCACGATTCGTTAAGCGAGACTGGCCAGGACCTTCTCTCCCTGTGGCGGGGGCGATGATGCTTGCACTTAACGGATTCGTTATCGCAGTTTTTCAAGCGAGTGGCACAGTCACGACTCGGCAAGTGTAACGCTACTTGCGGCTCTGTGAGGGCGCTGCTTTGGTCTCTGTTCACTATCGTTTCATCGCACGCTCGAATGCAACGAGCGCTGCTGACAACAAAACGATCCCGAAACCGAAGAGTATGATGATGTCCCTTGAAATTTCTGGTACGCCCGCGCCGAGTACTACCACTTGTCGCAGCGCGCTAATCGCGTAGGTGAGCGGCAGGAACTGCGCGATGACCTGCATAAACTGTGGCATCTGCGATATCGGGAAGAAGACGCCGCTGAGGAACATCATGGGAAACGTTATCGTCATCATGATCATCGTAGCGGTCTCCTCGGTACTCGTGAATGAGGTGATGAGAATGCCCAAGCCGACGAGGCTGAACACGCCTAAGAGCAAGATTCCCAAGATGAGCGCGATACTCCCTTGTACGACCACGCCAAAGAGAACGATCGAAAGTGTAAGGACGATGATCCCCTGCATCATACCGCGCGTTGTCTGAGCGACGACCTTTCCGCCAAGTATCGACATCCGGTGCACTGGTGCGGCGAGCATGCCGTCGAGGGTACCCATCTCCCGCTCGAAAGAAATGGCGTGTGGGAGGCCGGTCATAAGCGACATCATAACGACCATCCCCATGATGCCAGGCGCGACGAACTCGAAGTAGTTGAATTGTCCTGGAACGACGCCCGTCGCCTGAACGTTGTATGGTGCGACCTGGGATAGCGAATAGTTCAGCGGTGTTTTATACGTCTGATTTAGTCCGTACGTAGCCGTCTGTGTGCCCAGTTGTCCAATGACTTGCGTGAGCTGCGTTTGTATGAGAGATGCCGTCTGAGGGTTCGACTGATCATTGACAATCGTGACGTCTGCTTGCTTGCCGGTTTTGAGGTTAGATGTGAAGTTGCTTCCGATGATGATGCCCGCGCTCTGCTGCCCGTTTTGAATGTTCGATTTCACGTCAGCGGCGCTGCCGACCGTCGAGAGATCCATCATGCCTGTCTTGTTGTTCACAGCCTCGAGCTGTGCGACGAATTTCGTGCTGAGGGAGGTATTGCCCTGCACAGAGTCGAGGTTCACAAGCGCAACGGGGACGTGAGACATGCCGCTATTTGAGGGGAAGATATAGCCGACCATCCCCATCATGAAGAGAGGCATAAGGATGAGCATCACAAGACCCATGCGATTCCTGCTTATGTCTAACAAGTCTTTCCACGCGATCCACAGCGCGTGACGAATACCACTTCTAGCTCCCATGGTACAGCTCCTACCGTATCCTCGATCGCACTCTCGGTCCGTGCCGAGAATGCCCCTCCTGTGTGGTTACCTTATCGGCGACCTGCTCCCTCACCTCGTGCCCCGTGAGATAGAGGAACACGTCTTCCAATGTCGGCTCAACGTTACGAATGGAACGAATCTGCCCTGCGCCTGAGCGCACCGCATCAATGACGTTATCGCACGACTCGTCGCCCGACGCGTGAACCTTGATGTGCGTTTCGTCTTCCACCGTGACCGTTTGCGTGCACGACAACGATTGAATATCCGAGACAAGCGTTGGCGTAATGTTTGGAACGTCGAGCTCGATGACGTTCGTATCGGCACCGGTGATTACTTTTTTCAGATTTGACGGCGTATCGAGCGCGACGATCTTCCCGTAATCGACGATGCTAATCCGGTCGCAGAGCATGTCCGCTTCGGCCATGGCGTGCGTTGTTAAGATGATCGTTGTCCCAGCATCATCGTTGATGCTGCGCGCAAAGTCGCGGATCTCGTTCGTGGATTGCGGATCAAGACCGAGCGTTGGTTCATCCAAGAACAGGATCTCCGGCTCGTTGAGGAGAGCGCGGATCACATTGATGCGCTGCTTCATCCCGGTCGAAAACGTGCCGATCTGATGGTCCGCCCACTTTTCCATATTAACGACCTGGAGCAGCTCATCGATGCGTTCACGCAGGGCGTCTCGTGGGATATCGTAGAGCTCGCCGAACAAGCGCAGGTTTTCACGCGCTGTGAGCCGATCATACATGATCATTTTTTCGGATACGAGTCCGATGTGCTCGCGCACCCTATTACCCTGATGAGCAATGTCAAAGCCGGCAACGGTCGCCGATCCTTCAGTCGGGCTACTCAGCGTGCAGAGCATCCGAATCGTCGTCGTCTTGCCCGCGCCGTTTGGCCCCAAAAATCCAAATATCTCGCCTTTCTTCACTTCAAAGGAGAGATGATCGACGGCAACGAAGTCGCGGAATTTCTTGACGAGGTTTGTGGCTCTGATTGCAATGTCCTCCATGTCACTAACCTGATTGATATATCTAAAGATATAATATACGATATTTAGTTATTTGAAGGTTTCCCAATTGGAAGCGGCCACGTGCGCACCATCCAGAAGCTTTTGTTTGAGCCTGCAAACCAATGCGTAAGCGTTCGGGAAACGTCATAGCTTTTTTTGAGTGTCATTCGTCCGCTGTCTCGGTATGGCGGTCTCCTCGCCCTTCTTGCGCGAGAACCTCCTCGAGTTTCCCACCAAATATCTCTTGGACCACTTGTGCGAGCACGTCAGCTTTTACGAGAATGAACCCCCACGCACCCATCCTTGTGCCGCTCATCACAAGAAAACGGTCTCCCGTTTCAATCCCAAGTTTCTTCCTCAGTTCAGCTGGAATTACCACTTGACCTTTCTCGCCAATGATGGTGTCCCCATAGTACTTCATTTTTCGAAGCATCGGACCGTCCACAGTCTTCCCTCCAGGAGTGCGCGCAATCGTGCTAATCCTACTAATCCTACTTATCTTACTTAGGATATATAATTATGCGTCGCGGCGGCGGCTCTTTTTTTGTGCCGCAGCTGCGCCTGAAAAACTAAATCGCTTCTAAAGCTGGCAAGGTGCTAGATGCAAGTTGTTCAGGAAGTTCGCAGCCCGCTGGTGGCGCTCATCATCCATCACATTCGGTTAGAGCAGCATTTTCTGGGCGTCGATGTTGCGTAGTGGGTGGTTCGCCAACCGGTTCGCTGCAAAGCCGTCTTTCATTACCCTGTGGCTTGCATCGCAAAAAGGCTTAGCTGAGGAGATACCACATCGGCATAACGCAACACGATTGCGAATTTCGTATGTGGCCCCGTCCGCCGCCTCAATAGGGATGCCTCCGCGCACCCAGAGGGGGCCGCCATATCCTCTTAGTGGTTCCTCAACCACCGCAATCGAGGGCTCCAATTCCGGCTCTACGGGCTTTCCTGTTTCTTTATCAAAAGCGACAAGGCGGCCCGAGTTGCAGTTTGCCACTTCTTTGAGGGCAGCTCGTTTGGCTTCTGGGTCATTTGAGCGTAACGTCAGTTCTCGAATACCCCCGGCCCGAAGGCACATGCCCACGTGCGAGCACAACTCGCGAACGTCAGCGAGGCTGAGTCCTGGTCCGTCAAGCTCTTCAGCACGAGCGAGATACGGCGCGCGACTTGCAGTTTCTGTGCCGTTGAAATTCACTGTTTCGTGAGTCCCATCGCAAAAGGGCTTGTCGTTTGACTGGCCGCAGCGACAAAGGGAGTAATTTTCCTGTAAGGGATAGTTCTTGCTCACGTGGTAGTCGCACGGGTAGTCCTCGGCGTCGTTGTCAACGACGAGTTCGTACAGGGGGATGCTACCTGAAGCGATATAAGGGCCGTCTTTGCACACCTGAATCCCGCGTTTGTTTCTGACATCGTCTTTTGTTTCCTTTTCGATTTCCATTGTCACTCGCCCTCACTTTCTGCCGCATTTCTTCTCTCAGGATTGGCATCGAGCTGTTTAACAAACGTGCCGGTCCGATATTCGTCGAAGGCCCGCGCCAACTCCTCTTCGGTGTTCATCACGATCGGGCCGCGCCAGGCGACCGGTTCATTAATCGGTTTGCCGGAGACAAGCAGGAACTGTGTCGCCTGCTCGGCCGTTGTTGCTCTAACTCGATCTCCATCGTCAAACACCACCGTGTTTTCTTTGCTAATGGGTCGCTCGTTTTCAGCGTAAAAGTATGCGGATCCTTCAAAAACGTATGCAAATGCTGTGCGTCCTCGCGTTACGTGATGTTCGAACTCCGCACCTGGGGCGAGCGCGACCCTCAGGTACTCCGGGGAAACCACGATGTCGTGAACGGGTCCACGCACTCCAGCTATCTCTCCGCACACGATCTTGACGTCAACGCCGTCCCCCAACGCGACTGACGGAATCTGTTTGTGCCTCACCTCTCGATAGCGGGGACTCATCATTTTATGGGAAGCGGGTAAGTTCACCCACAGTTGGAACCCCATCATCAGACCATCGTAGCGCTGTGGCATCTCTTGATGAATGATGCCACTGCCAGCGGTCATCCACTGGATATCTCCCGATCCGATGGTGCCTTTGTTGCCGAGGCTGTCCCCGTGATCGACCGTCCCTTCAATCATGTAAGTGACGGTCTCGATTCCTCTATGGGGGTGCCACGGGAACCCGGCGAGGTAGTCGGTAGGGTTTGCGGAACCGAAGTGATCCAAAAGCAGAAACGGGTCCAAGAGCGGCACCTCGTTGAACCCAAACGCACGTTTTAGACGGACTCCCGCGCCTTCGATGGTCGGCTTGCCCGGCAAAACCTGCTTAATTTTCCGTATATCGCTCATTGCGCTCTCCATTCAGAATATCCAAAAGTGAATACGCACGACTGCCTCATTGGCAGGAAACGTGCGTTCTTTAAGTCTAGTACACTTCTGAGCGGTGCTATAAAAAGGCTAAGTCCGGCCCCGAGTAACGCGGCAGTTGCGGTGAGTCCGCAAAGAAAAAGAAATTATGCGATGAGGGCCTTTGCTAGGCAAGAAGGCGAGTTCACATTATCGTAACTGGGTAGCTTACTCTTTCAGTCGCCGTGCCCGACGGGCTTACCTTGTCAAACGTGATGGTTGTCGTGCCCGCTTTGAGACCTTGGAACGTGCATACTTCTGTTCCGCCTGAACCAGGTGCTACCGGCTGCGTTGGCACGTACGTCTCATTCTTCAAGGCCACACTGCTCGTGTTATACTGGGCCCGCAAGCTATAGCCGGTGGAAGGGTTTGTGGAAAGCCGAATCGTGAAGTTTTGTCCAGGTTGAGCGGTTATGGGCGTGCCGTTGCTTTGAGTCACGTTCGCGCCGACGGTTTTCGTCGTGGTGGTTTGACTTACGGTGGCTGTCGTTGTTTGATTGGATGTACTCGAGGATGGAGAGGTACAGCCTGCGATACAGATGCCGGCGATCGTTAGAACCATTATGGCTCCAATTATGACTAGTTTTTTCATCGCAAGAACTCCTGAGAACAAACACAACACGTCGCTAGCAACATTAAGACGTGCCATTGACCTCGCATCGCGAAGGTTTCAAATTCACTCAGCAACGGATTTTGAAGATCGGCTTGATTTGAAGAGACTCGCTTTTCAATCGTTGCAAGGGCTTGCCGACGTCTTCGACTCAGGTCTGCTTGATCAAAGCGTACGCGACGTTGAGCAGCTGCATGATGAACACTAGCGGTAGTTTGACCACGCCTTGCCACGTGGTCGGGGGAGGCGGTGTGCTGGCGATACGAGTGATTTTTCCATCGACGCGCTTCGCGGCACGGGTCACCAGAAGACTTACAACGATGCCGACGAGCGCGCCGCCAATGAGGTCGGTAACGTAGTGGAGGCCGAGGTAGACCCTGCTGAAGGCGACAAGCAGGGCCCACGCGAACAGCACGACACTGAACTTTTGGTGATAGGACGAAAGCGTTGTGGCAAACGCAAAGGCGTTCGTGGTGTGACCACTTGGAAATGCGGGCTGGGCTTCTGGAGGTACGCCCAAATCGCTCGGTCGGGGACGTGCAATGGCGTATTTCAGTCCGAACGCGACCACGTTCGCGAGTATGAAGACGAGCGCGAAGACGAGCGCTTCTTTGCGGGCACCGGCGAGATAGAGAGCGATCGTGATGAGCACCATGAAGGTGATGCTGCCCGTGAACGTGACCCACCAAAATAGTGTATTGAGAAAGCCGCCGTCATTGAGTCCTCGGATGAAATGCGTCGCATTGTAGTCGAATCCGCCGAGATATGCAGACGCTATCGGTGAATGGATATGCGCCAAAAAAAGGAGCATCGGTGCAAAATGCATAACGTACGGCATATAGTTTATGTAGGGCTCCACGCGAGATCGTAGACGTGTGTCTTTTATTGCTCACAAAAAGTCGGCGAGGCCAGAAAGCAGCTCGTGATGCGGAAGCTTGACGAGCGGATTATGAAGAAGGAATTCAAGATTGAGTACCTGCAGCACAAGGTCAAGACCTTGAAGATGATGAAGATGTGGATGGACAAGATGTGAGTGCTGACGGCGTCACTGTCATTTGCGTGCAGACGATCTCCGGCTGGCAGCACAGCGCACAGCTGATGACGGAATGCAACCCGAGGGAGAATTTTTTCCTCCCTAACGGTCAAGGTATTTAGAGTCGTTTTGCAATCTCAGGCCAGTCTTTACCTTTCGTGAGGAAGCTCCCTTCGACGTTTGCCTCCATCTCGACGAACCGCTTGAACGGCACGCTAAAGGACAGCACGTTCTTATCGAGGTACTTCCGTGCGGTAATGTCGGTGAGGCCGATGACGGCCTTTGGCCTTTCAGCGCGCGCCTGATCGAGCACTTGCATCACCAGGCTTTGGCATCCAGAACCGAACAACGTCGAGACGTTATCGTTGGTCGGTCGGTCGAAGTTCGCCAGGGTCGCGAGCGCGGACAGCTGGTCCGCATTCGCAACGAAGACGACGATTGCAGTCTCGGCAATTTCGCCATCGGTGACTTCGCTGAGCGGTTTCATCACCAGGTAGCGCGTCGGCAGGGTGATATCGGGGAGGTTCGTAATGAACTCCCGCACGAGCTCAGGGGTTTTCTTTCGGTATTCGCCCTCAAACTGCCCCTCCTTTCCGGTTGACAGAAAGTAGTCGATGTAGCCCAGCTGATAGGGGCCGAAGCAGAGCCCCACCTGCCCGCCAGGGCAGAGGACAGTCTCTTTTTCGAGCACCGCGGTGCGTCCGTTCATGGCGGCGACGAACAACGGAATGATGCAGCGGTTCTTTTGTCCGCCGTCTTCCGTGAACTCCAACGCGTTTTCGGGTTTGCGATCGGTCAGCAGAATGGCGACGGGCCCCCGGTGTAGCCTGATGGCATCAGCAATTTTACTGTGCATGTGTGCTCACTCCTAAATCTAGTTGCTTTTCAGGCGTATATGCTTTTCACGCGAATTTGCTGATATGTGCAGCCTACGCCGCAAATGAGCTATATCGGCGAAAAATCGAGCTTTCCGTCCTTTGCGCAGCACTCGTGCGCCCACTCACTCCTTCGAGATGGACGAGAGCCAGGCGTGGATGCCATCGATCTGCAGTCGACTTTCCATCTGTGCGGGTCTAATGTAATTGATGTGCCACGTGCCATCGAACGCGTTCCTGATGTCACTTTGCGTAACACGCCGCGGACCGTATGAGCCGGGTTCCATTTCGCTAAAACAAAGCATGAAATAGGTCGCGTAGCGGTGAAGAACGCTTGCAAGATTAGTGACAAACTGGGGACGTTCTTCGTCGTTCAACACGTGAAACAATCCTGAGTCGATGACGGTGTCGAATGTCCTCGCCAGGGTGTGCAGTTCCAGGGCGTTCTGCGTGAGAAATGTCACGTTAAGATTGCGTTCCGTCGCTTTATACCGTGCCTTTTTGATCGCGATAGGAGTGAAATCAACGCCCCATACGTCATGCCCTTTAGCGGCAAGAAATAGCGCGTTCTCTCCCGTCCCGCATCCGACGTCAAGGACGGACCCAACGATTTCGCCAGCCTCCTGGAGCCGCACGAACTCCTTCTGCGGACGGCCGATGTCCCACGGCGGTGCATCGTGGTAGACGGAGCTAAAGTCGACCATGCAAGTCATAGTCTGTCGCAGAGCCACTATAAAGGTACGTTTGTCGGGTGCGTTTGTCGCACATCTGAAACGTTAATAATAGCCGAGAACATACGGCACACAATCGAGGTATTTTTTTGAAGATACTTGGAATAAGCGGCAGTCCCCGCAGGAAGAACAGCCGAACCATGAAACTCGTTCAGGCTGTTCTTGACGGGGCACGAACGCAGGGAGCAGAGATCGAACTGGTCGACGTCTGCGCGTTAGACATCAACTATTGTATTGGATGCCAGGTGTGTTTCGGAACAGGCGAGTGCGTTCAAACGGATGATCTCGCTGAATTGGTGGACAAGATGCTCAGCGCCGACGGCATCGTGCTCGGATCGCCTGTGTACATGCACGGCGTGACCGCGCAACTTAAGACAGTGATCGATCGCATGGCCGATGCGATTCATTGTCAGCTGCTGTCGGGTAAATATGGCTGTGCCGTGACTACGTCCGGTGGTTCCGGTGATGCTGACGTGCTAGACTACATGAACCATTTCCTGAATGAACTAGGCGTCGTGACGGTAGGGGAGGTCGGGGTTGCCCTTGATAGGAATCCCGCTGCGCTTGATGCTGCTATTAACGAGGCTTCCACACTCGGAACGACGCTCGCAGAATCGATCAAAACACAGCGCGCGTATCCGGCGCAGGAGAAGGAGATCGCAGAAAGAAGAGCTTTTTTCGTGCGGCTAATCGAGGCAAACAGGGAGGGCTGGGCGCACCAGTATGAATATTGGATGGAGAAGGGTTGGATGTGAATGCCACGTACGACCAGGAGCGCGCTGAGCGGCCTATGCTTGCGCTTCATGACCTTCATTTCCAGAAAAAGTTTAAGTTGATCAGCGAGAAATATGAGATTCTAAATAAGTGATAGCCATGACGAAAAAAGCGGAATTATACTCGAGGAGAAGAGAGATGTACCGCTTGTACATTTCTCAGTTGAACATGTCAGACATCCTCGAGAAGCTTTCTGCCAAGTATCGCGTATCCAAACGGGCGCTGTGCATGGATTGGCAGAAGCGGACCCAGTGGGTATACGACGTCTTTGACCTCGAGCCAGCTCGCGCGTCGTGATCCATCGAAGCCGCCGTTGCGCAACAGTGCGTGGTCTGTGATTATGATCTCCTAGCTCGTGTTGTCGAGCTCCGGGTTCACACGACGCAATCGCGGGATGCTCAATGTTTTTTCTAAGCGTTAACATGCACATTTTTTCCAGTCGCTAGCTTTTTTTAAGTATGTCGAGCACGCGTAGCCATTGACGTCGGCTGGCGTGCGAAGGTCATCGACTGTGACTCGCATTGGTGACGCTTGCTCAGCGAAGCGACGTTGACGTTGAAAGATTATCGAGTCAAACAAAAACAAAGTGGGCACGAAACCAGTTGGAAACTAGTTTCGCACGCATCAAAGATAAGCTAGGTCATCAATGTTGTTGCGGGTCTGCGGAAGCACCATCATTCACGATATCTGATTGAGGTGAGTCCGAGAGCCCTCTGCCGAGGCCACTCACGTGGCTTTTAGCAGATGACGAATGGAGGTGAGACTACACGAAGAAACGCACGATAGCAGTCACCGTTCTCGTTGTGCTGATAGCGTCAGTGGCGTTCGCGGGAGCGGTCTATGCGCAGACGACGAATACGACCACGGCCACCACGTCAACGACTTCAAGCAGCACGAGCAGCACAAGTGGGCCCCTCGGGCCGTTCCTCGGACCGTTGCTCGGTACGCCAAGTCAGAACACGAATCTCAACACCGTCTGCCACAACAGAGCAGTGAGGCACGAGCTGATGACGTGGTACAAGCAACTTCCCACCGACCAGAAGAACGCCCTGCAGAGCGACCTCAAACAGGCGTTGTCCAGCTGGTACAATCAGTTGCCGCAGGACCAGCAGAGCAAGCTGCAGAGCATAGTGAACCAGACAGGCCAAGCGCAGTAGAGAAAAAATGAGGTGAGGGGCGTCAGTGCCATACTTCCCCCCTTGAGCTCTATAGGATCCCCTCGCCTCTTCTCACTTTATTCCCCTTTTTTTCAATTGCAACGGCATGGAGGCAATGAAATGCTGCAAAGGGCGGCTGCGACGAAAAAAATGGAACTCTACGCGAGGAGGCGGGAATGTATCGTCTCCACATCGCAGGACTGCACATATCGAAGATTATGGACAGGCTCTCGGTGAAATACGGCGTATCGAGCGGGACCTGTAGGAGGGCTGGCAGAAGCGGTCCCAGTGGGTGTACGACGTCTTTGACCTCGAGCCGGCTCAGGCGCCTCAGCTGACATGATGCGACTCTCGCGGGATATCTTCTGATTATCCGAAGTGTCGCGTCGCTGTCTCACTGAATCGAAACCCAGGAGTGATTGATGCGCTCGATTCGGCAAAGAATAGAGTTGCAACCGCCTCGTCTTTGCTTCGCGTCAAGGAGCGGGCAGCGGGCAAAGGTTATTATCGGATGCAAGAAATTGCTACGTGATTGTGGTAGGACTTAACGTTATGAAATGGCATCGCGCAATACCTATTTTCTGCGTTCTCATACTGTTGTCGGTTGCGACCGCAGGATGCACAGCTAGTCTAAACCCGCCTTATATTCAATTTAACCCTTCCCAATCTCCTACAGGAACCCCGGCAGGAATCAACGCGCAGGGGACCACTAACGGCACAGCGCATATGCTCGCCGTGGAGCAATTGGGCGACAACAGCTACACGGGGGCTCTGTCTGACGTTGTTGTATATACGCAACCTGGAACGGGGCACGTCTTTGTTGAGACCGAGCCGGTGACGGGCGTCGATTTTCAAGAGACCGCGAGGGCTGCAGTAACCGTTGCAGCTGAGCGCGCTCACGTCAATTCAAATCTACGAGATTTTGAATTCGTGGTAAGTGTGCCTAAGGGTGTGGACGAGGTAGACGGGCCAAGCGCTGGTCTTCCCATGGCAATCGCGACATACTCGGCGATAATGAAGAAGCCGACCAATCAGCACGTCTACAGCACCGGTACCATTGACAGCAGCGGAACGGTAGGCGATGTCGGTGGCGTTTACTGGAAGGCAGAGGCAGCAGCAAAAAATGGTGCTCGAGTCATCCTCGTCCCCTACAATGAAACCGTCGTAAGCACTACTTCTCCGCTTCAAACAAACCCGGTAGGGGGCGTAAACTTACAATCGCAGCTGAGTCACGATGGTTATAACGTGACTGTCGTCGGGGTAAAAAACGTTGACCAAGCGTTACCTTACTACTTCAGTTGAAGTGATTAGCGCCGTTAAGCCATCGAGGTAAACAAGAGATGGAAGCCGTACGCAAACGGCGTGTAGAATTACTGATCACGTTGCTCGTTGTAGGAATCGTGGCGGGAGCTACCATCATCGTCCTCGGAGCAGAGAATGCCCTACCAGGAACCAGCAGCGGTTACATCAGCGTCGTAAAAACGCCACAGACGTCGCAATCGCCAGATCAACAGGCCCAGCAGCAAGCGCAATATGAAGCGCGCGTGAAAAGCCTGCTTGCGATCGCAAACAAGGATGACCGCGTGCACGCGTTGGTCGCGGGAAAGCACTATACTGTCGTGGGAATTCTCGCACAGCCCCCTCCTTCGTCCGGTGCGCCTCCCGTCTCTTCTTTGGTGTTGCGAGTCGAGGGCAAGTTTTACAAGATCGACATCGATATAGCGCATGAAAAGGTAAGCTCTGTTGCGGAGCGCATCTGCTACGGTCCTGGGTGCAATGACTAATCTCTGGCCGCACGACGTGGGGGACAGCTATGGTAGGGGGGCAAATTCGAGGAAAGACGCTCTTTGCGGCAGCTGTTTTTGTCGCCTCGGCGCTCGTGCTCGCGATCAAGTTGCTCAATCCTACGCCGGTGCAAATCCTCGTTGAGGGCAATACTGCTATTACGACTCAGGTCCCCGGGTTATTCACCTACGCCGATGTGCTCGTAATTGCTGTTGCGCTCGTTCTTATGAGCGTGAGCGGCACGTACATCCTGTTGCACGACTCAACCACCTCTGCGCCTGCTGCGCCTGCGTCCGCGGGAGACGTAATCCTCGAAGAACGGCGGCAGCAGTGGGAAGAGGTTGCCAAAACGCTTAAAGACGATGAGCAGACGCTCTTCAAAGCGATTATCGACGAGGGAATCGTTCACCAGAGCGAACTGGTCGAAAAGACCGGTCTTCCGAAATCCAACGTCAGCAGAGCGCTCTACGGGCTGGAAAGCAGGGGCCTCATCGAGCGTCGGCGGCGCGGGATGGGAAACGT